>NZ_CP120744.1:5075000-7105961 GCF_029581315.1 Micromonospora sp. WMMD714
GACGGCGTGCCTTTTGAAGAATGAGCCTGCGAGTTAGTGGCATGTGGCGAGGTTAACCCGTGTGGGGTAGCCGTAGCGAAAGCGAGTCTGAAGAGGGCGTTGTAGTCGCATGTTCTAGACCCGAAGCGGAGTGATCTAGCCATGGGCAGGCTGAAGCGCGGGTAAGACCGCGTGGAGGGCCGAACCCACCAACGTTGAAAAGTTGGGGGATGATCTGTGGTTAGGGGTGAAAGGCCAATCAAACTCCGTGATAGCTGGTTCTCCCCGAAATGCATTTAGGTGCAGCGTCGTGTGTTTCTTGCCGGAGGTAGAGCACTGGATGGTCTAGGGGGCCTACAAGCTTACCGAAATCAGCCAAACTCCGAATGCCGGTAAGTGAGAGCGCGGCAGTGAGACTGCGGGGGATAAGCTTCGTAGTCGAGAGGGAAACAGCCCAGATCACCAGCTAAGGCCCCTAAGCGTGTGCTAAGTGGAAAAGGATGTGGGGTCGCATAGACAACCAGGAGGTTGGCTTAGAAGCAGCCATCCTTTAAAGAGTGCGTAATAGCTCACTGGTCAAGTGGTTCCGCGCCGACAATGTAGCGGGGCTCAAGCACACCGCCGAAGCTGTGGCACTCACATGATACTTCGTCAGGCATTTTGGTGTCTGGTGCAGGTGTGTGGGTGGGTAGGGGAGCGTCGTGCCGGGGGTGAAGCAGCGGGGTGACCTAGTTGTGGACGCGGCACGAGTGAGAATGCAGGCATGAGTAGCGAAAGAAGGGTGAGAAACCCTTCCGCCGGATGACCAAGGGTTCCAGGGCCAGGCTAATCCGCCCTGGGTGAGTCGGGACCTAAGGCGAGGCCGAGAGGCGTAGTCGATGGACAACGGGTTGATATTCCCGTACCCGCGAAAGAGCGCCCGTGATGAACCCTGTTGTGCTAACTGTCCGAGCTGTTGGCGGTCTTCGGACCAAGAATGGTGAGCGCAGGAACCTGGTGGGTAGTAGTCAAGCGATGGGGTGACGCAGGAAGGTAGCTGAGCCCGGCCGGTGGTTGTGCCGGGGTAAGCGTGTAGGCCGTGCCGTAGGCAAATCCGCGGTACACAGGGCTGAGACGTGATGCCGAGCCGATTCAGGTGAAGTCAGTGATCCTATGCTGCCGAGAAAAGCCTCTAGCGAGTTCTTAGCGGCCCGTACCCCAAACCGACACAGGTGGTCAGGTAGAGAATACCGAGGCGATCGGGCGAACTGTGGTTAAGGAACTCGGCAAATTGCCCCCGTAACTTAGGGAGAAGGGGGGCCGGAGACGTGAAGCCCCGTGCGGGTGGAGCGTTGTATGGCCGCAGAGAGCAGGGGGAAGCGACTGTTTACTAAAAACACAGGTCCATGCGAAGAAGTAATTCGATGTATATGGACTGACGCCTGCCCGGTGCTGGAACGTTAAGGGGACCTGTTAGCTCCTTTGGGGGCGAGGCGGAGAACTTAAGCGCCAGTAAACGGCGGTGGTAACTATAACCATCCTAAGGTAGCGAAATTCCTTGTCGGGTAAGTTCCGACCTGCACGAATGGCGTAACGACTTCCCCACTGTCTCAACCACAGGCCCGGCGAAATTGCAGTACGAGTAAAGATGCTCGTTACGCGCGGCAGGACGGAAAGACCCCGGGACCTTTACTATAGCTTGACATTGGTATCTGAATGGGCTTGTGTAGGATAGGTGGGAGCCGGTGAAACCTGTACGCCAGTATGGGTGGAGGCAATCTTGAAATACCACTCTGGTTGATTTGGGTATCTAACTTCGGACCGTTATCCGGTTCAGGGACAGTGTCTGGTGGGTAGTTTAACTGGGGCGGTTGCCTCCTAAAGGGTAACGGAGGCGCCCAAAGGTTCCCTCAGCCTGGTTGGCAATCAGGTGTTGAGTGCAAGTACACAAGGGAGCTTGACTGTGAGACTGACAGGTCGAGCAGGGACGAAAGTCGGGACTAGTGATCCGGCACTTGCGTGTGGAAGCGGTGTCGCTCAACGGATAAAAGGTACCCCGGGGATAACAGGCTGATCTTCCCCAAGAGTCCATATCGACGGGATGGTTTGGCACCTCGATGTCGGCTCGTCGCATCCTGGGGCTGTAGCAGGTCCCAAGGGTTGGGCTGTTCGCCCATTAAAGCGGTACGCGAGCTGGGTTTAGAACGTCGTGAGACAGTTCGGTCCCTATCCGCCGTGCGCGTAGGATACTTGAGAAGGGCTGTCCCTAGTACGAGAGGACCGGGACGGACGAACCTCTGGTGTGCCAGTTGTCCCGCCAGGGGCACGGCTGGTTAGCTACGTTCGGAAGGGATAACCGCTGAAAGCATCTAAGCGGGAAGCCTGCTTCAAGATGAGGTATCCCATCCACCTTTGGTGGGGTAAGGCCCCCAGCTAGACGACTGGGTTGATAGGCCGGAAATGTAAGCTCGGTAACGGGTTCAGTTGACCGGTACTAATAGGCCGAGGACTTGACTACGAAGCTGCTACGCGTCCACTGTGCAACTCTGAACAAATACCAGACAACCCCCCACACCGGGTGAGTGGTCACGGGTGTGGGTGTGTGTGTTGTTTGATATGTTCATAAGGTTACGGCGGTCATGGCGGAGGGGAAACGCCCGGTTACATTCCGAACCCGGAAGCTAAGCCCTCCAGCGCCGATGGTACTGCACTCGGGAGGGTGTGGGAGAGTAGGACACCGCCGGACAATCTTTCAGTCGAGGGCCGCCCCATCCGGGTCGGCCCTCGACTGCGTAGCGTCGTAGGTGACGCCATCGTGAAATACCCATCCCCGGACAGGGGATGGGTATTGTGCGTTGTGCTCCTTTCGCGGGAGTCGACCCTTGCTCCTGCCTGGTCGATGCCGACGGGGTGGCCGGGCCGAGATCGCGCGTCCCGGAAAACGGGGACTTACTGCATACTCCACTCCTGACGGGCTTCATCCATTTTTGCGACTCCGGTCCGTCGTCATTCTGACAGTTGTGGCTTATTTGGCTCCCCGTTGGGAAAATGTCATGAGTGGAAGAACTGACGAGCCGGAAACAGCTGTCACCGGATTCGGATGCTGGCCGATCAGCAAAACCGGAATCGAACTCATGTCCACCGACTATTCGGGTAGTGGTGGTGGGGCCGCCCGGTCTGTTGCGTACCGCGTTGGCGGCGGTGCTGGCCGCGACCCCCGGCTTCGAGCTGGCCGGGGAGAGCGACCCCGACCGCCACCTCGCCGAGGGTGTGATCACCCGGCGTCCGCACGTGGTCCTGGTCGACCTGGACGCGATCGACGACCCCGCGACCCTGACCGAGCAGCTGCACGCGCGGCTACCGGAGTGCGCGGTGGTGGTGCTGACCTCCCGACGAACCGCCCGGGTACTGCGCCGGGCGCTAGGGGCGCGGGTGCGTGGAGTCATCGCCAAGGATGTGCCGCCCCAGGAATTGCTGGACCAGTTACGGCTGGTCGCCGAGGGGCGACGGGCGATCGATCCGGTGACCGCGTTGGCCGCGCTCGACGCCGCGGTCAATCCGTTGAACGAGCGGGAGCGCGAGGTGACCGCCGCTGCGGCCCGAGGCCTGTCGACAAAGGAGATCGCCGGCGAGCTGCACCTCGCCCCCGGCACGGTGCGAAACCACCTGTCCGCGGTGTTGCGCAAGACCGGCGCCCGTAACCGGTGGGAGGCTGTCCAGCGGGCGCAGGACGCCGGCTGGATCTGAATACCGGTGGGAAGGGGTGTCAAACACGTTACGAAGTCAATAAGATTCCCAACCGTGCGTCATCGAGCGCACACATTTCGTCAACACGGGGTTTATGTCGGGAGTCGCTTATGGTTCGCACGCTGCTCGCTCTCCAGGGCGGATTGCTCCGCGGGGCGCTCGCGCAGGTGCTCTCCGCCGAACACGACATCGAGATCGTGGGCGAGGTGGACAGTCCGCGTCGGCTGAGGGCGGCTGTCCGGGCCGAACGTCCCGACGTCGCCGTGGTCGAGTTCGACATGCTGACCGTGGCGGAACTGGTCCGCCTGGCTACCGCCGAGCCCACCGCCGAATCCTCGCTGGACGCCCGGGTGGAGTCCGGCACCGCCCCGGCCGCAGGGAAGAGGCGGGCCGTCGTCCCGACCGCCCGGGAGGAGTCGGGCACCGATCCGACCGCCCGGGAGCCGGGCACCGATCCGATCGCCCGGGAGCCGGGCACCGATCCGATCGCCCGGGAGCCGGGCACCGACCCGACCGCCCAAGAGGAGCCGGGCACCGACCCGGCTGTCACCGCACGTGCCGGCACCGGGTCGCCGTCCCGGCCCGCCGGCCCACCGGTGGGGGCGCTGCTGGTCCTGGTGGAGCAGCGACGTGCCGGTCGGCTGGGGCCGCTGCTCGCCGAGCACGGCCACCGGATCGGCTTCCTGAGCCGGGAGGTGCCGCCCGGTCGGATCGTCGACGGGGTCCGTCAGCTCGCGGAGGGGCGGGTCGTCCTCGACCCCGACCTGGTGGTCGCGGCTTTGGAGGTCGCCGACAGCCCGTTGACCAACCGGGAACGGGAGGTGCTCGACGTGGTGGCCGAGGGGCATCCGGTCCAGGAAATCGCCGAACGGTTGGTGCTGTCGGCCGGAACGGTACGCAACCACCTGTCCCGGATCATGGCGAAGACCGGGGCGCGGACCCGCTGGGAAGCGGTGCGGATCGCCCGCGAGTCGGGTTGGTTGTGACCGCCTCCGGCAGCGTGGTCCCCTGGTCGCCGTAGCCGACCAGCGCGCGGTAGGCCGGGGACCGGGCAAGTAGTCCCTGATGGGTGTCCAGCAGCGCGGCCCGCCCATCGAGCAGCAGTACCCGCCGGGCGCGCAACGCCGAGCTGACCCGGTGGGCGATCACCACGAGGGTGCCGGGCCGGGCGGCGAAGGCACCCTCCAGCCGAGCCTCGGTCGCCGGATCGAGGTGACAGGTCGCCTCGTCGAGGATGACCAGTGCGGCGGGGGAGAGCCAGGCCCGCAGGAGCGCCAACTGCTGGCGTTCCCCCGCGGACAGGTCGGCCGGGCGTAGCAGCGCGTCGTAGCCGCCGAGGCGGGCGAGCAGGCCGGTGAGGCCCAGCCGGGCCGCCGCCCGGTCCATCGCGTCGTCCGGCAGTCCGGGGACCAGATAGTCGATGTTCTCCCGGAGCGTGCCGGTGAAGACGTACGCCTCCTGCGGGATGAGCACCCGCCGGTCGGCGAGCTGGCGCGGGGTGGCCCCGGCCACCGGCGAGCCGCCGACGTGGACGGTGCCGGACTGCGGGTGCAGCACCCCGGCGACCAGGCCCGCCAGTGTCGACTTGCCGATCCCGCTGGCCCCCACGATCACCAGGTGGTCTCCGGCGGGCACCTCGAGGTCGAGGTGGTCGAGCACCGGATCGGCGTGTGGACCGTACCGGAAGGTCACCGCACGCAGCGACAACGCCGACCCGGCCCGCGGTGCCGTGGGCGGTGCCAGCGACCCGGTCGACCCGCAGCCGACGGTCCCGCCGGCGCCCGGGCAGGCGGCGTCCCCACCGGCCGACCCGCAGCTGGCCGACCCGCAGGCGACGGCCGCACCGGGGGATGCGGAGGGGGCGGGCGGCGGTCCCGGCCGGTCGGTGGTGCCGTCGAACGACGCGGCGGCCTTCAGGAGCCGGTCGAGGGTGACGGCGAACCGCAGACCACCGGCGGCGACCCCCTGGACCAGACTGTGCAGGGCCGGCTGCACCCCCCGCGTCACGTAGACCAGGGCGCCGAGCACCGCACCCGGCCCCAGCCCCTGACGGACCAGCCACGGCGTGGCCAGCAGCAGCGCCGGCACCGGCAGCCAGCCCCCCAGCGCGAGGGTCAGGCCGCGGGTGGCGGCCATGGTGGCCAGCCGTCGCTCCACCCGGGCCTGCGCGTCGACGGACGCCCCGACCCAGTCGGTCACCCGGTCCCGCGCGCCGCTGGCGGTGACGTCGCGGTGACCGGTTACCGCGGTCACCACGGCCCGGCCGAGCCGCTCGTCGGAGAGCACGTACTCCCGCTGCCGGGCCACCATCACCGGCAGCGCCACCGCGAACAGGCCGAGGCCGGCCAGCACCGGCACCGCCACCACCAGGGCCACCGGCGCGGCCAGCGAGAGCAGGCCGAGCACGGCGGCGCCGAAGGCGAACAGGAAACCGCGCACCACCATCAGCAGCCCGGCGTAGGTGTCCCGGACCAGCTCCACCTGGTGGGTCAGCCGGGCCACCGCCGCGTCGTCGGCCCGACCGCCGGCCGCGCCGGCCACCGCGCCGCGTACCACCCGGCGCAGCAGGTCGTCGCGGAACGGCTCCACCACCTCGCCGAGCAGCGCGTACGACCGGTGGGTGCCGGCCGCGCCGACCAGCACCGCGAGCCCGAGCAGGGCCAGCCAGGCCAGCCCGACCCCCGGTCGACCGGCCAGGAAACCGCTGTCGACGGCGTGTGCGGTCAGCAGCCCGGACAGGGCCGCCGGCAGCACCTCGGCAGCCGACCAGCCGGCCAGCCGCCACAGCTGCGCCCGCCGGTCCCGCAGCGCGGCGCGGGTCATGCCGGTCACCGTGGTCACGACCGGAACACCTCCCGGTAGTCGGGGTCGGCCCAGAGCGCCGGGTGCGGGCCGACCGCGCGGATCCGCCCGTCGGCGACCCACGCCACCAGGTCGGCGCGGGCGGCCATGCCGAGCCGGTGACTGACCACCACCCGGGTACGCCGGTCACCGGGACCGGTCAACGCCCGGGTCACCTGGTACTCGGTGGCGGTGTCCAGGCTGGACGTGGCGTCGTCGAGGATCAGCAGTCGTCCGGCGCGCAGCGCGCGGGCCAACCCGAGCCGCTGTCGTTCACCGCCGGACATGGCGACCTCGGCCAGCGGGGTGCCGTACCGGTCGGGCAGCCGTTCGACGAAGTCGTGGATGGCCGCGGCCCTGGCCAGCGGCACCGGGTCCGCGCCCACCCCGACGGCGGCGCCGACCGTGTCGCCGACCAGCACCGGTCGTTCGAATCCGTAACCCACGGCGGTGTGCAGGGCGGCCGGGCTCAGCTCCGGCAGCGGCACCCCGTCCAGGAGCACGGTTCCGTCGTCCGGGTCGCGCAGCCGGCCGGCCACGGCGGCGAGCAGCGACTTGCCGGCCCCCGACGCGCCCACGACGACCAGCAGGGTGCCGCCGGGCACCGCCAGGTCCACCCGGTCGAGCAGGGGCCGGCCGTCGGCGTCACGCACGGTCACCCCGCGCAGTTCCAGGGTGCCCGGTCCGGGCGGCAGGGGACGGGTGCCGTACGGCCGGGCGGGTTCGGCGAGCACGTCGGCGGCCCGACGGCAGCCGGCGCGGACCCGGACGGCGGTGTTCAGGGCGGCGACCACGGTGCCGAGGCCGGCACCGAGGGCGGCGTACTGGATGGCGGCCAGCAGCTCCCCGGGCGTCAACCGGCCGGCGGTCAGCGACAGCCCGCCGACGGCGACGATCGCGACCTGGAGCAGCGGATTGAGCACCGCACCCCGGGTCGCCGCCCCGGCGAGCACCGTCCAGGTCCGCGCGCCGTGCCGGTGCAGCGCGGCGAGGGGGGTCAACACCCGGTCGACCTCCCGCTCGGCGGTGCCGGCGGCGGCGATGGTGCGCGCCCCGGCCAGGGTCTCCACCAGCCGGCCGGCGAGGTCCCCCTGGGCCTGCTGGTAGCCGGCGACGGCGGCGGAGGCGTCGGCGACGAAGCCGCGCAGCAGCAGGGCGAGCAGCAGCAGGCCCAGCACGAAGGTGCCGCCGAGCCACGGGTCGATCAGGGTGAGCGCCACCAGGCTGCCTACCGGCGGCAGCGCCACGGTGGCGGCCGTCACGACCGTCGGTGCGGCCTGTCCGGCGTCGGCGACCTGCCCCACCACCCGGCCGGCGAGGTCACCCACCGGGCGGCGGGCGGCGGCGCGCGGGTCGAGGGCGAACAGGTGCCGGACCAGGGTGTGCCGGAGGTGGGCCACCGAGCGGGCGGTGGCCGCGCCGGTGCCGTAGTCGCGGAGCACGCCGGCGACGACCAGGAGGGCGATCAGTGCGGTCACGGCGGCCAGCCAGCGGCCGGGGGAGGACTGCGGGGCGGTGCCGACGGCGGCGTCCACGGCCCGCCCCAGGACCGCCGGCAGGGCCAGTTCGGCCGCCGTCGCGGCCACGGTGGCCACGGTCAGCGTCGGGGTCCACCAGCCGGCGGCGCGAACGGCGCGCAGCAGGAGCCGGTCAGCCGGCGTCATCGCACCTCCCTCCTACGCCGCGCGGCCCCGGACCGGCGGGTGCCGGTCCGGGGCCATGCGATACCGGTCGATCAGTTGCAGGTGGTGACGCTCAGCGAGCTGTCGCCGCAGAGCAGCAGGCTGGCCTGGCTGCCGCCGCCGGTGCGCTCGGTGGCCGGGAGTTCCATCGCCTGGAGGTCGAGCAGAGCCATGGTCTTACCTCTTTCTCTCGAATAGGACGTTCCTGGTGGTCAACTCGGTCGGGCCGTCGGTCGACGACCGCGACTCAGTTGCAGGTGGTGACGCTCAGCGAGCTGTCGCCGCAGAGCAGCAGGCTGGCCTGGCTGCCGCCGCCGGTGCGCTCGGTGGCCGGGAGTTCCATCGCCTGGAGGTCGAGCAGAGCCATGGTCTTACCTCTTTCTCTCGAATAGGACGTTCCTGGTGGTCAACTCGGTCGGGCCGTCGGTCGACGACCGCGACTCAGTTGCAGGTGGTGACGCTCAGCGAGCTGTCGCCGCAGAGCAGCAGGCTGGCCTGGCTGCCGCCGCCGGTGCGCTCGGTGGCCGGGAGTTCCATCGCCTGGAGGTCGAGCAGAGCCATGGTCTTACCTCTTTCTGTCGATGTGGATTCCTGTTTACGGAGGTGCCTGACGGTGAGGTCGGTCGGCCGTCGTGGTCGACGACCGTCACCTCAGTTGCAGGTCGTGACGCTCAGCGAGCTGTCGCCGCAGAGCAGCAGACTCGCCTGGCTCCCACCGCCGGTACGTCCGGCGGCCGGCAGCTCCATCCCCTGAAGGTCGAGCAGGGCCATGTCTTTCCTCCTTCCGTGGCTCGTCGGGTCGGGTGGACCCCGGGGTGACCCCCGGGGAGCGGGTGGGCCGTCAGTCGGCCGGGGTGGTGCCGTCGTGCCGGCGGGTCAGCAGCGGCAGCCGGACCGGATCGGTGGGCCGGGTGGCGGCCACGCCGGCCAGCACGCCGGCGGTGCCGGTGGCCAGGTCCATGGAGAGCCGCAGCAGCTGGTCGCCGGGGAAGGCGGTGCCACCGGCGTACGGCAGGGCGTGCCAGCCGAGCAGTCGCGCCTGGGCGTGGGCCGCCTCGTCCTCGCCCCGACCGGCCAGGTAGGCCACGATGCCGGCGCGGCCGGCGAACAGACCGGACTGGGCGTAGAACGGGAAGTCGGCGCAGCGGCGGATCGCGTCGGCCTGCTCGCGGAGGGTCTCGTCGGGCCGGTGGCGCAGGTACTGGTCGAGCACCAGCCCCACCCCGACGCTGCCCTCGGCGAGGTACGGCATGGTCCGCCAGCCCTCGTTGACCTCCAGGTGTCCCTCCTCGCGGCGGACACACCGGCGCAGGTCCTGGCGCAGCGCGGTGGCGGCGTGGTCGAGCAACCGCTCGTCGGGTTCCCGCTCGTGCCGGCGCAGCAGCAGCAGGGCCACCCCGGCACCGCCGCGCATCAGTCCCGCGTACGGGTGCCGGCCGCCGCTGATCTCGCCCACCGAGTCGACGTCGCCGAGTCGTTCGACGACCAGCTCGACGGCCCGCCGGGCCGCGGTGGCGTAGCGGGACTCGCCGGTCACCGCGGCGAAGTGGTCGAGGTTGAGCCCGACGCCGGCCAGGCCGCCCATCAGGTCGTTGCCGAGGTCCGTCCACGGTTCGTCGAGACAGCGGTCGAGCAGCCGGCGGGCCTCGTCGCGGCGTCCGAGCAGGTGCAGCACATACGCCACCCCGTGTAGCCCGTCGTAGAAGCCGAGCCGGCTGCCGGAGGCGGGTTCCCGGACCCGGTCGACCAGCCAGTCGACGTGCCGGGGGTCGACGGGGGCGCCGGCGGTGTGCAACGCCCAGAGCACCCCGGCCGCGCCGTGGGCGAGGTTCAGCCCGCCGTCGGTGCCGCTGAACTGGCGGATGTCGCCGGGGAAGAGCCGATCGTCGCGGTGCGGGGTGGCGCTGGCGGTGATCGCCCGGACCAGCCGGTCGCGCAGACCGGGCCAGTCGTCCGCCGGGTCGACCCGTACCACGTCGGGGGTCAGCGGCGTCTCCGCGACGGAGCGCGCTGCCGGGCCGGTGGCGGTCGGTGCGGTGGCTGGCGGCGTGGTGGCGGTCGGTGCGGTGGCGGTCGGCGGGTCGCCGACGATCACCGCGACGGTCTGGTCGAGCACCGCCCGGTCGACCGGGAAGTTCTCGGCCACCAGGTCGGCCAGGTGCGCCGCCTTCTCCGGGGCCAGCCGCAGCATCGCGGTCAGCGGCAGGAACAGGGCCAGGCGCAGGCAGGCCAGGGCGTACCGGTCGACGGCGAAACCCACCCGGTCGCGGGGCGCGGCGAACGCCTGGTTGCGCAGGGCCGGTCGGCCCGCCTCGGCGGCCGGCGCGGCGACCTCGAAGTCGATCAGGGTGACCGCGCCGTCGTCGCCGACCATGATGTTGAACATGTGCAGGTCGCCGTAGACGATGCCGTGCGCGTGGATGGCCTCGACGGCCTCGGCGACCTGCCGGTGCACGTCCAGCGCCCAGCGGGTGTATTCGGCCCGGTCGGCGTCGGGGTGCACCAGCGGGTAGCGCTGCACGACGACCTTGTTGAGCGGGTCGCCCTCGACGTAGGCCAGGGCGAGGAACTCGTGGCCGCCGAAGCTGAACTCGTCGTGCACCCGCACCAGGTGCGGCACGTCGGCGAGCTGGCGCAGCACGGTGGCCTCCCGGCGCAGCCGGGTCACCGCGTCCGCGCCGGTGGCGTCGAGACCGGCGTACGGGCGGGCCTCCTTCAACACCACCCGGTCCCCGGTGCGGGTGTCCTGGGCCTGGTAGAGGCCGCCGCCGTTGGAGAAGTGGATGACCTTCTCGATCCGGTAGGGCAGTTCGGTGGTGCTGGCGGCGTTGCGGGCGGCCAGGTGCGGGGCGAGGAAGTCCGGCAGGGTGACCCAGTCGGGCAGGTGGAACACCGGGTCGCGGCGGTCCGGCACCAGGGTGCCGGTGGCGTCCTCGATGGCCGGTACCACCTGGCCCTCGGCCGACAGGCAGTAGCGGGCGGCGAAACCGCCGTAGCGCAGGTAGACCGGCCCGTCGCCGTAGCGCAGGTCGCTCAGGATGTACGGCCCCTGCTCACCGTGCAGCAGCGCCGCCAGCTCCTTGGCGGCCAGCTCCAGCTCGGCGTCGTCCCGCGGGTAGACGGTGACGAACTTGCCGCTGCCGCCCCGGCGGGCGTACTTGCTGTTGCGCATCAGCAGCATCCGGGGGCCGCGCAGGTGCTTGAACGGGATGCCGCGCGGCTGGCAGTAGTCCATCACCCGGGTCAGCACCCGCTCGGCGTTGTCCAGCCGGGCCGACACGTGGATCTTCCAACCCTGGGCCGGCAGGGTGCCGCCGACCGGGGCGTGGATCAGCCAGTCGTCCTTGACCTCGGATTCCCAGCCTGCGGGCTGCGGGCGGTCCGCGGCGTAGCCGATGCCGGTGGCGGTGGCGCTCGCGCTGGACAACGAGTCGTAGAAGAGCGGATCGACCGCGCAGTACGAGTCGTACCGTTCGTCCATCTCGGCTGCCTCCCGTCCCCTGATCGGTTCGTGTCGTCCCCTGTTCGGTTCGGGTCAATCCTGCAATCGGGGGACAGCGGGGCACAGTGTGATGCGTCATCGACCCAGGGTGAGATTCCGGCCGGAAACTCGTGACAATAGCGGAGTTTGAAATCGTGAATACGGCATCACCTGCGGGTTCGCGCACGGACGCTGCCCGGCCCAGACCCACCGAGCCCCCTGCCTCTCTCCCCCTGCCCACTCCCCTCCCCAGGGCAACCCCGACGCGCGTCCCCCTCGGTGATCAAGAGGTTTGCGTCAACCTCGCGGCGGGTTGGTGACCTGAACCTCTTGGTCACCAACCCGCATCGCGCCCAGGTGGGGTGAGGTGGTGTGTCGGACGCTGGTGATCATGAGGTTTGCGTCAGTCCCGTGCCGGATTGCTGACGTAAACCTCTTGGTCACCGACCCGCCTCGCTGAGTGGGGCGAGGTGGTGGGGCCGGGTGGGTCAGCAGTGTGCCCCGGCCCCGGTGATCAGGAGGTCTGTCCGGGTGCCGGGTGCGCCGGGCGGTCGGGGTGCGGCCGGCGGGACGGGCCTGCCCGCGCACGACGAAACGCCGGCCGGCAGGGTCCGGTCAGGACCCCGCCGACCGGCGGGACGGGCGGTGCGGTTACCGGTCGCCGGTGGCGGCGGTGTACGGGCGGCGGGCCAGCCCGGAGTGCACCATGGTGGTGAGCGTGACGATGTCGTAGACCGGCACCCCGAGCCGGGCCTGCACCAGGTGCGCGAACGGCACCAGGTCGGTGCACTCGATGACCAGCGCGCCCAGGTCCGGCCCGGCCAGCGAGGCCGCCCGCTCCAGCACCTCGGCGGCCAGCCGGTCCACGTCCAGGGCGTCGCGTCGGCCCTCCAGCATCACCTCGCGGAACTCCTGGGCGTCCGCCATCCCGGCCACCCGGATCGGCACGTCCTGCGCCCCGATCGCGGCCAGGTGCCGGGGGGTCAGCGCCGCCGCGTCGGCGGTCAGCACGCCGACTGTCCGGCCCGGACCGAGCATCCGGTGCACCATCGGCAGCTGGAGCAGGCTCGACGAGTGCAGCGGCACGTCCACGGCGGCGGCCAGCTCGGCCTGGAACAGCACCAGGAAGCCGCACGCCCCGGTGATCGCGGCCACCCCGGCGGCCTGGAGGTCCCGGGCGGCGGAGACGAACGGTTCCAGCAGGGTCGGGTCGGCCTCGCGGACCAGCCGCTGCGGGGTGGCCCCCTCGACGACCCGGTAGACCACCGGGAAGTCGAAGGTGGCCGGGTTGCGGATGTGCCCCGGGATCTTGTCGAAGCTGGTCTGGAGGCAGAGCACCCCGACCGCCGGGGCGCTCACCGGTGCCCCCGCCGGTGCCGGTCCACCGCGAAGGTCGCCGTCGGCACGTCCGGGGGCGTGCCGGTGACGAGCTGGGCGAGCAGCCGGCCCCCGGCCGGAGCCAGCCCCATCCCGATGTGCCCGTGCCCGGTGGCGACGCTGACGTTGCGGTACGACCCGAGCCGGCCGATCAACGGCAGGCTGTCCGGGGTGCACGGCCGCAGCCCGGTCCACACCTGCACCTGACCGTCGGTGTCCATCGCCGGCAGGTACGACCGCACGGTCCGCAGGATCCCCGCCACCCGGCGCGGGGACACGGTGGTGTCCAGCCCGGTCAGCTCCAGGGTGCCGGCGAGCCGGACCCGGTCCCCCAACGGCATGATCGCCACCTTCCCCTCGTTGAGCAGCACCGGCAGTGTGGGGGTGGTCGGACCGGCGTCGACGGTCACCGCGTACCCCTTGGCGGGTTGCAGCGGCAGGCCGACGCCGAGCTGGCGGGCGCAGGCCGCCGACCACACCCCGGCGGCGAGCACCACCTCACCGGGACGCAGGTCACCCCGGCTGGTGCGGACCGTGCGGACCTGCCGGTCGACGGTGTGGAAACCCTTCACCTCGGTGTCGGTGAGGATCTCCACCCCCGCGGCGCGCAACAGCCGGGCGAAGGCCAGCAGGAACGCCGGGATGCGCAGGGCCGCCCCCTCCTCGTTGAGCAGCGCCCCGGCGACGGCGAACTCCACCCCCGGCGTCAGCCGGGCCAGCTCCGCCCGGTCCAGCACCCGCAGCGGCACCCCGCGGGCCACCGCCGCCGGCAGCGTCGCCCGCGCCTGCGCGTACCCCTCGGGGGTCTTGCAGGCCAGCACCATGCCGCGGGCGGTGAGGGTGCCGGCCAGCTCGTCGTGGGCGCAGACCTCCCGCAGGATGGCCAGGCTGCGCTGCTTGAGGTCGAGCAGCACCTCGAACCCGGCACGGGCCTGCCGCTCGGTGCAGTGCCGGCGGAAGTGCCACAACCAGGTCAGCAGCTCCCGGTCGAGCCGGGGCCGGACGTGGAACGGGCTCTCCGGGTCGAGCAGCCAGCGCAGCCCCTTGGCCGGCACGCCGGGTTCGGCCAGCGGCGCGGCGCCCTGGGTGCCGACGAAGCCGGTGTTCCCCGACGAGCAGGCGGCCGGGTCACCGACCCCGCCCCGGTCCACCACGGTCACCGTCAGCCCGGCCCGCCGCAGGAACCAGGCGCAGAACAGCCCGGCCACGCCCGCGCCGACGACCAGCACGTCAGGATCGTCGCGCCCGGGTACGTCGCCCGGCGCGGGCGTCGTCGCCACGTCGTCCCCCGGCTACAGGGTGACGACGAAGAAGCAGGTGGGCAGGTTGACCACGACCCGCTCCCAGATCTCGGCGCACAGCGCCCGACCCGGCTCGGCGAAGGTCCCCGGCGGTGGCTCGGCGAACCTGATCGTCGACCGGCCGGCGTCGAACAGCACCGCGCCGTGGCCGAAGTCGCCGACGATCGCGGTGCCCGGATCGACCAGCCGGGTCCGGACGATGAAGACGCCGTTGTCCTCCACGTCGCGCAGCAGGTGGCCCTCGCCGAGCAGCCGGTAGTAGTCCGCCGGGTTGATGATCAGCCCGTCGGCGGTGCTGCCCATCTGCTCCACCTCGTTGCAGGCGGCCAGGATGGTCGAGGCGAACGGCGCCGGGTCGGTGAGCCGGCCGAGCTGCGGCATGTTCAGCAGCCCGCCCTCGCCGCGCAGGATGGTGTGGTTCTCGGCGGTGGCCAGCCGCACCACCAGACGGTAGTCGATGAACTGGGCGAAACCCACCGGGTCGTGCCACAGCTCGTCGGGCACCTGCACCCAGGCCCGGGTGGTCAGCAGCTCCGGGATGGGGGAGCGGTGGAAGTGGTTGGCGGCCTCCCGGCGCAGGTCCGCGCCGTCCACCGTCGGGTCGCCGGGGCGCGGTGGGCTCTCGTGCCAGTAGAACTCCTGCGGCTCCCGGGACAGGTCCACCACCTTGAGCATGTTCCGCGACGGGTAGCGGGGCTTGCGCCGGGAACTGGTCAGCGAGTCGGTGATGGTGACGTCGTAGTCGACGGCGGTGTCGAACCCGTCCCGGCCGAACGCCTCGACGAACATGCCGCCGGGCGACATCTGGGTCCGGCGTTCGGCGACGACCTCGGCGATCGTCCGTTTGACGGTGTCGGTGCGCTGCATGACTTACTTCCCCTCCTGGGCTGTGCTGGTGTGCGGGGCGGGCCGGCGCGGGTGCGCGTCGGCGGGCACGGTCAGGCCGGCTTGCGGGCGACGAACATCCCCCAACCGAACTCGCCCCGGTCGATCGCGGCCTGGATCTCGTCACAGGAGGCGGCGAAGCCGAGGATCCACTGCCGGGCGGCCTCGTCGTCGGTGGCGGCGGCCCGCTGCCGGGCGGTCTCGCCCAGCACCCGGTACGTCTGCCTGATGTGCGTGTCCAGGCTGCGCGCGACGGTCACCTCGAACCCGGCCGCCGTCAACGCCTCCCGGTAGCCGTCGAGGGAGTAGCCGCTGCTCCACCGGACCCGGTCGTAGACGTGCCGGCGGGCCGCCTCGCCGATCTCGGCGACGGGTTGCAGGAAGTCGGTGACGGCCAGCGTCCCGCCGGGGGCGAGCACCCGGTACATCTCCGCGTGGCTGCGCGCCTTGTCCGGCACCAGGAACAGCGCGTCCTGGCTGACCACGTGGCTGAAGCCGCCGTCGTCGTACGGCAGCGCGGTGGCCGAGCCGTGCCGGAAGGCGACCGGCAACCCGTCGCCGCGCTCGGTGAGCTTGCCCAGCGCGAAGCGGACCCGCTCGATGCTCAGGTCCACCCCCTCCCCCCGGCACCCGGTGCGCTCGGCCAGCCGCAGCAGGAAGTTGCCGCAGCCGCAGCCGACGTCCAGCACCGTGGCCGAGGCGTCGATGCCGGCCTCGGTGGCGAGCAGATCGGAGGTCCGGTCGGCCGCCGCCGGGTAGTCGGTGTCGTCCGGGCCGGCGAAGTAGCCGGTGTGCAGCACCCCCTCGCTGTCCCAGAAGCTGAGGTACGTCTGGGTGGTCTGGTCGAAGAACTCGGAGACGTCCCGTTCGGTGAACTGGCTGGTCGTGGACATGCGGGCACTCCTTCGTGCGGGGGCGGGCGTCGGGCCGGCGCGGCCGGGCGGGGGTCAGGCGTAGGTGTCCTTGCGGACCCCGGTCAGGTGGGGCAGGTCCGGACCGGTCGCCGCGGCCCCGCCGTCGATCAGGTGCACCCCGGCGGTGACGAACGAGGCCCGCTCGCTGGCCAGGAAGGCGGCCACGGCGGCCACCTCGTCCGGCCGGGCCAGCCGGCCCAGCGCGCTGTGGTGCCCCATCGCCCGCAGCCGGGCCTCGACGTCGCCGTCGGTGGCGAGTCGGGCCGCGGCGCGTTCCATCGGTGGGGTCCGCACCCCGCCCGGGGCCAGCACGTTGACGGTGATGCCGTCCCGGCCGACGTCCACGGCGAGGCCCTGGGCGAAGCGGACCAGCGCCGCCCGGGTCACCCCGGACAGCACCAGCGGCCCGATCGGCACGCAGGCGGTCTCGGAGGCGACGAAGAGCAGCCGACCCCACCCGGCGGCCCGCAGGTGCGGCAGCGCGGCCGTGGCCAGCGCCACCGCCGGCAGCAGCACCCGGTCCACGGCGGCCCGGTAGTCGGCGACGTCGAAGCCGGTGGCGGTGCCGACCGGGGGACTGCCGCCGCCGGCCACCAGCACGTGCACCCCGCCCAGCTCGGCGGCGACCGCGTCGACCCAGCGGCGGGCCGCGTCAGGGTCGGTCAGGTCGACGCTGGTGGCGCTGACCCGACCGGTCGCCACCTGCGCCAGCTCCCGTTCGGCGGCGGCCAGCCGCTCCGGGTCACGACCACAGATCGCCACCTGGGCGCCCTCGGCGGAGAACTCCTTCGCACAGGCCAGCCCGATGCCGCTGGAACCCCCCGCGACCAGGGCCACCCGCCCCTTGAGCCCGAGATCCACGCCTGTTACCTCCCGTTGTCCGGTGCAGTGCCGACCCGTGCCGCGGCGGGACCGGTCGTGGACCGGTAGCCGTAGCGGCCGAACAGTGGCCAGGCCAGCGCGGTGGCGGCCAGCCGGCGGCGGGGTGACAGGGTGCGCCGCCAGCCGTCGTCGGAGTCCCGGATCACGGTCGGCCCGGTGCGGAACCGGTCCGGGTTGCCGGTGACCGTGTGGTTGGGGTGCAGTTGCACGGTGCGTTCGTGCACCGGGTTGCCGGCCGGGTCGGCGCCGCAGAGCCGCAGCAGCGCGTCGACGGTGCCGGTCGGGTCGGCGGCGAACTCCTCGTAGCGCAGGAACACCGACCGGTCCGGGTGCCGGCGGGTGATCGCGGCGGACGCCAGGTTGAAGCCGTGCCAGTAGGCGGTGCTCCGGGCGGCGGACATCGCGTAGACGTACTGCTTCGGCTCCCGCCACGAGTGCGCCACCGCCCGGGGGTCGCGGACCAGGTGCACGTAGTACGGCCGGATGCCGGGCAGGTGGGACAGCAGCGCGGCCTCACCGGGGATCTTCGTGGTGTCCACGATCACCCGCGCGCCGGTGCGCTCGGCGATGCCCCGGTAGACCCGGCCCATCAGGTCGGCGTGTGCCCGGATCTCGTCGTCGTACAGGCCGCGCCGCAGCACCCGCCAGGTGTGCCGGGTCCGCACCCGGCTCCACTGCCGGCGGATCACCGTCTCGGCGTGCGCGTCGGGCGACATGCCCTCGGGGCGGCCGATCGGCAGCACCGACGACCAGATCGGGCAGCCGGTCAGCGCCTCGCCGCAGCCGCACCGGTCGTTGACCCCCCGGCCGGTGGCGTTCTTCCACAGGAAGTGCAGCTCACCGACGTGGAAGAAGCCGGGCACCTCGTTGAGGACGTTGCCGATGATGGTGCTGCCGTTGCGGCACCAGCCGGTGACGCAGAGGACGGTCAACGGTGTGCTCATCCGGCCGGCACCTCCGTCGGCGCGGCGGCCGGGCGGCCGATCCGTACCGCGAGCACGGCGGCGAGCAGCGCGCAGGCCGCGCCGACGGTGAACACCGCCGGATAGCCGAAGCCGGCGGCGACCAGGCCGGTGACCGGCCCCCACACCGCGAGCCCCAGATCCCAGAACGAGGTGTACGCGCCGATCGCCGCGCCCTGCCGCGCCGGGTCCGTCCGGTTCATCACCATCAACGCCAGCGACGGGTGCAGCAGCGAGAAGCCGACCCCCATGACCACGCTGCCGACGACGGCGACCGCCAGGTTGGGGGCGACCGCGATGACGGCCAGCCCGACCGCCTCGCCCACCCCGCACCAGGCGGCCACCCGACGCGGGCCGAGCCGGTCGGGCAGGTGGCCGATGACCAGCCGGGTGCCGGCGTAGACGGCGCTGAAGCAGCTCAGCACCACCACCCCGTGGCCGATGTCGCGGGTGTCCAGGTGCAGCACCACGAACGCGGCGAGCCCGGCGTAACCGGCCGCGCCGAAGGTCAGCGCGATCCCGGGCAGCAGCGCCGGCCGCAGCAGCAACCCACCGCCGCCGGTCGGGGCGGTCCGGGGCGGCGTCGGCACCATGGCGATCAGCCCGGCGGCGACCAGCGGCGCGGCGGCGCTGAGTGCCCAGACCGCCGTGAACGACACCTGTTGCAGGGTGGCGCCGAGGAACGTGCCGGCGGAGATGCCGCCCCACATGCTCACCCCGTAGAGGCCGATGAGCTGGCCGCGCCGGTGGTGCGGGGCGAGCGCCACCGTCCACACCGCACCGGCGGTGAACAGGGCGGCCTCGCCCGCGCCGAGCAGCAGCCGCACCGCGACCAGCGCGGGCACGCTCAACGGCAGCAGGTAGAGCAGACCCCCGGCGGCGACGACCAGCGCCCCGGCCAGCATCACCGTGCGGTGGCCGTGCCGGTCGGCCAGCGCGCCGGCCACCGGCCGGACCAGCAGCGCGGTCACCGCGGTGACGGTGACCACCAGGCCGACGGCGAAGTCCCCGGCGTCGTGCCGGTCGCGCAGGAACGCCGGCAGCACCGGGATGACGGCGGTGAGCCCCAGGTAGCCGGCGAAGAGACCACCGAAGATGCCCACCATCGCCAGCCGGGGGACGGCGGTGTCCCGGGTGGGGGTGGCGGTCATGCGCGCACCGGCTCCACCCCGACGGGCTCCGGGATGGACGACCCCGACCCCGCCGGAGCGGGGGGCAGCGCGGCGGCCACCTTGCGGACGGCGCGGATCAGCTGGTCGCAGTCGTCGGGGGTCAGACTGGACGACAGCGGCACGTCGACCGTCTCGGCGAGCAGCCGGGCGGTGCGCGGCAGGGTGGCGCGGATCCGCGCCGGGTCGGTGTCGTCGTACATGAACCGCCAGTTCCAGAAGGCGCGGACGTTGAGGTCGTCGTCCGCGCCGATGTTGCGGGCATCGATGCCCTCGGCCCGCAGCGCGCGGGCGAACCACCCCGCGTCGCCGCCGGGCACCCGGAACACGAACGCCTCGCCGAGGTACGCCCCGGGCGCGACCGGGTTGCGGACGGCGATCCCCGGCAGGTCGGCCAGCGCGCCGCTGACCTGCGCGTAGTTGCGGTGGAACAGGGCCAGCCGCTGCGGCAGCCGGGTCAGCTCGGCGCGCAGCAGGGCGGCCCGGATCTCGTCCATCCGCAGGCTGAGCAGGGGCAGTGTCAACCCGTCGACGGGTGGCTCGGTGCCCGGGAAGTGCCGCCGTAGCCGCCCCTCGTACGCCCCGGAGAGCGCCACCGCCCGGCCGAACAGGGTGCTGTCGTCGGTGACCAGGAAGCCGCCCTCGCCGCAGTTGAGCGCCTTGTCGGACTGGGTGCTGAACGCCCCCGCCACGCCGAACGTGCCGAGCTTGCGACCGTCCAGCTCGGCGCCGAGGGCGGGCACCGCGTCCTCGATCAGCGGGACGCCCATCTCGGCGGCGAACGCGGCCAGCGCCGCCACGTCGGCGGCGAAGCCGCGCATGTGCACCACCAGGATCGCCTTGATCTCCGGTCGCCAGCGGCGGCGCAGGTCGTCCAGATCCATCCGCAGGTCGTCGTCGACCTCGACCAGGAATGGTCGGCACCCGGCCAGCACAATGGCGCTGGGGGTGGCCACGAAGGTGAATCCGGGGCAGGCCACCAATGCGCCGGGGGGAACGGCGGCACCCATGATGGCCAGCGCGAGCGCGGCGGTGCCACTGGATACCGCGAGTGCGTGCCGGGTGCCGAAGTAGCGGCACAATTCGGCCTCGAACTGCCCGCACTCCGTTTCCGACTCGTTACGGTGGTCGTAGCGGAAGTAGAGGTGACTGCGGATTGCCCGGATCGCCGCTTCCTCGTCCTCCCGGCAGACGTGTACGGCGCCCTTGTCGTAGGTCGGCCAGGGGCTGCGCCGGACCGGTGCCCCGCCCCGGATGGCGAGCTGTTGGTGCAGCTCAACGCCGTGCGACCCGGCTTCGGGTCGGGTTGACGCGGGAGCTTCGTCGTTCCCGTTCACCGGTGTGCTCCTGACTGTCTGCGGCGGTTTTCCGACATAGCCGATAGGAAATGCGCGCGGGTTTTCCACCCGGCGGGCAACCGCATCGAAAACGCCGAAACAACCACCAGATCCGACATTTGCGCGGGCCGGGAATCCAGTGAACAACATGATTGCCGTCGGGATGCGGGCCGTCAACCATCCGTCCGGTGTCGTGCCCCGACTTAGCATCCGTTGAGGAGAGTCGGCCGTGGTCGTCATCGCACACAGTGACGATTGGGAATGGCGAATGGGGGTGTGGCCCGCGACGTCCTTGTGCCCGGCCTGCGGATATGCGGTGCCGACCGGGTGGCGGCCTCCCGCCGTCCGTGCCGGACTGCCCTACGGTCCGTGCCGGTCTGCCCTGCCGGGCAGACATCCCGGCCGCGGTGGACCGGCCACCGGCGGTGCCGGTGGCCGGTCCGGGTGCCGTCGACGAGGCGGCACCCGGACCGGCGCCTGGCCGCCCGGACGGGTCGGGATGACCGTCAGACGGTGTAGAGGACCTTGACGCCGCTGATGCTCGTCGCCGAGACGGCGGTGCCCCGGACGCCGGAGTTGAGGTTGCGCCAGCCGTTGTTGCTGGCGGCCTCGTGCACCATCCCGCCGGCCACGGTGTAAATGATCTTCACGCCGTTGAAGCTGATCGCCGCGAGGGCGTCGGGGCTGACCCCGGAGATGCCGGAGTTGAGGTTGCGCCAGCCGTTGATGCTGTTCGCCTCGTGTACCCAGCCGCCGACGACGGTGTAGATGTACTTCACGCCGTCCATGCTGATCACGGCGAGGGCGTTGTTGCTGACGCCGGAGATGCCGGTCCACAGGTTGCGCCAGCCGTTGTTGCTGGCCGCCTCGTGCACCGACCCGCCGACCACGGTGTAGATGATCTTCACGCCGTTGTGGTTGACGGCGGCGAGGGCGTTGCTGCTGACCCCGGAGATGCCGGTGTTCAGGTTCCTCCAGCCGTTGGCGCTGCTCGCCTCGTGTACCCAGCCGCCGACGACGGTGTAGATGTACTTCACACCGTCCACGTTGATCACGGCGAGGGCGTTGTTGCTGACGCCGGAGATGCCGGTCCACAGGTTGCGCCAACCGGTGTCGCTGGACGCCTCGTAGACCCGACCGTCGTTGACCGTGTAGAGCAGCTTGTTGCCGCCCATGACCATCGACGCGGTGACCGAGCCGGTGATGCTGTTGACCGGCAGCATCTGCCAGCCGCTGTGGCTGCCGGACTCGTACACCTGGCGGTTGGCGGCCTGGCCGCAGTTGCGGCTGGTCATGTTCCGGGCCGGCGAGGTGGGGCCGGAGACGTACAGCGGGCCGGTGGACGGACTGCCGTCGGAGGTGATGCCGGAGGGTGCGCCGTCGAAGTAGGACTCGGTCTTGACGCCGTCGCGGACCTGCTCGTAGTGCAGGTGTGGGCCGGTGGAGTTACCGGTGCTGCCGACCCGGCCGAGCTGCTGGCCGGTCGACACCCACTGCCCGGCGGCGACCATCGGCGTCTCGATCATGTGCAGGTAGAGTGTCCGCCAACCGCCGCCGTGTTCGATGATCACATGCCAGCCGCCGCCGCTGCCCCAGCCGGCGAACGTGACGGTGCCGCCGTACGAGGCGAGGACCGGCCGGCCGTTGCTGGCCCCGCCGGTGAAGGTCAGGTCGATGTCGTAGTCGTCGTGACCGTAGTAGGTGGCAAGCCGCCAGGTCTCGCCGCAGGGCACCGGCAGCTGGAAGTTCGGTCGTGGCCCGGCGGCCTGGGCCGGGCCGGCCACGACAGCGGTGGTGCCGGCGACCGCGAGCACCGCGGCACCGGCGGTGGCGAGCGCCAGACACGCCGACGTGAGGACCCGGGCGAGTGGACCCGTCATGACGGAGTTCCCTCCTGATGGGAGTAAAGGTAGAAGGGTGTCGATCCTACGGGTGGGGCGCTCCGTCCGGGGGGCCTGTTCCGTGCTACGTCGCCGCCGACGTCGGCACCGAAAAACAGTAATACTGTTCGCGTTATCCGGTGGGCGTCGCAGTCCCGGAGGGAGGCTGACCGGCCACTCAATAAACGGACGAGTAAGAGCCCAATGAGCTGGTGGTGCCCAGTTCTGGTGAAGCGGGATGCCGGCCCGTAGTTGCGAACCTCGGTGGAATGCTCGAAGATGCTGAGGTCGACTCGCCGGCGATTCGACATCGGCCGAATCCAGTGCGATGGAGAGCTCGGCTCTCCGGCTGGATCCCACACGAAATGAGGAAGAGAATGCGAAAACTCCTGCGGCGTGGCGCGGTCTTCGCTGCCCTGACCTCCGCTATCGTCCTGGCGGCGCCGGTCGCTGCCCAGGCCGCCCAGCCGAACCAGCTGTGCCGCACCAACAGTCCGGCCATTCTCTACACGAGCCCGGATTCGGGTATCTACGTCCCCCAGGGGGCGCTGGTCCGCATTCTCGATTACCGGGGGGCGCTCCACTATCTCGCCCGCTACGACTCGACCGTGGGTCAGCTCGAGCGCATCCGGATCATCCAGGAGAGCTGCTACTACCAGTGATGCAGTAATCCCGCTTCCCGCGCCACCGGCTTCTATTCCGGTGGCGCGGGAAGCGTCGTTCCCGCATACACGGCGCGGGGGCCGGTCGTCGACAGGGCATTCGTTCCGCAGTTGTGCCGCTGCGCCGACGAGGTGGCCAGAGTGGTTGGCCGTTCAGTTGTGGGGTCGGGTGACTCAGCCGACGGCCACCGAGGCAGCGATGGCCACCATGATCACGGCGATCGTCCCGTCGATGGCCCGCCACGCCGCCGGATGGGCGAGCAGCGGCCCCAACCGGCGGGCGCCGAGCCCGAGTCCGGTGAACCAGACCAGGCTCGCCGTCGCCGCCCCGGCGCCGAACGCCCACCGGTTCGGATCCTGGTGGGCGACCGTGCCGAGCAGCACCACGGTGTCCAGGTAGACGTGCGGATTGAGGAACGTGAACGCCAGGCAGGTCAGCAGTGTCGCGCGCAGCGTGGCCGGCGGGCGGTCCAGCGGGGTGAGGGCGGTGGGACGCAGGGCGCGGCGCGCGGCCAGCACCGCGTACCCGAGCAGGAAGGCGACCCCGCCCCACCGGACGGCGGCCAACGCGGTCGGTGTCCCGCTCAGCAGCGCGCCCGGGCCGGCGATACCGGCGGTCATCAGGGTGACGTCGCCGGCCACGCAGATCGCCACCACCGGCAGCACGTGCTCGCGGCGTAACCCCTGGCGCAGCACGAAGGCGTTCTGCGCCCCGATGGCGACGATCAACGCGAGGGAGAAGCCGAATCCGGCGAGCACGGAACCCATGACGGCCAGGCTAGGAGGCGGGCGTCCTGCACTCCAGCTAAAGATTCTTCAGTAGCGTTAGCATTGCTTATGTCACTCGACCCGGTCCAGCTGGAGACGTTCCAGGCGGTCGTCGCCCACGGCACCTTCGACGCCGCCGCCCGGGCGCTGCGCGTCACCCCCTCGGCGGTCAGCCAGCGCATCAAGGCGTTGGAGCAGGCCGTCGGGCAGGTGCTCGTGCGACGCACCCGGCCGTGCGTGCCGACGGCGGCCGGAGCACCCCTGGTACGCCTCGGCGGGCAGGTGGCGCTGCTGGAACAGGAGGCCCTCGACGCCGCCCGCGGCGCGCTGCGCGACCACACCCGGACCCGGGTCGCCGTCGTCGTCAACGCCGACTCCCTCGCCGGCTGGTTCCTCCCGGCGCTGACCGCCGTGCCCGACCTGCTGGTCGACCTGCACACCGACCATGAGGCGCACACCGCCCGACTGCTGCGCGACGGCACCGTGATGGCGGCGGTCACCACCGAACGCGTCGCCGTGCAGGGCTGCCGGGTCCTCCGCCTCGGCGCGATGCGGTACCGCGCCGTCGCCACACCCGCCCTGCACGCGCTGTGGTTCGCCGACCGGCCGCCCGCGGCGACCTTCCCCGTCGCGCCGATGGTCCGCTTCGACCGCAAGGACACCCTGCAACATCGCTTCGCCCGTACGCTCACCCGCCGCGACGTCGACCCGCCGACGCACGTCGTGCCGGGGACGGCCGGCTTCGCCCGGGCGATCCGGCTCGGCCTCGGCTGGGGCCTGCTCCCGGAGGCCGAGGCCCGGCCCGACATCACCGCCGGTCGGCTCGTCGACCTGGCCGCCGGACACCATCTCGACGTCCCGCTGTACTGGCAGTGCTGGCGACTGGAGTCGGCGGCGCTGGCGGCACTGACGGCGGCGGTCCGGGCCGCCGCCGACACAGCGCTGTACTGACGGGTGCGGCCGGGCGCATCCGTCCGCCCGGCAGATCCGTGGACGACACCATGCCGACGACCACCGGGGCACGGCGACGGGACCAGGCGCCGACGAACCCGGCGGCGACGGCGCGCCACGTGCCGTTCACGCCGGAACGCCCGCTCAGCCGGGCACCGCCCCGGCGACGAAGGTCCGGCGGTACACCTGCGGCGACACTCCACTGAGCCGCTTGAACTGGACCCGGAAGTGCGCCGGTGAGGCGAAACCGACGAGGTGGGCGATCCGGTCGACCCCGTGGTCGGTGCGTTCCAGCAGCTCCTGCGCGCGGCGGATCCGCACCGCCGCGACCCACTGCATCGGGGTGAGGCCGGTCTCCTCGTGGAAACGACGGTTGAGCGTCCGCACGCTGAGCCCGGCCCGGGCGGCCACGTCGGCCAGGGTCAGCGGCTCGTCGGCGTGCGACTCCAGCCAGCGCAGGACCGAGCCGAGACCCGCCCCGGCAGGGTCCGCGCCGGGGCGCACGATGAACTGCGCCTGCCCACCGTCGCGGTGCAGCGGGGCCACCGCCTGCCGGGACGCGTCGGCGGCGACCGCGGCCCCGTGGTCGCGGCGGACCAGGTGCAGGCACATGTCCACGCCCGCGGTCGCCCCGGCGGAGGTGACGAACTGACCGGTGTCGACGTACAGCACGGCCGGGTCCACCTGGACGGCCGGGAACGTCGCCTGGAACCGCTCGGCGGCGGCCCAGTGCGTGGTGGCCCGCCGACCGTCGAGCAACCCGGCGGCGGCGAGGGTGAACGCGCCCACGCAGATCGAGGCGATCCGGACGCCGGCGGCAGCGGCGGCTCGGAGCGCGTCCAGCACCGCAGCGGGCAGCGGCGCGGCCGGGTCGTACCGGCCCGGCACGATGACGGTGTCGGCGTCGGCGAGCGCGTCGAGGCCGTGGTCGACGGCGAGCCGCAGCGGGCCGGCGTCGACGACCGGCCCGCTGCCGCAGACCAGCACCCGGTAGCCGGCCCGGCCGCCCGGCAACCGCACCCGGCCCAGCACCTCGATCGGGGTGGCCAGGTCGAACGCGATGGTGCCCGGGAGCGCCAGGACCAGCACGGTGTGCACGACGGCACCTCCCCGGGGTCGATCACGTATGGCAAGAAACAGTCGGACGATGGCAATCCTGCCACTGGTCGGCTCAGGCGGCGAGGTCGAGGATCGGAGGCATGCTGGTACAGATCGTGTTGTTCGACGGGTTCGACCCGCTCGACGTCATCGCGCCCTTCGAGGTCCTCGCCGCCGGGAGCGACACCGTCGAGGGTGCCCTGGCGGTGGAGCTGGTCTCGGCGGAGGGCCCGCGGGAGGTGGTCAGCGGCACCCGTGGCCTGACGCTGCGGGCGACCGGGACGCTGGACCCGACCCGGCCGGGCTACGTCGTGGTGCCAGGGGCCAGCGGGCCCAGCACCGGCGACCCCGACGAGGGCACGGTGACCATCCCGGTGCTCCTGGCCCGGGTCGCCGACTCGGCGGCCGTACCGCTGCTGCGCGCCGCCCTCGACAACCCCGACGTGACGGTGGCGGCCGTCTGCGGCGGGTCGCTCGCCCTGGCCATGGCCGGCCTGATCGAGGGCCGCCACGCGGTGACCCACCGCCTCGGCATGGACGTGCTCGACGCCACCGGCGTGCACGCGGTGCCGGCGCGGGTCGTCGACGACGGCGACCTCGTCACCGCAGGCGGCGTCACCTCCGGCCTGGACCTCGGCCTGCACCTCCTGGAACGGGAGTTCGGCCCCCGGGTCGCGCACGCCGTGGAGACCCTCTTCGAGTACGAGCGACGCGGCACCGTGTGGCGTGCCGCCGGCCATCTCCCCGTCACGGTCTGAGGAGAAAAACGATGGTGCATCCCGTCATCGGCAGCTGGGACGTCAGCCTGAAGACCCCCATCGGCACGCTCCGCGCCACCTACGTCTTCCACGACACCGGCGGGGCGCTCACCGGCACCGCGTCGACGGCGGCGGAGACCGTGGCGCTGGTCGCGGTGACCTGCACCGGCCCCCGGGTGACCTGGCGACAGTCGGTGACCCGGCCGATGCGCCTGCACCTGGACTTCGACGTGGTGGTGGACGGCGACACCCTGGCCGGTCACTCCCGCGCGGGCCGGCTGCCCCGCACCGTGGTCACCGGCACCCGCCGCCCGCCCGCTCCGGTCACCCGACCCGCCGGGTAGCCGCTGGCTGACAACCGGCAGCATGGCGATCTCGGCGTCGGATGGTCCCGTCGGCGATCAGCCGCGACACCTCCGGCTGAGCCTCAGGATCGACGAGGGGCCGGTTGAGGGGTGAGCGGCGCGCTTCATCTGCTTCCGGAAGATTCGATGCGGTGCCGCAGGGCGGCGGCGCGGGCGTCATCGAACCTGGCGAGCAGGTCCCACGCCTCCCGTCGCGGCGGCTCCGCCTCCTCAGGGCGGCCCGCCCCGACCAGGGCGGCGGCCAGATTCGCCAGGGAGACAGCCAGCTGCCAGGCGTCGCCGAGCCCTCGATGGGAGGCCGCCGCCCGTAGGTGGAACGCGACGGCCTCCTCCGCCCGGCCCAACTCCTGGTACGCCTCGCCCGCGCCGTCGAGCGCCATCGCCTCCCGGCTGCGGTCGCCCAACCGCCGCTGGATCGTGGCCGCCCGATGCACCGCCTCCAGCGCCTCGGCCGGGCGCCCCGACGCGCGCAGCACCCGGGCCTGCTCGACCAGCCAGTGCGCCAGCCACACCGGGCTCCCAGTGTCCTCGGCGATGGCGAGCGCCCGCCCGATGGCTGCTTCGGCCTCCCCGATCCGCCCGAGGTCCCGCAACGCCATGCTGAGGAAGAACAGCGAGTTGCCCTCCTGCCCCCGATCGGCGATCTCCGGCTGCACGGCGAGCGCCCGCTCCAGCAACTCGACGGCCCGCGTCGGCTCGCCGAGTTCGTAGCGGGTCTCGGCCAGGTTGCTCAGCAGCAGGGCCTGCCACCGGCGGTTGCCGAGCCGCTCGAAGCGGGTGAGCGCGTCCGTGAAGTGGTCGAGCGCGTCGGTGAGCCGGCGGTGCCGCAGCCCCAGCAGGCCGAGCGCGTTCACCGACACCGCCGTGCCGTGCGCGTCGCCGATGTCGCGCCGGATCGCCAACGCGGCCCGGTGGTGCTCGGCCGCCTCGTCGAGCTGACGGGCCTGGAAGTGGGCCTTGCCGAGACTCTCCAACGCCTCCGCCTCGCCCCGTCGGTCGCCGAGCGAGCGGGCCGCCGCCAACCCGATCCGGGCCGTGGCGAACCAGCCTTCGAAGGCGTTGCGGTGCATGAAGACGCTACGGAGAATCGCGGCGAACTGCCAGGCCACGCGCGGCATGCCGGCGTCGGCGGCAGCCCGGGTGGCGGCGACCAGGTTGTCGCGTTCACCATCGAACCAGGCGTCCGCCTCGGCGGCACTGGCGAAGGCCAGCGACACGACATCGGCCGGTGCTTCCAGCGGCACGGTGCGGTTGAACGGCAACGTCCGCGCCAGCGCGGCGTCCGCCGAGTGCAGATACCACTCCAGTACGCGACGCAGCGCCTCCCGCCGGTCCTCCTCATCCTCGAACTGCCGTACCTGGTCGACCGCATACGCGCGCAACAGGTCGTGCAGGTGGAAACGCCCGGACGCGTGCTGCTCCACCAGATGGGCGGTGACCAACGCATCCAGTGGCTGCCGTACCTGGGAAACCGGGACTCCGGCCAGCGCGGCGACCGCCGGCACGCTGAAGTCCGGCCCCGGATGCAGCCCGATCAGCCGGAACACGCGGGCCGCCATGGTGCCCAGCCCACGGTAGGACCAGGCGAAGACGGTCCGCACCGCGTCGGCCTCCTCGTCGTCCTCGGCGGTGAGCGCGTCCCACAGCGCCGACTCGTCGCGCAGGTCCTGGATGAGCTCCCCGAGCGGCATGAACGGGCGTCCCGCGGCCCGTTCTGCGGCGATCCGCAGGGCGAGCGGCAGGCGGGCGCAGAGCCGCGCCAACTCGATCAGCTCGTCGGGGTCGTCGCCGGCCCGGTGGTCGGCGGTGACGCTGCGCAGCAGGACGACGGCGTCGTCCTCGGTCAGCATGGGCAGGGTGAGCCGCCGACCGCCGTCGCGGGTGACCAGACCGGAGAGCATGCTCCTGCTGGTGACGATGGTCAGGCAGGTGTCCGAGCCGGTCAGGAGCGGACGCACCTGTCGGGCGGTGGCGGCGTTGTCGAGGACCAGCAGTACCCGCCGGTCGGCCAACCGGGAGCGGTAGAGCGCCTCGCGGTCCTCCCGGTCGGCGGGAATGGCGGCAGCCGGGACGCCGAGCGCCCGCAGGAACCGGTCGAGCACCGCCTCCGGCCGGATCGGCTCGCCCGGATCGTATCCCCGCAGGTTGGCGTAGAGCTGTCCGTCAGGGAAGCGGTGCCGGGCGCGGTGCGCCCAGCGCAGAGCGAGCGAGGTCTTGCCCACCCCGGCCGTTCCCGTGATCACCGCGAGGGCCAGCCGGGCGTCGTCGTCGCCGGTCAGCCGGTCGAGGGCGCTCAGCTCCGCGACCCGGTTGACGAAACCGCGCACGTCACCGGGGAGCTGCCGGGGCGGCGGCTCACGGTCGACCGGGTCACCGTGGAAGTGCACGCCGCCGTAGACGTCGCGCGCCTGGACCAGATCGGCGGGGCCGTTCAGGTCCGACCGGTTGACGTGGCGGGGCGTCGGCTGCTGGTCGTCCCACTCACTCACGTCAGTCGGTCCGTGGTGGCCCCAGGGTCGCCACGGCGCGGGCGAAGAACGCATCGAGTGGTTCGCCGTCGCGGTATAGCGACTCGATGAACGCCTGGCAACGCGCCACCACCTCCGGGTCGCGCCAGCGACGGGCCGCCGCCAGCACCCCGTCGGCGTCGTACACCGCCTCGTACATGACCTCGGTGCCCAGGGTGTAGATCTCCGGTAGCACGCCGGCCGACTCGGCGTCGGCGACCCGGGCCGAGTCGACCACCCGGGTCAGGCCGCCATACTCGTGGCGCAGCCGCAGCACGTGCAACTCCCACTGAAGATAGGGGGTGAGCGGCTCGTCGACGACCCGGACCCGTCGAGTGGCGAATCCGCTCTCGGCGACCCGGCGGTAGTAGTCCGCGAACTCGAGACGACGACCCTCCAGGATGCGCAGCGAGTCGGCCCAACGACCCTCGGCGAAGGCCCGCCAGCCCTCGTCACCGGGCTCCTGGAAGGTCTGCTGCCGTTCCAGCTTCCAGAACCCCGGTGCCGCCGTCTTCCAGAACCGGTCCTCGAAATCCGCCCAGTAATCCGCCAGGCCGAGCCGCTTGCCGGGATCGCCGCCGAGAAGGTCATGCATCAGGAATGTCCACCTTCGCGGCGACGACGGTGGACCGGGGAACGATGATCAGGCGCTCGCCGGGGTCGATCGACACCCCGTCGGGCAGCCGGCTGCGGTACTCGTCGGTGGCGTCCTGTCCGATCATCGCGACGTCGCCGTTGCTCAGCTCCCAGATGTCCGGGCAGCTTCCGTCGCCGGAGGTGTTACCCAACTCGTGCGACGACTTTCCCCAGCGCCGAGTGAGCTCAGCTGAGGTGTCCGCCCGCCAACGGCTCCCACTCATCTGGACCTCCAGGCGGGATCACGTATGAAACGTCGACCGTATTATCGAGTTGGCTGATGCCGGCGCTCCGCCAGCTGTCGTATTCCCGACGCAGCGCGCATGCGAACCCGTAGCCGGCAGACGTGAGCGGTCCCCGCCATCGACCGATGGCGGGGACCTGGATGCGCGGGTGTCACGACGAGATCGTCAGGTGGAACGCCCGGTCGGCGGGCGCGCCCGCCGAGGTGAACGTCTGGACGAACACGCCGTTCGGCACCCCGGCCCGGCCGACCACCGCGATCTCACCGCTGGGTGAGCCCCCGACGGAACCGGTCAGGCCGATGCTCCCGACGTACGCGGAGCGGGTCACGTCGTGGCTGAACACCACCTGGTACTGCCCGACGGCCAGACGGATGGACGAGACCACCCCGAAACCGCGGTTCAGCACGCCCGTCGACTCGACCACCGCCCAGAAGAGCTGCGCTGTCGGCGGCATGCCGGCGGAGGTGGCCGGGACGAGGAGCGCGGTGGCCTCGGCGATGTCGCTGGCGCTCGCGACGGGCTGGGCGGCCTGCTTGGTGGACTCGGTGGACATGGTGCCTCCTTCGGTGGGGCCGCGTGGATGCGGCAGTGTGGTGGTAAAAGGAAAAATTTGGTGATCAGATATCTCGTGACGGTTGAATCTGATCAATGCCCCTTTATGAGTTAAACGGTAGGCACTCCGGCTCAGATCAAGCCAGGGGTAACGGTGTCCAATCATGGACAAGCGACTATTCGATCACGGCGCTGAGCTGCGGCGATGTCATGTGTGATCGGGGTCTGGTCGACCTCTGGGCGGGGCTGCCCCGACTCGGGAGAGTGCCCCCCGGGTCTCCCCGGGCGCTCGCCGAGCGCGGCGGGCGTCCCGTCGGTGGTGCCGCCGGCCGCTTGGCGACCCGCCGGGCGGGGGCGAGGCGGGCGCGGTCGGATATCTGACGGCCGTACGGCGGCAGTGCGGTCGCCCTACGGCTGGTCCGCATGATCGTCCACCGTGTGCGGACGCGTCCGTTGCTCGCGAGGTCGGCCCGGTAGTAGTCGAGGCGGGTGGAATTCGCCGTAAGGGGGGCCGGATGGCGTGGGGCAGGACCGGCGGCTACGAGATCGTCGCGCCGCTCGGGTCGGGCGGCATGGGCGACGTGTTCTTCGCGGTGTCGCCGACCGCGGAGCGGGTCGCGTGAGGTTGGGTCTGGCCCCTTAGGTTTCCGTGTCCTGTAGGTCCGGTCGGTGGTCTTTGATCCACCGCTCGACGTCTTCTGTCCGCCAGATGCGTCCGACTGACAGGACGGCCGCCGGATCAGGGAACGACTTCGAGTTGGTGATCTGGTAGGCGCGCGTGCGGGAGACGCCAAGCATCTCCTGCACCTCTTGGCTCGCTACCAGCCGGAGCTTTCCCACGGAAACAACGCTAGGAGCACCCGAACTGAACAGATGCTTCCTGAGCGAACGCACTGTGCACACGCTTATGTGCGTATAGGCTGTGCACGTGCTCACTCGCTTGATGAGGCTGAGGCAGGGAGGTTCCATGGGACGGCGGTGGGAGTGGTTCGTGTGGGTGGGGCGGGTAGGTGTTGACCTGCTGGGGAGGGTCGTGCCGGCGGGGTGTTCGCGGCCGTCGGGCCGGCTGGTGGGCGTACCCGATGAGCTTGAGCCCTTGCGGGGTGGCGGTGTGGTGCGGTCCGGGGCCGTGCGGCGGGTGGGGGTGGTGCGGAACCAGCGGGCGGGTCGTTACGTGTTGCTGCCGTCGGGTGGGTGTCACGGGCGGCGGGGGAGCGGGCCGGGCGAGGGGCAGCGGGTCGGTGGTTGACGGCGGGTCGTCGGTGCCGCGTCGGCATCTGGGGCGGGTGTTGCGGCGGTTGCGGGTCGAGGCGGGCATGTCGGTGGACGGTGCGGCGGAGGCGTTGTCGTTCAGCCGGCGGAAGCTGTGGCAGGTGGAGGCGGGCCGGTGTGTCGTCAGCGGCGGCGACGTGCGGGACATGTGCGCGCGTTACGCTGCGCGGCCCGAGATGGCCGGTGCGCTGGTCGCTCTCGCGGGGGAGACGCGGGCGCGGGGTTGGTGGCACGCCTACGGTGATCCGCTTCCCCGCTGGTGCGAGCCGTACGTCAGTCTGGCCGCCGATGCCCGGCGGCTCCGTGAGCACGCCGACGGGATGATCCCCGTGTTGTTGCAGACGCGCGACTATGCGACGGCCGTGTGCCGGCGACGGCCGGACTTCACGGTGGGGGAGCGGGGCCGGTTGGTGGAGGTGCGGCTGCGGCGGCAGGAGGTGTTGCGGCGGTTGCCGGTGGCGCCCCGGTTGGAGGTGGTGCTGGCCGAGGCGGTGTTGTTGCGGTCAGTCGGCGATCGCGCGGTGATGGTCGGGCAGTTGCGGCACCTCGTGGAGGTGAGCCGGTTGCCGCAGGTGTCGTTGCGGGTGGTGCCGTTGGGTGTCGGGGTGCATCGGGCACTGTTGGCGGGTCCGTTCCTGCTGTTGGACTTTCCGCCGGTTGATCGGGTGGAGCCGGATCCGTCGGTGGTCTATCGCGAGTTGTTGACCGGGGCGCTCTATCTTGACCGGGCCTCGGAGGTGGCCGAGTACGAGCAGGCGTGGGCCGGTCTGGACGCGGTGGCCCTGGATCACGAGGAGTCCCGCCGGCTGATCGAGAAGATCAGCACCGACGTCCACCACCGGGATGTCTGACCGCCCACCGGCTCCCCGTCCTCGCTCCCTGGTGGCCGGGACGGTGGGTGGGAGGTCGCCGTGCCGACCGTACGATGGTCGGGTGGTGCGGGTGGTCATGGCGACCGACGCCGGGCATCCCGGGCGGGCCAACGAGGACTTCGCCGGTGCCGTCGCGGACGGGCTGGTGCTCGTCGACGGCGCCGGTGGCATCGCCGACGCCGTCCGGGTCTGCCACCACGGCGTGACCTGGTATGCCACCCGGCTCGGTGGTGCCCTGCTGGGCGCGTTGTCCCTGGGCCACGGTCTGCGCGAGGTGTTGGCCGAGGGCATCGAGCGGATCACCGACGAGCACCGCGACACCTGCGACGTCACCCACCCGATCAGCCCGTTCGCCGCGGTGGCGATGCTCCGGTTCGTCGGTGGGCGCGTCGAGCATCTGGTCCTCGGCGACGCGGTGGTGGTCCTCGGCCGGGCGGACGGTGAGCCGTTCGTGGCCCACGATCCGCGTGAGGTGGTGATCGCCCGCTCCGTCGAGCAGCGGTTGCGGGGCGTACCCTCGGGCAGTGACCGGTACCGGCAGCTGCTGGGTGAGCTGCGGGCGCAGCGGAACAGCCCGGGTGGCTTCTGGGTGGCCAAGGACGACCCCCGGGTGGTGGCCGAGGCGGTCACCGGCAGCTGCCCGGCCGCCGGGGTGACCGGGGCGGCGCTGCTCAGCAACGGTGCGAGCCGGCTGGTGGACACCTTCGGACGCACCGACTGGGCGGGCCTGCTGGAGCTGCTGGATTCCGCCGGCCCCGAGGAGGTCATCCGTCGGGTCAGACAGGCCGAGGCCCGCGAGGGCGTCGCCACCGACGACGCGACGATCGTCTACCGCGGCTGAGCGGGGCGGCGGACCTGGTGGGGTCCGCCCGGTCCGACGGGTCTGGAATGCTCCTCCCATGCCCACCTTTCCGCCCAGCTTCGCCGACCGGGTCGTCGCCCAGCCGCTCCGGGACCAGTTCGAGACGTTCCTCGACGAGCACCGCAGTGCCCTCGACGGCTGCCTGGACGGGCTGACCGAGGAACAGGCCCGCCGGTCGTTGGTGCCGTCCCGGACGACGCTGCTGGGCCTGGTCAAGCACGCGACCTTCGTGGAGCGGGTCTGGTTCGACGAGGCCGTCACCTGCCGCTCGCGCGCCGAGCTCGGCCTCCCCGAGCGGTCGGAAGACTCGTTCCTCCTCGACGACCACGACACGATCGCCAGCGTGCGGCAGGCGCACCGGGAGGCCTGCGCGGCAGCCCGCCGGGCGACGGCGTCGTTGGGCCTCGACGACATCCTGCGCGGGAACCGGCGGGGTCCGCTTCCGCTGCGCTGGGTGTACCTGCACGTGCTGCGCGAACTCGCCCAGCACTGCGGGCACGCGGACATCCTCCGCGAGCAGCTCCTCCACGGCTAGCACGCCGATGGGGTGGTCGCTGTCGGTGCCGGGCAGTGCCCACCCGCGCCGCGCGGTCCGGAGCCGGACGCGCCTCATGTTGCGACCACTACCTTGCTGTGGCAAGGTAGTGGTATGCAGGTCGATCCCAAGCTCGTCGCGTTGCGGCGCGGCCTGCTCGAGCCACTGGTCCTGGCTGCCGTCGAGTCCCGGCAGCGGTACGCAGCGGAGATCCTCGCCGTGCTGCAGGAGGCGAACTTCCCCGCCCAGGAGGGAACGCTCTATCCGCTGCTGAGCAGGCTCCGGCGCGACGGGCTCGTCCACCACGAGTGGCGTGAGTCGCCGTCAGGACCTCCCCGGAAGTACTTCTCCCTCACCGATGCGGGCAGAAACCAACTCGCCGCGTTCCGTGATTACTGGAACGAGCTGACCCACATGATCAACGCGATCGGACGCTGACCCATGAAAGACCCGACGATCATCCGCCTCACCGGGCACGTCGCGGCCTACCCCGCCACCCATGAGGCATGCGAGACCCTGCGGCGGTACCTCGACGAGGCGCACCGCACGCTGCGCTCCGACCCGGACGCCGACGACATCGTCCGCGATCTCGAGTCCGCGATCGGCGACCGGTTGAGCGCGCTCGTGGGCTCAGGCGACGCCCCGGTGACCGGTGCCCGGATGGCAGCGATCCTGGCCGAGGTCGGGCCGGTGAGCCCGGCAGGTCCCGCGTTGCCCTCCGCCGCGGGGAGGCCGCGTGGCCGGTTCTGGTGCCGGATCCACGAAGGAGGCTGGTTCGGCGGCGTCTGCCTGGGAATCGCGGCGTACGGCGGGTTCCGCGTCGACTGGGTACGCACCGTCGTGCTGCTGCTGACCCTGTTCAGCGGTGGACTGCTCGCCGTCGCGTACCTGGCCCTGCTGCTCGTGCTCCCCGTGGTCCCCACGGTCGCCGACTACGAGCGCCAACGGGACGCGCCGCGACACGCCTGAGACCGGCAGCGTCCGCTGCCGTTCCGAAGGACCGCGTTCCCGCCCACCGTGCCCACCTCCCCGTCGCCGGCCGGCCGGCGGGGCCGCCGGTCAGCGGCGGCCGGTGGCCAGGGCGACGAGGTACTGCCCGCCGCCGGCGTCGACGCTGGCGGTCACCGGCAGCCCGGGCACCAGCCGGGAGAACCGGTCGACCAGCCAGTCGGCGGCCTCCTGGGCGTCCTTCCGGCTCGGGCAACGGGCCACCAGTTCCCGGCCGCCCTTGCGTTCGAGCCGCTCGGCGACGGCGATCAGCGGTGCCGGCTCCACCACGTGCAGGCGGTCCGGCCAGGCGATGACCACCTTGACCGCACCCTTGCGGGTGTTGCAGGCCCGGTGCGCGAGCCGCTCGACCACCTTGGCCTTCCGGTCGGCGGTACGGCTGTCGACGCTGGGACCGCGCGGGTCGTTCACCGACCTGTCGGCGTCGACCGGCTCGTCGCACACCCAGCACCGCCAGTCGTCCCGCCTGGCCACGTCGTCGAGAAGAGTCATCCCTGCAAACTAGCCGGCCGGCAGTTGTCCGCCCTGGGCAGGTCAGGCCGGGGCGGGTAGGTCAGGCCGGGACGGGGTGGTCGGCCTCGAACCGCTCCCGGGTGAGGAACGCCAGCTGTGCCCGCTTGTCGGGCATGTCGATCTCCTCGGCGAAGGTGAACCCCTCCCGTTCCAGCCGGCGCAGCGCGAACCGGTTGCGCACGTCGGGCTCGACCACGATCCGCCGGTGTTCGGGGTCGCGGAACAGGAACCGGGCCAGCGCCGGGCCGACCGCGGTGGTGAGCCCCCGGGGCGGCCGGCGACCCGGGGCGAGCAGCAGGTGCATGCCGACGTCGCCGGGGCGTACCCGGTAACGCTCGCCCACCGGGTCGGCCTCGGGCCGGTAGCTCTGGAACAGGCCGACCGGCGTGCCGTCCAGCCCGATCAGGTACGCGTGGTGGGTGCTCAGCGAGTCGACGAAGGAGTAGACCTCGTGGACCTCGGCCACCGTGTGGTCACCCATGCCCCAGAACGCCGCGCCGGGCGCGGTCACCCAGCCGTGCAGCAGCGCGGCGTGCGCGTCCGGGTCGACCACGGTGAGGGTCAGCTCACCGAAGCCGGGGATCGTCTCCTGGTAGGTCACGGGATCCTCGTCTCGGGGTGCTCGGGTCAGGTCGGGCCAGTCGGTGTCGACGGGGATCAGCTCCCCGGCGGCCCACAGTGGAAGCTGGTCGGCGAAGTGCGGGTCGTCGGGGCGGCCGGAGACGCCGAAGGGGACGATCCACCGGCTCGCCGCCCGGTCGGTGAGGTCCCACACGTACCGGGCGACCGGCCCCCGCCAGCACGCGTCGGACACCCCGGGCACGCTGGAGGTGGCCAGCACGCAGTCGGTGTCGCCGCCGAGCGCGGTGCCGTCGCGCATCGCGGCGACCCGGTCCGCGACCGCCGTGGACACCCCGAGGTGCAGCGGGTGCAGCAGGTGCCGCCGGCCCCAGGCCCCGGGCGGGTCGCCGGCCGCGACCTCCTCCAGTGCGGCGACGGCGAGCGGTTCGACCTCGCCGCCGAGGCGGTGCAGCCCGGCGACCACCCCCTCGACGGCGTGCCCGATCCGGGCCAGCGGGTCGGTCCACGGCGCGAACAGCGGGTCGTAGCCACCCGGGGTGTGCAGCGGCGCCAGGACGGGGTGCGCGGACAGTCGGCGGACCAGCGCGGCCCGCCAGGCGGCGAACGCCCCGGCCTCGACGCTGTCGGCGGCCATCCGACCGTCCCACCCGGTCAGCCGGTCCCGCAGCCGCCGGGCCGGGCCGCTCAGCGGCCCCGGGTCCAGCCGGTCGAGCAGACCGCGCAGTACCGTCGATCCGTGCCGGGTGTCGGTGTGTACGGCCGGCGCGGCGACGCCCTGGGCGAGCAGCGCGCGGATCCGGCGGGCCCGGTGCGGCGGGGCGAAGTCGACACCGAGGTCGGCCACGTCGTCGCGCCGGTCGTTGGCGCAGACCGCCGGCCCGGCGACGGCGACGGGTTTGCCGGCGGCGTAGTCGCCGCGCCACCGGTAGCGGGGAGCCCAGCCGGGCACCGGTTCCCGCCGGCACCGGTCGTCACGGTGGGGCACCAGGCCGGCGACGAGCTGGTGCACCGTGCCGTGCCGGTCGGCGACCAGCACGCTGTTGACCGGCTCGACCCAGCCACGCAGCGCGTCGGCGACGTCGTCGGCGGTGCGCGCCCGCAGCAGCGGCAGCAGCGCCTCGAAACCGAGGCTCCCGGTCACCCGGGCCGGGGTGCGCAGGCTGAGCGCCTCGCCGGTGTGCCGGTCGTGGTCGACCACCGGGCCGCGCGGCGTCTCGATCACCTCGACCGTCTCGGTCGCGCCGCCGCGTACCGCGATCCGCTCGACGTGCCGGTGGGCCGGCACCCAGCCGTCGGCGTCGCGGACCAGCACCCGGTCGCCGTCGTGGCGCAGCTGTTCGCGGTAGAGGTCCTGGTAGTCGGCCATCGCGTTGGTGACCGCCCAGGCGACGTCACCGGCGTGCCCGAAGTGCGGCACCCCGGGCACCCCGGGGAAGGCCAGCCCGGCCACGTCGAACTCCGGGCAGGCCAGCCGGATCTGCTGGTAGATGCCGGGCAGTTCGAGCAGCCGGTGCGGGTCACCGGCGATGACCGGCGCGCGGCCGGTCACCGGGTCGGCGGGCAGCGCCCAGGCATTGCTGCCGGAGCCCCCCGGCCCCTCGACGGCGAACAGCTCCCGGGCGGCGGGGCCGAGGGTGGCGGCGACGTGGGCGTGCCACAGCTTCTGCGGGAAGGTGCCGAACAGGATGTGCTGCACCAGGAAGACGCCCAGCGGCGACCAGGGTCGCCACCGGCCGGGCGCGCTGCCGGTGGCGGCGAACTCCGGTGCCGCCGCCGCGCCGGCCGCCAGGGCGTCGTTCACGCCGTCGGCGTACGCGGTGACCCACCGTCGGGTGGCCGGGGTGAGCTGGTCGAAACAGCGCCGGGCGGTGTCGTCGAGCCGGGCCCGGCGGGCGAACCGGTCCCAGCCGAGTTCGGCGGGGCCGACGTGGGCGGCGAGCCGGCCCTCGGCCCGCCACCGTTCGACCTCCAGCTGCCAGGCCCGGTCGGTGGCGGTCACCCGGCCCTGCCACCGGGCCAGCTCGTCGACGGTCTCCGCCCACAGGTGCGGCACCCCCCACCGGTCACGGTGCACGCCGGCCGCCGGCCGTGCCCCCGGCGGCCTTCCGGTCCCACTCTCCACAGGACTCCCCAGGTAAGTTACCCTCGCCTAACTTAGGCGGACCTTACCTGGAGGGCGTGTGAAACGGAACTGGGAGGCCCTGGTGCTCAAGGCCATGGGCGGCCGGGACTTCCGGCTGACCGTGCGGGGCACCGAGTCGGTCGGCGGGCACTACCAGCGTCTGGTCATGGACGACGGCGGCCTGCTGGCGGCGGGCAAGGTGCACCCCACCATGTGGATCCGGCTCTGGTTCGACGACGCCGGCCGCCCGCACCAGCGGGCGTACACCCTGGTCGACCCGGATCCGGCGGCCGGCCGGTTCACCCTGGAGTTCGCCCTGCACGACGGCTGCGCGGCCCGCTGGGCGAGCGCCGCGCAGGTCGGTGACACCATCGTGGCCACCCTCCAGGGCAGCGCCTTCGCCCTGCCCGACCCGACGCCCCGGCACCTCTACCTGGTCGGCGACGCCGCCTCGCTGCCGGCGGTGAACAGCCTGCTCGACGCCGCCCCCGCGATCCCCGCCACGGTCTGGCTGGAGTACGCCCACGACGGGGAGCAGGCGCTCGCCCCGCGCGCCCGCGACCAGCACCGGGTCACCTGGGTGCCGCGCGGCGAGGACGGGCAGCAGCTCGTCGACACCGTGCGGGCGGAGCTGCCGGCCGCGCCGGACGCCCACTACTGGCTGGCCTGCGAGGCGGGCAGCACCCGCGCGCTGACCCGGCACGTGCGGCGTACCCTCGGCGTCGGCAAGCAGCAGCTCACCGCGTTGGCGTACTGGAGCGCCCGGTGAAGGGGCACCTCGGCACGCTCACCACGCTCTACGTCACCCAGTACCTCGGCATCGGCTTCATCACCGTCGGGCTGACCGCCATCCTGCGCGACGGCGGGACCTCGCTGGACACCCTGGCCCTGCTCCAGTTCGTCGGCCTGGTCTGGCCGCTCAAGTTCCTCTGGGCACCACTGCTCGACCGGTACGGCTCCCGGCGGCACGGTCACTACCGCTCCTGGCTGCTGCCCCTGCAGGCCGGACTGGTGCTGTCCCTGCTGGCGCTGCTGCCGTTCGCCGACCCGACCCGGCAGCTCGGCCCGGTGGTGGCGATCTGCGCCGCCTACGTCTTCCTCTCCGCCACCCAGGACATCGCCGTCGACGCGGTCGCCGTCCGGGTGCTGTCGGCGGGGACCAGGGGGGCCGGCAACGGCATCCAGGTAGCCGCGAGCTACCTGGGCAACCTGCTCGGCGGTGGCGCGTGCGTGCTGGTCTACGACCGGTACGGCTGGGTGCCGGCGATCGGGCTGCTGGCCGCGCTGACCGCCGTCGGGCTGTGGGTGGTGTGGCGGCTGCGCGAGCCGGCCCGGGACGACCGGGTGGCCGGTGCCGGGCAGGCGTACCGGGCGTTGCTGTCGGTGTTCGGCCAGCCCGGCTGCCGCTGGTGGACCTTCGGCGTGGTGCCGCTGGTCTACACCGGAGCCGGTGCGGCCTACGCCCTGGTCACCCCGGCGCTGGTCGACGCGGGCTGGTCGCTGGCCCGCATCGGCGTGGTGACCGGCGTGGTGATCAGTGCCCCGGCGATCGTCGCCGGCCTGCTCGCCGGGATCGGTGTCGACCGGTTCGGCCGGGGGCGGCTGCTCGTCGTCGGGGGAGCGGCCCTCGCGGTCTCCACCGGGCTGCTGCTGCCGCTGATGAACGGGCGGGCGCCGCTGACCACGACGGTGCTCGCCCTGTGCTGCTTCATGGCCGCGTACACGGTGGCCAACGTGGTGCTCTACGTGGTCAACATGGACTACTCGCGGCCCGGCACCGGGGGGACCGACTTCACCGTGTTGTCGTCGTTCGGGTTGATCTGCTCGTTCCTGGCGGCGTCTGTCGGGCTGGCCGCGGCCGACCGGTTCGGCTATCCCGCCGTCGCGGTCGGTTCGGTGGTGCTGGTCGCCGTCGGTGTGCTGGTGGGGCTGGGGCACCAGCGCCGGTTCCGGGTCACCCCGGCGCGACCGTCCGAACCGGTGGTCGAGCCGGTGGCCGCCCCCGGCTGACCGCTGGGGATCCGGTGCCCCCGGTCGACCGGCGACGGGGGCGCGGGAGTGTCGGCGTTGACAAGAAATTAGGTTAGGGTAACCTAACTCGTGATCAACTGGACCGCCGGGACGACCGGGGACGTCACGGTCCCCCCGCCCACGCGCCCGTCACCGACTGTCGAGGACTGCCCATGTGCCTGCCCGGATCCACTGTCGAGGCCCCCGTGACCGGGACGCGGCCCACCCCGCCCCGCGCCCACCTGTTCACCGCCGGCACCGTCGAGGACTACCGCCGGGCCGTCGTCGAGGGGATCGACCGGGTCGCCGCCCGGGTGGCCGGCGTCGACCAGCCCGGCACCGGCATCACCCCCGACGAGCTGGCCCCCCGGGTCGCCGGCATCGACCTGGACCGACCGCTGGGCGACACCGGCGCCGCCCTCGACGAACTGCACGACGTCTACCTGCGCGACGCGGTCTACTTCCACCACCCCCGCTACCTGGCGCACCTCAACTGCCCGGTGGTCATCCCCGCCCTGCTCGGCGAGGCGGTGCTCAGCGCGGTCAACTCCTCCCTGGACACCTGGGACCAGAGCGCCGGCGGCACCCTGATCGAACGCCGGCTGGTCGACTGGACGGCCGGGCGGATCGGCTTCGGCCCGGCCGCCGACGGCGTCTTCACCAGTGGCGGCACCCAGTCCAACCTGCAGGCGCTGCTGCTCGCCCGGGAGGAGGCGTACGCCCGGATCGTCGGCGGCGGCACCGGCCGCCCCAGCCGGCCCGAGGTGCTGTCCCGGCTGCGGATCATCACCTCCACCGCCGGCCACTTCAGCGTCCAGAAGGCCGCCAAGCTGCTCGGCCTCGGCGCCGACGCGGTGCTCACCATCGCCACCGACGCCGGCCGGCGGATGCGTACCGACGAACTCGCCGAGACCCTCGACCGGTGCCGTCGGGACGGTCAGACCGTGCTCGCCGTGGTCGCCACCGCCGGCACCACCGACTTCGGCACCATCGACCCGCTGGAGCGGATCGCCGAGATCTGCCGCGCGGCCGGGGTCTGGCTGCACGTCGACGCCGCGTACGGCTGCGGGCTGCTGGTCTCGCCGACCCGCCGGCACCTGCTCGCCGGCATCGAACGGGCCGACTCGGTCACCGTCGACTACCACAAGGCGTTCTTCCAGCCGGTCAGCTCCAGCGCCCTGATCGTCGCCGACCGCCGGGTGCTGCGGCACGCCACCTGGCACGCCGACTACCTCAACCCGGCCCGGATGGTCGAACGGCGGATCCCCAACCAGGTCGACAAGAGCCTGCAGACCACCCGCCGGTTCGACGCCCTCAAGCTCTGGCTCACCCTGCGCATCATGGGTCCGGACGCGGTCGGCAGCCTCTTCGACGAGGTGGTCGACCTCGCCGCCGCCGCCTGGCGGCTGCTCGCCGACGACCCCCGGTTCGAGGTGGTGACCCGCTCACAGCTGAGCACCGTGGTGTTCCGCTACCTGCCACCGGGCGCGGGCCGGGACGTCGTCGACGACGCCAACCTGCACGCCCGCGAGGCGCTGGCCGCCACCGGCGCCGCCCTGGTCGCCGGCACCAAGGTCGACGGCGCCCACCACCTCAAGCTCACCCTGCTCAACCCCGAGACCACCCTGGACGACATCGCCCACGTGCTCGACCTGATCGCCGAGCACGCCGGCTGGTACGCCCGCACCCGCGCCACCGCCGAGCTGTCCAGCCCCGTCGGCTGACCATCCCCGCCCTGGAGACAACCCCTGTGTCGACGCACGACTTCATCGCCATCGGGCTGGGCCCGTACAACCTCGGGCTGGCCTGCCTGACCGCGCCGCTCGACGACCTCGACGGCCTGTTCCTCGAAGCCCGGGACGACTTCGACTGGCATCCCGGGATGCTACTGGACGCCACCCGGTTGCAGACGCCGTTCATCGCCGACCTGGTCACCCTGGCCGACCCGACCTCGCCGTACTCCTTCCTCAACTACCTGAAGGAGGTCGGCCGGCTCTACCCGTTCTACATCCGGGAGAGCTTCTTCCCGCTGCGCCACGAGTACAACGACTACTGCCGGTGGGCGGCGACGAAGCTGCCCTCGGTGCGCTTCGGCCACCGGGTCACCTCCGTGGAGTACAACCCCGCCGACGACCGGTACGTGGTGCACGCCGTGGTCGACGGCGAACGGGTCACCCACCGGGCCCGGCACCTGGTGCTCGGCACCGGAACCCCGCCGCACGTCCCGGACGCCTGCCGCGACCTCGGCGGCGACGTCATCCACAACTCCCGCTACCGGGAACACCGGGCGGCGCTGCGCGCCAAGCGCAGCATCACCGTCGTCGGCAGTGGACAGAGCGCCGCCGAGATCTACCACGACCTGCTCGCCGACCTCGGCACCTGCGGCTACCAGCTCAACTGGGTCACCCGGTCGCCGCGCTTCTTCCCCCTCGAATACACCAAGCTCACCCTGGAGATGACCTCACCGGACTACGTGGACTACTTCCACGCGCTGCCCGAGGCGACCCGCTACCGGCTGGAGAGCAGCCAGAAGGGCCTGTTCAAGGGGATCAACGCCGACCTGATCAACGACATCTTCGACCTGCTGTACGCCCACCGGGTGCACGGGCCGGTGCCGACCCGGCTGCTGACCAACACCGAGCTGACCAGCGCCCGGTACGACGAGACCGCCGGCACGTACACCCTCGGGCTGCGCAACGTCGAACAGGAGCGCGACCTGACCCTCGACACCGAGGGGCTGGTGCTGGCCACCGGCTACCACTACCGGGTGCCGGAGTTCCTGGCCCCGATCCACGACCGGCTGCGCTGGGACTCCCACGGCCGGTTCGACGTGGCCCGCAACTACAGCATCGACCACACCGGCCGGGGGGTCTTCCTGCAGAACGCCGGCACCCACACCCACAGCATCACCTCGCCCGACCTGGGCATGGGGCCGTACCGGAACTCCTGGATCATCCGGGAGCTGACCGGCCGCGAGCACTACCCGATCGAGGACCGGATCGCCTTCCAGGAGTTCGGCGTACCGGCCGGAGCCCACCGGTGACCGACGTCGTGCACCGGCGGCACGACCCGGGGCTCGGTGAGTTCGCGCTGCGCACGCTCGACCCGGAGGGGGACGCCCGGCTGCTGCACGGCTGGGTGACCCACCCGAAGGCGGCGTTCTGGCTGATGCAGGACGCCGACGTCGAGCGGGTCGCCCGGGAGTACCGGGGGATCGCCGACCACCCGCACCACGCCGCGTACCTCGGGCTCTGGCGCGACCGGCCGGCGTTCCTCGCCGAACGCTACGACCCGGCCCGGGTCGAACTCGTCGGCCTCTACCCCGCCCAACCCGGCGACGTCGGCATGCACTTCCTCTGCGCGCCCACCGGCCAGCCGGTGCACGGCTTCACCCGGGCCGTCATCACCACCGTGCTGGACTGGCTCTTCGCCGACCCGGTCACCCGCCGGGTGGTGGTCGAACCCGACGTACGCAACACCGCCGTGCACGCTCTCAACGCCGCCGTCGGCTTCACCGTCGTCGGGCCGATCCGCAAACCCGAGAAGGACGCCCTGCTCAGCGTCTGCACCCGGGACCAGTTCCTGGCCGCCACCCGAGGAGACCTGCCCGCGTGAACCCCGCCGCATCCGTGGCCCACCTGAACCCGGCCACCTGGACCCACGCCAACCGGCTGCTGGTCGGCAAGGCGCTGGCCGAGTTCGCCCACGAACGCCTGATCCACCCCGCCCCCACCGACGACGGCCGGTGGGCGGTCCGCACCGACGACGGCACCGTGGAGTACCGGTTCACCGCCCGCCGCTTCGCCCTCGACCACTGGCGGATCGACCCGGACAGCATCACCCGGCGACGCGGCGACGAGGACCTGCCGCCCGACGCCGTCGACCTCTGCCTCGAACTGCGCGACGCGCTCGGCCTCAGCGACCAGGTGCTCCCCGTCTACCTGGAGGAGATCACCTCCACCCTGGCCGGCACCGCGTTCAAGCTGGACCGGCCGGCGGTGAGCTCGGCCGAGCTGGCCCGAGCCGACTTCCAGGCGATCGAGACCGGCATGACCGAGGGGCATCCGTGCTTCGTGGCCAACAACGGCCGGATCGGCTTCGGCGTGCACGAATACCACGCGTACGCCCCGGAGACCGGCCGACCGGTCCGGCTGGTCTGGGTCGCCGCGCACCGCGACCACGCCACCTTCAGCAGCGCCGCCGACCTCGACTACCCGACGCTGCTGCGCACCGAACTCGGCCCGGACACCCTGGCCCGGTTCACCGGCACGCTCACCGACGCCGGTCTCGACCCGGACGACTACCTGCTGATCCCGGTGCACCCGTGGCAGTGGTGGAACCGGCTCGCCGTCACCTTCGCCGGTGAGGTGGCCCGGCAGCGCCTGGTCTGCCTCGGCGAGGGCCCCGACGAGTACCTGCCGCAGCAGTCCATCCGGACCTTCTTCAACGTCACCGAACCGCACCGGCACTACGTCAAGACCGCGTTGTCGGTGCTGAACATGGGCTTCCTGCGGGGCCTGTCGGCCGCCTACATGGAGGCCACCCCGGCGATCAACGACTGGCTCGTCGAGCTGGTCGCCGCCGACCCGGTGCTCGCCGGTACCGGACTGACGATCATCCGGGAGCGGGCCGCCGTCGGCTACCGGCACCCGCAGTACGAGGCGGCCACCGACCGCTACTCGCCGTACCGCAAGATGCTGGCGGCGCTGTGGCGGGAGAGCCCGGTGCCCGGCCTGGCCCCCGGCCGGCGGCTGTCCACCATGGCCGCCCTGCTGCACACCGACCGGGACGGACGCTCGCTCGCCGCCGCCCTGATCGCCGAGTCCGGCCTGCCCGCTCGGGAGTGGCTGCGCCGCTACCTCGACGCCTACCTGGTGCCGCTGCTGCACAGCTTCTACGCCCACCGGCTGGCCTTCATGCCGCACGGTGAGAACGTCATCCTGGTGCTGCACGACGGCGCGGTCGAGCGGGTCATCTTCAAGGACATCGCCGAGGAGATCGTGGTGATGGACCCCGACGCCGACCTGCCGCCGCCGGTGCGGCGGGTCCGCGCCGTGATCCCCGACGACGAGCAGCTGCTGACCATCTTCACCGACGTCTTCGACTGCTTCTTCCGCCACCTCAACGCCGTGCTGGCCGCCGAGGGGGTGCTCGACGAGGACGACTTCTGGCGTACCGTCGCCGACTGCGCGACCGACTACGCCGCCCGGGTGCCGCACCTGGCCGACCGGCTGCGCCGGCACGACCTGTTCGTCGCGGAGTTCATCCTGTCCTGCCTCAACCGGCTGCAGCTGCGCAACAACCAGCAGATGGTCGACCTGGCCGACCCGTCGGCGGCGCTCCAGTTCGCCGGCACCCTGACCAACCCGCTCGCCCGCCACGCCCCGCCCCGATGACCACCGCGCTGTCCGCCGCGCCCCCCGGCCCGGCGACCCCGCTGCGGTCGCGCTGGCTGATCCTGGCGGTGCTCTGCCTCGCCCAGTTGACAGTGGTGCTGGACAACACCGTGCTCACCGTGGCGGTGCCGGTGCTCACCACCGAGCTGGACGCGACCACCACCGACATCCAGTGGATGATCAACGCGTACGCGCTGGTGCAGTGCGGGCTGCTGCTCACCGCCGGCAGCGCCGCCGACCGGTACGGCCGCCGCCGGATGCTCGTCGCCGGCCTGGTCCTGTTCGGCGTCGGCTCGCTGGCCGCCGGGCTGGCCCGCTCCGGCGACCAGCTGATCGCCGCCCGCGCCGGCATGGGGGTCGGCGGGGCGCTGCTGGTCACCGCCACCCTCGCCGTCGCCATGCAGGTCTTCGACGGGGCCGAACGGTCCCGGGCGATCGGCCTCTGGGCGGCCACCAGCGCCCTCGGCTACGCCGCCGGCCCGCCGATCGGCGGGATCATCCTGGCCCACCTGCCGTGGGGCGCGATCTTCCTGGTCAACGTGCCGATCGTGCTGGTCTGCCTGGCGGCGGCCCTCGCCCTGGTGCCGGAGTCCCGGGATCCGGTCGGCGGGCGGCCCGACCTCGGCGGGGTGCTGTTGTCCACCGCAGGCCTGACCGGTGTGGTCTGGGCCATCATCGACGGTCCCGAACGCGGCTGGACCTCACCGGCCATCCTCGGCGCGGCCGGCGTCGGCGTGCTGCTGCTGGCCGCCTTCGTCGGGTGGGAACGGCGGATCGCCGCCCCCATGCTGGACATGCACTTCTTCACCGACCGGCGGTTCGTCGGCGCGGTCACCGGGGTCGTCCTGATCACCTTCGGCTCCACCGGCGCGCTGTTCCTGCTCACCCAGGATCTCCAGTTCGTCAGGGGCTACCCGGCCTGGGAGGCGGGGCTGCGGATGGTGCCGTTCGCGCTCTCCATCGTGCTGCTCAACCTCGGCGGGGTCGCCACCCGGCTGATCCGCCGGCTCGGGGTGCCCGGGGCCATCGCGCTGGGCATGGTGCTGCTCTCCGCCGGCCTCACCCTGATCACCCACGTCCGCTCCGACGGGTACGCGGTGCTGCTGACCGGGCTGCTGGTGATGGGCTTCGGCTGCGCCCTGGCCAACCCGGCGATCGTCGAGGCGGTGATGAGCGCCATCCCCCCGGCCAAGGCCGGTGTCGGTGCCGGGATCGACGGCACCATGGCCGAGGTGGGGGGCAGCCTCGGCATCGCCGTCCTCGGGGCGGTGCTCAACGCCCGGTTCGCCGCCCTGGTCCCGGTCGCGGTGGCCGGGGCCGGCTCCTACCCGGCCGCGCTGGCGGCCGCCGCGGGCGACGCCGAACGCGCCCGGGTCACCGACGCCTTCTCGTCGGCGCTGGTCACCGGGCAGACGGCCGGGGCGGTGGCGGTGCTGGCCGGGGGACTGCTCGCCGCCGGCCTGCTGCGCCGCGCCGAGCGCACCCGCTGAGTGTGCCGGCCGCCGAGCGCACCCGCTGAGTGTGCCGGCCGCCGAGCGCACCCGCTGAGTGTGCCCGCCGTCGGGCGCATCCGCCGAGCGCGCCGGCCGCTCAGCGGGTCGACCGGCTGCCCACCGGCCAGGCCGCCGGAATCCGTTCCAGCAGCCCACCGGCGAACACGTCGCGCAACCCGAGCGGCTTGAGGTGGACGTACCCGATGTGGCAGTCGCAGAGCGCGGCGTCGCACGCCCGGGGTCGCAGGGCGGCCCGCCACGACCCGTCGTAGAGGTTGCCGATCGGCGCGGGCCGGAAGTGGCAGCGGCGCACCGTGCCGTCACCCGCGACGGAGATCGCCGTCTCCCCGGCGTGGCAGGGCCGGTCGAGTGACCGGTGCGGGCGGACGCTCCAGCCGAACAGCGGATCCAGCGCCGTCCAGGCCGCCTCCTGCTCGGCGGGGTAGTGGTGCCCGTCGGCGGCGTTCACCCACAGGTAGACCTCCGGGGGCAGGGCGGCGCGCAGCGCCCGCGCCTCGGCCAGGTGCTCGGGCAGGCCGACCACCCCGACCGAGTAGCGCACCCCCAGCTCGGACAGCCGGGCGCAGCGGGCGAGGAACCGCTCCCGGGTGACCTGCCCCGGGTGGTACGTCGTCCACAGCGCCGCCGTGGCCCGGTCGGCGTCGGCCAGCCAGTCCACCCGGGCGGCCAGGTTGGTCTGGATGACCACCCGGTCGACGTGCGGCAGGTGGGACAGCGCCACCATGGCGTCGCGGTACCAGCTGCGGGTCAGCCCCTCGCCCCACGGGGTGAACAGCACCGACAGCCGCCGGTCGGCGGTGGCCGCCACCCAGTCGGTGAACCGCTCCAGCGCGGCCCGGTCGGCGCGCAGCAGCTCCGGCGGGTCGACCCGCTTGGCGAACGGGCAGTATGGGCAGTCGTAGTTGCAGCTCGCCAACGGCCCCCGGTACAGCACCGCCAGCTCCGCGACCGGCTCGTCGGGTCGCGGCGGCAGCTCTGCGGCCGGCTCGTCGCGCCGCACGGCCAGCGGCGTGGCGGGGGGCGCCGCCGGGAGCGGGGCCGGCGGCCGGCGGGTGGGGTGCGGCAACGGCGTCGGGGGCCGGGCGGTGGGAGTCACCGGGGGACGTACCCGGTCATCGCCTGCCGGACCCGGGCGGAGGTCAACCACGGGCCGATCGCGTCGGAACGGGCCAACCCGGCCGGGGTGAGCCGCAGCCCGTCGGTGTCGGCCCAGCCCCGGTCGGCCAGCCGGTCCAGCTCGGGGAAGTCCTCGCCGGGCGGTCGGCCGAACCGGGCGGCGTAGGCCGCCGCGTCGACTCCCTCGGCCCGCAGCAGCGACTTGAGCAGCCACCGGCGGCGCTGCTCGGCGCCGTCGAGGGCGAACCCGAACTCGGCGTACCGGAAGTCGTCCGCCGGACGGGCCAGGTAGTCGTCCAGCACCATCCGCACCTGCGACACCGAGACCGCGTAGTCGAACGAGTAGTGCAGCGCGGTGGTGTAGGAGCGCGCCCCGCACCCGAGGCCGACCATGCCGTCGTCCTGGCAGCAGTAGTCCGGCCCGTCCGGGGCGGGCACGTCGGCGCGGCGGAACTGCCGCATCGACTCCTGCCGGTAGCCGGCCGCGCCGAGGACCTCCACCGCCTGCTCGTAGAGGGCCAGCCGGTGGGCGTCCCAGTCGGCCCGGCCGTGCGCCCGCCGGCCCAGCCCGGTCAGCGGCCGCACGTAGAGCGGGTAGAGGTACAGCTCCTCCGGCCGCCAGGCCAGCGCCGCGTCCAGGCTCTGCCGCCAGGTCGCCGCCGTCTGCCCGTCGATGCCGTAGATCAGGTCCACGTTGAGCACCGGGACCGCCGCGGCCCGGATCGCGCCGAGCGCAGCCTCCACCTCGTCGCGCCGCTGCGGGCGGCCGGCGGCCCGCGCCTCGACGTCGAGGAAGCTCTGCACGCCGATGCTCACCCGGTGCACCCCGTGCGCCGCCAGCACCGCGAGCCGGTCCGGCGTCGCGGTGGCCGGCGAGGTCTCCACCGACAGCGGTACGCCCGGCAGCCGTGCCCCCGAGACGCCCGTGACGATGGCGAACAGCTCGGTCAGCTCGTCGGCGGTCAGGTAGGTGGGGGTGCCGCCACCGAACGCCACCCGGGCGTACCCGGCGTCGTCGCCGAGCGCGTCGGCGACCCGTTCCGCCTGCCGGCGCAGCTGCCGCAGGTAGGCCTTCACCTGCTCCTGCGGCGGGTTGGCCCGGGTGAACAGGTTGCAGAAGCCGCAGCGCATCTCGCAGAACGGCAGGTGCACGTAGAGGAAGAGGGCGTCGCGGGCCTCGGCCCGCCACACGTCGGCCAGCAGCGGCCGGGGCCGCAGCGCCCGGTAGGAGGTCTTGTGCGGGTACGCGTACAGGTACTGCTGGTAGGGCGAGCCGTCGAGGCCCGTGTCGATGCTGGTCACCATTCCCCCGGTCGCAGAGTGAAGTGGGCGTACGGGACGGTCCACACCACGTCGTGGCCGATCCGGTGACCGGTGTGGCCGTCCTCGCCGTACGCGGTGCCGTGGTCGGAGCAGACGATCGTGAAAACCGGCCGCCCCCGCCCGGTGAGCAGGGCGAACAGCCGGTCGACCCGGGAGTCGACGTACTCCAGGGCGGCGGCGTGGCTGGCCCGGCTGTCCTCGTCGGCGCCCGGCAGGTAGTGCCGGTTGGGCTGGTGCAGGGCGGCGACGTTGAGGAAGGTGAACACCGGCCGGTCGGCCGGGACGTCGGGCAGCACCGCGGCCAGCCGGTCGAGCTGCGCGTCCAGGCAGGTCGGGGCGGTGACCCCGAACGCCGGTTCCCAGTGCGCCTCGGCGAAGAGACCGGGCAGCACCGACCCGAGCGGGCTGCGCCTGTTGAAGAAGCCCACCCCGCCCAGGCAGAGCGTGTGGTAACCCGCCCCGGCCAGCGCGGTGGGCAGGTCGGGGGCGTCGAAGACCCAGGTGTCGTCCCCGGCGGTCTCGCTGCCCGGGAACGCCGCCGCGTACAGCCGCTCGTGCCGGCCCGGCCCGACCGGGGTGGGCAGGAAACCGGCGAAGAAGGCGTGGTGCGCGGCGTAGGTGAAGCTGGCGGGGGAGTGCCGTCGCTCCCACCGCCCGCCCGGCAGTGCCCGGGCCAGTCCGGGGGTCCGCCCGGCCCCGGCCAGCTCGTCGGCCACATCGAACCGCAGCGTGTCCAGGGTGACCAGGCAGATGTCGTGACTGCCGATCAGGGCGCGCATCCGGTCTCCTCCCGCCACCGGTCCCACCGGCCGCCGGTCAGCGCGTGCACCTGCTCGGCGTAGGTGTCCCGGTCGTCGGCCAGCACCCCGGGCAGCAGGTCGCCGAACGCGTTGACCTCGGCCACCGCGTGCCGCTGCCAGCCCAGCAGGAACATCAGGTCGACGCCGACGTGCAGTGACCGGGGGAAGCACGCCGCCGCCCGGACGCAGGTCCGCATCGCCGCCGCCCAGGACTCCGGGCCGGCCGCCGCCCGCAGCGCCTCCAGGTCGCCCCGCGCGTTGCCCAGGTGCAGGTTGGTCATCGGCCCCCGGGCGGCCCGGACCACGGCGTGGGTGGGGCGGCCGGCGACCACCACCACCCGCAGGTCGACCACCCGGTCGGCCAGCCCCGCCTTGGGCAGCCACCGCTCCACGTGCAGCCCTTCCGGGGCGAGCCGGTCGACCAGCGCCGCGACGGTCGCCTCGTCGTCGTAGCCGCGCAGCCGCAACGAGTTGAACAGCCCGTCCGGGGTGACCTCGATCGGGGTGACCGCCCGTACCCGGCCGGGGCCGACGGCGAGCGCGATCACCCCGGCCGCCGACGAGCCGTGCGCCGGCTTGACGAACACCCGGTGCCAGCCGGCCGCCGCCATCGCCGCCCGGAGCTGCGGGTAGCCGTCGACCGGCGGCAGCGCCGCCGGCACCGGCACCCCGGCCGCCGACAGCAGCGCGTGGCAGCGCCGCTTGTCGCACAGCGCCGCCACGTCGTCCGGGTGGTTGAGCAGCGTCGCGCCCCCGGCGGCCACCCGGCCGATCCCGGCCACCAGCCCGGCGTACGTGTCGGCCAGGCCGATCAGCTCCCCGTGCCGCGCGGGGGTGGCCGCGCCGCGCAGCAGCCGGTCCACCTCCGCGTCCTCACCGGGGGAATCGACCCGGACCAGGGTGTCGGCGTCCGGCGGGGCCGCCCCGGTGAGCACCCGCGCCCAGGGCAGCACCGCCGGATCGGGCAACCCCGCCGCGCGGACGGCCCGCCGGAACAGCGCGACCCGCCGGTTGTCGGGGTTGCCCACCACGGTCAGTCGCATGTCACTCCGACACCGCCGTGTAGCGGTAGCTCTCCCCGTCGTCCTCGTCGGCCTCCTGCGGCTCGGAGACGTCGACCTCGACCCCCGGCAACGCGGCGACCACCCGGTCGGCGGCCTCCTCCGACAGGTAGTGGTGGTGCAGGTCGAGGGCGGCCAGGTGGGTCAGCGGCTGCCCGGCGAGCAGCGCGGCCAGCCCGTCGTCGGACAGGGTGCCCAGCGACAGGTCGAGCCACTCCAACCGGGGCACCACGGCGGCGGCGGCGAGCGCGGCGGCCAGCTCGTCGGCGATCTCGGCGTTGCGCAGCCCGAGCCGGCGCAGCGCCGGGAAGAGCTTCCCGGCCAGCAGCGCCTCCAGGTCGGCCACGGTGGTGTTGCCACCGTAGTCGTCGGTGCCCAGCCACAGGTCGAGGTGGTTCAGCGCGGGCAGCTCCGAGTCGAGCACCGCGCGGACGAACTCCCGGGGCAGGCCGCCGCTCTGCACGGACAGCGTCCGCAGCCGCTCGTGGCGCACCGGGGAGAAGCTGAACTCCTCGCCGCCGCGTACCCGCAGCACCTCCAGCTCCGGGAAGGCGGTCAGCAACTGGCTGACGTCGCCGACCCGCATCCAGGAGACCTCGCACTCCTCGGTGACCATGTCGCCGAGGAACAGCGCCCGCAGCCGGGGCAGCCGGGGGGCCGCCGCGCAGAGCTGGGCGATCGGGGCGTGGTGGAACGCCGCGTATCCCCAGGCCCCGACGACCAGCGCCTCGACCTGGTCACCGACCTGCTCGACGAACCTGTCGAACCGGTCCCGGAACTGCTCCGACAGCGGGTCCTGCCGGGTGTTCCCGTCGAAGTGCCAGTCGGCGATCCGCCAGCAGACCGGGCCGTCCACGGCGGGCGGCGGCCCGTCGGCGGGGAACTCGACCACCGGCCGACCGGCGAACGTCTGGGCGTGGGAACCGAACGTCATCGTCGCTCACTCCCCGACCGCGGTGAACCGGTAGACCGTGCCGTGGTACTCGTCGGGGGTCTGCGGGTCGTCCAGGTCGACCTGGACACCGGGCAGCGCGTCGGTCAGCCGCTGGGCGACCTCGGGGGAGAGGAAGTGGTGGTGCAGGTCGAGGCGGCGCAGGTGGGTCAGCGGCTGCCCGGCCAGCAGCGCCTCGGCGCCGGGGTCGGTCAGCACCCCCATCGACAGGTCGAGCACCTCCAGCCGGGCCACCACCGGGGCGGTGGCCACCGCCTGTGCGACCTGATCGGCGAACTCGGCGTTGCAGACCGCCAGGTGCCGTAGCGCGGGCAGCCGGTCGCCGGCCAGGATGGCGGCGAGGTCGTCGGTGCCGGTGTCGCCGCCGTAGTCCTGCCGGCCGAGCCACAGGTCGAGCCGGCGCAGGGCGGGCAGGTCGCAGTCGCCCACCGCGCGGGTCACCTCGGCCGGCAGGCCGCCGGTCTGGAAGCCCAGCTCCCGCAGCCCGGTGTGCCGCACCGGTTGCAGGGTCAGCTCGTTGGCCCCGCGTACCCACAGCGTCTCCAGCTCCGGGTAGGCGGTCAGCAGCGGGGTGAGGTCGCCGTGGGTGAGCCAGGAGATCTCGCACTGCTCGCTGACCAGGTCGGCCAGGAACACCGCGCGCAGGGCGGTCCAGTCCTTGGCCGCGTCGGCCAGCAGGTCGACCGGGAGCGCCCGCTCGTACGCCGAACCCCACTCGCCGATCACCAGGGCGCGGACCGCCTCGCCGGGCACCTCCGCCCGCAGCGCCGTGACCAGAGCGGCCATCTCCTCCGGCTCGGCCTCGAAGTCCTCGACCTCGAGCCGCCAGGCGACGGCCGACGGGTCGTCGGGCAGGGTCATCCCCGGTGTGAAGGGGACCACCGGCATTCCGGCGAACGACGACATGTGCGAACGGATCACGCCTACCTCCGGCTCGACTGGTGTGACAGCGGCGCGACCGTAACAGGCCGGCCCGACAAGACGATCAGCGCCGGTTGTGCCCGGTGGCCCGGGGAGAACCGGGGGTGTCCGACCGGTGACGCTTTACAGACATGGCCGGCTGTGCGAGTCTCGTGTCAGCGCTCCCACGGCTGTCCGTGTTCGGATACCCCTGGGGAGTTTTCGTGAGAAATCGCACCCGGCGGGTGGCATCGATCGTCGCCACCGCCGTCACCACCACTCTCGTCGCCGGTGTCGTCACCGCCGTGTCAGCGCAGGCCGCCGCCGGCTGTCAGGTCACCTACCAGGTGGGCGCCCAGTGGGCCGGTGGCTTCACCGCCGCCATCACGATCAGGAACCTGGGCGACCCCGTCAGCGGCTGGCGGCTGGGCTGGAGCTTCCCCGCCGGGCAGAGCATCACCAGCGCCTGGGGCTTCACCGCCAGCCCGGCCAGCGGTGACGTCGTCGCCACCAACCTCGACTACAACGCCGCCATCGCCACCAACGGCAGTGTCGACGTCGGGTTCAACGGCACCTGGACCGGCAGCAACCCCGACCCCGCCGGCTTCACGCTCAACGGCACCGCCTGCACCGGCACGACCACCCCCACCACCGCCGCGCCGCCCACCACCCCGCCCCCGACCAGCGCGCCGCCGACCACACCCCCGCCGGTCACCACCGCGCCGCCGACGACGCCGCCGCCGACCAGCGGGACGCCGACGGTGGCGGCGGACGGCAGCGGCAGGTACCGCACCGTGCAGGCCGCCATCGACGCCGTGCCGGCGAACAGCTCGGCCCGGACCACCATCACCATCAAGCCCGGCACCTACCGTGAGGTCGTCCGGGTGGCCTCGAACAAGACCAACGTCACCCTGCGCGGGCTCGGTTCGTCGCCGTCGAACGTGGTGCTCGTCTACAACAACTCCGCCGGCACCCGCAAGCCGGACGGGACCACCTACGGCACCTTCAACAGCGCGAGCATGTTCGTCGACGGGGCCAACTTCGTCGCCGAGAACCTCACCATCTCCAACGACTTCGTGGAGAACACCTCGGGGGTCGACCAGCAGGCGGTGGCGCTGCACCTGAACGCCGACCGGGCGGTGCTGCGCAACGTCCGGCTCCTCGGCGACCAGGACACCTTCCTGGTCAACGACAAGACCCGGGGGTACGTGGTCAGCTCCTACGTGGAGGGCACCGTCGACTTCATCTTCGGTGGCGGCACGATCGTCATCGACAGCTCCTCGATCTACGAGAAGCGGTCGACCGGTGGACCGATCACCGCCGCCCGTACCGCCGCCAGCAAGACGTACGGGATGCTGATCTACCGGTCGACGATCACCGGGGCGACGAACAACACCACCCAGCTCGGCCGCCCGTGGGGGCCGGACGCCCAGGTCCTCTACCGGGAGTCGACGCTCAGCGCGACCATGAAGACCGCCCAGCCCTGGACCGACATGTCCGGCAACGTGTGGCAGAACGCCCGGTTCCGCGAGTACCGCAACACCGGTCCCGGCGCCGGCACCAACGGCAATCGTCCGCAGCTCAGCGATTCCCAGGCGGCCACCTACACGCCGCAGCGGTACCTGGCCGGCAGCGACGGCTGGAACCCGATGTGAGCGTCCGGCCGACGGTGGACGAACGCCCCCTGGGGTGACACCGGTCCCCGCGTCGGCACCCGACGCGGGGACCGGCCCGGGCCGGGCCGGTCAGCCGAACGACCGGCCCGGGCCGGGCCGGTCAGCCGCGCAGCCGCCCTCGTGCTCCTCGACGAGCGCCCGGCGCAGCCGTTGCCGCTCGCGGCGGCCGACCAGGTACTCGGTGGCCGCCGTGGCCAGGCAGACCAGGGCAAGCCAGGCCAGCGCCCGCAGGGCGGGGATGCCGGCGGTGGCCGGCAGCAGGGCGATCAGCGTCCCGGCGGCGACCAGCCGGGGCCAGATCAGGTTCCGGCAGGTGTGGCTGAGCCGCCACTGGAACGTCGCGTGGGCGAGCAGGAAGGTGACCACGCCGCCGTACAGCGCGTAGCGGCCGGTGTGGTCCAGGGGCTGGCCGCGCTGGTAGGTGTCCGCCTCCCCGACGAGGGAGGGCATGTGCTTGAACCCCAGGGCCAGCAGCATGATCCCGGCGATCATCGGCAGGTGCAGGAAGCTGTAGCAGTCCCGGGCGAGGGCGACCCGGGCGGCCGGCGGGGCGGCGCGCAGGGCGTGCTCACCGACCAGCGCGGAGAGGTCGATGTAGATCCACTCCAGGGTGCCCGCCACCACCACCGCGAGGGCGGAGGCGGTCAGCAGGCCGATCGAGTTGGTCAACTGGGAGCCGGCGATGCCGACGGCGATCAGGACCTCGCCGAGCGCCGCGATGACGATCAGGTTGTGCCGCTCGATCCAGTGCCGCGCGGAGAAGACGGCGCGTGGCGGCAGCGGCAGGGCCTGGCCGACGCCGTAGTCCACGAGGCCGGCCAGCACCCACAGCAGCACCTGACCGGCGAGCATCCGGTCGGTGGGGAGCGTGCTGCGGGGCAGCAGCGCCGCGCCGAGCAGCAGGCCGGCGGCCACCACCGGGGGCGCGGTGAGCGCCAGCACGTCGCGGCCCCGCAGCTCCGGTGAGGAGTACAGCCGCAGGCCCAGGTAGCAGGCCCGGACGGCGAGGAAGCAGCCGACGAACCAGACCGGGGTGTCGATCCCGCCGGGCGCGTCCTGGAACGCCTCCCGGGTGGTGACCGCGAGCACGAACATGACCGGGGTGGTGGCCAGCAGGGTGAGCCGGGCCAGCCCGTAGTTGGCGCGTACCCGGTTGCCGAGCCAGGCGAAGAGCGACCAGGACCACCACAGCAGGCTCAGCACGAGCAGTCCGTGCAGCACCGCCAGGTGGTTGTCCTCGGCGATCATCAACGTGGTGACCTGGAGGAAGGCGAAGACGAACACCAGGTCGAAGAAGACCTCGGCGGTGCTGACCCGGGTGGCTTCGGTGACCGGCCGCAGACCCCGGCGCAACGGCGTGTTCATCGGCGCATCAGGGGGTGCCGACCCGGCCGGTGGGCGGACGGGTCACGGCGGCCCCCTCGTGACGGTGCGGATGACCCCGGTTTCCCGTGGCTGAACTGGGCAAACGCGCATCTTCGGGGGTGCCCGGCGAGGTCGGTCGACCGGTCGCCGAGCCGGTAGGGCCTTGCGGATCATTGCCGGCGGATGTCGAAAAGTTTGCCGCAAGGTCTTGCAAATTCTTTCATCGATGCCGCATCGTCTTTCCACCGGACAGCCGTCCACACCGCACCGCGCCTCTTCGACCCCCGGAAGTAGGTCCACTCCTGATGTCCGTACCCCGCGTCCCCCGGGGAACCCGTCTGCGACGGGGCCTCCTCGCCCTCGCTGTCACCGCCTCCTCCCTCGCCGCGCTGAGCGCGCTGCCGGCCACCGCCCCCGCGACCGCCGCCGTCGCCCTCAACGACAGTGAGGTCACCGCCAACCTCTGGGAATGGAACTGGCGCTCCGTCGCCGCCGCGTGCACCGACCACCTCGGCCCGGCCGGCTACGGCGCGGTCCAGGTCGCCCCACCGCAGGAGTCGGTCAGCCTGCCGAGCAGCGCCGACGGCGTACACCCCTGGTACGAGGTCTACCAGCCGGTGTCCTACCGACTGGAGAGCCGGTTCGGCACCCGGCAGCAGTTCGCCGACATGGTGACCGCCTGCCACAACGCCGGGGTGCGGGTGTACGTCGACGCGGTGGTCAACCACATGGCCGGCGCCAACAACCCCGAGTCGGTCGTCGGGTACGCCGGCACCGACTTCTCCGGCCCCGGCTACAGCTTCCCGGCCGTGCCCTACGGCACCGGCGACTTCCACCGCCCGGGGGACAACTGCCCGACCTCCGGCGCGATCAACGACTGGAACAACGAGGCCCAGGTGACCAGCTGCGAGCTGCTCTCCCTGACCGACCTCTACACCGAGAAGGACGCCGTCCGCACCAAGATCGCCGGGTTCCTCAACGACCTGGTCGGCCTCGGGGTCGACGGGTTCCGGGTGGACGCGGTCAAGCACGTCCGGAAGGACGACTTCGCCGCCATCCTCGGCAAGGTGCGCAACACCACCGCCGAGAACAAGCGTCCGTACGTCGCCCAGGAGATCTTCGACGGGGCCGGCAACGACGCCCTCAAGGCCCGCGCCTTCATCGGCAACGGTGACGTGCTCGACTTCGGGTACGCCAAGGGCCTGAAGTCGGCGTTCCAGGGCTCGATCGCCAACCTGGCCAACGTCGGCAGCTGGAACCTCGACGCGCCGAGCGCCAACGTGTTCGCCATGGTCACCAATCACGACCTGGAGCGCGACGGGGTGGTGCTGTCCTACCGCGACGGCAGCGACTACGTGCTGGCCAACTACTTCGCGCTGGCCTACCCGCACGGCAAGCCGTCGGTCTACGACAGCTTCACCTGGTCCAACCGCAACCAGTCGCCGCCCGCCGACGGCAACGGCTACGTCACCGACACCGTCTGCGGCGGCAGCTGGAACTGCCTGACCCGGTCCACCGGGATCAAGGGCATGGTCGGCTGGGCCAACACCGCGAAGTCGGTCAGGACCGTCTCCGACTTCACCGTGGTCAACAGCAACGTCATCGGCTTCCACCGGGGTGACCGGGCCTGGATCGGGATCAACGACTCGGGGTCGGCCAGCACCGCCACCTTCACCACCGGGCTGGCCGACGGGTCGTACTGCGACGTGATCTCCGGGGCGCGCGGCACGGCCGGCTGCACCGGTACCACGGTGACCGTCAGCGGCGGCCGGGCCACCGTGCGGATCCCCGCCAACGGCGCGGTGGCGCTGCACGCCAACGCGAAGGCCGGCAGCACGCCGACGCCGACCGCGACGCCGACCGCCTCGCCGACGCCGACCGCGACGCCCACCCCGACCGCGCCCGCCGGCACGGTCGCCACCACCTTCACCGTCACCGCGTCCCTCGCCGGTGGCCAGGACGCCTACGTCGTCGGCAGCGTCCCGGCGCTGGGCTCCTGGAGCCCGGCCGACGCGGTCAGGCTGACGGCGCAGGGCGGTGGGGTCTACCGGGCGGTGGTCACCCTGCCGGCGGCCACCACGGTGGAGTTCAAGTTCCTCAAGAAGACCACGGCCGGCGTGGTGACCTGGGAGTCGGGCGGCAACCGGACGTTGACCACGCCGGCCGGCGGCACCTCGTCGGTCACCGACACCTTCCGGGGTGACCCGGCCGGCACCCAGGGCGCGTCGTTCACCGTCAACGCCACCACCTCGTACGGCCAGAACGTCTTCGTGGTGGGCAGCGTCGCGGCGCTGGGCTCCTGGAACCCGGCCAACGCGGTGGCGCTCTCCTCGGCCGCCTACCCGCTGTGGCGGGCCACGGTCGCCCTGCCGGCGAACACGGCGTTCGAGTACAAGTACCTCAAGAAGAACCCGGACGGCACGGTGACCTGGGAGTCCGGTGGCAACCGCAGCGCCACCGTCGGGTCCACCGGCTCGTGGAGCGCCAACGACACCTGGCGGTGACGCTGTTGTCGGCTGCGGCGGCCGGTCCCCTCCGGGGGTCGGCCGCCGCGCCGATCGGGGACCGGCAGCCCGGCCGGCGTCGGATCCGGACCAGGCTCCGGGCCGGGCTCCTGGGTGGCACCGCGGGCCGGGTGACCCGCACCGGAAGCTAGAGGTTGACGAGTGTCGATGCATCCTCGTATCGTCCGGGAAAGCGCTTTCTCGCCGCCCGTCCGATTCCCCCACCGTCGGAGGTACGCCTCATGCGCCCGTCCCGCCAGCGCCGGCTCGCCCTGCTGCTCGCCGGGGTGCTCGCCGCCGCGACCGCCCCGCTGCTCGGGCCGGTCGCGGCGGCCTCCGCCGCCACCCTGTTCAGCGACGACTTCACCGACGGCGACACCGCCGGCTGGTCGAAGTCGGGCGGCAGCTGGGGCGTCGTCACCGACGGCTCCCCGGCCCTGCGGCAGTCGAACGTCGACAGTGACAACGCCCGGCTCTTCGCCGGCAGCACCGGCTGGGCCGACTACACCGTCCAGGCCCGGGTGAAACCGCTCAGCCTCGGTGCCGCCGGCCAGGTCGGCCTGCTGGCCCGCGCGTCCGGGGCGACCCGCTACTACCGGCTGGCACTGCTGTCCGGCAACCAGGTGCAGTTGCAGGCGGTGAACGGCAACGCGGTCACCGTTCTCGCCAGCGCCGCCCGTCCGGTGGCCACCGGCACCTGGTACACCCTGGCCGTCGAGGTCACCGGCACCACCGTGCGGGGCAGCGTCGACGGCCTCCCCGTCGGCCAGGCCACCAGCCCGCTGATCGCCGCCGGCCGGATCGGGGTGCAGACCGCCGCCGCGACGGCCGCCTTCGACGACGTCCTGGTCCGGGACGGCGGCATCGCGCCCACCACGCCGCCGCCGAGCCCCACCACCCCGCCGCCGCCGACCACGCCGCCGCCGACCACGCCGCCGGTCACCACGCCCCCGCCGACCACGCCGCCGGTCACGCCGCCGCCGACCAGCCCGCCGCCCGGGGTCGTCGTGCTGGTGGTCGCCACCGACGGCGACGACGCCAACCCCGGCACGATGGCCCGGCCGCTACGCACCATCCAGCGGGCACACGACCTGGCCGAGCCGGGCACCACCATCGCGGTACGCGGCGGCACCTACGCGCCGACCAGCACCATCAAGATCCTCAAGGACGGCACCCCGTACCACCCGATCACCCTGACGAACTACCAGGGCGAGAGGGTGGTCATCGACGGCGAGAACATGCCGTACACCCCGGGCGCGGTGGGCTCCAGCATTCCCCGCGCCGACCGGGGCGCGCTGCACGTCGAGGCCGACTGGTGGCGGTTCGTCGGCCTGGAGATCATCCACGGCCCGTACGGGATCTTCGGCGTCGACACCAACTACGGCAGGTACGAGCGGCTGGTCACCCGGGACAACTACGAGTCCGGGCTGCACCTGCAGGGCGCGTCGAGCGGCAACCGGATCGTCAACCTGGACAGCTACGGCAACCGGGATCCCCGCAAGAACGGCGAGAGCGCCGACGGCCTGGCCATCAAGGAGGGCTCGGGCGTCGACAACCAGGTACGCGGCGCGCGGCTCTGGCGCAACTCCGACGACGGCTTCGACGCCTGGCTGTTCCAGTCGCCGATCCTGATCGAGGACAGCGTCGCCTACGACAACGGCTACAACTACTGGAACCTGCCCGACTACGCCGGTGACGGCAACGGCTTCAAGCATGGCGGCGGCAACGACCCGCGTCCGGCCGCCGACCACGTCACCCGCAACAGCATGGCCTGGGGAAACTCGGCCGGCGGGTTCATCGACAACGGCAACCCCGGCACGCTGGTCTTCGAGCGCGACACCGCCTGGCGCAACGGCAGGGCCGGCTTCGACGTCTCCCGCTCGACCTCCCGGCTCAGCCGCAACCTCGCGGCCGGCAACGCCCCCGACGTGTCGCCCGGCTCCTCGACCGGGGCCGACAACTCCTGGAACCTCGGCGGCAGCTGGCCGCTGGCCAGCACCGACCCGTCGACCATCACCGGCCCCCGGGCGGCCGACGGGTCCATCCCGACGTCGGACTTCCTCCGCCCGGCCGACGGCACCGACGTGGGCGCCCGGCTCTGAGCCACCCGGTCGCGCTCCCGCCCGCACCGACGGGAGCGCGACCGCGCCGCAGGGCCGGACTCTCCCCGGACTCCCCGGCCGGGGCGGTGCCCCCGACCGTGGACTCAGCGGCCCTGGAGGGTGCGGACGTTGTCGCCGAAGGTCCAGCCCTTGGATCCGTCCCAGTTGACCGACCAGGTCATCAGCCCCTTCAGGCCGCCCCGGTAGGTGTTCCACGCCTGGGCCACCGAGGCCGGCGCGAGGTAGCCGCCACCGGCACCGGGCTGGGCGGGCAGGCCGGGCACCTGCCGGTCGTACGGCACCCGGATGGTGGTGCCCTGGACGACCAGGCCGGCGTTGAGGCAGTCGGTCTGGGCGGTGAAGCCCGCCACCGTCCCGGCGGGGTACGAGTCACCGGCGCAGCCGTACATGCTGCCGTTGTAGTACTGCATGTTGAGCCACCAGAGCCGCCCGTTGTCGACGTACCGCTTGATGACCGGCAGGTACGCGCCCCAGATGGAGCCGTAGGTGACGCTGCCGCCGGTGACGTACGCGGTCTCCGGGGCCATGGTCAGGCCGAAGCCGGCCGGCATCTGGGCCAGCACCCCGTCGATGATGCGGACCAGGTTCGCCTGCGACGTGGACAGCCGGGTGATGTCCCCGCTGCCGGTCAGCCCGGTCTCGATGTCGATGTCGATGCCGTCGAAGTGGTACCGCTTGAGGATCGGCACCACGGTGGCGACGAACCGGTCGGCGACGGTGGCCGAGCCGAGGTCGATGCCGGCGGTGGCCCCGCCGATCGACAGCAGCAGGGTCAGCCCGGCGGCCTTGGCCTGGCACATCTCGGTCGGCGTGGGCACCTTGACGGTGGCGTCCATGCCATCCTCCCAGAGCACCGTGCCGTCGGCGCGGATCACCGGGAAGGCGGCGGTGACGACGTTGTAGCCGTGCCCGGTGATCCGGGGGTCGGTGATCGGGATCCAGCCCAGCGGCGGGTGGACGCCGTTCGCCGCGCCGTCCCAGTTCTCCCAGTAACCCTGGAGCACCTTGCCGGCCGGGCGGGGCTTCAGCGCGCAGCCGGTGCCGTCCGGCGGCGGTGTCGTCGTGCCGGGGGTGGGGGTCGGGGAGGGGGTGCGGGTCGGGGTGGGTGTCGGGGTCGGGGGCCGGGTGGGGGTGGCGGTGGGGGTCGGCGACGGGGTGGGGGAGGGGGTGCCGGTGCAGACGCCGAGGTCCCGCCAGAGGGCCGGCACGGCTGCCGGGTTCCAGCCGGCGCCGGCCGGCGGGGTGTGGGTCACCAGCGACTCGTAGAGGTGGCCGAGGTAGCTGACCCGGGTGCCGGCGGGGTAGCTGACGCCCTCGGCCCAGGCCGGTGCGGAGCAGGCCGCCAGGGCGCTGGCGGCACCCGTGGCGGTGGTCGGCGCGGCGAAGCCGTTCGCGGCGGGCAGTGCGGCGGCGAGCAGCACCGCACCGGCCAGCCAGGCTGTCGTCCCGGGTCGAAGTCGCATGACATACCTCCTCGTCGATGGCCGGGAGGTTATCAGTTAACTTTGTTTAATGTAAATCCCCGGCGCCGTCGTCAGGGGATCGGGTTCCAGCCGTCCGCGCCGGCCAGGTACCGCTGCGGGGTGTAGCTCGGGGCCTGCGCGTCGGTCAACTGTGGCCGGTCGGCGGTGACCGTCGACCCCGGGCCGCTGTTGCGGTACTCGGCGAACCGGGCGTCCCGCCAGGAGAAGCCGGACATGTCGGTCCAGGGGGAGTCCTTCACGTGCGCGCCGAGCACGCTGTCGCGGAACACCACCTGCCCGATCGCGTTGACGTCGCCGCTCGGGTGCCACGGCCGGCCGAGGTGCACGCTCTGCGCCGCCGCCGCGTCGGTGGTCAGGGCGCAGCCCGTGAAGAGCAGGCCGTACGGATTGCCGATCATCGTGGACGCGGCGGTGACGTACCCGTTGTTGCTGGCCGAACCCCGGTCGAGGGACCGGATCTCGCAGCCGTCGAAGACCCCGGTGCCCCGGCCGAAGATGAAGTCGACGTCGCCCTCGACGTAGCAGTCCCGGAAGTACGCCCGGCCGACAGCGTCGACGGAGGCGCTGTTGTGGTAGAGCGTGTCCTGGTTGCCGAGGAACCGCACGTCGTCAAAGACCAGCCGGTCGGCCCGGGTCAGCACGGCCACCGCCTGCTCGGCGCTGTAGTCGTGCGCCGCCTCGTCGAAGTCGTTGGCGAAGGTCAGGTGCCGGGCGGTGAAGTCGTTGCCGTCGATGGTCACCGAGGCGCTGCCCGAGGTGCCGTAGGTGCCGCCGCCCGGCTTCGGGGTGCCCGAGGCGTTGTCGTAGACGATCACCACGTCCCGGGGGTCGCCGGTCGACCCGACGAACGACACGTACGGCTTGCCGGCCGGGACCGTGACCGGCTCCCGGTAGGTGCCCGGCCTGATGGTGATGGTGTACCGGCTCGCGTTGCCCACCGGCACCGCGTCCATCGCCGCCTGCACGCTGGTGTGGTCCCCGCTGCCGTCCGGGGCGACCACCGAGGACCGCTCGGCCGGCCCGGTGCCGGTGGGCGTGGGCGTCGGGCCGGTGGGCGACGGGGTCTCGGGCGGGGTCGCCGTGGGGCTGGCGGTGGGGGTGCCGGACGGGGTGGCCGTGGGGCTCGGCGGCGCACTGGTCGGGGCCGGTTCGCCCCGGGTCACCAGCACGTCGTCGAAGCGGGCGGTGGCGTTGCCGGTCTGCACGCCGATCCGGCCGGTCGCGGTCAGGGTGCCGGTGCCGGAGCCGACGGGGAAGCCGTCCACCCAGCCGCGCACCACCGTCCCGGCGACCTCGATCCGCAGGGTGTGCCAGCCACCCGTCATCACCCGGTGGGACACCGTGCCCAGCGGGGTGACCCGGCCGCTGCGTACCGCCTCCAGCCGGACCTGGTCGCCGGCGAGCAGGGCGAGCCGGTAGTAGCTGGTCGCGCCGCTGGCGCGGGCCAGCAGCGCGACCATGCCGTTGCCGGGCAGGGTCAGCGGCTTCACCCGGGCCTGGACGGCCTGGTCGGCCCAGGACGCGCTGCCGGCGAACAGCCGGGCGTCACCGGTGTCGCCCCTGGCCTGCTGCAACGCCGGGCTGTCGTCGGCGGCCACCGACCAGGTCCCGCCGGAGCGCGACCAGCCGGCGAGGTCGCCGTCGGTGAAGTCGTCGCTGAACAGGGTGGCGGCGTGGGCGACCTGCGCGCCGCCGAGCGGGGTGAGGGCGAGCAGCGCGGTGCTGAGTGCCGCCGCGGCGGCGACGGCGAGCGGGCGGCGGTTCCTGCGCATGGCGGATGGACCTCCGGGGACGGGGTGGAGGTGGCGAACGACCTAAGAAAGCGCTTTCCTGCGACCGTAACCGCGCCCATGCGCGACTGTCAATGCGTCAGTCGCCCCGCCGGTCGACGTGGTGGACGCAACGTCAGCGGGACCGTGCCGGGTCCTGGTCGGGCAGCTCGAACAGTTCCAACGGGATTCCGTCGGGGTCGCGGAGGTAGAGGATCTTCGTGCCGGCCAGCGTTCCCACGTCCATGTTCTCCCCGTCCTGCAACACGACCGGATCGGCGTTGACGTGCACGCCCCGCCCCACCAGCTCGCGGTGCACGGCGTCGAGGTCGTCGACCTCGAAACACAGGTGGATGACCCCGACGTCACAGTTGCGCCCGGTGAAGGGCCGGGGCCGAGGGCTGTCGTACTGGATGAGTTCCAGCAGGACGTTGTCGCCGGCCAGGGCGAACGACGCCCGCATCGACGGGTTCTCGACCTCCACGACCGCGCCGATCGCCGGATTCGAGGCCGAGATCGTGACGCCGGTCGGCGCGATGCCGAGGACGTCCTCGTACCACCGCACCGAACGGGCGAGATCGCTGACCGGCACTCCGATGTGGTTGACCCTGGTCACTCTACTCATGATCGTCATCATCGGCGGCGGTGCCGGGCGGGGGAAGGCACGGGTCTTCCGCGTACCGCCGGTACCACCCGGCCCCGCCGGCCGGTGGCGGATCATGGCGTACATGAATGAGCTTGGTGCGGCGCTACGGGCCTGGCGGGACCGGGTCGACCCGGCCGCGGTCGGACTGACGAGCGCGAATCCCCGCCGTGTCGCCGGCCTGCGACGCGGCGAGCTGGCGATGCTGGCCGGCATCTCCGTGGAGTACGTGGCACGCCTGGAGCAGGGGCGGGCCGCCACGCCGTCGTCCCAGGTCTGCTCCTGTCTGGCCCGCGCGTTACGACTGTCCACCGAGGAGGAGGCGCACCTGATGCGCCTCGCCGGCCTGGCGGCGGCCTCGGACCGGGTGCCCACCCTGATCCCCCGCAGCCTGTGGCGCGTCATCGACCAGCTCGGCGACACCCCGCTGGCCGTCTACGACGCCGCGTGGCGGTTGCTACACGGAAACCCGCTGTTCGTGGCCGTCTTCGGTGACCCCGCCGATGCCACCGCCGACGACCGCAACGCGATGATCATCCAGTTCGAGTCCCGGAACCGCCGGGTCCGCCAGACAGACGCCGAGCGGGCGTACTTCGAGCAGTCGTTGGTCGCCGACCTGCGCGCCACCAGCGCCCGCTATCCGCACGACCCCGACGTGGCGGCGCTGATCGCCCGGCTGGCCGGCAACGAACGGTTCCGGCGGCTGTGGGCGCAACGCGCGGTGGCCACCCACGAGAGTGCCCACAAGACCGCCGTGCATCCGCAGGTGGGGGCCATCCCCCTGGACGCCAACGTGCTGACCACGCAGAACACCGATCTCCGTCTCGTGGTCCTGACCCCGCGGACCGGCACCGACGCCCGGAAGAAGCTCGACCGCCTGAGATGAGGGGTCAGGTCCGCGGCCAAGAGCAGCTCACCGTCCACCGGCGACGGGTCACGGTTGGGCACGCCGCCACTGCCGGTCCGGTACGGCCCGGGTGGTCTCCTCGGCCGGTATCCGTTCCTTCTCGGCCTGGGCGAGCAGCCGTCGTCTCGCCGCCTCGTGCTCCGCCGCCTGGATCTGCTCGCCCCGACTCGCCGTCGGTTCCCCCTGCGTACTGTCCATCGCTCCTCCTTGACCGGGACGCGGCGGTGTCCGGGTGGCGGGACCGGCGCGTCGAACGAGGGGCGTGGCTCCTGGCCGGAAACGGCAGTTGTCCTACGAGCCACACCCGAGATCAGCATTCAGTGACGGGTCGGTCACGGTCGAGCACGAGAGTCCGCCAGCCACGTGCGGACAATGCGCAGCCGGCGGCCTACGCCTGCTCAACGAGCTGATCGTCCGAGTGACGTGTCCGCGTCGCCGGCCTGCGGGCCGGGGACCGGGCGCGCTGGCCGGCGTCAGTCCTCGGTCTGGGGGCCGAGCAGGCGGATCTCCTCGATGTCCAACGTCGCCTGGACCTCGCGCAGCACGCTGTCGTCGATCTCGTTGCGGTCGCGCAGCCGGGTGACCTCGCGGCGCTTGTGTTCCAACACCCCCAACCGCAGCCGGGCCTCCGACTCCTCTGCCCGGTCGGCGTCCTGACCGCCGCCGGTCTCGGTCACCAGGTCCAGGTGCCGCTGGTAGTCGGCGCGCAACCGGTCCACCGCCGTCGCGTCGACGTCGAGGTCGGCGGCGACGTTCGGCAGCGCCGACAGCGCCGCCTCGGTGGCCCGGCGGTGGGCGTGCCGGACCTCGTCGCCGCGCGTCTCGTCGCCGCGCAGACCGGCCCAGCGGGCCACCGCCGGTAGGGTGGTGCCCTGCACCAGCATGATCGACACGATCGCCACGGCGGTGCAGAAGATGATCAGATCCCGTTCCGGCACCGGCGCGTGGGTGGTGGCCGTGGTCACCGGCACCGCGAGGGCGGCGGCCAGCGACACCGCACCCCGGAAACCCGCCCAGCCGGCCGCCACCCGGACCCGCCGGCTCACCGTGGCGCCCCGGCCCGTCACCGGCAGGCCGTAGGAGAACAACTGCAACCAGACCAGCCGGACGACCACCACCACCAGCGTGACCGAGGCGGCGATCGCCACCGACCGGCCCGTCGAGATGCTGGTCACGTGGTTCACCGCCCGGGGGATCTGCATGCCGAGCAGCACGAACAGCGCGCCGTTGATCAGGAAGGTGGACAGGTCCCAGAAGGCGTACGCCAGCACCCGGGACCGTGCCCGGATGATCCTCGGGCTGAAGTAGGACAGCAGCAGGCCGGCGACCACGACGGCGAGCACCCCGCTGGCGTGCACCACCTCGGCGAGCAGGAACGCGGCGAACGGGGTGAGCACGCTCAACGCGCCCTCCCGCAGCGGGTCGTCCAGCCTGCGACGGATCAGCACCACCACCAGGCCGACGACCAGCCCGGCGACGATCCCGCCCCCGGCCGAGCCGACGAACCGGCCCAGGAACCCGAACACCCCCGGCGCGGCGCCGCCCACGATCAACCCGACCGTCACCGAGAACAGCACCAGCGCCGTACCGTCGTTGACCAGGCTCTCCGCCCGCAGCGTGGTCAGGATGCGGCGGGGCATCCGCTTCGCCAGGCCGGCGACCGCCGCCGCGTCGGTGGGGGCGAGCACCGCGCCCAGCACCCAGGCGGCCTGCGGGCTCATCCCCAGCGCCTTGGCGGCCAGCGCCACCGCCACCATCGTCACCACCACCAGCGCCACCGCCAGCGAGGCGATCACCAGCAGGTTCGACCGGATCTCCCGCAGGCTGATCACCAGGCTCTCCCGGTAGAGCACGGCCGGCAGGAAGAGCAGCAGCACCACGTCCGGTTGGAGCACCACGTCCGACAGCGGCGGCAGCAGCGCCAGCAGGCCACCCATGGTGATCAGCAGCACCGGCGGGGCCACCCGGTACCGGCCCCCGATGGTGGTGCCGACCAGCACGGTGGCGGCCAGCACCACGATCAGGACCAGGACGTCCACGGCACCCCCCGCCTCCACCCGACATGCTGGTACGAAGTCGGCGGCGACGCGGGGGAATCCGGGATCTGCCCCGCTCGGCTCAGGTGACCCGGGACCGCTCCGCCGGCACCCCGGTCCAGGCCTGCCGTTCGGCGATGTCCCGCAGCCGGTCCATCGCGTCCCACACGTCGACGTAGCGGGTGTAGAGCGCCGCCGGCCCGAGCCGCAGCCGGTCCGGTACCCGGTAGTCGCCGACCACCCCGGCGTCGACCAGGGCTCGGGAGATCCGCAGCGCCTCCGGGTGGTGCAGCGACACGTGCCCGCCGCGCCGGCCCGGGTCGCGCGGGGAGGCGAGCCGGAAGCCGTGCGGGACCAGCCAGGCGTCGGCCAGCTCTATGATCAGCTCGCCGAGCCGGAGGGACTTCTCCCGTACCCGGTCCATCCCGGCGTCGGCCAGCACGTCCAGGGCCGGGTCGAGGGCGGCCATCCCGAGCACCGGCGGGGTGCCCACCAGGAACCGCTCCGGGCCGGGCGCGGGATCGTAGCCGGCACCCATCCCGAACTGGTCGCGCTGGCCGAACCAGCCCCAGATCGGCTGCCGCAGCGACTCCTGCGACTCCCGCCGCACGTAGAGGAAGGCCGGCGCGCCGGGACCGCCGTTGAGGTACTTGTAGGTGCAGCCGACCGCGAGGTCGACACCGGCGCCGGTCAGGTCCAACGGCACCGAGCCGACCGCGTGCGAGAGGTCCCACAGCACCAGCGCGCCGACCCGGTGGGCCGCGGCCGTCACCGCCGCCACGTCCAGCAGCGCCCCGCAGCGGTACGACACCGCCGACAGCACCACCAGCGCCACGTCCTCGGTCAGCGCCCCGGTCAGGGTGGCCTGGTCCAGCCCCTCGTCCAGGTCGGAGGGGAGCAGCCGCAGGGTGTGCCCCCGCTGGGCGGCCAACCCCTCCAGCAGGTAACGGTCGGTGGGGAACTCCTCGGCGTCGGCCAGGATCGTCCGCCGGCCGGGCCGGGCGTCGAGGGCGGCGGCGGCCAGCTTGTAGAGGTTGACCGAGGTGGAATCGGAGACGATCACCTCGCCCTCCCGGGCGCCCAGCGCGTGGGAGGCGATCCGGTCGCCGATGCGGCGCGGCCACTCGATCCAGGTCGGCCAGCTCCGGACCAGCTCGGTGCCCCAGCCGTCGCGCACCAGTGCGGCCAGGTGGTCGCCGGTGGCGGCCGGCAGCCGGCCCAGCGAGTTGCCGTCGAGGTAGCACAGGTCGTCCACCACGAACCGGTCCCGTAGCCCGGCCAGCGGGTCGGCGGCGTCCCACTCCTGCGCGACCTGCCGGGACGTGTGCTCAGCCATGGGGTCCTCCCTCCGCCCGGACACCCGGGCCGATGCAGGCTAGCTGATCAGCCCGGTGGTCGGTAACGGCCGGTGGCCCCAGCACCCCGTACCCCGGCCGGTCGGTGCCGGTCAGCCGACCGGCACGGTGGCGGTGACGGTGGCCTGGTCGACCTCGCTGGTCCGGACCGTGAACCGGATCGTCCAGTCGCCGCGCGCCGGCAGGCTGATCTCCGCACTGCCGTGGTGCGGCTCGGGGCTCTCCACCGGCACGACCATCGGCTCGATCCCGGCGGCCGGCAGGGCTAGGCTGACCGTCCACTGGACCACCGGCAACGGCTGCCCCTGCGGGGTGTAGACGTAGGCGTGCAACGAGTTCGGTACGCCCACCCGGACCGGATAGACGTCGAACTGGAGGGTGTAGTAGCCGCTGGTGAGGGTCTGGGCGACGCCCTCCCGGCTGGCCCGGGCGGCCTGGGCGTCGGCGGTCCGGCCGGGCGGGGTCTGCACCAGCACGGCGGTCAGCGCCAGCACCACCGCGGTGGCGGCGAGTTCCACCCCGGCGGCCCGCGCGACCCGGCCGGGCCGGTCGGCGGCCCGGCCGCCGCGCACCAGCCGCCGCTGCCAGGCCGCGACGACGAGCACGGCGGCGAGCAGGGCCGCCTTCGCGCAGAGCAGCCGACCGTACGTGGTGCCGAACAGCGCGCCGGGCCGGCCGAGTTCGATCGCGGCCTGCCCCACCCCGGAGGCGACCAGCCACCCCACCGCGATGGCCGCCCACCGCGACCAGGCCGGCAGGATCCGGGCCAGCACCCGCCGGTGGGTGCCGGGCAGCACGAACACCGCCAGGACGAACAGCCCACCCAGCCACACGCTCATCCCGGCCAGGTGCACCACGTCGGCCAGGATGCTCACCGGCGGCAGCGGGGACGCCACCGGGTGCCCGGCCAGCGGCCAGGTGAGCAGCCCGGCCAGGGCCACCACCGCCAGCGCCGCCCGCCGGCCCCGACCGCCCCGGCCGCCGGCCACCGCCGGCAACAGCACGGCAGCGAGCCCGACCAGCGCCAGCCGGGCACCGAGCACCGGCCCGACGTCGCTGCCCGCCACCGCCGTCAGGTCGCCCCGGGCCAGAGCGCCGACCGGCACCCCCACCATGTCCGCGGCCTGGGCCACCCACGTGCCGACGGTGCCGGCCGCCACCAGGGCCAGCCCGACCTGCCCGGTGGCGGTCACCGCCCGCCGACGGCGACGGCGGGGCCACCCCGCCGCGCCGAGCAGCACGGGACCGGCCACCAGCACCAGCCCCAGGTAGCCGACGAACCGGGCGGCCGGGGTCAGCGCCCCGGCGGGCCGCTCGTCCACGACGACCGGCTCCGGTGGCGTCGCCGACGGCGCACCGGCGGAGTAGGCGAAACTCCCGGCGACCGGGTGGCTGTCGGCCGAGATCACCCGGTAACTGACCAGGTAGGTCCCGAGCGGCCGGTCCGGCACCCGCACCGGGATCCGCAGGGTGGCGCCCTGCGCGACCGGATCCCCGGCGGTGACCCGCCGTCCGTCCGGGCCGAGCACCTGCACCCGGCCGACGACCGGGGAGACCGATTCGCTGAAGACCAGCACCACCTCCGCGGGCGGGGCACCGATCACCGCGTCCCGGACCGGGCTGGTGGCTACCAGCGCGGCGTGGGCGGCGGCCGGCGTCGCCGGGGTCAGCGGTACGGACAGCAGCGCGAGGAGCAACCCCAGCAGCACGGCGGAACGGGTGGTACGCACACCCAGTGGTTCGGATTCGATGATCACATGGTTCAACCGGCGTCGGAATGATCTGCGCCGCTGGTCGGCCGGGAGCGCAGGGCCAGCGCCAGCACGAGGCGGGCGTCCGGATCGTCCAGCGCCGGGCCGAACAGGGCGCGGAGCTGGCGCATCCGGTACCGGATCGTCTGCGGGTGGGTGTGCAGGTCCTCGGCGACCGCGACCACCTGCCCCTGCCGGCGCAGCCAGCCGTGCAGGGTCTGCGCCAGGGTCCGTCGGGTGGTCGGCCGGAGCCCGGCCAGCGGGGCCAGCACCGTGTCGGCGAGGTGTCCGGCCAGGCCGGGCTCCCAGTCGGTGAGCAGGGTGAGCAGGTGGTCGTCGCAGGACAGCACCGGATCCGGGCCGAGCGCGCCCTGCTGGTGCAGGGTCAACGCCCGGCGGGACAGCCGGTACGACAGCCGGGCCCGGTGCCGCGCCACCGCCGGACCGACCGCGGCCCGCCGCCCGGCCAGCGCCTGCCGGGCCTGGTCGAGCCGGCCGGGGGTACGCGGTTCGGGCAGCACCAGCCGTACGGCGTCACCGATGACGGTGGCGACCGTGCCCGCGCCGACGACGCGGGCCAGGTGCTCGGCATCGGTGCCGTGCACACTGACCACCGCCACGGTGGCCGGCAACGGCCAGCGGGCCGCCTCGGCGGCGGCGCGCAGCACCTCCTCGGCCGGCGGGTCGGGCTGCACGAGCAGGGTGACCAGGCGGCGTCGGAGGGTGGCCCAGTCCTGGGCGGTGTCCCGCTGCTCGTCGAGGAACCCCTCGGCGGCGGCGCCGGCCAGCGCGTCGGCGTAGCCGAACAGCGCCCCGGCGATCACGTACAGGTCGGCGGGGGCCGGCCCGGCGTCCGTCCCCGCCCGTCCGGCATCCGTCCCCGCCCGTCCGGTGTCCGGGCCGGTCGGGGTGCCGCCTGTCGCGGCCGGGGCGGCGGCCTGCTCCACCAGGAACGCCCAGATGTCCCGCGCGCCCAGGGTCAGCACGGCGCGGAGCGCGTCGACCCGGTGCCCCTCGCGGTACTCGGTGCGGCCCAGGGTGTGGAACACCGCCCGGGTGGGGGCCAGTGCCCGGTCGGGTTCGGCGACCGCGTCGACGAACGTGTCGACGGCGGTCCGCACGCCCAGGGCCAGGCCCTGCCCCTGCGCGCCGGTCAGCGAGCGGCCCTGCTCCCGCATCGCCGCCCGGACGGTGCCGAGGATCCGCAGGTGCAGCGCCCCCCGCAGCCCCCGCAGGTGGTCGCCGACGGTGGGCGGAAGACCGGCGAGGCCCGGCTCGATGTCGAGCAACGTGTCGGACACGGTCGGCCTCCTTTGTCATCCAGGTGACAATTCCGGTGGCGAATACTGCGCCCCGGGACGGATCATTTTGGCATTCCCGTTCGTAGGGTCGGCGCATGAACACGGATGTCATCGTGGTCGGCGCCGGTCTCGCCGGCCTGGTCGCCGCCGTCGAGGCCGCCGACGCCGGCCGGCGCGTGCTGCTGCTGGACCAGGAGTCGGCGGAGAACCTCGGTGGCCAGGCATACTGGTCGTTCGGCGGGCTCTTCTTCGTCGACTCGCCCGAGCAGCGGCGGATGGGCATCCGCGACTCGGTCGAGCTGGCCTGGCAGGACTGGACCGGCAGCGCCGCCTTCGACCGGCCGGAGGACCACTGGCCGCGCCAGTGGGCACAGGCGTACGTGCACTTCGCCGCCGGAGAGAAGCGGGCCTGGCTGCGGTCGCTGGGGCACCGGGTCTTCCCCGTGGTGAGCTGGGCCGAACGGGGTGGGGGAGCGGCCCACGGGCACGGCAACTCCGTACCCCGGTTCCACGTCACCTGGGGCACCGGTCCCGGCGTGGTCGAGCCGTTCGCCCGGCGGGTGCACGCCGCCGTCGCCGCGGGGCGGATGACCCTGTTGTTCCGGCACCGGGTCGACGAACTCGTCACCACCGGCGGCGTGGTCACCGGGGTACGCGGCGCGGTCCTCGCCCCCGACGACGCGCCGCGCGGACGCAGCAGCTCCCGGGAGGTCGTCGGCGACTTCAGCCACGGTGCGCAGGCGGTGGTCATCACGTCGGGCGGCATCGGCGGCAACCACGATCTCGTCCGGCGGGCCTGGCCGGCCCGGCTCGGCACCCCGCCGACCCGGATGGTCACCGGGGTGCCCGCCCACGTCGACGGCCGGATGCTGGCCATCACCGAGGCCGCCGGCGGGCAGGTGATCAACCCGGACCGGATGTGGCACTACACCGAGGGGCTGCGCAACTGGGACCCGATCTGGCCCCAGCACGGCATCCGCATCCTGCCCGGCCCGTCCTCGCTCTGGCTCGACGCCACCGGGGTCCGGCTGCCGGCCCCGCTGTTCCCCGGTTTCGACACCCTGGCCACCCTGCGGCACCTGCGGGCCACCGGCCACGACTACAGCTGGTTCCTGCTCACCCAGAAGATCATCGAGAAGGAGTTCGCGCTGTCGGGCTCGGAGCAGAACCCGGACCTGACCAACCGCAGCGTCCGGCAGGTGCTGCAGCGGGTCCGGCCGGGCGCACCCGGGCCGGTGGAGGCGTTCAAGCGGCACGGGGCCGACTTCGTCGTCGCGGACACCCTGCCGGAGCTGGTCAACGGGATGAACAAGCTGGCCGCCGAGACCGACGGTCCGCAGCTCGACGTCACCGCGCTGACCGCCCTGGTCGAGGCGCGCGACCGCGGGATCACCCACCCGTTCGGAAAGGACGCCCAGCTCACCGCGATCCGGGGCGCCCGTCGCTACCGGGGCGACCGGCTGATCCGGGTCGCCACCCCGCACCGGCTGCTCGACCCGGCGGCCGGTCCGCTGATCGCGGTGCAGCTGCACGTGCTCACCCGCAAGAGCCTCGGCGGGCTGCACACCGACCTGTCCGCCCAGGTGCTGCGCCCGGACGGGGAACCACTGGGCGGGGTGTACGCCGCCGGTGAGGTCGCCGGATTCGGTGGCGGCGGCATGCACGGCTACAGCGCGCTGGAGGGCACCTTCCTCGGCGGCTGCCTCTTCTCCGGCCGGACCGCCGGCCGGGCCGCGGCGGCAGCGGCCGGCTGACCGGCGTCCCGGCCCGGTCGTCCGTGCCGGCCCGGCTCGCTCCGCCTGTACGGCCCGGCTGGTGGCGTCCCCCTGTTCGTCGCGGCCCCGGCCCGGTCGTCCGCCCGACCGGGGCCGGACGGCGGCCGGCTCCGGACTCACTACGCTCGTCGGTCGTGGACGACGACGCGCTGACCGGGATGGTCACCCTCCCGGCCGGGAGGGTGACCCTGTCCGACCGGCGGACCGAGCGTCGCTGGTCGGTCGGGGTGGCGGCGTACCGGCTGGGCGTCGTGCCGGTCACCCAGGGGTGGTACGCCCGGGTCACCGGCGAGCGACCGGGCACCGCCCGGGGCGACCGGCTGCCCGTCGAGGGGGTGTCCTGGTCGGACGCGGTGCGCTTCTGCGTCGCGCTGTCCCGGCAGGAGGGGCTGACACCCGCGTACCGGCTGCACGACGACGGTGAGGGCGTCGACTGGGACCGGGCCGCCGACGGCTACCGGCTGCCCACCGAAGCCGAGTGGGAGTACGCCTGCCGGGCCGGCACCACCGGCCCGCGCTACGGGCCGCTCGACGAGATCGCCTGGTACCGGGGCAACTCCGATGGTCGGCTGCACCCGGCGGGTGACCGCCAGCCCAACCGGTGGGGCCTGTACGACCTGCTCGGCAACGTCTGGGAATGGTGCTGGGACGTCTACGACGCCGAGGTGTACGGCAGCTACCGGGTGCTGCGCGGGGGCGGCTGGTTCGACGAACACTGGAGCTGCCGGGCCTCGGTACGCCGCCGCAGCCACCCGACGTTCCGGATCGACGACGTCGGCTTCCGGCTGGCCCGCTCGCTGCCCCGCTGACCCCCGGAACGACGCGGCGTGCGTCCGGCGCGGGCGCTCCGGGCCGTGTCCGTCCGGAGCGGCGACCCGGCGGCGTAGGTGTGTCCGGCCCCGGGTGCGGATCAGGGCAGGCGGCGGGTGCTCTGCCGCACGATCAGCGGGGTGGCCAGCTCGATCCGGTGGCTGTCCAGTCCCTCGCCGGCGACCAGCGACAGCAGCATCCGGGTCGCCATCCCGGCCATCTCGGCCAGCGGCTGGCGGACGGTGGTCAGCGGTGGGGCGGCCCACCGGGCGGAGTCGAGGTCGTCGAAGCCGACGATGCTGATGTCGTCGGGCACCCGGGCACCGCGCTCGTACAACGCCTCGTAGGCGCCCAACGCCATCTCGTCGGCGCAGGCGAACACGGCGGTGGGCGGCTGGGCGAGATCCAGCAGGGCGTTCATCTCCCGGTACCCCGAGGGGGAGGTGAAGTCGCCGTGCCGGACGTACCCGGCGGGGATCTTGCGGTTGGCGGCGTTCATCGCGGCCCGGTACCCGTCGAGCCGGGCGCGGCTGCACGGCACGGTCGGCGGCCCGCCGATCACGGCGATCCGGTGGTGGCCCAGGTCGAGCAGGTGCTCGGCGGCGGCCACCCCACCGGACCAGTTGGTCGCGCCCACCGACGGGATGCCCGCGCCCGGCTGGCCGGCCGGGTCGATGATGACCACCGGGATGCCGAGCTCGTCGAGCTGCCCCTGCTGGCTGGGGGAGAGGTCGGAGAGCACGAGCAGCACCCCGTCGCAGCGGCGTTTGGAGAGCTGCTCGATCCACCGCCGGTCGGGACGACTGCGGCTGCGGCCGTGTACCGCGGAGACGACCACCCCGACCCCGGCCCGGTAGGCCAGCTCCTCGACGCCGTCGAGGATCTGCATCGCCCAGGGGCTGCCGAGATCCTTGAAGACCAGGTCGATGAGGCCGGCGGCGCCGGGCATCGCGGGCGCCCGGCGGGCGGTGTACGACCGCCGGTCGAGCAGGTCCTGGATCCGCCGTCGGGTCGCCGGGGCGACGTCGGGGCGACCGTTGAGCACCTTCGAGACGGTGGGGACGGACACCCCCGCGGCCGTCGCGATCTCCGACAGCGTCGCCCGGTCTTCCGCCATGCCCGTCTCCTCACAGTCACACGCCCGCGGGCAGCATAGCCCGAAAGTTTCGGAAGTCGGGGGCGGGCCGACCGGTTCGGCGTTTCGGCCGGTCCGCCACCACCGTTCGCCGCCCCGCGCTGCCGGGGCGTACCACCGGAGGGTGCGGCAGCCGAAACTTTCCCGAAACGGTCGTCCGGCGGCCGGGCGTCGTCGTCCCGGCCGCCGGCGACCGGACGGGAGCCGTGCCCGGCGCGGTCCGGGCCGGGTCGGCAGGTGCCGGATTTCGGCACCGGTCGCCGATACGGCATGCTGGGCCGCAACGGCGGGAACCACTGCCGGTGGCCGGCGACGACCCGCGGACACGCGGTCGTCCACGCGCGATACGTGCGGGAGGGCAGGACGGCGATGGCCGAGGCGTGGCGTTCCGTGTTCACCGGCACCAGCGAGATGGCGGCGAGGATGCGCGCCGTCGACTGGTCCGCCACCTCCCTCGGCCCGGTCGACGGATGGCCGGCGAGCCTGCGCACGGCCACCCGGATCTGCCTGACCTCCCGCTTCCCGATGATCGTGTGGTGGGGGCCGGAGCTGCGGTTCATCTACAACGACGCCTACGGCCCGCTGCTCGGCAGCAAGCATCCCGCGCTGGGCAAGCCGGGTGACCAGGTGTGGGCCGAGATCTGGCACATCATCGGGCCGATGCTGCGCGGCGTGGTGGAGACCGGCGAGGCGACCTGGTCGGAGGACCTCCTGCTGCCGATGAACCGGCACGGCTACTGGGAGGAGACCTACTGGACGTACTCCTACAGCCCGCTGCACGACGACGACGGCGTGGTACGGGGTGTCTTCACCGCGGTGAGCGACACCACCGAACGGGTGATCGGCCAGCGCCGGCTCGCCGCCCTGCAGGACCTCGGCGCGCAGGCCGGCACCGCCCGCACCGTGGACGAGGCGTGCGGGCTGGTCGCCGCGTCGCTCGGCCGGGCCGGGGTGGACGTGCCGTATGCGGCGGTGCACCTGCGTACCGCGGGCGGTGCCCTGCGGTTGGCCGCCAGCACGCTGGCCGGCGAGGCCGACCGGGCCGCCGCCGGGGACACCGCGGCGGTGTGGCCGGTGGCCGACGTCCTCGCCGACGGTGAGCCGGCGCACGTCACCGACGTCGTCACCCGGATCGGCGAGCTGCCCACGGGCGGCTGGCAGACCGCGCCCACCGAGGCGGTGGTGCTGCCGCTGCACGGCGAGACCGGTGCCGAGGACATCGGCGTCATCGTGCTGGCCGCCAGTGCCGGCCGGGCGCTCGACGAGGGCTACCGCACCTTCCTCGACCTGGTGGCCCGGCAGACCGCCGCCCTGATCAACGGCGCGGTGGCCTACGAGGTGCAGCAGCAGCGGGCCGAGGAACTGGTGGAGCTGGACCGGGCGAAGACGGCGTTCTTCTCCAACATCAGCCACGAGTTCCGCACCCCGCTCACCCTGATCAACGGACCGTTGCAGGAGCTGCGCGCCCGGCTGGGCGACCGGGACGAGCAGGTCCGCGACGAGCTGGAGGTGATCAACCGCAACGCGCTGCGGTTGGGCAAGCTGGTCACCGCGCTGCTCGACTTCTCCCGCATCGAGGCCGGCCGGATGCAGGCGAGCTACGAGCCCGTCGACCTGGCCCGGTTCACCGCCGAGCTGGCCAGTGTCTTCCGGGCGGCGGTCGAACGCGCCGGCCTGACCCTGGACGTGGACTGCCCGCCGCTGTCCGGCCCGGTGCACGTCGACCGGACGATGTGGGAGAAGGTGGTCCTCAACCTGCTCAGCAACGCCCTGAAGTTCACCTTCCACGGCGGCATCCGGGTCTCGGTGGCCGAGCGCGACGGCGTGCCGACCGTGCAGGTCGCCGACACCGGCATCGGCGTGTCGGCCGACGAGATACCCCGGCTGTTCGAACGGTTCCACCGGGTGCCCCAGGCCCGGTCCCGGTCGCACGAGGGCAGCGGGATCGGACTGGCCCTGGTCAGGGAACTGGTCGGCCTGCACGGCGGCACGATCGCCGTGGACAGCACCCCGGACGTCGGCACCACCTTCACCGTGCGGATCCCGTTCGGCGTCGCCCACCTGCCCGCCGAGCACGTCGTCGGAGACACCGGATCCACGGCGCCGTCGGACACGGCCGAACCGTTCGTCCGGGAGGCGCTGCGCTGGCTGCCCGCCGACGGCACCGACCACCGGCCGCTGCCGGAGCCGACGCGGTCCGACGACGTCGGCCCGGACCGCCCCCGGGTGCTGGTCGCCGACGACAACGCGGACATGCGGGAGTACCTGCACCGGCTGCTGCGCTCCCGCTACGACGTCACCGCGGTGGGCGACGGCTACGCCGCCCTGGCCCGCGCCCGCACCGACCTGCCGGACCTGATCGTCAGCGACGTGATGATGCCCGGCCTGGACGGCCTCGAACTGGTCGCCGCGCTCCGCGCGGATCCCCGCACCATGGGGGTGCCGGTGCTGCTGCTGTCGGCCCGCGCGGGTCAGGAGGCCGCCGTCGAGGGGCTGGAGGCCGGCGCCGACGACTACCTGGTCAAGCCGTTCTCCGCCGAGGAGCTCCTGGCCCGGGTCCGCGCCAACGTCGACCTGGCCCGGCTGCGCAACCACCACGCCACCTGGCGGGCCGCGATGATCAACTCGTTGCAGGAGGGCTTCTTCGTCCTGGACGCCGAGGGTGTCCTGGTCGAGATGAACACCGCCTTCGCCGACCTGTTCGGCTACGGCCCGGAGGGGCTGCCCTACCGCCCCCGCTACCCGTGGTGGCCCGACGACCCGGCCGACCCGTCGGCGAACCGGCTGGTGGCCGACGCGTTCGCCCAGGCCATGACGGTGACGCACGGCTCGTTCGTGGTGCCGCTGCGACACCGCGACGGGCACCGGCTCTGGACGGCCGTCGCGTTCAACGCGGTCACCGACGACCACGGCCGGCGGATGGTCGTCGGCACCATCCGCGACGTCACCGCCGAACGGTACGCGGTGCAGCGGGAGACCGCCCTCAGCGTGCTCAACCAGCGGCTGTCCCGGGCCGCCAGCACCGTCGAGGTGCTCCAGGCCGGGGTCGAGGAGCTGCGCCACCTGTGGCAGGCGCACCGGGTGTTCGCCACCCACTGGGCGGCGGACGGCGCACCCACCCTGACCGCCACCCCCGACGTCGACTGGGCACAGCTCCCCGGCCCGGTCCGCGACACGATCACCGGGCTCCGGTCGCAGCCGGCGCTGCGGGTGACCATCGACCCGGCCACCGGCGTCCGGCCGGCCGGTGCCGGCACCACTGTCGACTCGCCGCAGGGTCCACTGGTGATCTGGCTCGAACTCGACCCGGCGCGCGGTTTCGGCACCGAGGACCAGATGCTGCTGCTGCTCCTGTGCGGGGCGCTCGGCCAGGCGTTGCAGCGCGCCCACGCCGCCGACCAGCAGCGCGCGGTGGCGGTCGCGCTGCAACGCGCCATCCTCGGCCCGGCCGACCTGCCCGAGGGCTTCGCCGTCCGCTACGAGCCGGCCACCCGCCCGCTCGAGGTCGGCGGCGACTGGTACGACGCGGTGGACCTGCCGGACGGCCGGATCGGCATCGTCGTCGGCGACTGCGTCGGCCGGGGGCTGCCCGCCGCCGCGGTGATGGGGCAACTGCGCAGTGCCTGCCGGGCGCTGCTGCTGGAGGCGTCCAGCCCGGCGCAGGTGCTCACCGCGCTGGACCGGTTCGCCCGGATGCTGCCCGGAGCGGCCTGCACCACGGTGTTCTGCGGCATCCTCGACCCGGAGACCGGAAAGCTGACCTACAGCAGCGCCGGGCATCCGCCCGCGATCCTGACCCACCCCGACGGCCGCACCGAGCTGCTCGCCGGCGGGCGGGGCAGCCCGCTGGGCATCCCGTCACGGGGCGGACGCCCCGACGCCACCAGCGTCGTCCCGCCCCGCGCCGTGCTGCTGCTCTACACCGACGGTCTGGTGGAGCGCCGCCGGCAGTCGCTCGACACCGGGATCGCGCAGGCCGCCTCGGCCGTCCGCGAGGACCACACGGTGGGCGTGGAGCAGCTCGCCGACCGGGTGATGAGCCGGATGACCCCGCAGGGCGGCTACGACGACATCGCCCTGCTGCTCTACCGTCATCCGGCGCCGCTGGAGCTGTCGTTCCCCGCCGACCGGTCGCAGATGGCGCCGGTGCGCTCCACCCTGCGGCAGTGGCTGCGGCGCACCGGCGCCGATCCGCACCTGGCCCAGGACGTGCTGGTGGCCACCGGCGAGGCCTGCGCCAACGCGGTCGAGCACGGCCACCGCGACGCCCGCCCCGGCCTGATCCGGCTGCTCGCCGTGGCCACCGGCGCCGACCTGTTCGTCACGGTGGTCGACTCGGGACGGTGGAAGGTGCCCGAGCTCGATCACGAACGGGGACGCGGCATCAAGCTGATGCGCGCGTTGATGGCACACGTCGACATCCGGACCACCGACACCGGCACCACCGTCGAGCTGCACACGAGGATCCCCGCATGAACACGCCTCTGGACCTGGCCACCGGCCTCCAGGCGGACGGCGCCCCGGTGCTGACCGTCGTCGGCGAGATCGACATGAGCAACGCCGCCCTGTTCCGGACGGCGATCGCCGACGCCGTCGTGGACGGACACCGGCTGACCGTGGACCTGACCGCCGTGGAGTACCTGGACAGCGCGGCGCTCGCGGCGTTGTTCGCGCACGTCGACCAGCTCCGGGTAGTGGCCAATCCGTTGCTGGACAGCGTGCTGACCATCTCCGGTCTCCGCGACCTCACCACGGTGACCATCCGGGACTGACCCGACCGGTCGACCGCCCCGCACCGAAGGGCCGGCCGGACCGTACGCCCGGCGGGCCGGCTGCGACAGCCGACGTCGGACCGTCCCGGCTCAGCCGGCGAGCACACCGGACTCGTTGCCGTCCCGGCCTGAGCCGGGGAGCACACCGAATTCGTTGCCGTCCGGGTCGGCCAGCACGACGACGCCGTCCGCGCCGACCTCGACCCGGGTGGCCCCGAGGCCGACCAGCCGATCGACCGCCGCCTGCCGGTCACCCTCGGGCACCAGGTCGAAGCGTTGCCGGTTGCGCCCCCGCTTGGGGTTCACCGGCGGGCCGCCCCAGGCGACCTTCGTGCCACCGTCCGGCGACTGGACGGCGGTCTCCTCGTCCCGGTCCCACACCAGCGGCCAGCCCAGCGCCGCGCTCCAGAAGAGGCCGACCGCCCGGGTGCCGTCGCAGGCGATCTCGCCGAGCAGGCCGCACCCGGCGAGGAAGGAGTTGCCCGGCCCGATGACGCAGAACTCGTTGCCCTCGGGATCGGCCAGCACGACGTGCCGCTCCTCGGGCCGCTGCCCGACGTCGAGGTGGGTGCCGCCGAGATCCAGCGCGGTCGCCACCTGCCGCTGCTGGTCGTCGGGGTCGGTGCTGGTCAGGTGCAGGTGCATCCGGTTCGGCCCGGCCCTGCGGGTGGCACCCGGCACGAACCGGAGGCCGGGCTGGGTGGCCGTGCCGGGCAGGCAGGCGCCGCCGCCGGCCTCCGCGGCGACCTCGCGGTCGAGCAGTCCGGCCCAGAACCGCGCCAGGCGGACCGGATCGTGCGCGTCGAAGGTCACCGTCAACGGTCGGGAGAGCATCACCGCACGGTAGACACGGGCCGGCGGGACGACAAGGCAATTACGCCGGCCGGCGGGAGCGGGTCAGTGGCCGTGCCAGGAGCGCCAGAGGGCGGCGTAGCCGCCGTCCGCGGCGACCAGCTCGTCGTGCCGGCCCACCTCGGTGATCCGGCCGTCGTCCAGCACCGCCACCCGGTCGGCGTCGTGCGCGGTGTCGAGCCGGTGCGCGATGGCGACGACCGTCCGCCCGGCCAGCACCGCGCCGAGCGCCCGCTCGGTCCGCCGGGCGGTCGTCGGATCCAGCGCGGCGGTCGCCTCGTCGAGGATGAGGATGTCCGGGTCGGCGAGGACGAGCCGGGCCAGTGCCAGCTGCTGGGCCTCGGCCGGGCCGAGGTCCCGCACCCCGGCACCGAGCGGGGTGTCCAGACCGTCCGGCAGGTCGGCGTACCAGTCGGCGCCCACCGTGGCCAGCGCGGCCCGCATCCGGTCGTCGGTGACGCCCGGCGCGGCGAACGCCAGGTTGTCCCGCAGCGAACCGATGAAGACGTGGTGCTCCTGGGTGACCAGGGCGATCCGCCGACGTCGCTCGGCCGGGTCGAGGTCGGTGACCGGGACGCCGCCGAGGCGTACCTCTCCCTCGGCGGGCACGTCGATCCCGGCCAGCAGCCTGGCCAGGGTGGACTTGCCCGCCCCGGACGGGCCGACCACCGCGAGCCGTTCCCCCGGCGCGACCGTCAGGTCGATGCCGTGCAGCACCTGCGGACCGTCCGGATAGCGGAACGTCGCCCCGCTCACCTGCACCGCGCGCCCGACGGGCACGGCGGCCCGGCCGCGCGGCTCGGGTGGCACCTGCCCGACCCCGAGCACCCGGGCGAACGAGGCGACGCCCCGCTGCGCCTGCTCCACCCACTGCAGCAGCCGGTCCAGCGGCTCGATCGCCTGTTGCAGGTAGAGCGTGGCGGCGACCACCTCACCCAGGCTGACCCGGCCCCGGGCCAGCAGGACGCCCCCGGTGAGCAGCACGGCCGCGATCGGGATCGGATAGCTGCCCTCCACCACCGGAAAGACCACCGACCGCAGGGCGAGGGTGGCCCGGCGGGTGGCCCACACCGCGCCGATGCGTCGGGTGCCGTGGGCGATCCGCTCCCCGCCCAGCCGCAGCGCCTCGGTGGTACGGGCGCCCTCGGCGGTCGTGGTCAGCGCCTCGGTCAGCTCCGCCGTCGCGGCCCCCTCGGCCAGGTAGGCCGGGGTGGCCCGGCGCAGGTACCAGCGCACCGCCGCCAGGATCGACGGGAGCCCGGTGAGCGCCACCAGGCCGAGCAGCGGGTCCAGCAGGAACACCGCGCCGAACAGCAGCACCAGGTGGGTTCCCGTGATGACCAGCACCGGCACCACGTCGCGCAGCATGGTGCCCACCGTGGACACGTCCACCGAGCCCCGGGTGGCCAGGTCACCGGTGCCGGCGTGCTCCACCACCGAGACGGGCAGGCTGAGCAGCCGGGTCACGAAGTCCTCGCGCAGCCGGGCCACCGCCCGCTCACCGAACCGGTGCCCGGCGTACTGGGCGTAGCGGGAGAGCAGCCCCTGGGCCAGCACGCAACCGCCGATGGCGAGCGCCAACCGGTCCACCGTGCCGGTGCCCGAGCCGGCGGCGATCTCGTCGACGATCCGACCGACCAGCCACGGCGCGGCCAGCCCGGCGAGCGCGGCGGCGCAGTGCAGCACCAGCACGACGACGACCGCCCGCCGGTCACCGGCGAGCATGTCCCGCGCGGCCCGGCGTACCACGGGGACACCCGCGACCGGAAGGCGCGTCACCGGACCGGCCGCCCGACCGGCTCGTCGTCCGTGCCGCCCGCGCGGGACACCAGCCGTCGGTAACCCGGGTCGTCGGCCAGCAGCGCGGTGTGCGGGCCGGTGCCGGTGACCCGGCCGGCGTGCAGGTGGGCGACCGTGTCGGCGTGGCCGAGCAGCACCGGCGAGGTGCTCAGCACCACGGTGGTCCGGCCGGCGCGGGCCTGCCGCAGCCGCTGCGCCACCCGCGCCTCGGTGTGCGCGTCCACCGCCGACGTCGGGTCGACCAGGATCAGCACCTCCGGCTCGGTGAGCAGGGCGCGGGCCAGCCGGACCCGTTGCCGCTGGCCCCCGGACAGGGTGCGGCCCCGGTCGCCGACCGGGGTGTCCAGGCCGGCGGGGAGGCCGTCGGCGAGGTCACGGGCCGACGCCACGTCCAGCGCCGCGCCGATCCGGGCGTCGTCGGCCGCCCCGCCGGTCGGGCCGGCCAGGATCTCCCGCAGCGTGCCGGCGAAGAGGTACCCGTCGTGGTCGGCGACCAGGATCCGGGCCCGTACCTCGTCCAGCCCGACCCCGGTCACCGGAACCCCGCCCCAGGTCACCGCGCTGGGGACGTACCGGCCCAGCCGGTCGGCCAGGGCGACCGCCTCGGCCGGGTCGTCGGCGGCGACCCCGGTCAACCGGCCCGGCCTGACCGTCAATCCGGTGTCGGGGTCGTGCAGCTCGGCCGGACCGGTCGGGGCAGCGTGGGCCACCGGGCCACCCACCGGGTCGGGGGCGAGCCGGAGCAGGTCGACGATCCGCCGGGCGGCGACCCGTCCCTGGATCAACTGGTAGCTGCCCTCCAACAGGAACCAGACCGGCACGACGAGCACCGCGACGTAGCCGTAGACGGCCACCAGCTGCCCGACGGTGAGCGTGCCCTCGGCGGTCATCCGGGCGGCCAGCCACACCACCGCGGCGAGGAAGGCCCCGGGGACGACGGTGGTCAGCGCGTCGACCCAGCTGAGCACCGCGCCCACCCGGTACCCCTCGGCCCGCAGCCGCCGCGACCGCGCCACGTACCGGCGGGCGAACAGGTGCCGACCACCCACCCCGGCGAGCACCCGCAGCCCGGCCACGATGTCGTCGGCCCGGGTGGTCAGCTCGCCCTGCCGCTGCCGGTAGACCGACTCGGCCCGCTCCAACCGGCGCAGCAGCGGCCCGATGGTCAACGCGACCGCCGGCACCCCCAGCAGCGTCACCGTCGCCAGCAGCGGGTCGATCGACCAGAGCACCACGGCGGCGACCGCGTACGCCAGCACCGCGCCCACCCCCGGGCCGGTCAGCGTGAGCACCTGCGAGGTACGCACGATGTCGTACCCGCCGACGGTGGCGACGTCACCGGCGGCGAGCCGGCGGGGCAGCACCGCGCCGACCCGGGCGAGCTGCCGCAGCAGCACCGCCGCCGAACGGGCGCTGGCGTCCTCCCGGACGTAGGTCATCGTCCGGTGCCGCAGGATGCCCGCCCAGGCCACCGCGGCCCCGGCCGCGACGATCGCGGCGCACCAGCGCAGCAGCGCCCCGGTGTCCCCGGTGCGCAGCCCGTCGTCGATGGCCCGGGCGATCAGGAAGGGCCGCACCGAGAGCCCCACCATCCAGACACTGCCGATCAGCCCGCCGCGCAGCACCCGCCCCGGTTGGCAGCGGACCAGCCACCAGATGTACCGCAGCGGCCCCGCCGTGTCCGGGCTGCCGGGGTCGGGGTGGGGTAGTCGTGGGGGCACCGGCCCAGGCTAACCATCGATCGTCGGGCATGCCGGCCCGTCCGGCCGGCACCCGGGGCCCCGGCCGCCCCGCCCGCCGCGTTGACGTGGTGGCCGGCGAGCGGACAAGCTCCCTGTGGACGGATCCCCGGCGGCGGAGAACCGCCACCGGCACGACGGGGGAGGGTGGATGACGCGGCGAGGGGGCGCGCCCGCGCGGGCCGGCTGGTCGACGTGGCTGCTCGCCGCGTTCGTGGTGCCCGCCGTCGTCCCGGCCCCGGCGGCCCTGCCGGCCCCGGTCCCGGCGGCAGTGGTCTCGGCGGCGCTGCCGGTTCCGGCCCCGGCGGCGCTGCCGGGCACGGCCCGCGCCGCGGCTGCCGACGTGGCGTGCCGGGTACGCGACGAGCGGCTGACCGAGATCTCCGGGATGGTGGCCACCGACTCGGGGTTCGTGATGGTCAACGACGGCGCCGACGAGGCGTCCCGACGGCGGATCTTCTTCCTCGACACCCGCTGCGCGGTGGTGCGTTCGGTGCCCTACCCCTCGCGCCCCCGCGACACCGAGGACCTGGCGGTCGGTGCGGACGGGACGGTCTGGGTCGCGGACATCGGCGACAACGACCGGGTCCGGTCCACGGTGGCGCTGTGGCGGCTCGCGCCCGGCTCCCGCCGACCGGTGCTGCACCGGTTGTCCTACCCCGACGGCCCGCACGACGCGGAGGCGCTGCTGCTCGGCCGGGACGGCCTGCCGGTGGTGGTGACCAAGCAGGGCGGGGAGGCCGGCGTGTACGTGCCGACCGGGCCGCCCCGGGCCGGTGTGACGGTGCCGATGCGGCGGGCCGGGCAGCTCCGGTTGCCGACCACCACGACCGCGAACCCGTACTCGTTCTTCGGCCGTCGACTGGTCACCGGTGGGGCCACCGCGCCGGACGGCCGTCGGGTGGTGCTGCGCACCTACGCCGACGCGTTCGAGTTCGACGTCCCCGACGGCGACGTGGTGGCCGCGCTGACCGGCGGCACGCCGCCCCGGGTGGTCCCGCTGCCGGACGAGCCGCAGGGCGAGTCGGTCAGCTACAGCCGGGACGGCCGGTGGTTGCTCACCGTCTCCGAGACCGCCGGCCAGCCGGCCGGAACCCGGCCGACGGTCCTGCGTTACGCCCTGCCCGGGGGAGCCGCGTCGCCGGTGCCGTCCGTGTCCGTCGCCGTGTCGGCCGCGTCCGCGCCGGCCACCGGGTCGTCGTCCGCCCCCGCGCCGGGCGCAGTCGACGCCGGTCGTCACCGGGCCGACGCCGGTGGGGTCCGGTCGTTGCTGCTGGGGGTCGGGGTGATCGTCGCCGGTCTGCTGCTGGTGGCGTCGGTCGGTGCCGCCCGGGCGCGGCGCACCGGGCGTTGACCCCGGGGACGGGCGACGGCCCGACTTCCCGGTGAGGGATGCTGGACCCGTGCAGATCACGATCCTCGGCCCGCTCGCGGTCGACGGCCGGCCGGTCCGGGGTGAACGGCTCGCCGCGGTGGTCCGCGCGCTGGTCGACGCCCGGGGCCGGGCGGTCGCCACCCCGCTGCTGGTGGACGCGGTGTGGGACGGCACGCCGCCCGACGACGCGACCGGTGCCGTGCAGGCGCTGATGTCCCGCGTGCGCCGGCTCGGGCTGCCGGTGGTCGCCGTACCGGGCGGATACCGGCTGCCCACCGAGGACGTCACCGTCGACGCGGTACGGGCCTACAGCCTGGTCGAGCGGGGGCGGGCCGACCTGCGAGCCGGTGACGTGCCGGCGGCGGGGACGGCGGCCGACGCGGCCCGCGCGCTGTTCCCCGAGGTCCCCGAGCTGGACACCACGGAGCACGCCCGGCTGTTCGCCGACGTCACCGCACTGCGCGCCGAGGCCGCCCTGGCCGGTGCGGGGCGGCACGACGAGACGGACCTGCGGCGGCTCGTCGCGCGTACCCCGCCGGACGAGCCGTCGGCGGCCCTGCTGGTCCGGGTGCTCGCCGCCCAGGGGCGCGACGCCGAGGCGCTGGAGGTGATCGAACGGCTCCGTGCCGAACTGGCCGACCGGTACGGCACCGATCCGTCACCGGTGATCACCCAGGTCCACCTGTCGTTGCTGCGCGGCGAGCTGGCCGCCCCCGCCGCCGTCGGTACGACCCCGGCCGCCGTGCCGCGCAGCACCCTGCCCGGCGCGTGGCGCCGGCCGAGGACGGCCCTGGTCGGTCGGGAGCGGGACGTCGAGGCGGTGGAGGCGGCGCTGACCGAGGCGGCCCTGGTGACCGTCGTGGCGACCGGCGGCGCGGGGAAGACCCGGCTCGCCGCCGAGCTGGTGCGGCGTACGGCCGATGCCGGACGACCGGCCCGGGTGATCGAACTCGCCGGCCTGCGGGCACCCGAGGAGGTGCTGCCCACCGTGCTCGCGGCCCTGGGCGGGGCGGACACCACGACGGCAGGCGGCCCGCTGGGTCGGGAACGTCGGGTGCTCAGCCCCGGCGAACGGCTGCGGGCGCTGGCGCCGGACCTCGACGGTCTGGTGGTGCTGGACAACTGCGAGCACCTGCTGGACACCGTGGCGACGGTGGTCGCCGACCTGGTCGCGGTGACCCCACCGGAGGTGGCCGTGCTGGCGACCAGCCGGGCCCCGCTGGGTCTGGTCGGTGAGCGGGTCCACCGGCTGACCATGCTGCCGGACGCCGACGCGCTGGAGCTGATCGAGTCCCGGGCCCGCGCCGGTGGCGCGGCCCTGACCGGGGACGCGGTCCGGGTGCTGGAGCTGTGCCACCGGCTGGACAACCTGCCGTTGGCCCTGGAGCTGGCCGCCGCCCGGCTGCGGCACATGCCGATCGACGACGTGCTCGCCGGGCTGACCGACCGGTTCGCGCTGCTCGACGCCGCGCTGCGCGGACTGCCCGAGCGGCACGCGAGCCTGTGGGCGATGGTCGACTGGAGCCGGGAGCTGCTCGCGCCCGCCGACCGGCACCTCCTCCAGCGGCTCGCGGTCGTCCCCGGCCCGTTCACCGCCGAGCTGGCCGCCGCCGTCGCCGGGACCGCCGACGTCCGACGTGGGCTGGCGACGCTGGTCGAGCAGTCCCTGCTGACCCTGGTGGAGGGGGAGGGTCCGCCCCGCTACCGGATGCTGGAGACCGTCCGCGAGTACGGCGAGGCCCGCCTCGACGCCGCCGGTGACCGGGACGCGGCGACGGCCGGCCTGGTCGACTGGGCGCGGCGGGAGGCGGTCCGCTTCGTCGACCGGTTCATCGGCCCCGGCCAGCTCGACGCCTTCGCCCGGTGCGCCGCCGAGCAGGACAACCTCATCGCCGGCCTGCGCGGGGCGCTCGGGCACGACGACGAGCCGGCGGCCGTGGACGTCGCCACCGCGCTGTTCCACCTCTGGACCGTGCGGGGCCTGCACGTGGAGGTCTCCGGGTGGGCCGGAAGCCTGCTGCACGTGGACGACCCGGCCCGTCGCACCGGCTCGGCGATCCTGGCCGGGCGGTCCAGCGGCCGGCCGCTGCCCGACGCCGGCCGGCTCGCCTGGACGTGCCTGCTGGTGTCGGTGAACGCCGGCATCAGTGGTCCACGCCGGCTCGCCGCGCTCGCCCAGCGGGCCCTGCGCCGTCTGCTGGCGGAGCGGCCCGGCGAGGTCTCCTCCCGGACAATCGCGCTCGCCGCGGCGCTGCCCGCGCTCGCCCTGTTCGACGCGGGCGAGGCGCTGCCGGGGACCGCCGTGCTGATCGCCCATCCGGACCCGTACGTGCAGGGGTTCGGGCTGTTCGCCCGCGCCGCGATCCGGGAGAGCGGTGGTCTGCCGGACGCGTCCGCGGCCGACGCGGAGCAGGCGTACCACCGCTTCGAGGCGGCCGGCGACCACTGGGGGATGGCGATGGCGGCGCAGGCCATCGGGCACGCCGTCACCGCGTCCGACGGCGGCCGGGCCACCGCGTGGCTGGCCCGCAGCGTGCACCACATGGACCTGATCGGCGCCACCCAGGACTCCCGCTCGATCCGGGTGCTGCTGGACGTGCAGCTCGCCCTGGCCGGCGACCCGGCCGCCGAGCGGCGGCTGGGTGAGACCGCGGCACCGGGGCAGGGCGCGGTGCTGGACACCGCGCAGGCGAGCCTGGGCCTGGCCCAGCTCGCCTGGCGACGCGGCCGGTACGCCGAGGTGCTCGGGCACGCCGACGCGGTGACCAGGGCGCTGGCCGGATGGACCGGTCCGCCGCCGCAGCCCCGGGTGGTGCTCCTGGTCACGGTGGCGGTGTTCCACCTGCGGGTGGCCCAGGTGCGGCCGGACGCCGGGTGGACCGCCGACGCCCACGCGGTCGGGCTGCTGGTCCGGGCCGGCGGGGAGGCGCTCTCCTCCCGGGACCTGCCGGTGATCGGCACGTGGGCGCTGGGCGGGGCCGAGCTGGCCGCGCACCGTGCCGACGTCGACACCGCGCGGGAGTTGTTCGTGCTCGGCACCCGGCTGGGCAGCAACTCGGCGACGTTCTTCCCGTCCGGCACCGGCGAACGGCTCACCGCCGCCCTCGTCGACGAGGAGCAGCGGGAGCCGATGCTGGCCGGGTGGCGGTCCCGCCCACCCGGCGCGGCCGTCACCCGGGTCCGCGAGCTGATGGACGATCTGCTCGGCCGGGTCAGACCTTCCGGCGGTACGCACGCAGCGCCAGTGGCATGAACACCGCGACGAAGCCGGCGCACCAGAGCAGCGTCCACCACACGTGGGCGCCGACCGGGGTGCCGAGGAACAGCCCGCGCATCGCCGTCACCAGGTGGGTCAACGGGTTGACCGTCACCACGGCCTGCATCCAGCCCGGCAGGGTGCCGGCGGCGACGAACACGTTGGATCCGAAACTCAGCGGCATGATCAGCGCGAACATCAGTCCCTGCACCGCGCCCGGGGTACGCACCTTCATCGACACGTAGACCGGCAGCCAGCTCAGGCAGAGCGCGAACAGCACCGCGAGCAGGCAGCCGGCGACGGCCCGCAGCGGGTCGGACTCGATCCGGAAGCCCATCAGGTAGCCGATCCCCAGCGTCGACACGGTGACGATCACGTACCGCACCACGTCGCCCAGCACCGCCCCGAGCAGCGGCGCGGAACGGGGGACGGGCAGGGACCGGAACCGGTCGAAGATGCCCTTGGCGATGTCGGCGTTGAGGTTCACCCCGATCGCGATGCACCCGGTGGCGATGGTCTGCGCCAGGATGCCGGGCAGCAGGAACTGCAGGTAGTCGTGGGTGGAGCCGGCGACCGCGCCGCCGAAGACGTAGACGAAGATGACCAGGAAGAGCATCGGTTGCAGGGTGACGTCGATCAGCGCCTCGGGGGTGCGCCAGGTCTTGATCAGGCTGCGCTGGGCCAGCGCCAGCGAGTGCCGCAGCAGGCGCAGCGGGCGCGGGTTCGCCACCGCCCTGGACAGTCGCGGGTTGGTCCTGGGCGGGGTACCGGTCAGGGTGCTCATGCGGCGACCTCCGTACGGGCGCTGGTGTCGTCGTCGGCCGCGGTCCGGCCGGTCAGGGTGAAGAACACCTCGTCGAGGCTGGGCAGGTGCAGCGAGAGTTCGGTGACCGGGATGCCGGCGGCGGCCAGCCGGGCGACGCTCTCGGTCAGCGCGGTGTCGTCGGCGACCGGCACCGCGAGCACCCCGCGCCGGATCTCGTCGGCGGAGGCGCCGGAGCCCACCCCGGACAGGATCGCCGCCGTCGGGGCCAGGTGTGCCGGGTCGGCCGGCCGGACCTCCAGGGTCTGCCCGCCGACGACCCGCTTGAGCCCCTCCGGGGTGTCGTGCGCGATGACCCGGCCGTGGTCGATCACCGTGATCGCGTCGGCGAGCGCGTCGGCCTCCTCCAGGTACTGCGTGGTGAGCAGCACGGTCGCCCCGTCGGCGACCAGCGACCGGACCACGTCCCACATGTCCTCGCGCTTGGCCGGGTCGAGACCGGTGGTCGGCTCGTCCAGGAAGATCACCTCTGGTGAGCCGACCAGGCTGGCGGCCAGGTCCAACCGCCGCCGCATCCCGCCGGAGTAGGTCTTGGCCGGTCGGTGCGCGGCGGCGGTCAGGTCGAACCATTCGAGCAGCTCGGTGGCCCGCCGCCGGGCACCGGCCCGGCCGAGCTCCAGCAGCACGCCGAACAGCTCGAGGTTCTGCCGCCCGGTCAGGTCCTCGTCGACCGAGGCGTACTGGCCGGTGAGGCCGATGGACTGCCGGACCTGCTCGGCCTGGCGTACCACGTCGAGGCCGTGGATCCGGGCGGTGCCGGCGTCCGGGGTGAGCAGCGTGGACAGGATGCGGACGGCGGTGGTCTTGCCGGCCCCGTTCGGGCCGAGCACCCCGAGCACGGTGCCCCGGGGCACGGCGAGGTCCACCCCTTGCAACGCCCGGGTGTGCCCGAAGGTCTTGACCAGACCCTCGGCCTCGATCATCAGATCAGTTGTCATGCCGTGCAGCGTGCGCCGGCCGGCTGACACCGCGCTGACACGCCGCTGACACGGCCCGGGTGCCACCGTCGGCGGTGGCACCCGGGCGTGCGGCGGTGGGGTCAGCAGCGCTGGATGGTCGCGTTGGTCAGGGTGACGTTGCTGATGGTCAGGTTGTCGGCGCAGGGGTTCTCCACGATGCGGTTGTTCACCAGGGTGAAGTTGCGCAGGGTGAGGTCCCGGTTGCCGGGGAACTCGGCGCGTTCGGCCAGCCGTACCTCGCCGCCGCCGCTGATCGTGCCGCCGTTGGTGGCCAGGCTCACGCCGTAGCAGTTCTCGATGAGCACGGCGTTGTTGCCGGTGTTGGCGATGTCGACCCGGTCGATCGTCGCGCCGCCGGACTCGGAGACGCAGAACACGCCCCGGCCGCCGCCGCGGGCCCGGACCGTGCCGACCCGGATGTTGGTCGGGTAGCCGTCGCCGATGCGGCCGTTGCGGTTGGCCATCCGGAACGCGGCGTAGCCGGTGCCGGTGCCGGCGTTCTCGGCGTCCACCGTGGACACGGTGGCGTTGATGGTCTGGTTGAGCAGCAGGCCGGACTCACCGACGTTGCGGGCGGTGACGGTGCCCACGGTCAGCCCGTCGACGCCGTATGTCTCGACGGCGTGTGAGCTGGCGCCCGAGACGTACACGTTGTCGATACGCACGTTGCGGGTCCACTGGCTGGTGTCGCCCCGGTTGTCGATGCGGACGCCGAGGCCGGCGGAGAGCCGCATGTCGAGCTGCCCCAGCACGACGTCGGTGACGTTGCGCAGGAAGATCCCGTACAGCGGGGTGCCGGTGAGGGTGAGGTGCTGCACCTCGACCTGGGTGGTGCCCCGGGAGTAGACGGGTGCCTGGTCACCGGAGCCGGTGCCGGTGACGTTGATGGTGCCGCACACGTCGAGGGTGGTGTAGCTGGGCAGCGAGATGCGGGAGTTGGCGCTCATCGTGCCCGAGCCGCGGACCACCACCCGTTGCTTGCTGGTCCGGCCGGCGGTCAGGCTGTTCACCGCGGCCTGCACGGCGGCCCGCAGGTCGGTGCCGGTGTGGACGGTCGTCCCGCCGTTGCGGACCGTCCAGGTGCCGCCGCTGAGCACCGCCTCGGCCTGGAACGCGCCACCGCCGCAGTCGGCCGTGCCGCCCAGCCGGGCCAGCTGCCACTGCTGGTTCGCGCCGTCCAGGTCCTGGTACTGCGAGATCGTCGCGCCGTCGGCGGTGGACCGTTCCCACACGTCCAGCGCCTTGCCGGAGTGCCGGTTGAGCAGCCGGACGTAGCCGCCCGCGGAGTCGACCAGCCGGAAGTGCTGCCGGGTGTTGCCGCTGACCGCCGGGTTCTGCACCAGCGGGGTGCCGTCGAGGGCGTTGGGCAGTTCGAGGACCTTGCCGCTGTGCGCCGAGCGGATCTGGTAGTAGCCGCTGCCCATGTCGACGAACCGCCACTGCTGCACGGCGAGGTCGTTGCGGGTGTACTGCTTGACCGGGGCGCCGTCGGCGGTGGACCAGTCGTACAGGTCCATCGCCTTGCCGCTGTTGCGGTTGACGAGCACGTAGCTGGCCCCGGTGTCGACGGTGGCCGCGGTGGCCGCCGGTGGGGCGACGGTCGTGGCGGCGGCGACCAGGGCGAGGGTGGTGACGGCCAGCAGGCCGGGCCGCCGGGGGGAACCTCGGGTGGGGGTCGCAGGGGGCATCTGGCTCCTTCCGCGGTGGTGGGGTACGGCCGGGACGGGCCGCCGGGCGGTCTCTCCGCTGCACCGTATCGACATCGATGAATCCCGGCAAACCCGACGCCGGGCGCGCGGCGGAACGGCGGGGGCGGGGCCGCCCGGTCAGGGTCGGGCGGGCCAGCCGTCGAGCACGGTGGCGACGTCCAGCGGCTGCGTCGGGTCCGGGGCCGGGCGGGGCGGCGGGGCCGGTGTCCGGGCGAACCGGGGCGCGGGTGCCGGCTGCACCTCGCCCCCCACCTCGACGAAGGTGCCCCGGGCGGCGTTGTGCGGGTGGCGGTGCGCCTCGGTGGGGGCGAGCACCGGCGCGACACACGCGTCGAGCCCGCCGAAGACCGCCGTCCACTCGTCGCGGGTGCGCGCGGCGAACCGGGCGGTGAACCGGCGGCGCAGCTCCGGCCAGCCGTCCGGGTCGTACTGCGCGGGCAGCCCCGGATCGTCGGCCAGGCCCAGCCCGGTCAGCAGCGCGGCGTAGAACGCCGGCTCCAGCGCGCCCACCGCCACGAACCGGTCGTCGGCGGTGCGGTAGGTGTCGTAGAACGGGGCACCGCCGTCGAGCAGGTTGCCGCCGCGCGGCGCGGACCACCGGCCGGCGGCGACCATCCCGTGCAGGAACGCGGTGAGCAGCGCCGACCCGTCGACCATCGCGGCGTCGACCACCTGGCCCAGGCCGGAGCGTTCCCGTTCCAGCAGGGCGGCCAGCACGCCGGTGGCGAGCAGCATCCCGCCCCCGGCGAAGTCGCCGAGCAGGTTCAGCGGGGCGTGCGGGGGGCCACCGGCGCGGCCCAGCGGCTCCAGCGCGCCGGCCACCGCGATGTAGTCGATGTCGTGCCCGGCACGGTCGGCCAGCGGGCCGTCCTGACCCCAGCCGGTCAGCCGGGCGTACACCAGGCGGGGATTGCGCTCCCGGCAGACGCGCGGGCCGAGCCCGAGCCGTTCGGCCACCCCCGGCCGGTACGCCTCGACCAGCACGTCGGCCCGCTCGACCAGGCGCAGCAGGTCGGCCAGTCCGGCGGGGGTCTTCAGGTCCAGTGCGGTGACCCGGCGGCCCCGGTGCAGCGGCCCGGTCGACGGGGCGGCCAGCCGCCCCGGGGCGGGACCGTCCGGCCGGTCGACCCGCACCACGTCCGCGCCGAGGTCGGCCAGCACCATGCAGCCGAACGGCGCCGGGGCCAGGCTGGCCAGCTCCACCACCCGCACCCCGGCCAGCGGCCCGGTGGCGGGCGCGTCGGCGTCAGAGGGCACGGGCGATCAGCTCCTTCATGATCTCGTTGGTCCCGCCGTAGATCTTCTGCACCCGGGCGTCGGCGTACATCCGGGCGATCGGGTACTCGGTGGTGTACCCGTAGCCGCCGAACAGCTGCAGGCAGCGGTCGACGACCTCGCACTGCCCCTCGGTGAGCCAGGCCTTCGCCATCGCCGCGGTGGCCACGTCCAGCTCACCCCGGTCGTGCCGGCTGATGCAGTCGTCGAGGAAGACCCGGCTGACCCGGGTACGGGTGGCGCACTCGGCCAGCACCATCCGGGTGTTCTGGTGGTCGATCAGCGGCCGGCCGAAGGCGGTGCGTTCCTTGACGTACGCGGTGGTCAGCTCCACCGCCCGCTGCATCGCCGCCACCGCCGAGACGCCGATGACCAGGCGTTCCTGGGGCAGTTGCCGCATCATCTGGCCGAAGCCGAGCCCCTCGGCCCCGCCGAGCAGGTTCGCCGCCGGCACCCGCAGACCGTCGAAGAACAGCTCGGCGGTGTCGTTGCCGTGCAGTCCGATCTTGGACAGCAGCCGGCCCCGCCGGAAACCCTCCGGGTCGTCGCCGACCTCGCAGACCAGCAGGGAGATGCCGGCGGCCCGCTGCCGGGGGTCGGTCTTGACGGCCAGGACGACCAGGTCGGCGAGGCCGCCGTTGCTGATGAACGTCTTGGCCCCGGTGACCAGGTAGTCGTCGCCGTCGCGGACGGCCCGGGTCCGCATCGCCTGCAGGTCGGAACCGCCGTCGGGTTCGGTCATCGCGATCGCCCCCACCAACTCCCCCCGGCACAGTCCGGGCAGCCAGCGCCGCTTCTGCTCGGCACTGCCGTAGGCGACCAGGTAGCCGGTGACGATGCCGCTGTGCACGCCGAGGCCGAGGGTGCTCTCCCCGACGTGCGCCTGCTCGTGCAGCAGCACCGCCTCGTGGCTGAAGCCGCCGCCCCCGCCGCCGTACTCCTCGGGGACGGAGAGACCGAGCAGGCCCAGCTCGCCGGCCCGCCGGTAGTGGTCGCGGTCCGGATGGCCCTGGGCCAGCAGCCGCTCGGTGTGCGGCAGCACCTCCCGGGTGAAGAAGTCGCGGGCCAGGTCGGCGAGGTCGTCGTGCTCGGGCTCGCGCCAGGGGGAGGTGTAGTGGTCGAGTCCGGGCGTCGGCATGGTTACACCCTCACGCCGTGTTGGCGATGTGTCAACGAGTCCTGATCGTCGCGGGTGCGGCCGGGCCCCGTACGTCGGGTGCGGTCGGGTCGTGCGGCGGGTGCGGCGGGCCGCGCCGCCGATCGCCCGGCTGGCGGGACCGCCCCGACCCGGAATCCGCCCCGCCGGGCGGCCGGTAGGGTCGGTGGGTGAGCGTTGACACCGCACCCCGGCGACGGCGGCTGGAGCCCGACGCCCGGCGGGGCCAGATCCTCGCCTGCGCGGTCCGGCTGTTCGGCGAGCGCCCCTACGCGGACGTGTCGACCACCGACATCGCCCGCGCGGCCGGGGTGGCGCGGGGCCTGGTCAACCACTACTTCGGCACCAAGAAGCAGCTCTACCTGGAGGTCATCCGGGTGATGGTGACCGTCCCCGAGGTGGCCGTCGCGGGGCTGCCCGCCGGGGACCTGCGGACCCGGGTCGACGCCAGCGTCACCTGGTTCCTCGACGTGGTGTCCCGGCACCGCAGCTCCTGGCTGGCCGCGGTGACCGCCGGGGGGATGGGCCACGACCCGGACGTCGCCCTGGTGCTGACCGGGGCCGAGGAGGTCGCGGCGGACAGCGTGCTCGTCGCGGTGGGGCTGGCCGACGTGACCGCCCACCGCACGGAGCTGCGCGGCATGATCCGGGCGTACGGCGGGCTGGCCACGTCGACCGCCCGGGAGTGGCTCCAGCGGGGCACCCTGGACCGCTCCCAGGTGCACCTGCTGCTGACCGCCACCCTGCTGACCATCGTGGAGCAGGTCTTCCCCGCCATCGCCGACGGCCCGCCCGCGACGGGCCGCCCGCCGTCCGCCTGAGCCCCGCCGCCCGCCTGAGCCCGGCCGTTTCCCGTCCCGCCGCTCTCCGTCGCGTCCCCGCCGCTTTCCGCTGTGTCCCGGCTCAGTCCGGGCGGCCCGCTGGTGGCTGCACGGTCATCGGCACGGTGTCGAGCCGGGCCCAGTCCCGGCTGATCTCGGCGGCGGTGCGCAGCAGGCGGGGCAGGTGCTCGTCGGTGAGCCGCTCCAGCGAGGTCTCCGCGGCGTGCACCGTGACGTTGAGCGCGGCCACCACCCGGCCGTCGCCGTCGCGGACCCCGGTGGCGACCGACCGGATGCCGGCGGCCAGGTCCTGGTCGGCCAGGGCCCAGCCGCGCGCCCGCACCTCGCGCAGCTCCCGGTCCAGCTCGTCGCGGTCCGGCCGCCAGCGGGCGTCGATGCCGGAGCGGCCCGGGACGGCCAGTACGGCGGTGAGTTCCGCCGGGGTGAGGGCGGCCAGCAGCACCTTGCCCATCGAGGTGGCCACGGCCGGGAAGCGGGTGCCGATGGTCACCGCGAGCGTGACGATCTTGGGCACCGCCACCCGGGACACGTAGACGATGTCGCTGCCGTCGAGCTGGGCCAGCGAGGTCGACTCGCCGGTCTCGGTGACCAGCTGCCGCATGTGCGGGCGCGCGACGTCCCAGATGCCCAGCGAGTTGACGTACGCCACGCCCAGCTCCAGCACCCGGGGGGTGAGCGCGAAACCCCGGTCGGCGGCCCGGACGTAGCCCAGCTCCTCCAGGGTGAGCAGGATGCGCCGCACGGTGGGGCGGGCCAGGCCGGTCACCGCCGCGATCTCGCTGAGCGTCATCGTCGGCTGGCCCGGACGGAAGCAGCGCAGCACGTCGAGGCCGCGCGCCAGCGCCTCGATGAAGTCGGATCCGGTCTCGCGCCCCATGGAGTCCCTTCGCTGGCTGCCCCGGCCCGGCGGGTGGTCACCCGCCGGGCGTCGGACGGCTATTGTTTCCACTGCGCCGAGCCGGCGTCCCACTGGGTGTAGGTGTACGGGTTGTCCAGCACCGCCGTCTCGGGGACGTCCGGGTTCATCCCCTTCTCCCAGGCGTCGACGCCCATGGTGGCGGTGAGGTGTTCGACGGTGCGGCCGACCGCGGTGCGGGCGGCGGCCAGGTCGACGCCGACCAGCCGGTGCTCGTGCTTGACCAGGCGGCCGTCGATCAGCACGGTGTGCACGTCGCCGCGCTGGGCCTGGAACACCACGTGGCCGTAGGGGTGCAGGATCGGGAACATCACCGGCGACCGGTCGTTCTTGATCAGCACCACGTCCGCCTTGCGGCCCGGGGTGAGGGCGCCGACGAGGTGGTCGAGGCCGAGCGCCCGGGCGCCGCCCCGGGTGGCCCACTCCACCACCTGCTCGGCGCGCAGGTGGCAGTGGGTGACGGTCTCCTGTCGACCGTGCGCCTCGAGGTGCTCCCGGGACCGGTCGGCGCTCAGCGTGGCGCGCATCGCGGAGAACAGGTCCCCGCTCCACCAGACGCTGGTGTCCATGGACAGCGAGACCGGGATGTCGTGGTGGCGCAGCTGCCAGGTGGGCGGGTAGCCCTGGCCGGCGCTCTGCTCGCTCTCGGTGGAGACCGAGACCGAGCCGCCGGTGGCCGCGATCCGGTGGTACGAGTCGCGGTTGAGGGTGGCGGCGTGCACGTAGACGGTCGAGTCGGTCATGAAGCCGTGCTCGTGCATCAGCCGGATGCCGTCGTCGTTGGTGGCCCCCCACACCCCGGCGTGGGTGGTGACCGGCACGCCGAGGTCCCGGGCCACCTCGAAGGCGGCCCGCTCGGGGAAGGCCGGGTCGCCGGTGACGTCGAAGGCCATCTGGAAGCCGAGCCGGTCGCCCCGGCCGTGGATGCGGCGGGTGACGAAGTCGCGGAACTCGGGGGTGGTGGCCCACTCCCACGGCCCCTGCTGCAGGTTGCCGTAGGCGAGCACGAACCGGCCGGGCACCGCCTCCAGGGCGTCGACGGCGGCGTCGGCGTGCTGCGGGGTCTGCAGGCCGTGTGACCAGTCCACGGTGGTGGTGACCCCGGCGTCGATCGCCTCGATGGCGGCGAGCAGGTTGCCGGCGTGGACGTCCTCGGGGCGGAACAGCTTGCCGGACTCCAGGTAGTACCAGACGAAGTACTGGGTGAGCGTCCAGTCGGCGCCGTAGCCGCGCATCGCGGTCTGCCACATGTGCCGGTGGGTGTCGATCATGCCGGGCATGACGATGCCGCCGGCCGCGTCGATCTCCCGGGTGCCCTCCGGCACCGCCAGCTCCGCGCCGACGGCGGCGATCCGGTCGCCGATCACCAGCACGTCGGCGCGGGGGAGCACCGTGTGGGTGTCGTCCATGGTCAGCACCAGGCCGTTGCGGAACACCACCGGTTGGCCCGCCGCCGGTGTCCGACCCTCGTTCGCACTCATCGCCGCCACTTCCGTTCCGGGGTGCTCAGCGGACGCTTGTCCGCTGTACGGTCATTTCAGGTTTCGCCAGTGTGTTCCCGGTCACCGGCCATGTCAAGACCACGTTGCCGTCGTGTCTCCGGTTGCTTTCTAATGCGTGGACCTGGGAGTTTCCCGAGAATTTAGCCGAGGTGTTGACGTCTCATAGAGTCATCGGGAAACTGATCGAGCGGACACTCGTCCGTCTGGCGGTCAACGAGAGGGGTGGGGCATGGCGGAGGAGACACCGGGGCGGACCGGCCCGCTGCACGGCGTCGTGGTGGCCGACTTCTCCCGCATCCTCGCCGGGCCGTACGCCACCATGCTGCTGGCCGACCTCGGCGCCGAGGTGATCAAGGTGGAGGGGCCGGGCGGCGACGACACCCGCACCTGGATGCCCCCGGTCCGCAACGACGTATCCACCTACTACCTGGGCATCAACCGCAACAAACGGTCCATCGCCCTCGACCTGAAGGACCCCGACGACCTCGCCGTGGCGCACAAGCTGGCCGCGCGGGCCGACGTCCTGATCGAGAACTTCAAGCCCGGCGGGCTGCGCCGCTTCGCGCTGGACTACGACACCGTCGCCGCCGGCAACCCCCGGGTGGTCTACGCCTCGATCAGCGGGTTTGGCACCGGCGCGGGCGCGGGCTACCCCGGCTACGACCTGATGGTGCAGGCGATCTCCGGGCTGATGAGCCTCACCGGCGACCCCGACGGCCCGCCCTACCGCGCCGGCATCTCCGTGTTCGACGTGATGGCCGGGCTGCACGCGTCGATCGGCATCCTCGCCGCCCTGCACCACCGGCACGACTCGGGGCGCGGCCAGCACGTCGAGGTCAACCTGCTCTCCTCGGCGCTGTCCGGCCTGGTCAACCACAGCAGCGGCTACGTCGCGGGCGGGGTGGTGCCGTTCCGGATGGGCAACGCCCACCCCAGCCTCTTCCCGTACGAGCCGCTGCCGGTCGCCGACGGCGAGCTGATCGTCATCGCCGGCAACGACGGGCAGTTCCGCCGGCTCTGCCAGGTGCTCGACCTGCCGGAGCTGGTCGACGACCCCCGGTTCACCCGCAACCAGGACCGCACCGCCAACCGGGAGGAGCTGCGCCCGCTGCTGGTCGAGCGGCTGCGCCGGCGTACCCGCGACGAGTGGTTCACCGACCTGATGGCCGCCGGGGTGCCCTGCGCCCCGATCAACACCATCGACGGCGGGGTCGCCCTCGCCGAACGCCTCGGGCTGGACCCGGTGGTCACCGTCGGCGAGGGCGCCGCCGCGGTGCCCGGCATCCGGCACCCGATCACCCTTTCGGACACCCCCGCGCGGTACGGCACCCCGCCGCCCGCGCTCGACGAACACGGCGAGGAGATCCGCGCGTGGCTGACCGGCAGCTAGACTTCCCGACCTCGATCGGCACCTCCGACCCGACCACCATCCGGCTGCTCGGCCAGGACCTGGCCGGCGACCTGATGGGCCGGGTGGGCTTCGGCGAACTGGCGTTCTGGCTGGTCGCCGGGCGTCGCCCCGGCCCCGGCGAGGTGCGCGTCTTCGAGACCGTCCTGGTGGCCCTGGCCGACCACGGCTTCACCCCCACCGCGATCGCGGCCCGGTTGACCTACCTCAGCGCGCCGGAGGCGTTGCAGGGCGCGATCGCCGCCGGCCTGCTCGGCGGCGGCTCCCGCTTCCTCGGTGTCACCGAGGACTGCGGCCGGTTCCTCGCCGACACCCTCGCCGGGCTCACCGAGGCGCCCACCGACGACGCCGGCTGGGACGCCGTCGCCCTGGACGCGGTACGCGCCGCCCGCGCCGCCAAGCGCCTGGTGCCGGGCCTCGGCCACCCGGTGCACAAGGAGACCGACCCGCGCACCCCGGTGCTGATCGCGATCGCCGAGCAGGAGGGCCTGCGCGGGCCGCACCTGCGGCTGTTCGAGGCGATCGGCAGGGTCCACCCGCAGGTGCTCGGCCGCACCCTGCCGCTCAACGGGGCGGGGGTGTGCGGCGCGGCCCTGGCCGACCTCGGCCTGCCGATCGACCTGCTGCGCGGCTTCGCCCTGCTGGCCCGGACCGCCGGCCTGCTCGGCCACCTCGCCGAGGAGCGCCGCCGCCCGCTCGGCATGGACATCTACCAGACCGTCGACCGCAACGCCCGGTACGTGCCGGACGACGCCGACTGATCCCCCCACCACCTCCACCGTCTGCGAGAGGAGCGGCCATGGCCCAGGTCGTCGCGGTCATCGCCTCCACCCACCATCCGTTCTACTACCGCGCCACCACGGCCACCGGCGAGGACCGGCCCCCGTTCGCCGACGAGTGGGCCCGCAAGATCCTCGCCTTCCGGGAGACCCTCACCCGGGCGAGGCCGGACGTGCTGGTGATGGTCGGCTCCGACCACTTCCACCAGCTCTGGCTGGACAACATGCCACAGTTCCTGGTCGGCAAGGCCCCGTTCTACGACGCCAACTGGTACAACGAGGAGCGCGAGTTCGGCCTGCCCCGGATGCTGCTGCGCGGCCAGGAGGACCTGTCGGCCCACGTGCTGCGCGCCGGCCTGGACGCCGGGTTCGACCTGGCCTTCAGCAACGAGCTGCGGATCGACCACAGCATCACCTGCCCGATCATCACGCTGCGGCCCGAGGCGGACCTGCCGATCGTGCCGATCTACACCAACATCTTCGCCCCGCCGCTGCCGCAGCCGAAACGGTTCGTCCAGCTCGGCGCGGCCATCCGGGAGATCGTCGAGAGCTGGCCCAGCCACCTGCGGGTGGCCGTCATCGGCACCGGCCACCTGTCGCTGGAGCTGGGCGGGCCGCGTCAGTTCGGCCCGCAGGGTCCGGACCCGGAGTTCGACCGCCGGGCGGTGGAGTGGATCGCCAACGGGGACCTCGACGGCTGCCTGTCCGAGGTGACCCTGGACAGCCTGCACGCCCCCGGCAACGCCACCCACGGCTTCATGGACTTCATGCTGATGATGGGGGTGGCCGGCGCGGGCGCCAAGGCCGACCACGTGGACACCCTGGACCTGTTCCACACCATGGAGGCGTACTTCACCTGGTACCCGAACGGAGCGCCGGCATGAGCCGCTACCTGGTCGACAAGTTCCTCTACACCGTCGACCGCGACCCGGAGCTGGTCGAGCGCTACCGCACCGACCCGCTGGGCACGGTGACCTGGTGGGAGGCCGAACGTGCCAACGCCGTGCTCAACTGCACCGCCGGTGAGGCGAGCACCTGGCTGCGCTTCACCGACGAGGAACGCGACGCGCTGGCCAGCCACGACCACGTCCGGCTGTTCGCCCTCGGCGCGCACCCGTTCCTGACCCTGACCCTGTTCATCGCCATGTTCGAGCGGGACCACCCCGAACCGATGGCCTACCAGAAGCAGTACGGCCTGCGGCTGGCCCACTTCTCGCTGCCCTACCCCGACATCGCCACCTGATGACCGCCGACCCCGCCGACACGCCGCCGACGGCCGGTCCCGCTGCCGCGCCGGGGACCGCCGGTCCCGCTGCCGCATCGCCGACCGCCGGCCCGGACGGTGCGCCGGTGCCCGCTGCGGCGTCGATGCCCGCCGTCGTCGTCACCGGTCACGGCGAGCCGCCCGTCGTGGTCGAGCGCCCCCGCCCGGTCCCGGCCGAGGGCGAGGTGTCGGTACGGGTCACCGCCGCGCCGCTGACCCCGCTGGACCTGCTCTGCGCCTCGGGTACCTCCTACCTGGGCGCCCCGGCCCTGCCGTACGTCCCCGGCGTGCAGGGCGTCGGCACCCTGGACGACGGCACCCCGGTCTGGTTCCCGACCCGGGCCGGGATGGCCCCCGGCGACGGCAGCCTGGCCGGGTACGCGGTGGTCCCCGCGACCGACCCGGTGCCCCTGCCACCGGGGGCCGACCACCGGCTGGTGGCGGCCCTCGGGCTCTCGGCGGTCGCCGCGTGGGCGGCATTGACCCTGCGCGGTGGCCTGCGCCCCGGCGAGGTGGTGCTGGTGCTGGCCGCCGGTGGCGCGGTCGGCCAGGCGGCGGTGCAGCTCGCCCGGCTCGCCGGGGCGGGGCGGGTGGTGGCCGCCTGCCGGTCCGATGCCGCCGTCTACTCCGCGCGCCGGTCCGGCGCGGACGCGGTGGTCCGGCTCACCGCCGACGACGAGCCGGAGACCCTGGCCCGGCGTTTCCGGCAGGCCGCCGACGGCCCGGTGGACCTGGTGCTGGACCCCCTGTTCGGGGTGCCGGCGGCGGCGGCCCTGCGCGCCCTGGCCCCGGGCGGGCGGCTGGTCAACCTCGGTGGCTCGGCCGCGCCGACCGCGCCGATCGACTCGGCGACCCTGCGCGGCGGATCGCTGCGGATCCTGGGCTACACCAACAACGAGCTGACCGCCGCCGAACGCGCGACGGCGATCACCCAGGTGGCCGGGCACGCCGCCGCCGGCCGGCTGACCGTCGCCCACCAGGTACGGCCGTTGGCCGAGGCGGCGGAGGCCTGGGCCGACCAGCGGGCCGGCACTGCCGCCGGCCGCATCGTGCTGGTGCCCCCACCCGACTGATCCGCCCCGCCGCCTCGCCGTCCCGCCCGACGCGTCCCGCCTCGCCTGACCCGACCCGCCCGACCGCCTGACTTCGGCCCGTCGCGCTGCCCGGCCCGTCCCGCCCCGCCGGCTGACCGATTCCTGACCGTCGGCTGCTGTCGGCTTGCCCGGCAGCGCGAAGATGGACTGGTGCCCGATCTTCCCCCGCAGTTCGCCGTCCTCGTCGTCGACGCCGCCCGGACGGCCGTGACCCGGTACGCACCCGAGGAGCTGGAGGTCTTCGACACGGTCGCCGTCGACTGGCGTACCGGCGGCGCACGTCCCGCCCGCACCTCCCGGGCACCGGGCAGCGCGGTCGGGTTCGGCATCGACACCTCACTGGTCAGCGAACTGTTCCTCCAGGCGGTCGCCGCCGCCAGCAGCGAGGTGCTCGTCCTCGGGGCGACCGGGATCGGGGCCGGGATCCGCGCCGGTTGGCGTCGCCGCCGCCGACGGGCCGATCCGACGCCGCCGGCCGGCTCGGGGTCGACCCCCGCGGCCGATGGGCCGGCGGACCACCCGGCGTCCGCCGCGCCACAGCCAGACACCGCCCCTCCTGCCGCACGGCAGGCCGTCGACGCCCCGCCCGCCGTACGGCAGGCCGACGCCGCGGCGCCGACGCCGACGGAGCCGCTGGAGCTGACCGCCGAGCAGGCGGCCCGGCTGCGGGCGGCGTGCCGGCGACACGCGCTCGCGCTGGGTCTGACCCCGGAGGCGGCCGACCTGCTCGCCGACGCCGCGGTCGGCGCGACGGTCACGTCGGACGACCGGTGACCGAGCCGGCCGGCAACCCGACCGTCCCCTGTGGGCGGTGTGGTGAGATGACCGCCACCGACCCGGCCGACACCCGACCGCCCTCTCCGGCCGGATGACCGCCACCGACCCGGCCGGGGCATCCGGGGCGGGGTCCGTCGACGCCGGGCCGGTCGGTGCGTTCCGCCGGGATCCCGGTGCCGCACCGGAACGGCTGGGCTGGTGGTACCTGCTCGTGGTGGCGGCCCTCGGTGCGGTCGGCGTCGGTGCGGGAGACCTGTACTTCCTCGCCGACCGGTCCCGCAGCCTGCCCTGGGCGGTGGCCTTCGCCGCCTGTGAGCGGGCCTTCGGGGCGACCGCCGCGAACCCGGTGCCGCCCGGGTTCACCGACTGCCTGGCCGCACCGGCCCGCCAGCGGGCACTGGTGCTGCTCGTCGCGGTCGCCGTCGTGCTGGCCGGCGCGGCGGTGCTGCTGGTGGCGGTGCCGGCGGTCGACCTGTGGCGACTGCGCCGCCATCGTGGCCGCTTCACCGTCGAGGCGGCGGCGCGGCGGTTCGGCGCGCTCTGCGCCGCCGAGCACCTGACCGGCCGGGACCGGCCGCGCCTGCTGATCGCCGGCCCACCGGTCCGGCAGGCTTTCACCGTCGGTCTCGTCGGCCGGCGGCCGATCGTCGTCCTCCCGGTCGGGCTCGCCGTGGCGTACCGGGATCCGCACCGGTTCGAGCCGGTGGTGCGGCACGAACTGGCGCACGTCCGGGCGCGGGACGTGACGTGGGTGGCCGCCGTCCGGGCCCTCGTCTGGCTGCCGCTGCCGGCGGTCGCCGTCGGCGGCCTGCTGGAGATCGGCGCGTTCGGACCTAACGCGGTCGTCGCCGGTGCGTTCCTGCGGGCCGGGCTGCTGGCCGGCCTGGTCGCCGTGCTGGCGGCGGCGCTGTTGCGGGCGCGCGAACGTGCCGCGGACCGGTACGCGGCGGCCGGCGGCCCGGCCGGGTCGCTGACCGCCCTGCTGCGCTCCGGCGTCGGCGTCGGCTCCGGCGTCGGCGTCGGCCGGCGGTCGCCGGCGCTGTGGCATCGGTTGTTCGCCCGGCATCCGACCGCGGCGGAACGGATCCGCTCGCTGCGGGAGCCGGCCGACCGGCGGGCCGGCGAGCTGGTCCAGGGGGTGGCGGTCGGCGCGGTGGCGGTGGTGACCATGGCCGCCGTCCACGAACTCGTCATGAACGGGCACTATCCGGCGCTGGGCTGGCTGCCCCGGCTGGTCGACGTCTGGGTCGGCGCGGTGTTGATCGTCGGCGGGCTGTTGCCGTCGCTGCGCCGCCGGGCGGCCGCGGCCCGCCGGTCCGGGACGACGGTCGGCTGGTGGCGACCGGTCGCCGGCACGGGCGTCGGCCTGTTCGTGGCGACCCTCGGCACCGCCTGGCTGCCCCTGCCCGGCGGCGCTGACCTCTTCCTCGACCGGGGGGCCACCGCGAGCCTGGCCTTCGCCGTGGTGACGGCGGTGCTCGGTGCCGGCGCGGTCGGGCTCTGCGTGCTCGTCGCGGCGGCACTGGCCCGGTCGGGTGCCCGGTGGTGGTTCGCCGGGTACGCGAGCGCCCTCGGCGTGACGGTCGCGGTGCTGTGGCCGGTACCCGGGCTCCCTCCGCTATGGCACGATCCCGACCTGGTCCGGAGCTGGCTGGCCTACGACCTGCCCGCCACCGGCTGGCTGCTGCCCGCCCTCGGGCTGCCGGCGCTGCTCGCCCTGCGGGGCCTGACCGGGCGTCGGCCGACCGGCGGGCCGCCGAACGGCCGCCGGTCCGCCGTCACCAGGGTCCGTCGGGTGGCCCGGTCGACGCGGGTCCGGGTGGTCGCGGTCGCCGTGCTGGTCTGCACGGGTGGTGCCGTCGGGCAGCTCCGGCTCGCCCCGCCCGGCAGCCTCGACGAGGCGGTGGCCGACGCGCAGGCCCGCTGGCTGCTCACCGCCCTGGCCGGCGGGGTCGTCCTGCTGGCGACCGCGACCCGCCCGCAATCAGGGACCGGCGCGGGCACTGCGGCCGGGTCCGCGACCGACCCCGGCCCCGCAGCCACCGACTCCTCACCCGACACCGCCTCCTCGACCGACGACACCGCCTCCGGGGCCGTCCCGGCCGGGTCCAGCCCGATCACCTGGGGCATGGCGGACCGGCTCGGCCGGGCGTTGCCCGCCGCGGTGGCGACGACCCTCGGGTCCGCGCTGCTCCAGTACCTCGACGCGGTGCTGGCCGGCCGCTCCGCCGACGGACCGGCGTTCCGGCTGACCGTGGGCAACCCGTTGGTCTGGCTGCTGTACCTGACCGCCCTCGGGGTGCCGTTCCTGCTGCTGGCCCGGCCCGGCCGGGTCGACCGCCGCCGGTGGCCGGTGCCGGCACGGGCGTTGCCGCCGGTGGTGGCGCTGACCACGCTGACGCTGACGCTGACGCTGACGCTGCTGGTGCTCGGGCCGGGGGTGCCCGGCACCCGGGTGCCGCTGCCGGCGGCCGGCACCCCGTCCGTGCCCCGGTCCCAGCCGACCGCGGCGGCCCCGCCGGCCCTGCCGACCTCGCCGGGCGGGACGCCGACCGGCCGGCCGACTGCCGCCGGCCCGGCGTCCGGCACCTCGTCCGTCCCGGGAAGGCGGCTCACCACCGCCGAGGCGCGGGCCGTCAGCCGGGCCGCCCGGTCGGCGCTGCCGGGGTCCTGGGTGACCCGACCGGTCACCCCCGAGGGCGACGACCCGATCGAGCCCGCCGACTGCCGCCCCCTGGCCCGCAGCGGATACCTCGACCGGCTCCGGCCGGGGGAACGGGCCCGGGGCGAGGTCAGGTACGCCACCCCGCCCGGCCGGCTCGGCATCGCCTCGACCACGGTGGCCGTCGACGTCACCTCGTACGCCGAGCCGGTGCCCGGGGCCGTGTTCGCCGCCGCCGGGGCCGCCCGGACCGCCTGTCGACGGTTCACCGCCGGCGGGGTGCGGTTCACCGTCGGGGGTCGGCCCGCCCCCGCGCTGGGCGAACAGTCCTGGCGGGTCGACTACGCCCTGACGGTCGGCAGTGGTCGGAGCCGGATCACCGGCGCCAGCGCCCTCGTCCTGGTGCGGGTCGGGCACAACCTGGTCGCCGTCTCGGTGGTCGCGGTGGCGGAGCCACTGGACGAGCGGCTGCTCGCCGACGTGGTGACCACCGTGGTCGACGCCCTCGACCGGCCCTGACCGTCGGCATGCGCCGGCCCGGCCACCCGACCGCGCGGCTGGTTGCCGGTCGGAACCCGGCGGACCGTTGCCCCTGCCCGGCCGGTCGGACACCGGGTCCGGGCCGGACGCCGTGCGACCGGCCGGTGGCGGTGCGCTGCCGCCGGGGAGGACGACCGGTGCGACCGGGTCCGGTTGCCGACAGCCGGTGTGGCCGACCGGGGGATGCGGGCGGATCGACCGCCTGATGATCTGACTGAGGACTCCGATGTGGACAGGTTCGGAGAACCGATCGCGGCCGGTCCGCTGCCGCTCGTCACCCGCCGGGATGGTGCCATGCGTCTGCGCGTCCGCCGTCTGCCCGGCCGGGTACCTGGCCGGGTGGATCCGTGGCGCGGCACCGGTCCGTTCCTCGCCCTGGCGCTGGTGGCCGTCTCCACCGCCGCGTTCTCCCTGGTCGCGTCGAAGAGCCCCACCATCGCGGACTACCTGCGGCGGTCCTCGATCGCCGGTCGCGAGCTGCGGGTGGGGGTGTTGGCCGACCAACCGCTGCTGAGCACGCCGGTCAAGGACCCGGGCACCACGGACCCGGACGCCCAGAAGCAGTTCACCGGCTTCGACGCCAGCCTGGCCACCTTCCTGGCCCGGTCGATCGGGGTGTCCGCCGAGTTCGTGCCGCTGGAGTCGACGGAGCGGCTGGACGCGTTGACCTCGGGTCGGGTCGACGTCCTCCTCGGCGGCCTGGTGATCACCGCGGAGCGGCAACGGGTCGTCGAGTTCGCCGGCCCCTACCTGATCGGCGAGACCGTGATGGCCACCCGTACCGGCTGGCCACCCGGCTCGGAGCCGGGTCGCCTGTGCGTGGTGCCGGGCTCCGCCGCCGCGGCCGACGCCGCCCGGTCGGGGCACCCGCTGCTGCTCGCCCCGGATCTGCGGCGCTGCCTCGCCGCCGTCAGCGCCGACCGGGCCGACGCGGTGGTCGGTGACGAGATCCTGCTGCGTGGTCTGGTCTGGGCCGCGGGACGGGGGTGGAAGGTGGTCCCGTTCCCCGGCATGGCGACGATCGCGTACGGCATCGGGGTGGCCCGCGACGATCCCGCGCTGAAGGCTCTGGTCGACTCGTTCCTGGTGGCCAGCCTGCGGAAGAAGAAGTCCGGGGCCTGGGAGAAGGCGATGGACGCCACCCTGCGCAAGGCGGGGTTCGCCGGCTCGCAGCCGTACGCGCCGGGGCGGCTGCTGCGCGACGGCAGTGACGGGCAGGACGGCACGGGTGGGATCGTCGGCCTGCCGGCGGCGGTGTCGCCCGTGGTGGCGGGGAGGTCCCGCCGGGGGCGGACGCTGGCACACCGGCGACGCCGCCGCACGTCGGGGCGGACGGTCACCCGCCGGCCGGCCCGCGTCGGGGGTACCCCGGCGGGCGAGCCGGGGCCGGGCGGCGCCGCGCCGGGGGTGTGGTCGCTGCTGGTCGGGGTGCCGGTCGCGGTCTCCGCGCTGTACCTGTGGATCCAGTCCGGTGGTGACCGCCAGTTCACCCTGATGCTGGCGCAGAGCATCAACCCGATCAATTTCCTCGCCGCGGTGAGCCTCTCCGTGGTGTGGGTCTTCCCCGCTCTGCCCGCCCTGGTCTTCATCATCGGCGCGGTGGTGCTCGGGGCGGCGGTCGACGGCGCCGACCGGCGGCGGCTGCGGGACCGGTACGCGGTGGCCCGCTGGACGGACCGGGCACCGGGATGGGCGGTGTGGGGCAGCATTCTGGCCGCCGCGGCCAGTACCCCGCTGGTGTTCGTCCCGGCCTGGGCGTTGGCGCTGCGGGTCGTCGGTCGGCGCGGGGCCGCCGGCCGGGTCGGTGGCCGCCGGCCGGGTCGCGGCTGGGTGGCGGTGGGCCTGCTGCTCTACGCCGCAGTCGTCGGGGCGGCCGTCGGGGCGGCTCTCGCCGAGGGGGAGCAGGCGCTCGCCCTGATCGCCGGTTGGCCGGCCGTACTGCTGCTCACCCGTGCCACCGGGCCGTTGCGTCCGGGGCAGGTGGCCGCCTTCGTCCGGGCTGCGGCCCTGCTGGCCGTCCTTCTCACGCTGGGCGTGCTGTACGCGGTGGTGAGCACGCCGATCCTGCCGTCCACCGCGATCCAGGTGGCCGTGCCGACGGCCGCGCCGCCCACCCCCGCCCCGTCGGGGTCACCGGCCCCGAACGATCCGGACACCGACCCGCCGACCCGCCAGTTACGCGGGTACGTCGTCTCGACGGACGACGAGGCGACCACCGTACTGTCCGACCGGGGCGGGGTGGAGATCGTCGCCAACGACGTCATCAGGTCGCGGGTGTCCTGCCCCAGTCTGGTCGACCTGCCGGGCGACTCGGCGGAGCTGTTCGGCCTGCCGCTGCGGGAGTCGTTGCTCAAGGCGTTGGCCCGCCGGCAACGGCCGACGACGGTGCAGGATCCGCGCTGTCTGCTGCGTCCCGACGGCTAGGCCCGGCCGCCGTCCCGGGCGGCCGAGCCAGCGACGGTGCTCGGCCACGGCGGGCCGGGCGACGTCGATCCGGCTCGGCGCCGTCCCGAGGCGTCGGCTCAGGCCGTCCACCGGCATGCGGAGAAAAATCGTAAGGACGCTTTACTGTTAACAAACTTTAATTTACCGTGATGGCAATCGTCCCGAGGTGGATCCGATCCGACCGGGTGCGGGGTCGTCGGACGGCCCGGGCCCACCGGAGTCCACCGAGCCCGTCCGGACCGGCTCGACCGTCGAGGAGTACGCCATGCGTCGAACCATCACCGTCCCCCTGGTGGCGACGGGGGCCGTCGTCACCTCGCTGGGCCTCGCGCTGCCGGCCCAGGCCCACGGCTACGTCTCCGCCCCACCCAGCCGCCAGGCGCTCTGCGCCCAGGGGAAGGTGCCGGACTGCGGCCAGATCCGGTACGAGCCGCAGAGCGTCGAAGGGGTGAAGGGGCTGCGGAGTTGCAGCGCCGGGATCACCCAGTTCGCGGTCCTCGACGACGACGCCCGGGGCTGGCCGGCCACGTCGGTCGGCAGCACGGTCACCTTCACCTGGGTGAACACCGCCCGGCACGCCACCCGCAACTGGGAGTACTTCATCGGCGGCACCCGGGTCGGGATCGTCGACGGGGGTGGTCGGCAGCCCGAGGCCACCGTGGCGCACACCGTCAGCCTGGCCGGCTTCTCCGGTCGACAGAAGATCCTCGCCGTCTGGAACATCTCCGACACCGCCAACGCCTTCTACTCCTGCGTGGACGTGCAGATCGGCGGGGGTGGACCGACCCCGAGCCCCACCGCGACGCCGACCCGTACCCCCACCCCCACCCCCACCCCGACGCCGACCCGCACCGCCACCCCGCCGCCGGCCACCCCGACCGGTGCGCCGACCGCCGGCGGCACCTGGACCGCCGGCCGCAGCTACCAGGTCGGTGACCTGGTCACCTACCAGGGGGTGGGCTACCGGTGCCGGCAGGCGCACACCGCCCTCCCCGGTTGGGAGCCCCCCTACGTGCCCGCCCTGTGGACCCAGGTCTGACCCGGCCGCACCGATGAGAGTCGTCGAGCGGGGACGGGGTGGGTCGGGCGGGGCCGGTAGGGGCTCGCGACGGGCGACCGTCGGGGCGTGTGGACCGCCCGCCGTCGCGCCCCGTCCGGCGGCGGTGCGACCGTCGGCGCCGGTGCGGTGCCTGGCCGTCGCGCTGGTCGTGGTGAGCCTGTCGCTCGCCGGGTGCGCTGCCGCCACCCGCCCGGTCGACCCGCCGCACCCGGCCGCGACCGGATCGGGGCCACCGGCTGCGGTCAGCGGGCTCGACCTGGTGTTCCTGCACACCATGACGGCCCACCAGGACCGCACCCTGGCCATCCTGCGGGTCGCCCCGGAACGGATCCGTCAGCCGGCACTGCGGACCCTCGTCGCGGCGGTGGAGGCGACCGAGGCCGACGAGGTGGCCCGCGCCCGCGAGTGGATCCGGGCCGCCGACCCGGAATCCGGCGGGCACCGGCACGAGCACCCCGGGCCGACCGGCGACGCCGACCCGGTGGCCCGGTTGCGGGGCACCCCGGCAGCCGGTTACGACGCCGCTCTGGTGGCGGTGCTGGCACCGCAGCAACGGCAGGCCGCGGAACTGGCCCGTGCCCACCTGGCGCTGGCCGTCTCCCCGGTCGTGCGCGACCTGGCCCGGCGTATCGACGAGTCGCGGACCGCGCAGCTGCGGCTGCTCGCCGCGCTGCCGGTCGCCCGGCCCACGCCCTGACCGGCGGCCGTACCGGCGGCGACCCGCACCGGGGTCCGCCGTCGGCGGCCGGCCGGGCCTGGTCCCCGGAGCCCCCGTGGAACTGACCACCGGTCCCGCCGGATCCCCAACCCGGGAAAAACGCGCGAAAAGCAGAATCCACAACCGGTCACCATTACCGCGACAGATCCGGCGTGATAGCCGGCGATCCGAAGCGAACTGCCGACGGAATCGGTTTCCAGGATCGTCGTGACACCGAAGCGGCCAATTCCGCCATCCGTACGGTCATCGGGGCGAATCGTTCGGCCACCCCGCCGACATCGATGTTCCTCGTCTTCCCGCCCCCCGGGTATAGTCCCGTCAATCCCCATTGGAGTGTCGCAGGGAAAGCACGTGATCTGCGTGATGGCAGCTGGACTGGAAAATGCGCTGTCCGGCCCACCATTCGTCGGGCGGCGCCCGGAGATCGCGCGTATCCAGGCCGCACACGCCGAGAGCACGCACACCGGGCGGCAGGTGGCGTGCGAAGTGGTCGGCGACCCGGGAATCGGCAAGACCCGCCTCGTCCACGCCGCGCTGGACCGCTGCGGCCCCGCCCTGCCCCGGGTCGTCGGCACCTGTGCGGAAGCCGAACGGGACATCCCGTTCCACGTCTTCCGGCACGCCTTCGGCGCCCTCCATCCCGCCGACTCCGGGCCGCGACGACAGCCCGTCGGAGGGCTCGACGCCGACGGGGCACTGGTGCCCGGCGACGCCGGCCCGCTCGACGTGCGCCTGTTCCGCACCTACCAACTGGCCCGCCGACTGCTCACCCTGGCCGCCCGGGAGGGGCTGGCCCTGGTCCTGGACGACCTGCACTGGGCGGACCCCTCCTCCACCGGCCTGGTGACCCATCTGCTGCGCTACCCGGTGCCGGCGCCGTTGCTGCTGGTCCTGGTCTACCGGCCCCGGCAGACGGCCACCGTCATGCCGTTCGGCCCGCCCGACCCCGCCGCCCCGGCGGACCGCTGCCGGGACCGGATCGAGCTGGGGTCGCTCAGCCTCGCCGAGACCGTCGAGCTGTACCCGGGGTCCGACCCGACCGAGCTGGGGGAGCGCCACGACCGGGCCGGCGGCAATCCCGGCTACCTCGCGGCGCTGGCCGACGTCGCGCCGGTCGACGCCGACCGGGCGGCCACCCCGCTGCCCGGTCCGTCCCGGCTGACCGACCGGGCGGTCGCCACCCTGCGCGCCGAGTGGGCCGGTCTGCCGTCGGTCGACGCCGTGTGTCTGCGGGCCGCCGCCGTGTTCGACGCCCCCTGCCCGGTGGACCTGCTCGCCGAGGTGGCGCAGCTGCCGGCGCCGGTGGCCAACGAGGCGGCCTGGCGGTTGGTCCGTCGTGACCTGCTGCGGGCCGCCCCGGCAGCGGCGGGGTTCACCTTCCGGCACCCGGTGCTGCGCGCCGCGGTCGGCCAGGACACCGACGCGGCCTGGCGGGTCGAGGCCCAGCACCGGGCGCTGGGCGCGCTGGTCGCCCGGGGCGCGCCCCCGGCGGCGCGGGTGGCGCAGGTCGAGGCGCTGCTCACCCTGCCCCACGACCGGCCGGTCGGCCCGTACGTCGAGGTGCTCTGCCGGGCCGCCCAGGAGATTCGCCGCGACGCCCCGGACCTGGCCGTGCGCTGGTTACGCACGGCGCTGCGCGCGTTGCGGCCGCCGGCCGGTTCGCCGACCAGCCGCCACGACGTCACCCTGCTGCTGGCCCGGATCACCGGGGAGGCCGGCAACCTCGCCGAGAGCCGGGCGCTGCTGCGGGAGGTCGTCCCCGAACTGCCCGCCGACCCGGGCGGCCGCCGGGCCCGGGCGGTGGCCCAGTGGGTACGGGTCGAACGACTGCTCGGCAACTACGCGGAGGCCGCCGCGATCAGCCGTCGTGAGCTGATCGGCACGCCGACCCGGTCCGCCGGGACGTACCAGCTCGCCACCGAACTCGGCGCGGTCGGCATCCTGTCCGGCCATCCCGCGCCGATGTCCGGCGACGCTCCCGACGGGGACGCCAGCGGCATCGACCGGGCCGGCCTGCTCGCGGTACGCGGACTCGCCGCCGCCCACGACGGTGCCGTCGACCTGGCCCGTGACCTGGTCGCCACCAGTGCGCCGATCGTCGACGCGCTACCCGACCGGGACCTGCGCGACCACCCCGACTGTCTGCTGGCGCTCGGGCTGGCCGAGCTGTTCCTGGAACGGCCCACCGACGCCACCCGGCACCTGGACCGGGGGATCGCCCTGGTCCGTGACGCCCACCGGGACGACGGGCTCTGCCAGCTGCTGCTCGGCCGCAGCCAGGTGGCCTACCACCGGGGACAGCTCGGCACGGTGATCGGCCTGACCACCGAGGCCGGGATCGTCGCCCGCCGGATCGGCAGCCGTTCCCTGCTCAGCTTCGCCCTCGCCTTCGAGGCGCAGGCCACCGCCTGGCGGGGCGGCCCCCGCGACGACGAGCGGGCGGTCGCCCTGGCCCGCGGCGCGGTGGAGCTGGCCACCGACCTGGACAGCTGGTCCGGGCGTACCGCGGCGACCGCGCTGGCCACCGCGACGCTGCTCGCCGGTGACCCGGACACCTGCGTGGAGATGCTCACCGACGCCGGTGGCGACGGTCGGCTGACCCGCCTCCAGGCCTCCCTGCGGCCGATGTGGCACGAACTGCTCTGCGCCGCCGCCCTGGCCGGCGGGGACCTGGCCGAGGCGGAGCGGCGGGCCCGGGAGGCGCTGGCGGCCGCCGACCTGATCGACCTGTCCGGGCAGCGTGCCTTCGCCGAGTCGGCGTACGGGGAGGTGCTGCTCGCCCGGGGCGAGGTGGCGGCCGCCATGCCGTACCTGCGTACCGCGGCGGACCGGTTCCGGATGGCCGGGATGACCCTGCGGCACAGCCTCGCCCTGGTCGCGGTCGCCCGGGCGGCCGAGGCGGTGGACCAGGGCGGTCCCGCCGCGCGGGCCCGGCAACAGGCGTTGGACCTGGCCGCGCGCTGCGGCACCGAACGCGTCGGCCTGCGGCTGACCCGACCGGTCCGGGCACTCGCCGAGACCGCGCTGACCGACCGGGAGTGGCACATCGCCCGGCTGGCGTCCACCGGCGTCACCAACCGGCTGATCGGCCGCCGGCTGCACATCAGCCCCCGCACGGTGGAGGCGCACCTGACCCGGATCTACCGCAAGGCGGGGGTGGAGTCCCGGTCCGGTCTGGTCGCCTGGGTGTCCCGCTTCGATGACACCGATCGGTGACCCGCCGCCGCCACGGATGACACCGGACGGTGCACCACCGCCGCCCGGCGCACCATGAGGCCGCACCGCACCCGGCACCCACCGTCGCCCGCTCACATACTCGATCCATCGGACGCGAATCCCGCGGAACCGGCGACGGACGGAGAACGACATGGTGGGCACACGATCCGTCGGGAAGCCGCGCGCCGTGACGGTGCCGGTGGGCGGCCCCACCGTCGCGCTCGCGGTGAGCCTGCTCGTCCTGGCCGGTTGCGGCAACCAGCCGGTGGACGCCGCCACCCCCACCGTCGTCGCGTCCGGCGCGGCGTTCGACGCGGAGCGGGCCGCGCTCGTGCTCACCGCCTTCGACCAGGCCGACTCGGCCGCGTCCGTCTCCGGTGACGTGCAGACCCTGCGCACCCAGGAGGTGTCCCCGTCGCTGGACGTCAGCATCGCGGCGATCCGTCGGGCCGAGTACAACCAGCGCCCGCAGCCGACGTTCCAGCACGTCAACCCGGCTTTCGCCGTACCGCCGGGTGAGCCTGGCTGCTTCCTGGCCACCGCCACCCTGCGGCTGGCCGGCGCGGAGCTGGCCCCGACCGACGTGAGCCAGTTCGTCCGGGACGCCGACGGCCGGTGGAAGCTCAGCCACAACGTCCAGGTCACCCAGCCGGCCCTGGTCACCGTCCGGGGCATCGCCGGTCGGCCGGCCACCGCCGGGGGGACCGCCGTGGACGAGACGAGCCGGCGGGCACTCGCCGCGGAACTGTTCGCCCGCACCACCGGGGCGAGCACCGGCAACCGGGCGCTGGTCGCGTCGAGCCCGCTGCTCGACGGCCAGTTCGCCGGCGGCTGGGAGGTCTACCAGCAGCAACTCGCCGGTGCCGGGGCGCGGGTGGCGCGCACCCTCGACCGGGCGGAGTGGTCGGACTGCGCGGTCACGGTGCCCGAGGGGACGCTGACCTTCCTGACCGTATACGCCACCGACACCCTCAGCCCGACACCCGGTGGACCGGCCACGGTGACGATGGTCCCGCAGAGCCCCGACATGATCTCCACCGGCAAGCGTGCCCCGGTCACGAGCAAGCGCATCCGGGTCACCCGGGTCGAGACGTTCCTGTTGCTGGTGCCGGCGCAGGCCACCGGCACCGCGGTGCTGGGCCTCAACGACACCGCGCTGACCGTCACCACCGGCTGACCGGAACTGCCCCGGCGGTGTCGTGGCGACCGCCCCGGCCGTCTCCGCCGCGGCGCTGGCCGGACCCGTCGCGCCGGGCCGCGGGCCGACGGCTGAAACCGGTGGCATCGGTCCGGTTACCGCCGGTCAGCGGCGACGATGACAGCAGCCGTGATTGTCGACGGCATCCCGCCGGACATCCCCGGTGGCACGCCGGCGCGGGGAGGAACCCATGTGGCATCCGCGTTTCCGTTCCGACCAGGTGCCGGTGCGGTTGCCCGAGGGACACCTCGTCGTCCTGGGCGAGACCCGCAGCCTGCTCATCGACGACCCGGTGGCGGCCGACCTGGCCGACCTGCTCGACGGCACCGCGCCGCTGGCCGACGTGCTGGCCCGGCTGGCCGCCCGGCACCCGGTCGCCGCGGTCGCCGCCGCCCTGGCCCGGCTGCGCGGCCACGGCCTGCTCGTCTCCGGCCCGGCGGGTGTCCCCGTCGCCGAGGCCGCCGGCTGGGACGCCCGGGGCGTCGACCCGGCCGCCGGGCGGCACTGGACCCGGTACGGCACGGTCACCCTCGTCGACCTCGGCGCCCCCACCGTGTTCGAGATCGCCGAGGCGCTGCGGGCGGTGGGCCTCACCGTCACGGTCACCCGGCCGGACGCCCCCGAGGCGGACCCGGCGACCGGACGGGATCCCGTGCTGGTCGCCCCGTCGTCGATGCTCGACCCCGCGCTGGCCGTCCTCAACGACCGGCACCTGGCCGCCGGGCGGCCCTGGACGCTGCTGCGGGCGCACGGCAACGTGGTGTTCCTCGGCCCGCACCTGGTCCCCGGCGAGACCGGCTGCTGGGCCTGCCTGCGTCAGCGCTGGGAGGCCAACGAACAGGTGGCGGCGTTCCTGACCGGGCAGGACCCGGCCGGCGAGGTGCCGTCGGCCGCCCGCGCGGTCGTTCCCGGGGCGGCCCTGGCGGTGGCCGGACTGCTCGCCGCCGACCTCGCGGTGCTGGCCACCCGGGGCCGCTCACCCCGGCTGACCGGCCGGATGATCGCCCTGGACACCCGTGACCTGACGACCGAGAGCCACCAACTCGTCCGCCAACCCCAGTGCCCCGCCTGCGGCGACCCGGACCTGGTCGGCAAGGCGGACCCCCGGATCACGCTGCCCCCGGCCGGTGTCCTGCCCGGGCGGGCGGACGGCTCCCGCACCCGCGACCCCGCCGAGACGTACCGGGCGCTGGCCCACCACGTCAGCCGGTACCTCGGGGTGGTCAGCCGGCTGACCAGCCTGGAAACCGTGGACAACGGGATCGCCCACACCTACTCGGCGGGGCACAACTTCGCCCAGCCCCGGCAGCTCGCCGGACTGCGCCGCAACCTGCGCGGGCAGAGCGGGGGCAAGGGTCGCACCGACACCCAGGCGCGGGTCAGCGCGATCGGGGAGGCGGTGGAGCGCTGGTGCGGGGTGTGGCGCGGCGACCGCCCGGTGCACCGGGCCAGCTACCGGCAGCTCGGCCCGGACCGCGCGGTGCACCTGCGCGACCTGCTGCTCTACTCCGACCGCCAGTACGCCGACGCCGACCGGCTCAACCGGGACCTCGGCCACCTGCACCGGGTGCCCCGGCCGCTGCCCGACGACCTGGAGCTGGACTGGACCACCGGCTGGTCGCTCACCCGCGACGCGCCCCGGGAACTGCCCGCCGCGCACTGCTGGTACGGCCACCCGGAGCTGACCAGGCTGCAGGTCTGCTCGGCCGACTCCAACGGCTGCGCCGCCGGGTCGAACCTGCCGGAGGCGATCCTCCAGGGCTTCTGCGAACTCGTCGAACGCGACAGCGTGGCCCTGTGGTGGTACCACCGGTCCCGGCTGCCCGGGGTCGACCTGGCCTCGTTCGCCGACCCCTGGACGACCGCCTGCGTCGACCACCACGCCACCGTGCTGGGCCGCGAGCTGTGGGCCCTGGACCTCACCGCCGACCTGGGGATCCCCGCCTTCGCCGCGGTGTCCCGGCGGGTCGACGGCCCGTCGGAGGACGTGCTGGTCGGCTTCGGCGCGCACCTCGACGCGCGGGTCGCGTTGAGCCGGGCGTTGACCGAGGTCAACCAGTTCCTGCCGGCGGTGCCCGGCCCGGCCGGCGGGCGGCTGCGCTACGGCGTCGACGACCCGGACAGCGCCCGCTGGTTCGGCACCGTCCGGATCGCCGACCAGCCCTGGCTGACCCCGGATCCGACCCGGCCGGCCCGCACCCTGGCCGACCATCCGACCCTGACCACCGGGGACGTCGCCGAGGACGTCCGCCGATGCGTCCGGATCGCCGACCGGGCCGGCCTGGAGGTGATCGTCGTCGACCAGTCCCGGCCCGACGTGGAGCTGGCGGTGGTGAAGGTCGTGGTGCCGGGGCTGCGGCACTTCTGGCGGCGGCTCGGCCCCGGCCGGCTGTGGCAGGTCCCGGCCGCATTGGGCCGCACCCCGTCGGCCGACGACGAGGGGTCGGCCAACCCGTTGAACGTGTTCTTCTGACCGGACCACCCGGCCCGGCCGGACGAGGGGAGTCGACGATGACCGCAGTGGCGGCCGCCACCGGCCGGTGGTCGCGGTGAGCACGGCCCTGACCGGCCCGGCCGTGCAGGACCTGTACCGGCTGCGCCGGGACGCGGAGCTGGTGCTCGACGAGGACGGCGCGGCGACCCTGCGCCAGGGGCGGTTCCGGCTGCGGCTGGAGCAGCCGGGGATGAGCCGGCGGGCGCTGCTGCTGCGGCTGGGTGCCGGCTGGGTCAGCGACGTCGAGGTGGGCAGGCTGGTCAGCAGCCTGGAGGGGGAGACCCGGGTGCTTCCCGCGCAGCTGCTGCTGCGCCGGCTGCTGAGCCACTCGTGGGTGGAGCGGCGGGCACAGGTGGCCGACCGGCCGTTGCTCGAGCTGCTGCCGACCGGGTTGGGCCGGGGCAGCCTGCCGGAGACCCGGCGGCACGTCCCCGGGGCCCGCTACCGGCTGTCCCGGTTCGCCGCCCTGCAACACGAGCGCGACATGCTCGTCGCCACGTCGCCGCTGAGCACCCTCGCCGTCGGCTGCGTCGACGCGGCGCTCGGCGCGGTGCTGGCCGCGGCGGTGCAGGGCGTCGGCCCGGAGACGGTGGCCCGGTCCCTGGCGGTGCCCCCGGAGGTCGCCGGCCGGGTCCTCGACGAGCTGGTCACCGCGCGGATCCTGGTCACCGCCGCCGAGTACGCCGCCGAGGTCGAGGACGCGCCGCTGGCCTACTGGTCGCCGGAGGAGCTGCGGCTGCACCACCGTTCCCGGGTGGGCCGGCACACGATGCCGGTCGGCGGCACCTACCGGCTGCGGGACCGGTTCCCCCCGCAGCCGCTGCCGCGTCCGTACGACGGTGGACGGACCATCGAGCTGCCGCTGCCGGACCTGGCCACCATCGCCAAGGCGGACCCGTCGTTCAGCCAGGTCGTCGCGGCCCGGCACAGCGTGCGCCGGCACGACGACGCGGCCCCGCCCACCCTCGACCGGCTGGCCGAGTTCCTGCACCGGGTCCAGCACGGGACGCTGGCCGGGGAGTCCGGCGGACAGCAGGTGGGGCGCCGCCCCTACCCGGGCGGCGGCGGGATCTACGAGCTGGAGCTGTATCCGCTGGTACGCCGGTGCGCCGACCTCGATCCGGGGCTGTACCACTACGACTCCACCGGCCACCGGCTGGAGGCGGTCGCCGGGTGGGCGCCGGCCGCCGACCGGCTGCTGGGCTACGCCCGCGCGGCCGGCGCGATGGCCGGACCGCCGCAGGTCGTCCTGGTGGTCACGGCGCGGGTGCAGCGGCTGATGTGGAAGTACGAAGGGATGAGCTACGCCATGATCCTCAAGGACGCCGGGGTGCTGACCCACCAGATGTACCTCGTCGCCACCGCCATGGGGCTCGCCCCGTGCGCCCTCGGTGCCGGCGACTCGCACGCCTTCGCCGAGCTGTCCGGCCTCGACCCGCTGGTCGAACCGAGCGTGGCCGACTTCCTGCTCGGTACGGTCGCCCCCGGGGCGGTCGGGCCGTGAAGTTCCGTCGGCAGGCGTTGCAGCAGCTCGAGGCCCCCGAGCAGCTGGACCGGGCGGTCCGGCTGACCACCGTGCCGAGCTGGCTGGCCACCGCCGCGCTGGTGATCACCGTGGTGGTGGCCGGGGTCTGGTCGGTCCGCACGGTGGTGCCGCGCACCGTCGAGGCGGCCGGGGTGCTGATCCACTCCAACGGCATCTCCGCCCTCGACGCGCTGGAGGCCGGCCAGGTCACCAAGGTCTGGGCCGCCCCGCACCAGCGGGTCACGAAGGGTACCCCGCTCTACAGCCTGCGGACCGTCGCCGGCAAGGTCCTGGTGGAGACCGCGCCGGGCGACGCGTACGTGGTGTCCTGGCTGGTGTCCGAGGGGGAGATCGTCACCCCCGGCAGCCACCTGGCCGACCTGGAGCGCCTGGACACCGCCGGGGACGCGTTGCAGGCCGTCGTCTACGCCCCCGCGGTCGCCGCGCCGCTGCTGCAACCGGGCGTCCCCGTCGAGGTGGCCGCCGCCGCCGCGCCGCGCAACGTGTTCGGCACCCTGGCCGGGCGGGTCCTCACCGTCGGCGCGTTCCCGGAGACCGAGGCGTCGCTGCGGGCCTTCCTCGGCACCGGTCAGGACGTCCGGCGGTTGCTGGCCAACGGCAGCGTGGTACGGGTGACCGTGGCCCTGGAGCCCGATCCGGCCGCCCCCGGCGGACTGCGCTGGACCAAGGCCCCGCCACCGTTCCAGCTCAACTCGGCCAGCGAGGTCACCGCCTGGTTCACCGTGGCCCGGGAACACCCGGTCGACTGGCTGCTGCGGCGATGAGCGCGCCGACGACCGGGGTGGTCCCGGCACCGCAGCGACCCCGGATCCGCCGACGGCGGGTCCGCACCCCCACCCTGATCCAGATGGAGGCGGTGGAGTGCGGGGCCGCCGCGCTGGGCATCCTGCTCGGCCACCACGGCCGGCACGTGCCGTTGGAGGAGCTGCGCCGGGTCTGCGGGGTCAGCCGGGACGGCTCCACCGCCGCCACCGTGCTGCGGGGCGCCCGCCGGTACGGGATGGAGGCCAAGGGCTTCCAGATGGATTTGGCCGGACTGCGCACGGTGGCCCTGCCGGCGGTGCTGTTCTGGCGCTTCGAGCACTTCGTGGTGCTGGAGGGGCTGGGCCGCAAGGTCTGGATCAACGACCCGGCCACCGGACCCCGGACGGTGGGGTGGGACGAGTTCGACGGCGCCTTCACCGGCATCGTGCTCACCATGCGTCCCGGGCCGCAGTTCCAGCCCGGCGGCACCCGGTACCGGATGGTCCGGGCGCTGGTGGAACGCTGGCGCGGCCCCGGCTCCGCCATCGTGCAGATGCTCCTGCTCGGCCTGCTGATCGCCCTGGTCGGGTTGACCGTCCCGGTGCTGGCCCGGGTCTTCGTCGACCGGGTGCTGCTCCAGGAGGACCAGGCGGCCTTCGCCGGTCTGGTCGCGGCGGTGGCGGTGGCCACCGTGCTGACCTTCCTGGCCAGTTGGTTGCAGCAGCGGTTGACCGTCCGCGCGGAGACCGCGCTGGCGCTGGCCAGCGCCGCCCGCTTCTTCCGACATCTGCTGCGGCTGCCGCCGGCGTTCTTCGACCAACGCCAGGCCGCCGACCTCGGCCAGCGGGTACGCGGCAACGACATGGTCGCCGAGGTGCTGACCCGGCGGGCGGCCACCACCGTCGTCGACACCGCCCTGGTGCTGGCGTACGGCGCGCTGCTGTGCCAGTACGACCTGCTCCTCGGCCTGTGCGCGGTGGTCCTGGCCGGGCTGAACGTCACCGTGCTGCGGGTCGTCGCGGCGACCCGGTCGGTGGCGGTGGCCGGACTGCAGGCCGACCGCAGCAAACTGGTCACCGCCGTCTACACCACCGTGCAGATGATCGAGACGGTGAAGGCCGGTGGTGAGGAGGAACGCGCCGCCGCCCGGTTCGCCGCCCGCCACGCCACGGTCGCCAGCCGCCAGCAGCGGCTGGGGGTGCCCACCGCGGTGCTCTCCGTCCTGCCCGCGTTCCTGGCCGCGCTGACCACGGCGGTGCTGCTCGGCGTGGGCAGCGACCGGGTGGTGACCGAGGCGATGAGCGTCGGCGTGCTGGTCGGCATGCAGGGGCTGGCCGCCGCGATGAACCGCCCGCTGGGCAACCTCACCGCGCTGGGCTCCCGGGTGCAGGACATGAGCGCCGACCTCAACCGGCTGCGCGACGTGGAGCGGTACCCGCTGCCGGTCGACGACCCGCCGCCGCTGCCGGCGACGCCGCTGGAGGGGCACCTGCGCATCGAGGACGTCACCTTCGGCTACCACCCGTTGGGTAAGCCGTTGCTGACCGGGTTCACCCTCGACCTGCCCCCGGGTGCCCGGGTCGCCCTGGTGGGCCGGTCGGGCAGCGGCAAGTCGACGGTCGGGCGGCTGGTCGCCGGCCTGTACCGGCCGTGGACCGGCCGGGTCACCGTGGACGGCGTCGAACGGACGGCGGTCGACGACGGGCTCTGGGCGGCCACCGTGGCCATGGTCGACCAGGACCAGCGGCTGTTCGAGGGCACCGTCCGGGACAACGTGACCATGTGGGACCTGACCGTGCCGGACGAGGACGTGCACGCCGCCCTCACCGACGCCTGCGTGCACGCCGAGGTGACCGCGCGGGCCGGCGGGCTGGCCAGCGCGGTCCGCGAGGGGGGCCGCAACTTCTCCGGCGGGCAGCGGCAACGGCTGGAGATCGCCCGCGCGCTGGTCCGCAACCCCCGGGTGCTGGTGCTCGACGAGGCGACCAGCGCGCTGGACGCCGAGACCGAACGCCAGATCGACCTGCACCTGCGCCGACGCGGAGCCACCTGCCTGATCGTCGCGCACCGGCTGTCCACGGTCCGCGACTGCGACCTGATCGTCGTGCTCGACGGTGGCCGGGAGGTGGAGCGCGGCACCCACGACGAGCTGGTCGCCCGGGGCGGGGCGTACACCCGGCTGGTCCGGGACAACTGACCCGAGCGGGTGAGGAGACGACGATGAGCGGTGCGACGCCGGACAGCCCGGCCGGTGGCCTGGTCGGGTTCTGTGGCGACGCGGTACGCCGTACCTGCCGGCTGGACGGGCCGGACGCCGGCTGGCTGGTCACCGGTGGTGAGGCCGACCTGTTCGCGGTACGACGCCCGGGGCTGCACCCGTCACGCCGGTTCCACGTGGCCCGGCTGCCCGCCGGTGCGCTGCTGCCGACGTCCACCGCGATCGGCGCGTGGCAGCTCATCCTGGTGCCGCTGCCCGGCACCGAGCTGCGCGGGCTCGGCGTCCGCGAACTGTCGGTGCTGCAACGGCAGGCCCGCCGGCAACGGGGTCCGGCCGATCCGACCGGGGCGCGGGCCCGGGCCGCCGCCGCGCAGCTCGTCGACGCCGTCGACCTGGCGCTGCTCACCCTCGCCGACGCGCTGCGCCCCGGCCAGGCGCCCCGGGAGGCGTCCACGCTGGCCGCCCGGGAGATCGTCTCACTGGCGCAGGGCAGCACGTTGACCGCCAACGGCGGCGTCTGGTGGCTGCGCTGCGCCGGTGGCCACCTGCGTCGCAACGACGGCGGCCCCGGCGAGACCGTCGGCGAGCAGGAGCTGCTGCTGCTCGCCGGCCGGGACTGGGTGGTGGCCGACGCGTCCTGCGTGGTGGAGAGCCACGGCAGCGCCGACCTGCTCGCCGCCGGCCAGCTCCGGACGGCGGTGGACCGCTACCTGGCCGGACTGCTGCGGACGGTGGAGGCGCGTGCCGCCGACGCCGACGCCGCGCTGCTGAGCGCCGTCGAGCGCCGCCGCCGGGCCGACGCCGCCGTGCTGGCCGCGGCGGCCCGCCGGGCGATCGGGGTGATCGGTGCGGGTGAGGCGGTGGCCGTGCCGGAGCGGGCCACCGAGTTCGACCTGTTCGGGCCGGCGGCGGCGGTACTGCGGGCGGTCACCGCCGGGTGGGACGTCACCGTCGACGAACCGACCGACCGCAGCCGCACCCCGGCCGGCGAGCGGGCCGCCGTGCACGCCGTCGCCCGCGCCTCCAGCCTGTTCCTGCGGGACGTCCGGCTACCCGGGCGGTGGTGGCGGCGCGATCTGGGGCCGCTGATCGGCTGGCGGGACGGCGACGACGGCGGCCCGCCGGTGGCGGTGCCGATGGTGTTCCGCCGGGGCCACTACCACCGGGTGGATCCGGAGACCCGGGTGCACCGCCGGGTCTCCCCGGCCTTCGCCGCCGACCTGGCCGCCGCGGCCACCCAGGTCCAGGCCCCGCTGCCGCACGTCGCCGCGCTGCGGCACCTGTTGCGCGCCGGCCTGGTCGGCGCGGCCCACGACGTGCGTACCCTGCTGCTGACCGCCGGTTGTGTGGCGGTGCTCGGCCTCGGTGTGCCGCTGGCCACCGGAGCGGTGCTCGGCCAGTTGGCCCGTCGCGGCGAGGTCGAGGGTCTGGCCGGGTTCCTCGTCCTGATGCTCAGCGCGGCCGTGGTGGCCGGTCTGCTCGGCGTGGTGCAGAACCTGCTGCTGCTGCGGCTGGACGGCCGGATGCAGTCCGGCGTGCAGCTGGCCCTGTGGGACCGGCTGATGCGGTTGCCGGCCCGCTTCTTCAGCCGGCGCAGCAGCGGCGAGATCGCCAACTCGATGCTCGGTGTCGCGTTCGTCGGCGAGGCGCTCAGCGCCCTGCTGCCGCAGCTGCTCACCGCGGCGGCGACCGTGCTGGTGACCACCGCCATGCTGCTGGTCGTGCAGCCGGTGCTCGGCCTGTGGGGGTTGGGCGTGGTGGGTGTCTGCCTGCTGGCCTTCACCGTGTTCACGCTGCTCGTCCTGCGGCGGCAGCGGGCCGCGTTGGCCGCCGAGCACCGGTCGGCGGCGATGACCAACCAGCTGCTCGGCGGCATCGTCAAGCTCAAGCTCGCCGCGGCGGAGTCCCGCGCGCACGCCCGGTGGTCCGAGCTGGCGGCCACCGCGCGGGCGGCGCTGCAACGTGTCCGGCAGAGTCAGGCCGGGCTGATCGCCTTCGCCACCGTGCTCCCGGTCGCCGGGCAGCTGGTGCTCTTCGCCGTCCTGATGGGGCCGCTGGCGGGGCAGGTGTCGCCGACCGACTTCTTCGTCCTCAACGTCGGGTTCGCGATGCTGCTCGGCGCGCTGCTGGTGCTGGTCTCCGCCGGGGTCGAGGTGGTCGCCGCGGTGCCCCGGCTGGGCAGCCTGCGCGACATCCTGCGGGCCGAGCCGGAGGCCCGGCCGGACCGGGTGGATCCGGGGGAGCTGCGCGGCGGGATCAGCCTGCACCGGCTCACCTTCGCCTACCAGCCGGACGACCCGCCGGTGCTGGTCGACGTGGACCTGCAGATCCGGCCCGGTGAGTTCGTCGCGGTGGTGGGACCGAGCGGATGCGGCAAGTCCACCCTGCTGCGCCTGCTGCTCGGTTTCGAACGCCCCCAGCAGGGCGCCGTGCTCTACGACGGGCAGGACCTGTCCGAACTGGACGTCCAGGCCGTCCGCCGGCAGTGCGGGGTGGTCCTGCAGGACGGTCAGCTCTTCGCCGGGTCGGTGCGCGACAACATCTGCGGCGCCGGCGGGTTCACCCTGGACGAGGTCTGGGAGGCGGCCCGGATGGCGGGGCTCGCCGACGACCTGGAGGCGCTGCCGATGGGGATGAGCACGATGGTGCCGTTCGGCGGCGGCACCCTCTCGGTCGGGCAGCGGCAGCGGGTGCTGATCGCCCGCGCGTTGGCCCCCCGGCCCCGGATCCTCTTCTTCGACGAGGCGACCAGCGCGTTGGACAACCGTACCCAGGAGGTGGTGACCCGGAGCACGGCGACGCTGGCGGCCACCCGGCTGGTGATCGCCCACCGGCTGTCCACGGTCCGCGAGGCGGACGTCATCGTGGTGCTCGACCAGGGCCGCATCGTGCAGCGGGGCAGCTACGAGGAGCTGATGGAGCAGCCGGACGGGCTGTTCCACCGGCTGGCCCGGCGGCAGTTGCTCGCCGACCCCGAGGGCCGGTCCCCGGCGGCCGGTCCCCGGTCGCCAGGCTCGTCGCCTGGAGACCGGTCGCCAGGCTCGTCGCCCGGAGACCGGTCGCCGGCCGGAGAACAGCCGTCGCCCGACGGTCAGCCGTTGTCGACGGGGCTGCCGTCCTCGACGGACAGCTCCGCGCCGAGGTGATTCTCCAGCAGGTCGGCGACGTGCGCCTCGGCCTGGTTCTCCACCGCGAGCCGGAACGCCTCGGTGAGCACGTTGACCACCCCCTGGGTCAGCAGGATCGTCTCCCGGTCGACGTCCGCCCAGGACGGTCGGGAGCCGCCGGCCAGCTCGGGGGCGAGGGTCAGCATCCGGGCGGTGACGGCCGCGACCAGTTCGTCGGCGAGCGGCCGGACGGTGTCGAGCACCTCGCTGAGCGCCTGCAGGGCCGGCACCGTGCCCATCCGCACCCGGTGCAGGTCCAGGGCGGCCCGCAGCGGCCGGGGCCGCACCGTGCGTACCGTGCCGTCCGGGGCGCGGCCGATCACCCCGTGCCGGGTCAGCGCGTGGGTCAGCGCGGGGCGCTCGGTGGCCAGCCGTTGCAGCATCGCGGTGAGCCCGTCGGGGGCCTCGTCGCTGGCCCGTACCCCGAGCATGGCCTCGATGGAGACCAGGTTGAAGCCCTGCCGCTGCAGGGTCAGGATGGCGTCGAGGCGGCGGACGTGGGAGTCGTCGTAGAGCGCGACCCGCCCCCGGCGCACCGGCGGGGCCAGCAGCCGTCGGGCCTGGTGGGCCCGGATGTTGCGCGCTGACATCCCTACCTTGCGGGCGAGTTCCTCCACGGTGTAGCCGGCCGGAGCGCCGGCGGTCGCCGGCCCGGTCGTCGTCACCCGGTCGATGGTCACGGTGGCCTCCGCAGGCGTCGGGGACGGGGTCCGGCGGCTGCCGTCCGGTTGCGGCGGACGGCGGTCTCCCCGGGCCGAGCGTATGACCGGGCGACCCACGGAGGACAGAAGGGGAACCTCTACTTGCCCTCGGCGGTGGTCAACCATTATCCTCCGTGACCACGCGATCACAGCAATTCCGCATTACCCGAGTTCCGCCGTTTCCCGCCCCATTCGCGGCCACATTCGATGAAATTCCCCCCTGGCTGATCCCGCCCCGTCCGCGCTGTCCGAGGATGAAGCGGAATGGGTGGCCCGGGTGGGCCTGGCCGCCCTGCGCCGTCGTCGCGCCGCAGGGCGCGGCCCGGCTGTCGAAGGGAGCAGGAACTGTGACACCTGTCGATCGGGCGGTCTTCGTGGCCGCCTACAGCCGGTTGGTCGCCGACGTCTGGGCCGACCCGGCACGGGAGCGGGCGCTGGAGAGCGACCCCCGGACACTGCTCGCCGACTACGGTCTCGGGCTGCCCGAGGAGGTGCTGGTCCGGGTGGTGCGGGACGTCGCCGACGCCGACCCGGACCTGGAGGTGCAGGTCAGGTCGTGGCAACAGGCGGCGGACACCGGGATCTTCGTGCTCTTCGTGCCGGCGCTGCTGCCGGTGGCCGAGGCGGAGCTGGCCGAGGACGAGCTGGACAGCGTGGTGGCCGGGCTGGACTCCAGCTGCGCCTGCTGCTGCCCGTGCTGCTGCACCTGACCGCCACCCGCTGCCGTGCCGGCGGCGGGCCTGCCACCGATGTCTGCCGTCCGGTGCGAGCCATGGCCACTTCTGGTGGCAGTCCACCGGAATCCTTGATAGTCGAGCGGCGATGTTCTTAACGTTCTCGACACAGCAATTAACCGCTATTTCCGCGGCGAACCCGAAGAAAGGTGCGATCGATGAGTAACGAAGAGCAGGAGTTCGGCGCCAGGTTCGTCACCAAATACTCCGAGCTGGTCACCGCGGTGTGGCGCAGCGACGAGGAGCTCCAGCGGCTGCTCGCCGACCCGACAGGCTACGCCACCGCCGCGGGCCTGCCGGTCAGCCCCGGTGCGACGGTCGAGGTCGACCGGGCACAGCCCACCACCCTCTACACCAAGGACGAGATCGTCGCCGACTGGTCGGGCACCCCCGGGCGGCACGTCCTGCACGTGCCCGAGGTGCCGCTGGTCGACCTCAACGAACTGACCGAGGCCGAGCTGGAGACGGTGGCCGGTGGGGTCCAGGCCCCGGCCGACAACAACGTCAACATCGTCGCCGTCCTCATCCTCTAGATTCCGCACCCCGCCGGGAGCCTTGATGCCCACCACCGAGACCATCGCCTTCCGCGCCGGCACCTACCGGACGGCCACCGTCGAGCAGACCTGGCACCGCGTCCGCGCGCTGCTCGACCGGTTCCGCATCACCCGGGTCGCCGACATCACCCGCCTCGACGAGATCGGCCTGCCGGTGCACGTGGCCTACCGGCCGGTCGGGGCGACCATGGCGGTCAGCGTCGGCACCGGCGCCACGCCGATGCAGTCGCAGGTCAGCGCGGTCATGGAGAGCATCGAGTCCTGGCACGCCGAGAACCTCCGGCTGGGGACCGTCACCCGGTCCCCGGCCGAGGGGCTCGACCTGCCGTACGACGTGCGCTGGCTGCACCTGGCGGAACGCTCACCGCTCACCCCGGCGGTGGTGCTCGACTGGGTGGCCGGCCGGGGGCTGGTCACCGGCACGCCCTGCCTGGTGCCCCGGGCCACCATCGAGCTGGACTTCACCGTCCGCCGGGGCTGGGCCCGCGCCCTGTTCAACCCCAGCAGCAACGGCCTGGCCACCGGCAACACCTTCGCCGAGGCCAGCCTGCACGCCCTGCTGGAGGTGGTCGAGCGGGACTGCATCGCCCCCTACTGCACCTCGGCGCTGGCCGACCGGACGTACACCGACCCGGGCACCGCCACCAACCCGATGACCCGGGGCGTGCACCAGGCGCTGCTGCGGGCCGGCTGCTGGGTGGAGGTCTGCGACATCACCAACAGCATCGGGGTGCCCTGCTACGCCGCGTCGATCTGGTCGCCCGACCTGCCGGTCACCTTCGGTGGCTTCGGCTGCCACGTCGACCCGGAGATCGCCGTCGGCCGGGCCATGTCCGAGGCCGCCCAGTCCCGGCTGGTGATGGTCTCCGGCGCCCGCGACGACATCGACGCCGCCGCGTACCACGACGTGGGCGGCCCGCCGGTACGACCGCCCACCGTCGACCGTCCCGCCGGTCCGGTACGGGCCGACCGACCGCCCACCGGCACCGTCACCGACGTGCTGCGCGAGCTGGCCCTGCGGGTGCAGCGCAGCACCGGCGTCGAACCGTTCGCGGTCGACCTGACCCACGACGACATCGGCATCGCGGTGAGCAAGGTCTTCGCGCCCGGCCTGCGGATGTTCGACGAGCGGGCGCTGAGCACCCGACCGGGGGTGCCGGCGTGACCGACATCGTCTTCATCGGCCCCAGCCTCCCGGCCGGGGAGGTCGGGCGGCTGCTGCCCGACGCCCGGATCCGTCCGCCGGTGGCCCACGGCGACCTGCTCCGGCTCGACGTCGGCCCCGGCGACCGCGTCCTGATCATCGACGGGTTCTTCCTCCAGCATCCACCGGTGCGGCACCGGGAGATCCTCGACCTGCTCGCCCGGGGCGTCACCGTCGCCGGAGCGGCCAGCATGGGGGCGTTGCGGGCCGCCGAGCTGTGGCAGTTCGGGATGCGTGGGGTCGGCGACGTGTTCCAGCTCTACCGCGACGGGGTGGTCACCGGCGACGACGAGGTGGCGGTGGTGCACGGTCCCGCCGAGGACGGCCACCGCATCCTGAGCGAGCCCCTGGTCAACGTGCGGATCGCGCTGCGCCGGGCGGTGGCCGCCGGGGTGCTCGACGACACCGAGTCGACCCGGCTGCGGCAGCTCTGCGCCGAGCTGCCCTTCCGGCGTCGCTCCTACCGGGCGCTGGAACGCACCGCGCCACCGGACGCCGCCGCGCTGGTCGACCGCTTCCTCACCTGGCACCGCCGGGATCCGTGGGACGCCAAGGGCGCCGACGCCCGGCTGCTGCTGTCGATGGCCGCGGCCGACGGTCCCGAACTGCGCCCGGCCGGTCCGGACGACCAACCGATCGACAACCTGCGCACCCGGTTCCTGGACAGCTGGCGGTCCCGGCACGCCGGCGTCGCCGTCGGCGGGCACCGGGTCAGCGACCGGGACGTGGCGGCGGTGCTGATGCTGCTGCACCCCGAGTCGCCGGCCCGGCACCGGCGCAGCGTCCTGGCCGGGGTGGCCGGGTGCGACCCCGCCGACCCGGACGTCGAGGACCGCGCCGTCGAGGTGGCCCGGGAGCAGGGGCTGTCCGCCGGCGGTCCGACCGGTCAGGACTGGCTGACCGACGCCGAACGGGAACTCGACGTCCGGGAGGCGGTGCTGCGGCTGCTGGTGCGGGCCTTCGGCACCACCCCGTACCGCAGCCTGGCCTGGTGGATGGTGGCCGAACCGCTGCGCCGGCCCGCGCTGCGGGCCGCCGCCCGGCAGGTCGCCGCCACGGCGATGTCGCTCAACGAGACGCTGCTGCCGCGCACGACCGGCGGGCGGCGTCCCGGCGGCCGGCTGCACTTCCGCACCGAGGTGATCGACCGCTGCTTCGCCGCGCTGTGGGGCTGCCCGCCCGACGCGCTGGCCGCGGCGGCCTGGGACCGGGGCTTCGTCGACCTGGAGTCGTTCCGGTACGCCGCCGAGCCACTGGTCGGGTACCTGCGGGCGTTCGGCCCGCCCCGGCTGCCGGCGGTGCCCGGTGGGCCGGCGACCGGCGGCCCGCCCGCCACGCACGACGGGTTGGTCAACGACGAGTCCCGGGCCGGCGCGCCGGCCCGGACGGGCTGAGGAGGATCCGATGGGCGGCACGGTGAAGACGGCGCTGATCTATCCCCCGCTGACCGACCCCACCTCGGGGTACCACTCGCTGAACTACCTCGACTCCTACGCCCGCGCCCAGGGGCACCGGGCGGCGGACATCATCGACGCCAACATCGAGGCGTTCCACCACTCCTACACCCCCTCGGCGTACGAGTGGCTGCGCCGGGAGCTGGCCCGTCCGCCGGTGACCGACCTGACCGGACCGGACGCGCTGATGGCCCGGGCGAACCGGTTGGGCCTGCCCGAGCCGGACCCGCAGCGGCTGCGTCGGTCGATCGGGGTGCTGCAGGATCCGGTGCTGTTCTACGACTACCGGCACTACCAGGAGGCGGTCGAGGGCGTCATCTCCTGGATGGACGCGCTCGGCGCGGTCGGCTTCCCGGGGCAGTTCCGGGCCGGGTTCCGGTTGCAGGCGCCGCCGGCGGTCTCCATCGGCTCGGTGGCCGCGCTCACCGACGAGGCGACGCTGGCCCGGCTCAACAGGCCCTTCCAGCCGTACTACGAGGACGTGCTGATCCCGCGGCTGGCCGCCGGCGGGTACGACGTGATCGGCATCAGCGCCACCTACCAGTGGCAGCTCCCGTTCACCCTCTGGCTGGCCCGGCTGATCCGGCAGGCCTGCCCGGACGCGTTCGTGATCACCGGCGGCACCGAGATCTCCGACGTGTGGAAGTGCGCCAGCCGCCCCGAGCAGGTGTTCCAGGTGCTCGGCGACTTCGACGCGATCGTCGTCGGCGAGGGGGAGAGCGCCTACACCGAGATCCTCGACGCGGTGGCCACCGGCACCCTGCCGGCCGGGCACCCCAACGTGCGGCTGCACCCGAAGTACGGCCGGCAGCGGCAGCTCCCGCTGCGCTACGAGCGGCTCGGCAACATCCCGGTGCCGGACTTCTCCGGCCTGCCCTGGGACCTCTACCTGAGCCCGGAGAAGTTCGTCTACTACTCGCCCACCCGCGGCTGCTACTGGAACAAGTGCACCTTCTGCGACTACGGCCTGAACACCGACGGCCCGACCAGCCCCTGGCGGCAGGACACCGCCGACACCATGATCGCCGACGTGACGGAGCTGGCGAAGTTCGCCAAGTTCATCTACTTCTCGGTGGACGTGCTGGCCCCCGCGACGATCCTGCGCTTCGCCGAGAAGGTCGTCGAGCGAGGGCTCGACTTCCGCTGGGGGGCCGAGATCCGGCTGGAGAAGTACTGGTCGGAGGAGCGCTGCGAGCTGCTGCGGCGCAGTGGCTGCGTGGCCGTCTCGGTCGGCTTCGAGTCCGGCAACCAGCGCATCCTCGACCTGATCGACAAGGGCACCCGCCCGGAGCAGGTCCGCCGGACGATGACCGCGATGACCAAGGCCAACATCGGCGTGCAGATGATGGGCTTCACCGGGTTCCCCACCGAGACCCGGGAGGAGGCCCTGGACAGCATCGGGTTCCTGCGCGACAACCCCGACCTGTGGACCCTCGGCGGCCTCGGCGACTTCATGCTCACCCCGGGCGCGATCGTCGCCAAGGAGCCCGAGCGCTTCGGCATCAGCAACGTCCGCCCGGTGGAGGGGTCCGACATCGTCCGGGTGCTGCGCTACGACGAGCCGGTCACCGAGGCCGCGCACGACGAGGTGATGCGGGCGAAGTCCACCCTGAACCCCGGTCACTACCACCGGCCCTGGCTGGGCAGCACCGACACCCCGCACTCGTTCTTCTACCACGACCGGTACGGCACCGACGTGCGCGGCGTCCTCGCCCACGACCGGGTCCGCCAGCACGACGACGACCGCACCGAGTTCGTCGCCAACGGCGTCTTCGTCGACCGCGCCGACGAGCAGGCCTGGGAGGCGTACCGCAGGATGCGGGCGGAGGAGCAGGAGGGCACCCCCGGCGCGCTGCTGCCGGTCGACCGGCACCTGTTCCGCCGGGCCGACGGGCAGGTCTTCGCGCTCAACCGCAGTAGCCGGACCTTCCTGGACCTGTTCACCGCCCCGCTGACCCTGGCCGAGGCGCAGCACCGGCTCTGGGTGGTCGAGCCGACGGTCGCCGACCGGGTGTGGCGCACCTTCATCGGTCAGCGGCTGCTGCGCCGGCACGCCCTGCCGGGGACCGTCCCGGCCACCGGCTGACCGCCCGGCCCGGGTCGCCTGACCGGCCACGCCGCGCCGGGCGGCCGGTCAGGCGACCCGGGCCGGCGCGGTGAACGGCAGCAGCACCCGGAACACGGTCGCCCCCGGGACGCTGTCCACCCGGATGTCGCCGTGGTGCTTGTTGACCACGATCCGGTAGGAGATGTCCAGCCCCAGTCCGGTGCCCTCGCCGACCGCCTTGGTGGTGAAGAAGGGCTCGAAGATGCGTGGCCGGACCGCCTCGGGAATGCCCGGCCCGGTGTCGGCGACCTCGACCGCGAGCAGGTCGCCGGCCCGCGAGGTGCGCAGCGTCAGGGTGCCGGTCGCCCCCATCGCCGACAGGGCGTTGTCGATCAGGTTCGTCCACACCTGGTTCAGCTCGGCCGCGTACGCCGGGATCGGCGGCAGGCCGCGGTCGTACTCGCGGACCACCCGCACCCCCGCCGGGACCTTCGCCTTGAACATCACCAGGGTGGCGTCGAGCAGGTCGTGCACGTCGACCACCTGGTGCGGGGCGCGGTCCAGCTGCGAGTACTGCTTGGCCGCGCCGACCAGGGTGGAGATCCGGGTGACCGCGTCGTCGATCTCGGCCATCAGCTGCTCGGTGTCCAGGGTGTACGACAGCCACCGCACCGCCGACTCGAGGTCCTGTGGGCCGACCACCTCGCGGACCTGCTCCAGCCAGGCGACGTCCAGCCCGGCGGCGACCAGCGTCGGGGCCAGGTCCCAGCCGGCGGTGAGCTGCTGCCCGTCCAGCCAGTCGGCCAGCTCGTCCTCGGCGTCACTGGTGGCCATCGCGGACAGCTGCGGCGCGCGGGCGGCCCGCTTCACCGCCTCCTCCTGCAACTCCACCAGGGCGTGTAGCCGGCTGCCGTCGAGCCGGCCGTCGGCGATCATCGCCAGCTTGTGCCGCATCCCGGCGACCCGGTCCCGCAGCGCCGAGGTGGCCCGCACGGCCGCGCCGGCCGGGTTGTTGAGCTCGTGGGTGAGCCCGGCCGACAGCGAACCCAGGGCGAGCAGCCGCTCCCGCTCGCCGATGATGGTCTGGGTGTCGCGCATCCCGACGAAGAGGCCCTCCAGCAGGTGCATGGCCATCGGGAACCAGGTCCGCACCGCGTGGGCGAACGTCTCGGCGGGCAGCACCAGGAACTCGGCGTCGGTGACCGCCCGCAGGGTGTTCAGGTAGACCTGGTCGGTCTGCCCGCCCAGGTACGCCTGGGTGGCCCCGCCGTACACCCCGCGCTGGTCGGTGCGGGTGATCTCCAGGTCGTCGCCGCGCACCCGCCGGCTCATCGAGACCGTGCCGGCCAGCAGGGTGAAGAAGCAGGTCGCGTCCTCGCCCTCGGCGTAGACCACGGTGCCGGCGGCCCGGTGCTCGACCCGGCCGTGCTCGGCCAGCCAGTCGAGCTGCGCCGGGTCGAGGGCGGCGAACAGGAACAGCTCGCGGAGCTGGTCCGGGGTGAGTCGTTCGTCGGAGTCGGTCACTGTGCCTCCAGGTAGCGGTGTACCAGCGAGACGGCCATCGCGCCCTCACCGACCGCCGAGGCGACCCGCTTGACCGACGAGGCCCGCACGTCACCGGCGGCGAACACCCCCGGCAGGCTGGACTCCAGGTGGTAGGGGTCGCGGGCCAGGGTCCAGCCCGGTGGTCGTCGGCCGCCGGTGGTCAGGTCGGGGCCGGCGACGATGAAGCCCCGCTCGTCGCGGGCCAGCACCCCGTCCAGCCAGTCGGTGCGCGGTGCCGCGCCGATGAAGATGAACAGCCAGGAGGCGTCCGTCTCGCGGACCTCACCGGTGCGGGTGTCGCGCAGCCGCAACCGTTCCAGGTGCCCGTCTCCCTCGCCGCCGACCACCTCGGTGTGCGGGTGCACCACGATCCGGTCGATCCGGTCGAGCTGCTGGATCAGGTACGACGACATCGACGCGGTCAGGTCGGCGCCCCGGATCAGCAGGTGCACCCGGCTGGCGTACCGGGAGAAGTGCACCGCCGCCTGGCCGGCGGAGTTGGCCCCGCCGACGATCCAGACGTCCTGGTCGATGCAGCTCGGCGCCTCGGTGGCGGCCGCGCCGTAGAACACCCCCCGACCGGTCAGGTCAGCCAGGCCGGGCGCGTCGAGCACCCGGTAGGACACCCCGGTGGCGAGCACCACCGTGTGCGCGGCGATGGTGCTGCCGTCGCCGAAGTGCAGCAGCCGGGCGGTGCCGGCGCTCTCCAGCCCCACCACCTCGCGGGTGCTGAGCAGCTCCGCGCCGAACTTGAGCGCCTGCCGGCGGGCCCGGTCGGTGAGCTGGGCGCCGGACACCCCGTCGGGGAAGCCGAGGTAGTTCTCGATCCGGCTGCTCTGCCCGGCCTGGCCGCCGGTGGCCTGCCGCTCCACCAGCACGGTGCGCAGGCCCTCGGAGGCCCCGTACACGGCCGCGCCGAGCCCGGCCGGTCCGCCGCCGACCACCACCAGGTCGTAGAAGTCGGCGGACGGCACGACGGTGAGCCCGGCCACCGCGGCCAGTTCCGCCTCCGTGGGGGCGACCAGCGCCTTGCCGTCCGGGGTGACCACCAGCGGCACGTCGGTGGCGGTGGCCCCGGCGGCGGCGAGCAGCCGGCCGCCCTCCGGGTCGTCGGTGAGCAGCCAGCGGTAGGGCACCAGGTTGCGGGCGAGGAAGTCGCGGACCGCGAACGACGGGGCCGACCAGCGGTGCCCGACCACCCGGATCTCCTCGCTGGCCTGGTCGGGGGTGGCCGCCCAGGCCTCCAGCAGGGTGTCCATCACCGGGTAGAGCTTCTCCTCCGGCGGGTGCCACGGCTTGAGCAGGTAGTGGTCCAGGTCGACCACGTTGATCGCGTCGATCGCGGCCTCGGTGTCGGCGTAGGCGGTCAACAGCACCCGGCGGGCCGCCGGGAAGAGGTCCATCGCGGCCTCCAGGAACTGGATGCCGTTCATCTCGGGCATCCGGTAGTCGGCCAGCAGCACCGCCACCCGTTCGCCGCGCAGCTTGATCTCCCGTAGCGCCTCCAGTGCGCCGGGGCCGGAGTCGGCCCGGACCACCCGGTAGCGGTCGCCGTACCGGCGGCGGATGTCCCGGGCGACCGCCCGGGAGACGGCGGGGTCGTCGTCGATGGTGAGGATCACCGGCTGTGCCATGGTGCCCATGTAAGCACAGGCTCCCGCGCGGGCGTCCGCGCCGCCGACGGGCGGTCGGGGTGCATTGTCCGTTGGTTTTCCCCGGGGCACGGCCTATGGTGGGCCGCATGTCCCCGGCCGTCCGACCGCTGTCGCCGACCGCCACCGGTTCCCCGGTGGCGGTGGTCGTCGTCGGCCGGTGCGGGTCGGTGCTGCCCGGTGCCGCGCGGCCCGTCGTGGTGCCCGCCCCGGGGCGGCCGAGCCCGATCCCCGCCGGCCGTGGCCCACCGGAGACGCTCATCCTCCGGTACGGCCACCAGGGCGAAGCCATTCGGCTTCGGCCCTTTTTCTGTTTTCCGGGGTTTCCGTCCGGCTACCCCGTCGTCGTCCGAGCATCCGTCCCGCGGATGCCGCGCCCGAAAGGATCTGACATGACCACCGAGCTGCAGGACCAGGCCGAACAGCATCGGCTAACCATGCTCCGCCAGACCCTCACCGATCAGTTCGCGGTGCAGACCGCCCGGTTGACCGAGCTGACCGCCGACACCGGCGACCCGGCCGAGGCGCACACCCGGGCGGCGCTGCTCGTGGCCACCCGGCAGAGCCTCGACCACCTGGCCGGTGCGCTGCGGCGGCTCGCCGAGGGCAGCTACGGTCGCTGCGAGCGCTGCCAGGTGGCGATCCCGGCCGAGCGGCTGGAGGTGCTGCCCCAGGCCCGCTTCTGCGTGCCCTGCCAGCAGAAGACCCGGGGCTGACCCGGCCACACTTCCACCTAGCAGCCTAGGATGCTTTACGGGTGGTGTGCCGCCCCGCTCCACCGCCGCCGCTGGCCAGCCCCGACGCGGCGGCGGTGGAGCGACCCGCCGACCGGCCTACGGCCCGGCCGGGAAGTAGAAGTCGGCCGGGTCGGCGGCCAGGGCCGCCTTCACCGTGGCGGCCGTCCCGTCGGCCAGCACCTCGATCCGGTCCGCCTCGATCGCGTCGAGCGCCTGCCGTGCCACGTCGGCCGGGTCGATCTTCGGAATGTCGTAGCCGGCCATCATGTCGGTGTCGACCGCGCCCATGTGCAGGCCGGTCACCAGGGTCCGCTGCGCGGCCAGCTCGAGCCGCACGCTGTTGGTGAGGCTCCACTCGGCCGCCTTGGCCACCGAGTAGGCGCCGCTGCCCGGGTGGGCGAACCACGACAGGGCCGAGAGCACGTTGAGGATGGCCCCGTCGCCGAGCTGCGCGGCGAACGCGCGGATCACCGACAGCGTGCCCCAGAAGTGGGTGTCCAGCTCGCGCCGGATCTCGGCGAGGTCCCCACCGACCAGGTCGGTGGCGGTGGTCACCCCGGCGTTGTTGATCAGAAGGTTCACGTCCGGGGCGGCCTCGGCGGCGGCTGCCACCGAGGCGGGATCGGTGATGTCGAGTGCCAGCACCGTGGCGCCCGGCAGGTTTACCAGCTCCGGGCGGCGGGCGGTGGCGTACACCCGTGCGCCGCGGTCGAGCAACTGGCTCGCGAACTGTCGGCCGATGCCGCGATTGGCCCCGGTGACCAGGGCGACTGCTCCGTTGATCTGCATGCCGCTACGCTAGGACCTGACGTTGACGTCAGAGGCAAGGGAAGTGACGTGCGTATCGGTGAGCTGGCCGCGCGGGCCGGGGTCAGCGTCCGTGCCCTGCGCTACTACGAGGAGCAGGGCCTGCTGGCGTCCACCCGCAGCCCACGCGGGCAGCGGCTCTACCCCGACCACGCGGCCGACCGCGTCCGCCTGATCCAGAACCTCTACCCGGCCGGCCTCACCAGCACCACCATCGCCCGACTGCTGCCCTGCGTCGACGCGGGAGTCAGCACGCCCGAGTCGCGGGCGCTGCTGGCCGCCGAGCGGGACCGGGTCGACGTGCAGATCGCCGCGCTGATCCGGACCCGCGAGCGACTCGACGAGGTGATCGCCCACAGCGAGAGCCCTGTCCCCGGCTGCGGCCACGGCTAGCCGGTCACGACCGGCCGGACACCCCGCCGCGCGCCCGGTACGGTGCTCGCCGTGACCCCAGACGATCACCCGGCGGTCGGCCCGGTCGCCGTGCTCGCCAACCCGACCGCCGGCCGGGGCCGGCACCGGGGGCTGCTGCCCCGGATCCTCGACGGCCTGGCCGCCGCCGGCCGTCCGGTGGAACTGCTCACCGCGGACACCCCGGCCGCCGCCGAGCAGGCCTGCCACGCGGCGGTCGCCGCCGGGGCGTCCGCGCTGGTCACGGTCGGTGGCGACGGCACTGTCCACCGGGCCCTCCAGGCGGTCGCCGGCACCTCGGTGCCGTTCGGCCCGGTGCCGGCGGGCACCGGCAACGACTTCGCCGCCGACACCGGGTTCCCGGCCGATCCGCTCGCCGCCGTCGCGCTGATCGTCGCCGCGCTGCGGACCGGCCGTACCCACCCGGTCGACCTGGCCCGGATGTCCGCCGGCACCGGCCCCGAGCGTTGGTACGGGGCGGTCCTCGCCGCCGGTTTCGACGCGGTCGTCAACGAGCGCGCCAACCGGATGCGCTGGCCCCGTGGACCCCGCCGGTACGACCTGGCCATCCTCGTCGAGCTGGCCCGGTTGCGGCCACGCCGGTACACGCTGCGCCTCGACGGGGTGGAACACCGGTTCGACGGGGTGCTGGTCGCGGTGGGCAACTGCGCCAGTTACGGCGGTGGGATGCGGGTCTGCCCGGCGGCCGACCCCACCGACGGGTTGTTGGACGTGGTGGTCGGCGGCCGCTTCGACCGGCGTACCCTGATCCGGGTCAAACCGCGCATCTACGCCGGCACCCACGTGGCGCATCCGCTGGTGCGCAGCTACCGGGCCGGCACGGTGGAGCTGGCGGCCGAGGGCATCACCACCTACGCCGACGGCGAGCGCTCCCTCGACCTGCCGGTACGGATCAGCGCGGTGCCCCAGGCGGTGCGTCTGCTGCGCTGAGCGGCGCACCCGGCTGCGGCGTCGGACCACCGTCCGGCGGTGCACCGGCACGGGGACCGGCGGCCCGGACCGCGCCGATGCTGGCGACGACCACCAGGCCGATCGCCAGCACCTCGACCGGGTGCAGGTCCTGACCGAGGATCAGCCAGCCGGCGAGCGCGGCGAGCGCCGGCCCCAGGCTCATCAGCACCGCGAAGGTCGAGGTGGCCAGCCGACGCAGCGCCAGCAGCTCCAGGGTGTACGGCAGCACCGAGGCGAGCAGCGCCAGCCCGGCACCGAGCGCCACCGCTCCCGGCTGCCACAGCCGCGCCCCGGCGTCGGCCAGCCCGAACGGCAGGGTGAGCAGGGCGGCCAGGGCGAGGGCCAGGGCCAGCCCGTCGGCGCGGGGGAACCGGCCGCCGACCCGCGCGGAGCAGACGATGTACGCCGCCCACAGCGCGCCCGCCCCGAGCGCCAGGCCCGCGCCGGCCGGGTGCAGCCGGTCGAATCCGCCCTGGCCCAGCAGGGCGACCCCGGCCAGCGCGAGCCCCGCCCAGCACCAGGCGGTCCACCGGCGGGCGGTCAGCACCGACAGGGTGAGCGGCCCGAGCACCTCCAGGGTCACCGCCGGGCCGAGCGGGATCCGTTCGATGGCCTGGTAGAAGACCGAGTTCATCCCGGCCAGCGCCAGCCCGAACGCGCCGACGGCGAGCCAGTCGGCCCGGTCGTGCCCGCGCAGCCGGGGCCGGCACACCAGGAGCATCAGCACCGCCCCGATGGCCAGCCGCAGGGTGACCGTGCCGGGAACCCCGACCCGGGGGAAGAGCAGCGCGGCGACGGCCGAGCCGAAGTGCACCGACAGCGCCCCGCCCAGCACCAGCCCGACCGACGCCGCCCGCCCGGACGGGGCGGTCACGGGGCGGGCAGGGCCAGGTCGAGCACGGCGCCGAGGCCGCTGGGGCGTCCCGGGCCGGCGGCCGGCAGCACCAGCACGCCGCAGCCGGCGGCGACCGCGCCCGCGTCGGCGGGGGTGTCGCCGACCATCAGGGTCCGCTCCGGGTCCACCCGGAGCATGCCGCAGGCCCGCAGGAAGATGCCCGGGTCGGGCTTGCACCGGCCCACCTCGTACGACAGCGCGTACGCGTCGACCAGCTCGGCCAGCCCCCACGCCGCGAAGTGCCCGCGGAGGTCGAAGCCGATGTTGCTCACCACGGCCACCTTGATCCCGGCTTCCCGCAGCGCGGTCAGCACCGGCCCGGTGTCCGGGTAGGGAACCCAGCCGTCGGGCACCAGCACCCGTTCGTAGAGCGCCTCGGCGAAGCCCTCGATCCCGGCGTCCACCGTCTCGGCCAGCCCGGTGTAGGCGGCCCGGTGGGCGTGCTCGTAGAGATCCCGGTCGGCCCACAGCTCGGCCAGGCCGGGCGGTACCCGGGCCGGCAGGGGGCCGCCGGCCCGCCCGGCGGTGAGCAGCCGGTCGGCCAGCGCGGTGGCGCGCATCCGCTCCAGGCTCACCCCGCAGGAGGCCGCGGCGGCCACCACCCAGTCGTGGGCCTGCTCGACCTGGGCGAGGGTGCCGTGGAAGTCGAAGAGCACCGCCTCCACGGGGCGGCGGGAGGCGCCCGCTCGGGTGGCGTCCACGACGTCGTTGGAGGCGTCGCGCGGTTCGGCGTGATCCGGCACCCGTGCACCCTACCGACCCGCCCCGACGCCCGTGCCGGACGGCCTTGGCGGGTGGAGCGTCGGTGGTACCGATTAATCTTGCTGACATGTCGAGCCCAGCCGAGCGGTACGCCGCGTCCCGCCGTCGGGCCGCCCAGGCCGCCCAGTTCCCGGCCCTGGAAGAGTTCGCGCTCGACCTGGGTTTCGAGCTCGACGACTTCCAGCGGGAGGCGTGCGAGTCCCTGGAGCGGGGCAGCGGGGTGCTGGTCTGCGCCCCGACCGGGGCGGGCAAGACGGTGGTCGGCGAGTTCGCCGTGCACCTGGCGCTGCGGGGCACGCCCACCACGGCCACCACGGCGGCCGACGGGCCGTCGACCCCGCCGGCCCGGCGCAAGTGCTTCTACACCACGCCGATCAAGGCGCTGTCCAACCAGAAGTACCACGACCTGGTGCAGCGGTACGGTGCCGCGCAGGTCGGCCTGCTCACCGGCGACAACGCGATCAACGGGGACGCCCCGGTGGTGGTGATGACCACCGAGGTGCTGCGCAACATGCTCTACGCCGGCTCGGCGACGCTGACCGGGCTGGCCTACGTGGTGATGGACGAGGTGCACTACCTCGCCGACCGGTTCCGGGGCGGGGTGTGGGAAGAGGTGATCATCCACCTGCCCTCCTCGGTCACCCTGGTCTCGCTGTCCGCGACGGTCTCCAACGCGGAGGAGTTCGCCGACTGGCTGGTCACCGTGCGCGGTGAGACGGCGGTGGTGGTCAGCGAGCACCGGCCGGTGCCGCTGTGGCAGCACATGCTGGTCGGCCGGCGGATGTTCGACCTGTTCCACGACGCCGACGCGGCCCGCAAGCACGACGTGCACCCGGAGCTGCTGCGCTACACCCGGGAGCAGGTCCGCCGGCTGGAGCTGGGGGAGGGGCGCAGCGCCGGTCCCGGCGGCGGCCGGCGGGGGCCGCGGTGGCGCGGGCCGATGCGCCCCGACATCGTCGACCGGCTCGACCGGGAGGGGCTGCTCCCGGCGATCCTGTTCATCTTCAGCCGGGCCGGCTGCGCCGCGGCCGTGCAGCAGTGCCTCGCCGCCGGCCTGCGGCTGACCTCGGCGGAGGAGCGGGCCGAGATCCGCCGGGTGGTGGAGTCCCGGGTCACCGCGATTCCCGGTGAGGACCTGACCGTCCTGGGCTACTGGGAGTGGCTCGACGGGTTGGAACGCGGCCTGGCCGCCCACCACGCCGGGATGCTGCCGGTGTTCAAGGAGGTCGTCGAGGAGCTGTTCGTCCGGGGCCTGGTCAAGGCGGTCTTCGCCACCGAGACGCTGGCGCTGGGCATCAACATGCCGGCCCGCTGCGTGGTGCTGGAGCGGTTGGTGAAGTTCAACGGCGAGGCGCACGTCGACCTCACCCCGGGGGAGTACACACAGCTCACCGGACGGGCCGGCCGGCGGGGCATCGACGTCGAGGGGCACGCCGTGGTGGTCTGGTCGCCGGAGACCGACCCCCGGCAGGTGGCCGGGCTGGCCTCGACCCGCACCTATCCGCTGCGGTCGAGTTTCCGGCCGTCGTACAACATGGCGGTCAACCTGGTCGGCAGCGTCGGGGCCGACCCGGCCCGCGCCCTGCTGGAGTCGTCGTTCGCCCAGTTCCAGGCGGACCGGTCGGTGGTCGGGCTGGCCCGGCAGGTGCAGCGCAACACCGAGACCATCGAGGCGTACGGCGCCGAGGCGGCCTGCCACCAGGGAGACTTCGACGAGTACTTCGCGTTGCGGGTCGCCATCGCCGACCGGGAGCGGGCCATCGCCCGGCAGGGGCAGACCCAGCGCAAGGCCGCCGCGGTGGCCGCGTTGGAGCGGCTGCGGGTCGGCGACGTGATCCGGGTGCCCTCGGGGCGGCGGGCCGGCCTCGCGGTCGTCCTCGACCCGGCCACCGGCGGGTTCGGCGAGCCCCGGCCGCTGGTGCTCACCCAGGACCGTTGGGCCGGCCGGGTCAGCCCCGGCGACTTCACCACCCCGGCCGAGGTGCTCGCCCGGATCCGGGTGCCGAAGCACTTCAACCACCGTTCCCCGGGCGCCCGGCGGGATCTGGCCGCCGAGGTCAGTGCCATCGGGCTGGACCGGCACGGTGGGCGTCGGGGCGGGCGGTCCCGGCAGGCGACCGGCGAGGACCACCGGCTCAGCCAGCTCCGCACCGAGCTGCGCCGGCACCCCTGCCACGCCTGCCCGGAGCGGGAGGAGCACGCCCGCTGGGCGGAGCGGCGCCGCCGGTTGGAGCGGGACACCGAGGAGCTGCGCGAGCGGGTCTCCGGGCGTACCGGCTCGCTGGCCCGCACCTTCGACCGGATCGTGGCGCTGTTGACCGCCCGGGGTTACCTGTCCGCCGACGGTGGGGTCACCGCCGCCGGGCGGATGCTCGGCCGGATCTGGACCGAGGCGGACCTGCTGGTCGCGGAGTGCCTGCGGCGGGGCGTCTGGGACGGGCTGTCCCCGTCGGAGTTGGCCGCGGCCGTCTCGGTGGTGGTCTTCGAGGCCCGCCGGGACGCCGACGAGCGGGCGTCGCTGCCGCGCGGCCCGGTCGCCGACGCCGTCGACGAGACGCTCAAGCTGTGGAGCGAGATCGAGGCCGACGAGGCGCAGCGGGGCCTGACCGCGACCCGGGAGCCGGATTTCGGCTTCGCCTGGCCGATCTACCGCTGGGCGCGGGGGGAGACGCTGGCCAAGGTGCTGGCCAGTGGCCACCAGATCGAGGGTGAGATGCCCGCCGGGGACTTCGTCCGGTGGGCCCGGCAGGTGGCCGACCTGCTCGGTCAGCTGGCCGACTCCGGCGGGGCGTCGACCGAGCTGCGGGCCACCGCGCGGCAGGCGATCGTCGCCGTCAACCGGGGTGTGCTGGCTCACTACACCTCGGCCTGATCATCACTTTCGGTCACCGTCGGTCGGGGGAATCGACGCATCGGACGGTCACCGCGACAGCACCCCACGGATAACCCGGGGGGCGCTGTTGCGCCTGCTAGCAGGCTCCCCGATCATTGCTCGGGCGCGGTCTCCTACGCGCCGGTAACGAGTGGGGGGAAGGCCGCCGTGGCGGAGATCAATCACTTTGAGTACGGGTGGATCACACCGGCGCTGAGTTACGCGCTCTCCGTGCTCGGTTCGTTCCTGGGACTGGTCTGCGCCGGGCGGATCCGCACCGCCACCGGTTCCGGTCAGCGCTTCTGGTGGGGGCTGCTGGCCGCCTGGGCGATCGGTGGCACCGCGATCTGGGCGATGCACTTCATGGCCATGCTCGGGTTCGCGGTCACCGGCACCCGGATCCGGTACGACGTGCCGCTCACCGCCGCCAGCACGGTGATCGCCGTCAGCGCGGTCGGAATCGGTCTGGCCATCGTCGGCACCGGCCGGCTCAGCGCCGTGAAGGTCCTCGGCGGTGGCCTGTTCACCGGCATCGGCGTCGCCGCCATGCACTACACCGGGATGGCCGCGATGCGGCTCAACGGCGATCTGGCGTACGACGGCACCCGGGTGGGGTTGTCGGTGGTCATCGCCGTCGTGGCGGCCACCGTGGCGCTGTGGCTGGCGATGACCGTCCGCCGGGGACTGGCGATCGCCGGCTCGGCCCTGGTGATGGGGGTCGCCGTCAACGGCATGCACTTCACCGGGATGAGCGCCCTGTCGGTGCACCTGCACGAGCGGCGCGGCGAGCTGACCGGTGCGGGGGTGAGCACGCTGCTGGTGCCGATCGTCCTCGCGGTGATCCTGGTGGTGGTCGGGCTGGTCTACGCGCTGCTCGCCGCCCCCACCGACGACGACCGGGCCGCCGCCGCGTACCTGCAGGCCCGGCAGGTCAGCGCGCCGGTGGTCGAGCCGGAGACCGCCCCGGACCCGGTGGGCCTGCGCAGCCGGTCGACGACGCTCGGCCGGCCGGGCACGCCGTTCCCGTCCCGTCGGGACGTCCCGCCCCCGCCGCAGCGCTGACGACGGCCGCCCCGCGCCGCAGCGCTGACAGCCGCCCCTCGCGCCGCCGGTGATGGCTGCCCGTCGTGTCGCCGGCAGCGGCTGCCCCTCGCGCCGCCGGTGGCGGCCTCAGCCCGGCCCGTCGTGCCGCCGGTGGCGGGCGACCGTTCCCGGCCGCCCGCGCACCGTCACGGGTGCCCGGCGAGGGCGTCGACCAGCCGGCGGCACGATCCGGCCAGGTTCCACCGCTGGGCCAGGTCGAGGAGCCGGTCGGGGTCGGCGGGCGCGGCCGGCAGGGCGGTGGACAGCGTAGGCAGCGGCACGTCGGTGGCGACCCGGACCACCTTCGGGGCCACCGCCAGGTAGTCCCGGGCGCCGTCGAGCTTGGCCCGTAGCCCCGGGGCGAACCCGGAGCCGGGGTCGTCGAGCGCGGTGAGGATGCCGGGCAGGTCGCCGTAGCGGTCGATCAGCCGGGCCGCGGTCTTCTCGCCCACCCCGGGCACCCCGGGCAGCCCGTCGCTCGGGTCGCCGCGCAGGGCGGCGAAGTCGGCGTACCGGTCGGCGGGTACGCCGTAGCGGGCCCGGACCGCGGCGTCGTCGCAGTCGTCGAGCTTGGCCACCCCGCGCCCGACGTAGAGCAGCCGGACCCCCCGGGCGTCGTCGACGAGCTGGAAGAGGTCCCGGTCGCCGGAGACCACCTCCACCGGGCCGGGCTGGGTGACCGACAGGGTGCCCAGCACGTCGTCGGCCTCGTAGCCGGTGGCGCCGACGGCGGTGATGCCGATCGCGGCCAGCACGTCGAGGATCACCGGCACCTGCGGAGAGAGGGTGTCCGGCACCTCCTCGCCGCCGGCCGGGGCGACCCGGTGCGCCTTGTAGGACGGCAGCAGCTCCACCCGCCAGGCGGGCCGCCAGTCGTGGTCGAGCGCGCAGACCATCCGGTCGGGCCGGCGGGTGCGGACGAGCTGGGCGAGCATGTCGAGGAAGCCGCGCACGGCGTTGACCGGCTGACCGTCCCCGGCCTTCGCGGCCGACTCGGGCACGCCGAAGTAGGCCCGGAAGTAGAGGCTGGGGGCGTCGATCAGCAGGATCGGGGGTTGGTCTGCCACGCCCGACAGCCTGGCACAGCCCACCGACGACCGGGGGGACGACCGGGTGGGTCGCCTCGACGCCCACCGCCCGTCGGCGGCCCCGCTGGTCTGCTGCCGGGCGGCCGGGGGACACCGGTGGGCGGGAAACCGGCGTGACGCCGGCCGGCCGGTGGGCGAGACTGCCGGGCATGGAGTTCGTGCCCGGCCTGGTGCTGTGCCGCCGCTTCCACGACGAGGTCGTCGCGCCGCTGCTGGCGGACCGGCTGCCCGGCCTGCGGTACTCCGCCGCCCTGCTCGACGGGGGTTCGGAGCTGCTGGGCCTGGACACCGAACGCTCCACCGACCACGACTGGGGGCCGCGGGCACAGGTCTTCGTGGCCGACCCGGCGGCGGTGGCACCGGTCCGCGCGGCGGTGGCCGACCTGCCGCCGTGGTTCCTGGGCCGGCCCACCCGGTTCCTCGGCTGGCCGACCGCCCGGGTGGGGGTGCCCGACGTCGTCGGTGACCGCACCGGGGTGGAGGTGGCCGTCTGGCGGGACTGGCTGCGCGGCCGGCTGGGGTTCGACCCCACCGTCGCCGTCACCCGCGACGACTGGCTCGCCGTGCCGACGCAGCGGCTGGCCGAGCTGACCGGCGGCGCGGTCTTCCACGACGGCCTGCACGGCGCGGTCGGCGCGGTCCGGGCCACCCTGGCCTGGTATCCGAACGACGTGTGGCGGCACGTGCTGGCCGCCGGGTGGACCCGGGTGGGGCAGGCCGAGCATCTCGTCGGGCGGTGCGCGGAGGTGGGGGACGCGTTGGGCAGCCGGTTGGTGACCGCCCGGGTGGCCCGCGACCTGATCCGCCTCGGCCTGCTGCTGCACCGGCGGTGGCCGCCGTACGACAAGTGGCTCGGCAGCGTGTTCGCCGCGCTGCCGGACGCCGCGCCGGTGGTGGCGGCGCTGGCGGACGCGCTCGGGCCGGGTGACTGGCCGGCCCGGCAGGCGGGCCTGGTCCGGGCGCTGGAGACGGTCGCCGGGTGGTCCAACGCCACCGGGCTGGCCGCGCCGGTCGAGCCCACCGTCCGGCCCTTCCACGGGCGGCCCTTCCTGGTGCTCGACGCGCCCCGCCTGGCCGCCGCGCTGCGGGCCGCGATCGTCGACCCCGTGCTGCGGGACCGCCCCCTGGTCGGCGCGGTGGACCAGTACGTCGACAGCGTGGACGTGCTGACCCACCCCGACCGGGTCCGCCGGGTCTCGGCGGTCGTCGCCGGCTGACCGGCCGGCCGTTCCCGGTGGGGCGCGTCCTCCCGCCGGGCGCACCGGGTCGGTTGCGGCCAGCGGGGCGACGCGGTGCGGCAGGTCAGCTGCGGATCCGGGACCGGATGAACGCCCCCGACTCGGTCAGCACGGCGGTGCCGGTGAAGTCGGTGCCGGCGCAGGTGCCCCGCCGGAACACCGAGTTGCTCTCCGGGCCGTCGGAGTAGCTCCACATCGCGTAACCGATCTTCAGGCTCTTCAGCAGGTCGAGCCAGGTGGTCGCGCTGTCCAGGTCGTTCGGGCCGTCGCCGGTGAAGGTCTGGGTGCCGAACTCGCTGACGAACAGCGGCAGGCTCCGCGCGGCACGGGCCACGGTGGCCCGTTGCAGGTCCCGGTGGGACGCGGCGTAGAAGTGGAAGGTGTACATGATGTTGGTGGCGTCGACCGGGTCGTCGATCACCTCGGTCTCGTCGGCGCCCTCGGAGACACCGAGCGAGGAGAAGCCCCTGGTGCCGACCAGCACCACGCTGTCCGGGTCGGCGGCCCGGATCACCGGGATGACCTGCTCGGCGTAGCTCTTGATGGCGGCCCAGCCGACCCCGTTGGGCTCGTTGGCGATCTCCCAGAGCACGTTGGTGCGTGCGGCGTGCCGGGCGGCGACCTCGGCGAAGAAGGACTTCGCCCGGTCCAGGTTGAGGTTGGGGTCGCCCGGAGTCAGGATGTGGAAGTCGACCACCACGTACAGGCCGAGCGCGCTGGCCGTCACCACGGCCTCGTCGACCCTGCGGGTGAAGCCGGCCGGGTCGGTCTCGAATCCGCCCTCCTGCACGTACATGGCCACCCGGACGAAGTCGGCCCGCCAGTCGGTGCGCAGCGCGGCGAGCGAGTCCGGGTTGAGGCAGTTCGGAAAGAACTGGAGGCCGTGGCTGCTCATCCCGCGGAGCTGCACCGGCTCGCCGGCCTGGTCGCACAGGTGCACGCCGCAGACCCGCAACCGGCCGTGGACGGCCACCGGGGAACCGGCCGGTCCTTCGGTGGCGTCGGCGGCGGCCGGCGTCGGCCGGTCGGTGGTGGCCGGCGGGCCGGTGGCGGTGGTCGTCGGCCCGCCGGTGGTCGGCCCGTCGACGGTGGCCGTCGGGCCGCCGGTGGGCGTCGGCGTCGGTGCCGTGACGGCTGGCGGTCCCGCCTCGGTCTCGGCGTTCGCGGTGGGGACGGCCAGGGCGGCCCAGCCGGTGACGAGCGCGGCCAGGGCCACCCCCGCCGAGGTCAGTACTGCGCGTCGGTGCATCGGAGAACTCCGTCGGGCTCGTCGGTGCCCGGGGAGGGCAACCGGTGGTACGCAGCCGTGGCCGCGACGGTTCACCGCCGGGCCGGACCGCGCGACCGCAGTGGGCCGTGCTGACCGGAGCGGTGGTGACGACCGGAGTGGGCCACGGCCCAAACGACCGTTAAGCTGACCGGGTGGTGCCCGACCACGGCGGGCAACGGCTCAACACCACCCCTGGAGCTCATCGCGCTATGACTGTCGACCGGATCCTCCCCACCGACGAGGCCCACGACCTGCTCGACCTCGCCACCGAACTCGCCGACCGCGAGCTCGCGCCGAGGGCCGCCGACTTCGAGGAGCGGGCCGAGTTCCCCCGGGAGGTGCTGCGTACCCTCGGCCGGGCCGGACTGCTCGGCCTGCCGTACGCCGAGGAGCACGGCGGCGCCGCCCAGCCCTACGAGGTCTACCTCCAGGTGCTGGAGATCCTGGCCGGTCGGTGGCTCGCCGTCGCCGAGGCGGTCAGCGTGCACACCCTGTCCTGCTACCCGCTGGCCCAGTTCGGCACCGACGCGCAGCGCGCCCTGCTGCCGGACCTGCTGGGCGGGGAGCTGCTCGGGGCGTACTGTCTCTCCGAGCCGCAGGGCGGGTCGGACGCCGCGTCGCTGACCACCAGGGCGGTCCGCGACGGCGACGACTACCGGGTCACCGGGGTCAAGGCCTGGATCACCCACGCCCAGGTGGCGGACTTCTACAACCTCTTCTGCCGTACCGGTGGGCCGGGACCGAAGGGCATCTCCTGCCTGCTGGCCGACCGGGGCACCGCCGGCATCGCGCCGCAGCAGGCGGAGCGGACCATGGGGCTGCGCTCCTCGCCGGTCGCGCAGCTCGTCCTCGACGACGCCCGGGTGCCCGCCGACCGACTGATAGGAGGGGAGGGGGCCGGGTTCACCATCGCGATGTCCGCGCTGGACTCGGGGCGGCTCGGCATCGCCGCCTGCGCGGTCGGCCTGGCCCAGGCGGCGCTGGACCATGCCGCCGGCTACGCCCGGGACCGGCAGCAGTTCGGCCGGGCGATCATCGACTTCCAGGGGCTCGGCTTCCTCCTGGCGGACGCGGCCACCCAGATCTCCGCGGCCCGCGCGCTCACGCTGGCCGCCGCCCGGCTGCGCGACGCCGGTCGGCCGTACTCGATCGAGGCGGCCAAGGCGAAGCTGTTCGCCACCGACGTGGCGATGCGGGTGACCACCGACGCGGTGCAGGTGCTCGGCGGCGCCGGTTACGTCGCCGACCATCCGGTCGAGCGGTTCATGCGGGAGGCCAAGGTGCTCCAGATCGTGGAGGGCACCAACCAGATCCAGCGGTTGGTGATCTCCCGGGCGTTGGCGAAGGGCTGAGTCGGCGAAGGGTTAACCTGTGCCGGTGACCTTCCCCCGGATCACCGTCGACCCCGAGGTGATGGGCGGCGCACCCTGCGTGCGGCAGTCCCGGATCCCGGTGGCGACCCTGCTGGCGATGATGGCGGAGGGGATGTCGGTGACGGACATCCTCACCGATCTGCCCTTCCTCGACGAGGAGGATCTGGCGGAGGTGCTGCACTTCGCCGCCGACGCGGTGCGCGACCGCCGGGCCCGCTGAGCGTCACCGGGGGCGGGAGGCCGTCGCCGCGCCCGCGCGCCACCGGGTAGGTTGCACGCGTGGAGGAGATCGACCGTGCCATCGTCGCCGCGCTGACCACCGACGGCCGCCTGTCGTACACGGACCTGGCCGAGAAGGTCAGCCTGTCGGTCTCGGCCGTGCACCAGCGGGTCCGCCGGCTGGAACAGCGCGGCGTGATCAGCGGCTACACCGCCCGGGTGTCGTTCGAGGCGCTGGACCTGCCGTTGACCGCGTTCGTGGCGATCCGGCCGTTCGACCCGTCCCAGCCGGACGACGCGCCGGAGCGGTTGGCCCACCTGCCCGAGATCGACTCCTGTTACTCGGTGGCGGGGGAGGACTTCTACCTGCTGCTGGTGCGGGTCGCCGGGCCGGCCGACCTCGAGCGGGTGCTCCAGGAGATCCGCACCGCGGCGAACGTCACCACCCGTACCACGGTGGTGCTGTCCACCCCCTACGAGGCGCGACCGCCGAAGATCCCGCTGGCGGCGACCCCCCGGCGGTCCCGCGACGGCGGCTGAGCCCCCGGCGTGCATTCGGTGCCGTGGACGGGCCGGCTCACCCGCCGTTCCAGCGCAGGATCACCGGTCGGCCGTGCTCGTGGCCGAGGACGGAGACGGTGGCGGTGTCCAGCCGTAGTTTCCCGCCGCCGGACGCCGGCAGGCCGATCCAGCGGGCGCCGACCACCCGCAGGGTGTGCGCGTGCCCGACGAACACCACGTTGCCGAGTTCCAGCAGCGGGGCGACCCGGGTGAGCAGCCGGTCGACCCGCACGCCGAGCTGGGCGGGGGACTCCCCGCCGGGGCAGCCGTCGGTCCAGATGGTCCAGTCCGGGCGCTCCCGCTGGATGTCGGCGGTGGTCCGCCCCTCGTACGCGCCGTAGTTCCACTCGGCCAGGTCCTCGTCGATCTCGTCGACGGTGAGGCCGGCGAGTTCGGCGGTGTCCCGGGCGCGTCGGCGGGGGCTGGCGAGCACCCGGGCGAAGCGGCGGCCGGTGAGCACCCCGGCCAGCGCCCGGGCCTGCCGCTCACCGTCGGGCGTCAGCTCCAGGTCGGTGTACGAGGTGTGCCGGCGGCTGGCGCTCCAGTCGGTCTCGCCGTGCCGGATCAGGATGATCTCGCTCATCCCCCCAGTCAACCAGCCCCGCGGTGCCTGCGGGCACGGCTGAGGTACGCCGCAGACCGGTAACCGGGAGGAACGGTGCCGGCCCCTGTGCCGCCGTGTGCCCGGACCACCGTGATTCGTCGGCGTCGGTCCTGTCCTCCAGGGGTGTCCCACTACGACCTGGGACACCCCTGGAGGCCCCAACCTGGGAGACATCCACGGAGAAGGGAGCAGGCGTCATGTCGATCAACGAGCTCTGGGCACACGTACCGGACATCATCCTCACGGCGAAGCTGGTGTCGGCCCTGGCGACCGCCGGCTGGGCGGTGGGCCGGCTCGGGCAGCGGGTACGGCGGGGGAAATCAGCCGACCGGACGACGTCGACGTCCGACCGTCCTTGATGGAATGACGTGGTGGATCCGGAAAGTGCCCCTCGCACCGCGGCGGTCGGACATTCTCCGGTGCGACCGGATCGAGCGGGGAAATCGCCATGCCTTCGAGCGAGCAGGGCAACCAGGTGGACGAGATCCAGCTCTGGTTCGCGCGCCAGCTGAGGGAGTTCGTGGCCGGGGCGGGCGGTCCGTCGTACCGACAGCTGGCACTCGGGATCGACGCGCTCGGGGCGAGCCTGTCCAAAAGCACGATCGAGCGCATCCTGAACGGCAGGACCCACCCGAAGCCCGAGATGGTGGAGCAGATCGTCCGGGCAGCGCACGCCTATGCCGGACGCCCCGGCGAGCCCGATCTCGGTGTCTGGGAACGACACTACGACCGGCTGCAGGAGCGGCTCATCGTCCTCGGGCAGGGGAGCCGGACGATCGCCAACGCCGTCGCCGACGAGGAGGGACGGATCTGGCCGCGCCGCCTCGGCAGTATCCCGGGGGCCGTCGAGGCGTTCCAGGAGCGGCTCGACCCACTGGTCGACCGGGTGGCCGGGTCCTTCATCCTGACCGGCACCGGTGGTGTCGGAAAAACCCAGGCGGCTGCCGAGTACATCCGCGGGCGTCTGGCCGCGGGTGACCTGGACCTGGCCATCTGGATCTCCGCCGGAGCCCGCGACACGATCGTCTCCGGCATGGCCGCCGCCGCCACCGACCTGACCGGAGCGAGCTACCAGGACCCGGAACTCATGGCCCACCGGCTGCGTACCTGGCTCGCCGGCACCCGGCACCGGTGGTGTGTCGTCCTGGACGACCTGAGCGACATCTCCCACGTACGGGGGCTGTGGCCGCTGCCGTCGGCACGCGGCATCACCCTGGCCACCACCCGCCGGCAGGACGACGGTCTGCGAGGCTACGGCAGACGGGTGGAGGTCGGGGTGTTCCGCCGCGACCAGGCCGTCACGTTCCTGCGCGCACGACTCCCCGCCGACGCCGGCAGCGACGACGACCTCGCCGGCCTGGCCCACGACCTCGGCTTCCTACCCCTGGCGCTGGCCCAGGTCAGCACCTACATGTGCGACCGGGAGCTGGACTGCCGTACCTTCCGGGCCCGGTGGGCCGACACCCGGCGTCGACTGGCCGACCTCATCCCGGAGCCCAGCGCGCTACCCGACGACTATCCGGTCGGCCTGGACGCGGCGCTGGAGCTGTCGGTCGTCGAAGCCGACAAACTGCATCCGGCTGGAACGGCCCGTACCGTGTTGCAGATCCTGAGCGTCCTCGACCCGAACGGCGTACCCGAATCGGTGCTGCGGACACCGGCGGCGACCGCGTTGATGCCGTCTGCGGACGAGGATCTGCGCCGCGACGCCCAGCGGGACGGAGTGCGCAACCTCCGCCGCCTCAATCTGCTCGACATCGCCGTCGACGACGCGACCGCGGAGACCCGGATCCTGCGGGTGCACGTCCTGCACCAGCGGTCCACCGCCGAACTCATGTCGGCTGCGCGCCGCTACGAGGTGGCACAGACCGCCGCACAGGCTCTCCTCGACTGCTGGGCGGCCCCACCGTCCGGGTCCGCGCTCGACCGGATGCTCAGAGCCAACGCCTTCGTCCTCTACCGGCGCGAACCGGAAGCACTGTTCACGCCGGAACCACACGAGGTCCTGTTCCGGATGGGGCGGAGCCTGGGCGAGGCGGGCCAGGCGGCGGCGGCCGTCGAACACTTCCGGCAGATCGACGCCCGGGTCCACGACGGGACCACCGGCGGCACCTCTGTGCTGGCCTTCAAGAGCCGCGGATACCTCGCCTGGTGGTTGGCCCAGGCCGGGCGGCACGGCGAGGCCGCTGACGCGTTCGAGTCGCTCTACGCCGATCAGGCCGAGGTGCTCGACCCCGAGGATCCCGACCTGATGCAGACCCGGCAGAGCGCGGCGGTCTGGCGGGGCCACAGCGGCGACCTCGACGTCGCCCGGCAGCAACTGGAACAGCTCTACCTGGAGCGCATCCGCATCCAGGGACCACACCACCGCGACACCATCAGTAACCGCAACCACCTGGCCAACTTCCGCTCCTACTGTGGCGACTTCCAGGGTGCCTGGGAACTGCACGACCAGGCGCTGCGCGAGACCGAGGCCCGGGTCGGCCCGGACCACCCGGACACCCTCCGGGCTCGCGCCACCGCCATGCGCCACCGCGGGGAGATGGGCGAGATCCAGCGCGCCGTCGAGGCTTACCGGGCGCTCGCCGAACACCTTCAGGGCGCGGTGCCCGGGCATCCGAGCACCTTCTCCGCCCGGCACCAACTCCACGAGTGGGTCGCCCGCAGCGGTCAGCTCGACGCGGCGGTCGCCGGGATGGAGCGCCTGCTGGCGGACCGCCTCGCCGCGCTCGGACCGGAGCATCCGCACACCTTGGACAGCCGGCTCCTGCTGATCCGCTGGCGCAACCGCAGCGGTGACCGGGAGCGTGCCCTCGCCGAAGCCGACGCACTCCGCCGGGACCTGGAACGGACCCTCGGCCCGGACTCGGTCTTCGCCAGAGCCATCCCGGCGGCCCTGGAACCGTGGTAGCAAGCCGTCCGTCAGTCGTCATCGAGTGCCTCGCCGCCGGAAGGTGCCGTGGCCGGCAGAAGGGCGACCCGGATGGAACTCTCCGAAAAGGATCGACAGAAGTGCCACGCGATCATCCACTGGGCTGGATCCCTTTCGTCGGCAACGCCATCAACGCGGTGACCGCCGCCGGCGTGGTCGAAGCGCTCGGCTGGGCTGTCGTGGCCGACTTCAGCAACCGCGACAACCGACGACCCGGCGCATGAGTTCGTGCCGGCTGCAGCGGTGGGCCGGCGCGCGTGCGCTGCCGCACCCGGCCTGCACCCTGGAGAGCCGGGCCGTCGTCAGCACACCCTAGCGTCCTAGGATGGCCTAGGGGTAGTGCGCCAAGGCGCACCCCGAAACACCAGCGCCTGCGGCGCAGTTCGTTTGCTTATGGGACGCGATCCCCGCACCGAGGTAGCCGGTGATCGCCCTGCGGGAGAACCGGCGGGTCACCCGCGCTAGCGTGCGGTCATGCTGGTCGCCCGTTCGCTGGTGTTGTTCGCCCTGGCCGCGCTCGCCGAGATCGGTGGCGCCTGGCTGATCTGGCAGGGCTGGCGGGAACACCGGGGACTGTGGTGGATCGCCGGCGGGGTGGTCGCGCTGGGCGTCTACGGGTTCGTGGCGACGTTCCAGCCGGACGCCAACTTCGGCCGGATCCTCGCCGCGTACGGCGGGGTGTTCGTGGCCGGTTCGCTGGCCTGGGGGATGGTGGTGGACGGCTTCCGGCCGGACCGGTGGGACCTGACCGGCGCGGCGATCTGCCTGCTCGGCGTCGCGGTGATCATGTACGCCCCACGCGGGGCGTGAACGTCGTCGCCCCCGGGACCGGTCGGTCCCGGGGGCGACGGACGGCACCGCTCAGTCGTCGCGGTGGGTGACCCACCACTGTCGGCCGGCGTCGGGCAGGGTGTCGATCGGGTCGTAGTAGGCGTACCGCTTGTCGAGCGCCTCCAGGTCGGCGGACTCGATGGAGGTGCGGTAGTTCTTGGTCCAGTAGGAGATGCCGCGCTCCCGGTCGTACTCGGTGAGCATGTGCACCCAGCGCTTGCCGACGAAGGGGACGTCGCAGACGATCCGGGGGGTGGCGTAGCCGGGCAGGTAGCCCATGATGTCGTGCTGGAGCTGCTGGGCGTGCCAGACGGGAACCCGCCAGTGTTCGGCGTTGGGGATCATGTCGCACATGTAGAAGTAGTAGGGCAGGATGCCGGCCTCGCCCTGGAGGGCGAAGCAGAGGTCGAGCAGGTCGGGGGCGGTGGCGTTCACGCCGCGCATGAGGACGCCCTGGTTGCGGACGTCGCGGACGCCGACGTCGAGGGCGGTCTGGGTGGCCCTGGCGACCAGCGGGGTGATCGACTGGGCGTGGTTGACGTGGGTGTGGATGGCCAGGTTGACGCCGCGGCGGGCGGCGGTGCGGGCGACCCGCTCCAGGCCTTCGACCACGTCGTTCTGGAGCCAGTGCTGGGGCAGGCCCATCAGCGCCTTGGTGGCGAGCCGGATGTCGCGGACGGTTTCCAGGTCGAGCAGCCGCATCAGGTACGTCTCCAGGTTGCGCCAGGGGACGTTGGCGACGTCACCGCCGGAGACGACGACGTCGCGGACGCCGGGGTGGGCCTTGAGGTAGCTGATGTGGGCGTCGTAGCGGTCGACGGGCTTGAGGGTGAGCTTGAGCTTGTCGACGGCGGGGGTGGAGTTGCCGACCAGGTCCATCCGGGTGCAGTGCCCGCAGTACTGCGGGCAGGTGGAGAGCAGCTCGGCGAGGACCTTGGTGGGGTAGCGGTGGGTGAGGCCCTCGGCGACCCACATGTCGTGTTCGTGGAGCGAGTCGCGGCTGGCGTAGGGGTGTGACGGCCAGTCGGTGCGCCGGTCGGTCGCGATGGGGATCATGTAGCGCCGGATGGGGTCGGCGCGGAAGGCGTCGGTGGTGAGCGGCGCGAACGGCACCATCGTGTTGATCATCTGGGGTGGCACCAGCATCGACATGGTGGCCAGGGCCTGCTGGTCGGCGGCCAGGTCGGTGTAGAAGGTCTCGTCGACGGTGTCGCCGAGGACGGCGCGCAGCTGCTTGATGTTCTTGACGCAGTTGACGCGTTGCCACTGGGCGTTCTCCCACTGCTCACGGGTGACGTGGCGCCAGCCGGGGAAGCGGGTCCAGTCGGGTTCGACCAGGGGGCTGCGGCGGTACTCGTAGGGCTGACCGGCGGTCGGTACGGCGACCGGTGCGGGGCGGGGGCCGGGGATGGTCTCCATCGGGTGGGTCTGGGTCACGGCCCCTCCTCGTGGTGCGTGGCCGGGGTGGCCGGCGGGCTGGTGCGATGATCGGTGAATCCGAAGGCTACTGGAAAATATCCGGCGAAGAAATTAGTCTGCCGTAAGTTTTCCCGCGATGCGAGTCCTGGCCGGGGCTTCGCGCGGCGACGAGGGGAGGTAGGCGTGACGTCACCGGTGGGTCTGCACCGTGTCGTGGAACCGGCGGGGGTGCTGCCGCAGGCGGCCTGGCGGTTGGACGCCGATCCGCGGATCGCCCCGAACGAGGTGCGGATCCGGGTCGAGCGGCTGAACCTCGACGCGGCGAGTTTCCGGCAGTTGGCGCAGCGGCACGGCGGGGACGGGGAGAAGGTCCGCGCCGAGGTGCTGGAGATCGTGTCGACCCGGGGCAAGATGCAGAATCCGGTGACCGGGTCGGGTGGGATGTTGATCGGCACGGTGGAGGAGGTCGGTCGCCGGTCGCCGCTGGGGTTGGCCGTGGGTGACCGGGTGGCGACGCTGGTGTCGTTGACCCTGACGCCGTTGACGATCCTCGACGGGTTGGCGCGCTGGGACGGGCGCAGTGAGCAGGTGCCGTGTGACGGGTACGCGATCCTGTTCGCCCGGTCGATCGCGGCGGTGCTGCCGGCGGATCTGCCCGCGGAGTTGGCGTTGGCGGTGTTGGACGTGTGTGGGGCGCCGGCGTTGACGGCGCGGGTGGTGGGTGAGCAGGTGGCGCGGCGGGAGCGCGCGGGTGACGGGTCGCCGGTGACGGTGGCGGTGGTCGGTGGGGCCGGGAAGAGCGGGTCGTTGTCGTTGGTGGCGGCGCGGCGGGCGGGTGCGGCTCGTACCGTCGGGGTGGTGCCGGTGGAGGCGGAGCGGGACGCGCTGGCGGCGGCCGGGGTGGCGTCGGTGGTGGCGTTGGCCGATGCCCGGGATCCGGTGGCGTTGTCGTCGGCGGTGACCTCGGCGTTGGGTGGGCCGGCGGACGTGACGGTGGTGTGCGTGGACGTGCCGGGGTGTGAGCACGGTGCGGTGTTGGCCACGGCGGAGGGCGGCACGGTGATCTTCTTCTCGATGGCGACGAGTTTCGCGGCGGCGGCGTTGGGTGCGGAGGGGCTGGCGGCGGACGTGACGATGCTGGTGGGCAACGGTTTCGTGCCGGGTCATGCGGAGTTGGCGTTGGGGTTGGTGCGGTCGGAGCCGGGGGTACGTGCGCTGTTCGAGTCCCGGTTGGCGGCAGACTGAGTGCCATGACGAATCCCTCGACGTTGTACCGCGGTGGAGTGCTGCACTGTCCGGCGGAGCCGAGCGCGACGGCGCTGTTGGTGCGGGACGGGCGGATCGCCTGGTTGGGTGGGGACGCGGAGGCGCCGGCCGCCGACCGGGTGGTGGAGCTGGACGGGGCGTTGGTGACGCCGGCGTTCGTGGACGCGCACGTGCATGCCACGGACACCGGGTTGGTGTTGTCGGGGCTGGGTCTGTCGTCGGTGCGGGCGGCGGCCGGGTTGCTGGACGCGGTGGCGGCGTTCGCGGCGGGTCTGCCGTCGGATGCGGTGGTGCTGGGGCACGGCTGGGACGAGTCGGGTTGGGTGGACCGGCGGTTGCCGGAGGCGGGGGAGTTGGACCGGGCGGCGGGTGGCCGGCGGGTGTACCTGTCGCAGGCGTCGATCCATTCGGCGTTGGTGTCGTCGGCGTTGTTGGCGGCGTGTCCGGAGGCGGCGGCGATGCCGGGTTTCGACGCGTCGGGGTGGTTGCGGCGGGACGCGCACCATGTGGTGCGGGCGGCGGCGCAGGGTTCGGTGGGTCGGGCGCAGCGGGTGGCGGCGCAGCGGGTGGCGTTGGCGCACGCGGCGTCGTTGGGGATCGCGGCGGTGCACGAGTGTGGTGGTCCGCAGATCTCCGACGAGGAGGATTTCACCGGGTTGCTGCGGTTGTCGGGGGTGGGTCTGCCGGAGGTGTACGGGTACTGGGGTGAGTTGTCGGGGGCGGCGCGGGCGCGGGAGTTGGGTGCGGTGGGGGCGGGTGGTGATCTGTTCGCGGACGGGGCGTTGGGGTCGCGGACGGCGCACCTGTCGCGGGATTACCTCGATGGTGAGGGTTGTGGGCACGGTTATCTGAGTGCCGAGCAGGTGCGTGATCATCTGGTGGACTGTGCGGCGCACGGGGTGCAGGGCGGGTTCCATGCGATCGGTGACGCGGCGATCGCGACGGTGTTGGCGGGGTTCGCGGGGGCGGCGGCGACGTTAGGGACGGAGCGGGTGCGGGCGGCCCGGCACCGGGTGGAGCATGCGGAGATCATGAGTAAGCGGTTGATCGCCGGGTTCGTGGAGTTCGGGATCGTGGCGAGTGTGCAGCCGGCGTTCGACCGGTTGTGGGGTGGTGCGGGTCGGATGTACGAGTCGCGGTTGGGTCTGGACCGGTCGTTGGAGTCGAATCCGATGGGGGCGATGCACGCGGTGGGGGTGGCGTTGGCGTTCGGGTCGGATTCGCCGGTGACGCCGTTGGATCCGTGGGGGTCGGTGCGGGCGGCGGCGGCGCATCACAGTCCGGCGCAGCGGATGAGTGTGCGGGCGGCGTTCGCGGCGCACACCCGGGGTGGGTGGCGGGCGGTGCGGCGGGACACCGAGGGGGTGATCGCGTTGGGTGCGCCGGCGACGTTCGCGGTGTGGTCGAGTCCGGCGGGGGTGGAGCGGGGGTTGCCGGTGGTGTTGGCGGCGGATCCGGAGTTGCGGGGGCCTGCGGATCCGACGCCGTTGCCGGTGTGTCGGCGCACGGTGTTGCGTGGTGAGGTCATCTTCGAGGAAGGCGTGTCGTGAGCGAGCGATCCCTGGGTGTGGCGGGGCCGGGCAAGTTGGGTCTCGATCCGGTGTTGGTGGGTCGGGCGCGGGAGTTGGCGCGTCGGGCCGGGCAGCCGGTGGTGGATCTGGCGCGGAGTCACACGACGGTGTCGGTGGAGCGGGCGGTGTTGCGGCTGGCCGGGGTGTCGGGTGCGGATCCGGATGGGATTCCGTGGGTGAACCGGCTGGTGGACGCGGTGGTGGCGGACGTGGGGTTGGGGCATGGGGTGGCGGTGCCGGTGTTCGACGCGATGGCGCGGGAGGGCGTCGCGGAGGTGACGTTGCTGGCGCAGAAGGCGGCGGCGGGGTCGGTGCGGTTCGGGGTGCCGTCGGGGAAGGCGGCGACGGCGGCGCGGCGGGCTTCGCGGCGGGCGGTGGCGGCGGGGATGCGGCGGGTGGATCGGCGGCGGGTGGAGCGGGACCGGTTGGTGCGGCGGTTCGGGGATCCGCCGCGGCGGCCGTGGATCTATCTGATCGTGGCGACGGGGGACATCTACGAGGACATTCCGCAGGCGCAGGCGGCGGCGCGGGCGGGTGCGGACGTGATCGCGGTGATCCGGTCGACGGGGCAGTCGTTGTTGGACTATGTGCCGGAGGGGGCGACGCGGGAGGGTTTCGCGGGGACGTATGCGACGCAGGAGAATTTCCGGTTGATGCGGGCGGCGTTGGACGAGTCGTCGAGGGAGTTGGGCCGGTATGTGCGGTTGACGAATTACGCGTCGGGGTTGTGTATGCCGGAGATGGCGACGTTGGCCGGTCTGGAGCGGTTGGACATGATGCTCAACGATTCGATGTACGGGATTCTTTTCCGGGACATCAATCCGGTGCGGACATTCGTGGACCAGCGGTTTTCCCGGCAGATGCACGCGCGGGCGGGGATCATCATCAACACCGGTGAGGACAATTATCTGACCACGGCGGATGCGGTGGACGAGGCGCACACGGTGACGGTGTCGCAGTTGCTCAACGAGTTCTTCGCGTACGAGGCGGGGTTGGCGGACTGGCAGTTGGGGTTGGGGCACGCGTTCGAGATCAATCCGGATGTGCCGGAGTCGTTCCGGTTGGAGTTGGCGCATGCGTTGTTGGCGCGGGAGTTGTTTCCGGATGCGCCGTTGAAGTGGATGCCGCCGACGAAGCACATGACGGGGGACGTCTTCCGGGGGAATCTGTTGGACGGGTTCTTCAATCTGGCGGGGGCGATGACGGGGCAGGGGATTCTGTTGGTGGGGATGATGACGGAGGCGGTGGTGACGCCGTGGTTGTCGGATCGGGACATCGCCTTGCAGAACGTGCGGTACGTGTTGGGTGCGGCGGGTGGGTTGCACGAGGATTTCGTGCCGGCGCCGGGTGGGTTCATCCAGCAGCGGGCGAACCGGGTGTTGGGTGAGGCGGTGGAGTTGTTGGAGCGGATCGGTGAGCAGTCGTTGTTGACGGCGATCGCCGAGGGCACGTTCGGGATCATGAAGCGGCCGGCGGACCGGGGTAAGGGGCTGGCCGGGGTGGCGCGGCACGAGGCGGGTTACTACAACCCGGCGACGGAGATCCTGGAGCAGCCGGCGTGAGCGCGGTGGATTCGGGCGCGGTCGCGGCCGGTAAGGGCGTGGAGGCGGCGGCGGGCAAGCGGGTGGTGCGGCCGTACGGGGACACCACGGGGGACGGCATGGTGCAGGTGTCGTTCACGTTGCCGGTGTCGCACGACAAGCGGGCCGAGGGTGCGGCGGTGCAGTTGGCCAACCGGATGGGCATCGATCCGGCGATGGTGGTGCACGCGAAGCCGATGGGTGACGGGTTCACCTTTTTCGTGGTGTACGGGCGGGTGAACCATCTGGTGGATCTGTCGGCGGTGCAGGTGGTGGAGCGGGATTTTCCGCTGCTGGGTGCCAAGGAGGTCAACGCGGTGGTGAAGCGGCGGTTGCGGCGGAAGTTGTCGGTGGTGGGTGCGTGTATCGGTACGGACGCGCACACGGTGGGTATCGACGCGATCCTGAACGTGAAGGGCATCGCGGGGGAGAAGGGCCTGGAGTACTACCGGGAGTTGAAGGTCACCAATCTGGGGGCGCAGGTCAGTGTGCCGGAGTTGGTGGAGGCGGCCCGGGTGGAGCGGGCCGATGCGGTGTTGGTGTCGCAGGTGGTGACGCAGCGCGACGCGCATCTGCACAACACGCGGGAGATGTCGGCGGCGTTCCGGGAGGCGATGCCGGCGGGGCGGCGGCCGTTGCTGATCGTGGGTGGGCCGCGGTTCGACGAGACGATGACCGCCGAGTTGGGGGTGGACCGGATCTTCGGTCGGGGCACCACTCCGGGTGAGGTGGCGTCGTATCTGGTGCATGCGTTGATCACGGGTGGAAGGGCGAGGGTATGAGTGATTCGCGGGTCGGGTTGACGGTCACCCATCGGCGGTACGTGCCGTACGCGCACGCGCACTATGCGGGGGACCTGGTGGACGGGGCGTACGTGTTGGGGTTGTTCGGTGACGTGGCGACGGAGGTGTGTGTCCGTACCGATGGTGACGAGGGGTTGTTCGCGTCGTACGCGGACGTGCAGTTCGTGTCGCCGGTGCGGGCCGGTGACGTGGTGGAGGTGACGGCGACGGTGGTGCGGGTGGGTACCCGGAGCCGGACGCTCGATTTCGTGGCGCGGGTGGTGTGCCGGGGGCGGCCGGATCGGGGTGGGTCGGCGGCGGAGGTGTTGGCGGAGCCGTTGGTGGCGGTGACCGCGACGGGCACCGTGGTCGTGCCGGCGGCGGCGTGAGTCGGGTGGTCTGCGCCGACGTCGGGTCGACCTGGACGAAGGCGGCGGTGGTCGATCTGGATGCGGGGGCGTTGGCGGGGGCGGCGTCGGTGCCGACGACGGTGGGCTCGGACGTGTTGCACGGTCTGGACGCGGCGGTCGCGGCGGCGGTGGGCCGGGCCGGTGCGGCTGGTGCGGCGACGTTGCCCTGGTACGTGTGTTCGTCGGCGGGGGGTGGGTTGCGGCTGGCGGTGGTCGGTTACGAGCCGTTGGTGACCGCGCAGGCGGGTCGGCGGGTGGGGTTGTCGGCGGGGGCGAACGTGGTGCACGTGGCGGCCGGCCGGTTGGCGGCGGCGGATCTGGCGGCGTTGCGGGCGGCCCGGCCGGACGTGGTGTTGCTGGTGGGCGGCACCGATGGGGGGGACGTCGACACGGTGACGCACAACGCCACCCGGTTGGCGCGGGCGCGGTGGCGGGTGCCGGTGGTGTTGGCCGGCAACGTCGAGGTACGCGACGGGTTGGCCGCGGTGTTGTCGGCGGCGGGGGTGCCGGTGACGGTGGCGGACAACGTGCTGCCGCGGATCGGGGTGTTGGCGCCGGCATCGGCGCGGGCGGCGATCCGGGAGGTGTTCCTGCGGCACGTCATCGGGGGTAAGCGGTTGTCGCGGGGTGACCGGTTCGCCCGGTTGGTGCGGGCGGCCACGCCGGATGCGGTGTTGACCGGGGTGGAGGTCCTGGCCGACGCGGTGGGTGGGGATCTGGTGGTGGTGGACGTGGGTGGGGCGACGACGGACGTGTATTCGGTGTTGACGCCGGACGAGCGGGCCGGGGGGCCGGGCCGGGAGGTGGCCGGGACGTGGTGGCGGGCGCGGACCGTGGAGGGGGATCTGGGGATGCGGTGGAGTGCGCCGGGGGTGGTGCGGGCGGCGGTGGAGGAGCGGCTGCTCGACGCCGCCGGGGAGGAGGCGTTGGCGGCTGCGGCGGCGGTACGGGCGGCGGATCCGGGGTTCCTGCCGGCGGGTGACGGGGACCGGCTGGTGGAGGGGCGGATCGCGGGGTTGGCGGCGACGGTGGCGTTGCGTCGGCATGCCCGGGGTGCGGGCAGTGGGGAGCGGGCGGGTCGGGATCTGCGGGACGTGCGGTTGCTGGTGGGTTCCGGTGGTGTGCTGCGTCACGCCGATCCGGCTGCTGCGGTGGGGGTGTTGACGCGGGTGCTCACCGATCATGCTGGGGGGTGGCCGTTGCCGCGGGCGGCGCGGCCGGTGGTGGACGTGGACTACGTGCTGGCCGCCGGGGGGTTGCTCGCCGGGGAGCATCCGGTGGCGGCGGGGGCGTTGCTGCGGCGGCATCTCGGTGGGGATTGAGACCCGCCGACGCGACACGCCGGGTCGGCGGGGGCGACTGGCCGGGGGTGGGTTGACAGTGGCGGGGGTGTAGGCCGTACCGTCTTTGAGTCCTACCACGGGAAGTGGCTGTTGTTCGCTTCGTCCCTTCGTCCGCTGGCCGAGCGACATCGTAGGTGCATTCGTCGCGGCGGCCAGGTCCAGCGGGCGGGGGTCGGCGGGGCGGCGCGAACCGGCCGCGGTTACCGGTGTACGGGCAGGGTGAGGGGTACGGCCAGTAGACAACGGCCCGGCGGGGGCAGCCAGTCCACCGCCTGGTCGGTCCGAAGGTCGGCGCCGCTCGTTCTCGCCCCACCGGCCGGGGAGGGCCTGGGAGCATCGGGGCGCGGCTTAGGCCGCGCCCCGATTTCGTGTCCCTGGCGGTGACCTGCTCCCGGTGTCCGTTGTGTCAGGGTCGCCGGGGGCGGGGTCGGCTGCGGTCGTGGCCCTGCCTGGTGGTGGTGTCGGGGCGGGTAGCCTTCGCCCCGTGATCGTGGTGAGGTGCCGGTGACGACGCTCGACCGGGACGAGACCCGTGCCCCGGTGGTGGTACGGGCGGCCAGTGCGGGGTTGCCGCTGCGGGTGGCGGTGCCGGTGGCGGTGGCCGCCGGGGTGGCGCTGCTGCTGGCGTTTCCGCCGTACGGGTGGTGGCCGTTGGCTCCGGTGGGGGTGGCCGGGTTGGCGGTGGCCGCGCACCGGCGTCGGCTGCGGGCCGGCGCGGGGTTGGGGTTCCTGACCGGTGTGGCGTTGTTCGCGCCGTTGCTGGCGTGGACGAATCTGCACACCGGGCTGCTGCCGTGGGTGTTGCTGTCGTTGTTGCAGGCCGGCTATCTGGCGTTGCTGGGTGCGGCGACGGCGTGGGTGTCGCCGGTGGTGGACCGGTGGCGGTGGGTGTGGCCGCCGGTGACCGGGGTGTTGTGGGTGGCTCAGGAGGCGCTGCGGGACCGCACGCCGTTCGGCGGGTTCCCGTGGGGCCGGTTGGCGTTCAGCCAGGACGAGTCGCCGTTGCTGCAATGGGCGTGGCTGGGTGGGGCGCCGCTGGTCACCGGGGTGGTGGCGGTGGCCGGGGGGTTGCTGGTGGTGGGGGGCTGGCGGCGGTGGTCGGCCCCGGAGGGGGTGTGGCGGCCGCTGGCCGGGGTGACCGCCGGGTTGTTGGTGCTGGTGGGGGTGGGGTTGGCGGTGCCCACGGGTGCCGGTGGGGGTGGCCGGTCGGTGCGGGTGGCGATCGTGCAGGGCAACGTGCCGCGGTTGGGGCTGGATTTCAACGCCCAGCGGCAGGCGGTGCTCAACAACCACGTCGACGCGACGGTGAAGTTGGCCGGGCAGGTCGCCGCGGGGGCGGTGCCGCGTCCGGACCTGGTGGTGTGGCCGGAGAACTCGTCGGACATCGACCCGTTGCGTAGTGCCGCGGCCGGGGCGCGGATCTCCGCGGCGGCGGACGCGATCGGTGCGCCGATCCTGGTCGGTGCGGTGCTGTCCGGTCCCGGCGCGGGTGAGGTCCGTAACGCGGGCATCCTGTGGCGGCCGGGTACGGGTCCGGACCTGACCCAGATGTATACCAAGCGGCATCCGGTGCCGTTCGCCGAGTACGTGCCGATGCGGTCGCTGGCCCGGATGGTGTCGTCGCAGGTCGACCGGGTGCGGGCCGATTTCGTGGCGGGGGTGGCCCCGGGGGTCGTCGACGCGGGCGCGGTGGTGCTCGGTGACGTGATCTGTTTCGAGGTGGCCTACGACGGGTTGGTGCGGGAGACCGTCGACGGTGGGGCGCAGTTGCTGGTGGTGCAGACGAACAACGCCACGTTCGACGTGGCGGAGGCCCGGCAGCAGTTGGCGATGGTGCGGTTGCGGGCGGTGGAGCACGGTCGTGCGGCGTTGATGGCCTCGACGGTCGGGGTGTCCGGGTTCGTGGCCCCGGACGGGCGGGTAAGCGACGCCACCGGGTTCAACACCCGGGCGGTGGTGGTGCGGCAGGTGACGCTCTCGCAGGGGCGGACCCCGGCCACCCGGGCCGGAGGGTGGCCGGAGTCGGCGCTGGTGGGCCTGGCGGTGGCGGCGTTGGCCGTCGCGGGGGTGCTGCGCCGGCGGCGGGAGGTCACCGTCGCCGGTTGAGCCGGCAGGACGGGGGTGGACCGTGGGCGGGGCAGTCGCGGGGCAGCCGGGGGTGGGTCGGGTGCTGGTGGTCATTCCCACCTACAACGAGGCCGACAACGTGGTCGACGTGGTGGCCCGGGTCCGTCGGGCGGCGCCGGCGGTGGACGTGCTGGTCGCCGACGACGACAGCCCGGACGGTACGGGGGTGCTGGCGGACGCGATGGCCGACACCGACGGGCAGGTGCACGTGCTGCACCGGTCCGGTAAGCAGGGGTTGGGGGCGGCGTACCTGGCCGGGTTCGGGTGGGCGCGGCAGCGCGGCTACGACGCGGTGGTGGAGATGGACGCGGACGGTTCGCACGCGCCGGAGGACCTGCCCGCCCTGTTGGCGGCGGCCCGGGACGCCGATGTGGTGATCGGGTCGCGGTGGGTGGGTGGGGCGCGGGTGGTGAACTGGCCGTGGCGGCGGCTGGTGTTGTCGCGGTGCGGGAACCTGTACGCGCGGGTGGCGTTGGGGGTGCCGGTGTCCGACGCGACGGGCGGGTTCCGGGTGTACCGGTTGTCGGCGCTGCGGGTGATGCGGCTGGAGTCGGTGTGTTCGCAGGGGTATTCGTTCCAGGTGGAGTTGTCGCGGTTGGCGCACCGGGCGGGGGTGCGGATCGTGGAGGTGCCGATCACGTTCGCCGAGCGGGAGCGGGGGGCGAGCAAGATGAGCCCGTTGATCGTGGCGGAGGCGTTGTGGCGGATCACCACCTGGGGGTTGCGGGACCGGCGGCCGTACCGTCGGCGTCGCGGTCACGACCGGTGGCCGTGAGGTGGGCCGTGGCATGCTGGAGGGGCGGTCCTGCCGCCCCGGCGTTGTCCGGCCGGTGGTGGTGCGCAGGCACCGCGTGACGCGGATGAGGTGAGATGCGCCGATACCTGAGGTTCGTGCCACTGGTGCTGCTGCTGGCGGTGGTGGCGGAGTTGGCGGTGTTCGTCGTGGTGGGCCGGGCCGTCGGTTTCGGTGCGGCGGTGCTGCTGGTGTTCGCCGCGTCGCTGCTGGGTCTGGTGTTGCTGCGCCGGGAGGGGATGCGCGCCTGGCGGGGCTTCCGCACGTCGGTGGAGTCCCGGCAGCCGCCTGGCCGGCAGGTGACCGATGGTCTGGTCGGGTTGGCCGGGGCGTTGCTGCTGGCCGTTCCGGGTCTGCTCAGTGCTCTGGTGGGGGTGGTGCTGCTGGTGCCGCCGGTGCGGCGGCTGGTCCGGTCCGGAGTGCAGCGGGCCACCGAGCGGCGGGTGTCGTCGATGGTGGCCGGTGACCTGTTCGGCCCGCGGACGGTGCGGGTGCGCCAGGGTGAGCCGGCGGCGTCGCCGGTGGACGCTGACGACGTGGTGGTTCCGCCGGTGGTCGACGGCGGTCAGGCCATCGAGGGGGAGATCGTGGAGCCGCGCCGGCCCTGACATCCGGGCGGGCGGGTGACGACACGACGGCGCCCCCGGGGAGTGTTCCCGGGGGCGCCGTCGTGTGCGTGGTCGGTCAGGCGCGGCCGCGGCGGGTGCGGACCTCCTGGAGCCGTTCGGCGAGGATGTCCTCCAGCTCGGCGATGGAGCGCCGCTCCAGCAGCATGTCCCAGTGGGTACGCGGCGGCTTGGCCTTCTTCTGCTCCGGCTCGGTGCCGTCGACGAGCCGGGCGACGCTGCCGTCGAACTTGCACTCCCAGGTCGTGGGGACCTCGGCGTCGACGGCGAAGGGGACCTCGAACTGGTGGCCCTTGGCGCAGAGGTACTCGCGGGTCTGGCGTGGCGCGAGCTCCGTGTTGCGGTCGGATTCGTAGCTGACCGCGCCCAGACGGCTTCCGCGCAGCATACGCTCGCCCATGATCGACTTCCCCTCGTTCGTGGTGCTGGTCTACCGGTGTAACGGCCGGCTGCCGTCGGGGCATTCCCGCCCGACGGGGTGGGACGACCCCGGCAAGGGTAACCGGCCACCGCACCGTCCCGGCGGGGTCGTCTCCCCGGCCGGGTGTGCATCGGTGTGCACCGGAATGCTAGCCGCTGGGGCCGCCCCGCGGGCGGTGACGAGCGGTGCCACGCCGGCCGGTCCCGGCGGCGTGCGCCGGGCGGGGCACCCGGCCGGTCCCGGCGGCGATAGCATCCGCGGCATGGCCACCTCGGTGCATCCCGGCGCGTGCCCGCTGGACTGTCCGGACACCTGCGTCTGGCAGCTCACCGTCACCGACGGGCGGCCGGTGGGACTCCGCGGCGACCCGGACCACCCGTTCACCCGGGGCGCGTTGTGCGGCAAGGTCAACCGCTACCTCGACGCGGTCACCGGCGCGGACCGGCTGACCACGCCGCTGGTCCGGGTCGGCCCCAAGGGGGTGGGGCCGGTGTCGTACCGGCCGGCGGGCTGGGACGAGGCGGTCCGTCGGGTCGCCGACGGGCTGCGGGCCAGCATCCGCGTGCACGGCCCGGAGTCGGTCCTGCCGTTCTACTTCGCCGGCACCATGGGGTTGGTGCAGGGCTGGTCGATGGGTCCTCGGCTCTTCGCCCACCTGGGGGCGTCCCGGCTGCGGACCACCATCTGCACCGCCGCGTCCCGGGCCGCGCTGGGGTCGGTGTACGGCGGGTCCGTCGGTTTCGAACCGGAGTCGGTGGTCGAGGCCGACCTGATCGTCCTGTGGGGGGCCAACCTGCTCTCCACCAACCTGCACCACTGGCCGTTCGTGCGGGAGGCCCAGCAGCGTGGCGCGTACGTCGTCACCGTCGATCCGCTGCGCACCGACACCGCGGCCCGCAGCGACGAGCACGTCGCGCCGTTGCCCGGCACCGACGCCGCGCTCGCCCTGGGGCTGATGCGGCACGTGCGGGACCTCGGCGGCGTCGACCGGGAGTGGGTGACCGCGCACACCGTCGGCTGGGAGCGGATGTCGGCCCGCCTGGACGAGTGGCCGGTCGAACGCGCCGCCGCCGAGTGCGGCCTCGACGTCGACGTGGTGCGCCGCCTCGGCGCGCGGATCGCCACCAGCCGCCCCACCGCCATCCGGATCGGGCTCGGTCTGCAGCGGCACGCCGGGGCCGGGCAGGCGGTCCGGGCGATCGCGGCGATCCCGCTGCTCACCGGGGACTTCCGGTATCCAGGCGGTGGGGCGTTGGCCACCACCAGCGGGCATCACCGCATCGACGCCGACCGGGTCGCCCGGCCCGCCGGGATGCCCGCGCCGCCGGCCCGGTCGATCAACATGAGCCGGCTCGCCGCCGCGCTCACCGGGGAGGCCGATCCGCCGGTGAACGCGCTGGTGGTCTTCGACACCAACCCGGTGGCCACCGTCCCCGACCAGAACCGGCTGCGCGCGGGGCTGACCCGCCCGGACCTGTTCACCGTGGTGCTGGAGCAGCGCTGGACCGACACCTGCGACTTCGCCGACGTGGTGCTGCCGGCCACCATGCAACCCGAGCACCTGGACCTGCACACCTCCTACGGTCACCACTACGCCACCCTGAACCGGCCGGTGCTCGAACCGCCGGGGCAGGCGCTGCCGAACACCGAGATCTTCCGCCGGATCGCCGCCGCCCTCGGGCTGGACCATCCCCGGCTGCGCGACAGCGACGAGGACCTGGCCCGACAGTTGCTCGACGGCACCGGGATCGACTACGACGAGCTGTCCCGCCGCACCTACCTGCGGGCCACCGGCGTGACGGCGGGCTGCGCGCCGTACGCGCGGGGAGGTTTCCCCAGCCACGACGGGCGGGCCCGGTTCCACGACTCGCGGCTGACCGCGCAGGGGGTGGATCCGCTGGTCGGGTACACCCCACCTGTGGAGGTCGCGGACCCGGCGCTGGCCCGCCGGTTCCCGCTGGCGTTGATCTCCCCGGCCGGCCGGTTCTTCCTCAACTCGACGTTCGCGTCGCTGCCCTGGCACCTCGGCCGTACCGGGCCGCCCCGGATCCACCTGCATCCCGTGGACGCCGCCGCCCGGGGCCTGGCCGACGGCGACCCGGCCCGGGTGTACAACGACCGGGGCGAGTTCCTGGCCACCGTCGCCGTGGACGACGCCACCCGCCCCGGGCTGGCGTTCACCTACAAGGCGTACTGGGCGCGGCTGAGCCCCGGCGGCAGCACCGTCAACGCGGTCACCGCGGTGCGCGACACCGACCTGGGCGGCGGTCCCACCTTCCACGACACCCGGGTCGAGGTGCGGGCCGCCCCGGCCGACGCGGACCCGGCCCCGGGTGGGCCGTCGGGGTCGCCTCCTCAGCCGGGCTGAGGGGGGCCGCCGAGCCGCGCCAACGCGGTGGCCAGGTCACTGACCTGGTCGGCGAGCTGATCGGCCCGTCGTCGGGCGGCGTCGCGGTCGGCCTGGGCCGCCGGCAGCAGCCGGTCCAGTTCGGCCAGCCGGGCCCGGTCGGCGGCGGTCGCCCGGTGCGCCGCGCTGACCTCGGCCTGCGCCTCGGCCAGCGCGGCGGTCAGCGTGTCCACCCGGGCCAGGGCGGCGGCCAGGTCCTCGGCGGCGCGGGCGGTCAGCGCGGCGCTCTCCTGCCGGGCGGCCTCGGCGTCGGCCCGCGCGGCGGCGGCGTCCCGCTGAGCGGTGTCGGCGGTCGCCTCGGCCCGCCGGGCCTGCTGCGCGGCGCTGTCGGCCCGGGTGCGGGCCGCCGCGGCGTCGGCGCGGACCCGCTGAGCGTCCTCCCGGGCGGCGGTGGCCTCGTCGACGGCCCGCTGCGCGTCGGCCTGCTGCCGGGCCGCGTCGGCGCGGGCAGCGTCGCGTTCGGCGGTCAGGTCGGTGGCGTGTCGGCGTTGCGCGTCGAGTTCACCGCGGAGGGTCCGCAGCTCGTGGCGGGCGGCGTCACGGTCGCGTTCGGCCTGTACCCGCAGCGCCTGTGCGGCGGCGGCGTCGCGGCGGGCCGCCTCGGTGGCGGCCTCGGCCTGCGCGGCCCGCTGCTGCGCGTCGGCGGCCCGACTGTCGGCCTGGGCCGCGCGGGTCTGCGCCGCGTCGGCGGCGGCGGTCGCGGCCCGGGTCTCCTGCCGGGCGCGGGTGGTCTCGGCGGCGGCCGTCTCGGCGGCCTCACGGGCCTCGTCGCGGGCGGTGTGCGCCTCGGCGATCTGGGTGGCGGCGTCCGCGCGGATCTGGGCGAGCTGCCGTTCCACCCCGACCGGGGACAGCTCGGCGTGCAGCGCCTCGGTGAGGGTCTCCACCACCTGGTCGAGCCGGTCGACGGCCTCCCAGGTGCGGGCCACCTGGCCGGGGAGGCCGGGGGCGTTGCGGTGGCGCATCCGCGAGTTGCGCGACGCCCGCTGGCAGGCGCCGTCGTTGTCCCGGCAGTAGCGGAACGGGCGTCCCGCGCCGGCGCGTTGCGGCACGTCACGTCCACAGTGCGCGCAGGGACGCAGGTCGGTGGGGGTGGGCTGCGGGTCCATCGACGGGCAAGTCTAGAGCCTGCCCGGGGGCGTCGACGGCCAGCCCACCCCGGCCGCCCACCCCCGCGGGGACGGGCTCCGCGACCGGTCGCCGCGGTGGTCGGTTCCGCCGCGCCGGCACCGCGACCGCTACCGTGGGCCGGTGACCGTCTCCCGGTACATCGCCACCCTGCGCGCCCACATCGGGCACGACCTGCTGATGCTGCCCGGGGTGACCGGGGTGGTGCACGACGACGCCGGCCGGGTGCTGCTGGCCCGCCGGGGCGACAACGGCCGCTGGTCGCTGCCCGCCGGGGTGGTCGACCCGGGTGAGCAACCCGCCGACGCCGTCGTCCGCGAGGTGTGGGAGGAGACCGGCGTACGGGTCGTCGTCGACCGGATCGCCGGCCTCGCCACCCACCCGGTGGTCTACCCCAACGGCGACGCCTGCGAGTACCTCAACGTCTGGTTCCGGTGCCGGCCGGTCGGCGGGCAGGCCCGCGCCGACGGCGACGAGTCCACCGAGGTGGCCTGGTTCGCCCCCGACGAGCTGCCCGAGCTCAACGAGTGGGCGCGGCTGCGCCTGGACACGGCCACGATGCCCGGTGACGTGGCGTGGTTCGCCCGGCCGGGCGAGCGGCATCCCGGCCTGTGCCGGCCTGACGCGTTGTGACCGGGCACCCGGACGGACGGCTGCCCTGCGGCCTGTCGCCGAGGGCGGGCCAGCACCGTCTGCCGGGCGGGGCCACCGCTCACCGGTGGGTCCGCACCGCCGGTGCGGCGGTGCTGTCCCGGATGGTCAACCGGGGCGGCAGCAGGGTCACCTCCGGCACCGGCTCGTCGTGCAGCTTGCGCATCAGCAGCGCCACGGCCTGCCGACCGATCTCCTCGGCGGGCACCGGCACCGAGGTGAGCCGGGGCGCGGCCTGTTCGGCGAACGGGTCGGGGCAGATCGCCACCACCGACATGTCCTGCGGGACCTGCCGGCCGAGGGTGGGCAGGGCCGCCAGCACCGGCCCGACGGCCGCCTCGTTCTGCACCACCAGCGCGGACAGGTCGGGATGCCGGTCGAGCAGGGCGGCCAGCTCCTGCCGGACCGACGCCGGCCCCTCCTCGAACGGCTGGGTGACCACGGTGACGCCGTGCCGGTCGGCGGCGGCGGACACCCCGGCGCGGGTGCGGTGGGCGAAACCGGTGCCCCGGTCGTAGACGGCGGCCGGGGCACCGAGCAGCGCCACCCGGCGGTGCCCCAGCCGGGCCAGGTGCTCCACGCACACCTGGCCGGCGCGGTGGAAGTCGAGGTCCACACAGGTCAGGCCGGTGGGGTCGGCGGGTACGCCGATCAGCACGCTGGGCCGGGTCAGGTCCCGCAGCAGCGGCACCCGGGAATCGTCCAGCTCGACGTCCATCACCAGCATCCCGTCGACCATCGCGCTGCCGGCGATGCGGCGCAGCCCGGACGGCCCCTCGTCGGAGGTGACCAGCAGGACGTCGTGGTCGAAGCGGCGGGCCGTGGTGACCACCGCGATGGCGAACTGCATCACCACCGGCACCTGCATGCCGGCGCGCAGCGGCAGCACCAGGGCGATGGTGTTGGCGCGTCGGCTGGCCAGGGCACGCGCCCCGGCGTTCGGGTGGTAGCCCAGTTCCCGGATGCTGGCCAGCACCCGGGTGCGGGTCACCTCGGAGATGGCCCGTTTGCCGCTGAGCACGTACGACACGGTGCTCACGGCGACCCCGGCGTGCCGGGCGACGTCGACGATGGTGACCTGGTCGGGCGACTTGCGGCGACGCCCGGGCTCGCCGCTCACCGCGACCCGCCGGCGGCGTGCGCGGGCGCACACGGCTGCCCGGTGGGGTCGCCGGCGCGCACGGTGACCGTGCCGACCGCGCGGATGTCCCGGGCGGAGCGGCCGACCAGCAGGGTGTGCGTGGCGTCCTCCACCACCGGGCCGCCGGTCTGCTCGTCCCACCAGGCCAGGTCGGCGGTCCGCAGCCGCAGGGTGACCGTCCGCCGTTGGCCGGGGGCCAGGGTGAGCCGGGCGAAGTCGCGCAACTGCCGCAGGGGCTGCTTGACCCGGGAGCGTCGCTGCCGGGTGTAGAGCTGCACGATCTCCGTACCCTCCCGGTCGCCGGTGTTGGTGACCTCGACGTGGATCTCCACCTCGTCGCCGACGGTCGCCGTCGGCGTGTCCACCCGGAGGTCAGCGTAGTCGAACCGGGCGTAGCTGAGGCCGTGGCCGAACGGGTACAGCGGCTCGCCCCGGTAGTACAGGTAGGTGCTGTCCGCCCCGATCACGTCGTAGTCGAGCAGGTCGGGCAGGTCGGCGGCGTCGGCGTACCAGGTCTGGGTGAGCCGGCCGGCGGGGTCGGCGTCGCCGAGCAGCACCTGCGCCAGGGCGGTGCCGTGTTCCTGGCCGCCGTGCGCCGACCACAGCACCGCCGGCAGGTGTTCCTGCGCCCAGCCGACCGCGTACGGGTAGCTGCTGGTGAGCACCAGCACGGTGCGCGGGTTCGCCGTGTGCACGGCGCGCAGCAGCCGGTCCTGTCCGGTCGGCAGGGCCAGGTCGACGCGGTCCTCGGTCTCCCGGCCGTTGACCATCGGGTGGTTGCCGAGGACGACGACCGCCACGTCGGCGGCGGCGGCCAGCGCGGCGGCCTCGGCCGCGCCGTCGGCGATCCGCTCGACGGTGAAGCCGGTGGCGGTGTCCGGGTCGGTGGCGTCGGCGCGGAGCCGTCCGTCGTCGTCGACCCGCACGTACGCGCCGGTGGCGAGGTGGTGCAGCAGGCTCGTGCCGTCGGGGCGGTGGTGGAACCGGAAGGTCTCCCGGACGATCCAGCCGCCCGGTCCGGGCCGGTCGTTGGCCAGCGCGCCGTCGTCGTCGGCGCCGACGTGCCGGCCGTTGGCGACCGCGCGCAGCGCCACCGTGTCGCGTCCCCAGTCGAACACGTCGAACCAGGTGCCGTCGCGGCCGTCGGCGGCGGTCAGCGGGCCGCCCTCGGTGGAGCGGGGGCAGCGCACGTACCGGTCGCCGACGCGCAACGCGATCCGGTCCGCCCCGCAGTGGTGGGTGACCGTCGGCAGCAGCCGGGCCAGCCCTTCCCGGACGGTGACCGCGTACGGCAGGGTGCCGCTGTACCAGTCGGCGTGGACGGTGTCGGCGAGCGGGCCGAGCACCGCGACCCGGGGTGGGGTGCCGGTCGGCAGGGGCAGCAGCCCGTCGTTGCGCAGCAGCACGATCGACTGACGGGCGGCCTCGCGGGCCAGTTCCCGGTGGGCGGGGCTGTCGAGCACGTCGGGGGAGACCCCGGCGAACGGGTCCTGCCCGGGTGGGTCCAGGTCGCCCAGGCGGATCCGGACGGTGAGGATGCGCCGTACCGCCCGGTCCACGTCGGACTCGTCGATCAGGCCCCGGTCGAGGGCCTCGGTGAGCCGTCGGACGGTCTGCCCGCTGTCGGTGTCGTCCTCGGTGAAGTTGTCGATGCCGGCGCGCAGGGCGGCGGCGAAGCCGGTCACGTGGTCGGGCAGGTGCCGCTGTACGCCGGCGATGTTGGTGGCGGCTCCGGCGTCGCCGACGACCATCAGCTCGTCGGTGGTCCACCGGCGCAGTTCCTGCTCCAGCAGCGGGCTCAGGTGCGCCGGTACCCCGTTGACCAGGTTGTACGAGGCCATCACGGCGACCGCCGCGCCGGCGGCGAGCGGGGCGCGGAACGCCGGCAGCTCGTACTCGTGCAGCACCCGGGGTGGCAGGTCGCTGGAGGTGGTGGCCCGGTCGGTCTCGTTGTTGTAGCCGAGGAAGTGCTTGACCGTCGGTGCGGTCCGCAGCCGGTGGGGGTGCCCGCCGCGCAGCCCGGACGCGTAGGCGGTGGCGAGCCGGCCGGTCAGCCACGGGTCCTCCGACCAGCCCTCCTCGTTGCGGCCCCACCGGGGGTCGCGCAGCGGGTTGACCACCGGCGCCCACACGTTGAGCCCGACGGCGGCCGGGTCGGCCTGGTGCTTGACCCGGACCTCGTCGCCGACGGCCGTGCCGACCGCCTGGATCAACGCGGGGTTCCAGCTGCTGGCCAGGCCGACGGCCTGCGGAAAGACGGTGGCCGGGCCGAGCCAGGCGACCCCGTGCAGCGCCTCGGTGCCGGTGCGGAACCCGGGTAGTCCCAGGCGGGGCACGGGGGCCTGCCACTGGTGCAGCAGGCCGATCTTCTCCGGCAGGGTGAGCCGGGCCAACAGGTCGTCGGCGTGTGCCTGGGGGGACGGTCCGGTGGGGTCGTTCATCTGCGGTTACCTTCCGGTGGGCTCGCGGTGAGGCGTCCGGCCGGCCGGTCGAAGCGCTTCGACGGCCGTGGCGACGTGCGGCATCGCGCGGTGGGGATGGTGGCGGTCGTCGGCCCGGGTGCGGCGAAGCGCTTCGACGATCGCGGAAAACATGCCGCCCCGGTGCCCGAACGACGGGGCGGCGAGTCGAGGTTGGCACCTGCGCGGCGGCCGGTCAAGGGGTGACCGGCTCCCGGATCAGCCGGCGGGGAGTCGACCCGCCTCGATGGCGGCCAGCGCGGCGGTCGCGCCGCCGAGCGCGGTGGCGGCGGAGTCCAGCCGGGAGGCGTCGAGCCGGCAGTCACCGGCCTGCGGGGCGAGGGTCCGGGCGACCAGCTCCGCCCGCGCCGCCGGCAGCAGCCAGGGCGCCAGGGTGGCGAAGTGTCCCCCCACCACGATCGCCTCCGGGTTGAGCAGGTTGGCCAGCACCGCCGCCCCGTGCCCGAGGTGCCGGCCGATGTCGGCGAGCCCGGCCAGCACGAACGGGTCCTCCTGCCGGGCCGCGGCCACGATCCGGTCGAGCTCCGGCAGGTAGTCGGTGACCGGCCCGTCCCCGGTGGTGTCGGGTAGCAGCCGGGCGACCACGGCCGGCAGCGCGGTGAGGGCGGACAGGCAACCGCGCCGCCCGCACGGGCACGGTGGTCCGGCCGGGTCGAGGCAGAGGTGGCCGAGTTCGCCGGCGTGGCCACGGTGGCCCCGCAGCAGCCGACCACCGGCGAGCACCCCGGCGCCGACGGAGACGCCGCCGGTCAGGTGGACCAGGTCGGTGGCGGCGGCGTACCCGCCGTGCCGCTGCTCGGCCAGGACGGCGAGGTTGGCGTCGGTGTCGACGGTGACGGTGAAACCGGTCTCCCGCAGCACGGCCCGCAGCTCGGCGGCGAGCGGGACGTCCCGCCAGCCGAGGCCGCTGGCCAGCGGCACGCCGCCGGCGGTGTCGACCAGCCCGGGCACCCCGACGGTGAGGCCGAGCACCGCGCGGCCCTGCCCGGTGACCCGGCCGATCGCGCGGCGGGCCAGGGTGGCCAGGGCGCGGACGGTCTCGGCGGGGGCGGTGGTCGGGGCGGGGAACGCCCGACGCCAGGTGAGCAGCCGGTTGCCGGCGAGGTCCACGGCGACCACCACCAGGTCGTCCGCCCCGATCTGCAGACCCAGCGCGGCGTAGGGGGCGCCGTCGAGGACGAGCATGGTGGCCGGGCGGCCGACCCGGTTCTCGGTCAGCCCGGTCTCGCGGACCAGTCGCCGGTCGAGCAGCTCGGTGACCAGGCTGGAGACGGTGGCCTTGTTGAGGCCGGTGGTGGCGGCGATGTCGGCCCGTGAGCAGGGCGCGTGCAGGCGGACGTGGCGCAGGACCACGGCCCGGTTGGCCACCCGGACGTCGCCCAGGTCGGTCGGCTGCGGTTCGTTGTGGACGCTGATCACGATCTGCCCGCTCCCTGCGCCTGACGGTGGGTGGTGCCGTGCCGGTGCCTCGTCGCCGTCCGCCGCCACGGGCGGGTACGCCGTGACGCCGGCGGCGGACCGGTACCCCGTCGGGAGGTCCGTTCGGCTGGAAACTCAACTAACTCTAGCGGCACGCCCTTGACCGGGACACCCGGCCGGGCGGCCGGCTCAGCCGCCGGGGAACCGGTCCCCGGACGGGGTCGGGGTGACCGGTTCGCCGGGGAGCGGAAGCCGCCCCGGGGCGTCCGGTCGCCGCACCGGCGGATCGGTCGGGTCGGCCACCGGGGTCGCGTCCGGGAGCAACGGCGGGCGGTACGGCATCGGCGTCTCCTCGGGGCGTTCCGGCGACTCCGCCAGTTTCTTTGCTTTCCCAACGAACTGTCAACGATTCCACTCGATCTGCTCACGCTGCTACCAATTGACATGGGTAAACCCGAAACATAGTTTGACTAGTTACCAAACAAAGCGGGTGGGACGGTGGGTATGTGGAACGACGGACGGCTCTGCCACGGCGGTGACTACAACCCCGAGCAGTGGTCCGCGGCCACCTGGCGCGAGGACGTCGAGCTGATGCGCCGGGCCCGGGTCACCCTGGTCACCGTCGGCGTGTTCGCCTGGTCCCGGCTGGAACCCGCCCCCGGCCGCTACGACTTCGGCTGGCTCGACGAGGTGCTCGACCTGCTGCACGACGGGGGTGTCCGGGTTGCCCTGGCCACCCCCACCGCCTCCCCGCCACCCTGGTTCTCGCTGGCCCACCCCGACGCGCTGCCGGTCACCGCGCAGGGCGTCCGGCTGCACCACGGCAGCCGCGACACCTACTGCGCCGCCGCCCCCGCCTACCGGGCCGCCGCCCGGGGCATCGCCGCCACCCTCGCCGCCCGCTACGCCCACCACCCGGCGGTGGCCCTGTGGCGCGTGCACAACGAGTACGGCACCAGCTGCCACTGCCCGCACACCGAGGCCGCCTTCCGCCGCTGGCTCATCGACCGGTACGGCGACCTGGACGCCCTCAACGCCGCCTGGGCCACCAGCTTCTGGAGCCAGCACTACACCGACTGGGCGTACGTGAGCACCCCCCGCGCCACCCAGTACCTCGGCAACCCCGGCCAGCTGCTGGACTTCCGGCGGTTCTGGTCGGACACCCTGCTCGCCGCGTACGTCGAACAACGCGACCTGCTCCGGACGGCCAACCCGGCGCTCCCGGTGACCACCAACTACGTGCTGGGCGACTGGGTGCCGGTCGACCACGCCCGCTGGGCGGCCGAGGTGGACCTGGTGGCCGTCGACCACTACCCGTCGGCCGTCGACGGCGGCGCCGAGGAACAGACCGCCCTCGCCGCCGACCTGGCCCGCGGCTGGGCCCGCCACGGCCGCCGGCAGGCCGACCCCGCCACCCGGCCCCCCGCCGACGGGCCGGCGACCTGGCTGTTGATGGAGAGCGCCGCCAGCCAGATCCACACCACCGGCCGGTCGCACACCAAGGAACCCGGCCGGATGGCCCGGCACAGCCTGTCCCACGTCGCCCGGGGCTCCCGGGGGGCGATGTTCTTCCAGTGGCGGGCGCCGGCCGGCGGCGCGGAACGGTTCCACTGCGCGCTGGTGCCGCACACCGGCGCCGACAGCCGGGTGTTCCGGGAGTCGGTCCACCTCGGCGCGGCCCTCGACCGGCTCGCCGAGGTGACCGCCGGGGAGGTGGTCGCCGAGATCGCGCTGGCCCGGGACGCCGCCAGCGACTGGGCGCTGCGCCACCCCGGCATGCCCTCGGACCAGCTCGACGGGCCCGCCGAGCTGGCCGCCGCGCACCGCGCGCTGTGGCGGGCCGGGTACGGCTGCGACGTGGTCGTCCCCGGTGACCCCCTCGACCGGTACCGGCTGCTCGTCCTGCCCGCCCTCTACCTGGCCGGCGACGACACCGTCGACTGGGTCCGCGGCTACGTCGAGGCGGGCGGGCACCTGCTGGTCAGCTACCTCAGCGGGATCGCCGACCCGTACGCCCGGGTGCACCTCGGCGGATATCCCGGCGCGTACCGGGACCTGCTCGGCCTGCGGGTGGAGGAGTTCCACCCGCTCGCCGCCGACGAGCAGGTGCTGCTCTCCGGCGGCGGGACCGGCCGGATCTGGTCGGAGACCGTCCGGCTGCGCGGCGCCGAACCGGTGTGCGGGTACGTCGGCGGGGTGCTCGACGGCCTGCCGGCGGTGACCCGGCACCGGGTGGGCGCCGGCACCGCCTGGTACCTGTCGACCCGGCCCGACGACGGCACCTACCGCCGCCTGGTCGCCGAAGCGGCCCGGACGGCCGGCGTCCAGCCGGTCTGCCCGGACGCCCCGCCCGGGGTGGAGGCGGTCCGCCGTGCCCACCCGGGGACCAGCTGGCTGTTCCTGCTCAACCACACCGACCGGCTGCAGCGGGTCCGCGCCGCCGGGGTGGACCTGCTGACCGGCGTCCCCACCACCGGGGAGGTCGCCCTGCCCGCCGGTGGGGTGGCGGTGATCCGCGAGGAGTCCCGGTGACCCGCCGGTCGACCGGCACCCGCACCGGGGTGGCCCCCGTCACAGCCGGTCCGCCGATGACCGGCCGGGTGGTCCCGGCCTAGCCTTGCCCCGGTGGGGACGAGGAACACCGCGCCGCAGCGGGCACTGCCGCTCTGGCCGCTGTACGTGATGTTCGCGGCAATGCCGCTGTGGTGGCTGCTCGGCGGCCTGTACCTGGGCTGGGCGCTGTTCGGGATGCTGCTGGCGGTGGTCCTGCTCAGCCACGGCCGGGTGGCGTGGCCACCCGGCTCGGCGCTGTGGTTCGTGCTGGTCGGGCTGATCCTGGTCAGCGCCACCCGCCTGGAGAAGGCCAGCGGCCTGCTCGTCTACGGCCTCCGGCTCGGCTTCGTGCTGACCGCGTTCGTGGTCTACCTGTACGTCTACACCGCCGCCCGGCAGGGGGCACGCTGGGACCGGCTTTTCCAGCCGGTGCTGTTCTTCTGGCTGGCGATGGTCGCGCTCGGTTGGGTCGGCGTGCTGGCCCCCCGGCTGGCGTTGACCACCCCGGTGGAGGTGCTGCTGCCCGACGGGCTGGCCGGGCAGCGGATGATCCGGGCGGTCACCCACGTGCACTCCACCGAGTTCAACCCCACCGGCCGCAACCCGTACTACCGCACGGCGGCCCCGTACCCGTACACCAACAACTGGGGGACGGGGTTCGCGCTGCTCGTGCCGTGCGTGCTGGCGTACCTGTCGGCGGTGCGAACCGGCCCGCTGCGCAGGGTGCTGGTGGTGTCCCTGCCGCTGGCCCTGGTGCCGGCGTTCCTCACCCTCAACCGGGGGATGTTCATCGGCCTGGGCGTCGGGCTGGTCTACCTGGGGCTGCGGGCGCTGCTGCGCGGCGACGTCCGGCTGATCGGTACGATCGCCGCCGGCGTGGCGGTGGCCTGGGTGATCACCCTGGTCGTGCCGGTCGGCGACATGATCATGAATCGGGTGGAGAACACCGACTCGACCCGGGACCGCGCCGACCTCTACCGGCAGACCCTCGACGCGGTCCTGCGCTCGCCGCTGCTCGGCTACGGCGCCCCGCGCAGCGCCGACACCACCACCGGCGCGGAACCGCTCGGCACCCAGGGGCAGGTCTGGCTGACCATGTACAGCCACGGCATCCCCGCCCTGCTGGTCCTGGTGGCCCTGCTGGTGGTGCTGGTCCGCAGCACGGCGGTCGCGGTGTCCGCCGCCGGCCGCTGGTTGAGCGTGGTGCCGGTGGTCGCCCTCGCCCTGGCCCCGTTCTACGGGTTCACCGACATGAACCTGTCGGTGATGTTCTTCGCGATCGGGCTGGCGGTGGCCGCCGTGGACGGCCCGGTGAACCGGGAGCTGCCGGCCGCGGTGCCCCGACCGTCACCGGTCTGACCGGTTCAGCCGGTGGCCACAGCGGCCCGGGAGCGGTCCGCCGCGATCCGCACCGCCATGGCGGCGAGCACGCTGCCGGTCACCCAGCGCTGGACCCGCGCCCAGCCCGGCCGGCGGACCAGGAACGCCGAGACCGAGCCGGCGGTCAGCACGATCAGCGCGTTCACCGTCAGCGCGACGGTGATCTGGGTGGCCCCGAGCAGCAGGCTCTGCACCGCCACGTCACCCCGGGCCGGGTCGACGAACTGCGGCAGCAGCGACACGTACAGGATGGCGATCTTGGGGTTGAGCAGGTTGGTGAGCAGCCCCATGGCGAACAGCCGCCGGGGCCGGTCCACCGGCAGCGCCTGCGGCGTGAACGCGGAACTCCCACCCGGCCGCAGCGTGCGCCAGGCCAACCAGAGCAGGTACGCCGCGCCGGCCAGCTTCACCGCCGTGTACAGCGGCGGCACCAGCACGAAGACCGTGGCGATACCGGCGACGGCGGCCGCCAGGTAGACCCCGAACCCGGCGGCCACCCCGAGCAGGGAGACCAACCCGGCCCGACGGCCCTGCGCCACGGACCGGGAGACCAGATAGACCATGTTCGGCCCGGGTGTGAGCACCAGACCGAGCGCCACCAGGGCGATTCCCACCACCGCACCGACCGAGACCATCGACACCCCCGCTGCGTCGTCCCCTGCCCGGCACCCTACGCCGCGCGCCCGGATCCGGCGGCCCCGGCGCGGCCCACCCGGACCCCGGCGCCCGGTGGTCGTCCGGCCCGCGGGGGTTCCGGCCGGACGGGGGCACCGGCCACACTGCACAGATGTCGGTGACCCTGCGGACCGCCCCCACCCTGGCCGCCCCCGGACTGGTCCTGCGCTGCTGGCGCGACGACGACGTCGACGCGCTGGTCGAGGCGCACCGGGATCCGGAGCTGCGGGCACGGACCCGTCACCCGCTGACCGGCCCGGCGCAGGCCCGCCGCTGGGTGGCCGCCAACCGGCAGGGCTGGGCGGCGGGCCGCCGGTTCAGCTTCGCCGTCTACGAACCGGCCGCCGACGGCGAGCGGTTGGTCGGCTGCGTGCTGCTCAAGGACGTGACGCCGGGGCGGGCCGACGCCGAGGTCGGTTACTGGACGGCGGGGCCGGCGCGCGGCCGGGGGGTGGCGACCCGGGCGGTGGACGCGGTGAGCCGCTGGGCGTTCACCCGGTTCGCCGCGGCCGGGCTGGCCCGCCTGGAACTGCTGCACCAGGTGGACAACCCGGCGTCTTGCCGGGTGGCGGAGAAGTCGGGGTACCCCTTCGTCGAGGTGCTGCCCGCCCGGCCGCCGTTTCCCCGCGACGGGCACCGGCACGTCCGGCACCGTGCCTGAGCCGCCCGCCCGACGGCCGGGAATGCCCCGTGCCCCGCTGTCGCTGCACCGGTGACGGACAGGGCGGCTACGGTGGGACAGGGGAGGTGTCCGGGGTGGTGGACGCGTGGCAGGCGGCGGTCGAGGCGCAGATCCGTGGGGCGCAGGAGCGGGGCGAGTTCGACAACCTGCCCGGCATGGGCAAGCCGATCCCCGGCCGCGACCTCCCCTACGACGAGTCCTGGTGGATCAAGAGTTTCCTGGAGCGGGAGGCGCTCCCCTCCGACCTGCTGCTGCCCACCCCGCTCCAGCTGCGCCGCCGGGTCGAGCAGGTCCCCGACGAGGTGCGTGACCTGCCCACCGAGGCGTCGGTGCGGGAGTTCGTCGGCCTGCTCAACCAGGAGATCGTCGCCTGGCTGCGGTACCCCTCCGGCCCCCGGGTGGTGGTCCGGCCGGTCGACACCGAGGCGGTGCTGCGTCAGTGGCGGGCACACCGGGCCGCCCGGCAGGCGGTCGTCGCGGCGCCGCCACCCCCGGTCCGTCGTCCCCGGCGGCAGTGGCGCTGGCCGTGGCGTCGGCGGGCCTGACGGCCGGCCGCGCGCTCGCCCGGCCGGGTCGGTCGACAGCGGCCCGCGGACATGCGGCGGTCAGCGCACCGCGGTTCAGTCGGCGGCGATGGCCTCGATCACCGACCGGACGGGCGTCGCCGGCCGACCGAGCAGGGCCTCCAGGGTCGGGTCGGTGACGGCGAACTCGCCCCGTCGTGCCGCCCGGTACATGCCGAGGGTGAAGTCGGCCGCCGCCTCGGGCATGCCGCGGGCCACGGCGGCCGTCCTCCACTCGTCGTCTCCGACGACGACCCGGGTGACCGTCCGCCCGGTGTGGTCGGTGAGGACGCCGGCCACCGCTTCCAGGTCGAGCAGGTGCGGGGCGGTCAGTGGCGGGGTGATCCCGTCGAGCGCCCCCTCCCCGGTCAGGGCGACGGCGGCGACCTCGGCCAGGTCGGCGTGGGCGGTCCAGGACACCGGACCGTCGGCCGGGGCCACCAGCCGGCCGGTCCGCGCGGCGTCGCCGATCGCGAACTGGAGGGCGCTGGCGTAGAAGCCGTTGCGCAGGGCGGTGAAGGCGACGCCGAGGGTGGCCAGGTACTCCTCGGTCGCGGCGTGGGTGAGCTGGGCCGGGAAGAGCGAGTCCCGGGCGGCGGCCTGGTGGCTGGTGTACAGGATCCGGCGGGCTCCCGCCGCGCGGGCGGCGTCGGCGGCGGCGCGGTTCGCGTCGACCGCGCCGCCGCCGCGGATGGCGGCGGACACGATCAGCACCTGGTCGGCTCCGGCGAAGGCGTGCGCCAGGGTGGCCGGCTCGGTGAAGTCGCCGCGGCGGACCCGTACCCCCCGGTCGGCCAGGTGGGCGGCCCGGTCGACGTCGCGCACGCTCACCGCCACGGCCTCGGCGGGAACCCGGGTGAGCAGCTGGTCGACGATCCGGGAGCCGAGCTGGCCGGTGGCGCCGGTGATGACGAACACGGTGGTGACCCCTTCGATGATTCCATCGTTACGCCACCGACGTTAGCACTGATATTCCATCGCTAACAGGGTGCTGTTACCCTTGGTTCATGGCCGTGGCACCGCAGACCCCAGCCCGTGACGACGTCCGGTCCGAGATCGTCCGGGCGGCCACCCGGCTGCTCCGCGAGCAGGGCGCGCAGGCGGTGACGACCCGGGCCGTCGCCCAGGCGGCCGGCGTCCAGGCCCCCACCATCTACCGGCTGTTCGGCGACAAGAACGGCCTCGTGGACGCCGTGGCCGAGGCCGTGCTGGTCGCCTACGTGGCCACCAAGGCGGACACCACGCCGGGTGACCCGCTCGCCGACCTGCGCTCCGGGTGGCACCGGCACGTGGAGTTCGGCCTGGCCAATCCCGAGCTGTTCCGGCTGCTCGGCACGCGTGGGCCGGACGACCCCTCGCCGGCGACCGTCGCGGGCGTCGACGTGCTGCGCTCCCGGGTACGCCGGCTCGCCGCCGCCGGCCTGCTCCGGGTCGACGAGCAGCGGGCCACCACGATGATCCACGCTGCCGGCACCGGCGTCATCCTCGCCCTGCTGGAGACACCCGCTCCGCAGCGCGACCCCGGCCTGGCCGAGGCCATGCTCGACGCGGTGCTCGGCGGCATCCTCGCCAGTGCCCCGGCGACACCCGACCCGGGCGTGGCCGCCGCCGCGGTGACCTTCGCCGCGACGGCACCGGACCTCCCCGGGCTCACCGACGCCGAACGCGCGCTCCTGACCGAGTGGATCCACCGCGCGTTGACCCTGCTGCGTCACCCGCACGGCTGACGACCACCGGCCCGGGCGCGGCACCCCGCTACCCGCCGCGTACGGGCCTCGCCGCGCCGGGGGTCTGGCGCACCGGATCGACGGACCGTGGGCCACGCGGCCGGGCCATCCGTCGGTTCCCGGGCAGGGCTTGCGGCGTAGCGCGCTCGAAGCTCTAACGTCGGGGCCATGACCGCGACGAACGAGACGAAGACATGGATCATCACGGGCGCGAGTTCGGGGCTCGGCCTGGCGCTGGCCGAGGCGGCACTCGCGGCCGGCGAGCAGGTGGTCGGGACGGCGCGACGGGTCGACCGGTTCGACGACCTCAGCGCCCGGTACGGGAACCGTCTCCTCGCCGTGGCGCACGACGTCGGCGACACGGCGGGGGCGGCGGCGGTGGTGCAGCGGGCGCTGGAGGCGTTCGGGCGGGTCGACGTGCTGGTCAACAATGCCGGCGGGGGACAGGTCGGGGTGGCCGAGGAGATCACGGACGCCGCGCTGCGGGACATGCTCGACCAGCACCTGTTCGGTCCGGCGGCCTACGTGCGTGCCGTGCTGCCCCACCTGCGGCAGCGTCGCTCGGGGGCGATCGTGCAGATGAGCAGCCAGGGTGGGCGGATGTCGTTCCCCGCCGTCGGCAGCTACTCGGCCGGCAAGTTCGCGCTGGAGGGCTGGTCGGAGGCGCTCGCGGGCGAGGTCGCGCCGTTCGGCGTCCGGGTCCTCATCGTCGAGCCGAGCCGCTTCCGGACCGCGTTCAACGCCAGCGGTGTGCTCCGCACCGCGCAGCGGAGCGCGGACTACGACAGGTCGACCGGGGCGGTGCGCGCCAACATGGCCGAGGCCGACGGCATCCAGGAGGGCGACCCGGCCCGCGCCGCCCAGGTGATCCGCGACGTGCTCGACAGCCCCGACGCGCCGCTGCGCCTCCCGCTGGGCGCCGAGGCGGTCCGCAATCTCACCCGGGTCTACCGGGCGGCGCTCGCCGACGTCGAGAAGTGGGCGTCGGTGAGCGAGTCGGCGGACTTCCCGGGCGTGCCGCCCGCGGTCCGCGCGTTCTGACCCGTCCCACACCCGCCGCCCCGGCCGACGGGCCGGGGCGGCGTTCACCGTGATGCGGGGCGACGTGCCGGTCGCTTCGCCGCACGGGGCGACGTCGCTGTCGACGGCCCCGCCACGCGCTGGGGCGAACCGGCTGCCGGGCCGTCCCGGTCGGTGCCGTTCACCGCAGGGGATGCCCAGCCGCCCGGGGCTTCGACGGTCCCGGATGGTCCGACGCGTCCATCCTCGCCCCGGACGCCCCCCGGCCTCCGTCTGATCCAATTACCGGATTTCTATTACCATTAATTCATTAATTAGAGCGGACATAAGGTGCACAACGTCATCACACCATAATGCCAGTTATGTTGTTCCTACCCGCGTGGCGCCGTCCGGCCGACCACCTGGCTGATGTCCGCTCCAGCTGACGCCGGCCTGCGCATGTCAGACCACAGGCCTGACAGCCGGATCTGATAGGAAGATCGACGTCAGTGGAGCCGGACGCCGACGCGCTCCCCGTCGTCGAGGAGCTGAGAATGGGGCTGTCGGTTGAGGACAGGCTGGCGATCCACGAACTCGTGGCGTTGCACGGTCACCTGATGGACGGCGGCGAGTTCGGGCGCATGGACGAGCTGTTCTGCGCGGACGTCGTCTACGACGTATCCGCGTTCGGCCGAGGCGAGCTGCGCGGGCATGAGGCGATCAGCGAGGCCAGCCTGGCGCTGGGTGACGCGAACCCGGTCGGTCACCACGTCACGAACGTCTGCGTGAGCGAGGACCCGGACGGCACGGTGCGGGTGCGCTCGAAGGCGATCGGCATCTACGCCGACGGTCGCGCGGGCAGCGTGGTCTACGAGGACGTCGTACGCGCAGAGGCCACCGGGTGGCGTATCGCGTACCGCAGGGTGGTTCCCCGCCGCACGCCGCTGCGCCCCTGAGCCGGCGGCCGGCCTCCCTGCCCGACGTTCCGTCGGCGCTGGGGTCGCCGGTGGTCAGGACGGCTGGACCTCGTCGAAGAGGGCGACCGCCGCGGCGGGATCCGGGCTCACCAGGCGTTGCAGGCCGGCCGTCGTCAGCTCCGCCCACCGGCCGGCCCGGGCCCACATCCGCTCCTCGAAGACCCGGACGGCCCGGTCCAGGTCGTCCGGGTCGGCGACGATCGCCTCCGCGAGTTCGGCGCCGTCCAGCATCGCGAGGTTCGCGCCCGCCCCCAGTGGCGGCATCAGGTGGGCGGCGTCGCCCAGCAGCGTCACCCCGGGCACGTGGGTCCAGGTGTGGGACACCGGCAGGGTGTAGTGGGGCCGGGGGACGAAGGCGGTCCCGTGGCGCAGCAGGTCGAGCACGGCCGCAGCCCAGCCCTCGAACAGTGCCAGCAGACCCGTGCGGACGGCCTCGACGTCGGTCAGGTCCCACCCGACGTGCCAGTCCAGGGGTGCGCGGAACGTGGCGTACACCTTGACGTGGCCGCCGCTGTTGCGCTGGGCGGTCAGGGACCGGTTCACCCCGTACGTGGACACTGACCCGTCGCCGACCAGCCGGGCGAGGTCGGGGTGGCGGGTGTCCACGTCGTCCAGGGACGTCTCGACCGAGGTGACGCCGGTGTACCGGGGGGTCACCGCCGAGACCGCCGGGCGGACCCGGGACCGCGCCCCGTCCGCGCCCACCACCAGGTCGAAGGCCTCCCGCCGCCCGTCGGCGAAGTGCACCAGGGCGCCGTCCCCGGTTCCCGGCACCACCCGCGTCACCTCCCGCCCCCACCGGACGTCGAGGTCGCCGAGCAGCAGGTCGCGTAGCTGCCCCCGGTCGATCTCGGGGTTGGCCCGCTCGTCCGGCGCGGGCCGCCAGTCGCGCAGCACCGTCCCGGCCGGGTCCAGGATCCGCATGGCCTGCCCCTCGGGGCGGGACAGCGCCTCGAAGCCGGCCCGCAGTCCCGCCTTGTCCAGTGCCCGTTGGCCCAGCTCTTCGTGCAGGTCGAGGGTGCCACCCGGGGGCCGGGCGTCGGGTGCGCGGTCGCGTTCGAGGACGATGACCCGGTGGCCGTGGCGGTGCAGGACCCGGGCGAAGGTCAGGCCGCCCGGGCCGCCCCCGATCACACCGATACGATGTCTCATGACGATACACTGTATCGGGCTCCTAGAATGCGAGGCAACAGCGAGGAGCGAGCATGACCGTGTGGGACCGGCCGGAGCCGCCGAAACCCCCGACCCCGCTGGACCGGGGCCGGATCGTCGTCGCCGCCGTCGCGCTGGCCGACGAGGGCGGCCTGGAGGCGGTGTCGCTACGCAAGGTCGCCGCCCGGCTGGACGTCGGCCCGATGCGGCTGTACGGGTTCATCGCCACCAAGGGCGACCTGCTCGACCTCATGGTCGACGAGGTCTACGCCGAGATCCTCCCCGACCGGCCGCCCGACGGCTGGCGGGAGGCGCTGCGCGTGCACGCCGAGCGCACCCGGCAGGCGGCCCTACGGCACGAATGGCTGGCCGACCTGCTCGGCGGCCGCCCCACCCTCGGCCCGCACGGCCTCGCCGTGACCGAGGCCAGGCTGGCCGCCCTCGACGGCCTCGCCGACGTCGACACCGTCATGTGCGCGGTGGCGACCGTCAGCGCCTACGTCACCGGCGCGATCAGGCGTGAGGTGGCCGACCGGCGGGCCGAGCGCGCCACCGGCCTGTCCAAGCGGGACTGGCAGCGCGCCGCCGGCCCGCACCTGACGAGGATGCTCGCCACCGGCCGGTTCCCGGCACTGACCCGGGCCGTGTACGACGCCACCGACACCGACGCCGCGACGTCCTTCGCGACCGGCCTGGAATGGGTCCTCGACGCGGTGGCCGCCCGACTCGCCGGCCCCCGGGTGTGAGGATGGTGCGATGAGCGACGAGCCGATCGACCTGGTGACCGCGCTGGCCTCCTTCGACCAGCTGTGGAGCCCTCGCATCGTCACCCGGGTCAACGACTACGACGTCCGGGTGGCGAAGGTGGCCGGGGAGCACGTGTGGCACACCCACGACCACACCGACGAGTTCTTCCTGGTGCTCGACGGGGAGCTGCGCATCGACCTGCGCGACGCCGCCGGTGAGCGGGCGGTGGTGCTGCCCCGGGGCGCGGTGTACGTGGTGCCGCGCGGGGTGGCGCACCGGCCGTCGGCTCCGGGCGGGGCGTCGATCCTGCTGTTCGAGCCGTCGGGGACGTCCAGCGTGGGGGACCGGCACGAGGAGGTGCCCGCCCACGTGGACGCCACCACCGGGCACCCGCTCCGAGTCCGCCCCGTCGGGTTGACGCAGGCCGCGGAACGCGGTAAATACTGAAGTACGAGTTGAGCCGACCCGACTCAACTCAAGGACCTTCGGCCCGAGGAAACCGAGGAGGCACCACCATGCTGATGCGTACCGACCCCTTCCGTGAGATCGACCGGCTCGCCGAGCAGCTCCTGGGCACCACGAGCCGACCGGCCGTGATGCACCTCGACGCCTGGCGCGACGGAGACCACTTCCACGCCGCGTTCGACCTGCCCGGCGTGGACCCCGACAGCATCGACTGCACGGTGGAGCGCAACGTGCTGACCGTCCGCGCCCAGCGCCGTCGCCCCACCTCCGACACCGTCGAACTCGTCGCCGCCGAACGACCGATGGGCACCTTCTCCCGGCAGCTCTTCCTCGGCGACACCCTCGACACCGACCGCCTGGAGGCGGCCTACGAACACGGGGTGCTGACGCTGCGCATCCCCATCGCGGAGCGCGCGAAGCCCCGCCGGGTGCCCGTCACCGCCGGCGACGGCCGCCGGCAGCTCACCGCCTGACCCCGCTCCACCCCCCTCCGGCGGGGCCGATCGGTCCCGCCGGAGGGAAAGCCCAGCAACGGCAATCCCACCGGGCGCGCCTCACGGTGATTCCCCACCGGGACTGAGAGTCTTTTTCGCATGCCGCGCCCCGACGTCCCCGTCCTGCCCCACGTCCCGACCCGCCCGGCGCTGTCCGGCACACCGGTCGACTTCACCGAGGCGTGGCTGCGCAACCGCCGGCTGTCGGCGCACACCCGCGACGCCTACCGGCGCGACATCGCCGGCTGGCTCACCTGGTGCGCCACCGGCGACCTGGACCCCCTGCGGGCCAACTTCCTCGACGTCAACGCCTACGCCCGGCACCTGGAGGCCACCCCCGCGGCGCGCAGCGGCCGGCCGCTGACCCCCGCCACCGTCGCCCGCAAGCTCTCCGCCCTGTCCAGCTGGTACGAGTTCCTGGTCAAGCTCCGCGCGGTCGACGGCAACCCGGTCTCCGGCGCCGACCGCCCCCGCGTCGACCGGGACCACTCCGTCACCGTCGGGCTCACCCCGCAGGAGGTCGACGCCCTGCTCGCCGCCGCCGACGCCGACACCGGCCCGACGGCCGCCCGCAACCGGGCCGCCATCGCCCTGCTCGCCGACCTCGGACTCCGCGTCGGCGAGCTGGTCTCGCTCGACCTGACCGACCTGGGAGCCGAACGGGGACACCGCAGCGTCCGGTTCGTGGGCAAGGGCGGCAAGCCCCGCCGACGCGCCCTCACCCCCGGCACCGCGTACGCCGTGGACGCCTACCTGGCCGACCGGGCGGCGGCGGCGGGGGTGAGCGTGACCGCGTTGACCGGCCCACTGCTGGCCACCACCACCGGCGGCCGGCTCGACCGGCACGCGGTGTTCCGCCTGGTCCGCCGGCTGGCCGCGACCGCCGGCATCGCCGCGGCGGCGAAACTCTCCCCACACTCCCTGCGGCACGCCTTCGCCACCACCGCCCGCGAGGAGGGGGTGCCCCTGGAGGACGTCCAGGACGCGATGGGCCACGCCGACCCGCGCACCACCCGCCGCTACGACCGCGACCGGCACAACCTCGACCGGGATCCGGCGTACGCCATCTGGGCCGCCCGGGCACGGCGACGCAGCTGAGCAGACCCGTCGCCGCGGTGACCGCCCACCACCGCCCGCCGGCACACCTCAGCCGAGCAGGTCCAGGTGGTGGTGGGCGTCGGCGGAGACGTCCTCGTGCCGCAGCCACCGCCGGGCCCACAACCGGGCCGCCACCTCGGCCTGCTCGTCACCCCACGCGGCGTGCTCGACCAGCAGGGCGGTGGTCAGCGCGTACGCCATCCGCAGGGCCAACCCCCGCGCGCCGGCCCGCACCGCCACCGCACCCGGGTCGGCGGCGACCTCGGCGAGGGTGTCCCGCAGCTCCCGTACCACCTCGGCGAGGGTGTCGGCCAGCGCCGGCGCGGCCGGTCGGGCCAGGTCCACCGCGCCGGCCAACCGGCGCAGCAGCGGCGTGCCGGCGTCCTCCCGGGTGACCGCGCGCAGCACGTCCACCGCCAGCACGTTGGTGGTGCCCTCCCAGATCGGCAGCACCTGCGCGTCGCGCAGCAGCCTCGGCACACCGGTGTCCTCGACGTAACCGGCCCCGCCGAACGCCTCCACGTACTCGGCGGCCGAGGCCACCGCCAGCCGGCCGGTGGCCAGCTTCGCCAGCGGCGCCACCACCCGCAGCTCGGCGGCGGCCTGCGGATCGGCCCCCACCTCCACCCGACCGAGCAGCGCGAACGCGTGCCCGGCCAGGGCGAACGCGCCCGCCGCGTCGACCGCCAACCCGCCCAGGGTCGCCCGGTGCAGCGGATCGTCGGCCAGCGACCCACCCGCGACCTGCCGTCCCCCGGCGTACGCCCGCGCGTAGGCCAGACCCCGCCGCATCCCCGACGCGGCGGCCGAGGCGTTGTGCACCCGGGTCACCACCACCAGGGTCATCGCCCGCACCAGCCCCGGCACCGCCGGATCCCCCAGCGGCAGCGCGTACGCGTCCCGCAACCCGATCTCGGCGGTGGGCAGCGCCCGGGTGCCCAGCTTGTCCTTGAGCCGGTGCACCGTGACCCCGGGGGCCGGGGAGTCCGCCGCGGCGGTCACCCCGGACAGGGGCGAGTCGACGGCGTACCGGGGCACCAGGAACGGGGCGAGCACCCGGCTGCCCCGGCCGGCGCCCTCCGGCCGGGCCAGCGCCACCGCCACCGCCGCGTCGGCGGCCGAACAGAACCACTTCTCCCCGGTCAGCCGCCACGACCCGTCGGCGGCGGGCCGCCCGACGGTGCCGGTGCGGGACAGGTCCGAGCCGCCCTGCGACTCGGTCATCCACTGCCCGCTGACGACCGCCGTGTCCGGGTCGGTGGAGATCAGCCGGGGCAGCCAGGCGTCCCGCACCCCCGCGTCGACCTCCGGGGTGCGCAGCAGGGCGGCGGCGCCGTCGGCCATCGCCACCGGGCAGGAGAAGGTCGCCGACTCCGGCCCGTACAGGTGCAGCAGGGCGTGCTGGACGACCCGGGCCGCCGCCCCCCACGTGCCGCGCGCCGCCTCCAGGTAGGGCAGCGCGACCACGGCGTGCCGGGCGGCGGCGGCCCGCTGCGCCTGCCAGCCGGCGCTGGTGTCGATCCGGTCGACGCGGGCGCCCCACGGGTCGTAGCGGACCAGCGTCGGCGGGTGGGCCTCGGCGTCGGCGTGCGCGGCCCGCAGCGGCCCGACGACGTCGGCGGCCAGCGCGGCCAGCCGCGGCTGCGCGGCGTCGTACCCGGCCGGCCCGAGCTGCCGTCGCAGCCAGGACCGCAGCAGCCGGTCGTCGGCGTACGGGTCGTCGACGTCCGGCACCGGCTGCACGTAGCGGCTCATCCGTCGCTCCTTCACCAGGGGGTGCGCCGACGGTAGACGATCGCCCCCGGCGGCGCGACAGGGGGCGAACCGCCCCCGCGGCACGTCCCCGCCGCATACCGTCGCAGATGATGGACGTGGAGCAGGCGTGGACCAGACCGGCGCGGCGGCACCGCCCGGTGCGGACCGGCCTGTTCCTGGCCGGCCTCGCCGTCGGGTTGTGCCTGGTCGGGGTGGCCGGGCTCGGGCTGTGGAACGTGCAGGTCGTGATGGGCGCCACCGGCCCGGTACGACAGAGCGCCGACGGGTTCTTCCGGGAGCTGTCCGCCGGGCAGGTGGACCAGGCCTACCGGCGGCTGTGCGCGCAGACCCGCGGCCGGTGGAGCGAGGTCGGCTTCGCCGGCTGGGTCCGCACCCCGCCGGTGGTCACCGGCTACGAGATCCTCGACGTGTCGGTGCGGACCAGGGGCGGCCGGCCCGCCGGTGAGGTGAGCGTCCGGGTCGTCCGCGACGGCGGCGCGGCCGAGCAGCGCCGGCTGCCGGTGGTGAAGGAGGACGGCGACTGGCTGGTCTGCGGTGACCCGTACTGAGCGTCAGGCGCGCGGGCCGAGGTCGCCGGCGCGGTAGTGCCGCCGGCACAGCACCTGGTAGCGCACCTCGGCGCTGTCCACGGTGTCGCCGATGACGACCTGGGCGCCCTCCCGCACGACCCGCCCGTCGACGACCCGGGCGTTGAGCAGGCCCTCCCGGCCACACCAGCACAGCACCTCCACCTGGATCCGGGCCACCTCGTCGGCCAGCTCGAACAGCCGCCGGGCGGCCGGGAACAGGCAGGACCGGAAGTCGGTGGCCAGGCCGAAGGCGTACACGTCGACGTCGTAGCCGTCGACCAGCTCGGCCATCTGCTCGACGTGCGCCACGTCGTAGAACGACGCCTCGTCGCAGATCAGGTAGTCGATGCGGACCCCCTCGGCCCAGGTGTCGCGGACCAGGGCGCGCAGGTCGAGGGTGTCGGTCACCTCGATCGCCGCGTGGGCCAGCCCGATCCGGGTGGTCACCTGCGGCCCCAACGACCGGTCGATGCGGGTGGTGACCAGCCCCCGGCGGCCCTGCCGGGCGTGGTTGTAGTTCATCTGCAACGCCATGGTGGACTTGCCGCAGTCCATCGGCCCCCAGAAGAACTTCAGCGCCGCGGCGTGCAGGGGTCGCCCGTCGACCCCCCGCGCGGCGGCGCAGCCGGTGCGCCCGTCGTCCGGGCCCGGGAGCGGGCGGGCCAGGCAGGAGGGGAGGGCAGCGGCGTCGTCGGTCACGTCGGGGCAGCCTAGCCCATCGACACACGACGATTGGGTCGATGGGCCGTCCGCCGGTCAGAGCACCCGGGGCGGGGTGTTGCCGGCCGCCAGGATCGCCCGCCGCATCGGCACCGCGGCCAGCAACGCGAACCCCACCACAAAGAAGATCAACAGCGACACCAGGCCCACCCGGTACGAGGAGGTGAGCTGGAAGACCAACCCAAACGCCAGCGGGCCGAGCCAACTGGTGCCCTTGTCGCTGATCTCGTAGAACCCGTAGTACTCACCCTCCCGGCCGGCCGGAATGAGCTGGCTGAACAGCGACCGGCTCAACGCCTGACTGCCGCCGAGCACCAGACCGATCGCCCCACCGAGGATCATGAACGGCACCGGCGCCTCCGCGGGCAACCGGAACGCCCCCAGGATCACCCCGGTCCACAGCACCAGCGACAGCAGCACCGTCTTCCACGCGCCGATCCGCCGGGCCAACGCCCCCAACCCCAACGCGCCGCCGAAGGCGAGGAACTGCACCAGCAGGATCGTCACGATCAGGGTGCTCTGCCCCAGCCGCAGCTCCTCGGTGCCGTACTGGCTGGCCAGGGTGATCACCGTCTGGATGCCGTCGTTGTAGACCAGGAACGCCAGCAGGAAGAACAGCGTCAACGGGTACGCCTTGACCTCCCGCAACGTCCGACCGAGCTGCCGGAACCCGTCGGTGAGCACGTTGCGGCCCCCACCGCGCAACGCCTCGGCGGTGGGATGCTCCCGCAGCCACCGCAACGGCACCAGGGTGAACGCCGCCCACCACACCCCGGCCGACACGATCGACCAGCGGGCCAGGTCCAGGGTGCGCTGCGGGTCGTCGTCCTCGCTGAGCAGCGTCACCGCCACCAGGTTCAACGCCAGCAGCAGGCCGCCGCCGAGATAACCGATCGCCCAGCCCCGGCTGGACACGGCGTCGCGTTCGTCCGGGCCGGCGAGCTGCGGCAGGAACGAGTTGTACACCACCACCGCCGCGCCGAAGGCGATGTTGGCGACCAGGAACAAGGCCCCACCGAGCAGGTACCGCTCCCCGGTGACCAGCGCCATCGCGATGGTCGCCCCCGCCCCGGTGAACGCCGCCCCGGCCAGCAGCCGCTTCTTGTGCACCGTCCGGTCGGCGATCGCCCCGACCACCGGCAGCACGAACACCGTCAGGAACACCGACAGCGAGATCAGGTACGGGTAGTAGGACCCGGCGGCGACCCGGATGCCCAGCGGGTGCACGTACCCGTCACAGGTGTCCGCACCGAGTTCGCAACCCGCCGCCAACTCGGTGACGGTGGTGAGGAACGGACCGAGGAACACCGTGATCACGGTGGTCTGGAAGGCCGAGTTGGCCCAGTCGTACAGGTACCAGCCACGCCGCTCCCGGCGCAGACCCGCCGGGGCGTCGACGACGGTGGGGGTGGTGACCGGATCGGCCATCGTGGTCCTCGGGGCTCAGGCGGCCCAGTGGCCGCGGCTGCGGTAGACGTCGCGCAGCACGCCGACGTGATCGGTCATGATGCCATCCACACCCCGATCCAGTAAGTCGTGCATCTGGGCAGGTTCGTCGATCGTCCAGACATGCACCTGCAACCCCAACCGGTGGCAGTAGGCCAGGAACCGGCGGTCGACCACCGGCACCCGCCCGTAGCGCGGCGGCACCTGCGCAGCCACCACCGACGGCGGCAACCGCACCGGCCGCCCGTGCCGCGACGCCAGCCACAGCCGGGCCACCCCCCGCGCGCCCAGGCCGGTGGCGACCCGCCCGCCGGTGGCCGCCCGCAGCCGGGCCAGCCGGGCATCGCTGAACGACGCCAGCAGCACCCGGTCGACCGCGCCGGCCCGGGTCACCGCCGCGACCGCCGGGGCGACCCCGCCGTCGGCCTTCACGTCGATGTTGAACCGGACCTGCGGCCAGCCGGCCAGCACCTCGTCGAGCCGGGGTACGGCCGCCGCGCCGCCGACCCGCACCGACGCCAGGTCCGCCCACCGCAGGTCGGCGATGCGCCGCCGCTCACCGGTGACCCGGCGCAGGGTGGCGTCGTGGAAGACCACACACACCCCGTCGGCGGTGCCGTGCACGTCGGTCTCCACGTACCGGTACCCGAGGTCGACGGCCCGGCCGAACGCGGCGACGGTGTTCTCGTCGCCGTCGGCGGCCCCACCCCGGTGGGCGAAGGCCAGCGGGGTGGGGGCGTCCAGATAGCCGGGACGGGTCACCACGCAGCGCAGTATGCCCGCCCCCGGTGACCGGCGAGTGGCCGACCGGCGACGGTGACCCCCGTCCGGCGCGGCGCGCGGCGGGTGCCGCGCCCGCCGGTCAGGCCGAAAAGTGGCGGCGGTGGACCCGGCTGGTGTCCACCGGACGCCCCGGGTCCAGGCGCCGGGGCCGGTCGGGCTCGTCGGGGCGCAGCGGCACCAGGGTGTCGGTGATCGCGTCGACGATCCGGTCGGTGCCCCGGCGGGCCGCGCCCGGCGCGGCGGGGGAGAGGTCACCCAGGTCCAGCGGCGCCCCGAAGCGGACCCGGATCACCGGGCGGCGCAGCAGCGCCCGGCCCAGCCAGCGCAGCATCCCCCGGGGCGCCCGGTAGGGCAGCACCTCGTGCGACCCCCACTGGGCGACCGGCACCACCGGCGCGCCGCAGGCCATCGCGAGCCGGGCCGTCCCGGTCTTGCCTCGCTCGGGCCACATGCCGGGGTCCAACCCGATGCGTCCCTCCGGGTAGACCAGCACCACCGAACCGGCGGTGACCGCGGCGGCGGCGTCGTCGAGCGCCCGGCGTACGCCACTGGTGCCCCGGTCGACCCGCAGATGCCCGGCGTGGCGCATCAGCGCGCCGAGCCCGGGGGTGCGGAACAGCCCTCCGGTGGCCATGAAGCGGGGCGCCATACCTCGGGCCCGGCAGGCGGCGCCCAGCACGATGGGGTCGAAGGGGCTGATGTGGTTGGCGGCCAGGATCAGCGGCCCCCGGCGCAGGTGCGCGGGGACGTCCCCGCTGACCTCCAGTCGGGCCACCAGGGCGACGACCAGCCGGGCGAGGAGTTGGGCGGCACGCCAGAACAGTGGGGGCTGCCAGCCGGGGCGCGGGGTGTCCATCAGTCGCCGATGGTCGCACGGGCGGGGGACGGGTCGGATCCCGGGTCGGGTGGCCCGGGGTGATCAGGGTCATTGGTCCCGGGCCGGATCGGGCCTCCCGGCCCTGCCCACTGTCCTACGACGCGCAGTAGTATTTACTACGTCTCGTAGTATTCACGGCAGGGGGATCCCGGTGGACGCGTTGGACGTCGCCCGCTGGCAGTTCGGTGTCACCACCGTCTACCACTTTCTCTTCGTACCACTGACCATCGGACTCTCCGTCCTGGTTGCCATCCTCCAGACCCGCTGGCACCGCACCGGCGACGAGAAATACCTCAAACTCACCAAGTTCTACGGCAAACTCTTCCTGATCAACTTCGCCATGGGCGTCGTCACCGGCATCGTGCAGGAATTCCAGTTCGGCATGAACTGGTCCGACTACTCCCGCTTCGTCGGCGACATCTTCGGCGCACCCCTGGCCATCGAAGCCCTCGTCGCCTTCTTCCTCGAATCCACCTTCATCGGCCTGTGGATCTTCGGCTGGGACCGGCTCCCCAAACGCCTGCACCTCGCCAGCATCTGGGCCGCCGCCATCGGCACCAACCTGTCCGCCTACTTCATCCTCGCCGCCAACTCGTTCATGCAGAACCCCGTCGGCTACCGCTTCAACCCCGACACCGGACGCGCCGAACTCACCGACTTCGTCGCCGTCCTCACCAACAAGGTCGCCCTCATCACCTTCCCGCACACCCTCGCCGGCGCCTTCCTCGTCGCCGGCTCCCTCGTCACCACTGTCGGCCTCTGGCACCTCATGCGCCACCGCACCAGCCCCGACACCGACGCCTACCGCCACGCCACCCGCTTCGGCGCCTGGGTCGTGCTCGTCTCCGCCACCCTCGTCGTCCTCACCGGCGACATCCAAGGCAAGATCATGACCCAGGTGCAGCCCATGAAGATGGCCGCCGCCGAAGGCCTCTACACCACCGAGAGCCCCGCCTCGTTCTCCGTACTCACCATCGGCAGCCTCGACGGCAGCCGCGAGATCTTCGCCCTCAAGATCCCCTACCTGCTGTCCTACCTCGGCACCGGCGACCCCAACGGCACCGTCCACGGCATCGACGACCTCCAGGCCCAGTACGCCAGCCAGTACGGCCCCGGCAGCTACACCCCGATCATCCCGGTCACCTACTGGAGCTTCCGCTTCATGATCGGCTTCGGACTCGCCGCCGCCGCCATCGCCCTGCTCATCCTCTGGACCCAACGCAAGGGCCGCACCCCCACCAGCAGATGGCTGCTCCGCGCCGGCCTGATCATGCCCGCCCTACCCCTGCTCGCCAACTCCTTCGGCTGGATCTTCACCGAAATGGGTCGCCAACCCTGGATCGTCTTCGGCGAAATGCTCACCCGCGACGGCGTCTCCCGCACCGTCTCCCGCACCGAAGTCCTCACCTCCTTCACCGCCTTCACCCTCATCTACGCCATCCTCGCCGTCATCGAACTCAAACTCCTCGTCCGCTACGCCCGCGCCGGCCTACCCGACGTCACCCCCACCCCCGACGACACCGACGACGACGCCGAGCGCCCGCTCGCCTTCGCCTACTGAGCCCCGGAGCCCCCCGTGGAACTGACCACCATCTGGTTTCTCCTCGTCGCCGTGCTCTTCACCGGCTACTTCATCCTCGAAGGCTTCGACTTCGGCGTCGGCATGCTGCTCCCCGTCCTCGGCCGCGACGACCGGCAACGCCGCGTCCTCATCAACACCATCGGCCCCGTCTGGGACGGCAACGAGGTCTGGCTCATCACCGCCGGCGGCGCCATGTTCGCCGCCTTCCCCGAGTGGTACGCCACCCTCTTCTCCGGCTTCTACCTGCCCCTGCTCCTCATCCTGCTCGCCCTCATCGCCCGCGGCGTCGCCTTCGAATACCGCCACAAGCGCCCCGAAGCCTCCTGGAAACGCCGCTGGGACCACGCCATCTTCTGGGGCTCCGCCATCCCCGCCCTACTCTGGGGCGTCGCCTTCGCCAACATCTTCCGCGGCGTACCCCTCGACGCCGACCACGAATACGTCGGCGGCCTGCTCAACCTCCTGAACCCCTACGCCCTGCTCGGCGGCCTCACCACCCTCGGCCTCTTCCTCACCCACGGCGCCGTCTTCCTCGCCCTCAAGACCACCGGCGACATCCGCCACCGCGCCGGCACCCTCGCCGTCCGCATCGGCGCCGGCACCGCCGTCGTCGCCGTCGCCTTCCTCACCTGGACCCTCACCATCCGCGCCAACCCCGCCGCCATCACCCTCGCCGCCGGCGCCGCCCTCGCCCTGCTCGGCGCACTCGCCGCCGCCCGGGCACGCCGCGAAGGCTGGGCCTTCACCGGCACCGCCCTCGCCATCGCCCTCGCCGTCGCCACCCTGTTCACCGCACTGTTCCCCAACGTCATGCCCTCGACCCTGGACCCCACCGGCACCCTCACCGCCACCAACGCCGCCTCCACCCCCTACACCCTGACGATCATGACCTGGGTGGCAGTGATCTTCACCCCGATCGTCCTCGCCTACCAAGGTTGGACCTACTGGGTGTTCCGCAAGCGAATCGGGGTACAGAACATCCCGCAACACTGAAAGACGCGCGAGGGGCGCGGGGACGCGGGGCCGGAGCGAGGGGGTCGCACCGGCCCCGCAACGCGCCCCCACCCAAACCGATCGCCGCCACCCCCACCCACCGCTATCGTCGCCGCATGCACGACGCCCCCCACGTCCGGGAACTCACCGACGACGACGCCACCACCGCCTGGCACCTCGGCCGCACCACCTTCGGCTCCGACCCCCAACCCCCACCCGACGACACCACCGCCACCCCCGGCACCACCCGCTACGGCGCCTTCGACCACACCGGCCGCCTCATCGGCAAAGCCCTCGACCTCCACCACCACCAGTGGTGGGACGGCCGCACCGTCGCCGCCGCCGACATCGCCAGCGTCGCCGTCGCCCCCGAAACCCGCGGCCGCGGCATCGCCCGCGCCCTACTCACCACCCTGCTCCGCGGCGCACACGACCGGGGCGCCGCCATCAGCGCGCTCTTCCCCACCGTCGCCGCCCCCTACCGCACCTGCGGCTGGGAAACCGCCGGCAGCCTCCGCACCGTCTCACTACCCACCGCCCTGCTCACCCGACACCGCCCCGCCCCCCACCTCACCATCCGCCCCGGCACCGCCGCCGACCTCACCGCCGTCGACGACCTGCACACCGCCACCACCCGCCACCGCCGCGGCCTACTCGCCCGCAGCGGACCCCTGCACCAACACCGCCGCACCCGCCACACCACCGACGACACCCTGCCCCACGACGGCCTCACCCTCGTCGAACACCACGGCCACCTGGTCGGCTACGCCGGCTGGGACCGCCGCCACGGCTACGGCGACCAGGGCACCCTCACCGTCGAAGACCTTGCCGCCAGCACCGCCGACGCCGCCCGCGCCCTCGTCGGCACCCTCGCCAGCTGGCACAGCGTCGCCCCGACCCTGCGCCTCACCCTGCTCCCCGGCGACCCCCTCATCCCACACCTGCCGGTCGAGAAGGCCCGCGAGCACGAACAGGACACCTGGATGCACCGCCCCGTCGACGTCACCCGCGCCGTCCGCGACCGCGGCTGGCCGGCACACCTGAACGGCACCACCACCTTCACCCTCGACGACCCCCTCGCCGACTGGAACACCGGCACCTGGCACCTGGAAGTCGCCAACGGCAGCGCCGAGCTGCGCCGCACCACCACCCCCGCCGACCTGCACCTCACCGTCCGCGGCTTCGCCCTGCTCTACACCGGCGCCGCCACCGCCCGCACCGTCGCCCAGGCCGGCCTGCTGCACCACCCCGCCGGCACCGACCCCGCCCCCCTCGACCTGCTCGCCGCCGGCGGACCAGCCCAACTCGGCGACTACTTCTGACCACCACCCGGCACACCGGCGGGGACCGCCGACCCGCGCACCCCGCCGGCACCACGACGACCCCCACCCGACCCGGGACTCAGCGCGCCTCGCGCAACTCCGCCAGCCGCGCCTCGATCTCCGCCAACTCGGCCCGCAGCTTCTCCGCCTGCTGCTCCGCCTCCGACCGCTCTGCCGACAGGATCTGCTCCACCGCCTCCTGCACCCCCGGCACGTCCACCAGCGCCACCATCCGCAACGCCTCCGCCGGCTTCACCACGTACGGCTTCGCCAACGCCTTCGCACCCTGCTGCGCCGCCACCGTCCACTCACCGTCGGCATACGCCAACGTCACCGTCAACCCCGCCGGCCCCTTCGGCTTCGCCACCTTCGCCGGCCGACGCGCCGCCGGCTTCTCCACGGCCACCACCGGCTCCACCCTCGGCTCCTCCCGACGCGGCCCCGGCACCCGGGGCGTGTCCAACACGAACGCCGGCTCCGGCGTCGCCGGCTCCACCGGCTCCACCGCCGGCTCCGACTTCGCCTCCGCCACCCGACGACCCGCCCCGCGCGGCGCCACCGCCACGTCGGCGGGGGAGAAGGGCAACTCGTCGCGGCCGAACCGCACCACCACGAACTCGTCGGACACCGCCGGATCGGTCAGCTCCACCACCTGACCCACCTGACCGGCGACCTGCCCCGCCGACGCGGTGAACACCACCTTCGGCTTCCGCCCCGCCGCCAACGCCTCCCGGATGCCCCGCACCTCGTCATCGGACAAACCCTGGTCCGCCATCACAGCCCTCTTTCGTACACGTGTTTGATCCTGCCTTGATACCAGCCCACCACGACAACCGGAAGATCAGCCCCCGAGAACCCGCAACGCCTCGTCGGCGTGCTCGTTCATCCCCAACTCGCTGTGCACCACCGCCAGCACCCGCCGGTCGACCCCGATCACGAACGTCATCCGTCGGGTGCTCAACGGACCCAACGGCAACCGCCGCCGCACCCCGAACGCCTGCGCCACCACACCGTCCACGTCCGACAACAGCGGATAGTCGAACCCGTGCATCCGGGAGAACTCCGCCTGCCTCGCCACCGGATCCCGGCTGATCCCCACCCGCTGCGCACCCACCGCCGCGAACTCCGCCGCCAGATCCCGGAAATGACAACTCTCCGCCGTGCACCCACGGGTCATCGCCGCCGGATAGAAGAACAACACCACCGGCCCCGCCGCCACCAACTCCGACAACCGCCGCGGCGCACCCGTCTGGTCCGGCAGCTCGAAATCCGCCACCAGGTCACCGACATTCACACCCACCACGCACCTCCACCAGTTCCGGTACCGACGCCGACCGACGCGCGGTGAGCGTAAGCGATCACCCCCGCACCCCACCGTGGCCACCCGACCGACGCGCGGACGATACCGTCGACACCCGCCGCCCACCGGGCGGTCACCAGCACACCAGGGGAGTAGGGCATTGAATCCGGTCACCGTCATCACCGGCGGCAGCCGAGGCATCGGCGCCGCCACCGCCCGACGACTCGCCGCCGACGGCCACCACCTCGCCATCGGCTACCGCCGCGACCACGCCGCCGCCGCGGCCGTCGTCGCCGACATCCACCGCCTCGGCCGCCGCGCCGTCGCCGTCCCCGCCGACACCACCGACCCGACCCAGGTCGACCGCCTCTTCACCGCCGCCGCCGACCTCGGCCCCCTCACCGCCCTGGTCAACAACGCCGGCGTCACCAGCCCGATCGGCCCCTTCACCGACCTGCGCCCCGACGACCTGCGCCGGGTCGTCGACGTCAACCTCCTCGGGTACGTCCTCTGCGCCCAGCAGGCGGCCCGCCTCCTCACCCGGGGCGGCGCCATCGTCAACATCTCCTCGGCCGCCGCCACCCTCGGCAGCCCGGGCGAGTACGTCCACTACGCCGCCGTCAAGGCCGCCACCGACACCCTCACCCTCGGCCTGGCCAAGGAGCTCGCCCCCCGCGGCATCCGGGTCAACGCCGTCGCCCCGGGCATCATCCGCACCGACATCCACGCCATCTCCGGCGTACCCGACCGCGCCGACACCGCAGCCGCCCGGATCCCGCTCGGCCGGGCCGGCGAACCCGACGAGGTCGCCGGTGCCGTCGCCTGGCTGCTCGGCCCCGACGCCAGCTACACCACCGGCACCGTGCTGCGGGTGGCCGGCGGTCTGTAGGGCGGCGAACCCGGGAGTCGGCGGCGCACCGCGCTCCACACCATCTCCGGGTACATTCGATAATGCACATTATGTAAAGTTGACCGGAGTGGGGCCTCCTCCGGCGGTCCGCACCACCCTCGGGCGACCGCAGTCGGCGTCGATGCCGGTGACCCGCTCCGGGAGCCCCCGACGTCAGCACGGGACCGCGTCCAGGCCGTGCTGCGCCGGTCGCCATCGGTGCCGATCAGTGCTGCGGAGTCGTACCCGCGAATCCCGGACGACGGTCGGACGCCGCAGCCTTCCCGGGTGGCGGGCCGGCGCGGCTGCCGACACCGAGGCGGTGCGCGGACCGCCGACGGGAGCCTCCCCCCGGACCGTCGGGCACCGTCCCGGGCGGAGCGACACCGGCACCGACCGGGACGCAAGCGGTGCCGCGCCCCGGCCCACAGGTACCCCGGAAACGTCCGGCAGGTGCGGGCCGGGCACCGCGGTGCGCCACTCCCCTCCGCTGGCCACCAACCTGAAAAGGCTGCATAATATCACTTATGCATGATAAACAGGACGAATCGGTTGGACGACTCATCGAGGAGTTCCTGACCGCGCGGGCCACCCGCAAACCGTCCCCGCACACCCAGGACGCGTACCGGCGGGACCTGCGCACCGTCGCGGCGCTGGCGGGTGCGGAGGTCGACCCGGCCCGGTCCCCCGACGAGCTGATGATCTCCGACCTCTCCCCCAGGCTGATGCGGGCGGCGTTCGCCCGGTTCGCCGCCACCCGCGCCGCGGCGTCGGTGCACCGGGCCTGGTCGAGCTGGAACGGGTTCTTCTCGTTCCTGGTGGCCGAGCAGGTGGTGGCCGGCAACCCGATGCCGGCGGTGGGCCGTCCCCGCACCCCGCTCCCCCAGCCCAAGCCGCTGCGGGGCGAGGACACCCCGGAGGTGCTGCTCGCGTCGGTGTCGCGGGAGGACGGCCGGCAGCGTGACCCGTGGCCGGAGCGGGACGTCGCGGTGCTGGCGTTGGCGTTGTGCGCGGGACTGCGCCTGGCGGAGCTGCTGGCGTTGCGGGTGTCGTCGGTGTCGGGGCGGGCCGGGGAGCGCCGGGTGGCGGTCGCCGGCAAGGGTGGTCGGCCGAGGGTGGTTCCGGTGGAGCCGGAGTTGGACGAGGTGGTGTCGGCCTACCTGGACAGTCGGCGGCGGCGGTTCGGGGCGCGCAGCGTGCGTCCGGACGGGGTGTTGCTGGTGGACCGCCATGGTGAGCCGTTGCGGCGGGGCGGGTTGCAGTACCTGGTGGACTCCTGTTACCGGCGGGCGGGGATCACCGACCGGGTGCCGGCGGGTGCCCGGTTGCACGCCTTGCGCCACACGTTCGCCACCCGGTTGGCCGAGGAGGGGGCGGGTGCGGCCGAGATCATGCGGTTGCTGGGGCACGCGTCGTTGGCGTCGTCGCAGACGTACATCGAGGTGACGGCGGGTCAGCAGCGGGCGGCGGTGCGGTCGAACCGGACGAACCGGGTGTTGGTGGGGTTGGTGTCGGGGGGTCGGCTCGACTGAGTGGTCGTCGGCGGGTGCGGGGGCGTGTCGGCCGGGCGGGGGTGGCCGTGGGTGTGGAATGGTGGGGGTGGACGCGACTGGCGGCACGGGGATGGATCCACCATCGGGGAGCTCGTCGCGGGGGTCGACCGCCTGGGCCTCCGTGGTCGAGGTGAGCCATGTCTGTTTCCTCTTCTTCCTCCTCCCCCTCGTCCGGTGGTGCCCGGTTGTTGCCGGGTGGGCCGGTGGCGGAGCGGGTTCTCGCCGAGGTCACCGCGGAGGTGGCGGCGTTGCGCGCGGTCGGGGTGGTGCCGACGCTGGCGACGGTGCTGGTGGGTGACGACGACGCCAGCGTGGGGTACATCCGGATCAAGTCCCGGCAGGCGGCGGAGCTGGGTTTCGCGTCGCCGCACGTGCGGCTGCCCGGGTCGGCGACGCAGGCCGATCTGCACCGGGTGTTGCGGGATTTCAACGAGGACGCCGGGGTGCACGCGGTGTTGGTGCAGCATCCGGTTCCGGGGCACCTGGACTACGACCGGGCGTTGGCGGAGTTGGATCCGGATTCCGACGTGGACGGTATGCACCCGGTGAACATGGGTCGGTTGGCGTTGGGGTTGCCGGGGCCGTTGCCGTGTACGCCGGCGGGGATCGAGGCGTTGCTGGCGTTCCACGGGGTGCCGGTGGCGGGTCGGGAGGTGGTGGTGCTGGGTCGGGGGGCGACGTTGGGTCGTCCGTTGGCGATGTTGTTGGCGCAGAAGCGGCCGACGGCGAACGCGGCGGTGACGGTGGTGCACACCGGGGTGGCGGACTGGCCCCGGTACACGCGGCGGGCGGAGATCCTGGTGGCGGCGGCGGGGGTGCCGGGGATCGTGCGGCCGGAGCATGTGCGGCCGGGTGCGGTGGTGGTGGGTGGTGGGGTGCGGTACGCGGGTCGGCGGTTGTTGCCGGACGTGGACGAGTCGTGTGCGGCGGTGGCGGGGGCGATCACCCCTCGGGTGGGTGGGGTGGGTCCGACGACGGTGGCGATGTTGTTCCGTAACGCGGTGCGGGCGGCGCAGCGGGCGGTCGGGCGGGGTTGAGTGTGGGGGCCGGGTGTGGTCAGCCGAGGTCGACGACGAGGGGTCGGTGGTCGGAGATGGTGCAGCGGGGGGTGTGGATGGCGGTGACCGGGGGTAGCCGGTGCCGGCCGTGGGGGTCGGCGAGGATGTGGTCGAGTTGTATCCGGGGGGCGGTGGCGGGGTAGGTGGGGCGGCGGGCGAGGGGGTGCCAGCCGGTGAGGAGGCGGGCGGGGCCGGCGGGGAGGTTGAGGTCGCCGAGGAGGATGCGGGGGGCGGGCAGGGCGCGCAGGGCGCGGACGACGCGGCGGAGTTGGTGGGCGTTCCAGCCGGGGACGAAGGAGAGGTGGGTGGCGGCGACGGTGAGGGGGCCGTGGGGGGTGTCGAGGACGGCGGCGAGGACGACGCGGGGTTCGTCGCGCAGGAGGACGAGTCCGCCGCCGGGGCCGGGGAGGTAGAGGGGTGAGCGGACGGGTGCGGGGGTGAGGCGGGTGATCTGCCAGGTGCGGACGGGGTGGCGGCTGATCAGGCCGATGCCGTAGCAGGGTTCGCCGTGGCCGTCGTCGTCGTGGCGCAGGGGGCGGAAGTGTTCGCCGGGGGTGCCGACGACGGCGGCGGCGAAGCGGTGTTCGGGGGCGTCGAGGGCGCGGGCGGCGATGGCGGTGAGGTCGTGGTGGCCGCTGCGGGACTGGTCGCGGTCGACTTCCTGGAGGGCGAGGATGTCGGCGTCGAGGGCGTGGACGGCGGCGGTGAGCCGGTCGGGGTCGACGAGCCCGTCGGTCAGGGAGCGGCCGTGCAGCAGGTTGAAGGTCGCCAGGCGCACCTGTGCACCCTACGTCCGTGGCAGAGTTACCGGATGATCAAGTTGTTGTGTTGTTCGGTGTTGGTGTTCGTGGCGCTGGGTGGGGTGGGGGTGTGGGTGCGTCGGCGGCGGGGGCGGTGAGGTGGGCCACTCGGGTGGGAGGGTGGTGGTGGGTGGTGGGAAGAATGGCGGCCCGTGGATCCTGTGTCGTTGATCGGTCTGCTCGTTGCCGCGGCCCTGGCTGGTGGGGTTGACGCGGTGGTGGGTGGGGGTGGGTTGTTGTTGTTGCCGGCGTTGTTGGTGGCGGCGCCGGGGGTGCCGGTGGCGACGGCGTTGGGGACGAACAAGTTGGCGGCGATCGCGGGGACGTCGACGGCGGCGGTGACGTTCGCGCGGCGGACCCGGGTGGACTGGGTGGTGGCGGGTCCGGCGGCGGGGGTGGCGGTGGTGTGTGCGGGGGTGGGTGCGGGGTTGGCGGGTGCGGTGCCGGCGTCGGCGTACCGGCCGGTGGTGTTGGTGGTGTTGCTGGTGGTGGCGTTGTTCGTGGTGGTGCGGCCGCGGTGGGGGGCGGTGCCGGTGCCGGGGCGGCGGACTCCGGTGCGGATGGTGGTGGCGGTGGTGGTGTGTGGGGTGGGGATCGCGGTGTACGACGGGTTGATCGGTCCGGGGACGGGGACGTTTCTGGTGGTGGCGTTCACGGTGTTGGTGGGGGCGGATTTTCTGGGTGGTTCGGCGATGGCGAAGGTGGTCAACGCGGGGACGAATCTGGGGGCGTTGGTGGTGTTCGCGGCGACCGGGCACGTGTGGTGGTGGTTGGGGTTGGCGATGGCGGTGTGCAACGTGGCGGGGGCGGCGGTGGGGGCGCGGTTGGCGTTGCGGCGGGGTGCGGGGTTCGTGCGGGTGGTGTTGCTGGTGGTGGTGGCGGCGTTGGTGGTGCGGCTGGGGTACGACCAGTGGTGGGCCGGCTGAGCGTGCGGTGGCGCCCGGCCGGCCTCGCGCTGGGTCAGGCGTGCCGGGCGATGGTGTCGTAGTCCAGGCGGGGCAGGCGGGGGTGCCAGGCGTCGGGGCCGGGGTGGCCGATGTTGACCAGGAGCAGGGACTTCCAGCCGGTGCCGGTGAAGAACTCGGTGTCGACGCCGGCGGGGTCGAAGCCGCCCATGGGTCCGACGGCGAGGCCGGCGGCGCGGACGGCGAGCAGGAAGTAGCCGACCTGGAGTCCGGCGTTGAAGCGGGCCATGGCTTCGCGGGTGGTGGGGTCGGCGGCGAAGTGTTCGCGCATGCCGGGGCGGATGGGGAAGACGGTGTCGAGGTGTTCGTGGAAGTTGGTGTCGGCGGCGAGGACGGCGACGACGGGGGCGGTGGCGGCCTTGGTCTTGTTGCCGTCGGCGACGTGGGTGAGGAGGCGGTCGCGGCCTTCGCCGGGGCGGACGAACAGGACGCGCAGGGGTTGGACGTTCATGGCGGTGGGCGGGTACTTGGCGAGGTCGAGGATGGCGCGGAGCTGGTCGTCGCCGACGGGGGTGTCGGTGAAGGTGTTGGCGGTGCGTGCCTCGGTGAAGAGTTGGGCCTGGGCTTCGGGGCTGAGGGTGATCAGTTGGTCGGGCAGGACGTCGGTCATGGGGTGCCTCCGGTCGGATCGAATGTGCTGCGGCCACGATAGCAGCTAGTTTTTTCGTAGTCGCTAGGGTGAGGTGTTGACCACGTATGCTGGACCGATGACGACGTGCTCCCCGATCGACGACGGGCCCCGCGCCTGCCCGGGGGGCCTGTCCCGCGCGTTCGCGTTCCTCGGCAAGCGGTGGAACGGGATGATCCTCGGCACCCTCGCCGCCGGTCCGGCCGGGTTCGCCGAGCTGACCCGGGCGCTGCCGGGGATCAGCGAGTCGGTGCTGTCGGACCGGCTCGGTGAGCTGGCCCGGGTCGACCTGGTCCGCCGCACGGTGCGCGAGGGTCCGCCGGTGGGGGTCAGCTACCAGCTCACCGAGCGGGGCGCCGCCCTGCTGCCGGCGTTGGACGCGCTGGCCCGGTGGGCCGACGAGAACCTTCCGGCCGTTCGCTGCTGACCGGCGGCGGTGGCATGCCGTCCCCCGGGCGGCCGGTCAGCGGCGGCGGGGTGAGTCGAACCGGCCGGCGCGGATCTCCCGCAGGGCTCGGCGTCGGACGTCGCCGTGCAGGGTGTCGACGTAGAGCCGGCCGGCGAGGTGGTCGGTCTCGTGCTGCAACGCGCGGGCGAGGAACCCGCTGCCGGAGATGGTCAGCGGGTCGCCGTGCCGGTCGACGCCGTGCACGGTGGCGTGCAGGGCGCGGCGGGTCGGGAAGTACAGCCCGGGGATGGACAGGCAGCCCTCGTCGTCGTCCTGGATCTCGTCGGACAGCTCGATGGTGGGGTTGATCAGGTGCCCGCGGTGGCCGTCGGCGTCGTAGACGAACACCTGGGCGTCGACGCCGATCTGCGGCGCGGCGACACCGGCCCGGCCGGGTGCGCCGAGCAGGGTGTCCATCAGGTCGTCCACCAGCTGCTGCAACGCGGCGTCGAAGCGGGTCACCGGGGTGCAGGCGGTGCGCAGGACGGGATCACCGATGATCCGGATCGGGCGTACGGTCATGACCGGAAGGCTAGCGGGGGGCCGTCGGGGACGTCACGTCGGCGCTCCGGTGGGCGATCAGGGCGGCGATGCCGTCGAGCACGCGGGCCAGCCCGAAGTCGAACGCGCGGGTCGGGTCGGTGGCGGCCTGGTACTCCTCGCCGGCGGCGGCGCCGACCCGGGCGGCGATCGGGAAGCGGGCCGGGTCCATCACCTTCTCCAGGTACGGGGCGTGTGCCCGCCACCACTGTTCGTCGGTCAGTCCGGTGTCCCGGGCGGCCCGGGCGGCTTCGACCGCGCCGCGTACCGCGCCGTGCACGTAGGAGTCGACGAGGGTGACCACGGCGTCCATCTCCAGGTCGGTCAGGCCGATGCCCTCGACAGCGCGCAGTTCGTAGTCGTAGCGGGCGGTGACCTGCGGGCCGAGCGGGGGGCGGGTGGTGGCGACCTGCAACAGCCACGGGTGGCGCAGGTACAGCGCCCAGGTGTCGCGGGCGATGCGTTCCAGCCGGCCGCGCCAGCCGCCGGGGACGTCGGCCGGGCGGGGGGTCTCGCCGTGCACGGTGTCGAGCATCAGGTCGAGCAGTTCGCCCTTGCCGGGCACGTGGGTGTAGAGGGACATGGTGCCGACGCCGAGGCGTTCGGCGACCCGGCGCATGGACAGCGCGGCGAGGCCGTCGGCGTCGGCGACCTCGATGGCGGCCCGGACGATCCGGTCGACGCCGAGGTCACCGCCGCGGCTGGCCCGGTCCCGGGTGCGCCAGAGCAGGGCGAGGCTGCGGGCGGGGTCGCCGGTGCCGCTGTACTCGACGTGCATGCGGCCAGCCTAGCCGTATGGTGTACGGCCGGTGGGGTCAGCCGGCGGCGAGCAGGGCGCGCAGCGGGGCGGCCTTGGCGGCGGCCTCGGCGACCTCGGCGGTGGGGTCGCTGTCCCAGGTGATGCCGCCGCCGGCCCACAGGTGCAGGTGGTCGCGGTCGGCGGCGGCGGTGCGGATGGTCAGGCCCAGGTCGAGGTGGCCGGGGCCGACCCAGCCGAACGCGCCCATGCCGGCGCCCCGGCCGACGGGTTCGACGGCGGCGATCAGGGTCAGCGCGGCCTGTTTCGGGGCGCCGGTGACCGATCCGCCGGGGCAGGTGGCGCGCAGCAGGTCGGTCAGGCCGGTGCCGTCGGCGAGGGCGGCGGACACCGTCGACTCGGCCTGCCACAGGTCGCACCAGCGGCGGACGGCGAACAGCTCGTCGACGGTCACCGAGCCGGTGCGGGCGATCCGGGCCAGGTCGTTGCGTTCCAGGTCGACGATCATGATGTGTTCGGCGCGTTCCTTGGCCGAGGCGAGCAGGTCGCGGCGGCCGGCGGCGGTGGCCGGGCGGGTGCCCTTGATGGGTCGGGTGACGACCCGGCCGGCGTGCACCGCGACCAGGGTCTCCGGTGAGGCGCAGCCGATCGCCCAGCCGTCGCCGTGCAGGGTGCCGCCGTAGCGGGCGCCGGGCAGGCCGGCGAGGCGGGCCAGGGCGGGGCGTGGGTCGCCGGTGTATCCGGCGGCGGCGTGGCCGACCACGTTGACCTGGTAGACGTCGCCGCGGCCGATGGCGGCGCGGACGGTGCGGACGGCGTCGGCGTGCTGCCCGGTGGTCCAGCTGTCCCGCCAGGGGGCCAGCCGTAGCCGGCCGGCGGCCCGGCGGGTGGGAACGGCGGGGCGGGCGGTGGCGTGGTCGTAGACGACGACGGCCACGTCGGGCAGCTGGGGGGCCGGGCTGGGCGGGCCGGTGGGTGCGCCGGCGATACGGGCGCCGGCGGCGGCGGAGACGAACAGGGCGGCCCCGCAGGGGCCGTCGGGGCGGTGGGTGGCCGGGCGGGTCAGGTCGTCGACCGGCAGACCGTGCGCGGTGAGGAAGCCGGCGATCTGCGCGGCCGGGTCACCACCGTCGGTGAGGCGCCACTCGTAGCGGTCCCGTTCGACGAGCACGCTGCGGCAGCGGGCCGGCACTCCCGGTACGTCCACCGCCACCGTTGGGAGCGTTTCCACGCCAGGTGGACCATTGCCGCTCATCCGTTCAGCGGATTTCGGGGCGACATGACGGAAGCCCGCTCGATCCGACGCGCGATCCCTTGGTACTGTGCGTCACTGGTCATGTGAACCATGACACAGTGCCCCCACAGTCCGGAGAACCCGATGTGCCAGCACCAGATCACCTGTCCCTCCGCCGAAGCGACCGACCGGGACGCCGCCCGGGTCATCGCCTGCTTCCCTGAGCAGGGCTGGAGCCTGCTCTGCAACGGTGTCATCGTCTTCGAGGACACCGGCGAGCTCCTTCCCGACGGCAGCACCATCGCCCCGCACCGCGGGCCCGCCCGGCACGCGCTCGTCGCCTGACCCACCGACGGCTCACCTGACCTGCTCACCGTGCGTGGGCAGGCCACCCCAGGCTAGCCCCCGGCAGGGAGCTGCCCTCCCCCGGTCGCCGCACCGGGGCGGCACGTCCGCCGCCCCGGCACCGCGCCTCAGTCCTGGAACGCCTCCGGCGCCGGACACGAGCAGACCAGGTTCCGGTCGCCGTACGCGCCGTCGACCCGCCGCACCGGCGGCCAGTACTTCCCCTCCCGGTCCACCCCACCCGGATACGCCCCCACCGACCTCGGATAGGGGTGCGGCCACTCGTCGGCCGACACCATCGCCGCCGTGTGCGGGGCGTTGGCCAACGGGTTGTCCCCCGCCGGCCACCCACCGGAGGCCACCGTGTCGATCTCCGCCCGGATCGCGATCATCGCGTCGCAGAACCGGTCCAGCTCGGCCAGGTCCTCACTCTCGGTCGGCTCCACCATCAGCGTCCCCGCCACCGGGAACGACATCGTCGGCGCGTGGAACCCGTAGTCGATCAGCCGCTTGGCCACGTCGTCGACACTCACCCCGGTCGCCTTCGACAGCGGCCGCAGGTCCAGGATGCACTCGTGCGCCACCAGGCCCTTGTTGCCGGCGTACAGCACCGGGAAGTGCTCCCGCAGCCGCACCGCCACGTAGTTCGCGGCCAGCACCGCCACCCCGGTCGCCCGGGTCAACCCCGCCGCGCCCATCATCCGCAGGTACGCCCACGGGATCGGCAGAATCCCCGCCGACCCGTAACGGGCCGCCGAGATCGCCGGCGCACCCGGCACCCGCTCACCACCCGGGTCACCCGGCAGGTACGCCGCCAGGTGCGCCCGCACCGCCACCGGACCCACCCCCGGCCCCCCACCGCCGTGCGGAATGCAGAACGTCTTGTGCAGGTTCAGGTGCGACACGTCCGCCCCGAACCGGCCCGGCTTGGCGAACCCGACCAGCGCGTTGAGGTTCGCCCCGTCGACGTACACCTGACCACCGGCGTCGTGGACCTTCGCGCACAACGAGGCGATGCCCGTCTCGTACACCCCGTGCGTCGACGGGTACGTCACCATGATCGCCGCGAGGGCGTCCCGGTGCTTGTCGATCTTCACGTCGAGGTCCACCAGGTCGACGTTGCCGTCGGCGTCACAGCCGACCACCACCACCCGCATCCCGGCCATCACCGCCGACGCGGCGTTCGTGCCGTGCGCCGACGACGGGATCAGACACACGTCCCGGTGGGTGTCCCCCCGGTCACGGTGGTAGGCGCGGATAGCCAGCAACCCCGCCAACTCCCCCTGCGACCCGGCGTTGGGCTGCACACTGACCGCGTCGTACCCGGTCACCTCCGCCAGCCAACCCTCCAGCTGCCCGACCAGCTCCCGGTACCCGACGGTCTGCTCGGCCGGGGCGAACGGGTGCAGATGCGCGAACTCCGGCCAGCTCACCGGCTCCATCTCGGTGGTCGCGTTGAGCTTCATCGTGCACGACCCCAACGGGATCATGCCCCGGTCCAGGGCGTAGTCGAAGTCCGCCAACCGGCGCAGGTACCGCAGCATCGCCGTCTCCGAATGGTGACTGCGGAACACCGGATGGGTCAGGAAAGCGGTGTCCCGCGCCAACCCCGCCGGCAGCTCCACCGCGACGTCCCCGACGACCGGGTCGACCCCGAACGCCGCCCACACCACCTCCAGGTGCGCCACCGTCGTCGTCTCGTCACACGACACCCCCACCCGGTCGGTGTCGACCAGCCGCAGGTTCACCCCCCGCTCCCGGGCCGCCGCCACCACCGCCGCCGCTCCACCGGGCACCACCGCCGTCACCGTGTCGAAGAACGCCACGTCCGCGACCTCGACGCCGCCGGCGCGCAGCCCGGCCGCGAGCCGCACCGCCATCTCGTGGGTACGCCCGGCGATCCGCCGCAACCCGTCCGGCCCGTGATAGACGGCATACATGCCGGCCATCACCGCCAGCAGCACCTGCGCCGTGCAGATGTTGCTGGTCGCCTTCTCCCGCCGGATGTGCTGCTCCCGGGTCTGCAACGCCAACCGGAACGCCGGCTGACCGGCCGCGTCCCGCGACACCCCGACCAGCCGGCCCGGCAGCATCCGCTCCAGACCGGCCCGCACCGCCAGGTACCCGGCGTGCGGACCACCGAAGCCCATCGGCACCCCGAACCGCTGGGTGGTGCCCGCCGCGATGTCCACCCCGATCCGCCCCGGCGCCCGCAGCAGCGTCAACGCCAACAGGTCCGCCGCCACCGTCACCAACGCCCCGACCGCGTGCGCGGCGTCCACCAGCGGCGCATGGTCCCGGACCGCACCGGACGCCCCCGGATACTGCAGGTGCAGCCCGAAGAACTCCGCCGGCAGCTCCTGCTCCGCCAGGTCGAGCACCCGCACCTCGATACCGAGCGGCTCGGCCCGGCCCGCGAGCACCGCCACCGTCTGCGGCAACGTGTCCGCGTCCACCACGTACACCGGGCTGCCGCTGCGCGACGCCCGCCGCGCCAGGGTCATCGCCTCCGCCGCCGCCGTCGCCTCGTCGAGCATCGACGCGTTCGCCGTGGCCAGCCCGGTCAGGTCGGTGACCATCGTCTGGAAGTTCAGCAACGCCTCCAGCCGGCCCTGGCTGATCTCCGGCTGGTACGGGGTGTAGGCCGTGTACCAGGCCGGATTCTCCAACACGTTCCGGCGGATCACCGCCGGGGTGTGGGTGCCGTGGTAACCCAGGCCGATCATCGACACCGCCACCGTGTTACGGGCGGCCAGGCTCCGCAGCTCGGCGATCGCCTCCCGCTCGCTGGCCGGCGCCGGCAGGTCCAGGGTGCCGTGCCAGCGGATCACCTCGGGGATCGCCGCGTCCATCAGCTCGTCCACGGAGCCGTACCCGACGACCTCCAACATGCGGCGCTCGTCGTCCGGGCCGGGGCCGACGTGCCGGTCGGCGAACTGCTCTACGGTCATGCGTGCGCTCCAGACTCCAGGGGGCGAGGTCGACGGATCGGCCTCCCCCTGAGTCACGCCGCAGGGCGCTCCACAGTGCCTGCCCGTCGCGGTCCTTCTGCCTGAGAGGTTCCGGGGAGAATCTGCCCCTTCGGCGCCGCCCGGATACTGCTGGGCGATCTCTCCCGCGCGGGTGGTGTCGGCATGGTCAACGCTACCAGCGTCGCTGTTACCGGCGGATGTCGTACCCCCGCCCGGCCCCCGGGACGACGGGTCAGCACGCCACCGGGCCCGCCGTCGACACCGCCGGCCCCGGCCCGACGGCGGCGACCCGGTCCGCCAGGGCCGGCAGCACCCGCCCCAACGGGGCGTCCACCCGCAGCGCCGCATAACCGTCACCCCGGGTGACACCCTGGTTGGCGATCACCACCGGGATGCCCCGCCGCGCCGCCCGCACCACGAACCGCCGCCCCGACAGCACCGTCAGCGACGACCCCACCACCAGCAGCGACCGGGCCTGCTCGACCATCCCGAAACACCGCGACACCCGGTCCGCCGGCACCGTCTCCCCGAAGAACACCACGTCGGGCTTCAGCATCCCCCCGCACGACCCGCAGTCGACCGGACGGAACCCGGCCACCCCGTCGTCGTCGAGATCCACGTCACCGTCCGGCCGCACCACCCCCACGGTCGCGGCGAAACCCGGATTCGCCGCCGCCAGCCGCCGGTCCAGCTCCCCCCGCGCGGTACGGTCACCGCAGTCCAGGCACACCACCGTGTCGAGGCGGCCGTGCAGCTCCACCACCCCCCGGCTACCCGCCGCCGTGTGCAGGCCGTCGACGTTCTGGGTGATCACCCCGTCGACCAGCCCGGCCGCCTGGAGCCGGGCCACCGCCCGGTGCCCGTCGTTCGGGGCGGCCCGCGCGATCGTGCGCCACCCCAGATGGCTCCGCGCCCAGTACCGCCGCCGGGCCACCGCCGAACGGGTGAACGTCTGGTACGTCATCGGAGTGTGCCGACGGGCCACCCCGGTCGGCCCCCGGTAGTCGGGAATACCCGACTCGGTGGACAACCCCGCCCCGCTGAGCACCACCACCCCACCGGCGGCGACCAGGGCGGCCAACGCGTCGATCGTCTCTGTCACCCGTCCATGCTGCCTCGGCCACCGCCCCGACGGCGAACCACCACCGTCAGACCCGCCACCCCGCCACCCCGCGACCCCGGCGACCGGTCAACCGCCCAGCACCACCCGCAACTGGGCGCTCACCCCACCCGCCGCCGCCGCGTCCGCCCGCAACTGCTCCGACTGCGCCGACAGGTACGCCTGCCACCGGTTCAACTGTTGCTGCGCCGCCGCGACCGCCGCCAACGCCGCCGCGTGCCGCTCCTCCAACGCCTGCAACTGCCCAGCCAACTCCGACGACCCGGCACCCGCCGACACCACACCCGACCCGCCCACCGCCGCGGCCCGCCGGTGCGCCTCCGCCACGATCTCCTCCGCCTGCCGACGCGCATCGGCGATGATCTCCGCGCCCTCCGCGCTGGCCTCACCGACCGTCCGGTTCGCCTCGTCCTGCGCCCGCATCGCCAACTCGACCGTCATCGGATCCGGCCCCTGCGGCGCATTGCTCGGCAACGTCCCGTGCCGCAGCATCTCCACCTGACTCAGCAGCCCCTGGTTCTCCCGCCGCTGCCGCTCCAGCTCCGCCGTCAACACCCCGATCCGGTCATCCGCCGACCGCACCACCGACGCCACCTCGTCCGCGGACAACCAGTGACTACCCCGAAACCGCCGCTCCTCCAACACCGCCAACTGACGGGCCACCTCACCCGGCTCGACACCGGCCCGATCCCCGCTCACCGCGCACCCGTCCCACTGAAGTCACGCACCACACCCGCTGCGGCCTCCGCCAACGGCGGATACCGCGAATGGTCATAGCTCTCCGTCAGGATCCGCTCCGGCTCCACACCCGACCGGACCAGCATCGTCACCGTCTCCCGGGTCATCTCCGGACTCCCACACACCAGGACCTCCGTATCCGCCCACGGCCCCAACCGCAGGGCCGTGTCACCGGCCCGCCCCACCGCGCCCCGCCACCCCCAGCCCGACTCCACCGTCGGCACGTACCGCAACCACCCCGCCCCGCCACCGTGCCCACCCGCCGCCGGCATCGCCACCAACCGCGACAACGCCGGCTCGTCATACAGATCGTCCGGGGTCCGCCCGCCCACCACCAACGTCGTACGCCGCCCCGCACCCTGCTGCACCGCCTCCGCCACCGCCCGCAACGGCGCCAACCCCGTCCCCCCGGCGATCAACAACAACGGCGACTGTGGCGCCCGGTCGTACGACGCCAACGCCGTCCCCGTCGGATGCCCCAACAACAACGACTCACCCGCCCGCAACCGGCGCACCAGATGCGTGGAGAACCGCCCCGTCGCCCGCACGTGGAACTCGATCGTCCCGTCCGCCCGCGGCGCGTTCGCCGGCGACAGGTACCGCCAGGTCCGCAACTGCGGCACCTGCACCGGCAACGACTGACCCGGCCGGTACGCGCACAGGTAGTTCGGACGCACCGTGAACACCACGATGTCGGCCCGCCGCCGCTCCGCCGTCAACACCTCCGCCTCCCAGTGCGGCGGCGACGTCCGCTCCGCCTCCGCCGCACCCTCCAGCATCAGCTTCGCCACCAGCTCGTACGCCGCCGCCCACTGCGCCCGCAACGCCGGCGTGAAGTACGGGCCGAGGAACCGCTCCAACGTCGCCAGCAACGCCTGACCCACCCAGATGTAGTGCCGCTCCCCCAACACCACCGGATGGCCCCGCTGGTCCCGACCGTGGAACCGACGGTGGTCGGCGCCCAACCGCTGCGCGAACACCGCCAACGCCTCCGGATCGTCCAAACTGGTGATGATGTGCCCCAACGCCGCCAGGAGCTTGTCCTCCTGGTACTGCATGTTCGTCGGGAACATCGACCGCGCCTCCGGCGCCACCACGAACAACGTGGCATAGAAATACTTCGCCGCCTCCGGGCCGGCAGCGGAGAACTGGCCCCAACTCTGGCGCAACGCCGCGCTGTCCATCCTCAGTCCTCCTGCGCGCGGGCCATGGCGTGACGCTCACGCAACGTCATCTCCACCACACCATCCGGTTCGTACGCGCGGTCAGTCTGCCAGAGATTCGGATTCGGAACCCGGGTGTCGTAGTAGCGGTGGTGCACCGCATGCAACGCCGCCCACCCCACACTTCCGTTGAGCCACGACCAGTCACCGTGCACCGGCCGACCCGCCCGCTCCTCCTGCGCACAGAACTTCATGAACAACTCCGACTCGGTGTGCGGATCGGACACCCGCACCCCCGCCACCCGGAACGAGTGCAACACCGCCTGGTTCAACACCAACGCCGCATGCTCCCGCCAGAGGGTGTCCTCCCGCGACGTGTCCAACCCCAACCCCGCCGCCACCACCGGCAACTGGTCGTAGCGGTCCCGGTCGCCCATGTTGCGGGTGCCGATCTCGTCACCCAGATAGTGACCGTTGAACGGCGCGCAACTGTAGTCGACCCCGCCGATACGCAGACGCATGTTACTGATCACCGGCAACGCATGCCACCGCAGCATCAGGTCCGCGAACCACGGATGGTCCGGATGGCTCAACGCCACCTCCCGCACCAGCTCCCGCGGCACCTCCCACACCGTCGGCGACTCGTGCGCCGTCTCGATCACCCACGGCACCAGGTCGAACCGCCCCGGCACCGGCGGCGGACGCCACCCCAACCGCCGCGCCGCCAGGACCATCCCCACCTGCCCCGGATCCCCCAACACCGACCCGTCACCCCGCGGATGACCGCAGTACCGCACCAGCTGGTCGTTCCAGATCCGCGCCCGCGGCCCCACCCCCGGCCGGTCCGGCGCGAACACCGTGATCACCGACTGGATCCGGCCACCGTTGTCCCCCGCCGCCAGATGCGCCGCCAACTCCTCCGCGACACCCGCCGCCGTCGTCACGTGCCGACGGTCCCGCACCCGCAACCCCGCCCACCGCACCCGCCCCACACACCGCGCCGACTGCCGCCACGCCACCCGCGCCCCGTACACCAGCTCCTCCCGCGTGTGCCGGTACGAACCGGTCAACGCGATCTCCTCACGCACCTCCGCCAGCCGCGCCGCCAACCCCGGCACCCGCTGCTCGGCGTGGAACGCGTCGAGGAACTCCACCGCCTCCGCCGCCACGTCCGCACCGGTACCGGCCGGCTCACCCGGAGGCGGCGGGGCGGTCACCGGACAACGTGGCCCGACAGCGTGCTCGGCGACGGCACCGCCGACCCGCCCGGAGCCCAGGCCGACATAGTGATCAGTGTGCACTTCGGTTCGTTTCCCGTCCTCGGCGCGACCGCGGCTGCGATCCCCGCACCATGGTCCACGCATCAGCTCGACGCCACCACCAACAGTCACTCACCGTGACCGACCGGTGTCCTAGGTGATCGCCCTGGACAGGATTCCTGGCACCACCACCGCTGTCAACACCACGAACCGCACCGTAAACGTCCATCCTGGACAACCACCCACCCGCCGACCCGACAACAACCGCCCAGGTCACGACGCACGTCGATACGACACCTGCCAGTACCCGCAGACGACAGCGCCGCGGCCGGAATCCGGCCGCGGCGTCCCACCCACCCCGATCAACCCGCTCTACGCCGCGCCCGCCGCGCCGCCAACTCGTCACCCACCACACCGGACGACGGACCCTCCGCAGCCCCCTCCACCCCCTCGGAAACCGCCACCCCAACACCAGCCACCGCCGGCTCCGCCGGCAGATGCGACAACGAACCCTGGATCTCCTTGAACGCCCCACCGATCGCGATCCCGAACACCCCCTGGCCCCCCTGCAACAGGTCGACCACCTCCTCCGGAGACCGGCACTCGTACACCGTCGTCCCGTCCGAGATCAGCGTGATCCCCGCCAGGTCCTCCACCCCCCGCGACCGCAACGCCTCGATCGCCTTACGGATGTTCTGCAACGACACCCCGGCATCCAACAACCGCTTGACGACCTTCAACACCACCAGGTCCCGGAACGAGTACAGCCGCGACGTCCCCGAACCCGACGCGTCCCGCACACTCGGCACCACCAGCGTCGTCCGCGCCCAGTAGTCCAACTGGCGGTAACTGATCCCCACCGCGTGACACGCCGTCACGCCCCGGTAGCCGACCGCACCATCACCGTCCACCGGCACCGACGACGACCCCACCGGCGACTCGCCCCGCTCCACAACTGGCTCAGGATCCCGCGGCTCGTGCATCCCGACAACCTCCCCGTCAGTGCGGCGACACGCCGTTTCCCACGACGTGCACCCCTCGACACGGCAACACTAACGCCGCACCCAGGGGTTACCACGGAGAAACCGCCGCGACACGCCGCGCGACGAGCGGCCCGGGTCGCCCGGCCAGCACCGGGCGACGACACACCACACCACCGGCACCGCCACCAGGCCCACGATCAGCCGGCGAAATCCTCCGGACGCACCTGCTCCAGGAACTCCCGGAACTTCTCCACCTCGTCCTCCTGCTCGTCGGGAATCACGATCCCCGCCTCACCGAGGACCTGCTCCGCACAACGAATAGGCGCACCCACCCGCAACGCCAACGCGATCGAATCACTCGGCCGGGCGGACACCCGCACCCCGTCACCCAGCAACAGATCAGCGTAGAAGACGTTCTCCTTCAACTCGGTGATCTCCACCGCCTGCAACGGCGCCTTCAACGCCGCCAGCACGTCCCGCAACAGATCATGCGTCAACGGCCGGGCCGGCTTGACCCCCTGCTGCTCGTAGGCGATCGCCGTGGCTTCCACCGCACCGATCCAGATCGGCAGATAGCGGTCACCCTCGACCTCCCTGAGCAGGACGATCGGCTGGTTGCTGGGCAACTCCACCCGAACCCCGACCACGCTCAGCTCGCGCACCGCCGCCTCCGTGTCGTTGTCACCTACACCCGCACCGCGCCCTGTCCCTGCACGGTACACGGACCTCGACCCGGCCGCCCCACCCGCACCAGCACAGCAACCGCGCCGCAGAAGGGTTACCCCGGCAAGCGTACGACACGCTTCCCGGGGCAGAACCTTCCGCACACACCACACCGCCGGCACCCGGGGGCCACCCTCACCGACCCAACGTCGACCGCAACCCCACCCGCACCAACGCCGCATGCAACTGCTGCGACAACGCCACCAACTCCCGCGCCGTCTCCGCCGCCCGCGCCCGCGCCGCCGGATCCGACTGCCGCGCCAACGGCGCCACCAACTGCGCGAACAGACCGATCTCACGATCCGCCGACGACCGGTAACCCCGCAGATGCCGAGGCTCCAACCCGTACGCCGCCAACCCCGCCACCGCCTGCGCGATGATCAACGCATCCGCGTCGTACCACCCCGGCGGATCCGGCACCAACACACCCAGCCGCTCCAGCTCACCCAACGTCGACTCGGCGATCCCGCTCCGCGCCACCAGATCGGCCCGCCCGAGCCGCACCGGCGACTCAGGCTCCTCCACCGACCGGCCCGGCACCTCACCACCAGGACCCACCGCCACCAACGTCGGCCGCTGCCGCCCCGACGCCCCGTCGTCACCGTCCCACTGCGCCAACTGCTCACGGATCACCCGCAACGGCAGATACTGGTCCCGCTGCGCCGTCAGCACGAACCGCAACCGGGACACGTCGTCCCAGCTGTACTTCCGGTAACCCGCCGCCGTCCGCTGCGGCTCCACCAGGCCCTCGGCCTCAAGGAACCGCAGCTTCGAAATCGTCACGTCCGGAAACTCCACCCGCAGCTGACCCAACACCTCACCGATACTCATCAGCGGGTGCGACCGGGCCGCCCCGGACGGCATGGAGGCCGCAGGCTCGTTCACCCCCGGCCGGCCTCCTCCTCCGGGCGAGGACCGGCGATGAAGACCACCCGGAACTTACCGATCTGCACCTCGTCGCCATTGCTCAACGTGGCCGCCTCGACCCGCTCCCGGTTCACGTAGGTGCCGTTCAGGCTCCCCACGTCCCGCACCGTGAACGTCCCCGAATCCCGATGGAACTCCGCATGCCGCCGGGACACCGTCACATCATCGAGGAAGATGTCGCTGTCCGGATGCCGTCCACTCGTCGTCACATCGTGGTCCAACAGGAACCGGGCACCCGCATTCGGGCCCCGACGAACCACCAGCAGCGCCATACCCGGCGGCAGCGAGCCGGACATCCGACTCGGCACCACATCGGTGTCCGGACCCTCCAGCACTTCGTCCAGCGAACCGAGATTGAGCGTCGAAGTGACGTCGAGCGGGGGGAACTCGTCGCCTGGGCGCGTCATGGGACCACCTCACGGATCAGTTCGGTCAGCGTCAGGAAGACGGCGGGTATGGCCGCCGGGCAGAACACACACCCGGCGGCTGGCTCCCCGTGCCCAGGTAGGCAATCACCCGACGCACAACCATTTTGGGGTTCTCGGTCGACTGGGCGAGCCTAGCCAGCGCCGAAATGCAGGGCAACCGGACGCGCGGAGAACATCACCCGCGCCCGGCACGACACCACTCAGCTCTCGGTGAGCTCACGGTACGCGTCAGCGGACAACAAACCCTCCACCGCCGCCGGATCCGCCGGCGCTATCTCCACCAACCAGCCAGCGCCGTACGGATCCGAATTGATCACCTCAGGTGAATCACCCAACGCCTCGTTCCGCGCCGTCACCGTGCCACCCACCGGCGCGTAGATCTCCGACACGCTCTTGGTCGACTCGATCTCACCCAACGACTCACCGGCCGCCACCACTGCACCGGAGTCCGGCAGCTGGACGAACACGATGTCACCCAGCGCATCCTGCGCGAAATGGGTGATACCGACCCGGACGGTGCCACCCTCGACACCCACCACCCACTCGTGCTCGGCGGTGTAACGCAGATCCTCAGGAATCACCAGCGCGTCCCTCATCCATCGGTGCACCGGGACCACCCGGCGCGGCCGCGCCGGTCAGGAGACCGGACGGGCGTGTTCCAGCTTCAACGGCGCGTGCAGCGCCGAAACCTCGGCAACCTCACGATCCTCGACGCTCACGTTACCGCCGTCACCGCGAACCGATGCGGCCACCCCGCCCGGAATGTTCAACGCGGTACGCATCGTCTCCGGATCCCCGATCACCGTGATCGTGAACGGACCCGTCAACGCCCGCCCGTCCACCACCAACACGTCCCCCGGCCCGTCCAGGAAGTACGTCGAAGCGATGATCCGCGCCGACGCCCGATCCCCACCCGAGATCTGCATCGCCTCCGCGCCCGCACCCCGCAACTCCTGCACCGCGTCCAACACCCGGTCCGCCCGGATCGGCTTACCGCCCGGCTCGAACCGCACCGCCAGACCCGGCCCCCGCGCCGGCAACGTCCCCGCCAGGATGCCCAGCTCGTCGGCCCGCTTCGTCGCCTCCTCCAACGCCGCCTGCCGACCCTGCTCCCCCGAACGCAACTGCCGCTGACTGTCCTCCAGCGCCTCGATGTCCTGCTGCAGCCGCTTCTCCCGGGAATCCAGATCCGAGAAGATCCGCACCAGGTCCTCCTGCCGGGTCGCCGCCAGCGTCGGATCCGTCGAGGTGGTCTTCAACTGCACCACCAACGTGAAACCCAGCAACGCCAACAACGCCGCGATCATCACCGTCGCCGAGGACACCTTCCGACCCGCGACCCCCGACCCGGCCGGCGACGGCGACGCGGCGGACTCCGACGACCGCTCCCCGGACGCCGACGCCACCTCCGCCAGATTCACCGTCGCGCCGTCGTCGTCACCGGACTCCACCGGGACGTCCGACGCCGGCACGTCCGGCACCAACGGACTCAACTCGTCCGCGTCCGGCGCGTCCGGCGCGTCCGGACGCGGATCCGGCTCACCCGCCGGCACCGGCACCGCCGGCTGCGGCCACCCGGTACCCGTCTCCCGATGCTCGTCGCTCACGCCACCAACCTACGCCCGGAACAGGTGCCGGCGGATCGCCGCCACGTTTCCGAAGATCCGCACACCCAACACGACCACCACCCCCGTGGACAACTGGCCACCCACCCCCAACTGGTCACCCAGATACACGATCAACCCGGCCACCAGCACGTTCGAGATGAACGACACCACGAACTGCTTGTCGTCGAAGATCCGGTCCAACTTCGCCCGCACCCCACCGAACACCGCGTCGAGCGCGGCCACCACCGCGATCGGCAGATACGGCTGCAACGCCGCCGGCACCGTCGGATCCAGGTAGATCCCCAGCACCACACCGGCGAGCAACGCCAACACGGCGATCATCGGACACCTCCGGAGGGGCTGGAAGACGGACCGGACGAACCCGGACCCGCCGGCGACGGACTCGGACTGACCGACGGCTCCGCGTAGCGTAGCCGCGGCTCCGGAGCAGCCGGCAGCGTGAGGTCGTCCACCTCGCGGACCTCGAACGACAGCCCGGTGTCCCGGGCCACCCGACGCATCAGATACGCCGACCGGCTGTCGTCGAACCGGTCCCGCAACGACCGCGGCCCGATCGCCGACACCTCGTACGGGCTCGTCACCGGACGGAAGTCCACCAGGATCGCCGCCCCCGCCGACCGGATGGTCGACGTCGCCGTCAACCGCTGACCGTTGATCGAGATCGCCTCCGCGCCCGCGGCCCACAGGTCATTCGCGATCTTCTGCAGATCCGAGTAGATCACCCGCGACGGCCCGGCCCCCGAATCGCCGCCCACCGCACCGTCGTCCGACGCGGGCGCGTCGGCCAACCGCACCACCACCCCGTCACCCCGCACCCGACCGAGCCCCGTACCGGCCTCCAGGTTGCGCAACCGGGCCGCCTGCGAGCCGCTCAACGCCGCGTCCCGCTGCCGACCGACCTCCTCGCGCAGCCGTCCGGCCCGCGCGGTCATCGCATCGGTCTCCGCTTCCCGCTGCTTGATCTGCGTGACCAACGCGGCCCGCGCCTGACTCCGGCTCGGCTCGTCGGCCATCGTCTCCCGGTAGGCCACCGCGAACAGGAAACCCACCGCGGCCACCACCACGACCGCCACCGCCCGCGCGGAGGCGCCCCGCCACCCGGTCGCCGCAGGGGTCTCCCGCCGCCGGGCCGCCGCGTCGGCGTAGCCCGGATCCAGCGGGTTCTGGAACAGCTCGGTGAGGAAGTCCGGGGTGAACAACCGCACCGGCGGCTTCGACCCGTCCTTCGGCGCGCTCACGTGGCGGCTCCCGGCCGCACCGCACGGACCAGCCGGGTCGCCTGCACCACGTACATCGCGCCGGCCACCCAGTAGAGCACCAGACCCCACCAGGCCAGCGCCCAACCGATCGCCCCGGCGGTCGTCGCCGTCACCGACGTGGTGGCCGCCGCCAGCAGCAGCACCGGGAAGGCGGCCAGGATCAGGAAGGTCGCGGTCTTGCCGACGTAGTGCACCGGCGGCGGGCCGTAACCGTACCGGCGCAGCACCCCCAACGAGCCGAGCAGCAGCAGCTCCCGGGCCAGCAGCGCCGCCGTGAACTGCCACGGCACCACCTCGCGGGCGGTGAAGGCGAGCAGCGTGGCGAGGATGTAGAGCCGGTCGGCCAGCGGGTCGAGCAGCTCACCGAGCCGGCTGACCTGGCCGAGCCGGCGGGCGATCCACCCGTCCACCCAGTCGGAGGTGCCGCCGGCGGCGAGCACCACGATCGCCGCCACGTCCGCCTCCACGACCAGGAACAGCCAGAGGAACACGGGTACGCCGAGCAGCCGGACGAAGCTGATCAGGTTCGGCAGCGTGAGCACCCGGTCCGTGGCGGTCACGGCACCGTCCACCGCACGCGGACGTGCCGCCCGAGCCGGCCGACGCGACACCGAACCTCCCTCCGCAGCACGCTGCCGGTGCCCGCTCGGGCACCACGGTCAGTCGTGCGCTACCGGACCGGCGGGTGCCGGCGTCTCGGTGATCCCGGGCCGGGACCTCCCCCTGATGTGGTCCGGGTGGTCGACGGCCCGGACCGGCAGCCACTATATCGGGCGCTTTCCGGTGCCCGGTGGGGTGCGCGGGTTCCGGCTGTCCGGGCGTGTTGTGTGGTGGGTCACCACCGCTAGGGCATCCTAGGACACTAGTGGAGCCGTCGTCCGGCGCGGGTCACGCGGTGCGCGCCGCCGTGTCGGCCGGCGAAGGCGAGGTCCCCGACGCCGCCGCCTGGCCGAATGCCAGCAGCGCCAGCAGCAGCTCGTGCTGGGCGCGCGGCGGCATCCGGTCCAGTACCGCCTGCACCGCCCGGTGCCGCCGTTCCCGGACCTCCCCCAGCAGGCTCACCGCCGCGGCGGTGAGCACCAACCGCACCTCACGCCGGTCCCGCGGATCGGGGGTACGGCGCAGCAGGCCGGTGGCCTCCAGCCGGTCGCAGAGCCGACTCGCCGACGACGGCACCACGTCCAGCAGCTCAGCCAGCCCGTTGACGTTCGTCTCCGGCCGGTCCCTGATCAACGCGAGCACCCGTAGCTGGGTCGGCGGCACCGTCACCTGGTGCCGCGAGGTCGCGGAATCGAGCACACCGACGAAGGCCTCGGCCGCGGCCTCGATCGCCACGGCAAGATTCGGAGGTCGATCCACCCGCTGTCCCCCGCGATTCTCCGCTGTCGTGTGTCGCTGACGGCCGATCATCGTTCGCGCCGCCCGCACCAGTCCAGGCACACGACGACGGCATCGTCACGGAGATCGGTGTCGGCATGATATGCGAACAGCTCGCGCATCACCGTACCGACCGCTTCCGGCGCCGGTTGCAACCGCGTCGAGCGCATCGCCCGGGCCATCGTCCGCTCACCGTAGGCCTCCTGGCCACCGGGTCGTGCGTCGTACACGCCGTCGCTGACCACGAAGAGGCGGTCGCCGGGCAGCAGGTCGAACTCCTGCACGGTGTACCGGGTCTCGGCGAACATGCCCAGCGGCAGCTGCTGCTCCAGGGCGATCCGCTGCACGGTGGTCCCCCGCAACCGCAGCACGCGCGGCGAACCGGCGTCCACCGCCCGGGCCCGACCGGTGGCGGTGTCCACCGACAGCAGCAACGTGGCCACGTGCCGGTCCCCCCGGTGCTGGTAGAACAGCGTGTCCGAGGCCAGTTCGGCCTGCTCCACCAGGCCACCGCCCGAACGCCGCGCGTTGCGGATGGCGTTGACGGTCAGCGCGGTGAGCATCGCGGCGGCCAGCCCCGTGCCGGCCCCGTTGAGGACGGTGAGGGTGAGCCGCCCGGGATCGACCGACCAGTCGAAGTGGTCACCGCCGACGCTGTACGCCGGCTCAAGCTGCCCGGCCAGCAGGAAGGCCTCGTCGGTGACGCTGCGCCCCGGCAGCAGGTCCCACTGCATCTCGGCGGCCATGCTCAGCCGTTCCCGACGGCGGGTGCGGCGGTACCGGTCGGTCTCCCGGTCGGCCGCCCGCAACGTGGTGGCCAGGTCGACGGCCAGGTCGGCGAGCACGTCCTGGGTCGGGCGGTCCGGGGTGTCGGTCAGCTCGACCAGGAGGACCCCGAGCCGCTCGCCCCAGACGGTCAGCGGCACCCACACCCGGCAGTGTCCGCCGTCGTGCGGGTCGAGGACCGGTTGCTGGCTGCTGAAGCAGCGCGGTGCGCCACCCTGGCCGCTGAGGGAACCGGCCGACAACTCCGGGTCGAGCACCGACCACAGCCCGCTGATCCGGTAGTCGGCCAGGAAGACGTCGACCCGCACGGCGGCGAGCACGGACCGCAGGGCCCGGTCGACGGCCTCCACCAGTCGGTCCGGTGCCGCCTCACGTAGCGCACGCGACATCGCTGCGAGCGCATCCGGCATGTGTGTTCCCCTCCGAGATTCTTGCTACAGGGCAAGCATCATACGGAGCGGTCGACCCGCTCCGGTCCGGGGCCGGGCCGGACGACCACGCCCCGCCCCGGCCGCCGCGGCGCACCTGGCCGGTGCCCGGTCGCGGTATCGGCCCGCCGGCCCCGACCGGCGGCGATACTGACGCAGGCGGGAGGTGCACGGGGTGGACTCGGCGAACGGCACGGCGGTCGTGGTGGGCGTGGACGGCTCGGAGTCGGCGCTGCGCGCCGTCCGGCTGGCCGCGGCGGAGGCGACCCGGCGGCACCTGCCGCTGCGGGTGGTGCACGCCTTCATCTGGCCCCTGCTGCGGGTGCCGGTCGACCCGGTCGCCGGGAACCCGCCCGGCGGCGGGCTACGCCGCCAGGCGGAGAAACTGGTCGAGCAGGCGGTGGCCGCCGCACGGGCGGTCGACCCGGGCCTGCCGGTGACCGGCGAGATCATCGACGGTGAGGCCAGCGCGGTGCTGCTGGGCCGGTCCCCCACCGCGGCGACGATCGTGCTGGGCGAGCGGGGCCTCGGCGGGTTCACCGCCCTGCTGGTCGGCTCGGTGGCGATCCAGGTCGCCACGCACGCCGGCTGTCCGGTGCTGGTCGCCCGGGGTGAGGAGCACGCCGGTGGCCCGGTGGTGGTCGGGGTCGACGGTTCGGCGGCCTCCCCCGCGGCGGTCGAGTACGCCGCCGCGCAGGCGTCCGCCCGGGGCGTCCGGCTGCGGGCCGTGCACGCCTACACCCATCCGGCCACCCGCCGCCCGGGGGACATCCAACCCCTGGTGTACGACGAGGCCCGGCTGCGCGACGAGGAGGCGCAGGCGCTCGCCGAGAGCCTCGCCGGGCTGGCCGAGCGCCACCCCGACGTCCCGGTGGATCCGGAGCCGGTGCCCGCCCGGCCGGTCGCCGCGCTGGTCGAGGCGTCCCGGCGGGCACAGCTGGTGGTGGTCGGCGCCCGGGGCCACGGCGAACTCGCCGGCCTGCTGCTCGGTTCGGTCAGCCACCGGGTGCTGCACCACAGCGCCTGTCCGGTCGCGGTGGTGCGCGCCCCCGGCCCGGGCCGCGACGGGACCGGGCCGGCGGTGGCCGGGTAGCCGGCCGGGCACCGCCCCGGCGGCCGACGGGGGGTGGCGGGGTAGCCGGCCCCGGCGGCCGACCGCGGACCGGGGCTCCCCGTCGCCCACCCGGGTTCCGCGCAGTGCCACCCGAGGCCCGGCAGGGTGCCGCCCGGCCCGGGTCGGTCCCGGGCCGGGCGGCAGGTCGGGCGGTCGGCGCCGCGCCGACCCGGCGGCGGCGGCGACGGTGGTGGTCAGCCCCGGTCGCTATGGTCGTCGGCGCTCGGCCGGCCCGGACCGTACGGGGAGGCCTGGCCGCGCGGTGTCCGTCGACCCCGGTCCCCCGGCGAGGTGGACCGGTGGGCGGGATGACCGGCGACGCCGGGCCCCTTGCTGTCCTGCACGGTCGCGTTGTTCCCGTCGCGCCGCATCTCGGGCTGCTGCACGTTCGTCACGGGTGTCTCCTTCCGGACCGACGGGCACGGTGCTCCGCGCCCGTTGGCGGGTTACCCGGCACCGGCGAGCGCATGCGGCCCCGGGTTGCCGGCACCGGGCAGGGCTGAGGTGCGGCAGGACGGGTACCACCAGGTGATGGGGGACGACCGCCGGGTGGCCCGGACGCTGTTGGACCGGCAGGGCCGCACCTACGCCGAGGAGGCCGGCATCACGCTGGCCGACCGGCCCGCTCCGCTGTACCAACTGCTGGTGCTCACCACGTTGCTGAGCACCCGGATCCGGGCCCGGGTCGCGGTCGCCGCCGCCCGGGAGCTGTTCGCCGCCGGCTGGCGTACCCCGCAGGCGATGGAGGCGGCCGGCTGGCAGGAGCGGGTGGACGCGCTGGGGCGCGGGCACTACCGCCGCTACGACGAGCGGACCGCGACGATGCTGGGCACCGGCGCCCGGCTGTGCCTGGAGCGCTGGCACGGTGACCTGCGACGGCTGCACCGGGAGGCCGGGGGCGAGCCGGCGGCGCTGCGGCGCCGGCTGACCGAGTTTCCCGGCATCGGCCCGACCGGGGCGGACATCTTCCTGCGGGAGGCGCAGACGGTCTGGTCGGACCTCCGCCCGTACGCCGACCGGCGCACCCTGACCGGCGCGAAGCGGCTCGGCCTACCGGCCGACCCGCACGGGCTGGCCGGGCTGGTCGCCGGGCCGGACTTCGGGCGGCTGGCGTCGGCGCTGGTCCGGGTGGCGCTCGGCGAGGAGTCGGCGGGTGAGGTGACCCGGCTGGCCACGACGCCCCGCTGACCTGCCGGGCCGGGCCGCGGACGGCTCAGTCGACCGGTTTGTTGCCCGCCGGTTTGGTCAGGTGCCAGACGAGCAGGGCGGCCAGCAGGGCCAGCAGCACCACTCCACCGGACACCCCGCCGTCGCCGGTGGAACGGCCGGTCACCCCGAAGTAGATCACCGCCAGGCCGGCGAGCACCGCCAGGAACGTCCGTACTCCTCGGTCCTTCACGTCCCGCACGGTACGAACGGAATCGTCAGGAAGCAGGCGTATCGGACGTGGTTCCCCCGTCCGGGCGACGGGTGCCGACCCGCCGGGGACTGATCCACCGCCACACCCGGCGGGTCAGACGGTCTCCAGGTCGTCCAGGGAGATCGCGTGCGTCATCAGCCAGCGGGCCAGCGCCGCCATGCCGAACAACCACAGCGGCGCGCTCTCGGTGGGGCCGTTGGTGGCGAAGATGGCGAACCGTAGGTCCGGTGCCCGGTAGGCCTCGATCCGCCAGCGATGGTTCCGGTCCCGCCAGACCGCCGAAGGGTCCATGGCGTCACGGTAGGCGACCCGGGGCCGGCGGGAGGGCGGTTCGGCACCGCACCGGCGGCCGGCGACAGGCCGGTCAGCCCGATCCGACCACCTCGCGGGCGTCGTCGGGCAGCCGACGGGTCACCCCCCGCCGGTCCAGCAGCTCCAACAACGGCACCGCCACCCGACGGGTGGTGTCCAGGGCCTGCCGGGCGGCGCTGAGGGTGAACGGCTGCGGGAGCCGGGCGAGCACCCGTACCGCCTCGTCGGCCGCGTCGGGCAGCAGCACCACGTTCTCCGCCAGCCGCAGCAGCGCGCCGGCCCGTACGGCGGCACCGACCTCGCGGGGCCCCAGTCCGAGAGCGGTGAGCCGGTCGGCCTCCGGCGCGCGGAACGGGTGGGCGGCGTACTCGCGGCGGACCCGGTCGACCGCGCCGGCCACCGGCTCGGGCAGCCCGGGGTCACCGACGCCGATCCGGCCGGCGCGCAGCGTCAACGGCGGTCGGACCAGCGCCTCCACCAGCGCCCGGTCGGGCAGGCCCAGCCGTCGCCGCAGCGCCTCCACCGGGGCTCCGGGCTCCAGGGGATGTGCGCCGGCCCAGGCGGTCACCTCCTCGACCAGCCGGACGCCGAGCTGCCGCCAGTGCCCGGGGTCGGCCAGCCAGTCCCCGACCACCGGGGCGACGTCACCGGTGACCCCCATCCGGGTCAGCTCGCCGGCCCGCACGAGCCGGCGACGACGCAGCTCCCCGGCCAGGTCGGGCCGGCCGTGCAGGCCGGTGAGGACGGCGGCGCGGGCGGCGGCGGCACCCCGGCGGGCCAGCGGCGGCGGTGCCACGTCCAGCACGGTCACCCCGCCGCAGACGTGGTGCCGGCCCGGATCCCGCAGCAGCGCCCGGTCCCCGACCAGCAGCGGCAGCGGACGGGCCAACCGCAGCCGCAGGGTGTCCCCGCCGAGCGGCCGGACCCGCGCCGGCACGGCCGCCGAGCCGATGTGCAGCGTCAACGTCGCCGGCAACTCAGCCACCGGGTCACCGGCCAACCGCACGTCGAGCAGGTCGGTGCGGCCGAACGCGTCCGGGGTGAGCAGCGCGTCGCCCCGGCCGAGCCGGTCCCGGGGCACCCCGCGCAGGTTGACCGCCACCCGGGCCACCGCCGTCACCTGCGGCTCGGCCGCCCCGAGCCGGTGCAGGCCCCGGACCCGGACCGGCTCGCCGGTGGTGGCCAGTGCCAGCTCGTCCCCGACCCGCAGCCGGCCCCCGCCGAGGGTGCCGGTGACCACCGTGCCGCTGCCCCGGATGGTGAACGCCCGGTCGATCCACAGCCGCACCGGCTGGTCGACCTGCGGCGCGGGCAACCGGCCGACCAGCCGGCCCAGGGCGGCCCGCAGCTCCGGCAGGCCGACGCCGGTGACCGCGCTGACCGCCACCGACTCCGCCGTGCCCAGCGACGTCGCCGCGAGGTGCGCGCGGGCCTGCGCCGTCGCCGGTCCGGGGTCGGCCAGGTCCGCGCGGGTCACCACCAGCAGGCCGTGCGACACCCCCAGCGCGTGCAGGGCGGCCAGGTGTTCGGCCGACTGCGGCATCCACCCCTCGTCGGCGGCCACCACGACCACCGCCGCCGGCACCGGCCCCACCCCGGCCAGCATGTTCGGCACGAACCGCTCGTGCCCCGGGACGTCCACGAAGGCGATCGTGCCGCCGGTGGGCAGGGTGGTCCAGGCGAAGCCGAGGTCGATGGTCATTCCCCGGCGGCGTTCCTCCGCCCACCGGTCCGGTTCCATCCCGGTCAACGCCCGGACCAGGGTGGACTTGCCGTGGTCCACGTGCCCGGCGGTGGCGACGACGTGCATCTCAGTCGGCCGCCCGCAGCACCGCGTCGCGCAGTGTGCCGTCGGCGGTGGCCGGTACGCAGCGCAGGTCCAGCAGGAGCCGGCCCCGGACCACCCGGCCGAGCACCGGCGGGTCGCCCCGGCGCAGCGGTGCGGCGTACCGCTCGGGCAGGCTCAGCGCCCAGGAGTCCAGCTCGACGCCGGGTGCCCCGCCCCCACCGACCACCGCGACGCTGGGCAGCACCTCGGCCTTGCAGCCCTCGGCACCGAGGGTGTCCCGCAGCCGTTCGCAGCGGTCCCGCAGCCCGGCCGGGTCGGCGTGCAGGGCGTCCCGGGTGGGGGTGGTCGGCCCGTGCAGGGTGGCCGCCAACGCGGCGAGGGTCAGCTTGTCCACCCGCAGCGCCCGGGCCAGCGGGTGCCGGCGCAGCCGGTCGACCAGGGCGGCGTCGCCGAGCAGCAGCCCGGCCTGGGGGCCGCCGAGGAGCTTGTCGCCGCTGGCGGTGACCAGGTGCGCCCCGGCCCGCAGGGTGCCCGCCGCGTCCGGCTCGGCGGGCAGCAGCGGGTCGGCGGTGAGCAGGCCGGAACCGATGTCGGCCACCACCGGCACGCCGAGGGTGGCCAGCTCGCCGACCTCGACGGCCGCGGTGAAGCCGGTGACCACGAAGTTGGACGGGTGCACCTTGAGCACGAAACCGGTGTCCGGCCCGACCGCCCGCGCGTAGTCGTCGCGGGTGGTGCGGTTGGTCGTGCCGACCTCGCGCAGCCGGGCACCGGTGCTGGCCAGCAGGTCGGGGAGGCGGAACCCGTCGCCGATCTCCACCAGCTCCCCCCGGCTGACCACGATCTCCCGGCCGGCGGCCAGCGCGGTCGCCGCGAGGACCAGGGCCGCCGCGCCGTTGTTGACCACGTGCACGGCGGCGGCGTCGGGCACCGCCGCGGCCAGCGCGGCCAGCGCGTCGCGGCCGCGGCGGGCCCGCCGACCGGTGTCCAGGTCCAGCTCCACGTCGGTGCAGCCGGCGGCGGCGACCAGCGCGTCGACGGCGGCGGCCGACAACGGGGCCCGGCCGAGGTTGGTGTGCAGCACCACCCCGGTGGCGTTGAGCACCACCCGGGGCGCCGGGGCGGACAGGGCGGCGAGGGCCGCGTCGCGGACCTGCCCGGGGGTGATCTCCCCGAGCCGGGCCCGCTGCTGGGCGCGGGTGACGGCGACCTTGACCCGGTCCCGGCCGAGGGTGGCCGCCGCGGCGGCCAGCCCGGGGTCGGCCAGCAGCACGTCGGTGCGCGGCACCCGCCGACGCGGATCGGTCGCCGCCTCACCCATGCGTGTCATCTCCCCCGGTGGTTGGCGGAGACGGACGGGAATCGAACCCGCCTGGCCCGGATCCCGGACCACACCAGCTTTGAAGGCTGGGAGGGGCACCAGCCACCTGAACGCCTCCGCCCCCGAGTCAACCACAGGGCCGCCCCGGCGGCGTGGCGAGGTGTCAGACCCGCCCCGTAGGCGACGAGGTGTCAGACCTGGCCGGCCTCGCGGCGACGGATCCGGTCCCGCTGCGGCAGCACCGTGTACTTCGGATCCCGGGCCGAGGCCACCCCGCCGTGGAAGATGCCGAACCGGGTGGCCACCGAGGCCGCCAGCAGCGCCGCGCCGGACAGTGCGGACAGTGCCCGGCTGCGCCGGCCGGCCAGCGCGCCGACCACCCCGGCGGCGGTGAGCAGCCGACCGGCGCGCAGCAGCCGGCCCGCCGTGCCCAGCCGGTAGGGCTCGCTGAGCAGGCCCAGCCGGGTCTCCACCGCGTGCGCGCCCCACAGCTCCAGCGCCGCCCCGGCCACCGCCATCCGCCGGGCCGGCCCGGCCTGCGCGCAGGGCGCGGCGAGCAACCCCACACCGGCGCCGCTGGCCAGCGCGCTGCCCGCGAAGATGGTCGGCAGCTCCGGGTACGCCTCGTGCCAGGACGGCACGGCCGTCCCGGCCAGCAGCACCCCGGTGTACGTGGCCAGCGCCGGCGCGACGGCGGCGGCGGCCAGCCCGGCGGCCTGCCCGGCCGGCGGCAGCAGTCGATGGGCCAGCCTGGACACGCCACGGTCCGGCAGTAGCCGGGCGACCTCGGCGACGGCGGCGAGCCCGGCGGCCGGTCCGTAGGCGGTGAGGATCCAGGTGCCCACCGACATCGGCGAGGTCGGTTTCGCCACCCGCAGCATGTGGTGGAACCGCGCCGGCCGCCCCAGGTCGTTGACGAGGAAGTAGGCGCTGGCGGTGACCGCGCCCAACGCGGTGGCCCGACCGGCCCGCCGCAGCGCGGGCCGGCCGGTGAGCTGCCCGCCGGCGGCCAGCAGCGACGACCCGGCGGCGAGCCCGCCGGTGAACAGGTACGCCGGGATGTCCCACCGCCACACCGGGGCCTTGAGGATCGGCCGGCCGTAGTAGGAGGTGAACTCCGCCGCCGGGACCTGCAGCTCCTCGCCGCCGCGCCCACCCCGGCCGCGCCGCCTGCGCGCCGCCGGCGGCTCGTCCCGGGGCGGTACGACCACCGGCGCGTCGGCAGCGCCCGCAGCGTCGGCCGAACCGGGGGCTCCGGCCGGGTACGCGCCGTCGGCCGGACCCCCGCCGACCTTCGCGCCGTGGCCGAGCCGGGCCGAGGACCGCTGCGGCCGGAACACACCGTCGGCCGCCAGCCGCTCGCGGAAGCCCCGGAACCGCTCCCCCACCGGCCTGCGGCCCACGCTCACGACGACCCTCCGACAAACGCGGCGACAGCCGCCGCCGTCATGGCCAGCGCGGCCAGCCCGGCCCGCCGCCACATCCTCGGCAGGTCCCGGGTGGTGACCACCGGGTCCGGCGGCAGGCCGTACACCTCGGGCTCATCGAGGAGCAGGAAGAACGCGCCGTCGCCGCCGACGCCGTCGGTCGGGTCGTGACCGTACAGCCGGGCCTGCGGCACGCCCCGGTCGTGCAGCGCGGTGACCCGCTGGGCGGCCCGCTCGCGCAGCTCGTCGAGCGGGCCGTACTGGATGGACTCGGTCGGGCAGGCCTGGGCGCAGGCCGGGGTCATGCCCGCGCCGAGCCGGTCGTAGCACAGCGTGCACTTCCACGCCCGGCCGTCGCCCCGGCGCTGGTCGATCACCCCGTAGGGGCAGGCGGAGATGCAGTAGCCGCAGCCGTTGCAGATGTCCTCCTGCACCACCACCGTGCCGAACTCGGTGCGGAACAGCGACCCGGTGGGGCAGACGTCCAGGCAGGCCGCGTGGGTGCAGTGCTTGCAGACGTCCGACATCATCAGCCAGCGGAAGTCGGTGCGGGCCTCGACGCCGGTGCCCCGGCCGGGTGGGACGGCCCCGGGCATCCCGAGGAACCGGGTGCCCGTGCCGACGGACCCACCGGCCGACCCGCCGCCGGGTGCGGTGGTCGGGGTGGTGCCGCCGGACCCGGCGGTGGTCGGGTCGGTGGTGGCGGTGGCCATCCGGGCGGCGGCGTCGACGTCGCCCGGGGGGACACCCGGGTTCGTGTCGCCGACGTTGCCGGTACCGGCGGCGACCGCCGCCGACGCCGCGGCGGCCGACCCGCCCGTCGGGGTGCCGGCGAACGGCGCGCCGCCGGGACCGGCCGGGACCGGCTGCTCGATGAAGGCCACGTGCCGCCAGGAGTTCGCGGTCAACGCGCCGGTGTTGTCGTACGACATGCCGAGCAGGTCGAAGCCGGACGCGGGGACGGCGTTCCACTCCTTGCAGGCCACCTCGCAGGCCTTGCAGCCGATGCAGACGCTGGTGTCGGTGAAGAACCCCATCCGGGGGCCGGCAGCCGTCCAGCCCGCGTCCGGGGCCGGATCGAGCGGGCCGTACAGGCTGTTGCCGTCAGGCATGGTCGGCGCCCTTCTCCCGTGGCCCGTCGTCGCTGCGGCCCGCCGGCCGGCGGACCCGGGTCGTCACCGTCGGCGGGCGTTCGCCGGGCTCGATCCCGGCCCGTCGACGGTAGTCCTCGACCAGGTCCCGCAGCGGCGGCCCGGTCGGCCGGCGGCCCGGCCGGATGTCGCAGGTACCGACCTTGCTCTCCTGGATGAGCACGTTCGGGTCCAGGGTGATGCCGAACAGGTCGTTGGCCGAGTCGCCGGTGACCAGGCCCTCGTAGCCGAAGTGGTAGGGCAGCCAGAGCTGGTGGATCACCCGGCCGTCCACCCGCAACGGGGTGAGCCGGTCGGTGACCAGCACCTTCGCCTCGATCACCGCCCGGCCGCTGATCAGGTGCGCCCACCCGAGGTGGGTCAGCCCCGCCTCGCCGGCCAGCTCCGGGGACACCTCCACGAACATCTCCGGCTGCAGCTCGGCCAGCGGACGCACCGTCCGGCTCATCGCCCCGGCGGTGTGGTGCTCGGTGAGCCGGCTGACCGTGAACACGTACGGGAACACCTGGCTGTGCTCCTGCGGCGGGCTCGGGTTCACCGAGTTCACCGGATGGGCGTAGACCTTGCGGGTCGGGTTGGCCTGCTGGCCGTAGAGCGGGTTGCGCATCGGCGACTCCGCCGGCTCGTAGTGCGTCGGCAGCGGACCGTCGAGCACCCCGCTCGGCGCGTACAGCCAGCCCTTGCCGTCGGCCTGCATGATGAACGGGTCGTCACCGGCCAGCGCCGCCGGGCCGGACGCCCCCGGCGGCGGCCGGTACGTCGGCGGCTTCGTCCGCTCGAAGTCCGGCACGTCGTAGCCGGTCCACGCGCCGGCCTGCGGATCCCACCAGACGTACCTCTTGCGTTCGCTCCACGGGCGGCCCTGCGGGTCGGCCGACGCCCGGTTGTAGAGGATGCGCCGGTTGGCCGGCCACGCCCAGCCCCACTCGGCGGCCACCCAGTTCTGCTCGTGCCGGGACCGGCGGCGGGCCGCCTGGTTGACCCCGTCGGCGTAGACGCCGGAGTAGATCCAGCAGCCGACGGCGGTGGAGCCGTCGTCCTTCGCCTCGGTGAACGAGGACAGCGGGCGGCCGGTGGCCACGTCGTAGCCGTTGATCTCGCGCAGCACCGCCTCGGCGCTCGGCTCGTCGTGCGGGCCGTGGGTGGGGTATTCCCAGGCCAGGTCGAGCAGGGCGCGGTCGCGCCGGTGCGGGGAGCCGGCCAGCTTCTCCCGCAGCCGCCGCCCGAGGTGGTAGAAGAACCACAGCTCGGAGCGGGCGTCACCCGGTGGCTCGACGGCCTTCTCCCGCCACTGCAACAGCCGTTGGGTCTGGGTGAAGGTGCCCTCCTTCTCCACGTGCGACGCGGCCGGCAGGAAGAACACCTCGGTGCGGCACTCGGTCGGGACGATCTCGCCGGTGGCCACCTCGGGGCCGTTCTTCCAGAAGGTGGCGCTCTCGATCATGAACAGGTCGCGGACCACCAGCCAGTCCAGGTTGGCCATGCCGAGCCGCTGTGCCCGCCCGTGCGCGGAGCCGACCGCCGGGTTCTGGCCGAGCAGGAAGTAGCCCTTGATCTTGCCGTCGATCATGTTCAGCACCTGCTGGTAGGTGCCGTGGTCGCCGGTCATCCGGGGCAGGTGGTCGTAGCAGAAGTCGTTCTCCGGGGTCGCCGCGTCCCCCCAGTACGCCTTGAGCAGGCTCGCCGCGTACGCCCGCGCGTCGCCCCAGAAGCCCTTCTGCCCGGGGTGCCGGATGCTGTCCACCCAGTCGTCGAAGGTCGGGTGGTCGGCGTGGTGCGGCATCGGCAGGTAACCGGGCAGCAGGTTGAACAGGGTCGGGATGTCCGTCGAGCCCTGGATGCTGGCGTGCCCGCGCAGCGCCATGATGCCGCCGCCCGGCCGGCCCATGTTGCCCAGCAGCAACTGGATGATCGCCCCGGTGCGGATGTACTGCACGCCGACGCTGTGCTGGGTCCAGCCCACCGAGTAGACCAGCGCGCCGGTGCGGTCCCGGCCGGAGTTCTCCGTCCAGGCCCGTGCCAGTTCCAGGAACTTGTCCCGGGGGATGCCGCAGACCCGCTCCACCATCTCCGGGGTGTAGCGGGCGAAGTGCCGGCGCAGGATCTGGTAGACGCAGCGCGGATGCTGGAGGGTCTCGTCCCGCTCGGTCTGCCCGTGCACCTGCGCGCCGTGCGACTCGTGCCGCAGGCCGGCCGCGTTGTCCCGTTCCTTGGCGGTGTGTCCGTTGCCGGAGTCCCGCTCGTGCCCGGCGTACTGCCAGCTGCTCTCCACGTAGCTGTCGGTGTTCGGGTCGTAGCCGGAGAACAGGCCGTCGCCGTCCTCGGTGTCGGCGAACTGCTCGCTGACGATCGTCGCCGCGTTCGTGTACGCCAGCACGTACTCCCGGAAGTCGAGTTCGTTGTCCAGGATGTAGCGCACCACCCCACCGAGCAGGGCGATGTCGGTGCCGGCCCGGATCGGCAGGTAGCTGTCGGCGACCGCGCTGGTGCGGGTGAACCGGGGATCGACGTGGAAGACCTTCGCGCCGCGCCGCTTGGCCTCCATGACCCACTGGAAGCCCACCGGGTGGGCCTCGGCCATGTTCGACCCCTGGATGACGATGACGTCAGCGTTGGCGAGGTCCTGTTGGAAGTCCGTCGCGCCACCGCGACCGAAGCTGGCCCCCAGACCGGGGACGGTGGCGGAGTGTCAAATGCGGGCCTGGTTCTCGATCTGGAGCGCCCCCATCGCGGTGAACAGCTTCTTGATGAGGTAGTTCTCCTCGTTGTCCAGCGTCGCCCCGCCCAGGCTGGAGATGCCCAGCGTGCGGTGCAGCGGCCGGCCGTCGCTGTCGACGTCCTCCCAGGTCTGCTCGCGGGCGGCGAGGACCCGGTCGGCGATCATGTCGAGCGCGGTGTCGAGGTCGAGGTCCTCCCACTCGGTGGCATACGGTCGGCGGTAGCGGACCGTGGTCTGCCGCAGCGGGCTGGTGACCAGGCTCCTGCTGGCCGAGCCCTTCGGGCAGAGCCGCCCCCGGGAGATCGGGCTGTCCGGGTCGCCCTCGATCTGGGTGACCTGACCGTCGGAGACGTACACCCGCTGCCCGCAGCCGACCGCGCAGTACGGGCAGACCGAGCGGGCCACCCGGTCGGCGGTCTCGGTGCGGGCGGTCAGCCCGGCGGAGCGGCCCGACTGCGCCGCCGCGCCCCGGCCGAGCGGGTCGGTGCCGGTGAGCTGCCGGTAGACCGGCCAGCCCGCGAGGAACGTCCGCAGACCCACCGCGCACCTCCCTCCCGGGCATGATCCGACCCTACTGAACATAGGGCAGCGCGGCGGAGGATGCGACCCGGGTGCGAGGATCTGCGCACACCGAAACGGCGCTGCCCCGACCGGGCGGGTCGGGGCAGCGCCGTATCACGGTGGCGGAGCGCCGGCATGCATGTCGCCTCTCGGCGCGTGGCGCAACGCGGCTCCAGCCGAACGGAACTCCGCGACGGCAATTCAGGTGAGGCCCGGGGACACTGGACACACCGACGCTCCTGCGGCAACGATACCGCACCCGGGGCTTCCCCGCCCCCCACGCGCCGGGCCCGCGACGGCACGGGCGCGCCGGGCGTCGCGTACCCGAGCCGGTCCGCGCGGCGTTACCCTGACACCATGCAGGCCACCCTGGCGACCGCCCACCTGGCCCGGCCGGGCCGTCCGGTGGTGGTGGCGCGCACCCTGGCGGAGCTGGCCGGTCCCACCGGCGGGGTGGTGGAGCTGCCGGTACGGCTGATGTGGAGCAGCGAACGCACCTTCGACCTGGCCGAACCGGACGACCTGCTCTGGTTGTACGAGAACGTGCTGCGGGAGACCACCCGCGCCGACGACCTGCGGGCGCTGGTCGACGGGCCGACCCTGCGCCGGGTGTGGCGACTGCTCAACCTGCCCCGCGGAGTACGCCAGGCCTGGGAGAGCCGGCACCGGGCGCTGCGCACCGCGTGACCCACCTGCACGACTTCTACCGGGAGGTCGCCCGGGTCGCCCTCACCGCGGCCGGGCGGCACCGGTTCGTGCTCGGCGGCGGGGTGGCCTGGGCGGCGCACGGCCTGGTCACCCGCCCCACCGAGGACGTCGACCTGTTCGCCGACGTGGAGGGGGCCGCCGAGGCGGCTGCCGAGGAGGTGCGCGCCGCGCTGGAGCGGGCCGGGTACACCGTCGCGGTCGCCGATCCGGACAGCGACCTCGGTGCGCTGTTCGAGGGCTTCGACCGGGACATCCGGGACTTCGTGGTCGGCCGGGGCGACCGGCGGATCCGGCTCAGCCTGGCCCGGCTCGACCGGTACCGCTCACCGGTGGTGATGGACCTCGGACCGGTGATGGACGTCCGCGACCTGATCGCCAACAAGACCGCCGCCCTGGTCAACCGGCGGGAGGCCCGCGACTACATCGACGTGGCGGCCGCGCTGGCGCACTACCCGGTCGACGCGCTGCTGGCCCTGGCCCGGCAGGTGGACCCGGCGCTGGCCGACGAGGACGTCCGGGCCGCCGGCCGCTACCTGGACCGGCTGCCGGACCGGCGGCTCGCCCGCTACGGCCTGGACCCGGCGCAGATCGCGCAGGTACGTCGCCGGCTGGCCGACTGGCCCCGCTGAACACCGCCGCCGGACCGCCCGTACGCCGGACCGGGGCGCACCCGGCCCGGCGCGGGCGGGCGGCTCACTTCGTGAACCGGCCACCGGTGACACCGAGGATCTCCCCGGTGACGTAGCTGGACTCCTGGGAGGCGAAGAAGACGTACGCCGGTGCCAGCTCGGCGGGCTGCCCGGCCCGGCCCAGCGGGGTGTCGGTGCCGAACTGCGCCACCTTCTCCTCGGGCATGGTCGCCGGGATCAGCGGCGTCCAGATCGGGCCGGGGGCGACCGCGTTGACCCGGATCCCCTGGTCGGCGAGCTGCGCGGCGAGCCCCTTGGTGAAGTTGGCGATGCCCGCCTTGGTGGTGGCGTAGTCCAGCAGCGGCGGCGACGGGTCGAACGCCTGGATGGAGGTGGTGTTGATGATCGTCGCCCCCTCCTTCAGGTGCGGCACGGCGCTGCGGCAGAGCCAGAACATGGCGTACAGGTTGGTCTTCATCACCCGGTCGAACTGCGCGGTGCTGATCGCCGTGATGCCCTCGTCCTGGGCCATCTGGTAGGCCGCGTTGTTGACCAGGATGTCCAGCCCGCCGAGGTCGGCCACCGTCCGGTCGACCAGGTCGACGCAGTGCTGCTCGTCGGTCAGGTCGGTGCGTACCGCGACACCCTTGCGGCCGGCCTCCTCGATCAGCCGGACGGTCTCCCGGGCGTCGGCGTCCTCCTCGTCGCTGAGGTAGGAGACCACCACGTCGGCGCCCTCCCGGGCGAAGGCGATCGCCACCGCCCGGCCGATGCCCGAGTCGCCGCCGGTGATCAGGGCGCGCTTGCCGACCAGCCGGTCGCTGCCCCGGTACGACGTCTCGCCGTGGTCGGGCTCAGGGTCCATCGCGCCGGTCCGGCCGGGTGCCGACTGCTGCTGGGCCGGCTGCCCGTCCTGGTGGCCGTACTGGTCGGTCGGGTCCTGCGGGGTGTACTGGTCCTGGCTCACCGTGCGGCTCCCTGCCTGGTTTCGTCCGTGCTGGGTCTCCGGCTCACCTACCCCCGGTGGTGGGGCGGAAACAACCGGGTCGGGGGCGCCGGCATGACGGCCCGGTGGCCGGCGGGTTGGGCCCGGGGAAACCGTCGCGGCCACTGTGGCAGCGGGGGCCGGCGGTGGCTATGGTGCGCAGCGGCGTCCACGAGGCGTCGACTCCCCCATGGAAGGGCATCTCATGACCTCCTCCTCCGGCGCCTCGCGCCGCCGGCTGCTGGCGGTCGCCGCCGCCGCGGCGACCGCCCCGCTGATCGCCGGCACCCCCGTCCAGGCGGCCGAGCGGAAGATCCCGACCGGTCCGAAGACCTGGGACCTGACCGTGCTGGGCACCTCGGACACCCACGGCAACGTCTACAACTGGGACTACTACCGCGACGCCGAGTTCGACGACAGCAAGCACAACGACGTCGGCATCGCCAAGCTGGCCACCCTGGTCAACCAGGTCCGCGCCGAGCGGCGGGGCCGGGCCACCCTGGTCCTCGACGCCGGCGACACCATCCAGGGCACCCCGCTGGCCACGTACTACGCCAAGCAGGAGCCGATCACCGACACCGGCGCGACGCACCCGATGGCCCGCGCGATGAACATCCTGCGGTACGACGCGGTGACGCTGGGCAACCACGAGTTCAACTACGGACTGCCGCTGCTGGCGACCTGGATCGACCAGTTGGGCTTCCCGGCGCTGGCCGCGAACGCGGTGAACGCGCGGACCGGCAGGCCGGCGTTCCAGCCGTACGTGCTCAAGCGGGTCCGGCCCGGCGGCCCCGGCGGGCCGACGCTGACGGTGGGCATCCTCGGGCTGACCAACCCCGGGGTGGCCATCTGGGACAAGGGCAACGTCGAGGGCAGGCTGGTCTTCCCCGACATGGTGCAGACCGCTGCGAAGTGGGTGCCGATCATGCGGCAGCGGGGCGCGGACCTGGTCGTCGTCTCCGCCCACGGCGGCGACAGCGGCACCTCCAGCTACGGTCCGGAGCTGCCCAACGAGAACCCGGTGGCGCTGATCGCCCAGCAGGTCCCCGGCATCGACGCGATCCTCTTCGGCCACGCCCACAACGAGGTGGTCGAGAGGTTCGTCACCAACACCGCCACCGGCGCGCAGGTGCTCACCGCGGAACCGTCCAAGTGGGGTCAGCGGTTGACCCGGATGGACTTCACCCTGACCCGCGAGCGGGGTCGCTGGAAGGTCGTCGGCAAGAGCGCCACCATGCTCAACACCAACACCGTGGTCGAGGACCCGCGGGTGCTCGCCGCCGTGCGGGGCCAGCACGACAAGACCGTCGGGTACGTCAACACGGTGGTCGCCCGGTCCACCCAGGAGCTGTCCGCCGCCGAGTCGCGCTACCGGGACACCCCGATCCTGGACTTCATCAACCACGTCCAGACCGAGGTGGTCACGGGCGCGCTCGCCGGCACCCCGTACGCGGCGCTGCCGGTGCTGTCGATCGCCGCGCCGTTCAGCCGCACCGCCGTCTTCCCGCAGGGCGACGTGCGGATCCGGGACGTCGCCGGACTGTACGTCTACGACAACACCCTGGAGGCGGTGGTGCTCACCGGGGCCGAGGTGAAGGCGTACCTGGAGTTCTCGGCGAAGTACTTCACCACCGTGGCGGTCGGTGCGCCGGTCGACCCGGCGACGATCAGCGACCCGGCGGTGCCGGACTACAACTACGACGTGATCTCCGGGCTCGACTACGACGTCGACGTCTCCCGACCGGTCGGCCAGCGGATCACCCGGCTGGTGCTGCCGGGCACCGACAGCCCGGTCGCCGCCGACGCGCAGTTCGTCGTCGCGGTGAACAACTACCGGCGCAGCGGCGGCGGGAACTTCCCCGGCATCGTCAAGACCCAGGTCTACAACGCGCAGCAGGAGATCCGCCAGCTGCTGATCGACTGGGCGCAGGCCCGGGGCACCATCGACCCGGCCGACTTCTTCGTGCCGAACTGGAGGCTGGTCCGCGCCGGGGTGCCGGTCTTCTGAAGCGGGGTGCCGGCCGACGGGTCCGGGGACGACACCCCGGGCGCGTCGGCCGGTCGCCGGGCGGGTCAGCCGCCCGAGCGGAGGTCCTGCTCGTACTGGCCGGGGGTGGGGTCGGGCTGGTAGCGGGGCGGGTCGGTCTCGGTCGCCGCCAGCCGGTCCTCGGGGCGTACCGGCGGTGGCAGCTCGCCGAAGCGCGCGTGCCGCAGGAAGGCGTACTGCTCGTCGCTGAACGGTTCGGTGGGCTCACTCATGACTCGCAGTGTGCGCCGGGCATCAAGGCCGGCGGGAGGGGTAACCGCGCGGAACCGTCGCCGACGAAAGGACCAACCATGCGCGCGGTACGGATGACCGCCCCCGGGGTGCTCGAACAGGTGGAGGTGCCCACCCCGACGCCCGGCCCCGGCGAGGTGCTGGTACGCGTCGGCGCGGTCGGCGCCTGCCACTCCGACCTGCACATCCTCGACGCCGCGCCGGGGGTGTTCCCCACCCCGCTCACCCTCGGCCACGAGATCGCCGGCACCGTGGACACCGTCGGCGACGGGGTCACCGGCTGGTCCGCCGGTGACCGGGCCGCCGTCTACGGGATCATCGGCTGCGGCACCTGCCGGGGCTGCCTGCGTGGCCGGGAGAACCAGTGCCGCACCGTGCCCGTCGGCGGCATCGGGCTCAGCCGCGACGGCGGGCTGGCCGAGTACGTGACGGTGCCCGCCTCGCGGCTGCTGCCCGTCGGTGACCTGGAGCTGACCCAGGCGGCGCCGCTGACCGACGCCGGGCTGACCCCGTACCACGCGATCGAGCTGGCCCGGCCGGCGCTGCGCCCCGGGACGACCTGCGTGGTGATCGGCATCGGCGGGCTGGGGCACATGGCGGTGCAGATCCTCGCCGCCACCACCGCCGTGCGGATCATCGCGGTGGACCGCGACGTCGCCGCCCTGGACCTGGCCACCCGGGTGGGCGCGCACCACGTGGTGCCGGCCGGTGCGGACACGGTCGACCGGATCCGGGAGCTCGTCGGCCCGGCGCCGGACGGCGCGGACGTGGTGGTCGACTGCGTGGGGGTCGACGCCACCCTGGCCACCGCCCGCGGCGTGGTCGCCACCGGCGGCCGGCTGCTGCTGGTGGGCCTGGGCGGCGGCACCCTGCCGGTACGGCCGGTCGCCGACGAGCCGCCCACCGTGCCGTTCGAGACCAGTGTGGAGGTCCCGTTCTGGGGCACCCGGGCCGAACTCCAGGAGGTGATCGCCCTCGGTCGGGCCGGGCTGCTCACCGCCGACATGCAGACCTTCCCGCTGGAGCACGCCCCGGAGGCGTACCGGCTGCTGCGCGCGGGCGAGATCCACGGCCGCGCGGTGATCGTGCCCTGACCCGCGGTCCCGCCGCCGGCAGCCGGCGGGTCAGCGGCCGGAGCCGGGCAGCGGCGGCCGGCCACCCCGGGCGGGCAGCCGGTCCAGCAGGGTCAGCGCGGCCCGCACCGGCGGCCGGTCCAGGGTCCGGTCGAAGCTCAGCCGACCCTGGCAGAACCGGACGAACAGCGCCCAGCCGGCCGGGGTCGCCAGGAAGGCGTGGCAGAGCTGCGGGCGACGGGCGAACACCGCCAGCAGCCGCCGCCCGGCCCGCATCGACGGCACCAGGCGCTCGTGCACGTCCCGGGGGTAGCGGTCCAGGTCACCGGCGGCGACCGCCGCGCCGGCCAGCGTCCCGGAACGCAGCGCGTAGCTGATCCCCTCGCGGGTCCACGGCTCCAGCAGCCCGGCGGCGTCCCCGGCGACCAGCACCCGGCCGTGGCGCAGCGGCGCGTCGTCGACCCGGCAGCGGGTCAGGTGCCCGGAGTCGTGCTCGGCGGGCACCCCGGCCAGGCCCAGCCGGTCGAGCAGGTCCCGCAGGTAGGCCCGGGTCCGGTCGCCCTCGCCCCGGGCGCCGATCACCCCGACGGTGAGCCGGTCGCCCTTGGGGAAGACCCAGCCGTACGAGCCGGGGAACGGTCCCCAGTCCAGCAGCAGCCGCCCCCGCCAGCGGGCCGCCTGCGCCGGTGACACCGGCAGCTCCCGCTCCAGCCCCAGGTCCACCTGCCCGTAGCGGACCCCCACGTGCCGGGCGGTGATCCCGGCGGAACCGTCCGCCCCGACCACCGCGCGGGCGGTCACCGTGGTGCCGTCGGCCAGCCGGACGCGTACCCGGTCGGGGTCCTGGTCGAGGGCGCGCACGGCGACCCCGCCGCGCACCTCGGCCCCGGCGGACACCGCCGCCGCGCGCAGCCGGTCGTCGAACTCCTCCCGGCGCACCATGGTCACCAGAGGGGTGCCGTGCCGGCGGGTGAAGGCCCGCCGGCCGTCCCTGGTGAAGGTCACCCGGTCGACCCGGTCGTGTGCCGGCACCTCGATCCGGCCGGCGACCACCGACAGCGAGGTGCCGATCAGGCCGCCGCCGCAGGTCTTGTAGCGGGGGTGCACGGCCCGGTCCAGCACCAGTGTCCGCACCCCGGCGGCGGCGGCCTCCCGGGCCGCGCTGAGCCCGGCCGGCCCCGCGCCGACGACGACGAGATCCCAGATGATCATGTCAGCCAGCCTAGGGCACCGCCCCGGCCGGAGTCCCGCACGACCGGCCCGTCCGGCAGGCATCGTCGGGCCGTCAGCGGGTAAGCCGGACCGCCCGACCGGTCGGCCGGGTCGACGGCAAGGAGGGCGCCATGCAGCAGGTACGTCTGTCGGAGGCCGAGGTCCGCGTCTACGAGGCGGTGACCGTGCTGGAGACGCGCGGTCAGGTGCCCTACCCGGACCTGATCGCCGAGGAGGCCGGGCTGGCCCAGCAGGACGTCCACGCACCGCTGCGCCTGCTCACCGAGAAGGGCCTGCTGCACCGCGAGGACTCACCCCTGGCCGGGCTGGACTTCGGCCCGCGCTGGTGTGCCCGCCAGCCGGCGTGAGCGCCGACCGGCCCCGCCGGACGGTCACCCCGCCCGCCGGTTTGGCCCGTTCACCCCGGGGTAGCGCTGCGGCATGCCCGATCACCGGTCCGTACGCGATGATCGGTCCGTGCCCGATCGCCGTGCCGAGGTGAACCCGACCGACGACCGGCGTCGCTGGCAGGCCCTCGGGGTCGGCCTCGTCGCCGCGTTCATGACGCTGCTGGACGTCAGCATCGTCAACGTCGCCGTCCCGTCGATGGACCGGGCGTTGCAGGCCAGCCCCAGCGACCTGCAGTGGGTGCTGTCCGGGTACGCGCTGACGTTCGGCCTGGTCCTGGTGCCCGCCGGCCGGTTCGGCGACGCCCGGGGCCGGCGCAACGCCTTCGTCGTCGGGGTGGCCCTGTTCACGGTCACCAGCGCGCTGGCCGGGCTGGCCCAGTCCCCCGGCTGGCTGGTCGCCGCCCGACTGCTCCAGGGCGTCGCCGCCGGGATCGTCAACCCCCAGGTTACCGGCCTGATCCAGCAGCTGTTCCGGGGCGCGGAGCGCGGCCGGGCGTTCGGGCTGCTCGGCGCGACCATCGGCATCTCCACCGCCGTCGGTCCGCTGCTGGGTGGTCTGCTCATCCAGCTCGGTGGGGAGGCGCACGGCTGGCGGTGGGTCTTCTTCGTCAACGTGCCGGTCGGCGGGGTCGCGGTGCTGCTCGGCTGGCGGCTGCTGCCCACCCGGGCCGCCGGTCGGCTCGACCGGCACCGGCTCGATCCGGTCGGCGTGCTGCTGCTCGGCACCGGCGTGACGTGCCTGCTGCTGCCCCTGGTGCAGCGGGAGCAGTGGCCCAGCCCGTGGAAGTGGGCGCTGATCCCGGCCGGGCTGGTCGTCCTGGCCGGCTTCGGGTTCTGGGAGCACCGGTACGGGCGCACCCGTACGCCCCTGTTCGACCTGGGGTTGTTCCGGCTGCGGTCGTACACCGTCGGTGCGGTGATCGCGCTCATCTACTTCGGCGGGTTCACCGCGATCTTCTTCATCTTCACCCTCTACCTGCAGAACGGCCTCGGCTACCGGGCGCTCGTCGCCGGCCTGGCGATCACCCCGTTCGCCCTCGGCTCGGCGCTGGCCGCCGCCCTGGGCGGTCGGCTGGTCACCCGGTTCGGCCGGCCGCTGGTCGGGATCGGGCTGGTCATGGTGCTGGTCGGGCTGGCCAGTGTGGTGCTCGTGCTGCGCGGCACCCCGCACGGGTCGGTGCCGCTGCTCACCGCACTGCCGCTGCTGCTCGCCGGCCTGGGCAGCGGTCTGGTGATCACCCCGAACCAGACGTTGACCCTGTCCGAGGTGCCGGTGCCGCAGGCGGGCAGCGCGGCCGGCATGCTGCAGACCGGGCAACGCATCGGCTCGGCCGCCGGCATCGCCGCGGTCGGCGCGCTGTTCTTCTCCTCGCTGGCCGACACCGACGGCCAGTGGTCCACCGCGTTCCGGCACTCCCTGCTGCTGGCCATCGGCATCGTCGCGCTGGCCCTGGTCGCCGCCGCGGTCGACATCGTGCTGAACCACCGCGCCGCGCACCGCCGCTGAGCCCGGCCCGCCCCCGACGTCGGGGCCGGGCCGCGGTGCGCCGGGGCCGGCCGACCAGACCCCGCCAACGACGGGGGAACCGTCGGCGAACACTCACCGTACGGGGCTGCGGACGCACCGCGGCAACCGGTAGACACATAGACCATGACGAACACCCTCGACCGTCGTACCCTGCTGCGCCTCGCCGGGGCCTCCGCCGGCACGGCCGTCCTCGCCGGCACCACCCTGGCCGCGAGCGGTCCCGCCCACGCGGCGGCCGGCGCGTTCCGGCACGGGGTCGCCTCCGGCGATCCGCTGCCGGACGGCATCCTGCTCTGGACCCGGGTCACCCCCGTCCCGGAGGCGGTGCCCGGCTCCGGACTCGGCCCCGACGTCGACGTCCGCTGGCAGGTGGCCACCGACCCGGACTTCGCCACGGTGGCCGTCCAGGGCGTGACGCCGACCGGTCCGGCCCGCGACCACACCGTCAAGGTGGCGGTGACCGGGCTGGCCCCGGCCACGACGTACTGGTACCGGTTCGGCCACGGCGACGGCTGGTCGCCGACCGGGCGGACGATGACCGCCCCACCGGTCGACGCGGCGATCGACCGGCTGCGGCTGGGGGTGGTCTCCTGTGCCAACTGGGAGGCCGGGCACTTCGCCGCCTACCGGCGGCTGGCCGACCGGGGCGACCTCAACCTGGTCGTGCACCTCGGCGACTACCTCTACGAGTACGGCACCGGCGAGTTCGACGCCGGTGGCACGGTGGTCCGCCCGGTCGAACCGAGGCACGAGGCGCTGACCCTGACCGACTACCGGATCCGGCACGGGCTCTACAAGACCGACCCGGGTCTCCAGGCACTGCACGCCGCGCTGCCCTGGGTGATCACCTGGGACGACCACGAGGTCGCCAACGACGCCTGGTCGGGCGGGGCGGAGAACCACACCCCGGGCACCGAGGGGACCTGGTCCGACCGGGTGGCCGCCGCGCGGCAGGCGTACCAGGAGTGGATGCCGGTGCGGATCGGCGCGGACGGGGCGATCTACCGGCGGCTGCGCTACGGCCGGCTCGTCGAGCTGTCCATGCTGGACCTGCGGTCGTACCGGTCACAGCAGGCCGCCGGCACGGCGGTGGACGACCCGGCGCGGACCATCACCGGCGCGGCCCAGCTGCGGTGGCTCTCCGACGGGCTGGCCACCTCGACGGCACAGTGGAAGCTGGTCGGCAATCCGGTGATGATGGCCCGGGTCGACCTGGGTTCGCTGCCGGCGTGGCTGCTCGGCCCGCTGGGCAAGCTGCTGGGGATCCCGCAGAACGGCGCGGTGCTCAACCCCGACCAGTGGGACGGTTACAACGCCGACCGCAACCGGCTGGTCGACCACCTGCGGGCGACCGGAACCCGGGACGTGGTCTTCCTCACCGGGGACATCCACACCTCGTGGGCCAGCGAGGTGACCACCCGGTCGACGGGGTTGACCGACCCGGCCGCCGCCGAGTTCGTGGTGCCCTCGGTGACCAGTGACAACGTCGACGACTTCCTCGGGTTGCCGGCCGGTAACGGGTTGAGCCTGCTCGGGGCGACCCTGCTGCGGTCGACGAACCCGCACGTGAAGTGGACGGAGCTGGACGGGCACGGGTACGGCGTGCTGGAGGTGACCCCGCAGCGCTGCCGGATGGACTGGTACCACCTGGTCGACCGGACCCGGGCCGACAGCGCGAGCCGCTGGGCCGCCGGGTTCTCGGTGGGCACCGGTTCGGCGAAGCTGCGCCGGGAGGACGCCCCGGTGTGACGCGCGGACGCCGACCGGCCGGCCCCCGTCGTGGTGGGGGTCGGCCGGCCGGCGGGCGGGTCAGGTGGTCACCAGTGCTGCTGGACGAGGTCCGCCGCCTGCTGCTCCCACTGCGCGTACGCGTACGGGTAGGCCGAGACCTGCACGGTCTGCGCCGCGGCGGTCAGCGGCAGGTCCCGCCAGCCGGGGACGTTCTTCAGCGCCTCGAAGAACGCCCGCGAGGCGTACCGCGGGTCGGTGATCTGCTCCGGCGTGCCCCAACCCGACGACGGGCGCTGCTGGAACAGCCCCTGCGAGTCGTGGTCGTTGTACGCGCCGAGGTGCCCCAGGTTGTACAGCTTCGACTCCTGGAGCGAGGTGGCGACGCCGATCACCGCGCCGCGCTCCCCCACCCCGGTCCGCTTGGCCTCGGCGATGATCGCCTTGGCGTTGGCGACCTGCGCGTCGTCCAGCGGGACGCGGGACTGGGCGCCCTCCAAGCCGTGCGGGACGAGGTCCTCGGTGCTCGGCTTGCCGGCGGGGACGTCGGCCGTCGGGCTGCCCAGGGTCAGGCCCGACTCGGCGGGGCGGCTCTCCCGGCTCTCCCGGCTCTTGCCGGTGGCCAGGTCGATCGCGGCGCGGGCGCCCTCGTGGGGCCCGGTGGTGAGGGGGGCGGCCACGGCGGCCGGGCCGAACGCCAGGCCGCCGAGGGCGGCGACGCCGGCGATGCTCAGTGCGGTCCTGCGGTCCTTCGCGATGGCCGGGAGCCATCGAGTGAAGTCCAGCTTCACGATGGTTGCCCTTTCGATCGTGGCGACCACGCTCCGGGGTGAGCGGGCCTCGGGGGATCTACCGCGCCGGGCGCAGGTGTGCCGACCGGCGTATGGGGGACACAACCAGCCGGCTTTGTCGGGCATTCCGGAAACGCGGCTACCGCCCCGGGCTGTGGTCCGGGTCACCGGCAGGCCGCACCCGACGCCGCATACCGAACAAATCGTCCAGGTTGCCCGTCAGGGCGCGGTCCGGCCATCCGGCTCGGCCGGGCCGTTCGCGCGGGAGTCAGGGCGGCGGGCCGGGCGGCGGCAGGCCCGTCGGGCGGACGGAACCGCGCCGGGTTCAGCCGTCGGTGCCGAAGCCGTCGGCGGTGGACCGCTCGTCGAGGCCCCGCAGCTCCTGGAACACGGTCAGCTGAAGGCCGGCGGGCGCGTCGAGACGGGCGTTCAGCGAGTGCCAGGGGGTGACGGTGGGCGGGGCGACCTCGGTGGCCCCGGCGGCGACCAGACGGCCGGTGACGGCGGCGGTGTCGTCCACCTCGAACGCCAGCCGGAGCCTCGGGGCCACCTGACGGCCCACCTCGACGTCGTCGATCATCCGCTTCTGCGCCGGGTTGGCGATCTCCAGGGTGGCCCGGCCCGCCTCCAGGATCACCACCCGGGCGTCACCGGCACCGGAGTACGCGGCCTGCTCGGGCAGGCCCAGGGCGTCCCGGAAGAAGGCCACCGCCGCGTCGTAGTCCTCGGCCTCCACCACCAGGCGCAGCTGTCGTACGCCCGGGGGGCGGTCGTCGTCGGTCACCCGGCCGATCCTAGGCCGCGGGGCCGGGCGGCGGGTGCCGCCCGGCCGGGGGCCGGCCACTCCCGGAGGTGGGGCCGGCCCCCGGCCGGGGCGGTTCAGTGGCCGCGGGCGAGCCATTCCTGCAGGTGCGGGGCCTCCGCGCCGATGCTGGTGTCGTCGCCGTGCCCGGTGTGCACCACGGTGTCCGCCGGCAGGGTGAGCAGCCGGGTGCGGATCGACTCGACGATGGTGGCGAAGTCGCTGAACGACCGGCCGGTCGCCCCCGGGCCGCCCCGGAACAGGGTGTCGCCGGTGAACACCACGCCGAGCGTCGGGGCGTGGAAGCTGCACGCGCCGGGGCTGTGGCCGGGGGTGTGCAGCACCCGCAGGACGGTGTCGCCGACGGTGATCTCCTGCCCGTCGGACAGCTCCCCGTCCGGGGCCAGACCGGGGTGCACCAGGTCCCACAGCACCCGGTCGTCGGGGTGCAGCAGGACCGGTGCGCCGGTGACCCTGGCCAGCTCCGGGGCGACCCGGACGTGGTCGTCGTGGGCGTGGGTGGCCAGGATCGCCACCACCCGGCGGTCGCCGACGACCCGGCGGATCGCCGCGACGTCGTGCGGGGCGTCGAACACCACGCACTCGGTGTCGTCGCCGACCACCCAGACGTTGTTGTCGACGTCGAAGGTCTGCCCGTCGAGGGAGAACGTGCCGGAGGTGACGGCGTGGTCGACCCGGGCGGTCACGGGAACACCACCACCGACCGCAGCACGTCGCCGTCGTGCATCCGGTGGAACGCCGCCTCCACCTGGTCCAGGGCGATCTCCTCGGTGACGAAGGCGTCCAGGTCGAGCCGGCCCTGCAGGTAGAGCTGGGTAAGCAGAGGGAAGTCCCGGCTGGGCAGGCAGTCGCCGTACCAGCTCGACTTGAGCGCGCCGCCCCGGCCGAAGACGTCCGGCAGCGGCAGGTCGACGGTCATCTCCGGGGTGGGCACCCCGACCAGCACGACGGTGCCGGCGAGGTCCCGGGCGTAGAACGCCTGCTTCCAGGTCTCCGGCCGGCCCACCGCGTCGATCACCACGTCCGCGCCGAACCCGCCGGTGGCGGCCCGGATCGCCGCCACGGCGTCCTCGGCGGACGCGTCCACCGTGTGGGTGGCCCCGAACTTCCGCGCCCAGTCGAGCTTGCGGCCGTCGGTGTCCACCGCGACGATCGTGGTCGCCCCGGCCAGGACGGCCCCGGCGACCGCCGCGTCGCCGACCCCGCCGCAGCCGATGACGGCGACCGAGTCACCCCGGGTGACCTGCCCGGTGTTCATCGCCGCACCGAGGCCCGCCATCACCCCGCAGCCGAGGAGCCCCACGGCGGCGGGCCGGGCCGCCGGGTCGACCTTCGTGCACTGGCCGGCGTGCACCAGCGTCTTCTCCGCGAACGCGCCGATGCCCAGGGCCGGGGTCAGCTCGGTGCCGTCGGTGAGGGTCATCTTCCGGGCGGCGTTGTGGGTGTTGAAGCAGTACCACGGCCGGCCCCGCCGGCAGGCCCGGCACTCGCCACAGACCGCCCGCCAGTTGAGCACCACGAAGTCGCCGGGGGCGACGTCGGTGACCCCCTCGCCCACCTGCTCCACCACGCCGGCCGCCTCGTGGCCGAGCAGGAACGGGTAGTCGTCGTTGATGCCGCCCTCGCGGTAGTGCAGGTCGGTGTGGCAGACCCCGCAGGACTGCACCCGCACCACCGCCTCGCCGGGCCCCGGGTCGGGCACCACGATGGTGGTGACCTCGACCGGAGCGCCCTTGCTCCGTGAAATGACGCCCCGGACTTCCTGGCTCACGCTGTGTCCTCCCTGGTTGCCGGCACGACGGCCGGATGGGTCCGCGCCCACCGCCGAACCTACCGCGATCATGCCGCCCGCCCCATCGGTCCGCCGGACTCGCCGCCCGCCGGCCGGTCGCCCCCGCCGTCGGGCCGGTCCCCCGGGGGTACGCGCACCGCGCCGTCCGGCCCCGCCGCGCGGCCCGCTCCCGGACCCCCGGCACGGCGGGCCGCGTTGCGGTACCGCAGCACCTGGACCGCGCCCAGCGCCCAGAGCAGGTACTGCACGGCGAACGCCCAGCGGAACGCGGCCAGCGGCGGGGCGGTCGCCCCCGCCGGGGTGGTCAGGTCGAGCACCACCCCGATCGCCAGCACCAGCACGATCGAGGCGACGAAGCCGCCCACGTTGACGATGCCGGTGGCGCTGCCGATGCGGTGCACCGGGTTGAAGGTGCGGGCGTAGTCGAAGCCGATCACCGCGCCGGGGCCGTTGAGGGCCAGCACCAGGATCACCAGCAGCCAGTGCGGGGACCGGCCGGGCCAGGCCAGCACGACCGCCCACACCGCCGCGCTGGCCCCGGTGACCGCGAAGACCAGCACCGACCGGTGGAACGGGTGCCGGGCGCACAGGTAGGCGACCAGCGGGCCGGCGAGCAGCGCCCCGACGGTCATCAGGGTGAGCAGGGACGCGGCGACGGTCGGCGGCAGGCCCTGCCCCTGTACCAGGAACGGGTAGCCCCACAGCAGCGCGAAGACCGCCCCGGAGAACTGGGCGACGAAGTGCGACCACAGGCCCAGCCGGGTGCCCGGCTGCGCCCAGGCGGCGGCCAGCTCCCGGCGTACGGTAGCCAGCGCGGGGATGGCGGTGACCCCGGGCCCGACGTGCGGGCCGTCCCGGACGACGACCAGCACCAGCAGCACCGCCGTCGCCCCGAACCCGGCGGCGACCAGGAACGCCGACGTCCAGCCGGCATGGTGCAGCAGCGCCACCAGCGGCACCGCGCCGAGGATCGCGCCGACCTGACCGAAGGTGCCGGTGAGCTGCACCAGCAGCGGGTTGCGCCGGCCCGGGAACCAGAACGCCACGATCCGCAGCACGCTGATGAAGGTCATCGCGTCACCGAGGCCCACCAGCACCCGGGCGGCGACCGCCAGCCGGACGTCGGTGGCGACGGCGAAGCAGAGCTGCCCGGCGACCATCAGCGCGCCGCCGGCCAGCAGCAGCCGGCGTGAACCGTAGCGGTCGAGGAGCACCCCGACCGGGATCTGCATGGCCGCGTACACGGCGAGCTGGGCCACCGAGAACACCGCCAGCGCGGAGGCGTTGATGGCGAACCGGTCCGTGGCCTCCACCCCGGTCACCCCCAGCGAGCTGCGATGGAACACCGCCGCCAGGTAGGCGTTGACGGCCACCGCCCAGACCAGGGCACCCCGGCGCGCGGAGCCGGGCACGCCGCTCACCGCCGGGCCGCCGCGCCCACCCCGAACGGCGGCCGACGGCCACACCCGACGGCCGCCCGCGTCGACGTACTGCGATGCGTCATACCGCCATGGTGCGGCTCCCGGCCGCCGGTCGGGGGAAGCGGGTGCGCCGCCGGTGGCCCGGACCACTGCCGGCCGGGTCCGCCGGTGGGACGGATCACTCCCGGCCGGGTCCGCCCGGCGGCACCGACCACTGCCGGCCGGGTCCGCCCGGCGGATCCGGCACCGGCCGGGCGGGCCACCACCGGAGATCACGCCGCCGACCGACCCCGCCACGCGCGGTGACCGGACGACTGGGCACAATCGACCCATGTCTCCCCGCCGGTGGCTGCTCGCCGACCAACTCGGGCCGCACTTCCTGGACGACGACCGCCAACCGGTGCTGCTGGTCGAGGTCAGCGAGCTGTTCCGGCGGCGGCGGCTGCACCGGCAGAAGGCGCACCTCATCCTCAGCGCCCTGCGCCACCGCGCCGCCGAACTCGGCGACCGGGCGGTGCTGCTGCGTGCCGGCACGTTCCGCGACGCCCTGGCGTCGGTCGACGGCCCGGTCGAGGTCTGCCACCCGACCACCCGGGCGACCCTCGACTTCGTCCGGTCCGTCCCCGGGCTGACCGTCCTGCCGCCCCGGGGTTTCATCACCGACCGGGCCGACTTCGCGGGCTGGGCCGACCGGCCCCGGCGCGGACAGCTCCGGATGGTCGACTTCTACCGGTGGGCCACCCGGCGGCACGGGGTGCTCACCGGGCCGGCGCCGGCCGGACGTGAGGACGTCACCCCCACCGGCCGTACCCTGGACGTTCCGCCCCCGCCGCCGGTCGTCGAGGACGACATCGACGCCGAGGTCCGCGCCGACCTGGACCGGTGGGAACGCGACGGGGTCCGGTTCGTCGGCCGGGACGCCCCCCGCACCCACCCGGCCAGCCACGCCGAGGCGGCGCAACGGCTCGACCACTTCCTGCGGCACCGGTTGCCCGAGTTCGGCCGCTACGGGGACGTGATGAGCGCCGAGGACCCGGTCCTGGCGCACGGCCTGCTCTCCTCCTCGTTCAACCTCGGGCTACTCGAACCGGGGGTGGCCGTGCGCGGCGCGGAGGCGGCGTGGCGGGCCGGCGACGCCCCGCTGTCCTCGGTGGAGGCGTTCGTCCGGGGGGTGCTCGGCTGGCGGGAGTTCCTCTGGCAGCTCCACTGGTACGCCGAGCCGCCCCGCCCGGGCCTCGACCGGCTCGCCGCGACCGAGCCGCTGCCGCAGTGGTTCGTCGACCTGGACGCCGACGCGGTGGAGGCGCGCTGCCTCGCCGACGTGCTCGCCGGGGTCCGCGACCGGGGCTGGGCGCACCACGCCCAACGGCTGCTGGTGCTCGGCAACTACGCGTTGCAGCGGGGCTGGCGGCCGACCGAGCTGGTCGACTGGTTCCAGCGCAGCTTCGTCGACGGCACCGGGTGGATCATGAACACCACCGTGCTCGGCCTGAGCCAGCACGCCGCGCTCGCCCGGGTGGACACCCGACCGTACGCCGTGGACGGGCGGTACATCGACGAGATCAGCGACTACTGCACCGGCTGCCGCTACCGGCCGGACCGGGAACTCGGCGACGACGCCTGCCCGTACACCGGTGGTTTCGCCGCGTTCCTGCACCGCAACCGGGAGACGCTGGGCGCCGATCCGCGGCTGGCCGCCGAACTGGCCGCCCGGGACGACCCGGAGCACCGGGAGGCGGTGCTGGCCCAGGAGGAGAAGCGAGGCAGCAGCGCACCCTGACCCCTCCCGGCGGACCGCTCAGGCGACCTCCCCGGTGGGCAGCTCGGCGGCGGCCGGCGCACGGGTGGCCGGGGCCGGCCGGGCCGGGCCGCCCGCGAGGCGGATCCCGACGGCGAGCAGCCGGCCGTAGGAGCCCGGCGCGGCCCGGGCCAGCAGATCGGGCAGCACCGCCGACCAGCCGATCAACACCCGGCCGCGCCGCCGCCGCACCCCGCGCAGGATCACCTCGGCGGCCCGCTCGGGCGGGATGGACAGCAGCCTCTCGAACTGCCGCCGCGCCGCCTCGAACTCCTCCCGGGCCACCCCACTGCCGATCCGCGCGTGCGCGGCGATCCGGGTGGCCACCCCACCCGGGTGCACCGAGGTCACCCCGATCCCCTCGTCGACCAGCTCGTGCCGCAGCGCCTCGGTGAAACCCCGCAGGGCGAACTTGCTGGCCGCGTAGGCGGTCTGCCCGGCCGGGGCGATCAGGCCGAACAGGCTGGAGACGTTGACCACGTGCGCGCCCGGCTCGGCCCGCAACGCCGGCAGCAACGCGTGGGTGAGCTGCACCGGAGCCCGGAAGTTGACGTCGACGACCCAGTGGAACTCGTCCACGGTGATCTCGTCGAACCGGCCACCGAGGGCCACCCCGGCATTGTTGACCAGCAACCGGATCCGGGGATGCCGGGCCCGGATCTCCTCGGCCACCCGGGCGGTGGCGCACAGGTCGGCCAGATCGACCAGCCGGGTCTCGACCCGGCGGGCCGGGTGGGCGGCCCGGACCGTGGCGGCCACCGCGTCGAGCCGGTCGGCGTCGCGGTCGAGCAGGACCAGGTCGCTGCCCCGGCGGGCCAGCCCACGGGCCAGCGCCTCGCCGATGCCGCTCGCGGCGCCGGTGACCACGGCGGTCCCGGCGGTGAAGTCGAAGCTACGCACGCGGGTCTCCTTGCTGCGGGGGGCGGGACGAATGTCGTGCCGGCTCAGCCGGCCGGGCCCCGGCGGTCGCCCGGGAGAAGCGCACCCCCTCGTCGACGAGCCGGCCGTGCCGCATCAGCAGCACGTCCCGGGGGTAGTTCTGATGCAGCCGCCACGGCGCCCGCGCCCCCTGCCGGGGCAGCGTGTGCAGGCTGCGCAGCACGTACCCGGACCGCAGGTCGATCAGCGGCGACAGCTCGCCGTCGGGCGGCGCGACCGGGGTGACCACCTGCTGGCCGGTGGCGTCCAGGTGGCGCAGCAGCCGGCAGACGTAGCTGGCGACCAGGTCGGCCTTCAACGTCCAGGAGGCGTTGGTGTAGCCGATGGTCAACGCGAAGTTCGGCACCCCGGAGAGCATCATCCCCTTGTACGCCACCGTCCGGCCCAGATCGACGTCGGCGCCGTCCACGGTCAGGGTCATCCCCCCGAGGGCCAGCAGCCGCAGCCCGGTGGCGGTGACCACCACGTCGGCGGCCAGCTCCTCGCCGGAGCCGAGCCGGACACCGTCGGGGGTGAACGTCTCGACGGTGTCGGTGACCACCGAGGCCCAGCCGGCGGCCAGGGCCGCGAACAGGTCACCGTCGGGGGCCACACAGAGCCGCTGGTCCCAGGGGTCGTAGCGGGGCGAGAAGTGCCGGTCCACGTCGTAACCGGCCGGCAGCCGCCGCCGCGCCGCCCGGAGCAGGAACGACCGCGCCAGCCCCGGCGCCCGCCGGCTGAGCCGGTAGCTGACCGCCCCGGACAGCACGTTCTTGCCCCGCACCACCGGGTACGCCAGCCGGGCCGGCAACCATCGGCGCAGCGCGTCGGCCAGCCGGTCCCGGGACGGCAACGCGAGGACGTACGTGGGGGAACGCTGGAGCATCGTCACGTGTCCGGCCCGCTGCGCCAGCGTCGGCACCAGGGTCACCGCCGTGGCGCCACTGCCGATCACCACCACCCGCCGGCCGGTGACGTCGAGGTCGGCGGGCCAGTGCTGTGGGTGCACCACCCGCCCCGCATACCGCTCGACGCCGGGGAAGTCCGGCGTGTACCCCGCGTCGTACCGGTAGTAGCCGGTGCAGGCGTAGAGGAAGTCGCAGGTCAGCACCACCTCCTCGGCGGTGTCCTCGCGGCGTGCGTGAACCGTCCACCGGGCGGTGGCGCTGTCCCACCCGGCGCGCAGCACCCGGTGGCGGAACCGGATGTGCTCCTCGACGCCGTACCGGCGGGCGGTGTCCCGGACGTAGCGGCGGATGGCGTCGCCGTCGGCGATGGCCTTCGGGTCGGTCCACGGCGCGAACGAGTAGCCGAGGGTGAACATGTCCGAGTCGGAGCGGATGCCCGGATAGCGGAACAGGTCCCAGGTGCCGCCGATCGCCCCGCGCGCCTCGAACACCGCGTACGTCCTGCCCGGACAGTCGCGCCGCAGGTGGCAGGCGGCCCCGACACCGGAGAGCCCCGCACCGACGATGAGCACGTCGACATGCTCGGTGGCCATCGCATCCTCCGGGTCCGCGGCGGTGACCGGACCATACCCCGCGCCGCGCGTGCCCCGCACCCGTCCCGACCGGTGCCTCCCTCCCCACCCGGGCCAGCACCGGGAACCCGGGCGACGGCACCGGCACCGGGCGGCGGACAATGGCCGCGGGCACCCGTCCGGGGCCACCGCCCGGCACCGGACCCGACGACAGAACGGGGAGACGACGGACACCATGGCGGAAACCACCGGGTTACGCGGCGACTGCGCCCGCTGCGTCGGGCTGTGCTGCGTCGCCCCCGCCTTCGCCGCCTCCGCCGACTTCGCCCAGCACAAACCCGCCGGTCGCCCCTGCCCCCACCTACGCACCGACTCCCGCTGCGGCATCCACGACGAGCTACGGGAACGCGGCTACCCCGGCTGCGTCGTGTTCGACTGCTTCGGCGCCGGCCAACGGGTCAGCCAGGTCACCTACCCCGGGCGGGACTGGCGCGACGACCCGGACACCGCCGCCGGCATGTTCGCCGCCTTCACCGTCGCCCGGCCCCTGCACGAACTGCTCTGGTACCTCACCGAGGCGCTGGCCCTCACCCCACCCGGCCCGCTACGCGACGCGCTGCACGCCGCCCGGGACGCCACCGACACCCTGGCCGCCGGCACCCCCGAGGAGCTGGCCGCAGTCGACGTGGACGCCCACCGGGGCCGGGTCAACCCGCTGCTCTCCGCGGCCAGCGACACCGCCCGCGCCGGCACCGGCGGGGCCGACCGGCGGGGCGCGATGCTGCTCGGCGCCGACCTGCGCGGCGCGGACCTCACCGGCGCGAACCTGCGCGGCGCCTGCCTGGTCGGGGCCGACCTGCGCGGAGCGGACCTGCGCCGCGCCGACGTCACGGGGGTCGACCTGCGCGGGGCCGACCTACGCGGGGCCGACCTGTCCAGCACCCTGTTCCTGCACCAGTCCCAGCTCGACGCGGCCCGTGGCGACCGGCGCACCGCCCTCCCCGGCACGCTGCGACACCCCGGGCACTGGACCGGGCTGACCCTCACCCCGGTCCGGCCGCCCGCCGCCCGCCCCACCGGCACCACCCGTCGCCGCCGGCCGCGCCGCTGACCTCGGCGCACGCCGCCGGGCCGGCGACACGACCCGCCGACCCGACGCCGGTGGAACGACCCAGCGGGCTGGCCCACGACACCACCCGCCGACCCGGTGGCCGCCCGGCGCGGTGCGCGGGTTTGCGGCGCGGCCTGGCGGGCAGGAAGACGGCTATGACCGAGCAACCGCGCACCGACCGGGCCGACACCGACGAGCCGGACGGCGTGCCGGCGTACGAGGCGTCGCTGCGCCCACCGGGTGAATCGCTGGGCGACGGCGGGGACACCGGCGACGACTTCGCCGACCTGCCCGCCGAGGAGCATCTGTCGGCCCGGGACACCAGCCGCGCCGGCTACGACGTGACAGCGGTCTCCGGCGCGGGCGACCCCGCCGAGGAGGAGGCGGCCCACCCGCCCACCGAGTAGCCCGTGCCACCGCCCCGGTGCCGGTCGGCGACGGTACGGACCGCCCTCAGCGGGCCGCGCCGGCCGCCGACCGCGCCTGGGTCATCCCCCGGTTGGCCAGCGCGTCGGCACGCTCGTTCTCCGGGTGACCGCTGTGGCCCTTCACCCAGTGCCAGCTCACCTCGTGCCGGGCGCACGCCGCCGCCAACCGCTGCCACAGGTCGGCGTTCTTCACCGGCTGCCGGGCCGCGGTACGCCAACCGTTGCGCTGCCACCCCGCCAGCCAGCCGGTGATGCCGTTGCGGACGTACGTGCTGTCGGTGTGCAGCCGCACGGTGGCCGGCCGGGTCAACGCCTCCAGCGCCTCGATCGCGGCGGTCAGCTCCATCCGGTTGTTGGTCGTCGCGCCGGCCTCACCACCGCACAACTCCCGCTCGTGCCCGCCGTAGCGCAGCAGCACACCCCACCCGCCCGGCCCGGGATTGCCGCTGCACGCCCCGTCGGTCCAGATCTCCACGGCCCTGCCGGCCGCCGCGTCCACCATGCCGCCGAACCTACCGGGGCCGGGGCACACCGGCTCCACCGCCGGCTGCGGCGGGTCGCGGCGGCCCCGGCGGTCGTCGCGCCGGTCCCGGCCGGGCGGAGAAACCGGCGGCGGCATCCGGCGGCGCTCTGGCAGAGTGCACCACCATGACCGACACCGGGGCAGGGCTACGGGCCGAGGTACGCAGCACCATCGACGCGCTGGTCGACTCGGGCCGGGAGGCCGGCGTGCAGGTGGCGGCCTACCGGCACGGCCGGCTGATCGTCAACGAGACCGCCGGGACCGCCGACACCGCCACCGGACGACCGCTGACCGCCGACACCCCGATCTTCAGCGCCTCCACCGGCAAGAGCCTGACCAGCACCGTGGTGCACGTGCTCGCCGAACAGGGCCGGCTCGACTACGACCTGCGCCTCGCCGACGTCTGGCCGGAGTTCGCCCGGCACGGCAAGCACACCGTCACCCTGCGGCACGTGCTCACCCACACCGCCGGGGTGCCGGCCCTGCCCGCCGACGTCACCCCGGCCGACTTCACCGACTGGGACCGGATGTGCGCCATGATCGCCGACGCGGTGCCCCGCTGGGCGCCCGGCGAACAGATCGCCTACCACGCCTGGACGTACGGCTGGCTGGTCGGCGAGGTGGTCCGCCGGGTCACCGGCCGACGGATCTCCACTGTGCTGGCCGAGGAGGTGGCCGCCCCGCTGGGCGTACCCGGAGAGCTGTTCCTCGGGGTGCCCGAGGCGGACCTGCCCCGGCTGGCCACCCTGGAGGACCACGGCCTGGCCGACCTGATGCGGTTCGCCTCCGCCAACCTGCCGCACTTCGACGCCGTCGCCCCACCCGCCGTCCGGCCCGACGGCGCCATCGGCAGCCGACCGGAGGTGCTCCGCGCCGACGTGCCCGCCGTGGGCACCCTCACCGCACGGGCCGCCGCCCGGATGTTCGCCGCGCTCATCGGCGAGGTCGACGGGGTACGCCTGGTCTCCGACCAGCGGCTGCGCCAGCTCGGCACGGTGGCCGTCCGGGGCGTCGAATGGGTGTTCGGCCAGGAGACCGCCTACGGTCTGGGCTACGCGATCGACGACGACGGCTCATTCGGCACCTCCGGCAGCGGCGGCAGCCTCGCCTACGCGTACCCCGGACTGGGTCTGACCGTGGCGGCGACCCGCAACCGGCTCGGCGCGAACGACGGCGACCCGATGGAGGGCCTGCGGGTGCTGATCCGCGACACGGTGCGCGCCGCGGTCTGAGACACGGGGCGCGCTGCGGTCTGACCGGCGCGGGGCGACCCGCTCAGCGCCGGGGCCACCGGGCGCGCAGCCGGCCGGTGGCGTCGCCCCACACCGCCGCGGTCATCGGCAGCAGCGGACTGGACCGCATCACCGCCAGGTCCTCCACCGGGCCGGTCGCCCCGTCGAGGAAACGCAGCACCCGCGACGCCGGGTTCCGGTCGAAGAGCCGGTCGAAGAACTCCGGACCGCCGACCGCGCCGGAGTCCCACGCCCGTAACGCCACCGCGTCCATCCACCGGTGCCGCCCCGGGTACGCCGGCCGGGGCACCGGCGGCCGACCGGCCGCCAGGGCGGCGGCGACCTGCCCGGCCTGCCGGTGCATGGCCGAGAAGGTGAACCCGGTCGATGGTCGGGTCGCCCCACCAGCGGTGCCCAGTCGTACCACCCGGGGCGACGGCCGCCGCTGGAACGGCGCGTCGGTCATCGGGATCACCCCGTCCTCGACCTCCCGCACCCGCAACGCGGCCAGGTCCACCCCGAGCAGCCCCGCGTAACCGCGCAGCCCGGCGTCGTACTCCGCGTCGGAGAGCACCGCCGGGGAGAACTCGGTGTACTCGACCAGGGCGAACCGGTCACTGACCGGCAGCACGTAGCCGAACGACACCCCCCGGGCCGGTTGCGGGGTGCGGAAGTCCATCAGCACCGCCCGCCCCGGATCGAACACCGGCGTCGGCGACTCCAGCCACCAGCCCCGGAAGTGCTGCAACCAGGAGGTCCGGCCGGGTCGGCGGGGCGGGCGGGGACGCGAGTCCAGCACCCAGCCGGCCCGCAGCACCACCCGGCCGTCGGTGTCCCGCACGGTCACCGCCGTGCCGTCGTCGTCGAGCGCCCCCACCGCCGCGTCGTACCGGGTCGCGCCGAGCCGCAGCTCCGCCTCGGCGGCCCGCTCGTACAGCGGCGCGGAACGCAGCATCGCGTACCGCAGCGGGGTCAGGTCCAGCACCCGGGCGGCGGCCGGCGTGGTCACCTCCACCCGCGACCAGCTCGCGCTGAGCATCGGCTCCAGGTCGCCACCGGGGGTGCCCCAGAACGCCCAGGTGCGGTCCTGTCCCCGCTTGCGCACCGGGTCCACCACGGCGACCCGCAGGCCCGGTGGCGCGTGCCGGGCCAGCGCGGCGAGCACCAGCGAACCGGCCCCACCACCACCGACGACGGCCAGGTCCACGTCGACCGGTACGCGCACGCTCACCCGGTCACGCTGTCACACCACCGGACACCACCGGCGCGGACCCCACCCCACCGGCCGGACCACCCGTCTGCCACGGCCGGGCGGCACCCCCACCGGGAAGCCACCGGACGGCGGCCCGCCCCTCCGTGGACGGCACCGGACGGCGGCACGTCGATCCGGGTACCCTGCCGCCCCATGAGCCCGCCCGCCAACGTCCTCACCGCCCGCTGGGCGTCCCGCCTGGACGACCGGCAGACCGTCCTGTCCGGTGCCGGGGTGTACCCGCTGCTCGCCCTGCTCGCCGGGTACGCGACCGGACCGGCCCGCGACGAGCTGCGCGCCGTCGCCCCCACCCCGCAGCCTCCGGTCGACTCCCCCACCACCCGGCTGGCCACCGGCTTCTGGTCCCGCGCCGGCCTGCCGCTCGGGCAGCGGTGGCGCACCGAGCTGGACGCCTCGATCCGGGGCGAGCTGACCGGCGACCCGGCGGTCGACCAGCCGCTGCTCGACCGGTGGGCGCACCGGCACACCGACGGCCTGATCGACCGGATGCCGCTGCAGACCGGGCCGGGCACCGCGTTGGTGCTGGCCAACGCGTTGACCGTGCTGGTCGACTGGGCCATCCCGTTCCGGCCGGCCCGGTCCGAGCCGACGACCGGGCCGTGGCGGGGCCGCCGGCTCGCCGGCCTGCACCGACCCGGCGGGGATCCGGCCGCGCTCCAGGTGGCCGACACCGGCATCGGCCCGGTCAGCCTGCTCACCGTCACCGGGACGGCCGACGTCGACGTGCTGCTCGTCCTCGGCCCGACCGGGCAGCCGCCGACCCGGGTGCTACCGGCCGCGCTCGGCGCCCTCGACCACCCCGCGACGCTGCCCCCGGCGGTCGGACCCGGCGTCAGCGAGGAGACCGTCGAGGCGTCCGACGACCGGCCCGAACTGCTGGTACGTACCGTCGGGTTCACCGTGACCGGCAACCACGACCTGCTGCACCACGCCGACCTGTTCGGCCTGGCCACCGCCGCCCGCGACGGCGACCACTTCCCCGACGTCAGTCCCCGGCTGTCCGTCTCGGCCGCCCGGCAGAGCGCCATGGCCGAGTTCACCGCCACCGGCCTGCGCGCCGCAGCGGTCACCGCGATCAGTCTGCGGGCCGGTGGCGCGGCGCCCCGTGCCACGGTCCGCCGCCGACGCTGGTGCTTCGACGTGGACCGGCCGTTCGGCTTCCTCGCCGTGCACCGCCCCACCGGTCTGGTGCTGGTCGCCGGCTGGGTGACCGACCCCACGCCGGGCTGAGCCACCCCCGGCGGCCGGTCACCCGGCGGGCCGGCCACCGGGTCGCGGTGACCGCGAATTGCCGTTGAACGGGCACCCGACATCTGGCACGGTCACCCGGTGACCGACGACGACCAGGGCGAGCACCGGCCCGACCCCGACTACCGCGCGCTCAACCGGGCCAACTGGGACGACCGGGCCGCCGCGCACGCCGCCTCGCCCGACTACGCCGTGGACCGGTTCGCCGCCGACCCGGCGTACCTCAGCGAGGTGGTCCGGTTCGACCTGCCCCGCCTGGGCGAGGTGGCCGGGCTGCGCGGTGTGCACCTGCAGTGCCACATCGGCACCGACACCGTGTCGCTGCACCGCCTCGGCGCGCGGATGACCGGACTGGACTTCTCCGGCGAATCCCTCGCCCAGGCCCGGTCGCTGGCCGCCCGCACCGACGCGGCCGTCGACTTCGTCCAGGCCGACGTCTACGACGCGTCCGACGTCCTCGGCGCGGGCGGTTTCGACCTGGTCTACACCGGCATCGGCGCGCTGTGCTGGCTACCGGACGTCCGCCGCTGGGCCGGCGTGGTGGCCGCCCTGCTGCGCCCCGGTGGGCGGTTGTTCCTGCGCGAGGGGCACCCGATGCTGTGGGCGCTGGACGAGACCCGCCCCGACGGCCTGCTGGCGGTGGAACACCCGTACTTCGAGCGGGCCGAGCCGCTGGTGTGGGAGGGCGACGGCACCTACGTGAGCACCGAGGCGACCTTCACCCACACCACCACCCACGAGTGGAACCACGGTCTCGGTGAGGTGGTCACCGCCCTGCTCGACGCGGGGTTGGAGCTGACCATGCTGCGCGAGCACGACAGCGCCCCCTGGGACGCCGTTCCGGGGCGGCAGGTCCGCGACGAGCACGGCGAATGGCGACTGGTGGACCGTCCGTGGCGGCTCCCCCAGACGTACACCCTCCAGGCCCGCCGCCGCTGACCCCTGCGGGCCGGGCGCTTCCGCCCGGCGGTGGTCGTCCGGTCGGGCCGGTGGTGACGGGACCGGCCCGACCGGTGATCGGCGTCGCGTGCTGCGATGGGGCGCACCTCGCGTAAGGCATCCTAGGAGGCTGGGTTGTCGGGGTGAGCGGCGGGCCGGACCCCGGCGCAGCTTTCCGGACGATCCGGCCACGGCGTCGAATGGTCCGGTGTCCGTCCTGTCCGGGCGTTTCCACCAGTCGGCGGCGCGAGGGAAAACACGTGACGGCAACGAAGATTTCTCATTCTGCCCGGCAGGAGGGGCCAACCCTCCTAGTGTTGGGCACACCGGTGCTAGTTACGGAGTTGGCCACCCGAACGACGTCCCACGCAGACAGCGGACGAAAAGTGAGGGAAGACGCGTATGAAGGCACAGAAGGTTCTCGTATCGACGGCGCTCGGCGTGGGACTCGGCACGCTCCTGCTCCCGACGGCCGCGCTCGCGGACACCACGGTGTCGCCGGCCTCCACCCCGGTCGGCGGGACGGTCGTGCTCACCGCGACCACCTGCAATCCGACGTCGGGTGACGTGATCTTCCGGGTCACCGGCCCGGACCGGGACCAGAACGTCCGCTCCACCACCGCCGCCGCGGGCGGCGGGCTGAGCGCCGAACTCTTCACCGCCGGCTTCACCCTGGGCACCTACACCGTCGCGGCCACCTGCGGCGACGGCAGCTCCGCGGGCAGCGCCACCTTCGCCGTCACGCCGATCGGCGCGGCGCCCGCCGGTGCGGGCGGGGGCAGCGACAACACCGGCCTCCTGGCCGCCGGTGGCGCGCTCGCCGGCGCGGCCGCGCTCGGCGCGACCGTCCTGTTGCGCCGCCGACGCCGGGCGGCGTCCACCGTCGCCTGACCGCGCCGTCGGCGCCGACGACCCGGCCGGGGCCGGCGTCGCCCGACGACGAGACACACCATCCCGGGGACGGGTGCCCGCACCGGCACGGACCGGTACGGGCACCCCGACCACATCGGACGTCGGGGAGGACGGGCGATGGGCGTACGCGAACGGGCGGCCCGGACCCGCACCGCCATCGCGGCGGTCGCGGTCAGCGGCACCACCGGGATCGCCCTGCTCGCCGCCGGACTGACCGTCGGTCCGGTCGGGCCACCGCAGCCGAGCATCGACGTCAGCGGCGGCAACGGCAGCCGCTCGCCGATCCCGGCACTCCCCCGCTCCACCCCGGTACGCCTCGACATCCCGGCCATCGGGGTACACGCCGACCTGGTGCCGGTGGCCGGTGACCCGAACGGCGTCCTCGAGGTGCCGCCCCTGGACCGCCCCGCCGTCGCCGGCTGGTACCGCCCCGGCGTCAGCCCCGGCGAGGCGGGCAACGCCGTCCTCGTCGGACACGTCGACACCCGGGAGGGGCCGGCGGTCTTCTTCGCGCTCGGCCGGCTGCGCCCCGGCGACGCCGTCCGGGTCACCCGCGCCGACGGGCGGACGGTCACCTTCGCCGTCGACGGGGTCGGGGCGTACCCGAAGCCGAGTTTCCCCACCGGGCTGGTCTACGGTCCGGGCGGACCGGGACCGGCGTTGCGGCTGGTCACCTGCGGCGGGCGGTTCGACGAGCGGTCCCGCGACTACTCCGACAACATCGTCGTACGGGCCACCGCCGTCGGCTGACCGACGCCGCCGCACCGCCGTCGCGACCGCGCCGGTGGCCTTCCCGACCGTGCCTGCGCACGACCGGCGGGCCGGCCCGGCCCCGGGGCCGGGGCCGGGCCGGTCGGCGGTCCCGGGGCATCCGGCAGGATGGACACCGTGGCGAAGTCTGCACCCCGCCGACGTGGCGGCTCCCGACCGGCCTGCCCGTGCGGCACCGGCCTGCCGTACCCCGACTGCTGCGGGCCGCTGCACCGGGGCGAGGGCACGGCCGGTACGGCCGAGGCGCTGATGCGGTCCCGGTTCAGCGCCTTCGCCGTCGGCGATCCCGACTACCTGCTGCGCAGCTGGCACTCCAGCACCCGGCCGGCGCGGCTGCGACTCGACCCCGGCCAACGGTGGATCCGGCTGGAGATCGTCGACCGCACCGGCGGTGGTCTACTCGACAGCGCCGGCACGGTGGCGTTCCGCGCCCACTACCGGGATGCCGGGCGGCCCGGGACGGTGGACGAGCACAGCCGGTTCGTCCGGGAGGACGGCACCTGGGTCTACCTCGACGCGCTACCCGACGGACCCGGTTAGCCTCCGGCGGTACGGCACGTACCAACCGCCGGGAACGCCACCATGTGCCAGCCGGTGGCGGCCACCAGCGCGTACCCGCCGGTCGGTGCGTGCCGCCTCGGCGAAGCCGACGCGCAGGCTCCCCCACCGACCCGGCGGCCGTCAGCGTCGGGGCGGTTCGGGGTCCAGCGGCGGGATGACCATGGTGGCCTCGCTGTCGGCAGTGGATCCGTCCACCGGCCCGGTCTGCCGCGGGACCACGACCCCCGGCGCGGTGACCGGGCCGACCGGCGGGTCGGTGATGTCCCGGTCCACGGGCGGGGTCGCGGCGGCCGGACGGGACACCACCTGGGTCTGCTCCGCCTCGTCGGCACGGGGCAGGACCTGGGTGAGTTCCGCCTCGTCGGGCCGGGGCACCACCTGGGTCCGCTCGGCGTCGTCGTCCAGCGCCGTCGGGGCGGGCACCCCGGCAGTGGGCGACGCGGCGGGTCCGGCCGGCGGCTGCGGGCTCAGCCGGGCCTCGACGTCGCGCCGACCCGCCTGGTAGGCCCGGGCGTGGGCGGCGATGGTGCGGGACTCCTGCTCGGCCCGGGTCAGCCAGGACTCCCAGCGGGCCTGCATCGGGCGGATCAACCCGCCGCCGACCCCGACGACGAGGATGCCGCCCACGGTGGCGAGGACGGCGACCAGCACCGGCGTGGTGACCGCAGTGGCGACGCCGATCTGGTTGAGCGCGGCGATGACCCCCAGCCCGAGGATGAACACCGAGGCGATGTTGGCCAGCACCCGACCGTAGGACAGGCCGCCCAGCGCGCTGCTGATGATGTCCTTGACCGCGTTGGCGATCGCGGCGGCGACCACCACGATCACGATCGCCACGAAGGCGCGCGGCAGCCAGGCGATCACCCCGGCGATGAGGTCGGAGATCGGGTTGGGGCCCCAGATACCGAAGGCGAGTTGCAGGGTCACCAGCAGGACCCCGTAGTAGGCGAGCTTGGCGACGATGTCGCTGGCGTCGTAGCGGGAGCGGGCCAGGGCGGTCTTGATGCCGCCCCGCTCGACCGCCCGGTCGAAGTGCACCCGTTCCAGCACCTTGTCGACGATCTTGCGGACCGCCTTGGCGACCAGCCAGCCCGCCACCAGGATCGCCACGAAGGCGACCGCCTTGGGCAGGAAGAGCAGTACCGCCCGCACCGCGTCACCCACCGCGTCGCCGAAGTCGTCAGTCATCCGTCGTCCTCCACCGTCAGCTCGGCCGACCCCCGAAGCTACCCGCGGCCGGGACGCCGGAAACCCCGGCCGTCAGCCCGACGTACAGGTGGACAGCAGCGACACCACGATCGGGCCGGCCGGCGCGGAGGCGTTGCCGGCGTCGTCGACGGCGATGACCTCGACCGGAATCCTGGTCACCGACGGGGGCACCGGCAGGTCACCGAGGGTGCCCCGGAAGGTCTCCGGGCCGGTCTGGTCCATGGCGACCGTGCGGACCACCCCGTCGAGGGTGTAGCGGAACACCACCCGGAGCAGGTCACCGCCGGCCCGGTCGTCGACCACCGTGGCGGTGACCGTGGTCGACGTGACGGTCTCGGGGCAGCCCTTCGGCTCCACGACGGCCGAGCTGGCGTCCACGGCGGACACCGTGGGCGCGAACACGTCGGGGGGCAGCAGCGGGCTGACGGGCGTCGCCGGTGGGGTGGGGCCCGGGGTGCGTACCCGGGTGGTGGTCGCGGCGGCGGGCCGGGTCGGGGCGGCGGTGGGCGCCGGGCCGGTGGTGGTCGCCGCCGGGGTCGGGTGGCGGCTCGGCTCCGCGGGCACGACGGTGATCGCCGGCGCGGCGGCGAGCGGGGCCGCGCTCCGGGTGGCGGCGGCGGTCGCCCCCGGCACCGCGGCGCCGTCGGCGACGGTGAGCGGCCCGGGTCGGCGGGCCGCGTAGGTCACCCCGACGACGCCGGTCAGCAGGACCGCGGTCAGCCCCACCCCGACCAGGGCACTGCGGGTGCCGCCCCGACGGGTGGCGTGGGGTCGGGTCGCGACGCTGACGGCGGCGGGCACCGGGACGCCGTCGGGGAAGGGGAGGGACGCGGCGAACAGCGCGACCCGCTCGGCCAGCTGACGCCGCCCACGCTCCGCCCAGTCCCCGCCGTACGACCGGGCGGCGGTGTGGTCCAGCTCGGCGAGGAAGATCTCGGCGGGCTGGGGCCGGTCGGCCGGGCACCAGGCCAGCCCGTGGCGGAGCAGGTCGTGCAGTGGCGCGGGGGTCGGCCCGGCCGGCACCGGCGCGGCGGCGTGCTGGGCGCGCAGGGTGGCCGCGTCCGGGGCGTCGTAGGGTGCCCGCCCGGTGAGGCACTCGAAGAAGGTCGCGGTGGCGGCGTAGATGTCACCGGCCGGCTCGGCGGGCGCGCCGGTCCACTGCTCGGGGGTCAGCCGGCGCGGGACACCGGGGCCGTCGCCGGTGGGCGGGGTGACGCCGAAGTCGGTGAGCTTGGTCCACCCGTCCACCCCGACCAGGACGTTCTCCGGGCGGTGGTCGCGGTGCACCACGCCCCGGGCGTGCGCGGCGGCGAGCCCGGCGAGGGAACCCCTGAGGACGCGGAGCGCGGCCTCCGGCCCGAGGGGGCCGTGTGCACGCAGCAGGTGGCGTAGCGACACCCCGTTGACGAGCTCGGTCACGATCGCCGCGGCGGCGTGCGCCTCGGCGTACTCGAAGAGGCGGCAGACGTGCGGGTCGTCCACGTCGACCAGCAGCCGCGCCTGCTCCCGGAAGGCCATCCGGAAGGCCGGGTCGTCGCCGAGGGCGTCGGGCAGGTACCGGATGACGACCGGGGTGCCGGTGGCGTCGTGGGTGGCGAGCAGCACCCGGCCGGACGCGCCCGCGCCGAGCTGCCGTACCGGGGTGTAGCCGGACAACCGCCAGTCGCCGGTCACCCGCCGGCCTTTCCGGTCCGCCGGGACTGGTCACAGGTCAGGGCCACACTGATCATTCTTACCCGGGGCGAGCTGCGGTCCATCGGCGCAACGGTTGTTTCCTCGCGTCCGGACGTCCGTCCCCGGAGATTAGTTCCGGTCACCCGGGTGCCGTCGACGGCCGCCCGACGCCCCGGCGGTCGGGCCGCCGCCGGCCCGGTGGGCGGCGACGCGGTGACCCGCCCGGCCGTAAGGTGTCGGTGCCGTCGTATCTCACGCCCCGGGGAGGCCACCGATGGACGAGCGGTACCCGCCGATCGAGCCGTACGACCACGGCCTGCTCGACGTCGGCGACGGCAACCGGGTCTACTGGGAGGTGTGCGGCAACCCCGACGGTCGGCCCGCGCTGGTCGTCCACGGTGGACCGGGCTCGGGCTGCGGCCCGTGGCCGCGACGGCACTTCGATCCGGCCCGCTACCGGGTGGTCCTGTTCGACCAGCGCAACTGCGGGCGCAGCACCCCGCACGCCGCCGACCCGGCCACCGACCTGCGGCACAACACCACCGAGCACCTGATCGCCGACATGGAGCGGCTGCGGGAGCACCTGGGTGTCGACCGGTGGCTGCTGCACGGCGGTTCGTGGGGCTCCACGCTGCTGCTGGCGTACGCGCAACGGCATCCGGAGCGGGTCTCCGCGATCGTCATCGCCGCCGTCACCACCACCCGCCGGTCGGAGATCGACTGGCTCTACCGGGGCGCGGGCCGGTACTTCCCCCGCGAGTGGGAACGGTTCCTCGCCGGGGGCGGCGTCGGGCCGGACGACGACGTGGTGGGCGCGTACGCCCGGCTGGTGGAGGACCCGGACCCGACGGTACGCGACCGCGCCGTGCTGGACTGGTGCGCCTGGGAGGACGCGCTGGTCTCCACCGAGGGGGTGGGCAACCCGTACGGCGACCGGCCGTCGGCGGACCGGATCGCCATGGTCCGGATCTGCGTCCGCTACTTCTCGCACGGGGCCTGGCTGACCGAGGGCGCCCTGATCCGCGACGCCGGCCGGCTGGCCGGAATCCCGGGCGTGTTGATCCACGGCCGGCTGGACCTGGGCAGTCCCCCGGTCACCGCGTGGCAGCTGCACCGGGCGTGGCCGGGCTCGCGGCTGCACCTGGTCGAGGAGGCGGGCCACTTCGGCACCGCGGCGACCCGCCGGCACCTGCTGGCCGCCCTCGACCACTTCGCCACCACCGACTGAGCCACCGGGCAGCCGGGCCACCGGGCAGCCGGGCAGCCGGGCAGCCGGCGGCGGGACAGCCGGAGGGCAAGCGGCGGGCGGCCAGGCAGCCGGCGGGCGGGGCCGGCGGCACAGGCCGAACGGGGACGGGATCGAGGGCGGGACACGACATCGATCAATGCCGCCCCCTAGCGCCGACCGCCGCGGTGACAATATCCTCCACTGCACGTGCAGCTGTCGGAGATCGTCTTCACGTTCGTCGGCAGCGCCGCCGCCGGTCGCCGAGGAGCCGCCATGTCCGCCGTACGCCCCGCACTCGACCGCCGTACCCTGCTGCGGGCCGGCCTCGGCGCGGCCACCGTCGCGGTCGTCGGGTCGGAGCTGGCCCTTCCGTCCGCCGCCGCGGCCGCTCCCGACGCCGACCTGGACTGGATCATCGACTGCGCCGGATGGGGCGCGCGGCCACCGGCCGACCCGCTGTCGGTCAGCACGATCCCGACCAACAAGATCATCGTGCACCACATGGCCTTCCCGAACGTCACCGACCAGTCCCGGGAGCAGGCGGTCAAGCTGGCCCACGACTGCCAGGACCTGCACATGGACGGCAACGGCTGGTCCGACACCGGGCAGCACTTCACCGTCAGCCGGGGCGGGTACGTCCTGGAGGGACGGCACGGCAGCCTGGACCGGCTGCGGGCCGGTGACCGGCAGATGGTCTCGGCGCACTGCCCCGGCGAGAACGGCCGGGCCATCGGCATCGAGAACGAGGGCACCTACGTCACCGACACCCCGCCGCAGGAGCTGCTCGACGCGCTGGTCAGGCTCTGCACCACCGTCTGCCGGCAGTACGGGCTGCACGCCCACGACATCTTCGGCCACTGGGACTTCCGCACCACCCTCTGCCCCGGCGCGCAGTTCTACCGGCTCTTCCCCGGGGTGCGTCGACAGGTCTTCCGCCGGCTCGGCACCCGGTTGACCGACGTGCCGGCCCGCCGCTGGCCCGACCTGTGGCGCTTCGTCAGCTCCCCCGCCGTCCAGGTCGCCCAGTACCTGCTGGCCTACCGGGGCTACCCGGTCACCCCGAACGGCACCTTCGACGCCGCCACCATCGCCGCGATCGCCGACTGGCAGGCCCGCAACGGCATCCCGGTCGACGTCGACGCCACCCTGACCGGCCCCACCTGGGAGGCCCTCGTCCCGGAGCTGGACGGGAACGCCACCGGGCTGCCGGTGCAGGCGGTGCAGTTCATCCTGAACTGGAAGGGCTACGCCGAGGTCACCGTCACCGGCAGTTACGATCACGCCACCCGTCGGGCGGTGCAGGACCTCCAGACGTTGCACGGGCTGCCCCGCACCGGCCGGATCCCCACCAGCACCTGGTGCGCCCTGGTCGGCGGCGTGGTCCGACAGTCGTTCCAGCACCGCTGAACCACCGCCGCGCGGGCGGGCCGTTTGGGCGGCGGCGGTAACGGGGAGTGTGGCCGGCATGAAGTGGGCCAGCCGCACCGTACCCGTGATCGCCGCCGCCGTCGCCGGCCTCGCCGCCCGTGACGTCCTCCAGCGCGACCACGCGCTGCTCCGCAACTTCCCGCTGGTGGGACGCGCCCGCTACCTGCTGGAGGCGATCGGGCCGGAGCTGCGGCAGTACATCGTGGCCGGCAACGACGAGGAGCGGCCGTTCACCCGGGACCAGCGGCGGTGGATCTACGCCTCGGCCAAGCAGGAGAACAACTACTTCGGCTTCGGCACCGACAACGACATCGAACGCAGCCCCGGCTACCCGATCATCAAACACCGCACCTTCGCCCGGACCGTCCCGTCGTCGGTGCCGACCGCCGGGCACGACGTGCGGCTGCCGGCGGCGAAGGTGCTCGGCGGGGCACGCGGCCGGGCCAGGGCGTTCCGCCCGGCGTCGGTGGTCAACATCTCCGGGATGAGCTTCGGTTCGCTGTCCGGCAACGCGGTGAGCGCCCTGAACCAGGGGGCCGCGCTGGCCGGCTGCCTGCAGAACACCGGCGAGGGCGGGCTGTCGCCGTACCACCGGCACGGCGGGGAGCTGGTCTTCCAGCTCGGTACGGCGTACTTCGGCTGCCGGGACGCCCGGGGAAGGTTCGACCTCGCCCGGCTGCGCGACCTGGTCGCCGGCGCGCCGGTGCGCGCCCTGGAGATCAAGCTCAGCCAGGGCGCGAAGCCCAGCCTGGGCGGGCTGCTGCCGGGGGCGAAGGTGTCCGCCGAGATCGCCGCGACCCGGGGCATCGAGCCGGGCCGGGACTGTGTGAGCCCGTCCCGGCACGCCGAGTTCTCCGACTGCGACAGCCTGCTCGACTGGGTGGAGCTGCTGGCCGCCGAGACCGGGCTGCCGGTCGGGATCAAGTCCGCGGTCGGCGACCTGGGCTTCTGGGAGGAGCTGACCACGCTGATGCGGGACACCGGGCGGGGCGTCGACTTCGTCACCGTGGACGGCGGCGAGGGCGGCACCGGCGCCGCGCCGCTGATCTTCACCGACTCGGTGTCGCTGCCCTTCCAGCAGGGCTTCGCCCGGGTCTACCGGACCTTCGCCGAGCGGGGACTGCACGAACAGACCGTCTTCGTCGGCGCGGGCAAGCTGGGCCTGCCCGACAACGCGGTGGTGGCGTTCGCGCTCGGCTGCGACCTGGTCAACGTGGGTCGGGAGGCGATGCTGGCGATCGGCTGCATCCAGGCTCAGAAGTGCCACACCGACACCTGCCCGACCGGCGTGGCCACCCAGAACGCCTGGCTGGCCCGGGGCCTGGACCCGGCCCGCAAGTCGGTGCGGGCGGCGAACTACATCGGCACCCTGCGCCGGGACCTGGTGAAGGTCGCCGAGGCGTGCGGGGTGGAGCATCCGGGGCTGATCGACACCGACGCGGTCGAGATCCTCGACGGCCGGACCTCCGCCCGGCCGCTGCGGAAGGTCTACGGCTACCGGCCGCAGTGGGGGCTGCCGTCGGCGGCCGACCGGGCGGAGATCGCCCGGCTGATGGCCGGCGAGGCACCGGAGGGCGGCAGCGCCCTGCCCTCGGCCACCGCGCAGGGTCGAGCCGAGCCCGGCGGACCCGCCCGACACTGACCGGCCGGCCCCCTCGACCGACGACCGGCGGCGGGGTGGCCCGCCACCCCGCCGGCCCCGGTCACCAGGCGCAGGGGGCGTAGTCCTTGAGGAAGCAGCCGTACAGCTCCTCGCCCCGCTCGCCCCGGACGATCGGGTCGTACACCCGGGCCGCGCCGTCGACCAGGTCCAGCGGGGCGTGGAAACCCTCGTCGGCGAGGCGCATCTTCGTCGGGTGCGGGCGCTCGTCGGTGATCCAGCCGGTGTCGACGCTGGTCATCAGGATGCCGTCGGCCCGCATGTCCTCGGCGCTGGTGCGGGTCAGCATGTTCAGCGCCGCCTTGGCCATGTTGGTGTGCGGGTGTCCCGCCCCCTTGTAGCCCCGGGCGAACTGCCCCTCCATCGCCGAGACGTTCACCACGTACGCCCGCCCGGTCGGGGCCGCGGCGAGCGCCGGCCGGAGCTGGCTGACCAGCACGAACGGGGCGGTCACGTTGCAGAGCTGCACCTCGAGCAGCTCGACCGGGTCGACCTCGTGCACCCGCTGCACCCAGCTGTTGGTGTCCCCGAGGTCGGGGGCGAGCCCACCGGCGTCCACGGCGGTGGCGGCGGCGATCCGCTCCGGCGTGGCGGACCGGCCGGTCAGCGCCAGCGCGGTGAGGGCGTGCGGGGCGATGGTGGGGGCCGGCAGGGTGCCGTCCGGCAGCGCCAGGGTGACGCCCCGGCCGCCGGTGAAGGTGAGCAGCTCCGGCAGCGGCCCCTCGGGCAGCGCCACGGCCTCGGCGGCGACCAGGTGGGCGTACGCGCCGGGGGTGCGGCGTACCGTCTGCGCGGCGTTGTTGATCAGGATGTCGAGCGGACCCTGCGCGGCCACCGCGTCGGCCAGCGCCACCACCTGGGCGGGGTCACGCAGGTCGATGCCGACGACCCGCAGCCGGTGCAGCCAGTCGGCGCTGTCCGGCATGGCGGTGAACCGGCGGACCGCGTCGTGCGGGAACCGGGTGGTGATCGTGGTGTGCGCGCCGTCGCGCAGCAGCCGCAGCGCGATGTACATGCCGATCTTGGCGCGGCCGCCGGTGAGCAGTGCCCGCCGCCCGGTCAGGTCGCAGCGCGCGTCGCGGCGCTCCCGGTTGAGGGTGGCGCAGTCGGGGCAGAGCTGGTGGTAGAACGCGTCGACCTGGCGGTAGCGGGTCTTGCAGATGTAGCAGCCGCGCGGGTTGATCAGGGTGCCGGCGGAGTCACCGGCGGTCGGCGAGGCGAGCGGGATGCCCCTGGTCTCGTCGTCGATCCGGCCCGGTGCGCCGGTGGCGGTGGCGGCGGTGACCGCACGGTCGTGGGCGAGCACGGCCTCCCGCCGCTCCTCGCGTCGGCGCTGCTTCACCATCTTGAACAGGCGGGCGGTGGCCCGCTGCACCCGCACCACGTCCGGGTGGTCGCTGGGCAGCGACTCCAACGCCGCGAAGACGCGCAGCGCGACCGCCAACTCGTCCTGGTCGACCCCCGGGCCGCCGGCGTCGTGTCGCCGGCTGCCGGCGTCGCCCGGTTGTCCGCCGTTGTCCACCGTCATGTCCGCTATCGTCCCGCCCTGACGTCCGGGGCCGACCGCCGGCCCGACCCGGGAACTCTACGCACCCGGGCCGGACCGCCGCGACGTCCCGCCCCGGGCGACGGCGGTGAGCTGGGCCACCGCCGGCCCCGGGGCGACAGCGCCACGCAACATCGACTTTCATGAACACGGCGGGACACTGCGGCGAGTGACCGGTTGATAGCGTGTCGGTGATCACGGGTCTGCCGCCCGCTGACGCTCGGCGCTGCCGGGGCCGGTGTCGGCGCAGCCGTGGCCGATGCTCCCCGGGGAGGGTGGGATGTGGGCGGACGAGGCGGCGCTGGACGCGACGGCCCGTCGGCTGGACGAGTGGGAGTCGTCGTTCACCGACCGGGCGGAACGGGCGAGGCGGCTCGCGGCGCAGGTGCAGGCCCTGACCGGCACCGCCCGCAGTCCCGACCGGACCGTCGAGGTCACCGTCGACCCCACCGGCCTGCTGGTCGACCTGCGGCTGGACGAACAGACCCGGCAGCACAGCGCGGCCCACACCGCCCGGCAGATCATGACGACCAGCCGCGCCGCCCGCACCGACCTGCTGCGGCGGATCACCGAGGCCACCACCCGCATCCTCGGCCCCGACGACCCGACCGCCCAGGCGATCATCGAGTCGCACCGGCAGCGGCTCGACCCCGGCCAGGGCACCCCGGATGCCCACCGGTGACGGCATCCGGGTCGACCCGGACGACCTGACCACCCACGCCGCCCACCTGGACCGCTGCGCCGACAGCCTCGACACCGCCCGCCGCGCCGGCCAACACGTCCAGCTCGACGCCGACGCGTACGGGCAGCTCTGCGCGATCATGCCGATGCTGCTCGCCGGCCTCCAGCGGACCCTGGTCGACGGTGTCGACGCCGCCGCCGGATCGGTCCGCGACACCGCCGTGAGACTCCGGTCCGGCGCCGACGGCTACCGGGCCGCCGACGCCCACGCCGCCCGGCAGCTCGACCGGGTACGGGACCGCCGGTGACCGGCAACCCCCTGGTCGCCACCGCGTCGCCCGCCGGCCCCACCGCCTGGGCCGGGATCTGGATCGGCGAGGACATCGAACTCATCGCCCAGGGCATCCGCACCGGCAGCTGGATCGACGGCAGCCTCGGCGTGGTCAGCGCCGGCCTGGACGCCCTAGCTTTCGTCTCCGACCCGGTCGGCGCGCTGCTCCAGTACGGCATCGCCTGGCTCATCGAGCACGTCAGACCGCTCAGCGAGGCCCTGGACTGGCTCGCCGGTGACCCCGCGCAGATCACCGCGCACGCCCAGACCTGGCGCAACGTCGCCGCCTCCCTGCGCGCCGATGCCGCCGACCTGACCCACGCGGTCCGCACCGAGGTCGCCGGCTGGGGCGGCGACGCCGGCCCCGCCTACCGGGCCTGGGCCGCCGAGCAGCACCGGGCCGTCACCGCACTCGCCCAGGGCGCGGACACCCTCGCCGCCGCCACCGAGGGCGCCGCCGGCCTGGTCGCCGCCGTCCGGCTCCTCGTCCGCGACGCCATCGCCGCCTGCGTCTCCCGCCTCATCGTGTACGCGGGCGAACTGCTCGTCACCGGCGGGTTGGCGACCCCGCTGGTGGTGGAGCAGGTGACCACGCTGGTGGGGTCGTGGGCGGCCCGGATCGCGCGATTGCTGCGCGGGTTGCTGGCCAGCCTGCGACGGCTGCTGCCGGAACTCCGCCGCCTTGGTGACCTGATCGACGCGCTCAAGCAGGCCCTCAACCGGCTCCAGCGCGCCGGCCCCACTGCTGATGACCTCAATCGAGTACGAGGCAGAGGCCGTGGGCCCCGGATGCCGATGAGCCTGGAGTCGGTACAGGCGATAGCAACCAAATACGGTATCGAAGTTTCCGGCATTCGGTTCAGCATCAACAACCGGATCTCGGGCGTGTGCGGAGTGACTAGACCCGATCAATCGGTCATGCTCTGCCGCGAGGCGTTCCGCACCGAGGAGGATCTGGCCCGGACCCTTGAGCACGAGAGGTTTCACGTGTCGGAACTCCGGGAGGGGCGTCCCTACCCCACCACCCGTGACGAGGCCGACACCTTCGAGGACCGGGCGTACGCCCACGAAGATCGATGGTGGAACGACCATCCGGTCAGGCCCGAGGAAGGACGTTGATGGCAAGCTTCGACGAGTGGCTGGACGCGTATGATGTCGTGTACGGCGCCCTGCCGGCCTCCTCCAATCTTCCATGCCCGAACTGCAGCCATCAGACGCTGCGCCTGGTCTTCACCGCTTCTCCAGAGGCTCGACACGGCTACGCCTCCTTTTGGTGCGACACCTGTCTGGAGGGAATTCACCTGTCCAGAACATCCGTTCCGGACGGGGTCAGGGCGCTCTCCCTTGCCCTGCCCGCCGAGGAACGCAACCAGGGCATCCCCAACTACCGCCTCGTCACCTAGCGCCGGGAGACGGTCCACTCACCATCCGGTCGCCCGATAGACAGGGGATCATTGGGCATCCTCCCGCGTCGTACCAGAGGTGCCCGTGAAGCGGCTGGTCACGTCGTTTCCGTCGCGGAGGTAGTCGGCGAGCCTGATCCGTACGCCGGCCCGGACCACCTCGGTGCCCGCTCCGAACGTCTGCGGCATCCGCCGGGTACGCCACCAGCTCAGCGACTCCCCCGCCGCCCGTTTCTCCCGCTTGAGGTCCGCCTCCGCCTCGATGACGTCGGCGTGCCGCCCCTCGACGACCTCCACCACCTGGGCACCCGCCCGCAGGTGTTGCCGTACCCGATCAACGCCGCCGACGCCGAACTTCTGCAACCCGCCGTGCCGCACCAGATACAGCAGGTACGGCGTGTCGCGCAGTGCGGCGAAGGTCCGGTCCTCGGGCTCGGGTGGGCACCGGGGGCAACTGCGGTCGCGGAGGCGTTGCCACGAGTCGCAGCGCAGGTGCAGCCCCCAGGTGCCGTGGGAGAAGGATGCCTGCCGTTCGCCGTACCACGGTAGGCCGTGGACGTCGCCGACCAGCTCAGCCCAGCCGTCGCGGCGACGCCTGTCGAGTTCCGCGCCGAGCGCGAGCGCGGACTGGAACTCGGCGGCGGCCCGGGTGGGGATGGTGTCGGCGTCGGCCAGGCCGGCGAAGCGGCGTACCTGGTCCACGAGCTCCGGCTCGTCGGACAGTCGGGACAGCAGGCGTGCCCCGGCGGCGAGGCTCAGGCCGGCGGACCGCTCGTCCAGGCAGAGGTGGCACCGGGTCCGCCAGTTGGTGCGACAGACCCGGAGGCTGGCGCAGGTGCGGCACCGGTAGAGGTCGACGCTGCCGCCCGGCAGCAGGCCGAGCGGTTGCATCTGGTCGGCGACCAGGTCCGCGCACGGTCGGCAGTGGACGAACCAGGCGATGTCCGGGCCACGCTGGCGGGTGTTCGACCGACCGTCGACGATGCCGCCGCAGTTGACGCAGACACACTCCGTGGGTCGGCTGACCTTCGCCCTTCGCGTCGTCAGTCGCCGGCCGAGCGCAGGTAGCACCGTCACAGTTGTCGACGCTGCACGAGGCGGCTGGTGAGGAACGGGCTGGGCGTGCCGTGCCAGAACACCGCCAACTCGTCACGGAGGTACTGGGTGAGGGTCCGACGCAGGGTATCGGCGGCGATGGTCGGCCTCATGAGCGAATCACCCGAGGCATGCTACGTCAGCGTCCACTATGGCTACTCGATGTGTCGCCACTCCCTGACGTTCATGTCAGATTGATGACTCAACACCGCGATCTTCGACAGCTTGGATCGGCCGACTATCCGCCGTCAATCGTCAGGTCACCATCCGCCACACGGATCGCCTACCCTGCTATTGCCGCCCGCGTCCCTGACTCAGGGAGATACACCCATGCCGCAACCGACAGAGGCACCAGCCGAGCGTCCGCTCTGGACACGACCGGGCCTCGTCGTCAGCGTCGCAGTAGCGTTGGTCATCGGCATCGCAGGGATCGTCGTCACGGTGTCGACGCTCGACAGCGACAGCCGGGGCACGGTGAGCGCGCCCCCGTCGGCAAGATCTGGTTCAGGAATCAGTACGCCATCACTGGCAGCACCCACCGCGGTCCCGACCGTGGCACCCGACGATGTGCGGTGGGAATTGCTCGGCGCGCACCCTGTGCCGATCAGCGACAGCGCAGGCCCGACGCAGATCACCGCCACTACGGCCTCAGGCTTCACACATACCCCCGTTGGTGCCCTCATCGCCGCAGCACAGATCGCCATGAGGTGCGCCGGACCTCGCAGGTACTGGGAGCCCGCCATCGAGCGGCAGCTGGTGCCCAGCGCCGACCGTGAACGGCTCTTGGCGGCGATGGCAGCCGTGCGCGACGAGTCAATCGATTCTGCCGCCCAAAGCGATATCGCCGGATTCAGCTACCAGTCCTACACCCCGGACACCGCCGTGATCGGGCTGGTGCTCCGTGCACCATCGGCCGGAGCACCTCAGTTCCACGTCCTGTCGCTCACCCTGCTGTGGCGCGATGGAGACTGGCGCATGCAGGCACCACCCGGCGGTGCATGGATTTCCGTGAACCGCAGAACCAGCGACCTTACCGGCGTAGTCGAATGGGGCCCTCAGTAGCGCCCCGGACCCGTAGCTGACTCGATTCCCTCCATCGTCGGCCGTCGTCCCGAGAGAGCAGAGGGACCGGAAGGCTGCGTCCACGGCAAAGAGACCGCACCCAGTTGGTCCGCCACCAGGTGGGTCAATCTGGGCTGCTTCAAGTTGCTGGCCAGGGCGGAAGACAGCATCCATTGACACGATGAGGTCATTCGATCACTCTGAGTGTCCGGCTTGTGCAGTGCGCCAGCACCGGGGGTGGACTTGGAAATCGACCAGCTCATAACGTCGCTGAGCTACCAGTCGCTGCTGGCGCTCCAATCATCTCCTGACCTCGTCGCCGACGTGCTGCGGTATGCCGAGACGCACGCCAAGAGCCGCGAGGCGTACTGGTATCACAAGCAGTTGACCACTGTGGACGTCGGCAACGGCGGGCTGCGGACCAGCCCGGCCCGGGTGCTGCACGAGCTGGGGGTGGCCACCACCCTGCTGACGGCGTCTCCGCTGTCGCAGGTCGCCCGGCACTGGGCCGCCGTACGCTACTGCGCGACCTTGACCAGGGCCAACAGTGGGCGTCTCGCGCTGACACGCGACGCCAACGAGGTCGTCTACCACCACAAGGTGACCCAGTCCGAGCAGTTGGGCATCGGCCTGGCCCTCGTCGTCGCCAGGCACGTGCTCCGCCGGCAGTACCCGGGGTGGACGTTCCACGCGGTCGACGCCGAGGTGGCGTTAAAGGCCGGTTTCGTGGAGGGCGGCGGTGCGGTGGAGTCCGTCTCGCCGACCAAGAAACGACCTGACTACATCCTGCTCGGGCACCACGCCACGAAGACCCGCCGGCGGATGAAGATCGTGATCCTGGAGTGCAAGGGCACCCACCAGCCGCCGAGTTTCCTCCACGGCCAGCTCGCCCGGGCCGCCGTCCAGGTGGAGGCGCTGTCGGTGGGTGGTAGGCATCCGCCGGCCCTGATGGTCGCCTCGCACCTCACCCAGACCGGGATCACCGCGTACGTGCTCGATCCGCCCGGCGACGACGAGCTGTGGTCCGGTGATGACGAGGAGCTGGACGGCCTGCTGAGCACCCGCCCCGAGGACCAGTTCTGGCGACCGCGCACGGCCACCCGGGATGACATCCGAACGGCACAGGCCGTCCCCACTTCCCCGTCGCCGGTGGGCGCGACCGGCTCTGGAACCGACCCGGCCGAGGAGTTGCCACCCGGTGCACCCCAGGTCTTCGACATACCCGAGCCGGAGCGTGGCTGGTTCACCCAGATCCTCACCCGCGCCGTGGCGGCCACCGCGCTGCTCTTCGCCGGCAACAGCTCCGCCGCCAGCGAGTACGCCACCCCACGGCAGCGCGGTACGGAGGATCCGGCAGCCCCGCCGGGCCTGTTCGATCTGGATCCGGCGTGGGCGACGAGCAGCGCGACGACCCTCCACCTGCCGCACGGGATCTCGGCGGAGGGCACCCGGCACCGTGCGCCCCTGGGTGGGGGCCGGGTGCTGGAGGTGTTCCGTGGCGTGGAGAGCCAGCTCTACCGTGAGCTGGCCGGGGGACGGATCAGCGCCTACCTGAGGGACGCCCCGGCCTTCTCCCGCAAGCGGCCGGCAGCGTCGGTCGACGGAGGGATCTACTCGTACGGCTCCGACGGGACCATCCTCGTCGTCCGTGCCCTCGACGGCAATGCTTGAGCATTCCCCGGCGGCAACGGTTATTGTTGCTGGTTATGACGGGAGCATAGCAGCAAGGAAGCAGATCATCGACGGCGATTCGAATACTCGCCACTTCGCTTCCCCTTACCCCGCAAGTGGGGTCTCACGAACGTCGTTCCATCAGGCAACGGTTGTTCGACAACCCCGGCCGCTCGACATGCCTCTTCGCGCAACGCGAGCTGCTCCGCCGACGGCTTTCTACCTGCCGGCAGTTTTCTCGTATGCCCAGCAACTCGATGCTCCTTGCTTTCGGGCCGCGCCATGTGCTTTTCCTTCGGGCGAGGGGTCAACACCTTCTCGACGAGGGGAATATACTGGAGCATCTGAACACGATGCTCTCCCGCGCGCGGAGGTGCTGACGGAACACCCGTCTGATCTAGGCTGCCGAGCACCTGCCGGAGCTTCTTGCGGCCGACGAGCTCGCTCACCGACGGACCAATTTCGCCCAGAAGCGACTTCGGCATGCCTTGCGCCACACAGTTCGACCGCAACGCCACCCCGGGCATAGTTGCCGTCCCATCGGGACTCAGATAACCCAGCTTACGCACTGTCCGCATCACCCAACCCTGCACAGCAGGGCTATGCCTCGCCTCACCTTCATCGACTTCCGGTAGATGCTCTCTGGTGAGCACGCGCGCGTCGTATTCGTGGTCGAATTTGACACCTTCGACGCACTCCGACACCTTCAACAATTTTGTTCGAATAGTAACCACAGATCTGTCAACTTGCCAACGGACAGAAAGGACCGTTCCGGAAATTAGATGATCGGGCCAACGGACACCGTGGAGTTCCCACCGATCGCTGTAACGCAGTTCAACGCCATGAGGCTCCGGATTAAATGAATGCTGGCCGTCGTCGTGATAGATTCGAAGTTGCAGAATCTCTCCACGCAAACCATCGTTTAGATCGGAGTCCGGCACCGGACACCAGCCTTCTTCGATATGCAAACCGCGTAACGGGACGCGCCACCCGATCCCCCCACGCCCTTTAGGCACATCCACGGCCCGACTCTCCCAGATGGTGCGCGGTGCATCGCCCAGGTCCACCGCGCCCATTACGGCGGAAAGCCCTTCACCCTGCGCAGAAACGGCGTTAAGGGATCGATCTCCGATGCCTTCAACTCGAAGCGACAGCACCCTCACATCCATCCGCCCTCGCACTGTCCGGGCAATCTCCCCTGCACAGTCGGCACAAGGGTGGGGACGGCGACTCTTTGCGCATGTTATCCGATGTTCTTCACATGCCTCGGCAACCAATCCATAGAGCGTGGGATCCTCAGATCCCACCGCCCTCGCGGCTTCCCCTAGGCAGCGGGCACGCAGTCTCTGGAAGGACTCCTCCCTACGTACCTGCGCCGCCTTTAGCTGCAAGTTGTCGACAACCAGCTCAGCTTCTAGGCATCTAGCTGAAGCTCGGGCATATTGTTGCCCTAACTTTCTGAGCTGAGCAAACAAGCGCTTCTTTTCTGATGGGGAAGCATGGTTGCGCAGCTCAGTCTCCACGAGCTCCTGATCCCGCTGCAGTTTATTCCTGATTTCCTCGGCATACAGCTCCCACCGCTCAGCCACAGCCACGTGCGCCAACGATTCGTCATAACATGTCTGTTTGATATCATTCAGAGCCGCGCTGACGAAATCCGCACCGGACAGTTGCCGAAGACGCCGGACCTCCAGCGGAAGCTCACGGTCCTTCACACCATCGTGAACAGCGAGCCATCCCCAAAAATCTGCCTTTGGCAGATCGACTGCATCCGGCCGAAGACCTAGAGAATCAAGCAATCGGATAAGCCCTTCGCCGAAGGAAACACCGGCGACGTGACGCATAACCATGGCATCGAGATAGTCAGGTGCCCGGTTCGGTCGACTTGCCTCAGCAAGTAAACGACGGTGGTCACGCTCAAATCTCTTACGAGCCGACCGTTGAGCACCTACCAAGGCGTCCCGAAGCTCGGTCAATTCCTGGTGGGCGCGTACATCACCAGATGCAGCAGCAACACGCAGTTCGACATCCACGAGAAGCTCCGCGTAAAGTGCGGCCGCAACCACTGCCGGCTCACCGGCTCGCCCTCGCAGGAGTTCCCTATCAGCATCCGACAGTTCTTTGCCTTGAGCTTCCTCCCGGCAGAGCGTGGCGATCCAGGAGATGTCCCGCGGCATTTGGCGGGTCGTACCGGCCGTACCATTTTTTGCGCCCTGTTGTTCGCGGTGAGCTAGGACGGTACCGTCGCGAATGGGTCGATCAGCTGGACTCACTGCCAATTGAACATTCGAACAAGCGACACACCACAAAGCAGACCAGTCCCCGGCAGCGACAACCATCGAGGCGGACACTTCCGTACGGAGGCACTTCACACATCGGAAGCTCATCTTTTTGTTGAGGGTATACCGCTGTAGCCGCCCAAGCATTGGATGTACCTTCTTGATATGATAGCCACCCGGCAAACCCTTTGACACCGCGCTCCCCTAATCGCATCGCCTCGAAAGCCTCATCGATCTTGAAATTCGGCTCATGCATTCGCCAACCTTCTGATCGCTTAGCTCACGACATCGAGCGTGACGGCCGAGATTCTACTAGGGATAGGCCTGTCACCGCAGCCGAGTACTCGACCGTCGGATGTCAACTTCACGACCGTTGAGTGCGGCTGTCTAGGTCAGCGACAGCCGCTCGCCCTGAAGAAGATAAAACGCCTCAACTCCGCATTCTGGTCCACCGACGGAACGGACCACACCTTCGCGGCACCGAGGACGTTTCGTTGGCGGCTGTCCACCTGATTCGATGGCGGAAGGCCGTCGACAGGCATGGCACCGTCCTCGTCGTAGGCGTCGCCCGACGGGTGCCATTGAGAGTGGCATCTGCTCTGATCAGCGAAAACAGGAAACCTGTGGGTGGTCAGATCTTCGGTTGGTGGACGTCGGTGCTGATCTTCTCGATCAGCCGGCGGGACTCGTCGTGGTCCAGGGCCACCGCGTCCAGACCGGCCCACGCCTGCTCATACTCGGCCACCTCCGAGGCCCGGTCGAGATAGAGCGCCCCGGTCAACAACTCGCGGTAGACCACCGGCGGATCCGGCTCCACCCGATCGACCGGCGGAAAATCCAACAACAAAAACGGACCCGCCAACAGTGCCCGATGCACCCCGACACCCAACGGCACCACCCGCAACGACACCTGCGGCAACCGACCCACCTCCACCAGATGCCGCAACTGCGCCACCATCACCGCCGGGTCGCCGACGGCACGCACCAGCACCGACTCGGCGAGCACCACCTCCACCGGGGGTGCCACCGGCAACCGCCGCAACACCTCCTGCCGCCGCAGCCGCACCTCCACCAACCGGCCCCGCTCCCCCACCGTGAGATCCGGCCGTCGCCGACACACCGCCGCCGCATAGTCACGGGTCTGCAGCAGCACGGGAATCATCCCGTCGGCGTACTCGCGGAGCCGCCGCGCATCAGCGGCCAGACTCACATACGGCTCACACCAACGCGGCAACGGATCACCGTAGGCATGCCACCAGCCCCGCGCCCGCGTCTCCCCCGCGAGAGAAACCAGCACATCGACCAGCTCGGGCCGCGCGGCGTAACGCACGCACATGTCCCGCACGTCGGTGCGACTGACGGCGGACCGACCCGCCTCCACCTGCCACAACTTCCGCCGACTGAACCGCAACGCCTCCGCCGCACCGTCCACCGACATCCCCGCCTCCACGCGCAACTGCCGCAACACCCGCCCAAGATGCCGACGCGGCACCGACGACCCGCCGTCAACCATCGACCCGCCACCCCACACCCGACCCACTCCCCCGCCACCCACGGCACCCACCCGACGACAGCAACACGTAACGACCCGCCCGCTGATTCCGCACCACCCCCACCCGCCGCACGGCCCGCCCGGACCGCACCACACCGCCGCCCCGCAAGGCCTCAAGCTCATCAGGTACGCCCACCAGTCCGCCCGAGGACCGCGAACACCCCGCCCCACACTCCACCGGCACGACCCTCCTCACCAGGTCAACACCTATCCGCCCCACCCACACGAACCACTCCCACCGCCGTCCCATGGCCACTCCCCTCGCCCTACCGTGCTGTTGGTCATCACTTTACAACTAAACACGTCAAACGTGCTATTGGTTGTAACAGTGGCATTGGTTGCAAGATCGAACCCTGGCTGTGATGGACTCCGCCCATGGCGCCCTATGAGCCGCTGTGGCGACGGATCCGGCGGGAGATCCAGGCCAAGATCGCTGCTGGCATCCTCAAGCCGGGCGACAAGCTGCCGACGACCAAGGAGCTTGCCGACGAGTACGACACGTCGGGCGTGACAGTCAGGAAGGCCGTCGAAGTCCTGATCGAGGCCGGTGTCCTGGAGGGTCGACAGGGCGTCGGAGTCTTCGTCGCCGACCGCTAGGGCAGCGTCGACATGCCCTACGCTCAACCGCTTCGGAAGTCCCTCCGGGACGACCTGAGACGAGGAGAGTGGTTCGGGATGACACTGCGGCTCCCCACCGGCGGTGGATGATGCGGGTGGAGGACGTCCTCGACGTCTTCGACCGCGCCGCAGAGCAAGGAGGCCCACCACGGCTGGGCGTCAAGCCGGGGGCTGTTCCCTCAGCCGGAACATCCCCACAGCTATCTGATCGCGGCACGGCTGCACGCCTTCAGTGACACCGAACGTTGGGCGCTGGTCGTGGACACCGTCGGTTGGGATCCGCGCGCCGGCAACGTCGTGGACCTCCTGCACGCGCTCGGCAACTGTCTCACCGGCACGAACGAGACCTGGGCCAGAAAGTTTGCCCCTCGCATCGACAACATCGCGGCGCTGTTCGAGGGTGGTCCGCTGGCGTCCCGGTACCGGCAGGTGCCGCCGGTCGTCCGAGGACGGGCCGTGCCGGTGGTCGCCGCCGCGACGACCCCTCCGGAGGACCTGTTCAGACTGCTCGCTCCCCGGCACCGCGATCTGCTCCTGGCCGAGGACGTCGAGGTCCGCCGCCTCGTCCCGGCGGACCTGCCCCAGGTGCTGCGCCTGGACGACTGGCACCACCCCCCACTGCGGGTCCGGCCGCCGAATCCCGGGCGGGAACGGCGCCGGCAGCTGCACGAAGTGCTCACCCGGCACGCACCACCGCAGGAGCGGGTGCCGTTCGAGGTCCGACCCAGCGACACCGAGACGTACCAGCAGATCGGCGCGGTGTTGGCGAGCGCCGATCCGGCCCGCTACCGGCCGACCCGCCCGGGAAACACCCATTGGAGTAACTGGCCGATGTCGGGGGCACTGTGACAGGCCTGGTGCGGGGCACGAGGTTGACGCACTCGCCCCGGGTGAAACCGGTTGCGTGCCGGCCTACCCGCATGAGTAGTGTCGGTGACATGTCGAGCCCTGAGGCATCCACGGTGGGGGCTTTCGGTCACGCCGTCAGCTCCCTCAACCGCTGAGTTCCTGGTCCGCCTCCCCGCAGCTCTGCTGCGTGGGATGTTTACGCGCACCCTGGGCGCTGGCCGCGGTGACGAGACGTCTCCTCTCGTTTCTCTCACCTCGGAGTTCTCGATGCCTCTGCCGCTCTACCTCCTTGCTGTGGCGGTCTTCGCCATGGGCACCTCGGAGTTCATGCTCGCCGGCCTGGTGCCGGACATCGCCACCAGCCTCAACGTGCCGATCGGCGCGGCCGGGCTCCTGACGTCGGCGTTCGCCGCCGGGATGGTGGTCGGCGCCCCGCTGATGGCGGCGCTTGCGCGCCGGTGGCCCGCCAGGGCCAGCCTGCTGGGTTTCGTGCTGGTTTTCGCCATGGCCCACGTCGTGGGCGCACTCACGACGAGCTTCGCGGTCCTGCTCGTCACCCGGGTGATCGCCGCCCTGGCCAACGCGGGCTTCCTCGCCGTGGCGCTGAGCACGGCGGCCACGCTCGTCGCCCCCGACCAGAAAGGGCGCGCACTGGCGGTGCTGCTCTCCGGCACGACGATGGCCACCATCGCTGGAGTGCCGGGCGGTGCCCTGCTCGGCACGGTGTTCAGCTGGCGTTCGACCTTCTGGGCGATCGCACTGCTCTGCCTTCCCGCTGCCCTCGGCGTCGTGAAGGGCATCCCGGCCCGCGGTGGAAAGATCCGGTCGGGGACCGTGGGGATCTCGTCACTTCGCGACGAGATCGCCCAACTCACGATGCCCAGGCTGCTCCTGGTCATGCTGCTCGGTGCTCTGGTCAACGCCGCCACCTTCGCCACGTTCACCTTCCTGGCACCGATCGTGACCGACACCGCCGGCCTGGGTCAGCTCTGGGTTCCCGCCGTCCTGATGCTCTTCGGCACGGGGTCCTTCGTCGGCGTCACCCTCGCGGGACGGCTCTCCGACAGGCATCCCGCGATCGTGATCGCAGTCGGTGGCCCGCTGCTACTGCTCGGCTGGATCGCGTTGGGTGCCCTGGCTCCTCAGCCTGCGGCGCTTCTCCTCCTCGCGGTCACGCAGGGCACGCTCTCCTTCGCGTTGGGTGCCACCCTGATCACCCGGGTGCTCTACGAAGCCACAGACGCCCCCACCATGGGTGGGTCGTATGCCACCGCAGCGCTCAACATCGGTGCGGCCGGCGGCCCCGTCGTCGCCGCAGCGACCCTCACGGCCGATGCTGGCGACCTCGGCCCGGTCCGGGTCAGCGGCCTCCTGGTCGCGGTCACACTGCTCATCGCCCTGCCGTTCCTACGGGTCATCGCACCCCGCCCCGACCGGGCGCCCCGGTGACCCGCAGGAACGCCGACTACCAGAGGCCGCGGAAGCGCGGCCGACCAGCGGGGAGCACCGGTCAGCAGGCCCACAGCCGGGGCGGTGCCCCGGGCGGGCGGCCGGGTCGTGTCGGCGGGGGGAAGGGGGCCGTGGAAGTGTCGTACCCGTGGGCCATGATCTTGTGGTCACGGCGACGCCGGCCCCGGTCGGTGCGTGCCATCAACGCTGGTCAACGCCGGTGTCACGGCGGGTGGGAGGACGTGTGGTGACGGACCCTGACGGGACCGCCTGGCGGCGGCGGAGCGTGCTGGCGGTGGTCCCGCCCGCCCGGCCCCGCAAGCTGGCCAAGGTGCCCTTCGTCGAGCTGGCCGACGGACGTTTGCAGGGGGTGGTGTCCAGCGGCTCCGACATCGAACGGGTCTACGTCTCGTCGGTGGCCGCCGGCACCCACGCCTACCACTGCAGCACCAACAACAACCGGCCCTGCGGCGGGCTGCGGGGCGCACCCTGCAAGCACCTGGAGGCCCTCGCCGACGAGGCCGTGCTCCAGTACGGTGTCGACCGGGTCGCCCGCTACCTGCGGGTCGACGCCGGCGAGGGGACGCAGACCGGCGTCGAGCTGCTGGCCCGGCTGGACGCCCGGCACGAGCCGACCCCGGCCGCGGTGGTCTTCAGCCGGTTCCTGCGCCACCTGGCCTACCTCGAACTCCCGACCAGCACCACGGCGCTGCCCGAGCTGCACTGGTTCCCGTCGACCGGGGCGGGTCGCTGATGCTGGGCACGCAGCTGGCGCAGCTGCGCGGCGGCGGCCCCACCGGGCTGGCCGACGCCGACGACGTGGTCGCCGGATTCGACGAGGCGCTGCTGCGGGGCTTCGCCCGGGTCGGCGAGGCGGACGCGGCCGCGTTGACGGCCCTGGCCGACGCGGTGGCGGGCACCCCGCTGGGCGACCGGGTGGCCGAGGCGGTGGGCAAGGTGGCCGCCGGTTCGGTCGGCCAGGAGCAGCTGGCCGCGCTGGCCGGGGCCCGGGTCGCGCTGCTCGGGGCGGCCCACGACGCCCTGACCGGCCAGCTCGACACCGCCCTCGGGCGGGACCGGGCGGCGTGGCCGTCGCCGGCCGACGAGCCGACCGACGCCTCCCCCGCCCGCGCCGCCGCCCGGTCCTGGCTGCACGAGACGGCCCTCGCCGGGTGGCACGGTGTCGACCACGAGCTGCTCTCCGCGGTCGGCACGCCGGTCGAGACCGCGCTGGCCGAGCCGGGAGCCCGACGGCTGGCGGTGCTGCTCGACGGGCTCGCCGCCGAGCTGCGGGCCGGGCTGCCGGTGGCCGGCATGCCCCGGGTGCCGGTGCGTCGCTGGGCGGACCTGTGGTCCCGGGGCGTGCTGCTGGCCCAGGACGGGCCGACCGGGGCCACCGCCGTCGACCCGGAGCGGGTCAGCGGGCGGCTGCTGCCGCTCGGGGTGGACGTCCACGAACACGAGACCGCCGTCCAGGTGCAACTGCACGCGATCCTCGAACCGACCGGCACCGGGACGCCCCGGCTGGTCCGGGTGACGGTGGGCGCGGCCAAGGTCGCCACCATCGGCGGGCCGGCGGTGTGGCGGTTGCTGTCGGCGTACCCCGTGCTGCTCACCGCGATCGCCCAACGGCGGGCGCTGACCGTCACCGACCTGCCGGCCCACGGCGGCGACCTGCTCTGGGTCGACGGGCAGGCGCAGGCGGGCGAGCCCGCCGACCCGTTCGCCACCGCCCGGGTGCTGCTCGGCGCGGCGACGGCGACGGCGGTCCCACCGCTGGACCGGCACCCGGCGGCGATCGCCGAGCCGGTCCTGCTGGAGGGCTACACCGTGCACGACGACGGGCTGACCCTCGACCTCGACGGGCACCGCCTCGCGGTCGCCGTCGACCGGTTACCCACGGCGGGTCCGCTCACCCCCGCGCTGGTCGCCGCCTCGTCCACCTGCCTGGGCCTGCTGCGCTGGGACGACGGGCGGTGGTGGGTGCAGCCGCTCGCGGTGCGGGCCACCGTCAAACGCCGGCCGGTGGAGGCGCACAACGGCGACTGGGCCGACGGGGTGACCGACCCGAAGGTGGCGAAGGCCGAGGCCAGGGCGGGCGACGCCGTGGCCGTGCTGCGCGAGCGCGCGGGACGGTTGCTGCGCCGATGAGCGACCCCACCCCGACGACCGATGCCCCGACCCCGGGTGCCGCCGTGCCGGCGGACGACCCGGTGACCCCGGATGACCTCGCCGCCGCCAACCGCCGGCAGGTGCTCTACTGGCGGCTGCTGGGGCGGCTGTTCGACCCCGACGAGCAGCCCACGCTGGAGTCGGCGAGCGTGGCCGTGGTCGACGACCTCGGCCTGCCCGCCACGCTACTGGACCCGACCGTGTCGGTGGACACCGTCGTGCAGCGCTTCCCGGCGCTCGCCGACGAACTCCGCGGCCTACTCGCCCCCGACCCGGCCGGGAGCACCGACCCGGCCGGAAACGCCGATACGACCGGGAACGCCGGCCCCGCCGGGGGTAGCGGCCCGGACCACGGCCACGCGGACGATGGCCAGGCCGACGACGACGGCGGCGGCGGGGCGCACCGGCCCGGCGAGGCCGAAGTGCGCCGGGCCGCGCTGGTGTCGAAGCTGCTGCTCAACGTCTTCGGCACCGGGTCGGGACCGGTCAGCGCCGGCCAGCTGGCCCGCTGGCAGGCCGACGCCGGCTGGTTCGAGCAGGCGCTCGGCTGCGATCCGGGAGAACTGCGGCGGCAGGGCGGCACCGGGTTGGGCGGCACCCTCGCCGGTCTGGAGGGCGACCTGGTCCGCCGGATGCACCTGCGGGAGGTGCTGGCCGACCCGAAGCTGGCCGCCCAGCTCACCCCGAGCATGTCGCTGATCGAGCAGTTGCTGCGGGACAAGGCGAACCTGTCCGGGGTGGCGCTGGCCAACGCCAAGGCGCTGATCCGGCGGTACGTCGACGAGGTCGCCGAGGTGCTGCGGACCCAGGTCGAACAGACCACAGTCGGCACGATCGACCGGTCGGTGCCGCCGAAGCGGGTGTTCCGCAACCTCGACCTCGACCGCACCATCTGGCAGAACCTCACCAACTGGAGCCCGGAGGACGAGCGCCTCTACGTCGACCGGCTCTATTACCGGCAGACCGCCCGCAAGACCACCCCGTCCCGGTTGATCGTGGTGGTGGACCAGTCCGGGTCGATGGTCGACTCGATGGTCAACTGCACCATCCTGGCCTCGATCTTCGCCGGGCTGCCCAAGGTCGACGTGCACCTCATCGCGTACGACACCCGGGCGTTGGACCTGACCCCGTGGGTGCACGACCCGTTCGAGGTGCTGCTGCGCACCAAGCTCGGCGGCGGCAACGACGGGCCGGTGGCGATGGCGATGGCCCGCCCCAAGATCGTCGAGCCGCGGAACACGGTGATGGTGTGGATCTCGGACTTCTACGAGTTCGACCGCTCCCAGCCGCTGTTCGACGGCATCGAGGCGGTGCACCGCTCCGGGGTGCGGTTCATCCCGGTCGGCTCGGTCAGCAGCTCCGGCCAGCAGAGCGTCAACCCCTGGTTCCGGCAGCGCCTCAAGGACCTGGGCACCCCGGTCCTCTCCGGTCACATCCGCAAACTCGTCTTCGAGCTCAAGAACTTCCTCACCTAGGAGAATCACCCCTGATGTCCGAGATGTTGCGTGCCCCCGCCGAGGTCAAGTACGCCGACGAACTCGACTACCTGGAGTCGGTCGACACCGGCCCGAAGCCGTTCTCGTGGCGGCTGAGCCCACGCATGGTGCGGCTGTTCGTCCTCGGCTCGGAACGGGCCGACGGGCTGGACCGGCAGATCCCGCAGAAGTGGTTCGGCGACCGCAGTTTCGTCGAACGCAGCATCGTGACCCTGGCGTCGGACCGGGGCCTGCTGCTCATCGGCGACCCCGGCACCGGCAAGAGCTGGCTGGCCGAGCTGCTGTCCGCCGCGATCTGCCGCAACTCGACGCTGGTGGTGCAGGGCACCGCCGGCACCACCGAGGACCACATCAAGTACTCCTGGAACGTCTCGATGGTCATCGCCAAGGGGCAGTCCCGCGAGTCGATGATCCCGTCGCCGATCATGACGGCGATGGAGCAGGGCGTGGTGGGCCGTTTCGAGGAGCTGACCCGCTCCACCAGCGACGTGCAGGACGCGCTGATCTCCATCCTGTCGGAGAAGTACGTCTCCATCCCCGAGCTGAACGACGACAACATCGTCTTCGCCCAGCCCGGCTTCTCCATCATCGCCACCGCGAACAGCCGGGACCGGGGTGTCAACGACCTGTCGTCGGCGTTGAAGCGCCGGTTCAACTTCGTCCGGATCCCGGTGGTCACCAACAAGCGCAGCGAGGCGGAGATCGTCCGGTTCCGTACCGAGGAGCTGCTGCGCCGGCACCGCATCGAGCTGGACGTGCCACCCACCCTGCTGGACATCCTGTTGCAGAGCTTCGCCGACCTGCGGGCCGCCGCCGCGTCGGCGACCAGCGACGACGAGAAGCTGGAGTCGGCGCTGTCCACCGCCGAGCAGATCGGCGTGCTGGAGGACGCCATCCTGCACAGCCAGTTCTTCGGTGACCGGGTGCTGCGGCCGGAGACGCTGGCCGGGTCGCTGATGGGCTCGCTGGCCCGCCGCAGCCCGGAGGACCTGGCCATCCTCAACAAGTACCTGCACGGGGTGGTGGAGCCCCGGGCCAAGAAGGACGGCGCGGACTGGGCGGGCTTCCTCGACGGTGGCCGCCAGGCGATCGCCTCGCTGTCGTGACGACCGCCGACGCCCGCACCGACGCCCCGGCCGGGAGCGCCGCCGTCGCCCCGGACCCGACCGCCGTCGACGGGGTGGTCGTCGGCCCGTTCGGGGCGCTGCGGGAGCAGCTCACCGACGCGGCGGCCACCTTCGCCGGCTCGGCCGACGCGCTGGCCGGCATCCTCACCGGCATCGTCGACGACGTCGACCGGGCGCTGGGCGAGCGGTTGGAGATCTTCCCGGTCTGCCACCACTCGCCGGCCTCGGCGCTGGCGATGGTACGCCGGCTGCGGCACAAGCAGCCCAAGGTGATCTACCTGGAGCTCTGCGAGGATCTCCAGCCGCTCCTCGGTGAGCTGCGCAACTGCCGGTTGCCGGTGGCGGTGCAGGCGTTCGCCTCCGAGCTGGACGGCTTCCCCGCCGAGTGGGGTCCGCTCAGCGTCGTCGCGCCGGTCACCGAGGCGTCCGCCGAGTACCAGGCGATCGCGTACGCCTTGGAGACGCCGGGGGTGGAGCTGGTGTTGGTGGACCGCTCCACCGACCACGTCTTCCAGTGGTCCCCGCGCCACGACGCCGCTCCGGCGGACGACAGCCCGGCCGGCGACGGCGGGCCGGTGGACGACGGCGGCCCGGCGGCGGCCACCGCGGCGGCCGGCGGCGCGGGCGAGCAGGCCGCGTTGCACGGCGACGCGGTCGGCGTGGAGATCGGTGACCTGCGGCCCCGGTTCGCCGAGCTGGAGGCGTTCCTGCTGCACCACGGGAAGGTGCGGCACTGGTCGGAGTGGTGGGACCAGTACGTCGAGCGGCCCCTCGCCGCCGCCGACCACGACACCTACCGGCAGGTGATGGTGCTGATCGGCAGCCTGTTCCGCCGGCTGCGCCCCGCCGGGTCGGACCGCACCGACCGGGACGAGGACCGGGAGCGCTACATGTGGACCCGGATGCGGCAGCACCTCGCCGCGTCCGGAGCCGATCCGGCGGACTGCCTGTACGTGTGCGGCGCCTTCCACGCCGCCAGCCGGGTCGAGCAGTTCGGCCTGGACTCCCCCGCCCCGGACTTCGCGATCACCCCCCGTACCGGCACCCGTTGGCGGTACGGGCTGATCCCGTCGAGCCACTCGGCCATCGAGGCGCAGTTCGGCCTCGCCCCGGGGTCGGTGTCGATCGCCGCCGCCACCTGGACCAAGGCGGTGGGCGGGTCGGGTCCGGCACCGTACCGGCTCGACGGTCAACGGGGCGGCAAGGCCGGCCGGGGCCGGCGCAAGGCCGTCCCGCCGGTCGTCGCGCCGGCCGGTCCGGTCGCCGACCGGCTCACCGGGTTCCTCGCCGCGCCCCCGCACCTCGACGGGCTGGACGAGGCGGAGCTGCGCGGCTGGTGCGTGGACATCGTGCGGCTGGCCCGCCGCAACGGCTACCTGGCCAGCACCGCCGACGCGATCGCGGTGTTCGAGACCTCGATCCTGCTGGCCGGGTTGCGCAACCGGGCCCGCCCGACCCCGTACGACTTCGCCGACGCGGCGGTGACCTGCATCGAGAAGGACGTCGTACCGGGCCGGCGGGACGTGCGGCGGCTCTGCGAGATCCTGCTCGGCGGGGACCGGATCGGGCAGGTCGGCTACGACGCCCTGCCTCCGCTGGCCCGCGACGTGCTCGACCGGCTCGAGCCGCTCGGCCTGGACCTGGAGAAGCGCACCATCGGGCGGGCCCTGCTCGACCTGCACGCCGACCCCGGGCTGGCCGGCTGTTCGGATCTGCTGTGGATCCTGCGGCACCTCCTTCCCGGCGACGCGGTCCGCCCGATCATGGGTGAGCGCCGGCTGGGGCACCGGTCGATCCAGGAGAGCTGGGACCTGGCGCTCGGTCGCCACCAGCGGGCGTTGATCGAGCTGGGGTACGAGGGGGTGACCGTCGAGCAGGTGCTGGAGCAGCGGCTGCGCCGGTCGGTACGGGGTCCGGACGCGACCGCCGCCGGTGCCCTGGCCGCCGTGGAGGACGCCATCCGGCTGCTGCACAGCCCCCGGTTGGTCGACGAGCTGGGCACCCGGGCGGTGGAGCTGCTGTCCACCGAGCGCACGGTGGACGACGCCCCGGAGGTGCTGCGGCGGATCCGTCGGTTGCTGGCCCACCACCGGGCCACCGCACCGACCCTGCCGGCCTGGTGCGAGGCGTTCGTGACGACCGGCTACGCGCACTACTGCACGCTGCTGCCGACCGCGTTCGTCGAGGAGGAGACCGGGGTCCGGCAGGTGGGGGCGATGCTGGGCTTCCTGTTCAGCATGGAGAGCCTGGCGCTCTCCCTGGGCTGTGACCGGTCCCAGCTCGAACTCGCGGTCGCCCAGTCGCATCCGGAGGCACCGGCGAAGGTCGCCCTGGTCTGGGCGGCCCGCCACCACCTCGGCCTGCTGCCGCTGGCCGAGCTGCGGGAGCGCTGCACGGGCCTGCTGGCCAACCCGCTGGTGGTGCCCGCCTTCCCGCGCTACCTCTCCGGTTTCGTGCACGCGCTGGAACCGGTGCCGGGGCTCGCCCCGTTCGTGGTGGAGACGATGTCCAGCGCCTTCGCCCGGCTGCCCGACCCGGTGCTGCTGCCCTGGCTGCCCACCCTGATCACCACCCTGCGGGAGCACGGCCCGGAACTCGTGCCGGTGCTGGTCCGGGAGGCCGCGCGCACCTTCCCGGGGACGTTGCCCGAGCTGGACGCCTGGGTGCCGCCGTGGCGGGGATCGGGTGCCGCCGCACCCGCGCCGACGGCGCACCGGGGCGTACCGGTGGGTCAGGTGCACACCCTGCTCGCCGCGCACCCGGCGGCCCTCGACGCGGTGGCCACGTTGCTCGGCTGCGACGGCGACTGGTCGGCGCCACCCGCCGACCCGGTGGGGGCGGCGGTGCCGGCGCTGCTGGCCGGGCATCCGGCCACCGCGCAGGCGGTCGCCGCCCTGCTGAGCGGCCCGGAACAGGGTCACCTCCGGTGAGGGGGAACCGGGTGGACGGCTGCCGGTAACGCGGTCGACGGGCGTCCCGATCCGGGTCGTGTGAGATGTCCCATGCCCGCCGGAGGACAGGTGGAGGGCAGGCCGGAGCACCGCCGACGGTCCGGCGGGATTCTTGCCGATGCTTCTGCCTGTTTCCGGCGGTCCGGGATCACTTGACTCGTCGTCATGACGCAAACCTGGAAAGCGACCCCCCGTTCGGTGGTCGCCGGCGTGCTGCTCGGCACCATGGTGCTGGCCGGTCCGCTGACGGCGCCCTCACACGCCGCGCCCAGCCAGCCGTTCGCACCGTCGGCGACGACGCCGACGGCCGAGGACGGCCGCTCCATTCTCGACCTGATCCCGGCGCAGACCCGGGACCGGATGCTCGCCCAGGCCCCGCTGGTCGACGCCGCCAACATCGTGCGTACCGCCGTGGACGCCGGCACGCCGCGCGGCTACGCCGGCATCGGGCTGGTGGACGACCACGTCACGCTCTGGTGGAAGGGCGCCCTGCCCGGTGACGTCGCGGCGGCGGTGGCCACCGCGCGGCACACCGCCCCGGTCGAGGTGGTCGGGGCCACGTACTCCCGTACCGAGTTGAAGAAGGCGGCGGCGAAGATCGCCCCCGTGGTGGACGCCGACCCGAAGGACGCCGCCCACGCCGTCCGGCTGCGTACCGACGGATCCGGCATCGAGGTCGCGGTCGACCCGAAGATCGGCGCCAGGCAGCCGAAGCTGCCGGCGACCGGGGTCAGCACCCGGACCGTGGTCCGCGAGCGGATGGTCGAGCGGTCCCGGTACAACGACTCCGCACCGTACGACGGCGGGATCGGCATCGGCCTGACCACCTACGCCTGCACCGCCGGCTTCGGTGTCCGCAACTACACCACCAACGTGGGCTACCTGCTCACCGCGGAGCACTGCGGCCCGATCGGTCAGCCGTGGCACGTCGGCTGGAACACGAACACCAACACCGGCACGCTGATCGGCTACTCGGTCGCCAGCAACGACGACCACGACACCATGCTGGTCTCCACCTCCTCGCCGGGCAGCCACATCTACGTCGGTGGGCAGAACGACGAGGTACGCGCCCAGGTGACCGGGTGGACCCAGGTCGTCCCCGGCCAGCTGCTCTGCCAGTCGGGGTACACCTCGGCCGGCGAGATCGGCGGACCGGTCTGCAACCTGCGGGTCGACTTCCACTACGACGACATCGAGGACCTGGTCGAGGCGACCCAGCTCGACGGCGACGAGTCGGCACGGGGTGGGGACAGCGGCGGGCCGGTCTACGCCGTCAACGCCAACGGCACCGTCCTGGCGGCCGGCACCACCACCCGGTCGGCCGGTCCCGGCTTCGGCTTCCAGGACTTCGCCACCGCCCGCGACGACTACGGCGACATCCGGCCGGCGACCGCCCTGGCCAGCACCTGCCGGGTGTCGTACGTGGTGACCGACTCGTGGGGCACCGGCTTCAACGCCAGCGTCACCGTCTACAACGACGGCCCGGCGGTCAGCGGCTGGTCGCTCGGCTGGACCTTCCCCGGCAGTCAGTCGGTCCAGGGCCACTGGAACGGTGTCTTCCAGCAGACCGGGGCGAACGTCACGGTGACCAACGAGAGCCACAACGCCAGCATCCCGACCAACGGGGCGGTCAGCTTCGGCTTCACCGCCAACGGCGCTCCCGCGACCCCGGCGCCGTTCACCCTCAACGGCACCACCTGCAACTGATCCGTCCGGGCCGCCCGGGCACCGCGGCCGGGCGGCACCCCGCGATCCGATCGTCCGGCCAGGCCCCCGTCGCGCTGTGCGACGGGGGCCTGGTCCCGGTAGCGGCGACGGCGCTTCGCTGGCCAGGCATCGTTCATCCCGGTCCCGACCACCGTGCAACGGTTGTTCACCACCCTCTCGCAGGCTTCGTGATCGACACGGTCACCACCGGATCGAGCGAAGGGCTCCGCAGTGCAGGACAGGGATTCCGAGGACGCCACAGGCGGTCAGCTGTCGCGTCGCCAACTGGTGAAGTACGCGGGTGTCGGTGCGACGCTCGCCGCCGCCGGCCCGTTCGTGGGGGCCGAGGCGGCGCACGCCGACCCGGACCGGCAGGAGGCGGCGCAGGCCGGCGCGGGTCGGCCCGACGGCCGGGTCTGGCGGGCCGGTGACCACCACATCCACTCCGAGTACAGCGGGGACTTCGACACCACCACGAACCCGCCGACGTTCCGCAAGGGCGCCGACGCGGTCTACCCGATCGTCACCAATGCGATCATGGCGAAGAACTTCGGGCTGACCTGGGCGATGTGCACCGACCACGGTGGGCCGACACACTCGAAGGTGAACCTGGAGCTGGCGTACCCCGATCTACTGCGGTCCCGCCGGCTGGTGCCCGAGGTGTTGCAGTTCTGGGGGATGGAGTTCGACGCCCCGGCGATGGACCACCACACCCTGATGATCCCCCGGCACGCCGACGAGGCGAAGCAGCTCTTCGAGCTGGAGAGCCGGTTCGCCAAGCGGGATCCGTTCCCCGCCGACCCGAGCCGCGACACCGAGGCCAAGATGGTGGAGTTTCTCAAGGTGGCCCGGACCATGCCGCACAAGCCGCTGGTGATCGCCCACCACACCTCCCGCTCGGCGACCGGGCTGGGGGTCTACGGGCAGGATCTCCCGCACGAGTTCCGTAACGGCAACGACGCCGCCCCGGACGTCTACGTCGGCTTCGAGGGCGCCCCCGGGCACCAGGCGGGGCCGCTCAACGGCAGCGCCCGGGGCGGCTACGGCAACCACCCGACCTACGGCGGCTACGACCAGGCGACCGCCCGGGTGGGCGGGCTGTGGGACGCGCTGCTGGGCGAGGGGCGGCGGTGGTGGATCACCGCGACCTCCGACTCGCACGTGCACTGGACCCGGGGCGGCACCGACTTCTGGCCGGGCGAGTACAGCAAGACCTACGTGCTGGCCCGCCAGGAGTACCACGACATCATGGACGGGCTGCGACACGGGCGGATCTTCGTCACCACCGGTGACCTGATCACCCGGCTCGACGTCACCGCCGGCAGCCAGGGGCGCTCGGCCGGCTCGGGCGAGACCATCACGGTCAGCCGCCGCGACCGCACCGACGTGGAGGTCGAGATCCGGTTCCGGCCGCCGGCCGGCACGAACGCCAACGGCGACCGGCCGCAGGTCCGCCGGGTGGACCTGATCGTCGGCCGGGTGACCGGCCCGAGCGTCGACCGGGACGCCGACACCAATCCGACCACCGCCGTGGTGGCCCGGTTCGGTCCACGCGACTGGCGACAGCAGGGCGCGCAGTGCGTCATCCGGCACACCCTGCGCAACGTCGACGCCGACAGCTACCTGCGGGTACGCGGCACCAGCACCGACGAGGCCGAGCCGCTGGCCGACGGGTTGGAGAGCCCGTGGAGCGACCTGTGGTTCTACTCCAACCCGGTGTTCGTCCGGGTGCGCTGACCGCCCGGTCCCGGCCCGCCGTCGGCGGGCCGGGACCGCCCCCCACCGGGTCGACGGCGTTGAATATGATCAGGCTCACGGCGCGGGTTTCCCGGGACGGACCAGGGTCCGGAGTGGACGTCGACTCGCCATCAATCGCCCGCGTTCGAGCGGGTGTGGGGCAATTGGCGAATCGCGTACCGGTCACCGATTGTGAATCTTGACCACCCGAAAGCGCAGGTCATACGCTCCGGGCACCCTCGATTCATTTCCCGGGAAGGGAAACGGGACACCCATGCGAACTGCCGGACTCCGCTCCACACTGCATTCCAGCAGACGGTTGGCGAGCGCCACCGCAATCGTCCTACTGGCCGGAATGACCCCCCTGGTGGCCGGTCCGTCGGCCACCGCCGCTCCCCCGGCCACCTGCAGCACCGATCCCACCGACCGACTGGCCTCGGTGCCCACCCCGGAGAGCTTCCTCGGCTTCCCGCTCGGCACCGGCCAGGAGCGGGTGGTCACCAACGAGGAGGTGCGGGGCTACCTCGCCGCCGTGGACACCGCCTCGAAGCGGGTCGTCACCGGCGTGCTGGCCAGCAGCGTGCTGGGCCAGCCGCTGCCGTACGCGATCGTGTCCAACGAGAGCAACGTCCGACCGGCCGTGCTCAAGGGCATCGCCGAGGACGTCCGCTCGCTGCGCGACCCCCGGGTGGTGGACCAGCAGCGGGCCGGCGAGATCGCCGAGGCGGCCCCGGCGATCGTCTGGGTCACCGCCAACGTGCACGGCGGCGAGAAGAGCGGCACCGACGCCGCCCTCAAGACGCTGTACGAGCTGGCCGCCGGGCTGTCCTGCGAGGTCCAGCAGCGCAACGACAACCTGATCACCATCATCGTGCCGACGCAGAACCCGGACGGCCGCGACGCCAGCCGCCGGCAGAACGAGTACGGCTTCGACATGAACCGGGACTGGTTCGCCCGGACCCAGCAGGAGACCGACGGCAAGCTCGAACTGATGCGGAAGTACCCGCCGCAGGTCTTCATCGACGCGCACGAGATGGGCGGCCGGCAGTACTTCTTCCCGCCCAACGCCGACCCGATCCACCACGAGATCGCCGGTGAGGCGGTGGACTGGATCAACCGGATCGGCGAGGCCAACAAGGCCGGCTTCGGCTACAACGGCGCGTGCGACGCCACGGTGACCACCGAGTGCTACTTCAACTACTCCACCTACGACCTGTTCTTCATGGGGTACGGCGACACCGTGCCGGCCGCCGGCTTCGGGGCCGCCGGGATGACCTTCGAGAAGGGCAGCTCGTCGGCGGTGGCCGACCGGGTGCAGCAGCAGTTCCACACCCAGTGGTCGACGCTGGGCTGGGCCGCGGCGCACAAGCGGGAGGTGCTCAACGGCTGGTTCAAGGTCTGGAAGGACGCGCTCGCCCAGGGCCGGGCCGGCACGTTGGAGCCCAACGAGGTGGTCCAGCCGACCAACACCGTGCAGTTCCCGGTGCCGGAGCAGAGCATCAGGTCGTACTTCCTGCTGCCCGACCGGCAGCTCGCCGACGCCCGCCAGCTCGTCGAGCGGCTGCGCCGGATGGACGTCGAGGTCTACCAGGTGAAGAAGGCGGTCAAGCTGCCCACCGCGAAGCTCTTCGGCGGCCGGTCGGCGACCAACCTGACCGTCCCGGTCGGGTCGTACTGGATCCCGATGAACCAGCCGCAGAAGCACTGGATCCAGGCGATCATGGGTGAGGACCCGTACACGCCGTTCCCGTACTTCTACGACGTGTCGTCGTGGAGCAACCCGCTGCTGATGGGGGTGAACGCCGTCTACACCGGGGCGGACGTCAAGCCCAACGCCGAGCTGATCGACAAGATCCAGAACACCGGGGGCGGCAAGATCCTGGCCGCGCCGCCGCTGAAGGGCTCCTACACCTACGCGCTGGACTCCGCCGCCGCGGCCGAGTTCACCTTCACCCTGCTGGGCAAGGACGTGCAGCTGGTCCGGGACCTGGACAGCGGCGAGGTGGGGATGCCGGCCGGCGCGTTGACGCCGGAGCTGAACACCACGGCCAAGAAGCTGGGCGTCACGCTCACCCCGTACACCACGGCGGCGGTCGGCACCCCGATCAGCCGGCCGGACGTCGGCCTGTTCCAGGGCACCGGCATCTCCACCACCTCCGGCTCGCACGGCGAGGCCCGGTACGTGCTGGGCAAGCGGTGGGGCCTGGACCTCACCCCGGTCACCACCGCCGACATCAACGACAACACCCCCGCCTTCACCGGCCGCACGGTGCTGCTGGTGCCGGACGGCAGCAACGCGACCGGCGGGCTGACCGCGACCGGGCAGGCCAACCTGCGCGCCTGGATCGCCCAGGGCCACACCTACCTGGGCCTGCGCAACGAGGGCACCCGGATGGCCCGCGCCGCCGGTCTCACCTCGACCACCGAGAAGCCGAAGCCGACCGGCTACACGGTGATCGGCTCGCACCTGCGGGTCGACGTGGACCCGGACAGCCCCGTCGGGCTGGGCCGGCCGGCGGAGGACTTCGAGTTCAACAACAACGACCCGATCCTCACCCCGAGCAGCACCGGCCGCAACGTGCTGCGCTACCCGAGCGGGGACACCTTCTGGGCCAACGGCTACACCGTGCAGGGTGACGCGCTCAAGGGCACGGTCGCGGTGGTGGACGAGCCGACCGGGGCCGGGCGGGCGGTGCTGTTTGCGTTCAACCCGCTGTTCCGGGCGTACAACGAGAGTGGGCTGCACCTGGTGGCCAACGCGCTGCTGTACCCGGCGACCGGCACGTCGGCCCGGACGGCGTCGCCGGTGCGGGTCGACCCGGCGCGGGCCGCCGCGGCGGCCGCCCCGGTCACCGAGAACCTGGGCGGGCAGTGGCGGCCGTTCACCCTCCAGGTGGCCGCCGGCGACCTGGCCCGGACCGAGGCGATCGTCGAGCGGTACACCGACACCGCGCGGGTGGCGGTGGCGGGCGGCTCGGCCTACCTGGTGATCCCCAACCCGGCGGGTCTCCAGATCGACGAGCACCCGTTCCTGGGTGACCTGGTGCGAACCCTGCGGGCCGCGCAGGTTCCGCTACGTTCCGTCGTCGGCTGACGCCGGACGGGGCGGGGGCGGCGTCGCACGGCGTCGCCCCCGCACCCGCTCCGGGCGGCACGCACCGTCCCGGCACCCCACGCGGAGCCGCGTCCCCCACCCCGCGCGGAGCCGGGCACCGCGCATCGGCTAGGAACGGGGGATGCCCCGCTACCTGCTGTTTCCCGGCCGACATCACCTGCTGACCCGGTTCCAGGCCGACTATCTACACCGGTTCGCCACCGGTGGCGACCACGACACCCCCGACGGTGGACACGGTGTTACCGAACGTGACCACGACGCCGCAGCCGGGGGCCGCCCGGTCGACCGCTCCGCCGACGTCACCGTGGTCTGGGCGGTCACCTCGGCCAACCACGAGAACACCCGCCGCAACCCGGTCCCCTACCACCGGCGGGAGGCGGCGATCGAACGGTTCAGCGTGCTGGCCGGGCTGCGGTCGGTGGTGGTGCCGGTCTTCGACACCGCCGAGACCGACCGGTTCGCCGAGGTCACCCTCAAGAACGTGGCGGCCACCGCAGGCCTGGAGCTGACCCCGGAGAACACCGTGGTCGCCTGCTCGACGCCGCAGGTCGCCGCCATGTACGCCCGGTTGGGGTTCCCGATCGCCGGGGTGGAGGCTGACGTCGACCCGAGCCCCGCCCGGCCCTGGGACGTGCTGTTGCGGCTGGCCGCCGACGACCCGTCGTGGCGGGAGCTGGCCCACCCGGCCACCCTCGACGTCTACGCCCGCTACCGGCTCGACGACCTGGTCCGTTCGGTGGTCAACGACCCGGTGGTCGGCGACGAGGGCGGGCTGACCGCCACCCGCGACTACCGGACGTACGCCGAGGCGTTCGCCGACGCGGCGCAGCGCAAGTGGGCGACGGTGCGCGAGCACGTGCGGCCCGGCCGGATCGTCGACGTCGGCTGCGGCGCGGGCGCGGTGCTGGAGCTGGCCGACCGGGAGCCGACGCTGCGGGAGAGCGACCTGATCGGGGTCGAGGTGGCCCGGCACCTGTACGAGGAGTGCGTGCACAAGAAGGCGCAGGGCTTCTTCACCAACCCGAACGTGTTCTTCTACCGTCGCAACGTGCTCGGCGGGGCGGTGTTCGCGCCCCGCTCGGTGGACACCACGCTGACGTTCGCGCTGACCCACGAGATCTGGTCGTACGGCGACCGGATGGCGTCGCTGCGCCGGTTCGTGCAGGCCATCTACGAGCACACGGTGCCCGGCGGGGTGTGGATCAACAGTGACGTGTGCGGGCCGGACGGCCGGGACCGGACGGTACGGCTGCGGCTGTCGACCACCGACGGGGCCAACCCGGCCCGCCCCCGCGAGGATCTGGCGTCGCTGCCGGCCGACCAGGTGGCCGCGCACCTCACCGGGCTGTCGACCCGGGCCCGGCTGGACCAGTTCGCCGTCGACTACCGGTTCCCGTTCGGGTTCCGGCCGGTCGACGACGGCACCGGTGGGCTGGTCGAGCTGCTGCTCGGCTCGGCGATGGACTTCCTCACCCGCAAGGACTACACCGACAACTGGCTGTCCGAGACGCAGGAGGAGTTCTGCGGGCTGGAGTGGGCCGACTGGAAGGCCCTGCTGGCCGACGTGGGCTTCGAGGTCGACCCGGCCAGCGGCCCGTACCGCAACGACTGGATCGTCACCCACCGGCTCGCGCCGAGCGCCGCGCTGAGCCGGGTGGACGGCGCAGCGCTGGACTGGCCGGTGACGCACGTGCTGCTGGTCGCCCGCCGGCCGGTCAACACCTGATCCGGCGGGAGGCGGAAGGCCGGGGGCGGGAGGCCGGGGGCGGGAGGATTCCTCCCGCCCCCGGCACCGCCGTCAGGAGCCGGTCAGGACAGGAACTTGTCCAGGGCGGCCTCGATGGTTCCGCTGTCCGGCGCCGCGTACGCCTTCATCGTCGTCTTGTTGTACGAGATGAAGCTCGGGCACCGGGTGGCCGGGGCGTTCACGGTCCCGCCGTCGCCGATCTTCTCGGCCGTCTTGGCGGCGTAGAAGGTGAGCTGGTAGCGCGAGGAGATGTAGGAGACGCTGACGTTCTTGCCGTCGCTCGCCTTGTAGTCGCACTTCTTGGGCGCACCCTCGCTGCCCGGGACCATCGACATGCAGCCGACCACCGACACGGTGGTGAAGTCCGCCGACTTGGCGTAGTACCGCTTGTCGGAGCCGACCAGCTTCGACGACCAGAACGTCGGCCGCTCGGGGTTGTTCGAGAAGACGTACGCCTTGGCCGTGGCCGGGCCGCTGTAGGTGGCCGCGTTGAGGATCGGGCTGCCGTCGCAGACCGACGACAGGTCGCTGGAGTAGCGGGCCGTCACCGCGTTGTTGTTGTTGTTCGGCTGCTCCGTCGGCGGGTCGGACGGCTGCGGGCTGGCCGAGGTGTCGGTGCCGGGCCCCGGGTTGGTGGCCGCGGTCGGCGTCGGGGTCGGGTCGGGCTCGTCGTCGTTGCCGACCAGGGCGAGCCCGATGCCGGCGCCGCAGAGCGCGAGGATGAGGACCACCGCGCCGACGATCAGGCCGATGACCAGACCGCGGTTCGACTTGGGCGGCGGCACCGGAACACCGAACTGCGGGGCCTGGCCGTACTGCGGGGCCTGACCGGGCTGGCCGTACGCCGGGTAACCGGCGGCCGGGGCCGGTGGCCCGCTCCACGGCGTGACGTTCGGATCCGGCTGTTCTCCGTACGGAGGGTGACTGTTGCTCATCTGAAGCCCTTATCGCTGTCGACGGTACCCAGGCACTGGATCATCGGTCAGGGTAGTGAGCGGCACAAACCGAGACGGTCGTTGTCGGAGGGCAAGCAAACCCGGACCGACCACACGGGGTGACAAGCGATCACACTGGGTCACGGATCCACTCTCCTCGGCGGCCGTCGAACCACCTCACAGGGACCTTCGGTGGTGAAATGTGGGGTGCGGAAAAGGGATTAGGCCCGGAACGTGCCTTCCGTGCCGGACACTGCGAGAACCCTTCACAATGTGACGTAGATCATTGGCAACCATCCCGACGATCGACACCACCTCGCCGACCGAGGTGACCCGGGACACCCTCCCCGCCACCCCAACATATCGATGTCTGTCACATTGACATATGGGCATGTGACGGTACATCGGCCTATCGTGAGGGTCGAAATCACGGCCCGCACGTCCCCGCGGGCACCTCGCGTCCACCGTAAGAGGAGGCGGCCCATGCCTGCCGCGCCCCACCCCACCACCCTCCGACGGCTCGTCCTCGCCCTCGCCGCCTGCGCGGCCCTGCTCGTCCCGCTCACCCTGCCGGCCCCCGCGGCCCGGGCCGCGCCGGTCACCGTCACCAACGGCACCCAGTTCACCGACACCGCCGGCGCCGGGGTGCACGCCCACGGCGGCGGCATGATCAAGGTGGGCGACTACTACTACTGGTTCGGCGAGAACCGCAACGACAACAACACCTTCCGGTACGTCTCGGTCTACCGCTCCACCGACCTGCGCACCTGGGAGTTCCGCAACAACGTGCTCACCCAGTCCTCCGCCGGGGAGCTGGCGACGGCCAACATCGAACGACCGAAGGTGATCTACAACGCCGGCACCGGTCAGTACGTGCTCTGGATGCACTGGGAGAACGGCGTCGACTACAACCAGGCCCGGGTCGCGGTGGCCACCTCCAGCACGGTCGACGGCAACTACCGCTACCTGGGCAGCTTCCGCCCGCTCGGCCACGACTCCCGGGACCAGACGGTGTTCCGCGACGACGACGGCACCGCGTACCTGATCTCGGCCACCCGCAACAACGCCGACCTGAACATCTACCGCCTCACCCCCGACTACACCGGGGTCGCGTCGCTGGTCCGCACGCTGTGGCCGGACAACTACCGGGAGGCCCCGGCGATGTTCAAACGCAACGGGGTCTACTTCCTGGTCACCTCGGGCGCCACCGGCTGGTCGCCGAACCAGGCCCGGTACGCCACCGCCAGCAGCATCGGCGGCACCTGGACCAACCCGACCAACTTCGCCGACGGCACCACCTACGACTCGCAGTCGGCGTACGTGCTGCCGGTGCAGGGCAGCGCCGCCACGTCGTACCTCTACCTCGGCGACCGGTGGGCCGGCGCGACGGGCGGCCCGGTCAACCAGTCCCGGTACGTCTGGCTGCCGCTGAACTTCCCCTCCGCCACCTCGCTCACCATGAGCTGGTACCCGCAGCTCACCATCGACACCGCCACCGGCGTGGTCACCGGGGTCGCCGGCAGCTACACCTACGAGACACTGCGTCCCCGGCACAGCGGCAAGTGCCTGGACGTGCTCGACCGGTCCAGCGCCGACGGCGCCACGGTGGCGCAGTACGCCTGCAACAACGGCACCAACCAGCAGTGGCAACTGCGGGACGTCGGGTCCGGCTACCGGCAGATCGTGGCCCGGCACAGCGACAAGTGCCTCACCGTGGCCGGCGGGTCCACCGCCGACAATGCGGCGGTACAGCAGTTCGCCTGCCAGACCGGCCGCACCGACCAGCAGTGGCAGCTCGTCGACGCCAGCTCGGGCAGCGTCCGGATCGTGGCCCGGCACAGCGGCAGGTGCCTCGACGTCAGCGGCTACTCCACCGCCGACGGCGCACGGGTGATCCAGTACGCCTGCGGCACCGGCGCCAACCAGCAGTGGCAGCGGGTCGGGGCCGCCTGAGACCGCCCCGCCCGCCGTCCCACCCCCGTCCGCCGTCCCGCCTCCCGTAGGGCGGGACGGCGGGCGACGGCCGCCCCGCGCCCCACCAGCACCGGAACGCGATGTGACGATACCCTCACCCCAGGTGGTTTCCCGGCGGCGTCTACTGGGCGGGACAGCAGACGTCCTGACGGGGGTACGGGGTGCGGGACACCACACAGGAACAGATCCATCGGCTCCGGTCGCTGCGGACGGCCGCCGGGCTGACCATCGAGGAACTCGCCGTCCGCTCCGGGGTGAGCGCCCGGACGATCGGCGGGATCGAACGGCACCGGATCCGCCGTCCGCACCAGGGCACCCTGCGGGCGCTGGGCACGGCGCTGGGTCTCGACGGTGCCGACGCCGGGCAGCTCCGCCCGACCGGCGGGCAGGTCGCCGGGGTCACCGGCCTGCCCGGGGTGACCGCGCACTTCACCGGCCGGCGCGACGACCTCGCCTGGCTGGCCCGGCAGCTCGGCCGCCGCCCCACGGTGCAGCTGATCGGGCTGCCCGGGGCGGGTAAGACCGCGTTGGCGGTGCAGGCCGCCACCGACCTCGCCGAACGGTTCCCCGACGGGGTACGGTTCCTCGGCCCGGTCGCGGACGCCACCGCCGCCACCATCGCGCGACGGGTCCTGTCACCGGCCGACGTGGCGGCGCACGGGTCCGACGCGGCGGCCATTGGGGCGTACCGCGACCTGCTGCGTGACCGACGGATCCTGGTCCTGCTGGACGACGTGCGCGACGACCGCCAGATCGGTCCGTTGCTGCCGGCGGACGCCCTCGGCGTCACGCTGATCACCGGCCGGCATCCGCTGACCGACCTCCCGGTGACCGACCGGCGGCTGGTGCCACCGCTGCCGGCGGCCGACGCACGGACCGCCCTCGCCGCGATGGTGGGCGGCACCGCACCGACCTCCGCGGTCGCCACCCTGGCCGTCGGCTGCGGCGGCCTGCCGCTGGCGCTGCGGGTCACCGCCAACCGGCTGCTCACCCGGCCGCAGTGGAGCGCGCAGTGGCTGATCGACCGGCTGGCCCGGCCGGAACGGATCCTGGACGCGCTGGTCGCCGGGGACCTGTCGGTCCGCGACGCGTTCGAGCGGACGTACGCGGGGCTGCCGGAACGCGCCCGCCGGGCCGTCCTGCTGCTGACCCGGCCGGTCGGTCCGGCCCCCGCCGAGGCGGGCCTGCTCGACCTGGCCGAACGGGGCTGGGTCACCGCCGGCCGGGGGCACCGTTACGAGCCGCACCCGCTGGTACGCGCCTTCGCCCGGGTCGCCGCCGGCACCTGATCCCGACCGGCGGTCAGGTCGTCGCGGGAGCAGGCGGCCAGCAGCGTCGCGGCCCGAGCGGCCAGGTCCGGATCGTCACACTCCTCGGCCAGCTCGATCGCCCGCCTGAGGTACGCCGGGGCCTCCCGGGTCTCCCCGGTGCGACGCAGCGCCTCGACCAGCTCCGCCACCGCCACGGCCTCGGTCGCCGGCATCGCGGTGGCGCGCAGCCGCGCGACCGCCTCCCGCCGGGCGGTGACACACTCCGGCCACCGGCCGAGGGCGGCGAGGTCGTCGGCGATCCGCCGGCAGTTCAACGCGTCGGTGGCGGCCCGGGCGAAGGCCGCGATGGGATGGTGCGGATCGCGGAGCAGATCTCTGGTCCGCTGGTGCACCCGCAGCGCCTCGGCGGGTCTGCCGAGCGCCAGCAGCGAGGAGCCGACCGAGGCCATCGCCTGTGGCAGACCCTCCGGGTCGGCCGCGCGGCGCAGCAGCACCCAGGCCCGTTGGCGCTGCCGCAGGGCCGCCTCGTGCTCGCCCAGCCCGGTGTGGCCGCTGGCGGCGTAGAGCAACGCCCAGCCCTGCTGGGCCGGGTCGCCGGCGCGGACCGCCCGGTCCAGCGCCCGGCCGGCGGTGGCCACGCTGCTGGCGTACGCCCGCTGGCAGATCGCCTGCGCCCAGGACAGGTAGTTGAGATGGACCGCCTCGGTGCGGGGGTCGTCCAGTCGGGCGGCGGACTCGGCGGACAACCGGAACACCTCGGGCCACAGGTCGAGGTGGACCCGGCTGTCGGAGAACCAGTGCAGCGCGTCGACGGCCTCGACCACCAGCTCGTGCAGGCCCTCGGCGGTGGCCGACCGTAGCGCCGCGAACCAGTTGCCCCGCTCGGCGTCGAGCCAGGCCGCCGCTGCCGCGCGGTCGCGGAACTCCGTCAGCGACGTCGGCCCGTCCGGTTCGAAGTGCCGCCCGGCGGCGGTGGTGCGCGCCAGCCACCACCGCAGCGACGACGTCCGCAGCGGGCCGGTCGAGGTGGGTTCCTCGGCGGTCATCCGGTCGACGGCGAAGTCCCGTACCAGGTCGTGCAGTCCGTAGCGGTCCGCCGGCACGGCGGCCACCAGCCCGCTCTCCACCAGCGCCTCCAGCCGCTGCTCGGCCTGCGCACCGCAGGCCCCGGTGACCTCGGCGACCGGATCCGGGCCGAAGTCCGGACCCGGCATCAGGGACAGCCGCCGGAAGGTGCGCCGCAGGTCGGCCCCGAGTCGCCGGTACGACAGGCTGAGCGCGGTGTGGATGCCGGCGGCCCCGGCGTCGATCACCTGCAGTCGGGCCTGCTCCCCGGAGAACCGCCGGTTCAGCTCCTGCACCGACAGGCCCGGCTCCTCCGACAGCCGCTGGCCGGTGACCCGCAGCGCCAGGGGCATGTGACCGCAGTGCCGGGCCAGTTCGGCCAGCGCGGCCAGGTCGGTGGCCGGGCCGGGGCGGGCGATGGCCCGGAGCATGGCGGTGGAGTCCTCGGCCGACAACGGCTCCACCGACAGCCACCGGGCGGTGTCGAGGCCGCTGAGCCGCCGCCGGCTGGTGAACAGCACCAGGCTACGGCCGGCCCCGGGCAGCAGCGGTCGGGCCTGGGCCTCGTCGGCGGCGTTGTCCCACACCACCAGGGCGCGGCGCTCGCACAGCGCCGACCGGTACACCGTCGCCCGGTCCTCCAGGCCGGCGGGAATCCGCTGTTCCGGCACGCCGAGTGCCCGCAGCAGCCGGTGCAGCGCCTCACCGGGCGGGGTCGGAACGTCGTCCATGCCCCGCAGGTCGACGAAGAACCGGCCGTCGGGGAACTCCGGGGCCAGGTCGGCCGAGGCCCGCAGGACGAGGCTGGTCTTGCCCACCCCGGCGGGTCCGGTGACGACGAGCACGGTGGCCTGCTGCCGGTCCCCCGACGGGCGGCGGGCGATGTCACCCAGGGCCCGTAGCTCCGCCGCCCGGCCGCTGAAGTAGCGCGGCGGCCCGGGCAGTTCCCCGCCGACCGGTCGGCCGGAGGCGGCCTCGGCAAGGCGGCGGCGCTCGTCGTCCGGCACGGCGAGGGCGTCGAGCAGGACGGTCAGGGTACGCCGTCGCGGACGGCGGACCCGGTCCCGTTCGATGTCGCTGATCGCCCGGACGCTGACCCCGCAGCGGTCCGCGAGCCCCTCGATCGACAGCCCCGCCGCCACCCGGTGGGCACGCAGTGCCGAACCCAGCGACGGGGATTCGGGGGTGCCCGGTATCTGCTCCACTGGGCACACCCTCACAGATCACCGGCCGAGGTTCCAGGCATCGATCAGTGACCTACCGCATGGTCGGCTCACCGCCCGTTCAGTCGCCAGGTCTGGTATCCGCCGTAGTTGCACGCCCGCGCGTAGGAGTCCCCGCTGCCGTGGGTGTCGACGCAGATGTAGCGGGCGTCGACGAAGTTGAGCCGCAGTGACACCTGGCTCCAGTTCGGACCGTAACCCTCGATGAGTTGCCGGGCTTTGCCGGTGCAGGGGTAGGCGTGCTGCTGCGGGCCACCGTACTCCCACATCTCGATGCAGCGGCCGGTCTGCCGGTTGCGGACGGTAACCCGGTCGTAGCCGGACGGGGCCTTGCCCGCCGAGGTGACGATCCACGTCTGCCAGTTGTTGCCGGCCTGGCACGGCAGGGTGTAGATGACTCCGTTGCTGTTGCTGTCCAGGCACATCCCGGTCGCGTGGTTCTGGAACTGCCCGGTGAACTCGTAGGCCGCGGCGGCCGGCGCGGCGCTCAGGGCCACTCCCCCGCCGACCAGCATGACCGCCGCGACCATCCTGGCGAGGACTCCCCGCCATGACATCCGGTACCCCATGACTGCCACCCTGTCCCTCCTGTCGCCGGGCCGGCCTGCGCGCGGACCCGGGCATCCGTCTACACCGAGTACAGCGGCGGACGGCTGTGGTGACCACGCAGAACGACAGGCAAGAAAACGGCCGTGGCCCGGACCTGCCGCACCCGTCCTCCGGGCCACCCGCGTGGCGGGTGGCCCGGACAGGCGGGATGGCCCGGGGGCCGGACGGGCGGGATGGCCCGGCCGTCGGGTGCGGGGCTCCGGTCAGCTCCGCACGGTCCACTGCTGGTTCTGTTGCCCGTTGCAGGCCCAGAGGATCAGTTTGGTGCCGTTCGCCGTCGCCCCGCCGGAGGCGTCCAGGCAGAGTCCCGACTGCACGCCGGTGACGGTGCCGTTGGCGTTGACGTTCCACTGCTGGTTGGTGCCGGTGTGACAGTCCCAGATGATGACCTGGGTGCCGTTGCCGGTGCCCTGCCCGGACGCGTCGAGGCACTTGTTGCCCGCCACCTGGAGCTGCTTGCCGGCCGTGTGGGTGAAGCGCTGGGCGGTCCCGCCCGTGCAGTCCCAGAGCTGGACCTGTGTGCCGTTGGTGGTGCTGCCGTTCGGCACGTCGACACAGCGGCCGGACTGGGCGCCCACGAGCTGGACGTTCTGCTGCGGGGTGCCGCCACCGGCCGGCGCGTACCCGGCGGCGGCGATGTTCGCCTGGACGGCGTCCTCGGTGGCCTGCGACGGGTAGCCCGAGGTGAGGACGCCCTCGAAGAAGGTGCCGCGCCCGGAGACGCTGTTGTCGCCGCCGATGCCGAGCAGGATCGCCCCCTCCTTCTTCATCGGGTGGTATCCGTTGGGACGCCGCCCGTCGAAATAGGTCGTCAGGCCACCGGACTGCGCGTTACCGCCCCGGATCGCCCAGTGGTTCGGCTCGCCCTTCACCATGGCGGTCACGAATCGGTGGTTGATGGACGAAATGTTGTTGTATCCCGCGTTCACCCCGGAGAACAGTCCCCACTCGAGATCGGCCATGACCCATGGACCGGCACCCGCCCCGTAGCCCCACTGCTTGTTGGCGCCGAAGTAGACCGTCTCCATGATGGCCGGTGCGTCCGCCTGACCGTCGGTCTGCGCATTGCCGTAGTCGAAACAACACCATTGGTTGTAGTGCGTGCCGTCGACGACGGCGTAGATGCCCTCGGGCTGGTCGCCGGTGGCCACCCCGTTGGTGTTGTTGTTGCGGTAGCCGGTCCCGGGCGAGACGTAGACGCCGTAGGCCTTCCTGCCGCCGACCGTGACCGGGGCCGCCTTCGCGTCCGCCAGGTTGTCCCAGCCACCCGGCGCCGGGCCGGGCCAGTAGCCGGGGGGCGCCTGGGTGAGGCGGTTGTTGCGGCCCGACTGGTCGTAGATGACCGTGATCACGCAGTTGGTGTTCGCGCAGAAGGAGTCCTGGACGGCGGCGTCCACCACGCCACCTGCGCTCAGCACCCCGACGTCCCGGGTGGTGCCGTCCGACGTCCGCCGTAGCTGATAGAGCGGACCGTTGTACGCACCGTAGAGGGCTCGGGTGGTGCTGTGCGCGGCCACGCACGGCGTGCCGCCGGAGGCGTAGATGTCGCACGGCCCGGTGGTCGCGGCGCGCGCGTCCGGCGGGTCCGACACCAGGTAGCCGCCACCGACGGTGAGGGTCAGCACGGCCGCCACGGCGACCGTCAGACGAATCGGCCTTCTCTTCACGTTCATCGAATCCTCTCCGCACCGGAGCGGGATGGTGACGACCGCTTCTGGTCAGGCGTCCTGTGGTGTACGCGACGCCGGGCCGGGCTGCCGGTCGAGACCGCTCCCGACATAACACGTCAGATCTTTTACATTAATAGTCGTCGATGCGTTGCGCCACCCTCCGATCCCTGTCCGTCCGACCTCCGACGGATTGCCCGCCGGGCCGGGCGCGCAACAGTTGCGACCCCGGGTACGAATTGCGGAACCGTTATGCTCCACGGGAAGCGCGGCGCATTCCGCATCCGTGTCGGGAATTCGGTTGAGGGCGGCATGAACATCGGGGAGATCGCCCGGCGGGCCGGGGTGTCCCGCAGCACCGTGTCCTATGTGTTGAGCGGGAAGCGCGCCGTCTCCGAGACCACCCGGCTGCGGATCCAGACGGTCATCGACGAGCTGGGCTACCGGCCCAACGCCAGCGCCCGCGCGTTGAAGGAGGGCCGCACCCGCACCCTCGGCCTGGTGATCCCCCCGGCCAGCCAGCGCCTGACCGACATGCAGCTGGGCTTCGTCGCCAGCGTCGTCGAGGCGGCGGCGCGGCACGATCTGGACGTGCTGCTGTCCCCGTCCGGCGGCGACCACGACCGGTCGTTCGAGCGCATCGTCACCGGGCGGCGGGTCGACGGCGTGGTCGTGATGGAGATCCGGCTGACCGACGACCGGGTGAGCCGGCTGGCCGCGGCGGGGCTGCCGTTCGTGACCATCGGCCGGACGGCGGAGCCGCACGGGACGAGCTGGATCGACATCGACTACGCGGCGCTGATCTCCCGCTGCGTGCACCACCTGGCCGACCTGGGCCACCGGCAGGTGGCTCTGGTGAACCGGTCCGCCGAGCTGGTCGCCGCCGGTTACGGCCCCAGCCACCGCGCCCTGGCCGGCTTCCGGGCGGCGGTCGCCGAGCGGGGCCTGACCGGTGTCGACGTCTGCTGCGGTGACGACACGGCCTCGGGCGAGGCCTGCTTGGAGCGGCTGCTGAGCACGCATCCCGAGGTCACGGCGGTGGCCACCATCAACGAGGCGGCGCTGCCCGGCATACAGCGCGCGTTGAGCGGTGCCGGCCTGTCCGTACCGGGCGACTTCTCCGTCACCGGCGTGGCCGCCCAGCACTGGGCCGAGGACTTCCACCCGCCGCTGACCGCGGCCGATGTGCCGACGCGTCAGATGGGCGCCGAGGCCGTCGCCCTGCTGCTGGAGCTGATCGCCGCTCCGGCCGCCGCACCCCGGCACCGGCTGTACGCCCCGCCCATCTCGTTGCGCGCCAGCACCGGCCCGGTCCGGCCCCGCTGACCCGGCCCGACGGCCCGGCACCGGTCCGCCCGGCCCCGCCCGGGGGCGCGGCATTCATCCGCCCGGGCACGCCCGGCGGCGCGGCGCACGTGCGCCCGGCAACGCCCGGCTCCCCGGCGACGGTCCGCGCCCGGGCCCGCTCACCGCAGCACCGGACCCGTCCGCGCGCCCCGGCCGCCCACCGCCGACCCGGCACGTTCCTGCTGGGCGGCGGCGAGGATGAGATAGCTGCTGGCGGTCCAGGTGTACGCCCGGTCGCGCAGCCCCGTGCCGGTCTCGGCGTCGAAGTTCTCCGCGAAGCCGGACTTCTCGCACAGGGCCAGGAACCGTCGACTGACGTCGTCGGCGATCGTGGCGTACCCGGCCCGGCGCAGGCCGTCCTCCACCAGCACCGTGGCGGGCGCCCAGATCGGGCCACGCCAGTAGCCGTCGGCGAGGTAGTCGGCCGAATCCGTCGGTTCGGTGGCCAGCCCGTGCCGGGTCAGGTGGGTCTCGATGCCCCGGGCCAGGGCCGCGGTGACCGGGGCGGGCAGCTCGGTGCCGAGGGTGACCGGCATCAGGTCGAGCAGGCTGCGGCTGGCCCGTCGTCGCCCGGTGTGCGGGCTGCGGGCGGTGAAGCGTTCGCCGTCCCACAGCTCACGCAGCAGGGCGGCGCGCACCCGGTCGGCCTCCGCCGACCAGCCGGCGGCGGGCTCGCCCAGCTCGGTGGCGAGGTCGGCCAGGCAGCGTAGTTGGCCGACCAGGAACGCGGCGAGGTCGGCGGTCTCCAGCACCCGGCCGTCGTCGAAGGTGGTGGCGTTGTCCCAGCCGCTGTCGTTGCCGTGCTGGTAGTGGGGCAGGGCGTGACCGGGGGCGCGGCGCGCGTCCAGCCAGAACCGGGTCCACCGGCTCAGCCGGTGGTACGTCTCGACCAGCGCCGCCCGGTCCGGCGGCGTGGACAGCCGACGGCGCAGGTGGCCCAGCGCCCAGCCGTGGACGGGGGGCTTGACGTAGTTGTACAGGACCTCCGAGTGGGTGATCGAGTCCGGCAGCGCACCGGCGGGATCCTGGTGGTCGAAGGGGAGCTGGAACTGGTGCCAGGCGAGTTCGGGGTCGCCGGCCGCCAGGGCGATCGCGTTGAAGCAGTGATCCCAGCTCCACACCTTGTCCATCCAGTGCTTGGACATCAGCACGGCCGGTCGGGTGACGAAGCCCGCCGGGTCGACGGTGGCCGACCAGAGCACGTACGCGGCCAGTTCGGCGGCGGGGGTGTCCACGCCGCGCCACGGCGCGACCGCGTCGACGAACGCGGCGAACTCGGCCCGGCGCTCGCGGCACAGCTGGTCGAAGGGGACGCCCGGGGCGTACGGGCGGCGGGCGGTGGCGTACTCCTCGACCGCGATCTCCCACGGCTGGTCGGCGGGAAGGTCCAGCCACCGGTCGGCCGGGCCGAGCGCCTCCACTCCCCCGGCTGCCCGTAGCGCCCCGGACAGCACGGTGACCCGGTAGCGGCGGCCCGTCTCGTAGGAGGTGAACACCGCCGATCCGTCGACCGGGTCGCGGTAGAGGTAGGTGCCGCTGAACGGGGTGAGGGTGGGGGCGGCGGCGGCGACCCGCAGGCCCAGGCCCCGGCTGCGGATCCGCAGGGTGTCCGGCCCCTGGTAGGCGGCCTCGATCCGGGCGTCGGCACGGTGCCAGGTCAGCAGGGTGGGGGTGGCGACGACCGTGCTGCCGGGGTCGGGGGCGAGGCGGAGCACCGGGTGCAGTCCGGTCTGGTGGGACACCAGGTGCAGGTCCTCGGCGTACGTCTTCTCGGCTACCACCGGGGAGATGTTGAGCCAGGACCCGCGGTAGCTGAACGGGATGTCCTGGATGGGGAACTCCGGACCGGACGGTGCGACGATCATGGGTGGCGAGGCCCTTCTGTGGCGCGGGTGGTCGGTCCTGAGACGGCGCGGCGGCGACCCCGGTCGGGACGTGCCGCCGGGCCGGGACCGGCGGCGTGGTGGCGGGGGCGGTGGCCGGGAGGACCCGGGCCGACCACCGTCCCACCCGGCACCCGGGCGGGACGGTGGCCGCCCGCCCACGACGGCCCTCGCCCGGCGGTGGCGGTGGCTGCCGTGGTGGTCGGTGACCCGGTGGTGGATCCGATGACGGTCCGGGGCGGGGCGGCGTGATGAGCAGACGAATCGATTCGACAAACCGGTCGACACGACCATAGGTCCGTCCATGCGCGACCGTCAAGGGAGGCCCTTCGGAAGGGGGGCCAGCGGCGGAAACACCGACGTCACCGGAGTGTCATCTCATTGACATCCTTCAACCCCTGGCCCTACGATCCCTGCGAATCGATTCGCAAAGCGCAGCCCTCCGGAGAGCGTCCCCCGCACGCCACCTAAGGAGCCGCCCGTGAAAACCCCGTCCCGCAGCCGGCCCCGACGAGCCCGGACGGTCGTCACCCGACTCGCCGTCGGACTGCTCGCCGTCGCCGCGACCGCCGTCGCCGCCACCCCGGCCCAGGCCGCCGACGAGTCGATCACCGTCAACTTCGCCAGCTCCGCCGGCACGCCGACCTACCGCGCCTCCGGCTGGATCTACGGCATGACCGAGAACGCCAGCGGCCCGGCCGACCACTTCTACCGGGACGTCAAGTTCCAGTACATGCGGGCCGGCGGCGCGCAACTGCCCGGCAGCGGGTGGGTCGGCGGGAACTACGACCGTCGGTGGAACTCCACGCTCGCCCAGGCCCGCCGGACCGCCGCCCTGGGGGGCCAGTTCATCATTCTGCCGCACGACCTGTGGGGCGCGGACGGTGCGGGGATCTCCCGCTTCCCCGGCGACAACGGCAACTGGACCGACTACGACAACTTCCTGACCCGGCTCATCGGTGACGTCCGGGCCGCCGGGCTGACCGTGCAGTGGGACATCTGGAACGAGCCCAACATCACCATCTTCTGGAACCGGCCGATCTCCCAGTACCTCGAACTGTGGCGGCGCACCTACCAGCGGCTGCGGGCGGAGTTCCCCAACCAGCTCATCGTCGGGCCGAGCTGCGCCTGCGTGCCGTCGACCAACCACGCCTTCTGGAACCAGTACCTGGACTTCGTCCGCTCCACCAACACCGTGCCGGACATCGTCAGCTGGCACGCGCTGCCCGGCGACCCGGTCGCCAACGTCGCCGCCGCCAACGCCACCCTCGACCCGCGCGGCATCCCCCACCCCCGGCCGTACCAGATCAACGAGTACGGCGCGTCCAACGAGCAGAACCCGGCCGACGGCGCCTGGTACGTCGCCCGCCTGGAACGGGCCAGGGCCGACGGCCTGCGGGCGAACTGGGCCAGCGCCGGCAACCTGCACAACGACCTGGGCAACCTGCTGGTGCGCAACGCGGCCGGTCAGCACCAGCCCAAGGGCGAGTGGTGGGTCTACCGCTACTACGCCTCGCAGGCCGGGCAGATCGCCACGGTGACCGCCAGCCAGTCGTACGACGCGTTCGCCACCCATGCCGGCGGCGTGGCGAAGGTCCTGGTCGGCGGCGGCCGGACCACCGGGAACCTGACCGTCAACCTGCAACGGCTGGACGCCACCAGCGGCATCGTGCAGAACAACCAGGTGCGGGTGCTCACCCAGCGCATCCCGTACAACAACGGGGGCGCGGTGCAGGGGCCGGTCACCGTGTCGAACACCGTGCTCACCGTGGCCAACAACGCCGTCTCGGTGACCCTGCCGTACGGCAACCAGAACGACACCTACACGGTCACCCTGCTGCCGCCCTCGGACACCGGCTTCACCTCGGTCGCGGTGGCCCAGCACTCCCAGCAGTGCCTGGACAACACCGGCCTGGGCACCGCCGACGGCAACCCCCAGCAGCAGTTCCCCTGCGAGGGCGGGGACCAGCAGCTCTGGGGCTTCCGCCCGGTCGCCGGGGTGGCCGACACCTACACCGTGGTCAACCAGCAGAGCGGCAAGTGCCTGGAGGTCAGCGGGACGTCCACCGTGGACGGTGCGGCCGTGCAGCAGGGGACCTGCCAGAACGCCCCGAGCCAGCAGTTCATCCTGCGCCGGGTGACCTACGGGGGCAACGACCCGCACGATTACCAGCTCGTCGCCCGGCACAGCGGCAAGTGTGTGGACGTCAACGGGGTCTCCACCGCCGCCCAGGCGCGGATCCTGCAGTGGACCTGCAAACCGGTCGGCCAGAGCAGCCCGTTGAACCAGACCTGGCGGCTCTGGGGCCGGTAGTGCCCACCCGGGGGGATCGGGTGCCGGCTGGCCGGTGCCCGACCCTGGCCGGGGTACCGGAAGCCAGCCCGAGGCATTGATTGATTTCGTTTTCTCCGTGATCCTGAGAGGGTCCGAACCGATTCGCCACCACCACCCGTAGGCGGATCCACCCCGTGCGCCGCCGACGAACCGAGGAGCCGCTCCGTGCGAACCCCGTCCCCGACCGGACCTGGACAGGTCCGTGATCCCCGCCCGCGACCCCGCCGGCTGCACCGGCTGACCATGCTGGTCGGCGCGCTGGCCGGCGTCCTCGTCGTCGCCGGTGCCACCCCCGGCATCACCGCGCCGGTCGCCGGGGCCGCCGCCGCACCGGCGCTGGCCGCCATCGAGCCGGGGCAGAGCACCCGGATCGTCGGCACCGCCTCCGGCCGCTGCCTCGAGGTCCCCAACGCCAGCACCACCAACGGCACCCAGACGCAGCTGTGGGACTGCCAGGGCGGCTCCGGCCAGACCTGGACCTGGACGGCCAGCCGGCAGCTCACCGTCTACGGCACCAAGTGCCTGGACGCCTCCGGCCGGGGCACCACCGCCGGCACGGCCGCGATCATCTGGGACTGCAACGGCCAGACCAACCAGCAGTGGAACGTCAACGCCAACGGCACCATCGTCGGCGTGCAATCCGGGCTGTGCCTCGACGCCAACGGCAACGGCACCGCGAACGGCACCAAGATCCTGCTGTGGAACTGCAACGGCCAGACCAACCAGCAGTGGACCTCGCCGACGACCACGCCCCCGCCGACCACGCCCCCGACCCCCACCCCGACCACCACGCCCCCGCCCGCCGGCTCCCTGCCGTGCGACATCTACGCCGCCGGGGGCACCCCGTGCGTGGCCGCGCACAGCACCACCCGGGCGCTCTACGCGGCGTACACCGGAAACCTCTACCAGGTGCGCCGGTCCTCGGACAACACGACCCGCAACATCGGGCTGACCGGCACCGGCGGCACCGCCAACGCCGCCACCCAGGACTCGTTCTGCACCGGCACCACCTGCGTGGTGACCGTCGTGTTCGACCAGTCGGGGCGGGGCAACGACCTGTGGTACCAGGGCTCCAGCGTGGTGCCCGGGTCGCCGCAGAGCCGGCCGGCGGTCGCGACCTCGGAGTCGCTGACGGTGGGCGGCGCGAAGGCGTACTCGCTCTACATCAATCCGGGCAACAGCTACTGGCGGGACGGTCACCTGACCGGCATCCCGACCGGGGCGGCCCCCGAGGGCATGTACATGGTCACCAGCGGCACCCACGTCAACAACGGCTGCTGCTTCGACTACGGCAACAGCGAGACCACCCGCAAGGCCGACGCCGCCGGGGCGATGGACGCGATCAACTTCAGCACCCAGTGCTGGTTCGGCGGCTGCTCCGGCTCCGGCCCCTGGGTGCAGGCCGACCTGGAGTGGGGGCTGTTCCCCGGCGGCAGCAGCTCGTGGAACCCCAACCAGCGGGCGTTCCCGCACAAGTTCGTCACCGCCACCCTGAAGAACAACGGCACCTCCCGCTTCGCCATCAAGGGCAGCAACGCCCAGTCCGGCAGCCTCTACACCCTCTACGACGGGTCGCTGCCGCCCGGGTACAGCCCGATGAAGAAGCAGGGCGCGATCATCCTGGGCAGCGGCGGGGACTGCTGCAAGCCCGACGGCGGCGCGAACCTCAGCGCCGGCACCTTCTACGAGGGGGCGATGGTCGCCGGCTACCCGTCGGACGCGACCGAGAACGCGGTCCAGGCGAACATCACCGCCGCCGGCTACCGCTGACCCCGGCGCCGGCCGCCTGACCGGCCCGGCGCGCCGGTCACCGTCCTCGGGCGGTGACCGGCGCGCCGGCCGGCGAGGCGCGGACCACCGCGGGGTGTCCCGCTCCCCGGCCCGCCCCGCGACCGGCGAAGCCCCACCCGCTATCCGGCCGCCCCGCCGAGGCGGTGGTCCAGGGCGGTGTGCCGGCGGCCGGCGCCGACGGTACGCACGGCGGCGGCCAGCGCGCGGCGGGAGCCGACGATCACCACGAGTTGCCGGGCCCGGGTGACGGCGGTGTAGAGCAGGTTGCGTTGCAGCATCATCCAGGCGCTGGTGGTCAGCGGGATGACCACGGCCGGGTACTCCGAGCCCTGTGAGCGGTGGATGGTCATCGCGTAGGCGTGGGCGAGTTCGTCGAGTTCGTCGAACTCGTAGTCGAGGTTCTCGTCCTCGTCGGTGCGTACGGTGAGGGTCTGCTCCTCGGGGCTGAGCGCGGTGACGATGCCGAGGGTGCCGTTGAAGACGCCGGCCTGGCCCTTGTCGTAGTTGTTGCGGATCTGGGTGACCTTGTCGCCGATCCGGAACACCCGGCCGCCCATCCGCCGCTCGGGTTGGCCCTCGCGGTGCGGGGTGAGGCGCTGTTGCAGCAGGGTGTTGAGGGCGGCGGCACCGGCCGGCCCCCGGTGCATCGGGGCGAGGACCTGCACGTCGCGGCGCGGGTCGAGGCCGAACCGGGCGGGGATCCGGGTGCAGGCGACGTCGACGGTCAGCGCGGCGGTGGCCTCGGTGTCGTCGCAGGCGAACAGGAAGAAGTCCGGCAGGCCGTCGAGGACGGGCGGCCGGCCGGCGTTGATCCGGTGGGCGTTGGTGATCACCCCGGACTGGGCGGCCTGGCGGAACACCCGGGTCAGCCGCACCCGGGGGATGGCGGGTGCGGTGAGCAGGTCGCGGAGCACCTCCCCGGCGCCGACGCTGGGCAGCTGGTCGACGTCACCGACCAGGAGCAGGTGTGCTCCTGGCGGCACCGCCTTGACGAGCTTGTTGGCCAGGATCAGGTCGAGCATGCTTGCCTCGTCGACGACCAGCAGGTCGACGTCGAGCGGATTGTCCCGGTCGTGGGCGGCCTCCCCGCCGGGGCGCAGCTGCAGCAGCCGGTGCACGGTGGCGGCGGGATGCCCGGTCAGCTCGGACAGCCGTTTCGCGGCCCGCCCGGTCGGGGCGACCAGGGTGACCCGGGCCTTCTTCGCGGCGGCGAGTTCGACGATGGAGCGGACGGTGAAGCTCTTGCCGCAGCCGGGACCGCCGGTCAGCACCGCCACCCTGGAGGTCAGCGCGAGCCGGACGGCGTGCTCCTGCTCGGGGGCCAGGTCGTTGCCGGTGCGCGCCCGCAGCCAGGCCAGTGCCCGGGGCCAGTCGACGTCGGTGAAGTGGGGCAACCGGTCGGCCCGGTCGTGCAGCAGCCGTAGCAGGGCGCTCGCCAGGGACTGCTCGGCGCGGTGGAACGGCACCAGGTACACCGCCGGCACCGGCTCGCCGTCGTCGCCGGGCAGCAGCTCCCGCACCACGCCCTCCTCGGCGATCAGGTCGTCCAGGCAGCGGGTGACGAGGTCCCCGGGGACGTCGAGGATCTTCGTGGCGTCGGCGACGAGGGCGGGGGCGGGCAGGTAGCAGTGGCCCGAGTCGGTGGCCTCGGACAGGGTGTACCGCAGGCCGGCCATCACCCGCTGCGGGCTGTCGTGCGGGATGCCCACCGCCTGGGCGATGGTGTCGGCGGTCTTGAACCCGATCCCCCACACGTCGGCGGCCAGCCGGTACGGCTCCTTCGTCACCACCTCGATCGACGCGTCGGCGTACTGCTTGAAGATCCGCACCGCCAATGAGGTCGACACCCCGACGCCCTGGAGGAAGACCATCACCTCCTTGATCGCCTTCTGCTCCTCCCACGCCGCAGTGATCTTGGCGGTGCGCTTCGGTCCCAGGCCGGCCACCTCCACCAGGCGGGCCGGCTCCTCCTCGATGATCCGCAGGGTGTCCAGGCCGAAGTGCGCCACGATCCGCTCGGCGAACACCGGCCCGATGCCCTTGACCAGGCCGGAACCCAGGTAGCGCTGGATGCCCTGGATGGTCGCCGGCAGCACGGTGGTGTAGGAGTCGACCTCGAACTGCCGGCCGTACTTCGGGTGGGACGACCAGCGGCCGGACAGCCGCAGGCTCTCACCGGGCTGTGCGCCCAGCAGCGCGCCGACCACCGTCAGCAGGTCGGAGCCCCGGTCGGTGGCGACCCGGGCGACGGTGTAACCGGTCTCCTCGTTGACGTAGGTCAGCCGTTCGAGGACCGCGTCCAGGGTGGCGAGCGGCGGGCGGGCGGGGGCGGTCACCCCCTCATCGTGCCGGGTGCCCGACGCGCCCCGTCCACCGCCCGGACGCAGACCGGCGTCCTCCCCCGCCGGGTGGGCGGGAGAGGACGCCGGGTGTCGCGGTGCGCCTGGTCAGCCGATGGTGAGGTTGCCACCGGAGGCGGTCAGGGTGCTCTCCCGGGTCGACGCGCCGGTCCAGTCGGAGGAGAAGAGCAGCCGGTCACCGTCCCAGACGGTGATGCCGATCCCGTCGCGCCGGCCCGGCTCGCCCCGGTCGGTGGCGGTCACCCGCATGGTCAGCCCGGTGGCCACCGGGACCGGGGCCTGCGCGGTGGAGATGTCGTACAGGGTGACCTGGTAACGCAGGTCGGCGACCGGTTCCCCGGCCCCGACGGCGACGCCGAACGACTCCAGCGCCGTGCTCTGGAACTTGTACCGCTTGCCTGCCGACTTGTAGCCGACCTTCGCGCTGCCGACCAGCTTCTTGCCGTTGTTGATCCGGCCGTCCAGGGTCACCTCGATGCGCCGGTCGTCGTCGAGCGGGTAACCACCGGCGGTGGCCCCGCCCCTGAGGTAGCCCGAGCCGGCGACCGTCCGGCCGTACCCGCCGGCCACCGTGACGATGGCCGTCGTGCTGCCGGTGTACGCCCCCGACAGCGTGGCGGTGACCGGATGCGCGCCGTGCGGCAGCACGGCGCGGCAACTGGCCGAGCCGTCGTCCGCCGCCGCGCCGAACGGCGTCGCGACCGCCGTGCAGAGGGTCTCGTCGCCCTCGGTGAAGGTCACCGTGGCGTTGCGGACGTCACCGCCGCCACCGAGGACGGTGGCCCGCAGCAGCACGCCGGTGACGTCGGCGTCGTCCACCGGGGCGGCCAGGGCGTCACCGGTGTAGGTGACGGTGGCCGCCCGGACCCGGGTGACGGTGAGGTCGGCGTCGCTGAGGTCGAAGAAGACGTTGCCGACCGCCTCGATCTTCAGCCGGCCCCGGGCGGTGTCCACGTTCGGCAGCGTCACCGTCGCCGCACCGGTGTTCGGGGTGCGCTCGGCCAGCACGTGCGGGAAGGTGGCCCCGCCGTCGACGGAGAGCGAGATCCGCACCTCGCTCACGTTGATCGGGGCAGCGTCCGTGCCGGCCACGTCCCAGGTGACCGGCACGGTGCCGCCACCCAGGTACGCCGTCGACGTCGCCGGCGAGGTGACCAGGAACGGCCCGGCCGTCGGGGCGACCGTCAGCGCCACGTCGGCGCTGCCGATCCCGCCGCCACCGGGGTGGCCGTCCCGGCCGGTGAGCCGGAAGTGCAGGGTCCGGTCGTTGGCGACGCCGACCCAGTCGGCGGTGGGCAGGAACTCCGAGTAGCAGTCCACGGTCGCCGCCGGCACGTTGCTCGCCCCACCGGTGGCCGGCGGAGCCGGCGCGGCCGGGCAGGCCCCGGTGGCCGCGTTGGTGTTGTTCGCCGCGATCTGGGCCAGGTTGGGGAAGTGCCGGGTCGGGTCGGTGGTGACCGCGTTCTGCCCCGGCGAGTGGTACTCCAGCGCGTCGGTCGGGCTGACCACGGCCGCCTCGCCGAACTGCCGGAACAGCGGGCCGTTGGTCTTGGTGTTGCTGACCAGCGCGGTGCCGGCGCTGCCGCCCCGGTCGTTCTGCTCCCACAGGTAGCGCACGGTGTCGCCGTCGGCGTCGGTCGCGCCACCGGTCAACGCGAACGGGGTCCGCGCCGGAATGGTGTACGCCGGGGCCGGCACGGTGACCACGGGGGCCCGGTTGCCGGTCTGCGCGGTCTGGAATCCGTTGTTGCCGGCCGGGCCGCCCTGGGCGGTCTCGCCGACGAAGCCGGAGGTGCCCACGGTGTCGGTCAGCCCGAGCGCCGGCACGTCGACCCCGACCACCGGACCACCGTTGAAGGTGACCTGGAAGCCGGTGTCGTTGGGGGCGCCGAGCCCGCCGAAGGCGGTCACGCTGACGGTGGCCCCGGCCGGCCAGCCGGTGATCGACTCGACGGCCGCCCGGATCCCGGCCGCGGTGTAGTTACCGCCGCGCACGACCGGCGCCGAGGACTGCCCCGCGTAGCTGAGCGTGAACGAGTCGCCGTCGGTGTCGAACCCGGACAGCGAGACGGTCTGCACCTCGTTGAGCGCCGGACGGGTGCCGGCGACGAACGTGCTGATCTCGGTGTAGCTGCGCTGCGACCAGTACGGGTCGCTGTGCGGCTGGAGGTTGTCCTGCTGGCAGATGCCCGCGTACGCCATGATCGACGATCCGCTGCCCGGCTCGTACGAGTTGGCGGCGCTGCGGTTGCTGCCGGAGCAGTTGTACTGGGTGCCGTTGAAGGTGTGGTTGCCGGCGAACTGGTGCCCGATCTCGTGCGCCACGTAGTCGACGGCGTAGAAGTCACCGACCGGGGTGGGCAGGCCGGTGCAGCCGCGGGCCTTGCCGTCCAGACCGACCACGCCGAGCCCGGCCACCCCGCCACCGGGCAGGCCCAGACCGATGTGCCCCACGTCGTAGTTGCCCGCGCCGACGAGCTGGCCGAGCACGATCCGGTTGCGGTTGAGCAGCGAGCTGGTGCACGAGGAGATCTGCGCCGCCGTGTAGCAGGCCGCCGCGCCGCACGGCCCGTTCGGCTCGGTGGCCAGGGCGGCGGTGTTCAGGTTGGTCCGGTCGGTGTCGTTGACCAGCACCAACCGGATCGCCGTCTCGTCCTCGTAGATCTGGGTGACCCGGTTGACCAGTGTCACCTTCGCCGCGGTGACGTTCTCCGCGCCGAAGAAGGTGGCGTACGACGGGTCGGTGACCAGCGCCAGCCGGTAGGTGCGCAGGGTGACCGGCGCGCCCGCCGGCTCGTCCCCGGCCGCCTGCGGCGTCGACGCCCCGGCCGCCGCCGCGACGTCCTCCCGCTCGGTCTGGGCCGGATCGGTGTCGAGCAGGTCCCGGGCGAAGTAGCTGGCGTAGACGCTCTGGTCGGCGTGGTAGTAGGGGTCGAGGTACCAGTTGCCGTCAGCCGACCGGACCGAGGCGTGGAAGCCCAGCGGGGTCAGGTCGGCCCGGATGGTCGCGGTCGGGTCGTCCAGCCCCCGGCCGACGTACGTGCTGATCTCGGGATGCCGGGCGGCGAGCCCCGGCTCCATCACCGGCGAGTCGACCAGGGCGAACCGCTGGAACCGGCCGGTCGGGGTGGGCAGCGCGACGGTCAGCGCCGGTTGGCCGCGCCGGGCCGCGCCGGACCGTTCGGCCGGGGCGTCGGCCAGGGTGTCCGCCAGCACGGCCCGGTCCAGGGTGTACGCGGTGAACCGCTCGGCGCGGATGTCGGGCACCCGCCCGTCGCGGGCGTTCGTCGACGACTCGCCGGGCAGCTGCCGCCAGGGGCCGGGGTCGGCCGGCGCGGCGACCGCCGCCGTGCCACCGGTGAGCGGCAGCACGGTGGCGGCCAGCACGGTGGCGAGCAGTCCGGCCAGCCGGCGGCGGCCTGGACCAGCGGAGTCGGGGGGTGGAACCGTCATCGAGAGGGCCTCACTTCACCAGGTCGGGGAACGGGCCGGGTGGCGTGGCGGTCGTGGGCCACGCCGGGCTGTCCCGGGAAGCCCACGCTATGACGGGTCCGGTGTCGACAGACATCATCCGTAAAGTCGACGCGACGGCGGAGCCCGACGGTGTAGGCGGTCCACGGTGGAGCGCGGGCTCGCGGACGCTCACCATGATGGACGGCGACCGGCGACAGGTGGTGCCTGGGCCGGTGCCCGTCGAGCGTGGCCACCGGTGGGGGCCGCACCCATGGTGGGTGGAGACCGGCGGGCCGGCACCGGTCGAGCGTGGCGGCGCTGCGCCGAGCCGAGCGTCCGCCGGGACATTTGTCCCGGCCGGCCGGGTACCGCCGGCTCTGCCACCGTCGGCCCCGGCTGCCTAGCGTGACCGGCATGGATGACACCGCGGTACGCCTGACCGGGCTCACCCGGCGGTTCGGTCCCGTCCGGGCCGTCGACGGGATCGACCTGACCATCGCCCCGGGCAGCACGGTCGCCCTGCTCGGCCCCAACGGCGCGGGAAAGACGACCACTATCGCGCTCCTGCTCGGCCTCACCCCGCCCGACACGGGAACGGTGACCCTGTTCGGCCGGTCGCCGGTCGAGGCGGTCCGGGCCGGCCGGGTCGGGGCGATGCTCCAGGACGCCGGGTTCCCGGCCGGCGCCACGGTGCGGGACGTGATCGAACTCGCCCGTGCCCTGTATCCCCGTCCGCTGGACACCGCCCGGGTGCTCGCCCTGGCCGGGCTGACCGACCGGGCCGACCGTCGGCTGGACCGGCTCTCCGGCGGCGAGAGCCAGCGCGCCCGGTTCGCCTTCGCGATGGCCGGCGGCCCGGACCTGCTGGTCCTGGACGAACCCGGCGCGGCCCTGGACGTCGCCGCCCGGCAGGTCTTCTGGGCGGCGATCCGCCGGTACGCCGCCGACGGCCACACCGTCCTGTTCAGCACCCACCACCTGCACGAGGCCGACGAGTACGCCGACCGGGTGGTGGTGCTGGCCGGCGGGCGGGTGGTGGCCGACGCCCCGCCCGCGCGGCTACGGACGCTGGCCGGCGGCCGCACGGTGGCCTTCGACCTCGCCGACGGGCCGGTGACGGGCCTCGACCTGCTGCCCGGCGTCCGGTCGGTGCGGGTGGACGCCGGGCGGGTGACGCTCACCACCGACGACGCCGACGCGACAGTGCTGGCGCTGGCCACCGGCCGGGGATTCCGGGGTCTGTCGGTCACCGACGCCGGGCTGGAGGCGGCGTTCCTCGCCCTCACCGCCCCGGAAGGGGAACACTGAGATGCGCGCCTACCTCTCCTTCGAGCTGCGCCGGCTGGTCCGGGACCTGCGGCTGACCCTGTTCACCGTGCTCGGCCCGGTGGTCACGTACCTGATCTTCTCGGGTCTGCCGGCGACCGGCGACCGGCTGGAGGGCGTCACCGCCACCGTCGCGCTCATGGTCGGCCTGGCCGGCTACGGCGCGATGGCCGGGGTGCTCTCGGTCGGCTCCGCGGTGGCCCAGGAACGCGCCGTCCGCTGGCTGCACCACCTGCGGGTCACCCCGCTGCCACCCCGCCGGGTGGTCGCGGTGAAGGCACTGGTCAGCACCCTGAGCGCGGTGCCGGCGCTGGTCGCGGTGGGTGTCGCCGGGCGGTTCCAGCACCACGTCGAGCTGTCCGCCGGCCGGTGGGTCGCCCTGCTGGTGCTGATGTGGGCCGGCACGGTGCCGTTCGCGCTGCTCGGGCTCGCCATCGGGTACGGCCTCACCCCGCAGCTCGCCCAGCCGGCCAACTTCCTGGCCTTCCTCGGCCTGTCGGTGCTCGGCGGTCTGTTGGTGCCGGTGGCGTACTTCCCCAACGCGCTGCGGCACCTGGCGCACGCGCTGCCGACGTACCGGTTCGCCGAACTCGGTTGGCGGGCGGCCGGTGGTCTGGCACCCAGCCCGTCCGGACTGGCGGTGCTCGCGGGGTGGACGGTGGCCTTCGCGGCGCTCGCCGCGGCGGCGTACCGCCGGTCGACCGCGCGGCGCTGAGATCCGGCTACCGTGTCGACCATGCCCGGCGCCCCCAGCGCGGCCCCCGCCACCGGCCGCGGCCCCCACCGGCGCGGACTGCTGCTGGTGGCCTCGCATACGCTCTGGTTCTGGCTGCTGCTGCCACCGGCCAGCGCGGTCGCCCACGGGCAGGTACGCCCGACGGCGGTCGCGGCCACCGGGCTGGGCACCTTCGCCCTGCTCTACCTCGCCCTGGTGGCGGTCCCGGTGGCCGACCTGGCGGTGCCGCCGCTGCTGTCCCACCTCGGCCTGGTGGTGTTCGCGGCGCTCGGGGTCGGCCTCGCGGGCGCGTACGCCGGTGGCCCGGAGGGCTGGCTGATCCTGCTGGTGTACGTCGCGACGGCCGGGGCGGTCGGGCTGGTCCAGCCGATCCGGGGGTTCGCCTGGGTGGGGGGCAGTGCCGCCGCCGTCCTGGTGATCGGGGCGGTGCACCGGGTGCCGGCCGGCGACACCACCGGGTCGGCGCTGATCACGGTGCTCGCCGGCACCCTGACCCTGGCGTTCGCCCGGACGGCCCGGCTGGTGGAGGAGCTGCGCAGTACCCAGCAGGAGCTGGCCCGCAGGGCGGTCGAGCAGGAACGGCTCCGGTTCGCCCGGGACCTGCACGACCTGCTCGGTCACACGCTGTCCCTGGTGGTGGTGAAGGCGGAGGTGGTGCGGCGGCTCGCCCCGACCGATCCGGCACGGGCGGCCGCGGAGGCCGCCGACATCGAACGGATCGGCCGCACCGCGCTCACCGAGGTCCGCGAGGCGGTCACCGGTTACCGGGACCACAGCTTCGGTCGGGAACTGGACGGCGCCCGGACCGCCCTGGCCGGCGGGGGCGTCACCGTCACCGTGCGGCAGCCCGGTCGGCCGCTGCCGGTGGAGGCGGACGACGCGTTCGGCTGGGTGCTGCGCGAGGGGGTGACCAACGTACTGCGGCACAGCCGGGCGTCCCGGTGCGCGATCGAGGTGCACACCGACGCCGACGGGTCGGTGCTGACCATCGACGACGACGGCGTCGGTGGCCGGATCGCGCCGGGCAACGGCCTGCGGGGCCTCACCGAACGGTTGGCGCGGGCCGGCGGGGAGCTGGACGTCACCGCCGGGCGGGGCGGCGGCACGCGGCTCACCGCCCGGATCCCCACCGGCGCGAACGGGTCGGCACCCGAATGATCCGGCTGCTGCTCGCCGAGGACCAGGGCATGATGCGCGGCGCGTTGGCTCTGCTGCTCAGCCTCGAACCCGACCTGGAGGTGGTGGCCGAGGCCGGCACCGGCACCGCCGCGCTGGCGGCGGCCCTGCGGGTCCGCCCCGACGTGGCCCTGTTGGACATCGAGATGCCCGACGGCAGTGGGCTGGACACCGCGGCGGCGCTGCGGCACCGGCTCCCCTCCTGCCGGGTCCTGATCCTCACCACGTTCGGCCGGCCCGGCTACCTACGTCGGGCGATGGAGGCCGGGGCGCGGGGTTTCCTGGTCAAGGACGGGCCGGTTGAGGAGCTGGCGGTGGCGGTCCGCCGGGTGCTGGCCGGCGAGCGGGTGATCGACCCGGCACTGGCGGCGGCGGCGCTGGCCGCCGGCCCGAACCCGCTGACCGACCGGGAACGGGAGGTGCTCGTCGCCGCGGTGGACGGCGCCACGGTCGCCGACGTGGCGGCCCGGCTGCACCTGTCGGAGAGCACCGTCCGCAACTACCTGTCGGCGGCGATCGGCAAGACGGGTACCCGCAACCGGATCGAGGCGGCCCGGACCGCGCGCGCCAACGGCTGGCTCTGACCGACCGGTGGCCCTGGGCGGGTGCCGGTGTCAGGTGGGTGGTCGGTCGCCCCGGATCCGGGCGTGCAGATGCATGTCGTGCCGGCCGTCGGGATGGACGGCGTCGCTGCGCTTGGTGCCCTCCAGCAGGAACCCGGCCCGCAGCGCGGTCCGGCAGGACGCGGCATTGCGGGTCGAGTGGTCCAGGTGCAGACGGTGGAAGCCCGCCCTGTCCAGCGCCCAGCCGCCGAGCGCCGTCAACGCCCGGGAGGCGACCCCCGCCCGCCGGGCGGCGGGCAGCACCCAGTACGCACACCCGGCGACACCGTCGTCGAGGTCCATGCTGGTCAGCGCGATCCGCCCGAGCACCTCGCCGCCGCCCCGGGTCACCGCCCAGCTGGCGCCGGTCTCCCGTGCCCAGGCCTGGTGGTACTCCACGAACCACTCCCGGACCTGGCTCTCGGAGGCGGGATGACGGGCGTGCCAGTGCCGGATCTCCGGATCCTGGTAGGCGGCCAGGAACGCCGGGGCGTCGGGTGGTTCCCAGGGGCGCAGGACGAGGTCACCCGGCGCGGTGAGGGTCGGCTGCGGGCCGGCGGCGAGCGCCCCGGCGGGAATGGTGGGTGGCGTGGAGAGTGGTACCCGCACGCCGCATCCTCCCCCACCGTCGTGGACCGGTGTCAAGCCGCCGGTCAGGCGTCGACGTCGACGTCGACCCGGGAGACGCCCCGGTGCGCGGCGAGACGTCGGGCCTGCGCGACGATGCTGTCGCGGGTGGCGGCGGACAGGGTGCGCCACGGCCGGACGGCGAGCGTCATCGTCCGGCCGGACTTGCGGGGACGCCAGGTGCCGACCAGCTCGCCACCGGCCAGGACGGCACCCGGCCGGCCCAGCACCGGCCACAGCTCCTTGGCCTGGGCCGGCTCCGGCACCAGGGTGGCCCGGTCCCTGGCCTGGAGGAACAGGTCGTACGGGCCGAGCAGGCGGACGGCCGTGGTGTCGTCGCAGGAGGCGAGGGCCGGTTCGTCGGCGGCCAGCACCCAGCGGGCCGCTCCGTCGACCTGCACCTCGGCCACGTCCTCGGGCCAGCGGGCCTTCACCTCCCTGACCGGGGCGTCGAGATAGTCGGCCACCTGCTGGGGGGTGGCCGGGCCGAGCAGCCGCAGGTAGGCGCGGATCAGGTCGAAGCGGTCGCCCGAGATGGCGGCCCTGGTGAATCCGGGGATGCGTTGCAGGACCGGTGGTGAGGTGCCGGGGCGCAGCTCCAGCCCGGCCCGCACGGCGGCCAGCCGGAACGGCATCTCGTAGAGATGGGTGGCGGCGCAGGGGCGGCAGAACCGCAGGTAGGGCTGGGGCAGTAGCTCGGCCAACCGGCCGGAGGCGTCCCCCTTGACCGTCGGTGTGGTGACGACGTCCCGCAGCCGGGCGGCCACCTCGTCGAGGGCGGCCAGGGTGCCGATGCCGGCCGCCTTCAACGGCTTGGCGGCGTCGTAGATGCGTTTGCTCGCGTCGGCGTCGGAGTACGGCGCGACCGCCGCCGCCACCTCGTTCACGTCGGCGCGTCGGTAGAGGTGTGGCGCACCGCGCACGGTCCAGAGCAGGACCAGGTCCGCCAGGGACGATTCCGGTAGGTCGAGCCCGCGCACGGCCAGCGCCCACCGGCCGCCGTCGGGGCCGGTGTCCTGCGCCCCGATGTCGAGGACCGCGGTGTCGGCGAGCGTGCCCCCGGCCCGGTCGAGCTGCTGTGCCTGGACGCGGAAGTGCAGCACCTGCCGCCGGTCGATCATCCGGCCAGCCTAGGCGACACCCCCGACAGAACGCGCCGCCGTCAGGTTCTACCGCGGGCGCTACCCCCGGCCGCCGCCGAGATGGCGCAGCACCGCGGTGACCCGGCGGTCGACCCGGTCGTCCGGGGGCAGCTGGAGCTTGGCGAAGATGCTGCGGATGTGCTTGTGCACCGCGCCGTCGGTGACGAACAGCCGTTCGGCGATCGCGGAGTTGCCGAGGCCCTCGGCCATCAGCCCCAGCACCTCACGCTCGCGCGGTGACAGCTCGCTCAGTGCGGTGTCCGGTCGGCGGTGGCGGGCCAGCAGCTGCCCGACCACTTCCGGGTCGATGACGCTGCCGCCGGCGGCGACCCGGTGCAGCGCGGCGAGGAACTCCTCGACCCGGCCGACCCGTTCCTTCAGCAGGTAGCCGAGTCCGACCGCGCCGACCGAGAACAGGTCGGTGGCGAACGCCTGTTCCACGTAGGCCGAGAGGACCAGCACCGCGAGGCCGGGCTGGCGGCGGCGGGCCTCCACCGCGGCCACGATGCCCTCGTCGGTGTGCGTGGGTGGCATCCGCACGTCCACGATCGCCACGTCCGGCGTGTGGGTGTCGACGGCGGTCAGGAACTCCCCCGGGGTGCCCGCCGTGGCGACCACGTCCAGGTCCTCCGCCCGCAGCAGCAGGGCCAGCCCCTCCCGCAGCAGTGGGTCGTCCTCGGCGATCACGATCCGCACGGCAGCTCCACCTCCAGTCTCGTCGGCCCTCCCGCAGGGCTGGTCAGGGTCATCCGGCCGTCGTACGCCCCGACCCGCCGACGGATGCCGGTCAGCCCGGAGCCGCGGGTCTCGTCGGCGTCGCCGTGTCCGTCGTCCTCGACGGTGACCAGCAGCCGACCCCGCTCCCGGCGGACGGTCACGTCGACCCGGCCGGCACCACTGTGCCGGACCACGTTGGTCAACGCCTCGGCCACCACGAAGTAGGCGGTGGCCTCGACCGAGGCGGCACAGCGTACCGGCACGTCGACGGTGAGCCGGCAGGGCACCGCACAGTCGCCGGCCAGTCCGGCCAGGGCTCCGGCGAGACCCCGGTCGTCCAGTACGGGTGGCAGGATGCCGCGCACCACCGTACGGAGTTCGCCGAGGGCCTGCTCGGCCGCGTCCTGTGCCCGCCCGAGGATCTCGTCGGCCTGGTCGGGGTCTCGTCGGACCGCCCGGCGGGCCGCTCCCAGCAGCACGTTGACCGCGACCAGCCGGTTCTGCGTACCGTCGTGCAGGGACCGTTCGATGCGGCGCAGTTCGACCGCGTGGGCGTCGAGCGCCGCGGCCCGGGTCGCGGTCAGCTCGGCGACCCGCAACGACAGGTCGATGCCCGGCGGCGGGGGCAGCAGCCACCGGCCCGGCCGGGCCTGGAGGCGGGCGAGGGCCGGGCCGACCGTGACCGTGGCGGCCAGCCAGCCCAGCCCGAGCAGGCCGACCAGGAGCGCTTCGGCCAGCCCGTCGATGCGCCACCAGACGATCCCCGGTGCGCCGGCCTCGGCCGGGAGCAGCCGGTACCACAGCGGGAACGTGATGTCCTGCACGGCGTAGAGCGGCAGGGCCAGGCCGATCAGTCCGCTGAACAGGCCGGTGACCGCGTGCAGGGCGACCCAGCCGAGTTCGCGACGGACGAACGGGTCGCGTACCGCCACGGGCAGCGCGGTCGGCACCGGACCCGGGGTGGGGATCGGCGTGCCCCAGCGGGACAGTCGGGCGCGCTCGCGGTCGGCCACCGCGCGGACCGTCCGCAGCGCGCCGGGTGCCGCCGGCAGCCCCACCCAGACCAGGCAGGCCGTCGCCACGAACACCGTCCAGAGCAGCGCGGCCAACGCCAGCAGTGCGGTACCGAGCCCACCGACGAGGTGTTCGAGGGCGTCGACCGCGGCACGTGCCCGGTCCCGCAGGTGCGTCATCGCCAGACCTCCCGGCGCCAACATAGGCCACCGTGGTCCCGGGCGGCAGCGGCCGGCGCGGAAAGTACCGCCTGCTGTACCCCGGTTGGTGGCGCTGGCGGGATCGTCCTCGGCCCGTGCCCGCGCCTACCGTCGGACGGGTCGATGTTCGTTCGTCCGAGGAGGCAACCATGATCGATTCGACCCGTGTCGCCGACGCTCCGGTCGCCCCGCCGCAGCCGGCGGCCGACCGGCTCCGCCCGCTGCTGTGGCTGGTCCTGTTCGCCAGTGTGGCGGCCAACGTGGTGCTGACGACCGCGGTGGACCATCCGTGGATCGGGTCGGCGTGCGGCCTGGTGGCCGTGTTCTGCGCGGGAACGCTGATCGTCCGGCACCGCCGCGGGCGGTGAGCGGGTCGCCGGGCCGTCCGGCGCCGGGCCGGTCGCCGGCGCCTGCGGTGGCCGGGTCGGCGGCCGGCGCTCAGCGGCCGTCGGGGGTGGTGCGGAGGGTGAGCAGGTAGCGGGCGGTGAGCGCGACGGCCCGGTCGTCGTCCCCGGTCAGGCCGGCCAGTGCCCGGGAGGTGGTGTCCCCCGGGATGCCGGCGAGCGCCTGGGTCAGCCGGCCGCGTGCCGACGCCCCGAGGTGGCCCGGGGTGAGCAGCTCGATCAGGCGTGCGGCGATCCGCTGTGCCGTGGCGGGATCGGTGGCCAGCGCGCCCAGCGCGTCGGCGGCGTCGACGTCGTTCACCTCCGCGACGATCATGTCGATGAGCGTCGGCACGGCGTCGGGTTCGCCACGGGTTCCGAGGGCCAGCGCCGCGTGCCTGCCGACCACGGGATCCGGGTGGCGCAGGGCGTCGCGGAGCAGCGTGGTGGCCTCCCCGCCCGGGATCTCGACGATGGCCCGGACGGCCCGTTCCCGCACCTCGGCACCGGGGGCGTCGAGCCCGTCCGCCAGCAGGGGCAGGGCGTCGACGCCCGCGTGGGCGAGCGCCCAGCGCAGTGCCCCGGCGACGTTCGGGTCGGACTCGTCCAGCGCCGCCGCGACCAGCGCCTCCACCGGCACCGGGACCTCGCCGGCGGAGGCCAACGCGGCGCGTTGACGCTGGTCCGCGCGCGGTGAGCCCAGGTCCCGCAGGAGCGCGACGACCTGGAGGACGTCCTGCCAGTCGGCGGGGTCGGCGGCGTCGATCCGCCGTAGGCGGGTGAGCAGCTCCCGTTCCGCGGTGATGCGCGCCTGCGTCTGCCGGATGAGGTCGTCGACGAGTTCCGCCGGGGTGAAGGCGGGATCGTCGAGCGCCCGGCCCACCGCCCGCAGCGGCAGCCCCAGCGAGCGCAGGCTCTCGATGTGGAAGATCCGTCGGAGGTCCGCGCCGGAGTACTCGCGGTAGCCGACGCCGGTACGGCCGGTCGGTCGGAGCAGGCCGAGCGACTCGTAGTGCCGGAGCATCCGGACGCTCACGCCGCAGCGTCGTGACACCTCACCGATCAGCACCGCTTCACCCCTGCCCGCTGGCCTCGCCGAGCGCCGCGACGCGCGTCGCCTCCGCGAGGGAGAACGCGAATCCGGCGTCCGGGTCGCGCGCCAGCCGCTGGGTGGCGACCGCGTGCGCGCGTACCCGGGGATCCGGGTCCGTCCCGGCAGTGTGCAGCAGCGGCGCGGCGACCTCGCCGAGCGCGGCCATCGCCCGGCTGAGGCTCAGCTGCGTCGCCCGGTCACCCCGCCCGAGCTGGGTGGCCAGTACCGCGGCCAACCCGGGTTCCGCGCCCTCGGGCACCAGGGCGACCGCCGCCCGCCAGGCGCTGCGCGCCGCCTCGTCGTCGGGGTCGGTCAGCAGAGCCCGGGTGATCGCCGGCCAGGCCCGCCGGTCCCCGATCTTGGACAGCGTGTGCAACGCCTGACTGCGGGCCTGGGTGCCGGTCGACCCGAGGGCGGCGACGAGCCGGGGCACCGTCGCCTCCGGCGGGTGACGGGTGAGCGCCCAGGTCAGCATCTCGCGGACCGAGAAGTCCGGTTCGGTCGCGCAGCGGTCGACGAGCGGGTCGACGAGCGCCGGGTCCGGGGCGGTGCCGATCGCCAGCGCGGCCCGCAGCCGCACCGACGGGTCACCACTGGCCAACCCCCGTAGCGCCCGCGCCGTGTCCGTTTCCTGTCTGGTCATCGGAGACCACCTCCCCGACGCAGTGAAGCCCCTGACACCGTGTCAGGGTCAACCGGAGCCCGCTGACACGATCATCGGCCCGCCTGCACGACGTGGCGGTACACCTGTGCGCGGACGAGCGTTGTCCTCCGGTGCCGCCGGGTTCGGGTCATTCGTACCTGACGAGTCCGGCGCGCTGGGCGAGGAGGGCGGCCTCGGTCCGGTTGGTGCAGCCGAGTTGGGCCAGGACTCGCGAGACGTACCCCTTGACGGTGGCTTCGGTGAGGTGCAGTCGGGTCGCCAACTGGGCGTTGGTCAGGCCGTGGCCCAGGCCGGTCAGGATCTCGCGGTCCCGTTCGGACAGGCCGTCCGGCAGCGTCACCGGCGGGACGGGCGGCAGCAGGACCCGGGCCGCGCCGGGCGGCAGGACCGTGTGGCCGGCGGCGGCGGTACGGATGAGGTCGGCGAACTCGCGCGGCGGCGTGGTCTTGAGTACGTAGCCGTCGGCTCCCGCGCGCAGCGCGGCGGCCACGTACCGGTCGGCGGTGAACGTGGTCAGCGCCACCACGACCGGGGGCGGATTCAGGGCGGTGATCTGGTCGGTGGCGACCAGTCCGTTGACGCCGGGCATGCGAAGGTCCATCAGAACCAGGTCCGGCCGGTGCCGGATGGCGGCCTCGACCGCTGCGGCCCCGTCCGTCACGGTGTCGACGACCTCGATGTCGCCGGCGCTCGCCAGGATTGTCCGCAGGTGTGCGCCGACCATCGGGTCGTCGTCGGCCACCACGACCCGGATCACGACGACCCGCCGTCCGGTACGCCGGGCAGCAGCGCCCGCACCGTGAAGCCGCCCTGAGGTCCGGGGCCGGCGGCGAACGTGCCGCCGAGCAGTTCGACCCGACGCCGCAGTCCGTGCAGCCCTGTCCTCGACCCCGAAGCGGCCAGCCGTGCGTCCGCCGCCGACCGGCCCACTCCGTTGCGGACGACGATCCGTACATGGCCGCCCTCGTACCGCACCCCGACCTCGACGCGGGCACCGGGCGCGTGTTTCCTCACGTTGGTCAGCGCTTCCTGGACGACCCGGACCACCGCCTGGCCGACCGCCGGGGACACCGGAACCGGGGTGCCGGTCACCGTCAGGGCCGCCGGGCCTACCAGTGGTCGTAGGTCCGGCAGCGGTACCGGCACCGGTTCCCGGGCAGGTGGCTGCTCGGGTAGGACCCGGACCAGGTCGCGGAGGTCGTCGAGGGCGGTGCAACCGGCCTCCCGAATCCGCTCGGCGGCGACCCGGGTCGCCTGGTCGGTGGTGGTGAGCCCGAGCGCGCCGGCCTCCAGCACGATCAGGCTGACCTGATGCGTCACGACGTCGTGCAGGTCGACGGTGAGCCGGGCACGTTCGTCTGCGACGGCCCGCTCGGCCTCCGCATGCCGGTCGGCCTCGGCCCACCGTGCCCGCTCGCGCAGCATGTCGACCGTGCGGCGCCGCGCCGCCAGGTACAGGCCGAGGAGGACCGGCACACCGAGCAACACCAGGCCGGAGCGGAGCCGTAGCCACGAGAGCGGCCACGGTGCCGTGGCCGCGACCAGGAGAGCGACCACCGCCGCCCAGCCCGAGACGCGACGCGCGGCGTACACGGCGACCGCGTAGGCCGCGAACGGGGCGGCGGTGGTGAGGAACACGACGGTGTTGTCGTCCGGCCGGATCGGTCCGCCCCCGCCGATGGTCTCGACGGCGACCAGGACGGCGCTGCAGGCGAAGGCGAACCAGGCCACCGCCACCGGCGCGTTCCGGCGCCACCACAGCGCGCCGGCCGCCGCCGCGAAGACCACCGCTGTGCGGCTGTCGCCGATCCGGAGGGAGGCGGTCGACCCGGCCAGCACCACCGGTCCGGAGAGCAACGCGACCGCCACCACCACCGCGTCGACCGACCGCCGCCTCGGCGGGTCACCCCGCTCCGTGACCGGCTCCGGCCCACTCCCGTTCGCCCTCACCACGCGACCACGGTAGGCCGGAACCGGGAACCCGTCCCGGCCGCACCGACGAAAGTAGGTCCGGAATCCCCACCATCGGCCCCGGGCGACCGACGGCTGCCGCTACCGCGGATCGGGGTGTCACACGCCCAATAGGGCAATGAAGGAAACTGTCGCCACCCGACGGCTCCTCGCATGTGGCGCCGCTGCCGGTCCGCTGTTCGTCAGCGTGGTCCTCGTCGGCGGCGCGCCACAGCCCGGATATCGCCCGGTCCGCCAAACGGTCAGTGAACTGGCCACCGGACCGACCGGATGGATCCAGACCACCAACTTTGTCGTGTGCGGCCTACTGTTCGCGGTATTCGCCCTCGGGGTGCTCCGTACCCTACGCCCCCACCCGATCGCCGGGATCGCGGCAGCCCTGACCGGCCTGTTCGGTGTCGCCCTCATCGCCTCCGGGCTGTTCACCACCGATGTCGCCGGGCAGGCCCGGCACACCTGGAGCGGCACCGCGCACGACACCGCCGGCGGTGTCGTGTTTCTGTCCCTGCCGCTGCTGACCTTCGCCTGGGCCGTCCACACTGCCCGGCGTCGCGACTGGATCTGGGCGACAGCCAGCGCAGCGGCCGGCGTGACCATGCTCCTGCTCGTCCAGGGACTGGCCGTCCCTGGATACCGCGGCCTGTACCAGCGCCTCACCATCGGAGTCGGCTGGACCTGGATCACCGCCTTCGCCCTGCATCTTTACCGCACGATCGCCGCCCACGACGGCGGAGCAGCCGATCAGCTGTACCCGGTCACTCGCCCGTTCCGCCGAGGTCGATGAGGATGCGGCCGTCGCCTCGACAGGGGAGTCCCCTGGCGAGGCGACGGGCGACGGCAGCACCGAGTCCGGGCCGGCGCCGATGAGCTGCGCGGTCAGCCGTCCATGCCGCTGATGGCCACCTGCACCCACAGGATCGAGGCGAGGGCGATGCCCAGGAAGGTGAGCGCCGACAGTCCCAACGCAGCAGCGAGACGCAGGCGCTTGCGGGTCACGACGAAGACGACGACGGATGCGGCCACTGCGAACAGCGCGAGGAATGCCGTGAATCCCATGGTTCGGTTTCTCTTCTCTTCGAGGAGTTCCGCAGCAGCGGACTGCTGGTGCGGGCAGGTCGGGTCGTCCGGTTGCCGGCCGTTCCGGTGGGGTGCCGGCGAAAGCGTGTTGTTGTCCAGGTGGTCGGTGTCGGCGGGGAGGCCCGCCGGTCGAGCGCTGTCAGGGGGCGTACGGCAGAACCTGCAGGCCTTTGTCCCCGTCGCCGGATGCCGTGATGCGGCCGTTCTCGACGCCGATGACGCCGTACGCGCCGTGCAGCTCGAACAGGCCGGAGTCACCGGCCAGGTCGATCCGCCAGACCTGCGACGCCTTCCCGTCCTGGCAGTTCTCCAGCTTCAACGCGGCACCGGCGGTGTCCGCGACGCAGTAACCACCGCCGGCCTCCTCGTTCCAGAACGGCGGCTTGATGAGCACCCGGTTCTTCGCCGCCACCGGGGCCGGGTAGAGGGCCATCATGGTGGAGTCCGTCCGGTCGGTTCCGGTGAAGTCGACCTGGCCCTGGCCCGCCTGCAGGAAGCGGTCCACGCCGTCGCCGGCGACGTCGATCAGGACGCTCTTGCCGGTCTTGATGCCGGTGATGCGCAGCCCGGACAGGTCCGAGGTGACCTTCGCCCTGGTCGTCGGCTTGGCCGGGGCGGCAGAGCTGCGGGTCGGCGCGGCGGAGGTCGGCGCGGTCGGGGGCTCGGCGGGGACCGCCGTACCGGAGGGCGTTCCGGCCGGCGTGGACGTGGCGGGTGCGGACGTGCCCGACGGTACGGCGGACGTGTCCTCGCCGCTGGCGCAGGCGGTGAGCAGGCCGGCGGTGGCGAGGACGGCCCCCATGACGAACGAACGGGTGTGGCGCATGTGCTTTTCCTTCAGGAGAGGGGGGATCGGGTGCCCGGTGTCACCGGCAGTGCCGACGACGCCAGCCGTTCAGGCCGGTGGCCCGGTGGGCTCGTCTCGTACCGCGGTGTCGGGTTCATGCCGTAGAGACTGCCGAACGGACACCGCGGTCTCTTCCCGCCACGGGCCGGCGTCGGCTCGACGCTGAGCGGAGATCGGGAGCCGCGCCTCATCCGAAAGGTGGAGGCGACGGCACTGCGGTGACCGGGCCGACGACCGGGGTGCTGTCCCCGGCTGGACGGGTCAGGGGTGTGCCACGGCGGGCCGGGCGTCTTCGCGGCCGGATGCGGTGCCGTCAGGCGTCGACGAGACCGGCCCGCCACGCCCAGGAGGCGACCTCGACGCGGTTGCGTACGCCGAGCTTCGCCTGGGCGGCAGCCAGGTGGGTCTTGACGGTGGACACCGCCACGAACAGTTGGTCCGCGATCTCCTGGTTGGTCAGTCCCCGGGCCACCGCCCGTACGACGTCGTTCTCCCGGTCCGTCAGGGCCTCCACCGGCGCGGTCGCGCGGATCTGCGGCCGGTGCCGGAAACTGCGCAGCAGCCGGACGGTGACCTGGGGCGCCACCAGGACGTCCCCGCGGACGGCCGCGCGGACCGCCTCGACCAGCAGGGCCGGCCCGCAGTCCTTGAGCAGGAACCCGCTCGCGCCGGACTGCAGGGCGACGTCCACGTACTCGTCGTCGTCGAACATGGTGATGACGACGACGGCGATCGGGTCGGTGACGTCGGGGCCGGCGAGCAGCCGGGTGACCTGCAGTCCGTCCAGGCCCGGCATGCGGATGTCCAGCAGGCACACGTCCGGGCGCAGCCGTCGCGCCGCCTCGACCGCCGCGCGCCCGTCGGCGACGTCGGCCACCACGGTGATGTCCGGTTGGGCTTCCAGGATCATCCGGAACCCGACCCGCATCAGCTCCTGGTCATCGGCGATCAAGACCCGCACTGGCTACCGTCCCCGTCCTCGTGGCCGCTTCTCGGTGGACACTGGCAGCGCCCGGTCGGCATCCGACGGAGATCCCCGATCATCGAGAAGGGATGATACGGGTACGCGCGTCGCTGTCCCGGAGCCACCTGCGCCCGCCACGCCGTGGTTCCAGGACGGCGACGATGGACGATCGGGCGGCCGGGAACAGCACTCTCCACCTTCCGGGGTCGTGCGGGGGCAGGACTACGGTTCGGCCCGGTAGAGCGGCAGGTCGGCGAGGACCTGCCAGCCGCCGCTCGTGCGGCCGGCGGTGAACCGGCCGCCGAGCAGACGCACCCGCTCCCGCATGCCGACGAGTCCGGAGCCACCACGACGTCCACTGACGAAGCCACTGTGACGTCTACCGACGACGCCCCAGCCACTGTGACGTCTACCGACGACGCCCCAGCCACTGTGACGTCTACCGACGACGCCCCAGCCACTGTGACGTCTACCGACGACGCCCCAGCCACTGTGACGTCTGCCGATCGGCCGGTTCGCCTTCCCGTCGTCGCGGATCTCGACCCGGAGGTGTCCCTGCCCGGTCCGTACCGATACCTCGACCTGCCGTGCCCCGACCGCGTGCCGACGGGCGTTGGACACCGACTCCTGTACGAGGCGCAGCACCGATGTGGCGACCTCCTCGGCCACCGGTTCGGCCAGCTCGACCGTCACCCGTACCGGCGGGCTGCCGGCTGACGACATGGCCCGCAGGTCGGCCGCCAGGTCGGTGGTCCGGGTCAGCGGTGCCGGCGTCCGGCTTTCGCCCGGTTCGCCCTCCCGCAGCGCGGCGACGAGGTGCCGCATCGAGGACAGCGCCTCGATACCGGAGCGTTCGATCACCGGCAGGGCGTCGAGTGCCGCACCGGGGTCCGATATGGAGCGTTCCTGTGCGCTCTGCGCCTGGTCCATCATCGTCCTGACCTGGTGGGTCACCACGTCGCGGAGTTCCCGTGCCAGGGCGAGGCGCTCCCGCTGTTGCACCGCGATCACGGCGGCCTGCCGCGTCCGGGCCCGTTGCCGGTCGCGACTGCGCAGGTACCACCCGTACGCCACGGGCAGCACCACCATCGCCATTCCCGACAGCGACAGACTCCACCACGGCTCCGGCGTCGGCTCCCCCGGTGGGGGCGCGTGCTGCGGTCGTAGCTGCGCCGCCACCGTGCTGGTGGCCAGGAGCAGCCCGACGAGACCGGTGGCGGCGACCCCGGGAACCCGCCGGACCACCGCCACGATGACGATCGCCACGGCGGCGATCTCGGTCACGGCCAGGCCCGCCGTGTTCTCGGCGTCGGCCGCCCGCAGCACCCCGGTCGAGACGACGAGGGTCGCCGCGGCTCCCAGCGCCCCGGGAACCGGCCGTACCTGTGCCAGCAGCGCCAGGGTCGCCATCAGGGCGATGCCCGGTACCGTCCACCCGAAGAGCGCGGTGTCGGATTCCGCGAGGATCCGGATGTCGAGCAGGCCGAGGACCACCAGTGGAACAGCCCACGGCCATTGCCGCAGCACCCGCGCGGATACCACCGTCGTCACCCTCCCGTGCCGCGCCTCCGCGCTCGCCGGGAGGACACCGGAGACAGTACGGTTCGTCGTCATCGCCCGCGGAACGGCTGCTGCACTATTGTCACCGGCGGCTCCCCCGGATTCGGACCGACGCGAGGAACTGCTGTGGTGGCGGCGTGAAGCTCGACTGGCGAGGTCTGATCACCTGGGACTGGCCCCTGGCCGGGCTGCTCGCGCTGGCGTTGCTGCTGGACGGGGCGACGGCGAGCGAGCTGGGGTACGACGACCGGTGGGAGCTGCCGGGTTTCCTCGTGGTGTGTGCCCTCGCGTTGCTGGCGTCGCGGTGGCCGGTCGTCGCGGGTGTCGGTGTGGTGGTGGTCCTGCTGGCGTGGTCGGTGGTGCTGCGGCTGGCCGGTGTCGCGGTCCCCGCCGCCGCGGGCGGGTTGGGGGCTGCCGAGGTCGTCGCGGTCCTGGCCGTCATCGTCGCGGTGGTCCGCCGGACGTCCAGGTCCACCGCCGCCGGCCTGGTGGGGTTGCTCCTGCTCGGCTGCCTGGCGGTCGGGGTGCTGCGGCCGGAGCACCCCGGCGCTCCTCAGGAGCTGGGCTGGTCGGTGCTCCTGCCGGTGGTGGCCGTCGTGGCCGGCTGGATTCTGCGGGTGCGCGACGCCCGGCAGGCGCGGGAGCTGCGGGCGGTCGTGGTCGCGACGCAGTTGCGTGAGCGGGTGGCCCTGGCGCGGGAGCTGCACGACGTGGTGGCCCACCACATTGGCGGCATGGTGGTGCAGGCCCAGGCGGCGCAGGCGGTGGCCGTGCCGGATCCCGGTGCTCCGGCGCGGGTGCTGCCGGTGATCGAGCGTGCCGGTGCGGAGGCCCTGTCGGCGATGCAGCGGATGGTGGCCATGCTGCAGGATGTCGACGGGGAGCCGGTGACGCCGCCCACGGACCTCCTCACCGACCTGCGTGCGGCGGCTGTCACCTCGGGGGACGCCACTGCGGTCCGGTTGGCGGTGGAACTCGCCGAGCCCGTGCCGGCGGCGGTCGCGACGACGGTGCTGCGGCTGGTCCAGGAGTCGGTGACGAACGCGCGGCGCTATGCCGTGGGCGCCCGTGAGATCACCGCGACGGTACGGGCCGGAGACGGGCGTGTCCGCGTGCAGGTGCGTGACGACGGACGGCACGCTGACCGGCCGAGGAGGTCCGGGGGCGGCGGTTACGGCCTGGTCGGTATGCGGGAACGGGTGCAGCTGCTCGGCGGCCGGTTCGAGGCGGGCCGGTTGCCCGGTGCGGGCTGGCAGGTGCTCGCGGACCTGCCGCTGCGGCCGGAGCCCTGATCGGTGCGGCCGGCGACCGGCTCGGGCTGGGTGGGCGCGGGATCAACCTCGGGTGCGGATGTCGACGCTGGAGAGGACGGCGTCCCAGGCCAGCTCGGCGGCGACCGTGCCCAGCCGGAGCGACGGGGCGGGCACCGTCACCTCGTCGGTCGTCAGGGCGAACAGGGTGTCGCCGTCGGCGATGGTGTGGAAGGGCTGGATCGCCCGGTGCATGGAGCCGTGCACCTGGGTGGCGAACTGGGCGAGTTCGGTGTCGGTCATCCGGACGTTGGTGACCACGGCGGTGAGGGTGGTGTTCCCCCCGGTGGGCGCGAGGTCCGGGGTGGCCGCCGCGATCAGTTCGGCGTAGTCCTCGGCCGGGTGGCGACGCCGGCCGGTCGCCGGGTCGAGGTTGCCGCGTACGATGTCGCCGTCGCGGTCGACGATCACGCCCATGGCGTTCACCACCGTCAGCACCAGCAACCGGGCCGCGCCGATGCGGGTGAAGGCCGCGCCCTGTCCGCCCCACTCGGCGCGGGTGTTGTCGACCTTGCCGACGGTCGCGGCGACACCCGCGCCGACCCTCCCGACGGCCACCCGGTCGGTGCGTACCGCGCGCAGTCCGTCGGCACCGAGTCGGGCGTCCGGGTAGATGGCGTTGTCCCGGGGGGTGAAGTCGTAGACGACGGCCCCGGACACCACCGGCAGACTGCCGAAGTCGGTCGCGTAGCCGGTGCGGCGGAGCAGTTCGTCGTAGACGCCGGACGCCGCGGCGAGCCCGAAGCTCGACCCGCCGGCGAAGCACAACGCGTGGTGGTACGGGAAGCCGCCGCTGACCCCGACGGCCCCGCCCCGCTTGTCGACGGCGGTGCGGGCGCCGCCGGGGATGCTGAGGACGGTGACGCCGGTCGGGCCGTCGGGGTACTCGGCGGTGCCGATCGCCACGCCGGGCAGGTCGAAGTCGATCCATCCGTCGCCCGCCGCACCGAGCACCGCGGCTCGTCGCCGGTGGTCGTTGCCGATGGGGGACGTCGTGCGTGGCGGGGCCGGATGGTGTTCGGACATGAGGGTCACCGTCTTCCGTGGGGTGGGTGGTGGCGTGTTCCGACCGGGGTCGGGTTGCCTAGACTGGGTTGATGGCCCGTCCCGTCACGCTGCACGATGTCGCGCGCCGGGCGGGTGTCGGCAAGTCCACCGTTTCCAATGTGCTGTCGCGTTCCGGCCGGGTCTCCGAGGCGACCCGGGAGCGGGTCCGGGCGGCGATGGAGGAGCTGGGCTACGTCCCCAACCGGGCGGCCCGGCAGTTGCGGGGCGGGCGGACCGGCATCGTCGGGGTCTACGTTCCGGGTGTGCCGTCCACATCGGAGTTCTACATGCGGTTCGTGTTCGGCATCATGGAGCGCGCTGCCGCCCGCGACCGGGACGTCACCATCCTGACCGCTTCGGAACACCGGTCGCCCCGGACGCTCGACGGGGTGATCGTGGCCGATCCGCACCGGGACGACGAGTTCGTGCCGGTGCTGATGCGCGGTGGGATGCCGGTCGTCTGTTTCGAACGCCCCCCGGCCGGGATGCACCCGGACGTGGTGCTCTGGGCGGACCACCACCGGGCGCTCACCGGGTTGCTGGACCGGATGGCCGAGGTCGGGGCGCGGCGTCCCGCCCTGGTGGTGCCGCCGGAGACCGGTGACTGGGCGGCCCAGCTGGCGGCGGGGCACCGGGACTGGTGCGCCCGGCACGGGGTCGCCCCGGTGGTGGCGCACCATCCGTGGGTGCCGTCGCCGTCGGAGGTGTCCCGGGCGGTCGAGCGGGTGCTCGCCGTGCCGGGGGTGGACGCCCTGGTGTGTGCCTCGGTGGACACCGCGCCGACGGCCGTCCAGGTGCTGCACCGGCTCGGGCGCCCAGTCGGGCGGGACGTCCTGGTGGCGAGCGCCACCGAGTCGTCGGCCCTGCGGTTGGGTCAGCCGCCGGTCACCGCGCTCGACCTGTCGCCGTTGGACGCCGGACGCCGCTGTGCCGACCTGCTCGACGACCTGATCGGTGGCGGCCCGGGCGGGGTCTACGAGCATCCGGTCCACCTGTGGTGGCGGGACTCCACCCGGGGGTCGCCGCCGGTCACCGGGTCATCCGTTCCAGGGTCTCCTCCATCCGGTCACCCGCTTCCACCGGGTTGAGTCCGGCCGCGAGGCCGTCCTGGTACACCTGGTCGAGAAGGGGGCGGAAGCGGGCGTAGCGGCGTTCCCAGTCGGCTGCGTCGGTGCGCCAGTAGCCCACGCAGACGGCGCGGTCGCGGGGCAACCGGTGCACGGTGCGTAGCACGGACCGGGCCTGGCGGCACTCCCCCGCCTCCCCGGCGACCCAGACGTAGCCGGGGCCGTCGGGCAGGGTCGTCTCCCGCAGCCGGTCGACGAGGCTGCCCGGTCCGTGACCGTTGCCGACCCCGACGCGGACGTCGATGTGCACGGTGGGGTCGTCGCCGGCTGCGGTGAGCAGGTCCCGGGCGTCGGCCAGGTCCGGCAGGTCGACCAGCACCCGGGTCGGGAGGCCGGGTGGGCGTTGCGCGACGGTACGGGTCGCGGCGGGCAGCCCGGCCAGGTCGGCGGCGAGCACCAGCCAGCGGGTGTCGGCGGGTGGACGGAACCAGGCGCGGCACCGCCACAGCAGGAGACCGGTGCCAATGTCGGCCTGTCGTGCCCAGGACGTGGCGGGGCCGTGGTCGTGCAGGGCGAAGTCGATGGTCAGCCGCGCCCCGACGGGGTCGACGGCGCGGACGGAGTAGTTGCGGCCGACGGGTGGGTGCTGCTCGTCGTGGTAGCCCCACACCTCGCCGCGCAGGGTCATCGGCGGCGGGGCCGGCTCGCCAGGGCGGGGGAGGTAGATCGTCACCGACTCGTCCGGTGCGCCCAGGCAGGGGAAGTGGGCGAGGTCGGGACCGCCGAGGACGACCCGTTGCAGGTGTGGGGTCAGCCGGTGGACCTCGCGCACGGTGGCGGTCCAGAAGCCGGGCCGGGTGAGGGTGTCGGTCATCGCGCGCTGTACTCCGAACTGGTGGCCGGGTCGCCGTCGACCGCGACGGCGAGCGCGGGGACGATCTTGTCCAGCACGTAGGGCAGGCTCAGTACGGAGGCGAAGGCGAGCGCGCCGTTGGCCTCGGTGCCGAGGAAGACGTCCCGGTGCTGGGTGCGGACGTCCAGCCGGGTGTAGAGCGGGTCGCCGAGCAGGGTGGTCACGCCCGGGTCGGTGGCCGCCTCGGACCAGACGGCGACGTCCACGTCCACCAGGTCGAACCGTTCGCGGCTGATGGTGGCGGACTGGTTGGCGTTCGCGGTGAGGGTGGTGACCTCGGGTGTCATGGTCAGTCCGAGGTCGAGCAGGACCTTCGAGGCGGTGGTCTCGGGGCTGAACAGGTAGTACTGGCCTTCGTAGGTGGAGGCGAACACGGTGTGGGCGCCCTTGAGGCGGGGATGGGCGGCGGCGACCGCGGCGATCCGCTGTTCCAGGTCGGTGACGAGTTTCTCGGCCTCGGCGCGGCGGCCGGTGATCTGTCCGGCGGCTCTGCTCATCTGTTGCCAGGTCACCGCCCAACTACCGTCGCCGGCCGGTTGGGCGACGGTGGGGGCGATCTTGGTGAGCAGGTCGTACTCCTGCCGGGACATGCCGGAGGAGAGGCCGACGATGACGTCGGGGCGCAGGGAGGCGATCTGTTCGTAGTCGAGTTCGGCGCGGGCCAGTACCTCCGGCTTGGCCGTGCCGAGTCGTTCCCGGGCCCACGGCCAGGTCGCGTTCGGCTGGTTGCCGTACCAGTCGCGGATCGCCACCGGCACCTCGCCGAGGGCGAGGAAGTAGTCCTGCTCCTTGAGGCCCACCACCACGATCCGCTCGGGCCTGGCGGTGAGGGTGGTCGCGCCGAAGGCGTGGGTGAGGGTGGTGGGGAACGCGGCGTCGGACGATCCGGACGCGGGGGCGGTAGGGCTCGCCTCGCCGGTGGCGCAACCGCCGACCACCAGCAGGGCGAGCACCAGTGTGGTGGCGGTCAGGACAGTGCTCAGCCGGCGTGGGCGGGTGTGTGACATGGCATTCGATCCTCAGGAGGGGCAGCGAGAACGATGTTCCCAGTGGCTTAGGGTAGGTTTACCTTATCCAGTGATGGAACGTTCCACCATGAAGTGAGTCACAGTGTCGGTCGCCACCCCCGCCGGCTTACGCCGCCCCCGCCTGCTCGCCGCCGGCCTGCTCGCCTGCGCGCTGGCCCTGCTGGCCGCGATCGCCGTCAGCCTCGCTGTCGGCGCGCTGCCCCTGACGACCGGCACCGTACTGCGGGAACTCGTCTCCCCCGGCGACAGCGAGGCGGGCCTGATCATCCGGGAGGTCCGGCTGCCCCGTACCGCGATCGCGGTCTGCGTCGGAGCGGCCCTGGCCCTGGCCGGCGCCCTGATGCAGGTGCTGACCCGCAACCCCCTCGCCGACCCCGGGCTGCTGGGCGTCAACGCCGGAGCCGCCGCTGCGGTGGTCGCCGGCATCCTCGCCGGGGTGACCAGTCAGAGCGGACACCTGCTGCTCGCCCTGCTCGGCGCGGGCGTCGCCGCCGGCCTGGTCACCGCCATCGGCGGCACCCGGGGCCCGGGCACCGCCGAAGACGGCCGGCTGGTCCTGGCCGGCGCGGCCGTCGGCGCCTGCCTGACCGGGGCCGTCGCCGGTGTCACCCTGATCGACCAGACCGCCTTCGACCGGTACCGTTTCTGGGCCGTCGGCAGCCTCGCCGACCAGCCGCTGTCCGCCCTGCTCACGGCGGCACCGGCGCTGCTCGCCGGCCTGGTGGTCACCGTGGGCGTGATCCGACCGCTGGACGTGCTGCGCTTCGGCGACGAGGGCGGCACCGCGCTGGGTGTCAGCCCCGGCCGCACCCGGCTGCTCGCGCTGGTCGCCACCACCCTGCTCTGCGGCGGCGCGACCGCCGTGGCCGGCCCGATCGGCTTCCTCGGACTGGCCGTCCCGCACGCCGCCCGGGCGATCTGCGGTCCCCGGCTCGGGTGGATCGTCGCCTACTCCTGCCTGCTCGGCCCGCTCCTGCTGATCACCGCCGACGTGATCGGCCGGCTGCTGGCCCGCCCCGGAGAGATCGAGGTCGCGATCGTCATGGGTGCCATCGGCGCCCCCGTGTTCATCGCCCTGGTCCGCGCCCGGAGGATTCCCCGCCCATGACCACCGTCCCGACCAGCGCTCCGGGCCGCCGCGCCCGCCGCCGGCACACCCGCCGCGCCACCCGGGCCTGCCTCGTCGCGCTGGCCCTCGGCGTCGGGCTGGCGGTCGTCGCCCTGACCAGTGGCCGGTACGCCACCCCGCTACCCGAGCTGTGGCCGGCGCTGACCGGGGGCGGCAGCCCCGGCCTGCGGTTCGTCCTGTTCGAGCTGCGGCTCCCCCGGATCGGCACCGCGCTCGCCGTCGGGGCGGCCCTCGGCGCGGCCGGTGCCCTCTTCCAGAGCGTCAGCCGCAACCCCCTCGGCAGCCCCGACATCGTCGGCTTCACCGTCGGCGCCGCCACCGGCGCGCTGGTCGTCCTGCTGGTGCTCCACGAGACACGCCTCACCCCGGCCGTGGGCGCGGTGCTCGGCGGTGCCGCCGTCGCCGGGGCGGCCCTGCTGCTCGGCGGGACCGGGCAACGTCTCATCCTTGTCGGGATCGGCCTGGCCGCCCTGCTCACCTCCGTCAACGCCTACCTGCTGACCCGGGCCGAGGTGACCGACGCGCAGAACGCCGCCGTCTGGCTCGTCGGCAGCCTCAACGGCAGCGGTCACCACCTGCCGTTGCTGCTCGGCGCGCTCGCCGGGCTGCTGCCACCCGCCGTGCTGGCGGCCCGGGGGCTGCGACTCATCGAGAACGGCGAGGACAAGGCGCTCAGCCTCGGCGTACCCGTGCGCCGGCAACGCCTCACCGCGACGGCCCTGGCGGTCGCACTCACCGCCGTCGGTGTCGCCGGCGCCGGACCGGTCGGCTTCGTCGCCCTGGCCGCCCCCCACCTGGCCCGCCGGCTCACCCGCGTCGCCGCGCCGCTGGTGACCACCAGCGCGGTGTTCGGCGCCGTGCTCCTGCTCGCCGCCGACCAGCTCGCCCAACGGCTCGTCCCCGGGCAGCAACTGCCCGTCGGCGCGGTCACCGGCGTCGTCGGCGGTGGCTACCTGGCTCTCGTCCTGGCCTGGACCTGGCGGGGCAGGCCCGGGTGAGCTGCCCGCCCGTCCCGCACCGCACCACCATCCCGGAGGCAACCATGACCGCCCCACCCACGATCGAGCTGGACTCGGTCACCGTCGGCTACGACCGTCGCAGCGTCTGCCGGGACGTCTCCCTGCGGATCGCCGAGGGGAGCTTCACCGTCCTCATCGGACCGAACGGGTGCGGCAAGTCGACCCTGCTGCGCACCATCGCCCGGGTGCTGCGGCCGAGCGCGGGCCGGGTGGCCGTCCTCGGCCGCGACGTGCACGGCTACCGCCGACGGCAGTACGCCCGCACCGTGGGGCTGCTCCCCCAGGGGATCGAGGCACCGGCGGGGATGACCGTCACCGATCTGGTGCTGCGCGGGCGGCACCCGCACCGGTCGGCGTTGAGCCGCTGGACGTCGCAGGACGAACAGGCGGTCACCGCGGCGCTGGCCGCCACCGGGACCACCGCATTCGGCGACCGGATGCTGGCGGAGCTCTCCGGGGGTCAGCGGCAACGCGCCTGGTTGGCCATGCTGCTGGCGCAGGACACCCCGATCCTGCTGCTCGACGAACCGACCACCTACCTCGACATCGCCCACCAGTACGAGGTTCTCGACCTGCTCGCCGACCTGCATGCCGGCGGTCGGACCGTGGTCGCCGTCCTGCACGACCTCAACCAGGCGGCCCGTTACGCCACCGACCTGGTGGTCCTGCACGACGGCCGGGTCACCACGACCGGTCCCCCGTCGGCGGTGCTCACCCCGGACCTCGTCGCCGACGTGTTCGGGCTGCGCTGCCGGGTCGTGCCCGATCCGGTGACGGGCACGCCCGCGGTGTTCCCCGAGTCGTCCCGCCCCCGCCCGACCAGCCCCGTCCGCGACGGGTGACGGGCGAGACTCCCCGCGCGCGGTTCCGCTGAACGCGGGGAGTCCTCCACGCCTGGCGTATCAACCCACGCCGGTCACCTCTGGCGCAGGGTGGCCAGGGCGCCGCCCCAGGCCACCACCTGGTCCAGCATCCGGTGCAGAACGGTCTCCTGGTGCTCGGCCGGCAGCACCTCGCCGTTCGCGCCGAACTCGGCGAAGTAGTTCAGGGTGATCTGGTCACGGACGCCGGCGACGTGCAGCTCCGCCGCCACCAGCCGCAGGTGTTCGACGGCCCGGATCCCGCCGTGGATGCCGTACCCGACGAACCCGGCCGACTTGTTGTGCCACTCCGCGTAGAGGTAGTCGATGGCGTTCTTCAGCACGCCCGGGTAGGAGTGGTTGTACTCCGGCGTGACGAAGACGTACCCGTCGTACCGCGAGATGGTCTCCGCCCAGCGCCTGGTGTGCTCGCCCGCGTAGTTCTCCGGTCCCATCGCCGCCGGGACCGCCTCGTCGAGGTGCGGCAGGTCGTGGTCGGCCAGGTCGACGATCTCGTAGCTGGCGTCGCCGCGCCGGGTGGCCAGCTTGTGGACCCACTGCGCCACCGCCTCGCCCCGCCGTCCCGGTCGGGTGCTGCCGATGATGATGCCGATTCGCATGGGTTGACCTCCTGGTCGGTTGAATCTGCTAGCGGTGTCCCGGTCACCGCGCCGCCGTCCGGCGGGCGCTTCGTTGTGCCCGGGTGAGCCAGGTGGCGAGGACGAGCGCGACGGCGGCCATGGCGGTCAGCCACCAGAAGGTGGTCCGGAACGCCGTGGCGACCTCGACCTCGGACCGGGCGTCGGCCAGCGCGTCGGCGAGGACCACGACGCAGAGCGCGCTGCCGACGGCGCCGCCGACCCGGGACAGGATGTTCACCTGCGCGCTGGCGTCCGACATCTGGTGGGACCGGACCCGCGCCAGGGCGGCGGAGACCGCCGGGGATCCGGCGAGGGCCAGGCCGACGCCCCGGACCACCTGGAGGGCCTCGACGAGGACGACGTCCGGGTCGGACGGCAGGAACGCCATCGGGACGGTGCCGGCGACGACGGTCACGAGTCCGACCAGGGTGACGATGCCGCCGCCGTACCTGTCGGTCAGCTGTCCGGCGATAGGGAAGGTGACCGCGGCACCGAGGCTGAACGCCATCAGCAGCAGACCGGTGTCGGTGATTCCCCTGTCCATGGCGAGCTGGAAGTACAGCGGCATCACGATCAGTCCGCCGAAGAGTGCCGCGCTGGAGAAGAAGACGGTGCCGGCAGCGGCGGCGTAGACCGGATCCCTGGTCAGGCGCAGGTCCATCAGCGGCTCGTCGGCGCGCAGCGACCGGTGGACGAAGAGCACGAGCGCGACCAGTGCGACCAGAAGTGGAGTCAGCACGGCCGGCGTGAACAGGCCGCGCTGGTCCATCGCCGCGGTGATGGCGTAGGTGAGCAGCGGCAGCCCCAGGGCGACCAGGAACAGGGCCGGCAGGTCCAGCCGCCCGGCCCGACCGGCCTCACCACGCGGGACGACCCGCAGGGCCACCAGCAGCCCGACAATGCCGATCGGCACGTTGATCAGGAACATCCAGCGCCAGGAGAAGTTGTCGATGAGCAGGGCACCGACGAGCGGGCCGACGGCGGGGGCCAGGATGGACGGCACACTCGACACGGCGATCACCCGGCCCATCCGCTGGCTTCCCGCGACCTGGCCGAGGATGGTCATCCAGGTGGGGATGAGCAGTCCGCCGGTCAGCCCCTGGAGCACCCGGGCGGCGATGAGCGTGTCGGCGTCGCGGGCGAGGGCGCAGAGCGCGGAGGTGAGGGTGAACCCGGCCAGCGCCCAGATCCAGAGCCGACCGGCTCCGATCCGCCGGCTGAGCCAGCCGCAGACGGGCAGGCCCGCGGCGAGGGCGAGCAGGTAGCCGCTGTTGATCCACTGCATCTCGCTCAGCGAGGCGTCCAGGTCCCGACCGATGATCTCGATGCCAACGTTGACGAGCGAGGTGTCCAGGCCGGTCATCACCGACCCGGACGCCAGGACGACCGCGATCCGCCACACCGAGGGGGGAACCGCCGGGGTGGGGATCCGTCCCGTACCGGTGTCCGTGCCGGGGCGTGCGCTGCCCAGCTTCATCGCCACTCCCACCGGAGAGATCGTTGGAGGGCCAACGATAATGCCTGCATCGTTGGAAGTCCAACGTTTGGCTACACTGGTCGGGTGACTGAGCACGAACCGGCCCTCCAGGCGGGGGCACCACCGGCCCGGCTCCGGCGGCTGACCTCCTGGCTGCTCCACCACGGGGCGGCCCGCGCGAACCGGGTCGTCGGGACGTACCTGGATCGCCCCGGCGACCGGATGCGGTACGCCATCCTCGCCGCGCTCGACGAGTCCGGCGGGATCAGCCAGGCAGAGCTGTGCCGCCGGCTGGGCATCGACCGGGGCGACGCCGTCACCACCCTGAGCGGGATGGAGACCGACGGCCTACTCCGCCGGGAACCCGACCCGGTGGACCGACGCCGCAACGTCGTTCACATCACCGACGCCGGAACCACCCGGATGCGGGAGATGGACACGCTGGTCGACGCCGCTCAGGACGAGTTGCTCGACCGGTTCACGGCGGCCGAGCGCGCCCAGTTCACCGACCTGCTCCGACGCCTGGTCAACATCCCGCCACCCTGAGCCGCCAGGTCACCGGCACCCGGTCACACCACCGGCGGGCAGGTTGCCGCGCGGCTCCGGCCGCTCCGCCGGGACCTGCGCAAACGCCAGGTCTCAGGAGCGCTTCCTCGTCGTCCAGATGACGTAGACGGCGCAGAGGATCAGCATGAGGACGGCGATGGTGGCCCATGCCCAGCGGTCGAAGGACTCGTCGGCCACCAGGGCGCGGATACCCGCCAGGACGGCAAGCGCCAGCGGACCCAGGCCGAACCACTCGGAGTGCTCGGACCAGGTCAGGTCTTTCATCGCCCGCCTCATGCGGCCAGTCTAGGTAGAGACGGCTGCATGGGGACCGCTCGCGCGAACCGGACCGTCCCGCGGAACAAGCACGTCACCACGGTCATCGCCGAACCCCACGATCAGATCGCCAACGGGAAGCGGAAAGGGCGGCGCGGCGGCCGACCACCGACGTTCGACCCGGCCACCTACCGGCACCGTGACCAGGTCGAACGCGGCTTCAACCGGCGCCAACACCGGCGCGGCCCCGCCACCCTCGCCGCCAACGTCCAGGACACCCACGACCTGGTCGAAACCCTCGACCGGCTACGCGCCGCCTCCGACAACCAAGACCCGCGAGGCGGAACCTGACGCACCAGCTCCCGACCATAGAGTCCCGGCACAGGCGGGCGTCCGACAGGTTCGGTTCCGCAACGCGACCCACTCGGCCCCGATATGTCGGTCCAGGCCGGACCCGCTAGGTGGCGCTCCGGTTGGTCCAGTTCCACCAACTCCCGTTCCACCACCGGCTCCACAGATTGCCGCCGGTGTCGAGGAGGAAGAGCGCCGGTCGGCTCGAGTTCTGCGGCGCGACCACGGCGGAGCCGCCCCCCGAAGGCTGGAACGGTGGGTTCTGGTCGCTCCAGTACCAGTTCGATCCGTCCCAGTAGTTGATCCACAGCCCGCCCTCACCGGTGCGGTGGAACGAGAACGGGGAGGTGCCGTCGACCGAGAGGACGCCGAGCGGGGCGGATACCAGCGTCTGCCCGGGGGGTGAGCCCAGGTTGTGCCACTGCCATCCGGCCCCGGACCGCCAGCGGATCCAGGCGTTCTGGTCGAACCCGAGGGCGAAGAGGTACGGGCGGGCGTCCGGCGCCACCTGGATGGCGTTCTGCGCGCCGAGAGCGTTGCTGCCGGAGTCGAGGTTGACCCCGGGATTTCCCAGGTCGTTCCAGATCGCGGCGTGACCGTCGACCCGGGTGCTCCAGAGGTGTCCGTGGTTGCCGACGACGTAGACCTGCGGGGTGCCCTCCTCCAGCAGGACGCCGAGCGGTCCGTAGGCGGAGATGCCGTCGGGGGGCGAGCCGAGGTTGGCCCAGGACCAGACCGCACCGTTCCACCGGTTGACCCAGATCGTCTCGTCGCCGTCGCTGCGGACGAAGATGTACGGGCTGGTGCCGTCCACGGCGATGGCGGCGAAGCTCGGCCAACTCACGAAGTTCGCACCCGGTGGTGCGCCCTGGTTGCGCCACTGCCAGGCGGTGGCCGACCGCCACAGGCTCCAGAGGTTGCCGTCGGTGCCGAGGACGAAGGCGTACGGCCGGCTGAAGGTGTCGACGATGGTCACCCCGACCGGCATCCGGATCCCGACCCCCGGCGGTGTGCCCATGTCGGACCAGTTCCACCCCTGGGTCTGGTCCTGCCAGTTGATCCAGAGGTTGCCGTCGGTGCCGATGGTGAAGACGTACGGATAACGGTCACCGACGGCGACCGTCCCGACGATGTTCCGTACCGGCGGTGGGGCGGTGTTCGCGGCGGACCGGGTGAGGAGCTGCCCGGCGGTGGCCAGTCGCGGCATCGCCGGTTCCGGTCGGGCCGCTGCGGCCGTCGGGGTGGTGCCGACCGTGACGGCCAACGCGGCGGTCGCGACGGTCGCGACGGTCGCGACGGTCGCCAGTATCCGGCGGACCATGGTGCTGCCTCTCATGGTGTCCTCTCGTGGCAGGAGCGATGCCTTGAATCATGAGGTTCACTCGCGTCACCACAGTCGACAAGCCGATCCGGTCGACTTTCCGACGCGGGATCCTCCGGTCCCGACCTCTGAGGTTCCCACCGCCGCTCGGTGGTGATCCGCGGAAGCGACGGCTCGGCGCTGTCCGGCGTGGTCGCGGCCGAGGCGGTGCTCGCCCTGTCCCCCGGCCAGCTCCGGTCCGGGGAACGGTGCGCCTCGGACGTCGCCGACTCGCGGCGGCTCCTGGCGGGCCGGCGGCACCGGCTGCCGGATACGGTGGTGCGGTTCACCGGGGACGTCCCTGTTCGTAGGCTGAAACGCCGCAGGTCGAGGGCTTCCTGTAACCATAGGGGGTCCAGAACCGTATGCAGTCCTCCTCGTCGCAGGGCGGTCGGATGGGGCGTCCTCCCCGCCTGTCCAGGGAAGCCATCGTGGCGGCGGCCGGACGGATCCTCAGCGAGGAGGGCGTCCGGAACTTGTCGATGCGTCGCCTCGCCAAGGAGCTGGAGAGCACTCCGATGGCGCTCTACCACCATGTGAGGGACAAGGACGAGCTGCTGCTTCTGCTGCTCGAGGCGCACGCCGCGCAGTTCCCCCGCACGGAGATGCCGTCCGAGCCCCGCGACCAGCTGATCAAGGGTGCCCAGGCACTGCACGACATCCTGACCGAGTGCCCGTGGATCGTCGAGGTGCTCGCCTCGGACGATCTGATGGCGGTTTCCGCCCTGTGGATAGTCGAGAGCATCATCGACGGTGCCATCCGTTGCGGTATGACTCCTGAGCAGGCCGTCTACGCCTACCGGGTGATCTGGTACTACACCGCCGGCGAGCTGCTGCTGCGGGTCGCCCGCGGGAAGCACTACTCCCAGCCGGACGCGGGAGCACACCGGGAGAAGGCGTTCGCCGACCTCGACGCCACACAGTTCCCTCGGTTGTCCTCACTCGCCGAGCTGTGGCCGACGCTCACCTCCCGCAACATGCACCGGTCGGGACTGATCGCGGTCATCGACGGCTTGCTGAGGCAGACCGTGGGCTGACCTGGTCGGTCAGCTGTCGGGTGAGCGTTCGACACAGCGAGAGCTGCGGGCTGCTGCCGGCCGCGTCGGCCACCGCCGTGACTGCTCCGCCGTCGGGGTCGTCACCTCGATTCGCTCAGGGGTGAGGCAGCACGGTCCGGGCGCGGCCCGGCGGGCGCGGTCGTCGTCCCTGGGGACGACGGTGCCGCGCCGCTCCTGGCCACCGGCTCTCCGGCCGGGCCACCGGCGGCCCGCCTACCGGGAAGGACGAACAGTGCCACGAGGGCGGCGGCGAACAGCAAGGCGCCCGACAACGCAAGGCCGAGACCGAACCCACCGGTCAGCGCTTCCAGGGGCGGGTCACCGGCGGCCCGGCGGTGGGCCGTGTAGGTGGCCTGCGCGGTGACCAGGGCGGCCAGGCCGAGAGCACCGCCGATCTGGCGGGAGCTGTTGAGCACGGCCGAGGCCATGCCGGCCTCGTGCCGCGGCAGCCCGCCGACGGCGGCACCGGTGAGCGGTACGAACGAGATGCCCATGCCCAGGCCGGTGAGGATCGAGGGGCCTAGCAGGTCGGCGACAAAGCTGCCGTCGACGTGGAGCGCGCCGAACCAGGCGACACCAGCGGCGGCGAGCAGGCCGCCAGCCACCAGCAGCAGCTTGGGGCCTGTCCGGGGAAGCAGCCGGGTCGAGAGGTTGATCGCCACCACCACGGTGAGCGTCAACGGCAGGAAGGCGGCACCCGCGCGTGCCGCGTCGAAGCGCAGCACGTCCTGCAGGTAGAGGGAGATGAAGTAGAAGGCCGCGAACTGACCCGCGCAGAGAAGCAGGACAAAGAGGTTGGCAGCGGCGACGTTGCGCTTGGTGAGCAGGCCGATTCGCACGAGCGGGTCGTCGGTGACCCCACGGGTCTCCCAGAGCACGAAGAGCACGAGCAGCAGGACGGCCGCGCCGAGAGTGAGCAGGGTCGTGGTCGAACCCCAGCCGTGCCGGTCGGTGCGGACGAGGCCGAGAACCAGGGAGCCCACACCACCGGTGACCAGCACCGCGCCGCCGATGTCCAGCTTCCGGTTGGGGGGAGCGCCGAGCGATCCGCCCGGCACGCTCGTCAGGGCGAGCAGGAGGACGCAGACGGCCATCGGAACGTTGACCAGCATCACCCACCGCCAGCCCGCATACTGGGTGAGCAGGCCACCACTGAGCACGCCTGCCGCGCCTCCCACGGCCGAGACCGCGGCGTAGACGCCCAGGGCACGGATGCGTTCCCGACCCTCGCGTTGGCTCAGCGTGAGCACGGCGAGTGCGGCCGGCGCCATCATGGCGGCACCCATGCCCTGCAGCGCTCGGGCCACGATCAGCTGCCACGGGGCCTGCGCCAGGCCACCCGTCAGCGAGGCGAACGCGAAGAGCACCGTGCCGCCCAGCAGCAGGCGGCGTTGGCCGAACAGGTCGGCCGCACGGCCGCCGAGCATCAGAAGACCGCCGAACAGCAAGGCGTAGATGTTGACCACCCAGGGCAGCTGGGTCTCTCCGAAGCCGAGATCGGCATCGAGCGAGGGCAGCGCGACATTCACGATGGTCATGTCCAGGGTGACCATGAACTGCGCCAGGGCCACTGCGGCCAGGGCGCGTCCTCTTCTCGACTCCGTCTGATCCATGCGCGCTCCCCCGTCGTTTTCTTACAGATAAACTATACGCGTACGGAAATTATACGTCGCGGGCCGGAATCACCGCTATCCCCCTGACGCCACAGGGCCGCCCCGCAGCCCACCTCCCCGTCCGCCGCACCGAGGCGGGCCGACCCGCCCACATCCCACAAGAGATGATCTTGAAGGAAGCCCCGACGCACTCGGGACCGGCGAACGCGCAGCCGAGGGACCGCGAGGAGGAGGGGAACCTGTACGACCGCCTTCAGGCCGTCCGGCGGAGCGGGCGCGATCCTCTCGTGAGAAGCCGTCGCGGGCCGATTCGAACGGAACCGGACGTAGGTCGCTCTGCCCGCCGCGCATCACCACTGAACCCGTCCGTCGCCCACTCGAACTCGTCGGCAGGCGTACCAGACTCCACGAAGCAGGACCCCCGGCACACGCCGGCGCCGGATCTGGTCAACCGGCAGTTCACCGCCAACGGGCCGAACCGGCTCCGGGTGGCCGACGCCGCCCGCACCCCCTTCGGCGAGGGCGTGTTCTGGTTGGCCGAGGTCCGGCAGCACCGCCTCCAGCCGGGATCCGGTACCGGACCGAGGAGGACCGGCGGCCGGTGGATCGGCCTCCCGCTCCACACAGTGGCATTTTATCTACATCTGGTGCAAGAGGGCAAATAAATCCGCAGGTCCGATTTTTGACACCTCATCGATTTACAGCCATTGACCCAGCTTTCACCTGCACAGATATAAGTGATTTCGGTTGTTGATAATCAACTAACCAAAACCGATCATTCTTGCCTGGTGTACGGTGAAGCGAATCACCAATTCACCGACCCCCTGGAGGGCACTGTGATCAGGTCCGTCAAACGTCGAACAATGATCGTCGCCGCAGCAGCGAGTGCATTCCTGACGGCAACTAGCCTATCAACATCCCCAGCTCAGGCCGATTCAGCAGGCGATCGCGGTGTCGCCGCATCGGAGTCGACGGCGACCTCCACCAGCATCGCCACCAACGTCTCGACGTCAGGATCACCGGGCGTGAACTCGGTGGGGCCACTCATCTCGTACTGCGCTACGGGCCGCATACAAGTCACTGCAACCTCGGTCAATATTCGCGTCAGGCCGGAAGTCGATGCACCACTCGTGACGGTGGGAGAGAAGGGGCGTCAGTACAACTGCATCGGGTACGCGCTGGGAGATCGCTATACGGCGTGCGGTGTCAGCAACGGAAACGGATGGCTCGTCATTCCATTCGGGAACCCGGTCCAGAAGTATGGCTACTCGGTACAAGCCTGCTTCAAGGATGTCTACTGAATTGACTACGAGTAATTCCGCGCCTTCAACGCATCCCAGCAGCCCTGGGGGAAAGTCCCAGCTTCGAAGCGAAACCAAACGCTAAAGAGTTGACAGGGGCAGGACTTGTGGGATGCCCATCGACGTGGTCGGCGCGGATTCCCGCGTCGGCCACGTCAACTGTCCTCAGGTAGATCCTGGCCAGCGGAAGCGGCAGGACCCTACCCGGCGGCACTTCGCCAGGTTCCGACCGCTGGTCACCGCGACAGCGTTGGGCACCGCCGCGGGGGTACACACCCTGGTCGCCGAAGCCCTGACCGCCAAGACCCGGATCGGGCTGCTGCCCCGGGTACGGGACACAACGCCCTGGTGGCGCTCGGCCGCACTCACGCCGAAATCACCGCCGCGCTATTGGCCGCGCTCACCACCAGCCGCCTGTCCACCGACGCGCACCCACATACCGACTTCGCCGCATGGGTGGGCAAGGCCGCTGGCGTCGACACTGCCGTACGGGCCGTCGCGGACGTCGCACCGCTGATCGGCGCGGCAGGACTCCAGCGGGCACACCCCGTCGCCAAGGCCCGTAACGACCTGACCGGGCTGCTGCACGCCGACGGTATCCACGACAGCTTTACCGCTCCGGGGGCGTCACCCGGGTCTGCTGCACCGATAGGTGACAGTTTCAGTCACGCGGCCTGACTGGCCGGTGGGGTCATGATGGTCTCGTACTCGATAGGGGTCAAGCGGGACAGGGATCGTTGGCGTCGACGGCGGTGGTAAGTCCGTTCGATCCAGGTCACGATCGCGGTCCTCAGCTGCTGCCGGGTCGTCCAGGTTCGGCGGTCGAGGACGTTGTTCTGCAGCAGGCCGAAGAAGGATTCCATGGCGGCGTTGTCGCCGGCGGCGCCGACTCTGCCCATCGACCCGATCATGTGATGGTGGTGGAGGGCGTGGACGAACTTCCGGCTGCGGAACTGCGACCCGCGGTCGGTGTGCAGCACGCAGCCGGCCACGTCACCCCGGCGGGCTACGGCGTTGTCCAGGGCGTTGACGGCCAGCCTCGACGTCATCCGTGAGTCGATGGAGTAGCCGACGATCCGCCTCGACCACACGTCCTTGATCGCACACAGGTAGAGCTTGCCGTCGGCGGTGCGGTGTTCGGTGATGTCGGCCAGCCACAACCGGTTCGGACCGTCGGCGGTGAAGTCCCGGCAGACCAGGTCGTCGTGCACCGCCGGCCCGACCTTGCGACCCTTGCCGCGCCGCTTGCGCTTGCCGAACGCGCTCCACCAGCCGTTGTCCGAGCAGATCCGCCACCCGGTGCGATCAGCCATCGCCTGCCCGGCTGCTCGGGCCTCGTCGACCAGGAACCGGTAGCCGAACTCCGGATCGTCGCGGTGGGCGTCCACCAAAGCGTTCGCCCGGTGAGCCGCAGCCAGTTCGGCGTCGCCGATGGGCTGGGCGAGCCACCGGTAGTAGGGCTGACGAGCGATGTTCAGTACCCGGCACGTCACCGCGACGGGGATACCGTCGGCGGCCAGCTCGCTCACGAGCGGGTCGCGTCCACGGGAGTGGTGTACGACTTGCCCGTGATGGGCGTGTTGCGTAGATGAGAGACGGCCACCGCGCGATCCTTCGAGACGGCTAAGTCCGAGTGAAGGAGAGTGATGCGCGATGGCCGCATCTGAGAGTGTGAACCCTGTTGAGCTGCTGTGCGAGCAGATCGCGGGCGCGTCGCCGGATGTGTTGCAGGCGATGATCAAGACGTTCGCGCAGGCGCTGATGTCTGCCGAAGCTGATGCGATCTGCGGTGCCGGCTATGGACAGCGCAGCGACGAGCGGGTCAACTCGCGCAACGGATACCGGCAGCGCGAGTGGGACACCCGGGCTGGCACGATCGACTTGGCGGTGCCGAAGCTGCGGCACGGCAGCTACTTCCCGGACTGGCTACTGACGCATCGTCGGCGGGCCGAGCAGGCTCTGGTCTCGGTGGTGGCCACGAGTTACCTGCTCGGGGTGTCGACACGGCGGGTGGAGAAGCTCGTCGAGCAGCTCGGTGTCCGTCAGTTGTCCAAGTCGCAGGTCTCGGAGATGTCCACGCACCTGGACGCGCAGGTCGAGGCGTTTCGCAACCGGCCCTTGGACGCCGCCCACTACACGTTCGTGTGGATGGACGCGCTGACAATGAAGACCCGTGAACACGGACGGACCGTCAACGTCCACGCCCTGATCGCGGTCGGGGTCAACGCCGACGGCCAACGCGAAGTCCTCGGTCTGGACGTCGCCTCCGACGAGGACGGCGCCGGATGGCTGGCGTTCCTGCGCTCGTTGACCGCCCGCGGTCTGTCCGGTGTCCGCCTGGTCATCTCCGACGCCCACGCCGGCCTCGTCGCTGCGATCGGCGCCGCCCTGCCAGGAGCCGCATGGCAACGATGCCGCACCCACTACCTGCGCAACCTGCTCACCAAAGTCCCGAAGTCCGCGCAGCCATGGATCGCTACCCTCGTCCGCACGATCTTCGACCAGCCCGACGCCGACGCCGTCCACGCCCAGTACCGGCGGGTCGTGACCACGATCGAAGCGAAGTTCCCGGCCGCCGCCGAGCACCTCGACACCGCCCGCGACGACCTCCTCGCGTTCACCGGCTTCCCCCGTGAGATCTGGCGTCAGATCTGGTCGAACAACCCGCAGGAACGCCTGAACAAGGAGATCCGCCGCCGCACCGACGTCGTCGGGATCTTCCCCAACCGGCCAGCGATCATCCGCCTCGTCGGCGCGGTCCTGGCCGAACAGACCGACGAATGGACCGAAGGCCGCCGCTACATGAGCCTGGAACTCCTCGCCAAAGCCCGCCTGATCACCCTCGACACCAGCCAACACGACACCGACCACACCGACCCCGCCCCGATCGCCGCATAACATCAGACCGGATCACGCGATGGCCGTCTCTTACACCACCAGCGCGGACGTGACCCACGAGCGGGTAGAGCCTTTTCCCGGCAGGTTCGCCTGCGACAGGTACGCCGCGGCCCGCCGCAGGACCTCGTTCTCCTGTTCGAGGAGCTTGATCCGCTTGCGGGCCTCGCGTAGCTCGGCTGACTCGCCACCGGTCGTGCCGGGCTTCGCGCCAGCGTCGATGTCGGCTTGGCGCAGCCACTTGAACAACGTCATCGGGTGGACCCCGAAGTCCTTCGCGATCTGCTCGACGGTCACGCCCGGATCACGGTCACGGGCCACCCGCACGACATCATCGCGGAACTCTCGGGGGTAAGGCTTGGGCACAGCGACATCCTTCCAGCCCGCCCGCAGGGCAAGCCATCTCAGATGTCACCCATCGGTGCAGCAGACCCCCCTCCTGACCGAACCGGCCGCCCACGTCGCGCCCACCAGGCCCGGCACCACAGCCGCACACCGCTACGACACAGCGGCCTGAACACAGAGGTGGCGCGCTCCCTTCTCACCGAGGAAGCGCGCCGCCGACACACCTCAGTGCGCGCGGAAGCCGTTCTCCAGGTCGAACATCGTGCCCTCGGCCTTGGCGCGCAGCGCAGCGACGACCCGACGTGCCAGCAGCTCCGACATCCGCTCCCGGATCTGCCCTTCGGCGCACCAGGCCCAGCTGCACAGCTCGTCCGGCGGCAGGTGGAGGTGGGCGAGGTCGCGTCCGGCAGCGGCCATTGTTGTACCGGCAGAAGGGGAGCCTTACTGGATTCCGGCACCGAGAACGACGACGAGATTGATCTCTGAACTCGGTCCGACTGCGTACGGGGGATGGCGCAGGTCCGACGCGGGATCAGCCATCCGGATAGAGCGGCAAGCGCCCCGATTGACACAATTCCGGTGTCCCGCTGTCAATCGACGATCCACGCCGATCATGACCGGCACGGCGGGCAGGGCGGTGATGCCGCCGTTGCCGCATCGGTCCATGATGGTGTGATGACGCATGGTAGTCGGCTGCGCGGGTGGGTGGTGGCGTTCGCCGTCGGGGTGCTGGTCGTGGGGCTGGGTGGGTTCCTGGTGGTCCAGGGTCTCGACAAGGCCGACAAGTGGGCCAGTGTGTTCGGGGTGTTCGTCGGCCTGTCGGGGGTGGCGCTGTCGGTGGCCGGTGGGCTCCGTGCTCGTCAGCGGGCCGACGGGCAGTCGGTGACCGGCTCGACGATCGGTGGTGGGGTGGGCGGTGTGGCAGGTGACCCATATGCCGACCCCGGTTGCCGGGCCGCGCCGGTGTCGCGGGTCGCGTTGCCCGGTGGCGCAGTGCTGGCGGTGGTGGACTAAGCCGACCGGTGGCCAGCCTCCGCGCTGCTCGCTCTGCTTACCCAGCTGCGGGATCTACACGCCCGGGCGGGAACCCGGGTGCGGGTGTTGATGCTGGCACGGTCTGACGGCTACTGGTGGCCGGCACTGGCCGACCGGGCCGACAGCACCCTCGGCGTCGAGGTGGACCAGTTCGCTTTGCCCGCGCTGGCCGCCGACAGTGTCGTCGATGACCGGCCGGGTCTGTTCGCCGCTGCCGCGCACCGGTTCGCGGTCGTCCTGGGGGTGGCGGCTCCTGCTGAGGGCTGGTCGGTGCCGGATCTGGCCGGAGACGGGTTCGCGCAGGTCCTGGCCGTACACATGGCGGCCCTGGCCGTGGTGGACGCGGCCGGGCGCGGCGATGTGCTGCCCGGTGGCCCGGATGCGGTGTTGTCGTATCTGCTGGGTCGGGGACAGGCGTACTGGCCGTGGGCTTGACCCGTTTCGACGGACAGGGTCGGTGTGTTGATGTTAGTTAGGCGGCTTGGGCGATCGGTAGCGGTTGCGAGCTGGTGGTCTCGAAGGCCGCAGGGCTGAGGTAGCCGAGGGTTGAGTGTCGGCGGCGGGTGTTATACCAGCCTTCGATGTATTCGAATATGGCCTGGCGGGCGGCTTGGTGGGTGGGCCAGGCCTGGCGGTGCAGGAGTTCGGTTTTGATGGTGGCGAAGAACGATTCGGCGACTGCGTTGTCCCAGCACTGTCCGCGCCGGCCGACGGAGAGGCGGATGTCGTGACGGTGTGCGAGGCGGGCGTGCTGGGCGCTGACGTATTGGGTGCCGCGGTCGGAATGAAACACCAGCCCGGGCTCGGGTCGGCGGCGTGCGAGAGCGTCGGCGAGGGCGGCGTCGACCAGGTCGGTCTTCAGGTGGTCGGCCACGGCCCAGCCGATGACCCGGCGTGAGGCGAGACCGATGACGGTGGCCAGGTAGAGCCAGCCCTGCCACGTGTTGATGTAGGTGATGTCGCCGCACCAGCGGGTATCGATGACGCCAGGATCAACACGGAAGTCGCGGCCGACCAGGTCAGGCCGGAGCCCGGCGGCCGGATCCGGGATTGTGGTCGTGCGCCAGCGGCGTGGGCTCTTGCCGGCGAGTCCGGCGGTGCGCATCAGCCGGGCGACGCGTTTGCGTCCGTGCCGTAGCCCCAGCTCGGTGAGGTCAGCGTGGATCCGCGGCGCCCCGTAGGTGCCCTTCGACCGTTCGTGCAGCACGGTGATCTTGTCGGTGAGCCGGGCATCGACCCGCTCGCGCTGCGACTGGGCGCCGGTCTTCTGCTGGTAGTAGGCGGATCGGGAGACCTCGAGCAGTTCGCAGGCACGTTTGACGTTGTGCTTGCCGGCCTGCTCCGCGGCGATGAACGGGAAGACGTTCACCGGGTCTCCTTCGCGAAGAAAGCCGTCGCCCGTTTGAGCACATCGACGTCTTCGCGCAGCCTGCGGTTCTCTTTGCGCAGCTGCGCGAGTTCGGCCCGGTCGTCGGTGCTCAGCCCGTCGGCGCGCACGCCGGTGTCGAGTTCGGCCTGCTTGACCCACTCACGCACTGCCGTCTCGGTCAGGTCAAAGTCCTGGCTGACCTGCCGCAGCGTGCGGTCACCACGCTGACACAACTCGACGATCTCGGCCTTGAACTCCGGCGTGAACGAACGCCGAGGCCGCGGCCGCTTCTTCCCCATGCTCTCCATGATGATGGACATCCTCCCGGAGACCCCAGGTCCCCTGATCTCGGATGTCCGTCAAAACGGGGCAGGCCCACCGCAGCTACACACCCGAACCGAGGCACCGGTGCAGACCCCGCCAAGGGTGATGCACCGGGCCGTCGTCGCGGCGACCCTGACCGGCGCCCGACCCCGCAGCGTGGCCCGCCAGGCCCTGACCGACGCCGGGTTCACCGACACCGGCCCGGCTGCGGATCGGCTCATCGACGACCACAGCGCCTGCTACCTCGCGTCGGACACCCGGACCGTGTTCGAGCCGCTGCACCCCGACCGGCTCGGCGAAGACCTCATCGCCCTGTCCACCCCCGGCCACCACAGCAGCCGTTTGGCGCGGGACTGGACTTCCGAGGCGATCACCGCTTTGCTCACCACGAGTACCACACCACCGGCCTGCACCAGGACCGCGATCACCGTGCTGGACGAGACCGCACACCGCTGGCCCCACCTGGCCACCACCGTGCTCTACCCCCTCATCCGGAAACACCCACAGCTGGCGATCACCGCAGGCGGAGCAACCCTGACCCGACTGGCCAGCATCCCCGACATCGACCTGACGATCCTGGAGACCCTCGAACCCCTACTCCCGGTCGACCGGTACATCGACCTCGACATCGCCGCCGCCGCCATCACCCACCACCGTCTCACCCACACCACCGACCCCGCACAGCAAGCCCACCTACACGCCAACCACGCCTGGCGCCTCGCCAACGCCGGCCAACGACAACAGGCTCTGGCACCAGCAGAGGAAGCCGTCCGCATCCGACGCCGCCTCGCCGAGGCGGACCCCGACGCCCACCTACCCAACCTCGCCACGTTGCTATGGGCGTACGCATGGGTCTGTGTGAACGGGCAGACCAACCTGCCGCAGGCCTTGGAGACCGTCACCGAGGCCATCAATCTCTACCAGCCCCTCGCCGAGCAGCTACCCCAGAGGTTCGGTGGACACCTGTCCTCGGCACGCCAGACGCTCGCCTACGTCCTTGACGGACTCGGCCGGAGTGAGGAGGCGGCAGATCTACGCAGGCTGCTCGACGAGGGAACCAGCGGTCCGTAGACCGGAAGCAAGACGACGCGCCACCTCAGCGCGCCACCCTGGGGCCTGCCCGACGGGCGGGCTGCTCGCTGATCGTTTGCCGATCGTCTGGTAGAGCACTACCACCGCCCGTCCGGCACCCACGGTGGCGCCCCCTACGCGGGCTGGACCGGTGGCGACGGAAACGGCCACCCCGCCGACAGGCGGCCTGCGGCTCGGCCAGCAGACCGCGATCGACCCGCCGGGGAAACGGTCAAGCCAGCGTGACCGTAACCGCGGCGGAGCTGTCCCCGCCGGCCGCCGGCCGGGAGAACCTGGTCGTCACCGTCGACATCAGGCTGCTGAAGGCCGGGAAACCGGACAACGGAGGACCCGAGAACCTCATCTTCCGGGACAAACCCAGGCCACCCACCCGACACAGGCCAGCACCCAGGTCGCCGCACCCCAACTGGCGTCCACGGCCTTCACCACGGCCGGGCAGGCGTCACACGGCCGCGTCCACTTCGACGCGCCGACCCGGACGGCCAACGGCGGCCACGTCCAACTCGTGACCGGCAAGCTCGTGCACGCCATGTGGCGGATCGGAAAGCAGCGGCCCGCAGGATAGGCCGGCGTGCAGCGGTAGCGACCGAAGCGACCTCCAAGTCATTGATGAATGACAATGTTTTAGTCACGCTGTGATTGCCTACAGTGACACTGTGCTGCGAGAATCGGACCCATCGACGGCAACCGCCGCCGGGTCGGTACCGCACCAGTCCGGGAGAGTCGACGTCATGGTTCGTGGGTCCCTCCGCACTCTGCTGATCACCGCCGCCGTCTCCGCAGCAGGCCTGACCGTGGCCCCGCCCGCGCAGGCCGCCCCCGCGCCACCGGTCCGGCAGATCACCACCACCGCACAGATCACGGTGACCAGCTTCTACGCCCTCTCCGACCGGGAGATCCAGGTGAACGGGACGGCGACCTGCACCCAGCCCACCGGCACCGCCCACATGCTCTCCACCGTGGTGCAGCTGATGCCGTTCCGGCTCGGCGCGGGCGGAGTGGACGTGCCCTGCGCGGCCGGGCCGGTCGCCTGGCAGGTCACCGTCTATGTCGCCGAGGGCTGGGACCCCTTCCGGGAGGTCACGGTGAACGGCCTGATGACCGACGACCACGGTGGCTCCGCGTCGATCTCCGTCAACGGTTGGGCATAGCCGGCAACCGTCTCCGCGCGGCCCCGGGCCGTTGACCGCTTCAGACGCCAGCCGACGGCACCGCCAGTCGGCGTGCCCGGCGCAGGAAGCGGTGGGACGGCTCAGCACCGGTCGGTGTCGCGTCGGCGTCGAGCGGGCTGCAGATCGGCTCGGGTGCCCACCGAGTCTGAGCAGCGCCTCCCGTAGGTCGAGGGGCGGTTAGCCGCTCTTCACGCCGCCGACCCTCGCCGACCGGCATCCGGTGTTGATCAGCCGGGAGAAATCTGGCCGTCCATGGGGAGAACCCTGGCCATCAGCGGGGCAGCGATGGCCGCCTACGGGGATCATGCACTGGCCGTGAACATTCATCGCCGCGATTGACGCTGTCCCAGCCTCGCCGGGTAGCTGCGGATGTCGATGCTAGTCGCGGGGCAGGCTGGATGAGCGCACCTGCTGTCTCGTATCTGGGGAGGACACGGTGCCCGCGGGCAGATACGCGGCGGCCGAAACGCCCCCAGCCGGGGTTCAAGGGGCCGTCGGTTCGCATCCGGCCGTCCCGACAGACCAAAGCCCTGAACAGGGTAAACCCTGGTCAGGGCTTCGCGTTTGTCTATGGGGTTCTGAACCGGTGGCACTCCGGTTACTGGCAGCACCACGCCTCGGCGCGCTGTGTGTTCAGAGTTCGTCGTGGCTGACGAGAATTCGGAAGAGTTGGTAGATCAGACTTACCCGGCCCACAGCTGTGCCAAGGATCAGCTTTCCATTCTTTCCGCAGGCGACGCCTGGGCCGGCGATCTGGTCGTCGGCGTTGCCGGCACCGTCCTCGTCCTTGACGTCGAACTTCAGGCAGGGTGCGGAGGTCTGCGGCCGACCCCCGAATTCGATTTTCTCGACATAGACCTGGGTGTAGTAGTCAAGTTCCCGCGCGTCGTCCGGGTCGACAGACCAGACCGTGTCGCCAGCCGTGGTGGTGGCGCCGGGCTCCTCCAGTGTGATGGCGCCGTACGGCTCGGGCCCTTCGCCGGCGTCACCGGGCTGGGTGAAGCTGATCTGGTTGGTGACGACGTAGAAGTCCCGGTGGTAGTCGACGCACTGGGAGTACAAGGTCTGGTTGGTGCAGTCGAAGACCTGGTTCACCTCGTAGTCGATGGTGACAGTGCCCTCTGGTCCCCACAGCGTCCAGGTGCCGTCGACCCCGCACTCCTCCTCCGGATTCGGCAGCTCCCATTCTGGGGTCAGCCTGTCGTCCGCGCCGCTGCTGTCCTGGTCGTAGACCCGCCCGGAGAAGCAGACCTGCCCGCTGAGCCCGGTGAAGATGTGGTCGTAGTTGATCGTCGCGGCACCGACGGTTTCCGTCGAGTCGGCGTCGACACTCCAGAAGCGGCTCCATTGGTGGGTACGTTTCGGGTCTCTGGGGGTGTAGCCGTAGCTGACGTCGAGATAGCCGTACGGCTCGGGATCCCCACCGGCGTCGCCAGGGTTGGCGAAGGTGACGCTCTTGACGGTCACGGCATAGGTGTTCGGGGTGAACGCACAGTCGGCCGGATCCCCTTCCACAGTTTCACTCCGGCTGGCCGTCAACACCTCCGGCGGCATGTCGTCACAGCCGCGGGCGATAGTCAGGACGTCCTGCGCGTCGCGCTGCGAGTCGAAGCGCAACGTGCCAACAGTGAACGGGTCGACACCGCCATAGTCCTGGGGCACCATGTCGTCCTCGTCGGACAGCGCGACGGTCCCGTGGTAGGCGAGTCGGGACAACTCCGTCCAGTTGACCTGGATGGCGATCAGGTCGGCACCAAGTGGTGCCGGCGTGGTCCAGCTTGCGGCGACGGCCTGCGCTATCGGCGTGAAGCGCGCTGCTTCGGCGAGCATCTGGATCACCAGCAGCAGTGCTTTGGCCTCCTCGTTGTCCGGGGTGGCACTGCCTTCCGACAGGACGTCGATCGCGGCGCCAAGCGGCGCTCGCCCAAGCCGCAGGTTCTTGCGCTGCACACCCGCCACCCGCTGGAGATCTTTGTAGCTGCCGCCGTAGGACATCTCGTACGAGGCGAGCAGACCTGGCGGTCGGTAGGCGTTGGAGCGGTTGTTACGGTCGTTGAAGTACGAGTAGACGCCATCGGATGGCCGGTAATAGCCGACCAGGTAAAGGTCGTCGCGGCTGAAGACGAGGTGAATGCTCTCGCCGCCGTGCGCCACCTCGATCGCGAAGATCTCCGCACTGCCGTACTCTGTCATGCCAATGGCTGAGCCGGGAATCAGGCGGTCGGCGAAGTAGGCGCTGATGACGTTCAACCATATCCGATAGTCGGCGGTGGTGGATTGATCGAGCCTAAATTCCGGTATCTCGGAGGCGAGGGCCGGGCGGATGGGTGCGACCAGCGACACTGTTGCCAGCAGGGCTGCCATCATGACCACCGAGACAAGCGCTCGCAGCCAGGCCAGCGGAGCACGACCGACTGAACAGATTCCCATAGACACCTCTCCATCTCGAACTGTCGGCGGCAGCTTATTGCTCGACAAGCCCTGTTCCACGCGGCTATCCGACAGCATTACTGTCGGAAGGCCACATAGGCGATGATGCCTGCATTGGCAGAAGTGTCTGCTCCTTGCCAGGTGCTGGTTGCCACTCAGGCAACCTTCGGTCCAACGACAAGAGCCAGGACTTCGGCCACCAGGGACGGCGGGAGACCCGGGCGTCGCTCATCGATCAACTTCGGAACGGCGCCTTGGCCCCAGAGACCCGCAGACACCTACGACACCGCCGGCCGGCTGCGGACCGTCACCGATGTCGCGGGCAAGGTCACCACCTACGGGTAAGACGCCAACAGGCGATTGACCACCATCACCGACCCACGCGGCATCGCCTACCTGACCAACGTGTACGACAGTGCCGGTCGGGTGCAACGCCAGACGCTGGCCGATGGAGCGGTCTACGAGTTCGACTACACCACAGACACCAATGGGCGGATCACCGAGACCAGGGTCACCGATCCGAACGACCGGGTCCGCCGGGTCACGTTCAACAGCGCCGGATATCCGATCACCGAGGTCGCCGCGCACGGCACCGCCAAGGCGCAGGCCAAGAGCATGGAACGGGACGCCGTCACCAACCGGGTCACCGCCCTGGTCGATCAACGCAGCCGGCGCACCACCTTCGGCTACGACTACAACGACGCCGACCAGCTCACCTCGTTGGACGGCACCACCTACAGCTACGACAACGAGGGCAACCTCACCGGCGACGGAGCGACCACCTACAGCTGGAACGCCCGAGGACAGCTCGCTTCGTTGGCGCGTACCGGAATGTCGGCGAGCTTCAGTTACGACGGCCTGGGCCGACGCACGACACGCACGGTCAACGGTTCGGTGACCCGCTACCTGTACGACGGGGACACCGCCGTACAGGAACTGGACGCGACCGGGCCGAAGGCCAACCTGATGACCGGCGGCACCGACGTCCACTACGCCCGGAGCGACGCCACGGGCGAGCACGACGTGCTCACCGATGCGCTCGGAAGCGTGGTGGGGTTGACCCAGGGATCCGGGCCGGTCGCCATCAGCTACACCTACGAGCCGTTCGGTACGACCAGCAGCAGTGGCGCGGCAAGCGACAACACCGTGCAGTACACCGCCCGGGAGAACGACGGGACCGGGCTGTATTACCAGCGTGCCCGGTACTACCACCCGGCGCTGTCCCGATTCATCAGCCAGGACCCGATCGGCCACGCCGGTGGCGGCAACCTGTACGCCTACGCCGCGAACAGCACGGTGAATTACACCGATCCCACCGGCCACATGCCGTTCCTGGTGCTTATCGCCGGCGCGTTCCTGATCGGCGCGGTGGTCGACGGCGGGATCAGCTACGGAACCCAACGGCTGTCCGGCCGGAAGGTGGACTGGGGCTGGAACGGTGTGGCCGGGGATGCCGTCCTCGGCGGCTTCCTCAGTGCGGCTACCGCCGGGTTCGGCAAGGGTTTCACGCTGGTCGACGATGTGTACGACATCACCAAGCTCTGCCGGTGGAACAGCTTCACCCCGGACACCCGGGTGCTGATGGCCGACGGCAGCACGAAACCCATCGGCGAGGTCGCCGTCGGGGACGAGGTGCTGGCTACCGACCCGGAAACGGGCGTGACCGGTCCGCGCAAGGTCACCGACCTGATCAGCGGTGACGGCGAGAAGGACCTGGTTGACCTGACCATCGACGGCGAGGTGGTGACCGCTACCGCCGGGCACCCGTTCTACGACGCCGCCGACCGTCGCTGGACCGATGCGGATGCCCTCACCGCTGGGGACGGATTGCGCTCCCGGCCGGTGGCACCGTAGAGGTGGGCGGGGTCCGCCGGCACGGCGCCGTCGAGCAGCCGGTGTTCAACCTGACTGTTGCGGGCCTGCACACGTACTATGTGCTGGCCGGCGACACCCCGGTGCTCGTGCACAATGCGTGTGGTCGGAATATTTCAACTCGACCGTCCCAGATCGCGGATCGTTTGGGGTACACCACCCCGCAGATCAAGGACGCAATCCATGCTGTCAAACGGGACGGTCTTCCTCGCGGCGGTCCAAAGCGGAACCCGGACGTGGTGGTCGACCTTGATAGCGGCGAGGTCTATGTCAAGATGCCCAACGGCGAACCAAGCGAGGACTCCATTGGCAACATTTTCGATTAGTTGGATAACTAGGTGAGCGAAGAATCGTGGGCGCGGGTCAGCCTGCGGATCACCAGTTCAACGATGACCAGTGATGAAATTGCCACGATGCTGGGCAGACGTAGCGCGGCTCCCCCTGGTCGTCCGTGGGCCACGGACCTGACGGAGGACAGTCAGGTCGGCCTCGCGGACCAGTTGACAACGGTGAAGGAGTTCCTGCGCGATCGACTCGACGTGCTGGAAAACCTACGGGAGTGCGACATGGATCTGACCATCGGCTGGACCCCCCGCGCTCCGCAGGACGGGATCGCGCTGGATATCGAGATGGTGACCCTGCTCTATCGCGTCAGATGTGCGGTACTGCTGGACACGTATCTCGACTGATGACGCGCCTGATCGTCGTGCCGAACACCGGTGGGCTGGCATAGGAGGAGATGACGTGCGAGAGGGAACGGAAGCTGTGTACGGGAAACACCCGACCATCGACCTGGCCGGTCGGGTGGTGCCGCGGCGGGAGGTGTTGACCGGGACGGTTGCGGTCGGTGCCGCCACGCTGCTCGCCGGGTGCAGCGTCGACTCGGCTCCCCGTGCCGACGCGACGCCCGGTGCCCCGCCAACCCCGGTCGTCCCACCGGGCACGGCAACCTCGGCGGCCGGTGCCAGCCCGCCGGCCGCCGCCCATCCACCGGGTGTGCTCACCGCCCCGCCAGCTTCCGCCCGGTTCACCGCCTTCGACGTGCGGATCCCCGATCGGACCGCCCTGACCGTCCTGCTCCGCGACTTGGGTGAATTGGCCGACACGGTCAACGGCCGTGCCTCCGGACGGGCCAGTGTGACGGTGGGGTTCGGCGTGTCGTTGTTCGACAGCAGGTTCGGTCTGGCCACCCTCCGACCAGGCGGCCTCCGGCTTATGGACAGCTTTCCCAACGATGCGCTCGACCCGGAGCAATGCCACGGCGACCTTCTGGTGCAGGTCTGCGCGGACGGGCCGGAAACTGTCGCCCGGATAGGACGGGACCTGTTAGCCGCAGGTGGCGGCGGGTTGCGGTCCCGCTGGTCGATCGACGGCTTCCGATCGGAGAATCAGACCAGTGGTTCCGGTGCGTTCGTCGACCGGAACCTGTTCGGTTTCCGCGACGGTGCCGGCAACCCTCGGGTCAACGACGCTGATCTGATGGACCGCCTAGTCTGGGCGGGTGCCGGGGAACCCGGATGGGCGGTCGGCGGGACGTACCAGGTGATCAGGCTCGTCCGGTTCGCCACCGCGTTATGGGACGTCGAGCCAGTGGGCCGGCAAGAGGAGGTATTCGGTCGGAGCAAGGCGACCGGCGCTCCACTGGGTCGCCAGCGTGAGGACGACGAACCCGACTACGCCCAGGATCCGGATGGCATGGTGATCCGGCTCGACGCGCACATCCGGCGGGCGAACCCGCGTACCCCGCAGACCGAGGACAGCCGAATCCTGCGCCGCGGGTACGCCTACCGGCGGACGGGCGTAGCGGGCGAGGGACATCCCGATGAGGGGCTGGTCTTCGTATGCTTCCAAGCGGACCTGGACCGGGGCTTCGTCAGTGTGCAGCGGCGGCTCGCCGGTGAGGCGCTGGACAAGTACGTGCTGACCTTCGGTGGTGGTTACTTCTTCGTCCCCCCCAGCCGGGCCCGGGTCGATTTTGTGAGGTGAAGGGTCAGCCGGTTAGCCGGCGGACGCTGTTGCGTTGGCGGAGACCGTACCGCGTCAGCGGGCACTGGTCAGGTCGCATGGGCGAGTTCCGAGAACGTTTCCTCGCCCTGCCATGAACCACCCCGAAGGTCACCCACAGAATGGATACCGTCAGAGTGTCCTGGAGGATGACCTTGGGGCCTGGGTCGTAGGGCCACGCCGGGCTCCGCTCGCGATCGGGACAACTCTCCAGCCTGGCGATGTTCAAGCAGATGACGTTACGTAGCGGTCGGAGGCGGCGACCGACCGGGCGGGGCGGTGCCTCATCGTCTCGGACGTCATCACACCGTTGTGCCGGCCCAGTAGTCCCGGTCGGGCAGGAGAACCCAGTGGTCGGCGGGACCGGTGACGCATCGGACGTCTACCGGGCGCAGGCCCACGAACGCGCACGCGTATGCGGGGGCCTGCAGCGGGTAGAGGTAGCTGAGCAGGACCATCTGGCTGGTGTCGGTGTTCCACGCGGGACCACCAGGGTGCAGGTCCCAGCCGATCGTCTTCCCACCGCGGTAGATGCTGCCCTGGTCGCCGCTCTTCGGGTTCGCGTACAGGCCGTAGGCGACGGTGTCGGCGGACAGCAGCCGACCGACCAACGGTGTCTGCGGCTGGTATCCCCACGGCTGGGTGACCACGCAGCCGCCGGGCACGTCGGTGACGCCAACGAGCAGCAGGTCGTTCATCTCCGCGAGCCAACCCCAGTCACCTGGCTCGGGCTCCTCCTCGACATCGATGTCGTAGTGGGCGAGCAGTTCCTCCTCGGCCGTCGGGGTGCCGTCGAGCCGGCTGATCGCCTCGCTCGCGTCGATCCCCGCCACGCAGAGAAGCCCGGTCCCGTCGTAGTAGTCGACCTGCAACCGGTCCCCCAGCTCACCGGCCAACGCGACAGCTTCCCGCTCGGCCGGGCTCAGCTCGACACCGGCAGGGACGGCGCCGAACAGGTCGGGTTCGGGGCCGGCGAGGCCCAGCCGGCCGGGTGACCATCCGGTCATCATCGGCCGCCACGGGTCCGCACCGGCGGCCGCCAGCACCCGGGCGTTGTCGTGCCGCCGCGAGTGGACCGCCAACCACAGCGGGGACCGGCCGCCGGACAGGACGTCGACGTCGGGCGCTGCCGCGGCCATCGCCGCCACCACCGCGGGTGGCGAGTGCTCCGCCGCGACGTGCAGGGCCGGGTCGTGCCCGAGCAGCGCGCAGGGGTCGGCTCCCGCCGCCAGACGAGCCCGTACCTCGTCCTCGCCGCCACCACCCCACAACGACAGTCCATCCCAGCCCGTCACGTCCTGTCCTTCCGTCGCCTGCCGACGCCGGCGACGGTAGACGACGCCTCCGACATCGACGGCGGGGACTTTTCGCGATTCAAGTGAAAGTCCGCCGTGCTTCGACAGAAGGTATGGACAGCGGGATTGAAACAGCTTAATGTCTCCGCCATCACGAAAGTGTTTCAGCGAGGTGAACCGGCGGCGCGGTGACCCATCGCTCCCTCCCCCGCTACGGCATCCGGCGCGACGGCGCGCGCCCCGCCCTGGCAAACGCAGGTCAGGAAGGGACGGACAGCCAGTGTCCTCACACGATGGCGCAATCGGCCGGCGAACGGCGTCGGTCAGCTCCGCACTGCTCCTCATGGCCACGGCCGGGTTGGTCGCCCTCGCCAACCCGGTCCCCGCCCAGGCCCACACCATCAACCCCACCGACTTCCAGCAGGTCACCCTGGCCAAGGGGGAACCCGAGGTCGGCGAGCCCATGACCATCGCGGTGCTGCCCGACCGGTCGGTGTTGCACACCGCCCGTAACGGCACGCTGCGGCGCACCGACGCGGCCGGCACCACCACCGTGGTGGGCACGGTCCCCGTCTACACCCACGACGAGGAGGGCCTGCAGGGCGTCGGGGTGGACCCGAACTTCGCCACCAACCGGCACGTCTACCTGTACTACGCCCCGCCGCTGTCCACCCCCGCCGGGGACGCCCCGGCCACCGGCACGGACTTCTCCGCCTGGCAGGGCGTGAACCGGCTGTCCCGGTTCACCCTCAACGCCAACTGGACGCTGAACACGTCCAGCCAGGTCACCATCCTGGACGTGCCGGCCGACCGGGGCATCTGCTGCCACGTCGGCGGGGACATCGACTTCGACGCAGCCGGGAACCTGTACCTGTCGACCGGGGACGACAGCAACCCGTTCGACTCCGCCGGGTACGCGCCGATCGACGAGCGGACCAACCGTAATCCCGCGTACGACGCGCAGCGCAGCGCGGCCAACAGCAACGACCTGCGCGGCAAGATCCTGCGGATCAGGGTGAACGCGGACGGGAGTTACTCGATCCCGGCCGGGAACATGTTCGCCCCGGGCACCGCGCGGACCCGTCCGGAGATCTACGCGATGGGGTTCCGCAACCCGTTCCGGATGAGCGTGGACCGGGCCACCGGGGTCGTCTACGTCGGCGACTACGGCCCGGACGCCGGCACCACCGGCCCGCGCGGCCCCAGCGGGCAGGTCGAGTTCAACCGGGTGACCGGGCCGGGCAACTACGGCTGGCCGTACTGCACGGGCAGCAACACCGCCACCGAGACGTACGCGGAGTGGGACTTCGCCGCCGGCACCGCGGGGGCCAAGTACAACTGCACCGGCGGGCCGACCAACAACTCGTTCCGCAACACCGGCCTGCCCACCCTGCCCGGGGCGCAGCCGGCCTGGATCCGGTACGCCGGTGACGCCGGCAGCCCGGCGGAGTTCGGTGGCGGCTCCGAGTCGCCGATGGCCGGCCCGGTCTACCGCTACAGCGCGTCGAACCCGTCCACCACGAAGTTCCCGCAGTCCTTCGACGGCCAGTTCTTCGCCACCGAGCTGGGCCGGGGCTGGATCAAGCCCGTCCACGTCAACGCCGACGGCTCCCGGGGCGCCATCGACGCGTCGTTCCCCTGGAACGGCAAGCAGGTGATGGACTCCGCGTTCGGCCCGGACGGCGCGCTGTACGTCCTCGACTACGGCACCGGCTACTTCAACGGTGACGCCAACTCGGCGCTGTACCGGTACGACTACGTCGGCGGTGGCAACCGCGCGCCGACGGCAGCAGCCGCCGCCGACAGGACCTCCGGGGCGGCCCCGCTGACGGTGACCTTCTCGTCGGCCGGGTCGTCGGACCCGGAGGGCGGAGCGTTGACCTACTCGTGGGCGTTCGGTGACGGCACCACCTCCACGGCGGCCAACCCCAGCAAGACGTTCACCGCCAACGGCACCTACAACGTCACCCTGACCGTCCGGGATCCGCAGGGCGCGACCGGTACCGCCAGCGTGCAGATCGGCGTCGGCAACACCGCCCCGACGGTCACCATCACCGGCCCGGCGAACGGCTCGCTCTTCTCCTACGGCGACACGGTGCCGTTCAGCATCACCGTCACCGACCCGGAGGACGGCACCATCGACTGCGCCCGGGTCAGGATGACCTACGTGCTCGGCCACGACCAGCACGGTCACCAGATCACCGCCAAGAACGGCTGCTCCGGCACGATCACCATCCCGGTCGACGGCGAGCACGACGACGCGGCGAACATCTTCGCGGTCTTCGACGCCGAGTACACCGACACCGGTGGGCTGACCACCCACCGGCAGCACACCCTCCAGCCGCGCAAGCGCCAGGCCGAGCACTTCAAGACCTCGTCCGGGATCACCGTCTACGACAAGACCCCCGCCGAGGGCGGCAAGACCGTCGGCAGCATCGACAACGGCGACTGGATCGCGTTCGAGCCGTACCGGCTGGACAAGGCCACCTCGTTCAGCGCCCGGGTCTCCTCCAACGGTGTCGGCGGCACCCTCCAGGTGCGGACGGGTTCGCCCACCGGCACCGTGTTGGGCCAGGCGACCGTCCCGGTCACCGGCGGCTGGGAGACCTTCACCACCGTCACCGGTGCGCTCTCCGGTGCGCCGGCCAGCACCGGCACGCTCTACCTCACCTTCGCCGGGGGCACCGGGGCGCTGTTCGACCTCGACGCGTTCACGTTCGTCACCGGCGGCACCACCGGGGGCAACGGGCCGATCGTCGGGCTCGGCGGCAAGTGCCTGGACGTCCGCAACGCCGCGACCGCCGACGGCACCCAGATCCAGATCTACACCTGCAACGGCACCGCCGCCCAGACCTGGTCGGTCACCCCGAACAGCACCGTCAGAGCACTGGGTAAGTGCCTGGACATCTCCGGCGGCGGCACCGCCGACGGCACGAAGATCCAACTCTGGACCTGCAACGGCACCGCGGCGCAGAACTGGTCCGCCCAGACCGACGGCACCCTGCGCAACCCGCAGTCCGGCAAGTGCCTCGACGTGTCCGACAACAGCGCCACCGACGGCCAGGCCGTCCACCTCTGGACCTGCCTGTCCGCCGCCAACCAGAAGTGGACCCTGCCGTAACCGGCCCGCCGGGGCACCCTCGGGATGCCCCGGCACCACCCTCCTCCACCCGTCCGGGAGAGTGACATGCGCAGACTCCTTCGATCCGTCCTCGGCGCGGTGACCGCCGCCGCCGCGGTTCTCGCCGTCCCGACGCCGGCCGGTGCGGCCGACGCCCCGTACGACGTGCTGGTCTTCTCCAAGACCGCCGGGTTCCGGCACGACTCGATCGCCGTCGGTATCCAGGCGATCCGGGAACTCGGCACCGCGAACAGTTTCACCGTGACCGCGACCGAGGACGCGTCCCGGTTCACCACCGCGAACCTGGCCCCGTACGAGGCGGTGGTCTTCCTCAACACCACCGGTGACGTCCTGGACGCCGCACAGCAGTCCGCCTTCGAGTCGTACGTCAACGGCGGCGGCGGGTACGTCGGCGTCCACGCCGCCGCCGACACCGAGTACGGCTGGTCCTACTACGGCAGCCTGGTGGGTGGCTACTTCGCCTCGCACCCGGCCATCCAGCAGGCGAACGTCCGCGTCGAGAACCGGGCGCACCCGGCCACCGGCCACCTGCCGCAGACCTGGACCCGCACCGACGAGTGGTACAACTACCAGACCAATCCGCGCGCGGGCGCCCGGGTGCTCGCCACCCTGGACGAGTCGTCGTACTCGGGCGGCTCGATGGGCGGCGACCATCCGATCTCCTGGTGCAAGACGGTCAGCTCCGGTCGGTCGTTCTACACCGGCCTCGGGCACACCCAGGAGTCGTACGCCGAGGCGGCGTTCCGCAGCCACCTGCTCGGCGGCATCCGCTACGCGGCGGGACGGGCGAAAGCCGACTGCCGCCCGGAGACCGGCTACGGCACCCTCTACAACGGGTCCACCACCGGCTGGTCGCAGGCCGGTCCGGGCAGCTTCGGCAACGCCGACGCCACCCTCACCTCAATCGGCGGCATGGGCCTGTACTGGTACAGCGCCAGGCAGTTCACCAACTACTCGCTGAAGCTGGACTGGCGGATGGCCGGCGACGACAACTCGGGCGTCTTCATCGGCTTCCCGCCGTCGACCGACCCCTGGTCGGCGGTGGACAACGGGTACGAGATCCAGATCGACGCCACCGACGCCGCCGACCGTACCACCGGAGCGGTCTACACCTTCCAGTCCGCCGACCTGGCCGCCCGGGACGCCGCCCTGAACCCGCCGGGAGAATGGAACACCTACGAACTGCTGGTCGAGGGGGAACGCCTCCAGGTCCTCCTCAACGGGCGGAAGATCAACGACTTCACCAACACCGACCCGGCCCGCTCGCTCGCCGGCCACATCGGGCTGCAGAACCACGGTACGGGCGACGACGTGTCGTTCCGCAACGTCCGGATCAAGGAGCTGGGCGGCACCACCACCGTGCAGGCCGAGGCGTTCGGCTCGGCCAACGGGGTCAGCGCGTTCACCAAGGCCGGGGCCAACGGCGGGCAGACCCTCGGCTACGTCGACCCGGGCGACTGGGCCGCCTACCCCGGGCTCGACCTGACCGGGGTCACCTCGCTGCGGGCCCGGGTGGTCTCCGGTGGCTCGGGCGGCACCATCGGCATCCGGACCGGCTCGGCCACCGGCCCGCTGCTCGGCCAGGTGACGGTGCCCAACACCGGAGGCTGGAGCACGTACGCCGACGTCAGCACCACCCTGACCGGGGTGCCCACCGGCACACGGACCGTGTACCTGACCTTCACCGGATCCGGGACCGGCCTGTTCGACGTGGACGACTTCACCCTCGTCCGGGGCGGCGGCACCCCGGGCACCCCGGGCACCCCGGGAACCGGGCCGATCGTCGGGCTTGGCGGCAAGTGCCTCGACGTCCGCAACGCCGCCACCGCCGACGGTACCCAGATCCAGATCTGGACCTGCAACGGCAGCGCCGCCCAGACCTGGTCGGTCACCCCGAACAGCACCGTGAAGGCACTGGGCAAGTGTCTGGACATCTCCGGCGGGGGTTCCGCCGACGGCACGAAGATCCAACTCTGGACGTGCAACGGCAGCGGCGCGCAGAACTGGTCGGCGCAGGCCGACGGCACCCTGCGCAACCCGCAGTCGGGCAAGTGCCTGGACGTGTCGAACAACAGCGCCACCGACGGCCAGGCCGTCCACCTCTGGACCTGCCTGTCCGCCGCCAACCAGAAATGGACCCTGCCCTGACCCGGTAGGCGGACCAGCCGTGCCCCCGCTACCGGTCCGGCAGCGGGGGCACGGCCGGTCTTCCGGGCCGGGCCGCCTCCGTACCCGCTGGGAGGTCCACGACGACATCCACGGACCCTTCCTCACCCTGGCCTGCGTCATCATCCGCTGGCGCCGACTCCAACGCTCAAGGGACCGTACGAATTACGTGACACTCCCCCGCTGCCCGGCTGGGACCGCGTCCTCCACGAAGCCACCCCCAGGGCGCTGACCTACCGCGAGCTGGGGATCCGCCTGACCTACCCGGCCGACGGCACGAACGGTGTCCGTTCCGGCAGCCACCGGGATCACGTGCTCACCGGTGTCGGAGGACCGAACCGGACCGGCACGCCGGGCGAGTACAGCACGCTGACCGGTGGCCCGGTCGGCGTCGGTAGTCCGCCCGCGGTGACCAGGTCGTCGTCGAGGTGCAGCAGCTCGGCCCGGTGCAACGGCCACTGCGGATGCCAGTTCGGCAGGTGCAGGGTGCGTCCGTAGGCCCGGGTGTGCAGGCCCCACCGGGCGGTGAGGAAGTGCTCCAGCGGGGTCGGCCGGTGGATCGGCGCACCGACCCGGACCACCATCCGGCTGGTCGTGCCGGCCGGCCCCGGCCAGCGTCGACGGCACCGGTAGCTGCGCAGGTCACCGTCGTGGTCCAGCCGCATCGCCGACCACAGGTACGGCAGTCCCAGGGTGATCCGGGCGACCAGCACCGGGATCAGCCGGGACGCGTCGAGGGAGCGGAACACCACGGCCCGCCGCCCGGCCTGGTCGACCGAGTAGAGCCGCACGTTGGTCTCCCAGAACGTCCCCAGGTACGGGACGGCCGGTCCCCGGGCGAGCCCGACGCCGACCATCCGGAAGCCGATCAGTCCGACGTAGCTGGTGCCGTCGAGGGTGTCGGGGCGGGTGCCGGCCGGCAGCAGCGGCGCGACGAGGTCCGGGTCGACCGCCCAGTGCAGGAGGGTCAGGTCGGCCCAACGCTGGCGCAGCAGCGTCCGGGGGAACGTCTGGACGGGTGCGGGGTCGACCGGCTCGATCTGCACGCATCCCATCCTCCTCTGCCGCTCCGGCCGGTCGGACGGGTCGCCGGGGGGCGGTCGGACGGGCGGCCGGGGTCGGACGGGTCGGACGGGCCGTTTCCCGGGCGGCGGCGGACGACGGATCCAGCCGGCCGGGCGGAAATTGGCTTGCCGCGTCGGCGGAGGGCACCGCGGCTGTCGGCGGGCACCTCACGACGTGGCCACCCGCGACAGCCGGGGTGCCGGACCGGTCCGGTGCATCGATGTCCGACCGGGACGGGGTGGTCGGGGATGTCGGGTAGTTGACGCGGCGTAGTCGGGTGTCCGCTAGAGGCGGGTGCGGTGTGAGCGGAGGGTGACATCAGCCGACCCGCCACTGCGAGACGAGGTAGTCATGCCCGTCACTCCGAGCTATCCCGGCGTGTACATCGAGGAAGTCGCGAGTTCCGTCCGCCCCACCATCGGGGTGGCGACCGGGGTGACCGCCTTCGTGGGGTACGTCCGGACCGGACCCGAGCACCGAGCCGTCCGGGTGAACACCTTCGGCGAGTTCGAACGCCGGTTCGGTGGGGTCGACCGGGACTCCGAACTCAGCCTGGCCGTGCAGCAGTTCTTCCGCAACGGTGGGTCCGCCGCCCTGGTCGTGCGGGTGCCCCGGGCCGATGCCCGGGCCGCCTCGGTGACCCTGCTCGACAAGGTCGGCGCGGGGGCGAAGTCCGCGCTGCTGCTGGACGCGGCGAGCACCGGTGCGTGGGGCAGCGGACTGCTCGTCGACGTCGACCACGACGGTGCCGCCGACGCCACCTCCTTCAACCTGAGCGTCGCCGACACCGCCACCGGCGGGACCGAACGGTTCACCGGGCTGTCCGCCGACCCGACCAGCGCCGCGTACGCGGTGGCCCTGCTCAACGACCCGGACCGGGGTTCGGCGCTGGTCCGGGCGCGGGGCGGGGCCGCCGGGGCGGGCCGGCCGGTGCCCAGCGGCACGGTCGGCGCGGCGCTCGGCACGCCCACGGTGGACGTCGCGAAGAACTACCGGCTCACCGTGCAACCGGACCGGCCCACCAAACCGGACCCGAACGACCCCACCAAGACCGTGCCGGCGGTCGCCCCGGTGACCGTCACCGTGCTGGAGAAGGGCGAGCGGCTGCCGTCCTCCCCTGCCGGGGTCGCCGCGCTGCTGCAACGGAAGGTCAACACGGCGCTCGGCGCCGCCGACGGCGCGGCCGGCCTGCGGGTCCGGGTGGTCCCCACCGCCGCCGGCGGGCTGCGCCTGCTCGGCGACGTGGACCCGGTGGTCGCCCCGGCAGCCGTGGACGCCGCCTTCACCGTCGCGGGGGTCGCCCCCGCCGGTGACGTCGCCGACGGCGCGGCCCTGCTGGGCCTGTCCGGTGCCACCACCAACGTGGGCCGGTTCAGCCCGGTGGGCGCCAAGCGGCTCGGCCAGGGCGACCTGGTCACCGGCTCCGACGGCACCACGCTGCCCGGCACCGCCGCGCTGATCGGCAGCGAGGCGGCCTACTCCGGAATCTACGCGCTACTCAAGACCGACCTGTTCAACCTGCTCTGCATCCCCGACGCCACCCGCGCCCGGCACGGCGACCCCGCCGCGATCGACAGCGGGCTCAACCCGGGGGCGGTCTGGTCGGCCGCCTACGACGTCTGCGAACGCCGCCGGGCGATCCTGCTGGTCGACCCGCCGCCCGGGGTGGACGACCCGGACCGCGCGCTGGACTGGATCAACCAGCTCGGGGTCCGGGGCCCCAACGCGGTGGCCCACTTCCCCCGGCTGCGGATCCCCGACCCCACCGACGGGTTCCGGCCCCGCACCGTCGCCCCCGGCGGTACCCTCGCCGGCCTGTACGCCCGCCAGGACACCGAACGCGGGGTGTGGAAGGCACCGGCCGGCACCGAGGCGCAGTTACGCGGGGTGACCAGCCTGGTCTATCCGCTGACCGACGCCGAGAACGGGGTGCTCAACCCGCTGGGGCTGAACTGCCTGCGCACCTTCCCGGTGATCGGCACTGTCAACTGGGGCGCCCGCACCACCGCCGGTGCGGACGTGCTGGCCAGCCAGTGGAAGTACACCCCGGTCCGGCGGCTCGCGCTCTACATCGAGGAGAGCGTCTTCCGGGGCACCCAGTGGGCCGTCTTCGAGCCGAACGACGAGCCGCTGTGGTCCCAGCTCCGGCTGAACCTGACGTCGTTCATGCAGGACCTGTTCCGCAAGGGCGCGTTCGCCGGGCGCACGCCGCGCGAGGCGTACCTGGTGCGGTGCGACGCGGAGACCACCACCAGCGACGACCGGGACCGCGGCGTGGTCAACGTGGTCGTCGGGTTCGCCCCGCTCAAACCCGCCGAGTTCGTGATCGTGCGGATCCAGCAGCTCGCCGGCCAGAGTCCGTCCTGAGAGGTGTGAGTCATGGTGCAGTTCGCGGTCAACCCGACGCGCTTCGACCCGTACAAGAACTTCAAGTTCCGGGTGAAGTGGGACGGCCGCTACGTGGCCGGGGTCAGCAAGGTCAGCGCGTTGAAGCGGACCACCGAGGTGGTCAAGCACCGCGACGGCGGCAACGCCTCGACCAGTCACAAGTCGCCGGGGCGCACCGAGTTCGAGGCGGTCACCCTGGAACGGGGGCTGACCCACGACGCCGAGTTCGCCCAGTGGGCGGGCCGGATCTGGGCGCTGCACGCCGGGCTCGGCTCGGAGGTGTCGCTGGCCGACTTCCGCCGGGACATCACCATCGAGCTGCTCAACGAGGCCGGCCAGGTCGCCCTGTCGTACCGGCTGTTCCGCTGCTGGGTCTCGGAGTACCAGGCGCTGCCGGAGCTGGACGCCAACGCCAACGCGGTGGCGATCGAGCATCTCAAACTGGAGAACGAGGGTTGGGAACGCGACGAGGCGGTGCCCGAGCCGGCCGAACCCCGGCTCGGGTCGTGAGCGCGGGGCCGCCGCTGACCGAGGTGGAGCTGGTCCACGCCTGGGACCTGGCGCTGGAGCAGCCCGACGACGTCCGAGGGCTGTCGCTGCTCGGCCGGGCCGACGCCGACCGGCTGCCGGTGGGCGAGGTGACGGCGCTGCTGCTGGCCGTGGCCGGCGGCTGGGCGGGCGGTCGGGTGGCGGCCACCGTGGACTGCCCGTCCTGCGCGGAGCTCCTGGAGGTGACCCTCACCGTCGCCGACCTGCTGGCCGCCGCACCCGACCCGGCCACCGCACCGGAGCGCGACGGCCGGTCGTTCACCCTGCGCTGGCAGGGGCACCTGCTCACCCTGCGGCTGCCGACCACCGCCGACCTGGCCGGGGCGGCGCGGGCCGGCGACGCGGCGACTGCCGAACGGTGGCTGTTCGACGCCTGCCTGCTCGACGCCACCCCGCCGCTGACCGACCCGGCCGCCGCGCTGCCGGCGGTGTCCGCCGCGCTGGCCGACCGCGACCCCCTCGGCGTCGTCGCGGTCGCGCTGACCTGTCCGGGCTGTGCCGGCACCACCGAGGCGCTGCTGGACGTGCCGGCCTGGGCGTGGCAGGCGGCCGACACCCGGGTCCGCCGGCTGCTCGACGAGGTGCACCGGCTCGCCCGGGCCTACGGCTGGTCGGAGGCGGAGGTGCTGGGGCTGGGTCCGCACCGGCGGGCCGCGTACCTGGAGCGGGTTCCGTGACCGGCTACCTGGCCGCGCTGGCGGCGCTGGCCGTCGGCACCGCCCCCCGGCTGCGTCCCCGGGGCCACGGTCGGTTCGAGCCGGACCCGGCGCAGGCGGGCGGCTTCGTGACCGACGAGCAGGAGTGGACGACGCCCCCGCCGGTCAGCCGGCCGGTCGTCCCGCAGGCGACGGACCGGCCACCGACGCCCCGCCCCCGGGTCGCGGTGCCACCGCCGCCCGCCCCGGTGGGGACACCGGCCGCGCCGGCCGCCCGGATGCCGGTGGCCGATCCGCCGCCGCCGTTCCCACCGCCCGGACCCCGTGCCCACCACGACGAGGGGCCGGACCGCCCGGCCGCCGCGCCGACCCCGCCGACGGCGGCCCGCCCGCCGGCACCCACGCCGCCTCCCCCTCCCGCGTGGGTGCCCCCCGCCGCCGCCGCGCCGCCGGGCCGGGCCACCCCGTCCCGACCGCCGGCCGTAGCGGCCACCGCGGACCGGCCACCGCAGCCGCCCCGCCGGGACGACCCGGACCGGTCGCCGGCCCGCACCCCCGACCCGTACCCCGTCGTCCCTCCCCCGGCCGTCGCGCCGGTACGCGTCGACGTCGTGCCGCCTCCCGGGCCGCCCGCCGCACCCGGGTACCGTCCCCCGGTCACCCGCGCCGCCGCCCGCGCCCCGGAGCCGGTCACCGTGCACGTGCACATCGACCGGATCGAGGTACGCCTCACCGGCGACCGGCGGCCCCCGACGACCGCCGTGCCGGTCGCCGCCACCACCCCCACCGTCGCCCCGGGGCCGGCTCCGGAGCTGGAGTCGTACCTGCGCGGGTCGGGGGCGACACGATGAGCACCGGGTACGCCCTGGCCGCCGTCACCGCCGTGCTGCGCGGGCAGCTGATGGCGTACCTGCGGGCCACCGGCGCCTCCTCGGCGGTCGGCGGGGTCTCCGTCTCCGCCGGCCCACCGGACCGGGTCACCGTCGGCAACCAGGAGGGCAACCAGGTCAACCTGTTCCTGAGCCGGGTGACCCGGAACCCGACCTGGGCCAACCTCGGCCCGCCGCCGCGCAGCACCGGCGGGGACGACGTCGCCGCGCCGCCGCTCGGCGTCGACCTGCACTACGTGGCCAGCGTCTACGGCCACGACCCGTTGACCGGGGAGATCCTGCTCGGTCACCTGCTGGCGATGCTGCACGAGACGCCGGTGCTGACCCGGGCGGCGATCCGCCGGTCGCTCGCCCCCGACCCGCCCGACCCGACGCTGCCCGCCGCGGTGGCCGACTCCCGCCTCGCCGAGCAGGTCGAGCTGCTCCGGGTCAGCGTCACCAACAGCCCGGGCGGGGAGGAGAGCTTCCGGCTCTGGTCGGCGTTCAGCGCGCCGTACCGCAGCAGCGTCTTCTTCGACGTGTCGGTGGTGCTGATCGACCCGCTGCGCGGCGCACGGGAGCCCCTGCCGGTGCGTGCGGTCACCGCCGGCACCGTCGACGTCGACGGCCCCGAGGTCGACCTGGTCCGGGCCGACGGGCCGACCGGCACCCCGGTCACGGCCGGCGCGACCCTGGTGGTGACCGGCCGCAACCTGGCCGGGCCGGACGTCCGGGTCCGGATCGGGACCGCCTCGGCCAGCCCCGCCACCGCCTCGGCCGGCGAGTTGCGGTTGCCGCTGTCCGCCTTCGACCGGCCCGTCGCGGCCGGGATCCGTGGTCTGGTCGTCACCCACTCGGTGACGCTCGGTGACCCGCCCACGCCCCGGCCGGCGATCAGTTCCGACGCGGTGCCGGTCAGCTACCGCCCGACGATCACCATCGCCCCCGGCGACGTGGTGGTCGCCTCCAGCCGGACGGTCGACGGGGTGGTGCTGCGCACCGGCACGGTCACCGTCGACGTGGTCCCCGAGGTCGAGACCGGTCAGCAGGTCACCCTCGGGCTGACCGGGGCGGGTGGCACGGTGCTCGCCGCGCCCGCCGGCAACGGGGTGCCGCCCGGTGGGCAGCGCACCGGGCGGATCGGCTTCGCCTTCCAGGACCTGCCGGCCGGCACCTACCTGGCCCGGTTGCGGGTGGACGGGGTGGACAGTCCGCTGCACGCCGACCCGACCGGCCGGTACGACAGCCCGGCCGTGGTGCTGTGATGCCCGCCCCGCGCCCGGCCGCCCGCTGGCCCGCCCCACCGCCGGCCACCGGGCACGACGACGGGCTGGCCGCCGAGGTGGACCGGATCCGGCTGCTCCTCAAGGGCGAACCGGCACCCGGGCACCGGGCCGACGGGGCGGCGCTGGGCCGGATCGTCACCGGGTTCGGGCTGACCGCCTTCGAACGCGACGTGCTGGTCGCCTCGGTCGCCGGTGAGCTGGGCCTGCTGGAGCGGCCGGCCACCTTCGCCTGGTGCCTGGACACCCTGCCCGGCGGGCACTGGGACGCCCTGGCCGCCGACCGCCCGCTGCGCGCGGCCCGGCTGGTGGAGCTGGGTGAGGGGCCGTTGCCGCACGCCCCGATCCGGGTCGACGAACGGATCCTGCACGAGCTGCGCGGCGTCGGGCGGCTCGACGAACGGTTGCGGCCCTACCTGGTGGCGTTGCCCCCGCCGCCGGCCGTGCTGCCGGCCAGCCGCCGCCGCGCCGCGCAGCAGCTCTGCGCCGCCTGGCAGGCCGGCCGGCACCCGCTGCGGGTCTGCGGCCCGGACCACGCCGACCGGGTCGACGTGCTGGCGGCGGCCTGCGCGACGGTGGGCCGGGCCGGGCACCGGGTGGCCGCCGCCGACCTGCCCCGCGCGGTAACCGACCGGGACGCCTTCGCCCGGCTGTGGAACCGCGAGGTGGTGCTCGCCGACCCGGTGCTGGTCGTCGAGCTGACCGGCGACGAACCGCCGGACGCGAACGCCGCCGTGGCGCAGCTGCTGCCCCGGCTCGTCGGTGACGTGGTGGTCTGCACGCCCCGCGCCGTCGCCCTCGACGGGGTGGCCCCCGGGCCGACGGTGGACCGGCCGACCCGGGCCGAGCAGCGGGCGCTCTGGCGGGAGCTGCTGCCCGGCCGCACCGGGCAGGCGGCCACCGTGCTGGCCCGGGAGTTCGACCTGGGACACCGGGAGATCCTGGACGCCGCCGCCCCCGGCCCGGCCGGCGACCCGGTGACGCTGGCCCGGGGGCTGGTCCGCGAGCGGGTCCGGCGGGACCTGGACGGGCTGGCCGAGCGGATCGACGTGCGGGCCGGGTGGGACGACCTGGTGCTGCCCGCCCCGGCCCTGGCCCAGCTGCGTCAGTTGACCGCCGCCGCGGCCGGCCGGACGCTGCTGGCCGAGCAGGGCTTCGCCGGTCGGACCGGTCGGGGCCTCGGGGTGGCCGCGCTGTTCGCCGGGCCCAGCGGCACCGGCAAGACCCTCGCCGCCGAGGTGGTCGCCGGCGTGCTCGGGCTGGACCTGCACCGGGTGGACCTGGCGACAGTGGTGAGCAAGTGGATCGGCGAGACCGAGAAGCAGCTGCGGCGGATCTTCGACGCTGCCGAACGCGGCGGCACGGTGCTGCTGTTCGACGAGGCCGACGCCCTGTTCGGCCGCCGTTCGGAGGTGCGTGACAGCCACGACCGGTACGCCAACATCGAGGTGTCGTACCTGCTGCAACGGATGGAGCAGTACCGGGGCGTGGCGGTGCTGACCACCAACATGCGGACCGCCATCGACCCGGCGTTCCTGCGCCGGCTGCGGGTGGTGGTCCCGTTCGGGCACCCCGGTCCCGCCGAGCGGGCCGACCTGTGGCGGCGGGCCTTCCCGGCCGGGGTCGCCACCGCCGAGCTGGACCTGCCCCGCCTCGCCGCGCTGGACCTCACCGGCGGGGACATCCACACCGTCGCGTTGCGCGCCGCGCTGGTCGCCACCGGGGAGGGTCACCCGGTCGGGATGCGGCACGTGCTCGACGCGGTCGCCGCCGAGTACGCCAAGCACGACCGGCCGGCCGACCCCGGGTTGTGGTCATGAACGTCGAGGTCACCGCCATCGAGGTCGACATCCGCCGGCTGGTCCTCACCGGCGTCGACGGGCCGGTCGACGGCACGCTGGCGGCCGAGGTGGGCGAACGGCTGCGTCGGCTGGTCGCCGACCGTGGCCTGCCGGCGGCGGGCACCCCGGCCACCGGCCCGCCGGCGGGCGGCGACCTGCCGACCGTGCTGGCCGAGACGATCTGGACCCGGCTGGTGCCCCCGGCGGTGGGCCGATGACCACCCCCGGCGGACCCGACCGGGCCGCCCACCACACCACCGGCACGCGGGCGGCCGCCGACCCGGCGGTCGACCGCGCGGCCCGGCCGGCGGGGCCTCCCGCGCCGCACCGCGACGACGCCCTCGCCGCGCTGACCCGCGAGCTGGTCGACCGGTACGCCCCGGCGCTGGGCCTACGGCCGGACGCGGTGCGGGTGCGCCTCGGCGAGGCGGGCCGACGGGCCGCCAACCACGGCGCGCGGGGGCTGCTGGCCGACGGCGCGGTGCACCTCGCCCCGGGGTTCGACCCGTCCCGGGCCGCCGGGCGGGCCCTGCTGGTGCACGAGCTGGGGCACCTGGCGCAGGCGGACGCCGCGCCGGCGTACCCCGGGAGGAGGGCGACCGATCCGGAGGCCGAGGCGCGGGCGCTGGCCGACGCCGCTGCGGCCGGGCGGGCACTGTGGACGCCGGTGGCGTGGCTGCCGGCCGGTGCGGTCGCCGCCGACACCGGTGCGGTCGCCACCCCGCCGCGACCGGCCACCCCGCCGGCCGCCGACCGGGCACCGGCCGGCGAGGACGGGACGGGGCCGCTGGAGGCGGAGCTGGGCGCGCTGGTGGACCGCCGGTACCGGGCGGAACGGTCCCGGCTGGTCGACCTGCTCGACGGTCTCTGGGTCTCCGGCGACGACGTGCGCGGGTGCCTGCGGATCCTGGACACCCTGCCGTTCGTGGTCGCCCGCAGCCTGGTGCACAGCCTGCCCGCGGCCCGGCGCACCGACCTGGCCGGCAACCTCGACGACGACCACCACCGGGCCTACCCGCGCGCCGCGCTGGCCGCCCTCGGCGGGCAGACCCCCTACCTGCTGCGGGTGCTGGAGGCCGACAACGTGCACGGGTTGGCCACCGACGGGCTCGACCCGGTGCAGCGGCGGACCGCGCTGAACGTGCTGCGGGCGCTGCGGACCAGCGTGCTGCGGGAGCTGCTGGGCGGGGACCGCAGGGCGCACTTCCGGGCCTTGCTGGCCGAGCGGCCTCCGGCGGGCAGCGACGCCGACGCGCTACGGGAGCAGGTCACCGCGCTGCGGGACGCGCAGACCGACGACGCCCGGCTCGACCGGGACGCCGACCTGGGCGCGCGGCTGCGCCGCATCGAACGGCTGGTCGGCGACCGGCAGGGCGACGAGGCGCTGCGGCTGCTGGCCGAGCTGGCCCCCGGCGCACCCACCGCCGGCACCCCGACCACCACCACGGCGGCCGGCGCGGGACCGCCCGAGCCGGGGCCACGGCTGCGGTACGTGGTCCGCCGGCTCGACGACAGCGGTCACGTCGACACCCTGCTCGACCACCTGCCGTGGGAGGAGAAGCGGGTCGACGCGCCGCTCGGCCCCCGGCTGCTGGTCGTCCTCGCCGCCCGCCCGGAGCACCGGAACCTGGCCCGGGTGGAGGGGCTGCTGTCGTACGGGCTGTTCGACTGGGCGATCCGCGATCACGAGGCCCGCTTCGCGTACCTGCTGCTGCGCAGCCTCCCACTGGCCACCCAGGACCGGTGGCGACGGCTGGACCAGGGCAGCTGGTTCGACCGGTTGGAGGAGAACATCCCGGCCGGGGACGTGCTCGGTGGCGGCTACACCGGCGTGGGCACCCTCGCCGAGCCGTGGGACCGCCGCCGGCGCAGCGCCGGGCAGGTCGACGCCGAGCGGCTCGTCGCCGACATCCACCGGATCGTGCAGGGTGGTCTGGACGGGGTGAACGCCGTCGAGCTGGTCCGCCGGTTGATCGGCTACGACCGGCCGACCGGCGCGACCGCCGGCCCGGACGCCCGGGGCCGGGAGGCGTTGCGGACCGCCGTGCACCGGTTGGACGCGCTGCGCGACCTGGACCGCATCCTCGCCGCCCTGCCGGACGCCTACCTGACCCACGAGACGTGGCGGGCCGAACTGCTCGACCTGCTCGCCCTGCGCGACCCGGCGCACCTGGAGCGGCAGGCCCGCGGCCTGCTGGCGATCGGGTTGACCGACTGGGCGGTCAACCCCCGGGAGGCGTGGCTGGCGTTCCAGCTGGTGCGGAACCTGCCGCTGGCCGACCAGGCCCGGCTGGCCGCCGACGACCCGGACCGGTGGGCCCGGATGCAGTCCGGGATGACCCCGCAGATGCGGGCCTCCCTGGCCGTCACCGCGATCTCCGGCCCGCGCCGCGTCGAGGCCCGCGACCAGCTCCGGGACCGGCTGCGCGACGACCGGCTCTGGCGGGCCGGGCGGGCCACCGAGCTGCGCTCGCTGATCATCCAGGCGTACGCGCTGGACGACCGGCGGTGGGTGTTCCTGCGCTCCCGCGAGGTCCGCGCGGACCTGCTGCCCGCCCTGGCGACCCTGGTCGCGGAGCTGCGGCTCTACCACGCCACCCGAAGGCCCTCGTTCGAGCCGGAGGCGCTGCGCACCGACGGCCTGCCGACCGTGGTCGGTGACCTGGCCCGGCTGGTCGCGGTCGGGCTGAAGCTGCTGTTCCTCAGCCGCACCGGGCTGAGCCTGTTCACCGACGAGGTCACCGTCGACGAGTTCGACCTGCACGACGCCCAGTGGATCAGCGGCGACCTGGGCGGCGCCCGGCTGCGCGACACCGACCGGGAGCGCACCAACCGGCTGTCGCTGTCGGTGGACGCCCGGCAGGGGGTGCTGCGGATCCGGCTGCCCCGGCTGGAACTCGACGGGGTGAACCGCACCTTCACCGGCAGTTCGCTGCGGACCGGCCGGGTCACCCTGACCGACCTGGACATCGTCGCGTCGTTCTCCGACCGGGGCTACGACCGGCCGGTCGGCGCGCAGGCCGGGATGGGCTCGTTGAGCGTCGCCGACGTGGTGTACGCCAGCGACGGGCTGCCCGGCGGGCTGCTCGGGTTGAGCCGGTTCGGGCTGTCCACGCTGGCCTTCCGGGCCGGGGCCACCGGGCAGGAGGACCTGACCGAGCCGGGCCGGCACGGCTGGGTCGGCATCCCGGTCATCGATCCGCTGATCCACCTGCTGCACAACGTCATCTCGTTCTACGGCGGCCTGCCGTTCCTGTCCAAGATCAGCGACGCGCTGCTGGCCCCGTACACCGCCGGGGCGCCGTTCCTGGCCCAGCAGTTCACCTCGCTGACCGCCGGGGAGATCTTCACCCCGCTGGCCAACGCCACCATCGGACTGCTCACCGACGGGGTGTTCCGGCCACCCCGTGGGGTCGGCGAGCGGGTCACCGACGCGGCCGAGATGATGCACTCGCTACGGGTCAGCTTCTCCAGCGCCACCGCCGAGGGGCTCTCCTTCGCCGGCCTGCAACAGATCGGCCGGATCGAGGTGGGCCGCACCCTGATCGGGGTGGCCACCAGCCTGCCGGCCCGGCTGCGCGCCGAGCGGGAGTCGCTGCGGCTGCGGCGCGACACCGCCCCGCCGACGGCCCACCCCGCCCTCGACGAGCGGCTGCGCGCGGTCGACAGCCGGCTCGCCGAGCTGGAGCCGGCGGAGCGGGAGCTGCACCGGTTGGAGGCCCGGCACCGCTGGCACGCCGAGTCGCTGTCGGAGGCCGAACGTCGCCGGCTGGTCGAGCTCTCCGACCAGCTGCGCCAGTCCGTCGGCGGCGCGGTCGACGTCGGCGGCATCCGGGTCACCGGGCTGACCGGCCGGGTCGAGGCCGCCGGAGTGGAGATCGATCCGATCCACGCCGAGGCGTCCCTGCCGTCGCGGGCCGGGGAGTACCTGCCCGACGACGAGCTGATCACCCGGTTCCGCCGCGACCGCCGGCCCGCCGACGCCGCGACGACGGCCCGGGGCAGCACCGGGTCGGCCACCCTCGCCGGGGTACGGCTGCTGCCCGGCCCGGCCGGCGCACCGGCGCTGCGACTGACCGCCGGTGCCCTGCCCACCCGGGCGGACGTCACCGCCCAGCTCGCCGCGCTGCCCGACGAACCGCGCTGGGCGGACCGGCGGGCCGAGCTGACCCGCTGGCTGACCGACCTGGACCGGTTGCGGGAGCTGGAGTCGCTGGCCGCCGAGCCGGTCGACCCCGCCGGCCGGTACCTGCCGGGGCACCGCACCCGGGCCCAGGAGCAGGAGCTCCAGCTGCTGCGGGAGCGGGCCGGCCGGTACTTCGGCGTCACCGTCGGCGGGCTGACCGTCGGCGGGCTCGACGTCGCCCTGGACCCGGCCACCCTGGGGGTGGAGGTGCGGTTGGCCGAGCTGACCGCCACCGACGTCCGGGCCGGGGCCACCGCCGTCGAGCGGCTGGCGGCGTCCCGGCTGCGGGTGCGCGCCGACCTCGACACCGTCGGCGGCGGCCGGCTCCCCGCCGAGCTGGCCGGCCCGGCCGCCGCCCAGGGGTTGCCGGTCGGCCGGACCGCCGTCGGTTTCGGCGTCGGCGAGCTGGCGGTGACCGGGTTCTCCGGCCCCGGCGTGCAGGCCCAGCGGATCGCCTTCACCGCGCCGGCCCGCGCCGACGGCACGCCCGGCGAGGCGATCCACGGGCGGGTGCTGCCCGACGGCGACGACCTGCGCCTGCCCGACCTGGTGGTGGAGCAGACCGAGCTGACCGGGCTGGCCATGAGCTCCCCCGGCCGCAGCCTCTACTCCCGGGGCAGCACCCGGATCGGTCGGATGAGCCTCGACGTGCGGGTCCGCACCGGCGTGACGGCCACCGGCCGGCAGGTCCGTGGCGCGCTGGTCCGCAACCTGGTCATCGACCGGATCGACGCCGACCGGATCGGCATGGACGTCACCGACCCGGCACCGGGGATGAGCGTCGAGGTGGTCTCCGGCGCGCTGATCGGGGTGCGACTGCGCGATCTCGACGTGGACCTCACCGGCGAGGAGCTGACCTACACCGGGCGGCTCACCGTCGGCCAGCTCGACCGGCTGCGGTTCAGCGTGGTCTCCCGCGCGGTGCAGGGCGGCCCCACCACGATCACCGGCACCGTGGGCGGCCGGGCGGCCACCCCGAACGCCGCCTCGGTCACCGTGGACCTGATCCGGGCCGGGCCGCACCAGGTCGACCCGGTGACCGGCCGGATCGTCAGCGACCCCACCGACAGCCAGCGCATCCAGCTCGACGGGCTCACCCTGACCGACACCACCCTGCGGACCCCGGACGGCGCGGTCACCGTACGCCGGGCCGGGCTGGGCGGACGGCTGGTCACCGAGCGGGCCGGCGGGCTGCGCTTCGAGGACGTCGGTCCGGCCCGCATCGAGCTGGGCGCGATCGACTGGCGGGCCGGCGACGGGCGGATCGTCTCCCGGGGGCCGACCGTGCTGGACGGGCTGACCGCCAGCGGACGCTGGGACAGCACGCCGGAGCAGCGCGACGCCGCCGGTCGGGTCGTCCCGGCCACCGCCGCGCTGCACCTGGAGCGGCTGCACGTCGCCCGGGTCACCGGCCGGGACCTGCGCTACCGCGACGGGGTGCTCGACGTCGGCCTCGGCCGGCCCGAACCGCTCCCGGCCGGGGAGCCGGACCGGCCGCCGCTGGAGATCCTCGACGTGGACCTGCGCGGCCTGCGCTGGTCGGCGGCGGCGGGGGTGACCGCCGGGCGGCTCACCACCGGGGCGACCCGGGTCGAGATCGCCGGCCGGATCGACGCCGCGCTGCACGTCGACGGCGCGTTGTGGGCCGCCCAGCTCACCCTCGCCTTCGGCCGGGGTGGCCGGATCCAGGCCCGGGTGGTCGGCGGTGAGGCTCAGCTCGGCGTCGGCCCCCGCCCCGGCGAGCACGACCAGCAGGTCAGCATCCAGGGGCTGGACACCGGCGTGGTCAGCGTCGGCCCGGACCACATCGAGATCGGCCCGGACGGGCAGCCGGGGCTGAGCCTGGCCACCATCTCGGTGGACGCGCTGAACTGGCAGGGCGCGGCGCTCGGCCTGCGGATCCCGTCGGGCGCGGGGGCGATCACCCTGCTCGGCATCAGCGCGCGGGCCCGGGTCGACCTGTACCCGGCCGGCACGCCCGGCGGCCGGTTCCGCCGGCTGCTGCTGCGGGAGCTGGTGGTGCAGCAGACCCGGGCCAGCGGGCTGCTGGTGGACCTGCACGACGGCGTCACCATCCGCCTCAACCCGGACATCGAGGCGGTGCTCGGGGAGTTGCGGCTGGTGCCGGCCGCCGGGCAGGACGGCTTCCTGGTGGAGGCGACCCGCACGGCGGAGGGGATGCGGATCCTCGGCGGCCTGCGGATCGGGGCGATCGAGGCGGCCCGGGTCGGCTTCGACATCGGCACGTTCCTGTCCGGCGGTACGGCCGACTTCACCGCCGGTGGGCTCAGCGTCGACTTCCTCGACCACGGCGGGCTGCGGCTCAACCTGGCGCAGCCCACGCTGACCGCGATCAGCGCCCAGGTCACCGCCGACCCGCGCCGGCAGCTGCTGTTCCTCGGCGCACCGACCGGCCGCCCCGAGTACGGGCTGCGGTTCACCTCGATCGGCTACGAGCAGGACCCGGCCGGGCCGGACGGCACGACGGCCCCGGGCAAGCGGATCGCCGTCCGCGGTGGCGAGGTGACCGGGCTGAGCTTCACCGACAGCGGGCTCGGGTTGTACGTCTTCGTCGAACAGGGGCTGCTCGGCGACCTCACCCACGACCTGACCAGCGGGTCGGGTGAGCTGCCGTCGCTGGACATCCGCAACGCCCGGTTCGTGCTGGACCTGGCCACCATGCTCGGCGGCGGCTCCCCGATCCCGGCCCCGCCGCCGGCCCGGACCACCAGCGCGCAGCGCCGGGCCGCCCTGGCCGGGAAGTGGGACGCGCTGGTCCGGGTGCTCGACGCCTACCGCATCGGCGAGGTGCTGGACAGCCTCAACGGGCACATCGACTTCGACGTGACCCACGACGGGTTCCTGTGGGGCGAGCGGAGCTGGGAGGTGCGGCTGACGTTGCGTGACGGCGCGGTCGACTACCGCCGGCTCACCGGTGCGCTGCCGTGGTGGACGCCGGGCCGGTTCATCGTCGAAGGCGACGACCTGGTCTACCGGGTGCACCTGCCCAGCTTCGCGGCGGAGGGCGCTCCCCCACCGGACAGCGACGTCGACCTGCTGCGGTGGCAGCTCGACACCGGCGAGGTCAGCCAGGCCCGCACCGAGCACCTGGTACGCCTCAACCGGCTGCTGCGACCGACCGCCGCGTCCCGCGACGACCTGCTGCACACCATCGCCGACGTGCAGAGCGACGAACCGTCGACCGGCCCGCCCGGCATGTTGGCGATCGGCAACGTCGACGTGGACCTGTCGGTCAACAACCCCCGGGAGATCACCCTGCCGCTGGGCGGCGGCAACGAGATCGTGCTGGCCCCCGACGCGCTGGTGCACCTCGCCGTCGGCGGCGGGGTACGCCGGGCCGCCGGTGGTGGCGGTCGGCCGGGTCGGCTGCGGCCGGTGTCGTTGCAGAGTGCCACGGTGGCCCGGGTGAACCTGCTCTTCGACGGGCTCGGCCTGTCCACCGGGCAGATCCGGATCACCGAGCTGGCCGACTGCACCGTCGACTTCAGCGGGTTGGACCCGCTGCTGATGCAGGGCCGGATCACCCGGGCCGTGGCGGAGCGGATCCGCTGGCGGCGTCCCACCTCTGGAGGCACCCCGTGACCAGTCCCCTCAGCCCCCGGCTGCTCCGCGCCGGCCTGGTCGTGCTCGACCCGGACAGCGGACGCAGCCGTCGGGTCATCACCCTGCAGTACAACCCGGACTCGTTGACCCGCGGCTTCCAGCTCAAGACCGCCGGGGCCGAGGGCGGGGCGCGGGGCGAGGCGTTGCGGATCACCGGCCCGCCGGTGCAGACGCTCACCCTGGAGGCCGACCTCGACGCCGCCGACCAGCTCACCGACCCGGACACGGTGGAGCTGGGGCTGACCGCCCAGCTCGCCGCCCTGGAATCGCTGGCCTACCCCAGCCTGGCGGCGGTGCAGGACGCGGCGGCGCTGCTGGCCGCCGGCACCCTGGAGGTGGTGCCACCCCCGGCGCCGCTGGTGCTGCTGGCCTTCGGACGACGCCGGCTCTGGCCGGTACGGATCACCGAGCTGACCATCACCGAGGAGGCGTTCGACCCGATGCTGAACCCGATCCGCGCCAAGATCCGACTCGGTCTGCGGGTGCTGACCGTCAACGACGTGGGCACCGACGGCCGGGCCGGTGGCCTGGCCATGGCCGCCCACCAGCAGCTCGAACAGCTCGCCGGCCGGGCGCGCGGCGGGCGGCTGGCCGACCTCGGCATCGACCGGCTGCCGTGAGCGACCCGACCGACACCGACCCGGCCCTGGTCGCCGCGCAGAGCCGGGTCGCGGAGACCCTCTTCGCCGCCACCGGCGCGGGTGGCGTCGGCACGCCGGCCCCCGGGGCGGTCGCCCCGGACAGCCGGTACGCCGCCGTGGGCACCACGGTCACCGTCGACCCGGACACCGGCGAGGAGATCGTGCACCTGCGTCGCCGGTTCGTGCCCCCCGCCGAGCGGCTCGCCACCGCCGGTTGGGAGCCGGTCGCCGACGGGGACCGGGTGGACCTGCTGGCCGGGCGTACGGTCGGCGACCCGACCGCCTTCTGGCAGCTCTGCGACGCCAACGGCGTCTTCGACCCGGCCGAGCTGGAGCAGCCGGGCCGGGTGGTCCGGGTGGCCCTGCCCGAGGGGTTCCCGGGAGGTGGCGATGCCTAGCGGGGTGCGGTTGCAGGTGCTGACCGGGCCGTTGACCTTCCGACCGGCCCCGCTGGAGCTGGTGGCGGCGGTGCAGGAGGCGCAGGTCACCGAGAACGCCGGCCAGCGCTCGGGTTTCCAGCTGCGTCTCGCGCTGGGCCGCGGGTCGCTGGTGGAGCGGATGCTCGCCGACGGCGGCCTCGACCCGCCGACCCGGATGCTGCTGGTGCTGCACGTCGACGGCCGGCCGCAGGTGCTCTCCGACGGGGTGGTCACCCGGCACGACGTGGCCCGCAGCAACGACGCTGGCGCGTCGACGCTGACCCTCACCGGGGTGGACGTCAGCCAGATGATGGACCTGATCGACCTGTCCGACCTGCCGATGCCGATGCCGGCCGAGGCCCGGGTGCTGACCCTGCTCGCCCCGTTCGCCGCGTACGGGGTGGTGCCGATGGTGGTGCCCAGCGTGCTGGTGTTCGCGCCGAACCCGGTGCAGCGGATCCCGGCGGTGCGCGGCACCAGCTTCGCGTACGTGTCGCAGCTCGCCGACGAGGTGGGCTACACGTTCTACGTCGAGCCGGGGCCCACCCCGGGGATGAACACCGCCTACTGGGGGCCGGAGGTGCGCGCCGGCCAGCCGCAGCCGGCGTTGACGGTCAACGCCGACGCCGGCGCGAACGTGGAGTCGCTGTCGTTCTCCTTCGACGGGGTGCAGAAGACCGTCTACCTGCTCACCGCGTTCCCGGAGCAGGTACGGGTGCCGATCCCGCTGCCGGTGCCGGACGTCAGCCCGCTCAACCCGCCGCTGGGCCGCAAGATCCCGATCCCGCTGTCGTACCGGCGGATGAACGTCGGGCGGTCCAACCCCGACGGCACCGACGACGCCACGGCCCGGATGGACGTGGTGCAGACCCTCGCCCGGGGCCTGGCCCGCGCCGCCCAGTCGGCGAACGTGATCAGCGGGTCCGGGTCGCTGGACGTGCTGCGCTACGGCCGCCTGCTGCGCTGCCGGCGGCTGGTCGGGGTTCGCGGGGCGGGCCGCGCCTACGACGGCGAGTACGTGGTGCGCAGCGTGACCACCACGGTGAAGGCCGGCGAGGTCAAGCAGCGGTTCACCCTCGGCCGTAACGCCCAGATCTCCCGCTCCGGAAGGGCACAACCATGACGACGAGGTACTACGGCAAGTATCGCGGCACGGTGGTCAACCACCTCGACCCGTTGCAGCAGGGCCGCATCCAGGTGACCGTCCCCGACGTCACGCTCCCCCCGTCGAGCTGGGCGATGCCCTGCTTCCCGCTGGCCGGCATCCAGGCGGGCATGTTCGCCGTGCCGTTGCCGGGCACCGGGGTGTGGGTGGAGTTCGAGCAGGGCGACGCCGACCATCCGATCTGGACGGGCTGCTGGTACGGCTCCAAGGCGGAGATCCCGGCACTGGTGTCGTCCGCCCCGCCGCCCACCCCGCCGATCGTGTTGCAGACCCCCGGCCAGGCCACCCTGATGATCTCCGACGCCCCCGGCCCGACCGGTGGCATCCTGCTCAAGACGCTGACCGGGGCGATGATCTCGATCAACGACACCGGGATCATCATCTCCAACGGCAAGGGCGCCTCGATCACCCTCGTCGGCCCGACGGTGGCGGTCAACCAGACCGCGTTGACGGTGACCTGATGCCCGGCCCGCTGCTGCACGTCGGGGCGGTGCTGACCTGCCCGCACACCGGCCCGGTCACCCCGCAGACCGGCAACGCGCGGGTGCTGGTCAACGGCCTGCCGGTGGTCACCGCCACCGACGCCTACCCGGTCACCGGATGCCCGTTCCAGGTGCCGGTGGGCGCGGGCACCAAACCGCAGCCCTGCGTCCAGCTCCAGTGGACCACCCCGGCGGCCCGGGTGCTGGTCAACGGGCAGCCGCCGGTGCTCGGCACCAGCGTCGGGCTCGGGGTCAGCGCGGAGGGCGTCCCGCAGGGTCCGCCGACGGTGGCCGGCGTCCAGGTGCGGGCGGTGGCGACATGACGTACCCGGCGTTCCCCTGGCGGCCGGACAACCGGGGCCGCTCCGGCCTGGCCGACCCGCAACGGCACGTCGCCGACCTGGTGGAGGCGGTGCTGTTCACCGCGCCCGGCGAGCGGGTCAACCGGCCGGACTTCGGCGCCGGCCTGGGCCAGCTGCTCTTCGCCCCGGTCGACGACGCGGTGGTGGGCACCGCCGAGTTGCAGGCCCGCAGCGCGTTGCAGCGCTGGCTCGGCGAGCTGATCGAGGTCGACGACGTCCGCGTCGACCTGGCCGAGGCGGCGGTGCGGGTGCACGTCGGGTACCGGCTGCGGGCCACCGGCCGGCCCGCGCAGGTGTCGGTGGAGAGGGGCGACGGATGAGTGTGCGGTGCGACGACGACGAACGCCGGGCCGAGGTGGCCCGGCCCGGCAGCGCGTTCAACGGCATCGACTGGGTCGAGGTGGACGCCGCCGACCAGCGGCTGCTGCGCGTCGGCTTCCTGCACCCGCTGCCCGGCCAGCCCGGTCAGGTGCCCGCCGGGGCGGCACTGGCGGTGGGCAACGTGCTGGTCGACGGCGGAGTCCGGATCACCGGCGTCCGGGTGCTCAGCGTCGCCGCCACCGGCGCGGAGCTGACCGTCCGGGTGGACCGGGCCGGGGACTTCTCCCCGTACACCCTGCGGTTGGTGCGCTCGGCGGTGGACGACCGGGTGCCGCCCGGTTTCGACCCGGTGCTGTCGGCGCAGACCTTCTCCTTCAAGGCCAACTGCCCCAGCGACCTGGACCCGGCCCCGGCCGCCCCCACCGTGGCCCCGCCGCCGGCGACCACCGCGCCGACCGACTACCTGGCCAAGGACTACGCCGGGTTCCGGCGGCTGATGCTCGACCGGCTCGCCGCCCTGCCCGGCGGATCCGCACGGCACCCGGCCGACCCGCTGACCACCGTGGTCGAGGCGTTGGCGCACGTCGCCGACCGGCTGTCCTACCGGCAGGACGCCGCCGGCACCGAGGCGTACCTGGGCACCGCCCGCAGCCGGATCTCGGTACGCCGGCACGCCCGGCTGCTCGACTACGCGGTGCACGACGGGTGCGCGGCCCGCGCCTGGCTCAGCGTCCGGGTGGCCGCCGGCTCCGACGTGGAGAGCCGGGGCGTGCCCGCCGGGACGCCGGTGCTGGCCGCCGACCGGGCCACCCCGGCGGTACGGCCCGCCGACGCGGCGGCGCTGCTGGCCGGCGGCGCGACCGGCTTCGAGACGTTGACCCCGCTCGCCCCCCGCGCCGCCCGCAACGAGATCGCCCTGTACGTGTGGGGCGGCCGGGACTGCGGCCTGCCCGTCGGCGCGACCCGGGCCACCCTGGTCGACCTGCCGGCGACCGGGCTGGCCGCCGGTGACCTGCTGCTGCTGGAGGAGGTGCTCTCCCCACGGACCGGGCGGCACGCCGACGCGGATCCCACCCACCGGCAGGTGGTCCGGCTGGTGTCGGTACGGCCCACCACCGACCCGGTGACCGGGGTGGCCGTGCTGGAGGTCGAGTGGAGCGCCGCCGACCGGCTGGCCTTCCCGCTGACCGTCACCGCCTCCGTCGCCGGGACGGGCACCGACCACCTGGTGACCTGCGCGGTGGCGCGGGCCAACCTGGTGGCCGTGCAGCACGCCATCGCGGTGTCCGGGCAGCTCCCGGCCGCCGCCGAACACCGGTGGCGGCCGGTGCTGACCGCCGATCCGGTGGCCTCGGCGGTGCCGTTCCGGACCGACACCCCGGCCAGCCAGGCCCTCGACCAGGATCCCCGTGCCGCGGTGCCGCTGATCCGGTTGGAGACCACCGAGGGCAGCTGGCGGCCCCGCCGGGACCTGCTCAACGCCGACCGCTTCGACCAGGGTTTCGTCCCGGAACGCGAACGCGACGGCCGGGTGGCGCTGCGGTTCGGCGACGACGTGTCGGGGCGGCGGCCGCCGGCCGGCACGGTCTTCCAGGTCGCCTGGTGGCGCGGCGGCGGCGCGGCCGGCAACCTCGGCCACGACGCGCTGACCACCCTGGTCACCGACCGGGTCGGGCTGCTCGGCGCGACCAACCCGCTGCCCGCCGTCGGCGGCACCGACCCGGAGGACATCGAGCACGCCCGGCAGCACGCCCCGGTCGCCTTCGCCGTCCAGGAACGGGCGGTCACCACCGCCGACTGGGTGGCGGCGGCGCGGCGGCTGCCCGAGGTGGCCAACGCCACCGCCCGGGTCCGCTGGACGGGTTCCTGGTGGACGGTCTTCCTCACCCTCGACCTGACCGGCGGGCAGCGGCTCACCGACGAGCCGGAGCTGGCCCGCCGGCTGGCCGGACGGCTCGACCGGTTCCGCGTCGCCGGGTACGACCTGCAACTGCGCGACCCGGTGGACCTGCCGGTGGAGCTGCGGCTGTGGGTGTGCGTCACCCCCGGCGCGTTCCGTTCCGATGTCCGCCGGGCCCTGCTGGACCTCTTCTCCGCCCGCGACCTGCCGGGTGGGGTGCGCGGCTTCTTCCACCCCGACCGGTTCAGCTTCGGCACCCCGCTCTACGTCAGCCAGCTGCTGGCCGCCGCGGTCGGTGTCCCCGGGGTCACCGACGTACGGGTCACCGAGCTGCACCCGGTGGGGGTGGCGGCCGGTGGGGAGCTGGCCGACCGGGTGCTACGGGCCGGCGACACCGAGGTGATCCGCCTCGACAACGACCCCAGCGTGCCGGAGCACGGCATCCTGCACCTCGACCTGGTAGGTGGACTGTGACGGCACGAGTGGGCCGGGGGCCGAACCCACCCGGCCGCAACGGCATCGCGTACCGGCTGGGCCGGCAGGCCGACTTCGCCGCCGACCTGGTGGCCCGGCTGGGGGGCCGGCCGGAGCTGGCCGGGCTGACCACCCGGGAGGTCGACGACCCGGCCGTGGCGCTGCTGCACGCCTGGGCGACCACCCTGGACGTGCTCGCCTTCTACCAGGAACGGATCGCCAACGAGGGGTTCCTCGGCACCGCCACCGAACGCGGTTCGGTGCTGATGCTGGCCCGCGCGATCGGCTACGAGCTGCGCCCCGGGGTGGCCGCGACGACGTGGCTGTCGTTCACCGTCACCGCCACCCCGGGCGCCCCGGACGGGGTGCCGATCCCGGCGGGCAGCCAGGCGCAGAGCGTGCCCGGCCCCGGCGAGCTGCCGCAGGTCTTCGAGACGGTGACGCCGCTGCTGGCCCGCCCGGAGCTGAACGCGGTGGGGCTGCGGGTCACCGCGCCCCGCGCGCCCCGCCCCGGCGACGCCACCCTGCACCTGGCCGGCACCGACACCGTGCTCGTCGCGGGCAGCGTGCTGCTGGTGCTCGGCCCCGACTGGTTCGACGTCCGCCGGGTGCGCGCGGCCGGCGCGGTGCTGCCGGCGGCGGCCACCGCGCTGGACGGCGGTGCGGTGGTGCCGGCGTACACGGTGGTCGGGTTGGACGCGGCGGTGACCGCCCGGTCGCTCGGCGCGGAGCTGCACCAGCCGGGGCGCGAGGTGCAGGTGCACCTGTTGGCGCAGCGGGCGGCGCTGTTCGGGCACCAGGCGCAGCCGTGGTCGGCGCTCCCGGTGGCGCTACGGGTCGGCGAGCTGAACCCGGGCACCAACCAGGTGCTGCCGGGGGCGTACGCCACCCGGAAGGACACCTGGGTGGACGCCCCGCTGGGCAAGGACGAGCGGGCACTGCACCTGGACCAGTCGTACCCGTCGGTCGTGGCCGGGTCGTGGCTGGTGCTGGAGACCGCCGGGGTGCCGCAGCTGCGCCGGGTCGACGCGGTGGCGGAGCTGCCGGTGGCCGACTTCGGCATCGCCGCCCGCACCACCCGGGTCACCGTGGCCGGCGGTGACTCGAACACCTTCTCCCGGCGCACCACCACGGTGCTCGGCGACAGCCGGCTGCTGCCGCCGGCCGACCCGCCGCTGACCACCCCGCTGGCCGCGACGGCGACCCTGGAGCTGGCCCGGCCGACGCCGGGCCTGGAGCCGGGCCGGCCGCTGGTGCTCACCGGTGTCGACCCGGCCGGCGAGCCGGTCGGCGAGGTGGTGACCGTGCTGCGGGTCCGGGACGCGACCACTGTGGACCTGACGGCGAACGTGGCGCGGCGGTACCGGCGCGACAGCGTCCGGGTGCTGGGCAACGTCACGTCGGCGACCCACGGGGAGAGCCGGGCGGAGGTGCTCGGCGGCGGTGACGCGCGGCGGGCGTTCCAGCGGTTCACCCTGCGGCACGTGCCGCTGACCCACGTCCCCGCCGCGACCGCCAGCGGCTCCCGGACCACCCTGGCGGTCTGGGTCGACGGGGTGCGCTGGCAGGAGGTGCCGGCGCTGCTCGGGCAGGCCCCCACCGCCCGGGTCTACACCGTGCGCCGGGCCGACGACGGCACCGTCACGGTCACCTTCGGCGACGGCCTGACCGGGGCGCGGCTGCCCTCCGGGCAGGACAACGTGGTGGCCACCTACCGCAGCGGCATCGGGCGGCTGGCGGACCTGGCGCCCGGCCGGCTGACGATCCCGCTGTCCCGGCCGCTGGGCCTGATGGAGGTGGACAACCCGGTGCCCGCCGCCGGGGCCGACGACCCGGAGGGGGTGGACCGGGCCCGCCGCAACGCGCCGCTGGCCGTCCGGACCCTGGGCCGGGTCGTCTCACTGGACGACTACGCCGACTTCGCCCGCGCGTTCGCCGGGATCGGCAAGGCCCGCGCGGACCTGGTCTGGGACGACGCCCGGCAGGTCGTCCTGCTCACCGTCGCCGGGCCGGACGGGGCGGAGATCCCGCAGAGCGCGCCGGTCCACGCCGACCTGCTGCGGGCCCTGGACGCCGCCCGCCAGGCGGCGGTGCCGGTGCGGATCCTCGGCCACCACCGGCGGCGGGTGGCGGTGACCGCCCGGCTGCTGCTGGCCCCCGGGCACCGCTTCACGCTGGTCGCGGCCGCCGCCCGCGCCGCGGTGGTCACCGGGCTGAGCTTCGACGCCCGCGACTACGCCCGGCCGGTGCGCGCCAGCGAGGTGCAGGCGTTGCTGCACGGGGTGCCCGGTGTCGCGGCGGTGGTGCTGGAGCTGCTGCACGACGCCGAGCAGCCACCGGAGCGCCTCGACGTGATCCCCGCCGCCCCCGGCCGCCGGGTCGGTGACCTGCTGCTCCCCGCCGACCTGCTCACCGTGGACGCCGGTGACGTCACCCTGCTGGAGGCATCGTGAGGGCCGAGGAGATCTGGAACCTGCTGCCGGCCGCCCTGCGCAGCCAGGACGAGGCGGCCGGCGGGGTGCTGCACGCGCTGGTGGAGGTGCTGGCCGAGCAGGCCGTCGCGCTCGACGCGGACATCGACCAGCTCACCGACGACTGGTTCGTGGAGACCTGCGCCGAGTGGGTGGTGCCCTACCTGGGTGAGCTGGTGGGGGCGGGCCGGCTGCATCCGCTGGCGGACGGCACCGGGCTGTCCGACCGGGCCCGGGTCGCCGACACCATCCGGTTCCGGCGGCGCAAGGGCACCGCCGCCGCGCTGGAGGAGCTGACCCGCGCCAACACCGGCTGGAGCGCCGCGGTCGTCGAGTTCTTCGAACGGCTGGTGGTCACCCAGCACGTCAACCACGTCCGGTCCGCGCCGGCCACCGCGTCGATCCGGGCCGCCGCGCCGCTGGAGCTGGTCGGCGGGCCGTTCGAGACGGTCTGCCGGACGGTGGACGTCCGGGCCATGGACACCGGGCAGGGCCGCCCCACCATCGGGAACATCGGCCTGTACGTGTGGCCGCTGCCGTCGTACCGGCTGGACCGGGCCACCGCAGCCCCGGCGGTCGTGCCGCCGGACGGCCGGTGGTGGATCGACCCGGTGGGGGTGGGCCGGCAGCTGACCGGCCCGACGGTGACCGAGCCGGACATCGACCACCGGGCCGACGAGGCCAACGTGCCCGGCCCGCTGCGCCGCCGGCCGTTGCGCGACGAGCTGGTGGCGCTCGCCTCCGCCGCGCCTCCCCCGCCCGAGCAGCGGCGCTGGTTCCGCGACGACGACCCGTCGCTCGTGGTGTGGATCCAGCCGACCCCGGCCGACGAGCTGCGGCCGGTCCCGCTGGACCTGCTGCGGATCTGCGACCTGGCCGGGTGGGAGCTGCCGACCGGCAGCGTGGTGCGGGTCGACCCGGTGCGCGGCCGGGTCACCGTCGCCGCCGGCCGGCCGGTGCACCGCCTCGCGCTCTCCTGGTGGTACGCGTTCAGCGCCGACGTCGGTGCCGGCCCGTACCCGCGCCGGGGTGACCTGGGCACCGCGGACGGCCCGGTGGACTGGCAGCTCGCGGTGAGCGTGACCGAGCCGCCGCGCGCCGGGGAGGTGGTCGCCTCGCTCGGTGAGGCGTTGACCGCCTGGCACGACTTCCAGGCCGCGCACCCGGGCAGCACCGGCCGGATCGTGGTGCTGGACAGCCACCGTTACCGGGAGAACCTGGCGGTGCGGGTGGGGCAGGGCAGCCGGTTGAGCGTGCTGGCCGCGCAGTGGCCCCGGCCGCCGGACCGGCCCCGCCGGCAGGGCGACCTCGATCCGGTCGGGGTGCGCCCCTGCCTGCTCGGCGGGGTGACGGTCACCGGTGTCGGCGTCGGGGACCGCCCGGGTGAGCTGGTGGTCGACGGGCTGCTGGTGGTCGGGTCGGTGACCGTCGCCGCGCCCGGTGACGGCGGGCCCGGCCTGGGCCTGGTCGAGCTGCGGCACTGCACCGTCGGCCCGGCGGCGACCGGACTCACCGTCACCGCCGGCAACGACCGGACCCGGGTGGTGGTGCACCGCTGCGTGACCGGCGCGTTGAGCACCACCGACGGCCCGCTGACCGTGACGGACACGCTGGTGCACGGCCCGGTCGCCGCCGGGGAGGCCGCGGCGGAGCTGGGCGGGGTGACGGTGCTCGGCACCACCGCGGCGCGGGTGCTGACCGCCACCGACTGCCTGTTCGACCAGCCGGTGACGGTGGCCCGCCGGCAGCAGGGGTACGTCCGGTTCAGCTACCTGTGCCCGGGGTCGGTCACGCCGCGCCGTTACCGCTGCCAACCGGACCTCGCCCAGCAGGCCCACCCCGGTGACCCGGACGTGGCCACCCGGGTCGGACCGGCGTGGGCGAGCACCCGCTACGGCGACGCCACCTACGGCCGGCTCGCCGCCACCGCCGCCGTCGAGCTGCGCACCGGTGCGGAGTCCGGCGCCGAGCTGGGCGCGTTCCGCCGCGCCCTGACCCCGCAACGTCTCAACAACCTCACCCTCGCGCTGGCGGAGTACCTGCCGCTGGGGCGGGTGGCCGCTGCCCTGCCCGTCCTGCCGACCGGAGGAACCACACCATGAAGGGCGACATCAGCCGCGTCACGTTCGACCAGCGGCGGCACGCGACGAGCGTCCGCAAGCAGCAGGGCCGGGTCGACCTGGACGCGGACTGGAACGAACAGCAGGACATCCAGGCGCACCTGCGGGCCACGGCGCTGACCGACGTGGTCGGCCCGGCCGGTGCGCCGGTGGTCGGCGGGGCGTTCGGGTTGACCGGTGGGACGGGCCTCACGCTGTCGGCGGGCCGGTACTACCTCGACGGGGTGCTCTGCGAGAACGACACCGCGGTCTCCGTGTTCGGCCAGCCGGACCTGCCGGCGACCGGGCCGTTCGTCCGTAAGCTCGACGGCACCTGGCTGGCCGCCGGCGCCCCGGTGCCGCCGGGGGTCTACGCCGCCTGGCTCCAGGTGTGGTCGCAGCACGTGACCGCGATCGAGGACCCGACGCTGCGGGAGGTCGCCCTCGGCGGCCCGGACACCACCACCCGGCTGCGGACCGCGTGGCAGGTGCGGTTGTTGCAGGCCGGGCCGCCGAACACCCCGGTCGGCTGCGCGGACACCCCACCCGGCTGGACGGAGCTGACCGCCGCCTCCACCGGCACCCTCGCGGTGCGCGCCGACCCGACGGGCAGCGCCGGCGGTGACTGCGTGATCCCTACCGGGTCGCCGTACACCGGGTTGGACAACCAGTTCTACCGGGTGGAGATCCTGACCGGCGGGGCTCCCGGGGCGGCCGGTTTCGTCTGGTCCCGGGACAACGCCGCCACGGTGGCCACCTGGGAGAGCATCGACGTCGACGTGCTGACCGTGAAGGTGCCCGGCCGCGACGGCAGCGCCGGCTTCACCAACGGCTCCTGGGTGGAGCTGACCGACGACGGCCGGGAACTCAACGGTCTGCCCGGCACGTTGGTGCAGGTCGACCGGGTGGAGGGGGACCGGATCGTGATCCGGCCGGGCACCGCCACCGGCAGCCTGGACCGGGCCGACTTCCCGTCCCGGGCGCGGGTCCGCCGCTGGGACGGCCGGGGCACCGTGCCGGCCGGTGGGGTGGAGCTGGACCTGGAACTCGGCATCAAGATCCGGTTCTCGGCGGTGGGCAGCTTCCGCACCGGCGACTGGTGGTCGTTCCCCGCCCGGTCGGCGCTGCACGACGTCCAGTGGCCCCGGGTCGGCAGCACGCCGGTGGCGCAGACCCCGCACGGGCCGCGCCGGGCGCACGGCCGGATCGGTGTCGTGAGCTTCGACGGCAGCCAGTGGAGCGTGCTGCGCGACTGCCGGCCGGTGTTCGCCCCGCTGACCGGCCAGGCCACCCTGAGCCTGCTCGGCGGGGACGGCCAGGAGGCGGTGCCGGTGCCGGCCAACCCGGCGGCCCTGGTGCCGCTCGGCCACGACCTGGTCACCGGGGTGGCCGTCGGCGGCCAGCCGGTCGCCAAGGCCCGGGTCCGGTTCACCGTCACCGGCGGCGCGGGCCGGGTCACCGCCGGGGCGGTCACCGCCACCACCGTCACCGTGGAGACCGGCACCGACGGCCGGGCCCGCTGCGGCTGGCAGCTCGACTCCGCCGCCGCCACCCAGGAGGTCACCGCCCAGCTCCTCGACGAGGCCGGGCAGCCGGTCCACCTGCCGGTGACCTTCACCGCCGCGCTGTCCCGCGCCGACCGGGTGTCGTACGACCCGACCGGGCGGCCGTCGCTGGCCGGGGCGACCACCGTGCAGGCCGCCATCAACCAGCTCGCCGCGTCCGCCACCGGCGGCTGGGCGACGATCACCCTGCGGCCCGGCATCGACTGGGTGCAGGCGCTCAACACCCTGCCCGCCGGGGACGTGCTGGTCTGCTTCGCCCCCGGCCTCTACACCAGCACCGTGCCGGTCACCTTCACCGGCCGGGCCAACATCCGGCTGCTGGGCAGTGGGCCGGCCAGCCGGGTCCGGGTGCAGGGCCAGGAGTTCGCGCTGATGTTCGTCAACTGCGGCACCGTCTCGGTGTCGCACCTGGCGGTGGAGACCCCCGGACCGGCCGCCGCCGAGGGACGGCTCGGCCCCGTCTCGGCCGTCAACTGCGCCGAGGTGACGATCGAACACTGCCAGCTCACCGGGGTGGCCGGCGCGTCGCCGCAGAGCACCTGTCTGACCGTCCGCAACGACCAGGGCACGCCGCCCGGGAAGGTCCGGGTGCTCGACTCGGACTTCCTCATCGGCCACGGCCAGCAGGGTGTGCTGCTGGTGAACCCGGACCACGCGGTGATCACCAGGTGCCGGTTCTCCTGCCCGCCCCGACCGGCGTCGCTGACCCTGGCCGAGCTGGTCAAGGACGAGAAGTTCCGCAGCCAGCTCGCCACCCAGCTGGTGGGGCGGCTCGCCCTGGACCGCGACGACCGGCTGGAGACGGGCGAGTGGAACACCGTGATCCGGGTCGGCCGGTGGGGCGTGCGGATGAACTCGATGGTCCCGCAGAGCGAGTGGAAGACCCTGACCACCCTGCGTCCGCCCACCGTGGAAGACCAGCGCACCGCCGACGCCGCCGAGGCGTACGTGCTGCGGCTGGCGGACCTGGCCACCGAGGACCCGGCGCAGCTGCCCTCGTACAAGCGGCAACTGGCCTCGCTCAAGGGACGGCTCGGGCAGAACGCCGGGCGGATCTTCGACACCGACGAGGGTCGCCAGACGCTGCGCGACTACCTGGTCGGTGAGGGGATCGACGTGCGGGAGGCCGACGACATCGCCCGCGACCGCCGGGAGGTGGCGCTGCCGGTGCCCGGGGCGAGCCTGCGTTTCGACTCGGCGTTGAGCCAGGGCGCCTGGGAGGCGGCGGTGGCCGCGTCGCCGCCGTCGCGCCCGGTGCAGACCCCGTCGGCGGCGGCCCGGCACCTGCGCAGTGTCGCCGACCGGATCCTGCTGGAGCCCGCCTTCGGCGAGAAGTACGCCAGCGGGTACCGGCAGGAGCTGACCGCCGCGGCGGAGGTCTCCGTCGGGGCCTGCGCGGTGGTGATCGGCGGAGGGACGGCGGTGGGCGACGTGGAGGTCTCCGACTGCCGCTTCGACCAGGTCGCCGAGGGCGTCCACATCGGGGTCTCCTACCACAAGGGACCGCCGATCCAGGGGCGCACCATCCGGGTCACCGGCAACGACATCCACCTGTACAAGGCGTGGTGGCGTCAACCGGGCACGATCCGGGGCATCAAGATCGGCAGCATCCGGCACGTGTTCGTCTCGGACAACCGGATCTCGGTGACCGCCGGGACGGGCGTCGGCATCTGGGCCTTCGCCGCGGGTGGCCCGATCATGGCCATCCGCGACAACCTGGTGCAGAACTGCGAGCCGGCGATCCTGTGCAACCCGTCCTGGAACGGGGCGCCGGCGAAGCGGCTGTGGTCGGTCACCGACAACGTCTCGTCGAACGGCGCCATCCAGGTGAGCGGGGGTGCCCGCAGCTCCGGCAACGTCAGTTGAGCTGTCGCCTCGCCGACTGCGGTCGGGCTGTCGCATCGCCGACTGCGGCGGCCCGGTGCGCGGGGCTACGCTTTCGGTGACTGCCACTTAGCGCGGTTGCGGACCACCGATGTGGTCTAGGGGTTCAAATCCTCTGGTAGTCACTGCCGACAGGGCGGGTCCATCCGGACCCGCCCTGTCCCCGTCCAGGGGTGCCGGAGACCGGCCGCGACACCGCTGGCCACGAGCCTCCGGCACTCCGGTGCCCACGACCGCCCCGGCACGCCGCTGTCGACGACGCCGGTCAGTGCACCACCACGACCGCCGAGGGCGGTGGTTCCAGGCCGGCGAGCCGGGACGGCCGCACCACGAGGAACAGCACCGCCAGCGCCGCCACCATGCCACCGGTCACCACCAGCGCCATCGCCACCGCGCCGTTGCCCAGCACGCCCACCATCGGCGCGGCCACCGCACCCACACCGAACTGCACGGCACCGAGCAGGGCCGAGGCGGTACCGGCCGCCTCACCGTGCCGGGACAGCGCCAGCGCCGGGGCGTTCGGCATCGCCAGGCCGGCCGAGCCCAGCACCGCCCAGAGCGCCACCAGCAGGGCGGGCAGCCCGCCGAAGCCGGTCGCCGCGAAGGCCAGCAGCGCGAGCCCGGCCAGGGTGCCGATGGTCAGCGAGGTGACGAGAATCCGCTGCGGCGAGTGGCGACGCAGCAGCCGTACGTTGTACTGGGCCGCCCCGATCAGCCCCACCGCGCCCGCGCCGAACGCCAGCCCGAACTGCTGCTCGTCGAGCCCGTACCGCTCCTGGAGGACGAACGAGGAGCCGGCCACGTACGCGAACAGCGCCGCCATGGCCAGGCCGGCGACCAGGACGAGCCCCACGAAGACCCGGTCGCGCAGCAGCGAGCCGTACAGGCCCACCGTGGTCCACACGCCGCCGCGCTGGCGACGCCGGGCCGGCAGGGTCTCCGGCAGGCCGACCACGGCCAGCACGACGAGCAGCACGCCGAGGACGGTCAGCGTCACGAAGACGCCCCGCCAGTCCGTCCAGCGCAGCACCCCGCCGCCGAGCGTCGGGGCGAGGATCGGCGCGGCGCCCATCACCAGCAGCAGCCGGGACAGCAGGGTGGCGAAGGCGGTGCCGCTGAACAGGTCACGGAGCACCGCCATGGCGACCACGGTGGCGGCGGCGACCCCGAGGCCCTGCACCACCCGCAGGCCGCCGAGGACCACGATGTTGGGGGCGACGACGCAGAGCGCCGACGCCACGATGTGCAGGGCGAGGCCGGCGATCAGCGGGCCACGCCGTCCGACGGCGTCGGAGAGCGGTCCGATCAGCAGTTGGCCGAGGGCCAGCCCGGCGAGCGTGCCGGTGAGGGTCAACTGGACCGCCGCCGAGGTGGTGGCGAGGTCCGCGGCGATGGTGGGCAGCGCCGGCAGGTACATGTCGATGGTCAACGGGCCGACGGCGAGCAGCGAGCCGAGGACCAGGACGAGGCGTACCCGCTGCCGGCCGGTCATCAGCTCACCGGGGGTCGGCGCCACCTTCGCCAGCGGCTCGTGGGCGACATCGGTCATCGGGGAAACACCGCCCGGTCAGGGCGCGGCCGGGCGGGAGTCAGGGCGACAGTCACACCTGGCTTCAAATCCGGATCCGCCACGCTGATTCCCGCTCCGCCGAGAGGTAACGCGGGTCACAACAGCAGCTCACGCCTCAGGCCGGGTCCGGGCCGCCGTGCCGCCAGTACCCCATGAAGGCGACCGCGCGACGGTCCATGCCCCGTTCGGCGACCAGGTGCCGGCGGAGCGCGCGGATGACACCGGCCTCGCCGGCCAGCCAGGCGTACACCGGTACCGGTGCGGTCGGGGTCGGCACCTCCCAGAGCGGGGTCCGGTCGACGTCGATGTCGGCGATCGGCCCGGTGGGGACCGCGTCGGTGGGGCAGAGCAGGCGTCGCGCCGCCGTGGCGACGGCGGGGAGCAGCCGGCTGCCGTGCCCGCCGCCGTCGCGGGCCAGCCAGTCGACCGTCACGCCGGGCGGGGTGACGGTCGGCAGCGCGTCGGCCCGCTCCGGCACCTCCAACAGCACCTGTCCCCGGGTGTCGAGGGGCAGGCGTTCCAGGATGGCGCAGATCGCCGGCACGGCGGTCTCGTCGCCGGCGAGCAGCAGGTGGCCGGCGGCCGGCGGCCGGAACTCGATGCCGCCGTGGTCGCCGTGGTAGCCGGCGTCGGGGCCGAGCAGGCCGGCCTCGTCGCCGGGGCGGGCGCGCAGCGCCCACCGGCCGGCCGCCCCGCTGTCGCCGTGCAGCACCAGGTCGACGTCGACCTCGGCCAGGTGGGGCCGGACCGCGCGGACGGTGTACGTGCGGATGGGGCAGCGCTCGTCCTCGGGCAGCGCCCGCCAGTGGGCGTACCAGTCGGCGCCGCCGGGAAGGTGCACCCCGGGTCGGCCGGGCAGCGGCAGCACCAGCTTCATCCGCTGGTCGTAGCCGTTGTCGGCGAACCGGTCGAGGTCCGGACCGGTGAAGGTGACCCGCAGGAAGGACGGGCTGAGCCGACGGGTCGCGCGCACCTGCACGTCGAACAGCCGCCAGGGGGCGACGGGCAGGGTCGCGGTGCCGGTGGCGTGGTGGGGCTCCCCCGCCGGGCGAACTCGATCACTAAGCACGAAGGTGAGGCTAACCTAAGCAACGAGATGAATGGCCACCCGGCCCCCCACACCCCCGATCGGGGGACCATCCCGCGCTCAGCCGGTGGCACCGTCCGGCCGTCGACCGGCGGGACGCACCGCGCCCCGGTCGAGGAACAGCAGCCGGGCGCGCTTGTCCGGCAGGTCGATCAGGGGGCCGGGCACGAAGCCGGCCCGGACCAGCCGGTCGACGGCCCGCGCGTTGCGGGCGTCCGGCTCGGCCACGATCCGCAGCCGGGTCGGATCGGCCAGCACGAACGCGAGGAAGGCGTCGAGGAGCACCCCGGTGAAGCCGGGCTCCACACCGCCGTCCGGGGGGCCGATGAGCAGGTGGATGCCGAAGTCGCCGGGGCGCACGTCGTAACACCGCCCGACCGGGTCGGCGGCCGGCTCGTAGGTCTGGAACAGCGCCACCGGCCGACCGTCGCGATGGACCAGGTAGGCGTGGTGGGTGGTCAGCGAGTCGAGGTACGTGTAGATCTCGTGGACCCGCTCCCGGCTGGCGTCACGCATGCCCCAGAACCGGGACCGCTCCCGGGTCACCCAGTCGTGGATCACCTCGACGTCCCGGTCGGGCTCCACCGGCCGGATGGAGACCTCACCGAAGTCCTCGACCGGACGCCGGGCAGAGGTCGGCACCGCCGTCATGGCACTCCTTCCGGGGTCGGTCGGGCGACCGCCGTCGACCACCGCGCGCCGTCGACCGACCAGTGAGGACGACCTAACCACGCCTGCGCACGGTAGGCAACCGAACACTCCACGCACCGACCGGCGGGCGACCGGGGCGGCGGGACCGACACCGCACCGCCGGGCGGCGGCACACCCGGCCACCCGTCGCCGTCGAGCGGCCGTGACGCGCCAGACATTGACGGAAACAATTTGGTGTGTTAGCGCTCACATCACGGGATAACAAGGGGTGTCCACCCCCGAAACCGACCAACTCATACCCTCAAAACAGGGGGTGACACATTGCCATTCGTCGTTGGATAATTGTCACCCTTGAGCGCCGACACCCGCGCCGCGCCGGCGCTCACCGGAGGGACACCCGTGAAACGTGACCAGTCACCTGTGCTGCCGGGCGACGGCACCACGGACTACGCCCGCTACATGCGTACCGACGAGTTGCTCGATCTGCAACGCCGCCCGGAGGAGATGCTGCACCGCGACGAGCTGCTCTTCCAGGTGGTGCACCAGTCCGCCGAGTTGTGGCTCAAGCTGGCCGAGGCCGAGGTGACCGCCGCCGTCGCCCGGGTCACGGCGGCGGACCCGGCAGCGGCGGCGGCACTGCTGGCCCGCGCGACGCTCGCGGTGCGTCTGGTCACCGACCAGCTGGCGATGTTCCGCCACCTCTCGCCGGTCGACTTCCAGACGATGCAACCGGCGCTGGGCAACGGTTCCGGAGCCGAGTCACCCGGTTGGCGACGGGTCACGCTGGCGAGCCGGCACCTCGGCAGGGCGTTCGCCGAGCACCTCGGCAGCCGGGGCGGCCCGCTCGACGGGCTGCCGCCGACCGACCCGACCCGCCGGCTGGCCGACGCGATGGCCGCCTGGGACGAGCAGGTCTCCCGGTGGCGTGCCCGCCACTACCAGGTCGCGCTGCAGGTCGGCGGGCACGCCGCGGACGGCTCCCCGGGCAGCCCGGCGACGGTGCTCGCCAAGCTCCTCGAGCACCGGTTCTACCCCGAGCTACGACCGGGCCCGCCGACGGCCGACCGCCCGGCGACGGCCCGTTCCCACACCGCAGAGGCATGACGAGCCGCGCCACTCGAAGAATCGTCGGCGCTGTCCCTGACACATTCCCATCCGAGGTGCGGTCCGTGCGTGAGCTGACGAGCTGGTCGTCCGGTACGGCCGACCCCGAACAATTCCCCTACCACGTGGTGGTCGCCGAATTTAACCGGGTCGGCAAACACTTCGTCGACAAAGAACTGCTGGCCCGGCTGGCCCGGATCCGCGTCCAGGTGACCACCCGGACGCCCGCCGCCCACCCGTTGTCCGCCTTCCTCGACGTGGCGCTCGACAAGTGGGACGCCCGGTACGACTACCGCAGCTACCTGGCCCTGCCACTGCTCCCCCTGTCCACCACCGCCCCCGCCCGCCCCCGGGACCAGGTGCCCGCCGGACAGCACGCACCGGCCACGCCGGACAGCCAGCACGCACCGGCCGGGGCGGACCGCCAGCACGGCCTCGCTGGGCCGGGTGCGGGGGACGGCGGCCGGCGCGAGCGCGACCGGCTCCTGGTCGACCTCGTCGCCGATGCCGTCGCCTTCGAGCTGGCCGCCTCGGCCGGCGTCACCGACCTGCTCCCCGAGCAGCGGCCGGGGCCGACCCTGGTGACCAAGCGGTGCCGGCTCGCGGTCCGGGCCGTGTTCGCCGCCCTCACCCGGCTCGGCCTGGCCGCGACGGTCACCGACCCGGACCCGGTCACCGCGGCGGTGGCGCTGCACCGGCTCGCCGTCGCCGACCGGGATCCCGCCCGGGAGCTGGCCCTGCGGCTGAGCATGCTGCCGGTCTACGTCTCCCACGACGAGTACCTGTTCATCCGGGTGCTCCAGGCGTACGAGTGTCTCTTCGTCGGGGTCGCCGAGGAGCTGCGGGCCACCATCACCGAGCTGGCCACCGGCCGGTCCCGCGCGGCCGCCGCCCGGCTGGCGTACGCCCGGGACCTGATCGGCGGGGCCGGTGCGCTCTTCTCGCTGCTGGCCACCATGCAACCGGCGGCGTTCCGGACGTTCCGCGAGTACACCGAGGGGGCCAGCGCGATCCAGTCCCGCTCCTACAAGCTGATGGAGTCGCTGTGCCGTACCCCCGAGCCGGCCCGGCTCGACTCCACCGCGTACCGGTCCGTGCCGGAGGTGCGTGACCTGGTGCGCGCCGGCCATCCGTCGATCGACCAGGCCTACCGGGCGGCGGTCCGCGACGGCCGGCTCCGCGACGCCGACCACGCCCTGGTCCGGCAGCAGATGGCGGCCTTCGCCGAGGCCGTGCTGACCTGGCGGCGCACCCACCACCGGCTGGCGGTCCGGATGCTCGGCTCCCGGTCCGGCACCGGCTACACCGAGGGCACCCCCTACCTGGCGGCCGTGCGCTCGGTGCCGGTGTTCACCGCCGTGTCCACCGATCCCCGGCCCACCCCGACCGACCCGATGGGAGGACACCCCGAGTGAGCGAATCCGACACCCTCCCGGCGCGCTGCCTGGACGCCGTCGCACACGCCACCCTGCGCGCCGAGTTCCCGCTGCTGGAGACGTGCGTCTACCTGAACAACAACTCGACCGGCGCGGCACCCCGCGGCGTCGAGCGGGTGCTCGCCGACTACTGGCGGACCCTGCGCGGCTGGCGCGACGACGTGTGGCAGGACTGGCACGTCGGCCTCGACCGGTACGCCGACTCGGTGGCCGCGCTGCTCGGCGCGCCCCCGGGCAGCGTGGTCACCGACGCCAACCTGAGCACCCTGCTGGCCCGGGTGCTCTCCTGCTTCGACTACCGTCCGCCGCGCGACCGGATCGTCACCACCGACCTGGAGTACCCGACGGTGCCGTTCATCGGCACCGCGTTCCGCCGCTACGGCGCGCGACTCGACGTGGTCGGCACGGGTGGACCCGCGGTCGACGAGGACACCCTGCTGGCCCGGGTCGACGAACGGACGCTGCTGGTCTGCGTGCCGCACGCCAGCTTCTCCTCCGGGGCCACCGTCGACCTGCCCCGGCTGGTCGCCCGCGCCCACGACGTCGGCGCGCTGGTCGTGGTGGACGCGTTCCAGACCGTCGGGGTGGTCCCGCTGGACGTGACCGCGCTCGGCGTCGACGTCGTCCTCGGTGGGGCGCACAAGTGGCTGTGCGGGGCCGGCACCGCGTTCCTCTACGTCCGTCCCGACCTGGTGGAGCGGCTGGCACCGGCGGCGACCGGGTGGCAGGCCGGCGACCGGGCGTTGACCTTCCGGGTGTCGACCGGCTGGGCGGCGGGGGCGCAACGTTTCGCCGGCGGCACGCCGTACCCGTTGACCTCGCTGATCTCCCAGGTCGGCCTGGACCTGCTCGCGGGCGTCGGGGCCGGGGCGATCCGGGCGCACTCGCTGGCGCTGACCCAGCGGGTCCTGGACCGGGCGGCGGCGGCCGGCATCACGGTGGTCAGCCCCACCGACCCGCAGCGCCGGGGCGGGGTGGTGTGTCTGGACGTCCCCGACGGCGAGGCGGTCAAGCGGCGGCTGGCCGCGCGGAACATGATCTGCAGTTGGCGCGGCTGGCTGCGGGTCGGGCCGCACGTCTACAACACCCCGGACGAGGTGGACGCGTTCATGGACGCGCTGGTCGAGGAGCTGGGCCGGTGACCGTCACCCTGTCGCCGCGGGCGCTGATGAGCCTGCTCGTCAACGGCCCCAAGGCCGTCGACGTGCTGGAGACCGCGCTGACCCTCGGCCTGCTCGACGCGCTGGAGGCCGGCCCGGTACGCCTGGACGCGCTGGCCGACCGGTTCGGGGTACGCCCGCTGCGGCTCTACAAGTTCCTCGACTGCCTGGAGAGCCTCGGCTGCGTCACCCGCCACGAGTCCGGCGACGACATCGCCACGACCGGCTACCGGGCCGTGCCGGGGCTGCGGGACGCCGTGCTCGCCGTGGTCGGCCCGGACGCGATCGAACGCGACCGGGACCGCTACCCGTGGCGGCTGCTGCACGGCCGGCTCACCGAGAGCCTGCGCGGCGAGGTCGGGATGACCGACGACGACTTCGCCTGGCCGCCGAAGACCGCCGCGCAGACCGCCGACTTCGAGCGCAGCATGGCCGCCGGGCTCGGCCCGGTGATCGAGACGTTGCGCCGGCACGCCGGCCTGCTCTGGCCGGACCGGCGACGCCTGCTGGACGTCGGCGGCGGGGACGGCACGCTCGCCGCGCACATCCTCGACACCGCGCCGGGCCTACGGGCCGACGTGTTCAACCTGCCGCCGGTGGCCCCGCTGGTGGCGGCCACCCGGGTCGACCGGGGGCATCCGGACCGGCTGGGTTTCGTCGGCGGCGACTTCCTCGCCGGGCCGCTGCCGTCGGGCTACGACGCGATGGCGTTCGTCCGGGTGCTGCACGACTGGCCCAACGAGGTCGCCCGGCACCTGGTGGAGCAGGCGTACGCGGCGTTGGAGCCGGGTGGGCTGCTGCTGATCGGTGAGGAGTTCCGCACCCCGGACCGGCTGGCCGTGCAGTTCTTCTGGAGCTACTTCCTGATCGGGGTGGACAGCTGCGTGAGCCGGCTGCGGGAGGTGGAGTTCTACACCGGGCTGCTCGCCGAGGTCGGCTTCACCCGGGTGGCGGTGCTGCCCGGCGGCTGGGAGCTGGTCACCGCGTACAAACCGGGCTGACCCGCCGCCGGCCCGCCCGCGCCGGGTGGGCCGGCGGGGGCGGGCCGGGTCAGGGCCGGCGTGGGTCGGTCAGGGCCGGCGGGCCAGCACCGCGCCGTTGGCGCCGGGGGCCTCGAACGGCACCGTGCGGATGTCGACGAAACCGGCGTCGGCCAGCCAGGCGGCGTACTCGGCACCGGAGTAGTTCTTGCCGCCCTCGGTCTCGACGAGCATGTTCATCCCCATCAGGGCGGCCTCCGCCGGACCGGTGCGCTCGTCGTTGAGCAGCAGTTCACTGATGACGATCACGCCGCCGGGCGGCAGCGCGGCGTGGCACCGGGCGAGCAGCCCCCGGTTGGTCGGCTCGTCCCAGTCGTGCAGGATCATGCTGAGCAGGATGACGTCGTGCCCGTCCGGCAGGGCCGGGTCGGCGAGGAAGTCACCGGCGACCGCGTCGATCCGGTCGGTCAGCCCCGCCTCGGCGATCCGCTCCCCGGCCCGGACGCAGACGTGCGGCAGGTCCAGGATGGTCGCCCGCAGCTCCGGCAGGCGCAGGCAGAACTCGATCGGGAACGCCCCCGCGCCACCGCCCACGTCGAGCAGCCGGCGGTGCGCGCCGAAGTCGTACGCGTCGGCCAGCGCGCGGGCGGTGAACCGCGAGGTGGCGAACATGGCGTCCCAGAACTCGGCGACCAGCTGCGGGTCGGTGGTGTCGAACAGCGAGTCCTGTTGCTGCGGATCCCAGGTGAGCGGCCGGTTGCCCCGCAACGCCTCGCCCACCCGGTGCCAGGGCAGGTAGGTACGCAGGTCGGAGTAGCGCACCTGGGCGCCGAAGTAGTACGGCTGCCCCTCGACCAGGAACTCTTCGGCCAGGGCGGAGTTGCGGTAGCCGTCGCCGACCTTCTCCAGCAGGCCGAGCGACGCGCTGGCGGCCAGCAGCAGGTCGGCCGGGCGTTCGTCGAGCCCGAACTCGGCGGCGGCCTCGGCCAGGGTGACGGTGCGCCCGCCGGCCAACCGGGTGAAGAGGCCGAACTCGACCCCGACGGCGAGGGTCTTGAAGGCCCAGACACCGCCGACGAGATGCATGAGAGGAGTGGGAGTGATCACCGGTACATAAAATCATGAATCTTGGTATGACTGAAAGAAACCTTCGGCGTGCCGCGCCGCCGGCGTCATCCGGTGGCGCACCACCGCCCTCGCCGGCCCCCCGGGCACAGTGGCGGGCATCGGTCATCATGGGAGAATGATTCGCTTCGTCCTGAACGTCCTGTGGCTCATCTTCGGTGGCGGAATCGTGCTGGCGCTCGGCTACTTCGTCGCCGCGGTGATCTGCTTCGTCCTCGTGATCACCATTCCGTTCGGGGTCGCGTCGCTGCGGCTGGCCGGGTACTCGCTGTGGCCGTTCGGCCGTACCCTGGTCGCCAAGCCCGGGGCCGGGGTGCCGTCCGGGCTGGCGAACGTGCTGTGGGTGCTGCTGGCCGGCTGGTGGCTCGCGCTGTCCCACCTGCTGGCCGGGATCGCGCTCTGCGTCACGATCATCGGCATCCCGTTCGGCATCGCCAACTTCAAGCTGGTCCCGGCGGCGTTCTGGCCGCTCGGCCGCGAGGTCGTCGAGGCCCCCTGACCTGCGGAGCCGCCGCCGCGCCGACGACACCGGCCCACCAGCCGGTCGGGCGCGGCGGTCACCCCGCCGGCCAGGCGCGGCGGTCCACCCGCCGGTCAGGCGCGGTGGTCAGGCGCGGTCGGCGTGCAGGCGGTCGAGGTGGGCGGCGAGTTCGTCGGTGATCAGCAGGTCGGTGCGGATCCGGTCGTGCGGGTAGCCGGCCCGGCCGATCATGTGCGCCGCGACCGGCGCGGTGGCCAACTGGAACGCGCCGACCAGCACCAGCGTGGTGACGTCCACCCCGGTCCGCAGCCGCAGCGCGCAGCCGAGCAGCACCAGCAGCAGGCCGAGCACCTGGGGCTTGGCCGCCGCGTGCATCCGGGACAGCAGGTCGGGGAAGCGGACCAGGGCGACCCCGGCGGCCAGGCTGAGCAGCGCGCCACCCAGCAGGCAGACCGCGGCCACCACGTCCAGCACCGCGTCGACGCTCACTGGTCGTTCCGCCGGCTGGCGAACCGGGCGACGCTGACCGACCCGACGAAGCCGAGGATGGCCAGCACCACGAGGATGGGCAGGGCGGTCGCGTCCCGGCTGTAGGCGGCCTCCGTGGCGACGGCGGCCACCACGATCGCCAGCAGCACGTCGGTGGCGACCGCCCGGTCGAGCACCGACGGCCCCCGGACGATCCGGGTGAGGGTGAGCGCCCCCGCCACCGCCAGCAGCACGGTGACGATCACGGCGACAGCGGTCATCTCGAACTCCCTTCCAGGGTGGACGGTGTGTGCTCCCGGATCAGCCGCTGTTCCTCGGTCGAGCCGATCGCCGCGATCAGCCGGGCCTCCAACTCCAGTACGCCGTGGCGGAAGCGTTCGACCTCGGCGCGGTCGCGCACCCCGAGGACGTGGACGTAGAGGATGCCGGCGTCCCGGTCGACCTCGACGATGAGGCTGCCCGGCACCAGCGACAGCGCCTCGGCGGTCAGCGTCAGGTTGAGGTCGGAGCGGACCCGCAGCGGCACCGCGATGATCGCGCCCAGCGGGGGGTGCCCGAACCGCAGCGCCAGCGCCGCGATCTGCACACTGGCCACCACCAGGTCGCGCAGGAAGCGCAGGGCGAACCGCAGCAGCGGCAGCGGGTGCAGCCGCCCGGCGAAGGTCACCGGGGGCAGCGGGAAGACGGTCAGCACCACCAGCCCCACGACCAGCCCGCCGAGCACGTTGGCCCAGCTCAGCGTCCCCCAGAGCAGCACCCAGACGGTGACCAGCACGATCATCGCGACGGCCCGGTTGCGGCGGCGGGCCGCCGGGGTCAGCGGCAGGTCCTCCGGATGCTCCGGCGGGTCCCCGGCGCGCGGCGACGGCGGCGCACCGGGCGGCGGGTCCGTGGACCGCTGCGACGGCGGCGCACCGGACGGGTCCGGGAACCGCTGCGGCGGCGGCGCGCCGGGCGGCGGGTCCGTGGACCGTGGCGGCGGCGGATCGTGGCTCACGGGGTACCCCCGGGGTAGACGGCCTCGACGTACGGGGTGCGCCGCAGCAGGTCGTCCGCGGCGTCGGAGCTGAGGTCGAACAACGGTCCGGCCACCACGGTCAGCCCCAGCCCCAGCACCACCAGGGCGACCGTCGGCGCGATCATCAGGCGGGGCAGCATCGCGCCCGGGTGGGCGTCACGGTCCGGCCCCCGGTAGGGCTGCTCCACCCCGTCCGTACGCACGGTGTGCACGCTGTCCTGCGGTTCGGGCATCTCCGGGTGCGGACGACGCCAGAACGCCAGGTTCCACACCCGGGCGATGGCGTAGAGGGTGAGCAGGCTGGTCAGCAGTCCCCCGGCGACCAGCACCCAGGCCAGCGCGCCGCCGTCGTCCACGCCCGCCTGGACCAGGCCGAGCTTGCCGAGGAAGCCGGAGAACGGGGGAATCCCGGCCAGGTTCAGCGCGGGCACGAAGAACAGCACGGCGAGCAGCGGCGACAGTCGGGCCAACCCGCCGAGGCGGTCCAGGGCGGTGCTGCCGCCCCGGCGTTCGACCAGCCCGGCGGCGAGGAACAGGGTGGTCTGGATGGTGATGTGGTGCACCACGTAGAAGATCGCGGCGGCCAGCCCGAGCGACGAGCTGAGCCCCACCCCGAACAGCATGTAGCCGATGTGGCTGATCAGGGTGAACGACAGCAGTCGTTTGATGTCGGACTGGGCGACCGCGCCGAGGATGCCGACCAGCATCGTCAACGCCGCCACCACCAGCAGCAGGTCGGCGGTCCGGCCACCGGGGAAGAGCAGCGTCTCGGTGCGGATGATGGCGTACACGCCGACCTTGGTGAGCAGGCCGGCGAAGACGGCGGTGACCGGCGCGGGCGCGGTCGGGTAGCTGTCGGGCAGCCACGCCGACAGCGGGAAGACCGCCGCCTTGATGCCGAAGGCGAGCAGCAGCATCCCCTGCAGCACCAGCCGCAGGTCGTCGGGGAGGGCGTCGAGCCGGTCGACGAGCTGGGCCAGGTTGAGGGTGCCGGTGGCCGAGTAGACCAGCCCGATCGCCACCAGGAAGATCAGCGACGACAGCAGGCTGACCACGACGTACGTGGTGCCGGCCCGGATCCGGGTCTCGGTGCTGCCCAGGGTGAGCAGCACGTAGCTGGCGACCAGCAGGATCTCGAAGCCGACGTAGAGGTTGAACAGGTCGCCGGAGAGGAAGGCGTTGCACACCCCGGCGGTCAGCACCAGGTAGGTGGGGTGGTAGACCGACAGCGGGGTGTCCTCGTGCCCGTCGGCCATGCCCTGCCCGATGGAGTACACCAGCACGCAGAGGGTGACGGCGGCGGACACCACCAGCATCAGCGCGGCGAGCTGGTCGGCGACGAGCACGATGCCCAGCGGGGCGACCCAGCCGCCGACCTCCACGACGAGCGGCCCGTCGATCGAGGAGCGGACCAGCAGGGTGGCCGCCACCGCCACGGTCGCGGTGAGCACGGTGAGGCTGACCCACCGCTGCGCGCGGGGCCGGCTGGCCAGCAGCAGGGTCAGGGCCGCGCCGAGCAGCGGCATCACCACCGGCAGCGGGACGAGGTAGTTCACGCGTCCCTCCCCCGCTCGCCGGCCGCTGCCGCCACCGGGGCCGCCGAGGGCCGCCGGCCGTCCGGATCGGGCCGGCCGTCGTCGGGCTGGTCGTCGGAGTCGGACTGGTCGGCGTCGTCGGTGCCCGGCCCCTCGTCCCGGTCGGCGAGGTCCATGATCCGGCGGTCCTCCACGTCGTCCTGCACCTCGTCGTGACCGTTGAGGTGCCAGCTGCGGTACGACAGCGCCAGCAGGAACGCGGTCATGCCGAGGGTGATGACGATGGCGGTGAGCACCATCGCCTGGGGCAGCGGATCGCTCATCTCCCCGGCGTCGGTGGTGCCGACGATCGGTGGGCCACCGGCCCGGCCACCGGTGAGCAGCAGCAGGTTGGCCCCGTTGCCGAGCAGGATGACGCCCATCAGCACCCGGGTGAGGCTGCGTTCCAGCAGCAGGGTCACCCCGGCGGCGAAGAGCACGCCGACCACCACGATGTAGGTGAGGTTGGGGGTCACACCAGCTCCTTGTCGCGTACGTCGTCGCGGGCGTCCTCCTGCTGGCGGTCCATCTCGGCGCCCAGACTGCGCAGGATGTCCAGCACCAGGCCCACCACGATCAGGTAGACGCCGACGTCGAAGAAGACCGACGAGACGAAGTGGACCTTGCCGAGCAGGGGCAGGTGCAGGTCGACCACCGCGCTCTGGAGGAACTCCCCGCCCAGCGGCATCGCCAGCACGCCGGTGCCGACGGCGAGGAAGAGCCCCGCGCCGAGCACCGCCCCGGCGTCGACCGGCGCGGCGGCGTTGAGTTCCCGGCGGCCACCGGCCAGGTAGCGCACGGCCAGGGCCAGGCCGGCGACCAGGCCGGCGGCGAACCCGCCACCGGGGGCGTTGTGGCCGGAGAAGAGCAGGTAGACCGAGAAGAGCACGATGGCGTGGAAGAGCAGCCGGGTGACCACCTGGAGGATCACCGAGTGCCGGTGCGCCTCGAAGCCGGCGGTCAGCCAGCGGGGTCCGCCGGTCGTCGCCGGTCGGGGGCCGGGGAAGGCACTGCGCCGGTCCAGGTCCCGGGAGCGGCGGAAGATCAGGCTGGCCACCCCGGTGGCGGCCACCACCAGCACGGCGATCTCGCCCATGGTGTCCCAGGCCCGGATGTCGACCAGGGTCACGTTGACCACGTTCTTGCCGCCGCCGTAGGAGACCGCCTCGTCGGGGAACCGCTCGGAGATCGGGGTGGCCAGCCGGCCGCTCGACGCGACCCAGGCCATCCCGGACACCACCGCGCCGACGGCGACCCCGAGGGCGATCCGGCCACGCCGGCTGCGGCGGATCGGCCGGGCCGAGAACTTCACCGGCAGCCGGCGCAGCACCAGCACGAACATGACGATGGTGACGGTCTCCACCAGGAACTGGGTCAACGCCAGGTCCGGTGCGCCGTGCAGGACGAACATCAGGGCGGTGCCGTAGCCGGCGACGCCGACCAGGATCATCGCGGTGAGCCGGCGCAGCGCGCGGGCGGCCATCACGGCGGCGACGATCACCAGGGCGGCGACGACGGCCTGCAACGGGGTGTCCCAGGCGCGGAACTGCCGGGGCCACGGCCCCCCGGTGAGCAACGCCCCGCCGGGCAGCAGCACCAGCACCAGCAGGATGATCCCGAGATAGAACGGCAGCGAGCCCCGCTGGGTCGCGCCGGTCAGCTCCACCGCCAGCCGGTCCACCCCGGCGACCAGCCGTTCGTAGCCGGCCGCGCCGTCCAGCGGCGTCCACCGGGTGGCCCGCACCCGGCCCCGGTGCAGCAGCAGGAACAGGCCGCCGCCGGCCGCCACCGCCAGGGCGGACAGCCCCAGCGCCGGGGTCAGGCCATGCCACAGCGCCAGGTGGTAGCCGGGCCCGGCGGAGGCGAACCCGTCGGCGTACGGGGCGAGCAGCCCGTCGAGGGCCGGGGCGGCGACACCGACCACCAGCCCGGCGACGGCGAGCAGCGCCGGGGCGGCGAGGAACGACCGGCCCGCCGGATGCGCCTCGGTCGGCGCGACGCCGGGCTTGCCGGCGAACGCCCCCCACAGGAACCGCAGCGTGTACGCCACGGTCAGCGCCGAGCCGGCCACCACCCCGACCAGCACCAGCAGGTCCGCCGCGCCCCCGTGTTGGAAGGCGTCGAGGGCGGCCTCCTTGGCGACGAAGCCGGCCGTCGGCGGCAGCCCGGCCATCGACGCGGCGGCCAGCACGGCGACGCCGGCCAGCACCGGCGCGCGGCGGCCGAGGCCGCTGAGTTCGCGCAGGTCCCGGGTGCCGGTGGTGTGGTCGACGATCCCGACGACAAGGAAGAGGGTGGCCTTGAACAGGGCGTGCGCCAGCACCATCGCCGCGCCGGCCAGCGCGGCGTCCCGGGTGCCGGCGCCGAGGATCACCATCAGCAGCCCGAGCTGGCTGACCGTGCCGTAGGCGAGCAGCAGCTTCAGGTCGGTCTGGCGCAGCGCCACCCAGCCGCCGAGCAGGAGGGTGGCCAGGCCGGTGCAGAGCAGCACCACCCGCCAGGCGGTGACGTCGGCGACGGCGGGGCCGAGCAGGGCGACCAGGAACACCCCGGCCTTGACCATCGCGGCGGCGTGCAGGTAGGCGCTGACCGGGGTGGGTGCGGCCATCGCACCGGGCAGCCAGAAGCTGAACGGCACGATCGCGGACTTGCTGAGCGCGCCGAGCAGGATCAGCATCAGCGCGGTGACCAGGTAACCGCCGCCGGGCAGGTCGGTGGCGACGACCGACCAGCGGTAGCTGCCGGCGTGCTGGCCGAGCATCACGAACCCGGCCAGCATGGCCAGCCCGCCCAGGGTGGTGACCAGCAGCGCCTGCATGGCGGCCCGCCGGCTGGCCCGCTTGGCCGGGTCGTACCCGATCAGCAGGTACGAGAAGACGGTGGTGAGTTCCCAGAACACGTAGAGCAGCAGCAGGTCGTCGGAGACGACCAGGCCGAGCATCGAGCCGGCGAACGCGACGAAGACGGCGGCGAGGCGGCCCAGCCCGGGGTCGTCGGAGCGGAAGTACCGGGCGCTGTACGCCAGCACCAGCGCGCCGACCCCGCCGACGAGCACCACCATCAGCCAGGACAGGGTGCCCATCCGCAGGGCGACTTCCAGGCCGATCCGGGGCACCCACGGCCAGGTCTCCACCACCGGCTCACCCGAGCGGACCCCACCGGTACGGGTCAGCGCCCAGACCAGCGTGGCGGCCGGGGCCAGCGCGACGGCGTAGAGCGCCCGGCTACCGAAGCGGCGTACCAGCCCGGGGGCGACCACGGCTGCCAGGGCGTGGACCGCCACCAGGACCAGCACATACCCTCCTCGAAGTTCGGTGTCGGGCGTCGCCCGCCCGCTCGGGGCTGCGCGGGACCGGCGGCGCGGGGACGGGCGTCCCCGGGTCGCGCGGCCACCGCGGCGGTGGCGTCACCCTTGGTTGGTCGTTCGGTCTGTCGTGGTGTCCGGTCAGTGACCGGCGAGCACGTCCGCGGCGGAGGTGGTGGCCGCCTCCGTACCCGCGACGACCACCTCGTCCCCGGCGAGCAGGACGACGTCGTCGCCCGGGGTCGGGATGACGCGGCCGGCGCGGACCACCGCCAGCAGCGACAGCGGCCGGCCGGACAGCGCGGTGTCCCGCCAGCGCTTCCCGTCGCCGACGCTGTCGACGGCGACGGGTATTCGCACCACGGTGACGCCGGGGAGCTGGCGTTCCAGCTCGGCGAGGTGGTCGACGGTGACCGCCTGGTTGAGCACGGCGGCGAAGGCCTGCGCCTCGGACTGGTCGAGCACCAGCGTGGCGAGGGCGGTGTCGCCGTCCTCCGGGTGGTAGATCACCACGTCACGTCGGCCGCCCGGATGGGAGATCACGCTGGCCCACTGGCCGTTCGCGGTGGCGAAGCGCTGGCAGAGTCCGACCCCGGGAAGAACCGTCCGTTCGAACCGCATGCCGACCTCCCTCGCCCATCACCGGAGGGGCGTCCGGCCGGTAACGGCCGCGCGCCCCTTCATCCCTATCATGATCAGGGCGTGATCGCCCACCCCCGCCGTGCCGCCGTCCGGAACGCTGGACGTCGGCGGCGATGTCGGCGGCGCCTCGGCGGCGGGCGGTGCGGGGCTGCCGCACCCAGCGGTCGCACGCCTCAACGGGCGTCGGTGCGTTCGGCGGACCGGTGCCGGCTCGGCGGATCGTCGCGGTCGATGCGCAGCTCCCGTTCCAGCTCGGCGATGACCGCCCGCAGGTCGTCCAGCCGCTGGGTGAGCGCGATCCGGTCCACCTCGTCGGGCACCCCGTCGCCGTCGGCGTCGTACCCGGGCGCCAGCCGCTCGGTCATCTCCAGCCGGCGGGCCTCCTCCATCGAGTTGACGATGACCGCGATCAGGATGTTCAGCAGCAGGTTGACCGTGATGAGCACGTAGCTGACGTAGTAGACGAGCGTCCACGGCGACAGCGCCAGGCCCTGCTCCACCAGATCCGGCAGGGTCTCCAGGGACAACAGCACGAACAGGGTCAGCAGGGACCGGCCGATGTCGCCGTACTGCTCCGGATAGGCCCGGCCGAAGATCAACCAACCGGCCATCCCGTAGACGTACAGCGTCACCATGGCCAACGCGAGGAACCCGCCGACGCCGGGCAGGCTGCGCCACAACGCGGCCACGATGGTGCGCAGGCCGGGCGAGAACCGCACCAGCCGCAGCACCCGGGCGACCCGGACGACCCGCAGCAGCGCCGAGTCCCCGTGCAACCCGGGAAGGAAGATCGCCGCGATCACCACCAGGTCGAAGACGTTCCACCCGTGCCGGAGGAAGTCCTGCGGCCGACGGCCGTACGCCAGCACCCGGACGGCGATCTCGGCGACGAAGGCGACCCGGAAACTCAGCTCCAACCAGTGCAGCACCGGCCGGGCCACCCCGAGGTCGGGGTAGGTCTCCACCCCGAGCACCGCGGCGTTGGCCATGATGAGCACCACGATCGCCGCCTCGAAGGGACGCGACCGGGTGACCCGGGCACACCACGCGGCCAGACCGGACGGGCGGGCGGCCCCGGAATCGGGGGACCGCCGTGGCGCGGGAGGGGACGCGGAGGGCACCGGTCACCCGGTCCCGCGACGGTACGGGAACAGGGCGGCCATGCCGACACCCTATCGGCCCGACCGCATGGTCACCGACGGTGACGGGCCGACCGCCGAACGCTCCCGGCACGGCGATCTCGGCGCGGATTGAACGACCTGCGCCCCGACTTCGTACATCCGGGGTGAAGGGAGTTGCTCATGAAGCGCATGACCCCGTTGCTCACCCTGCTGACCGGGACGGGCATGGCCGCCGTCCTGTTCGCGATGAGCGCCCAGGCGGCGCCGCGTACGGTCGACCCCCGGACGGCCACGAACGCGGCGGCCCCGCCCCAGGCCGCCGTCGAGTCGCCCGCCGTGCCGGCGGAGCCACCACCGGACGCCGCCCCGGCCGAGCCCGCCGAGCCCGCCGAACAGCGGGGCCAGCCCGCCCCGTCGCCGACATCCCCACCGGCCGCCCCACCGGCGGCCGGGGCCGACTCCAACTGGACCGGACGGCTCGACGGCGGTGCCACCATCGCGATCACCGTCACCGACGGCAAGGCGGTGGCGTACGTCTGCGACGGCAAGAAGCTGGAGGTGTGGCTCAACGGCACCGCCGCGGACGGCCGGATGAAGCTGACCGGCAAGAAGGGCGAGGTGCTCACCGGCTCCTTCGGCGACGGTGTCGCCTCCGGCGAGATGGTGGTGGGCCAGCGCCGCTGGAAGTTCACCGCCAAGCAGACCAGCAAGCCCGACCCGGTGCTGTACCGGGCCACCTCGCAGCAGCGTCGCTCCGGTGTCGACGGCGGTTGGATCATGCTGCCCGACGGCAGCCAGATCGGGGTGGTCACCCGCGACGGCAGGCCGGTGTCGGCACCGCCGCTGGACCCGGCGTTCGGCACCACCATCCTCGACGGCCGGACCCTCACCGCCGCGCCGGTGACAGCCGACCCGGGGGCCGGTGAATGACGACGGCCCGCCGCAGGTTCGAAACCGACGTGGGACGCGGTCCGGACGACGGTCCGTCGGTCCGGGTCCTGCCCGACCAGGACATGTTCGACCGGGACCGGTCCGACCGCGACATGTCCGACCGGGACATGTTCGCCCCCCAGCCCGCCGTGGCCCCACCCGCCCCGACCGGTGCGCCGCCCGCCTCGGTGGTGGTGCCGCTGCTGGTCGGGGCCGCGGTCGCGGTCGCCATCGGGGCGTACGCGCGGGTGCACCAGCCCACCGGGATCGCGGTCAACGTGGCCGGCTTCTCCAGCCCGCAGGCGGTCAAGGTGTGGCTGGGCAGCGGCGCGGCCTTCTTCGCCGTGGTGCAGTTGCTCACCGCGCTGTCGATGTGGGGCCGGCTCGGCGGCTTCTCGCCCTCCTGGGCGGGTGGGCTGCACCGGTGGAGCGGGCGGATCGCCTTCCTGCTGACCGTGCCGGTGGCGGTGCACTGCCTGTACGCGCTGGGCTTCGCCGACTACGACCTGCGCACCCTGACGCACTCCCTGCTCGGCTGCCTGTTCTTCGGGGTGTTCACCACGAAGATGCTGTCGCTGCCCAAGCGGGGGCTGGCCGGCTGGGTGCTGCCGGTGGTCGGCGGGGTGCTCTTCACCGTCCTGATGGGCATCTGGGTGAGTTCGTCGCTGTGGTACTTCACCACCTTCGGGGTGGGCACGTGACCGACGGGCACGCGACACCGGACGGTAACGGAACACGGGAGAGGAACGACGGGCCGATGTGCGACGAGCGTGGGGCGGGTTGTCCGTCCCGACGGACCGTGCTGGCCGGAGCCGGCGGGGTGGGCGTCGCCGCCCTGCTCAGCGGCTGTCAGACGTACGGCGAGTCGACCGCGCCGACGGCCGCCGGGCAGGGCAGTGCGCCGGCTGCCGCCTCCCCGGGTGGGGCCACCTCGGACGGGGCGTCCCCGGGCGGGGCCGGGCCGTCCGCCGGGGCGAGCGGTTCCCCCGCCGGTGGCGGCGAGCAGCCGCCCGCGCCCGCGGCGCTGGCGGCGGTGGCGGACATCCCGGTCGGCGGGGGCAAGATCTTCAAGGCCGAGGGGGTGGTGGTGACCCAACCGGCCGCCGGCACCATCAAGGCCTTCTCGGCGACCTGCACCCACCAGGGGTGCACGGTCACCTCGGTCAAGGACGGCACCATCGTCTGCGGCTGCCACAACAGCGTCTTCGGCATCGCCGACGGCGCCGTGCAGAGCGGCCCGGCCGGTCGGCCGCTGACGCCCCGGGCGGTGACCGTCGACGGTGACGAGGTGCGGCTGGCCTAGAGGGCGGCGTCCAGCCACGCCATCCGCCGGTCCAGCCAGTCCCGCAGGTAGTCGACCTGCCCCTGCCAGGTGTCCGCGGTCGGGGTGACGATGGGGCCGATCTTCTCGGTGGTCAGGTTGGGCCACCGCTGGAAGTTCCGGTCGGCCGCGCCGGCCAGGGGCGCGGTGAGCCGGGCGACGCGGGTGTCGAGCTGGGCCGGGGAGAGCGGCCCCTGGCGCAGCTCGGCCCAGCGGGCCCGCACCGCCGCCATGAAGGCGGGATCGGTCACCAGCCGGTTCATCCAGTTGTTGGGCCTCGGCCACCGCTGCTGCTCGTACTGCCAACCGGCGGTGTCCAGGTTGTCCCCGCCGCCGACGCCGTAGGTGAGGTCGAGATCCCACAGCGGCCCGGCGTTGATCCTGCCGCCCCGGTCCTTGTAGAAGTACGAGCTGCGGGCGTAGGCGTCGAAGTTGCGGGTCAGCTCGTTGAGGATGAACGAGTCGACGAACGAGCCCACGTCGATCCAGGCGGGATAGCCTGTCGTCGGGTCGGCGAAGTCGCGGGACTGGAGCATGTCGTTGAACTGCTGGAGGTGGCCGGTGAGCCAGGCCTGCTGCTCCGGGGCCAGCGGCGACGGGTCCACCACCTCCAGGTAGTGCCAGCAGGTCGCGGAGCGGCCCGTGCACGGCAGGGTGGGCTCCTCGGCCGTCAACCACTCGAACTTGACGATGTAGCCGCCGGAGACCGCCGGCAGGGTGACGTCGTCGGGATCGAGTTTCTTGAGGTCGAGCCGGTTCTTCGCGTTCTTGATGGTCTCGACGATCAGGTAGACGCCCTGGTAGTCCTCGGCGCCCACCGGCCGGTCGGCGACGTTGTGGTAGAACTCGACGAAGGCGTACCGGGGGGCCGGGAAACCCATCTCGCGGGCCAGGTCGAAGGTCAACGCCTCCCGGATCAACGCCTTGTCGGTGTACGGCCCGCGCAGCACCCAGTCGGATTCGGCGGGCATCCCCAGCACCGGCAGGTCGACGTCGTCGTCCTCGTTGTCCCGGAACTCGACCCGGTAGGGCGCCTTGTCGAACAGGGAACTCGACGTGCCGCGCAGGTGGTAACCGATCCGGGTGGCGAGGGTGGGTGGCGCGGAGAGCGAGGCCTCTCCCCCGACCGGCGCGAAGAGCAGCGCGGCGGCGTCGACGAACTCCCGCCCGGGTGCCCCCTGGCCGTACCCGTCGACCAGCAGGATCGGCAGGTCGAGGCTGACGTCCACGGCACGTTCGACGTAGAGGGCGGTGCCCGGGTCACCGGTCGCCGCCCCGTCGACGAACGCCCACGCCCGCAGCTGGGTGGTGTCGGTGAGGAGCAGCGGGGTTCCGTCGTACCGCGGGGAGTCCGCCCGGGGCAGCGTGCCGTCCGTCGTGTAGCGGATCTCGGCACCGGCCACCGGCGTCCCCAGCGCGACCGCGAGCTCGTCCCGGAAGGTGCCGCTCGGGACGGAGAAGACGATGTCCCCGGTCAGCCCGCCGGACGGGTCCGCTACCCGGGCGGGGCTCCCCGGCGGCCCGGCCGGCCGGTCAGCGGCCGGCGCCGGGCCGCCGACGGCGGCGAGGGAGATCGCGGTCAGGATGCCCAGGATCCGGGCCGGCAGGTTCCGCACAGTCACTCCCCTGTTCCAGGGCGGCTGGACCACACTCCACGTCATCGATCGACATTTATGTTACTCGATGAACCTGGCTGATCACCGTACGCCATCGGATCGCGGAACGGTCACACCGCGAGCGCCCGGCGGACCGACTGCTCGGCGGCCCGGCCCCCGGCACCGGTGGCGGTAACCCGACCGGACTCCAGCACGTAGTGCCGGGTCGCCACCCGCAACGCGAAACCGAGGTGCTGCTCCACCAGCAGCACCCGGATGCCGGCCCCGGTGGCCAGCTCGACGATCCGGTCCTGGATCTCGGCGACCACCGAGGGTTGGATGCCCTCGGTGGGTTCGTCGAGCAGCAGCAGCCGGGGCCGGGTGACCAGCGCACGGGCGATGGCCAACTGCTGCCGCTGGCCGCCGGAGAGCAGCCCGGCGCGACGGCGCAGCAGGGGCCGCAGCGCCGGGAACAGGTCCAGCGCCTCAGCGGTGGCTGCCGCCCCGTCGCGCCGTCCGTCGGCCACCAGCCGCAGGTTCTCCGCCGCCGTCAGGTGCGGGAAACACTGCTGCCCCTGCGGGACGTACGCCAGCCCCCGGGCGACCCGCTGGTGCGGCGCGAGCCGGGTGACGTCCTCACCGTCGAGGGTGACCGTGCCGGCGCGGGGGCGCAGCAGCCCGACCGCGACCCGCAGCAGGGTGCTCTTGCCCGCGCCGTTGTGCCCGAGCACGGCGGCCACCCCGTCGACCGGGACGGCCACGTCCACCCCGTGCAGCACCTCGCTGCGCCCGTAGCCGGCGCGCACGCCGCGCAACTCCAACATCATGCCTCCGGTACGGTGTCGACGCCGAGGTAGACCTCCTGCACCCGGGGGTCCGCCTGGACCTGGGCCACGGTGCCCTCGCTGAGCACCTTGCCGGCGTGCAGCACGGTGACGCTGCGGGCGAAGCGGCGCAGGAAGTCCATGTCGTGTTCGATGACCACCACGGTGCGGTCCCGGCTGACCGTCTCCAGCAGGGCGCCGGTGGCGTCGCGTTCCTCGTGGCTCATCCCGGCGACCGGCTCGTCGAGCAGCAGCAGCCGGGCGTCGGAGACCAGCAGCATGCCGATCTCCAGCCACTGCTTCTGCCCGTGCGCCAGCGCGCCGGCCGGCTGGTCACCCCGGTCGGTGAGCCCGATCGTCTCCAGCGCGGCGGCCACCTCGTCGGGGATCCGGCCCCGTCGCCGGGCGAGCGTCCACCAGCTCCGGGTCGCCCCGGCGGCGATGTCGAGGTTCTGCACCACGGTCAGCTCCTCGAAGACCGAGGCGGTCTGGAAGGTGCGGCCGATGCCGAGCCGGGCGATGCGGTGCACGTCCCGGCCGAGCAGTTCCCGGTCGCCGAAGCGGACCGAGCCGGTGGCCCGGACCAGCCCGGTCACGGCGTCGACCACTGTGGTCTTCCCGGCCCCGTTCGGGCCGATCAGGAACCGGATGTCGCCGGGCGGCACGTCGAGGTCGATCCCGTCGACGGCGGTGAACCCGTCGAAGGTGACCCGCAGGTCACGTACGCACAGGCCGTCGAGCTGCGCACCGGTCATGCCGCCGACACCTCCGTCCGGTTCTCGGCCGGGTCCGCCGGCCGGCTCCGCCGCCACCACCGCGCCCCGGCCGGGTCCGACCGACGCTGCCGGGCCAGCGCCCACAGCGACGCCAGGCCGCCCGGCAGGAACGCCACCACCAGCACGAACAGCAGGCCCTGCAGGTACGTCCAGGTGCCCGGGAAGCGTTCCGACAGGGCGGTACGCGCCCAGGCCACCGCCACCGCGCCGAGCACCGGGCCGAGCAGGGTGGCCCGGCCACCCACCGCGACACCGATGACGAACTCGATGGACGGGACGATCCCGATCAGGGCGGGCGAGATGATCCCCACCGCCGGGACGAAGAGCGCCCCGGCCAGCCCGGCCATGCCGGCGGCGATCACGTAGCCGACGAGCTTGACGCCGGCCGGGTCGTAGCCGAGGAAGCGGACCCGTTCCTCGCCGTCGCGGACCGCCACCAGCAGCTCGCCGTACCGGCTGCGGATGAGTTGCCGGGCCAGGGCCAGCAGCGCGAGCAGGCTGGCGGCGATGATGAAGTAGACCATCCGCTGGTTGACCGGGTCGTCCAGGTCGTACCCGAAGAAGCCCTGGATGTCGGTGAGGCCGTTGGTGCCGCCGGTGGTGCCCTGCTGGCCGACCAGCAGGATCACCATCGCGGCGGCGAGCGCCTGGCTGAGGATGGCGAAGTAGGCGCCGCGGACCCGGCGGCGGAAGACCAGCGAGCCGAGGCCGAACGCGACAGCCATCGGCAGCAGTACGGTCGCCGGCAGCGCGATCCACGGGCTGGCGAACGGCCGCCACCACAGCGGCAGCTCGTCGAGCTGACCGTAGAGCTGCATGAAGTCGGGCAGCTGGCCGGGGCCGGCGTCGGCGAGCTTGAGGTGCATGGCCATCGCGTAGCCGCCCAGGCCGAAGAAGACCCCCTGGCCGAGGGTGAGCATGCCGCCGCGGCCCCAGGCGATGCCGATGCCGACCGCGACCATCGCGACGCACAGGTACTTGGCCAGCAGCGACAGCCGGAAGTCCGACAGGGTCAGCGGGGCGACGGCGAACAGCAGCGCCGCGCCGAGGGCGAACCCGGCGGCGGTCCGGGCCGGGCCGTCGAACCGGCGGCCCCGCCGGCCGCCCGGTGGGGTGCCGGCCACGGCGGCGGGATCGGTGCCGACCAGCGGCGCGGCGGTCATGCGAGGCTCCTGGTCCGCAGGGTGAACAGCCCCTGGGGCCGCCACTGGAGGAACGCCACGATCGCCACGAAGACGATCACCTTGGCGACGCTGAGGGTGGTGAGGTACTCGCCGGTGGCCTGGAGCACGCCCAGCGCGAAGGCGACGATCACGCTGCCCTTGAGCTGGCCGATGCCGCCGACCACGACGACCAGGAAGGCGTCGATGATGAGGTTGGTGCCCATCGTCGGGCCGATCGGCCCGAGCAGGGTCAGCGCGACCCCGGCCACGCCGGCCAGCCCGGAGCCGATGAAGAAGGTGGTCCGGTCGACCCGGGCGGTGGGGATGCCGGAGACGGCGGCGAGGTCGCGGTTCTGCACCACCGCGCGGATCCGCCGCCCGAGCGGGGTGAGCCGCAACGCCAGGGTCAGCGCCAGCACGGCGGCCAGCGCGAGGGCCAGGATGAACAACCGGTTGTTGGCGACGGTGAGCCCGCCGGGCAGGGAGATGTTGCCGGTGAGCAGCGCCGGGGCCCGGGTCTGCACGTTGGGGCTGCCGAAGACGTCCCGGGCCAGCTGCTGGAGCATCAGCGAGACACCCCAGGTGACCAGCAGGGTGTCCAGCGGGCGGGCGTAGAGGCGGCGGATCAGCAGCACCTCCAGCAGCACGCCCATGGTGCCGGCCACCGCGAAGGCGACCGGCAGCGCCACCAGCAGCGACCAGCCGGCGGCGGTCACGGTCTGCTGGAGGACGTAGGTGGTGTAGGCGCCGGCCATGATGAACTCGCCGTGCGCCATGTTGATCACGTTCATCTGACCGAAGGTCAACGCCAGGCCGAGGGCGATGAGCAGCAGCACCGCGCCGATGCTGATGCCGGTGAAGAGCTGGCCGAAGAGGACTGTCACGTTCGCGCTCCGCAGTGGTGGGTCGGCCCGGACGGGGGTGCCTCCCGTCCGGGCCGGGATCGGTCAGCTCAGGCCGCTCGCCCAGGGGTAGCTCTTCAGGTACGGGTCCGGCGTGATCGGCTTGCCGGAGTTCCACACCTCGGTGATCAGCCCGTCGCCGCCGACCTTGCCGATCCGGGCGGTCTTGGCGATGTGCTGGGTGGGGCCGTCCACGGTGACCAGGCCCTCGGGGGCGTCGTAGGTGATACCGCCGGAGGCGGCCCGGACCTTCTCCACCTCGAAGGTGCCGGCCTTGTCGACCATCGCCTTCCACAGGTACACCGCGACGTAGGCGGCCTCCATCGGGTCACTGGTCGGCTTGTCCGCGCCGTACTTGGCCTTGTAGGCGGCGACGAACTTCTGGTTCGCCGCGCCGGGGGTGGTCTGGTAGTAGTTCCAGGCGGTCAACTGGTCCTTGAGGTACTGGGTGCCGATCCCCTTGACCTCTTCCTCGGCGATCGACACCGACACCACGGGCATGCCCGCGGCGGTGAGCCCGGCCGAGGTGTACTCCTTGAAGAACGCCACGTTGCTGTCGCCGTTGAGGGTGTTGAACACCGCGTCGGCCTTCGCCGAGCGAACCTTGTTGACGATGGTGCCGAACTCGGTGGAGCCGAGCGGCGCGTAGTCCTCGCCGAGCACGGTCATCCCGTTCGCCGCCGCGTACGCCTTGATGATCTTGTTAGCGGTACGCGGGAAGACGTAGTCGCTGCCGACCAGGTAGACCGACTTCTTGCCCTGCGCCTTGAGGTAGTCCAGGCCCGGCACGATCTGCTGGTTGGTGGTGGCCCCGGTGTAGAAGATGTAGGGCGACTGCTCCAGCCCCTCGTACTGCACCGGGTAGAAGAGCAGCGCCTTGTTCTTCTCGAAGACCGGCTTGACCGCCTTGCGGCTGGCCGACGTCCAGCAGCCGAAGACGGCGGCGACCCGGTCCTGGGAGATCAGCTTCTCGGCCTTCTCGGCGAAGGTGGGCCAGTCGGAGGCACCGTCCTCACCGACCGGCACGATCTTCTTGCCCAGCACGCCACCGGCGGCGTTGATCTCCTCGACGGCCAGCATGATGGAGTCCCGAACGGTGACCTCGCTGATGGCCATGGTGCCGGAGAGCGAGTTGAGCAGCCCGACCTTGACGGTGTCGCCGGACACGTCGGCACTCACACCCGCGGTCGACTTCCCGTCGGAGGTCTTGCTGCCGCAACCGGCGAGTGCGGCGGCGGCGATCAGGGTCATGGCGCCCGCCAGGATGCGGCGGCCCCGGAACTGTGACATTCATTCTCCCTGCGGAGCGATGTTCGCCGAATGATTTCCGTGCCGACCCGCACTGGCCGGCAGGTATTGCTGTCAATGGTTGATGCGGTGCGGTGGCGATACTCGTCAGCGGGCCCCCGGATGACGGGTGGGACGTCATCCCTGGCGGTCCGCAGTGGACTTCTGGGCAGGGAAAGACTCTGCCCCGTTGGTTGCCGCCATGTTTCCCAGCCCTTAATTGACTGTTTCCCGCATCGATCACGGCGCATAAAAAAGGACCACCGCCACAACGGACGATGACCCGACATAAATGCGTGACGCACACCCGTCGACCCCTTGGGACAGGCCTATGCCGCACCGCCGGAACCCACCCTCGACAATGGGCGGAATAGCGGTTACTTCACGCAGGAAGCATCCTAGAACCCCCACCCACCCCCCTGTCAACCACCCTCCTGCGCCCCTCCCCTTCCCCCTCCCACACCCAGCCCTCCCTCACCCAGCCCTCCCTCTCCCCGCCCTCCCCTACCGCCCCGATCTCCCACCGCCCCGATCTCCCCGGTGATCAAGAGGTTTACGTCACCCGCCGGCTGTCCGGTGACGTAAACCTCTTGATCACCGCGGGCAGAGGCGGGGCGGAGGGCGGAGGGCGGGGTGGGGTGGGGTGGCGCGGGTGGGGGTCAGAGTTCGGAGAGGACGGTGAAGTCGAGGCCGTGGGCTTCGGCGAGGTAGATGCGTTGGCGGACGTGCCGGTGGCGCAGGCGCAGCTCACCCCGCGGACCGTGGTAGGTGACCGCGTCCGCGGCCGCGCCGATCGCCCGCACGTCGAGGGTGCGCGCCCGCGCGATCAGGGCGGCGAGCAGCATGACCCCCTCGTAACAGGACTCCCCCAGGCTGCCCAGCGGTGGCGCGTCCACCCCGAAGCGGCGGGCGAACGCGCCGTGGAAGTCCAGGTTCTCCCGGGTGACCAGGCCGGCGAAGAACCCGGCCGTGCTGAACAGTCGACGGGTGCCGCCGATCCCGCTGGCCAACAGCATGTTCTCGTCCATCAGGGTGCTCAACCGCAGACACCGCTGGTCCAGCCCGGATCGGCCGAAGGCCCGGTTGAACCGGACCGCGTCGGCACCCACCAGCAGCATCAGCACCCCGTCGACCTCGGCGCGTTCGATCTCCCGCAGCACCGGCCCGAAGTTCTCGGTGCCCAACGGCAGGAACGCCCGCCCGCACACCCGCGCCCCGCTGTCGCGGGCGTACCGCTGGGCCGCCCGCGCGGTACGGCGCGGCCAGACGTAGTCGTTGCCCACCACGAACCAGCGGCGGACCCCCTGCTCCCGGGCGAGCAGCCGCATCGCCGGCCAGAGCTGGGCATCGGGGGTCTCGCTGGTCAGGAAGACCCCTTCGGTACGTTCCCCACCCTCGTACAGGGCGGTGTAGACGTACGGCACCCGGTGCGCGATCCGCGGGGCCACCGCCTGCCGGACCGAGGAGATGTGCCAGCCGGTCACCCCCTGCACCGCCCCGGTGGACACCAGCGCCTCCACCTCGGCGGCCACCTCCGCCGGTGCCGCCCCGCCGTCGACCGGCACCAGCCGCAGCTCCCGGCCGAGCACCCCGCCGGACCGGTTGACCTCCTCGACCGCCAGCTGGGCGCACAGCTCACAGGTGGGGCCGAACATGCCCGCCGGCCCCCGCATGGGGAACACCAGCGCGACGCTGACCACCGACCGGTCGACGGTCAGCCAGGGCACCCCGCCCGCGGTCCCATCCGGACGGGGAAAGGGCGCGGTCCCACCGGGGTCGGGGAAGGGCGCGCCACCGCCCGGGTCGGGGAAGGGCGCTGTCCCGCCCGGGTGGGGGGACGGTTCCGGCACGCCGCGGGGACCGGGCACCGGCACGGACATGCTGACATGATTGCCGGCAACCCTGGCGGGCCACCAGAGCAGACCGAAAACCGGGACGCTTCGGTAACATGGCAACCCACCGAACGGGGAGAGACATGGCCGACGATCCCACCACGCCCGTCGACCTGATGCGTGCGCTCACCCGCGCCGAACGGCTGCTCGGCCGCCGGATCGGCGCGGTCCTCGCCACCGAGGGGCTCACCGTCGAGGCCTGGCGGGTGCTGTGCCGTCTCGCCGACGGGCAGGGCCACCCGATGAGCGAGGTCTCCACCGAGGAGTCGTTGCCACCGGGCACCCTGACGAAGATCGTCGACCAGCTCGTCGACCAGAACCTGGTCCACCGCCGGATCGATCCGTTCGACCGGCGGCGCATCCGGGCCTACCTCACCCCCCGGGGCCACCGCGAACAGGGTCGCATCGACGCCCTCGTCCGCACCGAACTGGCCGGCGTCCTCGACGACGCGGCGCTGACCGGTCAGCTCGTCGACCTCGCCGCCCGGCTCGGCCCGCGCCGGCACCCCGTCCGCACCGGCTGACCGGCTCCCGCACCAGCTCGGACCGCCCGGCTACGCACCGGTCCGAAGCGGCCGACTCCGCACCGGCTCGAACCGACCGGGCTCCACACCGACTCGAAGCGGCCGGCTCGGACCGCCCGGGCTCCACACCGGTCCAAAGCGGCCAGCTCGGCACCGGCTCGCAGCGGCGTCAGCGGCGAGCGGTGGCGGTCGCCCCGGCCGTAGCCTCGGCGGGCGTGGTGAGCAGGTCGCGGAGGGTCTGCGCATCGGCGGCGGTGGCGGTGAGCAGCGCCGCCGGGCCACCGGCCAGCGGCAGCCAGGCGGCGGCCGCACCGGGACCGGTGGGCAGGACCCGGCCCCGGGTTACGCCGCCGGTGGCGTCCGCAACGACCGGCCCGGGCGGGGAGGCGGGGTCGACCAGCAGCAGCGAGCCGGTCGCGGTCGCCCCACCCAGCACCGCCGGCCCGGCCCAGCCGGGTGCCGCCGGACCGACCGCCAGGGACTGCCGCAGCAGCGGCCGGCCGGCGTAGTCGACCGAGGTGGTCACCACGACGTTCCCGGCGGGCTCGGCGTACCGGCCGCACACCAGTTCCTCGCGCCAGCTCAGCCGGGCGTCCCCGGCCAGCTCCACCCGGGACTCGGCGACATGGTCGCAGCCGGCCGCCGCCACCAGCTGCTCCGGCAGCCAGAGCAGGGTGCCGGCGGCGTGCACCACCGCGTCCACCTGCATCCGGGAGACCGCCCCGGCCCGGCCCGGCAGGGCCACCGAGGCGGCGACGGTACGCACCCGCAGCGCCGCCCCCGGCCCCACCTCGACGGTCAGCCGCAGGTCGTCACCGGCCAGCGGACCGGCCGCGCCACCGACGACGTACACCGTCGGGATGTCGTCGGTGGCGGCGGCCTGCCGCAGCAGCAGCGGTGACTCGCCCCGCAGCTCGCGCAGCACCGTGCCGCCCCGGCCGTCGGCCACCGCCACCAACCGGGCGACCGCCCGCATCAGCCGACGACCAGCCGGCCACGGTGGTGGGCCAGCTCGTGGCGGACCCAGTCGGCCACCGCGCCGGCCAGCGGATCGGCCACGATGGACAGGAACACCGTCGGCAGGTCCCCCCGCCGGGCACGGGCGTCCCGGTCCATCACCGACAGGTCCGCCCGTACCATCGGGGCCAGGTCGGTCTTGTTGATGACCAGCAGGTCGGCGGCGGTGACCCCGGGGCCGCCCTTGCGGGGCACCTTGTCGCCCCCGGCGACGTCGACCACGAAGATCTGCCGGTCGACCAGGCCCCGACTGAAGGTGGCGGTCAGATTGTCCCCGCCGCTCTCCACCAGCACCAGGTCCAGCGGTCCGACGCCGTCGACCAGCTCGTCGATGGCGTCCAGGTTGGCGCCGATGTCGTCGCGGATCGCGGTGTGCGGGCAGCAGCCGGTCTCCACGGCCCGGATCCGTGCCGGGTCGAGCACCCCGGCCCGGCGCAGGAAGTCGGCGTCCTCGGTGGTGTAGATGTCGTTGGTCACCACACCGAGGCGCAGCTCGTCGGCGAAGGCCCGGCACAGCGCCGCGACCAGGGCGGTCTTGCCCGACCCGACCGGCCCGCCGATGCCCACCCGCAGCGGGCGGACGCCGGACGGCAGCGGCGCGTGCGGGTCGACCCCCGGCTCGGGGTGGGTGTGCGGAACGGACTCGTCATGCGCGATCTGCTCGTGCGGGATCGTCGATACGGTTTCAGGACGCAAAGAGACGCACCTCCCAGGTGGTGTGGACTTCGGCGTGGATGTCGGTGAGCGGGGCGGCCGGGGCCGGCAGCCGCTCGGGCGGATCGTCGGCGGTGGCGACCGCGCGGGCCGCCGTGGCGTCGCAGTCGCCGGCCAGCCCCGCCAGCACCGCGTGCACCCGGTACGGGTCGAGGCCGAGCAACCGCACCGCCGCACTGGCCGGGCCGGTCACCGACCCGTACGCGGCGACGGTCGCCACCGCCACCGGGTCCAGGCCGGCGGCGGCGGCGACCAGACCGAGCACCAGCGGCTGGTGCGGCCCGGACGGGTTGGTGGGCAGGGTGTCGAACCCGCCGCCGGGCCAGATCTCCCGCCCGGCCCGTAGCAGTGCCCGGCCCTGCCGGCGGGAGACCGCCCGCAGCGCCGATGCGGCGGTCCGGGCGTCCAGCTCGGCGTCCAGCCGGGCCAGCGTCGCCCGCCGGTCGGCGGCAGCGGCGACCCGGTGCGCCGCCACCGCGAACGCGGCGGCGACCAGCCCACCGGTGGCCAACCGGCCGCGCAGGAACCCGGCCAGGGTGGCCGGATCGGCGACCAGGCCGGCCGCCACCGCCGCCTCCAGGCCACCGGAGTGGGCGTGCGCCCCGGCGGGGAACCTGCCGTCGGCCAGCAACAGCACCATGCTCGACGGGGTCATCAGAACAGGTGGTACCGCTGCGCCATGGGCAGCTCGGCGACCGGCTCCGGGTCGACCACCACCCCGTCGATCCGGACGGTGAAGGTGTCCGGGTCGACCTCGATGCGCGGCAGCGCGCCGTTCTCGGGCAGGTCGGCCTTGCCCCGCGAGCGCACGTCGGCCACCGGGACCAGCGGACGGCGCACGTCCAGCCGCAGGCCCGCCTCCAGCGCGGCCGGCGCGACGAAGGCCACGCTGGTCGCGGCCGGCACCACGCCGTACGCGCCGAACATCGGCCTCGGCAGCATCGGCTGCGGGGTGGGGATCGACGCGTTCGCATCACCCATCTGCGCGTACGCGATCATCCCGCCCTTGATCACCAGGTGTGGCCGGACGCCGAAGAACGCCGGATCCCAGAGCACCAGGTCGGCGAGCTTGCCCGGCTCCACCGAGCCGATCTCCCGTTCCAGCCCGTTGGCCATCGCCGCGCAGATGGTGTACTTCGCCACGTACCGGCGTGCCCGGTGGTTGTCGGCCAGCCCGTCGCCGGGCAGCGCACCCACCCGACGCTTCATCACGTGCGCGCTCTGCCAGGTCCGGGTGATCACCTCGCCGACCCGGCCCATCGCCTGCGAGTCCGAGCCGATGATGGAGATCGCCCCGAGGTCGTGCAGCAGGTCCTCGGCGGCCATCGTGGACGGCCGGATCCGGCTCTCCGCGAAGGCCAGGTCCTCCGGCACCGACGGGTTCAGGTGGTGGCAGACCATCAGCATGTCGAGGTGCTCGGCGAGGGTGTTGCGGGTGTACGGCCGGGTCGGGTTCGTCGACGACGGCAGCACGTTCGGCTCCCCCGCCACCGTGATGATGTCCGGCGCGTGCCCGCCCCCCGCCCCCTCGGTGTGGTACGAGTGGATCGCCCGGCCGGCGATGGCGCGCAGCGTGTCGGCCACGAACCCGGCCTCGTTGAGGGTGTCGGTGTGCAGGGACACCTGCACCCCGGACGCGTCGGCGACCCGCAGGCACGCGTCGATCGCCGCCGGGGTGGTCCCCCAGTCCTCGTGCAGCTTGAAGCCACCCGCCCCGGCCCGCAGCTGCTCCCACAGCGCCTCGGTGGAGACCGTGTTGCCCTTGCCCAGCAGCAGCACGTTCACCGGGAGGGTGTCCAGCGCCTCGTGCATCCGGGCCAGGTGCCAGGCGTTCGGGGTGACCGTGGTGGCGCGGGTGCCCTCGGCCGGGCCGGTGCCCCCACCGACCAGGGTGGTGATGCCCGAGGTGAGCGCCTCGGTGACGATCTGCGGGCAGATGAAGTGCACGTGGGTGTCCACCGCCCCGGCGGTGAGGATCCGCCCGTTGCCGGCGATCACCTCGGTGGACGGGCCGATCACCAGGTCCGGGTGGACGCCGGGCATGGTGTCCGGGTTGCCGGCCCGGCCCAGTGCCACGATCCGCCCGTCGCGCAGCCCGACGTCGGCCTTGGCCACCCCCCAGTGGTCCAGCACCACCGCACCGGTGATCACCGTGTCGAGCGCGCCCTCGGCCCGGGTGGCCCGGGACTGGCCCATCGACTCGCGGATCACCTTGCCGCCGCCGAACACCGCCTCGTCCCCGCCGACGCAGTGGTCGACCTCCACCTCGATCAGCAGGTCGGTGTCGGCCAACCGGATCCGGTCGCCGGTCGTCGGGCCGTACAGGTCGGCGTAGCGTCGCCGGTCCACCGCGCTCACCGGCCGACCTCCCCGACGCCCGGGCCGGGCCTGCCGGCTGCCGGGTCGGGCTCTCCGGCGGAGGGATCGGGCTCCCGGTCGAGCGGGCCGGCGACCTCGCCGCGCAGCCCCGGCACGATCCGCGCGCCGCCCAGCGGCACCAGGTCGACGGTGCGGCTGATCCCCGGCTCGAACCGCACCGAGGTCCCCGCCGGTACGGCGAGCCGCTGGCCGTACGCGGCGGACCGGTCGAAGCTCAGGCCCGGGTTGGTCTCGGCGAAGTGGTAGTGCGAGCCGACCTGGATCGGCCGGTCGGCGGTGTTGACCACCAGCAGGGTGGTCACCGGGCGGCCCGCGTTGATCTCGACCGGGCCGTCGCCGGGCAGGATCTCCCCGGGGATCACGGGATCGGGTGGTGCACCGTCACCAGCTTGGTGCCGTCCGGGAACGTGGCCTCCACCTGCACCTCCCCCAGCATCTCGGGGATCCCGTCGAGCACGTCGTCGCGGCTGAGCACGGTACGGCCGGCGGCCATCAGATCGGTGACCGAGCGGCCGTCCCGGGCGCCCTCCAGGAGGAACGCCGTGATCATGGCGACGGCTTCGGGGTAGTTGAGGCGCAGTCCGCGCTCGCGTCGTCGACGGGCGACGTCCGCGGCGACGTGGACGAGCAGGCGGTCCTGCTCGTGGGGCGTGAGGAACACGGGATCTCCCGGGCGGCTCGGCGTGTTTCCCACCGTACCGACTCCGAACGCGGCGAGGGCGCGGACCGGGGAGGGCAGGAGGACACGCGGGACCACCGACGGGCCACCGGCGGGGCGTTCCGGGGCCCCACCGGCCCCGGCCCGTCACGGGGCCGCTCGGCGGTGATGGTTGGAAAGGACCGCACCGCCAACCGCTGGACCGACCGTAGAGGATCACCCCGGGCCGTGGCAACGCCCGGACCCGGGCATTCGGCCCGGGCCGCCGACGGGGTGCGGGATCAGGTGGCCGGGGTGACCGCGGCCAACCACCGCTGGGCCAGCAGGGCGTGGCCGGGCGGGGTCAGGTGCACCCCGTCGTCGGTCCACACCCGGTCGTCGGCGTCGGCGGAGCCGAACACCGCGTCCACCGCGACCAGCGTCGCGTCGAACTCGGCGGCCAGCTTGCGGACCACCTCGACCTTCGGGTCCAGGTCTTCACGCCAGCGCCGCTGCGGGTCGTCGAGCGGGATGAGGAACGGCTCCACCAGGATCAGCCGGACGTCGGGCAGCGCGTCCCGGGTGGCGGCCAGCACGTGCCGGTAGTCGGTGCCGAACTCCTCGGCCGTGGTGACCTCGTCGCTGCTGTACCGCCGCCAGGTGTCGTTGATCCCGATCAGCACCGACACCACCTGCGGGGCCAGCGCCAGGCAGTCGTCGGTCCACCGGGCGCGCAGGTCCCGTACCCGGTCACCGCCGACACCCCGGTTGCGGAACGCCACCCGGTGGCCGGGGTGCCGCGCGGTGAACCAGGCGGCGGCCATCATCGCCCAGCCCACGCCCAGGTCGGCGCCGTCGGCCCGGTCCCGTCCGGCGTCGGTGATGCTGTCGCCGATGAACAACACCCGGCCCCCACGCGGAATCTCCACCGTCATCCGTCCGCTCCCCCTGTCGTCGTCGGCTGTCATCATCCCCCGGCGCCCGGCCCGGACACCACCTCGGAAACGACCGCCGCGGCGGTGTCCGTCGCATGTCGCCGCCGGCCGACCGGTACAGTGGTACTCCGCGTCCGACGCCCCAGGCGGCGTCGTGAGCGAGCGTCAAGCAGTGGCGCGGTCCCCGGTCCGTCCCCGGTGGAGCCGCAACGACGGCCCACCGAAACGGACCGATCGTCACGCGCCGCCGGCTGCACCGGTGGGTTCGCGCCGGTTCGCAAGGACGTCCAGACGCATGCCGCAGTCACCACTCGACATCACCGGGGCTGTCCTCCGGTTGGGGTCCATCCGCCACGACGAGATGGGCCTCGACGCCGTGCTGACCCGGATCACCGAGGTGGCCCGGGACAGCATCCCGGACGCCGCCGAGGTCACCGTGACCCTGGTGCACGGCACCGAGGCGAAGACCGCCGCCCACACCGATGAGCTGGCCCTCAAGCTCGACACCTGGCAGTACGAGCAGGGGCGTGGCCCGTGCCTGGACGCGGCCGCCACCGGTGCCGTGCTGATCGTCGCGGACACGACCGGGGAGCGGCGCTGGCCGGAGTGGTCGGCCCTGGCGTACGCCGCCGGGGTGCGCTCCTGCATGTCCATCGGCCTGCCGATCCAGGAGGCGGTGGTCGGCGCCCTCAACCTCTACGGCACCCGACCGGACGCGTTCGGCCGGGTGGCCGAGCCGGCCCGGACGATCGCCGGTCACGCCGCGGTGGCGCTGGCCAACGCCCACCTGTACGACAGCACCGCCACGCTGGCCGCACAGATGCAGGAGGCGATGCGCAACCGGGCGGTGATCGAGCAGGCCAAGGGGATCATCATGGGTCAACGCCGGTGCACGGCCGACGAGGCGTTCGGCATGCTGGCCCGGGTGTCGCAGAATTCCAACCGCAAGCTGCGGGACGTGGCGGACGCCCTGGTCCAGCAGGTCGTCCGACCGGTGCCCGGTCAGCCCACCGCCGCCGACCGCTGAGACACGGGGGTTCAGCGGGTGCCCGCGGTGGCCCGACCGACCAGGGCGGCGGCGACGTCGCGCAGTCTGCGGTTGGTGTCCTGCGAGATGGTGGCGAGGATGCCGAACGCCTCGTCGGCGGTGCACCGGCGTTGACCCATGATGATCCCCTTGGCCTGCTCGATCACCGCCCGGCTCTCCATCGCCGTACGCATCTGCGCGGCCAGCGTGGTGGCGCTGGCGTACAGGTGGGCGTTGGCCAGCGCCACCGCGGCGTACGCGGCGAAGGTCTGGGCCAACTCCACCGTCTCGGCGTCGAACGCGTGGCGGGCGGTGCCGTAGAGGTTGAGGGCGCCGACCACCGCCTCCTGGATCGGCAGGCCGATGGCGACCACGCTGCCGACGCCCGCGTCGACGGCCCGGGACGCCCAGGCCGGCCAGCGTTTCTCGGTGCCGGTGTCGACCACGGTGAGGGTGTCACCGGTGATCGAGGCGTCCAGGCACGGCCCGTGCCCCTGCCGGTACTGCCACTCGTCGAGCAGCAGCGCGACGTCGCCGGTGACCGCGACGCTCTGCGGGCTGCTGCCGCGTAGCAGGGTGACCGACACCTCCGACGCGCCGCGCAGGCTGCTTCGGGCCAGGTCGGCGACCATCCGGAGCACCTCGTCCACGCCGGTCTCGTCGAGTCGGAGCCGACCGAGTTCGGCCAGGGCGTCGTGCGGGGTGAGCGGCAGGGATCTCATCGCGCGGCTCCTTTCCGGCGGGCGTTCCGGTGGCGGCGGGACCGCGGGACGACGGCGGTCCTCCACCGTGGCGGTGGTCGGCGGCGGCCCTCCAACCTGGCGGTGGTCGGCGGCGGTCCTGCATGGTGGCGGTGGTCGTCGCTGCGCAAACCCACCGGCCCGTCCCGCCTGACACGTCTCCCGCACCATACCCGCGGCGGCGGGGAACCGCCCGGTTCACCCGCCCGGCGACGCCGGCCGTGGTGGGGTCCGCACGGGTGCGCCGGGTCAGTGGTCGTCGGTGCAGCGGCGGAGCCGGGCGAAGGCGTCGTCGGCGTCGGCGACCGCCTCGGGCAGCACCTGGCCTGCGCTGCGCCCGGCGGCGATCCGCTGCCAGTTGGTCCGGGCCAGCACCCGTTGCACCGCGATCACCTGGGCCGCCAGCAGCCGGCCCCGGACCCCCGGGTCGAGGACGGCGGCCAGGGCGTCCTCGTCGTCCTCCAGATACCGCAGCAGCCGTCCCGCCAGGCTGGGGGTGGTGAACACCAGCCGGTGGAACGCCACCACCTCGGGGTGGTCGTTGAGGCCGGTGACCGGCTCGCAGCGGTCGAGACCGGCCCGGAAGTGCCGGTGCAGCGCCTCGACCGGCGGCATCCCGGGGGGCCGGTCACGGACCACCCGGGCCGGCTCGCCGAGGTGGTCGGCGAAGCGGTGCAGGAGCAGGTCCTCCTTGGTGGCGAAGTAGCGGAACAGGGTCGGTTTCGACACCTCGGCCGCGGCGGCGACGTCGGAGACCGGCACCTGGTCGAATCCGCGCGCCAGGAACAGCGTGATCGCCACGTCGGCGATCGCGTCCCGGGTGCGGAGCTTCTTGCGGGCCCGCAGTCCGACCGGTTCACTCACCGCCTGACGGTAACATTAGTTACCAGGTTGCTTTTTTAACTCGGTAACGAAATGATGGCACCCATGGGACAGACCGACACCCGCCGTACCCCCTCGACGCCGGCGAGGCTGCCATGACCGCCACGGGAGGCCCTCCGGTGCTCGTCACCGGGGCGACCGGGCGGATCGGCCGCGCCGTGGTCGACCTCCTGACCGACGCGGGCGTGCCGGTCCGGGCCCTGGTCCGCCGCCCCGGCGCGGCGACGGACCTGCCCGGCACCGTCGAGACCGTCACCGGCGACCTCACCGAGCCGGGCTCACTCGACCCCGCGTTACGCGCCGTCGACACGGTCCTTCTGGTCTGGACCGCCCCGCTGCGGACCGCGGCGGCCGTCGTCGACCGGCTGGCCGCCGAGCCCCGGCGGGTCGTCTACCTGTCCGCACCGCACCGCACCCCGCACCCGTTCTTCCAGCAGCCGAACCCGATGGCGGCCCGGCACGCCGAGATCGAACGGCTCATCGCGGCCGCCGGCCTCGACTCCACCATCGTCCGGCCCGGGATGTTCGCGTCGAACGCCCTGCACTGGTGGTCCGCCGCGGTCCGGGGCGACGGCGTGGTCCGGTGGCCCTACGGCACCGCCGAGACCGCACCGGTCGACGACCGGGACGTGGCCGCGGTCATCGCGCGGACCCTGCGCGCGGACGGAGACGCCGCCGGCGACCACGTGCTGACCGGCCCGGAGTCGCTCACCCAGGCCGAACAGGTACGCCTCCTCGGTGACGCGCTCGGCCGCCGGCTGACGTTCGAGGAGCTGCCGCCCGACGAGTTCCGGCGGCAGGCCCCGGAAGACGCCCGGCCGGCCGTGGACATGCTCCTGGCCGCCTGGAACGCCGCGACGGGCCGCCCCGCGTACGTCACCTCGACGGTCGCCGACCTCCTCGGCCGACCGGCGCGGACCTTCCGCCAGTGGGCCGTCGACCACGCCACGTCCTTCACCGGGGCACCCCCGCCCCGCTGAGCCGACCGGCCGGCCCACCCGTCGTGGGCCGGGCCGGCGGCGACGCGCCCGCGCTCCGGCCCGTCGCGCGACGGGCCGGCGAGGATCGTCAGAGGGCGGCGCGGATCGCCTCGGCGAGGCTGGTCGGGCGGCGGCCGAGCAGCTTCTCCAGGTCCTCGACGGGCGCGTACAGCTCACCCCGGGCCAGGCCACGGTCGGCGTCGGCGAGGACGGCGGCGTACGCCTCGGGCACCCCGGCCGAGACCAGCAGCTCGGTGTACGCCGGCTCCGGCAGGTCGGTGTAGCGGACCTCCCGTCCACTCTGGCGGGACACCTCGGCGGCCAACTCGGTCAGGGTGAACGCCGCACCGCCCAGCTCGTAGACCCGGCCGGCGTGCCCCTCGGTGGTGAGCACCTCGGCGGCGGCCTCGGCGTAGTCCGCCCGGGTGGCGGCGCTGACCCGACCGTCGCCGGCCGACCCGGCGACCCCGTGGGCCAGGTAGGTGGCCAGTTGACCGGTGTAGTTCTCCAGGTACCAGCTGTTGCGCAGCAGCACGAGGGGCAGACCGGAGTCGCGCAGGTCCTCCTCGGTGACCCGGTGCTCGCCGGCCAGCACCATGTCCGAGGTGTCGGCCCGGGTGATGCTGGTGTAGGCGACCAGACCGACACCGGCCTGCCGGGCGGCGGCGACGACGTTGCGGTGCTGGGGAACCCGCTGGCCGACCTCGCTGCCGGAGACGAACATCAGCTTCTCGGCGTCGGTGAAGGCGTCCCGCAGCGAGTCCGGATCGTGGTAGTCGGCCGCCCGCACCCGGACGCCCCGGTCGGCGAGATCGGTGAGCCGGCCCACGTCCCGCCCGAGGGCCACGATCTGCGCGGCGGGCACGTCCCGACGCAGCAGCGACTCCACGATCAGGCGGCCCAGGTGGCCGGTGGCCCCGGTGACGACGACGGACATCTCACACTCCTTCGGCTCGGTACTGCTGTCGTACCGGGCAACGCGGGTCGGGATGGCAATACTTCCCGAGAGAGAGCAGACATCTTGTAGCTTGCAACACACCAATAGAGAGCGAAGAGGTGGGAACCGGTGGCCTCCGGCGCGCCCGCGCGGTCAACGACCGACCCGTACCCACCCGAGCGGGGCACAACGGCCGACGCCGCTCCCGGCAGGCGGGAGCGGCGTCGGGTGACGCGGAACCGGGACGGTCAGGTCATGTCGTCGTAGCGGCGGTCGACCGGCCGGGGCGGGGCCACCGGCTCGACGCCGCCCACCGGACCGGACAGCTCCAGCTCCGGGGTGGCCACCACCGGGTCGTCGTCCAGCTCCAGCGGCGACACCTCGTCGTCGCTCAACCCCGCGTAGGCCTTCCTGCCCCGACCCTTGCGCCGGTCGTTGAGGAACGCCACCCCGACCGCGGCGAAGTAGAGCGCGGAGAGGCAGAGCGCCAACGCGGTCATCCCGAACGGATCCGGGGTGGGCGTCACCACGGCGGAGAAGGCGAAGAACACGAAGATCGCCACCCGCCACCAGCCCAGCAGCTTCCGGGCACTGGCCAGCCCGACGAAGTTGAGCATCAGCACCAGCAGCGGGAACTCGAACGCCACCCCGAACAGCAGGATCAGGTTGGTGATGAACGAGATGTAGCGGGTGATGTCCAGGGTGGTGGTGATGTCACCACCACCGGAGACGTTGAGCAGGAACTCCAGGCCCTTGGAGGTGACGAAGTAGGCCAGCACCGCGCCCGCGGCGAACAACGGCGCCGCCAGCCCGGTGAAGACGTACGCGTACCGCCGCTCGTGCCGGTGCAGGCCCGGGGCGATGAACGCCCAGAGCTGGTAGAGCCAGACCGGGGCGGCCACGATCAGGCCGACCCAGAGCCCCACCTTGAGCTGGAGCAGGAACAGGTCCGCCGGACCGAGCTGGACGAAGTTGCACGTCCCGTTGGCCAGCCGGGCCTTGGGCAGGTCGCAGTAGGGCTGCTGGAGGAGGTGCAGCACCGGGCCCGCGAGCCAGATGCCCACCCCGAAACCCACCACGATCGCCAGCGAGGCGCGGAACAGACGGTTGCGCAGTTCGCGGATGTGCTCCATGAGGGTCATAGAGCCGTCGGCGGCCCGTTCGAAGGTGCTGGGGCCGCGTTTGCGGAGCGCGAAGGCCACGGTGATCGGGCCCTTCGGTCAGTTGTCGCGGACGCGCTGCACCGGGTCGACCGGCGGGGCGACCGGCTGCTGCGGAGCCTGCTGCGGGGCGTACTGCTGCTGCGGCTGCGGGGCGGCGTACTGCTGCTGGGGCTGCGGCGCGTACGGCTGCTGCTGCACAGGCTGCTGCTGGGGCGGCAGCGGCTGGTAGCCGGCCTGCGCGTCGGCCTTCTCGGCCAGGTCGCGGTCGTCGTCGGCCAGGCTCTTGGTCTCCGCCTTGATGATCCGCAGCGAACGGCCGAGCGAACGGGCCGCGTCGGGAAGCCGCTTCGCGCCGAAGAGCAGGATCAGCACGACCACGAGTACGGCGATGTGCCACGGCTTGAGGGCACCCATGGGAAGCTCCAGTCGCTCTGTGTCGAAGGGTGTGTCGCAGCCCATCGTACGTGCGCGACGGGCTGCCGCCACCCGCCGGGCCACCGCTGATGCGGCCCGGCCGGTGAAGTCTCGACCACCGCTGACTGTCCCGTCAACCACCTGGACGGGTGCGGAGCTGCGGAAACCGGACGCCGGACGCGCTGCGGACGCACCGCGCACCGACCGGTGTCGATCACTGCCCGCGCTTGGCCCTGATGAGTTCCAGGCGCTGCTGGGTCGTGTCGGTCTGCCGCTGCAGCGCCTCGGCCCGTTCCTGCAACGCCTCGGCGCTGAGCCGCAGCGCCTCCGCGTCGGCCTGGCGGCGCTGCAACGCCACCGCCGCGCGGCGCAACCGGGGCAGCCGCACCAGCACCGGACGGACCGCCAGGGCCAACACGACCAGCGCGAACAGCAGCACCGCGAGAACGATCCACTTCACCACGGCGGTCAGCCTACCGGGCGGTCCCCGCGCCCGCCGGGAGCACCGGGGTGGCGTACGCCTCCAGCGCGGCGGCGGCCTGGGCGCGGACCTGGACGGCCAGCTCGGCTGGGGCGACCACGGTGACGTCCGGCCCGAGCCCGAGCACGAAGCGGCGGGCCCAGCCCAGGTCGGTCACCCGCAGCGACACCACCCACCGGTCGCCGTCGACCTCGATCCGCTCACACGGGTAGTACTCGGTGATCCAGCGCTCCCCCCGGCCGATCCGCAGGGTGATCAGCGGCAGGTCCGGCGCCGGGCGGAACACCCCCTGCCGCAGGTCGTGCGGTCGGGCCTGCGGCGGCACCACGGCCGGCTCGTCCAGCTCGACCACCGCGTCGATCCGGTCGGCCCGGAACAACCGGACCGCCTCGGCCCGGCGGCACCACGCCTCGACGTACGCCCGGCCGTCGACCATCAGCATCCGCAGCGGGTCGATGGTGCGCTCGGTGCTCTCGTCCCGGGCCACGGTGTAGTAGGTGATCCGCAGCGCCCGACGGCGCTCCACCGCGGCCCGCAGCTCCTGCACCCGCGGGCTCTCGCCGGGCAGCCGGACCTCCACCGGGGCGCCCACCAGGTCACCGGCCGCGTTCTCGATCTTGGCAAGGGCGCGTTCGATGGCCTCCCGGTTGGCCACCCCCGGTGTCTCGGCGAGCATCCGCAACGCCACCACCAGAGCGAGCGCCTCGTCCGGGGTGAGCCGCAAGGGCCGGTCGATGCCGGCGTCGTAGGTGATCGTCACCCGGTCGCCGTCGAAGGCCATGTCGATCAGGTCACCCGGGCCGTAGCCGGGCAGCCCGCAGACCCAGAGCAGCTCCAGGTCCTCGCGGAGCTGCCGTTCGGTCACGCCCAGGTCACCGGCGGCCTCGGCCACCTCGATACCCGGCCGGGCCAACAGGTAGGGCACCAGGTTGAGCAGCCGGGCCAGCCGGTCGGCGGAGGTGCGGGAGCCGCCCCGGGCGGCGGGGCGGGTCACCGGGCACCCCCGGTCACGGCCAGCTCGTCGTGCCGGGCGGCGATCTCCTTGAGCCGTTGGATCACCGCGTCGCGCACCTCGGGTGGCTCCAGGACCCGCACGTCGGGGCCGTAGCCGACGAGCTGACCGGCCAGGGACTCCGGATCGGCGTAGGGCAGCACCAGCCGGTCGCCGTCCGGGCCGGGCACGCTCTGCACGGCCCACCGGCGCAGGCCGGCGGCCCGACCGGCGGCGGCCAGCACGGTGGCCCGGCCGGTCCGCTCGACCGGCCCGGACCAGCGGGCCACGTGGCTGATCAGGTCGATCCCGTGGGGCGGTTCGTAGGCCCCCGGCGCACCGGTGAGCCGGACCGCGCCCACCACCCGGGAGAGCCGGAAGCAGCGGGTCGCCGCCCGGTCCCGGTCGTGACCGACGACGTACCAGCGGCCCCGCCAGCAGACCACGCCCCACGGCTGCAACCGGCGGCGGGTCGGGGCGTCCCCGTCCGGCACCCGGTAGTCGAAGGTGACCTCCCGACGGTCCCGGGCGGCGGCGGTCAGCGGCGCGAAGGACGGGTCGACGGTGACCATCGGCTCCAGCCCCAGGGTGGCCTGCGGGTCGACGTCCACCCCGGCCGCCCGCAGCTTGGCCAGCCCGGACGAGGCGGCGGCGGCCAGCCCGGCGTGCTGCCACAACCGGGCGGCGATACCCACCGCGGCGGCCTCGTCCGGTTCGAGCGGGATGTCGGGCAGGGCGTACTCCCGGTGGGCGATCCGGTAACCGGGCTCGGTGTCGAAGACGCTGGCCGTGCCGGTCTCCAGCGGCACGCCCAGCTCGCGCAGCTCCGCCTTGTCCCGCTCGAACTTGCGCTGGAAGGCCTCGTGTTCCCGGGCGTCCTCCGGATCGTGCTCGTAGCCGGGCACGGTCGCGGCGATCTGCGCGGCGGTCAGGAACCGCCGGGTGGACAGCAGACAGATCACCAGGTTGACCAGGCGTTCGGTACGACTCCGCGACACGGGGTGAACGCTAGCAGCCCGGGCGGGATACCCGTGCATCCACACGGGGTGTGGCGTGACGGACACCCCACCGCCCAGCGCGGGCGGCCCGGCGGACTTACGGTGACCGCATGGCGGAGGCCGAAGGCAACAGCGAGAGCGTCGGCACGGTGGTGGTGGCCGGGGCGGCGAACCTCGCCATCGCGGTGGCGAAGCTGGTCGCCGGGATCGTGTCCGGCTCGGCGGCGATGCTCTCCGAGGCGGCCCACTCGGTCGCCGACACCACCACCGAGGTGCTGCTCTACCTGGCGTTGCGCCGGGGTGCCCGGCCCGCCGACGTCCGGCACCCGTTCGGGTACGGCAAGGAGAGCTACGTCTGGGCGTTCCTGGCCGCGCTGTTCACCTTCGTGGCCGGTGCCGGCTTCGCAATCACCCACGGTGTGACCACCATCCTGGTGCACGAGCACAGCGGCGACTACCTGATCTCGTACGTGGTGCTGGCGGTCTCGTTCGTCATCGAGTCGGTGTCGCTGGCCCGCGCGGTACGCCAGGTGCGCGGCGAGTCCCGCCGCTGGGGGACCACCCCGCGCCGGTTCCTGCGGCTGACCGCCGACACCACCGTCAAGGCGGTGTTCCTGGAGGACAGCGCCGCCCTGATCGGCCTGCTCATCGCGGGGGTCGGGCTGGGCCTGTCGCAGTGGACCGGCGACGAGCTGTTCGACGGCGTCGCCTCGATCCTGATCGGCCTGCTGCTGCTCGTCGTCGCCGCCATTCTGGCCAGGAGCAACATCTCGCTGCTGGTCGGCCGGGCGGTCCCCGAACGGCTGCACCGCGAGATCGAACGCGAGCTGGCCGGCCTACCGACGGTGGACCGGGTCGACACGCTGCTGACCATGCAGCTCGGCCCGGACGACATCCTGGTGGCCGCCAAGGTCGACTTCCGGGACGGGGCGACCGGGGCCGACATCGAGGCCGACGCCGACGAGGCTGAACGGCGGCTCACCGACCGCTACCCGGAGATCGGGTACGTCTTCCTCGACCCCACCCGGTCACTGCCCGGCGCCGGGCGCCACGCCCGACGTACCCAGCAGGAGCCCGGCCCGGCCGCCGACGCGCGAGCGACCGACGGGCCGTCCGATCAGGAGGCCGACGGCCGGCGCTGACCGCAGGCGGCCCCGCACGCGGCCGGCCGGGCGGCCGGCGATAGCGTGCCGGGCATGGTGCGATGGCGGTCCGGGACGGTCACGACGGTACGGCGACGGTGGGCCGGCGCGGTGGAGATCGACGTCGCCCTGCCCGACGGGGCCCCCATGCGCGCGCTGGCCTACCCGGAGCTGGTCGGCGACCCCGTCCCCGGCGACCGGGTGCTGCTCAACGCCGGCGCGCTGCTGATGGGCCTCGGCACCGGCGGGTACGCCCTGGTGGTCGCCCTGCCCGACCGGCTGCCCGCCGACCCGCCGCAGGCCGGCGACACCCGCGACGCCGGGCACCTGGTCAAGGCCCGCTACACCCCGCTCCAGCCGATCATGCTCGGGGTCGACGAGGAGGCGTCGCCGCACCACGCGCTGCTTGCCGCCGTCGACGACCTGGACGGGTTGCCGGTGGTCACCGCCGACCTGCACTCCGCCCTGCCGGCCATCCTCGCCGGCATCCACGCCGACTCCACCCGGGCCCGGGTGGCCTACCTGCTCACCGACGGCGGCGCGCTGCCCGCCTGGTTCTCCCGCACCCTCGACGGGCTAAGGGACGCGTTGGTCGGCACGGTCAGCGTCGGGCAGGCCTTCGGCGGGGACCTGGAGGCGGCCACCCTGCACACCGGTCTGCTGGCCGCCCGGCACGTGCTCCGCGCCGACGTGGCGATCGTCGCGCAGGGGCCGGGCAACCTGGGTACCGGCACCCGGTGGGGGTTCTCCGGCGTCGCCGTCGGTGAGGCGGTCAACGCGGTGGCGGTGCTGGGCGGCCGGCCGGTCGGGTCGCTGCGGATCTCCGACGCCGACGCCCGCCCCCGGCACCGGGGGGTGTCGCACCACAGCCTCACCGCGTACGGCCGGGTGGCGCTGGCCCCGGCGGAGCTGGTGGTGCCGGACGGCCTGCCGCCGGAGCTTTCGGCCCGGGTGGACGCCGCGCTGACCCCGCTGGCCGACCGGCACACCGTGGTCCGGGTCGACACCGACGGGCTGGACGCCGCGCTGCGCGCCCTGCCGGTGCGACTGTCCACGATGGGCCGTGGTCTGGACGCCGACCACGCCTACTTCCTCGCGGCGGCGGCGGCCGGCCGGCACGCCGCCGGCCTGGCCGGCTGACCCGGGCGGTCAGCGCTCCGGGGCGGCCCGGTGGGGACCGCACGGCGTGGGCCGCGGCTCAGCCGACCAGGAAGATCAACGCGAGCCAGCCGCCCACGATGGCGACCAGCGCCGCCGCCAGCACCCAGGTCGGCACCGTGTACTCGCCCCGGCGGTTGCGGGCGATCTCGTCCCGGATCTTCGCCCGGCGGCGCTCGATCCAGGTGAGCCGCTCGGTGTCGCCGCGCTCACCGTCGGCGGGTTCGGAAGTGTTCATCGCCCCGCCAGCGTACCGGTGGGCCGGCGGGACGGTGCCGCCGCCGGCCCACCGGGTCACATGCTGGCGATCAACCGCTCCACCCGCTCGTCGTACGCCCGGAACGGGTCCTTGCAGAGCACCGTGCGCTGCGCCTGGTCGTTGAGCTTCAGGTGCACCCAGTCGACGGTGAAGTCGCGCCGCTTCTCCTGGGCGTGCCGGATGAACTCGCCGCGCAGCCGGGCCCGGGTGGTCTGCGGCGGGGTCTCCTTGGCCTCGAAGATCTCCGGGTCGGTCGCCACCCGGTCCACCTGACCGCGCCGTTCGAGCAGCCCGTACAGGCCGCGACCGCGGCGCAGGTCGTGGTAGGCCAGGTCCATCTGCGCGACCCGGGGGTGCGACAGCGGCAGGTCGTGCTTGCGCTGGTACCGCTCGATCAGCCGGAGCTTGCTCACCCAGTCGACCTCCCGGGCCACCGGGTCGAGGTTGCCGCTCTCCACCGCGTTCAGCACCCGACCCCACAGCTCGACCACCCGCTTGGCGGTCTGGTCGCCGCCCCGGCGCTCGACGAACTCGGTGGCGCGGGCCAGGTACTCCTGCTGGATCTCCAGCGCGCTGACCTCCTTGCCGGAGGTGAGCCGCACCTTACGCCGGCCGGTGATGTCGTGCGACACCTCGCGGATCGCCCGGATCGGGTTCTCCAGCGACAGGTCACGCATCACCACCCCGGCCTCGATCATGCGCAGCACGATGTCGGCCGAGCCCACCTTGAGCAGGGTGGTGACCTCGTTCATGTTGGAGTCGCCGACGATGACGTGCAGCCGGCGGTACCGCTCGGCGTCGGCGTGCGGCTCGTCGCGGGTGTTGATGATCGGCCGGCTGCGGGTGGTCGCCGAGGAGACGCCCTCCCAGATGTGCTCGGCCCGCTGAGACAGGCAGTAGACCGCCCCGCGCGGGGTCTGCAACACCTTGCCCGCCCCGCAGATCAACTGCCTGGTGACCAGGAACGGGATGAGCACGTCGGCGAGCCGGCCGAACTCACCGTGCCGGGACACCAGGTAGTTCTCGTGGCAGCCGTACGAGTTGCCGGCCGAGTCGGTGTTGTTCTTGAACAGGTAGATCTCACCCGCGATGCCCTCGTCGTGCAGCCGCTTCTCCGCGTCGACGAGCAGGCCCTCCAGGATCCGCTCCCCGGCCCGGTCGTGGGCGACCAGGTCGGTGACCGAGTCGCACTCCGGAGTGGCGTACTCCGGGTGCGACCCGACGTCCAGGTAGAGCCGGGCACCGTTGCGCAGGAACACGTTGCTCGACCGGCCCCAGGACACCACCCGGCGGAAGAGGTACCGGGCTACTTCGTCAGGGGACAGCCTGCGCTGCCCGCGGTAGGTACAGGTGACGCCGTACTCGGTCTCGAGGCCGAAGATTCGCCGCTCCATGGTGTGACACTAGCCGCCCGGAGGGTCGGTTCGTCACTGTCACAGCACAGCTGGTGCGGTCCGGCCGGTCAGATCCCGTCCGAGTACGACATTCCGGTCGGCCCCAACCCGGCCACGAAGGACTGGCAGGACGCGTAGTCCGGCAGCAGACCGGCCGCGCGGGCCTGCGCGAACGACGGGGCCGCCGCGTCCCGGGCGGACAGCTGCGGCGTCTCGACCGGCCACTCGATGCCCAGCTCGGGGTCGAGGGGATGCACCCCGTGCTCCCCGGTCGGGTTGTAGGTGGTCGAGCAGAAGTAGGTCAGGGTGGCGTCCTCGGTCAGCGCGCAGAAGCCGTGCCCCAGCCCCTCGGCCAGGTAGACCGCCCGCCGGTCGGTGTCGTCGAGCCGGACACCCTCCCACCGGCCGAAGGTCGGCGAGCCGATCCGCAGGTCCACCACCACGTCCAGCACCGCGCCACGGACGCAGGTGATGTACTTCGCCTGGCCGGGCGGGACGTCGGCGAAGTGGATGCCGCGCACCACCCCCCGTCCGGAGATCGACAGATTGGCCTGGGCCAGCCGCAGCGGATGGCCCACCGCCTCGGCGAGGTGGTCGAACCGGTACCACTCCATGAACAGGCCCCGCGGGTCGCCGTGCTGCTGCGGCGTGACCTCCCAGGTGCCCTCGATACTCAGCGGACGAATCTTCACCGCGGGTTCTCCGTTCCCGGCTGCGCGGCGCGCAGCACCGCCTCGTCGTGCTTGTCGGCCAGCAGTTCGAGCAGGTAGTCACCGTAACCGCTCTTGAGCAGCGGCTCGGCCAACGCGCGGAGCTGGTCGTCGTCAATCAGGCCGGCCCGCCAGCAGACCTCCTCGACGCAGCCGATCTTCATGCCCTGCCGTTCCTCGATCACCCGGACGAACTCGCCGGCCTGCATCATCGAGGTGAAGGTGCCGGTGTCCAGCCAGGCGGTGCCCCGGTCCAGCACGGACACCGACAGCTCCCCGGTCAGCCGGTACGCCTCGTTGACCGCGGTGATCTCCAACTCGCCCCGGGCACTCGGGGTGAGCCCGGCGGCGATTTCGACCACCCGGTTGTCGTAGAAGTAGAGGCCCGGCACCGCGTAGCGGGACTTCGGGCGGGCCGGCTTCTCCTCGATCGACAGCACCCGTCCGCTGGCGTCGAAGTCGACCACGCCGTACGCCTGCGGGTTGGCCACCGGGTACGCGAAGACCCGCCCGCCGACCAGGTCACCGTTGTCGGCCAACTGCCGGCCGAGGCCGGCGCCGTGGAAGATGTTGTCGCCCAGCACCAGCGCCACCGAGTCGTCGCCGACGAAGTCCGCGCCGAGGACGAAGGCCTGCGCGATGCCCTCCGGGCGGGCCTGGGCGACGTACTCCAGCCGCAGCCCCCACTGGCTGCCGTCGCCGAGCAGCCGCCGGAACTGGTCCTGGTCCTCCGGCGTGGTGATCACCAGGATCTCCCGGATCCCGGACATCACCAGCGTCGAGAGCGGATAGTAGACCATCGGCTTGTCGAAGATCGGCATCAGCTGCTTGGACACCGCACGGGTGAGCGGCCACAGCCGCGACCCGGTGCCACCAGCGAGAAGGATTCCACGCACCGGGGGAGCCTACCGGGACCGACGCGAACCGGACACCGGGGTCGCGGTCCCCGGCCGGGCCGCCGGATGCGCGTACACTTCCGTCCCCGTGAGGATTCTCGTCACCGGCGGAGCCGGATTCATCGGGTCGGAATACGTACGGATGCTGCTGGGTGTGCCCGGTGGCGACGCCTCCGGGGTGCCCGCCGTCGAGCCCGCCGTGGTGACCGTGCTGGACAAGCTCACCTACTCCGGCAACCTCGACAACCTCCTCCCGGTGCGCGACGACCCCCGGCTGCGGTTCGTCCGGGGCGACATCTGCGACCCGGCGACGGTCGACGAGGTGGTGGCCGGGCACGACGTGATCGTGCACTTCGCCGCCGAGTCGCACGTCGACCGCTCGATCACCGGCGCCGCGCCGTTCGTCACCACCAACGTGCTCGGCACCCAGACCCTGCTGGACGCCGCGCTGCGGCACGGCACCGGCCGGTTCGTGCACGTCTCCACCGACGAGGTGTACGGCTCGATCGACGAGGGGTCCTGGACGGAGACCTGGCCGCTCGCGCCGAACTCGCCGTACTCGGCCGCCAAGGCCGGCTCCGACCTGCTGGCGCTGGCCTACCACCGGACCCACGGGATGGACGTGGTGGTCACCCGCTGCTCCAACAACTACGGGCCGTACCAGTACCCGGAGAAGGTCGTCCCGCTGTTCGTCACCAACCTGCTCGACGGCGGGACCGTGCCGCTCTACGGCGACGGCGGCAACGTCCGGGACTGGCTGCACGTGCACGACCACTGCCGGGGCATCGCGATGGTGGCGCACGCCGGCCGCGCGGGCGAGGTCTACCACATCGGCGGCGGCACCGAGCTGAGCAACAAGGAGCTGACCGGCCGGCTGCTGGAGGCGTGCGACGCCGGCTGGGACCGGGTCGTCCCGGTCACCGACCGCAAGGGCCACGACCGCCGCTACTCGCTCGACATCAGCAAGATCAACACCGAGCTGGGGTACGCCCCGAGCATCGACCTGGAGACGGGCCTGGCCCGGACCGTCGCCTGGTACCGGGACAACCGGGCCTGGTGGGAGCCGCTCAAGACGGCCCCGGGCGCATGACCCGGATCCTGGTCACCGGCGCGGGCGGCATGCTCGGCCGGGACCTGCTGGCCGTGCTGGCCACCCGGGACGACCTCCAGGTGACCGCCGCCACCCGCAGCGACCTCGACGTCACCGACGCCGGGGCGGTCCGGGCCGCCGTCACCGGTCACCAGGTGGTGGTCAACGCCGCCGCGTGGACCGACGTCGACGGCGCCGAACGGGACGAGGCGGCGGCCACCGCCGTCAACGGCGACGCGGTCGCCCACCTGGCCCGCGCCTGCGCCGAGCACGGCGCGCGGCTGGTGCACGTCTCCACCGACTACGTCTTCGCCGGCGACGCGGACACCCCGTACGCCGAGGACGCCCCCACCGACCCGATCAACGCCTACGGCCGCAGCAAGCTCGCCGGGGAGCGGGCCGTGGTCCGATTCCTCCCCGAAACCGGCTACCTGGTGCGGACCGCCTGGCTCTACGGGGCGCACGGCCGCAACTTCGTGACCACCATGATCGGGTTGGCCGCCACCCGGGAGCACCTCGACGTGGTCGACGACCAGCAGGGCCAGCCCACCTGGTCGTACGCGCTGGCCGGTCAGCTGGTGGCGCTCGTCGACGCGGCGCTGGCCGGGCGGGCCCCGGCCGGGGTCTACCACGGCACCTGCACCGGTCGGACCACCTGGTACGGCCTGGCCCGCGCCGCCTTCGCGCACGCCGGGCTCGACCCGGACCGGATCCGGCCCACCACCAGCGACCGGTTTCCGCGTCCGGCCGCGCGGCCGGCGTACAGTGTGCTAGGGCACGACCGGTGGGCCGAGGCCGGCCTGCCCCCGCTGCCGGACTGGCGCGACGCGCTGTCCGACGCCTTCGACTCCCCCAGTGCACCCGCCCCGTGGAAGGTCGCATGAAGCTCACCCTCGTCACCGGTCTGACCGGCCTGATCCTGCTCGCCACCATCGTCGAGCTGCTGCGCCGCCGCCAGCTCCGCGAGAAGTACGGCATGCTCTGGCTCGGCGTCCTGGTCATCGTGATCCCGTTGTCGCTGTTCCCCCGGCTGCTGGACAACGTGGCCGGCTTCTTCGGCGTGGTCTCCGGCGTCAGCCTCGTGCTCTTCCTCGGCATCGTCTTCCTGCTGCTGGTCTGCGTGCACCTGAGCTGGGAGGTGAGCGCGCTGGAGGAGGAGACCCGCACCCTGGCCGAGGATTTCGCCCTGCTCCGCGCGCAGATCGACGCGGAACGAGCCGCCCGCCTCGCCGAAACCGCCCAGACCGGCACCGCCGCCCGAGACGAACTGGTGTCCCACGATGGTTAACGGCAAGCGCGTCCTGATCATCATCCCCGCGCTCAACGAGTCCGGGTCGATCGCCGACGTGGTCGGCGAGGTCCGTGGCGAGTTGCCCGGCGTCGACGTGCTCGTGGTCGACGACGGCTCCACCGACCGCACCGCCGCGGTGGCCGCCGCCGCCGGCGCCCGGGTGGCCAAGCTCCCGTACAACCTCGGGGTGGGCGGGGCGATGCGGCTGGGCTACCGCTACGCCCGGGACAACGACTACGACGTGGCGATCCAGATCGACGCCGACGGCCAGCACGACCCGCGCTACGTGCCCAAGCTGGTCGACCTGCTCGACGACAACGACCTGGTCATCGGGGCCCGGTTCGCCGGCGAGGGCGACTACTCCGTGCGCGGTCCCCGACGCTGGGCGATGGTCATGCTGTCCGGGGTGCTCTCCCGGGTCGCCAGGACCAGACTGACCGACACCACCTCCGGCTTCCGGGCCGCCAACCGGCGGGTCATCGAGATGTTCGCCGGCTGGTACCCGGCGGAGTACCTGGGCGACACGGTGGAGACGCTGGTGCACACCGCCCGCCGCGGCTACCGGATCCGTCAGGTGCCGGTGGCCATGCGCAAGCGGATGGCGGGCACCCCCAGCCACTCCCCCGCCAAGGCGATGATCTACCTGGGTCGGGCCTTCGCGGTGCTCACCCTGGCGCTCATCCGCCGGTGATGCGGCGACTGCTCCACCTCGTCCCGCCCGGCACCCTCGCCGTCGGAGGCGGGCTGGCCCTGCTCGGGCTCGCCTCCTACGTGCACCTCGCGGTGGCCGGGCACGCCCTCGACCTCGCCGACTACTCCTCGCTGTCGGTGCTCTGGTCGATCGTGTTCACCCTCGGCATCGGCGTCTTCATCCCGGTCGAGCAGGAGGTGGCCCGGGTCGTCGCCGCCCGCCGCAGCCAGGGGCTGCCGCCCGGCCCGGTGCTGGCCCGGGGCGCGGCCGTCGCCACCGTCGTGCTGGCGCTGCTGGTCCTGGCCACCCTGGCCGGCCGCCGGGCGCTCACCGACCGGCTCTTCGCCGGCGACGACACGATGGTCGTCGTGCTGATCGGCGCGCTGCTCGCGATGGCTGTCGCCTACACCACCCGGGGCGTGCTGTCCGGCCTGCAACTCTTCCCCTGGTACGGCACCCAGCTCGGGGTCGACGGCGGGCTGCGCATCGCGCTGGTCGCCGGGCTCGGCGTCGGCGGCGTCACCGACCCGGTCTGGTACGGCGCGGTACTGGTCGTCGCCCCCCTGTTGTCGGTGCTGGTAACCCTGCCGCCGGTGCTGCGGGCCGTCGGCGGCGGCGTCCCCGTGGCCTGGGGCACCCTGCTGCGCGGCCTCGGCCTGCTCACCGTCTCCAGCCTGCTCTCCCAGGTCGTGGTCAACGTCGGCGTGATCAACGCGCGGCTGATCGACCCGGCCGACGTGGCCACCGCCGGCGCGCTGCTCTCCGCCCTGGTGCTGGTCCGCATCCCGCTGTTCGTCTTCGGCTCGATGCAGGCGTCGCTGCTGCCGGGCCTGGCCACCACCGCCACCACCGGCGACGTGGCCGGCTTCCACGGGCTGCTGCGCCGGGCGCTCGGCGTGGTCACCGCCCTCGGCGTCGCCGGCGCCCTCGGCGCGGTGGCGCTCGGCCCCTGGCTGGTCCGCCGGCTCTTCGACGCCCCCGGCGTCCTCGGCCACGGCGACTTCGCCTGGCTGGCCGTCGGCACCCTCGCCTACCTGTGGGCGATGGTGCTCGGGCAGGCCCTGCTCGCCCTCGACCGGCACCGCGCGCAGGCGGTCTCCTGGACGATCGGAGTGGCCGCCCTGCTCGCCGTCACGGTCGTCCCGGCTCCGGTCGCGCTCCGCGTCGAGCTGGCCTACGCGGCGGGTTCCGTGGTGGTGGCCGCCACCATGGCCGTCCTGCTGCTGCGCCGGGGCACCCGCCCGGCCACCCCCACCCCCATCCGGCCGCTCGACGACGTGGTGGCCCCTGGAGTTTCCGGAGGCATCCGATGACCCGCCCCCAGGTGTCCGCGGTGATGCTCGCCTACGGCGCCGAGCCCTACCTGGTCGACGCGGCCCGCGCCGTGCTGGACAGCACCGGCGTCGAGATCGAGCTGATCGTGGTCGACAACGGCTGCACCGGTGACGGCATCGACGTGGTCAAGGGCCTCGCCGGGGTACGGGTGGTCCGGCCGGAGGAGAACACCGGCTACTCCGGCGGCTGCCGGGTCGGCGCCGCCGAGGCCACCGGCGAGTGGCTGGCCTTCGTCAACTCCGACGCCGTCGTCGCCCCCGACGCGCTCGCCCGCACCGTGGCGGTGGCCGGCGAGCCCGGCGTCGGCGCGGTGATGGCCTCGATCCGGCTCGCCGAGAACCCCGACCTGATCAACACCTCGGGCAATCCGCTGCACTACATCGGGCTCTCCTGGGCCGGCGGCAACGGCCAGCCCGCCAGCGCGCACGCCCGACGGACCACGGTGCCGTCGATCAGCGGCTGCTGCTTCGTGATCAACCGGGCGCTCTGGCGGGAGCTGGACGGCTTCGCCGCCGAGTACTTCGCCTACCACGAGGACACCGAGATCAGCCTGCGGCTGTGGCAGCGCGGGCTGCGTCAGGAGTACGTCCCGGACGCCGTGGTGGTGCACCACTACGAGTTCTCCCGCAACAAGCTCAAGCACTACCTGCTGGAACGCAACCGGCTGATCTCGCTGCTCACCGCGTACGAGACGCGGACGCTCGTGGTGCTGGCCCCGATGCTGCTGCTCACCGAGGCGGCGATGCTGGTGGCCGCGCTGCTCGGCGGCTGGGCGCGGGAGAAGACGCGCGGCTGGGGCTGGCTGTGGACCAACCGGGCCTGGGTACGGGCCCGACGCCGGCAGCTCCAGCAGGAGCGGATGGTCCCCGACGGCGTCATCGCCGAGCTGATGACCGCCAAGGTCGACCCGTCCAACGTCGAATCGCCGCCCGGGATGGGCGTCTTCAACGTCATCGCCGCCGGCTACTGGGCGCTGGCGAAGCCGCTGCTGCGCAGGGCCTGACCGGCACGCCGCCGTGCCGCAGGGCACCGGCGGCGGGGGGTCGACACGGACTGCGGATGGCACCCACGCGCAGGGGCCGGGGTGTGCACCCCGGCCCCTGCGCGTGTCGCCGTCAGGCTTCCGGCTTCTCCTGCGGCTGGCCCTCCAGGTCGGCCGAGCCGGCCGAGGTGGTGGGCTTGTGCGCCTCCTCGGTCGGCACCGACGGGGTCTCGGCCCGGCCGCCGGCCGGCGGCGCGACGTCACCCGCCGCGTCGCCCTCCAGCAGCGCGGTCAGCGCCGCCCCGGTGATCCGCCGGAAGGTACGCCCCACCCGGTTGCGATCCAGGACCGCCACCTCCAACTGGTTGGGCGCGATCGTCCGGGCCGCGCCGCCCTCACCGCCGACGCTGCTCAACGCCTTGCGGGCCACCGTGACCGCCTCGCTGAGCGACATGTCGGCCCGGTGCTCGGACTTGAGCACCCCGGTGATCGCCTCGGCCTGGCCGCCCATCGCCATCCGGCCCGGCTCGTCGTTGACCGACCCGTCGTAGGTGAGCCGGTACAGCTCGTCCTCGTCGGCGGTGGCGCCGACCTGTGCCACGCAGATCTCCACCTCGAACGGCTTGGACTGCTCGGTGAAGATCGCGCCGAGGGTCTGCGCGAACGCGTTGGCCAGCGCCCGGCCGGTCACGTCGCGCCGGTCGTAGCTCAGGCCGTTCAGGTCGGCCATCCGCACCCCGGCGCGGCGCAGGTTCTCGAACTCGTTGTACCGGCCGACGGCGGCGAACCCGATCCGGTCGTAGATCTCACTGACCTTGTGCAGGGCGCTGGAGAGGTTCTCCGCGACGAAGAGCACCCCACCGGTGTAACTCAGGACCACCGCGCTGCGCCCCCGGGCGATGCCCTTGCGGGCCAGCTCGGAACGGTCGCGCATGATCTGCTCGGGCGAGGCGTAGAACTGCATGGCCACGGCGGCGGTTCTCCTTCTGGCGCTGTGCTGACGACTGAGGCTGGTCGGGGTGAGCGGCGTCAGCCGCCCGGGTTCTCCATCCGCCCGGCGACGACGCCCTCGGCGATGGTGGCCGTCTCGGCCTCGGTGAGCCGGCGGGTGCCCTCGGCGGTCGCCGTCATCACCACCGGGTAGATCCGCCGGGTCAGGTCCGGCCCACCGGTGGCCGTGTCGTCGTCGGCGGCGTCGTAGAGCGCCTCGACGGCGAGCCGGGTCGCGTCGTCGATGGAGACGCCCGTCCGGTACCGCTTCTTCAACGCCGACTTGGCGAAGAGCGAACCGGAGCCGATCGCGTCGTAGCCGGTCTCCTCGTAGGGGCCGCCGGTGACGTCGAAGCTGAAGATCCGCCCGGCGCGGGCCGGATCCCGGGCGGCCAGGTCGAAGCCGGCGAAGAGCGGCACGACGGCGAGCCCCTGCATCGCCGCGCCGAGGTTGCCCCGGATCATCGAGGCGAGCCGGTTGGCCTTGCCGTCGAGGGAGAGCATCGCGCCCTCGATCTTCTCGTAGTGCTCCAGCTCCACCTGGAACAGGCGCATCAGCTCGATGCCGATGCCCGCCGTGCCGGCGATGCCGACCAGCGAGTACGCGTCGGCGGGGTGCACCTTCTCGATGTCCCGCTGCGCGATCAGGTTGCCCATGGTGGCCCGGCGGTCGCCGGCCAGCACCACCCCGCCGACGGCCGAGATGGCCACGATGGTGGTGGCGTGCGGCGCCAGGTCGGCGGCCATGCCCGGCGGCAGCGGCCGTCGGCCGGGCAGCATCTCGGGGGCCACCCGACTCAGGAAGGTCGTGAAGGAGGACGTCCCCGCGTTGGTGAACACATCTGGTAGACGCCCGGATGGATCAAAGCCCGCTGCCACGTGGTTCCTCTCAGGTACGTGATCGCCCTGGCCAGCCTCGTGGGACTGTCACGGAACTGGCCAAGACCACCGTTGCAGTTGAAGCAGAGTATCCCGCGCACCCATCCGGTGCGGTGATCGTGGTCCACATGTTGAGGATCTTCCGCCTCGCAGACGGCACAGACGCCGCCCTGCTCGGCGAGAAGCTCGTCGAACTCCCGCTGCCCGATCCCGTAACGGCGGCGCAGGTGGTACTCGCGACTGCCGCCGTAGAGCCGCTGCTTGGCTTCCCTTGTCCGGCTGTTGTGACAGGGCTTGCAGTACGTGGCATAGCCCGTACTGTCGGCCCGGTTACGGGGAAAGTCGACCACCGGCTTGACGGTTCCACAGTCGGCGCAGAAGCGATGACCTTCCGGAACTTCCCGGGTGGCCCTCACCTCTCGGCCATGCTGCTCCCTGACCCGTTTGGCGTAACTGGCTTTCGAACGGGTGTTGAGGCAGGGCTTGCAGTAGCTGCCACGACCGCTGGGACGCTTGCTGCTCGCACAGAACTCAACGAGCGGCTTCCATTCCCCGCAGTCGCGACAACGACGGCGGCCGTTCTGGTCATCCAGCGGGAGCGGTATGTCCGTTTAAGCCCGATTTGTTCACTGACCTCCTTTTTGCACGTAACCACGCACAAATTCCTCGGCGTTCTCCTCCAGGACCGAGTCGATCTCGTCGAGCAGGTCGTCGACGTCCTCGGTGATCTCGGCGTGCCGTTCCGCCACCTCGGGGTTGGCCTCGGTGGTGACGTCCTCGATCTCCTCGGCCTGGTGCGACTTGCCCGCCTGCGACTGGCCGCCCTCTTGTGAAGCCATCTCGGTGCCTCCTCCACGATCGCCTGCGATGAACTTACCTCGCGGAGGCGACGAAAAGCCCGCCGCACGCCGGCATCCGACGCACGACGGGCTCACCGGCCCCGGTCGGATCAGCCGCCGGTCAGCGTCTCCAGCAGGTCCTTGGCGGTGTCGCACCGGTCGAACAACGCGCCGACGTGCTTACGGGTGCCCCGCTCCGGCTCCATCATCGGCACCCGGACCAGCGACTCCCGACCCACATCGAAGATCACCGAGTCCCAGCTCGCCGCGACCACCTCGGAGGCGTACTGCGCCAGGCAGCGGCCCCGGAAGTAGGCCCGGGTGTCCTCCGGGGGCTCGGTCATCGCCCGGCGGGTCTGCTCGTCGTCCAGCAGCGTCTTCATCGAGCCCCGGGTCACCAGCCGGTGGTAGAGGCCCTTCTCCGGCCGTACGTCGGAGTACTGGAGGTCGACCAGTTGGAGCTTGTGCGAGCCCCAGCCCAGCTTCTCCCGCTCCCGGTAGCCCTCCAGCAGCCGCAGCTTGGCCACCCAGTCCAGCTCGTCGGCGCAGAGGAACACGTCGCGGCCCAGCCGGTCCAGCACCCGCTCCCAGCGCTCCAGCACGTCCAGGGTCTGCGCGTCGGCGTCCGCGCCGTAGCGCTCGTCCACGAAGGACCGTACCCGCTCGTAGTAGGCCCACTGGAGGTCCAGAGCGGTCAACCGGCGGCCGTCGCGCAGCCGCATCCGGTGCGTCAGCGACGGGTCGTGGCTGACCGCCCGCAACTCGGCGACCGGGTCGGCGATGCCCAGGTCGGCACCGAGCGCCTTCTCCTCGATCATGGTGAGGATCAGCGCCGTGGTGCCCACCTTGAGGTAGGTGGAGATCTCCGACAGGTTGGCGTCGCCGATGATGACGTGCAGCCGACGGTACTTGTCGGCGTCGGCGTGCGGCTCGTCCCGGGTGTTGATGATCGGCCGCTTGAGGGTGGTCTCCAGGCCGACCTCGACCTCGAAGAAGTCCGCCCGCTGGGAGATCTGGAAGCCGCTCTGCCCGCCGTCCTGCCCGATGCCGACCCGACCCGCGCCGCAGACGATCTGCCGGGTCACGAAGAACGGCGTCAGGTACGCCACGATGTCGGCGAACGGGGTCTGCCGGCGCATCAGGTAGTTCTCGTGCGCGCCGTAGCTGGCGCCCTTGTTGTCGGTGTTGTTCTTGTAGAGGTGGATCGGCTGGGTGCCGGGGATGGTGGCCGCCCGCCGGGCCGCCTCGGCCATCACCCGCTCCCCCGCCTTGTCCCACCGCACCACGTCGAGGGGGTTGGTCACCTCGGGGGTGGAGTACTCCGGGTGGGCGTGGTCGACGTAGAGCCGGGCACCGTTGGTGAGTATCACGTTGGCCAGGCCGAGATCCTCGTCGGCGAGCGCCTCCGCCGGATCGTAGGCGGCCCCGGAGTAGGTGAACCCCCGGGCGTCGCGCAGCGGCGACTCCTCCTCGTAGTCCCACCGGGCCCGGCCGCCCCGGTTGAGTTCCGGGCGCGCGCCGTACGCGTTGACCACCTGGGACGAGGTGACCATCGGGTTGGCTCCGGCCTGGCCGGGCACGGAGATCCCGTACTCGACCTCGGTGCCCATGATCCTTCTGACGCTCATCGACCTACCCGCTCCGCTCGCCTCACCCGGTCCGCCGTCATGTCGAGCGTAGTCCGCCTCACCGGGGAAGGGGGCACGCCGCCTCGCCCGGGTCGGGTGTCGCGGTCTCCAGCGTCGGCGGGGGCGGTTCGTCCGAGGGGGCCACGTCGCAGTCCGGGACGGTCAGCGGCACCCAGCTGAGCCGGTGCCGCAGCGCCGGTTCGTCGCGCAGCATCCGGTGCACCCGACGTTCCCCCTTGGGGTCGGAGGTGATGAACCGGATCGGGCCGGCCACCCGCCGGACGATGAGGTCGGTGCGGTCGGGTTCGAGGAACGGCAGGCTGTAGATGCCCGGGTCGGTGGCCGCCGTGGTGCCGTGCAGCGCCGACAGGCACAGCGAGATGAGGTACGACCGCATCGGCCCGCGGTCGATGACCAGGGTGGTGGTGCCCGGCACCTCGGGATAGCGCTGCTGGGCGTCGGCACACACCCAGGCCACTCTGGACGGCAGGGTGAGATCCTGGTGGACCCACTGCTGTGCCCAGGTCTTCTCGTCGACCAGCAGCAGACTGCGGTGCCAGCCGGTGACCCCGCAGAGCGCCACCGCGACCGTCATGGTGAGCACGGCGGCGAGCACCCCCGCCACGGTGCTGCCGGCCCCCCGCCAGGTCAGCGCCGGCCGGGGCACCGGCAGCAGCCGGACCACCGCGGCGGTGCCGACGATGAGCAGCGCGGTGGCCAGGTGGGTGGCCTTGACGAAGTAGTAGCCGGGCTGCACCCCGTCGTTGACGTTGAGCTGGGCGATGGTCAGCGGGAGGGCCGCGCCGACGACGCAGACCAGCAGCCAGCGCCGCCAGGCCGGATCGGCGCGGGCGACCTGGACGAGCAGGGCCACCCCGACGATGCCGCCGAGCCAGATCAGCGCCCGCCACCCCTCGACGGCCTGCGACGAGCCGATGACCAACGCTTCGGTCTGCCCGGCCCGCAGCACGCCGAGCAGCGGGGCGATCAGGGCGAGGGCGGCGCCGGCCAGGCCGACGGTGAGCACGGTGAACCACCGGCGCAGCGCCTCCCGCCAGTGGGTGAGCACCCAGCACAGCACCAGCACGGCGGCGGCCGGCAGGAACAGGTAGTAGGTGAACCCGACGGCGGCGAGCAGGGCGCACAGCAGCACGACCTGCTCCCGGGTGCCCGGGACCGGCCGGGCGACCAGGGTGGCGACCAGCACGGTCAGCGTCAGCCCGAGCACCTCGGTGGGGTAGCCGGCGTTGAGCAGCCGGGGTAGCTGGGTGCCCAGCACCACCGCGCCGACGACCACGGTGAGCACGGTGCGGTGCAGCAGGTGGAGGGGGCCGGACAGCCGCTGGGCGGCCCAGATCAGGGTGAGGGTGAGCAGCCCGAAGCCGGCGATGGTCCAGCCGAAGTAGTGGGCGACCAGGTCGTCGACGCGTGGCGCGGCGGGGGTCAGGAAGCCGTCGAGCAGGGCGGTGATCAGGTGCCAGCCCTGCGGGTAGTAGACGAGCTGCGCGGTGATCTGCTCCCGGGCCGCGGCCGGGTCGACGAAGGTGTAGCCGTCGAGGCGTCCCATCACGTCGAACAGGGCGAGGTGCCGCCAGTTGTCCTCGCCCATGCCGAGGACGGTGAGCCGGTCGGCGAGGTCACCGGCGCGCTGCCAGGGCTGCCGCAGGTAGACCACCATGGCGGCGGCACCGGCCAGCGGGAACAGGTCGGCCCAGCCGGGGCGGGGCAGCCGGGGCGTACGCCGTAGCGCGGCGGCGGCCAGGACCAGCACGGTGAGGGCGACCCCGGTGACCGGCACCGGTCGCATCCCCCACGGCCAGACCGGGAAGAGCAGACCGCCGACGGCGGCCAGGCCGAGCAGCAGCCCGAGGGCGAGCATCAGCCGGTCGAGCAGGGTACGGCCACCGCGCAGCAGGCTCGCCGTGGCGATCAGGACGACCGGGGGGAGCAGCCATTCCCGGTGCAGGGCATGCCCGGCCAGGGGTACGGCCCACGCGGCGACCAGCGCGACGAGCAGGAGCGGAATCCACCGCCAGCGACGGGCCGGCGGGCGCGTCGGGACGGTGGGGGGCGTCTGGTCCACCGCCGGGGACAGCGGCGGATCAACGACGGAGAGCTCGGGCGGCACGCGGTTCCTCGGAGTTGACGACGCGGTCGGGGAAGTCTACCGACGCGTCCGGCGGCACACCCAACGGAAGCGGGGCGGCCCGGTTAACAGTGGGTGACGCAGACGACCGGGCCCGCGACGCGTGGCGTCGCGGACCCGGTCGGTCGACCGGTCAGAGGTACTGACCGGTGTTGCTGGCGGTTTCGATGGAACGGCCGGCCTCGGTGCCCTTGCCGCCGGAGACGAGCGTGCGGATGTAGACGATCCGCTCGCCCTTCTTGCCGGAGATCCGGGCCCAGTCGTCCGGGTTGGTGGTGTTGGGCAGGTCCTCGTTCTCGCGGAACTCGTCGACGCAGGCGTCGAGCAGGTGCTGCAACCGCAGCCCCTTGCGGCCGGAGGTGAGGAACTCCTTGATCGCCATCTTCTTGCCCCGGTCGACGATGTTCTGGATCATCGCGCCGGAGTTGAAGTCCTTGAAGTAGAGGACTTCCTTGTCGCCGTTGGCGTAGGTCACCTCGAGGAAGCGGTTCTCCTCGGTCTCCGAGTACATCCGCAGGACCACCGCGTCGATCATGGCCGCCACGGTGGCCTGGGGCTCGCCGCCGTGCTCGGCCAGGTCGTCGGCGTGCAACGGCAGCCCGGCGAGGATGTACTTGGAGAAGATGTCCTTGGCCGCCTCGGCGTCCGGACGCTCGATCTTGATCTTCACGTCGAGCCGGCCGGGGCGCAGGATGGCCGGATCGATCATGTCCTCCCGGTTGGAGGCGCCGATCACGATGACGTTCTCCAGCCCCTCGACGCCATCGATCTCGCTGAGCAGCTGCGGGACGATGGTGTTCTCCACGTCGGAGGAGACACCGGAGCCACGGGTCCGGAAGATCGAGTCCATCTCGTCGAAGAACACGATGACCGGCGTGCCCTCCCCGGCCTTCTCCCGGGCCCGCTGGAAGATCAGCCGGATGTGCCGCTCGGTCTCGCCGACGTACTTGTTGAGCAGCTCAGGACCCTTGATGTTGAGGAAGAAGCTGGTGTGCCGGTCCTTGCCCAGCCGCTCGGCGATCTTCTTGGCCAACGAGTTGGCCACCGCCTTGGCGATCAGCGTCTTGCCACAGCCCGGCGGACCGTAGAGCAGGATGCCCTTCGGCGGCCGGAGCTGGTGCTCGCGGAACAGGTCGGCGTGCAGGAAGGGCAGCTCCACCGCGTCCCGGATCTGCTCGATCTGCGACTGGAGGCCGCCGATGTCGGTGTAGTCGACGTCGGGCACCTCCTCCAGCACCAGCTCCTCGACCTCGCTCTTCGGGATCCGCTCGTAGGCGTACGCCGAGCGGGGCTCGATCATGAGCGAGTCGCCGGCCCTGATCGCCGAGCCGATCAGGGTGTCGGCCAGGTGGACGATGCGCTCCTCGTCGGAGTGCGAGACCACCAGTGCCCGGTCACCCGGGCTGCCCTCGGGACCAGCGAGGATCTCCTTGAGCATCACCACCTCGCCGACCCGCTCGTAGCCGAACGCGTCGACGATGTTGAGCGCGTCGTTGAGCAGGACCTCCTGGCCACGCCGCAACTCCTCGGCGTCCAGCGAGGGTGAGACGGCGACCCGGAGCTTGCGTCCGCCGGTGAAGATGTCCACCGTGCCGTCGTCGTGCCGCGCGAGGAAGACGCCGTAGCCGGACGGCGGCTGTGCCAGCCGGTCGATCTCCTCCTTGAGCGTCACGATCTGCGCGCGAGCCTCCTTGAGGGTGCTCACGAGCCGGTCGTTGTTCTCGGTGAGCCGCGCCAACTGTGCCTGGGTGGCCGCCAGCCGCTCTTCGAGCTGCCGGACGTGTCGGGGGCTTTCGGTCAACTTGCGCCGCACCAGAGCGAGTTCCTCCTGAAGGAACGCGACCTGCGTGGAGAGATCGTGGGCCTCCTTCTCCCACCGTGCGGCGCGCGAGTCCGCGTCGTCACTGCGTGCCACGTCCCACCTCCCCGGGGGGCTTGAACGTTCTGCCCTAACACTAGCCGCTATGAGGCCGATTCGGTCCCACGCAACGCCCTCGTCACCGAACCTTGATCGCCAAGGGACGCCCGAGGGGCAGGTCCGGCCGTTCGGGTACCGTCGGGGGGTGGGACGGGAGAACATGGGGGGTGCCGGGTGACCGACGTCGCGACCGACCAGTTGCAGGTCTGGGTGGACCAGGATCTCTGCACGGGCGACGGGCTCTGCGTGCAGTACGCGCCGGAGGTCTTCGAGTTCGACGTCGACGGCCTGGCGTACGTCAAGGGCACCGACGGTGAGCTGCGGCTCGCCCCTGGTAGCCGGGTCGACGTGCCGGAACACCTGCGGCTGGAAGTGATCGACTCCGCGAAGGAGTGCCCGGGCGAGTGCATCCACGTGGTGCGCGGCGACGACGGCGTGGAGGTGGCCGGCCCCGAGGCCGAGGAGGGCTGACCGGGCCGGACGGGCCGCGCCCCGGGGCCGACCAAGCACCTCGGCGCGGCGACCGCCCGGGGGTCGATCGTCGGAAAGACGACTCCGCCGGGCAGCGGCGGCCGGGCCGCAACGTGACGACTGTCACTCACGACCCGACCGGCCGGCTACAGCAGCGGACGGCCGACCACCGAGGCGACCAACCGGGCAAACTCCTCCAGCCGGGCGATCTGACCGGCTCCGCCGTCGTCGAGGGTCTTCCCGAAGCGCAGCGCGTCGTGCCGGGGCGCACCCACCATCTCGTCACCGGGCGGGGCCTCGTCCAGCGAGGTGAGCAGCAGGTAGACGTCGATGCTGTCGACCCGTACCTCGCCGTTGTCGGCCCTGGTCAGCCGGCGACGGCAACCGACCTCGGTGACGGTGGAGATCGGCACCACCCGCAGCGAGGAGGTCATCGACCCGGGTGGCCCCTCCCCCGGCGGTACGTCCTCACCGTGCCAGAGCACCAACCGGCTGCCGTCGCAGACCACGACCTCCTGCCACACCCCGTTGACCTCGTTGACGAAGCGCTCCAGGGTGAACCCGAGCACCGACGCCCCGCGCAGCACTCCGCCGAGCGCCTCCAGGGCGATGTCCGGGTCGCGCAGATAGGCACGGGTGGCCGACTCCAGATCCTGGTACGGCGACCAGTCCGGGAACACGGCCGGCAACTCGCCGCCGCCGAAACCCGGCTGACTCATGCCCTCTCCCCAAGGTCGTGCCGTCGGCCCGTCCGTGCCGCCGGAATCCGCCCGTTCACGCCCGGCCGCTCCGATCCGCCGTCACGAGCGGTCCGTCCCGTCCGCCCCGCCGGTGACGACGGCGGCGACGGCCGCCTCGCCGGCGGCGACGGCCGCGCCGTCGGCCCTGCCGGCAGCGGCCGCCTGGGCCGCCGCCTCCCGGGCCGCCGCGGCCTCGCGCAGCGCCTGCTTCCGCTCGGCGTACGCCTCGGCGCCCTTGCTCGGCTTGCGGCGACGCGGCGGCGCGGTGACCCCCGGCGCGAGCTTACGCGCGGAGACCAGGAACGCGGTGTGGGCGATCATCCGGTGGTCGGGCCGGACCGCGAGACCCTCGGCGTGCCAGTCCCGTACCAGCGACTCCCAGGCCCGCGGCTCGGTCCAGCCACCACGCTCGCGCAACGCCTCCACCAGCTCGGACAGCTGCGGGGTGGTCGCCACGTAGCCGATGAACACGCCACCGGGCAGCAGCGCCCGCTCGACCATGTCGAGGGTCTCCCACGGGGTGAGCATGTCCAGGATGATCCGGTCGAACCCGGTCTCCGGGCAGTCGGCGACGTCGCCGACGTGCAGCCGCCAGGCGGGGTGCGGCGCGCCGAAGAACGCCTCCACGTTGCGCCGGGCGATCTGGGCGAAGTCGTCGCGCACCTCGTAGGAGTGCAGCTCGCCACCGGTGCCGACGGCGCGCAGCAGCGAACAGCTCAGCGCTCCGGAACCGGCGCCGGCCTCCAGCACCTTGGCCCCGGGGAAGACGTCACCCATGGCGACGATCTGCGCCGAGTCCTTCGGGTAGATCACCTGCGCGCCGCGCGGCATGGACAGCACGTAGTCCGACAGCAGCGGGCGCAGCGCCAGGAACGCCGTCCCGCCACCGGCGGTGCTGACCACGCTGCCGTCGGGCTGCCCGATCAGCGCGTCGTGGGCCAGGATGCCCCGGTGGGTGTGGAACTCCTTGCCGGGCTCCAGGGTGACGGTGTGCATCCTCCCCTTGGGGTCGGTCAGCTGTACCCGGTCGCCGGGACGGAACGGCCCCCGGTGCACCGGGGGCAGCTCGGCGGTGGTGGCGGACGTCGGTGTGCCGTCGCGGGCCGGAAGGGTGGGGGGATGTGCTGCGGTCACCTGTTCATCTTCCGTGTGGGTTCGAGGACCTGGGCGAGATCCGCGATGTGCAGAACGCCGACGACATCTTCGCCTGCCGTCACCAGGAACCGCGCGCCCGGGTGGGCCTGGACGGTCGCCAGCACCCGCTCGCCGTCGAGATCGTGCGGCAGGGTCGGCAGGGCGGCCAGCGACCGGGCCACCGCGTCCACCGCCAGCCACGGCCGACGATCCGGCGGTACGGCGTCCGCCGCCGCCGGGTCGACCAGGGCGACCGGCCGGCCGGTGCCGTCGACCACGAGGACGGCCGAGTCGGGCGGGCCGTCGACGGCGTGCCGGCGCTGCGCCTCGGCCAGCGGCGTGCCGGTGGGTACGGCGAAGACCGGTCGGGTCAGCCGGGGCAGGTCGATCAGCGGAACCCGGCGGCTGATCCGGGCGTACCGGATCGACTGGCCGGCGCCGCGCCAGAGGGTGACCGCCACCAGCAGCATCAGCGGCAACGCCAGCGGGGCCAGGATCCGCTGCACGGTGAGCAGCACGACCAGGGCGGCGGTGCCGACCGCGACGGCCCGGCCGACCCAGCCGGCGGCCTCGGTGGCCCGGTGCCGGTCCCGGGTGATCCGCCACAGCACGGCGCGCAGCGCCCGGCCGCCGTCCAGGGGCAGGCCGGGCAGCACGTTGAAGACCGCCACGATCACGTTGCTCAGCGCCAGTTGCAGGGCGAGCTGGCGGGCCAGGGTGTGGTCGGGGGTGGCCAGCGTGGCGGCCACGGCGATCCCGCCGAGCACCGCCGACACGGCCGGCCCGGCCAGGGCGACCAGCAGCTCCACCCGGGGGGTGGGGGCGTCCCGCTCCATCTCGGTGTAGCCGCCGAGCAGTTCCAGGGTGATCCCGCGCACACCGATGCCGAACCGGCGGGCGGTCAGCGCGTGCCCCAGCTCGTGCAGCAGGACCGAGCCGAGCAGTGACACCACGAAGCCCAGGCCGATCAGGTATCCGCCGACCGGGGACAGCCCGAGCCGGTCCCGGGCGAACTCGGCGTAGGTGACCGTCACCAGCAGGGTCAGCAGCAGCATCGACACGTTGAGGTGCAGCGGCACCCCGAACACCCGGCCGACGGTCAGGCCGGTACGCCGGCGGGGCGCGGGGGGACGGGACTCCACCGGCCCGATGCTACGCGCCACGCGATCATGCCCGGTGCGGCGAGCGCGGACCTGTCGGACCGGTGACCTAACCTTCGGGGCATGACGGCGGACCCGGTGATCGACCAGCAGCATCCTCCGACGGCGCTGCCCGCCACGGTCCGGGCCTCGCTGTCGCCGTCACGGGCCGCCGACTTCAAGACCTGCCCGCTGCTCTACCGGTTCCGCAGCATCGACCGGCTGCCCGAGCGGCCCAGCGTCGAGCAGGCCCGGGGCACCCTGGTGCACGCGGTGCTGGAGCGGTTGTTCGACCTGCCGGCGGGCGGTCGTACCCCGGACGCGGCCGGTGACCTGGTCGGCCCCCAGTGGGACCGGCTGGTCGCCGGGCAGCCCGAGCTGGCCGGTCTGTTCGACCCGGCCGACGAGGCGGGCACCGCCGGGTTCCTCCGGTCGGCGGCGGCGCTGCTGGAGGGCTACTTCGCGGTGGAGGATCCGCGCCGGCTGGAGCCCGCCGAGCGGGAGAGCCTGATCTCCGCGGTGGTCGACGACGAGCTGCTCATCCGGGGCTATCTCGACCGGCTCGACGTGGCCCCGGACGGGGCGCTGCGGGTGGTCGACTACAAGACCGGCGGCGCCCCGAGGGAGGCGTTCGAGGCACGGGCGCTGTTCCAGTTGAAGTTCTACGCCCTGGTGCTGTGGCGCACCCGGGGTGTGGTGCCCCGGGTGCTGCGCCTGCTCTACCTCAAGGACGCCGAGGTCTGCGACTACTCACCCGACGCCGAGGAGCTGCTCCGCTTCGAGCGCACCGTGGTGGCGCTCTGGCAGGCCATCGAGCAGGCCACCGCCCGGCAGGATTTCCGGCCCCGGCCGAGCCGGCTCTGCGACTGGTGCAGCCACCAGGCGCACTGCCCGGCCTTCGGCGGCACCCCGCCGCCGTTCCCGCAGCGGGCCGCGGCGGCCGACCCACTGCGCGACGCCCGGTCCCGACCGGCCGCCCCGGGCGCCGACGAGTGACGGTCACCAGGGGTGCCGACGGCTGACGGGCCGCCCGTGCCCGACGGGTGGCGGTCACTCCAGGCCCCGACGGGTGACGGCGGCGGCCGCGCCGCGGGGCGGAGGCGGGCTCGTCCGCGAGGAGGAGACCAGGTTCGTCGTCGGCGACGACCTCACGGCCCGGCGGGCGGCTAGCGTCGCGGTATGACCGAGGAACCGGGGCGGTGGTGGGTACGCCGGCCGCTGGCCGGTGACACCCTCTTCGCCGTCGCGCTGGTGGTGCTGGACGCCCTCTTCGTCCTGCTCACCCCGCGCGAGTTCTGGCCCCGGCAGCTGCCGTCCATGCTGGTGTGGAGCGTGCTGTGCGCGGCACCGGTGGCACTGCGCCGGGTCGCCCCGTGGCCGGCGGTGGCCGCCGCGCTGGCCACCCTGACGGTGCCGGCGCTGCTCGGGACCGCTCCGACCACCCAGAGCCTGACGTTCCTGGTGCTGACATACACGATGGCGGTCGGGCGGACGGTGTCGGCGGCGGTCGTCGCCACGGTCCTGCTCTGGACGCCGGTGGCGGCGCTCAACGTGCTCGCTCCGCTGGAGACCGGGCTCGACGTCGGCCCGGCGTACCTGGTGCTCAACAACCTGCTCACCGCGTTGCTCGCCTACGCGGTGGGGCGGGCGGTGCGGTCCCGACGCATCTCGCTGCGGGCGTTGCGGGAGCGGGCCCGGGTGGCCGAGGAGAACCAGCGCTCGCTGGCCGAGCAGGCGGTGGCCGACGAACGGCGGCGGATCGCCCGCGAGCTGCACGACGTGGTGGCCCACCACGTCAGCGTGATGGGGGTGCTGGCCACCGGGGCGCGGCGGGTGCTGCGCCGGGACCTGGCCGCCGCCGACGAGGCGATCACCACCATCGAGGACACCAGCCGGGCCACGCTGCGGGAGCTGCGCCGGTTGCTCGACGTGCTGCGCACCGACGCGGAGCCGGCCGCCGACCTCACCCCGCAGCCCGGTCTGGCCGGCATCGCCATGCTGGTGGACCAGGTACGCGAAGCGGGGCTGCCGGTCGTCCTGAAGGTCGCGGACCCGGTGCCGGTGGTCGAGGAGGGCGTGTCGCTGACCGTCTACCGGATCGTGCAGGAGGCGCTGACCAACGCGCTCAAGCACGCCGGGACGGCCGTCGCCACGGTCCGGCTGGAGGTCGACGCGGGCGGCCTGGTCGTGGAGGTCACCGACACGGGCCGGGGTCCGGCCCCGGGGCCCGAGCGGATCGGGCACGGACTGGTCGGCATGCGGGAACGGGTCGCCCTCTACGGTGGAACCCTGCGGATCGGGCCACGGCCCGGCGGCGGCTTCCGGGTGTACGCGAGAATTCCGGTGGAACCGGTCGGGACGGTCCCGGCATGACGGCGGAACGGGGACAGCAGATGGGCGAGACGCACGGCGGTGCCCCGCCCTTCCCGCGGGACGAGGGGCGGCCCTCGTCGGGACGGCCGGTGCGGGTTCTGCTCGCCGACGACCAGCCGTTGCTGCGTACCGGGTTCCGGATGGTGCTGGGCACCGAGGACGACCTGGACATCGTGGCCGAGGCCGGGGACGGCCAGGAGGCGGTGGAGCTGTCCCGCCGGCTGCTACCCGACGTGGTGCTGATGGACATCCGGATGCCCCGGATGGACGGGGTGGCCGCGACCCGGGCGATCGTCGACGCCCGACTGCCGGTGCGGGTGCTCATCCTCACCACCTTCGACCTCGACGAGTACGTGGTGGGGGCGCTGCGGGCCGGGGCGAGCGGCTTCCTGGCCAAGGACGTCCCGGCCGAGGACCTGGTCACCGCCATCCGGACGGTGGCCGCCGGGGAGGCGGTGGTGGCGCCGCGCATCCTCAGACGGCTGCTCGACCGGTTCGCCACCGCACTGCCCGACCCGGCGGCGACCCCGCCGAAGGCGCTGGGCACGTTGACCGAGCGGGAACGGGAGGTCCTCGTCCAGGTGGCCCGGGGGCTGTCCAACGCGGAGATCGCCGCCGCGCTGTCGGTCAGCGAGACGACCATCAAGACCCACGTCGGGCACGTGCTGACCAAGCTGCGGCTGCGCGACCGGGTGCAGGCGGTGGTGCTGGCGTACGAGTCGGGGCTGGTCCGCCCCAAGGCGTAGCCGGGTGGTGCCGGGTCCACCGCAGGGCGTACCCGGAGTAGGGACGGCGGGGCGACGACGGCGTTGCCGTGCTCACCTACCGTGACGAAAGACGGCGCGGCGCGGTTGACCATGACGGAACGTCAGGTCCTAGCGTCGACGCCGACGTCCCGCCGGCCGGTGGGGCGTAGCGCGGTCGACCGTCGACTCAGGGGCAACCCTGAGGCGGTCTCCGGGCCGACCCGCAGCGGTAAATCCGCCTCGGGTCCGCCCGTGGTCGGACGGATACCCGCCGACCGGCACCGAGGATGGGACCAACCCCACCGGCCAGCGGGGGCGGTGGGGACGACACAGCCAGACGGAAGAGGTAGATGACGTGACCGTGACGGTAGGCCGGCAATCGCCGGCCGCGGCCCGGGCGAACGACGTGTGGAAGGTCTACGGCAGCGGCGAGGCGCAGGTCGCCGCGCTGCGCGGGGTCAGCGTCGAGTTCGAGCGGGGCAGGTTCACCGCGATCATGGGCCCGTCGGGCTCGGGCAAGTCGACGTTGATGCACTGCCTGGCCGGGCTGGACTCGGTGAGCAAGGGCACCGTGCAGATCGGCGACACCACGGTGACCGGGCTGGGCGACTCGGGCCTGACGAAGCTGCGTCGGGACAAGGTGGGTTTCATCTTCCAGCAGTTCAACCTGCTGCCCACGCTCACCGCCCAGGAGAACATCCTGCTGCCGATGTCGATCGCCGGCCGCAAGCCCGATCCGGCCTGGTTCGACACGGTGATCGACACGGTGGGCCTGCGGGACCGGCTGGGACACCGGCCCTCGCAGCTCTCCGGCGGCCAGCAGCAGCGGGTCGCCTGCGCGCGGGCGCTGGTCGCCCGCCCTGAGGTGATCTTCGCCGACGAGCCGACCGGCAACCTGGACTCCCGCTCCGGCGCGGAGGTGCTCCACTTCCTGCGCAACTCGGTACGCGAGCACGGCCAGACCATCGTGATGGTCACCCACGACCCGACCGCCGCCGCCTACGCCGACCGGGTGGTCTTCCTGGCCGACGGGCAGATCGTCTCGGAGCTGATCGAGCCGACCGCCGACACGGTGCTGGACACCATGAAGAAGCTGGACACCCCGGTCGAGGTGGCCGGCTGATGTTGCGGGCCACCCTCAAGAGTCTGCTGGCGCGCAAGGTGCGCCTGCTGCTGTCCGGCCTTGCCGTGGTGCTGGGCGTCATGTTCGTCTCGGGGGCGTTCGTGCTCACCGACACGCTGGGCCGCTCGTTCGACGCGGTCTTCGCCGACGCGTACGAGGGTGTCGACGTCAACGTCGCCGGCAAGCCCAAGGTGGCGCTCAGCGAGATGCAGGGTGAGCAGGTGCCCGCGACCGTGCCGGCGGCGACGGTGCAGCGGATCGACGCGGTCGCCGGGGTCGCCGGGGCCACCGGCGTGGTCACCACCGACGGCGCCCAGCTGATCGGCAGCAACGGCAAGGTGGTCACCTCGTTCGGGCCGCCGCAGCTCGGGTCGAACTGGCAGGGCGAGAGCGACCTGGTGAAGCTGCGCGAGGGGCACGAGCCCCGGGCGGACGGCGAGATCGTCGTCAACGCGGCGCTGGCCAAGGCGGGCAAGGTGAAGGTCGGCGACCGGGTCGGGGTGCTGACCCCGCTGGCGCCGAAGCAGACCTTCACCCTGGTCGGGATCTTCGGTTACAGCGGTGACCGGGACTCGATCGGCGGGGTCAACGAGGTCGCCTTCACCACGCCGGTGGCGCAGCGGCTGCTGCTCGGCGAGCGGGACGTCTTCACCAACGTCACGGTCCGGGCGGCCGACGGGGTCAGCGACGCCGCGTTGCGCGACGACCTGGCCCGCACGCTCGGCGACGGCTTCGAGGTCAAGACCGGCGCGCAGTTGTCGGCGGACGCCTCGGCGAGCCTGAAGGAGGGGCTGTCCTTCTTCAACAAGATCCTGCTCGGGTTCGCCGCCGTCGCGCTGCTGGTGGGCACGTTCCTCATCCTCAACACCTTCTCGATCATCGTGGCCCAGCGGACCCGGGAGCTGGCGTTGATGCGGGCGATCGGGGCCAGCGGCCGGCAGATCATCGGTTCGGTGGTGCTGGAGGCGGTGGCGATCGGACTGATCGCCTCGGTGCTGGGGCTGGGCGCCGGCATCGGCATCGGCGCGCTGCTGGCGTACGTCTTCGGCAACCTGGCCGGTGGGTTGACGCTGGCCGGGATCGGGGTGCCGGCCTCGGCGGTGGTCGGCTCGTTCGCGGTCGGCCTGGTGATCACGGTGGTGGCGGCGCTGTTGCCGGCGCTGCGGGCGGCGCGCATCCCGCCGATCGCGGCGATGCAGGACGTGGCCAACCCGGACCGGCCGTTGACCCGGGTGACCGTGACCGGCGGGGTGGTCACCGGGATCGGGGCGGTGCTGTTGTTCCTCGGGCTCAGCGGCAACGCCGGGGACAACACGCTGCCGGTCATCCTGGGCGGGGTGCTGTTCGCCTTCATCGGGGTGGCGCTGCTGACCCCGCTGATCAGCCGCCCGGTGGTGTCCCTGCTGGGGGCGGTCTTCGCCTGGTCGGTGCCGGGCAAGCTGGGCCGGCTCAACTCCGGCCGCAACCCGCGCCGGACGGCGATCACCGCGGCGGCGCTGATGGTCGGCATCGCCCTGGTGACCGGGGTGACGGTGATCCTGGACTCGGCGAAGGGCAGCATCGGCGCGCTGGCCCAGGACACCATCAAGGCCGAGCTGGTGATCTCCGGGGCGTCGACCGGTCCGCGTCCGGCGAGCTTCGACCCGGCGGTGCTGACGAAGGTCGCCGCGCTGCCCGGGGTGCAGCTGGCCGACGGCGAGTACGGCGACATGGGCATGGTCGACGGGAAGGTCACCTGGCTGGCCGCGTCCAGCGACGTGACCGCCTTGCAGCGGATCTTCGGGGCCAAGACGACCGCCGGTGACATCAGCCGGCTCGGCCCGGACCAGATGCTGTTCAGCTCGGACGCCGCGGAGTCCCGCAACATCTCCGTCGGGTCGCGGGTGACCGTGCAGGCCTCCCGGGGTGAGCCGCGCACCTACACGGTCAGCGGCATCTACGAGAGCTCCGAGCTGACCAGCCCGGTGCAGCTGCCGCCGCAGGCGGTGCAGGACTTCGCCATCCCGAAGCCCAACCAGGGGTTCATCCAGCTGGCTCCGGGCACCCCGGTGGCGGAGGTGCAGCCGCAGGTGGAGGCCCTGCTCGCCGACAGCCCGGAGGTGTCGGTGGCCGACCGGGACGCGTTCATCGCGCAGCAGACGGGTTCCCTGGACAGCCTGCTCACCATGATCCAGATCCTGCTGGCGCTGGCGATCGTGATCGCGGTGCTCGGCATCGTCAACACCCTGGCCCTGTCGGTGCTGGAGCGGACCCGTGAGCTGGGTCTGCTGCGGGCGATCGGGCTGCGCCGGGCACAGACCATGCGGATGATCACCGTGGAGGCGGTGGTGATCTCGGTCTTCGGGGCGCTGCTCGGGATCGTGGTGGGCGTCGGCCTCGGGGCCGCGGTGGTCCGGGCGCTCAAGGACGACGGCATCACCGACCTGATCCTCCCGTGGGGTCAGATGGGGCTGTTCCTGCTGCTGGCGGCCGTCATCGGGGTGGTGGCGGCGGTGCTGCCGGCGATCCGGGCCGCCCGGATCAACGTGCTGGGCGCGATCGCGCACGACTGACCCGCTACGCCACGAGGGGGGTTCCGCCGGTCGGCGGGATCCCCCTCGTCGTCACCGCGCCGACCGTTCGGGCGGCGGCGCCCGGGCGGGCGGCTCAGCCGGGCGGCGACACCCGGGCAGGCGACCCACCCGGCCGGGAGGCGACACCCGGGCAGGCGGCTCAGCCGGGCGGTTCGCCGAGCAGCGCCGCCAGCAGCTCCAGGTCCGCCGCGGTGAGGCTCTCCACCTGGTGCACGCCGTCGGTCGGCGGCAACGGCACCTCCGCCGGTACCGCCAGCACCGCCGCGCCGGCGGCGAGCGCGCTGGCCACCCCGGCCGGTGAGTCCTCGATCGCCACGCACCGGCCGATCGGCACGCCCAGCAACCGGGCGGCGGTCAGGTAGGGCTCCGGGTGCGGCTTGGCCGAGTCGACCTCGTCACCGCAGACCACGGCGTCGAAGCTGCCCCGGCCGAGGGTGTCCAGCGCCACCTCGACCAGCGCCCGGCCGCTGGAGGTGACCAGCGCGGTGGGGATGCCGGCGGCGCGGACCGCCCGCAGCAGGGTCAACGCGCCCGGCCGCCAGCGCAGCCCGGTGCGGAACAGCTCCAGGATCCGGGCGTGGATCCACTCCGCGCTGACCCGGGGATCCCGCTCGGGCTGGCCGAGGTCGTCGTGGAGCAGGCGCATCGACGCGGCCATGCTGGTGCCGACCATCGCCTGCCGGGCCGCTGCGGTGAGCGTGCCGCCGTACGCGGTGGCCAGCTCGTACAGGGCGATGTCCCAGAGCTTTTCGCTGTCGACCAGGGTGCCGTCCATGTCGAAGAGCACGGCGGCGGGGGGTGGGCTGCTCAGCGGATCCTCCTGGCGTCAGGTGGTGGTCTCCGGGCGATCCTGCCAGCCCGGCCCGGACCGCCCGCCGCCGTGCCACCCGGACGTGACCTGCTCCTCAGCCGAGGTTGCAGGCGTCCAGCGACCTCTCGTAGCCGCGGAAGAACCAGTCGGTGCGCTGTTCGGCGGTGCCGTGCGACCCCTCGGCGAACCACGGCTGGTCGGGGTCGTCGCCGACGGCGAGCAGCCCCTCACGGAACTCGTCCAGGTCACCGGCGTCCAGTTTCAGGGTGCCGTCGCGGACCGAGTCGCCGAGGTACGCCCCGGCCATGCAGTCGGCCTGCAACTCCTGCTGGATGGTGAAGTCGGCGCGCAGGCCGAGCCGGACCTGGATGCCGTGGGCGTACTCGTGGCCCAGCAGGTAGAACACGAACGCGTCCCCGACCTGCCGGAACGCCGAGACCGACCAGTTGACGTCGTAGGCGATGAAGTCGCCCCGGGAGCAGTAGACCGCGTTGTTGCGGGGCAGCGGCTGCCCGGCGCAGGAGACCTCGCCCTCCCGCTGGTAGGGCACGATCCGGCGGATCGGCCGGAACTGCTCGCCGGTGGTCCGGAACCGGGCGGCCCAGTAACGTTCGGCGATGGTGACCGCGTCCTCGATGTCGCTCTTGAACTCGGCGACGCTGGTGGTGCCGTCGGCGCGGGTGGTCTGCGCCTCGGGCGACGGCGGTGCCGCCGGGCGGGAGGACTGCCGGGGGGCTGGTTCCCGGGGTGCCTCCGGGCCGCTCTCCCCCACCCCGCCGGCCGCGCAGCCGACCGCCACCACCAGCGCCGTCAGCGCGGCGACGAGCGGTCCGTGCGATCGGCGTCCCGAGCCTGCCGTCACCGTGTGCCTCCCAGGCGTCCCGGTCCTGTGGTCGGTGGTACCCCGACCGTCAGACGATCATGCCCGGCCGGCGTCCGGTTGACCATGGGCGACCCGGATCGACCCGGCCCGGCCGTCAGTGGTGCGGCCGACCACGCTGGATCGTCCCGCCCTGGGCGAGGTGCCGCTCCGCCTCGTACCGCTGCTGTCGGGCCTGGGCTTCCTGCCCGGCGGCGCGGCCCCCGGCCCCGGTGGCGCGGGCGCGGTCGCGCCAGGCGACCCAGCCGACAGTGCCCACCGTCACCAGTGCCGCCACCCCGAGCACCAGCCACATCGTCATCATACGGACACGATACGTAGTCGCCGCCGACCCCGGCGTCCCCGGCTGGTCGACGGTTAGCCTCGGGGACGGTGTCCGGATCGGTCCGGCGGCACCGACGTCTCTGATGTCCGGCCGGGCCACGGCCGGTCGAGAGGAGAGACCATGAAATACATGATCATGTTGTACGGCTCGCAGCGCGACTACGACGCGATGGCCGGGCGGCCCGGCGCGCAGCCGCCGATGTCGCCGGAGCAGGTCGCCGCGATGCACGCCCACATGGCGGCGGTGCACCAGGAGCTGGCCGAGTCCGGCGAGCTGGTCGACGGGCAGGGACTGACCGCGCCGGTGCACGCCCGTCGGGTGCGGCTGCGGCAGGGCTCCCCGGTGGTCACCGACGGGCCGTACCCGGAGACGCAGGAGGTGCTGGCCGGCTTCACCATCGTCGACTGCGCCAGCTTCGACCGGGCGACCCAGATCGCCGCCCGGTTCGTCGACCCGGACGCCGAGGGCGGGTACGTGGACGTACGACCGGTCGCCGACGGCATCGACGACCTGGACGGCTGAGCCGGCACCGTGCGCCCACCCGCCGTCGAGGACCTGCTGCGCGTGCTCGCGCCGCAGGTCCTCGGCGCGCTCGTCCGCCGGTACGGCCACTTCGACACCGCCGAGGACGCCGTCCAGGAGGCGCTGCTGGCCGCCGCGACGCGCTGGCCGGTCGACGGCCTGCCGGAGAGCCCCCGGGGCTGGCTGGTCACCGTGGCCGCCCGCCGGCTGACCGACCTGCTCCGCAGTGAGCAGGCCCGCCGCCGACGGGAGGACGACGCGGGGCGGGCGGTGCCGGCCGGGCGGTGGCTCGCCCCGGCGGCCGACCATCCGGAGCCGGGCGACGACAGCCTGGTCCTGCTGTTCCTGTGCTGTCATCCGGCGCTGCCGCCGGCCGCCCAGATCGCGTTGACCCTGCGGGCCGTCGGCGGGTTGACCACCGGCGAGGTGGCCCGGGCGTTCCTGGTGCCCGAGAGCACGATGGCCCGCCGGATCACCCGCGCCAAGCAGCGCGTCCGGGACAGCGGGTTGCCGTTCGCGCTGCCCGACGCCGCCACCCGCGAGGCCCGGCTCGACGCCGTCCGGCAGGTGCTCTACCTGATCTTCAACGAGGGGTACGCCAGCACCGCCGGCACGCATCTGCGCCGGGTGGACCTGTCCACCGAGGCGATCCGGCTGACCCGGATGCTGCACCGGCTGCTCCCGGCCGACCCGGAGGTCACCGGGCTGCTGGCGTTGATGCTGCTCACCGACGCCCGGGGGCCGGCCCGGGTCGGCCCGGCCGGCGAGCTGGTGCCGATGGCCGAGCAGGACCGCCGCCGGTGGCGGGCCGACCAGATCGCCGAGGGGTTGGCCCTGGTCAGCGCGGTGCTGCCCCGCGGCGACGTCGGGCCGTACCAGCTCCAGGCGGCCATCGCGGCGGTGCACGACGAGGCACCGAGCGCCGGGGAGACCGACTGGGCGCAGATCGTCGCCCTCTACGAGGTGCTGATGCGGATCGCGGACAACCCGGTGGTGGCCCTCAACCACGCGGTGGCGGTGGCGATGGCCCGGGGCCCCGGGGCCGGGCTGCGCCTGCTCGACGCCCTGGCGGCCGACCAGCGGATCGCCGACGACCCGAGGTGGTACGCCGCCCGCGCCCACCTGCTGGAGCGGTCCGGGGATCCGGTCGGTGCGCGGGAGGCGTACGAACACGCGGCCCGACGGTCGATGAACCTCCCCCGCCAGCGTTACCTGTACGGCCGGGCGGCCCGCCTGCCCGAGCCGTCGACCGCCGGTGCCGCACCCGACCCGGGCGGCGGCTGAGCGCGGGTGCGGCGCGGCCGGACCGCCCGACCCGTCACGATCCGCCGTTGAGCTCCGCCATCAGGAACTCCACCAGCGGCTGGACGTGGCGGTCCGGTCGCCGCCACTCGGCCGACAGGTCCTCCGGCAGGTGCTGTTCGGCCAGCAGCTCCCCGTGGCGGTACCGCCGGAGCACCGGGTGCAGGGCGGCGGTCACCCGGCCCGGGGCCGGGGGCCGGTCGACGGCGGGGGCGTCGCCGTGGTCGTCGCGGCCCCAGCGCAGGGTGAGGGTGTAGCAGTGGGCGGCGTCGGCGAACCGGGCGAGCGCGTAGTCCTCGGGGAGGTCCTCGTAGTGCCGGAAGTCACCGGTGGCCCCGTCGCGGACGAGGACGTCGCCGAGGTACTCGAACTGGGTCCACAGCGCCGAGCTCCCGTTCACCCGGTCGAGCATCAGCTTCGCCAGCGACGCCGGCTCGCCCGGCGTCGTCGCGACGGGCATCGGCACGTCGTCGTAGCGTTCCCGCAGGATCCGGGTGAGGGTGCGCAGGTTGTAGCGGAACCCGTCGATGAAGGGCGAGGAGGCGTGCCGCAGGTCCCGCGCCTGGGCGACGGTGCCGGCGAAGTACAGGTCGTCGACGTTGCTCGACTGCCAGTCGGGGCGCAGCGCGGGGATCCGGCCGTCGTCCACCAGCTCGGGTCGGCACCCGGCGTCGAACACGGTGGTGTCCATCCGGAAGCCGGTGCAGCGCAGCACCACGTGGTAGTCCAGTTCGGCGGTCCCACCGCCGGCGTGGGTGACCCGGACCCGGAAACCCCCGTCGACCGGCCGGATCCGGTCGACGGTGCCGTCGAGCACGGTGTGCGGGGTGCCGGACCGGTGGCTGTCGAGGATCGCCCCGTGCCGGCCCCGGACGTCACCGGGGTGCCCGGTCTGCCAGGCCAGCCGTACCGGCCGCCGGCTGGCCAGGTGCACCGTGGCCGCGCTGCCGAGGAGGGCCGAGGCGGTCTCGAACGCCGCGTTGCCCTTACCGATGATCAGCACCCGCCGGCCGGCGTACCGGTCGGGGTCGACCTCCATCTCCTCGTACCCGGTGGCGTGCTCGACGCCCGGGATGTCCGGCACGAACGGTCGGCCCCATCCGGTGGCCACCACGAGGCAGCGCGCCCGGACGCCGCCCCGGTCGGTGCGGACGCTGAACCCGTCGTCCTCCCGGGTGATCCGTTCGACAGTGGTGCCGTAGCGGACCCGGAGCTGGTGGACCCGCTGGAACTCGGCGAGGTAGCGCACCAGGTCGTCGGCGGACGGCTGGTAGTCCCGGCTGAAGTTCGCGAACAGCAGGTCCGGGGAGTCGTTGAGCAGCGAGTTGCCGTCCCACCGCAGCCGGGTCTCCGGATCGGCGCTGGCGGTGTGCACCGTGTTGGTCGAGTTCAGGCGGCGGTGGCGCGGGAACCGCCGGAAGAAGCCCCCCGGCTCGGCCCCACGTTCGAACGTCACGTAGTCGGCGCCCTGCTGCTGGAGGTGGTAGCTCAGCTGCAGGCCGGCGGGCCCGGCTCCGACGATGACGTACGTGTGCGCGGTGTCGACCATCAGGCGAACCCTTCGACGCGGGGACGGTTCCCCCGACGATGAAGTCGATCACGATAGGTGTCAATGGTCGACGGTCGACAAAGGAGCCGCCGGGGAGGCCGCGGGGCGGGTGGCTACGACGAGATGGTGAACGCCGCCACCACGCCGTTGTGGTCGGAGTTGGTGCCGCCGACGATGCTGTAGTCGGTCATCCACATCTCGCGGTGTTCCTCGACGCGCTTCCAGAAGTAGATGTAGTCGATGTGCCGGTTGCCGTGCGTCCCGTTCCCCTTCTCGCCGTAGAGGTTGTAACAGGACCGCAGGTTCGGCAGCTCGTTGGCCTCGAAGACCTTCCAGGGGAACTTCTGGTACCCGTACGCCCGGTCGGCGCTGAAGTCGACGTTCAGGTCGCCGCTGACGATGACCTGGCCGGAGTCCTTCTTGGCCGCCGCCAGGTTCTTCAGGGCCTGGAACTGCTCCTCGGCGCAGGCGGTGCGGGGCAGGTCCTCGGGCCGCCCGTTGTTCTCGATGCTCGCGTTGGCGTGCGCGTTGAGGTGGTAGACGCTGCGCCCGGTCGCCTTGTGCCGGTAGCGGACCCAGTTGTTGTAGCGGGCCGGCGGCACCTCGCCCGGCCCGTTGGTGTCGCAGACGAAGTTCGACCCCTTGTCCAGCACGTCGAACATGCTCTTCTTGGCCAGCAGCGCCTCGTTGGCCGCCTGCGTCGGCTCGGGCGCGTACAGCCACCAGCCGTTCTCCGCCGCCCAGTCCTTCAGGTACGCCTTGCGGTTGCCGACCTCGTTGAGCCCGACCAGGTCCGCCTTCGCGGTGATCAGCTCCAGGTCGTGGACGAAGTCGGCCTGGTTCAGCTCGTTGAGGATGTTCAGGGTCGCCGCCTGGAAGGTGGAGTTCGCGGCGGCCGGAGTGGCCGGCACCAGGCTCACCAGCAGCACCGCCGCGCCGACGAGGGCACCCACCCTGCGCGCCGACCAGAGTTTTCCGCGTGACATGGCAGCCCTCTCCCGATCACCGACGACGGCGCGGCACGACCCGGCCGTGAAGAATTTTATCTTGCTCAAGGGAGGCACGGTAGCTTACTTTCAACCCCTGAACAACGGCACCACATTGTCGGTAACCAATTGCTGATCATGTTCGGCGACGTCCGGCGGGCACGGTCGGCGGCGACCTCGCCGGCCTGCCCGTCCGCCTGTCACGCCAGGGAGGCCCCATGCATCCACGAAGGACCTGGCGACCGGCGCTGGTCGCCGTCGCGGTGGCGCTCGCCGCCGGCACCGCCGCCGCGCCCGCCGCCGCGGCCACCCCGCAACCGGTGTACGCCCCCTCGGGCGGGATCGCCGATCCCGGCGTGGTGCGGCACAACGACACCTTCGTCGTGTTCGCCACCGGCACCCGCGCCCCGGCCCACCGGGGTGAGACCGCCTCCGGTCCGTGGACCGCCCTCGACACGACCCTCGGTTCCGTCCCGGACTGGGCCGAGAACGGCGCGGTGTGGGCACCCGACGCGGTCCGTACCGCCACCGGCTGGGTGCTCTACTACTCGTTGCCCGCCAAGGGCAAGAACGGGCAGCGGTGCATCGGGGCCGCCACCTCCGACACCGTCGACGGGCCGTACGCGCCGGTGGGCGCCGCGCCGCTGATCTGCCCGGGTGGCGCGCACGGCGCGGACGACGTGGTGGCGGGGCGGCCGGTCGCCGCCGCCGGCGTGATCGACCCGTCCCCGTTCGAGGACGCCGACGGCAAGCGGTTCGTGCTCTACAAGACGCAGCAGACCCCGTCGTCGATCCGGATGCTGCGGCTCGACGACACGGGCACCCGCTGGGTCGGCAACGCCAGCGGCGAACTGGTCCGCAACAGCGGCATCATCGAGAACCCGGTGCTGCGCCAGCGGGGTTCCACGTACGTGCTGTTCGCCTCCCGGTACGGCTACGACAACTGCAGCTACGCCACCGTCTACCTCACCTCCACCGACCGGTGGAACTTCCAGGGCAAGACCGAGCACTCCCTGCTCACCACCGCCGGCACCGGGATCTGCGGCCCGGGAGGTGCGGATCTCGTCCCGGCCCTGGTCGACGACGAGCAGCGGCTCTTCCTGCACGGATGGGTCTGCGCCGGCACCACCCCCTGCCGGCAGCGGGCCGACGGTTCACTGCCGGCCGACGCCCGCCGGGCGCTGTACGCGGCGATCTTCCGCTGGGACGGCGCGACGCCCCGCGTCGGCGCGCTCCTCTGACCTGCCCGGGTGGCGGGCCTCCCCGCCCCGCCGGTGCGCAGGGTCGCGCTGCCGGCGGGGATGCACGGTGCCCACCGGTCGTCGTGGTCGGGTCAGTCGTCGCGCCGGCGGTCGGCCCGGGCCACCACCACGGCGGTGGTGAGGCTGAGTGCCGCCGCGCCCAGTTGCAGCAGGCCGTCGAGCAGGTCGACGAGATCGGCGAGAGAGGTGGAATCCACTGTGGCCTCCGGGGGTCGGTGTCCCCCGCCGTCCGCGCGGTGCGGAGGCGGCCCCCCGGGCCCGGTGATGAACTCCACGGGCGCCACCGCAATTATGGCACGGTACGCCGAACGCCGGCACACTCCGACCGCTCCGGCTCGTCACCCGTGGACCGGGCCGGGCCGGGTTCGACCAGCCGGGCCGGTCAGAGCTGGCCGGGGTAGAAGCCGTACCGGGCCAGGGGTTCCACGATGCTCTGTTCCTCGTAGGACAGGTGGGACAGCATAGTGTCGGTGAGCACGTCCACCGCCTGCTGGAGGCCGGCCAGCCGCGCCGGGTCGCCGATCAGCGCGACCAGCGCCCGGTCGACGCCCTCGACGACCTCGTGGATGACGACGTGTTCCTGCTCCAGCCGGTCGATCACCGGGACCAGCCCCGGATCGGCCCGCCGCAGGTGCGGGAAGATCGCGTCGTCCTCCAGCCCGTGGTGCTGGGTGACCAGCGTGCAGTAGGCGGCGCAGTACGCCCCCAGCGTCCAGTTGTTCTGCCGCAGGGTCAGCTGGTTGAGCACGCCCCGGGCGTCCCCGGCGGAGACCACCCCCCGGCGGACCTGGTCGAGCAGGTCGCGGATCTCACTCAGCTCCCGACGCAGGTTGTCGTGCACGTCGACCAGGTGCCCGCCGACGGCCTGGGCCCGCGGGGAGTAGACGTGCCCGGCCGGGGCGGGCGGGGCGACCGGCCGGGTCGACTCGTCCCAGAGCCGATGGTCGCTGTGCCGTACCTGCGGGGCGGGGGTGGGGGTGACCGCCAGTCCGGTCGCGCCCCCGGCCCGGACGACCTCCCGTGCCCGCCCACCCGCCGGCCCGTCGGAGCGCACCACCGGCGAACCCGTGCCCGACCCGGCCCGGACGCCCCCGTCCGGGCCGACCCGGGCGGTCGACCCGGACCCCGCCGGACCGGGACCGGCCGTCGCGCTCCGCTCGGCGGCGACCAGCTCGCGGACGGCGGGGGCGACCTCCTGGGCGAACACCTGGAGGCTGGTCGGGTCGTCGGCGCCGAGGACGAACCCGGAGGTGCCGTGGGCCAGCACCAGGTCGGTCAGCTCCCGCACCCACTGCTGCGGCGGCCCGTCGAGGAAACCCGCGCCGGTACGGGTGAACCGGCCGGAGACGTTCAGCAACCGCCGCACCTCGGCGGGATCCCGTCCGGCCGCCGCCGCGCCCTCGTCGACCAGCGCGGTGAGGCCGGCCAGCCCCGCCGGCCCCTGGGGCAGGTACGACAGCGACGGCAACCAGCCGTCCGCCGTCCGCCCGACCAGCCGCAACAACCTCGGCTTGTACGCGCCGATCCAGATCCCGACCGGGTGCGCCGGGGCGGGACCGCGCTTCGCGCCCAGCACCCGGTAGTGCTCGCCGTCGACCCGCACCCCGCCCCGCCGGTCGGCGGCCCACACCTCCCGGACGATCCGGATCGCCTCGTCGAGGGCGTCCACCGACTGGCCGGGGGTGAGCCGTCGGCCCCCGTTGGCCTCGATGGCGTCCCAGAACGCGCCCGTACCGAGGCCGAGTTCGACCCGGCCGCCGCTGAGCAGGTCCAGGCTGGCGACGCTGCGGGCCAGCACCACCGGCTGCCGCAGCGGCAGGTTGAGCACGTTGCCGGCCAGCCGGATCCGGCTGGTCGCCGCCGCCAGGTAGGACATCAGCGTCCAGGTGTCGAGGAAACCCGGCTGGTAGGGGTGGTCCTGGAAGGTGACCAGATCCAGACCCACCTGCTCGCAGAACCTGGCCCGGGCGACGACCTGCTCCGGCTGCCGGGCGTCGGGGGTGAGGAAGGCGCCGAACAGCAACTCGTGTCCGTAGTCGGTCATGACGCTGCCGTCACCTGTCCCCTCGTCGCGTCCCGGGTCGCCCGTCGGCGCGTCCCACCCGGGGCGCGACCACGGCCGGGTGGGCCGGGGCGACCCTGCCAACGTAGCGCCGGCCGGCGGCACCGCACCGGGCAACGGCGGTCCCGGCGGGACGACCACGACTGGCGGATCTTGCGCCTGCTTGCGAGGCTAGGAGCCGTGTATGACTACGACCTGTTGGTGCTGGGCTCCGGGCCCAGCGGTCAGAAGGCGGCCATCGCCGCCGCGAAGCTCGGTAGGCGGGTCGGCATCGTGGACCGCCGCGACATGATCGGTGGGGTGTGCATCAACACCGGCACCGTCCCCTCCAAGACGCTCCGCGAGGCCGTGCTCTACCTGACCGGCCTCAGTCAGCGGGACCTGTACGGCAGCAGCTACCGGGTCAAGGAGGAGATCACGGTCGGCGACCTGGCCGCCCGGACGCAACACGTGATCAACCGGCAGACCGACGTCATCCGCAACCAGCTGGCCCGTAACCGGGTCGCGCTGATCACCGGCACCGGCCGGTTCGCCGACCCGCACTCGATCTGGGTGGACGGCGGCTCCGGGCACGAGTCGAAGATCACTTTCGACAAGATCGTCATCGCGGCGGGCACCCGTCCGGCCCGGCCGGACAGCGTCGACTTCGACGACCGCACGATCGTCGACTCCGACGGGGTGATCAACCTCCAGGCGGTGCCGCGCAGCATGGTGGTGGTCGGCGCGGGCGTGATCGGCATGGAGTACGCCTCCATGTTCGCCGCGCTCGGCACCAAGGTGACAGTGGTGGAACGCCGTGACGCGATGCTCGACTTCTGTGACGAGGAGATCGTCGAGTCACTCAAGTACCACCTGCGTGACCTGTCGGTGACGTTCCGCTTCGGCGAGGAGGTCGCCGCGGTGGAGAAGCACCAGACGGCGGCGCTGTGCATCCTCAAGAGCGGTAAGAAGATCGTCGCCGACACGGTCATGTACTCCGCCGGCCGGCAGGGACAGACCGACAACCTCGCCCTCGACGCGGCCGGGCTGGAGGCCGACAAGCGCGGCCGGATCGCGGTGGACGAGCACTACCGCACCAGCGTGGAGCACATCTACGCGGTGGGTGACGTGATCGGCTTCCCGGCGCTGGCGTCCACCTCGATGGAGCAAGGCCGGATGGCGGCGCTACACGCGTGCGGGGAGCCGGTACGCGAACTCCAGGAGCTGCAGCCGATTGGCATCTACACGATCCCGGAGATCAGCTTCGTCGGGAAGACCGAGGACGAGCTGACCAACAGCGCGACCCCGTTCGAGGTCGGCATCGCCCGCTACCGCGAACTGGCCCGGGGGCAGATCGTCGGCGACTCGTACGGCATGTTGAAGCTGCTCGTCTCCCCGCAGGACGGTCGGCTGCTCGGCGTACACGTGTTCGGCACCGGCGCGACCGAGATCGTCCACATCGGGCAGACGGTGATGGGCTGCGGTGGGACGGTCGACTACCTGATCGACACGGTGTTCAACTACCCGACGCTGTCCGAGGCGTACAAGGTCGCCGCCCTGGACGCGGCCAACAAGATCCGCAACATCACCCGGATCGACGGCTGACCGCTCCCCCGGCCCGAGGCCGCGCGCCGCGACCGGCACGCGGCCCCGGGCCGGGGCGCGAGGTGACCCACCGGGGCACCGGCAACTACGCTCGACGGGCCGTCAGCCACCGATCGACAGGGTCCGTCTCGTGATGCCGAAGAGTCCGACCGTGGACGGGCAGCCGCCGGGGGACAGCCGCCGCCGGAGCCTGGGGGCGCTGCTGCGGCGGGTGCACCTCGGCGGGCCGGTGTCCCGCGCCGGGCTGGCCGAGTGGCTGGGCGTCAACCGCAGCACCGTCCTGGCGCTCACCTCGGAGCTGGTCGCGGCCGGGCTGGTGCGCGAGGGCTTCCCCGAGCTGACCGGCCGGGCCGGGCGACCGTCCCTGGTGGTCCGGCCGGCGTCCGACCGGGTGTACGTGCTCGCCTTCGACATCGCGGTGGACCGGCTGGTGGCCGCCCGGGTGGGGTTGGGCGGGGAGATCCAGGACCGCCGGGAGGCGCACCGGACCCGGGCGGGGGTCGACCTGGAGACCGTGGTGGGGGTGCTGGCCGACCTGGGGCGTCAGCTGCACCGGTCGGCGGCCGAGGGGGCGGTCTGCGCGGGGGTCGGCGCGTCGTACTGCGGGATGATCCGGCCCGGCGACGGGATGGTGCGGTTCGGCCCGGACCTGGGCTGGGTGGACCAGGCGTTCGGCGCGGAACTGGAGCGTCGGCTCGATCTCGGCCTGCCGGTGCTGGTCGGCAACGAGGCGCACCTGGGCGCGCTGGCCGAGCACCAGCGCGGCGTGGGCGTCGGGGTGCGGAACCTGGTCTACCTGCACGGCGACGTCGGGGTCGGTGGCGGGATCATCGTGGGCGGCGAACTGCTCGGCGGTGACGGCGGGTACGGCTCCGAGGTGGGCCACATGCTGGTCAACCCGTACGACGGCAGGCCCTGCGGGTGCGGCTCACGCGGCTGCATGGAGGCGGAGGTCGGCGAGCGGGCGCTGCTCGACGCCGCCGGTCGGCCCGCCGACCTGATCGGCCGGGACGCGGTCCGCGAGGTGGTCGAGGCGGCCGGTCGCGGCGAGCCGGCGGCCCGCGACGCGCTGCGGACCGTCGGCGACTGGCTGGGCATCGGGGTGGCGAACGTGATCAACCTGTTCAACCCCGGCATGGTGGTCTTCGGCGGCGTGCTGCGCGAGGTGTACCGGGGCGCGGCCCCCCACGTCCAGCGGAGGATCGCCGCCAACGTCCTGCCGGTCTCCCGGACCCGGGCCCAACTACGGGTCTGCGCCCTCGGCGACGACGCCACCCTGGTCGGCGCGGCGGAACTCGGCTTCGCCCGGCTGCTCGCCGACCCGCTGGGCGTCCGGGTCGGCTGAACACCCCGGCCGCTCGGCCCGGCGCCGGCCGGGGTGCCGGCGCCGGGGTTCCGATCAGACCCGCAGGCTGGTGGCCTCGCCCGGGGTCAACCAGCGCAGGCTGCGCCGGACCGCCTCCGGTGCGGCGTCGAACGCGGCCTCGACGGCCGGTCGTCCCTCGGTGAAATGGCCCCAGCCCTCGTAGTGCACCGGCAGCACCGTGTGCGCCCCCACCAGGGTGCACAGTTCGACGCCCTCGGTGGCGCTCATGGTGTAACGCAGCGGCCCGGTCAGCCCGAACCGCACCGCGCCCAGGTGCAGCACCATGGTGCCGACGGTGAACCGCTCGGCCACCTGCCGTACCCCCCGGTACAGCACCGTGTCCCCGGTGAACCAGAGGGCACCGTGCCGCTGCCCCGGCCACCGCAGCACGAAACCGGTCACCTCACCGGCCACCGGGCGGCTCAGCGGCGGCCCGTGCCGGCACGGGGTCGCGGTCACCTCGATGGTCGGCCGGCCTGGCGCGGCGAGTTCGGTGCTGTCCCACGCCCGTAGTCCGCTGGCCGGTCCGCCGAGGCGGCGGGCACCGGCGACGGTGGTGACGACCCGGCCGACCGAGGGCAGCAGCGCCCGCCCGGCGTCGTCGAGGTTGTCGCCGTGGTGGTCGTGGGTCAGCAGCACCGCGTCGAGGTGGCCCAGGGAGTCCACCGGGACGGCCGGGCCGGTCAGCTTGCGGGACGCGGTGCCCCAGCCGAACCGGTAGGTCCGGCCGGGGACGTCGAACGTCGGGTCGGTCAGGATCCGCCAGCCGGCCACCTCGACCAGCGTCGTCGGCCCGCCGACATGGGTGATCCGCAGTTCGGTCACCGGGCGTGCCGCAGCGCCCAGTCGAGCACCTCGTCGGCGATCTTCTCCCAGCCCTGCTGCGCCGGCAGCAGGTGGGCGTAACCCTCGTACTCCCGGCGTTCGGTGACGGTCTGCGACCGGTAGTGCCGGGCGTTCGACTCCTGGACCGCCGGCGGCATGATGTGGTCCTCCGAGCCGGAGACGAACAGCAGCGGCGCGCGGTCGTCGTTGTGGTAGTCGACCCAGGTGTCCTGGTGACCGGGCTGGAAGTTGGCCAGCACGCTGCCCCAGAGGATGCCGCCGTTGGCCGGGATGGCGTACCGCCGCCACAGCGCCCGGCCCTCCTCCTCGCTGAAGGTGTTGGTGAAGGCGTACTGCCACTGCTCGAACGTCAGCGGCACCGCCCGGTGCCGGTTCGCCGGGCTCTTGAGCACCGGGAACGTCGACTTCACCTGGGACAGGGGCACCACCCGGACACCCTCGGTGGGTGCCGAGTTCATCGCCACCCCGGCCGCGCCGAAGCCGTGGTCGAGCAGGATCTGGGTGAACGCGCCACCGGCGGAGTGCCCGATGATGATCGGCCGGGTGGGCAGCTCCCGGATGATGCTCTCGTAGTGGTCGATGATCTGCGGCACGGTGGAGCGCAGGATCGGCGTCGGATCCGCGTTGAGCGCCTCGACCTCCACCTCGTAGCCGGGGTACGCGGGGGCGAGGACCCGGAAGCCGCGGGCCTCGTAGTGGCGGATCCAGTGCTCCCAGCTGCGCGGGGTGACCCAGAAGCCGTGCACGAGCACGATGGTGTCGGGTGCCATGTCAGGCGTCCTTTCCGGACAGGAAGTCGAGCAGGTCGCGGCCGAGCTGTTCGCGGTGGGTGTCGGTGATCCCGTGCGGCGCACCCGGATAGACCAGCAACCGGGCATGGGGAATCCGCGCGGCGGAGGCCCGGCCGCCCACCGGGAACGGCACGATCTGGTCGTCGTCGCCGTGGATGACCAGGGTCGGCACGTCGATCGCGTCGAGGTCGGTCCGGAAGTCGGTGGCCGAGAACGCGGCGATGCACTCGTAGGCGTTGCGGTGCCCGGCGGCCATCGACTGCAACCAGAACGCGTCCCGGATACCGGCCGAGACGTCCGCGCCGGGCCGGTTGTTGCCGAAGAACGGCCCGTCGGCCAGGTCGCGGTAGAGCTGCGAGCGGTCGGCGAGCGAACCGGCCCGGATGGCGTCGAACACGTCCGCCGGTACGCCCTGCGGGTTGTCCGGCGTCCGCAGCATGAACGGGGGCACGGCCGAGACGAGCACGACCTGCGCGACCCGGGCGGTGCCGTGCCGGCCGACGTACCGGGCCACCTCACCGCCGCCGGTGGAGAAGCCGACGAGGGTGACGTCCCGCAGGTCCAGCGCGTCGAGCAGGGTGGCCAGGTCGTCGGCGTAGGTGTCCATCTCGTTGCCGTGCCAGGTCTGGGTGGACCGGCCGTGCCCGCGGCGGTCGTGGGCGACGACCCGGAAGCCGTTGCCGGCCAGGAAGAGCGCCTGGGCCTCCCAACTGTCGGCGTTCAGCGGCCAGCCGTGGCTGAGCACGACCGGACGTCCGGCCCCCCAGTCCTTGTAGAAGATCAGGGCGTCGTCGGCGGTGGTCACGTACGGCATCAGGAGACCCCCCGGATCGCGGCGAGGATGACGTCGGTGGTGCGGTCGGGTTGGGAGACCATGACGACGTGGGAGGCCGTCACCTCGGTCGTCCGGGCGTGCGCCCGCTGCGCCATGAACCGCTGGGCGGCGGCCGGGATGACCCGGTCGTCCCGGGCGACCAGGGTCCAGGTCGGGATGGTCCGCCAGGCCGGCTCACCGGCGGGCTGGCCGAGGGTGGCCAGTTCGGACGGCCGCTGGGTGGCGGCCATGACCGCCGTGGTGCGGGCCGACACGTCGGCGGCGAACACCTCCCGGAACAGGGAGGCCTTGAGGTATCCGTCGTTGCCGCCGGGGTAGGGGCGGACGTCGAGCGCCTCCGGGCCGAGCAGACTGCCGGGGAAGCGGCTGGACAGGCCGCCGACCGTGTCACCGGCGTCCGGCGCGAACGCGGCGACGTAGACCAGAGCTTTCACGTTCGGGTTGCCGGAGGCCGCGTTGGTGAGCACGAACCCGCCGTAGGAGTGGCCGACCAGCACCACCGGGCCGTCCACGGTGGCCAGGACGCTGCGCAGGTAGGCGGTGTCGGTGTCGACACCGCGCAGCGGGTTCGCCGGCGCGAGCACCGGGTAGCCCCGGCGCGTCAGGTTGCCCGCGACGCCGGACCAGCCGGAGGCGTCGGCGAACGCGCCGTGCACGAGCACGACCGTGGGCTTCGGGCCGCTGTCGCCGCCGCGGCCCGCAGCGGCGGAACCGGCCGCGCCGAGCACCAGCACGACCACCGCGACCAGGGCCGCCCACGATCGTCTCCACGTGGATCTGAACATCGGAACTCCTTGCTCCTCACCATGCCGGCCACCGTCCGGCCGGCCAGGTGAGCAATGTCGCACCGGCGCGCTGTCCACAGTGTGCTGACGACGCACGGCTCTGTCGTGTCAGCGCACACCGTCGGCGCCGGCCGGCCCGCGGTCGCGTCCCGGTCGGACGGCGGTGGGCTCCGCGGCCGCGGCGGTCGCCGCGACCAGTTGCCGGGGTGAGACGCCGAAGGCCCGGCGGAACCTGCTGGAGAAGAAGCTCGGGTTGGCGAAGCCCCAGGCCCGGGCGACCGCGGCGATGGAGGTGAACCGCCGGTGCGAGGCGGTCAGGTCGGCACGGGCACCGCGTAGCCGCTGCTCGATGATCGACTGTTCCAGGCTCTGCCCCATGCTCTCGTACAACGTGTAGAGGGCGCGCAGGGACATGGCGTTGGCGGCGGCGATCCGGGCCGGGCTGAGATCGGGATCGCGCAGGTTGGCCCGGATGTACGCCTCGACGCGGGCCTGCATCGAGGAGTGCATCGTGTCGCGCAGCCGCCGGCTCCCGCCGGCGGCGGAGACCACCAGCGCCCGCATCAGCTCGGCGGAGGCGACCCCGAGTTCGGGCGCGGCGGCGGTGGCGGCCAACTGCTCGGCCTGGGTCGTCACCCGGGCCACGTGGTCACGCACCAGCTCGTAGAGCGGGCTACGGCGGGGTTCCCGGGCCGCGGCGTGGATCATGTCCCGGGGAAGACCCAGGTGGTCCACGTCGACGTGCAGCGCGTAGGAGGCCCCGCCGCCCCGCCATCCGTAGACGTAGGGTAGGGACAGGTCGACCAGCATCAGGTCCCGGGGACCGAACAGTCGTTCCTCCCGCGCCCAGGTGAGTTGGTTCTCGGTGCGTACCGGCAGGGCCAACACGATGGACGACTCGGTGGAGGACCGCGAGATGCGCGGCGTACGGCGCAGCGTGACACCCGAGGCGTCGATGTTGAAGACCTTCGCCGGGCCGAAGTCCGAGACGGTCATCCGGGCCCGGATCGTGTCCGGATTCTCGAACGACGCCATGCTGGACGAGCAGTTGGCGCTGACCGTGGCCTGGAACGCCTCGGCGCGGTCGCCGGCCGGCAGTGACCGGGTGTCGAGAACGAGCATGGTTTTCCCCATCCGCAGCTGGCGATGGAAAACGTAGCGCCCACCGCTCGGGGTGGGACCGGCCCTGCGTGCACGGCTGTTTCCCACCGTGCACGATCAGCGGGTCGGATCCTGCTCGGGCAGCCGCCGCCACTGGCCCGGTGAGACGCCGTACCGAGCCTTGAACCGGCGGGCGAAGTGGGTCGGATCCCGGAACCCCCAGCGACGGGCGATCACGGCGACCGGCAGCCGCCGGTGGTGCGGCTGCCGGAGGTCGTGCCACGCGCGCTGGAGCCGCTCGCTGATGATCCACTGTTCGAGGCTGATGTCGGCCTCCGCGCACACCTTGTACAGCTGGCGCAGGGACACGTTGTGTGCGGCCGCGATACGGCCCGGTGTGAGGTCGGGATCGGCCAGGTGCTGCCGGACATAGGTACGGACCCGGGTGAGCAGGGTCTCGGCGAGCACCTGGCTGGTGAGCCGCTCGACGTGGCCGGCGGAGGCCAGCAGCGCCCGCGACAGGTCGATGGTGGCGGTGGTGACGATCGCCGCCGCCGGATCGGCCGTGATCCGCGCCGGCTCCCGGGTGAGGTTCGCGATGTGGTCGGTGACCATCCGGTAGAGCGGGCTGGCCCGCAACCGGTGGATGGCCTGCCGGACGACGTCGATCGGCAGGCCGAGCTGGTCGCTGGGGATCTGGACGCACCGGGCCGCCCCGGCGCCGGACCACGAGTAGTCGTAGGGGCCGGACAGGTCGACGGCGAGGAGTTCGCCCGGCGGGACCACCTGGAGGTGCCGGTGCTGTTCGAGGTGGCCGTGGGCGTGCTGCTGAACCGACAGCGCGACGACCGGCATCGCGTCCTGCCGGGCGAGTTTAGCCGTCCGCAACAACCGGATCCCCGAGGAGCGACTGGTGAAGATGTTGGCGCCGCCCAGGTCCCACAGCTCCATCCGGCAGAAGATGTCGCCGTCGGGGTCCTCGTGGATGACGTGGCAGGGCGCGGACGCGTACATCATCGCGGTGTAGACGGCCTCGATCCGGTCCCCGGGTGGGAGGTCGGCGGTGTCGAGAACGTACGCCATGAGTTCCGCTCCCCCGTCCGGGCGTCGCACCACAGAGGATAGTTCAGGTGGCGGGCAACCGGTCGGTGTGGTCGGCGGTGGGCAGGCCCCGCCCACCGCCCCGCGCCACCGGGTGCCCGCCGGGGCGGTGGCTCAGGAGCCGTCGCGCAGGTCGGCCAGCCGGTCGCGGGTGAACCGGATGTCGTCGAAGGTGACCCGGCAGCCGTCCCCGGTCGGCGACTGCGCCTCGAGGCCGATCGTGGCCGCGGTGGCCGCGCCGTCCACGGTGAAGTACCGGACCATCCGCCAGGTCCGCCCGTCGACCGAGGCATGGTAGGCGAAGGCGTGGTCGACCCGGGACACCCGCAGCCAGACCGTCCGGGTGTCGACGACGAAGGCGTTGGCGTCGTCGGCGACCCCCCGGGCGACCACCGAGACGATCATGGGTTCGCCGTCGGGGGAGAACTCGAAGCAGAGCTTTCCCCAGTGCCGCTCGTCGACCCAGAGCAGCAGCACCCCCGCGTCGTAGGTGGCGGTGAAGTCGACGGTGACCCGCGCGCTGACCTGGAAGTCGCCGTCCGGGGGGAGGCCGAGCAGGGTCGGCGCGTCGAGGGTCGCCCCGACGTCGGGCGGGGTGCCCGGGCCCGGATCGATGAAGATGTCGCTGTGCGGGGTCGCCATGGCGGTCACCGTGCCGCTGGTCTCGGCGACCGTCCACGCCGTCTCGGGGGACGGCGACACGGCGAACGGAAGGCCCGGCACATTCCAGGTGGTGGTCATGGGGTCCATTGTCTGCCGGCGCTCCCCGCCCGCGTCGCCCCGGTGACGCTCAGGACGCCTAGGGTGAGGGCATGGCTGAGCGAGGTCTGACCCTGATGGCGGTACACGCGCACCCCGACGACGAGGCGACGAGCACCGGTGGCGTGCTGGCCAGGTATGCGGCGGAGGGCATCACCACAGTGCTCGTGACCTGCACCGACGGCCGGTGCGGCGACGGACCCGGCGGGGTGAAGCCGGGCGAGGCGGGGCACGATCCGGCCGCCGTGGTGGCCATGCGGCAGCGCGAGCTGGAGGCCAGCTGCGCGGCGTTGAAGATCACCCACCTGGAGACCCTCGGTTACGCCGACTCCGGGATGATGGGCTGGCCGACCAACGAGCTGCCCGGCGCGTTCTGGACCACGCCGGTGGCGGAGGCGGCGGACCGGCTGGCGGAGCTGATCCGCCGTTACCGGCCGGACGTGGTGGTCACCTATGACGAGAACGGCTTCTACGGCCACCCGGACCACATCCAGGCCCACCGGATCACCATGGCCGCGGTGGCGATGACCGACGTCCCGGCGAAGGTGTACTGGACGACCGTCCCGCGGAAGGCGTTCGCGGAGTTCGGCCGGGTGATGAAGGAGCTCGGCATCGACTGGGCCGAGCCGGACGCGGCGGACGAGCCGGGACCGCAGCTCGGTCTGCCCGACGAGGAGATCACCACCTGGGTGGACACCAGCAGCCACGGCGCGCAGAAGTTCGACGCGCTGGCCGCCCATGCCAGCCAGACCGAGAACATCTTCTTCCTGCGGATGGGCCAGGAGCGGTTCGTCGAGCTGATGGGGCTGGAGACCTTCGTGCGGGTCCGCGACACCACCGGGGCGGCACTGCCCGAGGACGACCTGTTCGCCGGCCTGCGCTGACGGCCCGGACCGTTGCCGGGGTGTTCCATCCTTAACCGGAACGGAACACCCCCGGCACAACTCTTCGGTCATAGCATCATCGGGATGGACGACTCGGTATGAATATCCATCGACAACCGTCTTCCCAGGCTCTCCCCGGCCGACGATGATCCCCCTATCGAAGGATGCGAAAGCATCTCGGATTGGGGAGGTCAGTTTGAGATCAGCCCTAGCGCTGGCCGGCGTCACCGTGCTGGTCGGCAGCGGGCTCGTGGTCAGCACCACGAGCGCGTCCGCCGCCCCGCCCACCAACCCCGCACCGGCGTTGGTCGCCGCCGCCGACGCCGCCCTGAAGGAGCACACCCGGGCCGTCAGGGCCTCGGCGAAGGACCGCTACGCCGTGCACAGCAGCAGGCGGGACGCCCAGGGCCGCGGCGCGGTCCGCTACACCCGCACGTACGACGGGCTCCGCGTCTACGGCGGGGACTTCGTCATCCGCACCGAGACCGACGGCGACTACGCCGGCAGCTCGGTCGGCCTGGCCGCTCCGCTGACCCTCGCCACCACTCCCAAGGTCAGCGCCGCCGAGGCCCGCAAGGCGGCGACCGCCGGGTTCTCCGGCCGGGTCACCGGCACCGGCGCGGCGGAGCTGTTCGTCGACGCCAGCAGCGGCACCGGGCGGCTCGCCTGGGAGACCGTGGTCACCGGGTGGGCGCCGGACGGGCAGACCCCCTCCCGGCTGCACGTGATCAGCGACGCCCTGACCGGCGCGCGGATCGGCGCGTACGACGAGATCGAGTCCGTCGTCGGCACCGGCAACAGCATCTACGCCGGCCCGGTCTCGATCGACACCACCCAGTCCGGGGCGACCTACAGCCTGATCGACCCGACCCGGGGCAACGGCCGCACCTGCGACATGAACAACGGCACCTCGACCTGCACCACCTTCACCGACGCCGACAACGTGTGGGGCACCGGCGCGGCGTCCAACCGGCAGTCCGCCGCGGTCGACGCGCACTTCGGCGCGGCCACCACCTTCGACTACTTCACCGAGGTGCACGGCCGCAACGGCATCTTCGGCAACGGGACCGGCGTGCCGAGCCGGGTGCACTACGGCAACGCCTACGTCAACGCCTTCTGGGACGGCGCGCAGATGACCTACGGCGACGGCGCGGGCAACGCCAAGCCGCTGGTCGCCCTCGACGTGGCCGGGCACGAGATGTCCCACGGCGTCACCGAGAACGTGGTCCCCGGCGGCCTGACCTACTCCGGCGAGTCCGGCGGCCTGAACGAGGCCACCAGCGACATCTTCGGCAACATGGTGGAGTTCTACGCGGACACCCCGGTCGACCCCGGCGACTACGAGGTCGGCGAGAAGATCGACATCCGGGGCACCGGCGCGCCGCTGCGGTACATGTACAACCCGACGCTGGACGGCTCGTCGCACGGCTGCTGGTCGACCAGCACCAACAGCCTCGACGTGCACTACTCGTCGGGTGTGGCCAACCACTTCTTCTTCAACCTGGCCGAGGGCTCCGGGGTGACCCCGTACGGCACCTCGCCGCTGTGCGGGTCGGCCCCGCCGGTGACCGGGATCGGCCGGGAGAAGGCGGAGAAGATCTGGTTCCGGGCGCTGGACGCGTACTTCGTCTCGAACACCCGTTACGTGAACACCGCCCAGCCGACCAACACCGCGCGGCTGCACACCCTGTCGGCCGCCACCGACCTGTACGGCCTGTGCAGCACCGAGTACAAGGCGGTGATGGCCGCCTGGACCGCGGTGAACGTGAACGGCACCGAGTCGTGCGCCGCCAACGACTTCACCGTCGCGGTCACCCCGGCGACGCTGACCCTCGACCCGGGCAGCTCGGGCACCGCCACGGTCTCCACCACGGTGATCCGGGGCACCGCCGAGACGGTGACCTTCTCGACCGGGCCGCTGCCGGCCGGGGTGAGCGTGTCGTTCAGCCCGTCGTCGGTCACCGCCGGTGGGTCGACCACCGTCACGGTCACCGCCGCCGCGACCGCCGGGAGCGGCACGGTGCCGATCACGGTGGTGGGCACCGCCCCCTCGGTGGCCCGGACGGCCACGCTGAACGTGACGGTGAACGGGCTGCCGGGCTGCTCCGGCAGCAACGGCACCGACGTGCCGATCGCCGACAACTCGACGGTGCAGAGCACCATCGTGATCAGCGGCTGCGCGGCGACCCCGTCGACCGCGAGCAAGGTCGAGGTGCACATCGTGCACACCTACATCGGTGACCTGGTGGTCAGTCTGATCGCCCCGGACGGCAGCGTGTACACGCTGCAGAACCGCTCCGGGGGCAGCACCGACAACATCGACCAGACGTACACTGTGAACCTCTCCTCGGAGACGGCGAACGGGAGCTGGCAGCTGCGGGTCCAGGACGCGGCGAGCCTGGACACCGGCTACCTCAACAGTTGGAGCCTGAACCTCTGACAGCGGCTCTGCGGGCGGGTCATCCGGGGCGTCCCCGGGTGGCCCGCTTTCGCGTCGGGTCCACGCACAGCCCGCTATAGTCATGCACAAACATCGATTTATGTCGCCGGGTCGACCGTACCGGCGCGGCACCCCACCACCACCCCACCACCGAGGAGGTCCGGATGACTCCGTACCGTGCCCGCCTGCGGGCCTGGGCCGTCGCGTTCCTCGCGGCGGTCGCCCTGCCCGCCGCCCTGCTCGGCCCACCGGCACCGGCCTCGGCCGCGAACACCCTGACCATGCTCGGCGCGGACGTCTCCTCCGTGCAGCGCAGCCTGGACCTCGGCGCGCGGTACTACGACGCCGGCGGCACCGCCCGGGATCCGCTCGACATCCTCAAGGGCCTCGGCGTCAACTACGTCCGGCTCCGGGTCTGGAACAACCCGGCCAGCGGGTGGAACAACAAGGAGAAGGTGCTGGCGTACGCCAGGACGGTGAAGGCCAAGGGCCTCAAGCTGATGATCGACTTCCACTACTCCGACACCTGGGCCGACCCGGGCAAGCAGTACAAGCCGGCGGCCTGGGCCAACCACGGCATCGGCCAGCTGCAGACCGACGTCTACAACTACACCTCCGACGTCTGCACCAGCCTGCGCAACCAGGGCACCACGCCGGACAGCGTGCAGATCGGCAACGAGATCAACGTCGGCATGCTCTGGAACGACGGCAAGGTCGTCAACAACGACTTCACCAACCTCAGCCTGCTGCTCAAGGCCGGCTACCAGGCGACGAAGCAGTGCAACGGCGGCACCCAGGTGATCATCCACACCGCGAACGCGGACAGCATGGACCACGCCCGCTGGTTCTACGACGGCATCCGGGCCAAGGGCGTGCAGTGGGACCTGACCGCGCTGTCGTACTACTGCATGTGGCACGGCTCGCTGGCCAACCTCTACAACGTCATCACCGACGTCCGTTCCCGGTACGGCAAGCCGGTGGTGCTCACCGAGACGGCGTACCCGTTCACCGCCGCGAACGCCGACAACGAGGCGAACGCGATCAACGGCGGCGAGCCCTGCGCGGGTCACCAGGCGAGCTGGACCGGCCAGGCCACCGAGTTCTCCTGGGTCCAGGACACCGCCCGCAACGCCGGTGCGATCGGGGTCTTCTACTGGGAGCCGACCTGGTACGCGGTGCCCGGCAACGGCTGGGATCCGGCGAACATCAACGGCACCGGCAACCAGTGGGACAACATGGCCATCTTCAACTGGACCGGTCAGGTGAACCCGAACATCCGCTGGCGGCCGTAGGCGTCGCCGATGCCGGCCGGGCTCACCGCCCCCGGCCGGCACCCGCCACCGTCGGCGCCCCGCCGGCCAGCACCCGCCACCGTCGGCGCCCCGCCGGCCAGCACCAGCCACCGTCGGCGCCCCGCCGGCCGGGCACTACCCTGGCGCGATGCGATACGACGAGTGCGAAGCGGCCATCCGTCAGCTGGTCGACGCGGCCGACGAGGACGCCCTGCACGCCTTCGGACAGGCGACCGTCACCCGGGTGCTGGCGTCCGGCCTGGCCGACGAGGCCGACGAGGACGACCTGGACGAGGATGCCCGGGCGGCGCTGACCGCCGCGCGGGAGAGCATCGCCACGGCCGACGCGACCGAGCTGCGGGGCCACCTCGACCGCATCGACGAGGGCATCCTCGCCGACGGCGACATGGACCCGGGCCTGGTGGTCGCCCTGTCGGCCCTCGAACACTGGACCAGCTACCTGGAGGAGCACCGGCGCGGCGAGCTGTACGAACTCGCCATCCGCTCCCTGGAGGAGGTCGACCACCGGGTCTCGGCCGCGCTCGACGACTTCCTCGCCGAGCCGGAGATGGCCGCCGAGTACGCGCGGATCACGCAGGCGCTGACCGCCTGACGGATCGCGCTGCGGCGGGCCGGACCGACGGCGTGCCGCCACCCGGGTGGGCGGCGGCACGCCGCTGCGGATCTCGGTCCGGTGCGGTGTGCCCGCGCGCCGGCACGGCCGTCGCCTACCGGCCGACGGTCACCGGCCGCAGTTCAGCGTCAGCGCACCCGGCGAGTTGGTCCAGACGAGCATGCCGAACGTCGTGCTGCCGCCCGGGGCCAGCGTCCCGTTCCACGAGGCGTTGCGCACCGTGACGTCGGAACCGGAGATGACGAGCACGCCGTTCCAGAGGGCCGAGATGCGCTCGTCGCCCAGCCACCGCCAGGTGACCTGCCAGCCGTTGAGCGTCTCCTCGGCGGTGTTGCGCACGGTGACCGTGGCGGCGTACCCGCCGGTCCAGCGGTTGTCGATGGTGATCGTCGCCCGGCACGACGCCGACCCGGCCGGCAGCGTCCGGACCGGACCGTTGATGATGTACGGGTCGTGCTTCTCCCCGGCGCTGAACCGGTACCAGTACTCGCTGTCCGGGGTCAGCCCGGTGACCGTGATGTCCCCCTGCCGTTCCGGGCCGGACACCGCCGAGGCCACCGGGTTCAGCCACGCCGTCGCGTCCTCCCGACTGGCGAAGAGGACCAGGGTCATCGGCGGGTTGTAGCCGCACGGCGGGGTCATGATCATCGAGTACCGGACGGTGATGCTGGTGGCGCTGGCCGACACGAACTGACCGGAGACCGGCAGCGCCGGGGGGCACGCGTAGGTGGGGGTGGGCACGGGTGTGGGTGTGGCCGACAGCACCGGCTGCGCCTGGGCACCGGTGAGGGTGCCGGCCCAGCCGGCCAGGGTCAGCGTCGCGGTCGCCAGCACCACGCCGAACGTGCGGAGCATCCGAACCTCCGAAGGGTTGCGGGGCACCGACGGCCGGGACGGGCCGACGATGCCGGATGGTGTCGCCCAGCGGGCGGGGATGGATGGGGTGGTCGCTACGTGTCATCGCCGGTCACCATGGACGGGCGGCTGCCGGAGGACCGGCCGACCGCGTGCCACGGGACGGCGGGTCGAAGGCCGCCGAGCATTCGCCGTCACGGACTGCCCGGCGCGGGGTGGCACGGCCACCTCGCATGTCCGACGGACCAGCGCACGAGTGGTCACGCCGGCTCCTGAGCGTGACAACGCCAGAACAGTCTGGCATTCGACAGCCGTCGATGCAATCCGTCCGACCGGTCGACGGATCCGCCCGCGGGGGGGCACCCGGGACGCCGGTCGACCCCCCGACGGGCCGGGGTCAGCGACCGCGCGGCGCGGCGGCGCTGTCCCGGATGGGGCGGTCAGCGACCGCGGGGCGCGGCGGCGCTGTCCCGGACGACCAGGTCGGTGGCGAGTTCGACGCGCGGGCTCTCGATCGTCTCGCCCCGGGCCAGCCGGAGCACGGTGCGGGCGGCCAGCATGCCCATCTCGGCCAACGGTTGGCGGATCGTGGTCAGCGGCGGGGAACACCACCTGACCTCCGGCAGGTCGTCGAAGCCGACCACGCTGACGTCGTCGGGCACCCGCAGGCCGCGCTTGCGGACCGCCTCGTAGACACCGAGCGCCATCTGGTCGCTGGAGGCGAAGATCGCGGTGGGCGGTTCGGGCAGGCCCAGCAGGTGCATGCCGGCCGTGTAGCCGGACTCGTGGTAGAAGTTGCCCGGCCGGACCAGGCGGTCGTCGATGGCGAGGCCGGCGGCGTCGAGCGCGGCCCGGTAGCCGTCCATCCGGGCACGGCTGCACATCAGCTGCGGCGGGCCGGCGATGAAGCCGATCCGCCGGTGGCCGAGGCCGAGCAGGTACTGGCTGGCGCGCAGACTGCCCGCCCAGTTGGTGGCGCCGATGGTGGGAGCCTCCTGGGGGGCGACCCCGGCGGGATCGACGATGACCACCGGTAGGCGCAGCCGGCGCAGCTCGGCCTGCAACGGCGGTTCCACCATCGAGGTGACGAAGATGACGCCCTCGGTGGACCGGGTGCGGAGGTTGTCCAGCCACTGCTTGGCCGACGAGGTGCGCCGGTGGATGGCCGAGACGACGGTGCCGGCCCCGCCGGCCTGTGCGACGTCCTCCACCCCCCGGATGATCTCCACCGCCCAGGGGCTGTCCAGGTCGTTGAAGACCAGGTCGATCAGGGCGGACTGGGTACGTCGCGCGGCCGAGCGGGGACGGTAGCCGTGCCGGGTGAGCAACTCCTCCACCCGTTCCCGGGTCTGCGGGGCGACGTCCGACCGGCCGTTGATCACCCGGGAGACCGTGGGCACCGAGACTCCCGCCAACCGCGCGATCATCGCGATGGTGACGTTCCTGCCGTTCTCGGAGCCCACGGTCACCCTTTCGTCTGGTGGGAACTACGGTCGCAGAAGGCTATCGCAGCAGGTCGGAGTCATCCCTTGACGCTGCCGGACAGCCCACCGATGAGCTGACGTTCGGCGATGGCGTAGAAGCCCAGCGCCGGGACCATCGACAGCACGACGTAGGCGAGCACCTTGGCGGTGTCGTCGGAGTACTGGCCCTGGAACGCCTGGACCCCGAGGGGCAGCGTCCACCAGCTCTGGTCGGTGAACACCACCAGCGGGAGCATGAAGTTGTTCCAGCTGCTCACCAGCGCCAGCACCGAGACGGTGGCCAGGGCGGGACGGGCCATCGGCAGCAGCACCCGCCAGAAGAACCCGAACGGGCCACAGCCGTCCAGGGTCGCCGCCTCCTCGACCTCACCGGGAATGGTCCGGAAGAACTGGCGCAGGATGATGATGGTGATCGGCAGGCCGAAGGCGGCCTGCGGCAGGATCACCCCGAGCGGGTTGTCCAGCAGCCCCATCCCGCGCAGCAGGATGAACAGCGGCAGGATCGCCACCGCGAAGGGGAACATCAGCCCGATCGCGAAGAGGGTGACCAGGAACTCCCGCCCCCGGAAGGCGAACCGCGCGAAGACGTACGCGGCCATCGCCGCCGCGGCGACGACGACGAACGTGCTGGCCAGGGCGATGAAGACGCTGTTGCCCACGTTGCGCCAGAACACCCCGGCGGTGACGATGTCGAGGTAGTTGCCCGGCACCCACGGGTCGGGCAGACCGAGCGGGTTGGTGGAGAGCTGCCCGTTGTCCTTGAACCCGCCGATCACCCCGAACCACACCGGCACCACGATGAGCGTGCCGACGGCGATGCAGACGAGGTGCAGCACGAGGCGGCGGGCCCGCTGGGCAGGGTTCGCCGGGCTGGTCATCGCTGGTCTCCTTGGACGGTGAGGGCGCCCTCGGTGTCCCGGCGCAGCACGATGCGCTGGTAGACGAGGGCGAAGACGAGGCTCAGGAGGAACATGATGATGCTGATCGCGCTGGCGTAGCCGACCTCGAAGCGGCGGAAGCCGAACTGGAACATCGTCACGGCCATGGTCTCCGAGGCGTGGATCGGACCGCCGCCGGTGAGCACCCAGACCATGTCGAACAGCTGGATGGTGCCGATGACCGACAGGAACACGCTGATCCGGATGGTCGGGCCGAGCAGCGGCAAGGTGACCAGGCGGAACGCCTGCCAGGCGCTGGCGCCGTCGGTGACCGCCGCCTCGTTCAGCTCCTTGGGGATGTTCTGCCGGGCGGCCAGGAAGAGGATCATGTAGAGGCCGAAGTACTTCCAGGAGACCACCAGGAAGACGGCGTACAGCACGGTGTCCGGGTCGGCGAAGACGGCACCGGCGTCGGCCCCGAGGAAACGGGAGATCGCGTCACCGAAGCCCCGGTTCGGCGAGAACACCAGGTTGAACAGGACAGCGGTGGTGACCTCGGAGAGCACGTACGGGGCGAAGAAGATCACCCGGTAGAAGGCCCGCCCGCGCAGCGGCTGGTTGAGCAGCATGGCCAGGCCCATCGCCACCGGGAGCTGCACCACCAGGGAGAGCACGATCAGGATGAGCCCGTGCCACAGGTCGCCCCGGAACACCGGGTCGCCGAAGGCCCGGGTGTAGTTGTCCAGCCCGATGAAGTTCTCCGGCAGGCCGAAGCCGTTCCACTTGTACATGCTGGCGTAGCTGGCCACCAGGATGGGGGCGAGCACCAGCAGCAGGAACAGCAGCAGCGACGGGGCCAGGAAGACGGCCAGGGCTCGGCGGCGTCCCGGCCGGGGCCGGCGGCCGGTACGGCGGACGCCGCCCGGCCCCGGCCCCGACGGTTCGGTCACGCGGCCGCCGGGTCCGGCACCCGACAGGATCGATGGCGTGGTCATGCCTGCTCCACTCAGTTCGCGCCAGCGGCTGGTGATCGATGGGGGTGGGACGTCCCTACTGGGTCTTCGCCACCTGGGTGATGTCCTTGAGGATCTGCGCGGGCGACTTGCTGCCGGCGACCAGGGCGGCGACGCTGTCGTTGACCTGCTGGCCGACGGCCGGCGGGTACGCCTGGTCGAGGTAGAGCTGGAAGCCGGTGGCGGCGGCCAGGGTCTGCGCGACGACCTTGTTGTTGGGGTCGGTGATGGCGTCGGTGGCTTCCTTGACCGTCGGCAGCACCGCGCCGGTCTTCGTGCTGCGGCGCTGGACGTCGGCGCTGAGCAGGGTCTTGAGGAAGTCCATGGTGGCCGGCGGGGCGTCCTTGCCGACGGCGAAGCCGTTGCCGCCGCCGAACACCTCGGTGGCGGTGCCCTTGCCGCCGTCGACGGCCGGGAACGGGAAGAAGCCGAGCTTGTCGCCGAGGCCCTTCTTGCTGGTGGAGCTGGACGCCTGCACCGACGGCGCCCACTGGCCCATCAGCTCCAGCGCGGCGCCGCCGTTGCCCATCGTGGCGGCCTGGCCGTCCGGCGAGCCGTACTCGGCACCGAGGAAACCCTTCTGGAACGGCTGGAGGTCGATCAGCTCCTTGAACCGCTCGCCGGCGGCCACGAAGTCGGGGGTCTCGAAGTTCTTGTCCTTGGCGGCCTGCTGGAGGGCACCGAGCCCACCGATACGCATGGACAGGTAGGCCCAGTAGAAGTGCGCCGGCCACTTGTCCTTGCCGGCCAACGCGACCGGGGTGACCCCGGCGGCCTTGAGCTTGCGGACCACGTCGAGGAGCTCGGCCCAGGTGGCCGGCGGCGCGGTGATCTGCGCCTTGGCGAAGAGATCCTTGTTGTACCAGAACCCGACCATGCCGATGTCGAACGGCACACCGTAGATCTTGCCGTCGACCGTGTAGGGCTCCAGCGAGAGCGGCAGCAGGCCGTCCTTCCAGGGGGCCACGGTCTCGGTCAGGTCCTTGACCAGCCCGGCGTCGACCTGCTGCTTGAGCACGCCACCGCCCCAGGACTGGAAGAGGTCCGGCGGCGACCCGGCCTGGGTCGCGGTGGTCAGCTTGGCCTTGAACGCCTCGTTCTCCAGCGGCTGGATCTCGATCTTCACGTTGCTGTGCGCGGCCTGGTACTCCTGGGCGACGGCCGCCCACACCGGCAGCATCGGCTCGGTGTTCTGGATGTGCCACCAGTTGATGGTCTGCGGGGCGTCCGGGTCGTCGGACGCGTCGTCACTACAACCGCTGAGCAGATAGGCGCCGGCACCGGCGCCAACGAGGCCGAGCAGCGATCTGCGGGAGAGGTGCGCTGACATGATCCATCCCTTCAGGGACTCACGAGGTGCTCGGGCGGCCGGCCGGGCCGGCGGTTTCGAAATGTGTTTCTCCGGAACTTCCAGTGCGTCGCCGGTATTACCGATCGATGGCGGGCACGCTACGAGCTGTTTCCACGCGGGTCAAGCCCTCTGTCCTATCGCGGCGAAAACGGCTAGCGTGTGCAGGGCCGCACAGAACGTGGGTCTGATCCCGAAAGTTTCGTAAGCTGCCCAGAGGAGTGCCCGTGTCGACCGACACCGCTGACGTGGCGACCGCTGCCCGGTCGATCCGCAATCCCGTGCTCTCCGGGTTCCACCCGGATCCGTCGATCCTGCGCGTCGGCGACGACTACTACCTGGCCACCTCGACCTTCGAGTGGTACCCGGGGGTCCGCCTGCACCACTCGCGCGACCTGGTGCACTGGCGGGCGCTGGGCGGGATCATCACCGACCGCCGCCTGCTCGACCTGCGCGGCTGCGGCGACTCCAACGGGGTGTGGGCGCCCGACCTGACCTACCACGACGGCGAGTTCCACCTCGTCTACAGCGACGTGGCCAGCTTCGCCAGCGGCTACTGGGATCCGCAGAACTTCCTGATCACCGCGCCCGACATCACCGGCCCCTGGTCGGACCCGGTCAAGCTGCACGGGCGCGGCTTCGACGCCGCGCTGTTCCACGACGACGACGGCACGAGCTGGCTGCTGGCCATGAGCGCCGACTGGCGGCCCGGCCGGGACCGCTTCGGCGGGATCGAGATCCAGCAGTACGACCGGGCCGCCCGCCGCCTCGTCGGCCGGCCCCGCATCCTGTTCACCGGCACCCCGGTCGGGGTGACCGAGGGTCCGCACCTCTACCGCCACGACGGCTGGTACTGGCTGATCACCGCGGAGGGCGGCACCAGCTGGGAGCACCAGGTCACGGTGGCCCGCTCCCGGGAGCTGTTCGGGCCGTACGAGGTGGACCCGGACGGCCCGCTGCTCACCTCGGTCGGCCGCCCCGACCTGCGGCTGCAGAAGGCCGGCCACGGCAGCCTGGTCCGCACCCCGGACGGCGGGTGGTACCTGGCCCACCTGGTCGGCCGCCCCTACTCCCCGCTGGGCAGCTGCGTGCTGGGCCGGGAGACGGCGATCCAGTACGTCGAGTGGCCCGCGGGCGGCTGGCCCCGGATCCCCGGCGGGGTACCGGCGGACGAGATCACCGCACCCGACCTGCCGGCGCACCCGTGGCCGGCGGAGCCCGCCACCGACCACTTCGACACCGCCGAGCTGGGTCCGGCCTGGTCGACGCTGCGCCGACCGGCCACCGCGGACTGGATCGACCTGCGGAGCCGCCCCTCGCACCTACGGGTGCACGGTGGGCAGTCCCCGGTGGGCCGACAGGCCCCCAGCCTGGTCGCCCGACGGGTCGGCGCGAGCCGCTGCGCGCTGGAGACGGTGGTCGAGTTCGACCCGGTCGACCACCGCCAGCTGGCCGGCATCACCGCCTACTACAACACCCTCAACTGGCACCACCTCTACCTGACCCGGGCGGACGACGGGCGGACCGTGCTGGAGCTGCTCAGCTCCGACAACGGCCGGCGCACCGCCCACCCGGAGCTGACCGTCGACACCGGTGACGCGACCCGGGTCGGCCTGCGCGCGGAGTTCGACGGCCCGGTGGTGCGCTTCGGTTACGACCTGGGCGCCGGTTGGCAGCCGCTGCCGATCGAGCTGGACGCGACCATCCTGTCCGACGAGCACGCCGCCCTGATCATCGACGGCGAGCCGGCGGCCTGGGGGTTCACCGGGGCGTTCCTCGGGCTCTGGGTCCAGGACCTCGGCGGCGACGGGGCGTACGCCGACTTCGACCTGGCCGCCTACCGGGAGCACTGACCGACCGCGCCCACGACCGGCTCCGGGTGGAGCCGGTCGTGGGCGTGCCCGGGGGCGACCGACCCACCGCCCCATCGACCGCTACCGAAACAGTTGCGATGATCGTCCGCCGCGTTGACCAGGAGTTCCGGAAGTTTCGATGGTTGACCCGGCCGGCTCCCGCTCGTAACGTTCCAGTCGGCTTCCGGAAATTGATCGCTGACTATCGGTTGGCTCCGGTGCGGCCGGCCCCGCGCGCTGCGCTGGCGGTGCCGCACCCCTCCCCCACCTCACCGCCGTCGACCTGTCGACGTGCCCCGGGAAAGGAACGCGGATGATGCTCAGACGGTGGATGGCTGCCGGGTTGGTCGCCGTCGCGACCGCCGGCGTGTTGAACGCCGTGCCGGCGACGGCGCAGCGACCGTACGACCCGACCGCGCAGAGCCTGCGCGCCCTGGGCCAGCGCCACGGCCTGTACGTCGGCACCGCTGTCGACATGGTCGCCCTCGCCGACCCGGCCGAGCCCCGGTACCGGGAGATCGTGCGCGACGAGTTCTCCACGGTCACCGCGGAGAACGTGATGAAGTGGGAGTCGCTGGAGCCGACCCGGGGCACCTACGACTGGTCGGCGGCCGACGAGCTCGTCGCCACCGCCCGACGCAACGGCCAGAAGGTCCGCGGCCACGTGCTGGTATGGCACAGCCAGTTGCCCAAGTGGCTCACCGACGGGGTGGCCGACGGATCCATCGACAACACCGAGCTACGGTCGATCCTGCGCAAGCACATCACCACCGTCGCCAGCCGCTACCGCGGCAGGATCTGGCAGTGGGACGTGGTCAACGAGGCGGTCAGCGACCCCTGGGACACCCCGTCCACCCTGCACTACAAGGGCTTCTGGGCCGAACACCTCGGCCCGGGTTACGTGGCCGACGCGTTCCGCTGGGCCCGCGCCGCCGACCCGACCGCCCTGCTGTTCTACAACGACTACAACATCGAGGCGTTCGGCTCCGGCGACCCGGCCAACGACAAGACCCAGTTCGTGTACGACATGGTCAAGGGGCTGCTGGCCCGGGGCGTGCCGATCGACGGGGTCGGCAGCCAGGGCCACCTGGGCACCCAGTACGGCAACTACGACACCCTCCAGGTCGCCGACGCGCTGCACCGCTTCGCCGGGCTGGGGCTGTCCACCGCGTTCACCGAGGTCGACGTGCGCAGCCGGTTGACCGACGGGGTGCAGGCCGGCGACTCCGAGGAGATCAACCCGCGGCTCCAGGCGTCCGCCGCGAACTTCCACGTGCTGTTGCAGGCCTGCCTGGCAGAGCCGCGCTGCCTGTCGTTCACCGTCTGGGGCTTCACCGACCGGCACTCCTGGGTGCCCGGCACCTTCGACGACCCGCCGCAGGGCCTGGCCACCATCTACGACGAGAACTACCAGCCCAAGCGGGCGTACCAGGTGATGAAGGGCGACCTGATCTACGCCGGCCCGCCGTACGTGCGGATGCGGGCGACGCCGAAGCCGCGCCGGTAGGCCGGCGGTGAGCGCCGACATCCTCGACACGGCCCGGGGCGGCGGACGGGTGGTCAGCCTCACCTTCGACGACGGCCCGAACCCCACCGACACGCTGCGGCTGCTCACCGTCCTGCGGCGGCACCGGATCACGGCGGTGTTCCTCCTCTGCGGTGAGCAGGTGCAGGCCCACCCCGACGTGGTCCGCCGGATCGTGGCCCACGGTCACCGGCTGGGCAACCACAGCATGCACCACGACGACATGACCTCCTGGTCGCCCGAACGGATCGAGGCGGATCTGCGGGAGACCAACGAGGCCATCCGGCGGGCCGTGCCGGACGCCCGGATCCGGTACTTCCGCGCTCCCTACGGGGCGTGGGGGGCGAGCCCCGCCGTGGCCGCCGCGCTGGGCATGCGGCCGCTCGGCTGGCGGCTGGCCGTCGGGGACTGGGAGCCGCCGGGCACCGACGAACTCGTCCGCCGGCTGCTCGACGGGGTCACCCCCGGCGCGGTGGTGCTGCTGCACGACGGCGGCGGGGACCGCAGCCAGAGCGTCGCCGCGGTCGACCGGGCCGTACCGGTGCTGAGGTCACGTCGCTGGCGGTTCGCCCTGCCGGCCCACTGAGCGGCGACGGCCGGTGCGGGTGCTGGGGCGGGCCGGGGGCGGGGTGTGCCCCCGCCCACCCGCCACGACGTCGGGGTGCCGCCGGGTCCACGTCCCGGGAGACGGCGGCACCCCGACAAGGGCGGTCACGACCGGCGGGTGCTACCGGACGACACCGCCACCGCCACCACTGCTGCCACCACCGCCCCGCCGGTGCTGGTCACGGGTGCGGTCGGTGCCGTTGCGCCGGCTCGCCGGCTCGTGGGACGAGCCGCTGTCGCGGCCGGTGGTGCGGGAGGTGTGGCCCCGGGAGGTGTGGTCGCGCGAGGTGTGGTCGCGCGAGGTGTGGTCGCGCGAGGTGTGGTCGCGCGAGGTGTGGCCCCGGGAGGTGTGGTTGCGCGAGGTGTGATCACGGGAGGTGGTCCCGCTCCTGCGGTGCGAACTGGCGGTGTCGGCGATCTCCCCACGGGACTCCGTGTCCTGGTGGGAGCGCCTCGGCTGCTCCCGGGGGCCGCGGGTGACCATGAGCCCGGAGCCCACCCCGTGCACGACGGCTCCCGAGTTGCCGGCCGTGGTGTCCTGACCCGGCGCGTAGCCGACGCCCCAGGTGAGCGCGCCCGCGGCGGCCACCGCGCCGTAGGCGGCCCGGACCAGGTCACCCTGCCGGCCCGCGCGCAGCGAGTTGACCACCTCCTTGCCCACCACGTACGCGCCGGGGCCGGCGGCCAGGGCCAGACCCACGCTGTTGGCCACCGCGTTGCCCCGCAGCCCGGCGGCGCCCTGCACCCCGGGCGACGCGACCATCGACACGAAGTTGACGATCTTCTCGTCGTTCTCGTAGATCCAGTTGCCGGTCGCCTTGATCAGGGTCATCACCCGGTTCCCGCTGTCCAGCGAGTGCTCGCTGGTTTCCCCCTCGCTCCACTCGACACTGATCGAGTCACCCGGGCCGGGGCTGCTACGACCCGAGGAGTTCGACGAACCGTGCGGCTGGACCACGTCGGCCTGGTAGTCGGCCGCATCGTACGGCTGGACCACCAGGTCCTGGTAGTCGGCCGCGCCGTACTGGCCGTAGCCGGACGCGACGGACGAGCTGCTCGGCACGTCCTGGCTGTAGTTGCTCGGGGTGTAGCTGACCGGCCCGTAGCTGACCTGGCTGTAGTTGCTCGGCGTGTAGTTGCTCGGGGTGTAGCTGACCTCCCCGTACTCGTTCTCGGTGGGTGGGTAGTGGATGCTGTTGCCCTCGCTGCCGGTGGAACTCCCGGTCCGGCCCGGCGGCGGCTGATGGGGTGAAGACACCTGCGCTCCTCAGTGCTCGACCAACGGATGACACGCCCTTTACGACCGGCCCGGCGTCCTGGTTCAGCCGGCGGTCGGGGTTTCTCACCGGTTCGCCTGCCACGGCGGCGCGGTGGCCTTGCCGGCGGCCCGCTCGGTGATCGCCGCGACCTCCTGCCGGGCCTGCGCCGAGATCCGACCCGCGTCCGGCTCCTTGTACCAGGGCCGCAGCGTGATCACCGCCGGCCGGATGCCGGTGGCCAGCAGCAGGGCGGTCCCCTTCGGCAGCGCCCGGATCCGGTCCGGCGGCAGCACGTGCTCCTGCCGGTACGAGGTGGACCGGGACGAGCCGTCCCGGCTGCGCGAGACGCTGACAGTGCTCACGTCGTGCTGGCCGACCAGCTTCGAGACCTTCTCCACGAAGTCCGCGTCGTCCAGCCCCGCGCCGAGCAGCTTGATGGTGGCGGCGCCCCACAACGCGTCCATCCCGGCCTCACCCCAGACCCGCGACCCCTGCCGGTAGCTCTGCAACAGGGTCACCACGTTGATCCCCCGGGATCCGAGGTGCGAGTACAGGTCGGGCAGGTCGGAGATCCGGCACACGTTCGCCGCCTCGTCCAGCACCGCCGTCATCGGCGGGTCGAGGCGGCCACCCATCCGCTCGGCGGCCACCACGCCCGCCCGCAGGGTCGCGTCGGCCAGGCCGGCGATCACCCCGGCGGCGGAGCCACCCCCGTCCTTGGAGAGCAGGTAGAGGGTGTCGCGGCCGAGCACGTGCCGCTCCGGGCGGAACTGCGGCAGGTACGGGTCGGGGGACACCCAGGCGAGGATCTCCGGGTCGAGCAGGCACGCAACGCACTGCCGGGCCGTCTCGTAGATGCCGTCGCGGGTCTCCACCGCCCCGCGTACGGTGCCCTGGAGCTGCTCGGCCATCGCCGCCATCCCGGCGTCGCGGAGCAGGTCGATCGGGGTACGGTCGGCCGGGTCGGCCAGCCAGCCGAGCAGTTCGCCGACGGGTGCCCGCCCCCGGGCGGCGGCCAGGAAGAGCGCGGTCAGGGTGTTCTGCGCCGCCGAGATCCAGAAGTCCTTCTTGGCGGTGTCGTCGTTGACCGAGGCCACGAAGTGCCCGGCCAGCCGACGGGCGCCCTCGATGGTCACGCAGTCGGCGAGGAGGTCCCACCACATCCGACGGGGCACGTGGGCGATGCCCTGCGGATCGAAGGTCCACACCGTACCGACGCGTTCCCGCTCGGCCCGGGTCACCGCGTACACGTCGGACTTGTTGGAGGTCAGCAGCACCGCGCCGCGGGCCCGCAGCACCCGGGGCACCGCGATACCGGTGGACTTGCCGGCCCGGGGGGCCATCAGGTCCAGCTCCACGTCCTCGAAGGAGGAGCGCAGCTCCGGGCCGTTCGGCGCGAGGTCGCCGAGCAGGTTGCCGGTCTCGTCCGGGGCCAGCTGCCGCACCCCGGCCAGCGAGGGACGCAGCTCCCGGGCGCGGGCGGCGATCCCGGCAGGCGTCAGCGGGGCCAGGTCGCGCACCCGGGCCAGCCCGACGCCCCGCCCGCGCCGGTCGAGCAGCCCGCGCCCGACCGTCACCGCCGGCACCACGACCAGCACCGCCACCACCAGCATCCCGGAGTAGACCGCGTACGGCGACACACCGGGCCAGAGCGTGCCGGTGTCACCGGAGATCAACGCCAGGTACGCGCCGAGGGTGAACGGCGGCGGGTGCCAGCCGTGCCCGGTCACCGCGGCGCCCAGGGTGCCGCCCAGCCAGGCGACCGTGAACAGCGCCGCGTTGGCGAGGACCACCAGGCAGAACGCCCAGAAGAACAGGTCGGCCCCGCGGGGGGAACCCGACGACATCCGGCTCATCCCCGCCACCCTGGACCGCCCGCGACGGCCTCGTCGGCGAGGTGGGCCAGCTCCGGCCGGGTGGCCAGGTTGCCCAGCTCCGCCTCGGCCTCGAAGACCGCCTGCCGGGCCGCCGCCCGCTCGGCGGCCTGCTGGGCTGCGTACCCGTTCTGCACCCAGCGTTGGTTGGTGTCGTGCAGCCGCCGCTCGGTGTCGGTGATGGACACCCGGATCGGGATGCCAGGCCGACCACCCACCTTGATCAGGAACCGGCCCCGCCCGGGTGGTTCCTCGTCGCTGCCGGTGCTCGCCCACCCCGGCGGCGACGACCAGGAGGAGACCAGCTCGATCTCCCGTTTGGACAGGCCGATCACCCGACCCAGGTCGGTCATCTCCGCCGCCGGCAGGCCGGCGCAGGCGACGATCCCGGCCCGCTCCACGAAGCCGCGCGCCTTGGCCCGGTCGGCGTCGGAACCCAACGCCTCGGCGTCCTTCAGGGTGTGGGTGATCTTCGCGTCGCCGAGGCCGAGCGACCGGTTGAGCCGGGTCAGCGCGTCGATCCGGTCGACGATGCCGGAGGCGGCCCGCAGCGGTCGCCACAGCTCGTCCAGGATGGTGAAGAACCAGCGGCGGGGGGCCAGCCCGGCGTCGGCCATGGCGTGCGAGGCGGCGACCGTGCCCAGGCCCTCGGACCAGGCGGCCAGCATCGCCGCCGCGGTGAGCTGGGTGTCCGACTCCCCGATCCGGGAGATGTCGATGCAGACCGCCGGAGCGTCCGGGTCGATCCGGGTGGAGGTGGTCGAGCCGAAGGTGTCGCCCAGCGCCCCGTCGAGAATGCCCAGCAACGACCGGTGCAGCGGATCCACCGCGTCCCGGTAGCGGCTCTCCTGACCCCGGTCCAGGGTCACCGCGCGGACCCGGTCCGGCCCCTCCTCCAGCACCCGCAGCAGGTCCGGCAGCAGCGGCGCCCGGTGCTGCGGGGTCCGGTCCCGCAGATGCCGCAGGCAGGCCGAGAGCACCGACTGCTCGTGATCGTCCAGGGCGCGGCCGCGCACGATGGTCAGCAGCGCCGCCACCATGTTCAGCACCCGGCCGTGCGTCTCGGCGGCCAGCGCCCGGCCGGCCCGCCCGCCGATCCGCTCGGCGGCCAGCCCCATCGCCCCCGGGTCCAGCACGTTGATCCCGCCGACGCCCCGGCCGATCGGGATCACCTGCCCGCCCAGCGCCCGGACCGTGTCGGCGTAGTCCGGCTTGAGGTCACCGAGCACCAGCGGCACCACGCCGGTCGCGGCCAGGCCCACCGCCATCCGGTTGATCAGGGTCGACTTGCCCAGGCCGGGCATGCCCAGCATGAACAGCGACGGATTGGAGATGTACCGGGCGCGGGTGAACCAGGAGATCGGATCCCCGCAGACCGTGGCACCGGTGAACAGGTGCTGCCCGAGCGGCACCCCGGACATCGGCGCACCGGAGCCGGCCGAGAACGGCCACAGCCCGCACGCCTGGACGGTGGTGGCCCGCCACATGGTGGGCGCGTCGAGGTAACCGACCCGGCCGCCACCGGCGCCCTCCCAGCCCCGGGTCGGCACGGGCAGCTCACGGCGGGGCCGCGACGGCCGGGTCTTCTTCGGCGGGGTGGGAGCCCCGTCGTCCGGGTCGCCGACCAGCCCGGTCAGCGCGGTCCGCGCCCCCGAGGTCCCGGCCGGCCAACCCGCGCCGAGCCCGTCCGCGCGCGGTGCCGGTACGCCGGTCACATCGCCTCCTGGAGTTCGTGTGGCAGCACGGTCTGCTCCCACGGAAGGATTCCGGTGGGCAGGGTGCAGCTGAACGCCGCCGCCTGCATCCGGTGGGCCGGTCGCATCGCGATCCGGGTGGCCCCGGTCATGTTGCGGACCAGCACCGATGCGTCGTCGAGCTGGGACCGGTCGTCGACGGTGACGGTGAGCATCAGCGAGAACTCCACCAACCCGGCACCGGTGGCCTCCTCGGCGGCGGCCTGCTCGGCGGCGCGCACCTCGGCGGCGGCCCGCGCCTGCACCATGCCCCGCCCGGAGGTGGCCATGAACTGCGCGGTCCGCCGGTCCGCCTCGACGATCCGGGCCGAGGTCGCCGGGTCGATCGGCCGGTAGAGCAGCGCCACCCGCTTGCGCCGGGTTCCGGCCGAGGCGTCGAGCATGGTGCGCAGCACGCTGGAGCGCACCGTGCCCCGGGGGGCCAGGGTGAGCAGCCAGGTCCGGGAGACCCCCGAGTCGTGCTGGTAGGCGTCCACCGACTCGACCGCGGCGACCGGCCCGCAGTCGGCCCACTCCAGCCCGGTCCGGCCGTGCTCGGCCCGGACGCTGAGCACCTCGGCGGCGCAGGCCGGGTCGTACGCCACCCGGACCACCTCGGCGATCTGCTCGGCCGACAGCGGCTCGGCGACGCCCCCGCCGGCACCGATCAGCCCGGTCAGCAGGCTGGGCACCCGGATCGCCAGGTCGGTGACGACGTCCTCCGGATCGCGCCGTGCCCCGCCCACCGGGGCATAGCTGAGGGTGATGTACGAGTTCATCTCCGACGACGCGGACGGGTAGTCGTCGACCACCTCCTCCAGCACGGCGCGGGCCGCCGCGGGAGCCGCCGCGTCCAGCCGGGGCAGTACCTCGGCGGCGAGCCGGGTACCCGGGTCCGGGGCGGTCTCCACCACCACCGAGGCGCCCCGCAGCCCCGGCTCGTGGGCGAGCCGGGACAGCCACTCGCCCCACAGCGACACCCAGGTGTCCACCTGCTCCGGGTCGACCAGCGACCCGCCGTCGGGCTCGCAGCGCAACACGATGGTGTACAGGTTGCGGCTGCGGTGGTGCAGCACCCCGAACGGCCGGTCGTAGGCGTCCCGGCCCTCCCGGGCGAGCACCCCGGCGAGCAGGCCGGGCGGTGGGAACCGGCCACCCGGCCGGGCCGACAGCGGCCCCGAGACGTACAGGTGCTCCCGCCGCGCCACCCGACGGGACCAGCCGATGCGCAACGCCAGGAGCTGGTACAGGTTGCGGCCGTCCTGGGTGCGTACCGCCATCGGCAGCAGGGCCACCACGAGCGGTGCGCCGACCACCAGGGCCGCCTGGAGCGACGCCAGCGAGGCCAGCAGCACCAGCACCAGCCCGCCGAACACCCCGACCGTGCCGACCAGACCGAGTGGACCCAGCCCGGCCCGGCGGGGCCGGCGCCAGTTGCCGTACGTCGGTTCGATGGTGGCTTCCGTCGACATCGTCTCTCCCTCATCTCAGCGGGCCGACGACCCGGCCGGGGCTCTCCCCGGCGGTCGTCGGCCCGCGCCGTCAGTTGTGGCCGGCGTCGCCGTCCGCGCCCGACACCGTGCCGGCCGCCATGTTCCGACCGGCCCGGGCCGCGCGGTGCGCCCCGTCGATCGCGACCCCGACCGGTCCGGCCAGCCGGGCCGCGGAACCCGCGGCCGCCGCGCTGCCGCCACCGGTACGGCCGGTGCGCCCTTCGCCACCGGTCGAGCCCCGCCCGCCGGTGTCGCCCCGCCGGCCCTGCGGTCCCCGTGCCCCGGACGGGGCGCCGCCCCCGCCACCGCCCTGCGACAGGGCGGATCCCGCGACCCGTTTCGCCCCGGAGGCGACCATGCCGCCCGCAGCCGAGACGGCGGTCCCGGTGGGGTCGCCGGTGCCCAGCGCCGCCGTGGCCGGCACCACGATCTTGAGCAGCGCCGGCAGGGCCACCGCCGACAGCAGCAGCACGCCGATGCCGGCGATCCGGATGTGTGAGGAGTTCTGTGTCCGGCTGCCGACGGCGAGCATCTCCGCACCGGAGAACATGATCAGACCGACGGCGGGTTTGTAGAGCAGCCACGCCACCGTCCAGCCGATGTGCTTGCGCCACCAGCCGGCACCCCAGTTCGTCATCGACGCGGCGGCGGCCAGCGGCAGGGTGCCGAGCATGATGGTCATCACGCCCAGCCGCAGGTAGAGCATCAGCACGTGCACGATGGCGGCGATCAGCAGCAGGAAGGCCAGCACCAGCAGCAGGAACGACTCGATGGTGGAGCCGTTGTCCACACACGGCACCCCCATCACGACCTCCATGGCCGCCGACTTGAGCAGGTGGTCGGAGAAGCCGTCGGAGAGGCTGGCCGCGCGGCCCACCACCCACGAGCCGGCCCCGGCGACCAGGATGACCCGCAGGAAGCCCTGCAACGCGGTCCGTCCGGCGGTGCCCTTGCGCTCCATCGCCATCCGGGCACCGGCGAACAGCACCGACCCGATCGCCAGATAGGTGACGACCCACTCGATCTGGTCGCTGATCAGGCTCGGCACGTCGTCCGGGCCGCCCTCGGTCGTGGTGCCCAGCGTCGGCACCGAGGCGCTCAGCTCGGCGAAGATGGAGATCGCGGCGGCCAGCATCAGGTTGGCGATCATCCGGACCAGGGTGCCGATCGGATCGGCGAGGAACGAGAAGAAGCCGGTGATGATGTCGAGCGGACTCGGGGGTGAACACCCGCCCATCACTTCCTCCAGAGGGTGTAGCCGGCGCTGCCGGTGACCGTGCCGATGGAGGCGTGCACCACCCCGGCCCGGGACGGCACCAACTTCCAGTCCCCGGCGTCCCAGCGCAGCTCGACCAGGGTCGCCACGTATCCCCCGGCACCGGTCTTGACCAGCAGCTGCACCCGCGCCGTGTTGGCCGCGTAGCGGGCGAGGGCGAAGCCGGCGTAGCTGCCGCCACCACGGCTGGTGACCACTCCGGCGGCGGCCTCCAGCCGGGCCACCAGCACGTCCCGGGCCGGTCCCGGCAGCACCTGCCGGTCGGTGACGGCCCGCCAGGCGGGTCCACCCAGCTGGGTGGGCACGGCGTGCGCCGCCAGCACCGCACCGATCGGGGTGTGCGCGAAGCAGCCGAGCACCCCGTCGGCGGTGCGCGACGGTCCCTGCGTCGCGGAGACCGGCACCCGGTCCCCGCCGTCGAGGGTCCGCCAGGTGACGTCGTCCGGCGGCACCGCCGGTCCCGCCGCCACCACCGGCCGGGGCGGGCACTGCGCCACCTGCGCGACGGCGGTACGGCCCACCGGGTCGACCGGCGTCTGCCCGGTCGCGCCGGAGGACACCCAGGCCACGGCCGCCAGCAGCGCCATCCCGACCAGGAACGCCACGGAGAGGAGCCAGCCGCGCTCGGTCCAGAACGGCGGGTCCGCCGGGGACCGGCCGCGCCCGCCGATCACTGTGGCTGCCCGGCGGTGGTGCCGGCGCCGCCGAGGAAGAAGTTCGCCAGCGGGCCGGCGACGGCGACCAGGATGCAACCACCGAGCACCAGGCCGAGCCGGGACATGTGCTCGGAGCTCTCCCCCCGCTTCACCGAGATCGCCATCATCGTGCCGGTGATCAGCACGCCGGCCACCCCGGCGGCGGTGCCGGCCCAGGCGATCAGGCCGAGCAGCTTGTTCACCAGGCCGGTCAGCTGGCCCGGTGCGTTGGGGGTCGGGTTGATCCCGCCACCGGTGGCGGGGGTCGGGTCGAGGGCCATCGGGAACCGGACGACCAGGTAGGCCGCGGCGTGCTGGGACAGGCTCGTGAACGACATCGGAACAGCTCCTTCGGGCAGGGGGCATCGTCGGACGCGTCGACGACGCCCCGACGGTGACGGGGTGGGACGGGCCGGCAGTGCGGGATGCGCTGTCCGGCCGGCGGCGATCGGCTCAGAGTCCGAGGTCGCCGAAGAACATGACGAGTGGTCCGGCGGTCGCGCCGAGCACGCAGCCCAGCGCGACGAACGCCGCCCCACGGAAGTGTTCGCTCATCTCCCCGGGCACGCCCCGGTTGAGCTGGACGGCCATCGAGATGCCGAGGATGAGCAGCCCGGCGACACCGGCGGCGCTGACCCCCCAGGCGAGCAGGTTCAACAGGTCGTCCGCCGCGCCGCCGGCCGGGTTGTAGGGCGGTGGAGGGGTGAAGGCCGGCAGCGGGGAGGGCCCGGCCGGCCCGAGCACCGGCAGCCGGGTGAACAGCCCGTGGTCGACGGTCACGACGTCCTCCCGTCCCCGGCCAGTCCGGTCGCCGCCCGGAGCTTCTCCAGCGCCCTGGGCGCCCGTGCCGGCTGCTGTCCGAGCCGCCAGGCGGGTATCCAGGGCACCCGGTGCACCGGGGTGACCGAGCGCAGCACCCGGATCCGCCGGGCCAGCGGCGGCGGCAACCGGCCCGGGGCGTCGGCCAGCAGCACGAGGCCGACCAGCCGCATCCCGGGCGGGTGCCGGCCCTCCCGCAGGGCGTTGAGCGCCCGGGACACCGCCCGCATACCTTCGGCGTCGGTCCGGCCGACCAGCATCACCGTGGCCGGCTCCGCGCGGGCCGCGTCCGGCCACCGGCAGCCCAGGTCGGTGCCGCCGAAGAGTCGGCTGAGCGTCGTCGCGCCGGCACCCCCGTGCGCCGCGATCCAGCCCAGCCCCGCCTCGGACAGCGACCGCCGGGGCGGCCCGCCCGGCCCGGGGCCGGGCCGGGCGGACGTCGGCCCCGGTGGCACCCGTGCTGCCAGGCCCCCCGTCGTCGCGGACCCCATGCACCCCACCTCCTCGGAAATATCGATCCAGTTCGTCGGCGTCCCGGTTGAACCACCCCGGGTCCGGTCCCGTCTGTACGGCGGGCCGGGCGGTCGACGGACGCCTCTACGGGGGCTCCCGCCCTCCGGTTCACGCCGAGCACGAACTTTTTCCACAGCGGTGGCGACCAGCCTGGGAGGCGACATGGCAGCGTCCGACAACGACGGCGCGGAGCCGACACAGAAGTCCAACCGGAGCACCGCGGCCCTGATCGGCGCGGCCGTGGCGGCCGGACTGAGCTGCCTGGCCACCCCGGTGGCCGGGGTGATCGGCGCCGCCGGCGTCTTCGTGATCGGCGCGCTGGGCGTGCTGCTGGCCCCGCTGGTCGCGTTGATCCTGCTCTTCGGTGGCGGCGGCTCGGCCGACCCGGTCCGCGCCGCCGACGACTCGCTGGCCGCCGCGCAGGGCGACGGCAAGGGCGCCCTCGACCCGGAGCAGGTGCCCGAAGGGCTGGCCGACAGCATCGAGGAGGCCGGGAAGACCTGTCCCCAGATCGGTCCCGTGGTGATCGCCGCGCAGATCGAGGTGGCCTCCGGGTGGGATCCGGCGAAGGTGGGTGCGAACGGGGAGAAGGGCATCTCCCAACTCCCACCCGAGGTCTTCACGAGGTACGGCAAGGACGCCGACGACGACGGCGACACCGACGCGACCGACGAGGAGGACTCGATCGCGGCCCAGGCCGCCCACGTCTGCGCGCTGGCCGCACAGGCCCAGGCCCTGCTGGACAACGGCCAGGCGATCGGTGAGGTGCTCGATCTGACGCTCGTCGCGTACGCCGTCGGCATCGACGAGGTACGCCGGGCCGGCGGCGTCCCCTCGACCAACGAGGCGCAGCTCTACCTGGCCCAGGTGCGGTCCCTGTTCGCGAAGTACCAGGGGCTCGGCGGCCCACCGCCGTCGTTCCCGCCGACCGCGACGCCCAGCGCCGAACCCACCGGCGACTGAGCCGACCCGCCGCCGAGCCCACCGGCGGACCCCGACCCGGGCGGGCCGACCGACCGGGGACGACCCTGCGGGCCCCGACCCGACCGACACACCGACGAGGAGTTCCGATGACGGTGACGCAGCAGGAGCAACGCCCCGCCGAGGACGGGTCGCCGGACGACCCGCCGACCACCTCGCCGTTCATCCTCTATCTGCGCGACGACGAGTACACCGAGGAGCTGACGCTGCTCAGCAACTGGGTCCGGTTGCTCCTCGTACCGGTCTACGCACGGGAGGTCTCCTCGGCCGCGCCCTGGTGCGGGCAGTGGTGGCGGCACCCTGAGGCGGTGGCCCAGTTACACGGCCTGTGGCTGGCCTGGCAGGAGCTCACCGGGCCGGACGCCGGGTTGTGCGGTCCGGCGAACTGGCACCGCGACTACCTCGAACCGGTGCTGAACAGCCTGCGCAACCCGGCGGGCCCGTTCGCCGGGTGCAAGGTGGGGGCGCACCGGGCCAAGGAGGTCCCGCACACCGAGCCGTACTGACGACGCCGGGCGGACCCGCCCGGCGGCTGTCCGGGCTGGCCCGCCCGGGGACGGTCACCGGGACGGCTCAGCGGGAGATCGGGGCGGTGACGACCGCGGTGCCGTCCACCAGTCCCACCGTGACGAAGGCGAGGTCGGCGACCGGCAGCGACAGCTCCCCGGTCACCTCCTGCGGCCCGGTCGAGGCGGTCCAGTCGCGTACCACGTGGGTGGCGCCGTCGCGGGTCACCGCGAACAGCCGGTAGCGCAGGCCCTGGCGCAGGCCGGTCGCGGTGATCCGGATGGTGGAGCCGGTCCCCTCGTCGGTGGTGATCGCCACGGAAAGGCTCACCCCCTGGGCCGGTGCCTCCCCGGTGGCGGTGAGGACCACCCCGCTGCGGCCACCGAAACCGGTGACGACGGCGACCCCGCCGGCCAGGACGACGGCCGCCACCGCGGCGGCCACCCCGCTCCAGAGCACCAGCCGGCGACGCCGGGCCGGGTCGGCGGGTCGGCTGCCGGCCGCCGTGGACGTCGTCCCCGGTCCGCCGCCTCCGGGGCGGCTGCCCGCTGGCCGCCTCCCGCCCGGACGGCCGCCGTCGGCGGCACGCGGGCCGGTACCCCGGCGAGCGCCCCGAGGGGCCGCCCCACCGGCGGTCACGGCCGGGGTCACCGCCGTGCCCGGCTGTGCGTCGGCAGCGGTGGCCGCCGCTGTCCCGGCGGGCGGGTCGACCTTCCCCGGGGGCGGGTCCGCCCCCGCTCCGACGTCGGTGCCGGGGGCCGTGCCGGGAGCGTCGGGCACCACGCCGGTGGCCGGGGCGACGCCGGCCGGTGGGTGGCCCGCGGGGGGAGCGAACTCCGCGGGTGGCACGAACTCCGGCAGGCCACCCAGGTCACCCCAGTCGGCGGCGTCGAGCCCGCCGAGGGCGCTGGTCACGCTGCCCATCTCCGCCGCTGCGGACAGGCACTCCCCGCAACCGGCCAGGTGTGCCTCGAAGGCGACCCGGTCGGCCTCGTCGAGCGCGCCGAGCAGGTAGAGGGCCAGGGCGGCGTGCTCAGCGGTGGGATGTTCGCCGCCGGTGCGCATCACGCCCTCCTTCTCGACCCGGAGACACCGGTGACGGTGTGACGACCCCCGGGACGGCAGCCGTCCGGGGGGTCGAGCGGGAAATCGACACGTCGCGTCATCAGGACGACTCGGTCGGGCCGATCGCTGCGTGCAGCGCGCGTACCGCATAATACGTTCTGGACTTTACCGTACCCTCCGGGATTCCCAGTCGCTGCGCGGCCTCGGCGACCGAGGAGCCCTTGTAGTACATCTCGACGAGCACCTCGCGGTGCTCCGGCTTGATCTGTTGCAGCGCCAGCCGGACGGTGTGGGTGCTGACCACCCGGTCCATCTCGTCGTCGGCCGAGGCGAGCCGGTTGAGGTCGGGGATGACCACCTCGGGCGGGCGGGCCTGCCGGGCGCGCATCGCGTCGATGGCCACGTGCCGGGCGACCGTGTAGAGCCACGGGGCGATCCGGCGCGGGTCCTCTGCCAGGGTCGACAGGTTCCGCCAGGTGCGCAGGAACGTCTCCTGGACGAGGTCCTCGGCGAGCTCCTGCCGACCGAGCACCAGCCGGGTCAGGAAGCGCAGCAGCGGCGCCCGGTACTGCTCGTGGATCCAGCGCATCAGGGCCTCGGGGTCGGCCCGCTCGACCGCCGCGTCGCCGGTGACCCCGGGTGCTTCGTTGGGCACCGCCGACACAGAACGCCTCCCCCTGACGTACGGGTCGCACCCGTACGGCCGCGCCGGCGTCCCGACGCCGAGCCCGCCTAGGAAGAGAGCATAACCGTGCTCATCGGACGGTTGACCGGGCCGTCGACCGTCCGGCCGGTGCCGCGGGTGACCGACGGCGACGGTCGGCACCCCGGCCCGCCGGTCGGCGCGGGCGGCGAGGGCGGTCGGACTCATCGGCTGAACCGCAGCCAGCGGACGTTGACGAACTCCTGCGGCTGTCCACTGGCGAAGGTCAGGTAGACGTCGTGCACGCCGGTCACCGGGGCGAGGTTCCCCGGCACGGTCACCCAGTTCTGCCAGCCACCGGTGCTGGCCACCGCGATGCTGCCCACCGGCGGCAGGCCCGGGGCGTCGAGGCGTACCTCGATCAGACCGGAGACGCCCGACGGCGCGCCCGAGGCCACCCGCACCTGGAACTGGGTCGCCGGGTCGCGGCCGAAGTCGACCCCCCGGTAGCCGGCCCAGTCGCCGTGCGCGAGGAACCCCAGGTGGGCACCGCCCTCGCTGCACGGCTCGGTCCGGACGCCCTGCTCCCGGTCGAAGCCCGCCGCCGCGATCTCCCGGCCCACCCCCCGGTGCCGGTCGACGCCGGCCGCCGGGGTCTCCTGCCCCTCCTCCCGTTCCCGGGCGACCAGCCCCGGTGGTGACGCGACGACCGTCGTGGGGGTGGCCCCGGGCGGCTCGACCTCGGCCGGACCCGCGCCGAACGGGGTGAGCGTGATGATCATCTCGCTCGGCGCGACGTCCTGGATGTACGACGCGTCGTCGGCGACGTCGTCGAAGGGGAAGCCGTACGCCCGGCCGTCGGCGCTGTGCCGATGCAGCACCCGGGAGTAGTGGTTGGTAACCGGGTGCTGGTAGTAGGCGTCCCGGTTGGTGGTCGGCTGGTCGGGCTGGTCGAGCACCGACCGGTTGAATCCGGCGCCGAGGATCGCCGCCACCGGGCCGGAGAACCTGTCGTTCGGCGCGGCGAGCGCCCCGTCGCAGTGGAACACGTTCAGTGTGGAGGGCCGGTCGAACGCCCGCAGGCCGTCGAAGGCCAGCCGCCCGTCGACCACCCGGCCCCGGTAGCTGCCCTCCGGGCCGCGTACGCGCAGGTCGGTACGGCTGTACCGGTCCCACGTCTCGGCGATGTAGCCGTCGTAGTACCCCGGGTCGAAGCGGCCCGTCTCGATGCCCTTGCCGGGCGCGAGGACCCGCAGTCCGCCGACGACCAGCCGCTCGAAGCCGGGCTGGCGGGCCAGCTCGGCGAAGATCGCGTCCCGGCCGCCGTCGACCAGTTTGCCGGTGGCCTGCTCCACGTCGCCGAGCAGCCGGATCGACAGCGGGATGCTGAACATGTCCACGGTGGTGGTGTTGCAGTACATCCCGGTCGCGTCGTAGGTGAACTCGCAGCAGTCGTGCAGCACCCCGAAGCTGGGATCGTCGGCCACCCAGCCGACCGGGTACTGCAGCGCCGGCCGCCCGTTGCCGTCGGTGACCACGGTGAACCGCAGCCGGCCGTCGATGGCGAAGTAGATCCGGCCGGACATCATCGGCAGCACGAACCGGGTCGTCCCGGACCCGGCCAGCGGCACCCCGATGTCGGCCGCGCCGTCCGGCCCGTTGTGCGCCGGATCGGCCGGGGTGAACTGTCCGCTCTCCCGGACGTAGCCCATCGCGCCGGTCGTCGGGTCGGTGCCCACGACGTACATCCGGATCGCCGAGTCGGCGAACCGGCCTGTGCTGTTCACCACAGTCAGCGGCAGCCCACCCGAGGCCCGCGCCCGGGAGATCAGCGGGGCCGCCACCAGCGGCGCACCGACCACGGCGGCGCCGCCCAAACCCATTGCGAGTACCCTGCGGCGAGTCAGCATCACAGCTCCGATCAACGGTACGGCCATCGCCGCCGGCACCCCGTGCACATCCGGCCCGGCCCGGCGGTAGCCACGTTGACGGTCCGCCACCGGCCTCGGTTCAATGTCGACCGGACCAAAATCATCCGATCCGACCCGAGCCCGGTGAACCGAGGACATCGCGCGTCCGTCACGACAGTGACGTCGCCACCCCGGAAGGGACACCTCCCGTGAAATCCGATCATCCCTCCGTACGTTCCCGACTGGGGTCGATCCCCCGTCGTACCGCCGCCGCCGTACTCGCCGGCCTCGCCGTGGCGTCCATGGTGGTGGCCGCCGTCGGCTGGGGCGCGGCCTCCGCCCGGGACGACGACCTGACCGGTCGGACCGTCTCGGAGGAGCACCTGACGACCATCACGGCGGCCGCCCGCTCCTGCCCGACGCTCACCCCGGCCCGGTTGGCCGGTCAGCTGATGGCCGAGTCGGGGTTGGACGGTCGGGCCAAGCGGACCGCCTCCGGCGGCCAGGGCATCGCCGGTCTCGACGCCGCCGCGTGGAAGTCGTGGGCGCCGTGGCCGGGCGCGGAACGCTCCGATCCCGCCGCCAACATCCTCGCCCTGGCCCACCTGATGTGCGACCTCAACGGCCAGGTCCGGCTGGCGGACGTCCCGGGGGAGGCCTGGCGGCTCTCGCTGGCCGCCTTCCACACCGGCCTCGACGAGGTACGCGACGCCAAGGGGGTGCCCGCCGACGCCGTCGAGTACGTCGACCAGGCCAGCGGGTACGCCGCCTACTACGCCAAGCTGACCGCGTTCGGCGGCTCCGGGAAGCCCCGCCCGAGCGGCGGCGTCCAGCAGCCCAAGGCGGTCCCCGGCGGCTACACCGCGCTCGTGGTCCGGGCCGGCTCGGTCTGCCCGGAGGTCACGCCGCCGATGGTCGCCGCGCAGCTGATGGCGCTGTCCGGCTTCGACGTCAACCTGCTCGGCCCCGAGGGGCAGCGGGGCATCGCGCAGTTCCGCCCCGAGGTCTGGCAGGCCTACGGCCCGACCGACGCCTCGGCCTGGGATCCGCAGGTGGCGATCCCGGCGGCCGGCACCGCCCTGTGCGCCCTGCACCGGGAACTGTCCGGGCTGGAGGGTGACCCGTCGCTGCTGGCGCTGGCCGCGTACCGCAACGGCCCGGCCGCCGTCCGGCAGACCGGCGGCGAGCTGGACGCCGGGACGCAGACGTTCCTGCGGACCGTCCGGGACCACACCGACTACTACGCCCTGGACGGCCGTCTCCGGCCGGCGGCGTCGCCGTCTCCAAGCCCCTCGCCCACCCCGACCACGACGCCGTCGCCCACCCCCAGCGGCACCCCGGCCGCCCCGACGACGACCGCCGCGAGCCCGCCGGCCAAGAAGCCGAAGCCAGCGGCGGCACCGACCCGGCCGGCCGGCACCAAGCAGCTCGTCGGCAAGGAGACCGGGCTGTGCGTCACCGCCGGCACCAGCGACGGGGTACGCGCCGTGCTGCGCAAGTGTCAGGAGGAGAAGTCGCAGTGGTGGGACTTCCGCTCCGACGGCAGCGTCCGGGCCAACGGCCTCTGCCTCGACGTGGCCTGGGGTGAGAAGAAGGACGGCACGCCCGTGCAGGTCGCCGTGTGCAGCGGCAACCCGGCCCAGAAATGGGAGTGGGTCACCTACAACGACCGCACGTCCCTGTTCAACCGGGAGACCGACCGGTGTCTGGACGTCGACGGCCACGGGGTGGGCGCCCCGATGATGTCCTGGATCTGCGTGTTCAACCCGAAGCAGACCTTCACCCGGCGGTAGCCGACCACCACGACAGCCGGCTGCCCGGTGCCCCCGTAGCGCACAGGGGGCACCGGGCACCGTCCGGTGGGCGGCTGCCGCACGGGCAGCGCAGGGGCAGCGGGTATCGACCGACGCTCGGCTGCCGCGCGGCGCGGGTCAGCCGCCGAACCGGTTGCGGCGCAGCCGGAGCCCGAAGACGACGCCGGCACCGCAGAGCAGCGCGATGCCGAGGATGACGGCGAGCGCCACGCCGTTGTTACCCTGCTGCTGACTGGCCACCTGGTTGCGGTCGTCCACCGCCACCGACACCGAGGCCGCCGGGTTGATCATTCCGGAGCCGTACCGGGCGTCCGGGGCCGCCGCGCCGATCGCGTCGGCGGTCCCACGGATCCGCTCCTTGACCTGGGCGGCGGTCAGGTCGGGCTGGGCCGCCCGGATGAGCGCCGCCTGACCGGCCACGAACGCCACCGCGAACTCGGTGCCGGTGTTGCTGACCGCCCGGCCGCCGCCGACGCCGAGACTCGCCACGTCCACCCCGGGCGCGACCACCTCGACCGCGCCCGCCGCGTACTGCTCGGCCAGCTGGTCGCCGGCTCCGACCCCACCGGTGAGCAGCAGCGCCCCTCCCCCGGACCGGCCGGCGGGCGACGGCGGCGGCACCGCCCTGGTCGGCGCACCGGCCACCAGCAGGACGTCATGGTCGAGCGCGGTGGCCACCGAGGTCGCCACCGCCGGGTCGGTGAGGTCGACGTGCGACCCGACCGCGACGACCGAGGCACCCGCGCTGACCGCCACCTCGATGGCGTTGGCCGCGTCGCCCGGCCGGGCGGCACCCGAGCCGCGGACGACCCGCACGGGCAGGATGGTGGCGTCCGGGGCGATGCCGACCGGGCTGCCGTCGACGCTGCTGTCCCCGGCGATGATGCCCGCCATCGCGGTGCCGCTGCCCAGGCAGTCGGTGTCCCCGCGCCCGTTGCCGACGGTCACGTCCGCGCCGACGGCGACCCGGCCGCTCAGCTGCTGGACGGTCGCGTCGACACCGGTGTCGACCACGGCCACCTTGACACCGTTGCCCCGGGTCAGGGTCCAGGCGCTGTCGGCGGCCATCCGCAGCTGCGCCCAGTCCGACCGGCTGCTCGACCCCGTGGTGGCGGTGCACTTCGGGCCGGCGCCGCCCGGTCCGGGTGAACCGCCGGTCCGGCTCGGGCTCGGACTCGGGCTCGGCTTCGGGCTGGCGGTGGCGCCCGGACCGGGCGCCCCGGTGGGGCGGGCACCCGGGGTGGGGCTCTTGCCGGTCGGGAGCTGGCCGTAGGTCACCCCGGCACCGGCCGCGTCCCAGGGCAGCACCAGCTGCCAGCCGGCCTTCAGCCGGCCCGGGTCGGTCAGCCGGGAGCCGTCCGGCTGCACCCGCCCGGTGTTGAGGTGGTAGATCTCGGCCGAGCGTTCACCGCTGCCGAGGAACCGCCGCGCGATCTCCGTCAGGCTCTCCGGCTGACCCTGGTACTGTGCCGCGACCACGTAGTACTTCACGTAGGGCTGCGGATCTTTCTTGGCCCGCGCGACCGCCGGCCCGGTCAGCGTCATCAGCACGCAGCCGGCCATCGCCACCGCGAGCAGGCGGGCAAGGATCGAGCGCTTCGCCAGCACTGGGTGTCCCCCTTCAGTCACCATGGCCGAGCGTCACCGGCCTTCACCCGTCTATTGCGGATCTGCGGCCGGTCCGTTCAAATCAATCTGAACCAGATTTCCATGATCCTCGTCATGAGGTCTGCCGAGAGTACCGGCAGCTGATGACGGGCAGATCTCCTCGGGCCGTACCCCTCGGCGGGAGCGGGTGACCGGCAGACGGACGGACGTCCACTGTCAACGGCGGCGGGCGGACGGCACGGACGGACCCGTGCCGGTGGAGACGGAAGTGGGGCGATGGTGCACGGGTCTGGGCGGGCGACAGGACCGGCGGACGGCCACGGTCTGGACCGGGTGCCGGCCACCCGGCGCTTCGACCCACGCCGCCACCGCCGGATCGCCGGGCTGTTCGACCTCTGGCTGGCGCCCGGACCGGGCGGACGCCTGGTGGTGCCCACCGCCCCCGACCGGCCCCTCGACGCCCGTGCCGTCGCCACCCTGGTCCGGCGGGGCGGGGACGCCGCCCAGGACGTCCGGATCCTCGCCGACGACGGGGCCCGGCACCTCGACCTGTTCACCGAGGTGGCCGGGCTTCTCGGGCACGACGTGCTGGTCAGCCCGGACGGCTCCGACATCCGGCACGCCACCGACCGGACCGCCGGCGCAACCACCCCACCGGGCACCGACGTCGTCCCCCTGGACGCGGTGCCGTTGGACCGGGTGACCCGCCAGCCGATGGACTGGCTCGTGCTCCAGCCACCGGATCTCGCCACCCCGCTGCCGGGCTGGTTCGCGGTGGACGACGGTCTGGTCCGTCCCCGTACCGGAGTGGTGGGCCTACCGCTGCCGGACGGGCTCGCCCTCGCCACCCGGGCCGACTTCGTCACCAGGCGGGCCACCGCGCACCGGCTGGGCGCGTCGACCGGGGTGGTCACGGTCGCCGTCACGGCCCGTTCCGGGGGTTTCCTGGTCGGCGACTACAGCGGCACCCAGGCCGTGCACGGTGGCGACCGGCTCGCCGCACTCCTCGGCGACCTGCCGCTCTACGGTGCCGACCTGCGCCTCTGGCTGACCTGGCCGTCCGACGCCGACGAGCAGGCCCGACTCCGCACGCAGGTGGCCGAGCTGGCCGAGACGACCGGGGCCACCGTCTGGACGCCACCCGCGGGCGGCCGGGCCGACCTGGTCGACGACCGGCGTGACCTGCGCGCGTTCGACCCGGCCGGCGCGGTCGCCGCCTGGCAGGCGCACCGGCCGCGGTACGCCGACGGTGCGTCCACCCTCGACGCCACCCCCGAGGGGCTGCTGGTGTCCCGACGGGAGCGGCAGCGGATCGCGGTTGCGGCCGTCCCCACCGCCGAGGCGGGCGACGCCGCAGTCGACGGCACGGCCACCGACGACCCGACGGCCCTGCCGACCGGCACCGGACTCCCCGCCCCGACCCCCGGCAGCATCGCCGTCGCGTCCCCGGCGGTGGACGGCACGGTGACCGGGGACGCGACGGCGACGCTCGCCGGCTCCCTCCGCCGGCCCGCCCTGGTCACCGAGAACCGTCGCGCGGCGGACTACGGCCCGCCCTGGCTACGGCGGGGCCAGCAGGTCAACGCCGAGGTGTTCGAGGCGTTCGTCCTCATCGAGGGCGATCCGGCCAGCGCGGTCACCGAGGGCGTGCCGAGCGTCGAGTTGTTCCTGGCCGCCTTCCTCGACCCCCGGTCCGCGCCCACCGGAGGCGACCTGCTGCGGGTCCGGGTCGGGCCGGGTGGTGCGATCCCGACAGGGGTGCTGCGCTCACACGTCCCGGCCCGGTTCAGACACGTCCTGGGGGGTCCGGACACCTATCTGCTGCCGGCGGCCCGCCTCGACCGGGTACGGGTGCTGGGCGCGTTGCGGTCCGAGGGCTTCGGGCGGTTGCGGTCCACCGTGGAGACCACCGACGAGCCGTTGCGGATCCGTCCCGCGCCGACCAGCCGGTCGGTCGCCGGGCTGCCCCAGGACGTCCGCCGCTGGCCGGGATTCGGCACCCGGCAGGCGTACGCCCTGCTGCCGGCGCGGTCGCGCGGGCTGCCCCGGGGCTGGCTACCGCTCTACCAGCAGCGGCCCGTGGCCCGGCCGGGCCGGTTGCTGCTGGAGGTACGGGTGCCGGCCGGCCGTACCGTCGACGTCGACGCCACCCACGCCATGGTGTCCGGGCTGCGCCTGGTGCGGACCAGGGTGGAGCGGCTGCACCGGGCCGGAGTGCCGCTGGTCCTCGGCAGCCGGTCGTACGACCGGATCGTGGTGCAGCGCGCGTACCGGGCGCAGGCCGGCGGTTGGCAGCGGATCACCGAGGTGGTTCCCGGGCCGCTGCCGTCCGCCGTCGCCGGCCTTCAGTCCGCCGTACCCGACCGGGCCGCCGGAGCGCGCCCGTCGGCCGAGCCCACCTGAACCGACCACCGGCCGGCGGGCACCGGCCCGATCACCACCGGCACGCACCGTCCACCGGTGTCCGTCGCGAGTCGACGCGCCCCGGCCAGCTCCGTGGCGGCCAGACCGGGGGTGAACACCACGTACGGCGGGGGCGGGTCCGCACCGGGGGCGGGAGCGGCAGGCAGTCCCGGCAGTGACCGGCAGCCCTCCGGGGCCTGCCCGCCGAGCACCCCGCCCACGGTGGCCACACCGATCCCGGCGGCGCGCAACTGCCGGGCGAAGAGGGCGGCGGTGTGCCGGCAGTCGTCGGTGTCGCCGACCAGGGTCAGCACGTCCGGTGCCCGCCCCAGGTCGACGTGCAGCCGCCACGGCCCCCTGCGCCCCAGCACCAACGGCAGGCTCGCCGGTGGGGCGGCCTCGTCCGGGCCGAGCCAGGCATAGGCGGGAGCACCCCGGCCCGCCGCCACCCCGACCAGCCTGACCCGGATCACCCCCAGCCCGGTCTCCAGCTCGGTGTGCAGGTACGGCACGTCGTTCCCACTCGGCACCGCCGGTCGGGGCAGCTCGGCGGCGGGCAGGGCCGGGGCTACGGTCGCCGGCCGGGCCGGATCCGGTGACCCCACCGGCGGAACGGCCGGAGCCGCCTCGACCGGCGTGGCCGGAGCCGGTGCCGGCGTGGCCGGAGCCGGTGCCGGTGCCGGTGCCGGTGCCGGGGCCGGGGCTGATGCCGGTGCCGGTGCCGGGGCTGATGCCGGGGCCGGTGTGGCTGCCCGTGGTACGTCCACTGCGGTGGGTCGGGGTGGTGCCGACTGCGGTGTCCGGGGCGGCCACACCGGCTTCGGCGGCCGGGCCGGTAGCGCCTGCGGTGCCGCAGGGGCGGGTGGTGGTGGCGCCGGTAGCGGCGGTGGCGCCGATCGGGTCATCGGCGGGGGCAGCGGATGGGTCGACCGGGGCGGTGCCGGCAGGATGGCCGGTGGCGGCGGCGCGGGCAGGGTCGCCGGTGGCGGCAAGGCGGGCAGGGTCGCCGGAGCCGGCGGTGCGGGCAGGGGCGCCGGAGCTGGCGGCGGCTCCGGGTCGTCGGCCGTCGGTCCGGCGGCGATCTCGGCGGGGGTCGGGGTGTGGTGCCGCGGTGGCGGCCAGGGTCCGTCGTCCTCCAGGACCACCCGGCGGCCCCCGCCCCGACGCAGCAACATGACGGCGACGGCGGCGAAGAACACCGCCAGCATCCCGGCACCGGCCCGGATCAGCAGCGGGCTCAACGGGCCGGTCGACTGCGGGGCGTCGGGAGGTCGTCCGACCGCCCGGGTGCCCGCCTGCGCCGGGGTGGCGGCGGGCCGGGACGCGACCGTCGTGGACGCAGCCGCCGTACGGGGGGTCGCGGTGGGCCGGGAAGGGGTCGAAGCCCGCGCGCTCGGGCTCGGTGGGCTCGGTGGACGCGAGGCGACCTGCGGCAGGCGGCCGATCCGTACCCCCTGGCCCTTCGCGTCCCGGGGCAGCACGAGCCGCCAGCCGGGGCGCAGGACCACACCGTCGGTGAACGTCTCGCCGTCCGGTTGCACCCGCCCCACGTTGAGGTCGACGATCTCCCGGAACCGGTTGCCGTTACCGAGGGTACGCAGCGCGATGGCGTAGAGGTACTCCCGTTGGCCGTCGACCGGGGGTCCGACCACGTAGTACCGACCGGTCTCGGCGGGTACCGCACCCACCGGTCCCGCCGGTACGACCAGCGCGATCCCGACCAGCAGCACCATGACAAAGGCTCGCCGCATCCCCACCATCGCTTTCCACACCCTCGGTCGCACCGACATCCTCCCGTCCCGGCCCCCTTCTACGAACCGGGGTGCCGACGGTTCAACCCGAGCGGGACAGACCTGCCGGCGCGGGGTGGTCGTCCGCCGGTCGGCCCCCTCCGCGCCGCTCGGAGGGCGTCGGCGTGGACCGTGGTCAGGGGTCGTGCCAGGATGTGCCCGTGTCGTATCCCCCTCAGCAGCCGTACCCGTCCGCCCCCGGCGGCGTCACGCCGATGATCGCCTATCCGCAGCCGGTCCCGCCGCCGCCGGGCCACGCGGTGCTGGTCGTCTCGGTCAACCGGGGGCCTTACCTGGTGCCCGTGCCGACCACCAGCCGTTTCAAGATCGACGGTCGGCTGGTCTCGATTCCCGGTGAGGGCACCTGGTACGTGGTCGTCCCGGCCGGGGCGCACGACGTCCGTTACACCGATTTCATGGGTATCCCCATCGTCACCACCGCGCTGACCGTCCCGCCCGGGGTGGCGTACCCGCTGGTGTTCAACTTCGGCGGTTGGCGCAACCGGGTCCGCGACGGGCAGGGCACCGACGTGACGAAGTTCGGGATGTGGTCGAACTACAGCATCGCGCTCGTCGTGCTGCCCCTGGTCGGTCTGCTCTGCTGTGGTGGGATCGGCCTCCTCAGCGCGCTCTCGACCTCCCCCTGACCGTCGGCAGCCGCCGACCCGGGAACCGGTAGCGTCGCCACCGATGCCCCCTGTGCCCGGACCGAGCGCCCTGACCACGGCCGAACGCGCGCTCGACGTCCGCCTGCACGCGGTCCTCGCCCGGCTGCCCCGCCACGGGCCGGCCGGCTGGTTGACCGAGTTCCTGGCCTTCGGGCTCAAGCAGGCCTGGGCCTGCGTGTTCGGCGGGGCGATGCTGGCCGTCATCCTGGCGGCCCGGCTCTGGTATCCGCCGGACGCCGCCCTCGCCCGCAACGACCTGCTTACCGTCGCCGCGGTCGCCATCCAGGTGGGCATGCTGGCCGGTCGGCTGGAAACCCTGCGCGAGCTGCGGGTGGTGGTCCTGTTCCATCTGGTCGGGACGGCGATGGAGTTGTTCAAGACGTACGTCGGCTCGTGGTCCTACGCCCCGGACGGGGTGCTGCGGCTCGGCGCGGTGCCGCTGTTCAGTGGCTTCATGTACGCCGCGGTCGGGTCCTACCTGGTCCGGGTCAACCGACTGTTCGACCTGCGCTTCACCCGCTATCCCCGGCGCTGGTTGACGGCCGTCCTGGCCACCGCGATCTACGTCAACTTCTTCACCAACCACTATCTGCCGGACGTCAGGTGGTTGCTCATCGCCGCCGTCGCGGCGGTGTTCGGCCGCTGCGTGATGCACTTCCGGGTCTTCCGGCACCGGCTGCGCATGCCGCTACCGGTGGCCTTTCTCCTGGTCGCCTTCTTCATCTGGCTGGCGGAGAACATCGCCACCTGGTCGCAGGCGTGGCTCTACCCCGGCCAGGTGACCGGCTGGGATCCCGTGTCGCCGACCAAGCTCGCCTCGTGGTTCCTCCTCATGATCATTTCAGTGGTGCTGGTCACCTGGATCTCGCCGCCACGGCCGCCGGAGACGACAATGGCACCACCACCGCCGGCAAGCGCCTCCCCGGCGTCCCGTTCCGGCGCGGCGCGACCCGCCGGCGACGGCTGACCGGCCCCGGGGGCTACCCCCTGGCGGGATCGCGTTCCGGGTGCGGGCGTGGGTGTGGCGTCGCGGCCCGGTCCCGGGTGCGCTGGATCAGCACGACGCTCACCAGCACCAGCAGGGCCGCGCCGAGCGCGCCGACCGGCACCCGCTCCCCGAGCAGCAGCGCCGACCAGAGCAGGGTGAGCACCGGCTGGGCGAGCTGGAGCTGGCCGACCCGGGCGATGCCGCCCCGGGCCAGCCCCGCGTACCAGGCGAAGAAGCCGAGGAACATGGAGACCACGGTCAGGTAGCCGAATGCCGACCAGGCGACGGCGTCGGCCGACGGCGGACGGGCCACGGCGGTGACCAGGGTGGCCGCGCCGGTGGCCGGCAGCGCGTACCACAGTGCCCAGCAGATCGTCCGGGCACCGCCCAGCTCGCGGGCGAGCGCGCCGCCCTCGGCGTACCCGAGGCCGCAGAGCACGACCGCGACGAGCAGGAACAGGTCCGACGGGGCCGGCGCACCGCGCACCACGCCCCCGACGGCGAGGAAGACCAGCACCGTCAGCAGCCCGCCGCCGCTGGCGATCCAGAACAGCGGCGGCGGCCGTTCCCCACTGCGCAGCACCGCGAACACGGCCGTGACGGCCGGCAGCACGGTGATGACGACCGCGCCGTGCGCGGCGGTCTGGTCGAGCAGCGCCAGCGAGGTGAACAGCGGGAAGCCGACCACCACGCCGAGGGCGACGACCGCCAGTCGCCGGCGCTGGTCGCGGGTGGGTCGTGGGGCACCGGTGAACCGGAGGTACGCCCAGGCCAGCAGCGCCGCGCCGACAGCCCGGCCGAAGGCGACGAACCACGGGTCGAGCTGCTGCACCGCGACCCGGGTGGCCGGCAGCGACAGGCTGAAGGCGCAGACGCCCAGCGCGCCCAGGACGAGGCCGGTCGACCGGTCGGCTGTTACCGCGACGGGCACAGTAGCGTTACTCTCAGCTCTCATGGAACACGATAACGCAGTCGAGCGTGTTATCGACGATCTGCGCCGCTCGGTGGCCGTCGCGGTTCCCGGCGCCCGGCTGCCGTCGGTCCGCGAGCTGACCTCCCGGCACCACGCCTCCCCGGTCACCGTCGCCGCCGCCGTCCGGCAGCTGGTCGCCGAGGGGCTGATCGAGGCACGCGCCGGCCGGGGCACCTTCGTGGCCGTCCCGCCCCGACCGGCACCCGCCGCCGACCTGTCCTGGCAGACCGTGGCGCTGGGCCCCGGCCGGCCCGGCGAGGACGAGATGCGGGCGCTGCTGGCGCTGCCGCCCGCCGGAGCGATCCCGCTCTCCGGCGGCTACCTGGACGCCGATCTCCAGCCCGCCGCCGCGCTCGGCGCGGCGCTCACCCGCGCCGCCCGGCAACCCGCGTCCTGGCAGCGCGACCCGGCGCACGGCCGGGCCGATCTGCGGGCCTGGTTCGCCCGGGAGGCCGGGGGTGCGCTGCGCGCCGAGGACATGGTGATCTGTTCCGGTGGTCAGGCCGCCCTGTCGTCGGCGCTGCGCGCCCTCGCCGCGCCCGGCGACACCCTGCTCGTCGAGTCACCGACCTACCTGGGCGCGCTGGCCGCCGCCCGGGCCGCCGGGCTGCGGGTGGTGCCGGTCCCCACCGACGCCGACGGGGTACGCCCCGACCAGCTCGCCGCCGCGTTCGCCCGCACCGGCGCACGGTTGTTCTACTGCCAGCCGCTGTACGCCAACCCGCACGGCGCGACGCTCGCGGCGCGTCGTCGGGCCCGGGTGGCCGAGGCGGTACGCGACGCCGGGGCCTTCCTGATCGAGGACGACTACGCCCGTGACCTCACCATCGACGGGTCGCCCCCGCCGCCGCTGGTCACCGACGACCCCGACGGGCACGTCGTCTACCTGCGGTCGCTGACCAAGTCCGCCGCCCCCGGCCTGCGGATCGCCGCGATCGGCGCCCGCGGCCCGGCCGGCCTCCGGTTGCGGGCCGCGAGACTGCTCGACGACTTCTTCGTCGCCGGGCCGCTGCAACAGGCCACCATGGAGTTCGTCAGCGGCCCGGCCTGGGAGCGGCACCGGCGCACCCTGCGCACCGCGCTGCGCGCCCGCCGCGAGGCGCTGCTCACCGCGCTCCACCGGCACCTGCCCGAGCTCGCCGGGCAGCCGGTCCCGCGCGGCGGCCTGCACCTGTGGGTCCGCCTGCCCGAGGGGACCGACGACGTCACGCTGGCCGCCGCCGCAGCCACCGCCGGCGTCGTCGTCTTCCCCGGCCGCCCCTGGTACGCCGCCGAGCCGCCCGCCCCGCACCTGCGGCTCAGCTACGCGTCCGCCCCGCCCGACCTGATGGACGAGGCCGTCCACCGGCTCGCCCATGCCCTGCACGCCGGCTGATCCCGCCCGGCGCAGCCGGCCCGGGTGACACGACCGACCGGCGGTCAACGCAGCTGACACGGCCGACCGGCGGTCAACGCAGCTGACACGGCCGACCCGCGGTCAACGCAGCCGGCGGGCGGCGAACCGGGTCGGCGGATCGGCGATCGCGTCCTGGGCCGCGATCAGCTGGATCTCCCGGGTGCCCGCCGCGAGGGTCCGCTCCAGCACGGTGAAGACCGAGGCGATGGTGCGCTCCAGCGCCGTCGCCGGCGATCCCGTCGTCCGCAGGTGCGCCAGGTAGAGCGCCGCGGTCACGTCGCCACCCCCGTTGGGGCTGATCGGCAGCAGCGGGGTGGTCACCGACCAGGCGCCCTCGTCCGAGACGGCCAGCACCTCCAGCGAGCCGGCCGGCACCTCGCCGTGCAGCACGCTGGTGACCAGGACGTGTCGCGGACCGGTCGCCCGCACCACGTCCACGGCGTCCAGTACCGCGTCGAGGGAGGTGGTCGTCCGGCCGGCGAGGAAGTCCAGCTCGAAGTGGTTCGGGGTGATGATGTCGGCGCGCGGCACCACCACGTCACGCAGGTACTCCGGGATGCCGGGCCGGACGAACATCCCCCGGCCGGTGTCGCCCATCACCGGGTCGCAGCAGTACACCGCCGCCGGGTTGGCCGCCTTGATCCGCTCCACCGCGGCGAGGATCACCGCACCCATCGCCGGGTCGCCCTGGTATCCCGACAGCACCGCGTCGGCGCTGCCGAGCACGCCACGGTCGGCGATTCCCTCGATCACCTCCGCCACGTCGGCCGGGGCCAGCAGCGGCCCCCGCCAGGCCCCGTACCCGGTGTGGTTGGAGAAGTGCACGGTCAGCACCGGCCAGACCTCGTGCCCGAGCCGTTGCAGGGGAAACACGGCCGCCGAGTTGCCGACGTGGCCGTAGGCGACCGACGACTGGATGGACAGGATTCTCACCGGCCCATCATGCCGGACGGACCGGCCGACCCCGGGCCGCCCTCCGACCGGCCCCGCCCGCCACCGCCCCGTCGGCGCTCAGGTCAGGTCGAGCGTGTACTCCCCGGTGTGCACCTTTCCGTCGACCTGGAAGTCGAAGTACGCCCGGTAGCGGCCCGCGCTCGGTGTGGTCAGCCAGAACTGGACCGCCCCGTCCACCAGTTCCGGCTCCGGGTGGACGTGCACGTAGCCCAGGTCCCCCTCGCGCACCACCACCAGATGCCCGTACGCCCCCAGGTAGCGCTCCAGCCGCGCCGGGTCGAGGCCGTCGACCCGGAAGGACAGCGGCACGGTCACGCCGACCGTGGGGGTGCCGGTCATCGTCACCGCGAACGGCCCGGCCGTCGCCGTCGGCTGGGCCGCCGGCAGCGGGGCCGGCGTCTGCGCACCGGGAACCTGGTGGTCGACGCCGAGGACCAGCGGCAGGGCGGTGCCGTCGGCCCCGGTCACCGAGAAGTCCGCGTAGATGCGGTAGCCGCCGGGCCGGGCCAGCGTCAGCGGGACGCTCCAGGTGCCGTCGGCCGCCATCGTCGGGTGCAGGTGCTGGTAGCCGCTCAGGTCGCGGCCCACCACGACCAGGTGCAACTGCTTCTCGTGGACGACCGCGAACCGGGTCGCCGGCCGACCGTCGGTCCCGACGATCCGGAACTGGTAGTCCACCCGTACGCCGGCCGGCTGGGACCGGGTCGTCGGCTGGACGGTGTAGCCACCGGCGTTGACCGACAGCCCGGTCACCTGGCCCGATGCCCCGCCCCCGTCGCCGGGATGGGTGTGCGGTCCGGTGCCCGGCCCGTGCTGGTGTCCGTCCCCCGCCGCGGCGACCGGCCCGGTGGCCGGTGCCGTCCCGCCGGTCCGGGTGGCCGGCGGCGTGTCGGCACCGATCCGTCCCAGCCCGAAGCCGGCCAGTAGGGCGACCACCAGGCCGCCCACCACCAGCGCGAGGTTCCGGTTACCCAGCCGCGAACCGGGGGTCGGGCCGGTACCGGTCAGGACCCCGTCGGCACCGGCCGGGACAAGGCCGTCGCCGGCCACCCGGTCGGTCGCCCCGGCGGGCGGGGCGGTGGTGGCGGCCGGCGGGGCGACGGTCACGTCGGAAGGTGGGGCGACGGTCTGCGTGGTGGCCGCAGCGGTACGCGGAGCGGTGGTGGCGGGAGTGCGCGCGGTGGTGGTACGTGCCGTGGTGGCGGCACGGGTGGCGGCGGCGGTGACCCGCGTCGCGGCGGCGGGGCGGGCAGTGGTCGCGGCACGCTGGGTGGCGGCGGTACGGGCCGTGCCCTTCCGACCGGCCGCCGTCGCGGACCGTCCCGGGCGGGCGGTCGCGTCCCGCCGCCGGGTGGTGGCCGGCCCGCGCTGCCGGCCGCCGGAGCGGCCGGCCGGTCGACCGGCCGGCACCGGGCGACGACGCCAACCCGCGTAGCCGACCGCCGCCACGACCAGCGCCACGGCGCCGGTCCACGCCAGCCACCCGAGGCCGCCCTCGTCGTCGGTGGCGGCGGCCGACGGGGAGGCCGGGGCGGCGGTCGACGAGGGCGCGGTCGGCACCGCCGACGCCGCCGGGCCACCCGGGGCCGGACCGGCGGTGTGTCCCGAACTGGCGTGCTGCTCGGCGGCGGCCACCAGCGCCGGGTCCGGCTGGTCGACCGGGGCACGCCAGCCCTGCGGGGCCGCCGTCACCCGACCGGTGTACCGGAAGCTCATCGTGCCCCGCACCGGCTCGCCGTCGGAGGCCACCGACAGGTAACTCACCGCGTACTGCCCCGCCGCCGGGAGGTGGGAGAGCGCCACCACCGCCGGGAACCCCGTGCTGTACTCCCTGGGCTCGAACTTCCCGTCGACCATCAGGTACTCCCGTACCGGCTTTTCCAGCGGCCGGGGGGTGCCCTGCCGCCAGCCGGCGTCGACCCGGGCGCCGCCGGGGGCGGTGACGGTGAAGTACGCGTTGGCGGCGACCTGCTCGGTGAAGTAGAGCTCCACCTCGGTCAGCGGCCCGGCCACCGTGGCACCGGCGGCGGGGGTGGACATCGCCAGCGTGCCGTGCGCCTGCGCCGGCCGGGGGGCGGGGAGGAGAACGATCGCTGAGGCGAGCACGGACGCGAGGAGCCCCGTGAGGGCACGTCCGACGAGTCCGCGGGTCGGAGGGAGACGGCGCATCGGATCATCCTCACGAAGCGTGGACTTCACGCAACAGTTCACGAACTTTTTACGCAGATGGCAAAAGTTTTGGTCGCCGATACCCAACATCGAGTCGCGGTGTCCAAAACTCGCCGACGGTTCACCCACCACTGCCGGCGGCACCCCGCGCGACGACCGGGCGCGGAAGTGATCCGCCGACGGCTCCCACCCGTACCAGTGGGCGGGGGTGACGCCGGGTATGCCGTACGCTCACCCGGGACCTACTACACCCCGTCGTGACAGCCGACGGGGTGATGCCGGACCATGGCGGCCGGTAGCACCGGACACGGAGGTGGCAGGTGACCGACGACGACGCGGAGATCACCGCGTGGGCGCTGGCCGCGGGCCGGGGTGACCGAGAGGCCGCGGCCCGGTTCATCCGGGCGACCCAGCAGCACGTACGGCGGTTCGTCGCCCACCTGATCAGCCCGGCCGAGGCCGACGACCTCACCCAGGAGACCTACCTGCGGGCCATGCGGTCGCTCCCGTCGTTCGCCGCCCGCTCGTCGGCCCGTACCTGGCTGCTCGGCATCGCCCGCCGCACCGCCGTCGACCACGTCCGCGCCGCCACCTCCCGACCGCGGACCGTCCCGCTGTCCGAGTGGCACGACAGGCCCGACGCCCGGGACAGCGGCTTCGACGGCGAGGTGGTCCTCAACGACCTCCTGCTGGCGCTGCCCGCCGACCGCCGGGAGGCGTTCGTCGCCACCCAGGTCCTCGGCCTGTCCTACGCCGAGGCCGCCGAGGTCTGCGGCTGCCCGGTCGGGACCATCCGCTCCCGGGTCGCGCGGGCCCGCGAGGATCTCGTCCTCGCGGTCGACGGCGATCCCCGGTCGCTCCGCCGCAGGCCGGGAAGCGCCGCCGGCTGAGCCGTACCGGGACGCGGACCACACCCGCCGGCCCGGCACGGGAACCAGGACCGCCCGCGCACCGACTACCGGTACATGGGGTGCGAGCAGTGGCGTGAGATCCTGTCGGCGCAGCTCGACGGCGAGGAGACCCCCGCCGAGCGAACCGCGGCCGACGACCACCTGGGCCGGTGCGCGGGCTGCCGGGACTGGTTCGCGCTGGCCGCGACGCTGACCCGGCGGTCCCGCCTGACACTCGTCGCCCCGGATCAGCCCCGCCCCGGGCTCGTCGCCCTCTCCCCCGCCCAGCCCTCTCCCCCGCCCCCCGGCCCCGAACCCGACCGGTCCCGTCCCGCGCTCGTCGGCCCCGAACCCGACCGGTCCCGCCCCGCGCTCGTCGGCCGCGATCTCGCCGGGGTCGTCCTGGCCGCGCTGCCCGCGCCCCGGCGGTGGCGGGAGCGCCTGGTGCTCAGCCTGCGCGCCGGGCTGGCCCTGATCGGCGCCCTGCAACTGGTGCTGGGGCTGGTCCAGGTCGGTCGGGGTCCGGCCGGCGGCCACGCCCACGGCGCGCTCGACACCCTGACGTCGGGACACCTGTGGCACGAGTCCGCCGCGTGGAACATCGCCGTCGGGGCGGGTTTCCTCTTCGTGGCGGCCCGGCGCACCCCCACCAGCGGGTTACTGCCGACCCTGAGCGCCTTCGTCGGGGCGCTCGTGCTGCTCTCGGCCAACGACCTGATGACCGGACGGGTCGATCCGACCCGGCTGGTCAGCCACGGTTTTCTGCTCGCCGGCTATCTGATCGTGGTCGCCCTCTCCCGGCCCCGGCTGCGGCCGGACGGCCCGGCGGGACGCGGTCGCCCCGACCGCCCCGCCTGGCGGCTGCCCCGGGAGGACGGGTCGGCCCCCACGCCGGCGCTGCGGTTGCTGCCCCCGCACCCCGCTTCGGCGCACACCCACGACCGGACGGCGGCCTGACCCGACGGACGGGCCTGACCTGACGAACGGGCCTGACCCGACGGGACGGATCGGCCGTCGGGATCCGATCGACACGGCCGGGAACTTTCGGTGGCCGCTGACCGACCAACGGGGCAGAAGCCAACATAACGGAGGAAAACCATGCGTACCACCGGTCACCTGGGGCAGCGCCGTCGTGCGCCCGGCGTCCTGGCCACCGCCTGCGCGGCGGTGCTGGCGGTCGGCGTCGCCGGCTGCGGCCCCTCCGACCCGTCGGCGACCGCGCGGTCGGGCCCGGCGGCGTCGGCGACGGCGAGCCCGGCGGGGGTGCTCGGTATCCGCGATCCGTGGGTCAAGGCGGCCGACAGGGGCATGACGGCGGTCTTCGGAACCCTGGTCAACGACGGCGACACCGACGTGACGCTGGCCTCGGCCGCCACGCCCGTGTCCCCGATGGAACTGCACGAGATGACCACGAAGGACGGCGCGATGGTCATGCGGCAGAAGCAGGGCGGCATCGTGATCCGGGCGAAGGGCGTCCACGTACTGGAGCCCGGCGGTGACCACCTGATGCTGATGGACCTGAGCCAGCCGGTGCGGGCCGGTGACGAACTCACCGTGACCCTCACCTTCGGTGACGGCCGGACCCAGCGGTTCGTCGCCGTGGCCAAGCCGTTCACCGGTGCACAGGAGAGCTACGCCCCCGGCCACGGTGCACCGACGCCCGGCACGGGTGGGCAGCCGACCACCGGTCCGACGTCGTGACCGGCAGCCCGAGCACCCGCACGGTCAGCCGCCGGGGTCTGCTCGCCGGCGGGACGCTGGCCGCGGGCGGCGCGCTGGCCGGCGGCGCGGTGGTCGCCACCGTCGGTGCCGGGCCGGTCACCACCGTCGGTGCCGGGGAGGCCGCCGACCGGCCACCCGGCGCGCAGCCGGTTCCGGTGGCGGCCGTCGGCGGTCTGGTGGAGCCCTTCCACGGCCCCCGGCAGGCGGGGGTGGCCACCGAGCCGCAGGCGCACGCGGCGTTCGTCGCCCTCACCCTGCGACCGGGGACCGACCGGGCGGCGCTGGGCCGGTTGCTGCGGCTGCTCACCGACGACGCCGCCCGCCTCACCCAGGGTCGACCGGCGTTGGCCGACACCGAGGCGGAGCTCGGGCTGCTGCCCGCCCGACTCACCGTGACCTTCGGTTTCGGCCCCGGCCTGTACCGGGCCGCCGGGCTCGACGACCGCCGGCCGCCGTCGGTGGTCGACCTGCCCGCGTTCCGTGTCGACCGGCTCCAGCCGGCCTGGTCCGGTGGGGACCTGCTGCTGCAGATCTGCGCCGACGACGCGGTGACCGTCGCCCACGCCCAACGGGTGCTGGTCAAGGACAGCAGGCCCTTCGCCACCGTCCGCTGGGTGCAGCAGGGCTTCCGGCGCGGCCCCGGCGTCGAACCCGCCGGCCACACCCAGCGCAACCTGTTCGGCCAGCTCGACGGCACCGCCAACCCCCGCCCCGGGGCTCCGCTGGACACCGCCGTGTGGGTGCCCGACGGGCCGGCCTGGCTAAGGGACAGCACCACCCTGGTGGTCCGCCGGATCCGCATGGACCTGGAGACCTGGGACCTGCTCGGCCGGACCGACCGCGAGCTGGCCGTCGGGCGTCGCCTCGACACCGGTGCGCCGCTCACCGGCACCGCCGAACACGACGAGCCCGACTTCGCCGCCACCGGCGACGACGGTCTCACCGTCATCCCCGACTTCTCCCACCTCACCCGGGCCCGCGTCACCGACGACCGGCAGAAGATCCTGCGCCGTCCCTACAACTACGACGGCGTGCCGACCCCGCAGGGGCACGCCGACAGTGGACTGATCTTCGCCGCCTACCAGGCCGACATCACCGCGCAGTTCCTGCCCATCCAACGCCGGCTGGCCGAGCGGGACCTGCTCAACGAGTGGACCACCCCGATCGGCTCCGCCGTCTTCGCCGTCCCGCCCGGCTGCCCGCCGGACGGCTGGATCGGCCAGCAGGTGCTCGGATGAGCCGGCCCGACGGAGCATCATGATCACACCGTCCCGCCGTCCCGCCGTCGTCCGGCTCGCCGCCGCGCTGCTGGCCGCCGGGCTGGCGCTGCTCGTCGCCGCGACACCCGCCCGGGCGCACAACAGCCTCACCTCGGCCTCCCCCGCCCGGGAGGCGATGCTGCCCAGCGCGCCCACCGAGATCACGCTCGAATTCCTGGCCCGGCTGGACCCGGCCTTCACCACCATCGTGCTCACCGACGGGACGAAACGGCGCGTCCCCACCGGCGATCCGGTGGTCACCGGGACGAAGAGCACCGTCCAGCTGACCGACACCCTGCCCAACGGGACGTACACCGTGGCGTACCGGGTGGTGTCCGCCGACGGGCACCCGGTGCAGGGGTCGTACCCGTTCACGGTGGCCGACCCGGCCGGCGCTGCCGCGCCGACCGCCGTGCCCACGACCGGGCCGGCCTCCCCGGCCGTCGCCGCCGTGACGGCCGGGGACGGGAGAGGCCGGGGCACCATGCTGGGCGTGGCCGGCGGCGCGGCGGTCGTCCTCATCCTGGCCGTCGGTGTGCTCCGCTGGCGACGCCGGTCACCGCGCCGCTGAGGGCCGACCCCGGGACGACGGGACCGGACCCGTCCGGTGTCGGCCCCACGGTGAGCGCCGGCAGCCGCGACCACCGCCGGGCGGTGCCGACCCGGCCGGACCGGTGGGACCTGACCGGCGCGGCGAGGGTTCCGGCACCGGTGCCGGTCTGGCGTGGATACCCGCACCGACCGGCGTCGGTGCCGGTCGGGACATTCCCGGGAACCGTCGGGGCGGCCGCTCCGACTATCTCATCGGGCGACGCCGGCACCACGCACACCGACCCACCCCGCGGGCACGGAGCGACCATCGGCTTCATTTCGACTATTCCGATCGGATGAGTATGTCTGTCACCGAGTTGTCCGGCCCGCCGAGGCCGGAACCCGCGCCACCCGCCGACCCGCCCACCCGACCGACCCGTGGCGGTTCCCCGTTCGGCGCACTGCTGCTGCGGCTGCACTTCTACGCGGGGGTGCTGGTCGCTCCCTTCCTGCTGGTCGCCGCGTTGACCGGGTTGGCCTACACGGTGGCTCCGCAGGTGGACGGGGTGCTCTACGGCGACCGGTTGACGGTCACCGGGGTGGGTGAGCGGCCACTGCCGGTGGCCGACCAGGTCGGGGCGGCGCGCAACGCCCACCCCGAGGGCAGCGTCACGTCGGTGCAGCCCGGTACGGGCGACCGGACCACGCGGGTGGTGTTCTCGGCACCGGAGTACGGGGAGAAGCAGCACACCGTGTACGTCGACCCGTACACGGCCCGGGTGCAGGGCCAGTTGACCACCTGGTTCGGCTCCACGCCGGCCACCACCTGGCTGGACGACCTGCACCGCAACCTGCACCTGGGGGTGGCGGGCCGGCACTACTCGGAGCTGGCTGCGAGCTGGTTGTGGGTCATCGCGCTGGGCGGGGTCGTGCTGTGGTGGCGTCGCCGCCGCGCCTCCCGGGCCACCGTGCGGCATCTGCTCGTGCCGGACCTGTCCGCCGCCCGGGGCGTCCGCCGGACCCGGGGCTGGCACGCCACCCTCGGGGTGTGGCTCACCGTCGGCCTGCTGTTCCTCTCGGCGACCGGGTTGACCTGGTCCCGGTACGCGGGGGCGAACTTCGGTGCCGGCCTCGACTCGCTCGACGCCCGCGCCCCGCAGCTCTCCACCGCCCTCACCGCCACGCCGGGCAACCCGACCGACACCGGCGGCGGCCATCACGGCATGTCCACAGGGGGCGGAGTGGTCGAGTCGGCCGCCTTCGACCGGGTGCTGACCGCCGCCCGGACGGCCGGGCTGGCCGGTCCGGTCGAGATCGCCCCGGCCCCCGAGCCGGGCTCGGCCTGGACGGTCACCCAGGTCGACAACACCTGGCCCGTCGCGAAGGACCGGGTCGCCGTCGACCCCGCCACGGCCACGGTCACCGCCCGCAGCGACTTCGCCGACTGGCCGCTGCTGGCCCAGCTCAGCGGCCTCGGCATCCAGGCCCACATGGGCGTCCTCTTCGGCCCGGTCAACCAGATCCTGCTCGCCGCGCTGGCCCTCGGGCTGCTCTGCGTCATCGTCTGGGGCTACCGCATGTGGTGGCAACGTCGACCCACCCGCAGCGACCGGCGCGCTCGCGCCGGCACCCCACCGGCCCGGGGCGGCGTCCGTGGCCTACCGCGCTGGGTCCTGCTCGTCGGCGTGCCGGTGACCGCGGCGGTCGGCTGGGCGCTGCCCCTGTTCGGGCTCACCCTGCTCGCCTTCCTCGCCGTCGACACCGTCCTGGGTGCAGTCTCCCGACGACGCCGTCCGGCCACCGCACCGACGCCCGCCGGCCGATGACCCGCGTCCGCGTCCGGCCGCCCCGGGACGGGCCGCCGGACGCGGACGGTCGACCCGCCGCGTCGCCGGTTCCCGACCGGTCGGCTCACATTCCACGTGGTGACGATTGACCGGTCGGGGGTCGCGCCGTTACGGTCGATCCACTATCTGCGGCGTCGCGAGGTAAGCCGGTGAGATTCCGGCGCGGTCGCGCCACTGTGAGCGGTTCCGTCGTCGACGGGTCCGCGAGCCAGGACGCTCGGTCGTCCGCAGCCTTGCGATGGGGACGCGTCATCCCCGGGAAGGTTCGTGTCCCATGTCGAGTCCCACTTCCGCCCAGCCGTTGGTCCACCCCGTCGGGTCGGCACGCGTGTGGGGGGCGGCCCTGGCCGTCGTCGCCGTACTCCTGCTGCTCACCTACCTGGTCGCGTTCGACCAGGGCGCGGTCTCGCGCAGCGGCATGTACCTGCACGAGCTCATGCACGACGGCCGGCACCTGCTCGGTGTCCCGTGCCACTGACCCCTGTCCGTAATCCCCCCACGTTCACCAGCGTCCTGCTCCGCGGTCTGCTCGCCGGTCTCGTCGCCGGCCTGCTCGCGGGGGCCTTCGGCTACCTCGTCGGTGAGCCGCGCATCGACGCGGCCATCGCCATCGAGGAGGCGGCGACCCATGCCGGTCCGGTGGCGGACGACCACCACGCCGACGAGCTGGTCGGCCGGGACGGCCAGCGCGCCGGCCTGTTCCTGGCCACCGGTCTCTTCGGGGCCGCGATGGGCGGCCTGTTGGCGACCGCGTACCTGCTCCTGCGCCGCCGTCGGCCCGGCACCGACGACGGCCGGTCGGCGCTGCTGCTCGCCGGTGGTGCCCTGCTCGGCGCGGTGGTCGTGCCGTTCCTGAAGTACCCGGCCAATCCACCGGCGGTCGGCAACCCCGACACCATCGACCAGCGCACCGCGGCCTACCTGGCCCTGGTGGTGCTCGGCCTGGTGGCGGTCTGGTCCGGGTCGCTCGGCTACCGGTCGGTCCGCGCCGACGCGCCGCCGTGGCAGCGGTTCGGGGCGGCCACCGGGGGGTTCCTGCTGGTCACCATCGTCGGCTACGTCGTGCTGCCCGCTTTCCAGGAGGTGCCGGACGACTTCCCGGCGACCCTGCTGTGGAACTTCCGGCTGGCCGCCCTCGGCACCCAGGTGGTGCTCTGGACGGCGCTCGGCCTGCTGTTCAGCGCACTGACGGCCGGCGGCGGGCGGTCCGCCGTCGGTCAGCCCGGTGAGCCGATGATCGGCACGGGAACACCGATCCACCCGTGACCCCGACGACCGGCCTGCGGCTGGTCGCCCACGCCCACACCGCCGCCCTGCGGCGGGCGGTGTTCGGCGCGGGTGACGAAGACCTGGACGAGGGCGGCCGGCGGGCCGCCCTCGCTCTGGCCGGGCAGGGCCGGGGCGGGCCGCTAAGCACCGGGGAACGCTGCCTGACCAGCCCGGCGCTGGCGGCGGTGCAGACCGCGTACGCTCTCGGTCTGCGCCCCACCGTCGAGACCGCGTTGGCCGACTGCGGGTACGGCGGCTGGTCGGGGCGGAGCCTGGCGGACGTGGGTGCCCGGGAGCCGGACGCGCTGCGGCGGTGGTGGGAGACACCGGAGGCCGCACCGCACGGCGGGGAGTCCCTCGTCGCGCTGCGCGAGCGGGTCGGGGCCTGGCTCGACGGCGGGCTCGGCGGGGGTGGCCGGGTGGTGGCGGTGACCCATCCGATGGTGGTCCGGGTGGCGGTCGGGCACGTGTTGCAGCTCCCGACGGCCACCCTGTTCCGGCTCGACGTCGCCCCGCTGGCGGTGGTGCGGCTCAGCCGCCACGGCTCCCGGTGGCAGCTCCAGTTCACCGCCCCGCCGGTCGGTTCCGCAGCCGGCGCACCGGCCATCGGCTGACCGCCGGGCCGGTGCCTCCGGACGCCGCCGGGTAGGGTCGCCCGGGTGACGGGTGGATCCCTGCTGCTACCGGTCGACGACCCGCTGGCGGTCGCGGTGTCCGGGGCGATCCGCGGCGGTGACCTCACCACGCTGCGGCGGCTGCTCACCGCGCACCCGGGGCTGGCCACCGCGCGCCTCGTCGACCGGCCGGCCGGCCCGGACGTCCCCGGGGTCAGGTCCCGCACGCTGCTGCACGTGGTCACCGACTGGCCGGGCCGGTTTCCGCACGGCGCCGCCACCGTGGCCGTCCTGGTCGCCGCCGGTGCCGACGTCGACGCTCGGTTCGCCGGCCCGCACCGCGAAACCCCGCTGCACTGGGCGGCCAGCTGCGACGACGTGGACGTCATCGACGCGCTCCTGGATGCCGGTGCCGACATCGAGGCGCCCGGGGGCGTGATCGGCGGGGGCACGCCGCTCGCCGACGCGCGGGCCTTCGCCCAGTGGCGGGCCGGATACCGGCTCGTCGTCCGGGGTGCCCGCACCACCCTCACCGACGCGGCCACGCTCGGCCTGCTCGACCGGGTGGAGCAGGCGTTCACCGGTGTCACCCGGCCGTCGTCGGGCGAGGTCGACGCGGCGTTCTGGGGAGCGTGTCACGGCGGTCGGCAGTCCTGCGCCGCCCATCTGTGGGAGCGGGGCGCGCGGCTCGACTGGGTGCCACCGTGGGAGCACCGCACGGCGCTGGACGCGGCCGTCCGGCGTGGTGCCGTCGAGTTGGTCCACTGGTTGCGTGCCCAGGGCGGCCGTACCGCCGCCGAGCTGGGCCACCGGCCGCCGGCCTGACAGGTCGGCGGCGTCGCCGCGCGGACCACCGACCGGGCCGACGCCACCCGACGTCGGTGGCGGCCGGCGGCACGCGACACCGGTGGCCGGCGGGGCCGGGCGGTCCGCGCGGACGGGGGCTACTCCCCGGCGGCCAACTGCTCCTTGGCCGCGTCGTAGTCGGCGGCGGCGGGCGCACCGGCCGGCGCGTAGATCACCCGGATCACCCCGGTCGGGTACGCCTCGGTCGCCGTCACCCGCAGGTGGTACGGCGTGTCCCCGTCGTCGAACAGCCGGCGGCCCTTGCGCGCCGCGACCGGGTGCACCAGCAGCCGCAGTTCGTCGACCAGCCCGGCGGCCAACAGCTGCTGCACCACCGAGATCGAGCCGGGGATGAGGACGCCCCCCACCCCGGGGTCGTCGCGCAGGGCGGTGACGGCCTCGACGAGATCCCCGTCGAGCAGCTCGGAGTTGCGCCAGGAGAGCTCCCGGGGCTGCCGCGAGGCGACCACCTTGCGCAGGTCGCCGAGCTGCTTGGCGAAGGGCGCGTCGTCGCCGCCCGCGGCCTCCCGGTCGGGCCACGCCCCGGCGAAGCTGTCGTAGGTCTCCCGGCCGAACAGCAGCACGTCGGCGGTGCCGTAGTCCTCGGTGACCGCCCGTCCCATGTTGTCGTCGAAGTACGGGAAGTGCCAGTCGGGGTCGATCTCGGCCACCCCGTCGGCCGAGGTGAACAGGGTGGAGATGACCTTTGCCATCGGAGGTTCCCTTCCAGTCGGGCGATGTCGAGCCGGATCATCACAGCATCCCAAAACTCCGCCGCGGATCCGGCCCGTCCGCCGCGCGCCGTTCCGGGTCACCCCGCCCGCCCCACGCCCGGCGGTGGACCGGCGGATCAGCGGGCGCGGCGGCAGATCGGCGGGTCGGCGGATCGGCGGATCGGCGGGTCGGCGGAGAAATCTCGGCGGAGGTGAAACCGGGTGGCCGTGGCGGACGTCCTGACGGGTGAATCGCCCACCGGCGAGGACGACAGGTCGACGCGACCCGCCGCCCACACCACCCATCCTGAGGAGCGGACAATGTCGATGAAGCGATGGTTCACCGGCGCCGGCCTGCTGGCCCTGACCGGTGCGCTGGCCGCCTGCGCCGTGGACACCCGGCCGGGTGGCGGCGACGTGCCACCGGCCCCGGTGGAGCAGCAGGCGGTGGCCGTGCCGGCGGGGTTGTCGGCCACGCCGCCGAAGACCAGCACCGCGCCGCGTGGGTTGTCGGGCAACCGCCAGTACACGATCGTGCGGGTCGGCGCGTTCGAGGGCGGCCTGTCGCTGACCGACTCGGGGCGGCTGGCCGAGGTCGACGACGACCAGGGTCGGCAGCTCTTCGTGCCGACCCCGGTGGGCGGGCAGCGGTACCTCCTCAAGGCGTACTCGCGGTCGAGTGCCGGGCCGCTGTGCTGGCGGGTGCACAACCCGGGCAACACGCAGCCGCTGGTGGTGCAGGCCGCCACCTGCAAGGCTGACGACCCCCGCCAGCAGTTCGAGATCATGACCGCCGCCGGCACCACCCCGTCGTACCTGATCAGTAGTGCCGGTGCGTTCCTGCGCCACTCGTCCCGGTACGGTCTCATCCTCGAGGAGCTGGGCGACGCCGAGCCGACGAGCAGCTTCCGGTTCAACGACAACGGACCGGCACCCGTCGGCCGGTGACGTCGGGCCGGTCGGATCGGACGGGGGGCGGTCCCGACCGGTCCGGCCGGGCCGGGGTGGCTGAGAGGTGGACCAGATGCGACCGGGCAGGTGGAGAGCTTGATCAATGCGTGACGCCGAGGAGTTCGACGCGTTCTACGCCTCCTCGGCCCAGCGGGTGCTGGGGCAGGTGTACGCGATGGTCGGCAGCCGCACCGAGGCCGAGGACGCGGTGGCCGAGGCGTACGCCCGTGCCTGGGGGCGGTGGTCGACCGTGCGGGAGTGTGACAGCCCCGAGGCGTGGGTGCGCAAGGTCGCCTACCGGGTCGCGGTGAGCGCGTGGCGCAAGGCGGTGAACCGGGTCCGGGCGCACCGCCGGGAGGCGGTCGGCCAGCAGGTCGAGGCGGTCTCCGTGGACCACGTCGCGCTGGTCGAGGCGTTGCGGCGGATCCCCGCCGAGCAGCGTCGGGTCATCGTGCTGCACCATCTGGTCGGCCTCAGCGTGACCGAGATCGCCGTGGAGACCCGGACGAATCCGAACACCGTCAAGACCCGGCTGGCCCGGGGACGCCGGGGACTGGCCAGTTATCTGACCGGCGGCGAACACCAGACAACGGGCGGGAGGAGCCATGGAGCCTGACGACACGCTCGACGGGGCTCTGCACGGGCTGGCCCGGCACGCCCGGCAGACCGGCCGACTCGCCCCGGTCACCGAGGTCCGGCGGCGGGGCGACATCCGGCGGCGGCGTCGGCAGGTGGCGACCGCCGCGCTGGGGGTCGCCCTGGTGGGCGCGCTGGGGGCCGGTGTCACCGCGGTCCGCCTCGCCGACGCCCCGCACGGCACCCTGCCGGCCGGGCCGGACGGCCGGACGCCGGGTCCGCCACCGGGCACCCCGTCGGTCACGCCGACCCCGGGCACCTCCCGGGCCCCGGCCACCGGGGGGCCGACGGGTGATTCGGGCAGTCCCCCGCCGAGCACGACGGGCAGTTCGGGCAGTCCCTCGTCGGGTGCGCCGCGCACCGATCCGCTGGGGCTGGGCCAGCGGCAGTTCGTGCTGGTCCGGACGTCGGCCGCGGAGTCGGTGGTGTCCCTGCTCGACGACGGCGGTCTCGGTGAGGTCGACGGCGAGGAGGGGCGTCGGCTGTTCGTGTTCGTACCGCAGAAGTCCGGTCACTATCTGGTCCGTACCGCCGAGCCGGACGCCGACGGGGACCGGGCCTGCTGGCAGGTCCAGTCGGCGGGTTCCGCTCCGCTGACCGTCGCGGCGGCCCCCTGCCTGCCGACGGAACCGCGCCAGTTGTTCTCGATCGTGGTGAGCGGCTCGGAGGGTGGCAAGCGGACCTACGCGATCAGCAACAGCTCCGCCTATCTCCAGTACTCCAGCCAGCGCGGCCTGATCCTGGAGGAGCTGGGCGACGCCACCCTGGAAACGGTGTTCCGGTTCGTCGACAACGGCGCCGCGCCGCGCTCCTGACGGTGCGCCGGCCCGGGCCCGCTCACCGGCGGGGCAGGGTGGCCACCCAGCGGTCCAGTTCGGCCGGGGAGCGGAACAGCAGCACCGGCGGCGCGGTCGGGTCGGCCTGCCAGGCCCGCATCCGTCGGCGGGCCCGGGCGAACGCGCCGACGTGCCAGACCAGGATCGAGTCCCGGGACAGCACGCTGCCCAGTGACTCGCGGTTGCCGTTGCAGATCTCCTCCCCGGTCACCAGCCGGCTCAGGGTACGGCGCAGCAGCCGGCCGAACGAGCGCCAGCGCGGGTAGTCCAGGGCCACGACCAGGTCGGCGCGGGCCAGCGGCACGTCCCGCCACCCGTGGTAGGCCCCGTCGAGGATCCAGCGTTCCTCCTGGCAGATCTGGCTGATCCGGGTGCGCTGCCGGTCGACCGGCACCTCCACCCAGCCGGGTAGCCACAGCAGGTCGTCGACCGGGTGCCAGGGCAGTCGCAGCCGGTCGGCCAGCACCGCTGCCAGGGTGGACTTGCCCGCGCCGTACACCCCGTAGACCAGGATGCGGGACGGTGCGCTCATGCCGGGAGCCTACGCAGCCGGTCCGGGAACCGCTCGTCGTGACGGGGCCGCCCCGGGCGGAGCGAGGCCGGGACATCGATGCCCCTTGTAGGAATCTCCCGCCGTCCATTAGTTTGTTTAACATCCAGACCAACTAGCCTGCCCCAACCTGCGAATCCGCCACCGACCCTTCTCGAAGGGGGACCGATGACACCCCATGAACCCGGCTCGACAGCCTCGCGCCGACACTTCCTCGGCCTGGTCGGCCTCGGCACGGCCGCCATCGCCGGCGGCCCCCTGCTCGCCGGGTGCTCCGAGAAGCCGGCCGGCTCCGGCGCCGCACAGAACCTGGACTCCTACGCCGACCTGCTGCCGAGGCAGCAGGATCTCGCGCAGAGCATCAAGCCCGACATCGTCGGCACCCGACCGGTGCCCGACGGCTACACGAAGTACCCCACCTCGCTGGTCGACGCGATCACCGAGCGGCCGGGCACCAGCGGCAAGGAGGTCACCGCGATGACCCCGGCGTGGGGTCCGGCCCCACCCGGGGTCGCGCAGAGCGCCTACCTGCAGGCGGTGAACGCCGAGCTGGGCACCCCGGTCAACTTCACCATCCAGGACGGCAACACCTACGCGGACAAGCTCAACGCGATGCTCGGCGCCCGGGACGTCCCGGATCTGCTCTGCGTGCCCCAATGGGAAGTGGACAAGATCCCGCGCTTCGCCGAGGCGATCAAGGTGCTCTTCGAGGACCTCACCGACCACCTCAAGGGCGACGCGGCCAACGCGTACCCGATGCTGGCCTCGTTCCCGAGCGGGGCCTGGCGCAACTCGCTGTGGAACGAGCGGCTGATGGCCGTGCCCAACCCGACCGACGGGCCGTTCCCCTGGGCGCTGTTCACCCGCAAGGACCTGCTCGACGCGCGCGGGCTGGCGGTGCCGGCGTCGCTCGACGACCTGCTCACCGTGGCCAAGCAGGTCACCGACCCGGCCAAGAAGGTGTGGGCGTTCGACAACGTCTTCGACATGATCCAGATGTACCACAAGGTGCCGGCCTCCAAGCAGGGCTGGCGACTGAAGGCCGACGGTACCCCGGAGTTCAAGTACGAGACCCCGGAGTACCGGCAGGCCGTCGAGGTGATGGCCAAGATCTACAAGGACGGCCTGGTCCACCCCGAGATCATCGCCACCAGAGGCGCGGACAGCGCCCAGTTGTTCGCCAAGAACGGCGCGATCGTCTTCACCCGCAACGGGGTGGGTTTCTGGCAGGGCGCCCAGGCCGAGCACCAGAAGGTCAACGCCAAGCTGAACATCCAGCCGGTGCCGGTCTTCTCCGCCACCGGCGGCGACCCGCTGGTCTGGGGCGACGACGAGCCGATCTCGTTCACCTTCGTCAAGAAGGGGGTGGGCAAGGAGCGGGTCGAGGAGCTACTGCGGATCATGAACTGGTGCTCCGCGCCGCTCGGCACGCAGGAGGCGCAGCTCCGCGACTACGGGGTGGCGGGCAAGCACCACACCAGCACGCCCAACGGGCCGGTCAAGACCGACCTGGCGTTCAAGGAGATCGCCAACCAGTACTTCTTCATCAGCGGTCGCAACCCGACCATCGGCCCGTACCCGGAGACCCCGAACTACGTGCCGGATCTCCTGAACTACTCCAACGCCATGGTGAAGTACCTGGAGAAGGACCCCTGGGACGGCGTGAAGCTGGAGATGCCGGCCGCGTACAAGGCCAACCAGGTGCCCACCGAGGACAAGATCACCGACATGCTGCGGGGCCGCCGGCCACTCTCCGACATCGACGCCATCGTGCAGGAGTGGAAGGCCAACGGGGGCGATGAAGCGCGGGAACTGCTCGCCAGGTCGCTGCCCAAGGCCGGGCGATGACCACTCGCGACACCGCCGTCGTGGCCGGGTCCGACCGGACCCGGCCCGACGGGCCCACCACCCGGGCGCGGCACCGCCTGCGCCCGGCACGCGCACGCCGGGTGCCGCTGCGCACCCGGCTGCGGCGGGACTGGCAGCTGCTGGCCATGGTGACGCCCGGCTTCCTCGTCCTGCTGGTCTTCAGCTACCTGCCGATCCTGGGCAACGTCATCGCCTTCCAGGACTACAACCCCTACCTGGGGGACAACCCGTTGCAGGCGTTCGCGCGCAGCAACTGGATCGGCTTCGGGCAGTTCCAGCTGTTGTTCGAGGACTCGGCCTTCTGGGAGGCGTTCCGCAACACCCTGGCGATCACCGCCTTCCAGCTGGTCTTCTTCTTCCCGCTGCCGATCTTCCTGGCGATCATGCTGCACAACCTGCTGTCCAGCCGGTGGCGCGGCTTCGTGCAGACCGTCGTCTATCTGCCGCACTTCTTCAGCTGGGTGCTGGTGGTCAGCTTCTTCGTCGCCATGCTCGGCGGCGCCGGCCTGCTGGCGCAGACCATGCGCGACGCCGGGATGCAGCCGTGGAACGTGATGACCAACCCGGACACCTTCATCATCCTGGTCACCGCCGAGGCGGTCTGGAAGGACGTCGGCTGGGGGACCATCGTCTTCCTCGCCGCGCTGTCCACGATCGACACCAGCCTCTACGAGGCGGCGGCGGCCGATGGCGCCGGCCGATGGCGCCGGCTGTGGCACATCACCCTGCCCGGCCTGCGACCGGTGATCGTGCTGCTGCTCATCCTGCGGCTGGGTGACGCGCTCTCGGTCGGCTTCGAACAGTTCCTGCTGCAACGTGAGGCGGTGGGCCGGCAGGCCGCCGAGGTGCTCGACACGTTCGTCTACCACTTCTCCATCGCCACCGGGAACTACGGCTACGGCGCGGCGGCCGGCCTGTTCAAGGCCGCGATCGGGCTGGGCCTGATCCTGGCCGCCAACCGGGTCGCCCACCTGCTCGGCGAACGGGGGATCTACTCGAAATGACCGAGACCGTCGCACTGCGGGCCCGTACCGGACGCAACCGCCGGCCGGTGTGGGAGGAGCCACCGACCCGGATCGGCCAGGGGCTCAAGGCCACCTTCCTGGGTCTGCTCGTGCTCAGCGTGCTCTTTCCACTCTGGGTGATCCTGGTGACCAGCCTGTCCTCCCGGGAGACCCTCGCCGAGGCCGGTGGCATCGTCGTCATCCCCCGGGGCATCGACACCGCGGCCTACGAGACGATCTTCGCCGGTGGGGCGGTCACCCGGGCGCTGTGGATCAGCACGCTGGTCACCGTCATCGGCAGCGCGCTGGCGTTGACCGTGACCGTGCTGGCCGCGTACGGGTTGTCCCAGCCGCGGTCGGTGGGCTACCGCTGGCTGCTGATCTACTTCCTGGTCCCGTTCCTGGTCTATCCGCCGCTGGTGCCGAAATACCTGGTGGTGACCGGACTGGGCCTCAAGGACACCATCTGGGCGCTGATCCTGCCCCCGGCGATCAGCGTGTTCAACCTGGTGGTGGTGCGCGGCTTCTTCCAGGCCATCCCGCAGGAGCTGCTGGACAGCGCCCGGGTCGACGGGGCCAGCCACTTCCGTACCCTGGTCCGGATCGTGCTGCCGCTGTCCCGGGCGGTCATCGCGGTGGTGGGGCTGTTCTACGCGGTGAGCTACTGGAACGTCTGGTTCGACGCGCTGCTGTTCATCGACCGCAACGACATGTACCCGATCCAGCGGGTGTTGCAGAGCTACCTGCTGGCCGGCCAGGCCCCGCACACCTCCGGCGGCACCACCGGGGTGTCCATGCCACCGACCGAGGCGATCAAGATGGCGGTGGTGGTCCTCACCGTGGCCCCGATCGTCGCGGTCTACCCGTTCATCCAACGGCACTTCATCAAGGGCGTGCTGATCGGCGCCGTCAAGGGCTGACCGCGCGCCGCCCGGTCGGGGCGGGTCGGCGGCCACACCGGCCCGCGTGCGACAGTGGCTGTTTGTGAGCACCCTTGCCGTACGCGGGCTGACCCGCCGGTTCGGCGCGCTGGTCGTCCTGGACGACGTGCGCTTCCACCTCGACGCCGGGCAGGTCGCGGTCGTCGTCGGGCCGAACGGCTCGGGCAAGACCACCCTGCTGCGCTGCGTCGTCGGCGCGGATCGCCCCGACGAGGGTGAGGTGCTGCTCGACGGGCGTCGCTGCGACGAGACCGACCCCCGGGTCCGCGCGGCGGTCGCCGCCGCCCTCGACGACATCGACTTCTTTCCGGACCTGTCCGTCGTCGAGCACCTCGAACTGGTCGCCTACGCCCACGGTGGCACCGCCGACCCGGTCGAGGAGGTGCTCACCGAGCTGGGTCTGCAACCGGCGCGCGACCAGCTTCCGGCGACCCTGTCCAGCGGGCAGCGCCGCCGCCTCGCCCTGGCCTCCTGCTTCGTCCGCCCGCGCCGGCTGCTCGTCCTCGACGAACCGGAGCAGCGGCTCGACGTCCGGGGCCGGGCCTGGCTGACACAGCGGCTGCTGCGGGAGAAGGCGGCCGGCACGGCGGTGTTGATGGCCTCGCACGACACCGACCTCATCGACGCGGTCGCCGACCGGCGGATCGAGATCGGCAGCTGAGGTGACCTCGATCCGGATCTCCCCGCCGCCGGTGGTCGCGCCCACCCCCCGGCACCTGCGTGCCCGGCTGCGGCAGGCCCGCCGCCGACACCATCCGGGTTCGCTGGGCGAGGTGCTCACCGACGCCTACGTGCTGGTCCTCTTCGTCGCCCTGTACGGCTGGTTCGCGGTCGCCGCGATCCGCGACCACCTGGTGACCCCGCAGGTCACCCGGACCGAGCCGGGCGACCGGTACTGGATCGCCGTCGCCGCCGTGACGGCGGGCGCCGGGCTCGCCTGGTGGGGACTGCGGCTGATCGGACCCCTGCTGGTCACCCCCGCCACCCAGGCCTGGCTGGTCAGCTCTCCGGTGGACCGCCGGGCGTGGCTGCTCCCCCGGTTCGCCGGGCTGGCCGGCGGGAGCATCGTCGGTGCCGGGCTGCTGGCGGTCGCGGCGGCCTTCGCCGGGGGCGCCGACCACCCCGCCGACCTGGGCTGGGCGGCGCTGGCCGGGGTCACCTGCGGGGCCACCGCGACCGGGTGGGCGGTCGTCGCCCAGAGCGCCCGCGCCACGCCCCGCTGGGCGGGACTGCCCGCCGTCGGCCTGCCCGCCGTCGCCGCCACGATCGCGGTGCTGGTGGTGCTCGGGCACCCCGCCGGCTGGTCGCTGCCGGTGCCGCCGGTGCCGCTCACCGCCGTCGTCGGGCTGGCGCTGCTGCCGGTCGCGGTGGCGTCGACCGTCCGCGCGCTCCGCCGGCTCGGGCGGGTGGACCGGGCGGCGCTGACCACCGGGGCACAGTTCGCCAACGCCGCCACGACCGCCGCGGTGCTGCTGGATCCGTCGCTGCTCGCCGCGCTGGTGGAGGGCCGCCGGTGGCGCTCGGTCGGGCTGGTGCGCGGTCGACGGTTCCGCGCCGGTGGCCGGTTCCCGGTGCTGCTCCAGGCGGAGGTACGCCGGTTGTCGCGCCGCCGGGGCGCCCTGGTCGGCTGGGCCGGGGCGCTGCTGACCATGTACGCCGTCGCGGTGGCACTGCCGTCGATCGCCGGTCCCGCGCACGTGGTCCTGGCGTACCTGGCGACCGGTCGGCTGACCGGCGGGCTCCGGGCCGTCAGCCGCTCCCCGGGCCTGCGGCGGTCCCTCGGCGGTGCCGACGCGGTGCTGCGGCTGGCGCACCTCGTGGTGCCGGCGGTCGGTGCCACGCTCTGGTACCTGGCCACCCTGCCCGCCCTGCGGCCGGTCCCCGTTCCGCTCGACGCGGTGCTGCTGCCCGGGGTCGTGGCGGCGGCCTGCTGGGCCGGCACCCGCCCACCCATGCGGTACGGCGGGGCGATGGTCAACACCCCGTTCGCGATGGTGCCGGTCGACCTGGTCCGTCAGGTGTCGCGCGGCCCGGACCTGGTGGCCGTGCTGGTGGTCGTCCAGCTGCTGTGGGGCTGACGTCGCCGGTCGGGCCGGCGGGCGACGGGCCGGGCCGGTCCGGACGGCCGGTCAGTCGGGTGGCAGGCAGACCTTCCCGGTGAACGCCGGGTCGGGTTGCCGGTTACCCGCCCAGGCCGGGTTCGCCGCGATCGGCAGCGGCGGTGCCTGCCAGCCGGCGGCGAAGCTCTGGAGCAGCGGGTACTCGGCCCGGGTCTGGGCGATCGGTTTGCCGAGCAGGAAATCGATCAACCGGTCCTGGACCAGCCGGCGGTCCAGCAGGCCGCCGTGCACGCCGGGGATCTGGAAGACCGGGATGCGGCTGTACTCGCCCGGGGGTGCCTCGGTGGCGGTCGCGGTGGGCAGGAAGGCGACGATCCGGACGCCCGGCACCGGGCACATCAGCTGGTTGCGGTAGAACGGGGCGTCGTCGAGCAGGGAGCGGATGAACGGCTCGTCCGGCCCGCCGCCGACCTCGGCCAGCCCGAAGATGAGCCGCAGCTGCCACCCGGTGACCACCCCCCAGCCCTGCGCGTGGTGCGGAGGCGGGTAGTAGGCCCGGCCAGCGTAGATCAACGGGCTGAACATGACGAGGATGTCGACCGCGGGATCGGGCCGGCGGGCGAGGTAGGTGCGGGCCACCATCGCCCCCTCGCTCTCCCCGATCAGCGCCACCCGCCGCCCGGTGCGCCGGTGCAGCCCGTCCACCTGCCGGGCGAGCAGCGACACGCTGTCCGCCATCGATCTGGTGGTGTCCGCCGACCGGTACGCCAGCGGCCTGCCGTCGGGGTCGAGCCCCCGGTAGGAGAACCGCTGCACCCGGGGATCGGACGGCTGCTCGCCGCCGTAGTCGGAGCCGTAGCCGGTGAGCACGATCACCGCGTGGGTCACCTGGGACGGCAGCGGTCGTTCCAGCACCGCCGTCCTGATCCACTGTTCGTTGCCCGGGACCAGCTCGGTCACCGGGGGGATGGCCAGCGGCACGGCGACCGCCAGCAGCGCCGCCAGCGGGGTCACCGGCACCCGTGCCCAGCGCAGCCGCGACGGCAGCAGCGCCGCCCGGACCGTCCGGCTCCACAGCAGCCCGTTGATCGTCCCGGCCACCCCGGCCACCGGCACCGTCCACCAGCCGGGCGTACGCCAGCACAGGGCACCGGCCAGGGTGAGCACCACGAAGTTCAACAGCGACCAGCCCACCAGCGAGATCGACGGCAGCCCCCGCCACCAGTGCTCCACCACGGCCACCCGTTGCAGGAACGGCGCGAGCAGGAACATCGGCAGCAGCGACGCCAGCAGCACCCAGGACAGCGCCACCACCGACGCCGCGACCGAGATCGCCGCCCACGGCGCGACGAACACGCCGACCAGCACACCGAGCGCGACGTTACGCCGCAGCAGCCACCCCAGCGACGGCCGGGGCACCCCGGCCGGCCAGGCCAGCACCACCAGGCCGGTGGTGAACAGGCCCCGGGCGACCAGCACGTACCCCAGCCAGAGCACGAACCCCCACCACGTGCGGTGGTAGACGTAGAGCCACCGCAGATCGTGGTACGTGTCGTAGGGCCACAAGGCGGTGACCTGCGGCGGAACCCCCTCGGCGGCCCGGAATCCGAGGGCGACCAGCACGGTGGCCTCGATCATCGGCATCAGGCCGGTCAGCAGCAGCAGCCCGGCGAACCTCCGGTTCACGACCACCCCGTTCCGCCGCACCGTGCACGATCACCTCCCTCGCAGGCTCCACCGGAACAGGGGCCGGCGTCGGCGAATCCGGTACATTGCCCCGGTTCGACCGACGCCGGCCCCCTCTCCCGGCAGCGTGCTCACCCGGTCCCGGCCGCGCGGTGGGAGCGATGGCTCGGCGGACGGCGGCCGACCGGTGGTGGTGCCCGGCCGGCCGCGTCGCGTCACTGGGCCAGGCAGGCGCCCCCGTTGAACTGGAACGCGGCGGGGCGCGGGTTACCGGACCCGAAGGTGCCCTGGACGCCGAAGCTGACCGTGCCGTTCTGCGGCACCGTGCCGTTCCAGCTGGCGTTGCGGGCGGTGACGGCGGCACCCGACTGGGTGACCTGCGCGTTCCAGGCGTTGGTGATCCGCTGGTCGGCGGCGAACGTCCAGGTCAGGGTCCAGCCGGTCACCGGGGTGCCCAGGTTGGTGATCGACACTTCGGCGGTGAAGCCGCCGCTCCACTGGTTGGGCTGCCAGCCGACCCGGCACGAGACCGGCGGCGGGGTGGTGGTGGGCGGGGGCGTCGTCGGCGGCGGTGTGGTGGTCGGGGGCGGCGTCGTCGGAGGCGGCGTGGTGGGGGGCGGCGTGGTGTCCCGTGGGGGGAAGCGCAGGATCCGGTCGTCGGTCGCCGCCGGGGTGCCCCGTCCGTCCCGGTTGCTGGTGGTGACCCAGAGCCAGCCGTCCGGCCCGTACTCGACGGTCCGCAGGCGTCCGTAGACGCCGGTCAGCTCGGCGGTCGGGGTGCCGACCCCACCGGTCCCGGTGAGCGGCACGGTCCACAGCCGGGTGCCGCGCAGGGCGGCGACGAAGAGCCGGTTGCCGGCGATCGCCGCGCCGCTCGGGGAGGCCTCCGCGGTCGACCACACCACCAGCGGGTCACGGAACCGGGGGTCGTTGCCCCGGCCCTCGACGGTGGGCCAGCCGTAGTTGCCGCCGGCCACGATGAGGTTGACCTCGTCCCAGGTGTTCTGCCCGAACTCGGCGGCGTGCAGCCGCCCCTGGGCGTCCCAGGCCAGGCCCTGCACGTTGCGGTGGCCGAGGCTGTAGACCAGGGAGCCGGCCGTCGGGTTGTCCGATGGCACCGACCCGTCCGGCCGCATCCGGAGGATCTTCCCGTTGCGGCTCTGCGGGTTCTGCGCGTTGGCCGTCTGCCCGGCGTCACCGACTCCGGCGTAGAGCATCCCGTCGGGGCCGAAGGCGATCCGTCCACCGTTGTGGGTGCTGGCCCGGGCCAGCCCGGTGAGGACCGGCTCCTGGTTCTGGGGCGCGGTGAGCCGGAAGCGGACGATCCGGTTGTCCGTGGCGGTGGTGAGATAGACGTAGACGTAGCCGTCCTGGGCGTACCCCGGGGAGACCGCGAGGCCGAGCAGCCCGCCCTCGCCGGTGGCGTTCACGCCGGTGATCTGGGCCACCTGCTCGGGTGCCTGGCCGGGTCGGACCCGGAGCACCTGGCCGGAGTTGCGCAGCGCCGTGAGGGCGCTGCCGTCGGGCAGGAAGTCCATCCCCCAGGGGACGGTCAGGCCGCTGGCCACCACCTGCGGGCGGGTGAAGTCGAAGTCGCCGACGGCCAGGGCGGCGGCCACCCCCGGTGTCGGTGCGGCCGGTGCGGCCCCGGCGAGCGTCGCGGTGCCGAGGCCGGCCACGGCGAGACCCGCCACGACCGTCGCCGCCACCATCGGACGGAGTCTCACGTCGGGCACCTCCAGCTCATTGAACGATTTTCGTCAATATAGCTGGTACCGGTGCACCCGCCTCCGGGAGCGGCCCGCCGGTGGTCACGCGGCGGAACGGCGGGAGGCCCCCTCCGGCACACCGGCCAGGCCGGCGTACCGGCCCCGGTGGTAGAGCAGCGGCGACCCGGCCCCGGGGTGCCGGATCAGCTCCGGCTCGGCCAGCACGATCGCGTGGTCCCCGACGGTCACCCGCTCGACCACCCGGCAGAGCAGCCAGGCCAGGGTGTCGTCGAGGATCGGCACCCCCTCCGGCCCGACCCGCCACCGGGTCGGTGCGGCGAACCGGTCGATGCCGCTGGTGGCGAAGGTGCGAGCCAGCTCCTGCTGGTGGCCGGCGAGCAGGTGCACCGCCAGGTGCCGGGTCCGGGACATGGTGGCCCAGCTCGACGCGCCGAGGTTCAGGCAGAACGACACGATCGGCGGGGTCAGCGACACCGAGGTGAACGAGGTGGCGGTGAAGCCGACCGCCGGCGCGCCGGGCGCGGTGATCACCGTGACGGTGCTGGCCTGGTGCCGCAGCACCGTACGCAGCGTGTCCGCGTCGGCCTCGACCGGCGGTGGGAGAGCGTCGGGCACGGTCATCTCACGGGCCTCCTGCGGGCGGATCGGACGGCACGGCCGTTCAGACGGTGGTGGTGGGTCCGGGACAGCGGTGCGCGGCGACCCGCATCAGGTCGACGACCGGCAGGAGGTGGAGCGCCTGACGAGCAGCATGGATGGATTTTCCTATCCCCGGGATAGGACTTCAAGCCCCGCGGGGACGCCGGTGCCGGCCAGCCGTCGTCCCCCGGTCGTCCGCCGTACCGGCCCGGTCGACCCGACGGTGGCACGATCTCCGCCACCCGGACCACTCGTACCCCTGCCACCTGCGGCGACGATCCGTCGGCCGGCAACGGGTCACCGCCGCAGGGTGAGGGTGACCGTGCCGGTGGCCGCCCCCGACGGGTCCACCACGACGGTGTAGACACCGCTGTCCGGCAGGACCGTCGCTCCGATGCCACCGACGCCGTCGACCACACAGCCGGACCCGAGCACCGCACCCCCGGCGTCGCGCAGCTCCAGCGGAGAGCACTGGTCGGGCAGGGTGGCGCCGGTGGCCGTCACGGTCACCGACGTGCCGGCCGTACCGGTGAACCGGTAGCTCCGCACCGCGCCGGGCCGGTCGAGCGCCGCGACGACCGGCGGGCCGTCGACGGTGATCGCGCCGACCTGGTCGCGGGTGGCGAACAGCCGCAGCGCGACCGTGCCGACGGTACGGTCCACCGGATCCACCAGCACCGTGTACGTGCCGTCGGCGGGCAGGACCGTGCCGTCCACGTCGCCGCTGCCGTTGACGACACAGCCGCTGCCCAGCCGCGTTCCCTGCGGGCCGAGCAGCTCCAGCGGGGAGCACTGGTCCGGCAGGGTGCTCTCCGGCACCTCGACGAAGACCCGCTGACCGGCGACCCCGGTGAACCGGTACCGGGCCCGGCCGCCCGGATCGACGATCGCCGCGGAGACCGCCGGCGCGTCCGGGCGCAGCGTACCGGTGACGTCCCGGGCCAGGTAGACCCGCACGGCGGCCCGCCCGGTACCGTCGGCGGCGTCGTCGAGGGCCACCGTGTACGTGCCGTCGACGGTGAGGTCGGTGCGGTCGATGTGACCACGGCCGGCGACCTGGCAGCCGCTGGCCAGCTCGGTGCCGGTCGGGTCGAACAGCCGGTACGGGGAACACCCGTCGGCCAGGCCGGGCGCGGTGACGTCGACGAAGACGGCGTCGCCGGCCCGGCCGGGGAAGGCCAGCGGGCTACCGCCCGGGATCAGCGTCCCGGTGGCGACCGGGGTCGCGGCGATCGGCGCGGCGGCCGGTGGGGCGATCCGTTCGGTGCCGACGCCGCTGACCGCGAACTCGGGGCGGCCGGTCACCCCGACGTCGAGGACGCACTTGGCGAGCTGCCACGGGTCGGTGATGCCGGCCCACCGGCACACCTGCTCGGCCTGACTCCGCCGCGCCGGATCCAGGTCGGCCACGCTCACCGCCTCCGCCGGGAAGGCGCGGTCGGTGAACGAGGCGGTGTCCCGGCCGTCGGGGTAGCTGAACAGGGAGGTGTCCCGGGTGACCCGCCAGCCGTCCGCGTACGACGGGTGGAGCTTGTCGAACGGCACCGGTTGGGCCAGCGGGGCGCCGGCGGGGGTGGCGACGTCGTCGGTCGGGTCGCCGTCGAAGTCGCCGAGCAGCCCTCGCACCTTCCCGGCCCGGCCCGGGGCGAGCTTCGCCAGCACCCGGTAGCCGTACGGGCCGATCTGGTCGACGGCGACGGCGGAGCCGTCGGGCCAGCCCAGGTCGTACCCGTCGGCCTCCCCGGTGTCGGAGCCACGGCGGGTGAGCGTGCCGCCGCCGGGCAGTGGGGTGCGCCCCGGGGCCGGCACCAGGACGGCGTCGTCGACGCGTACCTCGGTGTCGCCGTCGACCAGGGTGAGGGCGACCCGGTGCGCGCCGATCCGGACGGCGACCGCCGTGTTGACCGACACCGTCCGTGAGTCCCCCATCGGGCTCTGCCGGGCCTGGACCGTGAGGGGTTCCCCCGCCGTCGAGTCGACCAGCACGAACTCGCCGACGGCCTGGAAGTCGTAGTAGTGCCGGTCGAAGGTCACCAGGTGCGGGTCGCCGTTGCTGCCGCCGCAGTCCGCCCCGTCCTCGCAGAGCTTGACCGGCCCCTTCGGCGGTGGGGTCTTCTTCGCCGGCTTCCTGCACTCGTCGAAGCTCTTGGGCAGAGTCTTGCCGTCGTACTCGGTGCGCGGCGGCAGGCCCTTGGCCGCCCGGTACCTGTTCTCCGCCAGGGTCGCCTTGACCTCGGCCGCCTTGATCCCGGTGCCCCCGCAGTCCCCCTTCGGCACGCTGTCACGGGAGATGTCGTCGGAGTGGTTCAGCTCGTGGTAGAGCGCCGCGCAGGGATCCCGGGCGACGCCGTCGCCGTACGGCTCGACCGAGGTCGGGTTCCAGGTCACCGTGGACGAGCCCTTGCCGTCCTTGCTGTCCGGGGTCTCGAAGGAGCCGGAGCCGCCGGGGGTGGGGATGATCCGTACCCGGGGTGTCGTGGCGTCCTTGAGCCGGGGCAGGATGCCCGCCGGGTCACCGCCGGCCGCCGCGAACCCCTGGAGGCAGCCGTCCACGGCGGCCTGGAAGTCGACGCCGCTGACCGGCACCCCGGCGGTGGGGTCGACCTGGTAGTCGGCCCGGGCCGGTCGGCCGGTGCCGCCGACGACGGTCCCGACGCCGACGAGCACCAGGGCCACCGTGGCGGCGGCCGGGCGGCGGCGACCACGCAGCAGCAGCGCCGCCGACGCCCCGACGACCAGCACCAGCAGCGCACCGCCGAGCAGCCAGGGCCACCGCCGCTGAGGCACCGGGGTGCCGTCGCCGACGGTGAAGCTGACGGTCCGCAGTCCCGTCGCCCCCGTGCAGGGGTCGTCGAGCCCGGTCACCGGCAGGGTCGTGTAGCCCGCCGTCACCTCGTAGCGTCCGGGTACGCCGACCGGCCAGCGGGTGTCCAGCCCGCCGCCGTCGGGGGTCGCCGCCACCGACCGCAGCACCACGGTACCGGCGTCGTCGCCGTCGTGCGTCCGGATGCCGACCAGCGACACGGTCGCCGTCCCCCCGGGTGCCACGGTCGCCGTGCCGGCGGTGGCGGCAGCCGCGATGCCGTCGCCGTAGAAGCTGCGGCCGAGGGCCGGGACCAGTTCGTGTCCGTCCCGGCGGACCGAGGTCACCCGCACCGTTCCGTCGGCGACCGTGGCCAGCGCGCAGGTCGCGCCGGTGGCGTTGCTCACCGTCAGCGTCAGGCGGATCTGCTCGCCCGGCAGGTACCGGGGCGCGGCGGTCCGCAGCTCCAGCCCGAGGCCCGTACCGGCCGGCCCGGCGTGGGCCGGGGCCGGCCCCGACGCCAGGGCCGCCACGAGGACGACGAGCCCAGCGCCGAGTCGCACGATCACCGTCATGGCCGGCACTCTAGGACCGGGGTTCCCGGAATCCCCCGCGACTGTCGCGGATCGGTCGCCGCCGCGCCGGCCGGAATCCGGTGGACGGCCGTCGCCCGTTCCCGACGGCCGTCCACCGGATGTCGACGCCTGGCCGCCGGCTTCCGACGGTTATCCGGTGACGACCTCGCGCAGCCGGGCGGCGAAGCCGGCCGGGTCGTCGGCGAAGCCCAGGTGCCCGCCGGGGAACATGGTGGGCGGCACCCCCAGCGCGGCGGCCAGCGCCCGGGAACTGCGGTCGCACAGCTCCCCGGCCGAATCCGCGCCGAGGCCGACCAGCACCCGGGTCGGGCCGTCACGCAGCGCGGCGACGTCCGGCTCGTAGCGGGTCGTGCCCTGCAGGGTGTGCAGGTACTGGTAGCGCTCGTCGGCGGCGTCCTGCGGGTCGGGCGTGGCGGCGAACATCCCCTGGATCACCTCCTCCGGCATGGTGATGTTGGCGTTGGCGAGGAACAGGCGCCACGCGCCCAGCCGGTCCCCGCGCCGGTAGGTGGCGACCATCTCGTCCTCCCGGGCGAGGAGTTCGGCCCGGTCGTCGAGCAGGAGCAGCAACGGCGGTTCGTGCGCGATCACGGTGTGCGCCGCCTGCGGGTGGTGCTGGGCCAAGGCCAGCACGGTGACCGCGCCACCGCTGGAGCCGAGCACCGTCGCTGGTCCGGCGTCCAGGTGGGCGAGCAGCCGGGCCAGGTCGTCGGCGCGCAGCACGGGCGTGGAGTCCTGCTCGGGGTCGTGCAGCCGGCTGTGGCGGATGCCCCGCGGGTCGGTGGTGAGCACGGTGTGGTCGGTGGCGAGCAGGTCGGCCAGGGGGCCGAAGGCCCGCGCGTCCATCGGGGCGGCGACCAGCGCCACCAGCGGACCGCTGCCGCGTACCTCGAAGTACAGCGTCCCGTCCGGGACGTCGAGGGTGGCGGTGGTCACTGGCATCGTGGCGGGACTGCTCATCTCGGGGTCCTCCGGGTGTCCAGGTGTGGTGCTTACCCAGTACAGACTCTCCGCGAGCTGCGGAATCGTCGGCCGGGCGGATTATTCTCGCCGGCATGCCGACCGACGACCACCACGTGACGCTGACCCGCGCCCGGGGCGGGGACGACGCCGCGTTCTCCGCGCTGGTCGGGCCGCTGCGGGCGGAGCTGCACGCGCACTGCTACCGGATGCTCGGCTCACCGTTCGACGCCGACGACGCGGTGCAGGAGGCGCTGCTGCGGGCCTGGCGGGCACTGCCCCGGTTCGAGGGGCGCAGTTCGCTGCGGACCTGGCTCTACACCGTGGCCACCCGGACCTGCCTGGACCTGGCCGCCAGCCGGGGTCGGCGGGCGTTGCCGGTCGACCTGGGGCCGGCCAGCGCGCACGCCGTGCCGGACAGCGCCGCCGCCGGGCACGTCCGGTGGCTCGGGCCGTACCCGGATGCCGCCGTGGCCGCCGGCCCGGCCGCCCCGGACGTCCGGTACGAGCAGCGGGAGGCCGTCGAGCTGGCGTTCGTCGCCGCGCTGCAACACCTGCCCGGCAACCAGCGCGCCGCTCTGCTGCTGTTCGACGTGCTCGGATTCAGCGCCGCCGAGATCGCCGCCATGATGGGCACCTCCGCCGCCTCGGTCAACTCGGCGCTGGCGCGGGCCCGCCGGGTCGTCGCCGACCGGGTGCCGGCCCACAGCCAGCAGCGGACCCTGCGGGCGCTCGGCGACACCCGGCTCCGGGCGGTCGCCGCCGGCTATGCCACCGCGCTGGAGAACGGCGACGCCGACGCCCTGGTCGCCCTGCTCACCGAGGACGTCACCTGGGCGATGCCGCCGCTGCCGCACTGGTACGCCGGGCTCGACGCGGTGCTCGACTTCGCGCGGGCGATGCCGTTGGGCAGCTGCGGCGGGTGGCGGCACGTCCCGGTGGCGGCCAACGGCCAACCGGCGGTGGCCAACTACCTGCGCGCGGGCGACAGCGGCCCGTACCTGCCCTGGTCGATCACGGTGCTGACGGTGCGTGACGGGCGGATCGCCCAGCTCACGTCGTTCCTCGACGGCGCGTTGTTCCCGGCGTTCGGCCTGCCCGCCACCCGCTGACGGCGGGTCGGCCGGCGGTCGCACCACCACCGCCGGCCGACCCTCGGCCTGATCAGGCCAGCGGCGTGGTGAGGGTGTACGAGGCGTCCCCGGCGAAGGTGCTGCCGGCGGCGTACGGGTCGACCCGCAGCACGTAGTCGTAGTGCCGCAGGTAGCGGCCCGGGTGGTTCCACGACTCGAAGGAGTAGCTGCCGCCGCCGGCCAGCCCGGTGCGGCTGCAGAAGGTGGCGTCCCCGGCGAAGACGGCGCTGCCGTCGTTGCCGGCGAGCCGGATCGAGAAGTCCCAGTGCCGCAGGTAGGAGCCGTTGACCGCGCGGAACGAGTAGCAGGAGGCGTTGGCGAGCCCGGGGACGATCTGGAAGGTGGCGTCCTGCCGGTCGGCGAGTGGGCTGCCACTGCCCAGCACGTCGATGCGGGCGACGTTGTCGCGGTGGCGGACGTACCGGTCGGGGAAGTTCGCCGAGCGCAGCGAGCGGTTGCCGGTGGGCGGGGCGGAGTTGTCGCCGACGCTCTCCCGCAGCACGGTGAAGTGCCGCACCGTGCCGGACAGCCCGGCCAGTTCGGTCTTGCCGGTGAAGCCGTACAGGTCGCTGCTGTCGGCGGAGTAGTAGCGGCCGGCGCCGTACTGGTCGAAGTAGATGCGCCAGCGGTTGTCGGGGAGCCGGACCAGGGCGGGGCCTTCCAGGCCGGCGCCCCAGCCGGCCCAGTTGCCGGTGCCGACCCAGCTCCACGGGCCGGTCAGCGCGGTGGCGGTGGCATGCTCGATGTACTTGGTGGTCTCGTTCTTCATGAAGTTGTGATAGGTGTTGCCGACCTTGACGATGAAGCTGTCGATGTGGTTGGTGCCGATGCCGTTGAGCGCGGCCGGGGCGCTCCACGCCGACAGCGCGGAGTTCGTCGCGGTGATCCGGTACGGCTGGAACTGCCCGGCGGTGCCGGTCTGGGACACCGAGACCACGATGTGCACGCTGCCGTCGCTGTCGACGAACCACTCGGGTGCCCAGGTGCTGCCGTTGGCGGGGGCGACGCCGATGGTGACGTTGCGTTGGAACGTCCAGCTCAGGTAGTCGCTGCTGCGGGCGACGCCGATGGTGTTGCCGGTCCAGCCGGTGGTGTAGACGAGGTAGTAGTAGCCGTCGGTGTGCCGGATGACGCTGGGGTCGCGGACCAGCCCGGAGGGCGGGGTGTAGGCGTTGGCCCGCTGGAGGGTGAACCGGGTGGCGTCGGCCGAGTCGTAGACGTACATGTTGGACTCGCTGCTGTTGGTGAACGCGGTCATCAGGTAGTGCGGGACCGGCCCGGCGGCGTTGGCCCGCGCGGGTACGGCCACCAGCAGGCCACCGAGCACGCAGAGCACCGCCGCCAGAGCGGCGTGGCGGAGACGTCCCATCGACACACCCTTCCATAGATCGATGTACGTCATTCTGCCCTGTTGCCGGGGCTTTTCGTAGGTGTTGCGGGCCGCGCCCCCGGACGCCCACCCGGAGGGCTTCCCCACGGCGCTACGTGCGGGGTGCGAGGACCTGCACGGGGACGGGATGCGTGAGATGGGTACCGTCGCCGAGCTGGAAGAAGTCGTTGTGGCCCCAGGCAGCCACGGTGTAGTCGGGTTGCAGAGCGAGGCTGTACCACACCCCGGCGGAGACGGCTCTGATCAGGACGAGATACCGCGTGCACGGAGCGGTCTGACCCACCGCGCAGACCCGCACCGGGGTGGAGCGGCTGACGAAGGTGCCGTCGCCGAGCCCGCCCGCACGGTTGTCGCCCCAGGTGAGCACGCCACCGCTACTCAACTGCGCGATGCTGTGCGACTCGCCGGCCGCGATCTGCCGGACGCCGTAGAGGAACCGGGTGCAGGGCGCGGTCTCCCCCGGGGCGCACACCCGCACCGGTGTCGTCCGGTCGACGGTGGTGCCGTCGCCGAGCTGCCCGTCGGTGTTCATGCCCCAGACGGCCGGGCTACCGTCGCCGCGCAGCGCCATGCTGTGGAAGCCGGCGGCCACGGTGTTCACCGCGGTGAGGAACCGCTGGCAGGGTGCCGCCTGCCCCAGCGCGCACACCCGCACCGGGACGGCACGGTTGACGGTGCTGCCGTCGCCGAGCTGCCCCTGGCCGTTCCAGCCCCAGGCGACAGCCGACGCGTTGTCCACCACCGCCAGGCTGTGCGCGGCACCGGCCGCGACAGATCTGACCCCGCTCAGGAACCTCGTGCAGGGGGCGCTCTCGCCCACCGCACAGACCTGGACCGGAACGGGGCGGTAGATGCCGGTGCCGTCACCGAGGCGACCCACGTAGTTCGAGCCCCAGGCCAGGGCCAGCCCCGTGTCCGTCGCCGCCAGATTGTGGAACGTCCCGGCCGAGATGGACCGGATCCCGTGCAGGAACTGGCTACAGGGCGCCGTCTGCCCCACCGCGCACACCCGGACCGGGACGGTACGGTTGATGGTGGTGCCGTCACCGAGTTGGCTCTCGGTGTTCGATCCCCAGGAGACGACGGTACGGTCCCGGAGCAGGGCCAGGCTGTGGAAGTCGCCGGCCCGGACGGCGACCACGTCGGTGAGGAACCGGGTGCACGGTGCGGTCTGGCCGACGGCGCACACCCGCACCGGAGTGGAACGGCTGACGGTGGTGCCGTCACCGAGGACGCCCCCGACGTTCGCGCCCCAGGCGACGACGGTGCCGTCCGAGCGCAGGGCGAGACTGTGCCAGTATCCGGCGGCGACAGCCGTCACCGAGCCGAGTTCACCCACAGCCGCCCGCGGCGGGACGGGCCGCGCCGACGCGGAGATGACGGTGCGGTCGGGTGGCGGGCCGTTCGCGTGTCCGACGGAGGCGCCACCGACCGCCGGAGCCATGACCAGCACCACCACGGCGGCGGCCCGGACCGGTCGGAGGGACCGGCCCGGCACGGCGATCGGCGGACGCGACGACCGTCCACGGAGTTGGCTGACCATCTGACCTCCCAGCGGGGGACGGCGGTGGGCTCGCGGCTGGCCGGCAGCGCCGGAACGGACCGCGTCGGTCCGCCCGGAGGTGGCGTGTCCGGCAAGGGCGTCCGCGCCATTACCGGAATCCGAAGAATCATCAGAAATAGTGGAATCAGAATGAGCGAAAAATGGGTTTTCCTCGTTTCGAGCCAATCTTCCGCCAGCCGATTCCAGGAATATAGCCGGTGCGACGGTTGCGGGACGGGCGATCAGTCCAGGATCGCCGTCGCCTCGACCTCGACCAGTACGTCGGGCTCGAACAGGTAGTCGACGCCGATGAGCGACGACGGAGGCAGCGGCTGCGGCAGGCCGAGTTCGCCGGCGACGTCCTCGACGCCGGCCAGGAAGTCGCCGATCCGCTCCGGCGACCAGTTGGTCACGTAGAACGTCAGGCGGACGACGTCGGCGAAGCTCGCGCCGGCGCCGCCGAGGCCGCGCCCGGTGTTGCGCAGCGCCTGGGCGACCTGACCCCGCAGGTCACCTCCCGCGACGGGTCGGCCTGCCTCGTCCCGGCTGATCTGGCCGGCGACATGGACGTGGCGCGACCCCGACGCGACCGCGACGTGGTGATAGGGGACGGGCTGCGTCATGCCCTGCGGGGAGAAGAACTGGACGCCCATCGGTTTCCTTCCTCGTGGTGGCTCACACCTTTTTCAGTAGCTCATGGATACCTGGTGCCTGGAGGAAACTTCAACGAGACTAGGTGTCATGGCAGATTCCGACCCCCTCGCGGCAGAACGCCTCCAGATCACCCCACCGCACCGGGAACTCCTGGACCAGGTCCTCGACAAGTGGTCCCTGGAGGTGCTGAACCAGCTCTGCGAACGCCCGTCCCGGTTCAACGAGCTGCGCCATGCCATCCCCACCGTGTCGCAGAAGTCGCTGAGCGCCACCCTGCGCCGACTCGAACGCAACGGCATCGTCGCCCGGCACGTCCTCTCCTCACGACCGGTCGCCGTCGAGTACCGCATCACCACGCTGGGCAAGACCCTCCGGCACCCGGTCGACGTGCTCCTCGACTGGGCAGGTCGGCACCTGCCCGCCATCGAGGCCGCCCGCCGGTCGTACGACGAGGCCGGGTGAGGCCACCGAGGTCCCCGCCGCCCCTCCCCTACCCTTGCCCGCACCTCGCGGTGCCGGGCGGCAGCGCGAACCCCGCCCGACGTCACACCGACGCGGCCCGCCGGCCGGCGCGGTGCTCGCGGTCGGCGCTACGGGCACCGAAACGCACGATAAATAGTTTCCATCATCGACCGGACCACCGAGTTGCAATACGTTTTTCGGCAATTACTGCCAACGCTGCAAGGCCACCAGATTTGATCGGTAACACCTCTCTAACGACCTCGTGCACAGTTGGTGGCGCGATGATGAGATGAGCGCGTCTCACCGAACGTGAGGTGCGGCGGGTAGCGCACTGCGCCGCCGGGTGGTGTTCTCGCTGCGGCTGGTGTGTTGGTGGTCGGACAGGAGGCCGGCGATCGCGCGGATGGCGGTGTCGAAGGACTCCCGCCGGCCGTGGTAGCGGCCGAGGATTCGCCAGTTCTTGAGGTGTCCGATGGCGTGCTCGACTCGGATGCGCTGGGAGGAGTGCCGTTTGCGGGTGGCCTCGTGGGCGGCGATGACATCGGTGGCAGGGAGGTTTGACGTTTGCGTGGCTTGGGTCTGGGGGTGATGACCGCGCCGCCTGTGTCGGTGCCGAGGCCCTGGTAGCCGGCGTCGGCGAGGATCTGTACGTCCAGTGGCGCGTTCAGGAGAAGGTCGACCAGTCCGGCGGTGCGGGCCTGGGTGATGTCGTGCATCGACCCGGGACGTGTCTCGCCGCAGAACAGCAACCGCCCGAGCGGATCACAGATCACCAGGGCTTTCATCGTGTTCAGCCGGGCCTTGCCAGACACGAACCGGTCCCGGCCCGCTCGGCCCGCGACCGGACGGCGCACCCGCACCTCGGTGGCGTCCATCAACGCCTGCGGGTGGTAGCCGAGGTGGGCCACCACGTCGGAGAGGGTCCGGAGCCGGACGCCGTCGCGTACCCGGCAGCCGCGCTCGGCCAGCAGGGGGTTGATCTCGGCGATGCTGCGGCTGATCGTCGAGCGGTGCACCCCGAACCAGGCCGCGATCACGTCGTGGGTGAGCCCGTGACGGAGATGGACCAGCGTGGCCAGCAGCCGATCCACGAACCCGAACCGGTGCCTGGCACCTGCTCCGATCCGGCGACGGCGTATCCGCGAGGCGAGCCGGTCGCGGTGCTGAGCCTGCCACCGCGGCCTCAACTCGCTGACCAGGTCCTCAATCACCGAGCGGGACAGGCCCGTCAAACGCCGGTTGGTCATGATCGCAGCGCCCACCATGACGCGAACAACGATCATCGATGCTCAAGGATTCGCTACCGCGCACGAGGTCGTTAGTATCAAGCTATCCCATGGGGAGGGGCTTCTCGCAATCCTCGGTTGAGAGTGATACAACAATTTCGTCAGATAATTGAGCAGGATCGATGTACGGAGCCTGCCCCGAATAGATAGTACAGAAGGTTACATTTCCAGTGAAGTGGTCCGGATCCACCAAAGTCGGCGCAGCCGACACATAGGCAGCAACTGCAACTTCCGGCAACTTAATACGCTGCTCGTGCAGGGCAGCCCAAGCAAATGCCGTCCCCCATCTCAACAATCGCACAACACGCTCTTCGCCTACGTCAGATAAATCAATGTCGGGGATTCCGCGACCATTAACGGAAATCTCATAATCCATAACTTCCGGGAACCGCGATCGATCACCATAGTAGCTCTCGTACCAGGCCTTCAACAGAGTAGCATCGGCAATGCTCACCCACCCATGTCTAACCACCTCCCGCAACTCAGGAAGCAAATCGTTTCGACTAATAGTTTCAAGGAAACCGGATCCCACCATCCGGATCGCCCCGACGCTCAACCAGCCCACGGATAATCCGCCCCCACCTGTCCGAATCGCAAAGCTCACCCACAAGTGCCGATTACTCGGCCAAAGACGTCCGCACCCCTACTAAGACCCTTTTGATAATCCGGGTAGTTCTTTGCCAGATCTCGTTGTAGCGACTTGGGCATTCCGGCAAACTGTCCGGTTTCCGGATTGAATTGATACTTGGGTGCATCGCCGGAATTCACACCCTTTATCTGCACCTGGAAATGCATCTGCTTCATTCCGTTTCGAGCCTCGATGTCGATGCGGTATGGACCACGCTGCCACACCGTGTAACTCTTCCCGTTCAGATCGATCCGACCATTGTCATTGTGCACGAGAACCGGTCTGCTGCCGGCGAGCACGTAGTACGTGTGGATGGAGCTTACCGTCAGGTTGTAGGCGAGGGCTGTCTGGGTGGAGGCGGAGAGCAGACCGCCGACGGCGTGGAGTCCGTTGGGGCTAAGGACAAGATCACCGGGATCGAGTTGGTCGGCCCGCTGCCACTGGCGGTCGGTGTGGTTCCAGAAGGGGTGGTCCTCGGTGGTGGTGAGGAGTGCGCCGCCGACCTTTAGGTCGATCAGTTCGTCTGGATGAATCCAGACGTGCTCTACACGCCGCGGGCCTTGGATGCCCGACTCTGGGTCTGCGGCAAGCACTTCGTCGCCTGGCTGTACCTCGTCCAAGCGTTTGGTGCGGCCGTCGGCCATCAGGACTTTGGTGTCGCCGCTGAAGCTCCTACAGCCGCCACCTGCGGAAGGTCGACCTCCCGCGCCAGTGCCGCGTCCGGTGGCTGCCGCGGCACCGAGGCTGCCCACGCCGCCGGGGATCAGATCATCAGATGGCAGGGTAGCTGCCAGAGAGTCGATATACGGGTTGTACAGTTCCTTGATCCATTGCCGGCAGCCATCCGGTCGGCCCATCTCATGGCAGATGTTCATCGCGAGGCGCCGCTCGTCCTGAGCCTCTAAAAGATCATTGGAGGAGAACTCCCGGCCGAACCATTCACCGCGCTGGTCGTTCCAACGGCGAGCAAACTCCTCCAGTGACACCGTGACGGGGACTCGGATCACGTGGCCGAGGATGCGAGGGTCATTTCGTCGGGTAGGGGCGGTGCCCTTGCGGCCGTTGCGCTTTCCCCAACGCTCGTTCTCCGGGGTGCCGCAGCCGCCTGGGCATCCCTTGGTGGGGCTGTAGCCGTAGCAGTCGAATTCGCGGCAGTCCGCCGGGATCAGTCCACTCGGGTCGCTGGTGGTGACGGGTGAGTTGTTGGCGTACGCGTAGCCGTTCCACTGCTGTGGGTCGGCGAGGTCCTGTAGTGGGTCGAGGGAGATGAAGCGACCGAGGGCGGGATCGTAGTTGCGGGCGCCGACCTGGGTCAGCCCGGTGTTGGTGTTGAGGGGATGGTTGAGGAAGCCTCGGTTGTCGGGGGTGGTGACGGTGGCGCCGCGGGGGTCGCCGTACGGGGTGTACTGCCGCCAGGTGGGGACCTGGGCGGTGTTGTTGAGGTAGAGGCTCGGGGTGCCCTGGTGGTCGGGGATGGTGTAGCCGTAGCTGGTGCCGCTTCCGGTGCGGATCGCGGTCGCACCGTTGGGGAGTGGGTGGTACCGCACGCCGCTCAGGGTCTGGGTGCTGGTGTTGAGGGTGATCTGTTGCCCGGGGAGGTAGAGGGTGCTGGTTCCGGGGTCCTTCTGGATGAGCAGGTTGCCGTCGGCGTCGTACAGGAAGGAGCTGTCGCCGTCAGTGCCGCCGGTGACGGCCGTGAGTTCGCCGGTGTCGTCCCAGCTCAGGGTCTGGTTGCCCTGACCCGCGCTGCGGGTGGCCATGTTGCCGGTCTTGTCGTACGTGTACGAGGTGGTGCCGGTCAGTCCACCGCTGGTTGCCGTGCTGGTCAGGGTGTGCGGCTGCCCCTTGTTGTTGCCGTTATAGGCGTAGGTGGTGGTGATGTCCGTGCCACCAGTGAGCGAGTACTGCTTCTGGTTCTGGCGGTTGCCGAGGGTGTCTACCGTCCACTCGGTCCAGTAGGCGCTGGCGGGGCTGATGCCGCTGCCGACCATGCCGCGGTTGCTGCCGCTCGGGACGAGGGCGCAGTTGTCGGTGCCGGTCCAGGCGGAGGTGAGCTGGCGAAGCGCGTCGTACCGGTAGCACTGGGTCTCTGCGGTGGTAGCCGGCTCGTAGCGGGTGTCGACCTGCTTGGTGATGTTGCCGAACAGGTCGTACTCGTATTCCTTCTGGGCGACGTCCTTGGTGGTGGTCGTGGTCTTGGTGATCTTCTGGGTCTTCAGCCGACTGTTGTGGTCGTCATAGGCGTTGATGACGGTGGCCAGGCTGCTGCTCGCGTTGATCCGGCCGCCGGTCACCCGACCCCAGGCGTCGTAGTAGGTGGCGTTCGCGTAGGTGGCGAGCAGACTACCGGCGGTGGTCGGCAGTTCCAGGGCGCCGGTGTAGGCGTAGGTGACGGTCTCGGAGGGGAGTCCGCCCTTGGCCGGGAAGGCGTTGCTGTACGGCTGTCCGGTCACCCCGAGATAGCCATGGCCGAAGGTGTACGTGTTGCCGAGCAGTCCTTCGACCGCGGGAATGGTGATGGTCTCGCCGGTGGACACGCCGAAGGCGTTGAAGCCGTTGTACTGGGTGATGTAGGCGGCGTTGTTGCGGTGGGCCGTGACCGTGGTCAGCTTGCCTATCGGGTTGGTCATGTTGGCGACTGCGGCGTTGTCGTTGTCGTACACCCAGGAGGCGAGTTTGTTCGACGACGACTGACCGGACAGGGGCGCGGCGAAGGTGCCGGTCTTGCGGTTGACCGAGTCGTAGGTGAACGAAAGGGTCTTGGCGCGAGCATCCGTGGTCTGGGTGAGGTTGCCGGCACCGTCGTACGTCATGGTGCTGGTGCCGGCGTCCGGGTCGGTCTTCTCGATCACGTGGGCGAGCAGGTCGTACCGGCTGCTCCAGGTGGTCCCAGCGGCGTTGGTGAGGCTGGCCTGGTTGCCGCGTGCGTCGTAGCCGTAGCTGGTGGCGGTGGTGGTTCCGCCGGTGAGGTAGTACGTCCCGGTGAAGGAGTTCGACGGGGTGACCAGGATCGGGGTCGTCTGGTACTGGAGCACCTTGTCGGTGCGGCCCGTCGGGTCGGTGACGGTGGAGGTGGTGGTGCCCCCGGCGGGTGGGATGACTGTGGTGCGGTCGCCGTTGTAGACGGTTCTGGTGGCAGAGACGACCTGGTTGTCCCGGGCGTTCTGGACCAGGATCGCCCGACCTGCTCCGTCATAGGTGTTGAAGGTCTGGTGATAGACCGTCTTGCCGAGATTGGTTGCCGAGACCGGCGTGGTTGCCGGGTTGTTGGCCTCGTCCCACCAGCCGTCGTAGGTGGCGCGTACCCAACCTCGGGTGTCGTAGAAGGTGTCGGCGATCATGCGGCCGCCGGCCGGGCTGGTGCTCTGGGTCTGGCGCACCCTCATCTGTGCGTCGTAGATGGTCGTCGAGGTGGCGTAACCGCCGGCGTTGTTGGGGTCTGCTGCACCGATAGGTGACAGTTTCAGTCACGCGGCCTGACTGGCCGGTGGGGTCATAATGGTCTCGTACTCGATAGGGGTCAAGCGGGACAGGGATCGTTGGCGTCGACGGCGGTGGTAAGTCCGTTCGATCCAGGTCACGATCGCGGTCCTCAGCTGCTGCCGGGTCGTCCAGGTTCGGCGGTCGAGGACGTTGTTCTGCAGCAGGCCGAAGAAGGATTCCATGGCGGCGTTGTCGCCGGCGGCGCCGACTCTGCCCATCGACCCGATCATGTGGTGTTGGTTGAGGGCGTGGACGAATTTCCGGCTTCGAAACTGCGACCCGCGGTCGGTGTGCAGCACGCAGCCGGCCACGTCACCCCGGCGGGCTACGGCGTTGTCCAGGGCGTTGACGGCCAGCCTCGACGTCATCCGTGAGTCGATGGAGTAGCCGACGATCCGCCTCGACCACACGTCCTTGATCGCACACAGGTAGAGCTTGCCGTCGGCGGTGCGGTGTTCGGTGATGTCGGCCAGCCACAACCGGTTCGGACCGTCGGCGGTGAAGTCCCGGCAGACCAGGTCGTCGTGCACCGCCGGCCCGACCTTGCGACCCTTGCCGCGCCGCTTGCGCTTGCCGAACGCGCTCCACCAGCCGTTGTCCGAGCAGATCCGCCACCCGGTGCGATCAGCCATCGCCTGCCCGGCTGCTCGGGCCTCGTCGACCAGGAACCGGTAGCCGAACTCCGGATCGTCGCGGTGGGCGTCCACCAAAGCGTTCGCCCGGTGAGCCGCAGCCAGTTCGGCGTCGCCGATGGGCTGGGCGAGCCACCGGTAGTAGGGCTGACGAGCGATGTTCAGTACCCGGCACGTCACCGCGACGGGGATACCGTCGGCGGCCAGCTCGCTCACGAGCGGGTAGAGCCTTTTCCCGGCAGGTTCGCCTGCGACAGGTACGCCGCGGCCCGCCGCAGGACCTCGTTCTCCTGTTCGAGGAGCTTGATCCGCTTGCGGGCCTCGCGTAGCTCGGCTGACTCGCCACCGGTCGTGCCGGGCTTCGCGCCAGCGTCGATGTCGGCTTGGCGCAGCCACTTGAACAACGTCATCGGGTGGACCCCGAAGTCCTTCGCGATCTGCTCGACGGTCACGCCCGGATCACGGTCACGGGCCACCCGCACGACATCATCGCGGAACTCTCGGGGGTAAGGCTTGGGCACAGCGACATCCTTCCAGCCCGCCCGCAGGGCAAGCCATCTCAGATGTCACCCATCGGTGCAGCAGACCCGTGCCCCTCCGGGAAGAAACTCTTCCGGGGTGACTACCGGAAGATGACGTCACTCCTGTTGACCTTGCAGTTGGCGTCGTTCCAGCCCTCGCCGAGGTAGCTGGGTTCGCTGCCCTTGGGCACGCCCTTGTACTTGCCGCAGATGGTGGCCGAGCCGATAACCACCACGCGGGTGATCGTCGCGGTGTCGTTCCAGTTGCTGTTGATGCCGGCGAGCATGTCGATGTCGTCGACCAGGACGTTGTCGATACGCACGTGGCGGGTGTACGAGGTGGTGCAGTTGCCGCAGCCGCGGTACAGCTTGCCGGACCCCTTCAGGTAGAAGCCGGAGATGTTGACCGTGCCGTTGCCGTTGTGCTGGAAGGTCTTGTCGCTGCCGCTGCGTGCGCCGCCGCCGATGACGTACGAGGTGCCGCCGTTGGTCTGCTTGAAGGTGGCGGCGTCCTCACCGATGTCGTTCCACCACACGTTGCGCAGGGTGCAGGTGCCCTCGCAGTGCACGCCGTCGCCGGCCGGCGAACCGAGGATCACGTTCTGCAGCGTGCCACCGTTGGCGATCTTGAACATCGGGTCCTGCGACTCACCCTGCCCACCGTCACCGATGCAGCAGTAGGTCTTCATCCCGCCGTCGAAGGTGCCGGAGACGTTGACCGTGCCGGAGATGCCGACCGAGCCGGCCGACGACGGCCACGCGCCGGTCGGCGTGCCCGGGTTGCCGGTCGGGCCGGACGTCGGACTGCTGGTGGGGCCGGAGGTCGGCCCGGTGGTCGGGTTCGACCCCCCACTGGAGTACGTCTCGAACTCGGCGATCCGTGGGGTGCCGGACGCGCTGGTGATGACGAAGGAGATCTTCTTCAGCGACATCGCGGAGAAGGTGATGGTGCCCGGGGCACTGCTGCCGCTGGCCAGGACAGCGCTCGTGTCGTTGTTCTTGAGCTGCCAGCCGCTGATCGAGCCACCGCCCGAGGCCTGCACGATGACGGCCGAGGACACCGTGGTGGCGCTGCCCCACTTGACCGAGACGGTGCCGGTGGAGCCGGCCGGCGACCAGTAGGTGCCGGTGTTGCCGTCGATGACGTTGCCGTAGCTGGTACCACTGGCCTTGCTGGAGCCGTCGGCGCCGGCGCCGAGGCTCAGGTTGGTGGCGGCCGAGGCGCTGGGGATCTGCAGCGCCAGCGCGACGACGGCACCTGCGACCACGGTGGCACCACCGGCCAACCACCGCGAGGCGACTCTGCGTTTCATCTGGTTTCACCTTCCGGACGGGAGCACCCTGGGACGGGAAAGCGCTTTCCGAAAACGATAGAGACGGATCGATGATGAGGCAAGGGTCACACCCGCTTTTCGGGACCGGCACGGCGTACGGGTTGCCCCGGGTCGCCGCCGCTCCCGTCCCGGCCGGTCGGCGACGCCGCGAGCGGGGACACCGCGGAGCGCGGTCCTGACATAGACACGCAGTGTTACGTTGGGGCCGTCCACTGGCGACGGTTGGGGGTGTGCATGGCGGAGACTGCTGGGCGGGTGCTGCCGGTCTATCTGGTGGCGGACGAGTCCGTCTCCATGACTCCGGTGGTGGGCGAGCTGAACGCGGGGCTCCAGTCGCTCCACGACGCGCTGCTGCGCGAGCCCCTCGCGGCAGCCAAGGTCCGCTTTTCGATCATCGGCTTCTCCGAGGACGTGATCGTCCATTCCGCGCTGTCCGACCTGCGCAACGAGACGGCCCTGCCGCAGTTGTCGGTGCGGTCCGGTACGGCCTACGGTGCCGCGTTCGGGCTGCTGATCGACCGGATCCCGGCCGACGTGCGGGCGCTCAAGCGGGAGGGCTTCGCGGTGCACCGGCCGGCGGTGTTCTTCCTCAGCGACGGGCAGCCGACCGACCCGGGTGAGTGGGAGCCGGTCTATGCCGAGCTGACCGACCGGGAGCGCACCCCCACCGCGCCGAACATCATCGCGTGTGGCATCGGCGAGGCGCGGGCCGAGACGATCCTGCACGTAGCGACCCGGCCGGAGTTCGCGTTCGTGGCCACGCCGGGGGTGGAGGTGGGGTTCGCGATCGCCGAGTTCTGCACCGCCCTGACCCGCAGCGTCATCAGGTCGGGGCAGGCCGTCGGCGGGGACGCGGCCGAGCTGGTGGTGGAGCGGCCGGACAGCTTCCGGATGGCCGTGGACGTGGTGTGAGCTTCGACTGGGCACCCCCGCTGATCGGGGTGACGGGTCCGCCGGAGGTGCCGGCCCGCGCCCCGCAGACGCAGCCGTACCGGCCGGACACCGTGATCGACGGCTGGGCGGCGGACGGTTTCGCGGTGCGGGCGGCCTCGGTGCGCGGGCCGGGTCACCGGGCGTCCGGCGTACCCCGGCAGGATGACTTCGCGGTGGCCACGGTGGCCGGTTCGGTGATCGCAGTGGTGGCCGACGGGGTTTCCAACGCCCCGCTGTCCCACCTGGGCGCCACCATGGTGTGCCGGACGGTCGTCGACTATCTGCTGCGCGCCGACGCCACCGTCGACTGGCACGACCTGCTGCGCTGTGCCGGCTGGGCGCTGGTGGAGTACGCCGGGCGGCAGTGGGGTGAAACCGATCCGCAGCGGGCCGAGACGCTGCTGGCCAGTACCGTGGTCGTGGCCCTGGTCCGCCCGGACGGCCCTGGACGGGCCGTCGCCCAGCTGGTCCGGGTCGGCGACTCGGCCGCCTGGCGGTTGCGCGACGGCGGGTGGGAGCCGCTGTTCACCACCCTGTCCGACCCCCGCGACGAGCTGCTCCCGGATGGTGTCGCAGCCCTGCCCCGGGTGCCCACGGAGGTCGACCCGGTGGAGGTGGTGATCGCCGAGGGCGACGTGTTGGTGCTCGCCACCGATGGTTTCGCCGAGCCGCTCGGGCACGGCACCGGTGATCTCGGGCAGCTGTTCGGCGACGGGCTGGCCACGCCTCCGACGATGACCCGGCTCGCCTGGATGCTCGACTTCACCGGCGGGTCGTGGGACGACGACCGGACCGTGCTGGCCGTCTGGCCGGAGCCGCCGGGGCCGTCGTGACCAACCCGCTGCCGCCCGAGGTGAGCCTGTCCGCCCTCGGTCCGCGGACCCGGATCGGGGCCGGCGGTCAGGGCACGGTCTACGCCCTCGCGGAGGACCCGCGGTGGGTCTACAAGGAGTACGCGACCCGGCTCGTCGACGACGTCGACGTCACCACGTTGAACCGTTTCGTCCGGCTCGCCGCCGGGGCCGGACCGGACGCCGACGCGCTGCTCGGTCTCGCCGCCTGGCCCACCGCGGTCGTCCGCAAGGAGGGTGTGGTCCGGGGGTTCCTGATGCCCCGGGTGCCCCAGCGGTTCCACGTCCGCATCCAGCTGCCCCGGGGGCCGGACACCGTCCTGGCGCAGGTGCAGTACCTGCTCAACAACGACGACTACCTGCGGGACCGTGGGCTGCACATCGATGACCGGATGCGCCTGGAACTACTGCGGGACACCGGTGAGGCGCTGACCCTGCTGCACCGGCTCGGCGTCTGCGTCGGTGACCTGTCACCGAACAACCTGCTGTTCAGCCTCGACGCCCGGCCACGGTGCTACTTCATCGACTGCGACGCGATGCGGCTGGATGGCGACTCGGTGCTGGCGCAGGCGGAGACCCCCGAGTGGCACGTGCCGGATGCCGACGCCGAGGAGCTGGCCACCCCGGCCACCGACGCGTTCAAGTTCGGGCTGCTCGCGGTCCGCCTGTTCGCCGGTGACCAGCAGACCCGCGATCCGGACGCGGCCCGGCGGCGGCTCGACCGGCAGCTGGCCCTCCTCGCCGGCCGGAGCCTCGATCCCGCCCCGGACCGCAGGCCGGCTCCGCAACAGTGGTTGGACGTCCTGGACCGCAGCATCCGACGCACGCCCCCGACGCCGCCCGGCACTCCCCCGGCGGGCCGGGAGCCGCCCCGCCAGGAGCCGTCCCGTCCGAGCCCCGTACGCCGGATCGTCCCCCGGCCCGGGGCGGTGGCCCGGCCCCGACCGGCCGGTCGGGGCTGGGGGCTGCTCGTCGCCGCGGCGGTGGCGGCGATCGTGCCGCTGGTCGGCCTGATCAACGCCAACGGCGACCCGTCGGGCACGTACCCCCGGACGGGGCAGAACCTGCCGACGGGATACCCGTGGAACAGCGACCGTCCGCTCGACTACCCCGGGTTGCCGACGAGGATTCCGGGTCTGGTCCTGCCCACCGACGCGCTCGGAAGGACACCGGGATACCCCACCTATCCCGACCTCGCGAGCCGCCTTCCCCTGATCAGGGCCTGCCTGCTCAACGACGTCACGGTGGGACGGGGCCTGAACGCGGCGTCCGCCCGGACGAAAGCCGCCGTCTCCGCCGTCGACAGCTTCCTCTGCGCGCTCTGGAACAAGGCGGTGTCCCTGGACGACCGCAGCAGGACCCAGACCGCCCGCGTCGCCACGTTGGCGGGGAAAGGCCCGTTCCACGCCGCGACGATCATCGGAATCCGCACCGCGGCCAGCGGCAGCCCTCAGGTCAACGTGGTGTTCGAGCCGGTCGGTGACGGCCCGTCGTCCGGTTGCTGGCGGTCCCGGCTGTCGTTGGTCAAGGACGACGACGGGTACCACGTCGGCTCGCTGTCCGCACCGGTCAGGGCGTCCTGCCCGTGACCGCTGGCCCCCTTGTGCAGCAGGTCGTTGACGGCGGCGGCGGTGGACGGCGGCACCGGACGACCGTCCTCGACCGGGAAACCCAACGCGACGACCAGGCTGCGGTGCCGTAGGTCGACGGTCGCCTCCACGACGTCGGCGAACAGGCCCGCCGCGGATCGGGCCCGCCGCCAGGAGACGGCGCCGAGGATCACGCCGAGCGGCGCCGCCGGCCACCACCACGGCGTCAGCGCGAGGGTGAGCACCGCCCAGCCGGCCGAGGTGACGGCCCGGTCGAACCGGTCGCGCGCCTGCATGACGTCGGTCCGCCCGTCCGCGTCGAGCAGCTGCCACAGTCGCGGCCAGATCAGGGCGAGGCGGAGGCCGTACTGGGCGGCCACCCGGTCGTCGGTGAGCCGGATCCGGTCGCCGATCCACGTCGGCCGGGCGGGCAGGTACACCGCCGGCACCACCCGGCGTCGGCCGGTGAGTCGACGCTCGGCGGCGGCCCGACGGCGAACGGTCAGCGCGGTCGCGATCCGGCCCGCCGGGCCGGCCCAGGAGCCCAGCCAGACGTGGCGGACCACCCTGCCGGCCGCCTGGGCGCAGACGGCGGCCACCGCGGCGGCCGCGACGACGAGCGGCCCGACGACCACGGCCAGGCTGACCCGGCCCCGCAGGTGGTCGAGGGCGTCGGCCAACGCGAGTGCAGCACCGGGTACGTCGACGACGGACCCGCGTCCCGGCAGCACGGCGAACGCGGCCACCACGCACCACAGCAGGGCCGGGCCGAGCGCCCGGGTCAGCCAGCGGTCGTTGAGGCGTCGTCCGACCTCGCCGAGCAGTACTTCGATCACGGCTCGGGCCGGTACGTCATCGGCGTACCGGCCAGCGCACAGTGCGGCACCCGACCCCGGTCGTCGCGGTGGGCGCGGCGTGAGCAGCGGTGACCCGGGCAGCGGTAGTCGCCGTTGAGCACCACCGGCGCGAGGCCCTCCAGCTGGGCGCCCTCGACGTGGTCGGGAAGCGACGATCCGGGGCCGATGCTGCGTTCGGTCTCGGTCTCGCCGCGCCAGCCGAGCTGCCGGCAGACCTCCGCCACCGGCCTACCGGCGGCCAGGTCGTCGAGGAGCTCGTCGAGCAGATCGGTCCACAGCCCCGCCTCGGCACGTTCGCGCAGGGTGGGCACGGCGGCGCACAGCGATGCCAGCAGACGACGTTGCTCCATACACGACACTCCCGTCGGTTGACGCCCGAGCCGCCGTCGAATCTACTGAAGCCGTGCCATCCGCCGGAGGATCCGTCGATGCGGTGGATCCGCTCATCGTGGCGTACAACGACAGCGGCGACGAATCCCTGCTGGTACGGGCCGAGGGCGTGGCGCGGGGGATCCTCGCGGCTGATCCGTCCCGGGTGGACGTGCTCGCCGCGCTCTCCACCGTCCTGATGTTGCGGGGCCGCACCTCGGACCCGCAGCTCCTCGACGCCGCCGTGGCCGCCGCCGAGAAGGCGACGGCGCTGACCCCGCCCGACGACCCGTGGTGGCCGTACGTCAACGCCCAGCTCGCCCTGGTCGTCGGCTTCCGCTTCGAACAGCGACGCGCGGTGTCGGACCTGTCCCTGGCGAAGCGACACGCGGACGTCGCGGTGGCCGCCGTCGGCGAGGGCGACCCCGTCCGGATCGACGTGCTGATCCGCTGCGTGAACGTGTACCGGCTCAGCTTCGAGAGGTTCGGCCAGCTGGCGGACATCGACACGGCCGTCCGTCTCAGCCGGGAGGTGCACCGCTCGACCGACCCGGACCACCTGCTCACCGCCCGTCAGCTGCTGGCCCTCTGCCTGGTCATGCGCTTCGCCCGGACCGGCAGCCCCGGTGACATCGACGAGGCGGTCGCGCACTGCCGCAGCGGTCTGGCCGCCATGCCCGCACGGCACGTCGACCGGGCCGCGCTCAACGGTGTGCTGGTGATCGCGCTGGTGCAACGCTGGGTGGGTCTCGACGATGACGACGACACCGACCTGCACGAGGCGGTCCGGGTCAGCCGGCAGGTCGTCGCGGACCTGCCGAACATCGGCACGGTACGCGCGCAACTGCTCGCCACCCACGGCGCGCTGCTGGTCATGCACAGCCTCAGCAGCAACTCCCCGGCGCACCTGGACGAGGCGATCCGCAGCGCCCGGGAGGCCGTCGACGCGCCGACGGCCGGTACCCAGCGGGCCGGCCACCTGGTCAACCTGGCCCACTCGCTGCTCATCCGGGCCCGGATGAGCAGCGACCCGGCCGGCGTCAGCGACGCCGTCGACACCGGCATGGCCGCCCTGGCCGGCTTCTCCCCCGGCCACCCGGACCGGGCCCGCGCCCTCAACGTGCTCGGCACGGCTCTGCGGATCCGCTACCTCATCGACCACGATCCGCGCGACCTCGACACCGCAGTGGGCATGTGGCGGTCATCGTCGGCCTCCCGGGCGGGGGCCATCGAGATCCGGATGACCGCGGCCCGCACCTGGGCACAGACGGCCGCCGAAGCAGGCGACGCGGAGCTGGCCCTGGAGGCGTACGGCACCGCCGTGGGTCTGCTGCCGCTGCTGGCGTGGCGCGGCCTGGACCGCACCGTGCAGGAGAAGCGGCTGACCGCGGTGACCGGCCTGGCCGGCGACGCGGCCGCCTGGGCCATCGCCGCCGGGCAGCCCGAACGCGCGGTGGAGCTGCTGGAGCAGGGCCGTCAGGTGCTGTGGTCACAGGCCCTGCAGACCCGCAGCGACCTGTCCGCGCTCGCCGCGGTCGCGCCCGCGCTCGCCGCCGAACTCGACCGGACACGCCGCGAACTGGACGGCACCGAGGCCTCCCCGATCGTCGAGCTACCGGCCCGACCCGGCTGGGAGATGGGCCGCGACCTGCTGACCAGCGCGCTGGGCGGGCCGTACCGCGCCGACACCGAGGACGCCGGCCACCGCCGCCGGTTGGCCGAACGCTGGGAGGACCTCGTCGCCGAGGCCCGCCGCCAGCCGGGCTTCGGGGACTTCCTCCGCCCACCGTCGTTCGCCGCGCTGCGACCGGCGACCACCGGCGGCGCGGTGGTGCTGGTCAACGCCTCGCGCTGGCGCAGCGACGCGATCATCGTCACCCCCGACACGGTACGGGCCGTACCACTGCCCTGGCTGTCCCACGACACCGCACAGCGTCGTGCCGTGGCCTTCCTCGACGTGCAGCGGGCGGTCGAAGGCGGCGGCGGGCCGGCCGAACGGGTCGCGCTGCGCCAGACACTGGTGACGCTGCAACGATGGCTGTGGGACACCGTCGGGGAGGCCGTCTGCGCGGCCCTCGACGACGTCCTCGGTAGCGCGCCGGACCGGCGGCACCGGGTGTGGTGGTGCCCGACCGGGCCGCTGACGATGCTGCCACTGCACGCCGCCGGCCGGTTCGGCGCGAACGCCTCGCTCGCCGCGAAACGCCGGATCTCGGTCGCCGCCCGCTGCGTGTCGTCCTACACCCCGAGCCTGTCCGTACTGCTGCGTGCCCGCGCCACCCCGGTGCCGTCCGGGCCGCCGCGGGCCTTCGCGGTGGGGCTCGGCACCCTGCCCGGCCAGGCACCACTGCCGGCGGTCAGCGACGAGCTGCGCGCGGTCAGCTCCCACGTTCCCGGCCTACGGGTGCTGTCCGGCCGCGGCGCCACCGTCGAGGGCGTGCTGACCGCCCTCGAACGGCACAGCTGGGCGCACTTCGCCGGCCACGGCGACCAGGACTTCCAGCGACCCAGTGCCGCCGCCCTCCGCCTGGTCGACGGCAGGCTCAGCGTCCTGGACCTGGCCGGGCGTCTCGCCGCCCGCAGCCGGTCGGCCGGCGGCGCCGATCTCGCCTACCTGTCCGCGTGCCGCACCGCGGCGGGTGGCCGTGACCTGCCCGACGAGGCCATCCAGCTCACCGCGGCGTTGCAGATGGCCGGTTTCCGGCACGTCATCGGCAGCCAGTGGGCGGTCGCCGACCGGGTGGCGGCCCAGGTCGCCGACGACGTCTACGCCGGCCTGCGGGCCGGGCGGCAGCTGGACGCCGACGCCGCGGCCGTCGCCCTGGACCGGGCCGTCGACCGGGTACGCCGGACGCACCCGGACCGCCCGGAACTGTGGGCCGCCCTGATCCACACCGGCCCCTGACCACCCGGCCGACACCGGCGTCTCGTCGGCTCCGGACCCGGCGGATCCGATGAGGCCCCACGACGTCGACGTCGTGGGGCCGCCTGGGTGACACCTGTCCCGTCACGTCCACCCTGGACGTTACAGCTGGCCGGTGGCTGGGGGCCGAATCCCGCAACCGGTCGGCGGGATCCGGTCCGCGGCGACGTCAGCTGCCGGCGGTCAGACGGTCGAGAAGCCAGCCGGTCAATGCTCGGGTGGCTCCGGCCAGCACGCCGGTGATCACAGCGAGAGTGATCCGGGGGCGAAGGGGTTCGGGGCGGTCGGGGCGCTGCGGGGATCGAGTCATCGGGTGCTCCCTGGATGTCGGAGAAGAACGGCGCCGGCGCTGGCGTGCGTTCTCACCCTCAGGTCTCGGTGAGGGTGCCGACCTGAGTGCCGACGGGTGTCGAGGAGTCCACCGTCGGTGGCAGTGGGGCATCATGGGTTGGCGATGAGTGCCGATGAGTCCCGACCAGTGCGCCGCCGGCCAGCAGCGCCCGGCAAGCGCGCTCCGGTACGTCGTCCGCGGAAGCTGGCCCTACCCGATCTCGATCCCGGGCCACAGCAGCAGCTCCGCGATCTGCTTTACGACCTGCATGAGCAGGCAGGCAGACCCTCGATGGAGGACCTGGAGAGACGCATCGCCAGCGATGACCGCCTCGACGGGGCGCCGAAGAAAGACCTGATCCATCGGGTCATCTCGCGGGGCGGGCCGGCGCCGCTGGATGACGTCCGCGCGGTCGCCAGAATGCTGGCACGGGGCTGCGGCCAGGATGAGTACACGATCGCCGCGCAGGTCACCCACCTGATGAACGTGCCTGGCCGGTCGCCGGAGCCGGTGTTGGCGTCGGCCTATCTGGCACAGGTTCGTCAGATCGCTCCGCCGGTGCTGGCCGGCCGCGACGCGGAGTTGCAGGATCTGGCCCGGTTCTGTCTGGACGAGCAGGCCGGGCCGTACGTGTGGTGGCAGGCCGGGCCGTGGGCGGGCAAGTCGGCGTTGCTGTCGACGTTCGTGCTGGATCCGCCCGGCAGGGTGCGGTCACAGGTGAAGATGGTGGCGTTCTTCATCACCGCCCGGCTCGCCGCGCAGGACACCCGGCAGGCGTTCACCGCTGTGGTCGGTGAACAGTTGGCCGCGTTGACCGGTCAGCAGGTCCCGGCGGTGATCGACGAGTCGCTGCGGGAGGCGTGGCTGCTGGACCTCCTTGCCCAGGCGGCCAAGGCATGCCAGCAACGCGGCGGGCGGCTGGTGTTGCTCGTCGACGGCCTGGACGAGGACCGGGGAGTGACTACCGGCCCGCATGCGCGCAGCATCGCCGGACTGCTACCCGCCGTTCCGTCGGCGGGGATGAGAGTGATCGTGGCCGGTCGGCCCAACCCGCCGGTGCCGGACGATGTGCCCGATTGGCATCCACTACGCGACCCGAGCATCGTGCGTCGACTCGCGGCTTCCCCGTACGCCCATGACTTGCAACGGCTCGGGCAGACCGAGCTGAAGCGGCTACTTGCCGGCAGTCAGATCGAGCAGACCCTGCTCGGCCTGCTGACCGCCGCCCGCGGTGGCCTGTCCAGCAACGATCTGCGCGAACTGACCGGGGAGGGGTTGTTCGACATCGAGGAGGTGCTGCACACTGCCTCCGGCCGTACCTTCACCCGCCGCGACCTGCAGTGGGCCGGGGAAGACCACCAATCCGGGTATCTGCTCGGTCACGAGGAGCTGGCCGTCGCGGCCCGCCGCTACCTCGACCGGACCCGGCTGACCGGCTTCCGCGACCGGCTGCATGACTGGGCCGATCGCTACGGTGGGTACCGCTGGCCGCCGCGTACTCCGGAGTATCTGCTGCTGGGCTACCCACGGATGCTGGCCGTTGACGGCGAGGTGTCGAAGCTGGTCGAGTTGGTCACCGACCCGGACCGCCACGACCGGATGCTCGACCTGTCCGGTGGCGACGCCGCAGCCCTCACCGAGATCACGATGTGCCAGGACCTCGTTCTCGCCGATCCGGAACCAGACCTGGAAGCGATGCTGCGGCTATGCATCCGCCGCACCAACCTCATCGACCGCAACAGCAATCTCCCTCCCAGCCTGCCCGCTCTCTGGGCCACCCTCGGACAGCCCGCCCGTGCAGAGGCCATCGCCCGCTCGATTTCCGATGCTGACCAGCAGGCAGAGGCGCTGGCCGCAACAGCCGAAGCAGCCGCAGCCGCCGGCGACATCCTCCGCGCCGAAACCATCGCCAGCTCGATCACCAATGGCGGTTGGCGGGCACAGGCACTGGCCGCAACAGCCGAAGCAGCCGCAGCCGCCGGCGACATCCTCCGCGCCAAAGCCATCGCCCGGTCGATCACCAACTTGGGTTGGCGGGCACAGGCACTCAGAGCGACGACCCGCAACCGCAGCCATATCCTGCAGCTCGCCGACCAGGCTGAGACCCTCGCCCGCTCGATCACCGAAGAGGCCCAGCAGGCACCTGCGCTGGCCGAGGCGGCGAGGGCGGCAGCAGCAGCCGGCTACATCACTCGCGCCGAGGACCTGGCCCGCAGCATCCGCTACGCGGCACCACGGGCGCAGGCTCTCACCGCAGCAGCCCAAGCGGCTGCCGCTGCCGGCGAACCCCTCTGGGCCGGAGCCATCACCCGATCGATTACCAACCGGGAGCAGCAGGCACATGCGCTGGCCGAGGCGGCGAGGGCGGCAGCAGCAGCCGGTAACACCGGCCACGCCGGACAACTCGCCGAGCAGGCGGAGACCGTCGCCCGCTCGATTCCCAACTGGATTACCAACCGGGAGCAGCAGGCACCTGCGCTGGCCGAGGCGGCGAGGGCGGCAGCAGCAGCCGGTAACACCGGCCACGCCGGACAACTCGCCGAGCAGGCCGAGACCGTCGCCCGCTCGATCATCAACGAGACCGAGCGGGCGCGTGTGCTCGTTGTGGCGGCGAGGGCGGCAGCAGCAGCCGGTAACACCGGCCACGCCGAACGGATTGCTCGGGACGCCGAACGGCGCGCCCGCGCCATCGCCAAATCCCCGCGGGAAGTACGGCGGTTGATGGAACTGTCATCGGTGGTGGCCGGAATCGACATTGCCCTGGCCGAAAGCATCGCCCACACCATCACCCTTCCGCACTGGCAATCGCGCGCACTGGCCGCAGTGGTGGACACGGTGGCCGGAACCGACCCCGACACCGCCGAACGGATTGCCCGCACCATTCCCGCCCCGGACGTCACCGCACAGTCGTTGGCCGTGGTGGCGACGGCAGTGGCCGCAACCGACCCCGACAGGGGCGAGCGGTTGGCGGACGACGCCTTAAGCATCGCCCACTCTGTCCCCCGCCACGACCCCAGGGAGATTTCTCCGACCCTGGAAGCCATTGCTGTAGCGATGGCCAGCACCAACCCCGACAGAGCTGTGGAGATCGCCCGCAGCATCCCCGACACGATCTCAATAACAGGTGCCCTGGTTGACGTGGCCCGTGTGGCAGCCCGCACCAATCCAGATACTTCCGAGCGGATTGCCCACACGACCGATCACCCGAACGATGAGGCAGAGGCATTGGCCGCCGTGGTGGCAGCAGTGGCCGCTATCGACCCCGACAGAGCCAAACAGTTGGCCGACAAGGCCGAACAGTTGGTGTACGAACTCCACGCCACCGAGCAGTCACGGGGACGGTCGTTGGCCGCGCTGGCGGCAGCCTTGGCCCAGGTCGCCCCGGACACGGCAGAACGCATCGCCTACTCCATCACCGACCGGCGAAGGAAGGTGGAGGCACTCATCGCCGTGGCGGCAGCCGACATCGGCCGGGTCGAACGCCTGGCCGACGATGCCGAACAGACCGCACGAGCGATTACCGATCCGGACAAGCAGGCACGGGTGCTCACCGCGGTAGCCCAAATGTTCGCAGCCGCCAGTGACCTCGACCGGGCCGAGGCCGTCGCCCGCTCGATCACCGGCCCAGAGCAGCAGGCGGCAGCGCTCACCGCGGTGGCCCGGGTGGTGGCCGCCGCTGGTGACGCCCGCCGGGCTGGCCGAATTCTGGCTGAGGTGCTGGCGGCGGCGTCGTGGCAGGTACCCCTGGCGGTCCTGGCAGAGTACTGGCCGCAGACGGTGATGCGGTGTGTGGAGGCGTTGTCCGGCAACGAACGTTCGCGATCCGCGGGACGGCCCTGACGTCTCCCTGCCGCACGACGCGCCCGGCCGCGAGGGCGAGTTCGCCGCCCCGCCACCGCCCGTGCAGCATCCGGTCGTGCGCGACCACGACGACCGCCCCGGGGTAGCCGTCGAGGGCCGCCTCGAACTCCTCGACCAGCGCGAGCGACAGATGGTTGGTCGGCTCGTCGAGCAGCAGGAGGTCGGCGTCGTGGTCCAGCAGGCGGGCCAGCGCGAGCCGACGTCGTTGCCCCACCGACAACGCCCCGACCGGGGTACGGAAGTCGGCCGGCCGGAACAGTCCGAGTGACCGCAGCCGCTCCCCGTGCTCCTCGATGGTGCCCGCCCGCCCCTGGCCGAAGGCGACCAGGAGACTGACGTCCGCACGGGGTGGGGGCACGTCCTGGGACAGGTACCCGGTCCGACCGTGGCGGTCGATCGTGCCCCGGTCCGGGCGCAGCCGACCCGCCGCCACCTCCAGCAGGGTGGACTTTCCCGCCCCGTTGGGTCCCGACACCAACAGCCGCTGGCCGGCGTACAGCACCAGTCCGTCCACGTCGAGCCGCCCGTCGACCCGTACGCCGCGCAGCTCCAGCACCGGCCCCTCGCGGTCGTCGGCGTCCAACGGAGCGTGCAGGTGCAACGGCTCGGGCGGCTCGGGCACCGGCTCGGCCCGTAGCCGTTCGAGCCGGCCGGCCGCGCTGCGGACCCGGGTGGAGACGGACTCCTGCACCCGTCTGCCGTCGCCGTTGTACTTGCACTTGTTGTGGTCCCTGATCGCCCGGCCGGGCGCCACCCGGTAGGCGGTGGTCGCGCCCCACCGCGTCCAGTGCGCGATCTCGCCCGTCCACTGCGCGTACGCCTGCTCCCAGCGCTGCCGGGCGGCACGCTTCTCGGCGAGGTAGCCGGCGTAGCCGTTGCCGTACCGGTGCACCGTCCGCCGGTCGCCGTCGACCTCGACGATCGCGGTGGCGACCCGTTCCAGCAGCAGCCGGTCGTGGGTGACGACCACGACCGTGCCGTGGTGACCGCACAACCGGTCCTCCAGCCAGGACACCGCCTGCTGGTCGAGGTCGTTCGTCGGCTCGTCGAGCAGCAGCAGCTCCGGTTCGGCGGAGAGCACCCCGGCCAGCGCGAGCCGGGCGCGCTGGCCGCCGGAGAGCGTGCCGAGCCGACGGTCCCGGTCGAGGTCGCCGATGCCGAGCCGGGACATGGCCGACTCGACCTTGGCGTCGGCGCGGTACCCGTCGCGCAGGTCGAAGGCCGCCCGCAGCGCGCCGTAGTCGGCCATCCGCGCGGGCGAGGCGGAGCCGAGTTCCCGCTCGGCGGCGGCGATCCGCCGTTCCAGCTCACGGATCTCGCCGAGCGCGGCATCGACCGCGTCGCCGACGGTCGCGTCGTCCGGCAGGTCGACCACCTGTCCCAGGTGCCCCACCCCGCCGGCCGCCATCACGACGACCTCCCCGTCGTCCGGACGGTCCCGGCCCGCGATCAACCGCAGCAGCGTGGACTTGCCGGAGCCGTTCTCCCCCACGATGCCGACCCGCTCGCCGGGCACGATGGTGACGGAGACGGCATCGAACACGCAGCGGTGGGCGAACGACCTGCTGACCTCCCGGAGCGTGAGCTGACCTGACATGGGAACCTCCGATCGTCGGGCGCGGAGGACGGACCATCCCGGGTCCAGCAACCGGACCGGGACGTGGCCCACGCGGGGATTGTCGATTCAGGCGATCCTGCCGCTGACCAGGCAGAGCTCGGAGCCTTCCCAGCCGCGCCGCAGCCAGCGGTCGTGCGAGGCCACGACCACCGCGCCGGGTGCCGTCCGCAGCGCGTCCTCCAGCTCCTCGACCAGGCTCAGCGAGAGATGGTTGGTCGGCTCGTCCAGCAACAGCACGTCCGGCGGTGTGGCCACCAGCAGCGCGAGCGCCAGCCGCCGCCGCTGCCCGACGGAGAGGTGACCGAGCGGGCGGTCGACGTCGCACGGAGCCAGCAGACCGAGCCGCGCCAGCGACACCGTGTCGGCTCCGGCCGTCGCGTCGTACACCTGCCGCGCGGTCAGTTCGTCATCGGGGAAGTCGACCTCCTGCTCCAGCAGGCCGACCGTGACGCCGCCGGCCCGCCGCACCTGTCCGCCGTCCGGAGCGAGACGACCGGCGATCACCTGCAACAGGGTGGACTTGCCGGCGCCGTTCGGGCCGGTGACCATCAAGCGCTCCGCGGTGGACAGATCGAGCCGGTCGACGCGCAGCCGTCCGCCCACCGTCACGCCGGACAGCGACACCGCGATCCGCTCACCCGCCGGCCGACCGGTGAGCTTCGCCACGAAGGTCAGCGGCGCCGGGGGTCTGCGCACCTGGTCCCGGGTCAACTCGTCCAGGCGTTGCTGGGCGTTGCGCACCCGCCGGGAGATCTGCCGCTGCACCCGGCCGCCGTGCCGGTCGTACCCGATCTTGTTGTTGTCCCTGATGGTCCGCGCGTGGTTGACCGCCCGCGCGGTGGTCCGCACGGCCGCACGGAGTTCTTCGAGCTCCTCCTGCTCGGCCGCGTACTGCTCCTCCCAGCGGATCCGCTCCCGACGCTTGGCCGCCAGGTATTCGGTGTACGCGCCGCCGTAGCGGGTCACCGTGCCGCGCGTCGGGTCCAGGTCGACGATGTCGGTGCAGACCCCGTCCAGGAACATCCGGTCGTGCGAGGCGACGACGACCACCCCGGGCAGCCCGCGCAACCGCTGCTCCAGGAAACCGACCGCCTCGTCGTCGAGGTGGTTCGTCGGTTCGTCGAGCAGCATCGCCTGCGGCTGCCGGATCAGCAGGGCGGCGAGACCCAGTCGGGAGCGCTGGCCACCGGAGAGCGTGGCGAGCGGTCGCGACCGCTGCGTGGCGGCCAGCCCGAGCCCGGCCAGCACGAGTTCGGCACGGCGGTCGGCGTCCCAGAGGTCGTGGTCCTGTGCCCACTCCAGCAGGTCGCCGTAGGCGGCGAGCACGTCGGCGTCGTCCGGCCGCCGTTCCAGCTCCCCGGTCAGCTGCGCCAACCTGGCGCGGGCGGCCCGCAGCTCGGTGAGCGAGTCGTCGATGACGTCCTGCACCGCCGCATCCGGCGCGAACGGCAACTCCTGCCACAGGAAACCGCAGTCGGCCGGGCGCCGCAACTCGCCGGCGTCGGGTTCCTCCACCCCGGCCAGCAGCCGCAGCAACGTCGACTTCCCGACGCCGTTCTCGCCCACCAGACCGATCCGCTGACCCGGGGACGCGGACAGCGACGTCCCGTCGAAGATCTGCCGATCACCATAGGATTTCGCCACATCACGGGCGCACAAAAGACACTGTCTGACATGTTGACACCTGCCACCAGAGAAGATCGAACCTGAAAGGCGATCGGATCCGTTCGCCCGTGCGGGCGTCCCCTGATCGGGCAGGATCGCCGCAGGCACGGGCGGGGCGCGGTGTCAGTAGATCATGAAACTGATCGTACTGATGCTCCCACTCACCGTCAATCGAATGGGCGCGGACCCGCCGACCTGACCGCCATCACGGCCCCCACCAGGCGATTCGCGATCCGACGGAGCGGGGACACCCGGCTGGAGGAGCGCTGGCCGAGGCGACGGGAGGGCCGGGCGCCGTTGTAACCTCTGCGGATGGCTGACGCCGATGATGTACGCCGGCTGGCGCTCGCGCTGCCCCGCGTGGTGGAGATCGCCAGCGACGGCTTCGACTTCCGGGTGGAGAACAAGGGATTCGTCTGGTCCTACCCGGAACGCCTGCCGGGAAAGCCGCGGATGATCCGTACCGACGTCGCGGTGCTCTACGTCGGCGACGAGGCAGAGAAGCAGGCGCTGCTCCGCGGCGAGCCCGACCTGTTCTTCACGACGGCCGGGTACGACGGTCTTCCCCTCGTCATGGTGCGCCTCGCCGAGGTCTCAGCCGAACGCCTCGCCGAGCTGATCGTCGACGCATGGCGGATGCGTGCCCCCGTCGAACTGCGGGAGAGCCTCCAGGACGGATGATCGCCGGACGCGGGGCGGAGCACCTGGCACCGGGGGGGAGCGAGGAAGTCACCCGAGCCAGCACTACGTGTCGAGGGTTGCCCGCAGCGTGTCGAGGGCAGCTTCGATGATGTCGTAGAGCTTGCGGTCGTCGTCGGTTTCGAGCCAGGCGGTGACCGACACGTACATCAGGGTCGCCGACGTCTCGGCGAGCAGGGCGGCCCGGGTCGGATCGAGGCCGCGGGCGTGGAAACCACTCTGCATCGCGGCGGCCAGCGCGGCCCGCTTCTGCAGCTCACGCTCGCGTAGGCCGGCGTCGGCCGTGACGATGGCACGCCACTGCCGGATGGTGTCCTTGCGGCCCTCGAACCGCGCCTCGGCGACGGCGCGCAGACCCGCCAGGACGATGGCCAGCGGGCTGGTGCCGGCCGGCGCCCCGGCGACGAGTTGCTCGGCGTATGCGGGCAGTTCGGCCTCGTCGGCGAAGAGCACCTCGCGTTTGTCGGCGAAGTGCCGGAAGAACGTGCGTGTCGTCAGGCCGGCCCGCGCGGTGATCGCCGGCACCGTGGTCGCGGCGAAGCCCTGCTCGGCGAAGAGTTCGAGGGCCGCGTGCTGCAGCCGCTCGCGCGCGTCGGGTTGCCATCGTGCCATGCCGGAATGGTAGCCGCGATGACATGGCGTGTCGTCTTCGGTACGGTCATGACACGGCGTGTCATCAACGGGATGCTCGCCGCACCAGGGCGGAGCTGTGCCATGACAGACGTGTGGATTCTCGGCGGGACCGGTCGCAGCGCACGGGTGATCGCCGCCGAACTACAGCACCGGGGCATCCGGCCGGTCATCGTCGGTCGAGACGCCGGACGGCTCGCGGCCACCGCGAACGGCCTGCCGACGATGGTGGCCGGATCCGTCGCCGAGACGGCGGACGCGATCCGGCGGGAACGGCCGGCCGTGGTGGTGAACACGATCGGGCCGTTCACCGACACCGCCGCGCCGCTGCTGGGCGCGTGCCTGCCGGCCAGCGACTATCTCGATCTGTCCAACGACCTCGCCGCGGTGTCGGCGACTCTCGGCCGCGGCGACGCCTTCGCGGCCGCCGGCCGCACCGCTGTCACCGGCGCCGGGTTCGGCGTGACCGCCACGGAGAGTGTCGTGGTGAAGTTGTGCGACGGACGGCCGGTCCCGCGGCGGGTCCGGGTCGACATGGTGCCGTCGCTGACGGTCGAGGCCGGCGTCGTCGGCGACGCGCTCGCGGGCACCCTGGTGAACGGCCTGCCGGGCATCGAGGGCGGCGGGCGGTTCCAGGGCCGGCGGTACCGCGATGGCCGGCTCGTGCCCGACAAACTCGCCGGCGACCCGATCCGGCTCGTCCTGCCGGACGGTTCGACCGTCACCACGGCGAGCATGCCGCTCGGTGAACTGATGGCCGCCCAGCGGGCCAGCGGCGCCGCGGACGTGGTCTCCGCGTCCAGCGAGGCCCCGACATCGCCGGTCGTCCGCGCGATCCTGCCGGCGGCGACCGCGCTGCTGAACATCGGGCCGGTCCGCGCCTTCACCCGCCGGCGGCTGGCCGCGGTGCGGTTCAAGGCGGCACCGAAGCCACGCGAGCACTCGTGGGGCCATGCCGTCGTCGAGTGGACCGGCGGCGGCACGCGCGAGGGCTGGCTGCGCGTCGGCGAGGCCCAGGCCTGGACGGGCGCAGTGTCGGCCGAGGTGGTCCGCCGGCTGCTCGACGGGCAGGGCAGGCCGGGCGCGTACACCCCGGCCGCGCTTTTCGGCCCCACCCTGGCCGAGTCCTGCGGCGGCGAGTACCAGATCCTCGGCGCCTGACCGCCGTCGGTCGCCGCCCGCACCAACGTCGGCGCGGCCCCGTGTCGCGGTCGGCTCCGTGGCTGCTCGGTGCTGCGGGCGGGTGACGCTGCTGTCGGTGGTCCCGGTGGTGCCGCGCCATCGCGTGGATGGCTACCACCGAGCGTCGATCTCGCAGGTCGGGGGCCGGATGCGGAGATGAGTTCGTGTCTTGCGCGACCTGGACCGCAGGTGTACAACTATCGGAGCTAGGTACACATCTAGCTTTCGGTGGTATGCAACAGTGGGGGCCGGGTGTGGACCGCTTACGGATCGGTGTTGTCGGAGTCGGGGTCCAGGGACAGCTGCACGCCCGTGCGCTGCGCGACGTGCGGCAGGCCGAACTGGTCGCCGTCGCCGACATCTCGCCGGCCAACCGGACATGGGCCGAGACCCAGCTCGGCGTCCGGGCCGTCGCGGACGTCGGCGACCTCCTCGACGAGGTGGACGCGGTGAGCGTCTGCACGCCGGACCACCTACACGAGGAGGCGACCCTCGCCGCGCTCGCCGCGGGCAAGCGGGTGCTGCTGGAGAAGCCGATGGCGCTGTCGCGGGCCAGCTGCGACCGGATCATCGCCGGCCGGCCCGATCCCGACGCCTTGATGATCGGCCACGTGCTGCGGTTCGACCCCCGGGTGCTGCGACTGCGTGAGGTGGTGCGCTCCGGCGAACTCGGGGACATCTGGCACGTCAAGGTGTGGCGGTGCACCTCGCAGGCGGTCGGCGAGGGGATCTGGGACCGGACGTCGGTCGCCTGGTTCCTCGGCATCCACGACGCCGACCTGCTCCGGTTCGTGACCGGCCGCGAGGTCGAGGTCACCGGCGCGGTCGGCCGCAAGGTGCTCTCGCCCAGCCACGACGTCGTGCATGCCACGGTCCGCTTCGACGACGGCGCCATCGGCACGATGGAGAACACCTGGACGCTGCCGCACTCCCGCCCGTCGCGGGCCGACGCCGGTCTGCGGATCGTCGGCGAGCACGGCATCCTCGAGATGAACCTCTCGCACAACGACCTGCTGTACGCCCGCCGTGACGGGGTGGCCAGCTTCATGGACACCTACTTCTGGCCGAGCCGCGACGGCGGCGGCTCCTACAACCTGCGTTCCGAGCTGGAGGCGTTCGTCGACGCCGCGCTGACCGGGGGGCCGACACCGGTCAGCGGCGAGGAGGGCCGCGCGGCCGTCGCCGTCGTCGAGGACATCGGGGCAGCGCTGGCCGGCGACCCGCCGCCCGGTCACTGAGGGGTCCGGATGCTGCGGTACGCGCTGCGACGCCTCGCGATCTCGGTCCTGGTCCTGTTCGGTGCGGCGACGGTGGTCTTCTTCGCGATGCGGGCGGTCTCCGGCGACCCGGCGACCGCGGTGCTCGGCCCCGACGCCGACCAGTCGGCCGTCGAGGCGCTGCGCCGGGAGTACGGCCTCGACGCCTCGCTACCCGTCCAGTACGTCCAGTTCCTCCGGCGGGCCGTCGCCCTCGACTTCGGTGAGTCGTTCCGGCTCCACGACGCCGCGACGAACCTGGTGCTCACCCACCTGTCGGCGACGGCCGCCCTGGCCCTGACCGCCTTCGCCATCGCCCTGGTCCTCGGGTTCGCCCTGGGCACCCTGGCGGCGACCCGCCCCGACGGCGTGGTGGACCGGGTGGTGTCGGTGCTGTCGATGCTCACCCAGTCCCTGCCGACGTTCTGGGTCGGCATCATGCTGATCCTGGTCTTCTCCCGGTTCCTGCACCTGCTGCCCAGCTCCGGCGCGGCGTCCCCGGCCGCGATGGTCATGCCGGCGGTGACGCTGGCCCTGCCGCTGCTCAGCGTGGTGCTCCGGCTGGTGCGCTCCGGGTTGCTCGACGTGCTGCACGAGGACTACGTGGTCACCGCCCGGGCCAAGGGCCTGTCCGAGACCCGGGTCGTCGGCTGGCACGCGATGCGCAACATGCTGATCCCCGTCGTCACCGTGGCCGGCCTGGAGTTCGGCAGCCTGCTGGGCGGCGCGGTGATCGTCGAGACCGTCTTCGCCTGGCCGGGGGTGGGTCGGCTGATGACCGACGCCATCGCCGCCCGCGACTACTCGGTCGTGCAGGCCTGCGTGATCACCGTCGCGGTGATCTTCATCGTCATCAACCTGCTCGTCGACCTGCTGTACGTCCGGCTGGACCCCCGGGTCCGCGAGAGCGTCTGAGAGGTGACCACCGTGTCCGACGGCGTACCCGGCCCGGCCGTGCTCGGCGCCCCGCTCGTGCCCACCGACGGCGGCCCACCCGACGGGGCGTCGACCCCACCGGCCGCCCCACCCCGCCGCCGACGTCGCCGGCTGCGCCTGTGGCTCCCCCTCGGGGTGATCGCCGGCTACCTGGTGGCGGGGGTGATCGGGCCGCTGATCGCCCGGTACGACCCGATCGCGACCTCCGTCGCCGACCGGCTGCTGCCCCCGGGCAGCCGGATGTCCGACGGCGGCCTGGCCCTGCTCGGCACCGACCAGGTCGGCCGGGACCTGCTGCCCCAGATCATGCAGGGGGCCCGGATCTCGTTGCTGGTCGGCGCGGCGACCCTGCTGCTGGCCGGCACCGTCGGCGCCGCGATCGGCATCCTCTGCGGCTACCTCGGCGGCGTGGTGGACGCGATCGTCATGCGACTGGCCGACATCCAACTGGCCTTCCCGTCGATCCTGCTCGCCGTCTTCGTCGCCGGCGTACTCGGCTCCAGCGTCACCAACGTCGTACTCACCCTGTCCATCACCACCTGGCCGATCTTCGCGCGGGTGGCCCGGGCACAGACCATGGCGACCCGCTCCCGGGACTTCGCCAACGCGGCCCGCACCCTCGGCGCCGGGCCGTGGCACGTCGTGCGGCACTGCGTGCTCCCCGCGGTGGCCAGCCCGTTGCTGGTCATCGCCACCGTCCAGCTCGGATTCGTCATCGTCGCCGAGGCGTCGCTGAGCTTCCTGTCCCTGGGCATCCCGGCCGGTACGCCGAGCTGGGGCACCACCATCGCCAACGGACGCGACTACCTGGCCAGCGCCTGGTGGATCGCCACCCTGCCAGGCCTGGTCCTGGCCGTCTTCGTGGTCTGCGTCGGCGTGCTCGGCGACGAACTACGGGACCGCTCCGATCCGAACCTCTCCACCCGGTAACCCGTCAGCGAAATGGGAACACATGAGACCCTCGACCACCCGACTCGGTGCGCTGGCCCTCGCCGGCGTACTCGCCCTGACCGCGTGCTCCTTCGGCTCCGACGACCCCGCCGGTGACGGCGGCGGCGTCACCACCCTCCGGGTCGCCAACCCGACCCCGGTGGTCTCGCTGAACCCGTTCGCCGCGAACTCGGCGGACCAGCCCACCCTCACCGTCGTCCAGGAGGTCTTCGAGACCCTGGTGGTCCGCCAGGACGGGAAGATCGCCCCGAAGCTCGCCGAGAGCTGGACCAACCCCGACCCGTTGACCTGGCAGTTCGTGCTGCGCAGCGGCGTCACCTTCGCCGACGGGACGCCGATGACCAGCGCCGACGCCAAGGCGTCGCTGCGGGCGCTGATCGACGGCAAGGGGCCGCTGGCCGGGCTGTGGGCCACCGTCGACGACATCCGCACCCCCGACGAGCGCACCCTGACCATCCACACCACGAGCCAGCTCGGCACCGTGCTGAGCAACCTCACCCTGCTCTGGATCGCCCCCGCCATCAAGATCGGCGACAGCGCGTTCTTCGACGCCCCGTACGGCACCGGCCCGTTCAAGGTCTCGTCGTTCACCGCCGGCCAGAGCGTGAACCTGGTCCGCAACGACAGCTACCGGGGTGACCGGCCGAAGCTGACCAGCATCTCCTACCGCTACATCCCCGAGGTGTCCGGCCGGGTGACCGCGCTGGCGAACAACGAGATCGACGTGACCTGGGGCCTGCCGCCGGACCAGCTGACCGGGCTGCGGGACAACAAGGACCTGACCGTCCAGTCGTTCCCCACCTATGCCAACTACTACATCTGGTTCAACAGCTCCCGGAAGCCGTTCACCGACGCGCGGGTCCGGCAGGCCATGTGGCACGCGGTCGATTTCGCCAAGATCAGCAAGTCGCTGTTCGACCAGGCCGGCACCCCCGCCACCGGCCCGCTGCCGGAGGCCGTGTTCGGTGCCGCCGGGCAGAACCCGTACACCTACGACCCGGTCAAGGCCCGCCAGCTGCTCACCGAGGCCGGCTACCCCGACGGGTTCAGCACCACGATGATGTGGAGCAGCGGCTGCTGCACCAACGGCAACTCCTTCGCCGACGCGATGATCAGCGACTGGGCCAAGGTCGGCATCGTGGTCAAGCCCCAGGAGCTGGAACGGGCCACCTGGCTGGACAAGCTGCTCAAGCTCGACTGGGACAGCACGATGACCACCGGCAGCACGGTCACCGGCGACGCCGACTTCACCCTGGCCCGGCTCTACCTGTCCACCGCCAAGCGCAACGGCTACGCCAACCCCGAGCTGGACCGCGTCCTGCTCGCCGCCCGCGCCGAACTCGACCAGGACAAGCGGGCCACCCTCTACGCCCAGGCCGGCAAGATCGTCTGGGACCAGGCGGTGGGCATCTTCCCGCTCGACCTCAACGGCAACGTCGTGCTGCGCGGCACCGTCGACGGGTTCACCCCGACCCCGAACGACCTGCCCGACTTCGCCGGCGTATCGCTGCGCTGACCCGAGAACCGGACCCGGAGGACCCGATGGTCGCACCACCGCACACCCCCCGTCCCCTGTTGACGGTCGACGACCTCGTCGTCTCGTTCGACGGCCCGTTCGGCGCCTACCGGGCGCTCAACGGTGTCTCCTTCGAGGTCGGCAGGGGTGAGACACTGGCGATCCTCGGGGAGTCCGGGTCCGGTAAGTCGGTCACCGTCCGCGCGGTCATGGCGCTGCTGCCCCGGCACAGCGCGACGATCGAACGCGGCACGATCCGCTACGACGGCGAGGAGATCTCCGCGCTGCCGGTGCGCCGTACCCGCGAGTTGTCCGCCACCGAGATGGCGATGGTCTTCCAGGATTCGTTGACCGCGCTCAACCCGGTGGTCCGGGTCGGCCAGCAGATCGCCGAACTGTTCCGGGTCCGGCAGCGCACCTCACGCCGGGAGGCCTGGCGGCGGGCCGTCGCCGGCCTGGAACGGGTCGGCATCCCGAACGCCGCCCGCCGGGCGCACGACTACCCCCACCAGTTCTCCGGCGGAATGCGCCAGCGGGTGGTGATCGCGATGGCCCTCGCCCTGCGCCCCCGGCTGCTCATCGCCGACGAGCCGACCACCGCGCTGGACGTGACCGTGCAGGCGCAGATCATGGACCTGCTCCGGGAACTGCGCGAGGCCGACGGGATGTCGATGATCCTCATCACCCACGACCTCGGGGTGGTCGCCGACGTGGCCGACCGGGTCGCCGTCATGTACGCCGGCACGGTCGTCGAGTCGGGGCCGCTGCGCACCGTGTACGACGCGCCGGCCCACCCGTACACCCGGGGGTTGATGGCGTCGATCCCGGCCCCCGACCGACCCGGCGAACGGCTGACCCCGATCGAGGGGATGCCGCCGTCGCCGTTGGCCACGCCGGCCGGCTGCCCGTTCCACCCCCGGTGCCCGGTCGCCCGCAGCGCCTGCCGCACCGACCGGCCGACCCTGCGCACCGTCGCCGCCGGCCACCAGGCGGCCTGCCACTACGCCGAGGAGGTGATGGCCGGTGTCGACGTCCGAGACGCGGCTTGAGGTCCGACAGCTGCGGGTCAGCTATCCCACCCACGGTGGCCCGCTGCGCCGGGCAGCGGCCGTGCACGCCGTGGAACGGCTCAGCCTCACCGTCACCACCGGCCGCACCCTCGGCCTGGTCGGCGAGTCCGGCTGCGGCAAGTCCACCCTGGCCCGGGCCATCGTCGGCCTGCGCCGACCGACCGGCGGCGAGATCTGGTACGCCGGCGAACGGGTCGACACCGCCGACGCGGCCCGCCGACGCCGGCTGACCGCCGAGATCCAGATGGTCTACCAGGACCCGTACTCGTCGTTGAACCCGCGCAAGAAGGTGTCCTTCATCGTCACCGAAGGATGGCGGGTCCACCGCGGCTCCGTCCCCCGCGACCAGTGGCCGGCCCGCACCGCCGACCTGCTGGCCCGGGTCGGTCTCGCCGCCGAACTCGCCGACCGGTATCCCCACCAGTTGTCCGGCGGCCAGCGCCAGCGGGTCGGCATCGCCCGCGCCCTGGCCATGTCGCCCCGCATCCTGGTCTGCGACGAGCCGGTCAGCGCGCTGGACGTGTCCGTCCAGGCACAGACCCTCAACCTCCTCGCCGACCTGCGGGCCGACCTGGGGCTGGGCTACCTGTTCATCGCGCACGACCTGTCGGTGGTCCGGCACATCAGCGACGACCTCGCGGTGATGTACCTGGGCCGGATCGTGGAGACCGGACCGGCGGCGACGGTGTACGACACCCCGGCCCACCCGTACACCCGGGCGCTGATCTCGGCGGCCCCGGTGCCCCGCCCCTGGGCGACGCCGCCGGCCGAACGCATCCTGCTCACCGGCGAGGTGCCGTCCCCGGCCTCGCCACCGTCCGGCTGCCGCTTCCGGACCCGGTGCCCCCTCGCCCAGCCACGCTGCGCCGAGGTCGAACCGGAGCTGCGGACGGTCGCCGGACGCGAGGTCGCCTGCCACTACGCCGAGTCCAGCCTCGCCGACGCTCCACCGTCGACCACGGCGGTGACCCGGTGAACGGCGCCGGACCCGTCCGCGTCGGGGTCGACCTGGGCCAGGGCGGCTGCCGCGCGGTGGCCCGGCACGGCCGCTCGACCGGCCACGCCGAGACCCCCGGCTTCTGGACCGGCGACGCCCACACCCGGATCGCCGACGCGGTGGCCGGCGCGCTGGCCGACCTGGGCACACCCGGCCCCGACACCACGGTGCTGGTCGGCGTCGGGATGACCGGGCTCAACGGCCGACCACCGGCGAGCGACGCACTGCACGCCCGGCTGCGAACCCTCGGTCACCCCGGGCGGCTGCGGATCGCCGACGACAGCGTGACCGCGTACCTCGGCGCGCTCGGCCCGGTCCCCGGCGCGGTCGTCGCCGCCGGCACCGGCGCGGTGGTCCTCGCCGCCGACGCCGCCGGCCGGACCGCCCGCTCCGACGGCTGGGGCGCCGACCTCGGCGACCGGGGCTCGGGACACTGGATCGGCCGCACCGCCATCCGGCTCGCCCTGCGCGACCGGGACCGGGCCGCACCCGGCCGACTCGCCGACGCGGTGACCGCCGCCTGGGGGCCGGTCGAGACGCTGCCGGCCCGCTGGCGGGCCGACCCACCGACCCCGGAACGGATCGCGGGCTTCGCCACCACGGTCGCCGACCTGGCCCGCGCCGGTGACGACGCCGCCGCACGGATCTGGCGCCGGGCCGGCGAACTGCTCGCCGAATCCGTGGTCGGGGCGCTGTTCCGGGTCGGCCTCGAGGCGACCCCGGTCCCGGTCGCCGGCACCGGCGGGGTCTTCCGGGCCACCGACCTGCTGTGGCCGCCGTTCACCGCGGCACTGCGGGCCGCAGCGCCCGCGGCACAGCCGGTTCCGGCCGCCGGCGACCCGCTCGCCGGGGCGCTGGCCCTGGCCGACGGGCCGCCCGGCCCCGGTCCGTTCCCCGGACTCACCGTCCAGATCGACTTCGACGCAAAGGCAGAACACCGATGAACGTGGCCGAAGCCATCCGTGGACGCCTGGTCGTGTCCTGCCAGGCCCAGGGCCGCAGCCCGTTCCGGGACACCGGACACATGATGGCGATGGCGGCCGCAGCCGTGCTCGGCGGCGCCGCCGGCCTGCGCGGGCAGGGCGTGGACCACGTGCGGGGCATGGTCGGCCTCGGGGTTCCGGTGGTCGGACTGGTCAAGCGGCACACCCCCGGCAGCCCGGTCTACATCACCCCGACCGAGGCCGACGTGGCCGCGCTGACCGGTGCCGGGGCGCAGATCGTCGCGGCCGACGCCACCGGCCGTCCCCGGCCCGGCGGGGAGAAGCTGTCCGACCTCGTCGCGGCGACCCACGCCGCCGGGGCGCTGTTCATGGCCGACGTGGACAGCGTGGACACGGCCATGGCCGCCGTGGACGCCGGCGCCGACCTGGTCGGCACCACGCTGTCCGGATACGTCACCGGCCCCGTCCCCGACGGACCGGACATCGCCCTGGTGGGGAAGCTGAGTCGACATTGTCCGGTTCCGGTCATCGCGGAGGGGCGATACCGTACCCGTACCCAGGTCTCGGCGGCGTTCGACGAGGGTGCATGGGCCGTCGTCGTCGGCACCGCCATCTCGGACCCGGTCAACACCACGCGCAGGTTCGCGCAGGCCTGCCCGCACCCCCGGTTGGACTCGTGATGACCACCAAACTGAGCCAGATCCGTACCGAACTCCGGCACCGCGTCGCGGGCCTGCCGGCGCACTCGGCCCTGCCCCGCGAGCGGGACCTCGCCGAGGAACTCGGCGTGAGCCGGACCACCCTCCGGCAGGCGCTGCGCGAACTGCTCGACGCCGGCCTGGTCTACACCATCCGGGGACAGGGCACCTTCGTCTCCGACACCCGGATCGCCAAGGGCACCAGCCTCAGCGGGTTCACCGAGGACATGCTGGCCCGGGGCCTGCTGCCGAGCAGCAAACTGATCGTCGCGGACGCGATGGTCGCCCGCGACGCGGACGCCTCGGACCTCGGCCTGCCCGAGGGGTCACTGCTCTACCGGGTGGAACGGCTCCGGCTCGCCGACGGCGCACCGATGTGCCTCGAAGAGGTGCACCTGCCGGCCGACCTGTTCCCCGGCCTGCTGGTCGAGAACCTCGACACCGGGCTCTACGGGATCATGAAGGACCGCTACCACGTGCAGGTCACCGTGGCACAGCAGATGATCGCCGCCGTGGTACCCACCCGGCGGCAGTGCGACCTGCTGGAGATCCCGCCCTCGGCGGCGCTGCTGGAGGTCCGCCGGATCGGCTACGACGGACGCGGCCGGGCCGTCGAACGAGCGGTGTCGCTCTACCGGGGCGACCGCTACCACTTCTCCCTGACCGCACGACGAGGCGAGGCGGACTGATGCGTACCAGCCCGACGGAGCAGCACACCGACGTCCTGGTGGTCGGCGGGGGCGTGGGCGGGATCGCCGCCGCGTTGGCCGCCTGCGAGGGCGGCGCCCGGGTCGTCGTCGTCGAGCCGTACCGGTGGATCGGCGGACAGCTCACCTCGCAGGCGGTGCCGCCGGACGAGCACCCCTGGATCGAGACGCACGGCTCGACGGCCAGCTACCGACGGTTCCGGCAGGCGGTACGCGACCACTACCGGACCTGGTACCCGCTGACGTCCGACGGATCCGGCCGGCCGCTCAACCCGGGTAACGGCTGGGTCAGCCCGCTGTGTCACGAACCCCGGGCCGCACTGGCCGTACTCCACGCCATGATCGCCCCGTGGCGGGCAGCGGGGCGGCTGACCGTGCACACCCGGGCGCAGGTCGAACGGGCGCACACCGACGGGGACACGCTGACCGTCCTGACCGTCCGACTCGCCGACGGCACGCTGCGCCACCTCGGGGCCAGCCTCGTCCTGGAGGCGAGCGAGACCGGTGAACTGCTGGCCCTGGCCGGCATCGAACACCGCACCGGCACCGAGTCACAGGCGCAGACCGGCGAACCGAGCGCCCCGGACCGGCCCGCGCCGCTGAACATGCAGGCGGCCACCGTCTGCTTCGCCCTCGAACACGTCGACGGCGACCACACGGTGGACCGGCCGGCCGACTACGACCACTGGCGGACCCGGACCGCACCCGGCTGGCCGGGCCCCCTGTTCAGCTGGGCCTACCCCGATCCGCGGACCGGTCGGGCGGTCACCGGCCGGTTCACCCCCAACCCCCGGTCGACGGCGACCTCGATGGAGGAGGGCCTGATCGCGCCGGAGTTGTGGACGTACCGGCGGATCCTCGACCGGCAGGCGTTCCGGCCCGGTCTGTTCCCCAGCGACGTGACGGTGGTCAACTGGCCGATGAACGACTACCTGGACGGGCCGCTGTTCGGCGTGCCGGATGCCGAGCGGCACGTCCGGCGGGCCAGGCGGGCCAGTCAGGCTTTTCTGTACTGGCTGCAGACCGAGGCACCCCGCCCGGACGGCGGCACCGGCTTCCCCGGCCTGCGGCTGCGCCCCGACGTCACCGGCACCGACGACGGCTTCGCGCAGGCGCCGTACATCCGGGAGGCCCGCCGGCTGGTGGCGGTGACCACGCCGACCGAGCAGGACCTGTCGGTCGCGGTGCGGGGCGCCGCCGGTGCGGTCCACTATCCCGACACGGTCGGCACCGGTCACTACCGGATCGACCTGCACCCGACGACCGGCGGTGACGGATATCTCGACGTGGCGGCGCACCCGTTCGAGATCCCGCTGGGGGCGTTGCTACCCGAGCGGGTCACCAACGTGATCGCCGCCGGCAAGGCCGTCGGCACCACCCACATCACCAACGGCTGCTACCGGGTGCACCCGGCCGAGTGGTCGATCGGAGAGGCCGCCGGCGCGCTGGCCGCCTACTGCCTGGACCGCCAGACATCGCCGCACGGGGTCCGGGCCAGCGCGAAACTGCTGGAGGAATTCCAGTCCGAACTGGCCCGGCGGGGGGTCGACCTGCGCTGGCCGACGACCATGGCGACGGCCCCGAAACCGGCCGCAGGCGACGCACTGCCGAGCTGAGTCCGACGGGCGGGCGCCGACGTCGGCCCGCGAAGCGCTGCCGTCGGGCGTGGGCGCGTCAGTGGGGCACGCCGGCCGGGAACTCCTCGACGCCCAGCACGCGCAGCAGCTCGAGCCTCTCCCGGGACTCGGCGTCGGCCGGGGTCAGCACCAGCAGCAGCTGGCCGAGGTCGGGGGTGACCAGGGTTTCGCAGTCCATCGTGATGCGGCCCACCCGCGGGTGCCTGAACGTCTTGCGGTCGGCCCGGCGTACCGCCACCTCGTGCTCGGCCCACAGCCGCCGGAAGTCGTCGCTGGCCGCCCGTAACCGTTCGATCAGGCCGGTCACGGTCGGGTCGCCGGCCCGCCGGCCCGCCACCGCGCGCAGGTCGGCGACCTGCTGGCGGGCGTGCCGTCGCCACTCCTCGGGGCCGTGGAGGTCGCGGATGGTCGGGTCGGTGAAGGTGCGGTACGCGACGTAGCGGCGGTCACCGGTCAGCCCGGTGTGGTCGCCGGCGAGCAGGATCGACATGCGGTTCTGCGCCAGCACCTCGCTGAGGTCGGACAGGACCATGGCGGGGGTGTCGCCGACCAGGTCGAGCAGGCGGACCAGGCCGGCCCGGGCCAGGCGGGCGACACCCTCGGCGGGTGGTGGCTGGTGACCGGCCAGGTGGAACAGGTGGCTCCGCTCGTCGTCGGTCAGGCGCAGTGCCCGGGCCAGGGCGCCGAGGAGCTGGGTCGACGGCTGGCTGCTCCGGCCCTGTTCGAGGCGGACGACGTAGTCGACGGACATGCCGGCGAGCAGGGCGACCTCCTCACGGCGCAGGCCACTGGTGCGGCGACGGGGGCTGTCGGCGATGCCGACCTCGGCGGGGCGGATGGCCTCGCGCCGCCGCCGCAGGAAGTCGGCGAGCTGCTCACGCTGCATGCCTCCATGCTGCCCCCGGGGCGGGGCACCGAGCCAGGGAGTGGCGCTCCCCCGATGAGCGCTCCGCTGCCGGCCGGCCGGAAAGCGGCGCAGGGTGGAGCCGAGATCGACCGACGAGGGAGAGTTCCGATGCAGACACGCACGCTGGGCAGCACAGGTCCGACCGTTTCCGCGGTGGGGCTGGGGGCGATGGGCATGTCGGGCGCGTACGGCCCGGCCGATCGCAGGGAGAGCATCGCCACGGTGCGGGCCGCGCTGGACGCGGGGGTCACGCTGGTCGACACCGGCGACTTCTACGGCATGGGGCACAACGAGCTGCTGTTGTCGGAGGCGTTGCGGGGACGCGACCGGGACAGCTATCTGCTGAGCGTGAAGTTCGGGCAACAGGTGGGGCCGGGCATGACGTTCGCCGGGCAGGACTCCCGCCCGGATTCGGTGCGCAACTTCCTGAGCTACTCGCTGACCCGGCTCGGTGTCGACCACGTGGACATCTACCGGCCGGCCCGGCTCGACCGGTCGGTGCCGGTCGAGGACACGATCGGCGCGATCAAGGACATGATCGACGCCGGTTACGTGCGGTACGTGGGGCTCTCCGAGGTCGACGCGGAGACCGTCCGCCGGGCGCACGCCGTACACCCGATCGCTGATCTTCAGATCGAGTACTCGCTGCTGTCGCGGGCGGTCGAGGCCGAGGTGCTGCCCACGCTGCGGGAGCTGGGCATCGGGCTGACCGCGTACGGGGTGCTGGGCCGTGGTCTGCTCTCGGGGAACTGGGTGCCGGGGCGGGCGGACGATCCGCGTAACCACGCCCCCCGCTTCGCGGCCGAGAACGGGGCGCACAACCTCGCCCTGGCGGAGGCGTTGCGCCGGGTCGCCGACGCGAAGGGGTGCACGGTGGCGCAGCTGGCGATCGCGTGGGTGGCGGCGCAGGACCCGTCCATCGTCCCGCTGGTCGGTGCGCGTACCCGGCAGCGGCTGGCCGAGGCGTTGCCGGCGCTGGCGGTGACGCTGTCGGCCGCCGATCTCGACGAGATCGAGGCGGCCGTGCCGAAGGGCGCCGCGCGCGGTGACCGCTATCCCGCGGCGTTCATGGCGAGCCTCGGCGTCGGCAACTAGGGCCTCGGCGTACGGCGTGAGCGGGTGACCCGGTGGGCGGGTCGGAACCGTGGCCGGTGTGTCGGTCGCGCCGGCGGGGTGTCCTGCCCGGGGTGGGTGCGGTGGTCACCGCCACCGCGTCCCGTGGCCGGGCAGGACACCATGGCCGGTCCCGACGCTCACGGTGGTGCCGTGACCGGCGGCGACGCGGGGTTCCGCAGCCTGGTCAGGCAGCGGCGGAGAACGGTCGGCCGGGGAGCCGGGGCCACCGTGCGTCGAGCCGGGCGGTGCCGGTGGTGTGTCAGTCGAGGTCGGCGAGGTCCAGTACGAAGCGGTAGCGGACGTCGCCGCGTCCGAGCCGGTCGAGGGCCTGCCGGATCCGGGCGGACGGCAGCAGCTCGATGTCGGCGGTGATGCCGTGTTCAGCCGCGAAGGCCAGCAGTTCGGCGGTGTGCCTGATGCCGCCGGTGCCCGATGAGCTGAGCTTCTTGCGGCCGGAGCTCAGCTCCATGAGGTTCACCGTTGTCGGCATGGGGAAGCCGAGCACGCTGAGGGTGCCGTCGAGAGTCAGCAGCCGCAGCAGCGGCGACAGGTCGTGCGGGCCGGAGATGGTGTCCAGGATCAGGTCGAAACGGCTGGCGGCCCGCGCGAGCTGGGCGTCGTCGGTCGTGACGAGCAGATCGGCGGCGCCGAGTTTCCGGGCGTCGTCGACCTTGCCCGGGGTACGGCTCAAGACGGTGACCTCGGCACCGAGTGCGGCAGCGAGCTTGACACCCAGATGGCCGAGGCCACCGAGGCCGGCGACCGCCACCCGGCTGCCGGAGCCGATTCCCGCCCCGCACAGCGGCTCCCACATGGTGATGCCGGCGCACATCAGCGGAGCCGCACCGGCCGGGTCGAGGCCGGCGGGCAGCCGGTGGGCGAACTTCTCCCGCAGGACGTACTCACGGCTGTACGCGCCCTTGGTGATCGTGCCGTCGAGCCGGTCGGGACTGCCGTAGGTGCTGGTGGGGCCTTCGAGGCAGAAGTTCTCCTGGCCTACCTGGCACATCGAGCAGGCCCCGCAGGAGTCGACGAGGGTGCCGACGGCGACCTGGTCGCCGGGAGCGAAGCGGCTGACTGCAGCCCCGACGGCGGCGACGGTGCCGGTGAACTCGTGGCCGGGCACCACGCCGGCGGTGTTCCGGTAGTGCGGCATGATCCCGTTGAGCAGGTGCAGATCGCTGTGGCAGACGCCGCAGTAGTCGACGCGGACCGCGATGTCGTCGCCGCGTCGGTCCCGCCGCCTGCCGACCGACCGGGTGACACAGGCGGGACAGGCCCCTGCGGCACCCGGTCGGCGGGAAGATCACGCCGTCGACCCGGCCACCACGGGACTGTCCACTGCGCGCACCGCCGGACCGGCGTCACGCAGACACCAGAGGCGACGGACCAACGCGACCGCCCCCAGCACACAGCTGACGAGACACAGCAGCGTCAGCAGCGGCAGCAGCCAGGCGAAGACGATCCAGTACGCAAAGCCGAACGTCGCGCCGAACAGCAGAATCGGCAGCAGCGCGGGCAGTGTGGCGCCCAGCACCGTCGCCAGAGCAAGGGGCACGAGTCGCAGCACCAGCAGCGGTCGCCGCGCCGTGCGGCGTCGCACGGCCCAGCGGCGCGCCCGGACGGCCGCGGTGACCAGCAGCGCCGCCAGCACCACCGTGAGCCCGAGCAGGACCGCGTTCACGGTGTCGAGCGGATTGCTCATCGGCTTCGTCGGTGTCCCGAACCGTTCGGCGAGGAGGTTGGCCGAGAGTTCGCCGGGGGCGCCGACACCGTTGGTCAGGACGACGGCAGCCTCACCCGTCGAGGGCGAGAAGACCATGTCCCCGGTCCACGTCGCCAGGGTGCCGCCGTGGCCGATCATCGGCGGTACGCCCGAGGTGCCCCGGCGGGCCTGCCAGCCCAGGGCGTAGTCGCCGGCCCCGGGCTGGACGGTGTGCAGCTCGGCCAGGGAGGCGGCGCTCAGCAGGCCGGCACCGGGGCCGCCCTGGTTGAACCGCAGCCACCGCACCATGTCGTCCAGGGACGAGATCACCCCGCCGTTGCCGGCACACATCCCCGGCATCTCCGGCACCGCAAAGGCGAACCCGAGAACGACCTGATACCCGGACGGCAGCCCCTCGGCACCGTCCGAACACCCCGGCGTCGAGCGGGTACTGGTCATCCCCAGCGGGGTGAACAGCTCGGCACGCAGGAAGTCGTCGAAGGGCCTGCCCGACGCCACCTCGACGATCCTCGCCGCGATCGTGTAGTTGGTGTTCTGGTACACCGCTCGGCTCCCTGGATCGGCGGCCAGGGTCTCGTCGGCCAGTCGGGCCACGGCCTCCCGCGCGTCGCGCGGCGGCGGGAACGGGTACTCGTCGTTCGTGCTGCTCGACAGGCCCGACGTATGGCTGAGGACGTGCCGCACGGTGATCGCGGTGAAGCGCCGATCGGCCATCCGGAAGTCGGGAAGGACCGTGACGATCGGGGCGTCCAGGGCGACACGGCCCCGGTCGACCAGCAGCATCACCGCCGCCGCCGTCATCGACTTGCTCATCGAGCCGATCCGGAACAGCGTTCCCGTCGTCACCGCGTCGCCGTCGCCGTCCCGGCCCCGCACGGTCGTCTCGACCGACGACCCGTCGATCACGGCCGCCGCGACCCCCGGCGGCGCGTAGGCGGAACGGTAGTCGTCGACCGGCCCTCCACCGGTGGCGTGGGCCGGCACCGCCGGGCCGAGCAGGACGGCGAGGAGCACACCGGCGACGGCGGTCAGGCAGGTCAACCAGGGCAGACGCAGAGGTAGGAAGGTCACGACGTCGAACCTAGGCAGCCCCCCGGCGGCGGTCATCACACCACGGGGTGAGGCGGCACCACCCGGCGGAGTGAAACCTCAGCCGGGCAGATCGTGCCGACCGACCAGCCCGTTCTCGTACGCGTGGATCACCACGTGCACGCGGTCCCGCAGACCCAGCTTCTGCAACACGGACCTGACGTGCGACTTCACCGTGTTCTCACTCAGCACCAGTTCCGCGCAGATCTCGCCGTTGGACCGGCCGCGGGCGAGCAGGCCGAAGATCTCGACCTCGCGCGGGGTGAGGCCGTCCAGCGCCCCCGCCCTGCGGGTCGGCGCCTGCCGTACGAGATCGAGGACCGTCGCAGCCACCCCCGGGGCCAGCGCCGACGTCCCGGAGGCCACGTCACACACCGCCTGCGCCAGGGCGGTGGGCCGGACGTCCTTGGTCAGGTAGCCGCTCGCGCCGGCTCGGATCGCGGCCACGACCAGGTCGTCGTCGTCGAACGTCGTCAGCATGAGCACCCGGGTCGCCGGGGCGATCCTGACGATCTCCGCCGTGGCGGCGACCCCGTCCATGCCCGGCATGCGGATGTCCATCAGCACCACGTCGAGACGGTGCCGCCGGACGACCTCGATCGCGTCCCTGCCGTTCGCGACGTCGTGGGTGACCTCGATACGTTCGTCGACCGACAGGACCGTCCGCAGAGAGGCCCGCAACAGTTCCTGATCGTCGACGAGCATCACCCGGATCCCGGTCATGCCCCCTCCTTCGTGGGCAGCCGCGCCCGCAGCACCCATCCGTCGTCCCCCTGGGCCATCGACAGGCTGCCGCCGGCGGTACGCACCCGTTCCCCGACACCCAGCAGGCCGGTGCCCCGACTGCCGATGCCGCGCCGCGCCGTACCGCCGTCGTCGCGCACCTCCACCTCCAGCTCGGCCGGGGTCCACCGGAGGCGCACGGTCACCGCGACCGGCGGTTCGAGGTGGCTCAGCGCGTTGGTGACGCCCTCCTGCACGGTACGGACCGCCGCCACCTCGGCGCTCAGGCTCAGCGGCCGACGCCGGCCCACTTCCGTGAACGTCACCGCGTGCAGCGGGCTGGCCGCCGAGGCCACCAGGTCGGCGATGGCATCCAACGAGATCGGCACCTGCCCGCGCCGGGCACCGGCGTCCGGTGCCGTGGCCGGCCCCAGGGTGGCCAGCATCGCTCGCAGGCCCTGGTGGGCGTCCCGGCCCGTCTCGGCGATGTCGCCCAGTTCGCGGCGGGTCGCCGGATCCGCCGTCGTCACCGCTGCGGCCTCGATCCGCGCGACCATGACGGTGACCGTGTGAGCGATCACGTCGTGCAGGTCGCGGCGGATGCTGGCCCGTTCGTCCGCGACCGCCACGGCCAGCCGTTCGCTCTCGGCCCGCCGGCCCGCCTCGTGCCGCCGACGCACCAGCACGGCCGCACCCCACACACCGCCGACCACGGCCACCAACAGCCCGCCCTCGATTAGGAGGGTCCATCCCGGGATCCCGGGGGGCAGCCGGCTCCACGCCACCGCCTCGGTGACGACGATCCCGAGTACGGCGACAGCCAGCGCGACCACCGAGGATCTGACCGGGACAAGGCCGGTCAGCCGCCACAACGTGAAGGGGAAACACAGGGCCGACGGCAGCAGGATCGCCGACCAGCCCGGGAAGGAGATCGTCGCCAGGACGAGCATGCCCAGCGCGCCGGTCGCGTACCCCACCCACGGTCGCCGACGGGACACTACCGCTGCCCGGTGGAGCAGGACGGCAGCGCCCGCCGCGGCGAGGATCTGCCCCGGGTGCGCGCCGGAGTACCGGTTACCTACCAGGGCGAGCACCGTCAGGACGGCCAGGACCCCGTGCGCCGCCACCGTCGTCGCCGGCCAGGTGCCCCGGCGTGGGGAGACTGTCACAGTGGTCGCCTCCCGCTGGGTTCGTGCCGCGAGCCGTGCCCGTCACGGCGTGCCACAGGATAGCCAGGCGGGCGGTGCCCGGGGCCTGTTCTCGCGTACGCAGGTCATCGGGCGAGCCGATCCGGCGGCGGGCGTCGGCCCCCGGGACCGCCGGTCGGGGATAGCCGACGGCGAGGGCACGGCGACAGCCACGAGGCGCAGGTGGCGGGCTCACCAGTGCACCGCGACCCGGGCGGGCCGTCCTGACAGGAACCTGACGGATGCTCCGGATCCTGCACCGGTTGCCAGCGGATCTCCACGACGCCAGGTTGACTCTCCATCGATGATCGCCTGCGTAAGTGTCCGGGGGCCGCATGTCAACGTCCGTCACTCGCCGCACCGTCCTGGCCGGTGGCACCGGCGCCGCTGTCGGCCTGACGCTGCCCGGCCCGGCCGCCCACGCCGCCGACCACCACCCCACCAGCGTGAGCTTCACCCTCGACGCCACCACCCTCGACGGTGGTGAACAGGTCACCTCGGTCACCCTGCACACCGCACGGCTCGGGCCGATCGACGCCGCCGGGCTCCACCCCGGCACCTTCACCGTGCACGCCAGGGCCACCAGCCCCGTCCCGATCGCCCCCGGCGACCTGATCTTCAGCGAGTACGACCTCGACCGTACGGTGACCGCGGCCCGGCTCGACCGGCACGGAAACATCGTGCTCGACCTGAGCCACGGCGAAGGCCAACTCGGCGGCGGCACCCTCGGCTACATGGATGGCCCGACAGCGTCGGTGATCCGCCGCGTCCGCACACGCGGACCCGCCACCCCGTCCGGGTCCAGCCTCGACTATTCCTCTCCGGCGGGACCGAGTACCCGGCGCACGGCGTCACGCAGCCACTGGTGGGCACCGTCGACGCTGTGGCGTGGGTGCCAGGCCATACCGATCGTCAGCGGTGGCAGTGGCAGTGGGATCTCCAACAGGCGCAGCCCCAGCGCGTACGCCGCGTCGCTGAGCCGCGACGAGGGCTCGCCCGGCAGTGCGGTCGGCACCAGGCAGACCACGTCCTCGGCTGCGGCCATCAGCATCGCGGCCAGGTGGCCGGGCAGCACGGCGCCGACCCGCCGGGCGAGCCCCTGCGCGGCCAGGGCCGTGTCCAGCGGCCCGGTGAAGCGTCCGCGGCGGCTGACCGCCACGTGCTCGGCCGCAGCGAGCCTGGCGGCCGTCAGCGCTCCTTCGGTGAGCGGGTGTCCAGCCCTGACGCCGGCCGCCATCCGTAGGGTGACCAGTTCCTCGACGTGAGTCTCCGGGTCGACGTGGTCGATGGCCCCGATCTCCAGGTCGATCCGTCCGTCACGCAGCGCGGGGCCAGCCTCCCACTCCTCGGCCAGCACCCGCAGCGACACGCCCGGCGCCCGGCGTCGGGCGAGCCGGAGCAGACCGGGCGCGAACGCGGCGCCGACCAGGTCCGCGGCCTGGACGGTGAAGGTGCGCCGCAGTGCCGCGGGGTCGATCCCGCCGCTCGGGGCGAGTAACGCCTCCAGCCGGCGCACCACCGCGGCAGCCTCGTCCCGCAGTGCCTCGGCGCGCGGAGTGGGCACCATCGTCTGCCCGGCCCGCACCAGTAGTGGATCTCGGAGCACCCGGCGCAGCCGGGCCAGGCTACGGCTCATCGCCGCGGGCGACGTCTGCAGCCGTGCGGCGGCGCGGGTGACACTCTGCTCGGTCAGTAGGGCGTCGAGAGCGACGGCGAGGTTGGCATCGAGGTTCGAGGCTGGGCTACCCACACACTCATTCCACTTCAGGCAATGATCGGATGCTGAAGTTCCCATTGTGGCAATGCGATGCCTGTCAGCACGATGAAGGAGTCCCGTCGATCCGACAATCGAGGTTTCATGATCGTCATCACCGGTCCCACCGGGAACATCGGGCGGCAGCTGCTGTCGCTACTGATCGAGGACGCGACCGCAGGTCGTGAGGAGTTGCGTGTCGTCGTCCGGGATCCGGCCCGGCTACCTGAGGGCGTCCGTGGACGGGTCGAGGTGGTCGTCGGCTCACACGGCGACGCCGCGACCGTCGAGCGTGCCCTCGCCGGGGCGGACGCCGTCTTCTGGCTGGTACCGCCGGACGCCTCCGTCCCGCCCGACGAAGCCTACAGCGGCTTCACCCGCCCGGCCGCGCGGGCTTTCGCCGCTCACGGCGTCGGCCATGTCGTCGGCATCTCGGCGCTCGGCCGTGGCACCCCGCAGGCCGCCCGGGCCGGGCTGGTCACCGCCTCCCTGGCCATGGACGACCTGATCGCCGGTTCCGGCGTCGCCTACCGCGCCCTGGCCTGCCCGTCCTTCTTCGAGAACCTGCTGGAGGAGGTCGACACGATCCGCGACGACGGCGTCTTCACCGACACCGTCGCCGCGGCCCGTCCGGCCCCCATGGTGGCCGTCGCCGACATCGCCGCCGCTGCGGCCGCGCTGCTGCTGGACCGCTCCTGGACCGGCGTGGGCGAGGTCCCTGTGCTCGGTCCGCAGGACCTCTCCCCCGACGACCTGGCCCGCATCATGACCGAGGAACTGGGCCGTCCGGTCCGCTACCAGCGCCAGTCGCTCGACGAACTGCGCTCCACCATGCTCGGCTACGGCCTCAACGAGGCGTTCGTCGAGGCCATGGTCGACATGAAACGCGCCAAGGACGAGGGCCTGGACTCGGGCATCGCCCGCTCACCGCAGGCGTGGCCGGCGACCGCGTTCGCGCAGTGGTGCGCCCAGACGCTCCGACCCGCCGTCCTCGGCACGCAGGAGACCGTCGATGCCCGCTGACCGGACCGAGCCGCCGGTCACCGCTTTCATGCTGGTCAAAACCACGCCCGAATGGCTGGCGATGACCGTGGCCGAACGGGTCACGGCCTTCACCACCCACGTTCTCCCCGTCATCCAGGCCCGCACCCGCGGTGTCCGCTCCCGCTTCTACGACACGGAGTTCTACTCGGCGCGGGTCACCGACATCTGGGTCTGGGAGGCGGACGACCACGACGCCTACCGCCTGCTGATCGACGCCTTGCGCGAGACCCCCTTCTGGGACCGCTACTTCCAGGTCGTCGACCTGTTGGTGGGCACCGAGAACGGCTACGCCCGCACCTACGGCCTGAAGCCGCTGGCCACCCTGGCCACCTGACGCTCCACCAGACCGGCCGGTGGCGCCGTCGGACGACGGCGGCACCGGCTCGGCGGAGGGCGGTCCACCCGGTACGTCATCGTGGATGGTCTCGTCACCGCCGATCGTCGGGCTCCCCGGCAAGTGCCTGGACGTCCGCAACGCCGCCACCGCCGACGGCCAGGCCGTCCACCTCTGGACCTGCCTGTCCGCCGCCAACCAGAAATGGACCCTGCCCTGACCAGGTAGGCGGACCAGCCGTGCCCCCGCTACCGCACCGGCAGCGGGGGCACGTCCGCGTCTTCGGTCTTCGGGTGCCCCCATCGGTTACCGACACTACTGACGTACCGCCGGCGCGCCGATCAGGACGTGGTATCGATGGTGTCCACGTCGAATCTGCACGGCGTCTCAACGCGGCAGGTGAAGAAGCTGGTCGAGCAGCCCAGGATCGGGGTGGTGCCGGCGCTGCCGGACGCATTACCTGCGCAACCCGCTGACCAATGTCCCACATCCGCGCAGCCGTGGATCGTCAGCCTCCGTACCCGCTTGCCCACCCGCCTCCGCCTATTGCATTCACGGGAGCAAGAGGGCTATATTCATAGCAGCCGCTCAATCGAGGCTTACACGGGGGAAAGGCAGCACGATGGAAACAAGAGCGCCGTGGATCACCGGTGCCAAAAAGTCAATGCAGGTGGCGTTGCTAGTCGGCATGACCATCGCCACCAGCCTCACGGTCGCCACGAACCCTGCTCAGGCAAGGGCTCAGAGCTGCCAGTCCGCTAGCGTCTCGGCGATTCTGGATTACCGCGACGGCACCCAGTCCACGTTCAGCTGCACTGGGACATACTATCCTTTCAACAAGGACGCGGCCAACTTCAGAAGCCGTGGATGGTCAGGCTACATCACTTACAGCACTGGTAGGCAGGACACGTTCTGCAACAACGACAACTTCTGGTACCCGGACTACGCCAGGGTGACCAAGCTGGTGCTTTCGCCAACCAAACTCTGCTAAGGCAAATCACGCCTTTCGCGGAATCCTATCGCCAATAATAGCGGCCCTAGTCCTTCGACTAGGGCCGCTATGCTACACAGCCGAGATGTGCCCGTACAGGCTCTCGTGACATCCCCAGGGGCGCGGGCAGATTCAACCCGGCCGACGCCTTGTGGGACTCGACACCTACGACCGACAGGCCGGGGCCGCACCCGTCGGGTAATCGACGCCCCTTCAGCCCATGGTCCCCACCCTGTCAGACCCTCGGATGGGGACCATGCTCCCAAGCAGTTCAGGTGTCACTTGGCGTTGAAGTAGTTCGCCTCCGGGTGGTGCACCACGATCGCGTCGGTGGCCTGCTCCGGCACCAGCTGGAACTCCTCCGAGAGCTGCACCCCGATCCGCTCCGCGCCGAGCAGGTCCACCACCTTCGCCCGGTCCTCCAGGTCCGGGCAGGCCGGGTAGCCGAACGCGTACCGGCAGCCCCGGTAGTCGTTGCGCAGCAGGCCGGCCAGGTCGGACGGGTCGCCGGTGGCGACCGTGCCGCCATCGGGCAGGGTCAGCTCGGAGCGGATCCGCCGGTGCCAGTACTCGGCGAGCGCCTCGGTGAGCTGCACGGACAGCCCGTGCACCTCCAGATAGTCGCGGTACTCGTTGGCGGCGAACATCTTGGCGGTGTACTCGCTGATCGGCTGCCCGACGGTGACCAGCTGCAACGCCACCACGTCCAGCTGGTCGCCCCTCGGCCGGAAGAAGTCGGCCAGGCAGAGCCGCCGCTCCTGCCGCTGCCGGGGGAACGAGAACCGGGCCCGCTCGGTGTTGCCGTTCTCGTCCAGCACCACCAGGTCGTTGCCCTCGGAGTAGGCCGGGAAGTAGCCGTACACCACCGCCGCCTCCAGCACCTGGTCGGCGATCAGCCGGTCCAGCCAGTACCGCAGCCGGGGCCGCCCCTCGGTCTCCACCAACTCCTCGTACGACGGGCCGTCGCCACCCCGCGTGCCGCGCAGCCCCCACTGGCCGAGGAAGGTGGCCCGCTCGTCCAGCAGCGCCGCGTAGTCGGCCAACGGCACCCCCTTGACCACCCGGGTGCCGAAGAACGGCGGGGTGGGCACCACCACGTCGGTCGCCACGTCCGAGCGGACCGAGGCGTCGTGCAGCTCCGGCAGCACCTCGGTGACCAGGGTGCGCTGCTTCTCCCGGCGCGCCCGCCGGGCCGCCAGCGCCGCCTCCCGCTCCGGGTCGATCACCGGGGCGCCACCGCGTTTGGCGGTCATCACCCGGTCCATCAGGGCCAACCCCTCGAAGGCGTCCCGCGCGTAGTGCACCTGGCCGGGGAACATCGCCCGCAGGTCGTCCTCGACGTACGCGCGGGTCAGCGCCGCCCCGCCCAGCAGCACCGGCCACCGCTCGGCGACCCCGCGCGACGCCATCTCGGCGAGGTTCTCCTTCATGATCACGGTGCTCTTGACCAGCAGCCCGGACATCCCGATCGCGTCGGCCCGGTGCTCCTCGGCCGCGTCGAGGATCGCGTTGATCGGCTGCTTGATGCCGATGTTGACGACCTCGTAGCCGTTGTTGGACAGGATGATGTCGACCAGGTTCTTGCCGATGTCGTGCACGTCGCCACGCACGGTGGCCAGCACGATCCGGCCCTTGCCACCGTCCTCGACCGCCTCCATGTGCGGCTCCAGGTAGGCCACCGCCGTCTTCATCACCTCGGCGGACTGGAGCACGAACGGCAGCTGCATCTGCCCGGAGCCGAACAGCTCGCCGACCACCTTCATGCCGTCCAGCAGGATGTCGTTGATGATGGACAGCGGGGACCGGCCCTGCGCCATCGCGGCGTCGAGGTCGGCCTCCAGGCCGTTGCGCTCGCCGTCGATGATCCGCCGCTTGAGCCGTTCCTCCAGGGGCAGCCCGGCCAACTCCTCGGCCCGGGTGGCCCGCGCCGACGCGGCGTCGACGCCCTCGAACGCCTCGATGAACCGCTGCACCGGGTCGTAGCCCTCGCGCCGCCGGTCGTAGATCAGGTCGAGCGCCACCTCGCGCTGCGCCTCGGGGATCTTGGACATCGGCAGGATCTTGCTGGCGTGCACGATCGCCGACGTCAACCCGGCCTGCACGCACTCGTTCAGGAACACCGAGTTGAGCACCTGCCGGGCCGCCGGGTTGAGGCCGAAGGAGACGTTCGAGATGCCCAGGGTGAAGTTGACCCCCGGGTAGCGGGCGGCGATCTCCCGGATCGCCTCGATCGTCTCGATGCCGTCCCGGCGGGTCTCCTCCTGGCCGGTGGCGATCGGGAAGGTCAACGCGTCGATGAGGATGTCCGACCGGTCCATCCCCCAGCGGCCGGTCAGGTCGTCGATCAGCCGGGCCGCGACCCGGACCTTCCACTCCCGGGTACGCGCCTGCCCCTCCTCGTCGATGAGCAGCGCCACCACGGCCGCGCCGTGCTCGGCGATCACCGGCATCACCCGGGCGTAGCGGGAGTCGGGGCCGTCGCCGTCCTCGAAGTTGACCGAGTTGACCACGCAGCGCCCACCGAGCATCTCCAGCCCGGCCTCGATGACCTGCGGCTCGGTGGAGTCCAGCATGATCGGCAGGGTGGACGCGGTGGCGAACCGACCGGCCAGCTCCCGCATGTCCTGGGTGCCGTCCCGGCCGACGTAGTCGACGCACAGGTCGAGCAGGTGCGACCCGTCGCGGGCCTGGCTGCGGGCCACCTCCACGCACGCCTGCCAGTCGGCGGCGAGCATCGACTCGCGGAACGCCTTGGAGCCGTTGGCGTTGGTCCGCTCCCCCACCATCAGCACCGACGCGTCCTGGGCGAACGGCACCGGGTGGTAGATCGACGAGACGCCGGCCTCGTGCCGGGGCTCCCGGGTCGCCGGGGTGGCGTCGTGCAGCCGCTCGGCCAGCGCCCGGATGTGCTCCGGGGTGGTGCCGCAGCAGCCGCCGATCAGCCCCACTCCGTAGTCGGCGACGAACCGCTCCAGGGCGTCGGCCAGCTCCACCGGGGTCAGCGGGAAGTACGCCCCGTCGGCGGTCAGCACCGGCAGGCCGGCGTTCGGCATCACCGACAGCGGGATCCGGGAGTGCTGGGAGAGGTACCGCAGGTGCTCGCCCATCTCGGCCGGGCCGGTGGAGCAGTTCAGCCCGATCAGGTCCACCCCCAGCGGCTCGATGGCCGCCAGCGCCGCCCCGATCTCGCTGCCCACCAGCATGGTCCCGGTGGTCTCCACCGCCACGTGGCAGATGATCGGCACCTGCTGCCCCAGCTCGGCCATCGCCCGCTTGGATCCGACCACGGCCGCCTTGACCTGCAACAGGTCCTGGCAGGTCTCGATGATCAGCGCGTCCGAGCCGCCGGCGATCAGCCCGGCGGCATTCTCCTGGTACGCGTCGCGCAACGTCGCGTACGGGGCGTGGCCGAGGGTGGGCAGCTTGGTGCCGGGGCCTATCGAGCCGAGCACGAAGCGCGGCCGATCGGCGGTCGCGTACGCGTCGGCGGCCTCCCGGGCGATCCGCGCGCCGGCTTCGGACAGTTCCCGGATGCGCTGCGGGATGTCGTACTCGGCGAGGTTGGCGAGATTCGCCCCGAACGTGTTCGTCTCGACGCAGTCCGCGCCGGCCGCCAGGTACGCCTCGTGCACCCCGCGGACGACGTCGGGCCGGGTCACGTTGAGGATCTCGTTGCAGCCCTCCAGCCCTTCGAAGTCGTCGAGGCTCAGGTCGGCAGCCTGGAGCATTGTCCCCATCGCGCCGTCGGCGATGAGGATCCGGTCGGCCAGCACATCCCGCAACGAAGTCCGCACAGGTTCAGGTTAGTGCGCGAGTCCCGCCGATTGCTGACCCCCGGCGCCGTCCCACTATGTGTCCCTCCGCTCACCGGGCCGGTTCGTACCGGTTCGGTGACCCGGCGGGTCGGCGGACCGGCGCGGCCGACGGGCCACCCGCCGCGCCGGGACGTAGGCTGGCGGACGTGAAGGACATCAGGGACGCCACCGTGCACGGCGGGCGGGTGACCGGGACGACCCCCGGCGCCGTCGGCGACGAGCGGGGCGAGGTGACGGCGTGACCGAGTTCGACGGGCTGCCGGTGCTGCGGTCCCCGGTGGCGATCGCCGCCTTCGAGGGCTGGAACGACGCCGCGGACGCCTCCACCGCCGCCGTGGAACACCTCGAACAGGTCTGGCAGGCCCGGGAGATCACCGAGATCGACCCGGAGGAGTTCTACGACTTCCAGGTCAGCCGCCCGACCATCACGATGTCCGACGGCGAGACACGCCGGGTGGAGTGGCCCACCACGAAGTTCATGGTGGCCAGCCCCGAGGGCACCGAGCGCGACGTGGTGCTGATCCGGGGCATCGAGCCGAGCATGCGCTGGCGCACCTTCTGCCAGCAGGTGCTGGAGATCTGCCACAGCCTGGAGGTGGAGCGGGTGGTGCTGCTCGGCGCGTTGCTGGCCGACGTGCCGTACACCCGGCCGTTGCCGATCAGCGGCAGCGCCTCCGACGCCCAGGCCGCCCAGCGCTACCAGCTCACCCCCACCCGCTACGACGGGCCCACCGGCATCGTCGGGGTGCTCCAGGACGCCTGCACCCGGGCCGAGGTCGACGCGGTCTCGTTCTGGGTGCACGTGCCGCACTACGCCAACAACCCGCCCTGCCCGAAGGCCACCCTCGCCCTGCTGCACCGGGTGGAGGACGTGCTCGACCTGCCGGTGCCGATGGCCGATCTGGCCGAGGAGGCCGCCGAGTGGGAGCAGCGGGTCCGCAGCGCCGCCGAGCAGGACGCCGAGTTGGGCGAGTACGTCCGCGAGCTGGAGGAGCGGGTCGGTGACGCGGGCATCACCCCGCTGACCGGCGACGAGATCGCCCAGGAGTTCGAGAAGTACCTGCGTCGTCGGGGCGGTTCCGCCGGCCCCACCGCCGGTTCCTGGTAACAACGCCTACCGTCGGCCCGCCCCGGTCGGTCAGCTGACCGGGGCGGTCGCGTGTCCGGGGTGGCGCCGTCACTCCCGCTAGGGCATCCTAGGAACCTAGCTGTCATGAGGAGGCGGGCGTGCAGATCAACCCGGGAGCCGCCGAGTTCCCGCACCGGCAGATCGCCGCGCAGCTCAAGGCCCAGGTGCGCCGGGGGGACTGGGGGCCGGGCGAGCGGCTGCCGTCCATCCCGGCCATCGCCGAGATGTTCGGGGTCGCCAAGCAGACCGTGCAGCGTGCCGTCGACCAGTTGCGGGTCGAGGGCATCCTGATCACCAAACCCGGCTCCGGTACGTACGTCCGGGGCACCCGGCGGCGACTCAACCGGCTCTCCCGGGGCCGCTACGGTGGCTTCCGGGGCTACCACGCCGACCTCGCCGCCCGGTACCGCCAGCAGCTCGTCTCGGTCGGCCGGGCACCCGCCCCGCCCGAGGTGGCCGACGCGTTCGGCGTCGCCGACGGCACCGAGCTGCTCTGCCGCCGGCACCTGGTCCGCACCGACGACTCCCCGGTGGAGGTGGGCGCCTCCTGGTTCCTGCCGAAGGACACCGCCGGCACCTCACTGGAGCGGGCCGAGGCGTTCGGTCGGCCGCTCTACCAGGAGGCCGAGGAGGCGACCGGACGCCGGTACACCACCGCCGCCGACACCATCAGCGCCCGCCAGCCCAGCCGGGAGGAGGCCGAGACCCTCCAGATCCGCCCGGACACCCCGGTGCTGCACCTGCTGCACGTCGCCTACGACGCCCACCGCAGACCGATCGAGGTCGCCCAGGCCACCTGGCCCGGCCCGATGACCACGCTGACCGAGGAGTACCAGGTACCCGCCCCGGCGCCGGACCCGGATCCGGACCCCGGCCTGGTCCTCGGCTGACCGGGATCCCACCGCGCACACCGGCGGGCGACAGTGGGCGGGTCGACCCGGGAACGCGTCAGGTGCGCGCGGTGGCCACCAGCACGGCCACCCCGAGCGCGACGACGACCAGTGAGGCCACCACCCCGAGCACCTCGCCCACCCGGGGCGGGACGGTGGCGCCCAGGGCCGCGCCGATCATCGCGAGCACGGTCTGCCACAGCAGCGAGGCCAGACCGGCGGCGGCGACGAACACGGCGGGTCCGATCCAGGTGCCCGTCGAGGCGGTCACCATCCCGGCCAGCGCGAAGAAGTACAGCAGGGTCAACGGGTTGATCGCGGTCAGGAGCACGAACCGGGCGTAGACCGACCGGTTTCCGGTCGCCACGCCGGCACCGGGCGGACCCGCAGGACCCACCCCCACCGGCACCGGACCGCCGGCGGCACCGGCCCTGGCCAGGTCTACGGCGACAGCACCGGCCCCCGGGTCGGCGGCCGGACCGGCGGTCGGAGGACCGGCGGTGACGGGGCCGACCGGGGCGGGGCGCGCGCCGGTCGGCGCGCGGCGCAGCGCGATCAGCTGGTAGCAGCCCAGCGCGATGACCACCACCCCGGACAGGTAGCGGGGGGTGTCCCCCCACGAGGCGATCACCGGCGCGATCGCGGCCCCGGTCAGGAGCGCGCCGAGACAGTACAGGGTGTCGACGGTGGCCACGCCGGAAGCGGCGGCCAACCCGCTGCGGTGGCCGCGCAGCATCCCCTCCCGAACGACCAGCACCCCGATCGCCCCGAGCGGCATCGCCACCCCCAGCCCGGCGGCGAAGCCGGCGACCGCGAGCACCACGACGTCATCAACCATCCCCCGAGTCTGGGCGAAACGCGGGCGAGCCGCCGACAATTATCCGGCGGCACCGTACGATTCCCGGTGTGGACGAGCTGGACGAGCAGATTCTCGGCATCCTGCAGGACAATGCGCGGTGCTCGTTCAGCGAGATCGGCCGCCGGATCGGCCTCGGCACCAACGCCACCGCCGCCCGGGTCCGCCGGCTGGAGGACGACGGCGTCATCCTCGGCTACACCGTCGTCACCGGCCACGACGCACCCGAACCCCACGGTGGCCTGGAGGTGTTCGTCGACGTGCTGCTCAACGCCGACACCGACTACGAGACGTTCGTCGCCGCCATCGCCCCGATCCCGCAGATCATCGACGCGGTGCACATGACCGGCCCCTACGACTACCTGCTGCGGGCCCGGCTGCGCGACACCGCGGCCCTGGACTCGCTGCTGCGTCGGCTCAAGAAGAGCTGCGGCGTGGTGCAGACCCAGACCCGGGTCGCGCTGCGCCAGCCGACGTCACGACGCGGCGGCCGGTGAGCGCGCACCACCGTCAGCGGCCGGGCCGGACCAGAGCCGGGTGATCCGCTCCCCCGTGCGGCCGGGCCGGACCAGCCGGGTGAACCGCCCCTACGTCCTCACTGTCAGAGGCGGATGCCGAGCAGGGCGTCGAGGGTGACGGCGAAGAGCGCGGGGGCTCCGGGGTCGTCGCCGGTGCCGGCGAGGGTCGCCGCCGCCCACCTGTCGGCCAGCGCCAGGGCGCCCGGGGTGTCCAGATCGTCACCGAGGCGCTCACGTACCCCGGCGAGGAAGGCCGCGCCGGACGGCCCGGACGGCGCGGCGGCGGCCCGCCGCCAGCGGTCCAGCCGCCGGTGCGCGGCGTCCAGCACCTCGTCGGTCCAGGCCCGGTCGTCCCGGTAGTGGCCGGAGACCAGCCCGAGCCGGACGGCCATCGGGTCGACCCGGTCGGCGCGCAGCCGGGAGACGAAGACCAGGTTGCCCTTGGACTTGGACATCTTCTCGCCGTCCAGGCCGATCATGCCGGCGTGCACATAGTGGTCGGCGAAGGGCGCCTCGCCGGTGAGCCGCTCGGCGTGCGCGGCGGAACACTCGTGGTGCGGAAAGATCAGGTCGTTGCCGCCGCCCTGCACGTCGAGCCGGTCGCCGAGCAGGTTCAGCGCGATCACCGTGCACTCGATGTGCCAGCCCGGCCGGCCGGCGCCCAGCTCACCGCCCGGCCAGGACGGCTCGCCGTCGCGGGCACCGCGCCACAGCAGCGGGTCGAGCGGATCGCGTTTGCCGGCCCGGTCCGGGTCGCCGCCGCGCTCCGGGAAGATCTCCAGCATCTGCTCCCGGCTCAGGTTCGACTCGTAGCCGAACGCCGGGGCGGCGGCGACGTCGAAGTAGACGTCGCCGCTGCCGTCGTCGAGCCGGTACGCGGCACCGTCCTTGAGGAGCTCCTGGACCCGGTCGGCGATCTCCGGGATCGACTCCACCGCGCCGACGTAGTGCGCGGGCGGGATGATCCGCAGCGCCTCCATGTCCTCGCGGAACAGGGCCGTCTCCCGCATCGCCAGGACCTTCCAGTCCTCGCCGTCGCGCTCGGCCCGCTCCAGCAGCGGGTCGTCGATGTCGGTGACGTTCTGCACGTACCGGACGGTCGACCCGGCGTCGCGCCACATCCGCTGCACCAGGTCAAAGGTGATCATGGTGGCGGCGTGCCCCAGGTGGGTGGCGTCGTACGGAGTGATGCCGCAGACGTACATGGTCGCCGCGCCGGCGGGACGACTCGGGTGGACACCGCGCCGGGCCGAGTCGTACAAGCTCAGTGGCCCGGCGTCACCCGGCAGCCGTGGCACCTCGTGTCCCACCCAAGAGTCCATGACCGTCAGCCTAACGAGCGCTCCGGCCACCCGGAGGAACCGCTCGGGTGATCAACGCGACAACGACTCAGATGGGCGGCCAGGGCATCGCCGGCCACTCCTGCGGCGGCAGCGGGTAGCGGCCGGTGTCCCGCAGCCGCCGCACCCGGGCGCCCACCTCGGCGATCTCGCCGAGGGTCAGGTGCGCGGCCAGCTCCTCGCCCAACTCCCCGGCGAGCTGGCCGGCGAGGGTGTCGAGCACCTGCACCGCGTCCGGCGGGAGCTGCCGGCCGGCCCAGCCCCACAGCACGGTGCGGAGCTTCTCCTCCACGTGGAAGCAGACCCCGTGATCCACCCCGTAGATCCGGTCGTCCGCACCGACCAGCACGTGACCGCCCTTGCGGTCGGCGTTGTTGAGCACCGCGTCCAGCACCGCCAACCGGGCCAGCCGGGGATCGTCCGCGTGCGCCAGGGCGTACGCCGAGCCGTCCTCGTCCCGGGCCGCGGCCACCGGGAACCAGCGCGGCGGCACCGCCTCGGCCGGCACGAACCCGACCAGCGGCTCGGCGTCGTCGGGCTCGTCGATCCAGAGCTGACACGACCCCGGGCCGAGCGGCCCGTCCCGTAGCACCGTCGGCGGGACGAGGTCCCAGCCGGTGGCCCGGGAGACCAGGTACGCGGAGACCTCCCGGCCGGCGAGGGTGCCGTCGGGAAAGTCCCAGAGCGGACGCTCACCGCGCACCGGCTTGTAGACGCAGCGGGCCGTCCGGTCGTCCAGGGTCAGGGTCGCCCGCAGGGTGGTGTTGGAGGCGTCGACCAGGCGACCCTCCAGCTCCAGTTCACCGTCGCAGAGCAGCCGGAGCGCGGCGCTGGCGTCCTCGCGCTGCACCTCCGACGAGGTCACCGGTGGTAGCCGTTGTGCCGGGGGCAGAGGTGACCGGCCGGGTCGAGCGGCTGGCCGCAGAGCGGGCAGGGCGGACGGCCGGCGTTGACCACCCGGCGGGCCCGCTCGATGAACTCGCGGGTCGCCTCGGGCGTCAACCGCACCCGCAGCCGGTCGAGATCCTCGTCCGGCTCCTCGTCGTCGTCCTCGTCGATTTCGTCGTCGCCCAGCTCGACCTCGGCCTCCGCCTCACCGGCGGCGATCGCCTCGATCACCACGGTGGCCGAGTCCACGTCGAACGCCAGCCCGAGGGTGCCGACCCGGAACTCCTCGTCGACCGGGCTGTCCAGCGGGTCGTTGTCGCCGACGGCGGCCGGTGCCTCCGGCAGCTCGACACCGAACCGGCGCTGCGCCTCGGAGAGCAGCTCCTCCAGCTTCTCGGCGAGCAGGGACACCTGGACCTTCTCCAGCGCGACGCTGACCAGCCGGCCACCGCCGCGGGCCTGGAGGAAGAACGTGCGCTCCCCGGGCGCCCCGACCGTCCCGGCGACGAACCGCTCCGGCGGCTCGAACGCGTGCACCTGGTGGGTCATACCCACGACCCTATCCGGAGCGTGGAACCGTCGCGCAAGGCACCGACGCCGAATCAGCCGAGGGCGAAACGGCGCGGCCCGGCCCGGTCGTGGTCGGCCGGTTCAGCCGGCGTTCCCCGCGCCCCCGCCGACGGCCGCGTCGGAGTCGACCGGCCGGGCCGCCCGACGCCGCCGCTTGGGCCGCGGGGGCACCAGGGCGGCCAGGTCACCGCCGGTGTCGTTGAGCCGGACCAGGAACGGCCGCAGCGGGGTGTAACGGATCACGGTGACCGAGGCCGGATCGGCGACCAGGCGTTGGAACAGGTCCAGGTGCACCCCGAGGGCGTCGGCCACGATGGCCTTGATCACATCGCCGTGGCTGCACGCCAGCCAGACCGCCTCCGGCCCGTGCTCGGCGGTGATCCGGGCGTCCCAGGCGCGGACGGCGGCGACCGCGCGGGCCGACATCTGCGCCATCGACTCGCCGTCGGGGAAGACCGCGGCACTGGGATGCTGCTGCACCACCGGCCAGAGCGGCTCCTTGGCCAGCTTCTTCAGCGGCTGCCCCTCCCAGGCGCCGTAGCCGCACTCGATCAGCCCGTCCTCGACCACCGGCTCGGCCTGCGGCAGCGCCAGTTCGAGGGTCTGCCGGCAGCGGATCAGCGGACTGGTCACCACCGCCGCGAGCGGCACCGGCCGCAGCCGGTCACCGACCGCGACCGCCTGGGCCCGGCCCGTCTCGTCCAGCTCGACCGGCTGGCGGCCGGCCAGGCCACCGTCGGCGTTCGCGGTCGTCCGGCCGTGTCGCAGAAGCAGAAGGGTCGCCACGCCCCCACCCTAGGCGCAGTCCGGACGGCGACGGCCCCCGACACCGGCGGCGGTGTCGGGGGCCGTCGGCCGGGGCGGATCAGGTGGCGCTGATCGTGCCGGTGAGCAGCAGCGCCAGCACCAGGGTGCCGAGCGCCACCCGGTAGAGCACGAAGACGTACAGGGTGTGGTGCGCCACGTACCGCAGCAGCCAGGCGATGGCCGCGTAGCCGACACCGAAGGCGATGATGGTGGCGACCACCATCTGCGCCACCGACGGCACCGAGGTGCCCGGCGCGGCCGGCTCGAAGACGTCCCCGACGCTGAAGATGCCCGACATCACCACCGCCGGGATGGCCAGCAGGAACGAGTACCGGGCGGCGGCTTCCCGGGTGAGGTTGAGCAGCAGGCCCGCGGTGAGCGTGCCGCCGGAGCGGGACACCCCGGGGACCAGCGCCATCGCCTGGGCGAAGCCCATCACGATGCCGTCGCGCATCCGGAAGTTCGCCAGGGTACGGGTCTGCCGGCCCCAGTACTCGGCGAAGGCCAGCACGAAGGCGAAGACGATCAGGGTGGTGGAGACCACCCACAGATTGCGTCCGGCGGTGCGGATCTGGTCCTTGAACAGGAAACCGAACAGCCCGATCGGGATCGAGCCGACGATCACGTACCAGCCCATCCGGTAGTCGAGGCTGGACCGGACCGAGGCGTCCCTGATGCCGACCAGCCAGGTCCGGGTGATCCGCCAGATGTCCTTGGCGAAGTAGATGAGCACGGCCGCCTCGGTGCCCAGCTGGGTTACCGCGGTGAAGGACGCGCCCGCGTCCCGGTCGAAGAAGATCGCCGAGGTGATCCGCAGATGCCCCGACGAACTCACCGGAAGGAACTCGGTGAGCCCCTGGACGATGCCCAGGACGATGGCCTCGACCCAGGTCACTCGCCGACTCCCGAGAGGTCGAGGGCCTCGGCGACGGTCCGCAGGGTCAGCACGCCGCTCTCCCGGTCGGCCACGAACAGGGTGACCGACAGGGTGGTCACCCCGGCCGCCGCGTACTCCCGCATCCGCTCGGCGATGCGTTCCTTGGGGCCGAGCAGCGAGGTGCGGTCGATGAACTCCATCGGCACCGCCGCCGCCGCGTCGCGCTGCTGCTTGGCCAGGTAGAGGTCCTGCACCTGGCGGGCCGCGTCGCCGTAACCCATCCGGGTGGCGAGCTGGTTGTAGAAGTTCTGTTGCCGGCTGCCCATCCCGCCGACGTAGAGCGCGGCGTACCAGCGGACCAGTTCGGCGCAGGCGGCCACGTCGTCGCCGACCACCACCGGCACCGACGGCACCACGTCGAAACCGGCGAGCTCCTTGCCGGCCCGGGCCCGGCCCGCCCGCACCGAGGCGAGCTGCTCCTCGGCGAACTCCGGGGAGTAGAAGACGGCCAGCCAGCCGTCGGCGATCTCACCGGCCAGTTCCAGGTTCTTCGGCCCGACCGCGGCCAGGTAGACCGGGATGTGGGCGCGCGGCGGATGGAAGCCCAGCCGCAACGCCTTGCCGGGGCCGTCGGGCAGCGGCAGCGTGTAGTGCGCGCCGTCGTAGGCGACCTCCTTGCGGGCCACCGCCAGCTTCACGATGTCGACGTACTCGCGGGTGCGGGCCAGCGGCTTGGCGAACCGGACGCCGTGCCAGCCCTCGGAGACCTGCGGGCCGGAGACGCCCAGGCCGAGCCGGAACCGGCCGCCGGAGAGCGCGTCGATGGTCGCCGCGGTCATCGCGGTCATCGCCGGGGTCCGGGCGGGGATCTGCATCACCGCGCTGCCCAGGTCGATCCGCTCGGTCTGGCCCGCCATCCAGGCCAGCATGCTCGGCGAGTCGGAGCCGTACGCCTCCGCCGCCCACACCACCGAGTAGCCGAGGCGGTCCGCCTCCTGGGCGAGCGCCAGGTAGCCGGCCGGCGTACTCCACGCTGTCTGATATCCGAGGTTGAGCCCGAGTCGCACTGATCCTCCCCATCCCGCACCCACAGGTCGCATCAGGTTACGCAATGACCCGGCCCCCGCCGCCCACCGGCTCGCCCCCGCCGACGGGCCGCGTGCCGCGGGCCGCGACGGGAGGTGGACGACGAGCGACCGGGCCGGCGCGTGGAGTGCCAAACGAGCGACCCAGGGCGGTGGTGACGGTCGGATCGGCGACCCGACAGGCAGAGATGCCGGGAGCGAGGATATCGGTTGCGCCGGGTTCGAAATAAGGTTCACCCATGCAACAGCGACCGCTCGGCCGAAGCGGGCTGGCGGTTTCCCGGCTCGCGCTCGGCACCATGACCTGGGGCCGGGACACCGACGCCGACGACGCGGCGGCCCAGCTGAAGAGCTTCCTCGACGCGGGCGGCAACCTGGTCGACACCGCCGACGTCTTCGCCGACGGGGACGCCGAGTCGGTGCTCGGGTCGCTGCTGGGCACCCTGGTCCCCCGCGAGGACGTGCTGATCGCCACCAAGGCGGGCCTGCGTCCGGGCAGTGGCCGGCGGCGGGACGGTTCCCGCGGGCACCTGCTGCGCACCCTGGACGCCTCCCTGCGCCGGCTCGGCACCGACCACGTCGACCTGTGGCAGGTGCACGGCTACGACCCGGACACCCCGCTGGAGGAGACCCTGGCCGCGCTGGACCACGCGGTCGCCTCCGGCCGGGTCCGGTACGTCGGGGTGTCGAACTTCTCCGGCTGGCAGACCGCCCGCGCCGCCGCCTGGCAGGCCGCCTGGCCGGGACGGTCCCCGGTGGTCGCCACCCAGGTCGAGTACTCGCTGCTGGAGCGGGGGGTGGAGCGGGAGGTGCTGCCGGCCTGCGCCGCCCTCGGCCTGGGGGTGCTGCCCTGGTCGCCGCTCGGGCGGGGGGTGCTGACCGGCAAGTATCGCAACGGTCGCCCGGCGGATTCCCGGGCCGCCTCGGCGCACTTCGAGCCGTTCGTCGCCACCTACCTGGAGCCGCGCTGCTCCAGCATCGTGGAGGCGGTGAGCATCGCCGCCGGTGGGCTCGGGGTGTCCCCGCTGGAGGTGGCGCTGGCCTGGATCCGGGACCGGCCGGGGGTGACCGCGCCGATCCTCGGCGCCCGGACGGTGGGCCAGCTGCTCGGGGCGTTGCAGGTGGAACGGATGACCCTGCCGGAGGAGATCACCACAGCCCTGGACGACGTGTCCGCGGTGCCGGTCGGCTACCCGGAACGTGAGGGCTGACCCCGCCGCGGACCCCACGGCGGGCGCGGCCGCCCCCGAGGGTGGCGCGGCGCACCGGCTAAGGGGTGGCGCGGGGACGCCGGGCTGGGCAGCATGGGTGCCATGGACTACGAATACGCGCCGCTGCGGTTGCCGCCCAACGTCGACCGGTTGACCGCCGCGGCGCAACTGGCGATCCAGGCGGAGTTCTCCGGCTGGGAGCTGGCCCGGGTGCAGCTCTTCCGGGACGGCACCCGCAAGGTGATGCTGCGTCGCCGTCGGGTCAACCAGCCCCAACCGGGCCTGTCCTACTGACCCGCCCGGCACCCGGCGGCGGTACGGGAACGGCCGGCCCGGTGCGTGCCGCCCCGGGCCGGCCGTCGCCGCCTAGTGCCGGTGCCCCGGCCGGCCGCCGCCTAGTGCTGGTGCCCGGCGTGGTCGTGGTCGTCCTCGTCGAGGAACGGGTGCTCGTCGAGCCGGCCCACCAGCCGGTCGTCGGCCGCGGGGGTGAACGGACCCACCGGGTCGTCGTCGCTGAACGACTCCAGGTCGACCGGGGTGCCGACCTCGCTGACCATGACCACGCCGTCCAACGGCTCCAGCTCCGGCACGTCCAGGGCGCCGAGCGAGCCGTCACCGCCCTGCAACAGCTCCAGCACCGCCTCGCCCACCCCCTCGACCGGCGCGGGCTCGTCGCCCTCCGGCGTGCCCTCCCGGCGGGCCACCTCGGCGACCCGCAGCAGCGCCGAGACGCTGGGCACCCGGTAGTCACGGCGCTGCCGCACCGAGATGACCTGCGGGTGCGGGTCGGTGGCCGGGTCACCCTCGCCGGAGCCGAACCGCTCGTCCGCCTCGTCCGGGTCGATCGACTCGACGTCCCAGGGGGTGACCTCGCCGAACGCGTCGAGCAGCTGCTCGTCGTAGGCGAAGGAGGCGTTGTTCAACGCCACGTACGCCTGCCAGACGTCGTCGTCGTCGATCCGCCCCTGGGCGGCCCGTACGGCCGTCAGGTGGGCGCGGGCCGCGTCGATCACGCGCTCCAGGGCGACGTCCAGCTCAGCGTGCTGGTCGGTCATGAGGCAGTCCCTTCGAGGAATGGGGGGGTGCGGCACCGGCACCGGTCAGCAGTTGCGGAGGAACCGGTCGAGCACCCGCACGCCGAACTGTAGTCCGTCCACCGGTACCCGCTCGTCGATGCCGTGGAACAACGCCGAGAAGTTGAGGTCGGCCGGCAGCCGCAGCGGGGCGAAACCGAAGCAGCGGATGCCGAGCTGGGCGAACGCCTTGGCGTCGGTACCCCCGGAGAGCATGTACGGCACCGGCCGGGCCCCCGGGTCCTCGGCCCGCAGCGCCGCCGACATCGCCTCGACCAGATCGCCGTCGAAGGTGGTCTCCAGGGCGGGCTGACGCTGGATGTACTCGATCTCGATGTCCGGGCCGACCAGCTCGCGCAGCTGCCGCTCCAGCATCTCCGACTGGCCGGGCAGGCTGCGGCAGTCGATGGTGGCGGTGGCCCGCCCGGGGATGACGTTGTCCTTGTAGCCGGCGGCCAGCCTGGTCGGGTTGGCGGTGCTACGGACGGTCGCGCCGATGATGTTGGCGATCGGGCCGAGCTTGGCGATCGCCGTCTCCGGGTCGTCCGGGTCCAGCTCGACGCCGAGCACGTCGGACACCTCGGTCAGGAAGGCCCGTACGGTGGGGGTGACGGTGATCGGGAAGCGGTGCCGGCCGATCCGGGCCACCGCCTCGGCCAGCGCGGTGACCGCGTTGTCGTCGTGGATGAACGAACCGTGCCCGGGCCGGCCCCGGGCGTGCAGCCGCAGCCAGTCCAGGCCCTTCTCGGCGGTCTCGATGAGGTAGAGCCGCTGGGCGTCGCTGATCGAGTACGAGAAGCCGCCGACCTCGCCGATCGCCTCGGTGCAGCCGTCGAAGAGCCCCCGGTGGTGCTGGACGAGGAAGTGCGCGCCGTAGTCGCTGCCCGCCTCCTCGTCGGCGGTGTACGCCAGCACGATGTCGCGGGGTGGGCGGACGCCGGTGCGCTGCCAGTGCCGCACCACCGCCAGCACCATCGCGTCGAAGTCCTTCATGTCGATCGCGCCCCGGCCCCACAGGTAGCCGTCGCGGACCTCCCCGGAGAACGGGTGCACCGACCACTCGTCGGCGTCGGCCGGCACCACGTCCAGGTGGCCGTGCACCAGCAGGGCGTCCCGGCCCGGGTCCACGCCGGGGATGCGGGCGACCAGGTTGGCCCGGCCCGGCGCGGACTCGTGGATCTCGACGTCCACGCCCACCTCGGCGAGCTTCTCCGCGACGTACTCGGCGGCCCGGCGCTCGCCGGCGCTGGTGGCGTTGTCACCGGTGTTGGTGGTGTCGATGCGCAGCAGGTCACCGCAGAGGTCGACGACCTCGGCGGTGGGGTCGGGCGGGGCGGAGGCGGCGTCGCTCGTCATCGCCTCTTTCTACCAGTCGCCGGCCGCGCCGCGAACCGCCCGACCCGCCCGTCGCCGCCGCGCCGGGGCCGCCGCGCCGCCCGCCGGCCGGCCCGGACCGGCGGCCCCGGCGGCGCGGCCGTCCCGGGTTTGCCGATCGTCGGGTACGGGTACCGGCGCTGGCGTCCCCGTTCCGCCCGTCGCACCGGCCGGCCACCCGTGCCGGCCCCGCCGAGGAGGGCGTCATGTCCGCCGTACCCCTGCCCCCGCTGCCACCGGCCGCCGACGACGCCTACCGCCCCGGCGGGCGCAGCATGGCCGACCTCGCCGACGCCGAGCACCGGCAGCTCCTCGACCTGGTCGACCAGGTCACCGACGAGAGCCTGGCGGTGCAGCGGCGGCGGGACGTGCTCCAGGTGCTCACCGCCGTGGTGTCGCGGCACCTCTCGGCCGAGGAGCAGTACCTGCTGCCCGCCGCCCGCGCCGCGCTGCCCGCCGCCGCCGACCGGGTGGACCGGGAGGTGACGGCGGACGTGGCGCTGCTCACCGCGCTGAAGGCCCTCCGCGGCCCGGACGACCCGACGCTCGCCGACGTGGCGGCCCGGATCCGGCGGCACGTGCAGGCGGTCGCTGAGCTGATCACCCCGCTGCGCGAGGTGGCCACCGACGCGGAGCTGATCCGGCTGGGCAACCGGTGGGCGATCGCCGAGGAGGCGGCCCCGACCCGACCGCACCCGGGCACCCCGGCCACCCCGCCGTGGAACCGGATCGTCGAACCGGCCGTGGGGGTGGTGGACAAGCTGCGCGACGCGGTGACCGGTCGCCGTACCCAGTTGTCCGACCTCACCCGCCGTTCCGGGCGGTGATCGGTCGACCCCTATCCGTCAGGTCTGTCGGCCCGGTTCGGTCCAGACCCTTCCGTCTATCGACGTGTGGCCATACCGTCACCCTATGAACCTGGAGCTGCGCCACCTGCGGGTGGTCTGCGCGATCGCCGAGACGGGCAGCGTGACGAAAGCCGCGTCCGCCCTCGGCCTGGCCCAGCCGGCCCTGACCGCCCAGCTTCAGCGCATCGAGCGGACGCTGGGCGGCCCGCTGTTCGAACGGGACCGGCGGGGTGCCCGCCCCACCGCCCTGGGCGAGCTGGTGCTGTCCCGTGCCCGGGTGCTGCTGCCGGCGATGAAGGGCCTCCAGGACGAGGCGGCCCGACTGGCCGGGGCCGACGACGCCCTCGGCCGGTACCGCTTCGGCGGGGTGAACAGCCCGATCCTGGGTCGGCTGGTGCACCGGCTCGCCGCCGAACAGCCGCACGCGCAGATCACCACCTACGCGTCCTGGTCCGCCGACGAACTGGCCGCCCTGGTCGCCGGCGGCCGGCTCGACTTCGCGCTGACCGGCATCTGCGGCGACGCCACCCCGCCGGCGGAGTTCGGCCTGTCCTGGCGGGAGGTGGCCGTCGACCCGGTGCTGGTGCTGCTGCCGGCCGCCCACCCGATGGCCGACCGCGACGAGGTCGGCCTGGGCGACCTGCGGCACGAGCAGTGGGTCGCCGCGCCGGGTGACGGCTGCTTCGGCGACTGCTTCGCCGCCGCGTGCGCCCGCGCCGGCTTCACCCCCCGCAAGGTGTACGAGACCGACGTCCGTGGCTGCATGGACCTGGTCGACGCCGGTGAGGCGGTGGCCCTGTGCCAGGCCACCTTCCGCCCGGTCGCCGGCCTGGTGACGCGCCGGTTGGCCGGTACCCCGCTGCGGTGGCGGCTGCTGCTCGGCTGGCACCCGGAGTCCCCGGCGGCCCGGGTCGCCGATCCCGTCCTGGAGGACGCGGTGGCCGCGTACACCGACTCGTTGGCCGCCCACCCCGACTACCTGGCCTGGTTGCTGCGACATCCGGAGTTCGGCGCGCGGGACGGCGGTGCGGCCCGCGCGACCGGGCGGGTGCGAACGGCGTGACGACGGGTATCAGCCCTGCATGACCGATCTCTATCCGGCCGCCGACCAGCGGGAGCTGCTGCGTCGGGCGGCCAGCGCGCACACCGCCGCCGCCCGGGACGTCGAGGCGTTCCTGCGCCGGCTGCCCGAGGTGCCCGACCCGGCCGACATCACCGAGTACGCGACGCTGCTCAGCCGGGAGGAGCAGACCCGCGCCGAGCGGCAGGACGCCGCCGACGCCGCCGGCCTGCAGCTGCCCAGCCTCGGGTCCGGGTAGCCCCCCGACGGCCGGGCACCCGGGACGGCGTCCCGGGTGCCCGGCCGTCGGGCCCCCCACGGGCACGGCGGACCGGCACGGCCGTCGACCGGGCGGGTCAGCGTTCGACGAGGACGTCGTGGCCCAGGTCGAGCAGGGCGTGCCGCCACTCGTCGTCGGCGTTGCCGCCGCCGGGCCGCTCGTCCACCAACGACCGGATCCGGTCGATCGCCGCCCGCATCACCGCGACGTCGGCCGGGGTGATGTCGACCTTGCGCTTACGCAGCACCGCCAGGATCTGCCGGCCGGGCTCGGGCAGGTCGAGATCCGGGTCGGGGCCGAACGCCTCCTCCCCGGACCCCCTGGTCAGCAGCCACTGCCGCAGTTGCTCGGAGGGGACGTTCACCTCGGCGTGGAAGTCCTCCCAGAGCACCTCGACCTCGGGGTCGAGTCGCTGTTCGCGTGCCATCACGCCTCCTCTTCCGGTGGCCCGGGCGGTGCCGGGTTCCCGTCGTCGGTCCACTGCTTCAGGCCCTCCGGCGGCACCTGGACCCGGGCCGGGTTGGCCGTCGGGGCGGCCGGGATCGGTGCGGTCCGTTCGGCGTTCTCCTCGGTCTCCTCGGGTTCGGTCATCTCCGCCCTCCGGTCATCGGGGATGCGAGGTGGTGGCGGGGGCGTGGTCGCCGGCCGACACGTCGAAGGTGAGCTGCCCGTCCCGGGCGTCGACGGTGACCTTCTGCCCCGGGGAGAGCTGGTTCTCCAGCAGCATCCGGGAGAGCCGGTTGTCCACCTCGCGCTGGATCACCCGCCGCAGCGGGCGGGCTCCGAACTCCGGCTGGTAGCCGTGCTCGGCCAGCCAGTCCGTGCCGGTCGACGTGACCTCGACCCGGATGTCCTGGGCGTGCAGCCGGCGGCGGGTCTCCTCCAGCAGCAGCCCGGTGATCTGGCGGAGCTGCTCGGCCTCCAGCCGCTGGAAGATGATCGTCTCGTCGATCCGGTTGAGGAACTCCGGACGGAAGTTCTCCTGGAGCCGACGCATCAGCCGCTCCCGCAGCTCGTCGGCCTCCTGCTGGTCGCCCTGCGCGCCGACGCCGAAGCCGACGGTCCGCTGGGCTCCGGTGATCAGCTCCGAACCCAGGTTGCTCGTCATGATCAGCACGGTGTTCTTGAAGTTGACCGTGCGGCCCTGGCTGTCGGTGAGCCGGCCGTCGTCGAGCACCTGGAGCAGGATGTTGAACACGTCCGGGTGGGCCTTCTCGATCTCGTCGAGCAGCACCACGGCGTACGGGCGGCGGCGGACCGCCTCGGTGAGCTGGCCGGCCTCCTCGTAGCCGACGTAGCCGGGGGGCGCACCGACCAGCCGGGCCACGGTGTGCCGTTCCTGGAACTCGCTCATGTCCACCCGGACCATCCGGTCGGCCTCGCCGAAGAGCGCCTCGGCCAGCGCCCGGGCCAGTTCGGTCTTGCCGACGCCGGTGGGGCCGAGGAAGAGGAAGCTGCCCATCGGCCGGTTCGGGTCGGCCAGCCCGGCCCGCGACCGGCGGACCGCCTCGGCGATGGCGCTGACCGCGTCGTCCTGGCCGATCACCTTCTGGTGCAGGTGCCCCTCCAGTCGTAGCAGCCGGTCCCGCTCCTCCTCGGTGAGCTGGCTGACCGGGATGCCGGTGGACCGGGAGACCACCTCGGCGATCTCCTTCGTGTCGACCGAGGGGACCTGATTGTCCCCGCCGTCGCCCCGGGCCCGCCCGATCTGCGCCTCCAGCTCGGCGAGCCGGTCCCGCAGCGCGGACGCCTTCTCGTACTGCTCGTCGGCGACCGCCTGCTCCTTGTCCCGGCGGACGTCCTCCAGTTGCTGTTCCAACTCCCGGACGTCCGAGGCGGGGGTCCGGGTGCGCAGCCGCACCCGGGCACCGGCCTGGTCGATCAGGTCGATCGCCTTGTCCGGCAGGAACCGGTCGGTGACGTACCGGTCGGAGAGTTCGGCGGCGGCGACCAGCGCCTCGTCGGTGAACCGGACCTGGTGGTGGGCCTCGTACCGGTCCCGCAGGCCGCGCAGGATGGCCACCGTGTCCTCGACGTCGGGCTCGGGCACCAGCACCGGCTGGAACCGGCGCGCGAGGGCGGCGTCCTTCTCGATGCTGCGCCGGTACTCGTCCAGCGTGGTTGCCCCGATCACCCGCAGCTCGCCCCGGGCCAGCGCCGGCTTGAGCATGTTGGACGCGTCCATCCCGCCCTCGCTGCCGGCGCCACCCGCGCCGACCAGGGTGTGGATCTCGTCCAGGAAGATGATGAGCTCGTCCCGGTGCGCCCGGATCTCGTCGATCACCTTCTTGAGCCGCTCCTCGAAGTCGCCCCGGTAGCGGGTGCCGGCGACCAGACCGGCCAGGTCGAGCTGGACGACCCGCTTGCCGAGCAGGGTCTGCGGCACGTCGCCGTCGCAGATCCGCTCGGCCAGGCCCTCCACGATGGCGGTCTTGCCGACACCGGCCTCCCCGATGAGCACCGGGTTGTTCTTGGTCCGCCGGGACAGGATCTCGACCGCCTGCTCGATCTCGTCGGCGCGGCCGATCACCGGGTCGATCTGGTCGTTGCGGGCCAGGTCGGTGAGGTCCTGGCCGTACTGGTCGAGGGTGGGGGTGCCCCGGTCGGGTTTCGGGCCGGCCATCGGGCCACGTTCCGCCCCGGCCGCCTGGAGCGACTCGGGCTGGATCCGGCCGGCGGCGAGCATCCGACCGGCCGGGGACTCCGGGTTGAGCGGCAGCGCCATCAGGATGTGTTCGGGTCCGATGTAGTTCGCGCCCATCGCCCGGGAGAGCTGGTGCGCGTCGAGCAGCGCCCGTTTGGCGGCCGGGGTGAGCGACAGGTTCGGCGGCACCTCGCCGCGCGGAGCGCCGTCGCCGCGTCCGCCGAGCGCGTTGACCAGGGCGTCCGGGTCGGCCCCGGCGCGGCGGACCAGGTCCCGCAGCGGGTCGCGCTGCAACGCCGCCCAGAGCAGGTGGTCGGTGTCCAGGTCGGTGCTGTGCTTCTGGGCGGCCCGCCGGGCGGCGTCGGCCAGCATCTCCCGGGCGTCGGCGGTCATCAGGCGGGTGATGTCGACCCGGTGCGCCGGGCGGCGTCCGCCCTCGCCCCGGCCGAAGTACCGGGCCAGGAACTCGTCCCACGGGTCGGAGCCGAAGTCCCCGGGTCCTAGCATGGCTGTCCTCCGCTCCTTGGGCCGCGGCAGGGTCGCCGGCGGCGACACCCGGGCGCGACACGATCGCCGGTGGCTACCCGACGGTCGCCCCGACAAACGCCCCGAGGTGGCAGGCTGGGCGGATGGAATCCCACCCGCTGCTGATCGTCGACGGTGCGAACGTGGTCGGCTCCCGGCCGGACGGCTGGTGGCACGACCGGGCCGGGGCGGCGGCCCGGCTGCGCGACCGGTTGGTCCCGGTGGCCGACGTGGGCGTGCCCCCGGAGCTGCCCGCGCCCGTCGAGGTGGTGCTGGTGGTCGAGGGCGCGGCCCGGGACGTGCCGGGGGTCGCCGGGGTACGCACCGTCGCGGCGCCGGGCTCGGGCGACGACACGATCGTCGACCTGGTGCGGGACGCGCCGGACCGGCGGCGGCTGGTGGTGACGGCCGACCGGGAGCTGCGCGGGCGGGTGGGCGCGCTGGGCGCCGAGGTGTACGGCCCCCGCTGGCTGCCCGGCTGAGCCCGGTCGAGCGCCCCGCCCCGGGGTCTCCCGGCCGGCCCAACCGGCCGGAGGGCAGTCCCATCGACGGGACCAGCTGTCTTTTTGACGGGACGCCCTCGGGGACTTCGTGCACGTCAGGGCGGTGACCGGACACCCGGGCCGCGACACCGACAGGGCGGATGTTCTCTCCCCGTCAGGTATACGTTGTAATGGAGATCTCCCCGCCCCCAGGAGGTCATCGTGGCGAGCGTCGCCGAACTGAAGGCCGCGATCGACATCGCCCTTCAACAGATCGGTGACGGACAGACAGCCGTACAGGCCGCCGGGGAGAAGCTCTCCGAAGCACAGCAGACCCTCGCCGGGGCGTTGGAGGGCAGCGGGCACGAGACCGTCGAGGCGGCTCAGGCGTCACTCACCCAGGCCGGCCAGGAGCTGGAGGAATGTCTCGCCGCGACGCTCGTCGCGGTGGAACAGGCGCAGCTCTACGTGTCGTCGCTGTAGCGGGCCGCCGTGTCGATCGTCGAGGACGTCGGAGCCCAGGTACGGGCCGCCGCCGAGGAGTTCCCGCTCGCCCAGCTCGCCCTGGCGCTGGAGAAGTTCGGCCAGGCCACCGAGCGGCTGCGCTGGGTACGCCAGGAGTCGGCCAACCCGATGGGGGTGCCGGAACTCGCCGCCGCCACCGAGCACGCCGAGTCGGCCGGGCACGCGCTGCGGGTCGCCCAGGAACAGCTCACCGGCTACCTGGCCGCGATCGGGCTGGCCCCCGACGGCCCACCCCCGCCCCGGGCCACCGGCCCCGCACCGAGGCACGACGGGCCGCGCGGCGAGGCCGACCCACCGCCGGCCGCCCCGCCCCCGGCCACCGAGGAGGACCCCACCGTCAAGCGCTGGTGGGCGGTCCGGGTGGCCGAGCTGACCGGTGGCCGGGAGGGTCCGCCGGAGCAGCCCGACGAGCGGGTCGCCGACTCGCGGGAGCTGCTGCGCCGGGTGGTCACCGGCATCCGCTCCGGCGACCGGGACCGGCTGCACCGGGAGCTGCGCGCCGCCCACGCCGACGTCGGCCTCGGCCTCGCCGCCATCGCCCCGCCGCTGCTGCGGGACCTCGCCGGCGAGCTGCTCGGGCATCCGCCCCGCGCCGACGACCTGCCCCGGCTGCGCCGGGAACTCGACGGCCGGGTCCGCGACCTGCTGCCCGGCCTGCCACCACCGGTGCTGGAAACGCTGCTCACCCGGGTCTGCCGGATGCCCCCGCCGCGTCGGGTCGAGGGGGACGGCGAACAGCCGCACGCCGCCGATCCCGCCGTCACCGCGGGGGTGCTGACCGGCGTGCTGCTGGACCGGCTCGGCCGCGACCTGCCCCGCGACGAGCCCGACCCGTCGCGGCAGCAGCCCGAGCGGGCAGCGGAACCCGACCGGTCCCGGCCGCGTCCGCCGGCCGAACGTCACCCCGAGCCGCGCCCACCGCGTCGGCCCGAGCCGGCCCCGCAACGCCGGCCCGCGCCGAGCCCGCCGCCGGGAGCGGGTCCGCCTCCCGGATTCCCCGCGCCGGGCCGCAGGAGTCCGTGGGCGGACGGCAGGCCCCATGGCTGACCTGCGTGCCCAGCTGGCGGCGCGGGTGCGGGGGATGCTCTCCGAGGCGCTCGGTGTCACCCGTGCCCGGCTCGCCTCGGCCGAGTCGGAGCTGACCGTCGCCCGGGACCGGCTGACCCGGGTCCGGCGGGCCGCCGCGACGGTGCCGCAGCGGGTGGGCGCCGAACGCGACAGACGGCTCGCCGAGATCGACCGCCGGCACGCCGCGCGGCTCGCCGAGCTGGCCCACCGGGCCACCGAGGCGGCCCGCCGGGAGGCCCCCGGCGCGGCCTCCGCCGCCTGGTCGCCGTGGCGGCCCACCCCGGCCGGCCGCGGCGAGACCCCCGGTCCACTGCGGATCGGCACCCTGCGGGTGCCCGGCGCGGAACCCGTCCCGGCGCTGGTGCCGCTGCTCGACACCGGCCACGTGCAGCTGCACGGCGACGACCGGGAGGGCGCCGACGCGGTGGTGTCGGCACTGCTGCTGCGCGGGGTCGGCCGGGCCGACCCGGGAGCCGTCCGGCTCTACGGCTACGACCCCGAGCACCTCGGCGGCGGGCTGGCCGGCTTCGCCCCGCTCGGCACCGCCGGGCTGCTCACCTTCGTCGGTCCGGGCGGCCTGGCCCGCCTCCTCGACGACCTGGTCGAGCAGATCCGCCGGATCAACGAGACGGTCCTCGCGGGCGAGTACGGCTCCCTGCGCGCCCTGGCCGTGGCGACCGGCCGGCGACCCGAACCGTGGCGGGTGGCGGTGCTGCTCGGGGGCGACGAGCTGTCCCGGCACGAACGCGGCCAGCTCGACCGGGTGGTCCGTACCGGGGTGGCCTGCGGGGTGCACCTGGTGGTCCGGGGCATCGACCTGCCGGACGACCCGAGCCTCACCCGGATCGTCGCCGGGCCGGGCGAGGCCCGCATCGGCACCCCACCCGGTCCCCCGGTACGCCTCGACCCGCCGCCACCGGCCACCCTGGTCACCGAGACCTGCCGGGAGGTCGCCGCCCGGGTCAATGCCGGCCCGCCCCCGACCCCCTTCACCGACCTGCTCCCACCGCCGGAGCAGATGTGGAAGGAGGACTCGGCGCACGGGCTGACCGCGCCGATCGGCGAGGGGCCGCACGGCCGTCCGGTGCTGCTGAACCTCGGCGACTACCCCCCGCACGCCCTGATCGGCGGGCCGTCGGGGACCGGCAAGACCAACCTCATCTTCGCCTGGATCGGCGCGCTGGCCGCCCGCTACTCCCCCGCCGAGCTGGAGTTCTATCTGCTCGACTTCAAGGAGGGGGTGTCCTTCGCCCGGTTCGCCCAGGGCCGCCGCGACCCGAGCTGGCTGCCGCACATGCGACTGGTCGGGATCAACGTGAACACCGACCGGGAGTTCGGCCTGGCCCTGCTGCGCTTCCTCGCCGAGGAGCTGCGCCGCCGGGCCGACGCGGCCAAGAAGCACGAGGTCACCAAGCTGGCCGAGCTGCGGGCGGTGGATCCGACCGGGCACTGGCCCCGAATCGTCGCGGTGGTCGACGAGTTCCAGGCGCTGCTCGCCGGCCGGGACGTGGTCGCCCGGGAGGCCGCCGACCTGCTGGAGGACCTGGCCCGCCGGGGCCGCTCGCAGGGCATCCACCTGGTACTCGCCTCGCAGGACGTCCGGGGCATCGAGGCGCTGTGGGGGCGGCCCGCCCTGGTCGCCCAGTTCACCCTGCGGATCGCGCTGCCCAAGGCGCTGCGCATCCTCGCCGAACGCAACGACGCCGCGCAGGCGCTGCCCCGGCACCACGCGGTGGTCAACGCCGAGTCGGGGATGACCGAGGGCAACCAGGTGGCCCGGATCCCGTCGGCCAGCGACTGGGAGACCTGGAGCGAGCTGCAGCACCGGTTGTGGCGGATGCGGCCCGCCGACGCCGCCCCGGCGCGGCTCTTCGACGGCGACGCGATCCCCCGGCTCGCCGAGGCCCCCGACTTCCGGGCGCTCACCCCGCCCGGGGACGACCTCCCGCCGCGCGGGCCGGTCGCCGTACTCGGGGAGATCATCGACGTGCAGTCCCGGTCGGCGGCGCTGCGGTTGCCCCGGGCGCCCGGGCGCAACCTCGCGGTCCTGGGAACCCGGGTCGACGAGGCGTGCGCGGTGCTCGACGCCGCCGCCCGCTCGCTGGCCCGGCAGCACCGCCCCGGCAGCGCCCGGTTCTCCATCGCCTGCCTCGACCCGGACGCCGACCCGGCGGCCCGCGCCCTCTACGAGGACCTCGCCGACGACGCCGCCTGGTACGACGAGGAGACCGTCGCCGAGCTGATGGCCGAGACGGCGACCGCGCTGACCCGACCGGGCACCCCGTCCACCCCGCACTACCTGCTGCTGTTCGCCGTGGACGCGGCGGCCGGGGCGTTGGCCACCGGTTCGCCCGGAGCCACCGGCCTGGACCGGTTGCGCCGGATCCTGCACGACGGGCCGGAGCGGCGTACCCATGTGCTGGCCTGGTGGCGGGGGGTGGCCCGGATGCGGGCGGACCTGGGCGGGCCGGCCGCCCGGACCGACCAGATCGGCGCCTGGGTGGCCCTGGACGTGCAGGGCGGCGAGCTGGGCTCGGCGCTCTACCCCGGCTCCGGCGGCCCGGACTGGTACCCGCGTCCGTGGCGCGGGCTGTTCTTCGACCGGGCGGTGCACCGCACCGGACAGGTGATCATCCCCTATGGTCCGTCCCGATGAACGAACCGGTCGCCAGTGACACCTACGCCGCCCACGTCCGCCGGCTCGCCGAGCTGACCGGTCGGGTGGCCGCCCAGCGGGCCGAGGCGCAGGCCTGGCACGACCAGCAGTGCGTGGCCGCCGAGCGGGCCGTGCAGCAGGCGGTCACCCAGCTCCACGACGCCGAGCAGGAGGTGACCGACGCCCGGTCGATGCTGGAACGGGTCGACACCGAGGTCGGTCATCTCTGGGCCGAGCTGCGGTCCCGGTTGGGCACCCGTCGGCTCGGCGACCCGCCGGGGCCGGCGCGGGACGTCACCGGCGACCCGGTGCCGCTGCTGCACGGGGTACGCGAACTGCTCGACCGCACCGGCCAGCGGGGTGAGCTGCCGGGGTCGATGAACCCGCTGCTCGCCCTCTGCGGGGTGGCCGGGGCGGTCGTCGCGTACGTCCTCGGGGCCGCCGCCCGCGCGGTCGGCCAGCGGTACGGCGGTGACCTGGCGGTGGGGATGCCGGTGCTGGCGCTGGTGGTCACGCTGCTCGGCCCGGTGGCCGGGCTGGCACCGGCGAAACGGCTGGCCGACCGGCGGCACGCCCTGCTCGGCCCCCGCCCGCTGGCGATCGTCCTGGCCGCCGGGGTGCTGACCACGGTGCTGCTGCTGGTGTCGACCCGCTGAGGTGTCCCGGCGCGGCGACCCGTGTCGGGACGGCCCGGCTCACGCCGGGACGGCGACCGCCTCCCGCAGCAGCCGGCGGGCCAGCACCAGCCGGTCGGCGTCGTCGTCGAGGCCGGGCAGCTCCCCCACCCGGACGCCGGTGCCGGTGAGCACCGCCCGCAGGGCCGGCGCGCACTGGGCGGGCAGGGTGACGGTGCGGTCGGTCAACCGCAGCGCCACCCGGCCGTCGGCGGTGGGGGTGAGCTGCCACCGCAGGCCGTCGCGGGGGGCGATCGTGCTGTCCGCCGTGAGCATGTCGAGCGCGGCGGCCTGGGCGAGCGGCCGGATCGGGGCCGGTCGGGCGGCCGGCCAGGCCCGGTCCCGCAGCCGGGCCGCGACCACGGCCGGATCGGCCGACAGCAGCCAGTCGCGCAGCGCCTCCACCGTCTCGGCGAGCTCCGGCTCGATGGCGTCCGGGTCGGCGACGTCGGTGCCGAAGGGCAGCCCGGCCCGCAGCCGGGGATCCTCGGCGGCCAGCGCCAGCAGCTCCTCGACCAGGGCGTACCGGGTCAACGCGCGGATGCCGACGGTCAGGTGCAGCGAGCGGGACTCCTGGGCCTGGGCGCTGTGCAGCCAGCCACGCGGCAGGTAGAGCGCGTCGCCCGGTTCGAGGACCACGTCGAGCGCGGCCGGCCCGTCGGCGGTGGCGGACACCTCGTCGGCCCGGCCGCCCCAGGGCTGCTTCTCCAGCGGGTCGGTGAGCACCGGCGGGTGGATCCGCCAGTGCTTGCGGCCGTCGACCTGGAGCACGAAGACGTCATGGGTGTCGTAGTGGGTGGCGAAACCCTGACTACCCGGCGGGGTGAGGTAGGCGTTGACCTGCAACGGCTGGGTCAGGGCGGTGCCCAGGTCCCGGGTGAAGTCGATCAGGGCGGGCCAGAGCCGGTGCAGCCCCTGGAGCACCAGCGTCGCCCCGGCGGCGTACAGCTCCAGGATGCGCTCGTCGCGGACCTGGTCGCCGATCTCCGCCCCCGCCCCGCCGCCGCCGGTGAACCGGGCCGCCGGCACCAACTGGCCGTCCTTGGCCACCCGCAGGAACGGGGTACGCAGACCGCGTCGGCTGAGCAACTCGTCGGCGTCCTCGGGGCTGAGCAGGTCGGTGAACCCGTCGGCGTTGGGCAGTTCGGCGGCCCGTGACAGCAGCGGCGCGCGGCCCCAGTGGGCGGCGGCGAACTTCTCCGGTTCGAGGCTCACGCAGCGGGCCAGGGCCGACGCCGCAGCCGGCGGGACCGCCGGGCGACCGTGGCCGCCCGGCGGGTCGATGATCGCCATGGTGTCGGTCAGCGGGCGCTGCCGTCGGCGCCGCCGTCGTGCTGACCCGGGGTCGCCCCGCCATCGGCCGGACCCTCCGCGCTGCCGTCCGCGCCACCGTCATGCTGACCCGGGGTCGCCCCGCCGTCCGCCGGACCCTCCGCGCTGCCGTCCGCGCCACCGTCATGCTGACCCGGGGTCGCCCCGCCATCGGCCGGACCCTCCGCGCTGCCGTCCGCGCCACCGTCATGCTGACCCGGGGTCGCCCCGCCATCGGCCGGACCCTCGACGCCGCCGCCGCTGGTGGTCTGAATGTCGTCGTCGTTCAGTGCCATGGGTGCTCCCTCGGATGTGCTGCCCCGCCGTGGGGCGGGGTCTGTCGTGTGCGGTTGGTACCCCCGACACGATCTTCTCTAACCCCACCGTAGTCGGCCCGTCCGACACACGGACCCGGATCGTCGGGACGGATGGGCACGGGTCCGGTCAGGGAATCAGCCGTTGCAGGTCCCGCGGCATGCCGGACTTGACGTCCTGCCATTCACCCTGGGTGACGTGCCGGCGCAGGGTGTCCAGCACCACCTGGGCAACCCGCTCCGGGCCGCCCTCCACGTCGTAGGGAAATCCCTGGCGGATCTCGTAGAGGAAGTCGTCCCGGTTCAGCTTGACCGGCACGTTCTCGGGCTGCCAGCCGTCGAAGTAGATGCCCCGCACCAGCATCGGCAGCTGCGCGGCGAACTCCGCGCACTCCGTCACGGTCATCCGGTCCCGCAGCAGGTGCAGCACCGTCCGCAGGGCCGCGTACGACTGGTTGCGCTGTGCCCGGGGCCAGCCGTACGCCTGCTCGATGTCCTTGAGGATCAGGTTGGTCTTGTCCACCGAGGACTCGACCGCCGAGATCAGCTGCTCTGCCACCGCGGTCACCCCCCGGCCTTCGGATCGCCGTCCCACCGCCGGTCCTCGGCGCGTCGGGGCGGCCCCGACGGTCCCCGCCCCTGCCGGGCCGGGCTGCCGGGGCGGCCGGGCCGCTCCGGTCGACGACTGTCCCCGCCCGTACCGACGACGTGCAGCACCGCGCCGCGCCGCGGATCCGCCACCACCCGTACCGCCATCTCGGTCACCCCCGTGCCTGTCCTCGGTGTCCGGCCGGAGGACCCGGCCGGCGTCTGTCCCGGCCCGAACGACCCGGCCGGCGTCTGTCCCGGCCGGACGGTCCGACCGGCACCACCCATGCTGCGCTCCGGCAGGGTGAGCCGTCCTCACCCTGCCGGGGTGAACCGGCCGGCGACCGGTGTCGGACTCGGGCGGGATGCGGTGCCGGTCCCGGTCCCACCCACGGGACGGCCGGCACCGGTTCGGGGCGGTCCGGTGCCGGCGGGCAGCGACCGGCTCAGGCGGCCCGCCGCTCCCGGTGCTGCTTGCAGGCCACGCAGGAGGTGGCCGCAGGGAAGATCTCCAGCCGCTCCACCGGGATCGGCGACGTGCAGCCCTCGCAGAAGCCGTAGGTCCCCTCGTCCAACCGGGTCAGCGCGTGCTCGAACTGGGCCCGACGGTCGAGGATGGCACGCAGCAGGGACTGCGCGGTGTCCCGCTCGGCGGTCTTGGTGCCGCTGTCGGCCTGGTCGTCGCCGGCGGTGTCGCCGACCTCCACCAGCCGCAGCACCTGGCTCTGCGCGACCGTGTGCTCGTACTCGGCGGAAAGCTCGTCGTAGCGGGTCCGCAGGGCGATCCGGATCCGGTCGGCCTCCGCCTCGGTACGTGCGGTGCCGACACTGTCGTGGACGAGCATCGCTGCCTGCCTTTCCTTAGGCCGGGCGCGCGGGGACCGGCCCCGGACGCGGACGGCACGGCGAGATCATCCGTGCCCTGTGAGCCGGGCGATTACCCAACGTCGCAGCCCGGTAAACCATCGGTTCATCCGAGCAGGTCACCGGGGTCGTCGCGGTGCACCAGAGCCGGGTGGCGGGGGTCGTCGGCCCGGACCACCACGTCGGCGAAGGAGGCCGGGGCGACCTCGTCGGCGTACCGGGCGAACGCCGGCAGGGTCCACCGCTGCGCCGGGTCGGTGCGGCGGGCCAGCGCGCCCGCAGAGAGATGCAGGTGCACGGAGACGTCGAAGGGCAGTCCCCCGCCGAGCAGCAGCGCGCCGCTGACCAGCAGCACCGTGCCCGGCAGCAGATCCTGGTAGGCCGCCCGGCTGGCCCGGTCGGTCCCGGTGTCCCAGAGCGAGGGCAGTACCCGGCCGCTGCCGCCGGGGCCGGCGGGGTCGAGCACCTCCCGGCGTAGTCCGGCCTCGTCCGTCCACCCCTCGTAGTAGGCGTCCGGGTTGGTCCGGCCGAACTCGAAGCGGACGGAGGCGGGCCGGAGGAAGTCCCCGGCGCGCAGGTGCAGCGCCGGGTGGCCACCGGCGCGCAGCGGGTCGACCAGGGCTTCGGCGAGCCGGTCGGGGGCGGCGGCGGGTGCCCCGTCGACGGCGACCCGCAGGTGGGCGGGGCAGCGGGTCGCGGCGTTACGGAGCCGTTCGGTCAGCTCGGCGACGAGCCGGTCGGGCGAGATCGGGCGGACACGCATCCGACCATGGTGCCCCGCCGGACGGCGGCCGGTCCGGGTGCCCAGGTCGGCCGGGCCCGACGCCCCGGGTCAGCCGGTGCGGTCGACGGTGACCCGGGCCTCGTCGGCGAGCCGGTAGCCCACCCCGTAGACCGTGGTCACCAACGGGACGTCCACGCCGACCTTGCCGCGTAGCCGGCGGACGTGCACGTCCACCGTGCGTACCCCGGCGTGCTCGTACCCCCAGACCGCGTTGAGTAGTTGCAGCCGAGTGAACACCCGCCGGGGGTGGGCCACCAGATGGAGCAGCAGGTCGAACTCCAGCCGGGTCAGCGGCAGCGGTTCGCCGTCACGCAGCACCGAACGGGACGAGGCCAGGATGTGCAGCATCGGGATGGTGGCCGCGAGGGCGCGGGCCGGGGGGCGCCCGGCAGGGGCCTGGTCGGGCCGCCGTTCGGCGGGAACGCCGGTGGTGGTGATGGTGGTGATGGTGCCCTCGCCACGTTCCAGCATCTCCCGGGCCGCCTCCAGCAGCCGGCGGGCCGGCGCGGTGAGCGACTCCTCGCTGGCCAGCGGGATGGACAGGGTGACGGTGAGGACGGGCGTGGTGGCGTGGGCGGGACGCCGCTGGCCGCCGGGGGGTCGACCGGGAACCGAGGGCTGGGACGTATGCCATCCGGCGCGCGAGGATGCAGGGCTGACCGACATGGTCCTCCTTGGGGCTGGTCCGGAATCTCCCCACGGCCCGGGACGCCGCTGCATCGATGCTTCCCGGCCCCTGGACGGGGGTCAAGGGGCGACCGCGTTGCATGAATGTGACAATCGACGAACAGTTAGCAGCCGGTCCCTCGCTCTGCGTACGAGCCAGATGATTACAGCAGAAGCGCCGAACTGCCCGGATACGGGGGTGCCCGCCCGGTCCACGACGGCCGACACGACGCGACGCACCCGCTCGGACGAGTCGGGTGCGTCGCGTCGGCGCGTGCGATGGTCAGTGAAACCGCTCGACCCGCACCCTCGCGTCGTCGGCGAGCCGGTAACCCACCCCGTACACGGTGGTCACCAGGGGTGCGTCCGCCCCGAGCTTGGCGCGCAGCCGGCGCACGTGCACGTCCACGGTGCGGACGACGGCGTGCTCGTACCCCCAGACGCTGGCGAGCAGTTGGAGCCGGGTGAAGACCCGGTGCGGGTGCTCGGCGAGGAAGAGCAGCAGGTCGAACTCGATGCGGGTGAGCGGGATCTCCCGGTCGCCGTGGCGGACCACCCGGGTGCCGGCCAGAATCCGCAGGGTCTCGCCGTCGGCCTGGGCCGGCTCTCCACCGGTCGGCGTCGGGCGCGGAGCCGGCACCGACGACAGCAGACGCGGCGCGGCCGGCTCGCTGAACCGGACCACCCCCTCCCCCGTCTCGGCCAGCTCGCCGAGCAGGTCGACCAGGCGGGCCAGCCGGGGCGTCAGGGGGCCGGCGGCCAGGTCGAGGGTGATGGTCAGCGACGGCGTGGACCGGGGCCGGCCCGGCGCCACCCGGTCGGGGCGGCCCGGCGGATGCGGACGCGCGGTGAGGGTGACGAGGGACATGGGAGCCTCCTGTGTACGGTGCGTCCGCCAGGCCCGGTGGGGCGCGACGGTCAGTGCGGCGTCCGGCCGGCGGTCACCGGCGGCGCGAGGGGCGGGGTACGGTGCGACAGCGCCGGCCCCAGGGCGGGCAGGCCGGCCAGCCGCCAGGCGACGAAGCCGCCGACCACGTCGGTGGCCCGGTGCAGGCCGATGTCCTGCAGGGCGGCGGCGGCCAGCGACGAGGTGTAACCCTCCTGGCAGATCACCAGCACCGGCAGGTCGTAGTCGACCGCCTCGGTCAACCGGGCCGGACAGCGCGGGTCGAGCCGCCATTCCAGGACGTTGCGTTCGATCGCCCGCGCGCCCGGCACGGTGCCGTGGGCGGCGCGCTGGGCGGCCGGTCGGATGTCGACCATCAGTGCCCCGCCCCGGTGGGCCAGGTGCGCCTGCTCGGGATCGAGCCGGCGCAGCCGGGTCCGGGCCTCGGCGAGAATCTCGTCGATGCCGCGCGAACCCGGTGGCGGGGCCGGACAGCTCTCGGTGGGGATGGTGTGCAACGGCATCGTCGCGGTCCTTCCAGGGGCGAGCCGACGGGTGGGGGGAACGGGAACGGGCGGGGTCACCAGGAGACGCCGGCCCGGGCGATCTCGGCGGCCCGGAGCCGGCCGTCGACGAGGTGGTACCGGGTCATGTGCCGCAGCGCCGGCAGGTAGACGTGCACGCTGACCGCGGGCTGGTCACCCCGGTTGGCCACCTGGTGCACGTGCCGGGGGCCGAACCGGCGGCCGGTGCCGGCGGCGAGGCGGTGCGGGCGCAGCCGGCCACCGGAGACGGTCTGCTCGGTCAGCTCGCCGGCCACCACCAGGAAGGCACCGGAGGAGCCGCCGTGGTCGTGCAGGTCGGTGCCCTGGCCGGGCAGCCAGCTCAGCGCCCAGACCTCGTGCTCGCCGGTCGAGGCGAGCAGGGCGTACCAGCGCTCGGCGCGGTCGAATCGCAGCGGCACCGACCAGGTGGTCGGGTCGGCGTACCGGCCGGCGACGGTGAGCAGGTCGATGGTGCGGATGCTGGTCATGGTTACTCCCGTGTGACGCGTCTCCGGGACACTCTAAACGCCAAAGCCTATAGGTTTAGTAGGTAATACCGGATACTGGGATCCAGGATGCGTCCACGACGAGTCCCCATCACGGCCGGCACCGTCGGTCCGCGCCGCCCACCCGCACCCCGGCCTCTAGGCTGGACCGGTGACCGAGGATCTCGACGCCGAGACACTGGCCTTCGCCCACCGGATGTTCGACCTGGCCCGCGCGGGCGAGGCCGGGGAACTCGGCGACCACGTGGATGCCGGGCTGCCGGTGAACATGACCAACGCCAAGGGCGACACCCTGCTCATCCTGGCCGCCTACCACGCCCGCCCGGAGACCGTCGCGGCGCTGCTGGCCCGGGGCGCGGACCACCGCCGGGTCAACGACCGGGGGCAGACCGCGCTCGCCGCGGCGGTCTTCCGACGCGACACCGAGACGGTACGGGCGCTGCTCGACGCCGGCGCCGACCCCGACCACGGCACCCCGTCCGCGGTGGAGACGGCCCGCTTCTTCGACCTGCCGGACATGCTCACCCTGCTCGCCCGCGACTGACCCCCCACCGGCCCGGAGCGGTCACCCCGTCGGGCGTGACCCGTCGCCGGCCCCGCCGCCCCGGACGGGCTACCCGGGGCCGCTCAGGCCGACCCGACGTCCCCCGGTGCCGGCCGGACCGCCTCGATCAGGAAACGGCGGGAACGGGCGACGAACGCGCCCTCGGCCCGGATCCGCGCGTGCAGCCGTTCGAGCTGCGGGCGGTACCGGTCCACGTCGAAGTCCGGCACGGTCCAGACCACCTTGCGCAGGAACCAGACCACCGCGCCGACGTCGTGGAACACCGCCCGCAGGGTGGCCCGTTCCAGGCGTACCACGTCGAGGCCGGCGGTCCGGGCGGCGGCGACCGCCTGGGCGGTGTGCCGGGTGGCCGGCGGCGGCAACGGCCCCAGCACCGCCTCGCTCAGCTCCCGCATGGTGCCCGCGCCGATCTGCTGGGACAGGTAGCGTCCCCCGGGCCGCAGCACCCGGGCGATCTCCGCCCAGTCGGTGTCCACCGGGTGCCGGCTGGTCACCAGGTCGAAGCCGGCGTCCCGGAAGGGCAGCCGGGAGCGGGGGGCGACCTGGACCACCCGGCCGCCGACCCGACGCAACGTCCGCCGGGCGACCGCGACGTTCGGCGGCCACGCCTCGGTGGCGACCAGCAGCGGCGGCGGCTGCGGTACCTCGGCGAGCACCTCGCCCCCACCGGTGTCGATGTCCAACGCCGCGGCGACCGTCGCCATCCGGTCGGCGACCTGGCGGACATAGCCCCACGGTGGACGTTCCTCGGTGGCCCGGCCGTCCAGCCAGTCGAACCCCCAGCCGTCCACCGGCGCGGCCGTCGCCTCGGCGATCAACTCGGCACAGCTCCGCTCGACCATCCGCCCACCCTGCGGCACCGGGGCGCCGCCGGCAACCCGATTGGCCACCGGCGGTGCGCCACCCCGGCGGTCAGGGGGTGGAGCGGAGGATCTCCACGGTGGAGCCGGCGGGCACGCCGTCGAGGGTCTCGAAGCCGGTGGGCTCCCGGTGGCCGGAGTCGAACTGGCGCATCAGCCGGGCGCCGAGCCCGACGCCGACCGCGCCGACGGCCAGCGCGACCAGCTCGGTCACCAGCAGCATCCCGGTCGCGCCGCGCTGCGGGGCGTCCGCGCGGATCAGGCAGGCCAGCAGGAAGAGCGCAGCCATGCCCGCGTTGACCATGTTGAACATGACCATGGTACGGCGGTGCGGCCCCGGCCGGACGTCCCACAGGTCGATCATGCCGGCCGCCCCGGCGAGCCCGGCGGCCACCAGTGCGGCGATGGCGGTCCAGTAGCCGACCTCACCGAGGAAGACCGGGCCACCCGCCACGTCGGCGAGATCGAAGACGGTGGCGCTGACGAAGAGCCCGAAGGGGAACGTCACCAGCATCGGTTGGATGGGATGCCCCTGCACCCTCAGGCGGCTCTCCATCGGTTCCTCCCCAGGATCGGCTCAGCTCACCGGTCCAGGGTGCTACCCGAGGCACCGCCCGGCGAAACGGCCGCGCCAGGATTCGCGGGGCCGGGAAGAAACGACACCCGACCGCCGGACGACGACCGCGCCCCCGACCGCCGGCCCCGACCGCTGTCCGGCAGCGGCGTGTGCCTCACGACTCGCGGGGCCGGGAAACGGTGGTGACCAGACGCTCCGCGACCTCCCGTAGCGGGATGTCCAGGGAGGACGCCGCGCTGCGCAGCACGTGCAGCGCCTCGGGGGCCGGGCAGCCGCGCTGCGTCATGATCACCCCGACGGCCTGGCCGACCACGTTCTCCCCGAGCAGCGCGCCGTCGCGTTCACCGGCCCGCTCGGCCCGCCGGGCCCGGTCCCGGACGGCGGCCAGCAGCAGCCCGGCGTGCTCGGCCAGCAGCATCGCGGTGAGCTGCTGCCGGGTGCCCAGCAGGGCGGCCCGGTCGGCGTACAGGTTGATCGAACCGATCGCCTGCTCGTCGACGTCCACCGGGGCGGAGATCACCCCACGGACGCCGAGCCGGCGGGCGCTCTCGGTCCACGCCGGCCACCGGTCCTCGGTGGTGAGGTCCGCGGCGATGGTCATCTCCCGGCGACGGATCGCGTTCATCGCCGGTGACTCCCCGCCGTGTCCCAGGTCGTCCAGCTCGGCCAGCCGCGGATCGGAGGCGGCGACCCCGGCGGGTTCCCCGGCCAGCAACGCGGTGAACCCGCACCAGGCCACGCCCGGCACGGCGTCGGCGGTGATCCGGACCAGCTCGGCCAGTGCCGCGTCGAAGTCGTCGACCGCGATCAGCCCCGCGGTCAGCTCCCGTAACAGGGCGGCCGTCTCCAGCACCCCGAGCGTGTCACTCGTCAGCTCCCGCATGTCCAGTCTCACCGAACCACGGGCTCCGTTGCGCACCTGCCGCCCGCCACCGACGTCGTTGCCTGCGTCATCGTCGTGATCTCTCTTCCGAGTCGTGAGCCCCGGGCTACTACCCTGCCGAAACCGGATCGAAACCGCGTAAAGGTACCCCTCCGGTGCCGGACCGTCCCGGAGGGGTACCTCGTGACGTTCAGCGGGCCGCGGCGAGCCGGCGGCCGACCGAGGCGATCAGCCGGTCCAGTTCCGAGCCGAACGGGTTGTCGTGCACCAGGTACGTCCAGGTGGCGCTGGGCCGGACCAGCTTGGCGGCGTCCGGCTCCCAGTCCTCGGCGAACTCGGTCTCCTCGAAGGTGGCCAGGGTCCGCGTCTCGATCTCGGGGATGAGGTTGGTGAACGCCGGCACCGCCGCCCGGTGGAACTCGTCCAGCGGGTCGAGCCGACCCAGCGCCCGCAGGTGCACACCCTCGCGCACCTCGGACAGCTCGGCCAGGTGCTCCGCCCAGAGCCGATCGGTGTGGTAGAGCGCGATCGACCGGGCCACCCGGGCCAGCAGGTCCTCGTCCATCTCGCCGGCCTTGTCGGGCATCCGGTCGAGCAGCATCAGCGCGGCGATGTCGGAGGTGAGCAGCCGCTCCCGGCGCTCGGCCAGCGCGATCCGCTGCTGCTCGATGACCACGCTGTAGCGCCAGGTGTTGCGGTGGATCTCGTGGTTGACGCCCTCGGCGACCCGCTGAGCGTGCTCCACCGCGTAGTCGACCTGCTCGTCGGTGACCAGGCCGTCGGCGTTCATCCGGGGCGACGCCGGGATGGTGTCGCCGGCGTGCCGCACCACCAGGTCGTCCTCCAGGCTGACGAAGAAGACCGAGCCACCGGGGTCGCCCTGCCGGCCGGCCCGGCCGCGCAGCTGGTCGTCGACCCGCCGGCTGTCGTGCCGGCCGCTGCCGATCACGTACAGCCCGCCCAGCTCGGCCACCCGCTCCTGGTCGACCTGCTCGCTGCCGCCGAGCCGGATGTCGACGCCCCGACCCGCCATCTGGGTGGAGACGGTCACCGCGCCGTACGCGCCGGCCTCGGCGATGATCGCCGCCTCCTCGTCGTCGTTCTTGGCATTGAGCACCACGCACGGCACCCCGGCAGCCTGCAGACCGGCGGCGAGCCCCTCGGACTCCTTCACGTCGAGCGTGCCGACCAGCACCGGGCGGCCCGCCTCGTGGCAGCGCCGGATCTCGTCGATCAGCGCCTCCTCCTTCTCGGCCCGGGTCGCGTAGATCCGGTCCGGCTCGTCCTCGCGGACGCAGGGGGTGTTCGGCGGGATCACCGCCACCTCGAGGCCGAAGAACTCGCGGAGCTGGTCGCCGACCAGCACCGCGGTCGCCGTCATGCCGCACAGCTTGGGGTAGAGCGCGATGTACGCCTGCACGGCGATGGTGCCCAGCACCTCCCCCTCGGCGGTGGCGTCCAGGCCCTCCTTCGCCTCCACGGCGGCCTGGAGGCCGTCGGGCCAGCGCCGGCGCTGGGCGACCCGGCCGCGCATCTCGTCGATCAGCTCGACCGAGCCGTCCCGCACGATGTAGTCGACGTCGCGGTGCAGCAGGGCGTGCGCGTGCAACGCCACGTTCACCGCCGAGAGCTGCCCGACGTGCTCGGTGTCGTACAGGTCGATGCCGCCCAGCTTGGCCTCGACGGCGGCCAGCCCTTCGGTGGTGAAGGCGACGCTGCGGCCGTCGTCGGCGACCGTGTAGTGCCGGCCCTTGCGCAGGCCACGCACCAGCGCGGCGGCGGCGTGCACCGGGTCCTGCTCACCGGTGACCGAACCGGCCAGCACCATCGGCACCCGGGCCTCGTCGATCAGGATCGAGTCGGCCTCGTCGACGATCGCGGTGGCCAGCGGCGGCTGGACCCGGTCGGCCAGGTCGGTGACGAGCTGGTCGCGGAGGAAGTCGAAACCGGCCTCGCTGACCGACACGTAGGTGACGTCGCAGCCGTACGCCTCCCGCCGCTCGGCCGGGGTGGACGCCTCGTTGACCCAACCCACGCTCAGCCCGAGCAGCCGGTAGACCGGCATCATCCACTCGGCGTCCCGGCGGGCCAGGTAGTCGTTGACCGTGAGCACGTGCACCGGGCCGTTGCCCAGCCGGACGTGCCCGTAGGCGGCGATGGTGGCGGTCAGGGTCTTACCCTCACCGGTGGCCATCTCGGCGACCTTGCCGGACAGCAGCGCCATCGCACCGAGCAGCTGCACGTCGTACGGCCGCTGGTCGAGGCCACGACGGGCGGCCTCCCGGCCGACGGCGCAGATCTCCACGTACTCCGTGGCCGCACCGGCGGCCTCGGTCAACGCGGCGTCGTCCAGCGCCGACAGCTCGTCCTCGCGCGCGGCGATCCGCGGCAGCAGCTTCTCCAGCGGAGCCAGGTCGACCGTCGTCCCCGGGCGCTGGAGGAACCGGCGGAACCTGCTCTTCAACCGTTGCGACACACCCATGAGCGGCAACGGTACGCGAACCTGACCGGAAAAAGCTGCCCGGTCCGGGCATGGTGGCCCCGGTGTCCAGTTCCCGGCACATCCGGGCAGCTCAGCAGGGGTCATCGACCCATCAGCCCGAAAAGGGCGGCAGCCGACCGCCACGGGCGCGGGCTGACGGTCGTCGATGATCAACGGAGCTGCGCCCGGCGGGGCGGCACGGCAGGAAGATCACGAACTCTCGGTGGGTGGGCCGACGGCAACTCCCCCACGAACAGCTACCGGGTTCGGACGGTGCCGGGGCGCCTCGGCACCACCCTCGCCTGCGCGGAGAGCAGGCCACGATGTCTTCGACCTTGGCGGTGAGGGTGGGATCACCCCCGCATACGCGGGGAGCAGGTCCGTGGAGAAGTCCGGCGAGCGGGCGAACAGGATCACCCCCGCATGCGCGGAGCAGGGCCGCGAGTTCCGGGCGATGTCCCGGGAGCACGGATCACCCCCGCATGCGCGGGGAGCAGTTGTGCGAGACGGACCAGCCGCCAATCTCGTCGGGATCACCCCCGCATGCGCGGGGAGTAGACCCGCTGTGGTGGGGTTACGTCCGCGCTGGTGGTGTAAGAGACGGCCATCGCGTGATCCGGTCTGATGTTATGCGGTGATCGGGGCGGGGTCGGTGTGGTCGGTGTCGTGTTGGCTGGTGTCGAGGGTGATCAGGCGGGCTTTGGCGAGGAGTTCCAGGCTCATGTAGCGGCGGCCTTCGGTCCATTCGTCGGTCTGTTCGGCCAGGACCGCGCCGACGAGGCGGATGATCGCTGGCCGGTTGGGGAAGATCCCGACGACGTCGGTGCGGCGGCGGATCTCCTTGTTCAGGCGTTCCTGCGGGTTGTTCGACCAGATCTGACGCCAGATCTCACGGGGGAAGCCGGTGAACGCGAGGAGGTCGTCGCGGGCGGTGTCGAGGTGCTCGGCGGCGGCCGGGAACTTCGCTTCGATCGTGGTCACGACCCGCCGGTACTGGGCGTGGACGGCGTCGGCGTCGGGCTGGTCGAAGATCGTGCGGACGAGGGTAGCGATCCATGGCTGCGCGGACTTCGGGACTTTGGTGAGCAGGTTGCGCAGGTAGTGGGTGCGGCATCGTTGCCATGCGGCTCCTGGCAGGGCGGCGCCGATCGCAGCGACGAGGCCGGCGTGGGCGTCGGAGATGACCAGGCGGACACCGGACAGACCGCGGGCGGTCAACGAGCGCAGGAACGCCAGCCATCCGGCGCCGTCCTCGTCGGAGGCGACGTCCAGACCGAGGACTTCGCGTTGGCCGTCGGCGTTGACCCCGACCGCGATCAGGGCGTGGACGTTGACGGTCCGTCCGTGTTCACGGGTCTTCATTGTCAGCGCGTCCATCCACACGAACGTGTAGTGGGCGGCGTCCAAGGGCCGGTTGCGAAACGCCTCGACCTGCGCGTCCAGGTGCGTGGACATCTCCGAGACCTGCGACTTGGACAACTGACGGACACCGAGCTGCTCGACGAGCTTCTCCACCCGCCGTGTCGACACCCCGAGCAGGTAACTCGTGGCCACCACCGAGACCAGAGCCTGCTCGGCCCGCCGACGATGCGTCAGTAGCCAGTCCGGGAAGTAGCTGCCGTGCCGCAGCTTCGGCACCGCCAAGTCGATCGTGCCAGCCCGGGTGTCCCACTCGCGCTGCCGGTATCCGTTGCGCGAGTTGACCCGCTCGTCGCTGCGCTGTCCATAGCCGGCACCGCAGATCGCATCAGCTTCGGCAGACATCAGCGCCTGCGCGAACGTCTTGATCATCGCCTGCAACACATCCGGCGACGCGCCCGCGATCTGCTCGCACAGCAGCTCAACAGGGTTCACACTCTCAGATGCGGCCATCGCGCATCACTCTCCTTCACTCGGACTTAGCCGTCTCGAAGGATCGCGCGGTGGCCGTCTCTCATCTACGCAACACGCCCATCACGGGCAAGTCGTACACCACTCCCGTGGACGCGACCCCTGGTGCTGCCCTGACTGCTGCCGGGGGATCACCCCCGCATACGCGGGGAGCAGGTGCTGCCACCCCACACCCCGTAGTCCTCATCCGGATCACCCCCGCATGCGCGGGGAGCAGTTCAACGCTGTCGGCCCCCTGGTGGTGGACCGTGGATCACCCCCGCATGCGCGGGGAGCAGATAGATCATCACGCCCGGCGGCGGTCGATCGCCGGATCACCCCCGCATGCGCGGGGAGCAGTACGGCGTGTACCCCGAGTCGTTCTGCCACGATGGATCACCCCCGCATGCGCGGGGAGCAGCGGGCCACGGCCGAGGACCTGACGTCGGAGACGGGATCACCCCCGCATGCGCGGGGAGCAGTGGTGGACTCCCGTCCGGTCGTGATCGGGCCGGGGATCACCCCCGCATGCGCGGGGAGCAGTCGCTACCTGAAGCAATACGACGAGTTGCGTCGGGATCACCCCCGCATGCGCGGGGAGCAGGTCGAGGGCGATCTCGAAGTGGGTGTCGTGCGGGGATCACCCCCGCATGCGCGGGGAGCAGTTGATGCCCAGTTCGGTCATCAGGTCGGCGGCCGGATCACCCCCGCATGCGCGGGGAGCAGTGTTCGATGGAGCGGTCGAACACCTTCTGCGCGGGATCACCCCCGCATGCGCGGGGAGCAGCCCGGAATCTGGCCCGGATTCACGAGACAGCCGGGATCACCCCCGCATGCGCGGGGAGCAGGCTTTCTGAGCTGGGGCGCTGTAGATCAACTTGGGGGATTTACTTCACTTGTTGGCGCCGGCTGGCGAAGCCGAGGAAGCCCTGCCAGGCCGCCGGAGTGAACGCGAGCACCCCACCGTCGCGGTCCTTGGTGTCCCGCACCAGGACGACACCGGGGAGGTTCCCCGCGACCTCGACACAGTCTCCACCGTTGCCGCCGCTCTTCGTGCTCTTGTGCCACCGCGCGCCGGTCAGGTCCATGATGCAGCCGCCTCTCTCAGGAGATCGAGGGTCCGTCCACGAGGGAGCGCCTCGCCACGGATGCGTTCCCAGCGCCGTTCAAGGTTAACAAGGTCGGACGGCTTGTCCAGGATCTGCGCCTGTGCCGGACCGTCCACGTGGGCCACTCGCGCCCCCTCCGGCAGGTCGGCGATGACGAACGGTCCGTCGAGCCCCGGGTAGCTCGCGGCGTCGGCCGGCACGACGTGCAGTTGCACGTTCGGCATCTCGGTACAGGCGAGGAGGTGGGTGAGTTGGGCCGCCATGAGCGCTCGGCTGTCACCGACCCGGCGGCGCAGGACGCCCTCGTCCAGGACGGCGACGAGCAGAGGGCTGCGCTCCCGGTGCAGGATCGCCTGACGGGCGAGTCGCGCTTCGGTCAGCTCGTCCATCGCCTCGGCCGCCAGGGTGCCACCGGCGAGGGTCGCCCGCGCGTACGCCTCGGTCTGGAGCAGGCCGGGCACCCAGGCCAGTTGAAAAGCCCGTAGCGTGGTCGCCTCCCGCTCGATGTCGACCCAGGGCCGGAACCAGACCGGCTCGCGCCGCTTGACGATGTCCGGCCAGAGGGCATCGACATCCCGCTCCAGCAGATCTGCGACGGTGGCCCGGTGCCGGCTCTGCGGGATGTGTCCGGGGTTTGCCCACCGGGCCACGGTCTTCGGGTGCAGACCGAGCTGGCCCGCCAGGCTCTCGGCGGTGTATCCCGCCTCGGCGAGCGCTTCGACAAATGCGTGATTCATGCCTTTTCCCTCCCCGAACAATGCAACTGTCCGCAAGAATTAGCACAACGCTGTGTGATTGTCTAGACACTCTCGGCAAGCTGGGCGGCAGGACGACGCCGCCGTTCCGGTCCAGCACCAGCGGCGACGCCTGTCGGGTGGGGCCGCACGACGAGGGGCGGGCGGCCCCACCCTCCACACCCGAGGGACAGGACGCCACCATGCCGCAGCACGACCACGTACAGCACCGTCATCCGACACCAAGGCCCGGCACCCCGACGCCCGCACTGACCCCGACGAACCACCGTCCGCTCCGGGCGGGTGACGTGCTGCTCCTGACCCGCACCGCGTCACCGCAGTTCACCCAGCCGATCACGGTACGGGTCATCCGTGAGCTGACCGACCGGCACACCTACCAGGGATGGGTGTGGATCACCGCGTACCAACTGGACGCCGCCCATCAAGCGGTCCGGCGCCGCGAGCTGTACGTCCGCCGCGACGGCCTGCACTGGCTGCCCGCCCCCACCCCACCGGCACCCCGCCCACGGACGTCCGGCACCCCGCCGATCCGGCGCACCAACCAGCGCGCACCGGCCGCACGGCGGGGACGCCTACCGGGCAACCAGCTCACCCCCCGACCGGAGCACCGATCTGACCCGCCGCTCCCCGCGCCGGCTCCCACAGGCTCCACCGCATCGCCGACCCGACATCGCGCCCGATGATCAGCTTGCCGAAATGAAGACGACACGCCGGGAGGAGTGCTTCATTCCGCAAAGTGATCATGAGGCACCGTGGCCGCAACAACACGAGCAGCGGGAAAGAATGCCGCATTCTGCAAAGTGATCATGAGGCACCCCGAACGGGGCGGGACGGCACGCCGCAAGGCGATCATCACGTGGGGCGCAAGTCAGCAGGTGAGGACGACCTGGAGTTCCTGGCGGCGGCGTTCGGCCAGGTCGGTGAGCAGGGCCGGGGCCTCGGTGAACGGGACCACCGCGGAGATCAGGTGCTTACGCATCAGGTCGCCGTACCGGTGCAGCAGGTCGATCGTCTCAGCGGAGAGCCGCTCCCGGTCCCAGGTCGGGGCGAGCCCCCGGGGCACCCGGCCGATCTGGGCACACCGCAGCGACAGGCCGTTGTGGTGGAACTCCTCACCGAGCCGGACGGCCTCCGCACCGCCCTGGTAGAACGCCAGGTCGATGACGGTGCCCTGGGGACGCAGCAGGCGCAGCGCCAGGTGCAGCGCCCAGGCCTGCCCCCGGCACTGGAACACCACGTCCGCGCCCCGGTCCCCGGCGCTGTGGTGCCAGCGGGTCTTGAGCAGCACCGCCGGATCGTCGGCCTCCGGGTCGAGGGTCTCCAGGCCGAGCGCCTCGGCGACCTGGCGGCGCTGCGGGGTCGGGTCGAGCACCACCACCGAGGCGGCTCCGTGCCGCCGGGCGAACAGGGCGGTGAGCAGGGCCACCACGCCACCGCCGACCACTGCCACCCGGCGGCCGCGCACCCCGTCGCCGAGCGAGCGTACGTCGGTGCCACACAGGTCGGCGGCGGCGTGCAGCAGGCCGTTGGCGCAGATCGGCCCCATGTGCGCCGCGTAGACGCCGAGCATCGGGTCGAGGTCCCCGGGGAGCGGCACGAACCGTTCGGCCAGCGGGTCGGCGACGTAGCCGGTGCGGTGGCCGTAGGTCATCGCGCCGACGGTGCCGACGGCGATCGCCGGGGTACGGCTCTGCACCACCTCACCGACCTGCATGTAGCCGAGCCGGGTGACCGGGTACGGCGTGCTGGCCGTCCCCGGCCGGAACAGGCCCAGGGTGGCATCGAAGGTGACGTTGAGGAAGGGGTTGGTGCCCTTGACGAAGCTCAGCTCGGTGCCGGCGGAGACCCCGCTGTAGCGGGTCCGTACCCGAATCGCGCCGTCGCCCAGTTCACCGGTCTCCTGCTCGGCCAACTCGACCTGCCCGGGGCCGCTGACCACCACCACCGTGTCACGCATCGAGGGTCACCCCCGCCGGTGCCCCGTGCCCGCCACCGGCCCGGACGTCCGCAACGCCGACGTCCCCGGCGCCGACCGCACCGTCAGGGACACCGCCAGCGCGGACATCCCCCGCACGAACGTCACCGCCGAAGACACCCCCGGCACGGGCCTCTCCGTCAGGGACACCCCCGCCAGGGATACCCCCGGCAGGGACGCCGCCGCCAGGGATACCCCCGGCAGGGACGCCGCCGGCCGCCGGGGCGAGCGCGGCCGGGCCGGTGGGCAGGGTGACGCTGCGGCCGGTACGGGCGCTCTGCGCGACCGCGACCGCCAGCCGTTGGGTGCGCAGCGCCTCCGCGTACGGCACCCGGATGTCGTCGCCGGCCCCGGTGACCGCGTCGACGAAGGCCCGGTCCACGGCGACCCGGGCGCCGTCGGGGTCGGCCGGGAGGTGGCGCTCCCCGTCGGCGTCGCGGATCGTCAGGCCGTCCTCGGCCAGCGACAGGGCCAGCCCGTCGGCGAGGATCTCCAGACCGGCCCGGTGCTTCCAGCCGAGCACGCAGGCGGCGGCGAGGGTGCCCACCGCCCCGTTGGCGAAGCGCAGGGTGGCCGCGGTCACCGAGTCGATGTCGGCGCCGTCGACCGGGGGCGGGCTGCCGTCGCCGTACGCGGTGACCTCGACGGCCTCCCCGACCAGCGCCCGGATCAGGTCCAGCACGTGGGCGGCCTGCTCGACGACCGGGCCACCGGAGCGGTCCCGCACCGCCCACCAGGCCACCGGAGGCACCTTGTCCAGCCAGGCCCCGTTGACCATCCGCACCGGTCGGTCGGCGAGCAGCTCCCGGGCCTGCTCGACCACGTGCAGGTAGCGCCAGTGGTGCCCGACGGCGGTGCGCAGGCCCTGCTGCTCGACCAGGGCGGCGACCCGTTCGGCGGTGTCCAGGTCGACCGCGACCGGCTTCTCCACGAACATCGGCACGCCGGCCGCGATCACCGCCTCCTCGACCGGCCCGTGGGCGAACGGGGGGACGCAGACGTACACCGCGTCCGGGCCGGCGGCCAGCAGCTCGTCGATGTCGGCGTAGACCCGCGCGGAGTGCGCGTCGGCCAGGGCCGTCGCCGCCTCCCGGGCGACGTCGGTGACGCCGATCAGGTCCACGTCCGGAAAACTCCCCAGTACGCGGGCGTGGCGTTGCGCCACCCCGCCGGCCCCGACCAGCCCCACCCGGCACGTGTGCATTCCTTCGGCCCTCTCGACGCGGTCACGACCCATGCCGTCAGCACTCCCCCCGACGGGGAGCGGCAAAACCCGGGGCGGGTCCGCAACACAGCGTTCACCTGCCGGGAACCGGGCGGTGGACCGATGTGATCAAGCTGTTAGGGATTATCCGGTTAGCGGCAATGCGGGGATGGGAAAACCACAAACGGGTTTTCCGCCATGGATCTGGGGGTTTGCCAGTGCGGGATACAGAACCGACCGTCTCACCTGTCGTGGAGGCATGGGCCACATACCGGACGACGTCGGCGCAGGACTGGCCCACGCGACGGCTGATGAGGGCGAAGGGGGACAACCGGGTCAGCGTCGTGCTGCCCGCCCGCAACGAGGAGGCCACCGTCGGGGCGATCGTCTCGACGATCCGGGAACACCTGATGGACCGGGTGCCACTGGTCGACGAACTGATCGTGGTGGACTCCCGGTCCACCGACCGGACCGCCCAGGTGGCCCGCGCGGCCGGCGCGGAGGTCGTCGGCCAGGACGAGATGACCCGGGGCCTGCCCCGGCTGACCGGCAAGGGCGACGCGCTCTGGGCCGGTCTCGCCGCCGCCGACGGTGACGTCGTCGCCTTCGTCGACGCCGACCTGCGCGAGTTCCGGCCGCACTTCGTGACCGGTCTGATCGGCCCGTTGCTGGTCGACCCGTCCGTCGAGTTCGTGAAGGGCTTCTACCACCGGCCGCTGGTCGGCACGGCCGGCGTGGAGGCCGACGGCGGCGGGCGGGTGACCGAGCTGATGGCCCGCCCGCTGCTGAACCTGTTCTGGCCGGAACTGGCCGGCTTCGTACAGCCCCTCGCCGGTGAGTACGCCGGCCGGCGCGCGGTGCTGGAACGGGTGCCGTTCGTCACCGGCTACGGCGTCGAGACGGCCATGCTGATCGACCTGCTGGAGCTGGTCGGCCTGGACGCGCTCGCCCAGGTCGACCTGGGCGAGCGCAAACACCGGCACCAGGACACCGCGGCCCTCGGCCGGATGTCCGCCCAGATCATGCACACCGCCTGGACACGGTTGCAGCAGCGGGGCTGGGCCGCCCCGGGCACCAGCCCGGCGGGCACCCTGACCCAGTTCCGCCGGGGCGGCTCCGAGGCGCTGCCCAGCCTCGACCGGGAGATCGTCGTCAACGACGTCTCGGTGCAGGAACGTCCGCCCCTCGCCGACCTGCGGCCCCGGGTGCCGCGCCGGCGGGTGGCGGCCGCGTGACCAGGCTGGTCCGGCCCGGGGTTCCCCGGCCGCGACCGACCCGGCGTCGCCCCCCGAACGGGCGGACACCGTCCCGAGACTCCGCCCGCCCCGAGAGGAAACCCCGACCATGAGCCTCACCGTGCTGATGAACGCCGGCCCGTGGCTGTCCGTCCCCCCGCCCGGGTACGGCGGCATCGAGAACGTCATCGCCACCCTGGTGCCGGAGCTGCGTCGGCTCGGGGTGAAGGTGGTGCTCGCCTCGGTGGGGTCGAGCACCCTGCCGGTGGACGAGAAGTTCTCGGTCTACGACGACGGGCAGTTCGCCGCCCTGCAACGGCCGTACAACCAGGTGTGCGGGGTGTCCCAGGCGCACCTGGCCGGAGTGGTCCGGCAGGTGCACGGGCGGACCGACATCGACCTGGTGCACGACCACGTGGAGGCGGTCGGGCTGGCCACCCTCGCGGCGATGGGGCCGGCCGCCCCGCCGGTGCTGCACACCCTGCACTGGGACCTGGCCAAACACCCCGAGTTGTACGGCAACCTCGACGCCGGGGCACGGGTCCGGGTCAACGGGGTCTCCGCAGCCCAGCTGGCCCGGGCACCCCGGGCGCTGCGGGAGCACTCGGTCGGGCACGTGCACCTGTCGACCCCGCTGGCCGTGCACGCCGACCGGGCGCCCCGGCCGGCCAAGGGCGACTACGCGGTCGTTCTCGGCCGGATCAACCCGGGCAAGGGCCAGGACGTCGGCGCCCGGCTGGCCCACCGGACCGGGGTGCCGTTGGTGCTCGCCGGCCCGGTCGGGCCGTACCACCGGCCGGCGGATCTGGCGGCGGCGGGCGACGAGGCCCGGCAGAACCCGGACGTGCGCTTCTTCTACGAGCAGGTCGCCCCGCACGTCGACGGTGACCTGGTGCGCTGGGTCGGCACGGTGGCCGGCCGGGAGCGCGACGACCTGTTGGCCGGAGCGCGGGCGTCGCTGTTCCCGCTGCGCTGGGAGGAGCCCGGCGGGACGGCCGTGGTGGAGTCGCTGTCGTTGGGCACGCCGGTGGTGGCGACCCGGCGGGGCTGCCTGCCGGAGCTGATCACGCACGGGCGCACCGGCCTGCTCACCGACGACGAGGAGGAGCTGGGCGAGCTGCTGCTGGCGGCCCACCGGATCGACCCGGACGAGTGCCGGCGGGAGGCTGCCACCCGGTTCACCCCGGCGGTGATGGCCGAGAGGTACGTCACCCTCTACGAGACGGTCCGGGCCTCGGCGGCACTGCCGCAGCTCCGGGCCGCCTGAGCCGCGGGTACCCGGCGGCGGGGCGGTGCCGGCCCCGGTTTCGCCCCGCCGGGTCGCGGGTACCTGGCGGTCCTGCCGAGCACCACGAACGGAATCGAGGGCCGATGGTCAGCCGGATCACCTGCGAGGTCAACGACGAGTCGCCGGTGACCGTCGTACGCCTGGCCGGCGCGCTCGACCTCGGGACCATGCGCGCCGTGCACACCGTGCTGGACCGCTGCCTGACCACCCTGCCGGACGCGCTGGTGGTCGACCTGGGCCGGGTGACCGTCGCCGACCGGCTGGCGCTGTCGGTGTTCGCCGCCGCCGCCCGGCAGGCCGCCGACTGGCCGGCCGTGCCGGTGGTGCTCTGCTCTCCCCCGCCGAACGCCGCGGCCTGGCTGGCCACCTCCACCACCTGTCGGGTGGTGCCGGTGCGGCAGGACTGCGCGGAGGCGACCCGGCTGGCCGGAGCAGTCGCCGCGCCCCGGCTGCGGGCCCGGCTGGAGCCGGTGGCGGGGGCCTGCCGACGCGCCCGGGAGCTGGTCGGTGACGCCTGCGCCCGGTGGAACGTGCCGCACCTGGTCGAGCCGGCGTCGCTGGTGCTCAGCGAGCTGGTCGGCAACGTGGTGCGCCACGCCCACACCCCGATGCGGATCACGCTGACCCTGCACCAGCCGTACCTGCGGGTGGCGGTGGCCGACGGCAGCCGGACGGCGGCGCGCGAGGCCAGCCCGAGCCTCTCCGCCGAGGGCGGCCGGGGGCTGCTGCTGATCCGGGAGATGGCGCAGCGCTGGGGCAGCTCTCCGCTGGTCGACGGCAAGGTGGTCTGGGCACTCCTGCCGGCCAATTGACCGAAATTCCCCCTCTCGCCTGGTTACATGGGCAGTGGGGCGGGTAGTCGCGCCCGTCCTTTCTGTCGTCACGACGGGGTGAGAGAACCATGCCCAGACGGGTAACCACGGAACCGGCCCGGGACCGGGGGCCGGCGATCCTCGCCCCGGCCCGGTTCGGCGGTTTCCCCGGCCCGGTCCGTCCGGCGCTGCCCGGGAACAAGCTGCTGCGGCTGCTCGGCACCACCGACGCCAAGCAGATCGGCCTGCTCTACCTGGTCACGTCGTTCGTTTTCTTCCTGGTCGGCGGGGTGCTGGCCCTGCTGATCCGGGCCGAACTGGCCCGGCCCGGGATGCAGTTCCTCTCCCCGGAGCAGTACAACCAGGCCTTCACCATGCACGGCACGATCATGCTGCTGCTCTTCGCCACCCCGCTGGTGTTCGCCTTCGGCAACTACGTCGTGCCGTTGCAGATCGGCGCCCCGGACGTGGCGTTCCCCCGGCTCAACGCGTTCGCGTACTGGCTCTACCTGTTCGGCGGCACCATGGTCGTCGGCGGCTACCTCACTCCGGGCGGCGCGGCGGACTTCGGCTGGACGGCGTACAACCCGCTCAGCGACGCGACGAACTCCCCCGGTATCGGGGGGAACCTGTGGGTGGTCGGCCTGGTCGTCTCCGGGCTGGGCACCATCCTCGGCGCGGTCAACCTGATCACCACCACGCTGACCCTGCGCGCCCCCGGCATGACCATGTTCCGGATGCCGATCTTCACGTGGAACATGCTGCTCACCGCCGTCCTGGTGATCCTGGTCTTCCCGCTGCTGGCCGCGGCGCTGCTGGCCCTCGGCGCGGACCGGCTGCTCGACGCCCACGTCTACGACCCGGCGACCGGCGGGCCGATGCTCTGGCAGCACCTGTTCTGGTTCTTCGGCCATCCCGAGGTCTACATCGTGGCGCTGCCGTTCTTCGGCATCATCACCGAGATCATCCCGGTCTTCAGCCGCAAGCCGATCTTCGGCTACACCGGCCTGGTGCTGGCCACCGTCGCGATCACCGTCCTGTCGATGACCGTCTGGGCGCACCACATGTTCGCCACCGGGCAGGTGCTGCTGCCGTTCTTCAGCTTCCTCAGCTACCTGATCGCGGTGCCCACCGGGGTGAAGTTCTTCAACTGGATCGGCACCATGTGGAAGGGCCAGCTCACCTTCGAGACGCCGATGCTGTTCGCCGTCGGGTTCCTGGTGACCTTCCTGCTCGGCGGCCTGACCGGGGTGCTGCTGGCCAGCCCGCCGGTGGACTTCCACGTGACCGACTCGTACTTCGTGGTGGCGCACTTCCACTACGTGCTGTTCGGCACGATCGTCTTCGCCGCCTTCGGCGGGGTCTACTTCTGGTTCCCCAAGATGACCGGCCGGCTGCTCGACGAACGGCTCGGCAAGCTGCACTTCTGGACCATGTTCGTCGGCTTCCACGCCACCTTCCTGGTCCAGCACTGGCTGGGTGACGAGGGCATGCCCCGGCGGTACGCCGACTACCTGCCCGGCGACGGTTTCACCACGCTCAACATGATCTCCACCGTCGGGTCGTTCGTGCTCGGCGCGTCCACCCTGTTCTTCCTCTACAACGTCTGGAAGTCCTGGCGGTACGGCGCGCTGGTGACGGTGGACGACCCGTGGGGCTTCGGCAACTCGCTGGAATGGGCCACCTCCTGCCCGCCGCCGCTGCGCAACTTCGACCGGATGCCCCGGATCCGCTCCGAACGCCCCGCCTTCGACGCGAAGTACGGTCCGCTCGTCGCCGACCTCGGCCGGGACCTGCCGCAACGCACCACCCGACCGCCGCAGGAACTGCACGACGAGCTGCACCACGAACGGCACGTCCCCGAGTCACCGGCGGCCGAGGGCGCGCACGGTGCCCGGGAGGCGGTCGCCTACCAGCCCGCCCCGCAGTCCGGTGCCCGCCCGGTGGAGGTGCCCGAACCGGAGGACGTCCGCCGGCCCGGCTTCGCGCACTCCGACGCGCCCGACAGCGAACCACCCGGCGGCGCGGATCCCGACACCCCCGGGCGGTGGCGTCACCCGCACGGCACGGACGACGACCCCGGGCGGCGCTGACCGGCACGCCACGGCCGCCGGGCCGGCGCTCCCGCGAGGGGGTGCCGGCCCGGCGGCCGTCGTCGGTTCAGGCGTCCACGGGGGCGGGCAGACCCGCGGCGGCCAGCGACCGCCCCACCGCCGGCTGGACCCGGGTCAGCCGCACCGGCACCCCGGTACGGATCGCCGCGTCCCGGCCCGCCACCAGGGCGGCGATGCCGCCGGCGTCGACCCCGCCCGCGCCGTCCAGGTCCACCACCAGCTCGCGGGGCTGCCCGGCGACCGCCTCCAGCATCGTCCGGCGCAACTGCGCCGCGCCGTCCCGGTCGATCTCGCCCCCGACCTCCACCACGGTTCGCTCCGCGGTGCGTCTGACCACGATCCGGTTCCGGCCGGTCTCCGTCTCCGCGGCGCCGTTCTGCCACGGCGGCGGGGTGTCGGCGAGCATCGCCTGACGCAGCCAGGTCAACGCCCGGGACAGCAGCCGGGAGACGTGCATCTGGGAGATGCCGAACCGGGCGGCGATCTCCGCCTGGGTCTGGTTGCCGTAGAAGCGCATCGCCAGGATCCGCCGCTCCCGCCAGGGCAACCGGTGCAGCAACCCGCTGATCGTCACCCGGTCGTCCACCGACTCCAGGTCAGTGTCCGACTCCCCCACCAGGTCACCGAACTCGGCGGAACTCTCCCCGCCGACCGGCGCGTTGAGCGAGGCCGGACTGTACCCGGCCGCCGACTCCAGCGCGGCCAGGATCTCCTCCTCCGGCGTCTCCAGCCGGGCCGCCAGCTCGGCCACGCTCGGCGCCCGGGACAGCTCACTGGTCAACGCCGAGGTCGCCTGGCCGACCTCCAGGATCAGGTCACGCAGCCGGCGGGGCACGTGCACCCCCCAGGTCCGGTCCCGGAAGTGCCGCTTGATCTCCCCGACGATGGTGATCGCCGCGTACGCGGTGAACGAGCCCCGTTCGGGGTCGTACCGGTCGACGGCGTTGACCAGGCCGAGCCGGGCCACCTGCTCCAGGTCCTCCAGCGGCTCACCCCGCCCCCGGTAGCGGCGGGCCAGCCGGCCGGCGAACGGCAGGGCGAACCGGACCAGGTCCTCGCGCGCCTCCCCCCGACGCTCCGGTGGCAGGCCGGCGATCCGCGCCGCGTACGCCAGCGCCGCGGCGTCCAGGTCCTCCAGACCGCGATCGGTCGGCGGTGGTGTGGTCGTGGTGGTCTGTCCGAACATCCGCGCCTCCCTCAGGAAGGTCCCCCGCCCGGATCGAGCCGGTCGTGCGCGTGGTGGGACCACGCACCGGGTCGGAAGTAGGTCACCTGCCGCGCCGGGATCACCGGACGCGTGGGAACGGCGACCGACCGTCACGCGACGTGGTCGAACCGTCGCGGCGGGCGGTCCTCCCGCTCCCCAGGTACTCAACCACGCAGCCCCGGGTTCGCGAGGATGTTTCGGTGCGCCGGGTCCGGCCGGGCGGCGCGGACACCCCGGGCGTCCCCTTTCCGGGCTAACCCCGCCCGGCCGGTCGGGGGTCACCGGCGCTCCCACCGGAGCCGGCCGACGGTCGGCACGGACCGGTCAGGACACCGCCAACCCCAGCGACGCACCCGCCTCGTGCAACCCGGCGAGCGCCTCGCCGACACCCAGCGGCGGCGGTGTCGGCAGGTCGTACGGCTGGCCGCGCAGCACCTCGGTGGCCCGCCGGGTGGCCACCGGCCCGACCGGGTAGCCCCGGGCGGCGGTGCGGTCCAGCGCCCGGCGACGACGCCCGAACGCCGCCACCGCCAGCCACTGCGGCAGCCCGGCCAACGCCGGGGACCGCATCCCCGGCGACTCGGGCAGCACGTCCACCGAGTTGAACGGTTCGCTGCCGGCCAGCCACCACTCCACGTCGTCCACGCTGCGCCGGGTCGCGTTCTCACACCAGTACGGCACCAGCCCCGCCCGCACCACCTGCCACGGGTCGAGCAACCGGCCGCACTCGACCACCAACCGGTCGCCGGTCTTGCCGGCCCGGCGCAGCCACCGCCGGTAGAGGTCGGCGGTGGCCGCGCTGAGCGCCCCCGGGTGCGGCACCCCGACCTGCCGCAGCTCGTGCCCCCGGGTACGGGTCCACTGGTCCAGGGCACTGGCGAAACCCGGCTCGACCCCGTGCTCGGCGGAGCCCCGGGCGGCGGTGACCGGCGGCGGCTCCCACCCGGCCCCGGTACCGCCGGCGGCCCGGAGCACCTGGCGCAGGGTCGGGGAGTCCGGATGGAAGTCCACCGGCTCCAGGCCGCAGGCCGGGGAGCCGAGCTGGAAGCTGTGCCCCGGTCCGGAGTCCGACACCGGCCAGCCGCGTCCGTCGCCGACGAGCAGCACCGCCGAGCGGCGGGTCAGCCGGTCGGCCAGGAACCGGGCGTACGCCACCGGCAGCGACCGCCACCGGGCCACCAGGCTGAGCGTGGTCCCGGCCAGCGCGCCCCGGCTGGCCGGGCAGTGCACCTGGCGTACGTGCAGGTCGGGGTTGCCGGCGAGGACCCGGGCGGCGAACGCGGCACCGTGGTCCAGGGCCGCCCCGGGCCGGTCCACCGCGCCGTGCGTCCACTGGGCGGTCATCTCGAACCCGGCCGGCAACCAGGGCACCCCGAGCGCCACGGCCAGGTGGACGGCGGCGGCGTGCGGTGAGCCCAGCACCACCGCCGGATAGCGCTGCCGGGGGTACTGGCCGACGATCCACCGGGCCACCCGCTCCCCGTCCACCCCGGCGGCCTGCGCGGCGGTCAGTGTCACCCGGCCGGCGTCCCGCCGGGCCGGCTCCGCGGCGACGGTGGACCGGGACGACGGGCCGGGGTGCCCCAGGTCCGCGCAGTCCAGCCCGCGCAACGCCCGGGCGGCGGCGGCCACCAGCACCCGCGCGGTGCTGCCCGCGGCGACCACCCGGTCACCGGACAGCCCGGCGTCCGGGGCCGTCGTCGCCCACGGCACCGGTTCCGTCCTGCCCCGATCGCTCACCACGCGGCCCGGCTTCCCGTCCCGCTGGGGTCTAAACAGGGCATCCCGCGCCGACGGGCGCAATCCTCGACCTCCGGCCGGTAGGCCCCGGCGGCTCCGACACGGCGGTCACCGCCCGTCGGCCGACATCATCCGGTCCCGGATCCGCCGGGCGGCGTCGCCGTCGGCGACGAGGTCCCGCAGGTCGGCCAGGGCCGGCTCCGGTGCCCGCCGGGGCACCGTCGGGTCCACCACCGCCTCCAGCACGCACGGCCGGTCGGCGGCGAGCGCCTCGTCCCAGGCGGCTCCCACCAGCTCCGGCCGGTCCACCCGGACACCGTGCAGCCCGAGCAGCCGGGCCCACCCGGCGTACGGCACGTCGGCCCGGCGGACGCCCGCCGCCCCGGGACGCGACCGGGCGGCCACCCCGGCCGGCACCCACCGGCCGCCACCCGGGTCGCGGTGGTCACGGTCGTTGAGCACCAGCACCACCAGCCGGGGATCGACCCACTCCTGCCAGCGCTGCGCCACGGTGATCAGCTCGGCCAGCCCGCTGAGCTGCATCGCGTCGTCGCCCAGCAGGGCGACCACCGGTGCGTCCGGGCGGTCCAGCTTGGCCGCGAACGCGTACGGCAGCGCGCAGCCCGGGGAGCCGAGGGCACCGCAGAGCTGCGCGTCGACCCCGGGGGGCAGCGTCAGGTGGCGGGCGTACCAGGGCAGCACCGCACCGACGTCGACCGCGACCGCCCCGGTCCGGGGCAGCCGGGTGGACAGCTCGTGCAGCACCAGTTGCGGGTTGACCGGCTCGGCCGGTTCGGCGGCGCGGGCGGCGGCGGCGCTGCGCCACCGGTCCACCGAGCCCTCCACGGTGGCCCGCCACTGCCGGTTCGGCCGGTCGGCGACCTGGCCCACCAGGGCGCGCAGCGTCTCGGCGGCGTCGCCGACCAGCGGCACGTCCACCGGGTAGCGGGTGCCGATCCGTCGCCCGTCGATGTCGATCTGGATGGTGCGGGTCTGGCCCGGCGGCGGGAGGTAGTCGGTCCACGGGTCATTGGTACCCACCAGCAGCAGGGTGTCGGCGCCGCCCATCAGCTCCGCGGCGGCCGGGGTGCCGACCTCGCCGAGCACCCCGGTGTGGAACGGCAGCCGCTCGTCGAGGACCGGCTTGCCCGGCAGCGAGCTGGCCACCCCCGCGCCCAGCCGGTCGGCCAGCACGGTGATCTGCTCCGCCGCGCCCCGGGCGCCCTGCCCGACCAGGATCGCCACCCGTCGCCCGACGGTGAGCAGCGCCGCGGCGGCGTCCAGGTCCGCCCGGTGGGGCAGCACCCGGGCCAGCGGTTCACCCGGCGTCGCGTTGAGCACCCCCGCCGCGTGCGGTTGCAGGTCGGCCACGGCGGCTACCTGCAACGCGCGGGGCAGCACCACGCAGGTCGGGCTGCGGGTCGCCACCGCGGTACGGAACGCCTGGTCGAGCAGCGCCGGCACCTGCGCCGGGGTACGGCCGTAACGGACGAACTGGTGGCACACGTCGGCGAAGAGCCGGCTCAGCCCGATCTCCTCGTGCACCTCGCCCAGCGGCCCGCAGACGTCCTCGCCGATGATGGCCACCACCGGCCGGCTGTCCAGTTTCGCGTCGTACAGGCCGCTGAGCAGGTGCACCGCGCCCGGCCCCTGGGTGGCCAGGCAGACCCCCACGCCGCCGGTGAACTTGGCGTGGCCGGTCGCCATGAAGGCGGCGGTCTCCTCGTGCCGGGCGGGGACGAACTCCGGATCCCCACCGGCGGAGTCCAACGCCCCGACCACCGGGGCGATCGCGTCTCCCGGGCAGCCGAAGGCGCGGGGCACCCGCCAGGCCCGCAACCGGTCCACCACCAGCTGGGCGACCGTACGGTCAGCCATGGTCCCGTCCCGGGGTGGCCGGATCGGCGTACCGCAGCACGGCGCCGAGCCCGTCGGCCAGCTCGGGGGCCTCGTCCGGCCCGAGGACGGTCAGGTCGGCGTCCGTGCCGACCAGCGCCCGGACCAGTGCCGCGTCGGCGCGGACCCGCTGCGGGTCGGCCACCGCGGCGAGCCCGCCGGGTGCGGTGGCGAGGTCGGTGGGCCGCGGGCCGATCCACAGCTCGCCGATGGCCGACGGGTCGTCGACGAGCAGCATGGTGTCGACCTGGTGGCGTTGCAGGGCGTCCACCACGGCGTCCAGCCCCGCCCCGACGTCCTGCTGGGTGCCGAACCGGTCCAGGGCGGCGGTGACGTGCCGGTCGGCCGCCTCCGCGATGGTCTGCACGGTGACGTCGTCCATCGCGGTCGGGTCGGCGCCGCCGGCCCGGGAGCCGGCGTCGGTGCGGACCACCACGTCCTGCCAGCGCGACGGCAGTTGCGCGGCGATCATTCCGGTGGCCCGGATGTCCCCGGCGACCACCACCACGTCCGCGCCGACCCGGTCGGCCAGCTCGGCGGTGGCCGCGGCGGCGTCCCCGGCATTGTGGTGCCAGGCCTCCATCGCGGCCCGCTGGTAGCGGGACTGGGACCAGCCGCCGGACTGCCCCCGGCGCAGCGGGTAGGTCTGCGTGCCGGTGACGTGGGACCGCCGGGGCACCCCGCCGGCGCTGACCGCGACGGCGTCCGCGCCGGTGCGGTCGGCGAGCACCCGGACCCAGGCGACCTGTTCACCACGCTGCGCGAGCAGCGGCATGACGTGCGGCAGCGCGGTGTACGCGGCCAGGTCGCGCAGCGGCGGCGCGGACAGGTACTCGGAGAGGACCACCCGGCCCCGGCTGGCGAACGCGGCCAGCCCGTAGTCGCCCGGCATCGGGTCGTGGCCCCGGACCACCCGGTCCAGTGCCGCGACGGTGGGCTCGTCCGCCCCGTCGGCGACGAGCTGCTCGGCCAGGGCACGCCAGCGCAGGTCCAGTGCCGGACGCGCGTCCTGGGTGTCCCGGGAGGCGTCCAGATAGACAGAGCACCACGGCCCGGGACGGTCGTAGAGCGGGCGCAGGAAGGACAGCTGCATGCTCGACCCCTTTCCGGCTCGACCGCCCGCTTACCCGCGCCACCCGGGATGTCACCTCGTCACGACGGGGCGGCCGGGGGCCGTGAGACGCCGGTTCATTCACGTCATTCGACCCAGGAGGCGGATACCATCAGTGAACGGAACCGGACTCTCGGTGGTGAACATGGACAGCGATCTCCGTAATCGGGTGATACGCCCGACGCAGCGGATACTCACCGGGCGGGTGGTCCGGTTCATGGACGGCTACTCCCGCGAGGTCAGGATCGGCCAGCCGGTGCTGGTGGCGGTGCTGACCGCGGCGAGCGTGGCGGGGCTGCTGGTGATGCTGGTGCGTACGGTGCTGTCCAGCCTCGGCGGTGGGGGCGCCCGCCGAAAGTGGAAGGACCTCAAAAAGGGGCCGGAGTTCCTGGTCACCCCGCTGCGGGTGCGCGACGACAACGGCCAGCTCTACGAGGTGGAGCTGCACGGGCACCTGCCCCAGAGCGCGGTGCACCCGTCCGACTGGGTGCAGCTGACCCTCCGCCCACAGGACGTCGACCTGCCGCCGCGCATAGAGCGGATCGTCAACCTGACCACCGGGCAGCTGCTGACCCCGCGTATCGCGACGGTGTGGAGCCACCTCGGCCCGCCGCTGCTGATCCAGGCGGTGCTGGGGGCGGTGCTGGTGCTGCTGGTCGCCGCCGCCGTGATCCTCACCTGACCGCGGGCCGACCGGGGTCAGCGGGCGCGGGTCAGCCGACCGGGGTCAGCGGGCGCGACGCCGGGGTGGCCCGCAGCAGCCCCCGACGGGCGGCCCACCGCTCGAAGAACAGGGTGGCGAAGGGCGGCACCGCACAGACCAGCGCGACGACGGTGACCCCGGGGGACCACCGGTGCAGCCGGGCGACGGCGAGCACCAGGATGCCGTACGCCACGAAGAGCGCGCCGTGGATCGGCCCGAAGACCTGCACGCCGATCTCGTTGCCCGGCGGGCCGTACTTCACCGCCATGCCGACCAGCAGGGCCAGCCAGGAGCACGCCTCGGCGATGGCGGCCGCCACGAACAGTCGGGTCGTCTTCTCGCGCATCGCGCCATGCTATCCAGCGGTCGTCGCCGGCCGGTCCGCGACGGCCGGGAGACCGTGGGGATCACCAGGGTCGTCGGTGGGTACGTAGAGGGTCCTTCGGGCCTTTCCGGTTCCCCGGGGACGTGCAAGGTTGATCGGACCAACGGTGACAGGGCGGTGGCCATGGGCGAGGAAGTCGGAGCGCGCACCTTCAGCCGGGAGGACCGGGCCCGATACCGGGAGAAGGTACGCCGGTGTCTGGACGTCTTCGCCGAGATGCTGCGGGAGTCCCGGTTCGACGTCGAACGGCCGATGACCGGCCTGGAGATCGAGCTGAACCTGGTCGACGACGACTCCCGCCCGACGATGCGCAACGCCGACGTGCTCGCCGCCGTCGCCGATCCCAGCTTCCAGACCGAGCTGGGCCAGTTCAACGTGGAGATCAACGTGGCGCCCCGGCGGCTCGTCGGCACCGGCACGGCCGAGTTCGAGTCGCACGTGCGGGCCAGCCTGAACGCCGCCGAGGAGAAGGCCCGGACGGTCGGCGCCCACATGGTCATGATCGGCATCCTGCCCACCCTGGAACCGGGGCACCTGACCGCCGGCGCACTGTCGGCGAACCCGCGCTACGCGCTGCTCAACGAGCAGATCTTCGCCGCCCGGGGCGAGGATCTGCGGATCGCCATCAGCGGGGTGGAGCGGCTGGCCACCACCGCCGACACCATCACCCCGGAGGCGGCCTGCACCAGCACCCAGTTCCACCTCCAGGTCAGCCCGGCCGACTTCGCCGGCTACTGGAACGCCGCCCAGGCGGTCGCCGGGGTCCAGCTCGCGCTGGGGGCGAACTCGCCGCTGTTCTTCGGCCGTGAGCTGTGGCGGGAGACCCGGGTGCCGCTGTTCCAGCAGGCCACCGACACCCGCCCCGAGGAGATCAAGGCCCAGGGGGTACGCCCGCGGGTCTGGTTCGGTGAGCGCTGGATCAACAGCGTCTTCGACCTGTTCGAGGAGAACGTGCGCTACTTCCCGGCGCTGCTGCCGGTCGGCGACCCGGAGGACCCGGCCGAGACGCTGGCCGCGGGCGGGGTGCCGAAGCTGGCCGAGCTGCGGTTGCACAACGGCACCATCTACCGCTGGAACCGGCCGGTCTACGACGTGTGGAAGGGTCGGCCGCACCTGCGGGTGGAGAACCGGGTGCTGCCCGCCGGGCCGACCGTGGTGGACACCATCGCCAACGGCGCGTTCTACTTCGGGCTGGTCCGGGCGCTGGCCGAGGCGGACCGGCCACTGTGGTCGCAGATGTCGTTCAGCGCGGCCGAGGAGAACTTCACCAGCGGTGCCCGGCACGGCATCGACGCGCAGGTCTACTGGCCGGGGTTGGGCTACCTGCCGGCGACCGAGCTGGTGCTGCGCCGGCTGCTGCCGTTGGCCCACCAGGGGCTGGACGGGTGGGGGGTGGATCCGGCCGAACGGGACCGGCTGCTCGGCATCATCGAGCAGCGCTGCCTGACCGGGCGCAACGGCGCGAGCTGGCAGGTGGCGGCGCTGCACCGGCTGGAGACCGCCGATCACCTCGACCGCCCCGAGGCGCTGCGCGAGGTGGTCCGCCACTACGTCGAGCTGATGCACAGCAACCGTCCGGTCCACGAGTGGCCGGTCCCCTGACCGAGGGTTTCCCGGGTCCTCCCGCATCGTCGAGTCGATTGACTTTCGATAGGTTAAGAGCGATAGTCGATACATGACGACGGCACGTTGGGCGGTCACCGCCCTCAGAGGTTTCCTCGTGGTCCTGTTCGCGGTGCTGGTCCTGTTCCAGACCATGTCGCTGCCCGGTCAGTTCGCCCACCTGGCGCGCGAGTCGCCCGAGCAGGCCTACCTGCGCTGGCCCGCCACCGCCGTGACGGTGTTCTGGGTGCTCTGCGTCCAGGTGGTGATCGTGGCGACCTGGCGGCTGCTCACCCTGGTCAGGAAGGACCGGATCTTCAGCGAACCCGCGCTGGCCTGGGTGGACGCCATCGTCTGGGCCATCGCCGCCGGCTGGCTGGTGCTGGTGGGGGTATTCCTCTACGTCGGGTTCCACGCCGACGACCCGGGTCTGCCGATGCTGCTGTTCCTGCTGTCGGTCGGCGTCACCGTGCTCGGGCTGCTCATGGTGGTGATGCGGGCGCTGCTGCGGCAGGCCACCGCGCTGCGTACCGACATGGAGGCGGTGATCTGATGCCCATCGTCGTACGCATCGACGTCGAGCTGGCCAGACGCAAGATGAGCGTGGGCGAGTTCGCCGAACGGGTCGGGCTGACCCCGGCGAACGTGGCCGTGCTGAAGAACGGCCGCGCCAAGGCGGTGCGGTTCAGCACCCTGGAGGCGATCTGCCGGGTGCTCGACTGCCAGCCGGGCGACGTGCTCGAATTCGTCGACGACGGGGAGCCGACGCCGTGAGGTACCTGCTCGCCCTCGCCGCGGTCGTGGTCCTGGCCGCCGGGGTGGCCGGCGTCGTGCTCGGCGAGTCCGACGACTCCCCCGGCCTCCAGTTCCTGGGCGGCCTGCTGGTGATCGGCGCGCTCGCCATCGGCGTCCGGATCGCCCGCCGCCCCCGCTGACGCCACCACGCCCCGTCCCGGCGGGTGGGCCGGCGACGCACGCGCCCTCGACCCCGGCGGGCGGGGGGCAGGGCAGGCGGGGCCGGCAGGGCGTCGACCACGACGGCCCCGCGGACCCGGCGCCACAACGGCCGGTCAGGGCGCGGGCCAGTTCCGCAGCAGGGCGTCCAGGGCGTCGAGGACCCGGTTCCAGGTCTGCTCGGTGTCCGGGGCGCTGTGGTCGAACCCGCCGCCCAGTTCGAGGTTGACGTAACCGTTGAAGACGCTGCCCAGCAGCCGGACCGCATGGGTCTGGTCGGGCTCGCCGAGCTGGTAGCCGCGCAGGATGGCCCGGGTCAGCTCGGCGTGCCGGCCGCCCGCGCTGGCGGCGGCCGCCTCCGGGTCGAGCCTGAGCTGGGCGGCGGCCCACCGGCCAGGATGCTCCCGGGCGTAGTCGCGGTAGACGCCGCCGAGGGCGGCCAGCGCGTCCCGGCCGGCCCGACCGGCGAGGGCGTCGGCGGCCCGGACAGCCAGCTCGTCGAGGGCCAGCAGGGCGATCCGGGTCCGCAGGTCGCCGGAGTTCCGCACGTGCGCGTAGAGGCTCGCGACCTGTACGTCGAAGCGCCGGGCGAGCGCCGAGAGGGTCACCTGGTCGAAGCCGACCTCGTCGGCCAGCTCCGCGCCGGCCCGGGTGAGGCGTCCGGGGGTCAAGCCCGCTCGTACCATGACTCATTATGGGTTTGCCTAAAGGTTTTAGGCAAATTACCGTTGCCGTCATGGAACCACTGACCGAGCAGGAGATCCGGTCCGCGTTCGTCAACTGCACCAAGGGCGAGAGCAAGCGGCTGTACGTCCCCCGTGACCTGGCCGACCGCCCCTGGCCCGACCTGGACTACCTCGGCTGGCGCGACCCCCGCGCTCCCGACCGGGCCTACCTGGTCACCGAGTTGGACGGCCGACGGACCGCCCTGGTGCTGCGCTGCCCCACCCCCACCACCCGGCAGCCACCGCGCGGCCTGTGCACCATCTGCCTGACCTCCCCCGCCGGTGGCGTCAGCCTGATGGTCGCGCCGAGGGCCGGCAAAGCGGGGCAGCAGGGCAACTCGGTGGGCACCTACCTCTGCACCGACCTCGCCTGCCCGCTCTACGTGCGCGGACGCAAGGACCCCGGGCCGGGTGCCCGGATGCAGGAGTCGCTCACCACGGAGGAGAAGGTCCAGCGGCTGGCGACGAACGTCGCCGCGTTCGTCGCCCGGGTGACCGGCTGACCCCGACCCGCCGACCCGGCGGCGGGGGCGGGACCGCACGACACCGGGCCGCCGCCGGGACGACCCGGCGCACCGTCGGCGGGACCACGCGGGACCGGCCCGGCGCGCGGCGGTGCTCACTGCGGGGGTGACACCGCCTCTTCGATCACCACCTCGGCATGACAGGTGACCTCACCGAGCACCTCGCGCACACTCCGGCGCAGGTCGAGCCGGGCCCCGGCGAAGCTGACCGGACCGTGGAACGACGCCCGCCCGTCGCCGCCGAGCCGGAAGGTCGCCCCGGTGAAGACGCTCCCCGCGAACCCGGTGTCGCCGTGGAACTGGGCACCGGTGAAATCGGCGTGGCCGACGTGACAACCGCCGAGGTCGAGGTCGACCAGGGTGGCCCCGCAGAGCATGAGATCCGTCCCCGCCCAGTGCGGCGGCCCGCCCACGGCGTCCGTCGACGGTCGCAGCCGCGCCGCGAGCAGCCGCTGCGCGGTGCGCCGCAGCTCCAACTCGACGGCCTGCCCGTCGGTGCGTGGTCCGGCCAGGTCGAACGGCAGCGGCATCCGCAGATAGCCGCAGATCGTGTCCACCACCCGCTGCCGCAGCTCCGGCCGGGCATCGCCGAGGTCGGCGAGGACCGCCAGGCCGGCCCGGCGCACATCGGGGTCGGCGTCGGCGAGCTGGCCCGCGTACGGCCGGACGGCGTCGTCGGGCACCAGCTGCGCCCCGTCCGGCCCGGCCGGTGCCGGCGTCCAGCCCAGCGGCCAGCACACCGGGCCGTCGTCTGCCGTGTCGGCCCAGGTCGCTCCGGTGAGGTCCACGGTGGGCTGGTCGAGGTGGACCGGGCCGGCGAACCGGGCCTGGCGGAACGTCGCGGCGGCGGCGAACCGCGCCTTGAAGAACCAGGCCGGACCGGCGAACCGGGCCTGCCGGAACGACACCGGCCCGACGAACCGGGCGCCGTCACCGCCCTCGCTCCACTCCTGGTAGTCGCCCATCAGCACGGCGACCGGCCAGTGCGGGTCGTCCTCGTTCGGCTCGTCCCAGGACGCGGGCGAGGTCTCCTCGATGCTCTCCCAGGCCGGGTCGTCCTCCCACAGCTCGTCCTCGCCCCGGCCGAACCAGGCGAACGCGGCGAACCGCGCCCCGGTGAAATCGGCGTCGGCGCGGAACCGGGCCCGGCCGAAGGCGGCATGGTCGAGGAACCGGGCCTGGCTGAACCGGGCCGGGCCGGGCCAGACGGTGCGGGCGAAGTCGGCGACACCGGTGAACCGCACGTCGGCGAACGAGGTGGTCCCGAGGAACGTGGCGTCGGCGAACCGGCCCGCACCCAGCACCGCGCGGGAGAGGTCGAGATCCACCAGGGTGGCCGCCCGCAGGTCGAGGTCGACGGCGGGCAGGTCCGGTGCGGCGGGCGGGTCCGGTGCGGCGGGCAGGTCGACCGGCCCGGCCGGCGTTTCCGCCACCGCTGCGGGGCGCAGCAGCGTGGCCAGCACCCGGCCCGCCTCCCGCCGGGCGTCGACGTCCCAGCCGTCGGCCCCCACCGGTGTCCGCAGCCCGTCGGCGAGCGCCGCGACCGCCTGCGGCCGCTGCCCGGGACGCCCGGCCACCAGCTCACCGAGACGGCGCAGCGCGGCGATCCGGCCCACGCCCGTCTCCTGCGCGACCGTGCGGATGGCTCCCTGAAACGCCACCGGGTCCGACTCCCCGACCGTCACCCCGACCTCCCCACCCGAGCCCGCCGGGGACGCCCCGGCGTCGCGCAGGATAGCCGGGCCGACCGACACCGGCCCCGGGCGGGCGGCGCGCTCCACCATCGCGGGCGTGCGCGGTCAGCCGCCCCGGGCGAACAGCGCCAGGCGGACCCGGTTCGGGCTGTCCGTCTTGGTCATCAGGCTGGTGATGTGGGTCTTCACGGTGGTCACGCCGATGTGCAGCCGGTCGGCGATCTCGGAGTTCGACAGTCCCTCGGCCACCAGGTCGAGCACGTCCCGTTCCCGGGCGGTCAGCCCGGACACCGGCCGGGGTGGCTCGGCGCGGGCGTGCACCGCCCGTCGGACCAGCCGCTGCAGCACCTCCTCGCTGAACGGGCTGCCCCCGGCGGCGGCCCGCCGCACCCCGTCGACCAGCTCACCGGGCGGGGCGTCCTTGAGCAGGAAGCCGCAGGCCCCGGCGGTGAGCGCGGGATAGAGGTGGTCGTCGTCGCCGAACGTGGTCAGCACCAGCACCCGCGCCCCGGGCCGGTCGGCGAGGATGCGGCCGGTCGCGGTGATCCCGTCGACGCCGGGCATCCGCAGGTCCATCACCACCACGTCGGGGACGAGCCGGGCGGCCAGGGTGACCGCGTCGCGGCCGTTGTCGGCCTCCCCGACCACCTCGATGTCGGGCTGGGCCTCGCAGAGCATGCGCAGGCCCGCGCGGATGAGGTGCTGGTCGTCGACCAGCAGCACCCGGATCACGACCGCCACGCCGGGTACGGACCGCCCGAGCCGGGCGGCGGGGTCGTCGGACCGTCATCCCCGAGCGGTGCCGGCGTCGGACCACCCGCCCCCGGTGGTGCGGGCGTCGGACCGCCGGGAGGGGGGCCGGCGGCCGGGGACGGGCCGGCTTCGGTCGACGCCACGGCGGGCAGCACCGTCCGGACCCGCCAGCCGGTGCCGGCCGGGCCGGCCTCCAGCCGCCCGCCGAGCACCTCGACGCGCTCCCGCATGCCGGTGATGCCGTGCCCACCGCCGGGCGGGACCGTCGCCGGGGTCCAGCCCCGCCCGTCGTCGGCCACCTCCCAATGGACGGAGTCGCCGACGACCGACACCGACAGCCGCGCCCGGGTGGCCGCGCCGGCATGCTTCACCACGTTGGTCAACGCCTCCTGGGTCAACCGCAGGACCGCCAGCCCCCGTACCGCGTCGAGCGCGCCCACCGCCGGATCGACCTCCGCCTCCACCGTCACCCCCGACTGCCGTGCCCGGTCGACCGCCGCGCCGAGCGCGGTCGGCAGCGCCGACGGCTCGATCGAGGTCAGCGCCGCGTCCCCGTGCGCCGCGTCGGGATCCCGCAGCACCGCGACCAGCCCCCGCAGATCCGCCAACGCCGCCGTCCCGGTCGCGTGCACGTCGTCGAAGACCGCCCCCACCCGGGGATCCGGGTCGGTGAGGACGTGCCGGGCGACACCGACCCGCAGCACCATCGACGCCACGTGGTGCGCCACCACGTCGTGCAGTTCGCGGGCGATGGCGCTGCGTTCGTCGGCGCGCGCCGCCCGGCTCTCCGACTCCCGGCGCAGCTGATCCGCCCGAAGCCGCTCCTCGGCCTGCCGGGCGAGTTCCCGGTTGGTGCGTACCACCGTCCCGGCCAGCAGCGGCAGTCCGACGTACACCAGCACCCCGAACACCGTCCCGGCGACGCCCTTGGCCCCGTGCCCGCCCGGGTTGAACGCCGTGACCACGCCCAGCACTCCGGCGGCCACCCAACCGGTGCGCGGCCGCCGGCACCGCATGGTCAGTTCGAGCAGCCCCCAGCTGGCCCCGACCTGGTTGATCGTGGTGTCGTCGACAGCCGTGATCGCCACCAGCAGCAGCACGGTCTGTGCCGTCAGGTTCACCATCGGCCGGCGGTGCGTCACCAGCGCGACGAGGAACGCCGCCCCGGCCAACGCCCACTGCGCGCCGGTCGGCGACTGCCCGGTCCGCGTGCCGAAGAGGAGATAGCCGAGGCCGCTGAGATCGAGCAGCAGCATCCGCACGAGGGTGTCCCGTACGTCGAACAGTCGCCCGACCCAGCCCACCGGCTCAGCCTACGGTCGGGAGGAAGAGTCGGCGGCACCGGTCGGGCGGTTCCAGCGGGTCCGCAGCCCCAGGTAGCCGGCCAGCCCGAGCGGCCCGAACAGGATCGTCGCCACCAGCACCGGGGACATGACCCACGCCGGCACCCCCCGCTCCCGACCGTCGAGCCACGCCCAGCGGCCGGCGAACAGGTCGAAGGCGATCAGGTGCGCCCAGGCCGCCGCCGCGCCGACGTCCGTGCCCAGCAGGTCGCGTACGCCGGTCAGGGTCGGCGAGGCGACCACCGGGAGCAGCTCGCCGAGGGCCGGCAGCACCAGCACCGCGTAGATCCCCAGGACCGGCAGCACGATCAGCGGCGACCGAATGACCCGGGTGGTCCACGACCAGCCCGGCACCAGGATCATCAGTGCCCAGAACGGCGCGGCCAGCGCGAAGGTCAGCGAGAACCAGGTGGCGGTCATGCGGCTGGCGCCAGGTCCGGGCGTCGCCGCCGGAACAGCACCACCGTCGCGGCGGCGCCGGTGGCGACCAGCAGGGCGGCCGACGCGGCGAGCGTGGTCACGTCCGGGCGCAGCAGCGGCTGCCCGCGCAGCGCCTGCCAGGTCAACAGCACGGTGAGTACGCCGTACCCGGCCCCCGCGACGGCCAGCAGCCGGACCCGGCTCCGCTCGTCGAGCCAGCGCCCGAGGTAGCGGCGCAGCAGGAAGGCCAGGATCGGCAGCGCCTGCATGGCGTGCAGCCCCACGAAGTGCCCGATCCGCAGGTCGCCGCCGGTGGTGCTCCACCCGACGATCGGCAGCCCCGGCCCGCCGTCCGGCACGCCCACGCTGTGCGCCCCGGCGATGCCGTCCGGCCCGGCCCGGTCCTGGGCCACCATCGGGAACGCCGCCAGCATCCCCAGCGCGGACAGGCCGAGCCCCAGGCCCACCGCCCAGGTGGTGGCCCGGTCCCGGGGCCGCCGCACCAGCAGCACGACCGCGACGAGCACGTGCGCGACGAACAACACCATGATCGCCAATCCCATCACCTGCCAGAGCGCGGCGTTGAGCGGGGTGGTCTGGTTGTAGTGGCTGGTGGTGCCGCGCAGCACCTGCCCGACGATGACCGCCATCTCGACCACGGCCATCGCCACCACCACGCTGGCCGACCACTCCGCGAGCCGGCTGCGACGCGGCAGTTGCGCGAGCATCCAGGCGAGGGTGGCCCCGTACAGCACGAAGGAGACCGAGAACTTGAACGGCTTGAGCCAGATCGGCACGCCGGTGAGCACCCGGCCGTCGACGACCAGGCCCACCGCGGTGACGACGGCGAGCACCGCCGCCGCCACGCTGAGCACCATCAGGGGGCGGTGCCGGCCGGCCGCCCGGGACATCACGTCAGTCATGTGTCGAGCCTCGCCGGCCGCCGGCCCGACCGCGCCCGACCGGAGGCCCCGGTCACGGCCCCCGGTCGGAGGCCGCCTCCTCCCCAGGGTGGAGGAGCGCCGTGCCGGGCGGTCGGGGCCGGCGGACAAATTGACGGCATAGACAACGCTCAGTACCTTGGAAAGCGCTTACCTGACATGACACCACCTCCCGGAGCTGCCCCGGGCAGGGCGGACCCGGTGCCCCGACCCCCACAGGAGAAGACCATGATCTACCGACAGCGTCGGACGGCACTGTGGATGTCCGCAGTCGCCGCGACGGCGCTCACCGCGACCGGTGTCGTGATCACCGCGAACGCCGCCCAGGCCGCCGCCGGGTGCCGGATCACCTACACGGTCACCACCCAGTGGTCCGGCGGCTTCAGCGCGAACGTCGACCTCACCAACCTGGGCGACCCGCTCACCGCCTGGACGGCCACCTGGACGTTCGGTGCCGGGCAACGCGTCGACCAGGGCTGGAACGCCACGTTCAACCAGAACGGCAGCTCGGTCAGCGCCGCGAACGCCGGCTACAACGGGTCCGTCGGCACCAACGGCACCGTCTCGTTCGGCTTCAACGGCAGCTGGACCGGCAGCAACCCGGTCCCGACGACCTTCGCGGTCAACGGGGTGACCTGCACCGGCGGCGTCACCCCCACCACCGCGCCCCCGACGACCGCACCGCCCACCACACCCCCACCCACGACCCCACCGCCGACCACACCCCCGCCCACCACGCCGCCGCCGACCACCCCACCGCCCACGACCCCACCGCCGTCGGGCAGCACGCTGTACGTGGCACCGAACGGCACCGCCGGTGCGGCCGGCACCCAGGCGAACCCGACCACCCTCGCCTCGGCCATCACCCGGGTCACCGCCGGCGGCACGATCTACGTCCGCGCCGGGACGTACAACCTGGCGCAGACCGTCACCATCGAACCGGGCAACAACGGCACCGCCAGCGCCCGCAAGAAGCTGTTCGCCTACCCGGGCGAGAAGCCGGTGCTCAACTTCTCGGCGATGAGCGAGGACCCGGCCAACCGGGGGCTCGCCCTGAACGGGTCGTACTGGCACGTCCAGGGCCTCGTCGTCGAGCGGGCCGGCGACAACGGGATCTTCGTGGGCGGTAGCAACAACATCATCGAGCGCACGGTGACCCGCTTCAACCGGGACAGCGGGCTGCAGCTCTCCCGGATCGCCTCCAGCACCCCGCGCGACCAGTGGCCGGCCAACAACCTGGTGCTCAGCGCCGAGTCGCACGACAACGCCGACTCCGACGGGGAGGACGCCGACGGCTTCGCCGCCAAGCTCACCGTGGGCAGTGGAAACGTCTTCCGGTACGCGGTGTCGCACAACAACATCGACGACGGGTGGGACCTCTACACCAAGACCGACACCGGACCGATCGGTGTGGTGACCATCGAGGACTCGCTCGCCTACAACAACGGCACGCTCAGCAACGGCACCCAGAACGGCAACGGTGACCGCAACGGGTTCAAGCTCGGCGGCGAGGACATCGGCGTCAACCACGTCGTGCGACGGACCATCGCCTTCCGCAACGGCAAGCACGGGTTCACCTACAACCGCAACCTCGGCTCGATGTCGATCTCGAACAACCTGAGCATCGACAACACCGAGCGCAACTTCTCGTTCGACGGCGGCAGCTCGGTGTTCCGGAACAACACCTCCTGCCGCAGCGGCAGCGGGTCCAACGACAAGATCGTCGGCAACAGCGACAGCTCCAACCAGTTCTGGAACGGCAGCAACGGCTCCCGCTGCGCGTCGTACACCGGGGCCATCGGTTGGTCCTTCGCCTCCGACGGGCGGCTCGTGGTGACCCTCGGCGGCCGGCAGGTCACCCTGTAACCGCCGACCCCGCGATGGTGGCCCGGTCGGACCGGTCGGGCCACCACCGCGGGCAGCCCCGGTCACCGGGTGGTGAGGCCGACCAGCGTGGCCAGTCGCGCGACGCCGGCCCCCGACGGCCGCCCCCGGGCCAGCTCGGCGATGACCGTACGGGCCACCGGCCGGCACCGCACCTCGGCCGGCGCGATACCGTCCGCGTCGACCAGCACCCGACCGGCCCCGAACAGATCACCTACCTGGAGGTACGCCCGCGCGGCGTCGACCAGGTAGGCGGCCCGGTACTCGGCCGGCAGGAGCCGCCAACCCTCCCGACGGACCACCTGTTCGTGCCGGTGGACCGCCTCCCCGGCGTCGCCCACCTCGATCGCCGCCACCACCCGGGCCAGCTCGACGGCGACCGGCCCGAAACTACTGCGGTGCAGGTCGTTGCCGGCCCCGACCCGGGTGGCGATACCGGCAGCCAGATCGACCAGCTCGTCGGCCCGACGGGGATCACCGTGCTCGGCGGCGGCCAGGGCGGCCTGGAGCAGCAGCGTCCCGCAGAGCGCCTGCCGCCCCGCCGGGGCATCGCGTACCGGCCTCGGGGCGATGCGGCGCGCGGCGGCCACGGTCACCGCAAGCGCCAACCGCCTACGGCCCAGCGCGCGCAGCGCCTGCCCCACCGCCACCGCCGCCGTCCCCGCCAACGCCGGGTCGTCACCGGCCGTGGCCATCGCCCGGTCGGCGGCCAACCACCCGAGGTCGGCCTCACCGAGCTTCACCAGCACCGCCGAGGCGATCCGGTACGTCTGCACCAGCAGCTCCGCCGCACCCCCGGGCGCTGTCGCGTGCCGGCTGCGGGCCGCGTCGAGCAACCCCGGCAGCGCCCGCACCACCTGCGCGTAGTGCGCGTGCTGGTAGGTCAACCAGGCGTGTGCGACGTGCCGCTCCAGTTCCGCCGCCGACACCACTGCCGCAGTGAGGTCGTAGCGGGCGAGGGCGGCGCGCAGCCCGTCCACCCCGTCCAGCCCACCGGCCCGGCCCGACGACGGCAGCCCGGTGCCGAGCAGAAGCGCCGGATCGACCCGCAGCACCTCGGCGATCTCCTGGATCACCGAGTACCGGTCGAGCGCCCGGACCCCGCGTTCGACCTTGTCCACCCAGCTCTTCGACTTACCGAGCCGATCGGCCAGCATCTGCTGGGTCATCTGCCGTCGCACCCGCCAGCGCGCCACCCGACGCCCGACCGGGAGGTCGTCACCGCCCACGCCGCCACCGCCGATCCGGCACAGCACGCGTCGTGTCCTCCACGGGTATCCGCTCCGCCTCGGCCTGCGCCAGCAGGCGACACCGGGCCGCCTCCCGCTCGGCCGCGTCGATCCGCTCGCCCCGATCCGCCCCGCTGGCGTCTTCCCCACCCGAATCCCCCGGCCGCTGGTACCACTTCCACCTGGGCATGCCCCTCCTTCGCGCAGGTTTACCGAGACCCACCCAGGGTAGTCCAGCCCGTCCTACCTGTACAGCATGTCCTACACAGGCTACCCGTACTTAACGCTCATGATCGGGCTGGCTATCCATAAGGTCCGCGCATGGTTGACGAAATGTCTCCGGTGGCGTTCTACGTTCAGCTCGCCGACCTCCTCACCAAGGAGATCGACGCGGGAAGACTCAAGCCCCGCCAGCCGCTTCCCAGCGAGAGCCACCTTCAACAGGAATACGGCGTCAGCCGGGGCACCGTGCGGGCCGCCATCAGGCTGTTGCGCGATCGCGGTTTGGTGGTGACCTTCACCGGCCGTGGCACCTATGTCGTCGATCGCTCGTGAACGGCTCCTGAGCGGACCGCCTGCGCTGCGGGGCTCGTCGCCGGCGCGCGGACGGGCAGGAGGTCGGGCCTGGGGAGTACATATGTGCACTCAGGCTTATGCCACAGAGGCATAAATATGCCAGCCAGGCATACACCTTCCACCCGCATATCGCTCCCGCCGCCACCGTTACCCAGCGCGATCAACCACCCGCGGCGCGGTCAGCCCGAGCACCGCGTACCACGCGCCGAGGACGAGACAGACCAGGCCGAGAGACGGGACACCAAGCCGAACCGGGCCGAGCAAGCCAGGCCGGGGCGAGCAAGCCAGGCCGGGGCGAGCAAGCCGGGCCGGGCACCGCGCTGACCCTCGGCGGTCCAGCACCGCGACGGCCGCCGCCGCACCGCCCGCTGCCGTCCCCGCCCTGTTCCAGGCCGGGGTGGCCCAGGGCGGCCCGCGCTCAGAGCGCGACGATCGCCGCCGTCTCCGCCGGCAGCTCCACCCGGTCGCGCATCACGGTGACGCCCTCAGCGGTGGTGAGCAGCACCCGGCGGGCCACCCCGGGCAGGGTGATCCGCTGGCGGCGACCGGCGAGGTTCGCCACCACCAGGCACCCGCCCCGGCGGACCACCAGGAACTCGTCGCCGTGGCGTACCTCCACCCGGTGCAGGCGGGGGTCGGACAGGTCGGGCCGGCTCTTGCGCAACGCGATCAGCCGCCGGTAGAAGTCGTACATCTCGCGGTGTTCGGGTTTGTCCAGCTCGGCCCAGTCGAGCCGGGAGCGCAGGAAGGTCTGCGGGTCCTGCGGGTCGGGCACGTCGCCCGGCGGCCAGCCGTGCGCGGCGAACTCCCGCCGCCGGCCGGTGGCGACCGCCGCCGCCAGCTCCGGCTCCGGGTGGCTGGTGAAGAACTGCCACGGCGTGCTGGCCGCCCACTCCTCCCCCATGAACAGCATCGGGGTGAACGGCGCGGTCAGCAGCAGCATCGCGCCGACCCGCAGCAGCGCGGGCGACAGGCCGGCGGAGATCCGGTCGCCGGTGGCCCGGTTGCCGATCTGGTCGTGGTTCTGCAGGTACGCCACGAAGCGGTGCCCTGGGGTGGCGTGCCGGTCCACCGGGCGGCCGTGGCTGCGGTTACGGAAGCTGGACCAGGTGCCGGCGTGGAAGAACGCTCCGGTCAGCACGTCGGTCAGGCACTCCAGCGAGCCGAAGTCGCCGTAGTAGCCCTGCCGCTCCCCGGTGAGCAGGGTGTGCAGGGCGTGGTGGGCGTCGTCGTTCCACTGCGCGTGCAGGCCGTAGCCGCCCGCCTCCCGGGCGGTGATCAACCGGGGGTCGTTGAGGTCGGACTCGGCGATCAGCGACAGCGGCCGACCCAGGTGGGTGGCGAGCGCCTCCACCTCGACCGCCATCTGCTCCAGGACGTGCACCGCCCGGGAGTCGGGCATCGCGTGCACGGCATCCAGCCGCAGGCCGTCGACGTGGTAGTCGCGTAGCCACGTCAGCACCGAGTCGACGATGTAGCGGCGCACCCCGTCGGAGTGCGGGCCGTCCAGGTTGACCGTGCGGCCCCAGGGGTTGTCCTGCTCGGTCAGGTAGGGCGCGAACCTCGGCGCGTAGGCCCCGGAGGGCCCGAAATGGTTGTAGACGACGTCGAGGATCACCCCCAGTCCCCTGGCGTGGGCGGCGTCGACCAGGCGTTTCAGCCCATCCGGCCCACCGTAGGGTTCGTGCGGGGCATACCAGCAGACCCCGTCGTACCCCCAGTTGTGTTCGCCGTTGAAGGCGTTCACCGGGAGCAGTTCGATCAGGTCGACGCCGAGGTCGACCAGGTGGTCGAGCCGGCCGATCGCCGCGTCGAAGGTGCCCTCCGGGGTGAACGTGCCGACGTGCAGCTCGTACAGGATGCTGCCGGGCAGTTGCCGACCGGTCCAGCCCTGGTCGGTCCAGTCGAAGGCGGCGTGGTCGTAGCGGCGGCTCGGCCCGTGCACCCCGGCCGGCTGCCAGGCCGCCCGCGGGTCGGGCAGCGGGGTGTCGTCGTCGTCGAGCAGGAACGCGTAGTCGGTGCCGGGGCCGGCGTCGGGGACCTCGACCCGCCACCAGCCGTCCGGCCCGGCCCGCATGTCGTGGTCGGCGACGCCGGGCAGGTGCAGCCGCACCCGGGCGACGTCCGGCGCCCAGACGGTGAACTCGGTCATGCGGCAGCCTCCACGGAGTCGGTGGGAGCCAGCAGGGCGGTCGGCGCGAGCAGCGCGACGGGATAGCTGCTCAGCAGATCATGAAGGAGCAGGTCAGGACCACTGTAGACCCGTCCGGTGAACACGTCGGTAACACTGTTGCCGGGGATCGACAGGCTGGTGCCGCGCCAGCCGCCGGCCCGGGCCAGCCCCACCGGCAGCCGGGTGGCCACCGCGATCACGCCACCCCGGTCGAAGGCGACCACGTGGGCGGCGGCCGGCCCGTGCGCGGCCACCGGCCGGTAGCCGGCGAACAGCTCCGGGTGGTCCCGGCGCAGCCGCAGCGTGCGGGAGACCACCAGCAGCTTGGCCGCGCCGTCGGCGGCCACCTCGGGCTGCCAGCCGGCGTCGAGCCGGGCCAGCAGCTCCCGGCGTACGGCGAAGTCGACCGGACGGCGGTTGTCCGGGTCGACCAGCGAGTTCTCCCACAACTCGGTGCCCTGGTAGGTGTCGGGCACCCCCGGCATGGCGAGCTGGACCAGCTTCTGGCCGAGCGCGTTGGACCAGCCCGCCGGGGTCAGCTCGGCGGCGAACGCGCCGACCTCGTCGTGCAGCTGCGGGTCGTCGTACAGCCGGTCGACCAGGGCGTGCAGGTCGTGTTCGAAGGTCGGGTCGGGGTCGGCCCAGCTCGTCGAGGTCGACGCCTCCCGGGCGGCCTTCTCGACGTAGGCGTGCAGCCGCTCCCGGTCGATCGGCCAGGCCCCCACGGCGGTCTGCCACACCAGGTGGGCGAAGGCCGGATCGGCCAGCGGCGCCCGGGTCATCCAGTCACCGACCTGCTCCGCCCAACGGGCCGGCAGCTCGGCGAGCACGGCCAGCCGGGCCCGGACGTCCTCGCCGCGCTTGGTGTCGTGGGTCGACAGCGTGGTCATGCTGCCCGGCCAGCGCACCTGCCGGGCGGCGGCGAACCGGTGGAACTCCGCCGGCGGCACCCCGAAGTGGACCGGCGAGCCGCCGACCTCGTTGAGGGCCACGAACCGGCTCCACCGGTAGTAGGCGGTGTCCTCCACCCCCTTGGCCATCACCGCGCCGGTGAGCTGCGGGAACCGGGCGGCCAGCTCGTGCCCGGGGCGGCGCAGCAGGGCGGTCACCGCGTCCAGGGTGGCGGTGAGGTCGGGCCGGCGGCGGCCCGCCTCGGCGCGGGCGGCGGCCAGGTACCGGGCGCCGTGCGGCGGGTAGCCCCGGTAGACCGGGAAACAGGCGGCCAGCTCGGCCAGCGCCGCCCGGGTGGCGTCCCGGTCGAGGTCGGGGGCGAGCGCGGCGAGCCGGCCCAGCTCGGCGGCGAGCAGCCGGGTGGCGGCTTCCAGCTTGGTGGTGTGGGTGAGGTCCTGCCAGGAGGTGTGCCGGCCGGTGAGCCGGGCGTCGAGGGCGGTGAAGTCGCCCTCCGCCCGCCCGTCGACGAACAGCCCGCAGACCGCGGCCAGCGCGTCGTAGCCGGTGGTGCCCTGCACCGGCCAGTCCGGCAGCTCCTCGCCGTACTCCAGGATCTTCTCCACCACCAGCCAGGCGTGCGGGGCGGCGGCGCGCAACCGGGCCAGGTAGCCGGCAGGGTCGCGCAGACCGTCGGGGTGGTCGACCCGGATGCCGTCGACCTCACCGGCGGCCACCCAGCGCAGCACCTCGGCGTGCGTGGCGTCGAAGACCGCCGGGTCCTCCACCCGCAGCCCGGCCAGGTCGGACACGGCGAAGAACCGGCGGTACGTCAGCTCGGCGTCGCCGCGCCGCCAGGAGACCAGCTCGTAGTGCTGCCGGTCGTGCACCTCGCGGGGGCTGCCGTCGGCGGTGCCGTCGGCGACCGGGAACCGGTGCTCGTGGTAGCGCAACTCCCCGTCGACGACCTTGAGGTCGTCGAGGGCGTCGGGGCTGTCGGCGAGCACCGGCAGCAGCAGCCGGCCCCGCTCCCAGTCGATGTCGAACCAGTCGGCGTACGCCGAGGCCCGGCCCCGGCGCAGCACGTCCCACCAGGCCGGATTGGCCGCCGGCTGGGCGATGCCGGCATGGTTGGGCACGATGTCGACGACCAGGCCCAGCCCGGCCGCCCGCAGCGCCCGGACCAGCCGTTGCCGGCCGGCCTCCCCGCCCAGTTCCGGGTTGACCGCGCGGTGGTCGACCACGTCGTAGCCGTGCGCGGAGCCGGGGGTGGCGGTGAGCAGCGGCGCGCTGTAGAGGTGGGTGACCCCCAGGTCGGCCAGCCAGTCGGCCAGGCCGGCGGTGGTGTCGAGGTCGAAGCCGGGTCGGATCTGGACGCGGTACGTCGACCCGACCGTCACCGTCGAGTCGGGCCGGGGCTGTGCGGGCATGTCAGACCGTCCTCTCCAGGACCACCAGGGAGCGGTCCGGCACGCAGACCGCGCCGCCCGCGTCGACCACCGTCGGCTTCTCCGGGTCCGGTTCCGCCGTACTGATCACCAGCTCCCAGCGCTGGCCGAACTCCTCGCCGGGGAGGGTGAAGTCCAGCGGCGCGTCGTGGGCGTTGAAGCAGAGCAGGAACGAGGAGTCCCGGTGCCGCTGGCCGTACTGGCCGCGTTCGGGGATGCCGTCGCCGTTGACGAACAGGGCCACCGACCGGCCGAAGTCGTTGCCCCAGTCCTCGCCGGTCATCTCCCGCCCGTCGGGGGTGTACCAGGCCAGGTCGGGCAGCCCTGCCTCGGCGTTGCGGCCACCCACCGGCAGGCCGGTGAAGAACCGGCGGCGGCGGAACACCTGGTGCCGGTTGCGGAAGTCGGTGAGCCGCCGGACGAAGGCCAGCAGCTCGTCGTCGGCGTGCTCCCAGTCCACCCAGGCCAGGTCGCTGTCCTGGCAGTAGGCGTTGTTGTTGCCGCGCTGGGTGCGGCCCAGCTCGTCGCCGTGGCCGAGCATCGGCACGCCCTGGGAGAGCATCAGGGTGGCGAGGAAGTTGCGGCGCTGCCGGGCCCGCAGGGCGGTGACGCCGGGGTCGTCGGTCTCCCCCTCGACGCCGCAGTTCCAGGACCGGTTGTGCCCCTCGCCGTCGCGGTTCTCCTCGCCGTTGGCCTCGTTGTGCTTGTCGTTGTACGACACCAGGTCGTTGAGGGTGAACCCGTCGTGGCAGGTGACGAAGTTGATGCTGTGGAAGGGGCGGCGGCCGTCGTCCTGGTAGAGGTCGGCCGAGCCGGAGATCCGGGAGGCGAACTCGGCCAGGGTGGCCGGCTCACCGCGCCAGAAGTCGCGCACCGTGTCGCGGTACTTGCCGTTCCACTCCGTCCACAGGGGAGGGAAGTTGCCGACCTGGTAGCCGCCGGGGCCGACGTCCCACGGCTCGGCGATCAGCTTCACCTGGCTGACCACCGGGTCCTGCTGCACCACCTCGAAGAAGGTGGACAGCCGGTCGACCTCGTAGAACTCGCGGGCCAGGGTGGCGGCCAGGTCGAACCGGAAGCCGTCGACGTGCATCTCGGTCACCCAGTAGCGCAGCGAATCCATGATCAGCTGAAGTGAGTGCGGGCTGCGCACGTTGAGGCTGTTGCCGGTGCCGGTGTAGTCGACGAAGTAGCGCCTGTCCTCTTCGGACAGCCGGTAGTAGCTGGGTGCGTCGACACCCTTGAAGCTCAGCGTCGGGCCCAGGTGGTTGCCCTCGGCGGTGTGGTTGTAGACCACGTCGAGGATGACCTCGATGCCGGCGGCGTGCAGCGCCTTGACCATGCCCCGGAACTCCTGCACCTGCTGGCCGAGCCGGCCCAGCGCCGAGTAGCCGTGGTGCGGGGCGAAGAAGCCGATGCTGTTGTAGCCCCAGTAGTTGCGCAGGCCCAGGTCGGCCAGCCGGTGGTCGTGCACGAACTCGTGCACCGGCATCAGCTCGATCGCGGTCACCCCGAGCTGCCGGAAGTAGTCGATCATCACGGGGGAGGCGATCGCCGCGTAGGTGCCGCGCAGCTCCTCCGGGATGCCGGGGTGGCGCATGGTCAGCCCGCGCACGTGCGCCTCGTAGATCACCGAATGGTGGTACGGGGTGCGCGGCGGCCGGTCGTTGCCCCAGTCGAAGTACGGGTTCACCACCACCGACTTGGGCATGAACGGGGCCGAGTCGGTCTCCGACATCCGGTCCGGGTCGCCGCCCAGCTCGTAGTCGTAGACCGCCGGGTTCCAGCTGACCTCCCCGTCGACCGCCTTGGCGTACGGGTCGAGCAGCAGCTTGTGCGGGTTGCACCGGACCCCGTTGGCCGGGTCGTACGGGCCGTGGACCCGGTAGCCGTACCGCTGGCCCGGCTCGATCCCGGGGATGTACGCGTGCCAGACGTACGCGTCGACCTCGCGCAGTTCGACCCGGCGCTCGGTGCCGACGTCCCACTCGTCGAAGAGACACAGCTCGACCTTCTCGGCGACCTCCGAGAAGATCGCGAAGTTGGTGCCCATCCCGTCATAGGTGGCGCCCAGGGGGTAACGCTCACCCGGCCAGACCTGCATCTCGCTCCTTAGGCCATGATCATGAGCGCGCCGGCCGGGTCGGTGACCGCCGGAGCGCACGCCGCTAATGCCCTGTGGCCGCCTCCGCCAATCCACCCGTTCGGGCAACTCCCGACTTCCACCCGTCCGGGGCGTACCGGACCGTCGGGTGTCGTCCGTCACGATAGGCCGTTTCAGGATGCGCCGGGCCGCGCGATGGCCTTTGCTGGACGCGGACACGCGCCCGTGCGGGTCCGCCCTCGGCCCCCGGCCATCCCCAGCCACCACCTTCCGCCGTCGTCGTTGCCGGCGCGACCCCTCGTGTGTACGGACGGAGATCGATGTGACCACCCTGCGGGTCAGCGAACACCTCGCGACCGCTGTGGACCGGACCTGCCGGCCCACCCCCACCTTCCGGCCCCAGCTCCCCCAGCAGGGCGGCGGCTCCGGCGTGCCCCCGCGCACCCGGCGCATCCTGATGCTCTCCTGGGAGTACCCGCCGGTGCTGGTCGGTGGGCTCGGCCGACACGTGCACGCCCTGTCGGTGGCGCTGGCCGCCGCCGGGCACGAGGTCACCGTGGTCACCCGGCACACCGACGGCGCCCCCCTGGAGGAGTACGCCGACGGGGTGCGGATCGTCCGCGCCGCCGAGGACCCGGTGACCTTCCCGCTGGCCACCGACTCCCTGCTGGCCTGGACGATGGCGTTCAACCACAGCCTGACCCGGGCCGCCCTGCGGGCCATCGAGTCCGGCACGTACGACGTGATCCACGCGCACGACTGGCTGGTCGCGCACACCGCCATGACGCTGCGTGCCCACCTGGACGTGCCGCTGGTCAGCACTATCCACGCCACCGAGGCCGGCCGGCACCAGGGCTGGCTGCCGGGCGAGATGAACCGCACCATCCACGGCGTCGAGCAGTGGCTGGCCGCCGAGTCCGGCCGGGTCATCGTCTGCTCCCGGTACATGCGCGACGAGGTGGGCGCGCTGTTCGACGTGCCGACGGCCCGGGTCGACGTGGTCCCCAACGGCGTCGAGCCGCACCGCTGGAAGGTGCCGACCTCGGCGGTCACCGCGGCCCGCACCCGGTTCGCCGGGGACGGCCCGCTGGTCACCTTCGCCGGCCGGCTGGTCTACGAGAAGGGCGTCCAGCACCTGATCGCCGGCCTGCCCCGGCTGCGGGACCGGCACCCGGGCCTGCGCGCGGTGATCGTCGGTGACGGGCCGTACAAGGCGGAGCTGGAGGCCGAGGTGCACCGGCTCGGGCTGGCCGGCACGGTCGCCATGCCCGGTTTCCTCGGCGGCACCGACCTGCCGGCGGTGATGGCCGCCTCGGACTGCTTCGCGGTGCCCAGCATCTACGAGCCGTTCGGCATGGTCGCCCTGGAGGGGGCGGCGGCCGGGGCGCCGCTCGCGGTCGCCGAGACCGGCGGGCTGGCCGAGATCGTCGAGCCGGGGGTGACCGGGATGACCTTCGCCCCGGAGGATCCGGCCGACCTCACCGAGGCCGTGCACGCGCTGCTGTCCGACCGGGAACGCGCCCGGGTGCTCGCCCGCCGGGCCCGCGCCATGGTGCACGAGCAGTACGGCTGGTCGGCGATCGCCCAGCGCACCGCGGCGGCGTACGCCTCGGCGATCGCCGGGGACGCCGCGTTCACCGCGCAGCGCGCCGAGCAGCGGATGGCGACCGGCCGGGTCACCGCCCCGATCCCGGCGGGCAACCTGCTCGTCGCCGCCGGCCTGCGCTGACCGGCCCCCGGGCCGGGTGATCGACTCGTTGTCAGCGAGGTTGCGGTAACCGGGCCTCGGGACACCGCCACGTCGGGGACCTGGAGTCGATCATCTGGTCCGACCCGGTGTACGCGAGAAGGCCGCCGACCCTAACGGGGTCGGCGGCCTTCGTCGGGACCGGGGTCAGCGCTCCGAGATCGCGGTGAAGTCCCGCTCCGGGGCGCCGGTGTAGATCTGCCGGGGCCGGCCGATCTTGGTCTCCGGGTCGCTGATCATCTCGCGCCACTGGGCGATCCAGCCGGGCAGCCGGCCCAGCGCGAACAGCACCGTGAACATCTTGGTCGGGAAACCCATGGCCTTGTAGATCAGGCCGGTGTAGAAGTCCACGTTGGGGTAGAGCCGGCGGGACACGAAGAAGTCGTCGGCGAGGGCGATCTCCTCCAGCTGCATCGCGAGGTCCAGCAGCGGGTCCGGCTTGGACATCCGGTTGAGCACGTCCTGGGCGGCCTTCTTGACGATGGCGGCCCGGGGGTCGTAGTTCTTGTAGACCCGGTGCCCGAAGCCCATCAGCTTCACACCGTCCTGCTTGTCCTTCACCTTGCGGACGAAGGACGCGACGTCACCGCCCTCGGCGTCGATCTTCTCCAGCATCTCCAGCACCGCCTGGTTCGCCCCGCCGTGCAGCGGGCCGAACAGGGCGTTCACCCCGGCCGAGACCGAGGCGAAGAGGTTGGCGTTGCTGGAGCCGACCAACCGGACGGTGGAGGTCGAGCAGTTCTGCTCGTGGTCGGCGTGCAGGACGAAGAGCATGTCCAGCACCCGGGCCACCACCGGGTCGACCTCGTACGGCTCGGCGGGCACCCCGAAGGTCATCCGCAGGAAGTTGTCCACGTAGCCCAGCGAGTTGTCCGGGTACAGCAGCGGCTGACCGATGGACTTCTTGTAGGCGTACGAGGCGATGGTGGGGACCTTCGCCATCAACCGGACCGTCGACATCTCCACGTGCTCGGAGTCGAACGGGTCCAGGCTGTCCTGGTAGAAGGTCGAGATGGCGCTGACGGCCGAGGACAGCACGGCCATCGGGTGGGCGTCCCGGGGGAACCCGTCGAAGAACCGGCGCATCTCCTCGTGCAGCAGGGAGTGCCGCCGGATCCGCTCGCTGAACTCGGTCAGCTGCTGCTGGGTCGGCAGCTCGCCGTAGATGAGCAGGTAGGAGACCTCCAGGAAGGAGGACTTCTCGGCCAGTTGGTCGATCGGGTAGCCGCGATACCGCAGGATGCCCGCGTCACCGTCGATGTAGGTGATCGCGGAAGAACAGGACGCGGTATTGACGAACCCGGGATCGTATGTTGTCATCCCGGTTTCCTTGAGCAGCTTGCTGACCCCGATGCCCGCGGGGCCCTCGACCGCGCCCTGCACCGGCATGGAAAGCTGCCCACCGGGGTGGTCGAGCTTGACTTCCGTCATGTGGTTCCTCGCTTCGCCGGCGAATCTTCGTTGAATTGCCTTCGCTTTTACCGTAATCGCGGTCGCGGGGATACCGCCCGCCGTGGTTCGGCGGTGAGGTATGCGTCACCCGTTTCCCGGCCCGACGGCCCGGAAACCCCGGCCGGTGCGAACCCGGCCGCGGCCGGGCGAACACCGGGGACGTGACGGTAGAAAGCGGCGATAGCCGACGAAAGCTCAGGAGAGGGTCAGTCGGCGCAGCGCGCCGTCAGTGCCCACCCGGTAGATGTCCAGCCGGTTCGCACCGGCCCGGAACAGCCGGTCGTCGGCGAGCAGGGCGGCGAACCGACGGCCGCCCCGATCCTGCGGCACCACCGGGACGACCGCGCCGACCCGGCCGTTGACGGCCACCGCGAGCAGCGTGCCGTCGGGCACCTGCCGGGGCACGGAGCCCCAGACCAGGGCCGGCAGGTCACCCGCCGCCGGATCGACGTGGTCGAACGCGCTCAGGTGCGCCACGGTGGCGGTGCCGCCGACCGGCTTCTCCCCCACCGTCGTGCCGACCAGCGGGTGCGCGGCGGGCGGCCCGGCCCGGCCCGGCACCCCGCCGGGAAGGACGATCCGCTCACCCGGCCGGTCATAGAAGTACTTCTCGGTACGCTCGCGCGGCGGCTGCCCCGCCGACCGCCCGTCGAGCCGCCACGGAATCCGGACGTGCACCGCGTCGGCGATGGTGGGCAGCAAGTCGACGTGCTCCCAGTTGCGGTCGTCGACCCGACCGGCCCGCTGGCCGGGCTCCTTGACGAACATCGGCACCCAGGCGACCTCGCCGGCCGCGTGGTCGATCGCGTCCTGCCCCCGGCCCTGCCAGTCCCGGGTGAAGCTCACCCCGTGGTCGGCGGTGAGCACGACCAGCGACCTGTCGTACAGCCCACCGGCGCGCAACGTCCGCAGCGTCTCGCCGAGCAGCCGGTCGGTGTACCGCAGCTGGGCCAGGTGCCGCGCGTGGGCCAGCTCCACCCAGCCCGTACCGTCGTTGGGCAGGTCGTCCGGGGCCTCGTACCGCGCCCCGGACGGCAGGTACGTCCACGGCGGGTGCGGCATCAGCAGGTGCAGGAAGTGCAGGGTCGGCCGGTCGGTCGGCCGCAGGCCGGCGAGGAAGCTGGTGAACCGGGCCGGCTGGTTGTCGTTCAGGCTGTCCCAGCGGAACTTCGGGTCGGCCGGGACCGGTTCGGCGGCGTCCAGGCCCACCTCGGCGGCGGTCTGCTCCCGGTACGACTCCTCCGGGTCGACCCGGCTGTCCACCGGGGCGGCGATCCGGCCCAGCAGCGTGCCGCTCTCCCGGAGCAGCACCCCGAGCCCCTGTTCCGGGGCGACCGGCTGGTCACAGCGGCTGGGCGGGCAGAGCCGGGTGATGCTCTCCTGGGCACGGATGTCGTACAGACCGCCGAGGGCGGTGAAGAGGTTGTCCGGGTACTGCGAGTAGTGCGGTGCCGACGGCTGCGCCGGATACCGACCGGTCAGCATCGCCGGCAGCGCGTACGGCGTCCAGCCGCTGACGCCGGTGGCGTTGCGGTACCAGGTCGAGCCGCCGGCCAGCGCGGCGAAGTTCGGGTAGCTCGCGGCGTCGATCCGCCCGTCCGGGCCGAGCAGCGAGACCAGCGGCAACTCGTCCAGGACGATCATGACGACCGGCGGGTGCGATCCCGGACCGGCGATCCCGGCGGCGCCCTGGTGCGCCCGGGGCAGCACCACCGCCGAGGCCGGCGAGGCGAACAGGAACAACCCGACGAAGACGACCGGGCCGAGGGCCGCCACCCGCAGCACCCGGCCGGGCGTCGACCACCGCCGGTGCGCCGCCGCCCCGGCCGCCCCGGCCAGCACCGCCACCAGCAGCAGCGGTACCCCCCGCAGCGGCGTCACCTGCCGACCCACCTGCACGGCCAGCGCGGCCAGCAGCAACCCCACGACGACGGTGTGGACGCCGGCCCGGACCCGACCCCCGGCCAGCCGGGTCAGCGCCCCGAGCAGCACCACCACGGCAGCGGGCAGCACGGCGACCAACGCCACCAGGGCGAGGACGTCCCGGCTGGTGGCCCGGTGGAACAGGAAGAAGTCGGGGCTGCGGCCCAGCACGTCGAGCAGGGGCTGGGTGACCACCAGGCCGACCAGGGCGACCACCTCGCAGGCCCGGCGCAGCTCGACCCGCCAAGCCGACGGGGTGGGTCCGGCGTCCGCCCCGGCGGGCGGCGTGTGCGCGGCGTCCGCCCCGGCGGGCGGGACGGATCCGGTCTGCCGGTCCGGCGCGTGGGTGAGGGCCGGTTCAGCCATCCACCACCGCCTGGTAGAGCGTCCGGGTTCCGGAGGGCAGGTCCTGCTGGCGTTCGATCCGGCAGCGGGCGGTCAGCAGCCGGGCGAACTCGTCGCGCCGGTAGTCGGGGAAGATCCCGGCCGGCTTGTTGGCGAGCAGCCGCCGCGCCATCGGGTCCTGCGGGTGGACGAACTCCACCACCAGCCGGCCACCGGGCCGGACGTACCCGACCAGCTGGTCGACCACCTCGGGCAGCGGCACGTTACGACCGATCGCCAGGTGGTGCACCACGGCGAGGGCGAGCACCAGGTCGGCGTGGGTCCGGGCGGCGAACCCGGCCCGCTCCACGCCCGCCCAGCCGCCCCCGGGCGACGGGTCGGCCAGGTCCATCACCAGCGGCAGGATCCGCCGGTCGCCCTCGGCACGCAGCGCCCGGTAGAGGGTGTCGACCACGGCCGGGTCCTGCTCCACCGCGACCACCTGGGCGGCGTGCCGGGCGGCGATCCGGGCGTACCGGCCGTCGTTGGCGCCGAGGTCGAGCACCAACCGGGCGGTGCCGCCGGTCACCGCCGCCGCGACGAAGCTCTCCTTGGCCGCCCGGTCCGCCGGGCTGTAGCCGCAGGTGCGCTGGTAATCGGCCCAGTGGCCACCGTCGACCCGACGGTCCAGCCGACGGACCAACCGCGCCAGCCGGCGTACGGTGGCCAGCGCCAGGTGGCGGGAGTAACCGGCGTCGCGCAGCTGGGCGGTGACGGCGCTGCTGCTGGCCGTGGCGTGCCGGGCCTGCATCACACCGTGCAGGTGCACGTGCGTCGGCACCCCGGGCAGCAACCGCCGGACCCCCCGGAACAGGGGCCGCAGCTGGTCCGGCTCGATCCCGTCGACCCGGGCGCGCAGCCAGGGCTGGAAGTCCACCCCGAGGTGCGCCTGGAGCAGCAGCGGATAGAGCAGGGTCTGGCAGAACTGCCGGTAGCCGGCCCACGGCTCCCCCTCGACCAGCGGCGCGAACGAGCCGATGTCGATGAAGACCGGGGTCGCCCCCCGCCACTGGAGGTTGTAGGCCGAGCCGTCCTTGACGGTGAACCCCGCCTCCAGCGCCCGACGCAGGATCTCCAGGTGCAGCAGGGCGGCATCGCGCAGCATGCCGAACGACCACTCGTACGGGTGCGACACGAACGGGATCCGCTCGTGCCGCAGCACCGTCGTCCAGCCGGTGTCCGGCAGCGTCGTCGGGTCGACCGCCGTGGTGGCGCAGACCTTGCCCTCGGCGAGCAGCGCGGCGAAGAAGTCGCTGGCCGCGAGGGACCGCCAGTCGGCGGCGGCCTGCGGGCCGAGACCGCGCAACACCTGGTCACCGAGGTGGAAGACGCGGTTGGCGGGGTCGCGGAAGGACCCGGGCTCGGCCCGGATCCGCAGGTCGGCGGTGGTCATCGGGACACCCGCCCGTCAGTTGTCGGCCGGCTGGCGCGGCTGCCGTTCGGACGGGACGCCCTCGGCGGGGTCGGTGTCCACGGATCCCGTGTCGGTGGGTGCGGAACCGGTGGGCCGGCGACCCAACCGGGCGGCGAACCGCCGCCAGTAGAGCTTCGCGGCGACCGCCGCGCCCGCGGTCCCACCGACAACCGCCTGCACGATCAGGCTGCCGGACCCCGCGTCCAGGTAGGCCAGGTGCATCATCGGCCGCTCCCTTCCCTCACCGTCATGGACCCCGGTCAGACACGCCCGCATGAGGCTTTTATGCCTGAAAGCCGGTTTGTTCCCTTGACACCGTACGTCGTCCGGTGCCGCCGCGCGGGAAACCTGGATCCCTGCGCCCGGTCCGTTCCGTTCAAGACCGCGCGGCGGGAGGCGCCCTACGCTGCCGGCATGACACCTCAGCTCGATCTCGTCGGTTGCGCGGTCAGCGACATGGCGCGCACCCTGGACTTCTACCGTCGGCTCGGGTTGGACATCCCGGCCGACGCCGACCACGAGGACCACGTCGAGGTCACCCTGCCGGGTGGGTTACGGCTGGCCTGGGACACCGTGGCGATGCTGCGCGGCTTCCACCCCGACTGGACGCCGCCCAGCGGCAGCCCGCGCACCAGCCTGGCCTTCCGATGCTCCGACCCGGCCGAGGTGGACCGTTACTGGACCGCGCTGACCGACGCGGGCTTCCACGGCGAGGTCGCCCCCTGGGACGCCTTCTGGGGCCAGCGGTACGCCATCCTGCACGACCCCGACGGCAACGGCGTCGACCTCTTCGCCCCCCTCGACCCGAGCTGAGCCGCACCCTCGACCCCCGGGCCGAGCCGAGCCGCACCCCCGACCCCGCGGGCCGGGCCGAGCCGCACCCCCGACCCCGCGGGCCGGGCCGGGCCGGGCCGCACCCCCGACCCCGCGGGCCGGGCTACGCCCTCGGTCAGCGGGCGAACAGGGTGGTCGGCGGGACGCCGGTCAGGTCCCGCACGTCGCGGGTGAGGTGGGCCTGGTCGGCGTAGCCGGCGCGGGCGGCCACCTCGGCCAGCCCGATCCCGTGACCGGCCAGGGCAAGGGCGCGGCGCAGCCGCAGGATGCGGGCGAGGGTCTTCGGGCCGTACCCGAAGAGGGCCTGGCTGCGGCGGTGCAGGGCGCGCGGACCGAGGCCGACCCCGGCGGCGGTCGCGGTGACCGTGGCACCGGCGGCGAGCAGGGCGGCCACCCGGGGGCCGAGCGGATCCGGGCCGCCCACCCGGGCGAGCCGGGCGGCCGCCACCGTGGCCAGGTCGGCGGCGGTGGGTGCGTCACCCAGGCGCTCGGCGAGCCGGGCGGCCTCCCGGCCCCACAGCGCGTCGAGGGGTATCCGCTGGTCACGCAGGTCGGCAGCGGGGACGCCGAAGACCGCCGGCCCCACCCCGGGAGGCAGCCGGGCCCCGCGCCACCGCTCCCCCGGGGTCGACACGCTCCACTGCGCCGTGCGGTCCGGCCCGGCGACCAGCAGGCCCGACCGGCTGGACCAGAGCAGGTCCAGGCAGCCGTCGGGCAGCACCCGCGTCGGCCGGGCGTCCGGTCCGCTCTCGCTCGCCCAGAGCACCGCGCCGGTGATCACCTCGGTAGGCCGTTCCCGGTACACGGGGCAAGCCTGCCACGCCGCCGGCCGACGGCCGCGCCGCGACACCGCCACCGGGCCGAACCGGACGAAGACGGACACCGAAACAGGCCCGACACCAGCGGGTGACCTGGCGGGTCACCATCGCGCATCTTCCTTGCTTTGACGTTCCTGCAGCTCTTGTGCAGGGCGAACGTTTGTGCAACTGTCATCACTCAATTGAGCAATCGTTTGCGCAAGGGGGTGTGGCTGGTGCGGATCGCGGTTCTGGCGACCGGGGGGACGATCGCGTCGCGGTGGGATCCCGACGAGGGCCTGGCCGTGACCGACTCCGTCACGGACCTGCTGAAGAACGTCGTCGGCACGACCGACGTGGAGATCCACGGCTTCGACCTGTCCTGCCGCCCGAGCTTCACGCTCTCCCTGGACGACATGCTCGCCACCGTGCGGGCCGTCCGGGCCAAGCTGGCCGACGGATTCACCGGCGTGGTCGTCACCCACGGCACCGACACGCTGGAGGAGGCCGCCTACCTGACCGGTCAGCTCACCGGCCCCGACGCCCGCGTCGTGCTGACCGGCGCGCAACGCGGTGCCGACGAGCCCGACTCCGACGCCGGGCGCAACCTCGCCGACGCGCTCCGGGTGGTCACCGCGGCACAGCCGCTCGGCGCGGCGACGGTCATGGGCGGTGTCGCGTACGCCGCGGTGGAGAGCCGCAAGGTGCACACCTCGGCGGTGTCGGCGTTCTCCGGCGGCACGGCCGGGGTGCTCGCCCTGGTCGACCCGGACGGCGTGCTGCGGGTCTCCACCGCCGCCCGGGGCAGCCACTACGCCCACCGCCCGGTGCCCACCGCGCTTCCCCGGGTGGACCTGGTCAAGCTCGTCGCCGGTGCGGACGGCACCCACCTGCGCGCGTCGCTGCACGCCGGGGCCGCCGGGATCGTGGTCGAGGCGTTCGGGGCCGGCAACGCCCCGCCCGCGGTCGCCGAGGCCGTCGGGGAGGCCCACCGACGCGGCGTACCGGTGGTCATCACCAGCCGGACCGGGGCCGGTCGGGTCCGTCCCGTGTACGCCGGCGGCGGCGCCGCCCTCGCCCGCGCCGGCGCGCTGTTCGCCGGTGACCTCACCGGCGCCCAGGCCCGGGTGGCGCTGGCCCTCGCCCTGGCCGTCGAAGAACCCGGCGTCGTGCCGGCAGCCCTGCACGCCATGGTGGAAGGACGTCGAGCGTGAAGACCGAAGCAGTGACCATGAACGGGTACGGCGGCCCAGAGACCCTCACCCTCGCCGAGGTCGACCTGCCCGACCCCGGGCCGGACGAGGTCGTGCTGCGGGTGCTCGCCGTCGCCGTCAACCACCTCGACGCCGACCTGCGCAGCGGGGTGTCCCGGATGCCGCTGCGGCTGCCGCACGTGCTCGGCCGCGAGGTCGTCGGCGTGGTGGAACGCCTCGGCTCCGGGGTCACCGGCCGGGCCCCGGGCGACCGCGTGCTGGTGCTGCCCAACACGCCCTGCGGCAGCTGCCCCCGGTGTCTGACCGGACGGGCCAACCTCTGCCCGAACGCCGACATGCCCGGCATCACCCGGTGGGGCGGCTACGCCCGGCACGCGGTCGCCCCGGCGCGCGGCCTGCTGGACATCGGCGACCTCGACCCGGTGGTCGCCGCGGCCACCCCGATCTCCTTCGGCACCGCCTGGCGCACCCTGTACTCGATCGGCCGGCTCGCCCCCGGCGAGTGGGTGCTCGCCCCGGGTGCCGCCGGTGGGCTCGGGCACGCGGTGGTGCAGCTCGCCAAGCTGGGCGGCGCGCGGGTGGTCGGCCTGATCGGCGACCCGGCGAAGGCCGACTTCGTCTTCTCGCTCGGCGCGGACGCGGTGCTGAGCACCCGCGATCCGGACTGGGCCACCGAGGCCCGGAAGATCACCGGGGACGCGGGCTTCGACGTGATCGTCGAACACATCGGCGGCGACGTCTTCGAGGCCGCGCTGGGCACCCTCGCCCCGACCGGCCGGCTGATCGTCGGTGGCGGCCACGCCGGGGAGCACCCGCACCTCGACCTGATCGAGACCTTCCGCAACGAGTACGAGCTGCGCGGGTCGCGCAGCCAGCGCCCCGACGAGATCGCCCGGGTGCTGGGCCTGGTCGCGGCGGGGCAGCTCACCCCCCGGGTCGACGCGGTCCTGTCGTTGGCCGACGCCGGCCGTGCCCACCAGGCGCTCGCCGACCGGCGGGTGCTCGGCAAGCAGGTGATCACGCCGTGACCGGTCACCGGCGGGGCGGTGCCCGCGACGACGTGCTGGCCACCCTCGTCGCCGGTGCCGTGGAGGCCGCCGACACGCTGCTGGCCACCGGCGCGGGCCAGGTGCTGGCCCGGCAGGTCGCGGCCCGGCTGACCGCCAACGCCGTCGCGGCCCGCGGGCTGCTGCCCGCCGGGCTCGACACCGCCGGTGACCCGGACGGCCGGTGCACCCTGCTGGCCGCCCCGGGCGGGACCGACCAGCCGGAGCGGGCCGCTGCGGTGACCGCGGCGGCGATCACCGTCAGCCAGTGCGACGAGGGGCTGCGCGAATCCCGGGGACACCCGGGGCTGCACGCCTACGCCGCCGCGCTGGCCGCCGCCGAGGCCGACGACCGCAGCCTGCGGGTGTTCCTGCGGGCGCTGACGGTCGGCTGGGAGGTGGGCGCGCGGCTCGGGCTACTGCTCGGCGCACCCCGCCCCGGGGTGCACCCGCACGGTGGGTGGGGCACCGGCGCGGCGGCGGCCGCCGCCGGGATCGTCGCCGGTCAGGACACCGCCGGGGTGACCGACACGGTGAACCTGGCGCTGACCGTGGCGCTGGCCGGTCCGGAGGCCGACACCCGGCGGGGACACCCCGCCCACTACCTGCTGCCCGCCCTCGGCACCGCCAACGGACTGGCCGTCGCCCGGCTCGCCGCCGCCGGCTTCCCGGCCACCGGCCCGGCGCTGCCCCACCTCGGCCGGACCGTCCACCTGTGCGTCGCCGACCGGCCGGTGGATGCCGCGCTGCTGTCCCGACCGCTGCTGCCGGACGCCTACTTCAAGCCGGTGGGGGTGTGCGCGCACACCCTGACCGGCTGGACGGTGGCCCGGGCGATGGCCCGGGACCTGCCGGCCGCCGAGGTGGCGACGGTGACCGTGGACACCTACGCGGGCGCGGCCCTGCTGGCCGAGCGCCGACCGGTCGGCCGGCTGGCCCGTCAGTTCAGCATCCCGTGGGTGGTGGCCTGCGGGCTGCTCGGCACCGACCCGGGTGCCCCGGCCGGGCCGGCGGACGACCGGTGGACCCGTGCGGCCCGACTCGCCGAGCGGGTGACCGTACGCCACGACCCCGGTCTGGACCCGGGGTATCCGGCGGGCCGACCGGCGGTGGTGGAGGTGACCACCCGCACCGGTGCCCGGCTGTCCGGGCGCGCCCGGTTCCACCACGGCGACCGGGAGGACCCGATGACGGCCGACGAGCTGACCGCCGTGGACGCCGCGCTGCTGCGCACGCCAGGGACACCGACCGGGGCGACCGACCTGCTGCACGGGCTGGCCCGGGCTCCCGGGGCGACCCGACTGCGAGACCTCACCGCGCTGGTGCGCGACGGGGCACCGAATCCGAACGGCGACCCGCCACCGGTTCCCGCTGGGCCCGGCCCATCCGGCAGAAAGGACATGACGTCATGGTGATCAGAGTCGAACCCGGCACCGAGCGGGACTTCATCGGCTACGGCGCGGACCTGCCCCGCGTCGAGTGGCCCGGTGGCGCCCGGGTGGCGGTGAGCCTGTGCCTCAACTACGAGGAGGGGGCCGAGCACAGCCTCCTCGACGGCGACAGCGTCAACGAGTGGGTCGGCGAGATCTCGTACACGCCCACCAGCGCCGAGCACCGGGACCTGTCCCAGGAGTCGGTCTACGAATACGGCAGCCGGGCCGGCGCATGGCGGCTGCTGCGGCTGTTCGACCGTACACAGACCCCGGTGACGGTGTACGGCTGCGCCGAGGCGCTGGCCCGTAACCGGCCGCTGACCAGGGCCTTCGTCGACGCCGGGCACGAGATCTGCTCGCACGGCCTGCGCTGGCGGGAGCCGTCGGGGATGACCGAGGACGAGGAACGCGCCGAGATCCGCCAGGCGGTGGCGACGATCACCGAGCTGTGCGGGGAGCGCCCGGTCGGCTGGTACTCCCGGTACGCCCCGTCGGACCGGACCCGGCGGCTGCTGGTCGAGGAGGGCGGCTTCCGCTACGACTCCAACGCCTACAACGACGACCTGCCGTACTGGGTGCAGGTGGCCGGGCAGCGACATCTGGTGGTGCCGTACACGCACACCTACAACGACGGCCGGTTCGCGTTCAGCCCCGGTTACGGCAACCCGACGGACTTCTTCGAGAACTGCCGGCGGGGCATCCAGTACCTGTGGGAGGAGGGCGAGACCTCCCCCAAGATGATCTCGATCGGGCTGCACGCCCGGCTGATCGGCCAGGCCGGTCGGGCCTCCGCGCTGCGTGACCTGATCGCCTGGGCACAGGACCTGCCCGGGGTCTGGTTCGCCCGGCGGCGCGACATCGCCGACTGGTGGCACCACCACTACTCCGACCTGCCGGCCCACGGAGGGCAGTGACCATGCGTATCGAGATCGACAACGTGGCCAAGGGTTATCCCCGGGCCGACGGGAGCCGGCTGTCGGTGGTCGGCAGCCTCAGCACCACGATCGAGGCGCAGGAGTTCGTCTGCGTGATCGGACCGAGCGGATGCGGCAAGTCGACGCTGCTCGGCCTGCTCGGCGGGCTGCGCCGGCCGGACGACGGGGAGATCCGCTTCGTCGGCGAACGCACCGCCGCCGGCCCGCTCACCTCGATCGTCTGGCAGGACTACGCGCTGATCCCGTGGCGTTCCATCGCCGACAACGTCGGCTTCGGGCTGGAGCTGCGCGGGGTACCCGCCGGCCGCCGCCGGGAGGTGGCCCGGGAGCACCTGACGATGATGGGCATCGAGGCGTTCGCCGACAACAAGCCGCACGAGCTGTCCGGCGGGATGCGCCAGCGGGCCGGGATCGCCCGCGCCCTGGCCAGCGACCCCGAGGTCCTGCTGATGGACGAGCCGTTCGCGGCGGTGGACGCCCAGACCCGGACCCTGCTGCAGGACGAGCTGCTCCAGGTCTGGTCGAGGCACCGCAAGACGGTCCTGTTCATCACGCACAGCATCGAGGAGGCGCTGTTGCTGGCCGACCGGATCATCGTGCTCGGGCCCCGGCCGACCCGGGTGGTCGAGGAGATCCGGGTGCCGTTCCCCCGGCCGCGTACCCGCGACGTCGAGTTGGACCCGCGGTTCACCGAGTTGAAGCGCCACCTGTGGGCGCAGCTGCGGGACGCCACCCTGGCGGCCGAGTGGGCGGAAGCGAAGGGGGACCGATGAGCGAGCAGAGCGTGCCGACCCGGGAGCGGGCGACCGACGAACCCGTGGTCCGCTACGCGGTGGACCCCCGCGCGGAACGCCCGCCGGGTCGCGGGTTCAAGCTGCTCAGCAGCGGGCTGGGCAGCATGGTCCCGGTGGTCGTGGTGCTGGCGCTCTGGCAGGTCGGCAGCATGGCCGGGCTGATCGACAAGACCTTCTTCCCGGCCCCGTCGGAGTGCGTGCAGGCCCTGGTCGACCTGTTCTCCTCCGGGGAGTTGCTGCCGAACGTCGGGATCACCGCCCAGCGCATCCTGCTCGGCTTCCTGCTCGGGGTGATCCCGGCGACGCTGCTGGGCATCGCGATGGGACGGTCGCGGTGGGTACGGGTGCTGATCGATCCGCTGATCGCCATCACGTACCCGATCCCGGTGGTGGCGATCCTGCCGCTGCTGCTGGTCATCTTCGGCACCGGTGGCCGGCCGATCGTGGTGCTCGCCGGGATCATCTCGTTCTTCCCGGCGGTGGTGAACGCGATGTCCGGGGTGCTCCAGGTCGACGAGCGGCTGATCCTGATGGCCCGCAACCTGGGCGCCGGTCGGCAGCAGATCCTGTGGAAGATCGTCCTGCCGGGGGCCCTGCCGTCCATCTTCGCCGGTATCCGGCTGGCCGCGGGGCTCGCCCTGCTGGGCACGATCGCCGGTGAGTTCCTCGCCGCCAGTGACGGCGTCGGGTCGATGACCTGGCGGTACTGGCAGATCTATCAGATCGACAACATGTACGCCACGCTCGCGGTCATCGCGGCGATGGGCTTTTTCCTCACCACGGTGACGCTGCGGGTGCAGCGGCGCTTCTTCAGCTGGACGGAGGGCCAACCATGACAATCAAGCGGATCACGACGATCAAGCAAAAAGGTGTCATCGCCGCGCTGTTGGGGGCGAGCCTGCTGCTCGGCACCGCGGCCTGCGGTGACGACGCGGAGTCGACAGGCTCCGGCGGTACCGACAAGGTGACTGTCAACTCGCTGGAGATCCTCTCGCTGGCCCCGATGATGGTGGCCGACGCGAAGGGCTTCTTCGGCAAGCACCAGGTCGAGGTGGAGTTCAGCAACGCCGACATCTACTCCCGGCTGGCGGTGCAGGGTCAGGGCAAGCTGGACGTGAACATCCCGGGCACCGGTGGCGCGCTGTTCAACGCGGTCAACCAGGGGCTGCGGGTGCGGGCGGTGGCCGACCGGCAGCAGTACCGGTGCGCGTCGGACAACCTCCTGCTGGCCCGGACCCAGGCCTTCGACGGCGGGCTCAAGAGCGTGGCCGACCTCAAGGGCAAGAAGGTCGCCATCCTGGCCAAGGGTTCGACCACCGAGTACTGGCTGGACCGGGCGCTGGGTGAGGTCGGGCTCAAGCAGTCCGACCTGGGGCAGATCGTGACCCTGAGCTACCCGGACACCGCCAACGCGCTCAAGAGCGGTGCGGTGGACGCCGGCTTCGTGGTCCAGCCGCTGGCGTACCAGCTCATCACCGACGGGCAGGCCAAGCGGGTGCTGGCGATGAACGAGGTGGCGCCCAACCAGGAGCAGGGCCTGATCACCATGTCGCAGGACTTCATCAGCAAGCGACCCGAGGTCGCGGCCCGGTGGATGGCCGGCTGGCTGGAGGGCGTGCGCTACTACCAGGACCCGGCCAACAAGGACGACGTCATCTCCATCGTGGCCGAGCGGACCAAGGTGCCGGCGGCGACGATCACCAAGCTGTACGGCACCGACCAGTGGCCGTACATGGACCCGAACGGTCGGGTGGACACCGCGACGGTGGCCGCCGAGGACGGCAAGTGGCTGCTCGACAACAAGATCATCGAGAAGCTGCCGGAGGTCGGTGAGTGGCACGACGGCTCGGTCGTCGACGCCGCCCTGAAGATCGTCGGCGAGGTGCCGGCCAACCGCGACTGCGGTGGCGTGCAGAAGCTGGAGTCCTGATGTTTCCCCGTCCGAGCCGGCTGGCCGAGGTGCTGCGCGACGGTGGCGTCGCCCTCGGCAGCCTGACCCTGCTGCAGGAACCGGCGATCGGCGAGATCCTCGGCGCGCTCGGCTACGACTTCCTGGTCGTCGACACCGAGCACGCCGCGGCCGACGAGCAGAGCGTGCTGGCGATGGTCCGGGCGGCCGGCTCGGCGGGGACCACCCCGCTGGTCCGGCTGCGTCGGATCGAGGAGAAGGACCTGCTCTGGTCCCTGGACAGCGGCGCTGGCGGGGTGGTGCTGCCGCTGGTGGAGACCGGCGCGCAGGCCGTCGAGGCGGCCCGGCTGACCCACTACCCGCCGGTCGGCGACCGGACGCTGTGCTCGGCGGCGCGGGCCGCCGGGCACGGCACCGCCCGGGGCGACTTCGACCGCTACCTGACCTGGGCCGGGCAGAACACCACCGTCGTCGCCCTGGTCGAGACCCCCACCGGACTGGCCAACCTGGACGACATCCTCGCCGCCGACCTCGACGTGCTGATGCTCGGCCGGGCCGACCTGTCGGTCAAGCTGGGCCTGGGCTACCAGCCCACCCATCCGGAGGTCGAGAAGCACGCGATCGCGTTCGTCGAGCGGGTGGTCGCCGCCGGTCGGGTCGCCGGCATGCTGGCCTACTCGGCCGAGGAGGCCCGCCGTTGGATCGACCGGGGCGTCCGCTTCGTCGTCTACTCCCAGCCGGAGATGCTGCTCTCCGACGCCTACCGGCGGGCCCGCGACGAGATCCTCGGCGGTCCGTCGTGAGCCTGCTGGTGACCGGCGGGGCCAGCGGCATCGGTGCGGCCGTGGTCGCCACCGCCCGCGCCCGGGGCGAGACGGTGCACGTGCTGGACGTCTCGACCGGCGTGGACGCCGCCGACCCGGTCGCGGTCGGCGAGTTCGTCGACGCGATCGGCACCCCGACCCGGGTGGCCCACCTGGCCGGGGTGGTCAGCGCCGGTGGCATCGAACAGACCAGCCTCGCCGAGTGGGACCGCACCCTGCGCAACAACCTGACCGCCGCGTTCGTCGTCAGCCAGGCCGTGGTGCCCCGGATGGCGGCGGCCGGCGGCGGGTCGCTGGTGCTGATGAGCAGCCTCAACGCCCGCGACGGCGGCACCCGGCTGTCGGGCACCGCGTACGCGGCGGCGAAGGCCGGGGTGCTCGGCTTGATGCGGCACCTCGCGGTCGACTTCGGACCCCGCGGGGTTCGGGTCAACGCCGTCGCGCCCGGCCCGGTGGCCACCCCGATGCACGACCGGTTGACCGCCGAACAGAAGGCGGGGCTGCGGGCCCGGATGCCGCTGGGCCGGGTCTCCTCGGCGCAGGAGATCGCCGACATCGTGCTGTTCCTGCTCTCCGACTCCTGCGCCACGGTCACCGGCACCACCTTCGATGTGAACGGGGGCAGTCATCTCAGCTAGGTTGCCGGGTACGGGTACGGGAGCGGCACGGGAGGCACAGTGAACAAACGGGTGACGTTGCGCGATGTCGCCGGCCTCACCGGTGTGCACGTCTCCACGGTCTCCCGGGTGCTGCGCGGCGACGACGTCCGGGTGAGCCCGGCGACCGCGACCCGGATCGTGGACGCCGCCAAGGAGCTCGGGTTCCACCGGGACCGCTGGGCGGCGAGCCTGCGCAGCGGCAAGACCGGGGTGATCGGCGTGCTGGTCCCCCGGATCACCGACATCGTGCTGGCCACCGTCTTCGAGGGCATCGACGCCGCCGCTGCCGCCGCCGGATACCAGGCGGTGGTGAGCAGCAGCTGGGACGACGACGAGGCGCGGGAGCTGCGCATCCAGCGGCTGATCGGGGAACGGGTGGACGGGCTGATCATCGGTGACGCCCGGCGCAACGACCCGCTGCTGGCCCGGCTGACCGCCGACGGGGTGCCGTTCGTGCTGGTCAGCCGGGCCTCACGCGGCTTCCCGTCGGTGACCGGCCGGGATCGGCTCGGCGGTCGGCTCGCCGCCGAACACCTGATCGACGTGGGCTGCCGGCGGCTGGCGGTGATCGCCGGCCCCGGGCACGCCAGCACCGCCGCCGACCGGGTCACGGGCTTCCTCGCCGCGGCAAAGGCGCGGGGCGTGCCGGTCGACCCCCGCCGGGTGGCCCCGTCCACCTTCGACGTGGCCGGCGGGGCCTCGGCGATGGCCGAACTGCTCGCCACCGGTCAGCCGGACGGCGTCTTCGCGGTCAACGACTTCGCCGCGATCGGGGCGATGGGCACCCTGCGCGACCACGGCCTGCGGGTGGGTCGGCAGGTGGCGGTGGTCGGCTACAACGACATCGACGTGGACGCCCAGCTCCTGGTCCCGCTCACCTCGATCCGCACCCCGCTGCGGGACATGGGCTCACAGGCCCTGCACGCCCTGCTCACCCTGCTCGACTCGGGCCGTACCACGTCGGTGCGGCTCGCCCCGGAGCTGGTCGTCCGCGCGACCACCGCCGACTTCTCCCCCGACGCCACGGAGACGGTGGCGCGTACCGTCGCGCTGCCGGAGGTGTCCCGGGTGGTCACGCCGGTGAACTGACGCCCACCGGCGGACCGGTCAGCTCCGGCGGTGGTGCATCGCCAGGCGCAGCAGCAGGAACCGCAGCGCGGTCGCGGCCAGGTTCGCCACCACCAGCACCACCAGCTCCACCGGCCGGGACGGGGTGCCGACGGCGTGCAGGGCGGCGAGCGCGCCACTGGTCAACGCCAGGCCGAGAGCGAAGGCGAGCAACCCCTGGAGATGGTGCCGCCCGGCGGCCCGACGCCCGGTGATGCCGAAGGTGAGCCGCCGGTTCGCCGCGGTGTTGCCCACCGCGGTCACCAGCAACGCCACCAGGTTCGCCGGTTGCGCGCCGAGTACCCCCCGGGTCGCCACGAACAGCACCAGGTACGCCACCGTGCTGACCACCCCCACCAGGGCGAACCGGGCCAACTGGCCGGGCAGCCCGACCGGCACCCGGGCCGGCGGAGCGGCCAGCGGCGCCCGGCCCCACTGGGCGCGCAGCGCGCCCAGCGGCAACGCCCCGGTGACCAGCGCCCGGCCCAGCCGGCCGATGCCCCGCAGGTCGGCCAGGGCGGTGGCCACGATGTCCACCCGGCTGTCCGGGTCGTCGACCCAGTCCACCGGCACCTCGTGGATCCGCAGCCCGGCCCGCTGGGCGAGCACCAGCAGCTCGGTGTCGAAGAACCAGCCGGTGTCCTGCACCAGCGGCAGCAGCTCCCGGGCCACGTCGGCCCGGATCGCCTTGAACCCGCACTGCGCGTCGGAGAACCGGGCCGCGAGGGCGCCCCGCAGCAACAGGTTGTAGGCCCGCGAGATCACCTCCCGCTTCGCGCCCCGCACCACCCGGGAGGTCCGGGCCAGCCGGGTGCCGATGGCCAGGTCGGAGTGGCCGGAGATGAGCGGCGCGACCAGCGGCAGCAACGCCGCCAGGTCGGTGGACAGGTCCACGTCCATGTACGCCAGCACCGGGGCGTCCGAGGCCGACCAGGCGACCCGCAGCGCCCGCCCCCGGCCCTTGGCGCTCAGGTGCCGCACCTCGACGTGCGGGAGTTCGGCGGCGAGCGCCTCGGCCACCGCGAGGGTGCCGTCGACACTGGCGTTGTCCGCCACGGTGATCCGGAACGGGTAGGGGAAGTGCGTGCTGAGGTGCTCGTGCAGCCGGCGTACGCAGGGACCGAGGTCGGCCTCCTCGTTGTAGACCGGAACCACCACGTCGAGCACGGCGGTCGGGGTGCTGGTCCGGGTCGCGACCGCGGGCCGGGGAACACCGGTGTGGGTCATCACTGATCCTCCTGTCCCGCGCCGCTCAGGTCGTAGACGGTGACCCCGTCCACGGTCTGCGCGGTGAACGTCTCGGCGACCCAGGCGGCGATCTCCTGCGAGGCGGAGCTGCCCCCGTTGGCCCGGAAGCCGCCCCCGCCGACGAAGTAGTGGATCCGCTTGTCGGCCACGTACGCCTGGAACTGGGCCAGGGTGGGCGACGGATCGCTGCCGTTGAAGCCACCGATCGGCATCACCGGCCGCCCGGTGGCGAGCTGGTAGCCGGAGGCGTTGTTGGAGCCGACGGCCGCGGCGACCCAGGTGTAGTCGTCGGCGTCGGCCGTCAGCAGGGCCTGCAGCGCCTCTCCCGGCTCGCGGGAGTCGAGCAGCCCGCCCATGCCGCCGGCCATCCGCCCCTGGCCGCCACCGGGACGACCACCGTCCTGGCCGGTGCCGCCGTCCTGACCGGTGCCACCGTCCTGGCCGGTGCCACCGTCCTGGCCGGTGCCACCGTCCTGGCCGGTGCCACCGTCCTGGCCGGTGCCACCGGGGAAGCCGGGGAACTGACCCATGCCGCCGTCCTGGCCGGTACCGCCGGGGAAGCCGGGGAACTGGCCCGTGCCGCCGTTGGCGGTGCCGCCGGGGAACCGGCCGGTGCCGCCGTCCCGGTTGGCGCCGGGGACGCCGCCGCCGGGGAACTCCAGGCCACCGCCCATCCGGCCGCCGGGACCACCCCGCCCCGGACCGAAACCACCCTGCACGTTCGGGCCGGCGCTCGGGATGGACCCGGTGTGCGCGGTGGCCGCGGTCTGCGCCGCGTACGCCGCCGGGCCGGCCAGCGCGGCCGACGCGCCGAGGGCCAGCGCCACCGGCACCAGCCGCCGGGGCAGCAGCCGGGCCGCCAGGATCAGCACCGCCACGGCGAGGCCGACGACCAGCACGGTCGGGCGCAGCCAGGGGTGGAAGTCGGGGCTGCGGCCGAGCAGCGTCCAGGACCACCAGGCGGTCACCGCGAGGGTGCCGGCCAGGACGCCGGTGGCGAACACCCCCCGCCACCGGGCGGGCCGTCGACCACCGGCCTCCGCCGCGGCACCCGCGGCACCCGCGACAACCGGGGCAGCGGGTCGGACGGCGGTCCGGCGTTCCCGCCAGAGCAGGACGGTGCCGATGCCGACCAGCGCGCCGACCGCCGGAGCCAGGGCCACCGTGTAGTACGCGTGGAAGATGCCGGACATGAAGCTGAAGATCAACCCGGTGACCAGCAGCCAACCGCCCCACAGCAGCAGCCCGGCGCGACGGCGGTCGGTGCGGGCCGCCCGGCCCGCCAGCACCAGGCCGGCGACCAGCAGGATCAGCGCGGCCGGCAGCAGCCAGGAGATCTGGCCGCCGACCTCGGTGTCGAACATCCGCAGCCAGCCGTTCTGCCCGGAGAACGAGCCACCACCGCCGCCCGGCCGGGCACCGCCGCCGACGCTGCCCTCCTCGTCACCGGTGATCCGGCCGAGGCCGTTGTAGCCGAGGGTCAGCTCCAGAATGCTGTTGCCCTGCGACCCGCCGATGTAGGGCCGGGCGCTGGCCGGCACCAGCTCCACCGTCGCCACCCACCAGCCGGCGGCCACGACCAGGCCCAGGCCGGCCAGCAGGAGCTGGCGGACCCGCCGCCAGAAGCCGGTCGGCGCGGCCAACAGGTAGACCCCGGCGAAGACCGGAACCACCAGGAACGCCTGGAGCATCTTGGTGAGGAAGCCGAAGCCGACCAGCACCCCGACCAGCACGATCCACCGGGTGCTGGCCGTCTCCACCGCCCGCACCGTGGCGTACGCGCCGAGCACCAGCAGCAGCACCAGCAGCGCGTCCGGGTTGTTGAACCGGAACATCAGGGCGGCGACCGGGGTGAGCGCCAGGACCGTCCCGGCGATCAGGCCGGCCGCCGGGCCGTACCAGCGGCGGACGGTAGCGAACAGGACGCCCACCGAGGCCACCCCCAGCAGCGCCTGCGGCACCAGGATGGCCCAGCTATTCAGCCCGAAGATCCGTACCGACAGGGCCATCAGCCACAGCGCGGCCGGCGTCTTGTCGACGGTGATCGAGTTGGCCGCGTCGGAGGAGCCGTAGAAGAACGCCTTCCAGCTCTCCGAGCCGGCCTGTACGGCCGCCGAGTAGAACGAGTTCGCCCAGCCGGACGCGCCCAGACCCCACAGGTAGAGCAGGCCGGTGCCGAGCAGCAGCACCACCAGCGCCGGTCCGACCCAGCGCGGGTCACGTCGTGGTGCGGCGTCGGCCGTGGTGGACGGCCGTGGGGTCACGGCGTCGCCCGGGGCCGACGGCGGTGGGGTCACGGCGTCCGCCGGGGTCGACGGTAGGGTCGCGGCGTCCGGCGGGCTGGCCGGCGCCCTCAGCAGGCTCTCGGTTCTGTCCATGCGGCCAGCCTGGGCGCCCCGGTTGGACCGTCCCCGTGCTCCGGCTATGCGTGGGCTGTGGAATCCGGCGGCGCGGGCAGCCCGCGATCCGGCCGACCGGGCACGTCGGGATCCGGCGGCGCGGGCACGGTGGAATCCGGCGGTGCGGACACGTCGGAGTCCGGCAGTGCGGGCACGGTGGGGTCCGGCGGCGCGGGCACGGTGGGGTCCGGCGGCGCGGGCACGTCGGCACTCGGCAGCCGCACCGTGAAGACGGTCCGGCCCGGCCGGCTCTCCAGGGCGACGGTGCCGTGGTGGGCCTCCACCACGGCGGCCACGATGGCCAGGCCGAGGCCGGTGCTGCCGTGCTCCCGGGAGCGGGAGCTGTCCCCCCGGGCGAACCGTTCGAAGACCTCGTCGCGCAGCTCCGCCGGCACACCCGGGCCGTCGTCGGTGACGCTGATCTCCACCGCGCCGGCCAACGCGGCGAGCCGGGTGGTGACGGTGCTGCCGGGCGGGGTGTGCACCCGCGCGTTGGCCAGCAGGTTCGCCACCACCTGGTGGAGCCGGACAGCGTCGCCCGGTACCTCCAGCGCCTCGTCGGGCAGTTCGAGCTGCCAGCGGTGACCGGGACCGGCCACGTGGGCGTCGCTGACCGCGTCCACCACCAGGGCGGTCAGGTCGACCGGTCCGGTGGCCAGCGGACGACCGGAGTCCAGCCGGGCCAGCAGCAGCAGGTCGTCGACGAGGCTGGTCATCCGGGTACTGGCGGACTCCACCCGGCGCAGCGCGTGGGCCACGTCCGGGGGCACCCGGTCCCGGCCCCGGCGGGCCACCTCGGCGTAGCCCCGGATCGCGGCCAGCGGGGTGCGCAGCTCGTGCGAGGCGTCGGCGACGAACTGGCGTACCCGCGTCTCGCTGGCCTGCCGGGCGGCGAGCGCGGCGGCGACGTGGCCCAGCATCCGGTTCAACGCCGCGCCCACCTGCCCCACCTCGGTGCGCGGGTCGGTGTCGGCGGCGGGCACCCGTTCCGACAGCGCCACCTCGCCCCGGTCCAGCGGCAGCTCGGCGACCCGGCCGGCGGTGGCCGCCACCCGGTGCAACGGCCGCAGCGTGGCCCGGACGATCAACGCGCCCAGGCTGCCGGCGACGAGCAGGCCGGCGGTGGCGACGCCCGCCTGGGCGACCACCATCCACCACACCGTCTCCTGCACCACGTTCAGCGGGATGGCGAAGACCACGACGGCGCCGTCGGGGAGCTGGCGGGCCACCGCCCGGTAGTCCCCCCGCTCGCCCAGCTCGACGGTGTGCGGGGCGCGGTCGCTGGGCAGCCTGGTCAGCGGGGTCACCTCGGCGGCGGTGAGCGCCGTGGTCGCCCCGGAACCGGTCCGGATCCGGGCCGACGGCTGTCCCTGCGGGGTGACCCGCATCCCGATCGACCCGACCGGGAACGTCGGTGGCGGGTCGGGCGGGGTCTGCCGGCCGGTGGTCTGGTCGAGGGGCCGTTGCGGGTCACCGGGCCGTTCCCAGGGCAGCCGACTGTCGTAGCGGCGGTTGTCCCCGGCGAGCTGGTTGTCGACCTGGTAGATCAGGAAGTGCCGCAGCGCGACCGTGGTCAGCCCACCGATGCCCACACTGACCAGTGCGAGGAGCCCGACCACCGCGAGCACCAGCCGACGGCGCAGTGACCAGCCCGCCAGCCGTCCGCGCGGCGACCAGCCCGCCGGTCGGGGGCGCGGTCGGCCCGGACGGTCACGACGCGGGCTTGAGGACATAGCCGGCGCCGCGCAGGGTGTGGATCATCGGCGCCCGTCCCACGTCGATCTTCTTGCGGAGGTAGGAGATGTACAACTCGACCACGTTGGCCTGGCCGCCGAAGTCGTAGTTCCACACCCGGTCCAGGATCTGCGCCTTGCTGAGCACCCGGCGCGGGTTGCGCATCAGGTAGCGCAGCAGCTCGAACTCGGTGGCGGTCAGCGTGATCAGGTCGTCGCCCCGACGCACCTCGTGGCTGTCCTCGTCGAGGGTGAGGTCACCGACGGTGAGCACCGCCTCCTCCCGGGCGGTCACCGCGAAACCGGTCCGCCGCAGCAGGGCGCGCAGCCGGGCGATGACCTCCTCGAGACTGAACGGCTTGGTGACGTAGTCGTCGCCGCCGACGGTGAGCCCGGCGATCCGCTCCTCGACCGCGTCCCGGGCGGTCAGGAAGAGCACCGGCACGGTCGGGGTCTGCTCGCGCAGCCGGCGCAGCACCTGGAAGCCGTCCAGGTCGGGCAGCATCACGTCGAGTACCACCGCGTCGGGCTGGAACTGCCGGGCCGCGCTCAGCGCCGCCATGCCGTTACCGGCGCTGCGGACCTGCCACCCCTCGTACCGCAGCGCCATCGACAGCAGGTCGGTCAGGGTGGGTTCGTCGTCGACCACCAGCACCCGGACCGGCTCGCCGTCGGGGCGGCGCAACTCGATCCGGCTCGGTGCGGTCTGCCCGTCGGTCACCATGCCCCCCATCGTGGGACCGGTTACTGACCCGGCCCTGTGCGCGTCCTGTGCGCCCGCTGTGCGCGTGGCGGCGGCCCCGCTCGACCGTACCGGGCCGGCCGACGCCGGGAGGCCCGATCCGGCAGCCAGGGCGGTGTGGGAGCGTTTGCCCAGCACAGCCGCCGGGTACCGGCTCGGCAGCGCCATCGCCACCCCGGCGACGCGATCGGCATGGACAGGAGCGGGTCGATGAGGACGCTGGCCGGGCGGTACCAGCTCGAACAGCGCATCGGCCTGGGTGGCATGTCCGAGGTGTGGCGGGCCCACGACGTGGTCCTGGACCGGCCGGTCGCGGTGAAGCTGATGTCGCCCGCGCACCGGGGCGAGGAGACCTCGGTCGAGCGGATCAGGACCGAGGCCCGGTCCGCCGCCCGGCTGGTGCACCCCAACGTCGCCAGCGTCCACGACTTCGGCACCTCCACCACGCTGCCGGGTCGGGAGATGCCGTACATCGTGATGGAGCTGGTGGAGGGGGAGACCCTGGCCGCGCACCTGCGGGCCGGGCCGCTGGACTGGCGCATCGCCGTGCGGGTCTGCGCCGAGGTGGCTGCCGCACTCGCCGCCGCGCACGCGCACGGCATCGTCCACCGGGACGTCAAACCGGCCAACGTGATGCTCACCCCGTCGGGGGCGAAGGTGCTCGACTTCGGCATCGCCACCCCGGCCGGGTCGGCCGACCACCGCCCGGACGGGATGGTGGTGGGAACACCGGCCTACCTGGCCCCGGAGCAGTTCGACCGGCAGCCGGCCACCCCCGCCGCCGACATGTACGCCGTGGGGGTGCTGCTCTACTACTGCCTCACCGGGCGGTTGCCGTACGCGGCGGGGACCACCGCCACCGAGTTGCTCGGTGCCCGCCGGCAGATCGTCCCGGAGCCGTTGCCGCCGATCCCGGGATTGCCGGCGGAGGTGGCCGACCTGTGCCAGCGCTGCCTCGACGACGACCCCGGCCGGCGGCCGAGCAGCCTGGTGGCGGCGCTGGAGCTGGCCGAGGTGGTCGACGCCCGGGTCTACGTGCCGATGCTGGCCTCGGTGCCCCGGCCCCGTGCCGCGCCGGTGTCGCCGTGGACCGAGCGGGCCGCCGCCGAGGCGACCGAGGCGGTGGCGGTGCCCGACTGGACCCGCACCGGGCCGGTCTGACCGGGGCCGCCGGCGTACCGGCCCGGCGTTTCACCCGTTCGTGGCCGGGAATCCGGCCGGCGAGTGAGGGAGGAACGCGATGCCGGATCCGAGTTCCTGGTTGCACCAGGCCAGCGCGACCGCCACGGGCGGACACGTACGCACCGACGACGGCGGGCTCTCCACCGCGTTGGCGTCGCCGCTCGCACCGCACTGCAGCGGCTTGACCCCGGAGCAGCTGCTCGCCGCCGCCTTCGCCTCCTGCCTGCACCACGCGGCGGTCGAGGCGGCCGGGGAGATCACCGACGAGGCGCACACGGTGCAGGTGACCGCCGAGGCGCGGCTGGGGCGCGACGACGACGGCCGGTACCGGGCCGACGTGCACGCCAGCATCTCGTCGGTGGGGCTGAGCCGGGACCAGCTGGCCGAGCTGGTCGCCTGTGCCGACCGGCTCTGGCCCTTCTCCAGCGACGACAACAGCCGGCACCGGCTGACGGTGAGCGCGGCCGACAACGGCCGGCACTGAGCACCCGCTCCCACCTCCCCTCCCGGCCGACCCCAGCCGACCCGGGCCGAGCCCGGCCGACCCCAGCCGATCCCGGCCGATGCGGTGATCAAGAGCTTTGCGTCACCCCGCCCGCCCGCGCGTGACCCAAAGCTCTTGATCACCCGCTCAGGTCGAGGGGGTGAGTGGGTGAGCGGGTGGCGGTCGGACACTGCTGCGCGTTCTACGTATTTTGCTGGTTTTCGCACTAGATGTTCGGTGGAACGGTGGTGAGCTGGGGCACAGCCCACCGGTACCGACGGGGATCCGGGGGCGAAACCTCTCTAGCCTCGGCGGGTGCATCCCGACCACACCACCGCGCCGCAGCCGCCCCGGAAGCCCCCGGCGGGTCGCCCCGACGAGGCGACCCCGGGTGAACGACGTATCGGCCGGCACCGTGCTCCGGAGCCGCCCCGGCGCGGTGCCCGCGCCGCGTTCGCCTCCACCCCCGCCCGGCTCGCCCTCGCCGGTGGGGTCAGCTGCTGTCTGGGGCTGGTCGCGTTCGCCGGTGTCCAGCGCGTCGACCGGCAGGAGCAACCCGTACCGGAGGTGCTGGTCGACCGTGCCGCCGACGAGCAGCGGGCCTCCCGCTCCCGGGACCGGGCCGCCTCGCCGCTGGCCGTCCCGGTCACCCCGGCCCCGACCAGCAGCCGCACTGCGGCCGCCCGGGGAGCCAGCCCGACGCCGAAGAAGCCGGCCCGCCCCCGCCCGGTCGCCGGGCTCACCCAGCTCCAGATGGACAACGCCAGGGTGATCGTCGACGTGGGCGTCGACCTGGGGGTGCCCCGGCGTGGCCTGGTCGTCGCCGTCGCCTGCGCCATGCAGGAGAGCGACCTGCGCAACCTCGCCAGTGACGTGCTGCCCGAGTCGTACGACCACCCGCACCAGGGCAGCGGATCGGACCACGACTCGGTCGGCCTGTTCCAGCAGCGCCCGAGCAGCGGCTGGGGCACCGTCGCCCAGTTGATGCGCCCCGCCTACGCGGCCCGGGCCTTCTACTCAGCGCTGGTCAAGGTCCCCGACTGGCCGGAACTCAGCGTCACCGCCGCCGCGCAGGCCGTCCAGGTCTCCGCCCACCCGGGCGCGTACGCGCGGCACGAGGAGCGCGCCGCCGCCGTGGTGGACGCGCTGACCTGAGCCGCCCCCGGGCGGCCGGCGTGCTCAGGCCACCCGGGTGCCCGGCTCCGGCTGGTCGACCGGCGCCTCGTCGGTGCCGGTGGCCGGCCGGGTCGCCGGCACACCGCCGGCGGCCGCGGTAGGGGTGTCCACCGGCACCGACTCGACGGTCAGCCCGCTGAGGAGGTGGTCCGTCCGGTCCGCCCGGTGCCGGCGGGCGCGCAACGACGCCTCGAACTCGCGCCGGGCCTCGACCGCCTCGGCGTACACCCGCTCCCGGACGTACCGGGCCTCCTCGCGGGCCGCGTCCAGCTCACCGCGCGCCCGCGCCAGCAGGTCCACCGCCGTGCGATCGTCCGCCGGCCGGGCCGCCGCCCGGTCACCGTCGGCCCGCCGGCGGTCGACCAGCGCCAGGAGCAGGGTGGCCTCCTGGCGGAGCTGGTCGGCGTCCCGCTCCGCACCGGCGAGCACCTCCGCCCGCGCGGCGAGCCGGGTCAACCGGACTGCCAGCTCGTCCAGGCAGAAATCGACCTGCCGTGGGTCGTAGCCGGAATCAACGACGGAGAACCTCATGCGTGTCGCCCCCCAGGAAGCTGGTACGTCTGTCCCCGCTCGATCCTCGCGGCAGCCGGCCCTCACCGAGGGGGTTCGCGAAAAATTCTCGGCGACCGGGGGTGACCGCCCCGGGAGGAACCGGGGCGGTCCACGCGTCAGGAACGCTTCGGCAGCACCACGACCCGGCCGAAGAACTCGTCGATCCGGCGCACCACGTCGTTGAAGTCGTCCAGGTCGATCGGCTTGGTGACGTAGGCGTTGGCCTGGAGGCTGTAGCTGCCCACGATGTCGGTGTCCGCGTTCGAGGTGGTCAGCACCACGATCGGGATGGTGCGCAGGTCCTCGTCCCGTTTGACCTCGCCGAGCACCTGCCGGCCGTCCATCCGCGGCATGTTCAGGTCGAGCAGGATGACGTCCGGGCGACGGGCGTCGACGTGCCGACCCTCCCGCCGCAGGAACTCCATCGCCTCCTGGCCGTCACCGACCACGTCGATGACCTTCGCGATCTCGGAATCCGCCAGGGCTTCCTCGATCATCAGCACGTCACCCGGGTCGTCGTCGACCACCAGGATGCGGACGGGGTTCGTGGCGCCTCGGTCCATGGGTTCAACCTGTCTGTTTCGGCGATCGGGGGACGACGGTCTCGGTACCCCGCTGACGGGCTGGTCGAACGCGGCCGTCCCCGAGAGGCGGCGACGGCTCGTCACCCGCTGGCGGGGAAACCTAACCCATCACACGGCGGACGACGACCGCGGGTCGACGGTATCCGGCTGGTAACGCAACACGTCGGCCAGGCCGGTGATCCGCAGCACCCGGTCCACCCGGCCGGTCGCCCCGGCCAGCCGCAGCCAGCCGCCCCGGGCGACGGCCAGGTTGTCACCGCGCACGAAGGCCGCGATGCCGGTGGAGTCGCAGAAGGTCAGCTCGGTCAGGTCGAGCAGCAGGTGCCGCTCACCGGCGGCGGTGAGCCGGTCGATCTCGGCGTTGAGCGTCCCGGCGGCACCGAGGTCCAGCTCGCCCGCGAGCCGCAGGCACACGCCGCTCCCCTCCCGCTCGGCGTGTGTGACGGTGAAGGTCAACGTCGTCCCTCTCGCTCACACCACAGGCAGATCCTTGCAGTGCGGCAAGTATACGCAGCGGGCTCCGGAGGGCTGCGGCGACGCGTCAACGCGGGACGGTCCCGGAGGCGACCGCCGTCGTCACGCCCAGTGCCACGAACCGGCCCGCCCGGGGGAAGTCACGCAGGGCGTGCCGGAGGTGGCCCAGCGTCGACGCGACCGCGCCCGCCGGCACTCCCCGGCTGGTCAGCAGCGCCACCCACCAGGCCACGTAGTCGGTGAACAGCACCGGGTCGTCGACATAGACGGCGGCGGCCAGGAAGTCCACCGCGTACCCGAGGTCACTGATCGTGGCGTCCCACTGGGCCGAGGTGTAGTCGGCCACCGACGGCACCCGGGCGCGCAGGTCCGCCAGCGCCGAGTCGATCAGCTCGCCGCGGCGCTTCACCAGGCTGGCGTACTCGTCGTCGGCCAGGTGGGACAGGTCCGTCGGGACCACCCGGCGCAACGCCCGCTCGTCGGCGACCAGGTCGGCCGCGCCCGGCGCGTCCGGGGCCCAGGCGACCCCGAGCCGCCGCGCCCACCGACCGTCCACACCGAACCCACGCCCCCCGACCACCACCGGTACGTCCGAACGCTGGCACGCCTCGATCATCCGGTGCGCGTACGGCAGGCGCATCGGCAGGGCACAGGCCAACGCCACCGCGTACGCGTCGTGCCGGTGCAGGTACGACACCAGGTGGGCGGCCGGGACGCTGGCCCCCAGGAAGGTCACCTGCCAGCCGCGTAGCCGCAGCACCTCGGCGACCAGCCGGGGCGGCAGGGCGTGCCACTCGCCGTCCATACAGGCCACCACGATCCGCCCCCGGGTGGGCCGCGGATCGGTGTACGCGGTGATCGCGGCCACCACCCGTTCGCTGATGTGGGTCGCGGCGTGCTCCTGCGCCACGCTCCACTCGTTGCGCGCCCACCGCTCCCCCACCTCGCTCTGCGCCGGGGCCACCAGCTCGAGCAGCACCCGTTCCGCCGGGACACCGGCGTCGAGCAGCCCGGTCGCCACCTCGATCGCGCCGAACTCGTCGGCCTCCGCGAGGCGGGCCAGGAAGTCGGCCAGCGCGTGCGACGGTTCCGCGGTCGGCGCGTGGGACGGCTCGGCCGGGGCGGTCACGACGGCGCGGTCCGCTCGGTGGTCGGCTCCCCGCCGTCCGCGGCCGGCTCGGTCAGGGCCGGGACGGAGTGCAGGTGCCGCTGCGGACGGCCCCCCGGGCCGGTGGCCCGCAACGCGAGCACCGCGATGTCGTCGTGGTCGCCGTGCGCCAACCAGTCGCCGGTGACCTGTTCGATCCGTTCGGCGAGCGCCGGGGCCGGCATCCGGTGGCAGCCGGTGACCGCGCGCACCAGCCGGTCCTGGCCGAACTGCTCGTCACCACGCCGACCGCCCCGCGCCTCGGTCACCCCGTCGCTGTAGAGCAGGCAGGTCTCCCCCGCCGCCAGCCGCACCGTGACCTCCCCGATCCGGGGATCGGGGACCACGCCGATCAGCATGCCGCTCAGCGGCACCGGCTCGACCTCGCCGGAGTTGCGCAGCACCAGCGGTGGCAGGTGCCCACCGCCGGCCATGGTCAGCGACAGGCCGCCGTCGCGCTGCGGGCGCACCACCCCGAGCACCATGGTCGCGAACCGGCCCTGGCCATGCGCCTGGGTGGTTTCCAGCAGGGCGTCGTTGAGCAGCTTCACCAGCCGGCCGGGGCGCGACTCGATGCGGTACAGCGCCTGGAGGCACTGCCGCAGCTGCCCGGTGAACACGGCGGCCTCCACCCCCTTGCCGGAGACGTCGCCGAGGAAGAACACCGAGCCGCCGTCGGCCAGCCGGTGCGCGCCGTAGAAGTCCCCGCCGATCCGCAGGCTCGCCTGGGCCGGCCGGTACGCCGTGCCCCACTGCACGCCGTCGGTGTCGGCCGGCTCGACCGGCACCAGACTGGCCTGGAGGGTGTCGGCCACCTCGGTCTGGTTGCGGTAGAGGACCGCGGTGGTGAGGGCGGCACCGGCCCGCGCGGCGAAGGCCCGGACGAGCGCCACGTCGGCGTCGTCGTACCCACGGGCCCGGCGGGCCACCAGCAGCACCCCGGCCGGGGTGTCCCGGCCGGGCAGCGGGACCGCCCAGGCGGTCACCTCCCCGGCTGACAGCCCCGGCAGCCAGCCGGCGTCGGTGGCCTGCTCGACCAGCCAGTCCACCGTGTGCGGTTCCACCCCGGACAGGCCCTCGGTGATCGCCGGTGGCAGCGCGGTGGCGGGCAGCACGCCGCTGTCCACCCGGGGGGAGTCGTCGTCGGCGCGGGTCGCCCGCCACCACCGGGCCCGCCCGGACCGGGGGGCCAGCACCAGCACCGCCACCTCCGCCAGCGTGGGTACGCTCAGCCGCACCACGGCGGCGGCGGCCCGGTCGGGGTGCAGCGGGTTGCCGAGCTTCTCGCCGACCACGGCGAGGAAGGCGGACCGGGCCTGCTCGGCGAGCAGCGCGTCCGCGCGGGACACGCTGTCGGTGACGTCCTCGACATAGAGGCAGCTCCGGGATCCGGACAACGGCACCCGGCGGATCCGCAGCCGCCGGCCCCGGTGGGCGACACCGGCCGGCTCGGCGCCGACCCCGGTCAGCCCGGCCACCCCGGCGGCGGCTAGGTGGTGGCCGGGCGTCACCTCGGGGAGCAGCCGCTCGGCGACCGGACTGACGTGTCGGACCACACCGTCGGCGTCACAGACGATCAGGCCCTCGCGGAAGTGCTCGACCACCTCGGACCAGGCGGGCTCGGGCTCGGCGCGGCCCGGGGCCAACGGCGGCAGCCCGCCGACCGGGCCGCCGGGCCGGTCCGTGGCCCGTCCGGGACTCGACGTGGAGATCCGTCCGTCGCCCGGGTCGAAGCCCCTGACGTCGGCAGCATTCACCAGCTGAGCCCCACTCCCCTTGTCGCCGTCCGCCCGTCGCGGCGGTAGCACGTGTGTTCCGATTCCGTTCCGACCAGCCTACGCCGGAACGCGGACACCGCCACCGCACGGCCGTCCCGGCCCCCCGGATCGCGCCTCCTGCGGACCCCCGGGGAGATTGTTACGATCCGGCAAAGTCCGACCCGACGGTCGGGTCCGGGGAAGGGCGTGCTGCGGTGACCCATGGAAGGAACCCCCAGGTTGCCCCGCTGACCATGTCGATCGACAACTCGGATCCCCGGTCGCCGGTCATCGTGGTCGCCGGTGACCTGACCTTCACCACCGCCGGGCCGCTACGGACCGCGGTGGACCGGGTGCTGGACGGCCGGCCGGCGGTGCTCGTCCTGGACTTCGCCGGGCTGCTCTTCATCGACAGCACCGGGCTGTCGGTGATCGTCCACGCCTGGCGCGAGGGGCAACCGGCCGGGACGCTGATCCGGCTGCGGGGCACGCCCCGGTTCCTGACCACCATCCTCGACATGACCGGCGTCTCCAGCCTGCTCGCGCGACCGGCACCGTCCCCGTCCGCCGCCGTGCCGGAGTCCCCGGCCGGCTCCGCCTGACCGGGAGGTCACCCGAGCGGTGGCTCCGGGCGGGTGATCCGCGCGCCAGAGCGTACCCGGGCGTTTCCCGCTCACCGGTTGCTGGGAACATGGAGGCATGCGTCCACCGCTGCTGTCGATCGAGGTGACCCGGCTCGATGCCGGCCACGCCCGGCTACGGCTGACCGGTGACCTCGACTTCGACACCGCGCCGGAGCTGATCGACGCGGCGGCCGGGGTTCGCGCCGACGGCTGTCCCGAGCTGACGATCGACCTCGGCGGGGTCGGTCTGTGCGACTCGTCGGGCCTGAGCGCCTTCGTGGTGCTCAGCCAGGGCGGTGCCGGCACGGTCCGGTTGACCGGGGTGGGCGCCCGGCTCCGCCAGCTGCTCGACCGCACCGGCCTGACCGAGTTGCTGGCCGTGGAGCAGTCCACCGTGCACGCCGTCGAGGACGAGCGCGAGGTGGGCTGAGCGGGGTGCCGACGGTGGTCACGCGACCACCACGGGCCGGGGGGCCGCCGCGGGTTGCCGCCGCGGCCCGGCCGACCGCAGGCCGGCGGGGGACGACGGTTCCACGTCCTCCGGGGCACCGGAATCGGGAAGCTGGAACAGATACCGGACGAATCCCCCACCCGACTCGTTCTCCTCCGCTCCCGGCCACTGCCCGGCGCAGTCCATGCCCACCACCTCACGCCCCGAGCCGTCGGCCTCCTCCACCAGCGCCCAGAGACTGACCGGGTAGCAGCGGGTCACCTCGGGGCTGATCTGCCACCGCGAGTACCAGCCGGGACGAGCCGGGACGATCTCGACGATCCTCTTCATGACGACCTTCCCTTCCGCCTGCCTCGGAAGACCTCCGGTCGACTCGATGGTCTGCCCCCGACGGGTGAGCGCCCCTCACCCCGGGCGAGTGAAACGGGGACACCGCGGCACCCCACCCGGCCGGCACCGGGGACGGCCCACCCGGAGCCGCCCGGCCGGGCGGCCACCGCCGGTTCCGGGCTACCGTGCCGGCATGGACCCTGCCGGCGCCCCACCCGCCGACGCCGCCGGACGGACCGTCGCCGCCGGGGAGGGCGGCCACGACGACCGGTTGGAGCTGGTCGTCGACCCGGCCCGGCGGACCGGGCGGCTCCTGCTCGCCGGGGGCGTCGCCCAGTCGTACGTCGACATCACCGATCCGCGTCACCTGCACTTCGAGTACGTCCGTCGGATGGCCACCCTGATCGATCTGGCGGCTCCCACCGGCCGGCCGCTGGACGTGCTGCACCTGGGCGGCGGGGCGCTGACCCTGCCCCGGTACGTCGCGGCGACCCGCCCCGGATCGGCGCAGCGGGTCGTCGAGCGGGATCCGGCCGTGGCCGCGCTGGTCGACCGGGAGCTGCCCGCGCTGCCACCCCGGGTGCGGGTCGAGATCGCCGACGCCCGGGAGGCGGTCGTCCGCACTCCCGACGGGGCGTACGACCTGGTGTTGGCCGACATCTACCGGGGTGCCCGGATGCCGGCACACGTGGCCGGCGTGGAGTTCGTCGCCGAGGTGGCCCGGGTCCTGCGGCCGGGCGGCGGCTACCTGGTCAACGTCACCGACCTGCCGCCGCTGGTCTTCACCCGGGTCCAGGTGGCCACCCTGCGCGCGGTCCTGGCCGACGTCTGCCTGGTCGCCGACCGGCGGATGCTGCGCGGCCGGCGGTACGGCAACGTGGTCCTGGCCGGCGGCAGCACACCGGGACGGCTACCGGTGCGGCGGCTGGCCGCCCGGGTCGCCGCCGACCGGGTGCCCGGCGCGGTGCTGCACGGGGCCACGCTGGACGGGTTCGTCGGCGGTGCCCGACCGGCCCGGGACGCGGACCTCACCGGCTGACCGCCGGTTGCGGCAGGACATCGAGGCACCGGAGGCCCGCGACCGAAGCCGACGGCCCCCAGCCGAAGCCGGCAGCCGACGGCCCACAGCCGAAGCGGACACCGATCATTTCCGGTCAACGGTTCCGCATCGGCACCTCGGGTGAAGAGCTCTCCAGCGGCACGGCGTTGGCCGGGACCAGGCCGAGTTGCGTCGCCGGTCGGGTCAGCGCGGCGTCCAGCACCCAGTCCGCGCTCACCCGTGCCCGGTTGCCGGGCATCGCCAACAGGTGGTACCCCCGGGTGACCGCCTTGGCGGGCAGTCCGGACAGCGACACCTTCAGCGGGTTCGCCGCCGCGTCCCGGCCGCCCAGGTCCACCACCCAACCCAGGTCGTGGTGCCGGTACGGACGGCGTCGACCGTGCCCGTAGGACGCGGCGATGTTCTGCGCCGCGAGCTTGCCCTGCCGCTGGGCGTGCTGGGCGGTCATCGCACAGATCTGACCGGGGCGGGTCAGGTCCGGCACGGCGGCGGCGTCACCGCAGGCGTAGACCTCGGGGAACCCGGGGACGTTGAGGTACTCGTCGACCACCAGCCGGCCCTTCTCGGTACGCAGGCCCAACTCGGCCACGAACGGGTCGGGGCGCACCCCGACACACCAGGCCAGCGTGCAGGTCGGGACGTACTCACCGTCGGTGAGCCGTACCCCGTCGGCGGTGGCCTCGGCGACCGAGGTGCCCATCCGCACGTCGACCCCCCGGCGGCGCAGCACCCGGTCGGCGGTGCGCGACATCCGCTCGTCCAGCTCCGGCAGCACCCGGGGGGCCACGTCGAGCAGCATCCACCGGGGGCGGACCGTCAGCCGGGGCCGCTGTGCCCGCAGCGCGTCGGTGAAGAGCTGCCCGTGGGCGGCGACCTCGGTGCCGGTGTAGCCCGCGCCCACCACGACGAAGGTCGCGCGGGCCTGCTGCTCGGCGGGGTCCTCGGCCAGCTCGGCCAGCTCGATCTGGCGGACCACGTGGTCGTGCAGGTAGACCGCCTCGGGCAGGCCCCGGAAACCATGGGCATACTCGGTCACCCCGGGGATGGGCAGCAGCTTGTTGACGCTGCCGACCGAGAGCACCAGCCGGTCGTACGCCAGTTGACCCCGCTCCCCCTCCGGGTTGGTGAAGCCGACCCAGCGGTTGGCCAGGTCGACCCGGTCGGCCTCGCCGACGACCACCCGTACCCCGGGCAGGGTGCCGGTCAACGGCACCGAGATCCGGCTGGGCTCGACCACCCCGGCGGCCACCTCGGGCAGCAGCGGCAGGTAGAGGAAGTAGTCGGTCGAGTTCAGCAGCACGATCTCGGCACGCCCGCCGGCCAGCCGACGCAACGTCTTCGCCGCGTGGTAACCGGCGAAACCGGCCCCCACGATCACCACCCGAGGTTTCGTCATGTCCGTTCCCTTCCCGGCGGTCAGCGCGACAAACGTGTCGGATCGCCCCGGCACCGCCACCACCTCGGAGCGGGGCGGCGGGCGACCCGCAGCCACCGCCCCGCAGCCCACGAGGGCGTCGCGGTGCACGAGGACGTCCGCGGTGCACGAGGGCGTCGCGGTCCGTTTGATACCTCAATGACGGGCTTCCGACTGTCTTTACATCGTGTAAACGACTTCGTTGCTTTCGGCACGCCCTCCGCTCACGCTGAGTTCCTGTTCGACCACCACCGATCGGAGGGACAGATGAGAGTTCGTCGTGTCGTCGCCGTCACACTGGCCGCCCTGCTGGCGGCCGTGGGGCTCGCGCCGACCGCACCCGCCGCAGCGGCCACCGCGGACCGCTGGGGCTTCGCCTACGTCGACAACCCCACCGTCACCAGCTGGACCGTGCTGGACACCAGCCGGCAGTGGGGAACCTGGAAGACCGCCTTCCCGGCTGCCTGGGCCACCGGCATCAAGCTCGCCCCGGGCCGGTTCCAGGTGCGGTTCCCGCAGATCGGGGCCGGTGCGCGCGGGGTGCCGCACGTGACCCCGGTCGACCGGGCCGGGCACTACTGCACGGTGGTCCGCTGGTTCCAGTCGGGCACCGACGAGATCGTCGACGTGCAGTGCTTCGCCCCCGGCGGCACCCGCGACGACAGCCGGTTCACCGTGCTGTGGACCGCCAGCTCCGGGGTGCTGCCGGCCGGCACCGCACACGCCTACGTCCAGGGCGGGGTCAGCGGGCTGGTCCAGTCGTACGTGTCGACCGGTGCCCCCGCCGCGCTGGCCCCGGTGGGGGTCGGGCAGTGGTCGGTGAAGCTGCCCGGCGTCGGACTGGCCGGGGTGCTGGCCGGCAACGTGCAGGCCACCGCCGTCCAGCCGAACGCCGGCCCACGCCGGTGCACGGTCGCCCGGTGGGGCGCCTCCGGCACCGACGTGCTGGTCTACGTGTTCTGCTTCGACCAGGCCGGCGCCCCGGTGAACACCGACTTCACCCTCTCGTACCACCGGAGGCGGTCGGTGATCGGGTCGCTGGCCCCGCCGACGTTCTTCGGTCACCTGGCCAGCGCGGCAGGCGGCCCCACCAACGACAACTCGCCGCTCGGCGTGGGCGTCAACACCATCGCGCCGATCGCGCCCGCCGGCCGCTACCTGGTGACCTTCCCACAGCTGGGCCAGAAGGAGACGCACGCCCAGGTCACCGCGCAGGGCCCCGGACCGAACTACTGCAACCTGACCCAACCCTGGTCGTACGCGGTGGACGCCCCGGTGGACGTGATCTGCTTCGACAACACCGGCACCCCCGCCCCCTACCAGGTGCTGGTCGCCTTCACCTCCCGGATCTGAACCGGTGTCGACGCCCGCCGGTCAGCCCGGCGGGCGTCGATCAGACGGGGCGGGGGAAGGGCTGCGCGGTGGGCAGCGGCACCTGGAGGTAGGTGACGCCGCGCAGGTCCAGCCAGGCCCGGTCGGGGGCGCGGACCAGCCGCACCATCACCTCGGTGCAGGACGGGCAGCGCCCCACCAGGCCGGGGGCGTGGGCGTAGACGTGCAGGTCGGCCATCGGGCCGGTCGCGCCGCACGACGCGCACCGCCCGGTCGCCGCGCTCAGGTCCACCGCGAACAGCTCGCGCAGCGGCCCGTCAAGCATGTTGCCGTCCAGGTAGGACATCTCGGTCATGGGTTCTCCTCGCCGGTCAGCCGGTCGGCCCGAACCGTTCGGTCCGTACCCGTCGGGTCTGGTGGCCCAACCCCACCAACAGGTCCGCGACGGTCTCCACGAAACCGGTCGGCCCACAGACGTAGCAGAGCGGTTCCAGCTCCGCCGGCCAACCGTGGGTGTTCACGTCGGCCAGGCCGATCCGGTGCGGCTCGCCCCGCCACCCGTCGGGAGCCTGCCGGGTGTAGACGTAGGTCACGTCCAGGCCCGGGTCGTCGCGGTTGCGGGTCCGCAGCTCGTCGGCGTAGATGACGTCCGCCGGCGTCCGGACCGAATAGATCAGCCGGAACGGCGCCCGGTTGCCGGCGGCCCGGCGGGCCCGCACCATCGCCATCAGCGGCACCACCCCGGATCCCCCGGCGACCAGCAGCACCGGCGCGGTCTGCTCGGGCCGCCAGACGAACCAGCCGCCGACCGGACCGCGCACCTCCACCGGATCGCCCTCGGCCCAGGCGTCGGTCAGGTACGGGGACACCTCGCCGTCCGGCACCCGCTGCACCGTCAGCGCGACCCGGTCGCCGTCGGCCGGCCCGGCCAGCGAGTACGACCGGGCCGCCTGGTAACCGTCGGGGGCGGTGAGCCGGACGTCGACGTGCTGCCCCGGTAGGTGCCCCGGCCAGCCGGGCACCGACAGGATGAGGGTCTGGGCGGTGGGCGTCTCGACCCGGCGCTCCACCAGCCGGGCCACCCGCCAGCCCAGCGGCGTCGCCACCCGGCCGCCCGTGGCGGCTGCGGCCACCTCAGTCGCCCTGGTAGCGCTGCTCGCGCCACGGGTCGCCGTAGTCGTGGTAGCCGGCGGTCTCCCAGAAACCGGGCTCGTCCTCGACGGTCAACCGCAGGCCGCGCACCCACTTGGCCGACTTCCAGAAGTAGAGGTGCGGCACCAGCAGCCGGGCCGGACCACCGTGCTCGGCGGGCAGGGGCTCACCGTCGTAGCCGTGCACCAGCCAGGCCTGGCCGTCGCGCAGGTCGTCCAGCGGCAGGTTGGTGGTGTAGCCGCCGTACGAATGCGCCTGGGCGTAGTCGGCGGCGGTGTCCACCCCGTCGAGCAGCACGTCCAACGAGACGCCCTGCCAGCTGGTGCCGAACTTGGACCATCGGGTGACGCAGTGGATGTCCACCGTCGGGGTCTCCTGCGGCAGGTCCATCAGCTCCGCCCAGGACCAGCGGAACTCGTCGCCGGTCTCGGTGGCGAGGACGAACTCCCACCGGTCCAGGGGCACCCGGGGGGTCGGTCCGGCGGAGAGGACCGGGAAGTCCTCGGTCAGGTACTGCCCCGGCGGCAGGGCCGGGTCGGTCGTCCGACGTCGGCCCTGGAAGCCCGGTGACACGATTCCCACCTGTCAGTCGTACCACCCGGCGGGCGTGGGCGGGAGGGTTCCGGCGGACCGGGCCGGCCCCGGCGGCGGTCCGCTCGCGGACCGCCGCCGGGCGCGTACCCTCAGTGCTTTTCGGTGACCACCTCGGCGTCGCCGGGCTCCCGGTCGCGGGTGGCCCGCAGGCTGGTGAGGGTGACCACCACCAGGACACCGATGATCACCCCGAGCGAGGCCAGGGTCGGGATCTCCGGCACGCCCGGCCAGATCCCGTGCGCCCAGTGCAGGCCGAGCTTGACGCCGATGAAGGCCAGGATGATCGCCAGGCCGTAGCTGAGGTGCACCAGGCGGCTCAGCGCGGCGTGCAGCACGAAGTACAACGCCCGCAGCCCGAGCAGCGCGAACGCGTTGGTGGCGAAGACCAGGTACGGGTCCTCGGTGATGCCGTAGACGGCGGGCACCGAGTCGACCGCGAAGACGATGTCGGTGGCGAGCACCGCGACCACCACCAGCGCGAACGGGGTCAGCGCCCGCCGGCCCTGCTGGCGGACCGTCATCCGGGTGCCGTGGTACTCGTCGACCACCGGCATGAACCGGCGCAACAGCCGTACCGACCGCATCTTGTTGATGTCGATCTCCTGCTCGTGCCCGGAGAGGGCGTCGCGTAGCAGCTTGACCGCGGTGGCGATCAGGATGACGGCGAACAGCAGGAAGGCGAAGTCGAGGGTCTGCAACGCCGCCGCCCCGATGGCGATGAAGACCGCGCGCAGCACCAGCGCGCCGGCGATGCCGTAGAGCAGCACCCGCTGGGCGAGCACCGCGGGCACCGCGAAGGCGGCCAGCAGGAGCATGAACACGAAGAGGTTGTCGACGGAGAGCGACTTCTCGACCAGGTAGCCGGTCAGGTACTCGACGCCCTGCTGGGAGCCGTACCGGGACCAGACCCAGCCGCCGAACGCCAACGGCAGCGCGATGTAGAACGCCGACCAGCCGAGCGCCTCCCTGATCGACACCTCGTGCGGCCGCCGGGTGACCAGGAAGTCGAGGACCAGCAGCGCGAGCACCCCGACGATGGTGACCGCCCAGAGGGTCGGGGTACCCACCGAGGACAACTCACCGGCAGCAAGATATGACAGATCGGTCATGGAGCCTCCTCGAACACCGTGCCATGTTCGAGGTCTCCTTCACCCACGATTCGCCGTGGGCAACCACCCGAGGCGAGCCCGGGGCCCGCCGTACTGACCGGAATGGTTCGTGGGAAGTACTCCCCTCGTGCGGTCCAGGTTAGGCCAGGTCGGGAGCGCCCGCCAAGTCAGGGCAGCCGACTTCACGACATGGTTGCCCTGATCAACGGCTGTGTCGGGCGTCCCGGCCCCACCCGGCCGCCGGGTCGCCGGGCAGGCCGGTCGCGCGGCGCGGGATGCCCGGCGGGTCCGGCGCGCGACGGCGCAGGCAGCCCGGCGGGTCCGGAGCGCGACGGCGCGGGGAGCCCGTTGGTCGGTCACGACGGCGCGGTCGGCGCGGGGTGGGTCAGGCGCGACGCGACATGGTGCCGCCCGGGGTGAGCGCCGGCTCCACCAGATCCCGGTAGTCACGCGGGAGCCGGGTCACCAGATCGTCGAACTCACCGCCGCTGACCGCCTCACGGACCGTGGCGAGGACCGCGCGCACCGCCTCCCGGGCGGCCGGCTCGGTCAGGTCCCCCCGACCCGCCACCCGGGCGACGAACTCGGCGGCACCGAACCGTTCGGCCGCCTCGCTACCAGGACCCGGCCGCAGGGCCAGCCGCAGCGGCGCCGGTAGCTGCGTCGCCAGATCGAGCACGTCGCCGCCGGTCAGCCGCTCGGCGAGGGTCGCCAGGGTCGCGTGCGCCAACGCCACGGCCCGCTCCGGACCGGTACGGGTCCGCCGGGCCACCTGGTCGACGAAGGTGTCGTAGTCCATCGCGGGCTCCCTTCGAGCTGGGGCCGGCCGGTGTGCCCCACCGGTCGAGCTGGGGCCGGCCGGTGTGCCCCACCGGTCGAGCTGGGGCCGGCCGGTGTGCCCCCAACCGGCCGAGCTGGGGTCGGTCGGTTACCCACCGACGCGCCCCGGAAACGACACTCCGGTGGCCGACCGGCCGACGCGGCCCGGAAACGACACGCGGTGGGTGAACGACCGGCGCGGTACGGAAACGACCCGACCGACGGTGGCGTTTTCCCGCCGCCGACGATGCGTGACCGACCGCCGGGCGGGTAACCGCCGCCGACCACGCCACTCGATCGCACCGACCCGATCACGGGCGACCGAGCTGGCGCTCGATCACGACCAGGGCGGCCCTCCGCTCACCACGACCGGAGGCGGCGCACGATCACGGAGCCCCAGGCCACCCCCGATCACCACGACCGGGACAGCGCTGGTCACGACAACCACGGCGGCGCTCGGTCACGACAACCGAGGCGGCGCTGATCGCGACGCCCCAGGAGCGAGGAGGCTCACCCGATGGCCAGTCGGACCCCAGTCCTGCGGTACCTGTCCGGCCTGGACTACCCGGCGGCGAAGGACGCCGTGGTGCGCCAGGCCGAGCGCTTGGGCGCACCGCCGGAGGTGCTACGGGCGTTGCGGGCGCTGCCGCCGGTGGACTACGCCGACGACGCCCAGGTGGCCCGCTCCGCCGCCGTCGAGGCCGCCCCGGAGATCAGCACGGCCCGACGCACACGCCCGGCGGAAACCAGACACCCCCGGCGATTGGCCCAACACCTCCGCAGCATCTGACCACCCCACCGACCCGACTCTCCCCCTCCCCCGTACACGCCCGCCGCCCGATCCGAGGAGTCGCGGCCATGGACCCGGCTGGTTGATCAAGAGGTTTACGTCAGCTGGTGCGCGGCGGGATGACGCAAACCTCTTGATCAACGGGGTCATGCGGGCGGGTGGGAGCGTGCGGGAGGGTGGGTGGGAGGGGCCGGCGGGGGTGGAGAATCGAGGGCGGAAAGGCGGGCGCCCCGGGTCGCGAACCGCGACCTGGGGCGCACGCGTGCCTGTTCACCGGCCAGCTGCCGGGTGGCCACCCGAACCGGGTGGGCATCGCTGCCACGATCAGCATATGACACGCCATCATCCGTACGGCTGATTTCCGGCAATACTGTGGGCGAGCACACCACCCCGGTCACCGGCTCAGCCGTGCAGGTCACCCCGCCGGTCCCGGGCCTTCAGCCGGACGCCGGGCATCTCCGGGGCGGGCAGCGGCGGGGCCGCGTCGTCGGTGACCGGGCCGAAGCGACGGCCGGCCATCCAGTCCTCCCGGGCGGTGGCCACCTCCTCGTGCGAGCGGCCGACGAAGTTCCACCACATGACGAGGGGCTCGTCGAACGGCTCGCCGCCGAGCAGCATCAGCCGGCTGCCCGGGTCGGCGGCCACGGCCAGCCGGTCCCGCCCCGTCCCCAGGTAGAGCAGCGCACCGGGCTCCAGGGTCAGCCCGTCCACCCGGGCCTGGCCGGACATCGCCAACAGGGCGTACTCGAAACCGGACCGTAGGCGCAGCGTCGCCGGCGCCGGGCCGCGCGCCTCCAGCTGCGCGCCGAGCAGCGGGGTGTGCACCACCGCCGGGGACCGCTCACCGGCCAGCTCACCGACGAGCAGGGTGTGGTCCCAGTCGCCGTCGCGCCACCGGGGCAGGTCGGCGTGGTGGGCGAAGTCGGCCGCGCCGGCCCGCGCCGGGTCGGGCAGCGCCACCCACAGTTGTACGCCGTGCATCACCGGCGGACGGGTGGCGGGCGAGCGTTCGGAGTGGGCGATGCCGTGCCCGGAGGTCATCACGTTGAGCTGGCCGGGCCGGATCGGCTGGACGTTGCCGAGACTGTCCCGGTGCACGATCTCGCCGTCGAGCAGCCAGGTCACCGTCTGCAGGCCGGTGTGCGGGTGCGGCGGCACCTCCATCCCCGGCCGCTGCGCGACGTCGTCCGGGCCGAAGTGGTCCACGAAGCACCACGCCCCGACCATCCGGCGCACCCGCTGCGGCAGCAGCCGGCGCACCGTGGTGTAGCGCCCCAGTGGCACGTCGTGGCCGGGCAGCAGCACGCTGCCCGGGTCTTCGGGGACGACGCCGGGTGGTCGGGTCTGCGCCGGCAACGATTCGGTACGGTCCACCACCCGACTCTATGCCCGCCCCCGCCACGGCACCTCAGTCCTCGACGACGGTGACCGCGTTGGCTCCGGCCACGAGGTCGAGGTAGAGCCGATCGGGCGACCGGTCCCAGTCCGCCGATCCGACGGTGGCCCCCCGGGCCAGCCCGTCCCGCCGGTCGCCGTACCAGACCACGCTGCCGGCGCCGGCGCTGGCCCGGATCCGGACCGGCGGGCCGTCCGGCGCCCGGACCACGAACTGGTTGACGCCCCCGGTCATCCGTACGGTGCGGGTGCCCTTCGTCGGCGGCAACCGCAGGTCGACCCGGGCCGCCCCGCCGATCAGCTCCACCCCGGACAGCCGGGCCGCGGACAGGTCGAGGACATGGTCGCTGACCCCGCCGATCAGCCGTAGCCGCCAGGTCAGCCGCGAGTTGAGCACCACGTCGACGACACCCCGGCCGGGCTCGTCCCGCCGGGTGACCCGCAGTTGCACCCGGTCACCGGACACCTCGGGCCGGGGGGTCAGGCCGGCGTCGGCCGGGCTGCTGATCCGGTACAGGTCGGCACCGAGGTCGTCGACGCGCAGCCGGAACGAGGTCACCCCGTCCATCAGCTCGAAGGTCGCCCGGCGTAACCCGCCGACCGGCGCGGTCGCGGCCCGCCCGGCGGCGGTTTCGGCGGCCCCGGCACCACCGGGTCCGCCGCCCACCGTCACCGGCGGTGCGTCGCTCCCCCCGGAGAAGACCACCCCCAGCCGGTCCGGGTTCGCCATGGTCACCACCACCGCGATCGCGCCGAGCGCGACCACCAGCGCCGCGGCGGCGGCCAGCCAGCGCGCCCCGCGGGGCCACGGCGACCGGGGCGGCCGGTCGCCGGCCGGATCACCGGTCACCTCGACGTCGACCGGATCACCGGTCACCTCGATCACCGGCTCGAAGACCGGTCGTTGTCCGCCCGCCGTCGGACGGTACCCCTGATCCGGCTCCGCCATCGTGCCTCCCCTGTCCGGTCCCCCACCCAGCACTACGTACGGGCAGCCGGAACGGATCACTCCACCCCGGTACCGTGCCAGCGCCGACCCGGGTCATTCGGTGTCACGCCCCCAGACCCCGCCCCGGTAGACGGTCCCCCGGTAGGTGCTGCCCCCGTCCCGGTCCGGCCGGTCCACGGGGTCGACGCCGGGTGGGGGTCCGGCGGCCGGGGCGTCGGCGCGGGCGGCACGGGCGGCGCGGATCCGGCTGACCACGAACCAGCCGGCGGCGGCGACGCAGACCACGATGACGACCCGCTGGAACGACCCGACGTACTCCTCGACGACGTGCCAGTTGTCGCCGAGGAGATAACCGGCCAGCACGAAGGTGGTGTTCCAGATCAGGCTGCCCAGCGTGGTGTAGAGCAGGAACGTCGGGACCGGCATCCGCTCCACCCCGGCCGGGACCGAGATGAGGCTCCGGAAGATCGGGATCATCCGCCCGAAGAACACCGCCTTGACCCCGTGCTTGAGGAACCACGCCTCGGTACGGTCCACGTCGCTCAGCTTCACCAGCGGCAGTCGGGCCGCCACCGCCCGCATCCGGTCGCGGCCCAGCGCCGCGCCGATGCCGTACAGCACCCAGGCGCCGACCACCGACCCGAGGGTGGTCCAGAGGATCGCCGAGACCAGGCTGATCCGCCCCTGGGCGGCGGCGAAGCCGGCCAGCGGCAGGATCACCTCGCTGGGGATCGGCGGGAAGAGGTTCTCCAACGCCACCGCCAGCCCCGCGCCCGGCCCGCCGAGCCGCTCCACCAGGCCGGTGACGTAACCCACCGGCCCCTCGGACGACGGCTCGGCGGCGGACACGACCGTGCGGGGGCTGAGCGCCAGGGAGCGTGTGATCATCCGACAACGTTACGAGCCGGTCGACGGATCGACCACGGGACCGACCGGCCGCCCCGCACCGGTTAGCGTGGACCCGTGCACGGACAGGTGGCCCAGCTGTGGCGGTACCCGGTCAAGTCGATGCTGGGCGAACCGCTCCCCGAGACCACCGTGGACGGTCGGGGCATGGCCGGTGACCGTCGGCTCGCCGTGCTGGACCGGGAGACCGGGCGGGTCGGCAGCGCGAAGCGGCCCCGACGCTGGTCGGCCCTGCTCGGGGTCCGGGCGACCGGCGACGCCCCCGACCGGGTTCGCCTCACCCTCCCCGACGGCAGCGTCCACGCCCATCCCGACCACCGCCTGGACGCCGCGCTGTCCGGGCTGCTCGGCCGGGCGGTCACGCTCACCGACACCGTGCCCGCCGACGCCCTGCTGGACCGGGCCGACCCGGACGCGGTGCTGGCCGAGGGGCCGGACGCCGACGTGCCGGTGACCGGGAACCCGTTGGGCGGCGTCGCCCCGGCCGGCAGCCTGGTCGACTTCGCGCCGCTGCACCTGGTCACCACGGCCAGCCTGGACGCGCTCGGCCTGCCCCTGGCGGCGGTGCCCCGCTACCGGCCCAACCTGGTCGTGGCCACCGACGCGACGGGCTTCGTGGAGAACGGGTGGCCGGGTCGGGAGTTGCGGATCGGCGCGGAGGTGGTGCTGCGGGTGCTGGTGCCGACCCCCCGGTGCGCGGTGCCCACCCTGGCGCACGGCGTGCTCCCCCGTGATCCGGAGGCGCTGCGGCGGCCGGCCCGACGCAACCGGGTGGTCCCGCTGCCCGAGCTGGGGGCGCAACCCTGCGTCGGGGTGTACGCGGTGGTGGTGCGGGGTGGCCGGGTCGCCGCCGGGGACCGGGTCGAGCCGGTCTGACCACCGGCCGGCGCTCCCGCCGCACGGGGATCCCGACGGCGCGACCGGAGGGCCGTCAGCCCTTGCGGGCTACCCCGCAGTACATGCTCACCTCGGCGGCCGTGGGACGGGGCTGCGGTTCGGCCCCGGCCCGCCATTCGGCCACCGAGACGAGGCCCGGCTCCACCAGGTCCAGGCCGTCGAAGAACCGGGCGAACTCGTCCCGGCCGCGTAGGTTGATCATGCCGGGCGCGTTGCCGACCCGGGTCGCCTCCCGGGCCTCCTCGGCCACCTCGGGGGCGAGGTGGTCGAAGGTGGCGTGCGACGCGGCCAGGTAGCTGCCCGGCGGCAGCTCCGCGAGCAACCGGCGGACCACGCCGTAGGGTTCGTCCGGATCCGGCACGAAGTGCAGGATGGCCACCAGCATCAGGGCGACCGGCTGCTCCAGGTCGAGGGTCCGTCGCAGCTCGGGGTGGTGCAGGATCTTCTCCGGATCGCGCAGGTCGGCGTCGATGTAGGCGGTGGCGCCCTGCGTCGAGCTGGTCAGCAACGCGCGGGCGTGGGCCAGCACGATCGGGTCGTTGTCGACGTAGACCACCCGGGACTGCGGTGCGACGGCCTGCGCCACCTCGTGGGTGTTGTTCGCCGTCGGGATACCGGTGCCGATGTCCAGGAACTGCCGGACGCCCGCCTCCCGGGCCAGGTGGGCGACCGCACGCTGCAGGAACCGGCGGTTCTCCAGGGCTGCGGTGCGGATGGTCGGGAAGGCCGCCGCCATCGCGTCCCCGGAGTCCCGGTCGGCCTGGAAGTTGTCCTTGCCACCGAGCCAGTAGTTGTAGCGGCGGGCCGGGTGCGCGACCGAGGTGTCGATCCGGTCGCTGGGGTGCGGGGCGGCGCCCGTCGGGGCATCGGTGGTCACCGGGTCCTCCATGACTCCGTGCCATCCCGGGGGTGATGGCGTCCGTCCACTGTCTGCGGTTCCGCCATCGTAGAGGTCGCCGGGGTGGGGTCGGCGAAGCGGTGGGGCGGTTACTCCGGGTACAGCTCGTCACGCAGTCGGGTGAGCACCTCCGGCGTACGCTCCGGCGGGGTGGCCTCGACGCAGAGCCGTTCCATCGCCGCCGCGTAGTAGTCCAGGTCCTCCCGCTTGTCGAGGTAGAGCGCGCTGGTCAGCTGTTCGATGTAGACGATGTCGGGCAGGTCGTCGTCGCCGAAGCGCAGGATGGTGAAGGCCCCGCCGGCCGCGGCGTGGCCGCCCGCGTCGAACGGGATGACCTGCAGCCGGACGTGCGGCGAACGGGTCGCCTCGATCAGCGCGGTCAACTGCCCCCGCATCACCTCCCGGCCACCGATCGGCCGACGCAGGGCGGCCTCGTCGATCACCGCCCAGAGCTGCGGCGGGTCGGCGCGGCGCAGCAGCTGTTGACGCTGCATACGCAGCTCCACCCGGCGGTCCACCTCGTCCACCGCCGCCCCCCGGTGCCCGAGCAGGACCACCGCGCGGGCGTACTCCGGGGTCTGCAACAGGCCGGGGACGAACTGCACCTCGTAGCTGCGGATCAACGCGGCGGCGGCCTCCAGGCCCAGGTAGGACTGGAACCAGCCGGGCAGCACGTCGCCGTAGCGGTGCCACCACCCGGGGCTGTTGGCGTCCCGGGCCAGCTTGAGCAGCGCGCCGCGCTCCTCGTCGGCGGTGACGCCGTAGAGGGTGAGCAGGTCGGCGACGTCACGTTCCTTGAAGCCGACCCGACCCAGCTCCATCCGGCTGATCTTCGACTCCGAGGAACGGATCTCCCAGCCGGCGCCCTCACGCGTGACACCGCTGGCCTCCCGCAACCGGCGCAACTGCGCGCCGAGCAGCATCCGCAACACCGTGGGACCGGTGGCCGGCCCCCCCTCGGCGGCAACCATCGTCACGTGCCCCGCCCCTCCGCACAATGCCCACGACCGATCGTGATTCCCCGGCCCCCGCCCGGCCGACGAGTAAGCATGCCATGGACCGACGGTGAGGTGAACATCCTCCGGACGAACACGGTCCCCTGGGCGGGACCGTCGAACACTAGCCGATCAGATGGTCGAAGTCGCCGTCCCGCGCGCCGAGGACGAAAGCCGTTATCTCGTCCACCGTGTAGATCAGGGCCGGCCCGTCGGGATGGCGGGAGTTGCGCATGGCGATGCCGGCGCCGCCGGGTAGCTCGGCCAACTCGACGCAGTTGCCGCTGGGGTTGCTCCGCCGGCTCTTCTCCCACCTCAGGGGGGGCAGCTGGGTGGTGGGGACGCCGTTCTCAGGCTGCTGCATGGATGTCTTTCTGTCGGGGTTCGGACCCGGTGTCGCGAGGGGATGGTCCAGGGCTGGAAGGGCTGCGCGACATCAGATTCGGCCGTGATGCACGTGCATCTGCTATTGCATCTGCATCGGACAGCGAGCATGATAACGCACGTGCGCGGTACTTATCCGTTCACTTTGGGTTACCACCCCGGGGGCATTCACCTGGGGAAACGAGGGTCCGGTGCGGCACGACGGCCGCCGCCGCCCGGACCGTACGCCGACACCGCGAGGGAGGACCCGTGCCGGATCCGTTGACCGTCGCGTCCGGCGTCTCCGCAGCCGGGGCCCTGGTCTCGGTGTGGCAGCTACGCCGCCGGGCACTCCAGGCCGAGGCGGAACTGGAGCACCTCCAGGCCGAACTCGCCGCCGAGCGGCACGCCGCCAGCCACGATCCGCTCACCGGGCTACCCAACCGGAGAGCCTTCTACCGGCTGGCCGCCACGCTGCTCACCGACGCCGGCGGGCAACCCCTCATCGCGGTGGTCCTCGACCTCAACGACTTCAAACAGGTCAACGACCGCTACGGGCACGCCGCCGGCGACCAGGTACTGATCAGCGTCGCCCAACGACTGGCCGCCTTCGCCGGGGACAACCTGGTCGCCCGGCTCGGCGGGGACGAGTTCGCCGGCCTACTGGCCAGCCCCTCGGTCGACCGGCGCTGGATCGACCACGCCACCCGGCGGCTGCGCGACGCGCTGGCCGCCCCCATCCCGCTGGGTCCGTGCAGCGTCCGGGTCACCGCCTCGGTCGGGCTCGCCCCGGTCACCGGTCCCACCCAGCTGGCCGACGCGCTGTGCCGGGCCGACGCCGCGATGTACCGGGCGAAGGGCGTCACCAGCCGGCAGTCACCCCGGCAACTGCTCGACGCGGCCCGCCTCGCCGAGTGCTGAGACACGGCCCCGGGCCGACACCCACGTCGGACCCCGGCCGACCGCCTTTCAGCGGCTCCGGCGGGGCCACCCGTGAGCGGACCCGGGCCGTTCGCAGCGGGCGGCGGGTCAGCGCCAGCCGTACCCGGACCGCAGCGCCTGCCCCACCCGGTCGAACCGCACCCGGTCCAGCACCGCACCCTCGCGGCGGATGCTGTCCTCCCGCATGGTGAGCACCCGGTCCAGCCGCACCCAACTGGGTCGTGCGTCGCGGTCCCACTCCCCCGGCCCCAGCCCCAGCCAGTGCCGCTGGCCGTCCCGCTCGCTCTGGCTGGAGAGCATCAGCCCGAACAGGGTGCGGCTGGAGCGGCCGACCACCAGCACCGGGCGGTCCTTGCCCTGCTTCGGGTCGTCCTCGTAGGGCACCCAGGTCCAGACGATCTCCCCCGGGTCGGCCTGCCCGTCCGGCTCCGGGGCGTACGACAGCTCCCGTCGTTGCAGGGCGCTGACCTGCCGCCGCCGGGCCGGCTGGGCCGGGATCGGGCCGGGGGTGCCCCGCTGCGCGCCGACCACGCCGGTCATCCGGCCGAGCCGGGTCGCCACGTTCCTCAACAGACCTGCCACGGCGGGCAGCGTACCGCCCCCGGCCCGGATCAGCCGCCCAGGGCGTCCACCTTGCGCAGCAGCACCGCCCGCTCACGGTCGTTACGGCAGCACCGGGCAGCGGACTCCAGCTCGGTCCGCGCCTCGCCGTGCCGACCGAGCCGGGCGAGCAGCTCACCCCGCACGCTCGGCAGCAGGTACGACCCGGCCAGGCGACCGGTGGCGGCCACCTGGTCCACCAGCGCCAACGCCGGCAGCGGCCCGTCGGCCATGGCCACCGCGACGGCCCGGTTCAGCTCGACGACCGGCGACGGGGCCACCCGGCCCAGGGCCTCGTAGAGGAGCACCACCCGGGCCCAGTCGGTCTGCTCCACCGACCCGGCTGTGGCGTGGCAGGCGGCGATGGCCGCCTGCAACCCGTACGGCCCGAGGCCCCGCCCCGGCGCCACGGCCCGGGCGAGCGCGGCCATGCCCCGGCGGATCGCCGAGCGGTCCCACCGACGCCGGTCCTGATCCGTCAGCAGCACCGCCGCGCCGTCCGCGTCGACCCGGGCCGGGAACCGCGCGGCGGTCAGCTCGCACAGGGCGAGCAGGCCGTGCACCTCCGGCTCGGCGGGCAGCAACGCGGCCAGCGTCCGGGCCAGCCGGATCGCCTCGTACGCCAGGTCGGGGCGGAGCAGCCGGTCACCGCTCGTCGCCGTCGACCCCTCCGTGAAGATCACGTAGAGCACGTTCAGGACCGCGCCGAGCCGCTCCCGTCGCTGGGCCGGTTCGGGGAGCGCGAACGGCACCTGCGCGGCGGCGATCGTCTTCTTGGCCCGGGTGATCCGCGCCTGGACGGTGGGCACCGGCACCAGGAGCGCCCGGGCGATCTCCGCGCTGGACAGGCCACCGACCACCCGCAGCGTCAGGGTCAACCGGGCCTCGGCCGAGAGCACCGGATGGCACGCCACGAACATCAGCGCCAGGACGTCGTCGTCGATCCGGTCGGGATCCCACGGCAGGTCACCGGCCGACGACCCGTCCGTGCCCTCGGCGAGCTGACCGGCGAGCACCGCGTACCGGGCGTCGCGGGCCGCCCGGCGACGGAAGGCGTCGACCGCGCGCCGACGGGCGGTGGTGAGCAGCCAGCCCACCGGATTCGCCGGCACGCCGTCGCGCGCCCAGCCGACCAGGGCCTCGGCCACCGCCTCCTGCGCGACGTCCTCGGCGAGCGCGAAGTCGCCGGTGTAGCGGGCCAACGCGCCGACGATCCGGGCGGACTCGATCCGCCAGAGCGCCTCGACGGCCCGCCGGGCCGACTCGGCGCTCGGCGGGCCGTCGCCGGTCACCGGGGTCAGAGCTGGCCGGTCCGCTCGCGCCACGCCCGCTCCCTGATGATCCACTCGTTGTCCTGCGGGAACTCGTCGATGCCCGGCACCCGGCGCACCTCGCACTTGCTGCCGCTCACCGCCGGCATCCGCCGGGCCCACTCCACGGCCTCCTCCTTCGACGCCACGTCGATCAGGTAGAAGCCGCCGAACAGCTCCTTCGTCTCGCCGTAGGGGCCGTCGGTGACGACCGGGGGGTCCGCGCTGTAGTCGACCACCACGCTCTGCGCCGGGTCCTCCAGGCCCTCGGCGGCCACCAGCACGCCCGCCCGGATCAGCTCCTCGTTGAACCGCCCCATCGTCTCCAGCATCTCCTCGAAGGGCGTCTCCGTCATCGCGGCGAAGGACTCGTCGGTACCCCGCATGATCAGCATGTACTTGGCCATCGTCACTCCTCAGCATCGGGCCGCCGGTCGACCCGTTCCCCCTCAGGTCGAACGGGAACCCGGCCGGATCGACACGACCCGCCCACCGGTTTCCCCTCCGGCCGCCCGGCGGGCCAGCACCAGGGTGGTCCGCAGGTCGAGGGTGACCGTACCGCCGAAGCCGTCGACCGCCGCCCCGATCGCCGACAACACCCGTTCCCGCAGCTCCGGCGGCCGGCGCAACTGCGGGGAGAAGGTGCCGACCAGCCGCTGGTACGCCGCCGTGTCCAGCGGCACCGCCCGGCGGAACGCCACCGTGCGTACGTCGGTGAAGAGCCCGCTGGCGGTGATGTCGGTGTGGAACCAGTCCTCCGGCTGGTCGTGGTGCGGCACCGGGTCGACCGACTCGAAGGCCGCCCGGATGGCCGCCGACCGGGCCGGGTCGACGTAGTCGTAGCGGTGGGCGAAGACGGCCAGGGTGCCGCCGGGGGCCAACGCGTCGTACGCCCGCCGGTTGCGGGTGGCCGGGTCCAGCCAGTGCCAGGCCAACGCGCAGGCCAGCAGCGGCACCCCACCGGACGGTGGCGACCACTGCTCGAACCGGGTCACCGCCACCTCGACGTCGGGAAACCGGGCGGTCAGCACCGCCGCCATCCGCGCGTCGGGCTCGACACAGGTAACCCGGGCCGGACCCGGGGCCACCGCTTCGGCCGCGCCCGACTCCCCGCCCGCCGGTGCGGCCGGTCCCGGGCCGGTCAGGTCCGCCGCCCGGCCGGTCGGTGCGTCGCCGCCGTCCGCCGCGACGAGGCCGACCAGCAGGGCGGTGGCCAGGCCGGTGCCCGCGCCGACCTCGACCAGCCGGGCGGGTGGCCCGCCGTGATAGGCGAGGATGGCCCCGGCGAGGGCGGCCGGATATCCGGGCCGGATCTCGTCGTAGTCCGCCGCCACCTCACCGAAGACCTCCACCATGATCGCCATCGTCGCACCGTCGCCGCCCGCGCGGTGCCCCGTCGAGGGAGACCCGTGACCGACCTGCCCCGGGACCTGCCCGTGATCGAACGCACCGCCGTCCGGCTGGTCGTCCGCGACCGGGACGGCCTGATCCTGCTCTTCCACACCCGCGACCCGGAGCATCCGCGGCTCGGCACCTGGTGGGAGCTGCCCGGTGGGGGCGTCGACCCCGGCGAGACGTACCCGCAGACCGCGCTGCGGGAACTGCGGGAGGAGACCGGCTTCGTGGTCACCGCCGGGCAGCTCGGCCCGCCGACCTGGCGGCGGCGGGCCAGCTTCATCCACCGGCGGTTGCGGCACGTCCAGGACGAGGTGGTGCTGACGGTACGCCTCGACGCCGCCGCGCCGGACGTCGACGCCACCGACCGGCTCGACTACGAGGTGGAGGACTACTTCGACTTCCGCTGGTGGACCGCCGACGAGATCGTCGACAGCACCGAACGGTTCTACCCGGGTCGGCTGCCCGAGCTGCTCACCGCCTTCCTCGCCGGCCACCGGATCGACGAGCCGTTCGAGCTCTGGTCCTGACCCCCCGGGATGCCGGCGGCGCGGACGATGGGCACAGTGGAGGACATGACGACCCTCCCGTACGCCCCGTTGGCCCGGTACGCCGCCCGGCTGCACGCCGACATCGGCGACCGGCACCACGTCGCCTCCCCACTCGGCGCCTGGCTGCTGCTGGCCCTGGCCGCGCCCGCCGCGACCGGTGCGGACCGGGCCGAGCTGGCCGACGTGCTCGGTGTCGACGGGGAGACCGCCGCCGCGACGGCCACCGCGCTGCTGGACCGACCGCACCCGCTGGTGGCCTCGGCCAGCGCGGTCTGGCACCGCCCCGGCACGGACACGGCGCGGCTGGCCGGATGGTGGGACGGACTCCCCCGGGCCACCACCACCGGCCCGTTGCCCGACCAGGCGGGCCTGGACGGCTGGGCCCGCGGGCACACCCTCGGGCTGGTCGACCGGTTCCCGCTGACCGTCTCCCCCCGGGTGCTGGTGGCGCTGGCCAGCGCCCTGGCCACCCGGATCTCCTGGGCCACCCCGTTCGACCTGGTGCCCGGCGCGGCGCTCGGCCCCGACCCGGACGCCCCGGACCGGCCGGCCGACGGCCCGGGGACGCACCGGACAGGCGACGACCCCGGGACGGACCGGCCGGCCGACGGCCCGGGGCGGCCCGCCGGGGGCGACGCGGGCCGGGCGGGTTCCGCCTGGGCCGGACGGCTCACCCGGGCGCTGCGTACCCCCGAACACGGGCACCGGGTCTGGATCGCGTCGACCGGGGCGGCCGGGGAGGTCGCGGTGCACGCCGCCCCGGCGGTGGAACGTGACGGCGCCGGTCTGGTGGTGCTCTCGGTCGTCGCCGACCCGACGGTCCCACCTGCGGACGTCCTCGCCGCCGGCTACGAACTGGCCGGCGCGGCGGTGGATGGTGAACCGGCCCGCCGGTCGCTGTTCGACCTGCCGCTCGGCGCGGGACCGCTCGGCACGCTACGCGAGGAGCGGGTCCGCACCCCGGCCCGGGACGGCCGGGAGGAGCGGCACCACGCGGTGCTGCCCTGCTGGTCCGCCCGGGACGAGCACGACCTGACCGCCGCCGGGCTCGGGTTCCCGGCGGTGGCGCGGGCACTGGGCGGATTGCTCGGCACCGAGGTGGGCGTCGAGGCCCGCCAGGCGGCGGTGGCGCACTACAGCCGGTACGGCTTCGAGGCCGCCGCGGTGACCGGCGCGTTCGCCCTGGTCAGTCTCCCGCCGGAAGGTGTCCGACGGACCGCCGAACTGCGTTTCGGCCACCCGTACGCGGTGCTGGCGGTGGCCACCGACCAGCGCGACGGCACGGCGGGGCCGTGGCACGGGGTGCCGGTCTTCTCGGCCTGGGTGGCCGCGCCCCGGGAACCGGAGGAGGCCGATCTCGCCGACCCGCCCGAGCCGGCCTGAGCGGCGACGTCTCCTCGTCCTGACCCGCTGCCCGCGTCGGGCCGGGCGGCGGCCGGCGAACCCGCTCGACGACCGACGGCACCGGGCCGGCCACACCCAGGGTCGAGTCCAGGTGACCCAGGGTGACCAGGCGCGTTCCGGTGCCAACCCGCCGCCTGCGGGGGCTGACGATGGCCGTCCGGGTCCGTAGCATCTCTCGGGTGTCCGCGTCGGCGCGGACACCGGCCGGCGGCGTGCCCCCGCACGCCTGCCGGAGGGCGACGTTTTCCGCAACGGGCAGAGAGGCCGGCGATGAGTCGAGCAGAGCAGGACACCGCGGCGGGCACCGAGGGTGAGGACTACACCCAACGGTTGCAACGCCTCGGTGGCGCACGCTGGAAGCAGGTGCTCGACGTGCAGGCGCCGTACCGGTGGAACCTCCAACGGCTCGGGCTGGGCCGTACCCTCGACGTCGGGTGCGGCCTCGGCCGCAACCTGGCCAACCTGGGCGAGGGCGCGGTCGGGGTGGACCACAACCCGACGTCGGTGGCGCACGCGCGGGCCGCCGGGCTGGAGGCGTACACGATCGAGGAGTTCCACCAGTCCCCGCACGCCCGGCCGGGCGCCTTCGACGCGCTCCTCGCCGCCCACCTGCTGGAGCACCTGCCCGCCGAGGCGGCGCTCGAGGTGATCTCCGATTACCTGCCGTTCCTGCGCTCCGGCGGCACCGCGGTCTTCATCACCCCGCAGGAGCGGGGGTACGCCAGCGACGAGACCCACGTCCGGTTCGTCGGCTTCGACGAGGCCGCCCAGGCCGCCCGGGATCTGGGCATGACGGTCGTCAAGCAGTACTCCTTCCCGTTCCCCCGGTCGATGGGCAAGGTCTTCACCTACAACGAGTTCGTCACGGTGGCCCGGCTGCCCTGACCGTCGGCGGGGCACCGCCCCGCCGACCCCTCGGGCACCGCCCGTCAGCACCCTCGGGCCCCGCCCCACCGACACCTCGGACGGCGTGCGCCGAGGCCCGAGGTGTCCCGAGCGCCCGGCCGCGCCGGTTACCGTGGCGACATGACCAACCCGACCCGGTGGGCGACCGAGACCGGTCCCGAACACTCGCAGTGGTACATCGACCGGTTCCGTCAGCTCGCCGCCGAGGGGGCCGACCTGGCCGGCGAGGCCCGGCTGGTCGACGCGGTGGTGGCCCCCCGCTCCCGCATCCTCGATGCCGGCTGCGGCACCGGACGGGTGGGCGCCGCACTCGCCCACCGGGGGCACCGGGTGGTCGGGGTGGACGCCGACCCCGCCCTGGTCGAGGCGGCCCGGACCGACCACCCCGGGCCGCGCTGGCTGGTCGCCGACCTCGCCGAGCTGGATCTGGCCGGTGCCGGCGAGGCCGAGCCCTTCGACGCCGCCGTGCTCGCCGGCAACGTGATGGCCTTCGTCGCGGCCGGCACCGAACCGACGGTGCTGGCCCGGGTCGCCGCCCACCTGCGTCCCGACGGGGTGGCGCTGGTCGGCTTCGGCCTCGACCGCGGGTACCGGCTCGACCACTTCGACAGCGACGTGGCCGCCGCCGGCCTCCGGCTCGAACAGCGCTTCGCCACCTGGGACCTGCGCCCCTGGCGGGAGGAGGCGGACTTCGCCGTCAGCCTGCTGCGCCGCCCACCCGACTGAACCCGGACCACCGGTGCCGGGTCCGCCGCGCTGGTCTCGCCGGGCAGGTCGGTGATGTCGTCAGGACGGGGCGGCGACCGACCGGGCGGCCACCGGGTCGAGGGTGCTGCCGGCGGGGACCAGGCTGACCAGGCCGGCCGGGAGCCGCATCGGCGTGACCCCCGGGTAGCCCAGCATCCCGAGGACCGCGGTGTCGGCGAGCACGTAGCGGCGGCCCAGGTCGGTGACGACCGACACCGCGCCACCCTCGGCGTCCGGCGCGGCCACCGACTCGACCACCGCACCCCGGCCCGGCTCGACCAGCACGTGGTCGACGCGCACCCCGCCCGCCCGGCCGACGGTGCGGGCGGCGGCGGTGAGGTCCGGCGCGGCCGTGCCGACCCGGACGTCCCGGACCACGGCGTCGTCGCCGACCCGGGCGCAGAGCGCGCCACCGTCGGCACCGGCCAGTCGCGGCGGGGCCGGTGGCGGGGCGGTCGGCCCGGTCTGCACCAGGTCCGGCAGTTTGGGCAGCGCGGCGAACCGACCCAGGGTGATCGGCTCCGGTTCGTCCTGGCCGGTGCGGGCCATCAGCAGGGCCGCCTGGAGTTCGGTGATGCCGGCCAGGCCGTCCCGCCCGGCGACCGCGTACTGTCGGCCGCCGCCGGAGTTGCGGACCAGGTAGACCTCCCCGATCACCGCGCCGACCACCTCGGCCGAGGGCTCACCCAGCCCGGCCAGCGCGGGCGGGGCCAGGTCGACACCCACCGGCAGGGTGTTGAGCAGTGCCGGCGCGGCGGGGACCGCGCGTTCCCGGGTGGTGGCCAGGGCCGCGAGCACCCGGGCGGGATCCCGCACCAGGTGCCGGCGCTGGTGCCAGATCAGGTAGAGGGCGCCGTCCGGGTGCCGGGCCAGCACCGCCTCCTCGGCCAGCAGCCGCCCACCGGCCGCCTCCCGGCCGATCAGCAACGCCGAGCGGGGGGCGGCCCGGGCCGTGTCGGCCGGTTCCCAGGAGCAGACCGTCCACGGCGCGGTGGAGAGCCGGCCCGGGGCCGGCAGGGAGTCGGGCGCGTCGGCGATGCCCAACGGCAGTCCGCGCGGCACCCCCTCGATGGACCGGCGGGACACCAGCACGGTGCGGGACCGGTCGGCCCCGACGATCAACAGCGCCGAGGCGTAGTTGAGCACCGGATGCAGCCGGCCGTCGCGGTAGACGAACCGGGCCCCGGACTCCTTCTCCACGATCACCGCGCCGGTGTCCCGCCAGCTCGACCCGCCCCCGGCGAACAGCCCGTAGAGGGCGAAGCCACCCAGGCCGATCGCCGCCACCAGGACGCTGGCCAGACCCGCTCCGGCCAGCCGGCGAAACGGCGACCGGGCCGGGTCGGTCTCCCGCATGACCAGGGCGGCGACCGCCCGCTGCACGGTGAACTGGTAGGAGTGGAGCTGGTCCTGCCGCGACGGCATGCTGTCCCTTCCGCGAGTCCTCGGCGGACAGGATATGCGCTGCGTCGATGTCCCGTTGACCCTGAGTCGCGGACACCGGCCACCGTCGGGGGTCGGCGCGGTGGGTCGCCCGCCGACGGCACCCCGCCGGCCGGCCCCGAGCCGACGCCGGGCCGCCGGGCCACCGCGAGCCGACGACGCACCGCCGCGAGCCGACGACGCGCCCCGCCGGGCCGCCGCGAGCCGACGCCGGGCCGAACCGGTCGTCCCGGTAGCATCCCGGCACGACGACGGTGGAAAGGGTGGCCGGGTGGGCGCGCGATTCGAGGAACTGGCCTGGCGGGAGACCCCGATCGGCGCGATCAGTCTGCGGCGGCGGCGGGATCCCGCCCTCGACGTCGACGTGTACGAGGTCAAGCTCGACGACGAGTACCTGATGTCCAGCCTCTTCCCGGTCGCCGAGATCGAACTGGCCCGGCTGGGTCTGGCCCCGCTGGGTGAGGGGCCCCTCGACGTGGTGGTCGGCGGGCTCGGCCTCGGCTACACGGCCCGTACCGCCCTGGAGGACGCCCGGGTGCGCTCGGTGCTGGTGGTGGAGACGATCGAGGACGTCATCGACTGGCACCGCCGCCAGCTGCTCCCCTTCGCCGCCGGCCTCGCGCCGGACCCGCGCACCCGGTTCGTCCGGGCGGACTTCTTCGCCGCCGTCGCCGACGGCACCGGCTTCGACCCGGACCAGCCCGGCCGTCGCTTCCACGCGGTGCTGCTCGACGTCGACCACTCCCCCCGCCACGTGCTGCACCCCAGCCACGCCGCCTTCTACACCCCCGACGGCCTGCGCCGGCTGGCCGACCTGCTGTTGCCCGACGGGGTGTTCGCGCTCTGGTCCGACGACCCGCCGGACGACGCGTTCGGCCGGATCCTCGCCGAGGTGTTCCCGACCTGGCAGGCGCACGTCGTCCCGTTCGCCAACCCGCTGACCGGGGGCGAGTCCGCCAACACGGTCTACGTCGCCCGGCGCTGACCCCAGCCGCCCGCCGGCCGCCGACCCGCCCGGCACCGGCAGCACCCGGCGGTTCCCCGGACCGATCCGGTCGGGGAGGCGTACCGCGACACGGAACGGGAAGGCTGGTCGGTCGGTGCTGTCAGAGGAGGTCGAGATGCGGGCCATGCTCTTCGTCGTCGGTGTCGTCGGCGGCGCGCTCATCCTGCTCGGTCTGTTGCTGGAGGCGGTCCGCTGGCTGGCCATCATCGGTCTGGTCGCGCTGCTCGTGGTGATCGTGCTGGCGTTCCTGCGGGGCCGGCAGTCGGTGCACCGGCACTCGGCCGGCCGCCGCTAGGCGGTCTCACGGGTACCAGCGGTCGGGAGCCGCGTCCACCAGCCGTCCCTGCGGGCCGGTGCCGAGAGCCGCGCCACCGATCACTGCAAGCAATCAGACAGTCGCTTTGAGTTAAGGAATCAGTCCATGAAGATGCATTCATCTCAGAAACCCGCACGGGGCGTCGACGCGCGGCAACCGCGCAGTCCGCCCCCGTGCAGCGGAATCGCCGGAGGGGAATGCCCGTGTCACGACGTATCGAAAGCAGAGTCGGCGGGGCTCTGACCGCGCTGGGCATGTCGGCTGTCGTCCTGATCGCCGCCGCACCCGCGACAGCGTCGGCAGAGGCTGCGGCAGCGTCCCCCGCCACCGTCGTCCGCGGCCAGCCGGGGTCCGCCTGCACGGTCCGCCCGCTGGCTTACCCGCCCGACGTCTACCGGGCCGACGCCGAGGCCATCGACCCGACCGGCCGGTTCATCGCCGGTACGGCGCTGCGGGTCGAGGACACCGGTAACCAGGAGCTCCTGCTGTTCTGGGACCGGGACCGGCTCACCACCCTGGCGGCACCCCCGCTCGGTAGCGTCGCCGACGTCAACTCCAGCGGTGTCGTCGTCGGCGACAGCTGGATCGCCGCGCAGGGTCGCCCGTGGACGTACCGGGACGGAGTCTTCACCCCGCTTCCCCTACCACCGTCCTGGAGTGCGGGCGCGTCGGCGATCAACGAGGCTGGCGACATCGTCGGCGTCGCCGACGAGGCGGCCACCGGCATCCGGCGTACGGTGCGGTGGCCGGCCGCCCGGCCGGGCACCGTCGAGACGCTGGACATCCCACGGATCGACCCCGCGCCGGCGGGGATCACCCCGGACGGCACCATCGTCGGCAACGCCGGCTACTTCGCGCAGGAGACGGCGTGGGTCCGGCGGCCCGACGGCCGGGTGGCCGATCTGACCGTACCCGACGCCCACAGCACCCTGGTCGACTCGGCGGCGGGCCACTGGGCGGTCGGTCGGGCCTACCTGGACGGTGGCTATGGGATCAACGTGCGCTGGGACCTGCGGGACCGCTCGTGGTCCCGGCTGGCCGACGAGCTGGAGCTGGTCACCGACGTCAACGCCCACGGGGTGGTCGTCGGCGGCGACCGCATAGCGCGGGGAGGCACCTCACGGGTGCTGCCCGGCGGCACCGGCGCCAGCGCCATCGCCGACACCGGCGTCGTCGTCGGGTCCCGCAACGACGGCCGGCTCATCCCGATGCGCTGGACCGGTTGCTGATCCCGGCAGCACCGGCCGACGGGCGACAGCGGCAGGTGGGCGAGCCGGCCCGAGCCGTGCCCGGATGACGACCCCTCGATCAGATTCCAGCGGTAATGCGGTACGACCCGCACGACCGTTCCCGGGTCGCGTTCCGGACACCGCGTAACCCGACTCGGGCCTCAGGCGTCATACAGTCGTCGGGGATCGGCCACGTCGGGATCCCCGGCCCGTACGCCGTCCCACCCGTGCTCCCGGCCATCCCCGGCCGACGGGCGCGACCGGGCCGGAGGCGGCCTCCCCCGCCCCACCTCCGATCGGAGCCACCATGATCTGTCACCGGGCACTCGCCGGAGCCACCGTCGGACTACTCACCGCCGTCCTGGGCCTACCCGGTACGGCCTTCGCCGGGCCACGCGGGACGGACACCCGGCTCTGCGCGATCCATCCGTTGCCGTTGCCGACCGGGGTGGCCCTCGGCCGCGCCCAGGCGGTGGATCCGACCGGCCGCTTCGTCGCCGGGATCGGCAGCCGGGTCGTCGACGGGGTGTGGCAGCAGGTGCTGCTGCTCTGGCAGGGTGGCCGGGTCACCGCCGTCGACACCGCGCTGGCCGAGCAGGTGGTGGGCGTCGACGCGGCCGGCGTGGTGGTCGGCAACGCCTTCGTCACCGCGAGACCACAGCCCTGGCGCTACCAGGACGGTCGGCTGACCGACCTGGTCGTCCCGGGATCCGTCTCGGGCGCCTGGGTCACCGGCATCAACGGACGCGGCGACATCGTGGGGTTCGGCGCGGTGGAGGCCACCGAGAGCGCGATCGCGCTGCGCTGGCCCGCGGACCGGCCCGGCACGGTCGAGGTGGTCGACGTGCTGCCCGACGCGACCGCCATGGCGGTGCTGGACGACGGCACCGTCCTCGGCTACGGCCGGCAGTCGCTCGGTGCGTCGTCGTACATGGGTTGGGTGCTCCGTCCCGACGGGCGGCTCACCCTGCTCACCGCGCCCGGTCGACCCAGTGCCTACGTGTCGGCAGCCCGGGGCGGCTGGGCGGTCGGCGGGGCGGGCGACGACGGGGAGGACGGCTACGCGCCGGTGCGGTGGGACCTGCGCACCGGCGCGGCCACGATGCTCGACCCGGCGGCGGGCTCGGTGGAGGGCGTGACCCCCGACGGGGTGGTGCTCGGCTCGCGGGCGGTGTGGCGCGACGGGCGGCTGACGCCGCTCCCGGCAGCCGTCGACGCCAGCAGCCTCGGGTCCGAGGCGATCGCGGACAACGGCACGGTGGTCGGCTGGACCAACACCGGCCGACTGACCCCGGCCCGCTGGACGGGCTGCTGACGGGGAGCCGGCCCGGCCCGCGCCCGGCGTCGCCACCCGGTCGCGGGCCGTCGGGCGAGCGGTCACGGGCCGCCGGGGTGCCCAGTCGCGGGCCGTCGGGTGGGCGGCTGCCGCCGCCCCGGTCGTGCGGGGTCAGACCCCGGAGGCCGCGAGGGCGGGCGACGGCCGCTCGTCGGTGCCGGGTCGGGCCACCGCCCGGTTGGGCAGGGAGAGCCGGATGACCTTCCACCACGCGGAGGCGACCTGCTTTGGCAGCGGACCGGTGGTGTACCTCAGCCCGTACCTGTCGAACAGCTCCCGCACCTGCGGGGCGATCTCCTGGTAGCGCTTGCTGGGCAGGTCGGGGAAGAGGTGGTGCTCGATCTGGAAGGACAGGTTGCCGGTCATGATGTGCATCAGCCGGCTGCCGCTGATGTTGGCCGAGCCGAGCATCTGCCGCAGGTACCACTCGCCCCGGGTCTCCCCCTCGATCGACGTCTTGGCGAACGTCTCGACCCCGTTGGGGAAGTGCCCGCACATGATCACCGAGTGGCTCCACAGGTTGCGGAGCAGGTTCGCGGTGAAGGTGGCGGCCAGGGTGCTGAGGAAGGACGGACCGGACAGCAGCGGGTGGATGACGTAGTCCTTGAGCACCTGGCGGCGGATCTTGCGGCCGACCGCGCGCAGTCGGGCCCGGAACTCGGGGGTCCTGTGCCGCCCCTTGCGCAGGTTACGGCCCAGCTCCAGGTCGTACGCGGCGATGCCGTACTCGAAGAAGCAGGCGTTGACGAAGTTCCACAGCGGCTGGCCGAGGTGCAGCGGGTACCACTTCTGGTCCTCGTCGACCCGCATGATGCCGTACCCGAGGTCGTTGTCCTTGCCGAGGACGTTGGTGTACGTGTGGTGCAGCTGGTTGTGCGAGTGCTTCCACTGCTCGGCCGGCGAGACGTGGTCCCACTCCCAGGTGGTGGAGTGGATCTTCGGATCCCGCATGAAGTCGTACTGGCCGTGCAGGATGTTGTGGCCGATCTCCATGTTCTCCAGGATCTTGGCCACCGTGAGGCCGGCGGTGCCGATCACCCAGGCCGGCGGGAAGAGCGAGAAGAGCAGCACCGCGCGGCTGCCCATCTCCAGCGTCCGCTGGGTCTTGATCACCTTGCGAATGTACGTCGCGTCGCTCTCGCCCCGCTCGGCGAGCACCCGGTCCCGGATGGCGTCGAGTTCCTTGCCGAGCGTCTCGATGTCCTCGGCGCTCAGGTGGGCGATCGGGTTGACGGGCTTGTGCTGGATGACGGTCACGTCCGGCCTCCTGGTCAGAGATCGATGTCGCAGGTACCGGCCGCCGCCGACACGCAGGTCTGGATGAGCACGCCGTCACCGGGAACGGCGGTGGTGACGTCGCCGGTGCGCAGGTCCCGCACGGCTCCCTGGCGCAGCGGCAGGACGCACCCATAGCAGATGCCCATCCGGCAGCCGGACGGCATCAGCGCCCCGGCGGCCTCCCCGGCATCGAGGATCGGGGTGCCGCCGTCGGCGGCGAGGGTGATACCGGCCCGGGTGAAGGTGACGACGCCGCCCTCGCCGGGGGCGACGACCGTCGGCCGGAACCGCTCGGTGTGCAGCCGGTCGGCGACGCCGGCCGAGGCCCAGTGCTCCTGAACCGCGTCGAGCATGCCGACCGGGCCGCACGCCCAGGTCTGCCGGTCGAGGTGGTCGGGCACCAGGGTCGCCAGGTCGTCGACCCCGAGCAGGCCGTGCCGGTCGGTGTGCCGTTCGATCAGCCGGATCCCGCCCTGCGCGGCGAGCGCCCGCAGCCGGGCGCCGAACACGACGTCGTCGGGGGTCGGTGCGGAGTGCACCACGACCACGTCGGCCCGGGTGTGCACACCGGCGCGCAGCATGCCCATCACCGGGGTGACGCCGCTGCCGGCGGTGAGGAACAGCACCCGGTCCGGGACCGGGTCGGGCAGCACGAAGTCACCGGTCGCCTGGTCGAGCTGGACGATGGTGCCCACCCGGGTCCGGTGGACCAGGTGGTTGCTGACCCGGCCGTCCGGGATGGCCTTGACGGTGACGCTGATCAGGCCGTCGGCGCGGTCGGGGGCGGAGGTCACCGAGTAGGCCCGCCACTGCCGTACCCCGTCGACGTCGACGCCGAGGCGGACGTACTGGCCCGGGGTGTGCCCCCGCCAGGCCCGGCCGGGCCGGAGGGTCAGGGTGGCCGCGTCCCGGGTCTCCGGGTCGACGGCGACGATCCGCCCCCGCAGGGCGGCCCCGGCGCGCAGCGGCGCGACCAGGTCGAGGTAGTCCTCCGGCAGCAGCGGGGTGGTGACCGTCTCGGCCAGCCGGAGCAGCCGGTCCCGGACGGAGGTCTTCGCCGGGGGACGCGGGACGGTGGTGGTCATGACCCCAGAGTGCTCGCTATTTCGCATAACATCTTGACCCAGGAGGGTGAATCGGGGGCGTCATCTTGTTCGAGGGGAACAACATGTCCGAATCGGAAGCCGCCAGCCACCTGGGCGGCCGGCTGGAACTCGACGCCCAGGTGGCCGAGCGGTTACGCGGTCGGCTGCCGATGGTCGCCGCGCACACCGTCACCACCATCACCGCCGAGGTGCCCGCCTACTCCGGCACCCTCACCGGCCAGATGCGCGAAAAGATCGAGAACGCGGTACGCATCGCGTTGGGCACCTTCCTCCAGCTCATCGAACGGGCCGGGGCGGCCGACCCGAGCACCCCGCTGAGCCGGGCGCTGGAGGCGGCGTACGCGCTGGGTGCCGGGGAGGCGCGGGTGGGCCGGAGCATGGACGCGCTGCTGGCCGCGTACCGGGTGGGGGCGCGGGTGGCCTGGCGGGAGGTCTCCACCACCACGGTACGCAGCGGGCTCTCCGCCGAGACGGTCGCCGAGTTCGCCGAGCTGATGTTCGCCTACATCGACGAACTCTCCGCCGCCAGCGTCGCCGGGCACTCCGACGAGTTGGCCAACGTCGGCCGGGCCCGACGGCGGGACCTGGACCGGCTCACCCAGCAGCTGCTCGCCGGTGAACCGGAGGAGGTGCTGCGGCGCAGCGCCGAGCGGGCCGAGTGGCCCCCGCCGCAGACCCTGACCGTCGCGGTGCTGCCCCGCAGCAGCCTGCGCTCGGTGCTCGCCGCCCTCAGTCCGCACACCCTGGAGAGCGGCGAGGACCTGCCCGGGGCGCAGTGGGCCGAGGAGGCGGCCCTGCTGCTCGTGCCGGACATGCACGGGGGGCGACGCCGGCAGCTCGTCACCGTACTGCACGGCCACCGCGCGGTCCTCGGGCCGGCCCGTCCCTGGGTCGCGGTCGACCGGTCGTACCAGCGGGTGTTGAGGACACTCGCCCTCGGGGTGCCGCCACCGGCGGACGGCCCCCCGCTGGACACCGAGCAGCACCTGGCCCGGCTGGTGCTGCACACCGACCCGGAGGCCCTGGCCGACCTGCGTACCCAGGTGCTCGCCCCGCTGGCCACCCTGGCCCCGGCGACCGCCGCCCGGTTGGCCGAGACGATGCGCTCCTGGCTGCTGCACCAGGGCCGCCGCGACGACGTCGCCGCCGACCTCTTCGTGCACCCGCAGACGGTCCGCTACCGGATGGGCCGGCTGCGTGAGCTGTACGGCGACCGGCTGCACGAGCCCGGCACGGTGCTCGACCTGACCGTGGCGCTGGCCTTCCCGCCCCCGGGCACCACGGACGACGAGCCCACCGACCACTGACCGGCCCCGCCGACCACCGACCGGCGACGACCGGCTCCGGCGGGCACTGACCGGTCGACGACCGGCTCCGCACAGCGCAGCGGTGCCCCGGGTCCGCGGCCGGTGCCCCGGGGAACGGCCGCGCCGGCCCGCCCCGGGGAGAGGGCGGGCCGGCGCGAGGGGTCGCGTCAGTGCCGGCGGGTCAGTGCCGGCGGCGGCCGTACGTGCCGGCCACGAGGGCGACACCGATGGCCGCGAAGGCCACCTGGATGAACAGCTCGATCCAGTCGATGCCGGCGGTCTTGTCGACGCCGAGCAGCGCGGCCACCAGGGTGCCGAGGATCGCGGCCACCACGCCGATGGCCAGGGTGAGCAGGATGGAGATCTTCTGCTTGCCCGGCACCACCAACCGGCCCAGCGCACCGATGATCAGACCGATGATGATGGCGGTGAAGAAGCCCTGTACTTCCACGTCTGTCGTCCCTCCACGAGTCGCTGTCGCCCTGGCCTGTGCCCCCGTCGGGCGGCCGGTGAAACGCGGAAGAGGACACTCGGGCCAGATGTCACGCGACTGTCACGCAACCGCGTGCCGACCGTCATCCGGGACGCCGGGCCGCTCCCCCGATGCTCCGGTCCAGCAGGTCGAACAGCGCCGTCCAGTGCCGCTCGGTGGCCTGCTCGTCGTACATCGCGGTGTCGGCCATCGTGAAACCGTGCGGCGCCCCGGCGTACACCTCGGAGCGGTACCTGACCCCGGCGGCGTCGAGCGCCCCCTCCAGCGCCGCGATGTGCTCACCGGTCATCGACTCGTCCCGGTCGGCGTGGGCGAAGTACAGCTCGCCGGTGACCGTGCCGACGCCCCGGTGCGGGCTGTCCGGCCCGTCGGTGACCACCCGGCCGGCGTGGAAGCTGGCCAACGCCCCGATCCGGTCCGGGTGCGCCTCGATCGCGCGCAGCGCGTTGGTGCCACCCATGCAGTAGCCCACGATCCCCACCGGGCCGGGGGTGACGTCGGTACGGGCGGCGAGATAGTCCAGGTAGGCCCCGGTGTCCCGGGCCACCAGCTCCGGGGTGAGCGCGGTGATCAGCGGCACGATCCGCCCGAACAGCTCGCCGCGCCGCTGCGGGTCGGCCAGTTCGGCGAGGTCGAACCGCGGCATCGGGCCGGTCCGGTGGAAGAGGTTCGGCACCAGCACCAGGTAGCCGTGCGCGGCGATCCGCCCGGCCATCTCGGCGAGCCGGGGACGCAGTCCGAAGGCGTCCATGAAGAACAGCACCGCCGGGAACGGCCCGTCGCCGTCCGGCCGGGCCAGGTACGCGTCGGCCGCGCCGTCACTGGTCGGCACCTGCACCGTCGTCGGCTCCGCCATGGTGTCTCCTCACCCCGGGTGCCGGCGCACCCGTCGCGGGAACGCTACCCGGTGCCGCAGCCCCCGGTGGACCGTCGCCCGGCGTCCGGCGCAGCGGACGGAGCGGACCACCGCATCCGGACGGACGGCCGGCGGGGCGGCCCGCCACCCCCGGCCGGACGGCCGCGGTACGGCCCACCGCATCCGGACGGACGGCCGCGGGGAGCCGGCTGTCACGGATCGGGGTGCCGGTCGGTCGTCAGTGGTGCGGGGCGGCGCGACCGCCAGGAACGGACAGGGAGAGTGGACCGACCATGAAGATCGTCGTCATCGGGGGCAGCGGACTCATCGGTAGCAGGCTGGTGGCGCTGCTCGACCGGCAGGGGCACCGGGCGGTGCCCGCCTCACCGCGCACCGGCGTCGACACGCTCACCGGCGCGGGGGTGGCCGAGGCGCTCGACGGCGCCGACGTCGTGGTGGACGTGTCGAACTCGCCGTCGTTCGAGGAGACGGCCGTGCTGAGGTTCTTCGAGACCTCCACCCGTACCCTGCTCGCGGCGGAGGCGAAGGCCGGTGTACGGCACCACGTCGCGCTGTCGATCGTCGGCACCGACCGCATCCCGGACAGCGGGTACATGCGGGCCAAGGTGGCGCAGGAGGCGCTGATCGCCGGGGCGGACGTGCCGTGGACGGTGGTCCGGGCCACCCAGTTCTTCGAGTTCGTGCCGGCCATCGTCGAGGCGGCCGCGGTGGACGACGAGGTACGCCTGCCACCGGCGCTGATCCAGCCCATCGCCGCCGACGACGTGGTGGCGGCGCTGGCCGGGATCGCCGTCGGCGCACCGGTGGACGGGATCGTGGAGCTGGCCGGCCCGCAGCGGTTCCGCCTGGACGAGCTGGGCCGGGAGACGCTGGCCGCCGCCGGGGACGGTCGACCGGTGGTCACCGACCCGCAGGGCCGCTACTTCGGGGCGCTGCTGGCGGAGCAGTCGCTGGTTCCGCTCGGCGACGCCGCCCGTACCGGTGGCACCCGGCTGGCCGAGTGGCGCGGGCGCTGACCCTGCGCGCGGCGCCGGCGTCGGGCGAGGCCGGGTCCGCCCGGCGCACCGCCTACGGTAGGCGGGTGACGGCAGGGCACGGGACCGCCGCCGCCGACGGCCCACCGGCCGTCACGGCGGCGGACCTGGCCGCCTTCCTCGACGTCCGGCCCCGGCTGTTCGGGCTGGCCTACCGGATGCTGGGCAGCGTCGTGGAGGCCGAGGACGTGGTGCAGGAGGCCTGGTTGCGCTGGCAGGGCACCGACCGGAGCGTCGTGCGCAACCCGGCGGCCTTCCTGACCACCACGACCACCCGGCTGGCGGTGAACGCGGCCACCTCGGCGCGGGCCACCCGGGAGACGTACGTGGGGCCGTGGCTGCCCGAACCGGTGGACACCAGCGCCGATCCGACCCTCGGCGCGGAACGGGCGGCGGCGCTGGACGTCGCGGTGCTGCTGCTGTTGGAGCGGCTGGCCCCCGCCGAGCGGGCCGCGTACGTGCTGCGCGAGGCGTTCGACTACCCGTACCGGGAGATCGCCGAGCTGCTCGGCACGTCGGAGCCGAACGCCCGGCAACTGGCCAGCCGCGCCCGGCGGCACCTCACCGTCGAGGGCTCCGTACCCGCCCCGCCGGCCCGGCGGCGGCAGGTGGCGCAGGCGTTCCTCGCCGCGGCCCGCGACGGCGACCTGACCACCCTGGAACGGCTGCTCACCGCCGACGTGGTGGCCCGCGCCGACGGTGGCGGCCGGGTGCACGCGGCCCGCCGGGACGTGTGCGGGGTGGCCCGGGTGACGAACTTCCTGGACAACGTGCGGCGCAAGTACTGGCGGGGAACGACGATCGAGCTGGTCGAGGTCAACGGCGGCCCGGGGCTGCTGGTCGCCATCGACCGGCCGGTCACCCTGATCACGCTGGACACCTCGGTACGCGGCGTCGAACGGCTGCTGCTGGTGGTCAACCCGGACAAGCTGGGTCGGCTGCCGGCCCGGCGCTGACCGGCGATGTCGTCCACCGTTCACGGAACCCGCACTGGACCAGAACTTCGACTTGCATCTATACATGTCGGAGGAGTCCGCATCTCACCCGGACGGAGCACCATGAACCGACGCCTGCGCGCCACCGCGACCATCCTCGTCGCGGCCCTCGCCACCACCGGCCTCGCCCACCCCGCCGAGGCCGCCGGCTACTCCGCCCCGCTGACCACCGCCGTGGCCGGCCTCGCCGTCGCCGCCGAGAACCGCACCGGCTACAGCCGGGACCTCTTCCCGCACTGGATCGACGCCGACGGCGACGGCTGCACCACCCGCAACGAGGTGCTGCTCGCCGAGGCGGTCAGCGCGCCCACCGTCACCGGCACCTGCACGCTGACCGGCGGACGCTGGTACTCCTACTACGACGACGCCTCCTGGACCGCCACCGGTGACCTCGACATCGACCACATGGTGCCGCTCGCCGAGGCGTGGGACTCCGGGGCGCGCACCTGGAGCACCAGCCGCCGCCAGGCGTACGCCAACGATCTCGGCGACAGCCGCGCCCTGGCCGCCGTCACCGACAACGTCAACCAGGCCAAGGGCGACCAGGATCCGGCCGGCTGGCTGCCGCCGTACGCCGCCGCCCGGTGCAGGTACGTCACCGAGTGGGTCGCCACCAAGATCCGCTGGCGGCTCACCGTCGACAACGCCGAGAAGAGCGCCCTGACCGGCCTGGCCGGCGGCTGCCCGAACGTCACCGTCTCGGTCACCTACGCCTACTGAGGGGCGGGTCGGCGGGGCGACGCCGGGGCGGGTCGGCCGGGCGACGCCGGGCCGAGCGACGCCGGGCCGGGCGACGCCGCCGTCGAGTCGGCCGTCGCCGACGACGGGCAGCAGGGCGGGTACCGCCGGGAGCGCCGGGCCGATCCCGGGCGGCCCCCGCCGCCCGCACCTCCCGTCGGTCACACGTCGGTGACCCGCAGGCCCGCGTGCGCCCGGTAGCGGCGGTTGACCGAGATGAGGTTGGCGGTGAACGCCTCCACCTGGTGCGCGTTGCGCAGCCGTCCGCCGTAGACACCCCGGACGCCCGGGATCGTGGCGGCGAGTTCCCGGACCACGTCGGTGGCCTCGCGGTCGTCGCCGAGCACCAGCACGTCGGTGTCGACCGCCGGCAGCTCCGGGTCCTCCAGGAGTACGGCGGAGACATGGTGGAACGCGGCCACCACCCGGGCACCGGTCAGGATCGCGGCGGCCTGCTGGGCGGCGGAGCCCTCCTCGACGACCAGGGCGTAGGCGCCCTGCTGGTCGAAGCCGAGCGGGTTCACACAGTCGACCACGATCTTCCCGGCCAGCACCGGGGCGAGCGCGGTGAGCAGCTCGGCGTGCCCGGCCCAGGGCACGGCGACCAGCACGATGTCGCCCTCGGCGGCGGCCTCGGCGTTCGAGCCGCCCCGGACCCGACCGGGCAGCCCGGCGGCCGTCTCCCGCGCCCGCCCGGCGTCCCGCGACCCCAGCACGACGTCCAACCCGGCCGCGCCGAAGCGCCGGGCGAGGCCCCGCCCCTGCGGCCCCGTCCCCCCGAGCACGCCGACCGTCCGGCCCCGCAGCCTTTCACTCACATCAGTCTCCTTCTCATCTCGCCCCCGCCTCTCCCCTCCCCCTCCCCCACCCCCTCGCCCCCGGGTTCGCCCCGGTGATCAAGAGGAAAACGCCAGGATTGCTCTTCAACGTGGCGCAAACCTCTTGATCACCGGGGGCGGACGGGGCGGGGCGGGGAGCAGGGGGGTTGGGGGGTGGGGGGTGGGGGGTGGGGGGTGGGGGGTCAGGGGTGGGGTTGGTAGAGGGTGAGGGGGTTGCCGGCGGGGTCGGTGACCAGGACGCGGCGTTCGTGGGGGCCGGTCACCGGGTCGGTGGCGGTGGCACCGGCGGCGACCAGGCGGGCGACGCAGGCGTCCAGATCGTCGACCTGGATGCTGAGCACGGTGCGGCCGGCGACGGGTTGCTGGGAGGCGTCGGCGAGGCCCAGGGTCACCGTGCCGTCGGTGACGGCGGCGTAGCGGTCGCCGTCGCGGAACCGCACGGTGAGCCCGAGCGAGGTGTAGAAGGCGAGCTGGGCGTCCAGGTCGTCGGCGGGGACGATCACGTGGCCGATCCTCATGGGCGGAACCTCGGCATCACCTCGCGGGCGAACCGCTCGACGATCCCGATGGACCGTTCGATCGGCAGGCCGAGCCACTGGGCGCGGAACACGAAGTGGTTGAAGCCGGCGTCGGCGAAGTCCTGGATCTTCGCGGCGATGTCGTCGGGCGAGCCGAAGAAGAGCGCCTTCTCCTTGATGGCGTCCCACTGGGACTCGAAGAAGTCCATGCCGTACTGGACGTACTCGCCGTAGGAGCGTCTCACCGCGTCACCGGCGACGGCGAACGCGGCGTCGGCGGAGTCGGCCACGCAGAGGTCCCGGTGGATCGGGAAGACCGCGTCCCGCTCGTCGAAGCCGGCGGCCCGCCGCTGCTCGCGGTAGTCGGCCAGGTTGCCGACGGCCCAGTTGCGGCGCACGTTGGACGGGGCCAGCCAGGGCAACCCCTGCCGGGCGATCCGGGCGATACCGGTCGGGCCGTTGGCGCCCACCCAGACCGGCGGATGCGGGCTCTGCACCGGCAGCACGCTGCACCGCACCCCGTCCAGGGTGAAGTGCCTGCCCTCGTGGTGCACCGGCTCCCCGGTCCACAGCCGCTGCATCACGGCGAGCGCCTCGTTCATCCGGGACACCCGGGTCCGCCGTTCGATGCCGAACGAGGCGAACTCGTCGTCCCGGTAGCCGGAGCCGATGCCGAGGACGAACCGGCCACCGGACATCTGGTCGATGGTGGCGATCTCCTCGGCCCAGTGCACCGGGTGGCCCAGCGGCAGGATGAGGATGCCGGTGCCGAGCTGCATCGTCCCGGAGTGGTCGATCAGCCGGCTCAACAGCGGCAGCGGCTGCGGGGTACGCAGCGACGACAGGTAGTGGTGGATGCCGAAGACCGAGTCGTAGCCCAGGTCGCGGACGTGCTGGACGTACTCGACGGTCTCCCCGATCCGGCGGCCCAGGTCGTCGCCGGGGGCGTACTGGTGGTCGAGCAGGATGCCGAACCTCACGCCGGTCGCCTACTCTTCCCGCGACCGGCTGTCGCTGAGCCGGAAGTAGGGGGCGACCAGCCGGTCCCGGTCGGCCAGCGCCTGCCCGATGCCCTTCTCCCGGCGCTCCTTGAGGAAGTTCCAGTCCCCGTCGGCGAAGCTGACGTTGGTGGCCCAGCCGTGCCCGACCCACCCGGTCATCGCGCCGAGGCCCTTGCCCCGGGCCTCCATCACCACCTGCATCATCGACTTGCCCATCATCAGCGAGTCCAGCGGCATCACCGCGATCGCGTCGGCGTAGTCGTCGACCCACTTCTGGAGTTCGTCACGCGGGACGACCTTGGTGACCAGACCCTTGCGCTCGCCCTCCTCCGCGCCGATCGCCCGCATGGTGAGCATGACGTCCTTCATCGTGGTCAGGCCGACCTTCTCGATCCAGTGGTACATGTCCTGCGGCGCGGGCCCCAGGTAGCGGAACGCCGGGTGGGTGAACCGGGCGTCCGGGGAGGCGATGACGATGTCGGCCGAGAGCGCGATCTGGAAGTGCCCGCCGTAGCAGTAGCCCTGCACCTGGCAGATGGTCGCCTTGAGCGACTCGATGATCGGCCGGGTGAAGCCGGAGCTGAGCACGTTGCGGTCGGGCAGGATGCGCTGCCGCTGCGCCGGGCGACGCCGGGACGCCCTGTCGGTGCCGGTCTTGTAGCCGATGTAGTGACCGAGTTCGGCGGCGTCCGCGCCGGTGCCGAAGTGCTCCCCCTCCCCGGTGAACACGATGACCTTGACCCGGTCGTCGGTCTCGGCCTCCTTCACCAGGTCACCGACGCGCTCGAAGGCGGCCACCGGAATGGCGTTGAGCCGCTCGGGACGGTCGAAGGTGATGGTGGCGACGGCCCGCTCCTCGTCGACGTGGTAGCGGACGTACTTCGCCAGGACCTCGGGGTCGACCTCCATGTTCTCGACGTCCCACTGGTTCTCCAGCAGTTCGGCTTCGGTCTTCTTCACGGCGGGTTCCTTAGGTCAGGTGGTACGGAAGGCGGGGATCACCTCGGCGGCGAACAGCCGCAGCGAGGCGCGGAGCTTGTCGGTCGGCATGCCGAGCCACCCGGGACGGAAGATGAGGTGGTCGAATCCCAGGTCCCGCAGGGCGGAGATCCGCTCGACGAGGAACTCGGGCGAGCCGAGCAGCAGGGTGTTACGGACCAGGTCGTCGAAGCGGTCGCGCTGCCAGCGCAGCGCCGGGTACTCGGCATAGGTCGAGTACTCGACCCGGGCGTGCGGCAACGCCTCCGCGACGGCCCGTTCGGTGCTCGGCGCGCAGTACAGCTCGACGCCGACGGGCCGCTGCACCGTCGCCGGATCCCGGCCGTACTCGGCCAGCGCCTCGTTGTAGACCGCCAGGTGCTCGGGCAGGAACCGGCGGCTCGGGGAGTTGCCCGGGGCGTACCAGGCGTCGCCGAGCCGGGCCGCCCGGCGGACCGCCTTCTTCCCGCCCGCGCCGATCCAGATCGGGGGGCCGCCGGGGGTCAGCGGCGGGATGCCGATGGTGGCGTCGACCTGCGGATAGAACTCCCCGTCGTGGGTCACCGGCCTACCGGTCCACAGTGCCCGGATCAGGCGCAGGCTCTCGTCGAAGCGACGGAACCGGCTCTCCGGGTCGACACCGAAGGCGGCGAACTCGTTCTCCCGGTAGCCGGCCCCGACGCCGAGCACCACCCGGCCGCCGGAGAGGTGGTCCAGGGTGGCGAACTCCTCGGCGACGTGCACCGGGTGGAACATCGGCAGCAGCAGGATGCCGGTGCCGAGCAGCATGTCCCCCGAGCGCGGGATCAGGCTCGCCAGCATCGAGATGGGCTGCGGGGTGGCCAGGTTGGACTGGAAGTGGTTGATCGTCCACACCGAGTCGTAGCCCAGCTCGGCGGCCAGCTCGACGGTGCCGAACAGGTCGTCGAGGTGCCTGCCGAGGTCGTCGCCGGGCGGGTACTGGTGCGACGCCATGATGCCGAACCTCATCGGCTTCCCCTAGCTGTCGATCGGCTGGTCCCGTCCGCCTCCGGCAGGGAGGCCGTTCCGCGGCTGGTCTTGCCGGTGGCGCTGCGTTCCAGCGCCGGCACGAACTCGATCCGCCGGGGGGCCTTGAAGTGGGCCAGCCGCTCCCGGGCGTACGCCACGAGCTGCCCGGCCAGGTCCGTGTCGGAGACTTCGCCGCCGGCCGCCCGGACCACGAGCGCCACCGGGATCTCCCCCAGCCGGTCGTCCGGCCGGCCGAGCACCCGGACGTCGCGCACGAGCGGATGTCCGCGCAGTGCGTCCTCGATCTCCTCGGGCCAGACCTGGAAACCGCCGCACTTGATCATGTCGCGTTTGCGGCCGACCAGGAAGAGCACCCCGTCGGCGTCGACGTAGCCCATGTCACCGGTGTGCACCCAGCCGTCCCGGACCAGCTCGGCCGAGGCGACGGCGTCGTCGACGTACCCTCTGGTCAACGCGGAGCGGACCACCACCTCGCCCTGCGCGCCGGACGGCAGCGCGGTGCCGGCGTCGTCGCGGATCTCCAGCTCGACGCCCGGGTAGACCCGGCCGGCGGAGCCCGGCTTCCACCGCCCGGCCTTCATGTCCCGGCCGGTCCAGCCGGCGATGTGTCCGGCCTCGGTCGAGCCGTAGTTGACCAGGATGGGCACCCGGTAGCGCTCCTCGAACGCGCGCCGCACCGGCCAGGAGATCGCCTGCCCGGCCACCAGCACCGACCTGACCCCGGCGAACGGCAGGTCCCGCTCGGCGTGCACGATGTCGAAGACCATGGTGGGCAGCAGGAAGAGGTTGTCGAACCCGAACCGCCCCATCAGGTCGGCGAGCCGGTCGACGCCGAAGCGTTCCCACACCACCGCCGGCCGGCCGACGAAGTACGCGAACAGCAGCGCGTGCTGGCCGCCGCTGTGGAACAGCGGCAGGGCGATCAGGTTGGGACGGGCGTCGCGGGCGGCACTGCCCTCGGCCCCGGTGCCGGTGGTGACCCGGGCCAGCCGCATCAGCGACTCCCGCGTCCCGCCGTGGGTGACGCTGACCGCCTTCGGCCGCCCGGTGGTGCCGCCGGTGAACAGGATGCACGCCTCGGCCTCCGGCGCGACGTCGACCCCGGCGACCCGGACCTCCCGCTGCCAGGGCAGCGCCGGCACCCCGGCCAACGGCGCCCCGACCGAGCGGACCGGGAGCCCGGCGTCGACGTCACCCGCCCCGGTGCCGTCGGCGGCGGTCCGGGCGTCATCCCCGGCGGCGGCCCCGCCGTCGGCCTGGTCGTCATCCCGGGCGTCACCCCGGGCGGCGTCCCGGGCGGCGAGGAACTCGGCGACCACGTCCGGGCGGCGGTCGTCGACCAGCAGCAGCCGGGGCGCGGTCTTCGCCACCGACTCGGCCAGCTCGGCGGCGTTGTAGAGGCTGCTGACGGTGACCGGCACCGCGCCGATCTTCCAGGCCCCGAAGAGCAGGAACACGATCTCGGGACCGTTGGTCAGGTAGCAGGCGACCCGGTCGCCGGGGCCGATCCCCTCGGCCCGCAGCGCGGCGGCGACGCCCCCGGCGAGCAGGTCGATCTGGTCGAACGTCCAGGACCGGCCGTCCTCGCCGTACAGGCCGGGGAGGTCGCCCCGGTCGGCCCGCCGCCCCTCCAGGACCCCGGCCAGGTTGCCCGCGCCCGCTGGGCCACCGGCGTCCACCGGGCGGCCCGCGTCCACCGGGCGGCCGTCGCTCATCGGGTCACCCCGGGGGCGGCGGTCGCGGCGAGCCTCGGGATGACCTCCGCGCCGAACCGGGCGAGCTGCTCCATCGCCTCGTCCTGGCCCGCGCCGACGAACTGGTGGCGCAGCGAGACCTCGGTGATGCCCAGCTCGGTCTCCCAGCGGCGCAGCTTGGCGACGATCTCGTCGGCCGAGCCGACCAGGCAGTCCTCGGCCAGGTACCGGTCGAGGTCGAGCGACTGCGCGTCGTCCCAGGACTTGTAGCCGGCGTACTGCCGTTCCAGGTGCGGGCGGACGGCCGCGACGGCCGCCGGGAAGCTGTCACCGAGGTACGCCTCGCGGCTCATCGGGTACTCCCGGTCCAGCGCGAAGCCGCGCTCGGCCAGGTCGGCCCGGTAGATGCCGAGCAGCCGGGCCAGCTCGGCGTCGTCGCCCTTGGGGCCGATCAGCCACGGGGCGTCCAGCCGGGCGGCGCGGCGGATCGCCGGTTCGGCGAACGCGCCGATCCACAGTGGTGGGCCACCGGGCTGGACCGGGCGCAGCGCCAGGGACGCGCCGGGCACCTCGCCCCAGCTACCGGCGGCGTCGATCGTCTCGCCGTTCCACAGCGAGCGCAGCATCGGCACGTACTCGCGCAGTCGTCGCAGCCGGTCCTCCCAGGCGACGCCGAACGCGGTGGTCTCCCGCCGCCGGTAGCCGGCACCGATGCCGACGGTCAGCCGGCCACCGCAGAGCACGTCGAGCGAGGCCAGCTCCTCGGCGAGCGCGACCGGGTTCAGCAGGGGGGCCAGCAGGACCCCGAACCCGATCCGGACCCGGGAGGTGGCGTGGGCGAGGTAGCCGGCCAGCGGGATCGGCTGGACGAACGCCGACCGGGCCAGGTAGTGGTGGCCGAGGTAGACGGCGTGGAAGCCGGCCGCCTCGGCGGCGGCGGCCTGGGCCAGTACGCCGTCGACGCCCTCGGTGGCCGACGCCGACGGGTCGAACTGGGCGCTCAGGAAGCAGCTGATCTTCACCCGGCGACCGCCGCGGGAGTGGGCACGCTGTCGGCGGCCCGCTGCTGGGCGCGGAAGTGCGGGATGACCTTGTCGGCGAACTCCTCCATCGAGCGCAGCGCGGCCCTGCGGTCCAGCGACGGGATCCGCAGCCAGCCGATGTAGTGGTTGATGCCGAGCTGTTCGCGCAGCATCTCGATGGTGTCGATGACCCGCTGGGCGGAGCCGAAGTTGCCGCCGTGGGTGAGCGTCTGCTCCAGGGTCAGCAGTTCGATGTTCTTGGCGACGGCCGCGTAGTAGGACCGCTCCTTGGCGATGGCGTCCTCCGAGCCGGGGATGACCTTGCCGACGGACTTGTAGTAGTTCATCGCCGCCTGGGCCGCCGCGCGCAGGCCCTCCTCGCCGTCGCCGCACCAGACCTGCTGCATGAAGGGCAGGTCGTAGGTGGAGATGTCGAAGCCGTTCTCCCGCATGCCCTGCCGGTAGAGGTCGAAGTTCTTCTGCATGATGCCCAACGGCGTGAAGTTGGGTGAGGTGATGATCGACTCGCCGGCCGCGCCCCGCTCCCGGAAGCTCTCCGGGGAGACCGTGCCCTGCAGGATGGGCGGCCCGCCGGGGGTGTACGGCCTCGGGTAGGTGGTCACGTCGTCGTAGTGGAAGATCTCGCCGTGGAAGGAGAAGTTCTCCTGCGACAGCGCCAGCCGGAGGATCTCCAGCGTCTCCTGGTAGCGCTGCTTGGACTCCGCCAGCGGGACGCCGAAGCCGGCGAACTCGGCGGGCTGGTAGCCGCGCCCGACGCCGATCGAGACCCGCCCGCCGCTGAGCACGTCGAGGGCGGCGATGTCCTCGGCCAGCCGCAGCGGGTGGTGCAGCGGCAGCACCAGGACGGCGGTGCCGATGGTGATCTGCCGGGTGCGTTCGGCGACGGCCATGCCGAAGTTCACCGGGCTGCCGAGGATGCCGTACGTCGAGAAGTGGTGCTCGGCGAGCCAGATCGAGTCGAAGCCCAGCTCGTCGGCCAGCTGGATCTCGTCGAGGCTCTCCCGGAGCACCTGGTGGTCCGATGCGCCGTCGGCCACCGGGAACAGGTTCATGATTCCGAACTTCACGGCCTTCTCCTCATTTATTCCGACCAGCCGGTATGTTACTGCCCGGGTTGCTGCCCGGCAAGACTTCCGCAGGTCAGGCGGGTGCCGTCCGGCGTGACCGGATGCGCAGCTCCCCGGTCCGCCGACGGTGCCACGAGCCCCGCCCGCACCGGGCGTCGAGCACGAACGCCCGGCGCAGGAACAGGTGCGGGTCCGCCTCCATGGTGATGCCCATCCCGCCATGGACCTGGATGCACCGCTCGGCGGCGAAGACCGCCGCCTGCCCGGCCGCCGCCTTGGCCGCGTGCACCTGGATCCCGGCGTCCGGACGACCGGTGTCGACCGCCCACGCCGCGTAGAGGGTCAGGTCCCAGGCCGCCTTGCGGGCGGTGGCCGCCTCGGCCAGCGGGAACGCCACCCCCTGGAACTCCCCGATCACCCGACCGAACTGGCGGCGCGTCCGGGCCTGCTCGGCGGCCAGGTCGACCGCCCCCTGCGCCACCCCGCACAGCTCGGCCGCCACCACCAGCGCGGCCCGCAGCGGGCCGGCCCCGGCGGGCTGCGTCCGCTCGGGCGCGGCCACCGTCAGGTCCGCCAGCGGCACCGACGGGTCCACCGACTGCCGCACGGTGACCCGGACCGGGTCGGCGAACCAGACCCCGGCCGGGCCGAGCGCGACCACGCCGTCGGCCTGCGTCGCGTACGGCACCAGGGTCCGCACCAGCGGATCCGACGGCTCCCGGTCGGCCCAGCCGGAGCCGACCGGCACGTCGACCGCCGGGGTGAGCACCCGGCGGCCGTCGAGCACCTCGTCCGGCAGCGGGCCGGTGCGCCGCGCGTCGCCGCAGAGCAGTTGGACGGCCGCCGCGTGCGCCGGGAACCGGCTCGGCACCAGCCGTTCGCCGAGCGCCTCGACGGCGACCAGCAGGTCGATCAGGCTCGATCCGATGCCGCCGGCCTGCTCGGGCACCCCGAGCAGCCCGAAGTCGCGCAGCAGGGGTCCGTCCCCCGCCGGGGCCTGCCAGCGGCCCGACAGCGCCGCGCGGGCGGTACCCCGGTCGGCGTCCGCGAGCGCGCCCACGGTCCGGCCGATCTCCTGCTGTTCCTCGGTGAATGTCGCGCGCACGGGACCACTTCCGCTCAGCGTGAGCGGGGCAGGCGCAGCACCCGCTCCGCGAGAATCGACTTCTGGACTTCCTCGGTGCCGCCCTCGATCGTGTGGGCGCGGGCGCGCAGGTAGCGGCGCATCCGGGCGGCCGCGCCGTCGCCGTCGACCAGCACCCCGCCGGCCTCGTCGAGCTGCACGGCGAGCCGATTGGCGTTCTGCACCACCCGAGCCCACAGGCTCTTGAGCGCCGAGGTCTCCGGCCCCGGCACCCCGCCGGCCCGGCTCTCACCGAGCATCCGCATCGACCCGATCCGGACCGCCTCGGCGTCGCACTGCAACGCGCCCACCGCGTCGACGAACGCGCTGTCGTCGGCCACCCCCCGGTCGACCGCGACGTCGACCAGCCGGTCGACCGCCTGGCGGGCCCAGACCCACAGGTTGAGCGCCATGCTGCCGCGTTCGAACGCGAGGGTGGTGAGCGCGACGGTCCAGCCGTTGCCGACCCCGCCGAGCACGTCGTCGTCGGCGACGAACACGTCGTCGAGGAACATCTCGTTGAACTCGGTGTCCCCGTTGATCATCACCAGCGACCGGACGGTGAACCCGTCCATCGGCGCGAGGAAGTAGGTGATGCCCCGGTGCTTCGGCGCGGCGGCGTCGGTGCGCGCCAGCAGCAGGCACCGCGACGCGTTGTGCGCGTTGGAGGTCCAGATCTTGGCCCCGTTGATCCGCCAGCCGCCGTCGACCCGGGTCGCCGCCGTGGTCAGGCTCGCCAGGTCCGAACCGGAGCCGGGCTCGCTGAAGCCCTGACACCAGTACTCGTCGCCGCGCAGGATGCCGGGCAGGTGCCGGGCCTGCTGCGCCTGGGTGCCGTGCGCGATGATCGTCGGCCCGGCCAGCATCATGCCCACCCCGTTGAGCGGGTACGGCGCACCGCGGACCGCCGCCTCCTCGTTGAAGACGGCCTGGGCCAGCGCGTCCATCCCCCGGCCACCGTGGGCGACCGGCCAGGACAGCCCGGCCCAGTTGCCGGCGCAGAGCCGGTCCTGCCACACCCGGGACCAGTGCTCGCGCTCGTCCTGGGTCAGCTCCTCCTGGTCGGGCACGTCGGCCAGCGCCCCGTCGAGCCACCCGCCGACCTCGTGCCGGAACGCCAGGTCGGTCTCGCTGTCAGCGAAGTCCATGCCCACCCCCCTGCGGGTCGTCGGTGTCGCCGGTCATGCGCCGGTCTCCCCGGCGGGCACGAGCCGGGCCTTGTAGAGCTTGCCGTTCGGGTCGCGGGGCAGCGCGTCGCGCACGACGTAGGACTGCGGACGCTTCGGCTTGGCCAGCCGCTCGGTGAGGTACCGGCGCAGCTGCCCGACGGCGGTGTCCGGGTCGGGTGCGGCGTCGGTGAGCACGACGTGCGCCTGGGGCACCTCGCCGAACTCCGGGTCGGGCACCCCGACGACGCCGACGTCGGCGACCCAGTCGTGGCCGATCAGCGCCGCCTCGATCTCGGCCGGGTAGACGTTGACCCCGCCGACCAGGATCAGCTCGGCCGCGCGGCCGGTGATGTAGAGGAAGCCGTCGGCGTCGACGTGGCCGACGTCCCAGACGGTCAGCAGGCCGTCGCGGCGCGCGCCGTCGGTCTTGCCGGGGTCGTTGTGGTACTCGATCCGGTCGTCGCCCTGGCGCATGTAGACGATGCCGGTCTGCCCGACGGGCACCTCGTTGCCCAGCTCGTCGAGGATGCGCAGGGTGGAGATCGAGGCCGGTCGACCGACCGTGCCCGGGTGGGCCAGCCACTCGTGGGGCCGCGCGACGGTGGTGCCGACCTCGGTCGAGCCGTAGTACTCGTAGACCACCGGGCCGAACCAGTCGAGGATGCGTTGCTTGACCTCGCGGGGGCAGGGCGCGGCGCCGTGCAGCACGTAGCGCAGCGAGGAGACGTCGTAGCCGACGCGCACCGCCTCGGGCAGTTGCAGCAGCCGGTAGAAGTGGGTCGGCACCATGCTGGTCCCGGTGACCCGGCACTGCTGGACCCGGCGCAGGAAGCCCTCCGGCGTCCAGCCGTCCATCAGCACCATGGTGCCGCCGGCGTGCAGCGCGCCCATCGCCGGGGTGATGTTGGCCGAGTGGTACATCGGCGCCGACACCAGCCAGGACGCGAACGCGTCGCGTTCCATGCCGAACTCGCGGAACAGCCAGACGTAGGTCAGCGCGCCGGTGTCCGCGTCGACCCCGCCGAGCGGGCGCTTGACCCCTTTCGGCCGGCCGGTGGTGCCCGAGGTGTACATCATCAGCGAACCGGCCGGGGTCTGCTCCGGGCTGGTCGCGGGCATGCCGGCGGTGAGCGCCGAGAGCGGTCGGGCCCGGTCCGTGCCGGGCGTCCCGTCGACGAAGACCTGGATGCCGGGAACCTCCCCGGCGGCGTCCACCACGACGTCCTCGACCCGGGCGGAGCCGACCACCACCCGGGCTTCGCTGTCGGCGAGGACGTAGCCGACCTCGGGCGCGGTCAGGTGGTAGTTGAGGGTCACCAGGTAGAGCCCGGACTGCATCGCCGCGAGATAGAGCGCGACCAGGCCGGGGCTGTTGGTCATCACCGCCGCGACCGTGTCGCCGGGCCGCAGGCCCGCGTGGGTACGCAGCCCGTGCGAGAGCCGGTTCACCTCGGCGAACAGGTCACCGTACGAGATCCGCCGGTCGTCGGCGGTCACGATCGCGCACAGGTCCGGTTCCGCGGCTGCCCAGAGCCGGAACCCGGTCCGCTCCTCGCTCATCGGACTCCTTGAGCTAGATTCCGACCATCCGGTATGTTGGTGTCCCACAGTAAGGGAGCCGTCCGACGATGTCCAGACCCGTGAGCGACGCCCACGCCACCGCCTGGCGGACCCGTCAGGTCCCGGTCCCCGCCCAGGTCGTCGACGGTGTCTGGGCCGTCCCCGTCCCGCTGCACGGCAGTGCCCTGCGGTCCATCACCGTCTTCCTGATCGAGACCCGCGACGGCCCGGTCCTCGTCGACGCCGGCTACGACCACCCGAGCTGCTGGGCGTCCTTCCAGCGGTCGATGGCCGCCATCGGCCAGCGGGTCGACGCCATCGCGGCGGTCCTGATCACCCACAACCACCCCGACCACGTCGGGTTCGCCGACCGGGTACGGGCCGCCTCCGGCGCCCGGGTGGTGATGGGCCACGCCGACGACTTCACCACCATGCACCGGCGGCGCGGCACCTTCCTCGAGCAGTTGCGCGCCGCGCTCGACCTGACCGGCGCCCCGCCCGACGTCGTCGCCACCATGTACACCGACGCGGTCGCCGTCACCGCGCACCCGGAGAACCTGCGGCTCGACACGGCCCTGACCGGCGAGACCGAACTCCGCTTCGGCGAGGTGACCCTCCGCGCCCTGCCCGCCCCCGGCCACACCTACGGGCACACCGTCTACCTCGACAGCCGGGGGCTGGTCTTCACCGGCGACACCATGATGGCCGAGGGGCCGACCCAGCTCGCCATCGTCAGCCGCCCCGGGGACGACCCGGCCGCCGACCTGTTCCGGACGCTGGCCCGCCTGCGCGACCTCGGGGCCGCCGTCGCCTGCCCCGCCCACCAGTTCCCCTACCGGGACGTCGCCGCCCGCGCCGAGGCCCTCGCGGCGTTCCACCACGACGAGGTCGAGACGGTCCGGGGGCTGGTCCGCGACGGCGTCACCGCGTGGGACCTCGCCCGGCGGATGACCTGGAAGAAGCCGTGGGACGAGCTGGGCCGGGGCACCCGGCGGTTCGCCCTCGTGCACACCCTGGCCCTGCTGCGTCACGCCACCGCCGGCCGGTGACACCGGGGCGGCCCGCCCGGCGCGGCCTCAGTCGCGTCGGGCGTCGTCGTACGTCCAGTCCGGACGCAGCGTCGACCGCAGCTCCCGCAGCGACCGCTTGAGCACCTTGCCCGACGGGTTGGTGGGGAACTCCGGCACCAGGTAGACCTCCTTCGGCACCTTGAACCGGCCGAGCCGCTGCCGGGCGTGCCCGATCAGCGCCTCGGGCGTCAGGCCCGGCCGGGCGACCACGAAGGCGGCCGGCACCTCCTGCCACACCGGGTGCGGCGCGGCCACCACCGACGCGGCCAGCACCAGCGGATGGTCGGCCAGCACGTTCTCGATCTCGGCGCTGGACATGTTCTCCCCGCCACTGCGGATCATGTCCTTGAGCCGGTCCCTGATGTAGAGGTAGCCGTCGGCGTCGAAACAGCCGATGTCGCCGGTGTGGAACCAGCCGTCCCGGAACGCGGCGGCGGTCGCCGCCGGATCGTCGAGGTAGCCGGGGCTCACCTTCGGCCCGCGCGCGACCACCTCGCCGTCCGCACCGACCGGCACGTCGGCGCCGGCCGGGTCGACCACCCGGACCTGGACCCACGGCACCGGCAGCCCCACCGACCCCTGCTTGGACTCCTGGTGCGCGGCGTCGAGGTAGGTCAGCCCGCTGCAGGTCTCGGTCAGGCCGTACCCCTCGATCAGCCGGGCGTTCGGGAACAGCTCCCGGGCCACCCCGAACAGCGCCGCGGTCACCTGGGAGAAGATCAGCCAGCGCACCGATGAGAGGTCGGCGGCGGCGGACTCGCGGCGGACCATGTCCAGCATCGTCGCCGCCATCACCATGCCGGTGATCCGCTCCGCCCCGATGGCCCGCAGCACGTCCGCCGGCACGAACCGCCGGTGCAGCACCATGGCGCCCCCGACGTGCCAGATGCCGTAGCCGGGCAGGTCGGTGCCGCCGACGTGGTAGAGCGGTGCGACGTTGAGGATCCGGTCGGTCGGCCGCAGCCCCAGCTCGACGACCTGGGCGTGCATGTTCATGTTCACGTTGCCGTGGGTGAGCAGCACCCCCTTGGGCAGGCTGGTGGTGCCGGAGGTGTAGACGATCCGTTGCAGCGCCGTGTCGTCGAGGGCCGCGTCGGCGACCCGCGCGCCCCGGTGCGCCGCGACCAGCGACCGTACGTCGGTCCAGCCGTCGTCGATCGGCTCCAACGCGAACCGGCGTACGGCCGGCAGGTCGGCCAGCGCGGCGGTGGTGAGCGCGGCGAACTCCGGCACCGTGGCGACCGCCCCGACCCGCGCGTGCGCCAGCAGCCGGGCCAGCTCCCCCGCCGTCAACCGGTAGTTCAGCGGCACGAAGACCGCCCCGAGCTTCGCCAGCGCCAGCGAGAGGACGAGGAACTCGGGGACGTTGTCCGCCACGATCGCCACCCGGCTGTCCCGGCCCACCCCCTCGGCGGTCAGCCCGGCGGCCAGGGCGTTGACGTCGTCGTCGAGCTGCCGGTGGGTCCACCGGCGGTCCTCGAAGACCAGCGCGTCGGCGTCGCCGAACCGGCGGGCGTTGCCGGCCAGCATCGCGGCGATGTTCGCGGTGCTCACCCGGACACCGCCGTCTCCCGCAGCGCCTTCTTCAGCACCTTGCCGGAGTCGTTGCGCGGCAGCGACGTCACGAGCTGCACGTCCCGGGGGACCTTGTAGCGGGCCAGCTCGGCCCGGCAGTGCGCCCGCAGCTCCTCGGCGGTGCCGGTCGCGCCGGGGCGCAGCACGACGAACGCCTTCGGCACCTCGTCCCACTGCGGATCCGGCACCCCGATCACGGCGACCTCGGCGACGTCGGGATGCCGGGCGAGCACCCGTTCGACCTCGGCGCTGGCGATGTTCTCCCCACCGGACTTGATCAGGTCGGCCCGGCGGTCGACGAACCACAGGTAGCCGTCGGCGTCGATCCGCCCCACGTCGCCGGTGCGGAACCAGCCGTCGCGCCGGCTGAGCCGGTTGGCCTCGTCGTCGTTCCAGTAACCGGGCGAGACCTTCTCCCCCTGCACGATGATCTCCCCCTCGACGTCCGGGCCGACCGGCCGGAAGTGCTCGTCGACGATCCGGATCCGCACCCCGGGGAACGGTGCGCCGAGCGCGCCCAGCTTGCTCTGCTCGTGGGCGGCGTCGAGGTAGCAGACCCCGTTGCACAGCTCGGTCATCCCGAACGTGTCGATCAGGCGGACGTGCGGCAGCCGCCGCTTCACCTCCTGGCGCACGCTCGGCGCGACCCCGGCGAAGAGCAGGTAGCGCAGCGTTCCGAGGTCCGGCGGGTCGTCCAGGTCGAGCAGCCCGAACAGGATCTGGGCGGCCAGCACCATGCCGGTGATCCGCTCCCCGTCGGCGATCCGGGCGATGTCGGTCGGTTTGAACGTCGGGGTGAGCACCATCGTCGCGCCGGCCACGAACGTCGCCAGCCCCGGCGCCTCCAGCCCGCTGACGTGGAACAGCGGCGCGGAGACGAGGATCCGGTCGGCGGCGGTCAGCTCCAGTTCGAGCACCTGCGCGAAGTGGTTGGCGGTGAGGTTCCCGCAGGTGTGCACCACCCCCTTGGGGCGGGCCGTGGTGCCCGAGGTGTAGAGCAGCCGGTGCACGTCGGCGGGGCTCTTCTCCGCGTCGGCGACCCGGACGCCGGGCGGCTGACCGGCCAGCAGGTCGGCCAGCCGTCGGGCGTCGCCGACGACGGCCTCCCCGGCGGCGACCAGCGTCCGCACCCCGGTCAAGGTGGCCAGCAGGGCCGCGTCGGCGGCGAAGTCGTCGTGGTAGACCAGCCCGGTGACGCCGGCCTGGTCGAGGACGTACGCCTGCTCGTTGACGTGCAACCGCCAGTTCAGCGGCACCGAGGCCGCGCCGAGCCGGCTCAGCGCCAACAGCGCGACGACGTAGCCGGCGGTGTTGCGGCCCAGCAGCCCGACCAGGTCGCCGTCGGCGATGCCGGCGTCGCGCAGGGCCGCGGCGTGCCGGTCCACGTCGGCGTCCAGCTCGGCGTACGTCCAACGGGCGTCCCCGTCGACCAGGGCCTCCGCGTCGGCCCGGCGCAACGCCTGCCGGCGCAGCGTCTCGGTGAAGTTGCTCCCGCCCATCAGTCGCCGCTCCCCCGCCGCCGCGCCAGGATCTCCTCCCGGGACGGCAACGACACGAACTCCAGCAGGTTGCCGTCGAGATCCCGGGCGGCGAACGCGGTGATGTACCCGTAGTTGTCCAGCAGCACCCGGTTCGGCGCGGACAGGCACTGCGCGCCCAACTCGGTCAGCCGCCGGTGCAGGTCGTCCAGCTCGTCCAGCGGCACCTCGAAGCTGAGCAGGAAGGTGCCCAGCTCCAGGTGGCCGGCGGTGGCGGTGCGGGTCTTGACGCCGTTCCACTCGATGAGTTCGAGCTGGCCGACCCGGCTGGGGCCCTGGAGGTACTGGACCCGGCCGGTGGTGCCGGCGGGCAACCCCAGCGACACCTCGATCCCCGGCCCGCCGACGTCGGTACGCAACGTCCGGCGGTAACCCAGGGCCCGCTCGTAGAAGTCCGCGGCGCGGTCGACGTCGGAGACGGTCATCGCCACGTGGTGCACTTCGCTGACCGGCATGGTGCCTCGCTTCCTGTGGGGTTCGCGCCGGGTCAGGCGGACGGTCCGGCCGACCCGCCGAGGACCCGGTGGATCAGGGTGACCTCGTCGGCGCCGCTGTCCGGCACGATGAAGTCGTCGAGCCGGCAGATGTCGTCCACCGCATCGAGGATGTCGTCGGGCGAGGCCGGTGCGGCACCGCCGAACCAGCCGGGGGTGACGCCCAGGAAGATCCGCCCGACCCGGCCCCCGCCGACGGTGAGGATGTGGCGGTTGAGCTGGCACTGTTCGGAGGCGAGGAAGGTCGCCACCGCCGCCACGTGCTGTGGGTCGAACCGCTCGGTCAGCTCGCCGAGCAGGTTCTCGGTCATCCGGGTCGCCGCGGTCGGCGCGATCGCGTTGACCAGGATCCCCCGCCGGGCGCCCTCCAACGCGAGCACGTTCATCAGCCCGATCAGGCCGGTCTTGGCCGCACCGTAGTTGGCCTGGCCGAAGTTGCCGAACAGGCCGGACGACGAACTGGTCAGCACGATCCGGCCGTAACCCTGGGCGACCAGGTGCGGCCAGGCGGGGCGCAGCACGTGGAACGCCCCGGCCAGGTGCACGTCGAGCACCGCGCGGACGTCCTCGTCGGACATCTTGGCCAGGGTCCGGTCCCGCAGGATGCCGGCGTTGTGGATGACCGCGTCGAGCCGGCCGTACGCGTCGATCGCCCGACCGACCAGGTCCGCGCCCCCGGCGGCGGTGGCCACCGAGTCGGTCGAGGCGACGGCGGTGCCGCCGGCCGCCTGGATCTCCGCGACAACCTGTTCGGCGGCACCGGAGGACCCCGAGCCGTCGACCGTCCCGCCGAGGTCGTTGACGACCACCGACGCGCCCCGCGCGGCGAGGGTCAGCGCGTGCGCCCGGCCGATGCCGTTGCCCGCGCCGGTGACGACGACGACCCGGCCGTCGAGGGTGACCCGGGCGCTCATCGCTCGTTCCCCAGGACCGCCACGAACGCGACGCAGGAACCGGGTTGCCCGCCGAGGTTCTGGGCCACCGCCAGCCGGGCGTCGGGCACCTGCCGTGGTCCGGCCTCCCCGCGCAGCTGGGTGAAACACTCGAACATCATCCGCAGCCCGGTCGCGCCGATCGGGTGGCCGAACGACTTGAGCCCGCCGTCGGTGTTGACCGGCAGCGCCCCGTCGGGGTCGTAGCGGCCGTCGAGGATGTCCCGCCACGCCGTGCCGCGGGCGGAGAAACCGAGGTCCTCCATCAGCACCACCTCCGTCGGGGTGAAGCAGTCGTGCACCTCGGCCAGCGAGATCTGCGCCGCCGGGTCGGTCACCCCGGCCTGCTCGTACGCCTCGCGGGCGGCGGTGACCACCTCGGGGAAGCTGGTGAAGTCGTAGCCGTCGGCGGCCAGGCCGGCCCCCGACCCGGCGACGAAGCTCATCCCGCGCAGGTAGACCGGTTTGTCGGTGTACCGGTGGGCGTCCTCGGCCCGGACCAGGATCGCCGCTGCCGCGCCGTCGGAGACGCCGGAGCAGTCCATCACGCCGAGCTGCCCGGCGATCCGCGGGGACCGCTCCACCGTCTCGGCGGTGACCGCCCGACGGAACTGGGCGCGGTCGTTGCGCGCCCCGTTGGCGTGGTTCTTCACCGCGACCCGAGTCATCGCGGCGCGCATCTCCCGCTCGTCGATCCCGTACGCCGCCTGGTAGGCGGGGGCGAGCAGGGAGAACCCGGCCGGCGCGGTCCAGTCGACGTCGGTGCCGTCGGCGGGTGGGAAGACCGCCGACAGCCCGGAGTACGACGAGTCCTTCAGCTTCTCCACCCCGGTCGCCATGACCATGTCGTACGCCCCGGAGGCGACCGCGAACGCCGCGTTGCGGAACGCCTCGGAGCCGGTGGCGCAGTAGTTCTCCACCCGGGTCACCGGCTTGCCGACCAGCCGCAGCGGGCGGGCCAGGGTCTGCCCGGACAGCCCCGACCCCTGGGTGCCGACCCAGAACGCGTCGACGTCGTCGAGGGTGACGTCGGGCAGCGACCCGACGCACTCCTGCACCGCGTCGACCAGCAGATCGTCGGCGGAGGAGTTCCAGTGGTCCCGGAACGGGGTGCAGCCCATCGCGACGATCGCGACGTCGTGGGTGGTGCGCCTACTGGCCATCGGCGGTGTCCTTCCCTGGCGCGGCGTCCGCGGGTGCCGGGCGGAGCTTCCAGAAGTAGTTGTGGATCGAGTCGGTGGTCCAGAGCCGGCGGAAGACGGGGGTCATCGCCATCCCCACCGTCACGTCGCCGGGTGCCACGTCGGTGGCGTACGCGCTGAGCCGGCCGCCGCCCTCCACGTCGGCGACGACGATCGCCACCTCCGGCTCCGGCATGGTCGTCAGGTGGTCCCGGGTCACCGAGACCACCCGGGCGGTGCGCTCGCGCAGCGAGACCTTCCCGGTCGCGGTGCCCGCCCCGACGATGCCGCAGGACGCGCAGACCCGGCCGGGTGGCGTGGTGACCCGGCCGCAGGCGTCGCACCGGCTGCCCTCCAGCCGGTACTTCCAGCCGGCCCGGCGGTGCATCGGCGGGGCCGCCGGGGCGGGGGCCGCCGGCCGGGCCGGACCCTGCACGTCGAGCAGTCCCCGCCAGCGCAGGTAGCGGCCGTAGCCGACACGCTGCCGGGCGGCGAGCTGCGCGCGGACCGACGGGCCGCCCCGGGCGGCGCGGACCCCGTCGCCGACCCGCAGCACGAACGCGTCGGCGCCCTCGGTGGCCGACAGCAGCAGGATGGTCTGTCCGGGCTGCGCCTCGTCGAGGGCTGCGGCGAGCAGCAGCCCGGGGTGGGCGGCGCCGGTGAAGCCGGTGGCCCGTTCGACGGCCGCGTCCTGACCCGCGCCGCCAGACGCCTTGCGCAGCGCCGTCGCGCCGCCGAGCGCCTTGCGCAGCGCCGCCGCGGCGCGCGGATTCGACGACGACACGACCACCTGGTCGACGGTGTCCAGGGACGCCTCGGCCAGCGCCCGGTGGGCGGTGTGCAGGCCGGCGGCGACCAGGATCTCGGCGGTGAACCGTTCGTCCCAGACCCGGTCGTGCCGTTCCCCGGGCAGTCGCCAGCGGTCCAGCACCTCGGCGGTGTGGCCGGCGCGGGCGAGGAGCACGGCGGCCCGCCGGCCGCCGACGAACGCCGCGGCGGCGTCGCCCTGGGCCAGCTCGTCGGGGGCGCCGGGCCGGGTGGTACGCACGTCGGCCAGGGCCGCCGTGGCGACGCCCCGCAGGGCCAGGTCGAGGGCGGACGCCCCGGCCCGGTGGCCGCGCAGGTCGAGCGCGGTGACGCCGGGGTCGAGCCCCAGCGCCTCGTGCGCCACCCCGGCGGAGGTCTTCGCCTCGTAGGGCGCGTTGGTGGTGGCCAGCAGCAGGTGCCGGCCGGCCGGGGTGCCGGCGGCGACGTGCCGCAACGCCTCGACGGCCATGGTGACGGCGTCCTCGTCGTGGCCGGCGACGCTGCGGGCGGGGCCACCGGCGCGGGCCGGGACGCTCGGGTCGAGGCGGTTGTCGTCGAGCGCGTACGCCGGGAGGTAGGCCGCGTAGGCGTCGATGCCGGGTTGCTCGGGCATGGGTCGCGGGTTCTCCTTCAGCTCCATGAGGGGATGGCGGCGAGCAGGCGTCGGGTGTAGTCCTGCCGCGGGTGGTCCAGCACGGTCAGCGCGTCGCCCTGTTCGACGACCCGGCCGCCGCTCATCACCGCGATCCGGTCGCACAGGTCGCTGGCGAGCATCAGGTCGTGGGTGACGAAGAGCAGGCCGATGCCGAGTTCGTCGACCAGGGTGCGGAACAGGTCGACGACCTTGGTCTGGGTGGTGACGTCCAGGGCGGTGGTGCACTCGTCGGCGATCACCAGCGCGGGGCGGGTGACCACGGCGAGCCCGATGGCGACCCGCTGCCGCAGGCCCCCGGAGAGCTGGTGCGGATAGCTGGCCAGCACCCGGCCGGGGTCGTCGATCCGCATCTGCGCCAGCACCTGCACCGAGCGGCGCTCCACCTCGGCCCGGGTGATGTCGCGGACGTGCCGGCGCAGCACCTCGGCGAGCTGGGTGCGGACCCTCATCAGCGGGTTCAACGACCGCGAGGCGTCCTGGAACACCATGCCGACGGCGCTGCCCCGGACCCGGTCGGTCCGGTCGACGCCGGGGGCCACCACCTGCTCGCCGGCGACCGCGACGGTGCCGTGGTCGACCCGGACGTTGCGGTCGAGCAGGCCGACGACGGCGCGGGCCAGGGTGGTCTTGCCGCTGCCGGACTCGCCGACCACGCCGACGATCTGACCGCGGCGGATCTCCAGGTCGACGTCGTCGAGCAGCCGCAGGTCGTCGACGGCGAGCCGGGCGGTGATGGACAGCCCGGAGACTTCCAGCAGGGCGCTCATCGCCGCCTCTTCCGTGGGTCGTGGTGGGTGAGCAGGGCGTCGCCGAGCAGGTTCACCAGCAGCACCAGCGCGGTGATGGCGAGGCCGGGGAAGAAGGCGATCCACCAGGCCTGGCTCAGCTCGTCCTGGCCCGAGGCGAGCATCGAGCCCCAGCTGTTCATCGGCGGCACCACGCCCAGACCGAGGAAGCTCAGCGCGCTCTCCACCAGGATCGCGGTGCCGACCTGGAGGGTGCCGAGGGCGACGATGGTGCCGGCGAGGTTGGGCAGGATGTGCCGGAAGACGATCCGGGGCTCGGACGCGCCGGCGGCGCGCAGGCCGACGACGAACTGGCGTTCCCGGATGGCCAGGGTGGCGGAGCGGGTGACCCGGGCGCACACCGCCCAGCCGGTGAGCGCCAGCACCAGGAACAGCACCGGCAGCGAGCTGCCCCGGTTGGCGATGATGGCGAGGGCGACCAGGATGAACGGCAGGGCGAGCTGGGCGTCGATGAGGATCGAGATGACCCGGTCGACCCAGCCCCGGAAGTAGCCGGCGAGCAGGCCGAGCAGCGTGCCGGGGCCGATCGCGACGAGCGCGCCGACGAGGCCGATCACGATGGTCAGCCGGCCGGCCGAGACGAACTGGGTGAGCAGGTCCTGGCCGAGCTTGTCGGTGCCCAGGGGGTGCGCCCAGCTGCCGCCGGAAAGGAACGCGGGCGGCCGGCGGGTCGCGTCGAGGTCCTGGCCGGCGTCGGGCAGCAGCCCGGTCAGCGGCAGCACGAACACCGCGACGGCGGTCACCGCCAGCGGCAGGCCCAGCCAGAACACCGAGGTACGCCGGCGACGGGTGGCCCGCCGGGGCGGCGGCACCGCGGCGGTGACCGGGTCGAGTTCGAGTTGGCTCATGCTCACCGCACCCTCGGGTCGACGATCGAGTGCAGGACGTCGACGAGCAGGTTCAGCACGACGAAGACCAGCGCGCCGAACACGACGATCGCCTGCACCAGCGGGAAGTCGCGGAACTGGATGGCCTGCAGGGCGAGCTGCCCGAGGCCGGGCCAGGAGTAGACGTACTCGACGGCGACCGCGCCGGAGAGCAGGATGCCGGTCTGGAGCACCACGATCGTCAGGATCGGCATCATCGCGTTGGTGAAGGCGTGCCGCCACACCACCCGGCGGGTGCTGACGCCCCGGGCGCGGGCGGCGTCGATGTACGGCTCGGCCAGCGCGTCGCTCATCGAGGCCCGGGTGAGCCGGGCGATATGCGCCATCGGGTAGACCGACATGGTGAGCGCGGGCAGGATCAGGTGCTTCGGGCTGCCGGACTGGCCGGCGGGCAGCCAGCCGAGCTTGACCGCGAACAGCACCACCAGCATCATCCCGAACCAGAACACCGGCACCGACTGGCCGAGCAGGGCCAGGGTGGAGGCCGCCCGGTCCCACCAGGTGCCCTCCCGGGTCGCCGCGAGCACCCCGAGCGGGATGCCGACCAGCAGGGCGAGGGCCATGCCGGCACCGACGAGTTGCAGGGTGAACGGGAGCCGGTCGGCGATCATCGAGGTGTTGGACTGGTAGAACTGCAACGACTGGCCGAGGTCGCCGGTGAGGACGCCCTTGAGGTAGTCGAGGTACTGGGCGGCGACGGGCAGGTCCAGGCCGAGCTGGTGGCGCAGCGCCTCGCGTTGCTCGGGCGGGGCCATCGGGCCGAGGATGGTGGCGGTCGGGTCGCCGGAGAGCCGGCCGAGCAGGAACGCCAGGCTGAGCGCGATGAGCAGCGAGGCGAACAGCGACGCGAGCCGGCCGCCGACGCGGCGTACGGTGCTGGCCTTCATCGGCGGGACCTCCATCGCGCGCCGGGCATCGCGGCGAGCAGTTCGCGGGTGTAGTCGTTGGCGGGGATGTCGAAGACCCGGACGCACGGTCCCGACTCGACGACCCGGCCCCGGTACATCACGTGTACGATGTCGCAGAGCGAGCGGACCACGGCCAGGTCGTGGCTGATCATCAGCAGCGCCGCGCCGGTGGTCGTCCGGATCTGCCGCAGCAGGGCCAGCACGTCGGCCTGGACGGAGACGTCGAGGCCGGAGGTCGGCTCGTCGGCGACGATGAGCCGGGGACGCATGAGCAGGGCGCGGGCGATGCAGACCCGCTGCGCCTGGCCCCCGGAGAGCTGGTGGGGGTAGCGGTCGAGCAGGTCCGGGGCGAGCCGGACCCGGCCGAGCAGGTCGGCGTCGCCGATCCAGGAGGTCCGTTCGGGTTGCAGCGCCCGCAGTTCCCGTAACCCGGAGCGGACCGACTGGCGGGGGTCGAGCGAGCCGTGCGGGTCCTGGAAGACCACCTGCACCTCGGGGCGCAGCCGGCGCAGCTGGGCACGGCTGATCGCCGAGAGCTGGTGGCCGAGCAGCCGGACGTCGCCCCGGCCGCGTGGGCCGAGCCCGGTGGCCGCCATGGCGAGCGTCGTCTTGCCGGAGCCGGACTCACCGACCACGGCGACGCTCTCGCCGGCCGCGATCCGCAGCGACACCTGGTCGACGGCGCGGAAGAGCGCGCCGCTGCCGCCGTCGCGGTGCTCGACGACGAGGTCGGTGACCTCCAGCACGGGGGTGTCCGGCTCCGGGGTGCGGGGGTGCCGGGCGAGGTCGCCCGGCACCCCCGTCTGCACTACCTCGGACATCGTCAGCGGGTCGTCTTCGTGAAGTCCACGGTGTTCAGCGGGCCGAACACCACGCCGGAGACGCCGGGGGCGGTCGCGTAGTTGAACACCTGCCGGTACAGCGGCACGTAGCAGTGCTTCTGGACCACGCCGATGGTGTTGAGCTGCTCGTAGAGCGGCGCGGCCTGCTGGGCGTCGTTCTGCTCCAGAGCCTGCTGGGCGAGCGTGTCGATCTGCGGGTCGGGGCAGTTGCCGGTGATCGACTTTGTCTTCATGAAGCCGCTGACGAAGTAGTCCGGCACCGCGACGTTCGGCACCCCGGCGAAGATCGACAGGCCCGGCACCTGGCGGCCGACGATCCGCTTGACCAGCGTGCCGTAGTCCAGCGGGACGTAGCTGACCGTGAAGCCGGCCTTCTCCAGGCTGCCGCCGACGGCCTGGGAGACCTCCTCGATGTTGGTGTACTGGGCGGCCGGGTAGGTGATCTGGACGGTCGGCTTCGCCCCGCCGACGAGTTCCTTAGCCCGGGTGGCGTCGGCTTTCACGCTCTGTGTCGGCTGCTGACCGGGCTTGACGTTGAGCAGGCCGGCGTCGGATACCGCCTGGCCGTCGAAGATGCCCTTGACGATGGCGTCCCGGTCGATGGCCAGGGCCGCCGCCTCGCGCAGTTTCGGGTCGTCGAACGGTGCCTTGGTGGAGTCGAGGAAGGCGATGATCTTCATGGCGGTCTCGGTGCTCACCACTTCGACCCCGGCCGACTTGGCCGCGCTCGCCTGGGCCGGGGGCAGGTCGAAGGAGACGTCCACGCTCTTGCTCTGGATCAGCGCGAGCCGCTGGGCGGCCTCGTTGGCCCAGGTGAAGGTGACGCCCTCGTTGGTCGCCTTGGTGCCCCAGTAGTCGGGGTTGCGCTTGACCGAGATGTCCCGTCCGGCGTTCGCGCCCGACCAGACGTACGGGCCGGTGCCGACGGGGGCGGCGGCGAAGCCCTCCGAACCCTTCTCCTGGTAGTACTTCGGCGGCACCAGGTAGACGGTGGTGAGCAGGTCGGGGATGTCGTACTGCGGGGTCCTGGTCTTGACCACGACGGTGGTGGCGTCGGGCGCCTCGATCGCGGTGACGTTGCCGAAGTACGACTTGAGCTGCGAGGCCGGGTTGTCGCGGGTGAGGGTGATGGTGTTGGCCACCGCCGCCGCGTCGGCCTGCTCGCCGTTGCTGAAGCTGATCCCGGGCCGCACGGTGAACGTCCAGGTCGTCGGGTCGGTACGGGTCCAGCCCGTCAGCAGGCCGGTGTCGGTCGGCGCGAGGTCGCCACCGGTGTTGATCAGGGGTTCGAGCATGGTCGCCCAGACGATCTGGGCGGAGCGCGCGCCGACGATCGGGTCGAGGGTCGCCGGTTGGGCGGCGAGCAGCGCCCGGACGGGGGCGGTGCGGGACGAGCCGGTGGAGTCGGAGTCGGAGCCGCCGCACCCGGTGAGGCCGGCGCCCACGACGGTCAGCGCGGCGGCCAGTGCCAAGGAGCGCCGGGAGCGCAGGGATTTCATGATCATCGTGGTGTCCTTCACTGCGATGGACCCGTCATGTCTCCGCGTGAGGCGGCGGTGACGTTCGCCACAAAGTACCGACCAGCCGGTATCAAGTCAACGGGTCGACCGGGTATCCCGTTCATGACATTCATGTGACGCAGGGCCGCCGACCAGCGGCGTTGTATTCATACCGACCGGTATGTATGATACCGCGGTGACCATCACCCTCACCCGTGGGCACGACGGCCGCCTCGCCCGGGTCCGCTACGACAACGCGGCGCGCGGCAACTGCTTCGACACCACCGCACTGCACCACCTCGTCGACACCCTGGAGACCGCCGCCGCCGCCGACGACAGCTGTGCGGTCATCCACCTCGACCTGGCCGGCAAGAACTTCTGCGCCGGCTGGGACACCTCCTCCTTCGCCACCCTGGCCGGCGCCACCCGGGAGTCGGTCGCCGCCGACCTGCGGGCCAGCGACGACGCGCTGCACCGGATCCGGCGGCTACCGGTCCCCGTCGTCGCCGGCGTCCGGGGCCGGATCATCGGGTTCGGCGTCGGCCTGCTCGCCGCCGTCCACCTGCCGGTCGCCGCCACGGACGCCCAGCTCTCCCTCCCGGAGGCGCGCTACGGCTTCGCCCCGGCCGGCGTCGGCCACACCGTCGCCCGGTCGCTGCCCCGGCCGCACGCCTACCACCTGCTCACCGGCGCGGCGACCGCGACCGCCGGGCAACTGCTCGACTGGGGTCTGGTCGCCCGGGTGGTCGCCGACGACGACCTCGACCGGGCGGTGGACCACCTCCTCGACACCCTGTTGGCCGTGCCGGGGTCCACCCTGCGGGCGGTGGTCGAGGTGGTCGAGTCCAGCCTGGAAACCGGCACCGCCGACCGGGCGTACGACATCTCCGCCCGCACGATCGTCGCGGGCCCGGCCACCCGGGGAGCAGCCTGATGACCCGACGATTCCAGCCCGGCGAAGCGGTCTGGGTGGAGCTGTGCACCCCCGACCCGGAACGGGCCGAGACCTTCTACGCCGCGTTGCTCGGCTGGACGGTACGCGCCGAACGCCTCGGTGCCACCACCTACCGGATGTGCAGCGTCGACGGGCGGGACGTCGCCGGGATCTCCGACGCCGCCGCCCTGCACGGCGACCGCCCCCGGGGCTGGCTCACCTACTTCGCCGTGGACGACGTCACCGCCTCCGCGCGACAGGCGGTGGCGCTCGGCGGCGAACTGGTCACGCCCCCGCGCTACCTGCCGGCGGCCGGCACCGGCGCGGCGGTCGTCGACCCGTTCGGCGCGGCCTTCGGCCTCTACCAGGGCGAGTCCCGCGTCGGCGTGCAGACGGTCAACTCGCTCGGGGCACTGTGCTGGAACGAGCTGGACACCGGCGAGCCGGCCGCAGCGGTGGCCTACTACCGTGCCCTGTTCGGCTACACCGCCCAGCAGCGCAACGACTCGCCGACGGCCCGGCCCTACACCGTCCTGACGCTCGGCGACGTCCCGGTCGCCGGGGTCCTCGAACTCGACAACGCCTGGCCCAACCTCATCCCCTCGACGTGGATCACCTACTTCACCGTCGCGTCCCTCGACGACGCGCTGGCCCGGGTGACCGCCCTCGGCGGGCTGCCGACCGTCGGGCCGGTGGACAGCCCGCACGGACGGCTGCACCTGGTGAAGGACCCGGGTGGCCACACCCTGTGCCTCATCCAGCTCGAAGCCGGGCTCCGCCCCGACCACCACTCCTGCGATCCGGCGGTGACCCGATGATGGCCGAGCCCCTGTTCGACTCCGCCGAGTTCCGCCAGGTCTGCGGGCACTTCCCCACCGGCGTGACCGCGGTGACGGCGGTGACCGCGGACGGCACCGTCGCCGCGTTGACCGTGAACTCGTTCACCTCGGTCTCGCTGGAACCGGCGAAGGTGCTGTTCTGCGTCACCAGCTTCTCGTCGAGCTTCCCCGTCCTGCTCGGGTCGGAGCGGATCGCGATCCACATCCTCAGCCAGGACCAGCAGGACGTGGCCCGGCGGTTCGCCACCTCGGGGCTGTCCGGGGCGCAACGGCTCGACGGGGTGTCCTGGGTGCCCGGCCTCGACGGTGTGCCGCTGCTGCCCGACACCCCGGCGATCCTCACCGGACGACGCGACCAGGTGATCACCAGCGGCGACCACGTGATCGTCCTGATCGACGTCGACCAGGTGCACCTGAAGCAGACGGACGTGCCGGCGCTGTCGTTCTACCGGGGCCGGTTCGTCACGCCGTCCCGCACGGCGACCGAGTGAGCGCCGCCCGCCCGGCTCAGCCGTAGTAGCGGAACACGATCTCCGCCACGCAGCAGGGTTGCGACGTCTCGGCGAACTCCACCACCACCGAGGCCTTGGCCTGCACACCGGCGGCACCCTCCCCCACCGGGGCGATCGGCTTCGCCGCGACGAGGGTGGCGGTGCCCTGGATCTCGACACCCGGGGGCAACGGCCGGACGAAGCGGACCCGGTCCAGACCGTAGTTGACCCCCATCGAGAAGGTCCGCACCGCCAGGATGTCGGCGAGCAGCCGGGGAACGAGGGCCAGGGTCAGGAACCCGTGCACCACCGTCGAGCCGAACGGCCCGGACCGGGCCCGCTCCACGTCGACGTGGATCCACTGGTGGTCCCCGGTGACGTCGGCGAACTGGTCGATCTGCTGCTGGGTCACCACCCGCGGGGCGCTGACGCCCAGCTCCGCACCGACCAGCTCCAGCAGGTCGTCCGGGGTGTCGATGGTGGTTCGTCGCAGGGCGCGCATCGGCGGGGCTCCGTTCCAGGCGGCGGGTCCAGGGTGTCGGTCCGGGGCGGCCCCGGGCGGGCGATCCGGTTCTCCCCATTCCGACTGGCGGGTATCTAACACCGGCCGACGGGACAGTTCAAGGACACATTTCATACCGACCAGGTGGTATGCTGCTGTGACGCGTGGCGACGAGGGGGTTTTACGGTGTTCGACGTCTACCGGTTGCCCGAGGAGCACGACGCGATCCGTGCGGCGGTTCGTGAGGTCTGTGCCGCGAAGGTGACCCCGTACGCGGCCGAGGCCGACGAGACCGGTGAGTTCCCCCGGGCGTCGTACGAGGCGTTGCGGGCCGCCGACTTCCACGCCCCGCACATCCCCGTCGAGTACGGCGGTGCGGGCGCGGACGCCCTGGCCACCGCGATCGTGATCGAGGAGGTGGCCCGCGCCTGCGCCTCGTCGTCGCTGATCCCGGCGGTGAACAAGCTGGGCACGATGCCGCTGATCCTGGCCGGGTCGGAGGAGTTGAAGCGGCGGTACCTGCCGCCGGTGGCGGCCGGGGAGGCGATGTTCTCGTACTGCCTGTCGGAGCCGGAGGCCGGCAGCGACGCGGCGTCGATGACCACCCGGGCGGTGCGTGACGGTGATCACTGGGTGCTCAACGGCGTCAAGCGGTGGATCACCAACGCCGGCGTCTCCGAGTTCTACACCGTGTTCGCGGCGACCGACCCGGCGGCGCGGTCGCGGGGGATCTCGGCGTTCGTGGTGGAGAAGTCCGACCCGGGGGTCAGCTTCGGCGCTCCGGAGAAGAAGCTGGGTATCAAGGGTTCGCCGACCCGGGAGGTCTACCTCGACAACGTCCGCATCCCCGCCGACCGGATCATCGGCGAGCCCGGCACCGGTTTCGGCACCGCGATGCGGACCCTGGACCACACCCGGGTCACCATCGCCGCGCAGGCCGTCGGCATCGCCCAGGGGGCGCTGGACTACGCCAAGGGGTACGTGCGGGAGCGTAAGCAGTTCGGTAAGGCGGTGGCGGAGTTCCAGGGCATCCAGTTCATGCTCGCCGACATGGGCATGAAGCTGGAGGCGGCCCGGCAGCTCACCTACACCGCCGCCGGGAAGTCCGAGCGCGGCGACGCCGACCTGACCTACTTCGGGGCGGCGGCGAAGTGTTTCGCCTCCGACGCGGCGATGGAGATCACCACCGACGCCGTGCAACTCCTCGGCGGCTACGGCTACACCCGTGACTACCCGGTCGAACGGATGATGCGCGACGCCAAGATCACCCAGATCTACGAGGGCACCAACCAGGTCCAGCGGATCGTCATGGCCCGCCAGCTCCTCGCCGGCTGAGGCTCCCCCGCCGGACGGTCCTCCACCGGACGGTCAGCCGACCGGGGTTGCACCGCCGGGGAACAACCGTGCCGACCGGCGATCCGGGAGGCCAGCCGACCCCCGCCTCCCGTCCCGACCAGCCGCCAAGTCAGCCGACGGGCCGGGCGGACAGGCCCTCCAGCACCATCGCGCTGAACTGGCGGGCCACCTCGTCGACGCTGAGCGGACCACCCACGTTGAGCCACTGGTACGCCCAGGCGCACATCCCGACCAGCCCGAAGGTGGCGATGCGGGGGTCGACGTCCGGGCGGAACGCCCCCCGGGCGACCCCGTCGGCGACCATCCCGGCGAAGGCCGCCTCCACCAGGCCACGTTTGCGGGTCACCTCGGCGAACAGGTCACCGGTGAGGTAGCGCCGTTCCTGGTAGAAGATCGTCACGTGCGCCCGGTACTCGGCCACGCTGGTCAGGCTGAACCGGATCAGCTCCCGTACCCGGACGGTCGGGTCGTCGCTGTCGACCTCGATCTTCTGGATGGCGGCGAGCTGCGCCTCCAGGTACTCCTCCTGGATGTGCCGCAGCAGGTCGTCCTTGCTGGCGAAGTGGTGGTAGAAGGCACCCTTGGTGAGCTGCGCCTGATCGGCGATCTCCTGCACCGAGGTGCGGTCGAAGCCACGCTGCTCGATCAGCCCCAGCGCACTCGTGATCAACGAGTTGCGGGTGTTCTCCGGGTCGTACCCGTCGGGCCAGCGTTGCCGGCGTCGGGTCGACTCCGGGCGGGACGTCGCACGCGCCATTGGTGGCCTCCTATCCCCTGTACAGCCCCACAATGCTACCGTCCGGTCGGAAGGAATCGAAGAGAGCCACCCTGGTCAATCCGCCCGAGAATGTACGCGGATCTTCCGCCCGTCGGGACACCTCCGACGACGCCGGTCGTCCGGACCGCCGATGATCGGCACCGGGGGGACCGGAAGGCGGGGCTGCCGGCCGCGGCAGAGCGGACCGCCGGTGCGGGGCTGGGCTCAGTGCCGGGCGCGGTCCGACCGGTCCCGACCGCCTCCCGCGCCCCGGTGACCGACGCGCGGTCGGCGTACCACCGGAGAAGTCGCCGGTCCGGAGCGGAACTCCCGGGCCGCCCGGGCCACCAGTTCGTCGGGATCGTCGGTGAGCAGTTGCCGGATATCGGCCGGGACCAGCTCCGACGTCGCCGCCGCCATCCGTACCTGCACGGAACGGTCGTCGACCAGACGGCGCAGGTCCGCCTCGTCCAGCGCGACGGCGGCCACCAGCGCGGCACGGACGTCCGGCACGGGATCCCCGGCGAGCGCGCCCCGCTGGACGGCGGTGGTACGCGGATTGCGGGCCAACCCCTTGCGCACCCGGGCCGTCCGGTCGGCCAGCAGCGCGGTGATCACCTCGGGGTCGTGGGTGTGCGCGGCGAGCCGTTCCCGCACCTCGGGTGAGACGTCGTCGGCCAGCCGCGCGGCCAGCTCGGGCTCCAGTTCCCGCGACTCGGCGAGCAGACCACGCAGTTCCTTGTCCGCGGTCTGGACCATCACCCGGCGTACCGACGTGTCGCAGGCCGGGTTGCCGGCGACCGCCCAGCGGACCCACCGGTCGGCGTCCCGGACCAGGCGCAGCAGGTTGGCGATCGAGGTCGACGGGTTCCTCGCCACCGCTTCCCGCACCTCACGGTCATGGTCGCGGGTCAGCGGTCGCAGCGCCTGGGCGGGCGCGTCGGGCCGGCTGGCGACCGCCCGGCGGACCACCGGCGACGGGTCGGCGGCCAGGTCGATCAGGGTCAGGTGGGTCGTGCCGGGGTCTCCGGCGAGGGCGAGCCGGGCCTCGACCCCGCCGCCCGTCGCCTCCTGCGCCGCGGCGCCCGACCCACGGTGACGGTCGGTCCCGCCGACATCCTGCTGCTCGCCCATGGGCGTCATCATGTCACGGGCCGCAGCGGACGCCGCGAGGCCGACCGCCGCCCCGGCCCGTCGCCCGCCCGGTCCCGTCCGCACGTCACCCGCGGGTCGCCCCGGCACTCACCCGCCACCGGGGGCGACCAGGCCGGACTCGTAGGCGAAGATCACCAGTTGGGCCCGGTCGCGGGCATGGAGCTTGGCCATGGCCCGGTTGATGTGGGTCTTCGCGGTCGACGGGCTGATCACCAACCGGTCGGCGATCTCCGTGGTGGACAGGCCCCGCGCGACCAGGGCGACGGTCTCGCGCTCCCGGGCGGTCAGCCCGGCGGGCCCGACGCCGACGTCCACCCGGGGGCGCGCGGAGGTGAACCGGTCGATGAGCCTGCGGGTGATCGACGGTGCGAGCAGGGCGTCCCCCCGTGCGGCGACCCGGACCGCGTGCAGGAGGTCCTCCGGCACGATGTCCTTGACCAGGAATCCGGCCGCCCCGGCGCGTAACGCGTCGAAGACGTACTCGTCCAGGCCGTAGTTGGTCAGGACGACGACGTGCACCACGGTCAGGGTCGGGTCCGCGACGATGCGCCGGGTCACCTCGATGCCGTCCATCACCGGCATCTGGATGTCGAGCAGCACGATGTCCGGCCGGTGCCGTCGGGTGAGCGCCAATGCCGCCAGGCCGTCCGCGGCCTCCCCCACCACCTCGATGTCGTCCTCCATGTCGAGCAACGCACGAAAGCCGCTGCGCAGCAGCGGTTGGTCGTCGACCAGCAGGACCCGGATCACGGCGTACCGCCCGTGGGAAGGTCGGCGTGGACGGTGAACCCGCCGTCCCGGCGTGGTCCGGCGCGCAGCCGGCCACCGAGCGCGGCCACCCGTTCGCGCATGGCGAGCAGTCCGACACCGCGCGTCGGCACGCCGGCCGGGAGGGCGCTGCCGTCGTCGTCGACCCGGATCGCGAGCGCGCCCGGACGGTAGTCGATCCGGACCGACGCGGTGGCGGCGGCGGCATGCCGGGTGACGTTGGTGAGCGACTCCTGGACGATCCGGTAGGCCGTGCGATCGACCGCCGCCGGCACGTCGTGCCGGTCTCCCCCGATCGTCAGGGTGGTGTCCAGACCGCCGGCACGGACCTGACGCACCAGCTCCGGGACGTGGGCGAGACCGCGCGGCGTGGTCTCACCGTCGTCCCGTAGCGCCTCCAGGGTCGCCCGCAGCTCCCGGGTCGCCTCCCGGCCGGCCGCCCGGATCGCCAGAAGCGCCTCCGGCACCTCCTCTCCGCGCCTGCGGGCCAGGTGCACCGCCACCTCGGCCTGCACCTTGATGACCGAGATCTGGTGGGTGAGCGAATCGTGCAGCTCGCGGGCGATGTGCAGCCGCTCCTCGTCGGCGCGACGCCGCGCGGTCTCCTCCCGGGTGCGCTCGGCCTCGTCCGCCCGCCGTTCGGCCTGGCGCAGCGCCTCACCCGCCGCACCGGCGGCGACCAGCCAGGCCAGTTCGAGCACCCCCCGGGAACGGGCGAGCGCCGCGCCCAGGGCCAGCTCCTGCGGCGGCCCGAGAGCGACGAGCGGCAGTGCCACCAGCATCGTCACCGCCGCCACCACCGTCGCCGTGCGGTGCCCCGCCCGCACGGCGGCGTACACCGCGAACAGGAAGGCGACGGCGGGCACGTCGAAGCCGGCCGCCTGGCATCCCACCGCGCACGACCCGGTGCCGACCAGCACGGCGACCGGGGCCCGGCGGCGGGCGGCGAGGACCAGACCGCCGGCCGCCAGCAACGCGTAGCCGACCGGGGCGCGATCCGGGGCACCGGCGTGACCGGCCAGCCCGGCGACCGTCAACGTCACCGCCACCGCACCGGCGGTCGCCCAGTCCCGGACACCGCAGCGGGTGGTGTCCATGCGCGCACCCTAGCCGGAAGGCGGCGCCGGGCGACTCCTGCCGAAGGACGACGCGTCGGCTACCACGGACGCGGTATCCGTACCGCCCCGGCGGTGGCCGGGTACGCCACGGCGGCAGTGCACACCGTCCACGTTCGGCGGACGACCACGGCCGCGCCCGGCGACATGATCGGCAGGAGCGGCGTGGGGGACACGTCGCGCGGACAGGAGGAGCATCATGCGTCCAGCAGGCACGTTCCGGTCGTCCCGACTGGTGACGGCGGTCGTCGTCGCCGTCCTCGGCGGGACCGGGTACGCCGCCCCGGCGTCGGCGCACCTCGCGGCGCAGCAGGATCCCGTCGGTGTCACCACCATGAGCGCCGGGCGGCTCGGGGCCACCCTGGCCGCGCTGCTGGGGCTGGCCGGGTCGGTCGTCGGTGCGCTGGCGCTGGGCCGGCGCGGCGTCGGACGGCGCGGCGCCGTCCTGGCCCTGACGGCGGGGGTGGCCGGCATGGCCCTGGGTGGCCTGGTGGTGGCCACGTCGGACAGCGGCGTCGGCACCGGCAACGGACGCGGTGGCGGATACCTGGCCCTGGTGGTGGGGTTACTCTCCGCCGGCCTGGGCGCGCTGGCGCTGGCCCGCGCACGACGGGTCGGCTGAGCCGGCCACCGGTACGGCTCCCGCGCCCGCCCCGCCCGGCCGAGCGACCCGGGTGCCGGTGCGGCGGACGGCACCGGGTGTGCCGTCCGCGCGGGAAGGTGACCGCCCACCACGGCCGGCCGGTCGCCGGACGCGCCGGTCGACCGTGGTGGGCGGCGTGGTCACCGGGCCAGCGCGACCGCGCGGGGCACGATGCCCCCGGCGTCGAAGGCCGGCGGCAGGCCGAGGTCACGGTCGATGACCAGCCAGAGCCGGATCAGGTCGCGCTTGCGTTCCGGCTCCGGGTGGTCCTGGTAGTCGGTGCGCGCGTGCATGATGGTGTAGTTGTTGAGGAACTGGATGTCGCCGGGGGCGAAGTTCATGTTGAGCACGAACTCGTCGGAGTTGTCGAGTTCGTCGAGCAGGTCCATCGCCTCGATCTGGGTCGGGGTGAGGTCGGGCACGCCCTCGCCCCGGGGTGCCGACTCGATGTACGCCCGGCCGTAGTGCGCGAACAGCTTGCCGTCGGCGTTGCGGCCGAAGATCGGGCACTGGAAGAAGCTCTCCGGCCCGTTGCCGGACCGGCGGTCGTGCCACCAGTCCGCGTACAGCGCCTCGGCCAGGTCGGGGCGGCGTCGGACGATCTCGTCGTGGACGGCGACCGAACTGACGATCGTGCTGACCCCGCCGGACATCGCCGGACGGATGCACAGCAGGCCCACCACGTCCGAGGAGTCGGCGTGGTAGTCCAGCCGGGCACTGGTCTGGAAGCCGCGCACCAGCGGGTCGTCGCGGTCGACACCCTGGTCGCGGATGTGGATGAGCAGGTCGTCCTCGGTCTTCTGGTGGATCGGGATGCCGACGTGCAGCCCGATGCCCCAGTACATCAGCTCCGCCTGCCGCTCGGTCAGCCGCTCGACGGGCACGCCGCGCACCAGCACGAAGCCACGACCGTCGACCAGCTTGTCGACCACGCCCGACAGCACCGGGGCGAGCGTCGGCAGCACGAAGTTCTCCTTCGTGACGTCCCGGAGCCCGGCCCCGGGCCGGTCCACCGCCGCCAGGGCCGCCATCAGCTCACCGACGTGCGCGTCGGTCAGTTCGATCTTCCAGTCCGGACTGTCCACGATCTCCGGACCCCGCCATGCCGCGGGGCCACCCACGATATCGACCACATCAGATCCCTTCTCGATGACTGTTCACGACATCCGCTCGTACGCCGGCAGGGTGAGGAACTCGACGAAGTCGTCGGCGAGGCTGACCTCGACGAAGAGGTCCCGGGCGGCGGCGTAACCGGCGGCGTCGAAGGTCGGCCCCCGGTCGGCGGAGATCCTGGCGATCTCCTCGTCGACCACCTGCTCGACCAGGTCCCGGGTGACCTGCCGCCCGTCGGCCAGGACGACGTCGTTACGTACCCACTGCCACACCTGGGACCGGGCGATCTCGGCGGTGGCGGCGTCCTCCATCAGGTTGAAGATCGCGACCGCGCCCAGGCCGTCGAGCCAGGCCGCGAGGTACTGCAGCGCGGCGCTGACGTTGTTGCGCAGCCCGGCCTCGGTGACCTGCCCACCGGCCGACCGGACGTCCAGCAGCGCGGCGGCGTCGACCTTGACGTCGTCGCGGGTGCGGTCGAGCTGGTGCGGCGCGTCGCCCAGGACGCCGTCGAAGACCTCCCGGCACAGCGGCACAAGGTCCGGGTGCGCCACCCAGGACCCGTCGAACCCGATCGACGCCTCGCGGGTCTTGTCCTCCCGGACCTTGGCCAGGGCGGTGGCGTTGACCTGCTCGTCGCGCCGGCTGGGGATGAAGGCCGCCATGCCGCCGATGGCGTGCGCGCCCCGCGCGTGGCACGTCCGCACCAGCAGTTCGCAGTACGCCCGCATGAACGGCGCGGTCATGGTGACCGAGTTACGGTCGGGCAGGACGAAGTCCGCTCCCCGGTTGCGGTGCTTCTTGATGATGCTGAACAGGTAGTCCCACCGGCCGGCGTTCAGGCCGGCCGAGTGCTCCCGCAGCTCGTAGAGGATTTCGTCCATCTCGAACGCCGCCGGGATCGTCTCGATCAGCACGGTGGCCCGGATGGTGCCCTGCGGGATGCCCCGGTCGCGCTGTGCCCAGACGAAGATGTCGTTCCACAGTCGGGCTTCCCGGTGACCCTCCAGTTTGGGCAGGTAGAAGTAGGGGCCACGGCCGGCGTCGAGCTGCCGCCGCGCACAGTGGAAGAAGTAGAGCCCGAAGTCGACCAGCGCACCGGCGACCGGCTGCCCGTCCACGAGCAGGTGCTTCTCGTCCAGGTGCCACCCCCGGGGCCGCACGACGATGGTGGCGAGGTCGTCGCCGAGGGCGTAGGACCTGCCGTCGGGGGTGCTGAAGTCGATGGTGCGGTCCAGCGCGTCGACGAGGTTGAGCTGACCCGAGATGACGTTCTCCCAGGTGGGGGTGATGGCGTCCTCGAAGTCGGCGAGCCACACCTTGGCACCGGAGTTCAGCGCGTTGATCGTCATCTTCCGGTCGGTCGGGCCGGTGATCTCGACCCGCCGGTCCACCAGCCCGGGGGCCGGGGGCGCGACCCGCCAGTCCCCGTCGCGTACCCGCGCGGTCTCGGGGAGGAAGTCGAGCACGGCCCCGGCGTCCAGCTCGGCCTGCCGTGCGTCGCGCAGCGCCAGGAGTTCGTCGCGTCGGGCCCCGAAGTGGCGGTGCAGTCCGGCGAGGAACGCCACCGCCTCCGGGGTCAGTATCCGCTCGGATCCCGGCGTGGGTCCGCCGGTGATCGTCACGTCCACGTCCTGCTGGTTGGTCACGGCTGAACCTCGCTGTTCGTTCGCCAGATTTCCTGCGTCCCGGATCGCGTCGTGCTCGTGCGGGTCGTCGGCCGGGGCAGTCTGTATCAACAAGAGAGACGCCATCTCGGATAGCGATAGATTTACCCATCCTGTCGGCACTGTCAACCCCGCACTCCGCGTCGTCCGGGGCAGCGACACCCGCCGCGAGGTGCGCGAACTCGTCAAGACCGAGTATGGATCGCTTGACAAGATGCCATCTCGCATAGAGGATTTTGTCACCCGTCAACGCAGCTCCACCGTCGGCACGGCCGCCACCCTTCCTCGTGCCCGTGACCGAGGCGCCGGTCATCCCGCCGCCTGTCGTGAAGTCCTGGCGACACCGGCCCGCGTCACCCACCACGTCCGATCGGCAAACCCGATCGGACACCGCCGTACCCTCCTCACCCCCCTATCAGGTCCCGTCAGCGCACGCGGAGCACCGCCACCGGCCCACCGGTCGGCGTCCGCGTCGATGGCGACTCCGCGCGGGTCGGTTCGGCCGCCCGTCCGGGATGCCTGTCAATTCCCTGGAGGACATCCCCATGGCTTTTCTTGTGGACCCCGAGGCGCGCACCCCGGGAGACCGGGCCGCCGCAGCACCTCGTCGGGCGCACGACCGCGCCCCGCACCGCCGCCGGCACGGCGGACCGACCAGGCGCGGGCGGCTGGGCATCGCGCTGGCCGCCGTCAGCGCGCTCGCCCTGTCCGGCTGCTTCTCCGACGGCGGGTCCAGCGCCCCCGCCGACCCGTCGCTGGGAGCGCCGCTGAAGGTCACCCAGATCGGCTTCCCCAACGAGATCACCCTGGTCTGGGCGCTCCAGAAGGGCATCTTCGCCAAGCACGGCGTCGCCGTCGAACCGGTCACCCTCGCGTCCGCCTCGTCCGCCGTCGCCGCGGCCGACTCCGGCCAGGTCGACCTGGCCTTCTCCGGTGGATGGGGAGCCATCGTGGCCGCCTCGCAGGGGGTGCAGGTCAAGATCGTGATGGGTGCGTACTTCAATCCCACGCCGCCGGACCCGACCCGCAGCCGGGGCGTCTTCGCCAGCACGAAGAGCGGCGCGAAGACCTACTGCGACCTGGTCGGCAAGACCGTCGGGGTCACCGAGCTCAACGGCCCCGGCCAGGTCTACACCAGCGCGGCCGTCCGCAAGGCCGGCTGCGACGACAAGAAGATCAAGTACGTCAACATCCCGAGCGCGCAGATGGCCACCTCGATCAAGGGCGGCGCGGTCGACGCGATCAACGCCAGCGGGGCGATCGGCCAGACCCTGGTCCGCGAGGGCGGGGCGACCTGGCTCGGCGAGCCGTACGCGGACGTGCAGGGACGGATCAACTACGCCGGCTACGTCGCGTCGGAGAAGTTCGTCGCCGGCAACGCCGACCGGATCGCCAAGTTCCGGGCCGCCATGGACGAGTCGCTGCGGCAGATCCAGGACCCGGCCAACGAGGCGGAGTGGCAGAAGATGGCGGCCGACTTCGGCAAGACGACCGTGGAGGCGATCCGGGCCAGCCAGTTCGAGGAGCTGTCCGGCGAGGTGGACCGGGCGGCGTTGCAGAAGATGGCCGACATCGCCCACGAGTTCGGCGCGATCAGCACGAAGGTCGACACCTCCGGCCTCGTCCACGAGTCGGCTTGATGGCCGCCCTCCGCACCGCGCTGCGGCGCGGCGAGCCGGTGATCTGGGGGGCGGCGGGCCTCGGTCTGCTGGTCGCCGGCTGGGCCGCCGTCGCCGCCGCCGGGGTGGTGCCCGCGTCCGGGCTGCCCGGCCCGGTCGCGGTCGGGCGGGCGTTCGGCGGTCTGCTCGGGGACGCCGACTTCGTCCGGGAGTACTTCGACACGCTCGCCACCTGGGCGGTCAGCCTCGGCCTCGCGGTGGCCATCAGCATCCCGCTCGGCCTGGTGGTCGGCTACCTCGCCCCGTTGGCCCGGGCCAGCTCCCTGGTGATCGACATCGGGCGGGCCATGCCGGTCGTCACGCTGATTCCGGTGGCGATCGTCCTCATCGGCCTCGGACCGCAGATGAAGATCTCGGTGGTGACCTTCTCGGTCTTCTGGATCGTCCTGGTCAACACCATCTACGGGGTACGCAGCGTCGAACCGCTCACGCTGCGGGTCGCCCAGGCGCTGAAGTTCGGCCGGATCGAGACGATGCGCCGGGTGCTGCTGCCGACCACCCTGCCGTACGTGGTGACCGGCATCCGGATCGCCACCGGCATCGCCTTCGTGGTGACCCTGAGCGCCGAGCTGCTCGGGGCCACCACCGGCGTCGGCACGGTGCTGGTCAGCTACCAGGAGGCGCAACGGGCGGACGCGGTCTACGCCGGGGTGCTCGCGGTCAGCATCACCGGCATGGTGCTCAACATCGCCGCCCAGCTCGCCGAGCGCCGCGTCATCCGCTGGCGTCCGTCCAGGCAGGAGTAGACAGTGCGCAGATTCCTCATCCGGGTGGTCTCCTACACCTGGCTCGTGCTCGCCCTGGTGCTCGTGGCCGAGGTGCTGCTGCGCTGGCGCAACTCGTCGTTCACCCCGCCACCGAGCCGGGTGGCCGGCGCGTTCGTCGACCTGTGGTGGAGCGGACCGGCGTACCGGCTCTTCGCCTCCGACGCGTTCGTCGCCGACGTCGGCGCGAGCATGTTCCGGCTCGGCATCGGCTACGCGCTGGCGGTGGCGGTGGGCACCCTGGTCGGTGTGGCGCTGGGACGCAGCCGACGTCTGGAGTGGCTGTGCGCGCCGGTGGTGCGGCTCGGCGTCGCGACCCCCGCCGTGGTGCTCATCCCGATCGCGATCGTGCTGCTCGGGATCAACGACCGGATGCCCATCTTCGTGATCGCGTTCGGCTCGGTCTGGCCGGTCGTCTTCAACGCGATGGACGGGGTGGCCAACGTCGACCGGCTCGCCCTCAACAGCGCCCGGGCGATCGGGCTGCGCCGGGTGGACCGCTTCCGGTTCGTCGTGCTCCCGGCGGCGCTGCCGCGCATCCTGGCCGGCGCGCGGGTCAGCCTCGGCATCGCGGTGGTGCTGATGGTCAGCTCCGAGCTGTACGCCTCCACCTCCGGCGTCGGCTACCAGATCCTGCTCCAGCAGCAGAAGTTCGACACCCCCCGGATGTTCGCCGGCGTGGTGATGGCGTGCGCGATCGGCATCCTGTTCAACGCACTCTTCGGCCTGTACGAGCGGTGGGCGCTCCGCGGGCGACCGACGGTAGGGAGATCGGCATGAGCGACCCGGAAGACACCTCGGCCGCGCTGGTCGTCGCGGGGTTGTCCAAGACGTACACCACCAACGGGGTCGACCACCTGGCCATCGAGCAGGTGGACCTGGAGGTGCGCGCCGGTGAGTTCGTCTCCATCGTCGGGCCGTCGGGCAGCGGCAAGACGACGCTGCTCAACTGCATCTCCGGACTGATGCGGCCCAGCGCCGGCCAGGTCCGGTCGTTCGGCGAGACCATCGGCGACGGCCCGTCCGAGGACATGGCGATCGTGTTCCAGGACTACAGCCGCTCGCTGTTCCCGTGGCTCACCGTCGAGCGCAACATCGGACTGCCGCTGCGCCGGACCGGGGCCAGCCGGGCCGCGGTGGGCAGCGCGGTGGACAGCCTGCTGGAGGCCGTCGGGCTGCCCCGTTCGGTGATCGGGAAGTACCCGTGGCAGCTCTCCGGCGGCATGCAGCAGCGGGTGGCCATCGCCCGCGCGCTGATCAACAAGCCGAAGATCCTGCTGATGGACGAGCCGTTCGCCTCGGTGGACGCGCAGACCCGGATCAGCCTGGAGGATCTCACCCTGCGGGTGTGGCGGGAGTGGAACAAGTCCGTCCTGTTCATCACCCACGACATCGACGAGGCGGTCTACCTCTCCGACCGGGTGGTGGTGCTCAGCAAGGGTCCGTCGACGGTGAAGGCGACGGTGGACGTGCCGCTGCCCCGCGACCGCGACCAGATCCACACCAAGCAGGAGCCGCTCTTCGGCAAGCTGCGCAGCGAGGTGATGGACCTCGTCATGGGCCACTGACCGACCGGTGGGAGGCCACGGGACCGGCCCGGCGGCCTCCCGCCGGAGTCGGGGCCGGAACCGGAGGAGAAGTCGCGCCCGACCCCGGCGGCCGGGCGCGGCCCCACCGTGGTGGGACAATCTGACGGGGTGAACGCCGAACAGCCCACCGACGACGTCCGCACCCCCCGGGCCCAGCTCGGGTCGAGCCCGCAGCACCTGCTGGCCACCCTGCTCGGTGAGTACCTCGACTCCGCGGACGCCGACCTGCCGTCGGCGGCGGTCATCGCGATGCTGCGGGAGTTCGGGATCACCGAACCGAGCGCCCGTGCCGCCCTGTCCCGGCTGGTCAAGCGTGGTCTCATCGCGGCCCGGGGTAACACCCGGCCGCCGGTCTACCACCTCACGCCCGCGGCGATCGCCCGGCACCGCTCCCGGATGCGGTACTTCCTGGACTTCGGCGCACGCCCACCGCACTGGACCGGGGACTGGGTGGTGGTCTCCTTCTCGGTCCCCAGCTCCGGCCAGGCCGCCCGGCACGCGGTGCGCCGGGCGCTGACCGGCCACGGTTTCGTGGGCCTCTACGACAGCGTGTGGATCCGGCCGGGCAGCCACGCCGGAGCGGTCCGGGCGGAGCTGACGGCGCTGCTGCACGCCGTCGAGGGGGCGCGCTGGTCGGTGCTGCACGCCCGGTTCGACGAGGAGTCCGGCCCGCACGGCCCGGCCGCCGCGTACGACCTGACCGGCCTCGCCGCCGGCTACACGGCCTTCGTCGCGCGCTACGCGCCGTTGCGGGCGGCCGCCCGCCGGGGCTCGGTCGACCCGGCCACGGCGCTGGTGGCGCGCACCTCCGCGATGGACTCCTGGCGGCGGTTCGCCGACACCGACCCGGACCTGCCCGCCCACCTGCTACCGCAGCCCTGGCCCCGCCAGCAGGCCCGGGAGACCTTCCTGGACGTCCACGGCGCGCTCGGCGCGCTCGCCCGCGCCCGGCTGGTCGAGGTGGCCGCCCCGCACTGGCCGGCCGCCGCCGGCTGGATCACCCACTTCGACGCCACCCGGGACGCCACCCGCCCGGAACCGGCCGACGGCCCGCCCGGCGTCCCACGCCGTACCGACTGACCGGCACGGACGGGCGTCGGACCCGGCCCGCCAGACAGGCAAGACATTGACACTTTTCGTTACCACAGTGATAGTAACTGCATACCGCGACCGCCTGTGGGACCGCGGCAGGGCGGTCGACGCGTCCACGTCGACCCGCCCCGTCACCGGCGCTGACCACCCTGGTCGGGCCGGCGGTAGACCCGCCACCGCAGGGGGTGCCACCGCCGACACCCGCAGGAGGGTGCATGCCACTCAGATCGAAGCTCTACGCCGGCCTGACGGCCGCGCTCGTGCCGGCAGCCGCCGTGCTGATGACCCTCGGCGCGACACCGGCCGACGCCGCGGTCGGCGGATCGGGGCCCTATCCCGCCGACTACGAGACCTCGACCAGCCTGCCCAACCACACCATCTTCCGGCCGCAGACGCTGCCGTCCGAGCGGCTGCCGATCCTCGTCTGGGGCAACGGCGGCTGCTCGGCCAACGGCCTCTCGCAGGGCAACTTCCTGCGTGAGATCGCCTCGCACGGCTTCCTGGCCATCGCCAACGGCGGGCCGAACGCCTCCGGCTCGACCAACTCGCAGATGCTCACCCAGTCCATCGACTGGGCCGTGGCCGAGAACTCCCGCCAGGGCAGCAAGTACTACAACCGGATCGACACCGGCAAGGTCGCCGTCGCCGGCTTCTCCTGCGGCGGCCTGGAGGCGTACGCCGTCTCCAACGACCCCCGGGTGACCACCACCGGCATCTTCAGCAGCGGCCTGCTCAACGACGCCGACGACTACCAGCTCCGGCGGCTGACCAAGCCGATCGCCTACTTCGTCGGTGGCCCCAGCGACATCGCCTACCCGAACGCCATCGACGACTGGGGCAAGCTGCCGGCCGGGCTGCCCGCCTTCATGGGCAACCTCAACGTCGGGCACGGCGGCACCTACGACCAGCCCAACGGCGGCGAGTTCGGCCGGGTGGCGGTGCTCTACCTCAAGTGGCGGCTCAAGGGCGACACCACCGCCGGCGGCAACTTCGTCGGCGCCAACTGCGGGCTCTGCCGCACCCAGTGGACCGTCCAGCAGAAGAACCTGACGCTCGGCGACCCGCCGCCCACCACTCCCCCGCCCACCACGCCGCCACCGACCACGCCACCGCCCACCACTCCCCCACCCACCACTCCCCCACCGACGACTCCCCCGCCGACCACGCCGCCCGGCGGGAACGGCGGCTGCACCGCGGTCTACGCCGTGCAGGACCAGTGGAACGGCGGGTTCGTCGCCAACGTCAGCGTCACCGCGGGAACCAGCGCGCTCACCGGCTGGCGGGTCACCCTGAACCTGCCGAGCGGAGCGTCGGTCACCTCGCTGTGGAACGGCGTCGGCAGCGGCACCAGCGGCAGCGTCACCGTCACGAACCAGAGCTACAACGGACGGCTGGCCGCCGGGCAGGCCACCAGTTTCGGATTCCAGGGCACCGGGACCGGCGCCGGCGCCACCGCCACCTGCACCGGAAGCTGACCGACCGCCCGAGGAGGCAGGCGGATCAGACCGCGCGGCGGGCCGGTACCGGGTACCGGCCCGCCGAGGGGTGTTCTAGGGTGCCGACATGACGAGCGCACCCCGGGAGGCCGAGAACCGCATCGGCCCGGTCGGCGCCTTCCTCTGCCGGCTGGTCTTCCTGGCCATCTGCCTGCCCGGGCCGGCCCTGCTCGCCGCCGACCTGCTGGGCGACCTGCCGGTGTCGACCGGGGAGCGCTGGGGCCTGCTCGCCGGCGGGGTGTTCACCACCGTCGTCAGCGTCGGCTTCGGCCTCTTCGGCTGGCGGGTGGTCGACCGGTCCCGCCGCGACGCGCGCCAGCTCGACGCCACCGGGGTCGCCGCGACGGCGGAGATCCTCACCGTGGCGCACCACCTCGGCGGCGAGGACCCGGGGCTCCTGCTCCACCTGCGGATCCACGGACCCGGGTTCGCCGCCTTCGAGGCCGACACCGTCCGGCCCGACGACCCGGCGCTCGTGCCCGGCGCGCTGCTGAACGCCGTCGTGGACCCGGCGGACCGGCTCTACCGGGTGGGGTGACGGCGGTCCGGCCGGCTCAGGCCGCGCCCCGCAGGTCCTCCTCGATCCGCCGCGCCGTGGCCAGCAGCGGTGGCAGCAGCTCCCGCCGGATCAGCTCGAAGGACCCCCGGCTGGCGTGGGCGGACAGGTTCACCGCCGCGACGACCGTGCCGTCCTCGCCGTGGATCGGTGCGGCCAGCGAGCGCAACCCCTCCTCCAGCTCCTGGTCCACGATGGCGTAGCCCTGGCCGGCGATCTTCGTCAGGACGGCCCGCAACCTCGCCGGGTCGGTGACGGTACGCCGGGTCAACGGCCGCAGCGACGCGGTCGCGAGGTAGCCGTCCAACCAGTCCGCCGGCTGCGCGGCCAGCAGCACCCGTCCCATCGAGGTGGCGTACGCGGGGAACCGGGTGCCCACGTTGATCCCCACCGTCATGATCCTCTTGGTGGGCACCCGGGCGACGTAGACCACCTCGTCGCCGTCGAGCACCGACACCGAACAGGACTCGTGCACCTGCGCGACCAGGGCCTCCATGTGCCGCTGCGCGATCTCGGGCAGGCTCAGCCCCGACAGGTACGCGTAGCCGAGGGCGAGGATCCGCGCCCGCAGCGAGAACAACCGGCCGTCGGTGTGCACGTAACCCAACTCGACCAGGGTGAGCAGGAACCGGCGGGCGGCGGCCCGGGTCAGCCCGGTCCGACGGGCCACCTCGCTCAGCGTGAGCCGCGGATGCTCGGCGTCGAAGGCCCGGATCACCGCGAGTCCGCGCTCCAGCGACTGCACGAAGTCCGGCGACCGCGCCGCCTCCCCGCCCACGCTCACCCCGCCTCCTGCCGCAGGACCTCCCGGGCCACCCGGAACGCCCGGTTCGCCGCCGGTACGCCAGCGTAGACGCCGACCTGGAGCAGCACCTCCGCCACCTCCTGCGGGCTCAGCCCGTTGCCCAGCGCGGCCCGCACGTGCATCGCCAGCTCCTCGTCGTGGTGCAGGGCGGCCAGCACGGCGAGGGTGACGCAGCTACGGGTACGCCGGTCGAGACCCGGCCGGCTCCACACCTCCCCCCACGCGTAGCGGGTGATGAAGTCCTGGAAGTCGGCGGTGAACTCGTCGGTGCCGGCGACCGCGCGGTCGACGTGCGCGTCACCGAGCACCTGCCGGCGTACCGCCATGCCGGCCTCGTGCCGCTCGTGGTCGTTCATCGCTCACCCGGTTCCTCGAAGTGCTCACGCAGGAGCCGACCCACCGGCCCGGCCTGCTCGACGTTGGCCAGGTGCGCCGCCGCGTCGAGGACGACCAGCCGTGCCCCGGGGATACCCCGGGCGATCTCCCGGGCGTGCGCGACCGGGGTCGCCGGGTCGTCCGCGCCCGCGACGACCAGCGTCGGCGTGCCGATCCGACCCAGGTCGGGGCGGAGGTCCATGGCGGCGATCGCCTCGCAACAGGCGGCGTAGCCGGCGGGGGGCGTCGCGGTGAGCAGCTCCCGGCACCCGGCCACCACGTCCGGGCGGGCCACGGCGAACGCCGGGGTGAACCAGCGGGCCACCACCGCGTCGGCGATCGTCGACAGGCCGCCGGCCCGTACCGTCGCCGCCCGCTCCCGCCACGGGGCGGGCGGGGGGAGCCACGCCGCGGTGCACAGCAGCGCCAGCCGCCGCACCCGCTCGGGCGCGTGGGCGGCGAGCCACATCCCGACCATCCCGCCGAGGGACAGCCCGGCGTAGTGCACCCACGGCACCGCGAGGGCGTCCAGCGTCCGCAGCACCTCCCGGCCCAGCAGGTCCAGGGTGTACGGCCCGTCCGGCACCGCCGAGCGGCCGTGACCCAGGTGGTCGTACCGGATGACCCGGAACCGCTCGGCGAGCACCGGGACCTGGGGTTCCCACATCGCTGCGGTGGTGCCGAGGGAACTGCCGAGCAGCAGCACCGGCGCGGCGGCCGGACCGTCGACGGTGACGTGCAGCCGGGAGGTCACCGGCCCGCGCCCCGGACGGCGGCCAGCGCCCGGTCGACGAGCGGGCCGGCCGACCCGAGCCACCGGTGCGGGTCGAGCGCCTCGTCGAGCTGCGCCTCGGACAGATGGGCGCGGATCTCGGGGTCGGCGAGCAGCGCGGCCCGGAACGAGGGTGCGGCGGCGGCGCGGGTGACCAGGTCGTGCGCGGCGCTGCGCCCGACGGCGGGGGCCAGCCGGGCGGCGACGGCCTCGGCGAGCACGAGCCCGCCGGTCGCGTCGAGATTCGCCCGCATCCGTTCCGGACGGACGTGCAACCCGGTCAGTAGCCGGGCGCACCGGCCGGCGGCACCGCCGGCCAGGTGCAGCAGCTCGCACAGCGGCTCCCACTCGGCGTGCCAGCCGCCGGCGGACCTTTCGTGTTCCTGTACGGCCGCGCCGAACAGGGTGGCGACCAGGCCGGGGCCGCGGCGCGCCGCGGCCCCGATCAGGATCGAGTCCACCGGGTTGCGCTTGTGCGGCATGGCCGAGGAGCCGCCCCGGCCGGTGCCCCCCTCGGCGACCTCGCCGATCTCGGTCTGGGCGAGCAGTCCCACGTCGAGCGCGACCTTGCCGGTCGCCGCGAGTGCCGCACCGAGGGCGGCGGTCAGGTCGAGGCGGGGTTGCCGGCAGGTGTGCCAGGGCAGCGGGCTCGCGGGCAGCCCCAGCCGGGCCGCGAACCGCTCGGCGACCCGCGGACCGGCCGGGCCGAGGGCGGCCAGGGTGCCGACCGCGCCGCCGAGCTGGGCGGGCTGCCCGGCACCCGCCTGCCGGAGCCGGTCCCGGGCCTGCGCCAGGCCGGTCGACCACCCGGCGGCCTTGAGCCCGAAGGTGGTGGGTGCCGCCTGCTGCCCGAGGGTCCGGCCGACCAGCACGGTGTCCCGGTGGGTGGCGGCGAGCCGGGCGGCGGCGTCGACGGCGGCGTCCAGGTGGCGCAGCAGCGGACCGAGCGCCCGCACCGCCACCAGGCTCAGCGCGGTGTCCAGGATGTCCTGGCTGGTCGCCCCGAGGTGCACCCACGGCCGGGCCGAGGCGGGCACGGCGGCGGTCAACTCCCGCACCAGCGGGACGACCGGATTCCCGGCGGCGTCGGCGGCCCGGCCGAGGGCAACCGGGTCGTACCGCTCGGGGCGGCACCGGGCGACGATCGCGTCGGCCGCCGACCCGGGCAGCACACCGGCGTCCGCCCCGGCCCTGGCCAGCGCCGCCTCCCCGTCCAGCAGCGCCCGCAACAGGGCCGGGTCGCCGAGTTCGGCGTCCACGTCCGGGGTGCCGGAGAGGCCGGAGAGCAGGCCGTCAGACGGCGAAGAAGACGGTCTCACGGTCACCCTGGAGGCGGATGTCGAAGCGGAACCCGTCCGGCGCGGTGGTGGCCAGCAGGGTGGCCCGGCGGTCGGCGTCGAGACCGCGCAGCACCGGGTCGACGGCGTTGGCCGCCGGCTCGTCGGGGAAGTAGAGCCGGGTGACCAGGCGGTGCAGCAGCCCCCGGCCGAGGATCGACAGGTTGAGGTGCGGGGCCTCGGTGCCGCCGTCCAGGGCGGGCAGTGCCCCCGGTCGGACGGTCAGCAGCCGGTACCGCCCCCGCTCGTCGGTCTCGCTGCGGCCGAACCCCCGGAATCCCGCGAGCGCGGGCGGCCAGGCCCCGCGCGGGTCGTCCGGATGGTCGAACCGGCCGTCGGGGTCGGCCTGCCAGCTCTCCACCAGCGCGTCGACCACCGGCGTTCCGGTGCCGTCGAGGATCCGGCCCCGGATCCAGAACGCCCCCGGGGTGCCCTCGGGGACGACGTACGGGCCGTCGGGCCAGTGCAGACCGATGCTCAGGTACGGCCCCACCGTCTGTGCCGGGGTGACGCCCAGCCGTTCACTCATCGTCGTCGCCGTCCTCGAAGGGGGTGCCCTCCCGGCCCCGCAGCACGATGTCGAACCCGTACGCCAGCGCCCACTGCGGCACCGTGCCGGCGTGGTCGTAGCGGGCGACCAGCCGTTGCCGGGCGTCCGGGTCACGGATCGCGTGGAGCACCGGATCCTGGAAGAAGAGCGGGTCGTCGGGGAAGTACATCTGGGTGACCAGCCGTTGGGTGAACGCCCGGCCGAACAGCGAGAAGTGGATGTGCGCCGGCCGCCAGGCGTTGTCGTGGTTGCGCCAGGGGTACGCGCCGGGCCGCACGGTGACGAACCGGTAGCGCCCCCGGTCGTCGGTGAGGGTCCGGCCCACCCCGTCGAAGTGCGGGTCCAGCGGGGCCGGCCAGGTGTCGCTCGCGTGGCGGTAGCGCCCGGCGGCGTTGGCCTGCCAGATCTCGACCAGGGTGTGCGGCACCGGGCGACCGTCGCCGTCCCGGACCCGGCCGTGCACGATGATCCGCTGCCCCTGCGGTGGGCCGTCGTGCTGGCGGGTCAGGTCGTGGTCGAGGTCGCCGAGTCGTCCCTCGCCCAGCAGCGGCCCGGTGACCTCGGTCAGCCGCTGCGGCAGGTGGACCGGCGGCTGCCGGGGGGCCCGCGTCACGGTCGACCGGTAGCCGGGACTGAGCAGCGGTGGGTGGGTGTCGACGTCGTCGCGCCGGTACGCCGGCAGCACCGGCGCACCGCCGGCCTCCCCGGTCATCGTCCCTCCCGTGTGGTCGTCGCCAACGTCCGCAGCACCGCCAGCTCGTGCGGCGTCGGCGGGTCACCGGTGGTCAGCGGCTCGGCCACGGCGAGGTCCCAGCCGGTGGCCGCCCGGGCCCGTTCCTGGGTCACCCCGGGATGCAGCCGGGTCAGGGTCAGCTCGCGGCTGACCGGATCGGGTTCGAGCACGCCCAGGTCGGTGATCACCAGGCGGGGACCGCCGCCGCGCAGGCCGAGCCGTTCCCGGTCGCCCGGTCCCGCCCCGTACCCGACCGAGGTGACGAAGTCGACCCGCTCGACGAAGGTGCGGAGGTTCTGCCGGACGATCACCACCACCTCGCGGCAGGAGGCGGCGATCTCCGGTGCGCCACCGGCGCCGGGCAGCCGCACCCGGGGGGCGTCGTAGTCGCCGACCACGGTGGTGTTGAGGTTGCCGTACCGGTCGAGCTGCGCCGCGCCGAGGAAGCCGACGTCGATCCGGCCGGGCTGGAGCCAGTAGTTGAACACCTCGGGCACCGACACCACCGCGTCGGCGGTGTCGGCGAGGATGCCGTCGCCGATGGACAGCGGCAGCCGGTCCGGTTTCGCGCCGAGGCAGCCGGACTCGTAGACCAGCGCCAGGTGCGGGGCGTGGGTCGCCCGGGCGAGGTTCGCCGCCGTGCTGGGCAACCCGATCCCGACGAAACAGGCGGTGCCGTCGCGCAGTTGCCGGGCGGCGGCGACGGTCATCATCTCGTCGGCGGTCCAGTCCGTCGTCGCGTCCGCCCCGCTCACGTCGCCACCCCGGCCCGGTGCACGTGCTCGTCGAGCCAGGCCCGGAAGGTGTCGCGGTGCCGGCTCACGGCGTCCCACGCCCGGTAGAAGTCGTTGTCCCGGACCGAGTAGCCCTGCGTGTAGGAGGGGTGCGCGCCGCCGGGCACCTCGGCGACGGCGGTGACCGCCCAGCCGGGCAGCACGACCTGGCCGGGCACCGGCGTCAGCTCGTCCACGATCTCCTCCACGGTGACCAGCGACCGGTGCGCCGCGAGCACGGCCTCCTTCTGCACCCCGGTGATGCCCCAGATCTGCACGTTGCCGGCCCGGTCGGCGCGCTGCGCGTGCACCACCGTCACGTCCGGGCGCAGGGCCGCCACGGCGGTGAGGGTCTCCCCGGTGAAGGGGCAGGTGACGGAGCTGACGTTGGCCGTGTGCCGGGGCAGGTCGGTGCCGGTGTAGCCGCGCAGCACGGCGAACGGCAGCCCGGACGCCCCGGCCAGGTAGCGGTTCGCCATCCCGGCGTGGCTGTGCTCCTCCAGCTCCAGCGGGCGCGGCCAGCCCTGCTGCACGGCGTCCCGGAAGCGGTGCAGCGAGCCCACCCCCGGATTGCCGCCCCAGGAGAAGACCAGGCGACGGGCGCACCCGGCCCCGATGAGCTGGTCGTAGACCACGTCGGGGGTCATCCGGACCAGGGTGAGTTCCCGCCGTCGCTGGCGGATGACCTCGTGACCGGCGGCGAACGGGATGAGGTGGGTGAACCCCTCCAGGGCCACCGTGTCGCCGTCGCGGACCAGCTCCGCCACGCCGTCGGCGAGCGAGACGAGCCGCGCCATCAGCCTCCCCCGCCTGCCGCGAACCGGGCACCGCCGGCTGTGCGCCATGCGGACCGCCGTACTCATGTCGAACGTACGACGGACAACGACGTACGTCAACGCGTTGACGGCGGCCGGACCGCGTGCCAACGTTCATAGGGAGAACGGCCGTTCGGTCACCGAACACCGCCGGACACCCGTCGGGCGCAGCCCGCAGCCTCCCGGGAGGACCCCGCACACTCCCGTCTGGACCGGGGCCGCACGGGGAACGAGGAGGTCGCAGATGCGTACCCAGGTCGGCATCGTCGGCGCCGGGCCGGCGGGACTCATGCTGTCGCACCTGCTGCACCGGCAGGGCATCGACTCGGTGGTGCTGGAGACCCGCAGCCGCAGCCACGTCGAGCAGCGGGTCCGGGCCGGCGTCCTCGAACAGGGCTCGGTCGACCTGCTCTGCCGCACCGGTCTCGGCGAGCGGCTGCGCCGGGAGGGACTGCGGCACGAGGGTATCGAGCTGCGCTTCGCCGGTGAGTCGCACCGGGTGCCGATGACCGAGCTGACCGGCCGGGCGATCACCGTCTACGGCCAGCAGGAGGTGGTCAAGGACCTGATCGCCGCCCGACTCGCGGCCGGCGGCACGCTGCTGTTCGACGCCGACGTCGTCCGGCTGACCGGGCTCGACTCCGACGCGCCGGTCGTCCACTACCGACGCGACGGGCGCGCGGAGGAGCTGCGCTGCGACTTCGTGGCCGGCTGCGACGGCTTCCACGGGGTGAGCCGGGCCGCGGTGCCCGAGGGGGTGCTGACCAGCCACGAACGGGCGTACCCCTTCGCCTGGCTCGGCGTGCTGGCCGCCGCCGCACCGGCGGTGCGGGAACTCGTCTACGCCCACCACGACCGGGGTTTCGCCCTCTACAGCATGCGCTCACCGGAGGTCTCCCGGCTGTACCTCCAGGTCGCGGCGGACGCGGATGTCGCCGACTGGCCGGACGGACGGATCTGGACGGAGCTGCGGACCCGGCTGGAGACGGTGCCGGGCTGGTCGCTCACCGAGGGGCCGGTGCTGGAGAAGTCCGTCACCCCGATGCGCAGCTTCGTGGTCGAGCCGATGCAGTGGGAACGGCTGTTCCTGGCCGGCGACGCGGTGCACATCGTCCCGCCGACCGGCGCGAAGGGCATGAACCTGGCGCTGGCCGACGTCGCGCTGCTCGGCGAGGCGTTCGCCGCCTGGTACGGCCACGGGCGGACCGACCTGTTGGCGGGCTACTCGGCCACCGCGCTGCGCCGGGTCTGGCGGGCGCAGCACTTCTCCTGGTGGATGACCTCCATGCTGCACCGGCTGGCGACCGACGACCCGTACGAGGCGAAGCTGCAGACCGCCACCCTGCGGTACGTCGCCACCTCCCGCGCCTACGCCACCAGCCTGGCCGAGAACTACGTAGGTCTGGCCGAGGTCTGACCACCGTGGACCCGCCCGGACGGGGGCGCGGCCACCCGGTGGCCGTCGCGCCGCCTGGCCCACCGCCATCCGGGTACGCGCCGGAGCGACGCCACCACGACGCAGCGTTGTTCAACTCATTCATGACGGGCGTCAGAAATTATTGACTTTCGATGCCGTGGTGGCCGACCATGGCCAGCACGGCGGCGTACGTCCCCACGCCGCGACCGGTCTCCCGCAGCACCGTTCCCCCGCAGCACCGTTCCCCCGCAGCTCTGCTCCCCCCGCAGCACCGCTTCCCCGCAGCACCGATCCCCCGCAGAACCGAGGCGTACCGCCGACTTCCGACGCACCCCACCACCCCCGCCCAGGAAGGGCCTCGTCAATGAAGAAGGTCATGGCTCTCGGGCTGATCGCCGTCACCGCGATCGCCCTCACCGGATGTACCGACTCCGACGCGTCCAGCCCGTCCCCGCAGGCCTCGGGTGACCTGCGCAAGGTCCGGGTCGCGGCGCTGCCCATCACCGAGACCGCCGCGCTGTGGGGTGGCATCAGGGCGGGGATCTTCGCCGAGCGCGGGCTCCAGGTCGAGGTGCTGCCCGCCCAGGGTGGCGCACAGGCCATCCCCGCGCTGATGAACGGCGACATCGACTTCGCCATCGGTCAGCCCTTCGGTCCGTTCCGGGCCGACCTGCAGAAGCTCGGCGTCGTCATCATCGGCAACTACGCCTCCTCGTACGCCGACGGCGACGACATCAACGCCGTGGTGGCCTCGGCGAAGTCGGGCATCCGGCGGCCGGCCGATCTGGCGGGCAAACGGGTCGCGGTCAACAGCCTGGGCGCGGCCGGCGACGTCACGATCATGGCGGCGGTGGAGAAGGACGGCGGCGACCCGACCAGGATCAAGTTCGTCGAGGTGGCCTTCCCGGACGCGCCGGCCCAGCTCGCGGCGGGCAACATCGACGCCGCCTGGGTGCCGGAGCCGTTCGTCACCCAGCTGAAGAGCCGGGGCGACACCTTCGTCGTCGCGCCCTACCAGGCGGTCGTGCCCGGCCTGGCCACCCTCACCACGATCACCACCACCGAACGCACCGACAAGGACGCCGCACTGGTCGAGGACTTCTCGGCGGCGATGAAGAAGACCCTGGAGTGGGCCGGCGACCCGGCCAACGAGCCGGCCGTCCGGCAGGCCATCAAGGACAACCTGCAACTGCCGCCGCCGGTGGCGGAATCGGTCCGGCTGCCGGCGTTCGGTTGGGACGTCGACCGGGCGAGCCTGCAGAAGCTCGCCGAACTCGCGCAGAAGTACCGGGTACTCGACCGGCAGCCCGATCTCGACCGCCTCGTCCACCAGCAGTAGCCGGCAAGCCGCCCGCCCGACCCCGGGCGGGCGGCGTCGTCCGCGCCACCACGGAGGTGACATGCGCGTGCCCCCCACCCGACGCCTGCGCACGGCACGCAGGGTGCTGCTGGGCGGCCTCGGCCTGGCCGGCTTCCTCGTCTGCTGGCAGGCGGTCCCCACGCTGGGCCTGGTCGACCCGCAGTACCTGCCCCGGGTGACCGACGTGCTCGCCCGGCTGGCCGAGCAGCTCGTCGACCTCGCGTTCTGGCGGCGACTGGGCAGCACCATGACGTCGTGGGCGATCGGGGTGACGGTGGCCACGGTCGCCGCCGTCGTCCTCGGCACGGTCGTCGGGCTGGTGCCGTTCCTGCGGCGCGCGACCCACACGACGGTGGAGTTCCTGCGTCCCATCCCGTCGGTCGCCCTGATCCCGCTCGCCGTGCTGATGTTCGGCATCCAGCGCGAGGCCGCCCTGGTGATCATCGTCTACGCGTCGTTCTGGCAGGTGTTCGTACAGGTCATCTACGGGGTCGCCGACGTCGATGCGGTCGCCCGGGACACCGCCCGCAGCTTCGGGCTGCGCCGCCGCGAGCGGTTGACCCATCTCGTCCTGCCGACCACCCTGCCGTACCTGATGACCGGGCTGCGGCTCGCCGCGGCGGTGGCGCTCATCCTGGCCGTCACCGCGGAGATGGTGATCGGCAACCCCGGCCTCGGCCGCATGATCGAGCTGTCCCGGTCCGCCGGGGACGCCGTCGGCCTGTACGCCCTGGTCGTGGTCACCGGCCTGCTCGGGCTGGCGGTGAACCTGGTCTTCCGGTTCGTCGAGCGGCGGACGCTGTCCTGGCACCAGTCGGTACGGGGCGAGGAGACGCCGTGACCGGGCACGGAACCGCCGGCCGACCGCCCCGGCGCCGGACCGGCGGCCGGCTGGCGGCGGGCCTGCTGCACGCCCTCGGGCTGCCGCTGCTGCTCCTGGTGCTCTGGGGCCTGGTGGCGACGAGGGCGACGAACCGGTTCTTCCCCGACCCGGTGACCATCGCCGACGCCTTCGTCGACACCTGGATCGGGCCGGCGTTCACCGGGGACGTGCTGCCGAGCCTCGCCCGGCTCGGCCTCGGCCTCGGCGCGTCGATCGTGCTCGGCACCGCCGCCGGGACCGTCATCGGCCTGACCCGGTGGCTGCGTGAGCTGCTCGAACCCCTGCTGGAGTTCCTCCGGGCCATCCCGCCGCCGGTGCTGATCCCGGTGATGATGCTCCTGCTCGGCATCACCGACACCATGAAGGTCGTGGTGATCGTCTCCGGCGCGGTCTGGCCGATCCTGCTGAACACGATCGAGGGGGTCCGGTCCACCGACAGCGTCATGACGCAGACCGCGCGGTCGTTCCGGGTCACCTGGTGGGAACGGCTGTGGTTCCTGGTGCTCCCGGCCGCCAGCCCACGGATCATGGCCGGGGTCCGGCAGGCCCTGTCGGTCGGCCTCATCCTGATGGTCATCTCCGAGATGTTCGCCTCGTCGGCCGGGCTCGGCTACCGGATCGCCTACTTCCAGCGCAACTACCTGGTCGCCGAGATGTGGAGCGGCATCCTGCTGCTCGGGCTGGTCGGCGTGCTGCTCGCGGTGGTGTTCGGTCTCGTCGAACGGCGCGTCCTGCGCTGGTACCACGGAATCAGGGAGGTCAACCGTGTCTGACCGGCGCACCCTGCTGCGGGTGGAGCACCTGCGCAAGGTCTACGAGTCCCCCACCGGCGACGTCGAGGCGATCGGGGACCTCAGCTTCACCATGGACGCCGGTGAGCTGGTCTGCATCGTCGGGCCGTCCGGGTGCGGCAAGACCACCCTGCTGAAGTGCCTCGCCGGTCTGCTGCGGCCCACCGGCGGGGTGGTCGAGATGCACGGGGCCCCGGTGACCGGCCCGAGCCCCGCCATGGCGGTGGTGTTCCAGGAGTACGGGCGCAGCCTCTACCCGTGGCTGACGGTGCGCGGAAACGTCGAGCTGCCGCTGCGGCACAAGAAGCTCTCCCGCGCCGCGCGCGGCACACTGGTCGCCGACGCGCTCGACGCGGTCGGCCTGGGGCACGCCGCGCGCAGCCACCCGTGGCAGCTCTCCGGCGGGATGCAGCAGCGGGTGGCGATCGCCCGGGCCGTCGCCTACCAGCCCGAGATCCTGATCATGGACGAGCCGTTCGCCGCCGTCGACGCGCAGACCCGGGCCGACCTGGAGGATCTGGTCCGCGAGCTGCACGCCCGCCGGCAGATGTCGATCCTGTTCGTCACCCACGACATCGACGAGTCGGTGTACCTGGGCGAGCGGGTGCTCGTGCTCTCCCACGCCCCGACCCGGGTCCGGGAGGACCTGACGGTCGACCTGCCGCCGGAGCGCGACCAGATCACCACCCGCGCCCTGCCTCGCTTCACCGAGCTGCGTACGCGCGTCTACGGCGAGATCCAGCGGGCCAAGCGCGGGGGGCAGCCGGCGGAGCGGTCCGCGCCGTGAGCGACGCCCGGACGACGAACGCACCGAGAGGGACAGCCGTGGGTCGGCGTCAACCGAAGCAGCTGCTGCTCGCCTTCTTCGGCGAGCACGTGGTCGACGACGCCACCGGGCCGATCCGGGCGAGCGTCCTGATCACGGTGCTGGAGGGGGCGGGGGTCGCCGCACCGGCGACCCGGGCCACCCTCGACCGGCTCGTGCGCAGCGGCGTCCTCGCCCGCGGCCGCAGCGGCCGGGAGACGCTGTTCGCGCTGACCGAGCACGGGACGGCGGTGCTGCGCGAGGCGACCCACCGGGTACGCGGGCCACGGCCGTTCGACCCGCAGGGCGGCGGCTGGACGCTGGTCACCTTCTCGATCCCCGAGGACCACCGCAGGTTGCGGCACCGACTGCGGTCCACCCTCACCTGGGAGGGTTTCGCGCCGATCCGCGACGGGCTGTGGCTGGCACCCGGCGAGGTCGACCTGGCCGGGTCGTTGGAGCCGCTGCGGCAGGATCTCGCACCGCACGCCGTGGTCGCCTTCCACGCCCGGGAGCTCGCCGGCTTCCCGATCGGCGGGAGCGTCCGCGCCGCCTGGGACATCGAGGCGATCCGCCGCGAGCACCTGGCGTTCATCGAGCGGTGGGCGGACCCGGCCGCGACGGCCACGGCGACGAGCGCCCTCACCGTACGGACGATGCTGGTGGCGGACTGGCTCGCCCTGCTGCGGGCCGACCCCCGGCTGCCGGCGGAGTTCATGGACGCGCAGTGGCCGGCCGCCCGGTCGGTGGAGACCTACCGCCGGGCGCACCGCGCGCTGGCCCAGGCGTCCACGGCGGAGTTCGCCGCGCTCGTCGCGGCCCGGCCCACGGTCAGCCGGCGAACCGGGCCCGCAGCTCCGCCTTCCGCACCTTCCCCGACGCGGTCCGCGGCAGCTCGTCCACGATGACCACGTTCTTCGGCAGCTTGTAGCGGGCGATCCTGCCGTCGAGGTACGCGCGCACGGCGTCGGTGTCCACGGCGGCCCCCTCCCGGACGGTCACGATCGCCCACGGCACCTCACCCCAGCGGTCGTCCGGCACCCCGATGACGGCCGCCGAGACCACTCCGTCGATCTCGCCGAGCAGCAGTTCGAGCTCGGCCGGGTAGATGTTCTCGCCGCCCGAGATGATCATGTCCTTGAGCCGGCCGGTGACGTAGAGGCAGCCGTCGGCGTCCAGGTGGCCCAGGTCGCCGGAGCGGAACCACCCGTCGGCCGTGAACGCCTCGGCGGTCGCCGCCGGCAGGCCGTGGTAGCCGGGGAAGACGTTGGGACCGGCCACCTCGATCTCGCCGACCGCACCGGCGGGCAGCACGGCACCGGTCGGGTCGGTGATCCGCACGTCGGTGAAGAAGTGCGGCAGGCCGACGCTGCCCTGCTTGGCCCGGGTCAACGCGGGTGGCAGCGCGGTCGCGCCCGGCGACGCCTCGGTCATGCCGTACCCCTGCGAGAAGGACAGGCCCCGCGCCTCGTACGCGTCCAGGATGCGGGTCGGCACCGCCGAACCGCCGCAGGTCAGCTTGGCCAGCGTGGACAGGTCGGTCGAGGCCCAGGCGGGATGGTCGGCCAGCAGTTGGTAGGTGGTCGGCACGCCGCTGAGCATGGTGACGCCGTGCCGGGCGATCTGGGCGAGCGCCCGCCCCGGCTCGAAGCCCCGCTCGACGACCATCGTGGCGCCCTTGAGGATGACCGGCAGGGCACCCATCCCCAGCGAGGCGACGTGGAACAGCGGCGAGATCATCAGCGCCACGTCGGTCGAGACGACGTCGTAGTCGACCACGCAGTTGAGCGCGACCCAGGTGAGGTTGCCGTGGGTCAGCACCGCGCCCTTGGCCCGACCGGTGGTGCCCGAGGTGTAGACGATCGCCGCAGGGTCCGCCAGGCCCGGGTCGGCCCGGCCGGTGCGCTCCGGGTCGGCCTCCCGCACCAACGCGGCCAGCCCCGGCCGGTCCGGGGTGCCCTCGCCGGTGACCACCACCTGCCGGACCCGGGCGGCCGGCAGGGCGGTGGCCACCGACGCCGCGAACTCCGGGTCGTGGACCAGCACCCGGGCGTCGCAGTCCGCCAGGAGGTAGCCGATCTCGGGGGGCGCCAGCCGGGTGTTCACCGGCACGAACACCGCACCGAGTCGGGCCGCCGCGAACATCACCTCCAGGAACTCCGGGCTGTTCTCGCCCAGGTAGGCCACGGCGTCGCCGACGCCGACGCCGTGTTCCCGCAGCACCGCGCCGACGCGGTCCACCGCGTCGGCGAACTGGGCGTACGTGACGGTGGACCCCTCGCCGTGGATCAGGGCGATCCGGTCCGGGGACGTGAGCCGGCGCTTGGCCACCCACGCGCCGATCCCGTGCTGGTGCATCAGCAGCCTCCTGGTGGTGGTGTGCGCGGCCGGCCCGGACGCCCCCCACGGGGTTCAGGCGGGGAGGACGCCCCCGGCTCAGGCGTGGAAGCGGTACAACCCCCGCGCGACGACCGCCGGCTTGGCCACGCCCTCGATCTCGATGGTCTGGTCGACGGTGAGCTGGTAGCCGTCGCGCACCCCGGTCACCTCGGCGACGGCGGCCCGCATCCGCACCCGCGCGCCGACCACCACCGGCGCGGGGAAGCGCACCCGGTCGAGCCCGTAGTTCACCTTCGTGGACACGCCCTTGACCTCGAGCAGCTCGGTCCAGAACGGCACGGCCAGTGACAGCGTGAGGAAGCCGTGCGCGATCGGTGCGCCGAACGGCCCGGCCGCCGCCCGCTCGGGGTCGACGTGGATCCACTGGTGGTCGTCGGTGGCGTCGGCGAACAGGTTCACCTGGTCCTGGGTGACCGTCCGGTACCCGGTGTGCCCCAGATCGGTGCCGGCGAGGTCGGGGAGCTGGTCGTAGCTGATGGTCGTGGTCATGGTGCTTCCTCTCGTCGTTCCCCGGCGAGGCCCAGCAGCCGGACCGCGTTGTCCTTGAGGATGCCCGGGAGCACGTCCGGCTTGAGGTCGGTGGTCGTGACGTCGCGCAACCACCGGTCGGGGGTGAGCAACGGGTAGTCGGTGCCGAAGAGCACCCGGTGCCGGAGCACCGAGTTGGCGTGCCGCACCAGCTCTGCCGGAAAGTACTTCGGGCTCCAGCCGGACAGGTCGATCCAGGTGTTGGGCTTGTGCGTGGCCACCGACAGCGCCTCGTCCTGCCAGGGCACCGACGGATGGGCCATGACGATCTGGAGGTCCGGGAAGTCGGCCGCCACCGGGTCGAGCAGCATCGGGTTGGACAGGCCGAGCCGCAGGCCGTGACCGCCGGGGGTGCCCGCGCCGATGCCGGTCTGCCCGGTGTGGAAGATCGCCGGGAGCCCGGCCCGCTCGATCAGGCCCCACAGCGGGGCGTACTCGTCGCGGCCGGGGTCGAAGCCCTGGACGGTGGGGTGGAACTTGAAGCCGCGTACCCCCTCCTCGGTGATCAGCCGGTCGGCCAGTTCGAGGGCCGCCCCGCCGGTGCGCGGATCGACCGACCCGAAGGGGATGAGCACGTCGGCGTGCTCGGCGGCGGCCCGGACGATGTCGACGCTGGACAGCGGCGGGTGCCTCAGCTGGGTGCCCGCGTCCACGGTGAAGACGACGGCGGCCATGGCGCGCTCGCGGTAGTACCGCGCCACCGCGTCGACCGCCGGCCGGGGTCCGTCCGTCCGGAAGTACCTCGACGCCGCCGCCACCAGCGGTTCGGGCAGCGAGGTGTGACCGTGGTCGTCGACCTCGATGTGCACGTGCATGTCGATCGCCGTGACGGTGGCCAGGTCGATCGCGGGCTGGTACATCGGCGGCAGCCTCCGTCGGGCGGGTCCGTGGTCCGGCGGGCCGGGGGTCGGTTCGCGGGCCGGGTGGGTCAGGGGGTGGCCGGCTGGAACTGGGCGGGCAGCTCCGGGAAGCGTTCGCCGACACTCTGCGTCGCCCCGGCGAACGTCGCCGGCCAGGCCTGCACCAGCGCGTCGTACGTCCAGCCGCCCTCCCGGTAGGCGGTCACCGCCGCCTCCGGATGGGTCCAGATCTGGAGCCGGTCACCGCCGACCCCGATCACCTGCCCGGTCACCTGGGCCGCCGCGTCGGAGCCGAGGAAGGCGACCAGCCCGGCGACGTCGGCGGCGGTGCCGAAGCCGAGATCGTGCCGGAAGAACGTCGGCATCGGGTCGCCGTCCGCCTCGGCGCGTACCGCCGCGGCGAAGTAGGGGACGGTGGCGGTCATCGCGGTGGCGGCGACCGGGACGACGGTGTTGGCGGTGATGCCGGCCCGCTTCAGCTCCAGCGCCCAGGTGCGGACCATGCCGACGATGCCCGCCTTGGCCGCCGCGTAGTTGGTCTGGCCGAAGGTGCCGCGCTGGCCGGTGGGCGACCCGATGCAGATGATCCGGCCGCCCCCGCCGGCCTGCCGCATCTGCCGCACCGCCTCGCGCACCGTGGTGAAGGTGCCGCGCAGGTGCACGTTGACCACGGTGTCGAAGTCGTCGTCGCTCATCTTCCACAGCACCGTGTCGCGCAGCACGCCAGCGTTGGTGACCAGGATGTCCAACCGCCCGAAGTGCTCCACCGCGGCCCTGACGAGTGCCTCCGCCGTCGCGGTCGGGCCGACCGGTGCGGTCACCGCGACGGCCCGGCCACCGGACGCCTCGATCGCCGCCACGGCCCCGGCGGTGGCCTCGGCGTCGACGTCGTTGACCACGACGGCCGCGCCGCGCCGCGCCAACTCCTGGGCGTAGGCGAGACCGAGCCCCCGCCCGGATCCGGTGACGATGGCGACTTTGCCGTCCAGTGACATGGGCACTCCCTTTCGTCGATGCGATCTGAGCACGGACCGTTGAGAATGTCAATTATTCGGGATGCTTGCTACCATCGCGCCATGTCCCCTGTCGACAGGACCCGGTCGACCGGACGCGACCGGCTCCGGGACAGCGTGCTCGCCGGGGACCTGAGCTTCCTGCTGGCCCGCGCCAACGCCCTGGCCCTCGCCGCGGCGAACGCCGCGCTCGCCGAGCACGGGTTGAAGGCCCGTTCCTACTCGGTGCTCGCCCTGGCCGCCGACGACGTCCGCCCGACCCAGCGGGAACTCGCCGAGTTCCTGCGGCTCGACCCCAGCCAGGTCGTCGCCCTCATCGACGGGCTGGCCCAGCGGGCACTGGTGGAGCGCCGGGCCGACCCCGCCGACCGCCGGGCCAACGTGCTGGTCGCCACCGACGCCGGCCGGGAACTGTTCGCCCGCGCCCAGGACAGCGTCCGCGCCGTGGGGCTCGGCTCGCTGCCCGCCGTGACGCCCCGGGAACACGAACGGCTGGCCCGCCTGCTGCGACTGCTCGCCTTCCCCGACTGACGGCCGGAGCCGTCACCGCGCCCGACGCTCAGCGGTACCTGCCGCCCAGCGCCCGGGAGAGCACCCGGCCCGCCGCCTGGACGAGCGGGGCCAGCGCCACCGGATCCGCCCGGTCGTGGGCGACCACCAGCGAGATCGCCGCCACCACCCCCTCCGCCGCACGGATCGGGGCGGCCACCGACAGGGCGTCCATGGTGACCTGCCGGTCGCTGACCGCGTACCCGACCCGGCGCACCTCGGCCAGACAGCGGCGCAGCCGCGCCGGGTCGGTGAGGGTCAGCGCGGTGTAGCGCTCCAGCGGCGCGGCCAGCACCCGCTCCTGGACCCCGGCCGGCGCGTGCGCGAGCAGGACCAGCCCGACCCCGGTGGCGTGCAACGCGAAGCGGCCACCCACCCTGGTGAGCACGGGCACCGCGTGCCGCCCGGCGATGCGTTCGATGAAGACGAGTTCGAGATCCTGCCGGACGGCGAGCTGGACGTTCTCGTGGGTCACCTCGTACAGGTCCTCCAGCACCGGCAGGGCCACCTCCCGCAGCCCCAGCCCGCGTGGCGCGAGCGAGCCCACCTCCCACAGCCGCAGGCCGATCCGGTACCGCCCGTCGTCGCCGCGCTCCAGCGCCCCCCAGGCGAGCAGTTCGGCGACCCGGCGGTGCACGGTGGACAGCGGCAGGCCGGTGCGCCGGGCCAGCTCGCTCAGCGTCAGCGCCGGACCGGCCGGGGTGAACGCGTCGAGCAGCGCCAGCACCCTGCTGGTCACCGACCGTCCCGGTTGCCCGCGCACCCCGCCCTCCTCCCCGCCGACGACGGCGGCTCACAGCTCCAGCACCAGCCGGGGCGTACGGGCCCGGGAGACACAGATCAGCATGACGTCCCCGGCGGCCCGTTCCGCGGCGCCGAGCAGGCTGTCGCGGTGCTCCGGCACCCCGGCCAGCACCGGGGTCTCGCAGGTGCCGCAGGTGCCCTGCCGGCACGACGACAGCACCGGCACGCCGGCCTCCTCGACGGCCCGCAGGATCGAGGTGCCCGGGGGCACGGTCACCGTCCGCCCGGACAGCGCCAGCTCGACCTCGAACGTCGCCGCCGACCCGCCGCCGTCGGTCGTCCCCGCTGGTCCGCCGTCGTCCTCGATCGCCGTCGCCGACCCGCCGCCGCGCGGGGCGAACCGCTCGACGTGCAGGCTGCCGGGCGGCCACCCACGGCAGTGCTCCTCCACCGCCGTGACCAGGGATTCCGGGCCGCAGCAGTAGACCGTGCCGACGTCGGGACCGGCCAGCACGGCGGCCAGGTCGAGCAGCCCGGTCTCGTCCTGCGGGTGCAGGCTCACCCGGTCGCCGTAGCGCTGCCGCAGGGTGGTGGCGAAGGCCATGGTGGCCCGGCTGCGTCCGCCGTACACCAGTCGCCAGTCGGCGCCCGCGGCGTCGGCGGCGGCCACCATCGGCCGGATCGGGGTGATGCCGACGCCACCGGCGACGAAGAGGTAGCGCCGGGCCGCGACCAGCGGGAAGGTGTTGCGGGGGCCGTGCACCCGGACGGTCGCGCCGACGGTGAGCCGCTCGTGGGCCAGCCGGGAACCCCCGCGCCCGTCCGGTTCACGCTGCACGGCTATCCGCATCGTGGTCCGCTCCTCCGGGTCGCCGCACAGCGAGTACTGACGGACCAGTCCCGGCCCCAGCTCCAGGTCGACGTGCGCGCCCGGGGTCCAGCCGGGCAGCTCACCGCCGTCCGGGCGGCCCAGGGTGAGCGCCACCACCTCCGCCGCCACCCGGTCGCGGGCCACGACCGTCAACTCCAGCCCGGCCACCGCCTCCCCGGCCGGCTCCTCGTCCGTCACCGCCTCCCCGGCCACCGCCTCTTCGGTCACCGCCTCTTCGGTCACGCCCGCACCACCGGTCGGTCCCCCGCCGACGCCACCGGTCGGTCCCCCGGCACCGCTGGATCCTGGTGGTCCCGCGGATGGCCGAGCAGCCACTCCCACAACGCGACCGGCTCGACGGCGACCCGCTCCGCGCCGCAGTGGCAGACCCCGCGCAGCGTGTCCGTGCCCGGCAGCCAGTGGATCCGGTGGACGCGGTCCCCGGCGGGCGGCCCGGCCGGAAAGGAGGTCACCGGGGCGCTCCCACCGTTGCGGACCCGACCATCCGGGCCAGCAACCGCCGGGCGGCCAGGCCACCGGTGTCGATGTTGATGCTCAGCTCCCGGTAGCCGTCAGGCTCGGCGGCGATCACCCGCTCCAGGATGTTGAGCGCCGCCACGTCCTGCATGACCACGGTGTGGTTGCTCTGGTGGAGGTACTCGCTGACCGACTCGTCGTCGACCGCGAAGTCACGCGCCACCGCCCAGAAGTCGTACGTGGTGTGCGCGGTCGACGGGGTGATGGCGTACACGATCTCGGCGTGGAAGGCCTGGCTGTCCGCCCCCTCGGCGGGCGGCAGCACCCCCTGCGGTGCGATCCGGCTGTGCAGCAGGTAGAGGCAGGGCGGGTGGTACTCGATGTCCTGCCAGCGGGTGATCCGGCCCTGGATCCCGGTCGAGCGGGCGTAGAACGGCGGGCACTCGGCGTCGTCCATGTGCCGGCTGACGTAGACGATGGCCCGGTCCTCGTCCACCTCGGTGGTGATCGGGGTGTCCGCCACCTCCGGCGTGCCGATGTGACCACCGTGCAGGTAGGTCTCGTGCGACAGGTCCAGCAGGTTGTCGACCAGCAGCTCGTACCGCGCGTCCAGCGGGGCCATCCCGCGGACCACCGCGTACCCGGGGTCGGCCAGCCACGGCGCGCGCGGGATGGTGGCCGGGTCGGCCCGGTCCGGGTCGCCGATCCAGACCCAGACGAAGGTGTCCTGCTCCACCACCGGGTAGGCGGCGACCCGCGCGGTCCGCGGGATGCGCCGCTGACCGGGTACGAGGACGCACGCGCCGGTCGGATCGTAGGTGAAGCCGTGGTAGCCGCAGACGACCGTGTCGCCGTCGAGCCGGCTCCGCGACAACGGGTAGCGCCGGTGCACGCACCGGTCGGCGAGCACCACCGCCTGCCCCGCCCCGGTGCGGTAGAGCACCAACGGCTCGTCGAGCACGGTGCGGGCGAGCAGCCCCCGGCCGACCTCGTCGCTGTGGGCCGCCACGTACCACTGGTCCCGGGCGAACGCCATCCGACGGACCTCCTTCTTGACGAGGGTCGATGTCACCGCATCATCCCGTGCGGTGTGGGCGGCGGGGACGGCGTCTTCCACTGGATGGAAGGTGGGCGACCCGGACGGTGGACCTCCGGTCCGGTCCCCGTCGGGCCGACAAGGGCGGGGGCCGACGGAACCCGGGGGCCGCCGGCTCCGCCCGGGGCACGACACCGGCATTGGTCTGACGTCTACCCGTTCCCACGCACCGGCACCGCGGCACGGGACAACCGCGCAAGATGCGCCGCGCGGAATTGGCAAGCATTGACGTTGACCATTGTAAACTCTAACGTCTGATGTATCGACGCCGGGCGGGTCATCCTCCACGCACGACACCCACCACCCGTCCCGCCCCAGCAGGCGCGCGGACCACGCCCGGGGAAACGGAGAGACCCAATGAACCACAGACAGCTGCTCAGCGCGGGGTTGACGGTGCTGCTCGGCGCGACGGTCGCCCTCGCCGCCGGCTGCGGTGACCGGGACGGCGACGGAGCCGCGGGGGGCGGCCGGGCGCTGATCGGGGTCGACTACCCGCGCTCCGACACCGACTTCTGGAACTCCTACATCAGGTACGTGCCGCAGTCCGCCGACGAACTCGGGGTGGACCTCAAGACCACCAACTCGCAGAACGACATCGCGAACCTCATCTCGAACGCCCAGACCTTCATGAGTCAGGGCGTCAAGGGGGTGGTGATGGCCCCGCAGGACACCGCCGCCGTCGCGCCGACGCTGAGCCAGCTGGAGAGCCGCAAGATCCCGGTGGTCACCATCGACACCCGCCCCGACACCGGCACGGTGTTCATGGTGGTCCGCGCCGACAACCGGGCCTACGGCACCAAGGCCTGCCAGTTCCTGGGCAGCAAGCTCGGCGGTCGGGGCAAGGTCGTCATGCTCCAGGGTGGCCTGGACTCGATCAACGGGCGGGACCGCACCGAGGCGTTCAAGGAGTGCATGGCCAAGGACTTCCCCGGCATCACGGTGTTCGGTGAGGCGACCGACTGGAAGGCCGACGTGGCGGCTTCGAAGCTGCAGACCCGGTTCGCCTCCGACCCGGACGTCAAGGGCATCTACATGCAGTCCTCGTTCGCCCTGTCGGGCACCCTGCAGATCCTCAAGCAGCGCGGCCTCCAGGTGCCGCCGACCGACCCGAAGCACGTCTTCGTCGTCTCCAACGACGGCATCCCCGAGGAGCTGAAGAACATCGGCGACGGCCTGATCGACGCCACCGTCAGCCAGCCCGCGGACCTCTACGCCCGGTATGGGCTGGAGTACGCCAAGGCGGCGATCGAGGGCAGGACGTTCCAACCCGGCCCCACCGAACACGGCAGCACCATCATCCGGGTGCGCGAGGGCCTGCTCGAGGACCAGCTTCCCGCACCGCTGGTGACGTTGGACGGCGCACCGGTCGGCGGCCAGCCCACGGTGAAGTTCGACGACACGTCGCTGTGGGGTCGTCAGGGATGAGTGCCAGCGCGCGCCGCCCGGACGGCGGGCCGGTCGGCGACGACCCGCCGGTCGTCGAGGCCGTGGAGATCACCAAACGGTTCGGGTCCACCCTCGCCCTGTCCCGGGCCGAGATCACCGTCCGCCGCGGTGAGGCGCACGCCCTGGTGGGGCGCAACGGCGCCGGCAAGTCGACGCTGGTGAGCATCCTCACCGGGTTGCAGGCCGCCGACGGCGGGGCGGTGGCCTTCGCCGGGCGGCCGGCGCCCCCGCTGGGCGACCGCGACGCCTGGCGGCAGCGGGTGGCGTGCGTCTACCAGAAGTCGACGATCATCCCGACCCTGACCGTGGCGGAGAACCTGTTCCTGCACCGGCACGCGCGCTCCCGCAGCGGCCTGATCCACTGGTCGCGGCTGCGTCGGGAGGCCGAACAGCTGCTGGCGGACTGGTCGGTCGACGTCGACGTGCGCCAGCCGGCCTCGGCGCTCTCGGTCGAGCAGCGGCAGTTCGTGGAGATCGCCCGCGCGTTGTCCTTCGGCGCCCGGTTCATCATCCTCGACGAACCGACCGCCCAGCTCGACGCGGCGGGCATCAACCGGCTGTTCACCCGGATCCGGGACCTGCGGGCACACGGCGTGACGTTCCTGTTCATCAGCCACCACCTCCAGGAGATCTACGAGTTGTGCGACCGGGTCACGGTCTTCCGCGACGCCCGGCACATCGTCACCGCGCCGGTCGCCGCGTTGAGCCGGCAGGCGCTGGTCGCCGCGATGACCGGGGAGGACGTGACGATGCCGGTGGCCGACCACCGGCCGCCGACGGCCGACGCGCCGGTGCTGCTCGCGGTGCGCGACCTGGTCACCGCGTCCGGTGCCGAGCTGTCGCTGGAGGCCCGGGCGGGCGAGGTGGTCGGCCTGGCCGGCAGCGGGGGCAGCGGCAAGGTCGAGGTCGCCGAGGCGATCGTCGGTCTCGCCCGTCCGGCCGGCGGCACGGTCACCCTCGCCGGCCGCGTGCTGCGGCCGGGCAGTGTGCCCGACGCCCTCGCCGCCGGTGTCGGGCTGGTGCCGCAGGACCGGCACCGGGAGGGTCTGGTGCCGTCCCTGTCCGTCGCGGAGAACGTCACGATGACGGTGCCGCACCGGGTCGGGCGGTACGGCCTCATCTCGTCGGCCCGCCGCGACGCCCTGGCCCGGCGGACGATCGCCGACCTGACGATCAAGGCGGCCGGCCCGCAGGTGCCGGTCTCCGAGCTGTCCGGCGGCAACCAGCAGAAGGTCGTCATGGGGCGGGCGCTGGCCAACGACCCGCGGTTGCTGGTGCTCGTCACACCCACCGCCGGGGTCGACGTGCGGGCCAAGCAGACCCTGCTCGGGGTCGTCGAGGACGTGCGACGGCGGGGCGCCGCGGTGCTGGTGGTCTCCGACGAACTCGACGACCTGCGCATCTGCGACCGGGTGCTGGTGATGTTCCAGGGTCGGGTGGTCGGCGAGCTGGCCCACGGCTGGCGCGACAACGATCTGGTAGCCGCCATGGAAGGGGTGGACCTCCACCATGTCTGAGACGCTGTCCACCGGGAAGGCGTCGCCTCCGGCGCCGCCACCGGCCCGCCCGCCGTCGCGGCACCTGGCGCTCGCCCGGCTGCGCGACCTGGCGCTGGTGCCGGCGATCGTCGCGGTGGCGATTGTCGGGTGGATCATCAGCCCGGTCTTCCTCAGCACCGACAACGTCGTCAACGTGCTGCAGAGCATGTCGGAGATCGCCATCCTGGTGCTGGCCCAGACCATCGTGCTGATCACCGGCAAGATGGACCTCTCCCTGGAGTCCACCTTCGGGCTCGCCCCGGGCATCGCCGCCTGGCTGGTCGTCGACCCCGAGCTCACCCGGGGGCTGGGGCTGGGCCTGCTCCCGGAGGCCTGGGCGGTGCCGGTGGTGCTGCTGGTCGGCGCCCTGGTCGGGGCGTTCAACGGGCTGCTCATCGTCCGGTTCGGCCTCAACGGCTTCATCGTGACGCTGGGCATGCTGATCATCCTGCGCGGGCTGCTCACCGGGATCTCCGGCGGGCAGACCTTCTTCGCGCTGCCCGGGTCGATGACGTATCTCGGCTCCACCAGCTGGTTCGGGATACCGGCCTCGATCTGGCTGTCGCTGCTGCTGTTCGCCGTCGGGATCGTGGTCCTCGGTCACACCCGTGCCGGCCGGTCGCTGTACGCCATCGGCGGCAACGTCGACGCGGCCCGCGCCGCGGGCATCCGTACCGACCGGGTGCTGTGGATCGCGCTCGTCGTGGCCAGTGTGCTCGCCGCCCTCGCCGGGCTGCTGATCAGCGGCCGGCTGGCGGCGGTGCCGGCGGCCCAGGGCGACGGCGCGATCTTCCAGGTCTTCGCGGCGGCGGTGATCGGCGGCGTCAGCCTCAACGGCGGCAAGGGCAGCGTCTTCGGCGCCTTCACCGGCGTCCTGCTGCTCTTCATGATCATCAACGTGCTGACCCTGGCCGGGGTGCCCGCGCAGTGGACGAACTTCCTCAACGGCGCGGTCATCCTGGTCGCCCTGGTGGTGTCGCGCATCACCGGCGGCCGGGCACAGACCTGAACCCGCGCGGTCCGTCGGCCGGACCCGCGAGCCACGCCCACGAGCCGGGCGGCAGACCGACAACCGTTCCCACCCAGGACCAGGAGTCCCGTTGACTGAGCGCATCTCGTCGGTAGAGACGATCGACGTACGCTTCCCCACCTCCGTCCACCGGGACGGATCCGACGCGATGAACCCGTTCCCCGACTACTCCGCCGCCTACGTCGTCCTGCGGACCTCGGCCGGGGCGGAGGGGCACGGATTGGTCTTCACCGTGGGACGCGGCACCGAGATCCAGGTCGCCGCCGTCCGGTCGCTCGCCGCGATGGTGGTCGGCCAGCCGGTCGACGAGCTGACCGCCGACCCGGGCGCGCTCGCGCGGCGGCTCGTCGGCGACAGCCAGATCCGCTGGCTGGGCCCGGAGAAGGGGGTCGTGCACATGGCCGCCGGGGGCCTGGTCAACGCGGTGTGGGACCTCGCGGCCCGGCGGGCGGGCAAGCCACTGTGGAAGCTGCTGGCCGACCTCACCCCGGAACAGCTGGTCGGCCAGGTCGACTTCCGCTATCTGCGCGACGCGCTCACCGAGGACGACGCGCTCGCCCTGCTGCGTCGGGCCGGCGACGGCCGGGCCGACCGCGAGCGCCGGCTGCGGGCCGAGGGCTATCCGGCCTACACCACGACCCCGGGCTGGCTGGGCTACGACGACGAGAAGCTGGCCCGGCTCTGCGCGGAGGCGGTGCGGGACGGCTACCGACTGATCAAGCTGAAGGTGGGCGGGAACCTCGCCGACGACGTACGCCGGATGGGCATCGCCCGGCGGGCCGTCGGGCCGGAGATCCGCCTCGCCGTCGACGCCAACCAGATCTGGGGGGTGCCCGACGCGATCCGGTGGATGCGCGAACTCGCCGTGTTCGACCCGTACTGGATCGAGGAGCCGACGTCGCCGGACGACGTGCTCGGGCACGCCGCCGTCCGCGCGGCGCTCGCCCCGATCCGGGTGGCCACCGGCGAGCACGTGCACAACGCGGTGATGTTCAAACAACTGCTCCAGGCCGACGCGGTCGACGTGGTGCAGATCGACGCCTGCCGGGTCGCCGGGGTCAACGAGAACCTGGCAATCCTGCTGCTCGCCGCGCGCTTCGGGGTGCCGGTCTGTCCGCACGCCGGTGGGGTCGGATTGTGCGAGCTGGTACAGCACCTGGCGATGTTCGACTTCGTGGCGCTCAGTGGCAGCACCGACGACCGGGCCATCGAGTACGTCGACCACCTGCACGAGCACTTCGTCGACCCGGCGCGGGTCAGCGCAGGGCGGTACCTGGCCCCCACCGCACCGGGGATGAGCGCGGAGATCCTGCCGGCGTCCCTGGCCGCCTTCCGCTTCCCGGACGGCCCACAGTGGGCGGTGGCGGCGGCCGGAGCGTCGACCGCGTGAGACCCGGCCGCCGGCTGCTCCGGGCCCGGCCCGGGTGATCCGGGCCGCCGGGGTGGTCAGGCGTCGGCCGCTTGGGCCGCGAGCACGGTGCGCAACCACGCCTCGGAGGTGTTGACGTGGATCAGCGCACTCGCCTGGGCGAGCAGTTGGTCGCGTGACCGCAGCGCCAGATAGATCGCGTGATGTTCGTCGATCGTCTGGTGCGCCGAGTTGCCCTCGATCAGCCCCCGCCACACCCGGGCGCGCAGGGTACGGCTGGACAGGCCGTCGAGCAGCGAGGTGAGGGTCTCGTTGCCGGTGGTCGCCACGACGGTGTGGTGGAAGGCCGCGTCGAAGCCGATCAGCTTCTCCGCGTCGTCGGCCGCGGCCCGCATCTCCGCCAGGATGTGCCGGAGTTCGTCGAGCCTGGCCTCGGTCATCCGCAGCGCCGCCAGCCCGGTCGCCATCGGCTCCAGCATCCGGCGCACCTCCATGACCTCCAGCAGGGTGTCGTCGCGCAGCAGCTCGACCGCGACACCCAGGCCCTCCAGCAGCAGCCGGGGGGCGAGGCTGGTGACGTACGTCCCGTCGCCGCGGCGTACGTCGAGCACCCGGGCCGATTCGAGCACCTTGACCGCTTCCCGGACGCCGCTGCGGGACAACCCCATCTGCGCGGCCAACTGCGGCTCCGGGGGGAGACGCGCGCCCGGCGGCAGCTCACCGCTGGAGATCATGCTCCGGATTCTGGCGATCGCGTCGTCGGTCAGTGCCATCCACGTCCCCCTCTGGCCGACCCGTCGAGCCCCGGCACGACAACTCCACCGGCGGGGGCGGGCCTCACCAATATAGAGAACCCCGGCAGCTCCGCCCGCCGCCGACACCGGCGCCCCGGGCGGGGTGGTCCGCTCCCCCGCCCGCGCCGGGGTCCACGACCGGTCGAGCGGTTCCGGCGGTGCGGGGTGCTGGGGCGGGGCGCTGGGGGCGGGTGTCCCGCCGGGCGGGAGTGCGGGGGACGCTGGTCGACGCGCCGGACCTGTCCTGGACGGGCGGCCCGCGCCCGTCCAGGACAGGTGGTGTTCAGGAGGCGGTGCAGACCGGGTTCAGACCGCTGGCGGCCCCGGTGCCCTGGAAGCCGAACTCGGTGTACTGGCCGGCGGTGACAGTGCCGTTGTAGCTGACGTTGCTGAACTGCACGCTGCCGCTGGTGCCGGTGCGGTTGGCGCTCCACACGCTGGTCACCGCGGCGCCGGAGGGCAGCGTGAGCTGGACGTTCCACCCGCTGATCGGTGCGCTGCCGGCGGTGACCCGCACGGTGGCGACGAAACCGCCGGTCCACGAGTTCAGCGAGACCGTGGCCGTGCAGCCCGTGGTCGGCGGGGGCGTGGTCGGCGGGGGCGTCGTCGGGGGCGGAGTGGTCGGCGGGGGCGTGGTCGGCGGCGGAGTGGTCGGGGGCGGGGTGGTCGGCGGCGGGGTGGTGGTGGGCGGCGGAGTGGTGGTGCCGCGGCCCTTGTTCAGCTCGTCGAGCACCGCGTAGTACGCCGACTTCTTCTGGTAGTTGCCGTTGCCGCCGGTGAACAGCAGGCCCCGCTCCGAGGAGCGCCACGACTCGCTGTCGGAGATGCCCCAGACGGTGATGCCGGTGCACTTCGCCACGTTCAGGCAGGCCCGGACGACCTTGCGGTAGTTCTCCGCCTGGCCGGCGCCGATGTCGTTGTTGCTCAGGTCGTCGTCGATGTCCACCTCGGAGAGGTGCACCTCGACGCCGAGGTCGGCGAAGCGCTGGATGTTGGCCTGGAGGTCGTTGGTGATGATGCTGTTCGGGTTGTCGTTGAAGTGCGACTGGAACCCGACGCAGTCGATGTACTGCCGGTAGGTGCGGACGATGTCGTACAGCGCGTTGGCCTTGCGGTTCGGGCCACCGCCCTTGACGGTCAGCCCCTCGACGTCGTAGTCGTTGATGCAGAGCTTGGTGGAGTAGCCGCCGGCCTGCACGACCTGCTTGGCCCGGATGAACGAGTCCCGGATGACGTCGGTGTCGCCGGCGTCGAAGTAGTCACCGTCGCCGTTGGCGTCCCGGTTCATGGTGTGCGGCCACTGGTTGCGGCGGCGGCCGGTGTTGTTGTCCTCCAGCGACTCGTTGACCACGTCCCAGTAGGCGATCTTGCTGCCCCACCGGTTGATGGCGTTGCCGATGAAGGTGTTCAGCGTCGACTGGCTCGCGCCCTGCAGCGCGCCGGCCTGCGAGTGCCACACCAGCGTGTGCCCCCGGACCACCATGTTGTTGCTCTGCGCGTGGTTGACCAACTGGTCCGCGCCGCTGGTGTTCTGCAGCCCGCCGCTCGACGTGGCGATGCGGTCGGGCTTCATGTCGTTCTCGGGAGTCAGCTGGCCGAATTCCTGGGCGAGGATCGGGTAGAGCCGGTTGGGTGAGGACGCGGTGCCGAAGAACAGCCCGGCCTTGGCCGCCGCGGCCCGCAGCGTGGTCTCCGCGGCGGCAGCCGGGGCGGTGGACTGGATCGTCACCGCGCCGCCGACCAGCAACAACACCGCTGCCGGTAGCGCCAACCGGCGTACTCTCCTGCGCTGCCTCTGGCTGCTACTCACGGGGCCTCCCTGCCATCCGGTGCCAACAATCGATGCACGTGTATTCCCATCGAAGGGTCAGTATCGATACCGGTCGGCCACACTGTCAACAACTTTCGGAAATGTTCCGGAAAACTCCCGGCCCGCCGGGGAAAGCGTTTGCGCAGGTGGGACACAGGGGATCGGGCACCACCCGGCCGGGGTCGGCGGGTGGCGGACGAGCACACCGACCGTCCGGGTCACCGGGGCCGAAACATTCGAAAGCCCGCCACCGGGCCGTCCGTACGACAGCCTGGGCCGGCGGGGATACTCGGCTGATGACGTGGAAGGTCGTCCTGGGCGTCGGCGTCGCGCTCGCCGCCTCCTGGGCGGCGCTGACGATCGGCCTGCTGCTGGTGCGGCCGAAGGGTTCCCTGCTCGCCGAGGCGATCCGGATCCTGCCCGACCTGCTGCGGACGCTACGCCGCCTGGCCGCCGACCCCGACCTGCCGACCGGCGTACGGGTGCGGCTCTACCTGCTGATCGCCTACCTGGCCAGCCCGGTCGACCTGATCCCCGACATCATCCCGCTGCTGGGCTACGCCGACGACGCCATCGTGGTGGCGGCCGTGCTGCGCTCCGTGGTCCGCCGCGCCGGCATCGACGCGGTGCGACGGCACTGGCCGGGCAGCCCGGACGGCTTCGCCGCCGTGTGCCGGCTCGCCGGCATCCCCCGCACCCCGCCCGCCTGACCCGGCCCGACAGCCGCCCGACCGCACCGGGTCCGGCTGCCGTCACAGGCGGCCGGGCGGTACCGCCCTCCCCGGTGCACCCGGCCGGCCGGGTTTCGCCGCCGGCCGTCCCCGGGTAGCGCAGGGGGGTGAACCGCGATCTCGTCACGGCCCTGCTGGCGGTCTGGGAACTGCCCGAGTTCCGCAGCGGGGTGCACCACCTCGTCGATCTCGACGAGGTGGCGGTGCTGCTGGCCGCGCTGTCCGCCCCCGGGCACGACCGCGCGGTGGAGCGCGGCCTGCTCGGCCTGCTGCGGTCCGGCCTGGACACCACCGAGATCCGGGAGGCGGTGCTGCTGGCGCTGGAGCGCGAGGAGGTGCGCCGGCCACTCGTCGCGGCGGTCACGGCGTCGCTGGCCAGCCGGCCGGGTCGGGCGGCGGCCATCGCCTCGGCGGCCGAGGATCCCGAGGTACGGCGCGGAGTGCGGGCGGTGCTCGACAGCCCCGGCGTGCGCGAGCTGGTCTGGCAGGCGGTGGAGCAGCAGGTCGACGACAACCGGGGCGGCCTGGTCCGCCGGGCGGTGGTGCTGTTCGTCCGGCACCCGAGCGTCCCCCGCCTCACCTGGGCGCTGCGCCGCCACGGCGTGCTGCGCGAGCTGCGCCGCACCTCCGCCGGCCGGGAACCCGGCTGAGCACCACCCGCGACCGGCCCGCCCCGCACGGCCCGGCGCGGCGCACGGGCAACGGAGCCGTCGGCGGGCCGGGACGGGCCGGTCGACCCGTCCCGGCCGCCCGGTCCGGATCGTCAGCGGGCCGACCCGGCGGGCCGGCGGGTCGGATCGAGGTGCCGGGCGTACGCGACGGTGGTGAAGAAGGCCGGCAGGTCCTCGCCGAGGGCGGTGTCCTCGATGATCCGCGCGGCCCGCTCGGCGCGCTCCCGGTCGGCTCCCCCGCGTCCGGTCAGCAGGGCGGCCAGCTCCTCGGCCAGGATCGACCGGACCAGCTCGTCGGTCACCCGACCGCCGTCGGCCAGCGGGGTACCGTGGTGCCGCCACTGCCAGACCTGGCAGCGGGCGATCTCGGCGGTGGCCGCGTCCTCCATCAGGTTCTCCAGGGCCACCGCGCCGGTGCCGCCGAGCCACGCGTCCACGTAGCGCACGGCGACGGCGATGTCGGCCCGCAACCCGGCGGCGGTGACCTGGCCCGGGGTCTTGTCGACGGCGAGCAGGTCGACGGCGGTCACGCTGACCTCGTCGCGCAGCCGGTCGAGCTGGTGGGGGCGGTCGCCGAGCACCGCGTCGAACTCCTCCCGGCAGGTGTCGACCAGGCCGGGATGGGCCACCCAGGAGCCGTCGAACCCGTCGCCGGCCTCCCGCCGCTTGTCCGCCCGCACCCGACCGAGGGCCGCCTCGTTGACCTGCGGATCCCGGCTCGGAATGAACGCGGCCATCCCGCCGATCGCGTGCGCCCCCCGCCGGTGACAGGTGGCCACCAGCAGCTCGGTGTACGCCCGCATGAACGGCACCGTCATGGTGACCTCGGCGCGGTCCGGCAGGACAAAGTCCGCCCACTGCCCGAAGTTCTTGATCATGCTGAAGATGTAGTCCCACCGGCCGGCGTTCAGCCCTGCCGAGTGTTCCCGCAGCTCGTAGAGGATCTCCTCCATCTCGAAGGCGGCGGTGACCGTCTCGATCAGCGTGGTGGCCCGGATGGTGCCCCGGGGCAGGCCGAGCCGCTGCTGGGCGAAGACGAAGACGTCGTTCCACAGCCGGGCCTCGCGGTGGCTCTCCAGCTTCGGCAGGTAGAAGTACGGCCCGGAGCCCGCGTCGAGCTGCCGGCGGGCACAGTGGAACAGGTAGAGGCCGAAGTCGACCAGGCTGGCCGAGATGGGCCGCCCGTCCACCACGACACCCTTCTCCACCAGGTGCCAGCCGCGCGGCCGGACGACGATGGTGGCCAGCTCCGCGCCGAGGGCGTACCGCTTGCCGCGCGGGTCGGTGAAGTCGATCCGCCGGTCCAGGGCGTCGATCAGGTTGAGCTGGCCGGAGATGACGTTGTGCCAGGTCGGGGCGGTGGCGTCCTCGAAGTCGGCGAGCCACACCCGGGCACCGGAGTTGAGCGCGTTGACGGTCATCCGGCGGTCGGTCGGCCCGGTGATCTCGACCCGGCGGTCGACCAGGCCGGGTGCCGGTGGGGCCACCCGCCAGTCCGGATCGGCGCGGACCGCGGCGGTCTCCGGCAGGAAGTCGGGGAACTGGCCGGTGGCGTACCGGTCCCGGCGGGCCCGGCGGGTGTCCAGCAGGGCCACCCGGCGGGCGGCGAACTCGCTGTCCAGCGCGACCAGGAACGCCAGCGCGTCGGGGGTGAGGACCTCGTCGAAGCGGTCGGCCAGCGGGCCGATGATCTCGTATCTCATGCGAACTGCTCCTCCTCGGTGGAGCCGCGCAGGGCGGTGGTCTCGGCGGCCGGGTTGAGCACGGTGCTGATCAGGTCGAAGTAGCCGGTGCCGACCTCACGCTGGTGCCTGACGGCGGTGTAGCCGGCCGGCTCGGCGGCGAACTCCCGCTCCTGCAACGCCACGTAGGCGGACATGCCGTCGGCGGCGTAGCCCCGGGCCAGGTCGAACATCGAGTAGTTGAGGGCGTGGAAGCCGGCCAGGGTGATGAACTGGAACCGGTAGCCCAGGTGGCCGAGTTCCCGCTGGAACTTCGCGATGGTCGAGTCGTCGAGGTGCCTGCGCCAGTTGAACGACGGCGAGCAGTTGTAGGCGAGGAGCTGGTCCGGGTACTCGGCCTTGATCGCCTCGGCGAAGCGGCGGGCCACCGCCAGGTCGGGGGTGGAGGTCTCCATCCAGAGCAGGTCGGCGTGCGGGGCGTAGGCCAGTCCCCGGGCGATGCACGGCTCGACGCCGTTGCGCACCCGGTAGAACCCCTCGGCGGTGCGCTCGCCGGTGACGAACGGCCGGTCCCGTTCGTCCACGTCGGTGGTGAGCAGCGTGGCGGCCTGCGCGTCGGTGCGGGCGATCACCACCGACGGCACCCCGGCCACGTCGGCGGCGAGCCGCGCCGCCTCCAGGGTGCGGACGTGCTGGCCGGTCGGGACGAGCACCTTGCCGCCCAGGTGGCCACACTTCTTCTCGGCGGCGAGCTGGTCCTCCCAGTGCACCCCGGCCGCGCCCGCCCCGATCATGGCGGTCATCAGCTCGTAGGCGTTGAGCGGGCCGCCGAAGCCGGCCTCCGCGTCGGCGACGATCGGCGCGAGCCAGTCGGTGCCGCCGTCGTCGCCCTCGGCGGTGGTGATCTGGCCGGCGCGCAGCAGCGCGTTGTTGATCCGGCGCACCACGGCGGGCACCGAGTTGGCGGGGTAGAGGCTCTGGTCGGGGTAGGTGTGCCCGGCGAGGTTGGCGTCCGCGGCCACCTGCCAGCCGGAGAGGTAGATGGCCTTGAGCCCGGCCCGGACCATCTGCACGGCCTGGTTGCCGGTGAGCGCGCCCAGGGCGTGGACGTAGTCCTCGGTGTGCAGCAGCTCCCACAGCCGTTCCGCCCCGCGTCGGGCCAGGGTGTGCTCCTCCTGGACGGCCCCGCGCAGCCGGACCACGTCCTCGGCGCGGTAGCTGCGGCGCACTCCCCGCCAGCGGGGGTCGGTCTCCCACTCGGTCCGCAACCGCTCCACGGCGTTCTGCATGATGTCGTCTCCTCGGATGTCGTGACGCCGGCACCGGACCGTCGTTCCGCCCGGTGGTGCGGCGTGTCGCCCGGCCGGCGTGTCACCCACGGTCACACGGTGTCGGGAGCCGGGTCGAGGGACGGAAGAAGCCAAGTTCTGAGAAGTTCACCCCCACTTTTGCGAAGTTGCGAACAGGTATATTCGCACTCTGCCAAGGGCGCGCTGGGCTGCGGGAAGAGCGATGGGAGGTGGGCCTGGTGAGCAAGACCTTCGCGGGTGCCCGACTGCGCCGGATGCGCGAGGACCGCGCCCTGAGCCAGTCCCGGCTGGCCCGGCTGCTCAACATCTCGCCCAGCTACCTCAACCAGATCGAGCACGACACCCGGCCGCTGACCGTGCCGGTGCTGATGCGGATCACCGAGGTGTTCGGCGTCGACCCGACGGTGTTCGCCCCCCGGGACACCCCACGACTGGTCGCCGGGCTGCGCGAGGCGTTGCCCGGCCGGCCGGGCGTCGCCGACCTCACCGAGCTGGCCACCCGGCTGCCCGAGGTCGCCGAGGCCGTCCTCGACCTGCACCGCCGCTACCGGCAGGCCGACGAGCAGCTCGCCGAGCTGCTGGGCGACCGGGAGACGGTCGGCCGCAGCCCGCACGACCGGGTGACCGAGTTCTTCTACCGGCGGCAGAACTACGTGCCCGACCTGGACGAGGCGGCGGAACGGCTGGCCACCACCGTCGGGCTGCGCCGCGGCGAGATCCGGTCCGGGTTGCGGGAGCGGCTCGCCCGACGGCACGGGGTACAGGTCCGTCACGACGACGCCACCCTGCTCGGCGACGAGCTGCACCGCTACCGCCCGCAGACCCGCACCCTGCACCTGTCGACCTCGCTGCGGGCCGGGCAGGAGGCGATGCGGATGGCCGCCCAGATCGCCCTGCTGGAGTACGCCGACGTGATCGACGAGATCGTCGAGGAGGAACGCTTCGACGACCCGCAGACCCAGATCCTCACCCGGGTCGGCCTGGCCAACTACTTCGCCGCCGCGCTGATCCTGCCCTACGAGCCGTTCCTGGCGGCGGCGGAACAGCGTCGGTACGACATCGACCTGCTCACCCAACACTTCAGCATGGGCTGGGAGACGGTCTGCCACCGGCTCAGCACCCTGCAACGGCCCCGAGCGCGCGGGGTGCCGTTCTCCTTCGTCCGGGTCGACCGGGCCGGCAACCTGTCCAAACGCCAGTCCGCCACCGGCTTCCCGTTCTCGCTCACCGGCGGCACCTGTCCGCTGTGGAACGTCTACGAGGCGTTCGGCGCGCCCGGCCGGGTGGTGGTGCAGGTCGCCGCGATGCCCGACGGGCAGCGCTACCTGTGGATCGCCCGCACCATCACCCGGCACCACGGCGGCTACAACCAACCGGGCAAGGTCTACGCGATCGGGCTGGGCTGCGAGACCCGGCACGCCGACCGGCTGGTCTACGCCACCGGGATCGACCTGTACGCCACCGACGCCGTCACGCCGATCGGCCCCGGCTGCAAGACCTGTGACCGGCTGACCTGCCCGCAGCGGGCCGCCGCGCCGATCAGCGGCCGGCTCGACCTGGACGAGAACCGCAGCACCTTCGTCCCGTACCCGCTGAAGGGCTGACCGCCGTTCGGTCGCGGTCAGCCCAGGTCGAGTACGGGCCGGGTGAGGATCTCGTCGGCGTACCCGTCGGCGGAGGCGAGCCACCGGCCGAACTCCTCGTCGCGGTAGGCGGTCGCGAGGGGAAGCCAGCCCAGGAAGTAGCCGCTGCCGCCGCAGGCGGTGACACCGCCGTCGCCGCCGCAGACCACGGTCGGATCGGTCGTCACCTCGTACCGGTAGGGGTCCTGGCCGATGGCCAGCCCCCAGAGGTTCGCCGTACGGTGCGCCCCGGTCGGGTGCTCGACCGGGTAACCGTCGTCGGGGCTGTCGTCGCCCCAGCGGAACAGGGTGTCCGCCCCGGCACCGCAGGCCCACTCCCATTCGTCAGCGGTGGCGGTGCGCAGGCCGAGGGCGGCGAGGGCGGCCATCGCCTGGTCGTGGTCGGCCTCCTCCACCACCCAGGCCCGCAGCACCCGGCCGGCCGGGTCCAGCTCGACGGTCAACCCGTCGGCCGAGCGCACCGTGGCGGCCCCGCCGCCGCGGATCCCGGTGGCCGCGACGAGTTCGCGGACCCGGGGGTCGTCGGGGGGCAGCGGCAGCTCGTCGGGGACGAACGCCTCCACCGCGACCAGCATCGCCGGCAGGTCCACGACGCGCACCGGCGAGGTCATCGCGTCGACGTGCTCGGTCAGCGACGGCAGGCCGTACTCCTCGGCGCTGTCGGTGTAGCTGGCGAGCTGACCCGCGCCGGGGTGGAACCGGGCCGCGTCGTGGCCGAGCGTCGGCCGGCCGCCGGGGACCAGCGCGAACCGCAGCCCGTCCCGGTCGAACAGCGCCGTCCGGTGCGCGCGTCCGGCGTAGCTGGTGTCCCGCAGGCCCACCGGGCTCAGCCCGTGCCGGGCCGCGATCTCCCGGGCCAGCCGGCCGGCGGCCTCGTCGGACAGGTCGTTCCACTGGTCGTAACGGAGATCGGCGTACGGCACCGCGCCAGGATAGGGCCGACCGCACCGGTCCCTTCGGGTGGGCCGGGACCGGTGCGGTCAGTATCCGATCCGGAAGGTGGCGTCCTGCCTGTCGGTGGCCGGGGAGCCGGTGCCGATCGGGTCGATGCGCAGCAGGTAGTCGTAGTGGCGCAGGTACCGGTCCGGGTAGTTGTACGACCGGAACGACGTCCACGAGGCGTCCGCGAGGCCGACCGTGCGGTAGAAGGTGGCGTCACCCCGGAACGCGCTCGTGCCGTCGTTCGCGGCCAGCCGGATCGTGTAGTCGTAATGGCGCAGGTACCGGTCCGGGTAGTTCACCGAGCGGAACGACACCCCGGCCGGGTCGGCCAGGCCCGGCACCAGGGTCCACAACTGGTCCTGGTACGGCTCGAAGGGGTACGGGTCGATACGCCCGACGCCGTTGGCGTGCCGCAGGTAGCGGTCCGGGAAGTTGTACGACTTCACCCGGTTCCACGCGGGCAGGCCCCAGGTGCCGGTGAGCGCGGTCACCTCGGCCGCGGTCAGCGGGATGATCCCCGGGTGCTTCGAGTTCAGCGGCTGGGTGTACGACCGGTCGTTGAGCAGGCTCCACGAGCCGCCCGCCACGTTGGTGGTCTGCCAGCAGAAGAACCTGCCGTTCGGGCTCCACGTGTCGCCCCACAGGTACCAGGTGTTCGCGGTGTGGGACTTGACGATCTGCGGCGCCTCGACCCCGCGACCCGGGCCGATCGCCGTGGTGTGGACGCTGAAGCTGCCCGGGTCGAGGGTGCTGGAGCGGGTGCCGAGCAGGGTGCTGTTGGTGTTGTTCTTGAAGTACATGTAGTTGACCCCGCCGACGCTGACGAAGCTGCCGTCGATGGCGTCGTAACCGGGGTCGAAGAACGTCCGCGGGGCGGAGGCGGTCACGAAGTCGCTGGTGTAGTTCACCATCAGCACGTTGTGGCCGCCGGTGACCGCGGAGTAGACCACCGCGTACTGGCCGCGGCCGGCGTCCCAGTACGCCTCCGGCGCCCAGGCGTGGGTGGCGAGGGAGTGCACCTTCAGCAGCCGGTACCCGGTGAAGGTCCGCAGGTCGGCGGAGTCCCAGACGTGCAGGTACTGGCTCTGGTAGTTCCAGTCGGTGCCGTTGAGGTCGGTCGCCAGCACCACGAACCCGCCGTTCTGCCGGCGCAGGATGAACGGGTCGCGCAGGCCCCGGCTGCCCAGCGTCGGCGTGGCGACGGGCCGGTTCTGGTTCAGCGGGGTCCAGTTCAGGCCGTCGGTGCTGACGGCGAGGTGCAGGCCGTAGCTGGCGGCGGTCATGCTCGGCGACTCGGTGAAGTACGCCATGGCGTAGCCGTCACCGGCGGCGGCGGACGCGGCCCCGGGACGCCACAGGGTCGCCCCGGCGACGGCGGCGCCGGTGGCGGAGAGCAGGGTACGACGCTTCAACGGGTCACCTCGGGGCGGGCGGCAGGGCGACACTGACCCCCGTACGTTATCGCTGACATCGATGACGTCAAGTATCGACGAAACGACCCGCGCTTCCCGTCACGCCCGGAGGCGGGATGCGCCGCCGGCCGTCCCCGGCCTCCCGTCACGGGCTGGTGGCCAGGTGCGCCGCCGGCCGTCCCGGGCCGCCGGGCGGACGATGGTGAAGGCCTGGCAGGACGGCGAGAGCGGCCGGCCTCGGCCCTGCCGCGCGGCCTAGCCGGCGTCACCCTGGGTCCACGCCGTGGACCCAGGGTGACGCCGGGCAGGTCAGTCCTCGATCCACCCGTGCGAGCGGGCGAACTGCGCGAGGTGCTGCCGGATCTGGCCGATCTGCCCGCCGGTCAGCGTCGGGACCTGCTCCACCAGCAGATCGGTGATGGCGGCGCGGAAGGCGGCCGGGGTCAGGACGTCGCACTCGTCGTCCTCGCCCCGGTCGTCGGCCGCCACCCTCGTCGAGGAGGTCGAGCCGGACGCCGTCACCGACCGCACCGGCGCTCCCGCGCCGGGATTGAGCAGACGCGCGTACAACGCCTTGACGCCGCGGTTGCCCTCCACCGAGTCGAACTCCACGCGCATGCCCGCCGACACGGACGGCCGTTGGTCACCGAAGTCGTTCGCGTGTACGAAGACGTCCTCACCACCGCCCTCCGGCCTGATGAAGCCGTAACCCTTCACGTCGTCGAAGCTGAGAATCGTTCCGACCGCCACCGCGACCACCACCCCACAGAACAGGAACCACCAGAACATGGACACCGGGAGGGCCTGGCCGCCCGGTGCAGCACCCATGGTAATGGCCATCGCCTCCGGGTCGGACCCGGTGGCGCCACCACCACGGCGCGTGTCTCGTCGACGTCGTGTCGGCCCGGGCGCGACGGACGCGCCCCGGCCGGCCCGGCACGCAGCGCCCGACGCGGACGCCGGCCCGGGGCACACAGCGCCCGACGCGAACGCCGGCCCGGGGCACACAGCGCCCGGCGGGGACGCCGGCCCGGGGCACACAGCGCCCGGCGGGGACGCCGGCCCGGGGCACACAGCGCCCGGCGGGGACGCCGGCCCGGGGCACACAGCGCCCGGCGGGGACGCCGGCCCGGGAGCCGGCGTCCGCCGTGGGCGACGTCCGGCCTAGCGGAGGAACTCGCCGATCGACTCGGCCAGGCTCGCGGCATCGAGGCCGTGCAGCCGGTCGTGGTCCGTCGCCCGGCCGTAGGCGCGGACCTCCTCGTCCCGCCGCACCCCGTGCGACCGCAACCGGTGGGGTACGTCGCCGAGCGCCTCGGCCACCTCGTGCGCGGAGGTCCCCCGCAGGTACGGCTCGACCACCACCACGTTGGGCTGGGCGCCGGCCACCGCGGCCCGCAGGCCGGCGTGGTCGAACGGCCGGATGGTGGAGGCGTACAGCACCGTCACGTCCGCCGTGGCGGTCGCGGCGAGCACGTCGTCGCAGACCGGCCCGACGGCGACCACCACACCGGCGCTGCCCTGCCGCAGGACGGTGAAGCCGTCCAGCACCGGCGCGGCCTCGGCGTTGGCCTTGTCGGACAGCCGCACGTAGACCCGCCCGTCGCCGGTGATCGCGTCCCGGATCAGCTTCTCGGCCTCGTCCTCGTGCCCCGGCACGTGCACGGTCCAGCCGGGCAACGTGTCGAACAGCGCGACGTCGCCCGGGGCCTGGTGGGTCCGGCCGCGCGGCAGGTCGTCGTAGGAGCCGCCGATGCTGACCAGCACCGCGCCGACGTCCTGGTGCCCGAGGTCGAGCTTGATCTGCTCGAACGGCCGCTCCACCAGGAACGGCGTGTAGGTGTGCGCCACCGGCCGGAAGCCGTTGAGCGCCAGGCCGCCGGCCATTCCGATCATCGCCTGCTCGCGGATGCCCACGTTGATCACCCGGTCGGGGTAGGTGACCCGGGCCTCGTCGAACGACCAGGACGAGATGTCCGCGGTCAGCAGGACCAGCTTGGGATCGGTCGCCAGCGACTCGATCACGGTGTCGACGAAGACGGACCGCATCAACTTCCGGTCCACCTGGATGGTCATGCCGCGCTCCCTTCCCGGTTCGGGCGGATCTCCGCGACCACGGCCTGCGGCCGTCCGTCGGGTTCCTGGGTCAGCGCCCGGTACAACTCGTCGTTGTCACGTCCGTCCACGGTGGCCGCCCGCCAGCCCTCCACCTCGAAGCGCCGGGCGATGCCGTCCGGCCAGCCGAGGCTCGCCGACCGGTTGTCGATCACGATGGCGGTGATGCGGTCCAGCCCGAGACGGCTCGCGATCGCGATCGCCTCGTGGTTGCTGCCCTCGTCGAACTCGCCGTCGCCCATCAGCACCACCACGCGGGCCTGCCGACCCTCGGCGCGCAGCGCGAGGGCGGTGCCCACGGCCAGCGGAAGCCCGTGCCCGAGTGAGCCGCTGCTGATCTCCACGCCGGGTACCAGCGTCCGGTCCGGGTGCAGGCCGAGCGGCGAACCGAGCTGCGCCCAGGTGTCCAGGGTCTCCGGGGCGATGAAGCCCTTCGCGGCGAGCATCGCGTAGAGGGCCATCGGTCCGTGGCCCTTGGAGAGGTAGAACCGGTCCCGGTCCGGGTCGTCGATGTTCTCGGGCGAGACGTTGAGCACCCGGTCGTAGAGGACCCAGATGGTGTGCAGCGTCGACGCCGCCGCCCATCCGTGCTTCTCGTCTCCCACCATCCTGCCGAACAGGCTGCGTAATGTCGCTTCTTCGGTAAGTTGCATGCTCCCACCTGCACGATGTCGATTCCGAAGGAAAGCGCCATGCTTTCCCTACTGCCTGGTCAATGCGGTGTTCACCTGGTGTGCGGGCTGGTCGTCACCCGCCGGTCCGCGACCGGCGGCACGCACCACCAGCCGGTCGGGACGTCAGGCGGGTTTGCGGGCGGTGAGGAGGGCGTACCCCAGCGACGGCTCCGCGCTGAAGGCGTGGAACCGGGAAAGCGTGAGATCGAACTGCTCCGCCCCGATGTGTGGCACCGCCTGTTCCCGCAGGGCGGCGAACCGCTCGGCCGCCTTGTCCCAGGAGGGCCGGGTGTACCGGCTGACGTCCTCGGTGGGGCCGGGTTCGAGCCCGGCGGCCCGGATGAGGGACCGGTAGTCGTCGATGCTGATGACCGACAGCACGCCCTTGCTGGCCTCGGCGACGCGGGCGGCGCCCGCCTCGTAGCCGTCGGCGCTCGGCAGCAGGATGAAGTCACCGATCGCCACCCGTCCGCCGGGCCGCAGCACCCGGGCCGCCTGCGCCAGGACGTGCCCCCGGTCCGGCATGTGGTGCAGCGACTCCAGCGCCCAGACGAGGTCGAAGGAGCTGTCCGGGAACGGCAGGTCCATCGCGTCGGCCAGCTGGAAGGACAGCCGGTCGGCCAGCCCGGCGGCCACCGCGCGGTCGTTCGCCCGCTCCACCTGCCGCCGGCTGATCGACACGCCGACGACCTCGATCTTGTGGGCCGCGGCCAGCCTCATCGCCGGCTCGCCGATCCCACAACCGAGATCGAGCAGGCGATCACCCGGTTCGATGGTCAGCAGACCGGCCAGCCGGTCGGTCAGCCGGTCGGCGGCTTCGTCCACCGATACGTCCTCGGACGCGTCGTTCCAGTATCCGTGGTGCAGATTCTCGCCCCAGAGCCGGTCGAGCAGATCCGCGAACGCGTCGTAGCCATGGCCAATCTCGTCCGGCGTCGGCTTCTTCACCAGTTCCCCTCAACCATCGTATTCCCCAATCTTACGATCCGTGCCGCAACTGCATTGCCTTCCAGCTGGCCGCCAATTCGACACGCGAGGTCAGGCTCATCTTCTGGTAGACCTTCTTGAGATGAAAAGCCACCGTGTGCCGAGAGATGAACAACTGCCGGCCGACTTCGTTGTTGGTGTGCCCCTGGCTGACGAGTTCGGCGACGGCGAACTCGGTGTTGGTGAGTCCGTGCGGCAGTTCCCCCGCACACTCCACGGTTCGGCTCACACCACGCCGCACACCGAAATCGCGGAGTTTGTTGGCGACCCGTGAGGCATCACGGGCGGCACCGACCGCGGTGTACGCGACCAGCGCCGCCTCGAAGATGCGGATCGTGTTGCTCCGTTCGGACCGCCGCTTGGCCAGCAGCCCGGCCAGGTCCTCCCGGGCGGACGCCCCGCACCACCGGTCGGGATAGAGGTTCGCCGCCTCGAGCAGCTTGCCGGAGTCCTCCTCCAGCAGACCGGCGGAGTGCAACGCCGCCGCGCGGATGACGTCGAAGCCCGGATGCGCGGCGGACGCGGCGGAGGCCGCCGCCGCGGCGGCTTCGGCGAGGTCGTCGGCGCCCAACTTGCGGGAGGCGCGAACCAGCCAGGACGCCGCCGCCGGCTCGGAGACCAGGAGCTGACGGAGAACGAGATGGCTGGTGACTATTCCGGCGATGAGACCGGAGGCCCGGTCCACCCCGCCCCGGGCCTCGGCCGCCTGGGCGGTCACCCACGCTCCCGCCGCCTGCCCGAAATAGCCCAGCAGGGCCTCGCCGGTCAGTTTGTCGACATAGGTGAGACACGTTCGCATGTCCGCCCGGCGGAGCGCGGCCAGCGCCAGCACCACGTAACCGGTGGGCAGCAGGGAGCGGGCCTCGCACTGCTCCGCGATGCGCAGCCCCTCGGTCACGTCGGCGAGACCGTCGTCGACGCACCCCATGGCGAACAGCAGCTCGCCCCGGATGACGAGGGACGTCGCGGTGACGAGCGGTGAGTCCGATTCCTCGCGACGCCCGTCGAGCGCGTTGACCACCCGCCAGCCGGCATCGAGATCCCTGGACTTCGTCAACAACGCGACGCGCCAATAGGGGGCCAGCCGACAGAACTCGTGACCTTCTTCACACTCGACGTCGACAGCTTCCGTGGCATAGTGCAATCCCGCGTCGAGCCGACCGCCATACCACCACAACGCGGAACGACGGAAAAGGCGGGCGGTCGCACAGGACGGGGACACGAGCTCATCCCGGAATCCCACGAAAGGATTTTGGGGAAATGGCGCCCGCGCTGCGTAGCGGTTGCGGTCACCGGGAATCTCCACGCCGGCAGGCACCGACGTCAGCAAAGACGACAAGGAACCCTCCCCAGTGGTTCTTGATTCTCAGATAGTTGCCCTCTTGACAATTACCACGGGCAGCTAACCCGTCACCGACAGTACTACCGCCGAGGCCCCGCGTCCAGGGCAGATTGCCAGTTCGCCAAAGACGGACATTTCCTCTGGCCACCGCTCCGCACACTGATCAATTGGTCTGACGCATCGACATAATTACGATCTGGATATAGGCTCGTGTCGATTGAAGTACACCCGCCGGCAAAGACTGCCGAGCTTGGCGTGAAGGTATACGCCTGTGTACCCCAGGTGAGCCGCGTCATGGTCCGGAAAAGCGCCCCGGTATCCGCACTCCACCGGCGTTCGACACCACCGGGCGGCGTCCCGCCGGCCCGCCCCGGAACGCACACACCGTCACCGGACGACGGTCGTCGCGACGGCAGCGCGGCTACCCGGTCGACCCCCCGCCACGGTCACGCGGCGAGGTGCAACAACGCCCGGGCGGCCAGCCGGTAACCGTAGGCCCCGAGTCCCACCACCACCCCGCTGGCCAGCGGCGCGATCACCGACTCGTGCCGGAACCGCTCGCGTGCCCACACGTTGCTCAGATGCACCTCGATCCACGGCTTGGCATAGCTGACCAGGGCGTCCCGCAGGCTCCATCCGGCGATCATCAACGCCCCCGGGTTGACGATGGCTCCGACCGTCGAGTCGCGGTACTGGTGGATCGCCCCGACCAGGTCGCCCTCCCCGTCACGCTGGACCGAGACGACCTCCCAGCCACGGGAACCCACCTCCTCGGCGACCGCCTTCTCGATGTCGGCGAGGGTGTCGGTGCCGTAGATCTCCGGCTCCCGGTGGCCCAACGCACCCAGGTTGGGACCGTTGAGGAGAAGCATGACACTCAAGGAGCACCTCTCAGTTCGGGACCGGACCGGCAAACCTGCCTCCGGCAGACGCGGCATCCCTGCCCCGCAGCGCCTGCGCTGTCGTCCTGCCACCCGGCACCCCGGCGGACCGTGGTGGTGGCCGCCGCGACGGAACACTGCCCCGCACCCCGACCACCTCTCGATCCGCCGCTACCCACGTGGCAATTCCACGCTAGAACAGAACCGATCGACCGGCATCCCTCGACCTGATAGCACAGCTGTCGGTACGGCCGCGCACCGCCCTATCAGATCTGGGGATGCCCACCGCCGCGCGCCGGTCGTACCCTCCGAAGGGCCGCACCGGTGCCGGGATCCGGCGGACGGAGCACCGGCCGCCACCGCCGACGTGCCGGCCCGCCGGTCCTCACCGGCAGTGGCCGCGACCCTCGGAAAGGACCACGGCAGTGCCTCAGTCTGCGGAGCAGGTCGAGAAGTGGGTGCGTCGGTTCCATCCGGCACCGGAGTGTGCCGCCCGGTTGGTGTGCCTGCCCCACGCCGGCGGCTCGGCGAGCTTCTTCCACCCGGTGTCCAGGGCGCTCGCTCCCACGGTGGAGGTCCTGGCGATCCAGTACCCGGGCCGTCAGGACCGCCGCCACGAGGCCGCCCTCGGCAGCATCGCCGAGCTGGCGGACCGGATCCTCGACGCCCTACGCCACCTGGACGACCGTCCCCTGGCGCTGTTCGGACACAGCATGGGCGCGATCCTCGGCTACGAGGTGGCGCTGCGGATGCGCGACGCCGGCCTGCCGGCGCCGACGCACCTGTTCGCCTCCGGTCGACGGGCACCGTCCCGCTACCGGGACGAGGGGGTGCACCACCTGCCGGACGACCGGATCGTGTCCGAGCTGCGGACCCTGAGCGGCACCGACGCGACCATGCTCGCCGACCCGGAGGTGCTGGCGATGATCCTGCCGGCCATCCGCAGCGACTACCAGGCCGTCGAGACGTACCGGCACGATCCGGGCCAAAGGCTCGACTGCCCGGTGACCGTGCTCACCGGCGACCGCGACCCCCGGGTGTCCCTCGACGAGGCGGGTGCCTGGGCGGAGCACACCACCGGGCCGACGGAGCTCAAGGTCTTCCCGGGGGGCCACTTCTTCCTCGTCGACCGCAGCGCGGACGTGCTGGCGGTGCTACGCCGCGAGCTGCTGGGCAGCAGCCCCACCGTCGCGTGACGAGCCCCCCGACCGTGCGTCTCCCCCGACCATGCGTACAGCGCCGACCTGTGAGGTTTCCTTGACCGACGCGGATGTCGTCATCGTGGGCAACGGGCCGATCGGCGCCGCCCTGTCGGTGCTGCTGGCGCAGCGCGGCTGGCGGGTGACGGTGCTCGAACGCCGACCCCGGCCGTACCGGCTCCCCCGGGCGACCAGCTTCGACGGCGAAACCGCCCGGCTGCTCGCCGGCACCGGGATCGGCCCGGAACTCGGCCGGATCACGGCGCCGGCCAGCGGCTACCAGTGGCGCACCGCCACCGGCGAGACGCTGCTGGACATCGTGTTCACCACGTCCGGCCCGTACGGCTGGCCGGACGCGAACACCATGCACCAGCCCGCACTCGAGGAACTCGTCGCCGCCCGGGTGGCGTCGCTGCCCGGCGTGACGGTGCTGCGGGGACACGAGGTCGTGGGCATCACCGACGGCGACCGGCAGGTGCAGGTACGCACCACCGACGACGACGGGGCGACCTCGGTGCTCTCCGCCCGCTGGGTGGTGGGCTGCGACGGCGCCAACAGCTTCGTCCGCCACCATCTCGACGTCGCCGTCACCGACCTGGGCTTCTCGTACGAGTGGCTGCTCTGCGACGTCCAGCTCCGCGAGCCCCGGGAGTTCGTCCCCACCAACGTGCAGATCTGCGATCCGGCCCGGCCCACCACCCAGGTGGGCAGCGGCCCCGGGCGACGGCGCTGGGAGTTCATGCGGCTGCCCGGTGAGAGCGCGGCCGAGCTGAACGAGACCGAGACGGCCTGGCGGCTGCTGGCGCCGTACGGCGTCGACCCCGGCAACGCCGACCTGCTGCGGAGCACCACGTACATCTTCCAGGCCCGGTGGGCCGAGCAGTGGCGGGTGGGTCACGTCCTGCTGGCCGGCGACGCGGCCCACCTGATGCCGCCCTTCGCCGGGCAGGGCATGTGCTCCGGCATCCGGGACGTGGTCAATCTGACCTGGAAACTCGACCTCGTCCTCCGGGGCGTGGCGGCCGAGTCCCTGCTGGACAGTTACACCGAGGAGCGGCGTACGCAGGTCAGGGACGCGATCCTGGCGTCGGTCCAGCTGGGCCGGGTGATCTGCGTGACCGACCCGGCGGCCGCCGCCGAGCGGGACGCCACCGTGCTGGCGAACCGTCGTGGCCGCCCGGCGGGCCGACCGGAACCCGCGAAGCCCCTCACCGCCGGACTGCTGCACCGGCGGCCCGGAGCGGACGGGGCCGAGCCACCGGCGGGCGCGGTCGTGCCGCAGGGACGGGTCACGCACGGCGACGCCACCGGCCTGTTCGACGACGTCGTCGGCCGGGGCTTCGTGCTGCTGGCCACCGCGGATCCCCGGGCCGCGCTCGACGGGGACCGGCTGGCCTTCCTCGCCGGACTCGACACCCACCTGGTCCGGCTGCTGCCTCCCGAGGGCGCACCGCAGGACGGGGTGGTGGACGTGGACGACGTCTACCGGCCATACCTGGCCGGCTTCGGGGCGTCGTACCTGCTGGTCCGGCCCGACTACCACGTCTTCGGGGCGGCGAAGGACCCGGCCGGCGTCCGGGACCTGGTGGACGACCTGCGCCACCAGCTGTCCGCGACCGCGGCGGCCGGTGCGCCGCTGCGCACCGGCTGACCCGCCGCACTGGCCGCCCCCGACCGAACGGAGCCCGGCCGAGCCGCCGACACGACGGTGCCGGCGGCCACCGCCCGAGCCGACACGACGGTGCCGAACGTCCACCGGCAGCCGGTCACCCGGCGTCGGCGGCGGCGTTCACAGCCGCTGCGCGAGACAGCGCATGCTCGCCATCAGGCTGCGCAGCTCCACCGTCAGGTAGTTGCTGTGCGGCAGCAGCGAGGTGAGCTGGTGCAGCGTGACCCACAGGTACCGGTCGTCGGGCTCGGCCAGGTCGGGCTCGACCTCGATCACCAGGTAGCGGTTCTGCGCGTGGTAGAAGCGGCCACCCTCCTCGGAGTGCAGCACGTCCAGCCGGACCCGGGAGGTGGGCGCGGCCAGCACGTAGTCCAGGTAGCGGGGGCGGTGCTCCGCCGGCACGTCCACGTAGTTGCCCGGCTGGCAGTGCACGGTGGCGGTCAGCTCGGCGACGTTGAGCATGCCGGCGTCGCTGCGCGCCTGGACCAGCGCGTGCAGCGTACCGCCGATCCGCTTGACCAACAGGGCGAGCAGACCGGCCTGCTTGGGCGCCACCAGCGGCTGGGTCCACGCGGCGACCTCGCGGTTGCTCGCCTGCACGGCCACCGCCACGACGTCGAAGTACTTGCCGTCGCGGTGGTCGATGACGTCGCTGCCCAGCCGCCAGCCGTCCGCGGTGACCTGCCGCAGGGAGACCCGCCGTTGCACCAGCTCCTGCCGGGACCGCAGCTCGGTCAGCCAGCTGAGGATCCGCCCCGAGCCGTGCACGGCGCTGCCGTGGTCGGACAACGAACGCAGGAACGCGCGGGTGAACGGGTCGTCGCCGGCCTCCTGACCCTGCGGCCCGGTCAACGCGGGCGGGATGCAGGCCAGGACGGTCCGGGAATCCATGTTGATCATGTGGTCCAGGAGCAGCAGGCGGCGGATCTGGCCGAGGGTGAGCCAGCAGAAGTTCTCGTCCAGCGGGACGTCGTCCTCGGTCTCGACGACGATGTTGCGGTTGCGCTTGTGCAGGAACCAGGACCCCTGCTCGGACTGCAACCCGTCGAAGAGCACCCGACCCCGGGACTCCGGCCGGAAGTACTCCAGGTACTTCGTGTCCGCGCCGCCGTGGACCTTCATGTAGTTGCTGCGGGTGGCCTGCACGGTCGGCGAGAGCTGCAGCCCGTTGATGTTGCCCGGCTCCATCTTCGCCTGCATGAGGCAGTGCAGGACGCCGTCGAAGCGCTTGACGAGGATGCCGAGCACCCCGATCTCCGGCTGCACGATGATCGGCTGCGACCACTCGCCCATCCAGGGCCGGTTGGTCCGGACCCGCAGCCCCTCGATCGAGAAGAACCGCCCGCTGGCGTGGACGAGGTTGCCGGTGTCCGGATCGAAGTCCCACCCGGACAGCTCCGCGAACGGGATCCGGTCCACCTGGAAGGTGTTCGCCCGGGTACGCGCGTTGAACCAGGAGTGGAAGTCCGCCATGGACATGACCGCGTCCTCCGCCGAGGCGGTGGCCCGCTCGACCCGCTCCGCCTCCAGGACCGCCTGCCTCGCACCAGAGCTGTCAATCACCGGTTCCCCCTGAGGTCGTGCCCGTACGCCGGGGTCGGCCGACCCGGAACCGGCGACTGGCGGTGAGGCCCACCCCACGACGGTTCCGGCCTGTCCTCAGGTACCGGGCGCGGCGGGCCGACGGGGTGCGCGCGTGGCTGTGCACGACGCTAGGACAGACATGACCGGCGGGGCATCCCTCGGTCTGATGGCGCCGCCGTGGTCGCGCCCCGCGCCGGCTATCAGACCGGGGGATGCCCGCGGTGGCACGGCGGCCCTACTCTCCCAGAGGACCGCGCCGGGAGGACGACCCGTAGCCCGCCGCGCCGGTCCGGTGCCGGGCGTCCCGCGACGGCCCGGCGGGCCGTCGGGGTCGACGGCCCGCCGCGAGCGCTGCCGACCTGCCGCACCACCGGGGAAGGAGAGCTGGTGACGCCCGTACGGATCGGGATCATGGGGTGCGCGAGCATCGCCCGTCGCCGGGTGCTGCCCGCCATGGCCGCCCTTCCCGCCGTCGAGATCACGGCGATCGCCAGCCGGGATCCGGGCCAGGCGGCCGAGCTGGCCCGGAGCTACGGCTGTCGGGCGGTCGCCGGCTACCGGTCGCTGCTGGACCTCGACGAGGTCGAGGCCGTCTACGTCCCGTTGCCCAACGCCCTGCACGCCCCCTGGATCGAGGCCGCCCTGGCCACCGGCCGGCACGTGCTCGCCGAGAAGCCGCTGACCACCAGCGCGGCCCGCACCGGTGAGCTGCTCGCCCTGGCCCGGGCCCGGCGGCTGGTGCTGATGGAGAACATGATGTTCCTCCACCACAGCCAGCACGCGGTGGTCCGGCAGTACGTCGCCGACGGGGCGATCGGCTCGCTGCGGTCCTTCCACGCCGCGTTCGGGGTGCCGAGGCGTCCCGCCGACGACGTCCGCCACCAGCCCGAACTCGGCGGCGGCGCGCTGCTGGACACCGGGGTCTATCCGGTACGCGCGGCCCTGTCCTTCCTGGGCGACCGCCGACTCGACGTCCTCTCGGCGGTGCTGACCTCCCGCCACGGCCAGCTCGTCGACTCCTGCGGGCAGGCGCTGCTGGACACCGACGACGGGGTGGGGGCACAGCTCGCCTTCGGCCTCGACAACCTCTACCGCTCCAGTTACCAGCTCTGGGGCAGCGAGGGGCGGATCGTCGTCGAGCACGCCTACAGTCCGCCCGCCGACCACGTCCCGGTGCTGCGCCTGGAGCGGCACTCCGGGGTGCAGGAGTTCCGCCTGGAGCCCGACGACCAGGTGACCAACGCGGTGCGCGCGTTCGCCACGGCCGTCCGGTCCGGGCAGCTTCCCGACGACCGCGACGTGCTGCGCCAGGCGGTCCTCGTCGAGGAGATCGGCACCCGGGCGAGACGCCACGTCGACCACACCCCCGACCCGGCGGCCACCGGCCCGCTGGAGAGGTCGTCATGAGCCGCCGCTGACCACGGCGGACCGGGACGGCGCCGGCACCGTCCCGGGTGGCCCGTACCGCAACAGCTCTGTCCCGATCGCGGGGCCGGCCCGCACCGACACGGCAGGAGTTCTGCATGCAGCTGGTCAGCGTCCGTGACAGTGTGGTCGAGGTGGGGAACGATGAGTGACACTGCGCACGCGCCGCAGCTGCTGGCCGCGCGGTTGCAGATCCCCCCCATCTCGTACAGCCACGCCGCTGGATCCTGGATCTTCGCCTCGAACGGGGAGCGTTACCTCGACGCGTCCAGCGGGATCATCAACGTCAACATCGGCCACGCCCATCCCACGGTGGTCGAGGCGATGCGGGACCAGGTGGGCATCTGCACGTACGCCAGCCCGGGGTCGCTGTTGGCCAGCGGCATGGAGCAGCTGGCGGTCGCCACGGCACGGGCGGTGCACCGGCCCCACGACCGCGTCATGTTCACCCCCACCGGCACCCACGCGTCGGAGTCCGCCATCGCGCTGGCCAGGCTGGCCCAACGGTCGCGGGGTGAGAAGAACCGCCACAAGGTGCTGACCGCGTCGCTCGGCTACCACGGCAACAGCGCGTTCGTGCTCGCGTTGTCCGGTCACCGTTCCCGGCGACCGCACGAGGACGACAGCTTCGGCATCGGGCCGGCGTTCGACCCGCCGTACCCCGGACAGCACCTCGGCTGCCCGTTCCCGACCTGCCGGACCGAGTGCGTACGGGCCGTGCGTGACGCCATCGTCGACGCCGGCCCGGACACCGTCGCGGCGGTGCTGTTGGAACCCGTCAACGGCACGACCGGGGGCGGCTACACCCCGCCGCCGGGATACCTGCGGGCGCTCCGCGAGGTCTGCGACGAGTACGGCGTCCTGCTCATCCACGACGAGGTGCTCACCGGGCTGGGACGTACCGGTCTCCCCCTGGCCTCGCACCACGCGCAGCAGGCGGAGCAGGCGCAGGCGGACATCGTCACCCTGTCCAAGGGGCTCGGGGCGGGCTTCGTCCCGCTGGCCGCCACGATGATCTCGCCGGACCTGGCCGAGAGCATCCTGTCCAGCGGCGCGTGGCTGCCGCTGATGGGTACGATGTCGGCGACGCCGCTGCAGGCCCGGGTCGGGCTCGCGGTGCTGTCGGTGCTCGACGAGATCGGCGCCCTCGACCGCGACCAGGTCCGCGGCGCGGCCGTGACCCGGATCGTGACCGAGGTGACGCGGGATCTGCCGGTGGTGACCGACGTCCGGGGGGTCGGCTTCTTCCACGGCATCGAGTTGGCCCGGGGCACCGTCGGCGAGGCCCTGCGGATCACCCGGAGCAACGGGCTGTTGCTGTACCCGTTCGTCGGGTACCGCCGCGACGGCAGCGGCGAGGGTCTGCTGGTGGCCCCGCCGCTGAACGCCACCGAGGCCGACCTGGACCACCTCGGCCAGGCGCTGCGGACGTCGCTGGTCCGGCTCAACGAGAGCGTGGGCTGACCGCTCGCGTGACGGAACGTGGCGGGTGGCTCTCCGGCCACCCGCCACGGCGTCGGATCCGGGACCGGCTCGCGCGGCGACGGCGGGGTGGCCCTGCCCCGGCTGGTCGGGGCGGGACGGCACGGCCGTGCCCCGGCCCGGTCGGCCCGGCCCGACCGCAGGTCACGACCCGACCGGCCCGGCCGCAGGTCACGACCCGACGGGCAGCCCGGGGACGGGGGCGGCGTGGATGCGGGCCTTGCGCAGCGCCAGGCACGCGTCGTAGCTCGGCAACAGGCCCTGTTCGACGGACTCCCGCAGCGAGGGGGCCGCGGCGTCCCGGTCGGACAGCACCGGCGGGCCGGGCAGCCGCAGCGGCAGGCCGATCTCGGGATCCAGCGGGTGCACCGTGACCACCTCCTGCGGCCGGTACAGCTCGGAGAGGTGGTACTGGACGCAGGTGTCGTCGTCGAGCGCGACGAAGGCGTGCCCGAGCCCCTCCTCCACGTAGACCGAGGTGGACCCGCGCCCGTCCAGGACGATCATGTCCCAGGTGCCGAAGGTGGGTGAGCCGGTCCTCAGGTCGACGACGAAGTCGAGCATCGAGCCCCGGACGCAGGTGACGAACTTCGCCAGGCCCGGGGGGACGGACGCCCCGTGCACGCCGCGCAGCACGTTGCGGTGGGAGACCGAGTAGTTGGTCTGGACGAGCTTCGGCGGGTACCCGAGCACCTCGGCCAGCACGTCCTCGCGGTACGCCTCGAAGAACACCCCCCGGTCGTCGACGAACGACCGGGAGGAGATCAGGAAGGCACCGTCGATGTCCAGCGGACGCACCGTCATGCTGCGGTTGGTCAGGCCCGGTGACGTCATCGCCGACCGCCCCGCTCGCGGGGGCGGCGGGCACCGGTGGACGCGGCGGCCCTCATCGCCGCGACGTCAATCGGCTCAGCTGCTCCCGCAGGACGTCGAGACGCTTCGGCAGTTCCGCGTCCCCCTCCGGCCAGAGCAGGTCGACGCCGACACGGCCGTCGAAGGTGTGCACGACGTATCCTCCCAGACCCGAGGGATCCCTGATGTGGGACGTGGCGCGGAAGTCCGTCAGACGCAGCCCGTCCGGGGTGCGTAGCGACGGCACCCGGCCCCAGTTCATCATGCTGACCACGACGGGCGCGGCGCTCGGATCCCACGGCTTCGCCGCTGGCGCGGACCTGCTGAACATGTCCAGCAGGCTGCGCTGGACCGACCCGTCGGCCAGCTCCGACCGGAGCCGTTCGCCGATCGCCCGGCCGAGCGTCACCGCGTCGGGCGCGATGTCGTCGGTGGCGCCGAAGCCGGCCCCGCCCAGCACGTTCGTGCCCTCGGTGGCCCCGACCGCCGGGGTGAGGTGCCGGCGCAGGTTGACCGTGAACCGGTACACCAGCTCGGTCAGGGGCAGACCGCGCAGCTCCGCCTCGGCCAGCAGCAGGGCACCGGCCAGCAGCCCGTTGAGCGTCACGTGCTCCCGGTGGCCGAGCTCCGCCAGCGCGGTGGTCTGCGCGGCCGTCAGGCGGTGCCGGGCGCCGTTGCGGGCGAAGACGCTCCGCTCGGCGTCGGTCAACGGCGCGGCCATCGGCATCGGCCGGGGCGGGGGGCCGTCGACCGGCACGGTCGGACCGATGCCGCGCTCGGCGAGCAGGTCCTCCAGCGGCCGGGGGTACGGCTGGCGGGGCAGCGCGACCGGCACCCCCCGGACCACGTCGGTGTAGCTGGACCAGATCTCGGTGAGCAGGGCGACGGCGTGGTCGGCGTCGGCGATGCTGTGGTGGGTCAGCAGGCAGACGCTCGCCACGTCACCGTCGCGGACGACGTGCAGCGCGCTCAGCGTCCGGCGCTGGTCCACCGTCACCCCGGCCAGCGGCCGGTCGACGTCCCCGGCACCGGTGCGCAGCTCCGGCCGGCTGTCGGACGCCACGAAGACCGGCCCGTCGTCGCCGTCGGCGAGCCGTGCGGACAGCTGGGGGTAGGCACGGCACACCGCGGCGAAGGCGGTGGCCAGCGCGTCGAGGTCCAGCCGGCCCTCGGCGCGCACGGTGTACCCGATGTGGGCCTCCCGGGCGGCGTGGACCTGCTCGCTGGGTGCCAGTGCGCGCCATGTTCCCGCTGGTGTCACGAATCGGCCTCCAGTCAGCGCGCAGGATCGGGTGACCCGCGACTCAAGCCTGATCAGGTTCGTCCCCCGGCGCGGCCCGGGACCGTCCCCGCCACCGGGGTGGTCGGACGGTCCCGGCGGCCCGGTCGGTGCGCCGGGCCTAGGCGGAGCTTCCAGCGGACGCCTCGTGGACCAGCCACTCGACCCGGCGGACCACCTCGGACGGCAACGGCAGGGCGGCGATCTCGCGGGCGAGCCCGCGCGCCGCCGCGGCGTAACCCGGATTGGCGACGATCTCCTGGCAGGTCTTCGCGATGACGTCGCTGGTGGCCTCCTCCGGCGTGAGCACGAGCCCCGCGCCGGCCTCGACGATGCGCCGGGCCATCTCGTTCGCCCGGAACAGGTTGGGGTCCGGGATCAGCACCTGGGGCACCCCGCAGCTCAGCGCCGTCATCATGGTGCTGCCGCCGGACTGGTGCACGAGGACGTCACAGGTGGGCGCCACGACGTCCAGCGGCACCCAGCCGGCCCGGACGTTCTTGAGCCGCTCCTGCAGCACGGGCAGGGCGTCGTCGGCCACCGGCACCACCACTTCGGCGTCCAGGGCACTGACGTTCTCGACGATGCCCTGGAGGAAGTCGTACTGGTTGTAGGTCGCCACCCCGGTGCCGATGGTCACCCCGATGCGGGTGTCCGCGCCGCGGGTGTACATCCACGGCTCCAGGCAGCGTTGCGTGTTGCCCGGAATCCACCGCATCATCTGCACCGCCTGGGCGATCGGCGGGCGCAGGCTCGGTGGCGTGATGTCGATCATCAGATCCGGCTCGGGCAGCGCGTCCAGGCCCAGCTCGGCCAGCTCGGCCTGCAGCTCCTCCGTCGCGCCGAGGTCCAGCAGCCGCGGGTCGTGGATGTCCCACGCGTGGCGCACGTAGGGCACGCCGAGCCGCTTGGCCAGCAGCGGCGCGGCGTAGGAGGCCATCCCGCCGATGATGACGTCCGGCCGCCAGTCGTCGGTGAACGCCACCAGGGCGTCCAGGGTGGACGCCTCGATGCGCGCGTACCAGTGGCCCGACTGCTGCTCCCGCTCGATCGGGTCCTCCGGGACGCGCAGCAGCCGCTTGTCCCGGGCGATGATCTCGCGCGGGGACACCCCGGGGTCGGTGACCCGCACGGCGGAGAGCCCTACCCCGGCGATGGTCGGCACCAGATCATCGAGCGAGGCGGTCATCATGACCTGGTGTCCCGCGTTATGCAGGGCCGTCCCGAGCGGGACGTGACTGAATATCGTGGACGGGGCGATCCCGGCGAGAATTAGGACCCGCAAGTTGTCCTCCAAGCGGTCATGGATCTGGCTGCGGCGCCGAACCCGGCGCGGGTGTCACTCGCCCGCGGACCGGCTCTTGCCGGATCAGGCTTGCCGACGACGCGGGCCGGGTCCATCACCAAAGTGGATAGTAGCAATCGACTATCGAAAATGGATCTACCACGGTGAGGGATGCCGGGCCGGACCGGCGCTCCTAGTCTCTTCCGGAGAGATTCCGAAAGGTACGACGGCTCTGCCGTGCGCCGGGATCGGGTGGACGCCTGGCCGCCGCTCCGGCTCCGGCGCATGTCCGGCACACCTCCCACTCTCGACCGTAGGGGATACGACATGGTCGACCCAGCCCGATCGCACCTGCTGGAACTGGTCCGTGACTATCACGACGCCCAGACCCCCGAAGCTGCGCCGTTCATCCCGGGGCAGACTCCGATCCTGTCCTCCGGGGCGGTGCTGGACGCCGACGACCGCGAGGCCCTGGTGGCCGCCGCGCTCGACATGCGGATCGCCTCCGGTCAGATCACGGCGAAGTTCGAGTCGTCCCTCGCCCGGACGCTCAAGCGGCGCAAGGCGGTGCTGACGAACTCCGGCTCGTCGGCGAACCTGCTCGCGCTGAGCACGCTGACCTCGCCGGAGCTGGGCGACCAGCGGCTCAAGCCGGGCGACGAGGTGATCACCGTCGCCGCCGGCTTCCCGACCACGGTGAACCCGATCCTGCAGAACGGCCTCGTGCCGGTGTTCGTCGACATCGAACTCGGCACCTACAACACCACCGCCGAACTGGTCGAGCAGGCGATCTCCCCCCGCACCCGGGCGATCATGATCGCGCACACGCTGGGCAACCCGTTCCCGGTGGCCGAGATCGCCGAGATCGCCGCCCGGCACGGCTGCCACCTGGTCGAGGACAACTGCGACGCGGTGGGCTCGACCTACCAGGGCAGGCTCACCGGCACGTTCGGCGCGTTCTCCACCATCTCCTTCTACCCCGCCCACCACCTGACCATGGGTGAGGGTGGCATGCTCCTGTCGTCGGACATCAAGCTGGCCAAGCTGGCGAAGTCGTTCCGCGACTGGGGCCGCGACTGCTGGTGCGAGCCGGGCGAGGACGACCGCTGCCTCAAGCGGTTCGACCTCCAGGCCGGTACCCTCCCGGAGGGCTACGACCACAAGTACGTCTTCTCCGAGGTCGGCTACAACCTCAAGAGCACCGACATCCAGGCCGCGCTCGGGCTGAGCCAGCTGGCCAAGCTGCCCGGCTTCATCGAGGCCCGCAAGCGCAACTGGCGTCAGCTACGGGAGGGTCTGGACGGCCTGCCCGGCCTGCTGCTGCCCGAGGCGACGCCGGGCAGCGACCCGAGCTGGTTCGGTTTCATCATCACGGTCCTGCCGGACGCGGGCTTCGACGTTCCGCAGATCGTCGGCCACCTGGAGCGGCACAACATCCGCACCCGGCGGTTGTTCGCCGGCAACCTCACCCGGCACCCCGCCTACATCGGCCGGCCGCAGCGCATCGTCGGTTCGCTGGCCAACAGCGACACGGTGACCGAGCGGACGTTCTGGATCGGTGTCTACCCCGGCATCACCACCGAGATGATCGAGTACGTCATCGGCACGCTCAAGGAGTTCGTCGCCACCCACTGACCGGACCCTGCACCGACGCACCGTCCGCTGTCGCGGGCGGTGCGTCGGTCGTGACCGCCCCGGGCCGGCGGACGAGCCGCCGGGATCGTCGGCCCCGGGCGAGCGGGCCGACGACCCCGGCGGGTCTCAGCGGTCGAGCTGCAGCGCCCCGGACGGGCAGGAGGTGACCGTCTTGAGCAGGGCGTCCTCCTCGCCGGGGTCCGGATCGGCCCGCAGCAGCACCACCGTGCCGTCGGTGTCGTCCTGGTCGAACATCCCGGGCACCCGGAGCACGCACAGCCCCGCGCCGACGCAGACGCCGGAGTCGACCCGCACCCTCATCGGGCGTCCCAGCTGATCGGCAGGGCGTGCACCCCGTAGGTGATCATGTTGTTCCGCAGGGGGACCTCCCCCGGCGCCACGGCGAGCCGGACGTCGGGCAGCCGACGCAGCAGCTCGGTGTAGCCGACCGTCATCTCGATCCTGGCCAGCTGCTGGCCGAGGCACTGGTGCACCCCGTGGCCGAACGCCAGGTGCGAACTGCGCTCCCGGGTCACGTCCAGGGTGTCCGGCTGCGGCCAGTGCCGCCCGTCCCGGTTCGCCGCCAGCAGGGAGACCACCACCGTCGCACCGGCCGGGATGTGCTCCCCGTTCAGCTCCAGGTCCTCCTTGGCGAACCGGAACAGACCGGTGCTGACGATGGTCAGGAAGCGCAGCAGCTCCTCGACGGCGTCACCGACCCGGGACGGGTCGGCGCGCAGCGCGGCGAGCTGTTCGGGGCGCTGCAGCAGCACGAACATGCCCAGCCCGAGCATGCTCGCGGTGGTGTCGAGGCCGGCGAAGAGCAGAAGGTTGGCGATCCCCACCAGCTCGTCGTCGGTCAGCGCGGGATCCGCACCGGGGTGGTGGGCCAACCCGGAGATCAGGTCGTCGGTGGGGTTCGCCCGCTTGTCCGCCACCAGCCGCTGCATGAACGCGCGCTGGGCCTCGGCGTTCGCGACCGCCTCCTTGACCGGCACGTTCGTCTGCAACAGGTCCGCCGCACGCTGCTGGAACTCCGCCCGGTCCTGGTACCGCACGCCGAGCAGCTCGCAGATAACCAGGGCGGGCACCGGGACGGCGAACGCCGGCACCAGGTCGGCGCTGGTGCCGGCGGCCAGCATCGCGTCCAGCCGTTCGGTGACGATCTCCTCGATCCGGGTGGTCAGGTCGCGCATCCGACGCACGGTGAACTGCCCGGTGAGCAGCTTGCGGTACCGGGTGTGCTCCGGCGGATCCATGTTGATGAACGATCCGGCCCGGGCCTTGTCGTTGCGGAGCTGCTCCCCCAGCTCCTTGGAGAGGTTCTTGAACCGGGGGTGGTAGCGGAACCGGTCGGCCGAGAAACGCGGGTCCGACAGCACCGCGCGGGCCTCGTCGTACCCGGTCACCATCCAGCACGGATCGCCGCCGGGGAGCGTCGACCTGGCCACCGGGGCCTCGGCGGCCAGCGCCGCCAGACCGGAGGGCAGCAGGAACGGATCGTCGCGTTGGAGGAATTCCCGGGAGAGCGGTGCCTGCAGCGATTCGTCGGCGGGTGGGGATTTCATCGTCTCGGTCGTCACCGCAGTGTCCTCCCAATTGCTTCAGCAGACAGCGAACCGATTACGCCAAGGGTGTCCGTGGTCGACTCGGCAAGGCTCGCGGAGTGCGGCCGGGGGTGCCGGTACCGGTGTCACCAGCCACGTCCGGTAGATCGACAGCGACCCATACTCCACTGTCGAAGCCTAGGCCAGCTCCCACGTCCCGCACATCCCTCGCGCTGATAGCACCGACGGGTCGGATTCGCGGCGGTCGCGCCGGAGGAAGTGTCCCACGGCGCGGAATCCCACCGGCTCGACCACCCCGTCAGCGGCACCGGAACGCCTATCAGGTTGAGGGATGCTCAGCCCGTCGCCGGCTCCCTATCGTTGCCGAAAAGGCGCCGAAACGCGCCCGCCCCACGCCAACGGATCGCTAGCTATTCGACACGAAAGGGAGGGGCTCATGACCACTGCCGAGACGTCGGCCGAGACGGTCGACCTGTTCTCACCAGAAGTGGTCGCCGACCCGTTCGGCTGGTACGCGCGGTTGCGCGAGGAGACTGGCCCGCACACCGGGACGCTGAACATCGGCACCATGATGGGCGGGCCCGAGATGTGGCTCGTCACCCGCTACGACGATGTCCGCCAGGTCCTCACCGACCCGCGGTTCGTCACCAACCCGCCGGCCGACTCGACCATCGCGGACATCCGCGACGGCGTGTTCAAGCGACTGGACTTCCCGCCGGACCTCATCCCGTGGATGGCCAACCTCCTCAACGTCTCCGACGGCGAGGACCACACCCGGCTGCGCAAGCTCGTCTCGTACGCGCTGACCGCCCACCGGATCGGCAAGCTGCGTCCCCGGGTCGAGAAGATCACCGCGGACCTGCTCGACAAGCTGGCCGAGGACAGCAGGGACGGCTCGCCGGTCGACCTCGTCGAGGAGTACTGCTACCCGCTGCCGGTCACCGTCATCTGCGAGCTGGTCGGCATCGACGAGCCCGACCGGCCGCACTGGCGGGCCTGGGGCGACTCGATGGCCACGATGAACGGCGAGCGGATCCCGACCACGCTGCTCAAGTGCATCGAGCTGGCCCGTGAGCTGATCGAGAAGCGGCGGGCCGAGCCGCAGGACGACCTGGTCACCGCGCTGGTCCAGGCGCAGGCCGAGGACCCGACCCGGGTCTCCGACGACGAGATCATCGGCATCCTCTTCAGCCTGGTGACCGCCGGGCACCAGACCACGACGTACCTGATCGGCAACTCGGTCATCATCCTGCTCGAGAACCCCGACCAGCTCGCGCGGTTGAAGGAGAACCCGTCGATGTGGCCGCAGGCGGTGCGCGAGTTGCAGCGCCTGGGTCCGATCCAGTTCGCGCAGCCGCGCTTCCCCGTGGAGGACGTGGAGCTGGGCGGCGTGACGATCCCCCGGGGAGCGCCGGTGGCGCCGCTGCTGCTGGCGGCGAACACCGACCCGCGCAAGTTCCCCGACCCCAACCAGCTGATCATCGACCGGTTGGCCGTCGGCAGCGAGAGCCACCTCGGATTCGGCAAGGGCATCCACCGCTGCCTCGGCCAGCACCTGGCCTACCAGGAGGCGGAGGTGGCGTTGCAGGGGCTGTTCACCCGGTTCCCGGACCTCTCCCTCGCCGTGCCGCGCGAGGAGATCCCGTGGATCCTGCGGCCCGGGTTCACCCGGACCAGGACCCTCCCGCTGAAGCTCGCCTGAGCGTTCCGGGGCCACACCGGCCCTTCCGTCGGTGAGCCGGGCACCGTGCCCGGTCACCGTCGGTCCTGAAGTGACCCGTACCACCGTCGCCTGCCCGCCGCGCTCCCCTGTGGACGCGGCGGCAGGTCGGCTGTATACCTACACCAGGCGACGCAGCTCTGGGCGGTCCGGTCTCCGGACCGCCCAGACCTGCACGGCGTCCGTCGCCAGGACGACCCTGGCCCGACCCGGGCCGGCCAGCACGTTCCGCGTCGAGAGGGAGACCCGCCCGCATGCCCACGCCGCAAGGGATCCGACTGTGTGCCCTGTCCGAGCTGGACGACAAGGCACCGCTTGCCGTCCAGATCGGTGACGTCCCCGTCGTGGTGGTCCGCATCGGCGACGAGGTGCACGCGCTGCGGGACCAGTGCACGCACGCCCGGATGGCACTGTCCGACGGCGAGGTCACCAGCAAGGGCATCGAGTGCTGGATGCACGGTGCCTGCTTCGACCTGCGCACCGGGGTGCCGACCGCGCCGCCCGCCGTCGAGCCGGTGGACGTCTATCTGGTCCGGGTCGAGGACGGGGAGGTCTTCGTCGACCCCGGCACCACCGTCAACTGACCGTCCCGGCCCGCAGACCCCGGCCACCGGACGCGCCACGACCGGAGACGTGCTCCGGTCGTGCGGCGGCGCCGGCGCCCGGATCGCACGCATCCGCCGGCGCCCGGTCACACGCGTCCGCCGGTGTCCCGGTCGCGGTGAGCGGCGGGACACCGGCGGACGGTGGGTGGGACGGTGGTCACCGACCACCGTGCCGGGTGGGGACCGGGTCGTGGCCGCCTCCGCCTCCGTGGGCCGGCGCGACGCCGACGGCCACGACCCGGACGCCCGGGTGGGTCACCCGAGCCGCGGCGTGCCGTGCAGGCGCAGGGGCAGCCGCCGCAGACGCCAGGAGCCGGGCATGTTCTGCCGCTCCAGCTCCTCGGCGGGAACGGCCAGCTCCATGTTCGGGAAGCGGGTCAGCAGTCCACTGAACGCCACCTCGAACTCCTGCTTGGCCAGGTGCGCGCCCAGACAGTAGTGCAGACCGGCGCCGAATCCGACGTGCGTCTCGCGGAGACTGTCGGGCTGGCGGCGCAGGTCCAGGCGGTCCGGGTCGGAGAAGTAACGCGGGTCGTAGTTGGCCGCGACGAGCATGCACATCAGCCGGTCGCCCTGCCTGATCGTGACGCCGCCGATCTCGACGTCCTCCACCGCGTGCCGGAACTGGGTGCCGTGCAGCGGGCCGCACCAACGCATCAGCTCCTGGACCGCCGCCGGCATCAACGCCGGGTCGGCCTGCAGGGTGCCCAACTGGTCGGGATGGGTGAGCAGGGCCAGGGTGCCGTTGCCGATCATGTGCGCGGTGTTCTCGGTGCCGGCCAGCACCAGGGTCAGCACCATCGTGATCAGCTCATCCCCGGTGAGCCGGTCGCCTTCCTCGTCGTGCGCCTCGATCAGCCCGGACAGCAGGTCGCCGGTCGGCACGGCGCGACGCTGCTCGACCAGCTCGGTGATGTGGTCGACCATGCCCCGCATCGGCTCGTTCTGCGCCCCCGGCTCCAGGGAGAACGCCGCCCGGCCCCACTGCCGCCACCGGGGCCAGTCGGCCTCGGGGATGCCGATCAACTCGCAGATCACGTTGATCGGCAACAGGTAGGCGAAGTTCTCGATGAGGTCGACGACGCCCACCCCGTCGGCGTCGTCCGCCTCCGCCCGCCGGGCGAGCTGGTCCAGCAGTCGTGCCGCGATCTCCTCCACCCGGGGCCGCAGGGCCGCGACGCGCCGGGCGGTGAAGGTACGCGAGACGAGCCGCCGCAGCCGGACGTGGTCCTCGCCGTCGGCGTCCAGCAGGCTGCTGGTGAAGATCTTGATGTACTTCTCCTCGAGCCCGAGCGCCTTGGCCAGCTCGTCGTGCAGGTCGTCGACGTTCGCGCCGGGCACGCTCCCCGGGTTGTTGGCGAAGCGCTGGTCGCCCAGCACCATCTTGACGTCGTCGTACCGGGTGATCAGCCACAGCGGCGTGGGTGAGGTGGGGTAGACGGCCCGGACGATCCGGTCCCGCTCGCGGAGCAGCGAGTATCCCCGGAACGGGTCGCGGAGCAGGTCGGCGTCCGTCATGTCCAGTGCGGCGGCGCCGTTGCCGGTGGCTACGGGACAGGTCCCGCTGATGGTGTCCATGTCGCCCTCCAGAATGGTCACGTGATCGGTACGCGGTCGGCCGGACCCGCCGGTCGGCCGGGTTTACAGGCGGCGAGGGCGCACCCCACCGCTGGTGCGTGGGTCGGATCGGCGCGACCGTGGCCTGGGGGTCGGGACGCTCCGGGGCGGTGTGCTGTCCGACAGGTGCGGGGCCACCTCGATCAGTGAGGTGGGTCTGGTCCCCTCGATCCGGGTGGTGAATCCGGTACCTCCGTTCTGTGCGGTGGGTCCGGGCCGTGGCAGCCCGGGGCGGTGACCAGGCCTCTCGGTCGCCCGAGGCAACAATCGGGCAGAACGAAACGGCACGGACGCCGAGCGACGCCGGCCCGGGGCGGCGCTCCCGCCGGATCCTGGCCGACGCTGGTCGCGCCGGCCGGGAGGTGGTCGCCGGCCCGGGGCGGAGGTCCGCCGCCCCGGGCCGGCCGGCACCGGAGACCCTGCGGCGGTTCCCCGCCCCGCGGTCCACGGCGCGTCGGGGAGCGTCGGGCCCGTCGGGCCGCGAGGCGCCGCCGCCGGTCAGCGTCCACCTGACTGCCCCCCGGCCGGGTGGTGTGCCGCGCTCCCGGCACGGTGGTCCGCGCCGCCCGCGTGGTGGGTCGAACCGGCCGGGTGCATGTGGAACCGGGCGACCTCGGCCGGGTGCACGACGAAGGGCCGCATCATCCCCTCGTCCTCGTGGTCGAGGATGTGGCAGTGGTACATGAACTGGCCGGTGGCGCCCTCGAACCGGCCGGCGACCCGGATCCACTCCCCCGCCCACAGGTTGAAGGTGTCCTTCCAACCCTCTTCGTGCTTCTCGATCGGCGGCCCGTCGACCGGGGTGGGCAACGGCCTGCTGGTGCCGCCGGCCGCGAGGTCGAAGGCCGTCAGGTCGGCGATCTTCCACCGGGTCAACAGCTGGAACCTCGCCATGTGGATGTGCATCGGGTGCGGGGCACCGCCGAGCTGGATCAGGTTCCACACCGTCCACCGGCCACGGTTGATGAAGACCGTCGTGGTCTCGTCGAACAGGCGCGCGGCCTTCCGGAAGGTCCGCACCCGCCCCGCCGCCGGGTCGGTGAGCTGGATCACCCCCTCCTGCGGGAACTGCGTGGGCAGCTCCGCCGGGTCGGTGATCTCCTGCAGCTCCCACATCTCCGGGTGCGGACGACCGCCCACCCCCGGCAGGGTCGTCGCCACGAACACCTCGTCGTGGTCCTCCGGCACCGTCCCGCCCTGCCGCAACCGGACGTACGACCCGGACAACCGGGCCGGCGGCGTGAAGAAGTCGCTGCGGCCGCGGCTCTCGACCCGGAACTGCATGATGTCCGGTTCGATCGACGCGCCGGTGTTGACCAGACGCAGCCGCTGTCCCTGGAACCGGCTGAAGTCGATCAGCAGGTCGACGCGCTCGGCCGGGGTGATGGTCAGCCCACCCGCCGGCACCGCCGCCGGGGCCGGCAGCAGGCCGGCGTCCGTGCCGACGATCCGGACCGCGTCGTTGTGCACCACCCCCGCCTCGTCGACCAGGTCGAGCCGGAAGAACCGGCCGTTCGCCGCGTTGAGCACCCGGAAGCGGTACCAGCGCGCGTCGACGTCCAGGTGCGGCCAGATGACCCCGTTGACGGTGGTGAAGGGGCCGGTGACCGGGGCCGACGTGCCGGTCGCGAGCTGGTACTGGAACTTGAACAGCAACCGGCCGGTGAGTGCTCCGGTCGCCGGGTCGGTGTCGAGGTTGCGGTCGGCGAGGACCAGCGGGACCTCGTGGTCACCACGGGGCAGCCGCAGCCGGTCCTCCTCCTCGTCGCGGATCAGGTAGAGACCGGCGAGCCCGGCGTGGACGTTGAACCGGGTCACCGCCATCGCGTGGTCGTGGTACCACAGGGTGCACGCCGCCTGCCGGTTCGGGTATTCGGTGAGCTGCACGTCCCCGGGGGAGATGCCGTTGTGCGCCCAGCCGTCGTTGCCGCCGTTGGTATGCGCGCCGTGCAGGTGCACCACGTTCCACGGCGGCAGCTCGGCGACCCCGTCGATCAGCTCCACTCCGGCGGGCAGGCCGCCGTCGGGGCTGCGGTAGCCGGGGGTGTTCGCCGGCGTCGGTACCGCGTAGGGCGCCCGGACCGCCACCACCGGCACCGTGCCGCGCAGCTCGTTGACCCAGGCGACCCGCAGCCGCCGGTCACGGCGTACCTCGATGGTCGGGCCGGGGAAGTGCCCGTCGTACGTCCACAGGGTGGTCTCGGGCAGCTGCGAGTGCAGCCGCCGCTGCACGGTGGTCATCGTGACGGTGAGTTCGTCCCGGGAACGCCCCGGGGACGGTCGGACCGTCGGCGGAATCCGCAGCGGGTCGAGGAACTTGGTGAGACCGAACTGTGGTGCCACGAGTGCCGCTCGTGGCCCGCCGACGGTCGCCGCCGATGCCGCCTTTCCCGTGGCATCCGGGCCGAGCGTCTGCGCACCCGCGACGACACCTGCGGTGCCGAGCACGGTGGAGAACAGGAACGCGCGACGCTCAACGGGGGCATCCATCGGATCTTCTCCTGCGAGAGGTGGGGGCGTACCGACGCCGGGAGGGTGCTACCAGGTGACCGGCAGTGCGGTCAGCACCTCGAAGCCCGCGGTCGGGTTGAACGGAATCTCCTCCGCCGGGACAGCGAGGCGCAAGTCCGGTAGCCGTTGGAGCAGAGTACCCAGGGCGATCTCCATGGTGATGCGGGCGAGGCTCTGGCCGAGACACTGGTGGGTGCCGAACCCGAACGTGACGTGGTCCCGGGCGGAGCTGCGGCGCAGGCCCAGGGAGTCCGGCGCGTCGTGGACGTCGGCGTCCCGGTTGATGAGGGAGGTGATGAAGAACACACCGTCTCCCTTGTGGATGGTGGTCCCCTCGATGTCGATGTCGTCGATGGCGAGCCGCGTCACACCGTCCGGAATGGACACGAAGCGCAGCAGCTCGTCGACGGCGGTGGGTAGCAGCGCCGGATCGGCCCGCAGCTCAGCCAGCTGGTCGGGGTGCTGGAGCAGGGTGAACAGGCCGAGCGAGATCATCGTGCCGGTGGTGCCGTGCCCGCCCGCCACCTGCAGGACCAGCGTCGAGACCAGCTCCTCGTGGTCCAGGTCGCCGGCGGGACCGGGCTTCGCGAGCAGCTCGTCGAGCACCCCCGTCCCGGGGTTGCGCCGCTTCTGCGCGATCAGCTCGCCCATGTAGGCCATCAGGTCGTCGTACGCCTGGTTGGCGTTCGGGCCGGCGGCGAGCTGGTGGGACATCCGGTGGAACGCCTCGTGATCGGCCTCCGGGATGCCCATCACGCGGTACAGCACGGTCAGCGGGACGGGTGCCGCGAACGCCGGGATCAGGTCGGCCGGGGCACCGTCGGCGATCATCTGGTTCAGCCGCTCGTCGACGACCTCCTGGATCATCGGCCGCAGCGAGTTGATCCGCCTGATCGTGAAGCTGGGGATCAGCATCTTGCGCCGGGCCTGGTGCACCGGCCCGTCGACCCCCACCAGCGCGGTGACGATCTTCATGACCTTCTGCTGGGCGTCGCCGACGGCGGCGGCGATGCTCGGGAACATCATCGGCCACGCGGGGTTGGTGCGGTCGCTGGAGATGCGCGGGTCGACGAGGAGCCGACGGGTCAGCTCACGACTGGTGATCGCCCAGACGTGCCGGCCGTCGTAGAGGGCGACCTGGGCGAGGGGTCGCTGGTCGACCAGCGACGGATAGGCGGGAGCGGGCTGGTAGGGACAGGTGCGGTCCTGGGGGAACACCACGGTGTCGGTCATACGCGAACCCTTCGATCGGCCGGTACGGCGATGTGCGGTTTAACCGTGCGGGTGCGCGGATCCGCGGCGGCCGAGGGTCGCCGCGCTCCAGACGCCTAGTTCGTGAAATCCGCCCTGTGGTCCACCGCCCACTCGGCGAAGGTCCGCGCCGGCTTACCGAGGACCCGCTCGACGGTGCCGTCGATCTCGGCAGGGCCGTCGAGGGCCTCCAGGTAGTAGCGGACCCTGGTCTCGATGATCCCCGGCGGGTCGGACGGGGAGATCACCCCCTCCCGGATCAGCTCCCGGAGTCGGGGGGCGAACCGCTCGCGCAGCTCCGCGCGGACGTCGTCGCCGGTGACGTCCTCGATCTCCAGCTCACGCCCGATCGCCTTGCCGATGAGGGCGACCTGCTCGGCCTGGGTGATGCTGTCACCACCGCTGAGGTGGTACCTCGCCCCGGCGTGCCCCTCCTGGAGCAGCGCGCAGGTGCTCACCTCGGCGATGTCCCGCTCGTGGATCGACGAGAGGTAGGACTGCGCGTAGTGCAGCCGTACCGGCCGGCCCTGCTTGATGTCCGGCGCCCAGAGCAGTGAGTTCACCGCGAAGGCTCCCGGCCTGACGAACGTCCACTGCAGACCCGAGCGCTCGATCGCGTGCTCGACCGCCAGGTGCCACCGGGCGATCCAGTGATCCGGGTCGCGGCCGGCGGCGGCCAGTGAGGACAGCAGCACGACGTACCGGACGCCGGCGGCCTTGGCCGCCGACAGGACTCCGTCGATGCCGGCCGGCTGGTTGTACAGGAAGATCTTCTCGACGCCCTGGAACGCCTGCGCGAACGTCTCCGGTTCGGTCAGGTCGGCCCGGCGGACGTCGACCTCCGCCGGCAGGTCGAGCGCGGCCGGATCACGGGACGTCGCCCGTACCTCCACTCCCGCCCGCAGTAGCAGGTCGACGACGTTCCGACCGACGTTGCCGGTCGCACCCGTCACCAGGATCGTCATCATTCCCCCCGCAAGCCTGTTCCGCCCCATCGGTGATCCGTAAGGGCCTTCGTAGGCTAGGACAGGAGGACGCGGCTGGGCATACCTCGCCTTGATAGCCGTGGGGCAGGCAGACGCCGCCGACCAGGGGGCGGAGCCCCTGTCGGCGACCCGGCGGCCCGGCCGGGCACCCGCGGGTCAATCGCCCCCGGGTACGCGGGCCGCCGGTTCGGGACGGTGGGTCACACCGCCCCTCCCCGACCCGCCGGCTACCGCCGGCCGGTGGTCACTTCGCCGGAGGCGCGGCCGCGGGCTTGTCGACCGCCCACAGGACGTCGCCCTCGATGCGCGACAGGCGCCACCCCTGCGAGTCGCGCGTCGCCTCGAAGCGCATCCGCGAGTTGAGGGTCAGCGCCGGCTCCGGGGCGATCTTCCCCTTCGGCGTGACGCTGCTACCGAAGAGCTGCACCACGTCCGCCCGGACCTTGGCCTTGTCGCCGTCGAGGTCGATGAGGACATTGCTGACCAGCTCCTGCACCCGGTCCTCGGTCTTGAACCCCTCCGACGCACCGGCGATGACCTTCTCCCGGCCCTCGGTGAGCCCCCCACCGGGATTGGTGACGACCACCCCTTCGGTCAGCACCTTGTTGAGATCGTCGAACTTCCCCTCCGTCGTGTCGGCGTAGAAACGGTAGATGAGCTGGGTGATGTCGCCGCGATCGTCGCGGTATTCGACCTTGTCGGCGGCACATCCCGCGGTGGGGACGGCGACGGCGAGAGCCGCCAACAGGCCGACGACGCGGACGGACCCGCGCCGTGACCGAACGATTCCCCCTGGACGATCCATGTTCTGGTTCTCCCCTACCCTGTCGCAGTCGCAGTCTTGGTAAGCACGCGGGCAGGCACCGACATTCTTCACCGGGTGATGAACAGGAACAGCACCGCCGCGACCCGCAACACCGGTGACCATGAACTGCGGCTTCCCGAGCCACAGAAGTGGATTGCCGACAGTCGACCTGGGTCGCCCCGCCATCCACATGATTGCCGTGCGATCACCGGCGATCCGTGCGAGCCATCGTAGGGTAGGGCAGGCTCGCGCGACTGACCATACCTCAGGGAGACATTTGCGAACCGGGTTGTGGATCACCTACTCGGGTGTCTAATTTGGGCAACCTCCGAGGTCTGTCCACTTTGTTCTGAAGAGGAGAAACAACGTGACCTCACGGTCACTCTGCAGATATGTTCGGGACACCGGGACAGCCCGCCGGGATGATCGCCGCATCCCCCGAGTACCCTGACCGCCCACTCATCCGGATGCGACTCCCCCGACACGGGAAGAGACGACGACGAGCGCACACATCGACTCGCCGATGTCGATTGCATAAAGGTGTACGGTGCTGATCAGGCGCGGGCGGGGACTTCGGATGGGGATTGCTCGGAATCGGGAAGGGGCTTGGGTCGGCCGGGGAGCAGCAGACAGAGTGGCACGGCGACGGCGGTGAAGCCGACCGACCACCAGAAGGTCGTGCCGAACGCCCGGGTGAGGGCCTCCGGCGTCCGGGCACCGGACCCGGCGTGCTGGAGGATCATGGCCAGCACCGCGGTGCCGAGCGAGCCACCGATCTGCTGGGTGACCAGGACGATGATGCTGGCGTTGGGGATGTCGCGGTGGTCCATGCCGAGGTACGCCGCGCTGGCCAGCGGGATGGTGGCGATGCCCAGCCCCAGGCCGCGCACCACCAGGACCGCCATCAGCAGCGGGTACGGCGAGTCGGGGGCGACGGCGAAGGGCACGGTGGCCAGGCCGACGACGCAGAAGCCGGCGAACGCGATCCACCGTGGTCCGACCCGGTCGGTCCACCGGCCGGCGAGCGGCCGGGACAGCAGCGAACCGATGCCCTGCGGGATGAGCAGCAGCCCGGCGCCGAGCGCGTCCTCACCCCGGGCCTGCTGCCAGTAGAGCGGCAGCAGCAGCATCGCGCCGTACAGGGTCACGCCGACCAGGAAGAGCAGGGCCGAAGACGCGGCGAGCGACCGGTGACGCAACAGCCGGACGTTCACCAGCGCCCCGGACCCCCGGCGCAACGCCCAGCCGATGAAACCGGCGACCAGGACGAGACCGGCCACCAGGGGCACCAGGACCCGGCGGCTGCCGAGACCGGAGGTGACCGGGATCTGGGAGAGGCCGTAGATGAGAGCGGCGGCCCCGGGCGACAGCAGGAGCAGGCCGACGGCGTCGAGCCGGCCCCGCTCACCGTCGGGGCGGTCGTCGGGCAGGTTCCGGAAGGCGAGCCAGCCCCCGACGGCGCAGAACAGGATGTTGACCCCGAAGAGCAGCCGCCAGTTCCCGGTGGCCAGCAGGAGGCCACCCAGGACGGGGCCGAGGATCGGGCCGAGCGCCACCGGCAGGCTGATCGTCGCCATGACCCGGCCGATGTTGCGACCCCGGACGGCCTGCATGATGAGCGTGCTCATCAGCGGCATCATGATGCCGGCGGCGACACCCTGGACGATCCGGAAGACGATCAGGCTGGGGGCGTCCCAGGCCGCCGCGCAGAGCACCGATCCGAGCAGGAAGAACCCGAGCGAGCCCAGCCACAGCCGCTTGCCGCCGGCCGCCGCCTGGGCCCAGCCGACGATGGGGATGGTGACGAACATGGCCAGCAGGTAGCCCGTGCTCACCCACTGGATGGTGCTCAGCGGCGCGTCCAGGTCGCGGGCCAGGTCGTTGATGGCGACGCTGACGATCGTGGTGTCGAAGACCGCCGCCAGGGCGCCGACGATGACGGTGAGCGCCAGGCGGCGTACCACCGGATCGATGCGGTCGGAGTCGGTGGGTGCGGCGGCGGGCGCGGAGTTGCCGGACGCAGACATGGGGCACATCCTAAGATACAGCTCTGTTTCTTATCGAGACGTCACTGTAGGTCGGACGCAGCAGGCCCGCAAGTATGCTGCGCGGGTGAGTCGAGGTGAGTGAGACGGGCAAGCGGCGTCGGGGCACCGCCCTGGAACAGGCCCTGCTGGACGCGTCCTGGCAGGAGTTGGAGGAGGCCGGTTACGCGCGCTTCACCATGGACGCGGTCGCCACCCGCGCCGGGACCAGCCGTCCCGTGCTGTACCGGCGCTGGGGTGACCGGCTCGAACTGCTGCGTGCCACGATCGTGCACGTCCTCGAACGCAACCGTGTCCCGGCGCCCGAGGACACCGGCTCGCTCCGTGGCGACCTGCTGGCCCTCATGCAGGAGATCAGCCGCACCCGCACCGAGTTCGTCACCGTGCTGAGCGTCCACCTCGCCGGGTACTTCGAGGAGACCGGCACCGGTCCGGCCGACCTGCGCGACGTCATCCGCTACGGCCGCCCGCACGCCCTGGACATCGTCTACCGACGGGCGGCGGAGCGGGGCGAGATCGACCTGGACCGGCTCTCCCCACGGGTCCGCGAACTGCCGTTCACCCTGTTGCGGCTGGAACTGCTCACCACCCTGCAGCCCGTTCCCGACGAGACCCTGGCGGACATCGTCGACACGATCGTGCTGCCGCTGCTCCGGCCCACCGGCGAGGGCTGACCCGGCAACGGCCGGGCCGCCGCTCACCCGCCACCGGCGGGTGGTGGCACCGGCGTGCCGGCCGGCGGCGACGTCAGCGTGCCGGCGGCCGTCCACGGCGACGCGCCGGAAGCCGCCGACGTGCCGGAAAGCGGCGATGTTCGGGAAAGCGGCGACGTGCCGGAAAGCGGCGACGCCCGCGCCGGGGGCGACGCGACGAGGCGGGCGAGCGACACCGCGCCGTGCAACGACGACAGGCCGCCCAGCACCGCCGGTCCCACCGGCAACGGATCCTGCCCGGCCCGCGTCAGCTCGGCCAGCCGGGCGGCCAGCAGGTCGACGAGTTCGGGGACGCCGGCCGCGAACCCGCCGCCGATCAGGGCGCGCTGCGGATGGACCAGTTCTCGCACGCTGGTCACGGCGGCGGCCAGCGCGCGGCACGTCCGGTCGACGGCGGCGACGGCCCAGGGCTGTCCGGCGCGCAGCGCCGGCCCCAGCTCGTCGGGGCCGACCTCGGATCCCCGCAGCCGACCGGCGCGGCGCAGGGTGGCCGGTCCGGAGGCGACCGCCTGGAGGCAGCCGTGCCGGCCGCAGACGCAGCTCGCACCGCCCGACTCGACGATGACGTGCCCGATCTCGAACGAGCCCCGGTCGGGTCCGGGACAGGGGACGCCCCCCAGGACCAGGCCACCGCCGACCCCGGTACCCACCCCCACGTAGAGCAGATCGTCGCAGCCCGCCGCCCGCGCCTCGGCGAGCGCGCCGAGGTCGCCGTCGTCGGCCCAGGCCACTGTCGTACCGGGGAACAGCGCCCGCAGCGCCGCCGCCAGGTCCAGGCCGGTCCACTCCGGTCGGCTGGGCCAGGCGGTGACCCGGCCCCGCGGGTCGACCGTCGCGGGCATCGCGACCCCCACCGCGCGCAGCGGGACGCCGACGCGCGCCCGCAGCCGGGTCAGCTCCCCGGTGAGCCGGGCGAGATCCCGGTCCACGCTGTGCCGGGGCTGCCAGGCCAGGGTGGACTCCCAGACGGACCCGTCGTCGGCCTCAACCCGGATCGCGACCTTGGTGCCGCCGACGTCGAGGCCGAGGTAGTGGGCCGGCTCCACCGGTCAGCGGGCCCGGACGGCCGGGCAGTGGGCGAGCAGGTCGGTGGGGTGGTGCAGCACCAGGTCGGGGCCGCCGGCGAGCAGTTCCTCGACGTCCTCCGGTGGCGCCCACAGGGCCGCCGCCGAGGCGACGCCGGCCCCCTTGGCGCTGGCCAGGTCGGTCGGCGCGTCCCCGATCATGACGGCCCGTTCGGGTGGGACGTCCAGCAGGTCCAGGGCGCGTCGCACGATGTCGGGGGCCGGCTTGGGGCGGGCCACCTCGTCGGAGCCGATCACGTGGGCGAAGAACGGGAGCAGGCCGAGCCGGTCGAGCAGCGAGCGGGCCCGCGGCCCGCTCTTGCCGGTGGCGATCGCCAGCCGCAGACCGCGCACCCGCAGGGTCAGCAGCAGTTCGAGGATGCCGTCGAAGACCTGCACCTGGTCGGCGAGGCGGTAGCTCTCCCGGACGAACGGCTCCTCCATCGCCAGCGGTAGGTTCATGATCCGCATGATGTCGGGGAAGTAGCGACCCAGGTGCCGGCGGTACTCCCCGAAGGGGGCCGGACCGTCGCCGACGACCTCTGCGTACGCGACGGCGAAGGCCTCGCTCATCACCGCGAAGCTGTCGACGACGACCCCGTCGAGGTCGAAGATGACCGCGTGCCGGACCGGTGTCGAGGGATCGGTCACGGTCGCCGGACGGTCGACGATCGGAAACGCCATGGAGCACCCCTTCACTGGTACGCGGGCACCGTCCGCCGGGCACGCGCCGATCCCGCCGACGCGTAGAAGTTCTCGATCATCTGCACGATCGGCCGGGTCTCGGCGATGGCGCGGCCCCGGGTGCCGGGATCGGCGAGCATCGCGGCGAGATCGTCCAGCTGCCGGGTGTACTCGATGCCGATCCGCTCGGTCGGCACCGGCAGCCGGGTGGTGGTGCCCTCCCGGGTCACCGTCAGCACGGGCTCGGGATCCCGGTTGGGGCTGAAGCCGAAGGTGCACCTCAACTCCGCCACCCCGGCCCGGCCCTCGACGCGGATCGACGACACGTCCCGCGCCTCGTGCGACGCCCAGCTGGCCCGCAGGGAGACCGAGACGCCGTCGTCGCGTACCAGGAAACCGCGGGCGGTGTCCTCCACGTCGGCGGCCTCCGCGCCGGGCTCGTCCTGCCGCCACGCCGCCCGCCACGCGCCGACGTTGACGAAGTCGTCCGACGTCACGCCGATAACCTGGGTGAAGGAAGCCGGCCCGAGGAGGAACGCCAGCGTGTCGACCAGGTGCCAGCCGAGGTCGAACAGCGCTCCCCCACCGGCCTTGCCGCGCTGGGTGAACCAGCCGCCGGCGCGGGGCACCCCCCGGGACCGGGTCCAGCCGAGGTCGACGTGCCGGATGTCGCCCAGCTCCGCCAGGGTCCCCCGCAACGCCGCGACGTCGCCCCGGTAGCGGGCGGCGCTGCCCGCCAGCAGCATCCCGCCCCGGCGTTCGGCCATCGCGAGGACGTCGGCCTCGGCCGAGGTCAGGCAGACCGGCTTCTCGACGAACACCGAGATCCCGGTGGCGAGCAGCGCGCCGGCCACCTCGACGTGCAGGTGGTTGGGCACCGCGACGACGGCCAGGTCGACCTCGCGCGCGGTGAACGCGTCGACGGTGGGGTACACGGCGAGGCCGGTCTCCTCACGGAACGCCGCCCGCGACGCCGGGTCGGCGTCGACCACCGCGACGACCTCGAACTCGGCGTGCTCGCGCAGCAGCGGAAGCCACAGCTCCCGCCCGGCCCAGCCGAGCCCGACCACCGCCACTCGGATACTCATGCGCCGGCCACGGCGGCGGCGACGATCTCGGCCGTCGCGTGCATCTCCTGCTCTCCGGCGAGCAGGACCCGGTGGTGCAACCAGACGCAATCCTCACTGATGGCGTCGGTGTTCGGGCAGCGCTCCGCGATGGCGTCCAGGCTCTCCTCCGGTGCGCCGAACTCCCAGAAGGCCTCCGTGCGGTAGATCGCCCGGAACCCGGCGAACGCCGGCAGGCCCGCCGCCACCAGCCGGTCGACCAGGGCGTTGCGACCCTCCTCGCTGATGCCGGGGACGCGGAACATGGCCATGTAGTGGGAGTTGCGGTCGGCGCGCACGTCGCCGCCCTGCGGCACCACCCCGTCGATCGCCCCGAGCAACCGCGACAGCAGTTCCCAGCGCTGGTCCCGCAGCGCGATCTGCCCGTCGAGGCGGCGCAGCTGCGCCCGCAGGACGGCCGCGGAGAACTCGTTGAGGCGCATGTTGGAGCCGGAGATCCGGTGCAGGTACCGGCGGTCGTTACGGGGGCGGCCACAGCTGTGCCGCAGGAACGCCAGCTCGTACTTCTCGCTCTCGCCCTCCGGGAACACCACGACGCCGCCCTCGCCCGCGGTCATCAGCTTGCCGTTCTGGAAGCTGAAGGTGGCGATGCTGCCGAGTTCACCGACGCGCCGGCCCTGCCACTGCGCGCCGTGCGCGTGGGCGGCGTCCTGGAGCAGCGGCACACCGTTCTCGGCGGAGATCTTCGCCAGCGTGTCCATGTCGGCCATCAGACCGGCCATGTGCACCGGCATGATCACCTTGGTGCGCGGCGTGATGGCGGCGGCGACCGCTCCCGGGTCGATGTTGTAGGTGTCCGGGTCGACGTCGACCGGCACGGTGACCGCGCCGAGCCGCTGGGCCGCCTGGGAGGACGAGATGAACGTGAAGCCCGGGACGATGACCTCGGTGCCCGGTCCGACGCCCATCACCTGTAGGGCGAGCTCCAGCGCGTGGGTGCCGTTGGTGACCGCCAGTGCGTGCTCGGCCCCGTGGTGGTCGGCGAACTCGCGCTCGAACGAGTCCACCTCGGACCCGCCCATGCGCCACCACTGGCCCTGTTCGAGCGCACGGATCAGGCCGTCCCGCTCGGCATCGTCGTACTGAGGCCACGCGGGGAATTCTGGTGCCGGTCGCGCGTCCATGGCTCTCCGATTCTCGTGATCGATCCCATTGGGAGAAAGCGTGAATGGCCGTGTGACAGGGAAAGACCGATTTCAGCCTCTCGCGTCATGCTATGAGCACGATCGGTAGCCAACATCCCTCGGTCTGGTAGTCGTCGCCCTGTCCTGCCACCGGAAGAACTCGCGGTACAGGTCGAGCTGCCCGTCGAGCATGTGGATGCCGTGGTGGACCGGGTGCCCGAGCGCCGCGGCGGCCCGCAGCAGCCGCGTCTGGCGGGGATGCATGATGATGTCGGCGACCACGCTGCCCGGCGGCAGCAGCTCCGGCCGCACCGGCAACGGGTCGCCCGGATCCAGCCCGAGCGGCGTGGCGTTCACCACCAGGTCGGCGTCGTCGAGGTCCGGCCCGGCCGAGGTCGTGGTCCGGCCGGGCCAGTGCCGGTCCAGCCGGGAACGAAGCCCGGCCAGCCGGCCGGCGTCCGGGTCGCACACCGCCAGCCGGTCGACCCCCGCCGACAGCAGCGCCGCCGCGATGGCGCTGCCCGCGCCGCCCGCGCCGACCAGGGAGACCCGCCGGCCCGCCGGTTCGTGGCCGGCCGCCACCAGGCCGGCCACGAAGCCCAGGCCGTCGAAGTTCTCCGCGTACCAGCTGCCGTCGTCGTCCCGGCGCAGCGCGTTGGCGCTCCCGGCGATCCCCACCATGGGGCTGTGCCGGTCGGCGAGCGCGACGACCGCCGCCTTGTGCGGCACCGTGACGAAGATGCCGTCGACGTTGCCCCCGCAGCGCAACCCGTCGACGACCCGGGCGAGGTGCTCCGGCCGGGTGTGCACCGGGACCAGCACCGCGTCGAGGCCCAGCCGGGCGAAGATCGGATTGACCAGCAGGGGTGAGCGCACCTGGACGACGGGATCGCCCAGGACCGCGTACAGCCGGGTGGTGCCGCTGACGGGTGCGGGCGCGCTCAGCACGACCCGGCCCGCCCGGCCGTGCCCCGCCCGGTCAGCAGCTCCGCGACCACCACCGCGAGCTCGACCGACTGCTCGGCGTTGAGCCGCGGGTCGCAGGCGGTCAGGTACCGGGCGGGCAGGTCGGACTCGGTGACGCCGCAGGCCCCGCCGAGGCACTCCGTCACGTCCTCGCCGGTCACCTCGACGTGGATGCCGCCCGGATGGGTGCCGAGTCCCCGGTGCACCTCGAAGAAGCCGGCCAGTTCGTCGACCACCCGGTCGAAGTGCCGGGTCTTGAACCCGTTGCCCGACAGCCTGGTGTTGCCGTGCATCGGGTCGCACTGCCAGACCACCTGATGCCCGGAGGCGTTGACCTTCTCCACGATCGGCGGCAGCACGTCCCGGACCAGACCGTGGCCCATCCGGCTCACCAGCGTCAACCGGCCGGGCACGGCGTCCGGGTCGAGACGCTCCACGTACTCGACGGCCAGCTCCGGGGTCACCGTCGGGCCGATCTTGACACCGATCGGGTTGGCCATCAGCTCCGCGAGCGCGATGTGCGCCCCACCGAGCTGCCGGGTCCGCTCACCGATCCACAGGAAGTGCGCGAGACCGCTGGTCAGCCGGCTGTCGGGGCCGCAGCCGTCCGCCCAGAGCACGGCCCGCTCGTAGTCCAGCAGGAGCATCTCGTGACTGACGTAGACCCCGCCCGCGCCGACCCGGCGGACCACCTCCATCGCGTCCGTCGCGTGCGCGTGGGCGCGCAACATCCGGGACGGGTCGGGGGTACGGGCGGCCAGGGTGGGCTCGGCGGAGTTGACGATGTCACCGCGGTACACCGGCAGGCCCGCCGCGTCCACGGCGTTGGACCGGGGCTTGGCGTACTGCCCGGCCATCCGGGCGATGCTGACCACCGGCAGGCCGCCGGCCCCGGTCAGCACGGCCGACATCCGGGACAGCACCCCCAGGTTGGCCAGCAGGTGCGCCTCCGTGTTGTCGGCGAAGGTCTCGGCGCAGTCGCCGCCCTGGAGCAGGAACGCCTCGCCCCGGGCGACCGACGCGAGCCGGGCGGCCAACCCGGCCGTCTCCGCCGGGGTCACGATCGGATCCACCCGCCGCAACTCGGCGACGACGGCGTCCACCCGGTCCGGGTCCGGCCAGTGCGGTTGCTGCGCGGCGGGACGGGACACCGCCTCCTCCAGCCGGCCGGAGAGCCGCTGGTCCGCCGGGCAGCGGGCAGGTGCCGGGTCGTCGACCCCGCCCGGCGGGTGCGGGAACCGTCTCATGTCAGGACCGCATCGGAGGCGGCCCCGACCAGCGTGGCCAGCGGCAGCCGCGGCATCTCGTCGAGGACGCGCCGGACCGCGTCCACCGGCACGTCGGTGACCAGTTCCGCACCCCCGGGTCCGTCCAGGACGAACCCGAGGCCGTCGACCGCCTTCTTGTCCCGGCGCATCTGACCGACCAGACGAGCGGAATCGACCTCGGCGGGCAACGCGGTGGGCAGACCGTAGTGCCGGACCACGGCCAGGTGCTCGTCGGCCCTGGCCCGGTCGATCCGGCCCAGCACGAAGGCCAGCCGCCCCGCGAAGACGGTGCCGACGGCGACCGCCTCACCGTGGCGCAGCGCGAAGCCGGTCGCCACCTCCAGCGCGTGGCCCAGGGTGTGGCCGTAGTTGAGCAGGTGCCGGCGGCCGGCGTCACGCTCGTCGACCTCCACGATGCCGGCCTTCAGGGCCACGCTGGCGGCGATCTGTTCCGGCAGGGACAGCCCACGCAGGTCGCCGGCGCCGATGAAGTGGCAGCGGGCGATCTCCCCGAACCCGCTCGCCATCTCCCGGGCCGGCAGGGTCGACAGGTAGTCCGTGTCGCAGAGCACCGCCCGGGGCTGCCAGAACGCGCCCACCAGGTTCTTGCCCTCGGGCAGGTTCACCGCCGTCTTCCCGCCGACGCTGGCGTCCACCTGGGCGAGCAGCGTGGTGGGCAGGTGGATCACGTCCACCCCCCGGTGGTAGAGCGCGGCGGCCAGCCCGACGACGTCGGTGGTCGTCCCACCGCCGCACGAGACGACGACGTCGTTCCTGGTCAGGCCGAACCGCACGAACTCGCCGCACAGCGCCTCCACGGTGGCGAGGGTCTTACCGTGCTCACCGTCGCGGGCCGGCAGCAGCAGCGTCTCCACCCCCGGGTCGGGCACCCAGTGCGGTGGCCGGGCCGACACCACGACGGCCCGCCTCGCGCCCAGCCGGCCCACCACCGCGGCCAACGACGACCGGACCCCCGCACCGACCGACACCTCGTAGGAGCGGTCGCCGAGCCGTACCGGAACCGTGCTGCCGTTCACGGCGTCTTCTCCCTGCTCGCCGGGGTGGGCCGGCCGGTGGGACGGGCGGCCCCCGGCACGGGTGCACCGCCGCAGAAGGCCCACACGAACCGGGAGTACTCCGCGTAGCAGGCCCGGACGAACGCGACGAACCGGACGGACGGATGATCCAGGTTCTCCATGGTCTCCCTTTCTGGTAACGACCGGCTCGGGCTCAGTCGAGGTCGCCGGCGAGGATGCGGGACAGCAGCACCCGGTGCTCGTCGTCGTCGGTGATCGTGCGGACCTGCTCACGGCCGTTGCGGACGGTCAGGTACCGGCGCTGCCGCAGGAACACCTGGCCGTCGTCCACGGCCCGGCCGCACAGCACCTCCCGGGTGTCGTCCCGCCCCGGATCGGCCAGGATCTCCCGGAAGTTGCTCTCCATCTCCTTCCAGTCGCTCCACTGCCGGGGTTGCCGGGTGAACGTGTAGACGGTGCTCCACCGGGTGGCCACCCCCCGGCGTTGCAGCGCGGTCCCGGACTCCTGGTCGACCAGCCGGAACTGGCTGCCGTACTGGGTCTGCACCGGGCCGCCCACCCGCAACGGCTCCACGTAGGTCGGCCCCGGGTAGCCGACGTCCACCAGCCAGTCGGCACCGTCCAGGGCGACCCGGACGAACATGTGCTCGACGTCGCTGCCGAACGCCGCCCGGCCCTCGGCGGTGCTCCCCGCCAGCAGCGTCGTCCGGTAGCCCAGCTCGCCGAGGAGCCGGTAGAACAGGCGGTTCAGGTGGTAGCACGCGCCGCCCCGCCCGTCGGCGATGCTCCGGTCGAACACCTCGTCCTCGTCGAGGTCGACCACGGCCACCCCGTCGGCCAGGTCGTAGGCGAGACTGCTGTACGGGATCGCCATCAGGTGCCTCTTCTGCAGCAGCCGCAGCGTCTCCAGGTCCACCCCGGTCGCTCCCGGGCAGCCGATCCGCCGCAGATAGCCGTCCACGTCGAACACGTCGTCACCTCTCTCAGACGGAGATCGCCGCCGGGGCGTCCGCCCGGTCGCCGTACATCAGCTCGTTCAGGTGGGCGGCGATCCGCTCCGGTGTCGGGTGGGTGAAGACGAGATTGGCGGCGATCCGGTGGTGGGTCAGGTCGCGCAGCCTGTTCCGCAGCTCGATGGCGGTGAGCGAGTCGAAACCGACCTCGAACAGCCCCTGGTCCGCCTCGACGTGGTGGCCCGCCCGGTAGCCCAGGACCGCGGCCACCTGCGTCCGTACCAGATCGAGCAGGACCCCGGCCCGCTCGCCGGCCGGCAGCCCGGCCAGCCGCTCGGAGAGCTGCCCGGCCTCGTCGCCGGCCGCGACCCGCGCCTGCTGCCGGCCCGCCCGCACCAGCCCACGCAGCAGGTGCGGCACCGCGCCACCGGCCGCCGCGTCGGCGCGGACGCCGCGCAGGTCCAGCTTCGCGGGCACCAGCGACGGCTGCCCCGACCCGAGGGCGGCGTCGAAGAGCTCCATCCCCTCCTGCGGGGTCAGCGCCAGCAGCCCGCCGCGCCGGGTCATCCGGGACCTGGCGAGCTCGTCGGTGCCGGCCGCCATCCCGCCGGTGGTCTGCTCCCACAGGCCCCAGGCCAGCGACAACCCCGGCAGACCCACCGACCGCCGCTGCGCCATCAACCCGTCCAGGAACGCGTTCGCCGCCGCATAACTGCCACTACCCGCACCCATGAACACCGCCGACACCGACGAGTACACGACGAACGCCGTCAACGGCAGCCCCCGCGTCAACGCGTCCAGGTGCCGCACCGCGTCCACCTTCGGCGCGAACACCTCCGCCAGCCGCTCCGGCGTGATCGTCCCGATCACCCCGGCGTCCGCGACCCCGGCCGTGTGCACCACCGCCGTCGGCGGGTGCTCCGCCAGCAGGGCGGCCACCTGGTCCCGGTCGGCGAGGTCCGCGGCCACCACCACCACCTCGGCACCCTGCCCGGTCAGCTCGGCGACCAGCTCCGCCGCGCCCTCGGCGGCCGGACCCCGCCGGCTGGCCAGCACCAGCCGCCGCACCCCGTGCCGGGTGACCAGGTGCCGGGCCGCCAGCGCGCCCAGCGACCCGGTGCCCCCGGTGACCAGCACCGTCGGATCCGGGCCGAACACCTCCCCGGCGGCCGGCACCTCCCCGGCGGCCCGGGTGAGGCGCGGCACCGACAGCGCCGCGCCGCGCACCGCGACCTGGGGCTCGCCGGAGGCCAGCACCGCACCCCACAGCGCATCCGTCGGCTCCCCGGCGGCCGGGTCGAGGTCGACCAGGACGATCCGGTCGGGGTTCTCTGCCTGGGCGGCCCGCACCAGACCCCACACCGCCGCTCCCGTCGGGTCGGTCACCGCGCCGTCCCCGGCGGGCACCGCGCCCCGGGTGGCGACCACCAACCGCGACTCCTCGAACCCGCCACCGTCGAGCCAGCACTGGACCGCGTCGAGCACCCGGGTGGTCGCCCCCAGCACGTCGTCGCCGCCGACCACCTCCAGGACCGCCGCCGCCGGAGCTTCCGTACGCCCCGACAGCACCTCGTCGGCCAGGGTGGCCACCTCCTCCGCGTCCGCGACGGGCAGCCGGGACGGCGTCGAGCCGACCCGCGGTGACGGCAGCCCGACCCACTCCAGCCGGAACATCGAGTCGGCGAGCGCGGTGCCCGCCGCCGCCGCCAACTGGGCCGTGGACACCGGCCGGCCCACCAGCGACTCCATCGTCACCACCAGGCCACCGGCCTCGTCGGCGGCTTCCAGCGCCATCGCGTCCGGCCCGGGGCTGGTCACCCGCACCCGCAGCACCGCCGCGCCGGCCGCGTGCAGGCGCAGCCCGTTCCACGCGAACGGCAGCGACAGCTCCTGGCCACCCGGCGCGTCGGCGGCGACCGCCGCACCGACGAGGGTCGAGTGCAGGGCCGCGTCCAGCAACGCGGGGTGGATTCCGAACCGGCCCGCCTCCGCACGGTGCTCCTCGGGGAGCGCGACCTCGGCGAAGACCTCGTCCGCCCGCCGCCACACCGCCCGCACGGCCCGGAACGTCGCGCCGTACCCGTAGCCCACCTCGGCGAGCCGGCGGTAGCCGTCGGCGATGTCCAACGGCTCCGCACCGGGGGGCGGCCAGGCGGTGAAGTCGAAGCCACCAGCGGGCCCCTGCGGCGCGGCCACCGCGAGCACGCCGCTGGCGTGCCGCGTCCAGCCGTCCGCGTCGGCGTCCTCACGCTGGGAGAACACCTCGACGGTACGGGCACCGTCAGTGCCCGGCCCGCCCAGGGCGACCTGCACGCGGACCGCGCCCTGCCGGGGCACCACGAGCGGCGCCTCGATCACCAACTCGTCGAGCACCGAACAGCCGGCCTCGTCCCCGGCACGGACCGCCAGCTCGACCAGCCCGGCCCCGGGAACCACCACCACGTCCCGGACGGCGTGGTCGGCCAGCCAGGGGTGCGAACCCAGCGAGAGGCGTGCGGTGACCACCAGGCCGTCGGACTGCGGCAGCCGGACGACCGCGCCGAGCATCGGATGGTCGGCACCGGCCAGCCCCAGGGAGGTGGCGTCGGTGGCGGCCCCGCTGGCGTGCAGCCAGTAGTGCTGGTGGTCGAAGGCGTAGGTCGGCAGGTCGACCCGGGCGGCCGGGACGGGCAGCACGGCGCTCCAGTCCACCGGGACGCCACGGACGGACAACTCCGCCATCGAGGTGAGCAGCCGCCGCTGCCCGCCCTCGCCACGCCGCAACGACCCGACCACCACCGCATCGACGTCGTCGGTGCTCTCGGCGATCGGCTGGACCAGCACCGGGTGCGCGCTGACCTCCACGAAGACCCGGTGCCCCCGGTCGACCAGCTCGGTCACCGCGGCACCGAAACCCACCTGGTGGCGCAGGTTGCGGAACCAGTAGCCGCCGTCGACGACCCCGGCCCCGGAGACCCACTCACCGGTCACCGTGGACAGGAACGGCACCACCGGCGCCTGCGCGCGGATCCCCGCCAACGCCTCGGCGAGGGTGTCCCGGATGCGTTCCACCTGGCGGCTGTGCGAGGCGTAGTCCACCGCGATCCGGCGCACCCGCACGCCGTCGGCGGCGAACGCGTCGAGCGCCTCGTCGAGCGCCCCGGCCTCACCGGCGACCACCACCGAGCCCGGGCCGTTGACCGCGGCCACCTCGACCCGGCCGTCCCACGGCGCGAGCCGGGCGGTCAGCTCGTCCGCCCCCAGGGAGACCGAGGCCATGCCGCCGCGACCGGAGAGGCCCGTGGCGATGGCCTGGCTGCGCAGCGCCACCACCCGGGCCGCGTCCTCCAGGGTCAACGCGCCCGCCACACAGGCCGCCGCGATCTCACCCTGCGAGTGACCCACCACCGCATCCGGCACCACACCCACCGACGACCACACCGCCGCCAACCCCACCATCACCGCGAAACTCACCGGCTGGAGCACGTCCACCCGCTCCATCAGCGCCGGGTCACACTCCCCCCGCAACACCTCCGGCAGCGACCAGTCGACCCACCGCCGCAACGCCGACGCACACTCGGCGATCCGCTCGGCGAACACCGGCGACGAGTCCAGCAGCTCCCGCCCCATGCCCATCCACTGCGCGCCCTGGCCGGGGAAGACCCAGACCAGCTTCCCCGGAACACCCGAGGCCGGCACCCGGCCCACCACCACGTCGGGGGCGCTGCCGCCGTCCGCCAGCGCCCGCAGACCGGCGAGGGCCTCCTCGGTGGACCCCGCCACCACCACGGCCCGCTCCCCGAACACGGCCCGCCCGGACACCAACGCCCGCGCCACCGCCGCCAACGGGACACCGGCGGCGTCCTCGACCGTGGCGGCCAACCGGCGGGCCTGCCCGGCCAGCGAGCCGGCGCTGCGCGCCGACAGCACCAACGGCAGCGGGCCGTCCGGCGTCGCCGCGGCCACCGGGGCGGCCGGCTCGGCCGGCGCGGACGGTTCGACCGGCTCGACCGGCGCCTCCTCGATGATCAGGTGCGCGTTCGTCCCGCTGATCCCGAACGACGACACCCCCGCCCGGCGCGGACGCCCCTCACGCGGCCACTCCCGGGGCCGGGTCAGCAGCTCCACCCCGCCCCCGGACCAGTCCACCTGCGAGGTGGGGGCGTCCACGTGCAACGTCGGCGGGATCACCCCGTGCCGCAGCGCCTGCACCATCTTGATCACCCCGGCGACGCCCGCCGCCGACTGCGCGTGACCGATGTTCGACTTGATCGACCCCAGCCACAGCGGCCGGTCCGGCGACCGGTCCCGCCCGTACGTGGTCAGCAGAGCCTGCACCTCGATCGGATCCCCCAGCGGCGTCCCGGTCCCGTGCCCCTCCACGACGTCCACGTCCGCCGGTTCGAGACCCGCACTGGCCAGCGCCCGGCGGATCACCCGCTGCTGCGACGGCCCGTTCGGCGCGGTCAGCCCGTTGGACGCCCCGTCCTGGTTGACCGCACTGCCCCGCAGCACCGCCAGCACCCGGTGCCCCCGCTCCCGGGCCACCGACAGCCGCTCCAGCACCACCACACCGGCGCCCTCGGCCCACCCGGTGCCGTCCGCGCCGTCCGCGTACGACTTGCACCGGCCGTCCCCGGCCAGGCCACGCTGGCGGGAGAACGCCACGAAGGTGCCCGGCGTCGCCATCACCGTCGCCCCACCGGCCAGCGCCATCGAACACTCGCCCTGGCGCAGCGCCTGCGCGCCGAGGTGCATGGCCACCAGCGAGGACGAGCACGCCGTGTCGATGGTGACCGCCGGCCCCTCGAACCCGAACACGTACGACACCCGGCCGGACGCCACACTGGCCGCCCCCGCCGTGCTCGCGAAGCCCTCCAGCTCGGGCGCGGACACCCCCATCCCGTAGCCCTGGGCGGAGATGCCGGTGAAGACACCGACGTCGCCGCCCCGCAACGAGGTCGGATCGACACCCACGCCCTCCAGCGCCTCCCACGACACCTCCAGCAGCAGCCGCTGCTGCGGATCCATGGCCAGCGCCTCCCGCGGCGAGATCCCGAAGAACCCGGCGTCGAACAGGCCGGCGTCGGCGAGGAAACCGCCCCGGCTGGTGGTGGAGGTGCCCCGGTTGTCGGGATCCGGGTGGAACAGGTCCGTCAGGTCCCAGCCCCGGTCGGTGGGGAAGGGCGACACCCCCTCCCGGCCGTCGCGCACCAGCCGCCACAGGTCGTCCGGGTTGGACACCCCGCCCGGCAGCCGGCAGGCCATGCCCACGATCGCGATCGGCTCGTCCGGGTCCGCCACGGTGGCGACCCGGGTGGGGGCGACAGCCACCCGCTCGCCCAGCACCTCGTGCAGGTAGCGGGCGAGGGCGACCGGGTTCGGGTAGTCGAACACCAGGGTCGCCGGCAGCTTCAGCCCGGTCGCCTCGCGCAGCCGGTTACGCAGCTCCACCGAGGTCAACGAGTCGAAGCCGGCGTCCTTGAACGCGGTGTCCGGGCGTACCGCGTCCGCGCCGGCGTGCCCGAGCACGAACGCGACCTGGCCGCGTACCAGGTGCAGCAGCAGCGCCTCCTGCGCCGCCGGGTCGAGACCGGCCAGCCGGCCCACCAGGTCCTGGTCCCCGGCCGACGCCGCACGCGCCTGCTGGCGGCTCGGCCGGACCAGGCCACGCAGCAGGTACGGCACCTTCGCCCGGCTCGCCCGCAGGTCCAGCTTGACCGGCACCAGCAGCGCCAGGTCGGCGCGGACGGCGGCGTCGAACAGGGCCATGCCCTCGGCGGGCGTGATCGCCAGGACCCCGCCCCGGCTGGCCCGGGCCTGGTCGGCGTCGCCCAGGTGGGCGGTCATCCCGTCGGTCTGCTCCCACAGGCCCCACGCCAGCGACACCCCCGGCAGGCCGGCGGCCCGACGCCGGGCGACCGCCGCGTCCAGGAAGGCGTTCGCCGCCGCGTAGTTGCCCTGCCCGGCGGAGCCGAACACCCCGGACGCGGACGAGAACACCACGAACGCGTCGAGGTCGAGGTCCCGGGTCAGCTCGTCGAGGTGCCGGACCGCGTCCACCTTGGGGGCGAACACGGTGGCCAACCGTTCGGCGGTCAGTGCCTGAAGCACGCCGTCGTCCAGCACGCCCGCGGTGTGCACCACCGCCGTGGGCCGGTGCGCGGCCAGCAGCGCCGCCACCTGGTCGCGGTCGGACACGTCGCCGGCCACGACCGCCACCTGGGCGCCCTGCCCGGTCAGCTCGGCGACCAACTCCCCGGCACCGTCGGCGGCCGGACCCCGCCGGCTGACCAGGACCAGCCGCCGCACGTCGTGCCGGGCCACCAGATGCCGCGCGACCAGCGCGCCCAACGACCCGGTGCCGCCGGTGACCAGGACCGGCCCCGCCCCGCCGAACCCGGCCGGGGCGGTGTCGGGCTCCGCGACCCGGGCCAGCCGGGGCGCCGAGAACGCGGTGCCCCGCACCGCGACCTGGGGCTCCCCCGACGCCAGCACCGGTCCCAGCACCGGGCCGACGGCGCCGTCGGCGTCGAGGTCCAGCAGCACGATCCGGTCCGGGTTCTCGGCCTGCGCCGACCGCGCCAGCCCCCAGACCGCCGCCGCGGCGGCGTCGGCCACCCCGCCGTCACCGGCGGGCACCGCGCCCCGGGTCACCACCACCAGCCGCGCGTCCTGCGGGCCGCTGTCGAGCCACACCTGGAGGACGTCCAGCGCCCGCGCGGTCACCGCCAGCGGGTCGTCCGCGCCGACCGCCTCGAACACCGCCACCGCGGGCGGATCGTCGGTCAGCGCGGTCACGTCGTCGACGGTCGCCACCGCCGCCCAGGACGGCTCGGGTTCCCCGGCGACCACCGGCAGCCCGGTCCACTCCACCCGGAAAAGGGCGTCGCGGGTGCCGGTCGTGTCCCGCTCGTCGACGGCGACCGGCCGGGACACCAGTGAGTCCACCGACACCACCGGGGCGCCGGTGGGGTCCGCCGCCTCCACCGTGATGGCCCCCGGGCCGGCGGGGGCGATCCGCACCCGCAGCGCCGACGCACCGGCGGCGTGCAGCACCATCCCGTTCCAGGCGAACGGCAGCACCGGCGGGCCGGTCTCCTCGGCCGCCGCGGTGCCGAGCATGCCGGCGTGCAGGGCGGAGTCCAGCAGCCCGGGATGGATGCCGAAGCCGGCCGGCACGGCGCCCGCCTCCACCGGGAGCGCGACCTCGGCGAACACCTCGTCACCCCGCCGCCACACCGACCGCAGCCCCTGGAACGACGGGCCGTACGCGTAGCCCCGCTCGGCCAGGTCGGCGTAGAGACCGGCCGCCTCGACCGGCTGCGCGCCCGGCGGCGGCCAGGCGGTGAAGTCGAACCCGGAACTCCGCGCCGCCGGCCCGTCCGACAGCAGGCCGGTGGCGTGCCGGGTCCACTCGTCCTCGTCGTCGTCGCGCAGCGAGTACACGTCCACCGAGCGGGTGCCGTTCTCGCCGGCGGCTCCGACGGCCACCAGCACCCGCACCCCGCCACGCTCCGGGACGAGCATCGGCGTGGAGATGACGAGTTCGTCGAGCACCCCGCAGCCGACCTCGTCGCCCGCGCGGACCGCCAACTCGACCAGCCCGGTCCCGGCCACCAGCACCCGGCCGCCGATCGCGTGGTCGGCCAGCCAGGGATGCGACCGCAGCGACAGCAGCGAGGTGAAGACCAGCCCGTCGGACTGCGGCAGGCGCACCACCGCGCCCAGCAGCGGATGGTCGACGGCGGACTGCCCCAGCGACGTCGCGTCCGCCCCGGACCCGCCCGGCGGCAGCCAGTAGTTCCGCCGGTCGAAGGCGTACGTCGGCAGGTCGACGTGCCCCGCCACCGGCGGCAGCAGCGGGGTCCAGTCGACCGGGACGCCCCGGACGAACAACTCGGCCAGCGCGGTCAGCAGCGTCCGGTCCTCGGGGCGGCCGTCGCGCAGCGCCGGGACGCACCTGACCTCGGCGTCCAGCGCGGCGGCGGTCTCCGCGACCATCGCGGTCAGCGCCGCGCCCGGCCCGAGTTCGACGAACAGGTCCCCGCCCTGCGCCACCGCGGCGGCGATCCCGTCGGCGAACCGGACCGGCCGGCGTACGTGCGCCGCCCAGTACCCCGGGTCGGCGAGCTCGCCCGGCTCCGCGAGCCGGCCGGTCACGTTCGACACCACCGGGATGGTCGGCGGACGCCACGACACCCCGGCCAGCGCCGCGGCGAACCCGGCCAGCATCGGTTCCATCTGGTGCGCGTGGAAGGCGTGCGAGACCACCAGCTGCTTCGCCTTGTAGCCCCGCTCGCGCAGCCGGTCCGCCGCCGCGAGGGTGACGTCGTGGTCGCCGGAGAGCACCACGGAGGACGGGCCGTTCACCGCGGCGAGCTCCACCCGCCCGTCGAGGAGGTCGGCGACCTCGGCCTCTCCCGCGGCCACCGCGACCATCGCCCCGTCCGGCGGCAGCGCCTGCATGAGCCGGCCGCGCGCCGCGACCACCCGGGCCGCGTCGGCCAGCGACAGCACCCCGGCGGCGTACGCGGCGGTGATCTCGCCGATCGAGTGCCCGATCACCAGGTCCGGCCGCACCCCCCACGACTCCACCAGCCGGAACAGCGCGCTCTCCACCGCGAACAGGCCGGCCTGGGTGAACACCGTCTGGTTCAGCAGGTCACCGCTGCGCGGCAGCCGGCCCAGCACCACCTCGCGCACCGGGTGGTCGGTCCAGCCGGCCAGTTCGGCGTCCAGGTGCGCGCAGACCTCGTCCAGCGCCTGCGCGAAGACCGGGTACCGGTCGTACAACTCGCCGCCCATGCCGGCCCGCTGCGAGCCCTGACCCGGGAAGACCAGCACGACCCGGCCGGCCGGACCCGAGCCGGTGACCACCTCGGGAACGGCCTCGCCGCCGGCCAGCGCAGCCAGCGCGGCCACCGCCTGCCCGGTCGTCTCCGCCACCACCACGGCGCGTTCGGCCAGCACCGCCCGTTCGGTCAGCACCGCCCCCGCCACCCGGGCCAGCGGCAGCGTGGTGCCGGTGAGGAAGGAGGCCAGCCGGCCCGCCTGCGCCGCCAGCGAGGCGGCGCTGTGGGCCGACACCACCAGCGGCACCAGCCCGGCGGGCTGCGCCGGCACGGCGTCAGTGGCCGGAGCCGGCACGGCATCGGCGGCCGGAGCCGGCACGGCGTCAGTGGCCGGAGCCGGCACGGGGTCGGCGGCCGGAGCCTCTTCGAGGATCACGTGCGCGTTGGTCCCGCTGATCCCGAAGGCGGAGACCCCGGCCCGCCGCGGGTGGCCGTCGCGCGGCCACTCGCGTACCCCGGTCAGCAGCTCGACGGCGCCCGCCGACCAGTCGACCTGCGGGGTCGGCTCGTCCACGTGCAGCGTGGGCGGCAGCACCCCGTGCCGCAGCGCCTGCACCATCTTGATCACCCCGGCCACGCCCGCCGCCGCCTGGGTGTGGCCGATGTTGGACTTGATCGAGCCGAGCCACAGCGGGCGGCCCGGCCGGCGGCCCTGACCGTAGGTCGCGATGAGCGCCTGCGCCTCGATCGGGTCACCCAGCGCGGTGCCCGTGCCGTGCGCCTCCACGGCGTCCACCTCGGCCGGGGTCAGCCCGGCCCCGGCCAGCGCCTTACGGATCACCCGCTGCTGCGACGGCCCGTTCGGCGCGGTCAACCCGTTGGACGCGCCGTCCTGGTTCACCGCGCTGCCGCGCAGCACCGCCAGCACCCGGTGCCCGCGCTCCCGGGCCACCGACAGCCGCTCCAGCACCAGCACGCCGACGCCCTCGGACCAGCCGGTGCCGTCCGCGGCGGCGGCGAACGCCTTGCTCCGGCCGTCGGCGGCGAGCACCCGCTGCCGGGAGAACGCCACGAACGTGCCCGGGGTCGGCATCACCGTCGCGCCACCGGCCAACGCCATCGAGCACTCCCCCAGCCGCAGCGACTGCGCGGCCAGGTGGATCGCCACCAGCGACGACGAACAGGCGGTGTCGATGGTGACCGCCGGCCCCTCGAACCCGAAGGTGTACGACACCCGGCCGGACGCCACGCTCGACGCCGACCCGGTGCCGGCGAAGGCCTCCAGCTCCGGCGTGATCGACCCGGCCCCGTAGCCCTGGGTGAACACCCCGGAGAACACCCCGACGTCGGTGCCGTGCATCGACGTCGGGTCGACCCCGGCGTCCTCCAGCGCCTCCCACGACGTCTCCAGCAGCAGCCGGTGCTGCGGATCCATCGCCAGCGCCTCCCGCGGGGAGATCCCGAACAGGCCCGCGTCGAACTGCCCCGCGCCCGTCAGGAAGCCACCCTGGCTGGTGTACGAGGTGCCGGGAGCGTCCGGATCCGGGTCGAACAGCCCCTCCAGGGGCCAGCCCCGGTCCTCGGGGAAGTCGGAGAGGGCGTCCACCCCGTCGACGACCAGCCGCCACAGGTCCTCCGGCGAGGCCACGCCACCCGGGAACCGGCACGCCATGCCCACCACGGCCAACGGCTCGTCGGCGTGCCCCGAACCCCGCTGCCGCAGGGTGTGCAGCTCGGCCGTGACGCGCTTGAGGTACTGGAGGAGTTTCTCGTCGGTGGCCATTCTCGTCATGTCCTCACGAAGGTGTCGATGGGGTCCGGCGTCGCGCACCGAGGTCAGGTGAGTCCGAGTTCCGCGTCGATGAAGTCGAGGACGTCGTCGGCGCTGGCGGATTCGAGCTGCTCCGCCACCGAGGCGGCCCCGCCCTGCTCGCGCACCCCGGCGAACCTGGCGACCAGGCCCTGGAGGCGGAGGGTGAGCGCGGAGCGGGCGGACTCGTCGAGCGCCAGGTCGCCGATCAGCGACTCGACCTCCTCGATCCGGGTGGTGACCTGGGTCAGCGCGTCACCGCCGGTGCCCAGCTCGTCGCGCAGGTGCCGGGCCAGGGCGGCCGGGGTGGGATAGTCGAAGGCCATCGTGGCCGGCAGCTTCAGGCCGGTCGCCTCGCGCAGCCGGTTGCGCAGCTCCACCGAGGTCAGCGAGTCGAAGCCGGCGTCCTTGAACGCGCCGTCCGCCCGGACGGCCGCCGCACCGGAGTAGCCGAGCACCACCGCCACCTGTGCCCGCACCAGATCGAGCAGCAGCGCCTCCTGCTCCGCCGGGGAGCGTCCGGCGAGCCGCTGAGCCCACCCGCCGTCGCCGCCGGCCGCGCGCCGCGCCTGCTGCCGGGCGGGCTTCACCAGGGCACGCAGCAGGTGGGGCACCACCCCGCCGGCGCGCAACTGCCGCAGGTCGAGCTTGACCGGCACCAGCAGCGCCGGCCCGGCCGCCAGCGCGGCGTCGAACAGGTCGACGCCCTCCGCCGCGGTGATCGGCCGTACGCCGCCCCGGCTCATCCGGGCCTGGTCCGCCCCGCCGAGGTGCGCGGTCATGCCGGTGGCCTGCTCCCACAGGCCCCACGCCAGCGACACCCCGGGCAGGCCGGCGGCCCGGCGGTTCGCCATCGCGGCGTCCAGGAAGGCGTTCGCCGCCGCGTAGTTGCCCTGGCCGGGGGAGCCGAACACCCCCGAACCGGAGGAGAAGACCACGAACGCGTCGAGGTCCAGGTCCCGGGTCAGCTCGTCGAGATGCCGTACGGCGTCCACCTTGGGGGCGAACACCCGGGCCAGCCGCTGCGGGGTCAACGCCTCGATCACCCCGTCGTCCAGCACCCCCGCCGTGTGCACCACCCCGGTCGGGCGGTGTCGCGCCAGCAGGGCCGCCACGTCGTCGCGGCGGGACAGGTCACCGGCGACCACCGTCACCTCGGCGCCCTGCCCGGTCAGCTCGGCGACCAGGTCGGCCATGCCCTCGGCGTCCGGTCCGCGCCGGCTGGCCAGCACCAGCCGTCGGACGCCGTGCCGGTACACCAGGTGCCGGGCCGTCAACACCCCGAGCACACCCGCGCCGGACACCAGCACCGTCGCGTCCGGACCGAATCCGGCGGGGGTCTCCGGCACGGGCGCGTCGACCCGGGCCAGGCGCGGGACGAAGAGCGCCCCCGCGCGGACGGCGACCTCCGGCTCCCCGCTGGCCAGCACCGCGCCCAGCACCTCGTCCACGGCACCGTCGGCGTCCGGGTCGAGCAGGACGATCCGGTCCGGGTTCTCCGCCTGGGCGGAACGCACCAGGCCCCACACCGCCGCCGCGGTCGGATCGACCACCGCCCCGTCGCCGACCGGTGCCGCCCCCCGCACCACCACCAGCAGCCGCGGCTGCTCCGTGCGGGCGAGCCGGTCCTGGAGCGCGGCCAACGCCTGCGCGGTCACGGCGAGGGCGTCGGCACCGCCGGCCACCTCCAGCACCTCGACGTCGGGTCGGGGCCCGGCCGGCTCCGTCGTGGCGGGCAGTCGGGTCCACTTCACCCGGAACAACGCGTCCCGCGTCGGCGTCGCGGCGGCCGGCCCCGCGACGGGGACCGGCCTGAACGCCACCGACCCGACCGTCAGCACCGGGCTGCCGGTCCCGTCGGCCGCCGCCAGCGCGACGTCGCCGTCCGCGCCGGGCACCAGCCGGACCCGCAGTGCCGGGGCACCGGCCGCGTGCAGGGCCAGCCCGGTCCAGTCCGCCGGCAGCCACGGCCCGTCCGACCCGTCCCCCGGGGTGGGCGGGGCCGCGTGCAGGGCCGCGTCCAGCAGCGCCGGATGGATCCCGAAACCGTCGGCGTCCGTACCCACGTCGTCCGGCAGGGCGACCTCGGCGAACACCTCGTCGCCGCGCTCCCACACCGCGCGCAGCCCCTGGAACGCGGGACCGTAGGCGTACCCCCGGGCGGCCAGCTCGGCGTAGCGGTCGGCCGGGTCGACCTGCTGGGCACCGGCCGGCGGCCACGCGGTGAAGTCGAACCCCGGGTCCGGTGGGGATCCGGCGGAGAGCGTGCCCCGGGCGTGCCGGGTCCAGCCGTCGTCCACCCCGTCGGGCAGCGCGTGCACCTCGACCGTGCGGGTGCCGTCGTCCGCCGGCCCGCCCACTGTCACCTGCACCCGGACCCCGCCCTCCTCGGGCAGCACCAGCGGCGCTTCGGTCACCAGCCGGTCGAGCGTCGGGCAGCCCACCTCGTCGCCGGCCCGCACCGCGAACTCCACCAACGCGCTGCCGGGCAGCACCGGCACCCCGTCCACGCCGTGGTCGGCGAGCCAGGGGTGGGCGCGCAGCGACAGCCACGCGGTGAACACCCGGCCGTCGGACCCGGGCAGCGCGACGGTCGCCCCGAGCAGCGGATGCTCCGTCGGCCACTGGCCGAGCGACGCCGCGTCGGTCGCGGCCTCCTCGGAACGGAGCCAGAAGTGCTCGTGGTCGAAGGCGTAGGTCGGCAGGTCGAGGTGCCCGGTGGCGGGGGGCAGGATGCCGTGCCAGTCGACCGGGACACCGTGGACGAACACCTCGGCCATGGAGGTCAGCAACCGGCGCGGGCCGCCGTCGTCACGACGCAGCGTCCCGGTCACCACGACGTCGGCGTCGTCGACGGTCTCGCTGATCGGCTGGACCAGCACCGGGTGGGCGCTCACCTCGACGAACACCCGGTACCCCTGCTCCACCAGGTCGGCCACCGCCGGCCCGAACCCCACCTGCCGGCGCAGGTTCTCGTACCAGTAGCCACCGTCCACCACCCCGGCGTCGCGGATCCAGCTGCCGGTCACCGTCGAGCGGAACGGCACCACCGGGGCCCGGGCGGTGATCGGGGCCAGCATGTCGGCGAGGGCGTCGCGGATGTCCTCCACGTGCCGGCTGTGCGAGGCGTAGTCCACCGCCACCCGCCGTACCCGGACCTCCTGCCCGGCCAACGCCGCCAGCGCCTCGTCCAACGCCTCGGCGTCCCCGGCGATCACCAGCGACGTGGGGCTGTTCACCGCCGCCACCTCGACCCGGTCCGCCCAGGGCCGCAACCGGTCGAGGGCGTCCTCCTCGGCCAGCGCGACCGAGGCCATCCCACCCCGGCCGGACAGCTTCGCGGCGATGGCCTGGCTGCGCAGCGCCACCACCCGGGCCGCGTCGTCGAGGGACAGCGCCCCCGCCACGCAGGCCGCCGCGATCTCGCCCTGCGAGTGGCCGACCACCGCGTCGGGCACCACGCCCACCGAGGTCCACACCGCCGCCAGCCCCAGCATCACCGCGAAGCTGGCCGGCTGGAGCACGTCGACCCGGTCGGCCAGCCCCGGATCGACGTCACCACGCAGCACGTCGACCAGCGACCAGTCGATCCACGGCGTCAGCGCGGCGTCGACCTCGGCAATCCGGGCGGCGAAGACGGGGGACGTGTCGAGCAGCTCCCGGCCCATCCCGACCCACTGGGTTCCCTGCCCGGGGAACACCCACACGACCTTGCCCGCCGACCCCGAACCGGTCAGCACGCCGGCGGCGGTCTCGCCCCGGGCCAGCGCGGCCAACCCGGCCGAGGCCTCCCCGACCGTGCCGGCGACCACCACGGCGCGTTCGTCCCACCGGGTCCGGTCCGTGACCAACGCGCCGGCCACCTCCGCCAGCGGCACCGGGGACGACTCCAGGTACGCCCCGAGCCGGGCGGCCTGCCCGGCCAACGACCCGGCGGTGCGGGCTGTCACCACCAGCGGCACCACGCCGGGCGCGGGCGTCGCCGCGACGATCGTCGGCGTCTCCGCGACGGCAGCCGGCGTCTCCGCGCCCGACACCGGCAGCTCCGCGTCGGACGCCTCGGCGGCCTCCTCCGGCGCCTCCTCGATGATCAGGTGGGCGTTGGTCCCGCTGATCCCGAAGGACGACACCCCGGCGCGGCGCGGCCGGTCGCCGCGCGGCCACGGACGGGCCTCGGTCAGCAGCTCCACCGCGCCCGCCGACCAGTCGACCTCGGTGCTCGGCTGCTGCACGTGCAGGGTGGGCGGCAACACGCCGTGCCGCAACGCCTGCACCATCTTGATCACGCCGGCCACCCCGGCCGCCGCCTGGGTGTGCCCGATGTTCGACTTCACCGAGCCCAGCCACAACGGCTGCTGCGGATCCCGGCCCTGGCCGTAGGTGGCCAGCAACGCCTGCGCCTCGATCGGATCACCCAGCACCGTGCCGGTGCCGTGACCCTCCACCACGTCCACCTCGGACGCCGCCAACCCCGCACTCGCCAACGCCGCCCGGATCACCCGCTGCTGCGACGGACCATTCGGCGCCGTCAACCCGTTCGACGCACCATCCTGATTCACCGCCGAACCCCGCAACACCGCCAACACCCGATGCCCACGCTCCCGCGCCACCGACAACCGCTCCAACAACACCACCCCCACCCCCTCCGCCAACCCCATCCCGTCCGCACCCTCCGCGAACGCCTTGCACCGCCCGTCCGCCGCCAACCCCCGCTGCCGGGAGAAGGACAGGAAGGAACCCGGCTGGGCCATCACCATCGCCCCGCCGGCCAGCGCCGCCGAGCACTCGCCCTGCCGCAGCGCCTGCACGGCCAGGTGCATCGCCACCAGCGACGACGAGCAGCCGGTGTCCACCGTGACCGCGGGCCCCTCGAACCCGAACACGTAGGACACCCGGCCGGTCGCGATGCACGGCGCGGCACCCGTACCGGCGAAGCCCTCCAGCTCCGGTGCGACCGGGCGACCCGAGCCGGCCCCGTAGCCCTGACTGGACAGCCCGGTGAACACCCCGACGTCGCTGCCGCGCCAGGACCACGGGTCGACGCCCGCCCGTTCCATCGCCTCCCAGGAGGTCTCCAGCAGCAGCCGCTGCTGGGGGTCCATCGCCAGCGCCTCCCGCGGGGAGATCCCGAAGAACCCGGCGTCGAACCGGCCCGCGCCGTCGAGGAAACCGCCCCGGCTCGTGTACGACGTGCCCGGCCGGTCCGGATCGGGGTCGAACAGGGCGTCGAGGTCCCAGCCCCGGTCGGTGGGGAAGCCGGCGACCGCGTCGACCCCGTCGGCCACCACCCGCCACAGCTCCTCGGGCGAGGTCACCCCGCCCGGATACCGGCAGGCCATCCCGACGATCGCGATCGGCTCCCGGGCCTGGTCCTCGACCTCGCGCAGCCGCCTGCGGGCGTCGCGGGCGTCACCGATGGCCCTCCTGAGGTAGTCGCGGAGTTGTACCTCGTCAGCCATGGAAAGTCAGCTCCCCGGGATGTCCGTGTGTCCGATTGCCGGTCTGCGGTGGTGCGGTGGTCAGGCGAAGCGGTCGACGAGCGCGAAGAGCTCCTCGTCGCTGGCGGTGTCGAGGTCGTCGTCGGAGGGGCCGGGATCGGCCGCCGCCTCGGCCGCGTTCAGCAGCTCCCGCAGGCGGGCGGTGATCCGGTCGCGGGCCTGCCCGTCCCCGGCGACGGCACCGATCGCCGGGGCCAGGCCGTCGAGACCGGCCAGCACGGAGTCGACCGGCGACACCTCCTCGACGGCGATCTCCCCGCGCAGGTGCCGGGCCAGGGCCTGCGCGTTCGGGTAGTCGAAGACCAGCGTCGCCGGCAGCTTCAGCCCGGTCGCCTCGCGCAGCCGGTTACGCAGCTCCACCGAGGTCAGCGAGTCGAACCCGGCGTCCTTGAACGCCGCGTCCGGCCGCACCGCGCCCGCCTCGGCGTGCCCGAGCACCACGGCGACCTGGGTCCGTACCACGTCCAACAGCAGCGCCTCCTGCTCGGCCGGGGTGAGCCCGGCGAGCCGGCGGGCCAGCCCACCGTCCCCGCCGGTCGCGGCCCGCGCGGACTGCCGGCCCGTCCGGACCAGGCCACGCAGCAGGTGCGGCACGCCGCCACCGGCGAGGGCGTCGGCCCGTACCTCCCGCAGGTCCAGCCGGACCGGCACCAGCAGGCCCGGACCGCAGGCCAGGGCGGCGTCGAACAGCTCCATGCCGTCCACGGACCCGAGGCCACGGACCCCACCGCGCCCCTCCCGCCGGCTCATCCGGTCCAGGGTGACCTGGTCGATGGTGTCCGCCATCCCGGTGAGCTGCTGCCACGGCCCCCAGGCCAGCGACAAGCCGGGCAGGCCCGCCGCCCGTCGCTGGGTCATCAGGCCGTCCAGGTACGCGTTGGCCGCCGCGTAGCCGCCACTGCCCGCACCCATGAAGATCGACGAGGCGGACGAGTAGGCCACGAACGCGTCGAGGGCGAGGTCACGGCTCAACTCGTCCAGGTGCCGCACCGCGTCGACCTTCGGGGCGAACACCCGGGCCAGCTTCTCCGGGGTCAACGCCCCGACGACGCCGGCGTCGAACACCCCCGCCGTGTGCACGATCGCGGTCGGCCGCTCCCCCGCCAGCAGGGCGGCGACCTGCTCCCGGTCGGACAGGTCACCGGCCCACACCGACACCTCGGCGCCCTGCGCGGTCAGCTCGGTGACCAGCTCGGCCACCCCGTCGGCGGCGCGGCCCCGACGGCTGGCCAGCACCAGCCGCCGTACCCCGTGCCGGCCGACCAGGTGCCGGGCCGCGAGCGCGCCCAACGTGCCGGCCCCCGAGATCAGCACCGTCGACTCCGGACCGAACCCGGACGCGACGTCCGGGTCCGGGGTGACCCGGGCGAGACGCGGCACGGACAGGGTGGTCCCCCGCACCGCCACCTGCGGCTCACCGCTGGCCAGCACCGCGCCCAGCACCGCCTCCGGGCCGTCGGCGGCGGCCGGATCGCCGTCCAGCAGCACGATCCGGTCCGGGTTCTCCACCTGGGCGGCCCGCACCAGACCCCACACCGCCGAGGCGGCCGGATCGGTCACCGTGCCGTCCCCGGCGGGCATCGCGCCCCGGGTGGCCACCACCAGCCTCGACTCGTCCCGCTCGCCCGCGGCCAGCCAGGCCTGCACGACCGCCAGGACCCGCGACGTCACGGCCAGCGCGTCGCCGGCACCGACCGCCGTCAACACCACCGCCGCGGGCGGGTCGGTCAGGGCGGCCACGTCGTCGGGGCCGTCCACCGCCACCCAGGACGGCGACGGGCGTCCGCCGGCCGGGGGCAGCTCGGTCCAGTCGACCTGGAACAGCGCGTCGGTCCCGGCCGGATCCACCTGCCCGGTGGCCACCGCGCGCAACACCAGCGAGTCCATCGTCAGGACCGGCCCGCCGGTCTGGTCGGCGGCCTCGACGACCATCGTGTCCGGTCCACCGGTGGTGACCCGGACCCGCAGCGCCGACGCGCCCACGGCGTGCAGCACCAGCCCGTTCCAGGCGAACGGCATCACCGACCGCCCGGGTTGCTCGGCCGGCCCGGCCGCCGCGGCGGCGACGGTGCCGGTCTGCAGGGCGGCGTCCAGCAGCGCCGGGTGCAGGCCGTACCCGGCGGCCTCGGCGCGGTGCTCCTCGGGCAGGGCGACGTCGGCGAACACCTCGTCGCCGCGCCGCCACACCGTCCGCACCCCCTGGAACGCCGGTCCGTAGCCGTAACCCCGTTCCACCAGGTCGGCGTAGAAGTCGCCGACCTCGACCCGCTGCGCGCCCGGGGGCGGCCACGCGGTGAAGTCGAACCGGTCGCCGGTGTCACCCGACCGCGCCGACAGCGTGCCGGTGGCGTGCCGGGTCCACCCGTCGGCGGTGTCGTCGCGCAGCGAGTACACGTCCACCTGGCGTACGCCGTTGTCGTCCGGTCCGCCCACCGCGACCTGGACCCGCACGCCGCCGTGTTCCGGCACCACCAGCGGTGTCTCCGTGACGAGCTCGTCCAGCACCGGGCAGCCCACCTCGTCGCCGGCCCGCAGGGCCAGCTCCACCAGGCCGGTGCCGGGGAAGAGCACCACCCCGCCGATGGCGTGGTCGCCCAGCCAGGGATGCGACCGCACCGAAAGCTGCGTGGTGAGGACCACCCCGTCGGACTGGGGCAGCCGCACCACCGCGCCCAGCAGCGGGTGGTCCGTCGTGGCCTGGCCCAGCGCCGTCGCGTCGGTCGCCGTGTCGGCCGACCGGAGCCAGTAGTGCCGGTGGTCGAAGGCGTAGGGGGGCAGCTCCACCCGGGCCGACGTCGCCCCGGCCGGCAGCCACCGGGTCCAGTCCACCGGCACGCCCCGGACGAACAGCTCGGCCAGCGAGACGAGCATCCGGCGCGGGCCACCGTCGTCACGGCGCAGCGAGCCGGTGACCAGCACGTCCGCGTCGTCCACCAGCTCGTTGACCGGCTGGACCAGCACCGGGTGGGAGCTGACCTCCAGGAAGATCCGGAACTGCCGGTCGAGCAGGTCCGCCACCGCCGGGGCGAACCGGACCTGGTGGCGCAGGTTGCGGTACCAGTACCCGCCGTCGAGCACCCCGGCGTCGGTGATCCACTCGCCGGTCACGGTCGACCGGAACGGCACCGTCGGCGCCTGCGCGGTGATCCCGGCCAGCGCCCCGGCCAGCGTGTCCTCGATGTCCGCCACGTGCCGCGAGTGCGAGGCGTAGTCCACCGCCACCCGCCGTACCCCGACGTCCTGGCCCGCCAGCGACTCCAGCGCCTCGTCCAGCGCCTCGGCGTCCCCGGCGACCACCACCGACGTCGGGCCGTTCACCGCCGCCACCTCGACCCGGTCGGCCCACGGCGCCAGCCGGGCGAGCGCGTCGTCCTCGCTCAGCGCCACCGTCGCCATGCCGCCCTTTCCGGACAGCGTGGCGGCGATGGCCCGGCTGCGCAGCGCCACCACCCGGGCGGCGTCGTCGAGGGACAGCGCCCCCGCCACGCAGGCCGCCGCGATCTCGCCCTGCGAGTGGCCCAGCACGGCGTCGGGTCGTACGCCGACCGACGTCCACACCGCGGCCAGGCCGACCATCACCGCGAAGCTGGCCGGCTGGAGCACGTCGACCCGGGCGGCCAGCTCGGGGTCGGCCTCGCCGCGCAGCACCTCCTCCAGCGACCAGTCGATCCACGGTGCCAGGGCGGTCGCGCACTCGGCGATCCGGGCGGCGAACACCGGCGAGGAGTCCAGCATTTCCCGGCCCATCCCGGTCCACTGCGAGCCCTGACCCGGGAAGACCCAGACCAGCTTCCCGGGGGCGCGGGCCCCGCCGGTCACCACCCCGGCGGCGTCCTCCCCGCGGGCGAGGGCACCGAGCCTGGTCACCGCCTCCTCGGTCGACTCCGCCACCACGACGGCGCGGTCGTCGAACACCGCCCGGCCGGCGACCAACGTGGCGGCCACCTCCCCGAGCGGCGGCCTGGCCGTGGCGAGGAACCCGGCCAGCCGCTCCGCCTGACCGGCCAGCGCCCCCGCGCCGCGCGCCGTCACCACCAACGGCAGCACCCCGGACGCCGGCGGCTCGCCAGCCGGCTCCTCGTCGGGGGCCTCCTCGATGATCAGGTGGGCGTTGGTCCCGCTGACCCCGAACGACGACACCCCGACCCGGCGCGGATGCCCGTCACGCGGCCACGGACGGGCCTCGGTCAGCAGCTCCACCGCCCCCTCGGACCAGTCCACCCCGGTGCTGGGCGCGTCGACGTGCAGGGTGGGCGGCAGCACCCCGTGCCGCAACGCCTGCACCACCTTGATCACACTGGCCACCCCGGCCGCCGCCTGCGCGTGACCGACGTTCGACTTCAACGACCCGAGCCAGAGCGGTCGCTGCGGATCCCGGCCCTGGCCGTAGGTGGCCAGCAGCGCCTGCGCCTCGATCGGATCGCCGAGGGACGTGCCGGTGCCGTGACCCTCCACCACGTCCACCTCGGACGCCGCCAACCCCGCACTCGCCAACGCCGCCCGGATCACCCGCTGCTGCGACGGACCATTCGGCGCCGTCAACCCGTTCGACGCACCATCCTGATTCACCGCCGAACCCCGCAACACCGCCAACACCCGATGCCCACGCTCCCGCGCCACCGACAACCGCTCCAACAACACCACCCCCACCCCCTCCGCCAACCCCATCCCGTCCGCACCCTCCGCGAACGCCTTGCACCGCCCGTCCGCCGCCAACCCCCGCTGCCGGGAGAACACGACGAAGGAGTTGGGGCTGGACATCACCATCACGCCGCCGGCCAGCGCCATCGAGCACTCGCCCTGCCGCAGCGCCTGCGCCGCCAGGTGCATCGCCACCAGCGACGACGAGCAGGCGGTGTCCACCGTCACCGCGGGCCCCTCGAACCCGAACACGTACGACACCCGGCCCGAGGCGACACTCGACGCCACCCCGGTTCCGGCGAAGCTCTGCATCTCCGGCCCGATCGGGCCGGAGCCGTAGCCCTGCGGGGCGGTGCCGACGAACACGCCGACGTCGGTGCCCTTCAGCGTGGTCGGGTCGACGGCGGCGTTCTCGAACGCCTCCCAGGAGGCCTCCAGCAGCAGCCGCTGCTGCGGGTCCATGGCCAGCGCCTCGCGCGGCGAGATGCCGAAGAACCCGGCGTCGAACAGGCCCGCCTCGTGCAGGAAGCCACCCTGGTCGACGTACGAGGTGCCCGAGTTGTCGGGGTCCGGGTCGAACAGGTTGTCCAGGTCCCAGCCCCGGTCGGTGGGGAAACCGGACACCGCGTCCCGGCCCTCGGACACCAGCCGCCACAGGTCCGCCGGCCCGGCCACCCCGCCCGGGAGGCGACAGGCCATCCCGACGATGGCGATCGGCTCCCGGGACGCGCCGAGGAGCTGCCGGTTGCGCTTCTTCAGCTCACCGGCCTCGGCCACCGACCGCCGCAACGCCTCGACGACCTTCTCGTACGACGCACTCACCAGAGGTCTCCCATTCCTCGCAAGCCACTGCCGGACCACCCCGGACTACTCACCGCCGAGCACCATTTCCACCAGGTCGTCTACGTCCAGGTCGCCGACCTCCCGCTCCGCCACGGCACCGTCGTCCGGCTCGTCCGTGACCGCGAGTTCGAGCAGCGCGTCGACCAGCCCCGCCGCCCGCAGCCGGGCCAACGGGACCGACGCGAGGGCCTGCCGCAACCGCGCCTCGTCCACGCCGTGCTCCACTGCCGGCGCGGTGTCCTCCGGGCGCAGCCGGGTACGCAGGTGGTGGGCGAGCGCCGACGGGTTCGGGTAGTCGAAGACCAACGTCGGCGGCAGCTTCAACCCGGTCGCCTCGCGCAGCCGGTTACGCAGCTCCACCGAGGTCAACGAGTCGAAGCCGACGTCCTTGAAGGCCACGTCCGCCCGGACGTCCTGCGGGTCGGTGTGCCCGAGCACCGCCGCGACCTGGCCACGTACCAGATCCAACAGCAGCGCCTCCTGCTCGGCCGGGACGAGCCCGGCGAGCCGGCGGGCCAGCGAGTCCTGCGACGCGACCGCGGCGCGGGCCTGCTGCCGGCCGGCGCGCACCAGCCCCCGCAGCAGCGACGGCACCGCGCCGCCCGCGGCGACGTCGGCCCGCATCGCCTGCGGGTCCAGCCGGATCGGCACCAGCAGGGCCTGGTCGGTCCGCAACGCCGCGTCGAACAGCGCCAGCCCGTCGGCCCGGCTCAGCTCCAGCACGCCGCCACGGCTGGCCCGCGCGTGGTCGACGATGCTGAGGTGGGCGGCCATCCCGACGCTGCGTTCCCACAGGCCCCAGGCCAGCGAGAGCCCGGGCAGACCGGCCGCCCGGCGGTGCGCCATCGCCGCGTCCAGGAACGCGTTCGCCGCCGCGTAGCTGCCCTGGCCGCCGCCACCGACCACACCCGCGACCGACGAGAACACGACGAACGCGTCCAGGTCCCGGCCCCGGGTCAGCTCGTCGAGGTTCCGTACCGCGTCGACCTTGGGGGCGAACACCCCGGCCAACCGGTCCGGGGTCAGCCCGCCGACCAGACCGTCGTCGAACACCCCTGCGGTGTGCACGACACCGGTCACCGGGTGCCCGGCCAGCAGGGCCGCGACCTGGTCCCGGTCGGAGACGTCGCAGGCCACCGCCGACACGTCCGCGCCCGCCGCGGTCAGCTCGGCGACCAGCTCGGCCGTCCCGTCGGCGGCCGGGCCACGCCGGCTGGCCAGCACCAGCCGCCGTACCCCGTGCCGGTCCACCAGGTGCCGGGCCACCAGCGCGCCCAGCGCGCCGGCACCGGAGACCAGGACCGTGCCGTCGGGCCGGAAGATGTCCGGGGCGTCGTCCCGGAGCGGCTCGGTGGCCCGGGCGAGCCGGGGCACGCACAGCCGGCCCGCCCGCACGGCGAGCTGCGGCTCACCGGCCACCAACGCCAGGTCCGCGTCGGCCCCGGGGGCGGGATCGACGTCCAGCAGGACGATCCGGTCCGGGCTCTCGGCCTGGGCGGCCCGGACCAGACCCCACACCGTCGCGGCCGCCGGATCGGTCACCAGGTGGTCACCACCGGCGGGCACCGCCCCCCGGGTACGCACGACCAGCCGGGCCTCCTCGAACCGGGGTTCGGCCAGCCACGCCTGCACGACCGCCAGCACCCGGGAGGCCACCGCGAGCGGACCGGCACCGCCGTCGGCGTCGAGCACCACCACCGTCGGCGACCCGTCGCCCCCGGCCAGCGCCGTCACGTCGTCGGCGGTGGACACCGACGTCCACGCCGGCACCGGCTCGGCGGCGGTCGCGGGCAGCTCGGTCCAGTCCACCCGGAACATCGCGTCCCGCACGTCGTGCCCGGCGGCCCCCAGCTGCGCCGCCGACACCGGCCGGGACACCAGCGAGTCCATCGTCAGCACCGGTCCGCCGGTCTCGTCGGCGGCCTCGACGACCAGGGTCTGCGACCCCTGCGCCGCGAGCCGGACCCGCAGCGCCGTCGCACCCTCGGCGTGCAGGACGAACCCGTTCCACGCGAAGGCGAGCACCGCCTCGCCCGGCTGCTCACCCGGCGCACCGGCCGTGGCGGCCTGGAGCGCGGCGTCCAGCAGCGCCGGGTGGACGCCGTACCGGCCGGCCTCCGGGCGCAGGTCCTCGGGCAGGGCCGCCTCGGCGAACACCTCGTCACCGCGCCGCCACACCGCCCGCAGGCCCTGGAAGGCGGGTCCGTAGCCGTAACCCCGCTCGGCCAGGTCGAGGTAGAAGTCCCCGACGTCGACCGGCTCCGCGCCCGGCGGGGGCCAGGCGGTGAAGTCGAACCCGGTGCCGCCGCCCGGCGTCGCGGAGAGCACACCGACGGCGTGCCGGGTCCAGGTGCCCGGGCCGCCGTCGCGCCGGGAGTACACCTCCACCCCGCGCGTGCCGTTCGCGCCCGGCCCGCTCAGCGCCACCTGGACCTGCACCCCGCCCTGCTCGGGAAGGGCCAGCGGCGCCTCCACCACCAGCTCGTCCAGCACCGGGCAACCGGCCTCGTCACCGGCGCGCACGACCAGCTCCACCAGCCCGCTGCCGGGCAGGATCACCACCCCGCCGACCGCGTGGTCGGCCAGCCACGGATGCGAGCGCACCGACAGCAGCGAGGTGGACACCAGGCCGTCCGAGGCCGGCAGGTGCACCACCGCGCCGAGCAGCGGGTGGTCGGTCGCCACCTGCCCCAGCGACGTGGCGTCGGTGGCGGAGCCGGTGGGCTGCCGCAACCAGTAGTGCCGGTGGTCGAAGGCGTACGTCGGCAGCTCCAGCCGCGGGGGCGGCGGGGGCAGCAGCCCGGTCCAGTCCACCGGCACGCCCCGGACGTACACCTCGGCCATCGAGGTCAGCAGCCGCCGCAGGCCACCGTCGTCGCGCCGCAGCGATCCGGTCACCACGACGTCGGCGTCGTCGACGATCTCGCTGATCGGCTGGACCAGCACCGGATGGGCGCTGACCTCCACGAAGACGCCGTGGTCCTGGTCTAGCAGGTCCCCGACGGCCGGCCCGAACCGCACCTGACCGCGCAGGTTGCGGTACCAGTACCCGCCGTCCACCACCCCGGCGTCGCGGATCCACTCGCGGGTCACCGTCGAGTAGAACGGCACCGTCGGGGCCTGCGCCCGCACCTCGGCCAGCGTCTCGGCGAGCAGGTCGCGGACCTGCTCCACCTGGACGGTGTGCGAACCGTAGTCGACCGCCACCCGCCGGACCCGTACCCCGTCGGCCTCCCACGCGGTGAGCGCCTCGTCGAGGGCCGCCGCGTCGCCGCCGACCACCACCGAGGTGGGGCTGTTGACCGCGGCGACCTGGACCAGGTCGGCCCAGGGCGCGAGGCGGGCCACCGCCTCCTCCTCGCTCAGCGCGACCGACGCCATGCCGCCGCGGCCGGACAGCTCGGCGGCGATGGCCTGGCTGCGCAGCGCCACCACCCGGGCCGCGTCCTGAAGCGTCAGCGCGCCGGCCACGCAGGCGGCGGCGATCTCGCCCTGGGAGTGCCCGAGCACGGCGTCCGGCCGCAGCCCGCACGACCGCCACACCGCGGCCAGGCCGACCATCATGGCGAAGCTGGCCGGTTGCAGCACGTCCACCCGGTCCAGCAGGTCCGGCGCGGCCTCGCCGCGCAGCACCTCGATCAGGGACCAGTCGGTCCACGGCGTCAGCGCGGCCGCGCACTCGGCGATCCGCTCGGCGAAGACCGGCGACGCGTCCAGCAACTCCCGGCCCATCCCGGCCCACTGCGTGCCCTGGCCGGGGAACACCCAGACCACCTTGCCGGACGCCCCCGCCCGGCCGGTGACCACGCCGGGCGCGTCCTCGCCCCGGGCCAGCGCGGTGAGCCCGGCCGTCGCCTCGGCCCGGGAACCCGCCACCACCACGGCCCGCTCGGTCAGCGCCGCGCGGCCGGACACCAGCGCGCCGGCCACCTGGGCCAGCGGCACCCCGTCGGCCCCGTCGAGGTACGCCGCGAGCCGGCCGGCCTGCGCCGCCAGCGAGGCGGCGCTGCGCGCGGAGACCGGCACGGGAAGCACGTCCGGGAGGGTCACCGGCTCGGGGGCGGGGGACTCCTCCTGCGGCGGCGCCTCCTCGATGATCAGGTGCGCGTTGGTGCCGCTGACCCCGAACGCGGAGACCCCGGCCCGGCGCGGGTGCCCGTTGCGCGGCCAGTCACGCGCCTCGGTCAGCAGCTCGACCGCGCCGGCCGACCAGTCCACCTCGGGGGTGGGCGCGTCCACGTGCAGGGTCGCCGGCAGCACCCCGTGCCGCAGCGCCTGCACCACCTTGATCACCCCGGCCACCCCGGCGGCGGCCTGCGCGTGACCGATGTTCGACTTCAACGACCCCAGCCACAACGGCGTGTCGGGATCCCGGTCCTTGCCGTACGTGGCCAGCAGCGCCTGCGCCTCGATCGGGTCGCCCAGCGCGGTGCCGGTGCCGTGCGCCTCCACCGTGTCCACCTCGGCCGGGGAGAGCCCGGCGTTGGCCAGCGCCTTGCGGATCACCCGCTGCTGCGACGGCCCGTTCGGCGCGGTCAGCCCGTTGGACGCGCCGTCCTGGTTCACCGCGCTGCCGCGCAGCACCGCCAGGATCTGGTGACCCCGTTCCCGCGCCACCGACAGCCGCTCCAGGACCACCACGCCGACGCCCTCGGCCCAGCCGGTGCCGTCGGCGGCGGCGGCGAACGCCTTGCAGCGCCCGTCCACGGCCAGCCCCCGCTGCCGGGAGAACTCGACGAACGCGCCCGGGTTCGCCATCACCGTCGCGCCCCCGGCCAGCGCCATCGAGCACTCGCCCTGCCGCAGCGCCTGGGCGGCCAGGTGGATGGCCACCAGCGACGACGAGCAGGCCGTGTCGATGGTGATCGCCGGCCCCTCGAAGCCGAAGACGTAGGACACCCGGCCCGACGCCACGCTCGACGACCCGCCGGTGCCCGCGAAGCCCTCCAGCTCCGGGGTGACCACACTGGCCCCCGGCGCGACGTAGCCCTGGCCGAAGACGCCGGTGAACACGCCGACGTCGGCGCCCTTCAGCGCGGTGGCGTCGACCCCGGTGTCCTCCAGCGCCTCCCAGGACGTCTCGAGCAGCAGCCGCTGCTGCGGGTCCATCGCCAGCGCCTCGCGGGGCGAGATGCCGAAGAACCCGGCGTCGAACAGGCCCGCCTCGTGCAGGAAACCGCCCCGGCTGGTGTACGACGTGCCCGGACGCTCCGGGTCGGGGTCGAACAGGCCCTCCAGGTCCCAGCCCCGGTCGGTGGGGAACCCGGACACCGCGTCCCGGCGCTCGGCCACCAGCCGCCACAGGTCCGCCGGCCCGGCCACCCCGCCGGGCAGCCGGCACGCCATGCCGACGATCGCGATCGGCTCCTCCGGGTCGGCGGCCGGCCCGGTCGGCAGGACCACCGTCGGCGTGCCGTCGCCCAGCTCGTCGCGCAGGTGACGGGCGAGGGCCTGCGGGCTCGGATGGTCGAACACCAGCGTGGCGGGCAGCTTCAGGCCGGTCGCCTCCCGCAGCCGGTTGCGCAGCTCCACCGAGGTGAGCGAGTCGAACCCGGCGTCCTTGAACGCCCCGTCCGCCCGGACCGCGCCGGCACCGGAGTGCCCGAGCACGGCCGCCACCTGACCGCGTACCAGGTCCAGCAGCAGGGTGAGCTGGTCGGCCGCGGAGAGCCCGGCCAGCCGCTCGGCCAGCCGGCCGCGGCCCGCACCGGCGGCACCCGAACGCGCCTGCCGGCGGCCGGCGCGGACCAGGCCACGCAGCATGTGCGGCACCGCGCCGCCGGTCGAGGCGTCGGCGCGGACGCCGCGCAGGTCCAGCTTCGCGGGCACCAGCAACGCCTGCTCCGCGCCGAGCGCGGCGTCGAAGAGCGCCATGCCCTCGGCCTGCGTCATCAGCTGCAGACCACCGCGCCGGCTCATCCGGGCCCGGGTCAGCTCGTCGGTGTTCGCCGCCATCCCGGTGGTCTGCTCCCACAGGCCCCAGGCCAGCGACAACCCCGGCAGACCCACCGACCGCCGCTGCGCCATCAACCCGTCCAGGAACGCGTTCGCCGCCGCATAACTGCCACTACCCGCCCCCATGAACACCGCCGACACCGACGAGTACACGACGAACGCCGTCAACGGCAGCTCCCGCGTCAACGCGTCCAGGTGCCGCACCGCGTCCACCTTCGGCGCGAACACCCGGGCCAGCTTCTCCGGGGTGACCGTCTCGATCACGCCCGCGTCCAGGACCCCGGCGGTGTGCACCACCGCGGTCGGCGGGTGCTCCGCCAGCAGGGCGGCCACCTGGTCCCGGTCGGACACGTCGCAGGCCACCACGGCCACGTCCACGTCCCGCCCGGTCAGCTCGGCGACCAGCTCGGCCACCCCCTCGGCGGCGGTACCCCGCCGGCTCGCCAGCACCAGCCGGCGGACCCCGTGCCGGTCCACCAGGTGCCGGGCGACCAGGGCGCCCAGCGCGCCGGCGCCCGAGACCAGCACCGTGCTCTGCGGACCGAACCCGGCATCGGCGTCGGCCGCCCGGGCGGCGCGGGCGAGCCGGGGCACGGACAGGGTCGTCCCACGCACCGCGAGCTGCGGCTCGCCACTGGCCAGGGCCGCACCCAGCACCGGCTCCGCGCTTGCGTCGCCGGTCGGGTCCAGGTCGAGCAGGACGATCCGGTCCGGGTTCTCACCCTGGGCGGCCCGCACCAGACCGCACACCGCCGCCCCGGCCGGGTCCGGCACCGCGCCGTCCCCGGCGGGCACGCCACCGCGAGTGGTGACCACCAACCGCGACTCCTCCGGCCCCGACCCGGCGAGCCAGGCCTGGACGACCTGGAGCACCCGGGCGGTCACCGTCAGGGGGTCGCCACCGCCGGTCGCGTCCAGCACCACCGCCGGGGGTACGTCGGTCAGGGCGGTGACGTCGTCAGCGGTGTCGACGGTGGTCCACGCCGGCGTCGGAACCGCCCCGGCGGCGGGCAGCCCGGTCCACTCCACCTGGAACAGCGAGTCGACCGGTCGGGTGCCGGTCCCGGCGGTGGCCGCGACGGACAGCACGCCGAGGCCGAGCGAGTCCGCGGTCACCACCAGCGCGCCGGTGTCGTCGGCGGCGGTCAGCGACACCGTGTCGGCGTCGATCTCCACCAGCCGGACCCGCAGCGTCGACGCGCCCACCGCGTGCAGCACCAGCCCGTGCCAGTCCCGCGGTCGCCGCGGTGACGCGTCGACGCCGTCCGCGGCCGGCAGCAGGGCCGGGTGCAGGGCCGCGTCCAGCAGTCCGGGGTGCAGGCCGTATCCGGTCGCCTCCGCGGCCCGCTCCTCGGGCAGGGCGACCTCGGCGAACACCTCCTCGCCCCGACGCCACACCGCCCGTACCGCCCGGCCGTACGGGTGGTCGTCGCCGGCCGGTCCGGCGAGGTCGACCGGCCGCGCGCCGGAGGGCGGCCAGGCGGTGAAGTCGAACGGTTCCGGGATGCCGGGGGTGGGCGACAGCAGGCCGGTGGCGTGCCGGGTCCACACCTCGTCGGCGGTCCCCTCGCGCAGCGAGTAGACGTCCACCGTGCGGGTGTCGTCGCGGCCGGGTCCGCTCAGGGCGACCTGGACCCGGACGCCGCCGTGGGCGGGGACCACGAGCGGGGTGTCGACCACCAGTTCGTCGAGGACCGGGCAGCCCGCCTCGTCACCGGCGCGCACGGCCAGCTCGACCAGCGCGGCGGCCGGGACGACCACGACGTCGCCGACGGTGTGCCCGGCCAGCCACGGGTGCGACCGCACCGACAACCGCGAGGTGGCGACCAGGCCGTCGGACTGCGGCAGCCGGACCACCGCGCCGAGCATCGGGTGGTCGGCGCTGGCCATCCCGAGCGACGCCGCGTCCGCCGCCACCGCCGGGTGCAGCCAGTAGTGCTCGTGGTCGAACGCGTACGTCGGCAGGTCCACCCGGCCGGCGACCGGCGGCAGCACGGCGGTCCAGTCGACCGCCACCCCGTGCACGAACAGCTCGGCCATCGACGTCAGCAGCCGTCGGGTGCCGCCGTCGTCGCGGCGCAGGGTGCCGGTCACCAGGACCTCGGCCTCGGTGCCGTCGACCAGGTCGCTGATCGGCTGGACCAGCACGGGGTGCGCGCTCACCTCCACGAACACCCGGTGACCCTGGTCGATCAGCTCGGCGACCGCCGGGCCGAACCGCACCTGGTTGCGCAGGTTGCGGTACCAGTAGTCGCCGTCGACGACCCCGGCCTCGCGGATCCAGCTCCCGGTGACGGTGGAGTAGAACGGCAGCACCGGGGCCTGCGCGTCGATCCCGACCAGCGCCTCGGCGAGCTGGTCCTCGATGTCCTCGACGTGCCAGGTGTGCGACGCGTAGTCCACCGCCACCCGCCGGCCGCCCAGCGCCGCCACGGCCTCGGCCAAGGCCTCGGCGTCGCCCGCGATCACCACCGAGGAGGGGCCGTTGACCGCGGCGATCTCGACCCGGTCGCCCCACGGCGTCAGCCGGGCGAGCGCCTCCTCCTGGCTCAGCGCGACCGACGCCATGCCGCCGCGACCGGAGAGGTCGGCGGCGATGGCCTGGCTGCGCAGCGCCACCACCCGGGCCGCGTCTTCCAGGGTCAACGCGCCCGCCACACAGGCCGCCGCGATCTCACCCTGCGAGTGACCCACCACCGCATCCGGCACCACACCCACCGACGACCACACCGCCGCCAACCCCACCATCACCGCGAAACTCGCCGGCTGGAGCACGTCCACCCGCTCCATCAGCGCCGGGTCGCACTCCCCCCGCAACACCTCCGGCAGCGACCAGTCCACCCACGGCGCCAGCGCAGCGGCGCACGCGGCGATCCGCTCGGCGAACACCGGGGAGGCGTCCAGCAGCTCCCGGCCCATGCCGACCCACTGCGTCCCCTGGCCGGGGAACACCCACACCAGCCTGCCCGGCGCACGGACGCTGCCGGTCACCACACCGGCCGGGGTCTCGCCCCGGGCCAGCGCGGCCAGCCCGGCCGTCGCCTCCTCGGCCGAACCCGCCACCACCACGGCCCGGTCGCCGAGCACCGCCCGGGTGGACAGCAGCGCGCCCGCCACCCGGGTGAGCGGCACCCCGTCGGCCCGCTCCAGGTACGCCGCCAGCCGGCCCGCCTGACCCGCCAGGGAGCGGGGGCTGCGGGCCGACACCACCAGCGGCACCACGGCGTCGGCCGGTTCCTCCGGGGCGGCGTCCGGGGTCACCTCGGCCGGCGCCTCCTCGAGGATCAGGTGGGCGTTCGTGCCGCTGATGCCGAACGACGACACCCCCGCCCGGCGCGGACGGCCGTCGGGCGACCACTCCCGGGCCGCGGTGAGCAGCTCGACCGCCCCCATCGACCAGTCGACCTGGTGGGTCGGCTCGGTCACGTGCAGGGTGGGCGGCAACGTGTCGTGCCGCAGCGCCTGCACCATCTTGATCACGCTGGCCACCCCGGCCGCCGCCTGGGTGTGCCCGACGTTCGACTTCAGCGACCCCAGCCACAACGGCCGCTGCGGATCCCGGTCCCGGCCGTAGGTGGCCAGCAACGCCTGCGCCTCGATCGGGTCGCCCAGCGCGGTGCCGGTGCCGTGCGCCTCCACGGCGTCCACCTCGTCGGGCGTCAGGCCGGCGTTGGCCAGCGCGCTGCGGATCACCCGCTGCTGCGACGGGCCGTTCGGCGCGGTCAACCCGTTGGACGCGCCGTCCTGGTTCACCGCGCTGCCCCGGACCACGGCCAGCACCCGGTGGCCCCGCTCCCGGGCCACCGACAGCCGCTCCAGGACGACGATGGCGACACCCTCGGACAGCACCGTGCCGTCCGCCGTCGCGGAGAACGCCTTGACCCGCCCGTCCTCGGCCAGGCCACGCTGGCGGGACATGCCGAGCACGCCGATCGGGGAGCCCATCACCGCGACCCCACCGGCCAGCGCCATCGAGCACTCGCCCTGCCGCAGCGCCTGCGCCGCCAGGTGCATCGCCACCAGCGACGACGAACACGCCGTGTCCACGGTGACCGCAGGTCCCTCGAAGCCGAACGCGTACGACACCCGGCCCGACGCCACGCTGCCGGCGGTGGCGGTGGTGACGAAGCCCTCCAGCTCCGCCGGCATGTTGCTCAGCGACTCCAGGTAGTCGTGGATGGAGACGCCGGTGAAGACGCCGACGTCGTGGCCGCGCATCGCGGTCGGGTCGACGCCCGCCCGCTCCAGCGCCTCCCAGGAGGCCTCCAGCAGCAGCCGCTGCTGCGGGTCCATCGCCAGCGCCTCCCGGGGGGAGATGCCGAAGAAGCCGGCGTCGAACAGCCCGGCGCCCTGGAGGAAACCCCCCTGCCGGGTGTACGACGTCCCGGGGCGGTCCGGATCCGGGTCGAACAGGCCCGCCAGGTCCCAGCCCCGATCCTCGGGGAAGGGGGACATCCCCTCCCGCCCCTCGAACAGCAGTTGCCACAGCCCGTCGGGATCGGTGACCCCACCGGGCAGCCGGCAGGCCATGCCGACGATCGCGATCGGCTCGTCCGGGTCGGCGAGCACGGTGACGGTGGTCGTGGTGCCGGCCACCGTGTCGCCCAGCTCGGTGCGCAGGTGCCGGGCCAGCGCCACCGGAGTGGGGTAGTCGAAGACCAGCGTGGCGGGCAGCTTCACCCCGGTCGCCGCGCTCAGCCGGTTGCGCAGCTCGACCGCGGTCAGCGAGTCGAACCCGATCTCGTTGAAGGTGCGGGTGCCCTGCGCCAGCTCCGGTCCGCTGAAGCCCAGCACCCCGGTCGCCTCGGCCTGGACGATGCCCACCAGGATGGTCTCCTGCTCCTCGGGCGTCAGCCCGGCGAGCCGGCGGACCAGTCCGCCGCTGTCGCCGGCCGACGCCCGGGCCACCCGCCGGCTGACCCGGACCAGGCCGCGCAGCAGGTGCGGGACGTCGGTGCCGGTGGCGGCCTGGGCACGTAGCGTCTTGAGGTCGAGCTTGATCGGCACCAGCAGCGCCTGCTCGGCACGCAGACCCAGGTCGAACAGGCCGGTGCCCTCGTCGGGGGTGATCGCCAGCACGCCGCCCCGGCTCATCCGGGCCTGGTCGACGGCGCTGAGGTGGGCGGTCAGGCCGGTGCTCTGCTCCCACAGGCCCCAGGCCAACGACACGCCCGGCAGTCCGGCCGCCCGGCGGTTGGCCATCACCCCGTCGAGGAAGGCGTTCGCGGCGGCGTAGTTGCCCTGCCCGGCGGAGCCCATCAGCGCGGCGGCCGACGAGAAGACCACGAAGGCGTCGAGGTCGGCGTCCCGGGTCAGCTCGTCGAGGTGCCGTACCGCGTCCACCTTGGGGGCGAAGACGCCGGCCAGCCGCTCGGGGGTCAACGCGCCGATCACGCCGTCGTCCAGGACGCCCGCCATGTGCACCACACCCGTCGGGCGGTGCTCCGCCACCAGGGCCGCGACCTGCTCCCGGTCGGAGACGTCGCAGGCCACCGCCGACACGTCCGCGCCCTGCGCGGTCAGCTCGGCGATCAGCTCGGCCACCCCGTCGGCGGCCGGACCCCGTCGGCTGGCCAGCACCAGCCGGCGTACCCCGTGCCGGCCCACCAGGTGCCGGGTGATCATGGCGCCCAGCGAGCCGGTCCCGCCCGTGACCAGCACGGTCCCCTCCGGCCGGAACACGTCCGGCGCACCCGGATCCTGGTTCGCGGCGTGCGTGAGCCGGGGCGTGGCGAGGGTGGTCCCGCGCACCGCGAGCTGCGGCTCGCCGCTGGCCAGCGCTGGACCCAGCAGCAGGTCCGGGCCGGCGGGGTCGGCGTCGAGCAGGACGAACCGGTTCGGGTTCTCGGCCTGGGCGGCGCGCAGCAGACCCCAGACCGCCGCACCGGCCGGATCGACCACCACGCCGTCACGGGCCGGGGTCGCGCCCCGGGTCACCACCACCAGACGCGCGTCCGCCAGCTCGTCCGCGGCCAGCCAGGCCTGCACCACGGCCAGCACCCGGGAGGTCAACGCCAGCGGCCCCTCGTCGTCACCGACCGCGTGCAGGACGGCCGTCGGCGCTTCGGCCGCGCGGCGGGTCAGGGCCGGCACGTCGTCCGGGCCGGTGACCGTCGTCCAGGACGGCGCGGGGGCGGCGGCGACCGGGGGCAGCTCGGTCCACTCCACCCGGAACAGCGAGTCCCGGCTCTCCTGCGCCGCCGTCTCCAGCTGGTCGGCCGAGACCGGCAACGACACCAGCGAGTCCATCGTCACGACCGGAGCGCCGGTGTCGTCGGCGGCCTGGAACGACAGCGCGTCCGGCCCGCACGGGGCGACCCGGACCCGCAGCGCGGACGCTCCGGCGGCGTGCAGCACCAGCCGGTTCCACGCGAACGGCAGCACCCGCCGGTCGTCGTCCGGGTTGGCGAAGGCGTTGGTGTGCAGGGCGGCGTCCAGCAGCGCCGGATGGATACCGAACCTGCCGGCGTCCTCCCGCTGGTCGTCCGGGAGCGCGACCTCGGCGAACACCTCGTCGCCGCGCCGCCACACCGCCCGCAGCCCCTGGAACGCCGGCCCGTAGGCGTAACCCCGCTCGACGAGGTCGGCGTAGAAGCCCTCGATGTCGACCTGCCGCACCCCGGCCGGCGGCCACGCGGTGAAGTCGAACCCGCCCACCGGCGTCGTCGGCGGCGTCGCCGCCAGCAGGCCGGTGGCGTGCCGGGTCCAGGTGTCCGTGCCGTCCTCGCGCAGCGAGTACACGGAGACCGGACGCAGCCCGGTCTCCGCCGGACCGCCGACGGCGACCTGGAGCCGCACCCCGCCCTGCTCGGGCAGGACCAGCGGCGCCTCGATCACGAGTTCTTCCAGCACCCCGAAGCCGAACTCGTCGCCGGCCCGCACCGCCAGGTCCACGTAGACCGTGCCGGGGATGATCACCATGCCGCCGATCGCGTGCCCGGCGAGCCACGGATGCGTCCGCAGGGACAGCCGCGAGGTGAAGACCAACCCGTCCGACTGCGGCAGCGGCACCACCGCGCCCAGCAGCGGGTGGTCGGCGCCGACCAGGCCCAGCGACGCCGCGTCGGTGGCCGAGTCCCCCATCCGCAGCCAGTAGTGCTGGTGGTCGAACGCGTAGGTGGGCAGCGGCAGCGGCGGCACGCCCGCCCCCTCGGGCAGCAGCACCGCCCAGTCCAGCGCGACGCCCCGGACGTACAGCTCGGCCATCGACGTCAGCAGCCGGCGCAGGCCGCCCTCGTCGCGCCGCAGCGAGCCCGTCACCACCACGTCGCCGCCGGCCCGGTCGACGATCTCGCTGATCGGCTGGACCAGCACCGGATGCGCGCTGATCTCGACGAACACGCCGTGCCCCTGGGCCAGCAGCTCGGTCACCGCCGGCCCGAACCGCACCTGGTGGCGCAGGTTGCGGTACCAGTAGCCACCGTCCACCACCCCGGCGTCGCGGATCCACTCCCCCGTCACGGTGGAGTAGAACGGCACCGTCGGCGCCGACGCGGTGATCCCGGCCAGCGCGTCGGCGAGGGCGTCGCGGACGTCCGTCACGTGCCGGCTGTGCGAGGCGTAGTCCACCGCGATCCGCCGGACCCGCACCCCCTGGTCGTCGAGCAGGTCCAGGGCCTCGTCGAGGGCGTCGGCGTCCCCCGCCACCACCACCGACGACGGGCCGTTGACCGCGGCCACCTCGACCCGGTCGGCCCACCGGGCCAGGCGCTGGGTCGCCTCGTCCTCACTCAGCGCCACCGATGCCATGCCGCCCCGGCCGGACAGCGTCCCGGCGATCGCCTGGCTGCGCAGCGCCACCACCCGGGCCGCGTCGTCCAGCGTCAGCGCGCCGGCCACGCAGGCCGCCGCGATCTCGCCCTGCGAGTGGCCGAGCACCGCGTCGGGCTGCACGCCGACCGACGCCCAGACCGCCGCCAGCCCCATCATCACCGCGAAGCTGGCCGGTTGCAGCACGTCGACCCGCCGCATCACCGCCGGGTCGACGTCCCCCCGCAGCACGTCGACCAGCGACCAGTCGACCCAGCGCTCCAGGGCGGCGGCGCAGTCGGCGATCCGCGCCGCGAACACCGGGGAGGAGTCCAGCAGCTCCCGGCCCATGCCGGCCCACTGGGTGCCCTGACCGGGGAACACCCACACCACCGGACCCGGCGTGCCGGAGCCGGTCACCAGACCGGGGGCGTTCTCCCCCCGGGCCAGCGCCCCGAGCCCGGCCACCGCCTCGTCGGTCGAGCCGGCCACCACCACGGCCCGCTCGCCCAGCGTGGCACGGCCCGCCACCAGCGTCCCGGCCACCTGTGACAGCGGTGCCGGGGTGTCCGCGACGAACGACGCCAGCCGCTGCGCCTGCGCCGCGAGCGAGGTGGCGGTGTGCGCCGACACCACCAACGGCACGACCCCGGGCGGGGACGCCTGCGGGGCCGGCGTCGCCTCCTCGGGCGCCTCCTCCAGGATCAGGTGCGCGTTGGTGCCGCTGGCGCCGAACGACGACACGCCGGCCCGGCGGGGACGGCCGTTGCGCGGCCAGTCCCGCGCCTCGGTCAACAGCTCGACCGCGCCGGCCGACCAGTCCACCTGCGGGGTGGGCGCGTCCACGTGCCGGGTCGCCGGCAGCACCCCGTGCCGCAGCGCCAGCACCGTCTTGATCACCCCGGCCACCCCGGACGCCGCCTGGGTGTGGCCGATGACCGACTTGACCGAGCCGAGCCAGAGCGGCTGCTGCGGATCCCGGCCCTGCCCGTACGTGGCGAGCAGCGCCTGCGCCTCGATCGGGTCACCGAGGGTGGTGCCGGTGCCGTGGCCCTCCACGGTGTCGACGTCGGTCGGCCGGAGCCCGGCGCTGGCCAGCGCGTTGCGGATCACCCGCTGCTGGGACGGGCCGTTCGGCGCGGTCAGCCCGTTGGACGCGCCGTCCTGGTTCACCGCGCTGCCCCGGATCACCGCCAGCACCTGGTGGCCCCGCTCCCGGGCCACCGACAGCCGCTCCAGCAGCAGCACGCCGACGCCCTCGGCCCACGACGAACCGTCGGCGCCCGCCGCGTACGACTTGCACCGCCCGTCGAAGGCGAGCCCCCGCTGGCGCGCGAAGCCGACGAACCCGCCGGGGGTGGCCATCACCGTCGAGCCGCCGGCCAGCGCCATCGAGCACTCGCCCCGGCGCAGCGCCTGGCTGGCCAGGTGCACCGCCACCAGCGACGACGAGCACATGGTGTCGACGGTCACCGCGGGTCCTTCGAGCCCGAGCGTGTAGGCGACCCGGCCGGAGGCGACCCCACCGGCGGTGCCCAGCGCACGCTCCAGGCTGAGGAACCCCTCGAACCCGCTGAGGTCGGGGGCGTAGTCCTGGTGCACGATTCCGGCGAACACCCCGACGTCGCTGCCCCGCACCGAGTGCGGGTCGATGCCGGCCCGCTCGAAGGTCTCCCACGCCACTTCGAGCAGCTGCCGCTGCTGCGGGTCCATCGCCAGGGCCTCCCGGGGGGAGATCCCGAAGAATGCGGCGTCGAACTGCGCGGCGTCGTGCAGGAAGGCGCCCTCCCGGACGTACGTGGTCCCGGGGTTGTCCGGGTCGGGGTGGTAGAGGCCCTCCAGGTCCCAACCGCGGTCGGTGGGGAAGCCGGTGTAGACGTCGGTGCCGTCGGTCACCACCCGCCACAGGTCCTCGGGGCCACGGATGCCACCGGCGTACCGGCAGGCCATCGAGACGATGGCGATAGGCTCCGCGGCTGCGGCGGCGAGCGCGCTGTTCTCCTGCTGAAGCCGGGCGTTCTCCTTCAGCGTGGCACGCAGTGCCTGGACGATCTGCTCGTCTGGCGCCGACATAACCCATCCTCCACGTTCGTTCGTCATCGATGGTCAGCTCGTCGTGCCCAGGGCACGCTGGACGAGACCGGCGATGTCCAGGGCGTCGATCAGTTCGCCGTCGTCGGCCGCCGGGGGCGGCCCGGCGGACGGCACGGTGGTGTCCACATCTGCCAGGCCCAGCAGGGCCTCCAGCACCCCCGCCTCCTTGAACCGGGCGATCGGCACGGACGCGAGGACGCGCCGCAGGTCGTCCTCGCGGCCCGCCAGGTCGTCCTCGGGCTCCCGGAGGAGTTCGGCACGCAGGTATCCGACCAGCGCCTCCGGGGTCGGGTAGTCGAAGATCAGGGTGGCGGGCAGGCGCAGCCCGGTGGCCGCGTGCAGGCTGTTGCGGAGGTTGACCGCGGCCAGCGAGTCGAAGCCGACCTCCTGGAACGGCTGCCGCGGCCCGATGCCCTCGGCACCGCCGTGCCCCAGCACCGTCGAGGCGTGCCCCCGCACCAGCCGCAGCAGGATCCGCTGCTGTTCGCTGTCGGTGACCCCGCGCAGCGAGTCGGCCAGCGAGGCGGCGGCGTCGCTGTCGCCGGCGTCGGGCTGCGACGCCGCCAGGGCGGCCTTCGCCTCGGGCAGGTCCGCGAAGAGCGGACTGGGTCGCACCGAGGTGAACGCCGGGATGAAGGCGGCCCAGTCCATGTCGGCCACCGTCACGGAACGCTCGTTGCCGGCGACCGCCTGGACCATCGCGGTCACCGCCACCGCCGGGGGCATCGGCAGGACGCCCCGACGCCGCAGCTGGGCCAGGGCGGCCTCGTCCATGCCCACCCCGATTTGGTCCAGCGCGCCCCAGCCGATCGACGTCGCCCGCAGGCCCCGGGCCCGACGCCATTCGATGAGGGCGTCCAGGACGGCGTTCGCCGCGCCGGACGGCCCCTGGCCGCCGCCGCCCCAGACCCCGGCGATCGACGAGAACACCACGAACGCGTCGAGCGGGGTGTCCCGGAACAGCTCGTCCAGCCACACGGCGGTGTCCACCTTCGCGGCGAACACCCCGGCGAGGTCGCGTACCCCGGTGTCGTCGACGGAGCTGGTCTGGGTGACGTCGGCGGCGTGCACCACGGCGGTGACCGGCTGCTGCGGCGTCGTCGCGGCCACCAGCGCGGCGATCGCCTCCCGGTCGGCGTCGGGGCAGGACTCCACCACGGTGGACAGACCCAGCCCGGCCAGTTCGGCGCGGAGCTCCGCCACGCTGTCGTCGGGCGCGTGCGCGGTGGTGGTGACGATCAGCCGGTCGACGCCGGCCTGCGCGAGCCAGCCCGCGGCGTGCCGGCCGAGCCCCTCCGCCCCGCCGGTCACCAGGACAGTGCCCCGGGGCTGCCAGCGGGCGCCGGCCGCCGCCTCCGGCACGGGCTTGCGGACCAGCCGGCGGCGGTAGGTGCCCGAGCGGCGGATCGCGAGCTGGTCCTCGTCGGCGGCGGTCAGCACCCCGAGCAGGGCCTGGGCCGTGCGGGGGTCGCCGGACGCGGGCAGGTCGACCAGGCCGCCCCAGCGGTCCGGGCGTTCCAGCGCGACGGCCCGGCCGAGACCCCAGAGCGCGGCCTGGGCCGGTGCGGTGACGGCGTCCTGGATGCCGATGTTCACCGCACCCCGGGTCAGGCACCACAGCGGCGCGGAGACGCCCCGGTCGCCGAGGGACTGCACCAGGGCGAGGGTCGCCGCCGCGACCTCGGTCGGGGTGCCGGGGTCCAGGGCGAGCAGGGACAGCACGCCGGCCAGGTCGTCCCCGGCCGGCACGGTGGCCAGCCGACCGACGAGCCGTTCCCGGGTACGGTCCGACGCGTCGACCTCCAGCAGGGTGGTGTCCAGGCCCTGTCCGGCCAGCTCGGTGAGGAGCCCGTCGGCCCGCTGGCCCGACGGCACCACGACGAGCCACCGCCCGGCCGGCACCCCGACGGCCTCCCGCTCCAGGGGCTGCCAGGTCACCTGGTAGCGCAGCTTCTCGGCGGTCGACATCGCCCGGCGCCTGCGCCGCCAGTCGGCCAGCACGGGCGCGACGGTGTCCAGGGCGCCGCGCTGGTCGGTCGAGTCGACGTCCAGCAACGCGGCGAGGGAGTCCAGGTCGGGGCGCTCCAGCGCGGCCCAGAAGTCGGCGTCCGCGCCGTCGGCCGGGTCGGCCCCGTCGGTACCCTCGTCGGCCTCGTGCAGCCAGTAGTGCCGGTGGTCGAAGGCGTACGTGGGCAGCTCCACCCGGGCCGGGACGGGCGGCAGCAGGGCGGCCCAGTCCACCGCCACCCCCCGCACGAACAGCTCGGCCATCGAGGTCAGCAGCCGTCGCGGGCCGCCGTCGTCGCGCCGCAGCGTCCCGACCACCAGCCCGTCGGTGATCTCGGTGATCGGCTGCACCAGCACCGGGTGCGCGCTGAGTTCCACGAACACGCCGTGCCCCTGGGCGACCAGGTCCGCCACCGCCGGGCCGAAGCCGACCTGGCTGCGCAGGTTCCGGTACCAGTAGTCGCCGTCGACGATCCCGCCGTCGCGGATCCAGTCGCCGGTGACCGTCGAGTAGAACGGAATCTCCGGCGTCCGGGCCTCGATCCCGGTCAGCACGTCGGCGAGCGTCTGCCGGATGTCCTCGACGTGCCAGCTGTGGGAGGCGTAGTCGACGGCCACCCGCCGGACCCGCACCCCCTGGCCGGACAGGAACGCCAGGGCCTCGTCCAGGGCGTCGGCGTCGCCGGCCACCACCACCGAGGACGGGCTGTTGACCGCGGCCACCTCGATCCGGCCCGCCCAGGACGCCAACCGCCCGAGCACGTCCTGCTCGGCGAGGGCGACCGAGGCCATCCCGCCGCGGCCGGACAGCTTCCCGGCGATGGCCTGGCTGCGCAGCGCCACCACCCGGGCCGCGTCCGGCAACGACAGCGCGCCGGCCACGCAGGCGGCGGCGATCTCACCCTGCGAGTGCCCGAGCACCGCGTCCGGTCGTACCCCGACCGACGACCACACCGCCGCCAGGCCCACCATCACGGCGAAACCCGCCGGTTGCAGCACGTCGACCCGCTCCAGCAGGTCGGCGGAGGTCTCGCCGCGCAGCACGTCGGCCAGCGACCAGTCGGTCCACGGCTCCAGGGCGGCGGCGCACTCGGCGATCCGGGCGGCGAAGACCGGCGAGGTGTCCAGCAGCTCCCGGCCCATGCCGACCCACTGCCAGCCCTGGCCGGGGAACACCCACACCAGCCTGCCGGGCAGGTCGACCGTGCCGGTGACCAGGCAGGGGTCGTTCTCGCCCCGGGTCAGCGCGCCGAGCCCGGCGAGCGCCTCGGCGTCGGTCCGGGCCACCACCACGGCCCGCCGGCCGAGCTTCGCCCGGCCCGACAGCAGCGCGCCGGCCACCCCGGCCAGCGACGCCGTGCCGCCGTCGCGGAGGAAGGACGCCAGCCGGCCGGCCTGCCCGGCCAGCGCGCCCGCGCTGCCCGCCGACACGACCAGCGGCACCACACCGCCGGGGTCGACCTGCCGGTCGGCCACACCGCCGGGGTCGACCTGCCGGTCGGCCGGTGCCGGGGCGTCGACCGGCGGCGCCTCCTCCAGGATCACGTGCGCGTTCGTCCCGCTGGCCCCGAAGGAGGACACGGCGGCCCGGCGCGGTCGTGCGCCGCGCGGCCAGTCCCGGGGCTCGGTCAGCACCCGGACCGCGCCGGCCGACCAGTCGACCTGGGTGGTGGGGGTGTCCACGTGCAGGGTGGCGGGCAGCATCCCGTGCCGCAGCGCCTGCACCATCTTGACCACCCCGGCCACCCCGGCCGCCGCCTGGGTGTGCCCGATGTTCGACTTCAGCGACCCCAGCCAGAGCGGCCGCTGCGGATCCCGGTCCTGCCCGTAGGTGGCCAGCAACGCCTGCGCCTCGATCGGGTCACCCAGCGCGGTGCCGGTGCCGTGACCCTCCACGGCGTCCACCTCGTCCGGCGTCAGGCCGGCGTTGGCCAGCGCGCTGCGGATCACCCGCTGCTGCGACGGGCCGTTCGGCGCGGTCAACCCGTTGGACGCGCCGTCCTGGTTCACCGCGCTGCCACGCAGCAGCGCCAGCACCGGATGCCCGCGCTCCCGGGCCACCGAGAGCCGCTCCAGCAGCAGCACCCCGACCCCCTCGGACCAGCCGGTGCCGTCGGCGCCGTCGGCGTACGCCTTGCAGCGGCCGTCGGCGGACAGCCCGCGCTGCCGGGAGAACTCCAGGAACGCGTCCGGGCTGGACATCACGGTCGCGCCCCCGGCCAGCGCCATCGAGCACTCGCCCTGGCGCAGCGCCTGGGCGGCGAGGTGCATCGCCACCAGCGAGGACGAGCAGGCGGTGTCCAGGGTGACCGCCGGCCCCTCCAGGCCGAACACGTACGCCACCCGCCCGGAGGCCACACTCGCCGCCGCCCCGGTCATCAGGTAGCCCTGCACGTCCTCGGGCACCCGGTGCAGCCGGGTCACGTAGTCGTGGTGGACGATCCCGGTGAAGACCCCGATGTCGCTGCCCTTGACCGACAGCGGGTCGATGCCCGCCCGCTCCAGCGCCTCCCAGGAGGTCTCCAGCAGCAGCCGCTGCTGCGGGTCCATCGCCAGCGCCTCGCGGGGCGAGATCCCGAACAACGTGCCGTCGAACTGGGCGGCGTCGTAGAGGAACCCGCCCATCCGGGTGTAGCTGGTGCCCGGGTGGGCCGGGTCCGGGTGGTACAGCCCGTCGAGGTCCCAGCCCCGGTCGACCGGGAAACCGGCGACCGCGTCGCGCCGTTCCCGGACCAGGTTCCACAGCTCCTCGGGGGTGTCCGCGCCGCCGGGCAGCCGGACGCTCATCGCGACGATCGCGATCGGCTCGTCGGAGGCGACCGTCCCGGCCACGCTGGACGGTTCCCGGCGTTCGCCGAGCAGTTCGGCCCGCAGGTGGGCGGCGAGGACCGCCGGCGTCGGGTAGTCGAAGACCAGGGTGCTGGGCAGCCGTACGCCGGTGAAGTCCTGGAGCCGGTTGCGGAGCTTGACCGCGCTCAACGAGTCGAAGCCGAGGCTCTTGAAGGCCTGCCCCTCGTCGAACGCGTCGGAGCCCCGGTGACCGAGGACCACGGCGGTGCTCTCCCGGACCAGGTCCAGCACCATCCGGAGCTGGTCGGCGACGGCCAGCCCGGCCAGCCGGTCCGGTAGCGCCGCACCGGTCGCCCCGCCCTGGACCACCACCCGACGGGTCAGCGGCGACGTCGGCCGGTCGTCGGCCGGTGTCGCCGGCTCGACGACGGTGGTGTCGAGGGTCAGCGGGCCGATCGAGGCGACGGGTCCACCCGCGGCGTCCGCCAGCTCCAGCAGGTGACCGCCGTCCGGGGTCGGCGTGGTACGCAGCCGCACCGCGGCGGCGCCCTGCGCGTACACCGCCATGCCCCGGCAGGTCGAGATGTCCCGCTGGTCGTCGCCGGCCAGGATCCGCAGCGCGGCGTCGACCAGCAGCGGGTGGAGGGTGAACGCGGCGGCCTGGTCGGTCAGGTCGCCCGGCAGGCTGAGTTCGGTGTCCGCGCGGTCCCGCAGGTCGAAGGCGGGTTGCGGGATGCCGGGCACCAGCACGGCGCGGGCGTGACAGGTCCACCGGCCGGCCCCGTCGCCGTCGGGACGGCCGTGCACGGCGACGCCCCGGCGTCCGTCCGGGCCGGGACCGTCCACGGTCACCCGTACCACGGTGGCCCCGGACTCCCCGACCGCCAGGGGCGCTTCGACGACGAACCGTTCGAGGCCGCCGCAGCCGACCTCGTCGCCCGCCCGGACCAGCATCTCCAGCAGGGCGGCGACCGGCACCCGGGAGGCCGGGCCGGCCGGCAGCCCCGGGGTCCGCGGTGACAGTCGGCCGGTGAACACCAGGCCACCGGTGTCGGGCACGTCGACCACGGTGCCGAGCAGCGGGTGTCCGGCGCTGGTGACGCCGAGCGCCGTCGCGCCCCCGGCGGCGGTGTCGTCGGGCTCGGCCCAGTACCGCTGGTGCTGGAACGCGTAGGTGGGCAGTTCGGTCCCCAGGCCCGGGGCACGCCGGCCCAGCAGGCCGGTCCAGTCGACGGGCACGCCCCGCACGTGCAGGGCCGCCACCGCGGTCACCAGGCCGGCGGCCTCCGCGCCGTCCTTGCGCAGCACGGCGAGGCAGCTCTCCTCCGGTACGCCGAGGGTGGCCAGCGCCATCGCGGCGAGCGCCCCGCCCGGACCCAGCTCCAGGAAGGTCGTCGCGCCGTGCCCGCTCAGCGCGGTGACCGCGTCGCCGAACCGGACCGCGCCGCGCGCCTGGTCGACCCAGTACTCCGGGGTGCCCAGCCGGTCGTCCCCGACCAGCGCGCCGGTCAGCGTGGACACCACCGGCAGGTCACCCGGCCGGAACGACAGCTCCGCCAGCACCGCGTGGAACTCGTCGAGCATCGGCGTCATCAGCGGCGAGTGGAAGGCGTGGCTGACCGGCAGCCGGCGGGTCTTGCGGCCCCGACCGGCCAGCTCGGCGGCGACGGCGAGCACCGCGTCCTCGTCGCCGGAGAGCACCACCGCGTCGGGGCCGTTGACCGCCGCGACGCAGACCACGCCCCGCGCCCGGGCGAGCAGCGGCGCGACCTCGGCCTCGGTCGCCTGGACGGCGACCATCGCGCCGCCGGTGGGCAGGTCCTGCATCAGCCGGCCCCGGGCGGCGACCAGCCGGGCCGCGTCGTCCAGGTCCAGCACCCCGGCGACGTGGGCGGCGGTGATCTCCCCGACCGAGTGGCCGGCGAGCAGGTCGGGTCGTACCCCCCAGGAGCCGACCAGCCGGAACAGCGCGGTCTCCAGGGCGAACAGCGCGCCCTGCGTGTAGACGGTCTGGTCGAGCAGCCCGCCGTCGGCCGCGAACACCACGTCGCGCAGCGGGCGCGGCACGTGCCGGCCCAGGTGCCGGTCCACGGCGGCGCAGGCGGTGTCGAACGCCGCCGCGAAGACCGGGAAGGTCGCGGCGAGGTCGCGTCCCATCCCGACCCACTGGCTGCCCTGGCCGGTGAACAGGACGGCCAGCTTGCCCGGGGCGGCGGTGCCGGTGACGGTGCCGGGGGCCGGCTCGCCCCGTTCGAGGGCGTCGAGGTCCGCGCCGGCCCGCTCCCGGTCGGCCGCGAGCACGACCGCGCGGTGGTCGAGGTGGGCGCGGGTGGTGGCGAGGGCGTGGGCGGCGTCGGCGAGCCGGACGTCGGGCCGGTCGGCGAGGAACCGGGCGAGCCGGCCCGCCTGGCCGCGCAGCCCGGCGGCCGTCCGCGCCGACACCACGACCGGGACCGGGAAGCCGGTCGGCTCCGGCTCCGGCGGGTCGGTCACCGGCCGGTCGGGGGCCGCTTCGAGGATGACGTGCGCGTTGGTGCCGCCGATGCCGAAGGACGACACGGCCGCCCGGCGGGGCCGACCCGTGTCCGGCCAGTCGCGCGCCTCGGTCAGCAGCTCCACCGCGCCCGAGGACCAGTCCACGTTGCCCGACGGACGGTCGACGTGCAGCGTCCGGGGCAGCACGCCGTGCCGCATGGCCAGCACCATCTTGAGGACACCCGCGACGCCCGCCGCGGCCTGGGTGTGCCCGATGTTCGACTTCACCGAGCCGAGCCACAGCGGCCGGTCGGCCGGCCGGTCCCGGCCGTACGTGGCGAGCAGCGCCTCGGCCTCGATCGGGTCGCCGAGGGTGGTGCCGGTGCCGTGCGCCTCCACGGCGTCCACGTCCGCGGTGCCCAGCCCGGCGTCGGCCAGCGCCCGCAGGATGACCCGCTGCTGCGACGGGCCGTTCGGGGCGGTCAGCCCGTTCGACGCGCCGTCCTGGTTCACCGCCGATCCCCGGACCACGGCGAGCACCTGGTGGCCCCGGCGGTGGGCCTCCGACAGCCGCTCCACCAGCAGCAGTCCCACCCCCTCGGACCAGCCGGTGCCGTCCGCGCCGTCGGCGAAGGCCTTGCACCGGCCGTCGGGGGCGAGCCCACCCTGCCGGGAGAACTCGACGAACGTCTCGACGGTGCCCATCACCATCACGCCACCGGCCAGGGCCATCGTGCACTCGCCCCGGCGCAGCGCCTGCGCCGCCAGGTGCAACGCCACCAGCGAGGAGGAGCAGGCGGTGTCGACGGTGATCGCCGGTCCCTCGAAACCGAACAGGTAGGACACCCGGCCGGAGATGACGCTGCCCGAGCTTCCGGTGAGGCGGAATCCCTCGGTGCCGGCGGCCTGGAGGGTGCGGGTGTCGTAGTCGTGGCTGTTGACGCCGACGAAGACGCCGACCTCCTGCCCGGCCAGCGTGGTCGGGTCGATCGCGGCCCGCTCGAACACCTCCCACGAGGTCTCCAGCAGCAGGCGCTGCTGCGGGTCCATCGCCAGCGCCTCGTTCGGTGAGATGCCGAAGAAGGCCGCGTCGAAGCCGGCGGCGTCGTCGAGGAAAGCGCCGTGGCGCACGTACGAGGTGCCGGGGTGGTGCGGATCCTCGTGGTAGAGCCCGTCGGTGTCCCACCCCCGGTCGGCGGGGAACTCGGTGACCGCGTCGACCCCGTCGGCCACCACCCGCCACAGGTCCTCCGGGCTGTGTACACCCGCCGGGAAGCGGCAGGCCATCGCCACGATCGCGATCGGCTCGTCGGTCGTCGGGGCGGGGTTTGCGGAGCCGACCGGGGAGGTCGCCGTCCCGCCGACCAGCCGGGCGCGGAGGTGCCCGGCGAGCGCCACGGGTTTCGGGTAGTCGAAGACCATCGCCGGGGACAGCGTGAGCCCGGTCGCGGTGGCCAGCCGGTTGCGCAGCTCCACCGCGGTCAACGAGTCGAAGCCGGCGTCCTTGAAGCTGCGACCGGGGTGCACGGCGTCCACGCCGGTGTGCCCGAGCACCGCAGCGGCGTGCCCGCGTACCAGGTCGAGCAGCAGCTCGGTCTGCGCGGCCTCGGCGAGTCCGGCGAGGCGCTCGGCCAGCGGGACCGCCGCGGCGGCACCGCCGGCCCTCGGCCGCGGCGCCGGGGCCAGCGCGCGGAGCAGCGGCGGCACCGGGTCACCGGCCGCGGCGGCCCGCCGCACGGTGGCCAGGTCGAGCTTCGCCGCGACCAGGACGTCGGCGACGCCGAGGGTGGCGTCCAGCAGCGCCATCCCCTCGCTGGCGGACAGGCCGGTCATGCCGGTACGCCGGTGGCGGCTCAGGTCGGCCGTCCCCAGGTGCCGGGTCATGGCGCTGGCCTGCGCCCAGTAGCCCCAGGCGAGGGAGACGGCGGGCAGGCCGAGCCGGTGCCGCTGCTGGGCGAGCGCGTCCAGGCAGGCGTTGGCGGCGGCGTAGTTGGCCTGCCCCGGGTTGCCCAGGACGCCGGCCGCGGAGGAGAACAGCACGAACGCGGCGAGGTCCAGGTCCCGGGTGAGTTCGTCCAGGTGCCGCGCGGCGTCCAGCTTCGGCCGCAGCACGGTGTCGACCCGTTCCGGGCGCAGTTCGGTGAGCACCCCGTCGTCGAGGACCCCGGCGGTGTGCACCACGGCGGTCAGCGGGTGCTCGGCCGGCACCGTCGCCAGCACGGCCTGGAGCTTTGCCCGGTCCGCCGCGTCGCAGGCGACGATCCGGACCGACGCCCCCAGCGCGGTCAGCTCGTCGTGCAGCTCCGGGGCGTGTCCCCGGCGGCTGAGCAGGAGCAGGTGCCGGACGCCGTGCGCGGTGACCAGGTGGCGGGCGGTGGTGGCCCCCAGCGTGCCGGTGCCGCCGGTGACCAGGACGGTGCCGTCGGGGTCGAGCGGGCGGCCCGGTGTCGGCCCGCCGGGGGTGAACCGGGCCAGCCGGGGCACCTCGGCGACGCCGGCACGCACCCGCACCTGCGGCTCGCCGGTGTGCAGCACCGCCGGCAGCGCGGACCGGGACGCGTCGTCGAGGTCGACCAGCACGATCCGGTCCGGGTGCTCCGACTGCGCCGACCGGACCAGGCCCCACACCGCCGCGGCGTCGAGCGTGGTGTGGTCGCCGGTGACGACGACCAGCCGGGTGTCGGCCAGACCGGGTTCGGCGAGCCAGGCCTGCAGCAGCGCCAGCGCGGCGTCGAGCGCCGTGCGGGGATCCCCGGTGGCCGCCTCGTAGAGCAGGGCGTCCGGCGGGGTCGCCGCGGCCGTGGCGACGTCCCCGCCGGTCGTGACGGGCACGATGTCGAGGGCGCGGTCCACCGGCGGCAGCGGCAGGGCGGCCCACTCGACCCGGAACAGGGCGTCGGGCGGCAGCGTGCCGGGGTCGGCGGTGGGCGCGGCGGTGCCGAGGACGGCGTCCACGGTCAGCACGGGTCGCCCGGCGGCGTCGGTCAGCGTCAGCGCGGTCCCCCGCGACGACGTCGGTCCCGGCCGCACCTGGACGGCGGTGGCCCCCGACGCCAGCAGGGTCACCCCGGTCCACCCGGTCGGCTGGGTGCCCGCGGGCAGCACGTCCCGGACGGCCGCGTCGAGCAGGGCGGGGTGCAGCCCGTAGCGCTCGGCGTCGCGTTCCGCGCCCTCGTCCAGGCCGACCTCGGCGGCCACGTCGGTCATCGGGTGGGTCGCCGGGGCGGCGGCGGGCGCGAGGGTGCCGTGCGCGTGCCGGATCCACGGCGCGTCGAACGGGGCGTCCGGTTCCCGGGAGTAGATCTCCACGGACCGCCGCCGGGTGTCGTCGGGTCCACCGACCACGGCCCGCACGTCCCGGCCGCCACGCGCCGGCAGCAGCACGGGCGCGTCGACGGTCAACGTGTCGAGGGTGGGGGTGTCGGTCAGGTCACCGAGCCGGATGGCGACCTCGACCAGGGTGGCGTTCGGCACCGCGACGGCGGCCGACCCGGGCGGCCCGGACAGCCACGGCAGCGACCGCGACGACCACCGCGCGGTGGCCGCGAATCCGGCCCCGTTCGGCAGGCTCACCACCGCGTCGAGCAGCGGGTGTCCGGTGGTCGTCTGGCCCAGCGACGTCGCGTCGGTCGCGGTCGGCGTCGACCGCAGCCAGTAGTGCCGGCGGTCGAAGGCGTAGGTCGGCAGGTCCACCCCGCCGGGCGGCGGCGGGACCAGCGCGGCCCAGTCGACCGCCACCCCCCGGACGAACAGCTCGGCCATCGAGGTCAGCAGCCGCCGCAGGCCACCGTCGTCCCGCCGCAGCGTGCCGGTCACCAGCACGTCGGTGTCGGCCACCAGCTCGCTGATCGGCTGGACGAGCACCGGATGCGCGCTCACCTCGACGAAGACGCCGTACCCCTGGTCGACCAGGGCGGCGACGGCCGGGCCGAACCGCACCTGGGCACGCAGGTTCCGGTACCAGTAGGCGCCGTCCACCACCCCGGCGTCGCGGACCCATCCGCCGGTCACGCAGGAGTAGAAGGGCACCACCGGTGTCCGCGCCTCGACCGGGGCCAGCACCTCGGCCAACGTCCCCTCGACGTCCGCCACGTGCCGGGTGTGCGAGGCGTAGTCCACCGCCACCCGCCGGACCCGGACGCCCCGGTCCGTCAGCGCCGCCGACGCCTCGTCCAACGCCCCGACGTCACCGGCGATCACCACCGACGACGGACCGTTGACCGCGGCGACCTCCACCCGGCCCGCCCAGGGCGTGAGGTACGCCGTCACCTCGTCCTCGCCCGCCGCGACGGACGCCATGCCACCGCGGCCCGACAGCGTCGAGGCGATGGCCCGGCTGCGCAGCGCCACCACCCGCGCCGCGTCGTCCAGGGACAACGCGCCGGCCACGCAGGCCGCCGCGATCTCGCCCTGCGAGTGACCCACCACCGCGTCCGGCCGCACCCCGACCGACGACCACACCGCCGCCAGGCCCACCATCACCGCGAACGACGCCGGTTGCAGCACGTCGACCCGCTCGGTCAGCTCCGGGTCGGCGACCCCCCGCAGCACGTCCAGCAGGGACCAGTCGATCCACGGCTCCAGCGCGACCGCGCACTGCGCCACCCGTCGCGCGAAGACCGGCGACGTGTCGAGGAGTTCCCGGCCCATGCCGACCCACTGCGTGCCCTGGCCCGGGAACACCCACACCATCCGGCCCACGGCCTGCGCGCCGCCGGTCACCACACCCGCCGCCTGCTCGCCACGGGACAGCGCGCCCAGCCCGGCCGACGCCTCGTCCACCGAGCCCGCCACCACGACGGCCCGTTCGTCCCACACCGCCCGCTGCGTCACCAGCGCGCCGGCCACCCCGGCCAACGGCACGCCGGTCCGTGCGACGAACGCGGCCAGCCGGCCCGCCTGACCGGCCAGGGACGCCGCGCCGCGCGCCGACACCACCAGCGGCACCACCGGTGGGAGCGCCTCGGCGGGGGTCGGCTCCCCGGGGACCGGCTCGGCGGGCGCCTCCTCCAGGATCACGTGCGCGTTCGTCCCGCTCACGCCGAACGACGACACCCCGGCCCGGCGGGGCCGACCGGTGCCGGTCCACTCCCGGGGGCGGGTCAACAGCTCCACCGCACCGGCGGACCAGTCCACCCCCGCGGCCGGGGCGTCGACGTGCAGCGTCGCCGGCAGCACCCCGTGCCGCAGCGCCTGCACCATCTTGATCATCCCGGCCACCCCGGCCGCCGCCTGGGTGTGCCCGATGTTCGACTTCAACGACCCCAGCCACAGCGGCCGGTCGGCGTCCCGGCCCTGGCCGTAGGTGGCCAGCAACGCCTGCACCTCGATCGGGTCACCCAGCGTCGTCCCCGTGCCGTGGCCCTCCACGGCGTCCACCTCGGCCGCCGTCAGACCGGCGTTGGCCAGCGCCCGGCGGATCACCCGCCGCTGCGCCAGGCCGTTCGGCGCGGTCAGCCCGTTGGATGCGCCGTCCTGGTTCACCGCGCTGCCCCGGACCACCGCCAGCACCCGGTGGCCGCGCTCGCGGGCCACCGACAGCCGCTCCAGCACGAGCACGCCCGCGCCCTCGGCCCAGCCGGTGCCGTCGGCGGCGGCGGCGTACGCCTTGCACCGGCCGTCCGGGGCGAGCGCCCGCTGCCGGGAGAACTCCACGAAGGTGTCGGGGGTCGCCATCACCGTCGCCCCGCCGGCCAACGCCAGGGAGCACTCGCCCTGGCGCAGCGCCTGGGCGGCCAGGTGCACCGCCACCAGCGACGACGAGCAGGCGGTGTCCACGGTGATCGCCGGCCCCTCGAAGCCGAACACGTACGACACCCGGCCCGACGCCACGCTGGCGGCCGACCCGGTGGTGGTGAAGCCCTCCAGCTCCGGCGCGTCGACGCCGCTGCCGTAGCCGTGCCCGAAGACGCCGGTGAACACCCCGACGTCGGCCCCCCGGTACGCCGACGCGTCGATGCCGGCCCGCTCCAGCGCCTCCCACGAGGTCTCCAGCAGCAGCCGCTGCTGCGGGTCCATGGCCAGCGCCTCCCGCGGCGAGATGCCGAAGAACCCCGCGTCGAACAGCCCGGCGTCGGGCAGGAAGCCACCGTGCCGGGTGTACGAGGTGCCGGTGCGGTCCGGGTCCGGGTCGAAGAGCCGTTCGAGGTCCCAGCCCCGGTCCTCGGGGAACCCGGTGACCGCGTCGACCCCGGCGGCCACCAGCTCCCACAGCTCGTCCGGCCCGCTCACCTGACCGGGCAACCGGCAGGCCATGCCCACGATGGCGATGGGCTCGTCGGGGTCGGCGGCCGGCGTCGGCTCGTCGACCGGCGCGTCGACGCCGAGGATCTCGGCCCGCAGCCGGTCGGCCAGCGCCCGCGCCGTCGGATGGTCGAAGACGACGCTGGTCGGCAGCGGCAGCCCGGTGTCCGCCGTCAGCCGGTTGCGCAGCTCGACGATGGCCAGCGAGGTGAACCCCAGGTCGCGGAACGCCCGGTCGGCCGGCACCGATCCGGGTCCGGGCTGGCCGGTCACCGCGGCAGCCCGGGTCCGCACCAGGTCGGCCAGCAGGGCGAGCTGGTCGGGTTCGTCGAGGGCCGACAGCCGCCGCCGCAGGGTCGCCGTGACAGCGGGGTCGGGCTCGGTGAGGGTGGTCAGCGCGTCGTGGTGCTCGGTCGCCGCGTACACCATTCGGCCGGGCTGTTCGGCCAGCAGCCGCCGCTGCACCTTGCCGGAGGCGGTCCGGGGGATCCGGGTCACCTCGCGGACCTCGGCGGGCACCTTGTAGGCGGAGAGCTGCTCGCGGCAGCGGGCCAGCAGGGCCTGGACGTCGAACCCGGTCCCGTCGGGGATCACGTAGGCGACCGGCACCTCGCCGAGGGTGTCGTGGGGCACCCCCGCCACGGCGACGTCGGCGACCCCGGGCACGGTCCGCAGCACCGCCTCCACCTCGGTGGGGTGGATGTTCTCCCCACCGCGGATGATCAGCTCCTTGCGCCGGCCGCAGATGGTGAAGTACCCGTCGTCGTCGCGCCGGGCCAGGTCACCGGTGCGGAACCAGCCGTCGCGCAGCGCCTCGGCGGTCGCCTCCGGGCTGTCGTGGTAGCCGACCATGACGTTCGGCCCCTGGACCCACACCTCCCCCTCGGCCCCGGCGGGCAGGTCCAGGCCGGTGTCGGGGTCGACGACACGCACTCCGACACCGGGGACGGGCAGGCCGCAGGATCCGTCGACCCGCCGGCCGTCGGGCGGGTTGATGGTGATCGCCCCGCACGTCTCGGTGCTGCCGTACGCGTCGACCAGCGGCACCCCGAAGGTCTCCTCGAACTCCCGGCGCAGCCCGGCGCCGAGGACCGCGCCTCCGGCCAGGCCGATCCGCAGGCTGGGTGCCGTGAAGCCGTGTTGCCGGGCCGCCGTCACCAGGTGCTGGTAGGTGGTGGGCACGCCGGCCAGGAAGGTCGACTCCTCCTGGTGGAGCATCCGGAGCACGTCCGCTGCGGAGCTGCCGTCCATGATCCGGGCGGTGGCGCCGACCACGGTGACGGACAGCACGCAGGCGATGTGCGAGAGGCTGTGGAACAGCGGGAGCGGCCAGAGCACCCGGTCCCGGTCGGTCAGCCCGGGGATCGGCACGTAGCAGGAGGCGACCGACCAGAGGCAGTTGCGCTGCGTCGACAGCACGCCCTTGGGGCGGCCGGTCGTCCCCGAGGTGTAGAACATCCAGGCCACGTCGTCGAGGCCGAGGGCGTCGCCGGCCGGCTGGTCCGGTTCGGCCTCGGCGAGCGCGTCGTAGGACAGCATGCCGGCCGGCACGTCCGCGCCGGTGACCAGCACCGTGAGGTGCGGCATCGACCGGAGCCGCCCGGCCAGCGCGGCGTCGGTGACGACCACCGTGGCGCCGCTGTCGGACAGCAGGTACTCCAGCTCGGCCTGGGCCGAGGCGGGGTTGAGCGGCACCCCGACGCCGCCGGCCCGGACGATCGCGAGGTAGCTCTCCACAGTGGCCACCGACTGGTGCAACCAGATGGCCACCCGGTCGCCGGTCCGGACCCCGAGGCCCGCCAGCTGCCCGGCGAGCCGCCGGGTCCGCGCGTCGAGTTCGCGGTACGTCACCGCCCGCCGGTCGTCCTCGAAGGCCACCTTGCCGGGGAACCGGGCCGCGTTCTCCTGGAGCGTGACGGACAGCGGCCGGATGAGGTCGGTTCGCACGGCGTGGCTGGTCCTTTCGAGGATCGACGGAGCGGGACGCTCACCAACGGACGGGCAGGTGCTGCACCGCGAAGACGGATCCCTGCAGGCGCAGCGGCACCTCGTCGGCCGGGATGGCCAGGCTCAGCTCGGGGAAGGCCGTCAGCAGCGCCGACAGCCCGGTACGCAGCTCGACGCGGGCGAGGTTCTGGCCGAGGCACTGGTGGATGCCGAAGCCGAACGCCACGTGCCCCGAGGTCTCCCGGTCGATGTCCAGCTTCGCCGGGCACGGGAACTTCGCCGGGTCGCGGTTGGCCGCCGGCAACGACACCGTGACGGTGTCGCCCTTGCGGATCAGCTCGCCGTGCAGCTTGAGGTCCTCCAGCGCGGTGCGGTACGTGTGGTACTGGTTCACGGTGAGGTAGCGCAGGAGCTCCTCGATCGTGGCGTCGAGCCGCTGCGGTTCCGCCCGGAGCAGGGCCAGCTGCTCCGGGTGGTGCAGCAGGGCGAACACGCCGACGGCCAGGGCGCTCTCGGTGGTCTCGTAGCCCGCGAAGAGCAGCAGCGTGATGATGTTGCGCACCTCTTCCCCGGTCAGTTCCGGGTCGGCGACCAGGGTGCTGATCAGGTCCTCCCGGGGCTGCCGGCGTCGCCGCTCGACCACCTCGTCGAAGAACGTCCCCGTCTCGGCGTACGCGGCGGCGGCCTCCGCCGGGTCGGCCTCCGCGTCGTGCAGCAGGATCACCGCGTTCAGGTAGCGGTCGCGTTCCTCGTACGGCAGGCCGACCAGCTCGGCCAGCACCCGCAGCACCAGCGGCTGGGCGAAGGTCTTGACCAGGTCGGCGGGTGCCCCGTGCGCCCGCATCACCTCGATCTGTTCGGCGGCGACGGCCTCGACGTGCGGCGTCAACCGGTTCGTCCGCCGGACGGTGAACTCGCCGGTCAGCAGCCGGCGGTAGCGGGTGTGCTCGGGCGGGTCCATGTGGATGAACATCCCGGGGATCAGCGGGTGGGTCGGGATCACCTGCCCCTGGTGGGTCACCGGGAAGTGGCCGACCTCGCAGCTGTGGCTGAACCGGGGGTCGCTGAGGACCTCCCGCACCAGTTCGTAGCTGGAGACGATCCAGCCGACGTGCCCGTCCGGGTAGCGCATCCGCGCGAGCGGACGCTGTTCCCGCAGTTCGTCGAAGATCGCCGGTGGATCGAACTTGTCGGTCCGCGCCCACGGCACTTCGAAGGAAATGGCGTCGGTCATGGATTCCTTCTCCCTCGGAAAATGGTGGGTGGGCGGCTGTCTATTCGGCGATCTTCGTGCGACCGGTCCAGCGGAAGACCGCCACTTCGGACCCGTTCACCGTCTGGTATTCGCCCTCGTGGACGAAATGCTCGTAGCCGGCCCCGTGCCGAATCTTGAGGATCTGTCCCAGCGCCGCCTCGGGGACGCTGCGGTGCGCCGACGACAAGTCGACCGGTCCGCCGCTGAGGACGACTTCCACCTGCGTGACACTCATCTGATCTCCCACTTTCGCCGGGTCGTTCCGCCTGGAACCTGGGCGCGCGATTCCCGCACCGACACGGTCGGCGCCATTCTCACGAAACGTGATCGACAGGTCCGGTTCCGGGCATCGGCCGGGCCGCTGTCGTCATCCGAAGTCGACGGGCTGCCCGGTGCGCAGTGATTCGTAGGCGGCCTGGATGATCCGCTGCGTGCGGAGCCCGACCTCGCCGTCGGGGCCGGTCCCCTTGCCGGTGTCGACCGTGTCGAGGAATTCCCGGAGCATCAGCGGATACCGGTCCTCCCCGCCCGGCTCCCGCCGTTCACCACCGGTGGCGGCGTCGAAGCCGCCGAGCAGCCGGGGAGCGGCGTCGTACTCCACACTCGCCCGGTCCCCGACCAGGGTCAGGCTGGGGCCGGCCGCCGCCTGGCTCCCGCTGCAGTCGAGGGTGGCGACCACCCCGCTGCGGTACGTCACGGTGAGCACCGCGGCGCTCTCCCCGCCCTGACCGCCACCGAGCACGTCGTTCGCCTGTGCGTAGACCTGCTCGGCCGGTGCCCCGCCGAGCACCATGTCCACCAGGTCGAGCAGGTACGGGGCGTTGGCGGCGACGGCTCCGACGGTCGTGTCGGCCGCCGGCGGGGTGTGGTACACGCCCTGGATGGTGGTCAGGGTGCCGACCGCGCCGTCGGCGATCCCCCGGCGGACGGCGGCGAACGCCTCGCCGTAGCAGGCCGGGGAGGCGAGGGTCAGCCGGACACCCGCCATGTCGCAGGCGTCCACCATCTCCTTGACGTCCCGCTCGCTGAGCGCCAGCGGCTGTTCGCACAGCACGAACGCCTCCGCCTCGGCCATCCGTTCGACGATCTCCCGGCGGCGGTCGACGGCGCTGGTGACCACGACGGCGTTCGGCCGCCAGGGCAGCACCTCGTCCCAGTCGTCGAGGTAGGGCACCCCGAGCTCCTCGGCGAGGGCGCGGGCCCGGGTCTGGTCGTCCGGCGCACCGTCGGGGTCGGCGATGAGCAGTTCGACGTCGGGCAGGTCGTGCAGCAGCCGGGCGTAGACCTCGGCGCGCTCGTGCGCGAGGGACAGGACGGCGACTCTCATGCGGCTCCCTTCACAGGCAGTTCCACGGCACGGCCGGTCCAGGCGGACTCCGCCGCGGCCTGGGTGATCCGGACCGCGGCCAGCGCGTCCCGGGCACCCAGTCGCGGTTCGGGGCCGCCCAGGAAGGCCTGGGCGAACTCACGCATCTCGGTGGCGAACACCGACGTCCCGGCGTAGCCGAAGCCGCCGGCCTCGCCGTCGGCCACCCGGACCTCCTGGGGCCATTCGGAGTCGTAGCTCACGCTGCCGCCGGTGCCCGAGACCTGGAACGCCACCCGGACGGGGGGCTTCGGCGTGGCCGTCCACCGGCTCACGACCTGGCTGATCGCGCCGCTGGCGTGGGTGAGCACGACGGTTCCGGTCGCCACCTGCCCCTGCGGGGCGGGTGCGGCGATCTCCCCCTGGTAGCGGGCGTACACCCGGACGACCTCACCGAACACCCAGTACGCCAGGTCCGCGCCGTGCAGGAGCTGGTCGGTCAGGATCCCGCCGGACCGGGCCGGCACCGACGCCGTCCAGGGCCTCGGGTGGTACGCGGAGAACTGGAACCGGGCGACCGTGCCCCGGCCGATGCCGCCGGTGGACACCACCTCGTGCAGCCGGGCGAACGCCGGGGCGAACCGCACGTCGTGGGCCGGGTAGAGCCGGACCCCGGCGCGCTCCGACGCGTCGACGATCTCCTCGGCCTCGGCGGTGGTGGCGGCCAGCGGCTTCTCGCACACCACGCCCACGCCACGGGCCATCGCGGCCAGGGCGATCTCGCGGTGGGTGCCGGTGGGGGTGCAGATGTCCACGGCGTCCGCGCCGTCCAACGCCTCCTCCAGCGAGTCGACGGCCCGCGCCCCGAACTCGCGCGCCAGCTCGGCGGCCCGGCCGTCGTGGGAGTACACCCGGACAGCCGCCCCGGCGCCGATCCACGCGTCCAGATGGAAGCGGGCTATCAGGCCCGCACCGATCAGAGCCACTTCAAGCTGTCGCATGGCAAGTCCAGACCTTCCTCCCGCTGCCGGACCCACGGAACTCACAGGCACGGATCTATGCCTGGTTAGACTCGCCCACTCCCCTGGTCAGGGGCCATAACCAACGTGGGTAGTTCGGTCCGGTGACCGGTTCGCCGGTTTCGTCCCGGCAGGGTCGCGGCCCCGCCGGGCAGCCGTGGACCAGCCCACACCCGGGCCGGCGGTCGCCGCGTCCCGGGCCGGTCGCGGCGGACACGACGGTGGGCGGCACGCGTTCGCGTGCCGCCCACCGTGCACCGACTGACCACGGACCGGCCGGGTGGCGGCGGCCCGGGAAGCGGGCCGGCGGCCGACCGGGTCGGCCGCCGGCAAGGAGCTACCGGACGACGAGGTTCAGCGGGTTGGAGATGCCGACGCCCCCGTGGGCGTCGTAGACCCGGACGGTGTAGACCGACGACGTGGCGGCCGCCAGGTCCACCGTGAACTGGTAGCGCTGCCCGCTGTTGGTCGCCGTCGTGGCCACCCGGGTCGCGCCGAGGTACAGCTCGGCCCGGTTGATCACGTCTCCGGGGTCGGCGTCGGCGGCGTCGGCCACCAGCGTGACCGTCGTCGGTTCGAGGAAGTACGTCTGCCCGCCGGGGATGCTCAGCGCCACCGCCGGGGGCGTGTTGCTGCCGGTGGCCGGGGGCGTCACCACCGTGATCAGCCGGGGCGGCGCCCCGCCGGACAGCGACTGGTCGGTGCCGGCGGAGACGTTCAGCACGAAGGTGGTGCTGGTGCCGGGCGCACCGACCGGCGCGGTCCACTGCGCCTCGAAGCGGTCGCCGGTCGTCCTGGTCCCCTGCGCCACCGTGACGCCGTTCACCCGGAACGACACCGAGGTGATGTAGTGGCCGCCGCCCACCGTCGCGGTCGCCGCCAGCGGGACGGGGCCCGGCGCGGTGTAGGTCGCACCGGCAGCCGGGCTGAGCCAGGTGACGATCGCCGGCCAGTCGGCGACCGTCGGGGTCGGGGTCGGCGTCCGGGTCGGCGTCAGACTGGGCTGGACACCGCCGGTGCAGGCGACCCCGTTGAGGGTGAACGCGGCGGGTACCGGGTTGCTGCCGAACCAGCTGCCGACGAAGCCGATGTTGACAGTGCCGTTGGTGCCCAGTTTCGCGTTCCAGCCCAGGTTGGTCGCGCTGACCTCCCGGCCCGTCTGGCTCCAGGTGGCGCTCCAGGTCTGCCCGAGCAGCTGGTCGACGGCGGGGAAGGCGAACCGCAGCGTCCAGCCGTCGACCGGCTCACCCAGGTTGGTGACCGCGATGTCGGTGCTGAAGCCACCGGTCCACTGACTGCTGACGACGTAGTTCACCCGGCAGCCGGCGGCCGCGCTGGCCACGCCGGCGTTCGTGGTCACGGCGACCAGACCGGTCACGGCGACGACGGCGGCCACGACGACGGCCGTCAGCGATTTCCTCATGGCACACCCCACCCGGATAATATCGTTGAGCGTCAATATCTAAGATGACTGTCCTGCGACGTGACCTTCCTGTCAAGGCGCCACCGCAGTCCCGCCGCCGGCAGGACTGCCGGTGCCCGCCCGGGTCCACCACCCCCGTGCCGCACCCGGGCGGAGCGCCTCAGCCGGCCACCGCCGGATCGCCTCAGCCGGCCACGGCCGGCGGACCCGTGGTGACCTCCCGCAGGTACCGCAGGCCGTCCGTGGCGAGCCGGTCCTGCGACGGGGCCAGCGGACGCCAGATCGCCGCGGCGGTCGCGATGGTCTCGTTCTCCGCCGTGAACGACTCGATGCAGACCGCACCCCGGTAGCCGGTCTCCCCCAGCACGGCGAAGAAGCGCGGCCAGTCGAAGTGGTCGGCCCCGGGTGCGCCCCGGTGGGTGCCGCTGACCTGGACGTGCTTGATGTGCGGGCCGGCGGCGGCGAGGGCCGCGTACGGATCGGACTCCTCGATGTTCATGTGATAGGTGTCGATCATGATGCCGACGCTGGCCGGCAGCCCGTCGATCAGCTCGACCGTCTGCGCGACGGTGTTGACCACACTCGTCTCGTAACGGTTCAGCGCCTCGACCCCGATGCTGACGCCCTGCTCGCCGGCCTGCTCGGCCACCGGGGCCAGCGCCCGGCGGAACTCCGCGTAGCAGGCCGCCCGCGCCGACGGCGACATCCGCCAGGTGCGGCCGACCGAGGCGTACACCGGGCCGCCGACGCAGGGGGCGCCGACGGCCGCCGCGGCCGCCACGCACCAGCCGAGGTACGCCACGGTCGACGCCACCACCTCCGGCGCGGCGTCCACCAGGTCCCGCCCCGGCGGGGTGACCGCGCAGACACCGGCCGCGGCCAGTCCGTGCGCGGCCAACAGCTCCCGGGTGCGGACCGGATCCCAGTCGCCGGGCTGCTCGATCGGCAGCTCGACCGCGTCGAAGCCGAACGACGCGATCCGCGGGACCAGCTCGGCGAGGGCCGCGTCGTCGACGGGCGAGGCCCACACCCAGGGGTTGACGCCGATGGCGTACACCGGGCCTACTTCCAGCGCTGCGGGTAACCGGGCAGGTCGGTGCAGCCGCACATCGCGTAGTGCAGCGGCGGCATGTCCGCGTCGAGGTACTGGTCCAGGTTGTCCTGCGTGATGGTCGGCTGGGGCAGCTTCCACGGGCTGGACACCGGCTGACCGTCGAGGATCCGCAGCGCCGCGATGATCGGCGTACGCCACTGGTAGGTCGGGTAGGTCGGCGCGATCGCGGTGAGCTTCCGGTCCTTCCAGATCTTCAGGAAGTCGAGCTGGTCCTCGCCGTTGATCGGCGGCACCGGCTTGCCCGCGTCCTGGAACGCCTCGACCGCCGCGACGGCCACCGCGCCGGCGTCCATCCAGACGCCGTCGATGGTGCCGTACCGCTGGATGTAGTCGTCGACGATCTTCTTGGTCTTGGCCGGGTCACCGTCGGTGAACTCGACCCCCACCACGTCCACCTTCGCCTTGTCGAACGCCACCTTCGCCGCCGACCAGCGGGTCTCCAGGACGTCGACGCCGGGCAGGATCCGCAGGGCGAGGAGCTTTCCGCCGGGCTTCATCTTCTGGCTGACGAACTCGGCCCCGACGTGACCGAAGCCGTAGCCGCCGATCGGGTTGATGAACGTCACCGGGCACTTCGTGTCGACGCCCCGGTCGAACACGACGACCGGCAGACCGGCCTTGCACGCCGCCTCGACGGCCGGGGTGAGGGTGGCGGTGGTGTTCGGCGAGACGATGAGCGCGTCACAGCCCTTGCCGAGCAGGTCGTTGATGTCGGCGATCTGCTTCTGGTCCTTGCCCTCGGCGTCGACGTGCACGAACTCCTTGATCCGGCCCTTCTGCGCCGCCACCTCGGCCTGCATGGTCTTGAAACCGACCTGTCGCCACGGGTTGTTCAGCGCCGCGTTGGAGAAACAGATCTTGTGCGGCCCGGCCTTACGGAACTTCGTGGTCTCCACCATGGTCGGGTTGAGCACCTGCTCCCAGGGCCGGTCCGCCGCACCGGTCGGGGTGGCCCCGAGCAGGGCCAGCTCGGCGTCGTAGTCGGCCTGCACGAAGAACTTCGACTGTTCCCCGGTGCCCGCGCCCGCGGACGAGGAGGGACTCCCCGCCGGCCCCGCGCCCGGTTCGTCGGTGGCGCAGGCGGTGAGGGCCAGCAGGGTGACGGCGGCCAGGGCCGTCATGGAGCGTCGCACTATGGTCTCCCCTTATCGTGACGAAGGACGGGTTGCCGAGACCGCCACGGCGAGCAGGATGATCGCGCCCTGGACGGTGGATCTGAGAGCGCCGGAGACGCCGTAGAAGTTCATCAGGGCGAACAGCAGCTCCAGGGTCAGCGCGCCGAGCATCGCGCCGACCACCGAGCCACGGCCCCCGCCCAGCACCACTCCGCCGAGGACGACCGCGGTGATCGCGCCGAACTCCAGGCCCGCGCCGGCCTGGAACGACACCCCGCTGTAGCCGCCCAGCAGGATCGCCGCCACGGCCGCCGCCAGTCCGCTGAGGACGAAGGCGACGGTCCGGGTACGCCAGACCCGTACCCCGCTCAGGTGCGCGGTGCGCGGGTTGTCGCCGACGGCGAGCAGCGTCCGGCCGAAGTCGGACCGCATCAGCACCACCGCGAGCGCCGCGAGGACCACCAGCACCAGCAGCGCGTACGGCAGCCGGCCGAGCACCGGCACGTCCTCGACGGCCCGCCGGCCGAACCGCCGGAACTCCTCGGGGAGCCCGCCCTTCGGAGCGCCGTCGGACCACAGGTAGACCGCGCCGACCAGGATCAGGTACATGCCGAGGGTGGTGATGAACGACGGCACCCGCAGCCGCGTCGTGATCAGACCGTTGACCAGCCCGACCGCCGCACCGAAGGCGAGCAGGAGCAGCACCACCGGCCAGGTGCGGGCCGGATCGTCGTCGATCAGCCGGGCGGCGACGACCACCTGGGCGGTGACCAGCGAACCGACCGAGAGGTCGAACTCGCCGGAGACGATCACGAAGTACTGGCCGGCGGCGAGCAGGATGACCGGCGCGGACCGGCCGAGGAAGGACATCAACGACGGGGGGTCGAGGAAGCCGGGCTGCCGGATGCCGACCAGCACCAGCAGCACCACGAGGATCGCCACGATCGGCAGCACCCCACCGGGACGGAGCCGGGCGCGCAGCAGGGGCCGCGGACGACGCTGGACGAGCTGCATGGCTAGGCCGCCGCCTTTCGCAGAGCCCGACGGGCGTAGACGGCGACCGCGGCGATGATGATGACGCCCCTGATCACCTGCTTGAAGAACGCGTCCACCTCGAGCTGGTTGAAGATCGCGTCGATGCTGGCGAGCAGCAGCACCCCGCCGACCGTGCCGACGACGCCGCCACGCCCACCGGCGAGCGCGGTGCCGCCGATCACCACCGCGGCGATCGACTCCAGGTCGTAAAGCCCTTCGGTGCCCACCCGGGGCGCTCCCGACCCGAGCCGGCTGGCCAGGTAGATCCCGGCGAGCCCGGCACACAGCGAGCACAGCACGTGCGCGGTGACCAGGACCCGGTCGTTGCGGACGCCGGAGAGCCGGGCCACCTCCGGATCGCCGCCGACGGCGACCAGGTGGTGACCGAAGCGGGTCCGGGAGAGCGCGAACCAGGCCGCCCCGGTCACCGCCAGCAGCAGCAGGAACGACATCGGCACCGGGCCGACCCGCTGGTAGCCGAGGGACTGCACGAGGCCCGGTGAGGTGCTGCCGGCCGGGCCGTCGTAGAAGCTGTCGAGGTACCCCTTGAGCAGCAGCCCGACGCCGAGGGTCGCGATGAACGCGTTGATCCGCAGTCTGGTCACGAGCAGCCCGTTGAGCAGCCCGACGGCGGCGCTGACCGCGAGCGCGAGGCCGACCGCCGGCAGCAGCGCGCCGTCGCTGCCGTTCATCGCCTCGGCCGCGACGAGGGTGCTGAGACTGATCACGTACGCCACGGAGAGGTCGAGCGAGCCGCCGAGGATGACCAGGGTCTGGCCGACGGCGACGAGCCCGAGACCGGCGGCGACGTGCAGCAGGCTCACCGTCGTCGACTGGTTGAACAACTGCCCGCCGTCGGCCAGGACGACCAGCCACCCGACCGCGAGGGTGAGAGCCAGGGCCACGAACACGCCCGGCACGGCCCGTCGGGCCGGCAACAGCGTACTCACCGGATCACTTCCCTTCGCGACTGCGGGGCTCGCAAACCCGGCTCACTCCTCGCGCTCATGGCATCGTCTCCGTGCGGTGGCCGACGGCGAGAGCCACCACGTCCTCCTCGGTCGCGCCGGCGGGTAGTTCACCGGCGATCCGGCCGTCGCGCATGACGACGATCCGGTCGCACATGCCCAGCAGTTCGGGAAGGTCGGACGAGATCATCACCACGGCCGCACCCTCGCGGGCGAGCCGGCGGACGAGGTCGTGGATGGCCGACTTCGCGCCCACGTCGATGCCCCGGGTGGGCTCGTCGAAGAGCAGGACCTGCGGGTCGAGCGCCAGCCACCGGGCCAGCACGACCTTCTGCTGGTTGCCGCCCGACAGGAAACGGATCTCCTGGTCGTCACCGGCGGCCCGGACCTCGACGGCGGCGAGCAGGTCGCGGACCCGGGCGGTACGGGCGGCGCGGCCGGACCGGGCGGCGAAGACGGCCCGGCTGGCGAGCAAGGCGTTGTCGAGCACCGACTGGCGGGGCACGATGCCCTCGCCCTTGCGGTCCTCGGTGACGTAGGCGATGCCGGCCCGCATCGCGGTCCGCGGCGAGCGCAGCCGGACCGGTGTGCCGTCCCGGGTCACCGCACCGGTGGTGAACGGGGCGACGCCGAAGAGTGCCCGGGCCAACGCGGACCGCCCGGAGCCCTGGAGGCCGCCGACACCGAGCACCTCGCCGGCCCGCACGTCCAGGTCGATCCCGCGCAGTTTCCGGTTTCCCGCGCCCCGGACGGCGAGCCGGACCGGGCCGCGGTCGGCGGGGCGGGCGCGCTGCGGGTAGTAGCTGGACAGCTCCCGGCCGACCATGTGGCGTACCAGTTCGTCGGTGGTGGTGCCGGCGGTGTCGACGGTGGTGACCCGGCGGCCGTCCTTGAGGACCGTGATCCGGCCGGACAGGTCGAAGACCTCGGTGAGCCGGTGCGAGACGTACAGCACGCCGATGCCGCGTTGCTGGAGCCGGCGTACCAGGCCGTAGAGCAGTTCGACCTCGTGGTCGGCCAGCGCCGCGGTCGGCTCGTCCATGATGAGCAGCCGGGCGTCCAGGGCGAGCGCCTTGGCGATCTCGACGACCTGCTGCTGGGCGACGCCGAGCTGTCCCACCGGGGCGTCGGCGGCGAGGGTGGTCTCCCCGATCGAGGCGAGCAGCCGGTCGGTGCGCCCGCGCATCGCCCGCCGGTCGACCAGGCCCCGGCGTACCGGCTCGTGTCCCAGGTAGACGTTCTCCGCGACGGTGCGCTCGGGCAGCAGGTTGAACTCCTGGTGGATGATGCCGACCCCGGCCCGTTGGGCGTCGCGCGGCCCGCGCAGGACGCGTGGTTCACCGGCGATCTCGACGGTGCCCTCGTCCGGGGCGTACCCGCCGGAGACGATCTTCATGAGAGTGGACTTCCCGGCGCCGTTCTCACCGACGACGGCGTGCACCTCGCCCGGCGCGACGTCCAGGTCGACACCGTCGAGGACGCGCACCCCGAGGAAGGACTTGCCGATGCCCCGAAGGGTGAGCAGCGCCGTCGGCGGTGGGTCTGGCATTCCGAAAGCCCTCACAGAAAGTAGTCATCATGCTGGTTTGTCCCCCCGGATCAGGCTCGCCCGAGACGCCGACCGGGGGGACTTTCGCCACCTGCAACAAACTCTTACGTCGCGCCGACGCAAACTTTCCTTGACATCGACGAAACATCACACGTATGAAGATAGATGTTTCGATGCCTGTCCACAATCCTCCGGCTGACGCAATTCCCAGCACACCCCCAGCCGGCCGGCGTCGACACCGCGCCGAGGAGACACCGGGCGACCACCGCCGACCCGCCGAAACATCGAACCTCTGGCAATCCATTGACAGTCGTCGATGACTGAACGATCCTGACCTCGCGGCCCACGGGACGAGGACACCAACCACGTCACTCCCAGTGACGCCATACGGGGCTGACGGCCGTTACGGCGGACGGCACGACGACCCGAGCAGCACACCCGTACCCGTCGTGCGCCCAGGCACCACCTGCGCGCCGACGGACACGGTCGCCAGGAGTTGCCCGCCGACAACGAGGAGACGGCATGCGTCGTACCACACTGCTCATCGCCATGATCACCGGCCTGTTGATGTCTCTCGGCCTCGCCCCACCCGCGTCCGCGGCCCCGGCCTTCCGCGCCCTGTTGTTCACCAAGACGGTCGGCTACCGGCACGACTCGATCCCCGCCGGGATCAGCATGTTCCAGCAGCAGGCGGCGGCCAACAACTTCGAGCTGGTGCAGACCGAGGACTCCAGCGTCTTCACCGCGGCCAACCTCGCCACCTTCGACGTGATCATCATGTTCCAGACCTCCGGCATGGTCTGGACCTCGACCGCCCAACGGCAGGCCGTGGAGGGCTACCTGGCCAGCGGCAAGGGCATCGTCGGTATCCACAACGCCCTGGACATGGGCATCGAGGGCGAGTACCCCTGGTGGGACCAGACCCTCAACGGCGGCGCCCACATGCCCGAGCACTCCCCCGGCGTGCTGCCCGGCACCGCCATCGTCGCCGACAAGCAGCACCCGTCGACGACCGGCCTGCCGGACCGCTGGAACCGCAGCGAGGAGTGGTACAACTTCGACGCCAACCCGCGCGGCAACGTACATGTACTGGTGACCGCGGACGAGCGCACCTACAACCCGGGCTCCCGGGCGATGGGTCCGGACCACCCGATCTCCTGGTGCCGCACCGCCGCCGGCGGGCGGGTCTGGGCCACCGCGATGGGCCACGCGATCGACTCCTACAGCGAGACGAACTTCCGCAACCACGTCCTCGGCGGCGTGAAGTGGGCCGCCGGCAACCTGCCCGGCGACTGCGGCGGCACCGTCTGGGGCAACTTCGAGAAGCGCACCCTGGACGACAACACGGTCGACCCGATGGCCCTGGCCGTGCTGCCCGACGGTCGGGTCATGTACATCCAGCGCGGCGGCCAGGTCAAGATCTTCAAGCCGGCCAGCAACAGCACCGTGACCGCCGGCAGCCTGAGCGTCTACACCGGCGGCGAGGACGGTCTCACCGGCCTGGCGCTGGACCCGAACTTCGCCACCAACGGCTACGTGTACCTCTACCACTCACCGGCGAGCAGCAGCACCGACGTCAACCGCGTCTCCCGCTACACGCTCACCGGGGACACCCTCAACCTCGCCACCGAGGCCCGGATCATCGACATCCCGGCCTACCGTGACCGCACCTTCCCCGAGCCCGGCCACACCGGCGGCTACCTCGACTTCGGCCCGGACGGGAACCTCTACATCGGCACCGGTGACGACACGCCGCCCAACCTCGACCCCAACTGGCAGGGCTACGCGCCGCTGGACTGGCGCGCCGGCAAGTCCAACCTCGACGCCGCGCGCAGTGCCGGAAACACCAACGACCTGCGGGGCAAGCTGCTGCGCATCCGCCCCTCGGACAGCGGCGGCTACACGATCCCGACCGGCAACCTCTACCCCCAGGGCACGGCGCAGACCCGACCCGAAATCTACGCGATGGGCTTCCGTAACCCGTTCCGGTTCTCGATCGACCCGGCCAACGGCTGGGTCTACCTGGCCGACTACGGGCCGGACCGCAACCCGCCCACCACCAACCGTGGCCCCGAGGGCCTGGTCGAACTCAACGTGATCAAGCAACCCGGCAACTACGGGTGGCCGTTCTGCCACGGCGACAACCAGCCCTACGCGCCGTACAACCCGGACACCGGCGTGGTCGGCGCCAAGTTCAACTGCAACGCCCCGGTCAACAACTCCCCCAACAACACCGGTCTGACCAGCCTGAAGCCGATCGTCGCCCCCAACATGTGGTACGGCTACGGCACCTCGTCGACCTTCCCGGAGCTGGGCTCCGGCGGCTCCGGCCCGATGGGTGGACCGGTCTACCGGTACGACCCGGCGAACCCGTCCGCCACGAAGTTCCCGCCCTACTACGACGGCGTGCACTTCTTCTACGAGTGGTCCCGCAGCTACATCAAGGAGGTGCACTTCGACTCCGCGACGGCGGTGACCCGCACCAACTCGTTCCTGCCCGGCGGGCGGTTCAACAAGCCGATGGACCTGGAGTTCGGCAAGGACGGCTCGCTCTACGTCCTGGAGTGGGGCACCAACTTCGGTGGCGGCAACAGCGACTCCGGGCTCTACCGGATCGACTACATCCAGGGCGGCCGGTCCCCGATCGCCAAGGCCGTCGGGACGCCCACCAGCGGCCTGGCCCCGCTGAACGTCCAGTTCAGCAGCGCCGGCACGGCCGACCCGGACCCGGGCAACACGCTCAGCTACCAGTGGACGTTCGGGGACGGCACCACGTCCACCGCGGCCAACCCGTCGCACGTCTACACCACCAACGGGAACTACACGGCGCAGTTGAAGGTCACCGACAACACCGGCAAGACCGGCTTCGCCAACGTCCAGATCACCGTGGGCAACTCCGCTCCGGTAGTCACCATCACCGCACCGGCCAGCGGCGGCATGCTCACCTTCGGTGACAAGGTGTCGTACCAGATCACCGTCACCGACCCGGACGGCGGCACCGTCGACTGCAGCAAGGTGCTCCTCAACCCGGCGCTCGGCCACGACGACCACGCGCACGAGACCACCGAGTACCCGGGTTGCTCGGGCACCATCTCCACCGACCTGCTCGGTGGGCACCCGGACGGGGCCAACCTGTTCTACGTGCTCAACGCGCGCTACACCGACAGCGGCGGCCCGGGCGGGGCGTCCCCACTGACCGGCACCGCGCAGGCGATCCTCCAGCCGAAGCACAAGCAGGCCGAGTACTTCAGCAGCCAGTCCGGCATCCGGGTGGTCGACGAGGCCAGCGCGGAGAGCACCAAGCGGGTCGGGGACATCTCCAACAACGACTGGATCGCGTTCACCCCGATGAGCCTGGCGGGCATCTCCACGGTCAGCTACCGACTGTCGTCGCCGTCCGGTGGGGGCACGATCGAGCTGCGGGCCGGCTCCCCGACCGGCACCCTGCTGGCCACCACCCCGGTGCCCAGCACCGGCGGCTGGAACAACTACCAGTCCACCGCACCGGTGAGCGTGGCCGCGCTGGCCGGCACCCAGACCCTCTACCTGGTGTTCAAGGGCAGCACCAACAACTGGTTCGACCTCGACTCGCACACCTTCGGCGGGGCGGGGGTCGGCGTGCCCGGCACCGGCACCGGCACCGGCGTGGCGGGGAAGACCTGGACGCTCACCGCCCTGCACAGCGGGAAGCTGATGGACGTCAGCGGCGTCTCCACCGCCGACGGCGCGCAGCTCACCCAGTGGGCGGCCACCGGCGGAAACAACCAGAAGTGGCAGGCGGTGGACGCCGGTAACGGCGCGGTCTACCTGAAGGCGGTGCACAGCAACAAGTGCGCCGAGGTGATCGGCGGTTCTACCACGGCGGGGGCGTTCCTCCAGCAGGCCACCTGCAACAACGGCAACCAGCAGAAGTTCACCGCGACGGCGACCACGACCGCCGGGGTCTACACGGTGCGCAACGTGCAGAGCGGGCTCTGTCTGGACGTCAACGGTGCCGCCACCAACGACGGTGCGCGGCTGTTGCAGTGGACCTGCCACAGCGCGACCAACCAGCAGTGGCGGTTCACCCAGGTGTGACCCGCACCGCCCACCGTCGTCGCTGCGGCGGCGGGCTGAGGGGGCCGGCTCCGACACCTGGAGCCGGCCCCCGACGTAGCGATGCGCGACCCCGCCGTCGTCTCGGGTGTCCGACTCAACTGTCAATTAGGCGTATACGCCTATAGGATGCCCGGGTGCCTTCGGACGCGACACGGAACAGCCTGGTGTTGCCGATGCTCGGACTCCTCGTCGAGGAGCCGGCGCATGGCTACGACATCACGACACGCCTACGCCAGCGGTACGGACACCTCTCGGTCACCCGCAGCACGGTCACGTCCCTGCTGAAAACGCTCGAGAAGGCAGGCCTGATCTATTCCCGACACCCCGAACGGGTGGGCAACCGGCCACCGCGTACGGCCTACGAGTTGACCGCTGCGGGTCTCGCCGACTTCCGCCACAGGGTCGAGGCCGGGGTACGTGACACCGTGGCCGCGTCCGTGGAATTCGTCATGGCGGTCGCCTACGTCGGAATTCTCCCGATCGACCGGGCGGCGTCCGTCCTGGACGGTCGCGCCGACCGGCTCGACCGGGAACTGGCTGCCCTTTCGGCGCTGCCCGACGGTGACGTACTCGAAGTGCACATGCTCGAAGTCGCCTACTGGCGCACCATCGTCGCCGCCGAGGTCGCCTGGATCAGGAACATGGTCCGGCGGATCCGGTCACACGAGATCAGCTGGCCAACCGGGCAGGCCGACCAGCATCGGAGTGCGGAAGCGTGAAGTTCGGTATCTACCCGGGCGGACGGGCCGGCACGGTCTGCTCCCACCCACCCGATGTCGCCGCGATCCGCCACCTCGTCGACGACATCGCGGGCGGCCGCCCCTTCGTCGTCCGCGAGTACGTACACTTCTTCGGCGACGCGACACCGCCGGAGGTCGTCACCTCGCTCGGAGCCGAACGCGAACTCGCGCACCTCACGATGCCCGACGGATGGTACGTCGAGGGAAACCGCGAACTGGACCTCGTGCTCAGCTACCTCCCCCGGGCCGCCGACCTCTCCGGATGGCTGGCCTTCCTCGACACTGCCATCGACCGCTACGGTCACCTGACGCGGTACCTCCAGGTGACGCTTGAGCCGAACCTCCCTATCCCGAACATCGACGGCAGCGCACCTGGCGTACTCGAAGCCCTGACCCTCGGCGTCCCGCACGCCCGCACCGCACTGGACCGGCGGGGTCTCCAGCACGTGCGGATCGGTTTCTCCGTCGCCGAACCGCCGGAATGGTTGGGCGGCGACGACCAGTTCTGGTCATACCTGTCCTCGGTCCCACACCAGGACTTCGCGGCCCACGTCGACTACGTCGGCCTGGGCCTGTATCCCGACGCCTTCTCGCCCGTCGCGCCGCGGGGCCGTCCGGGAGACACCGCATCCCTCACCACCCAGGCCCTGCACCACCTGCGGGGCAAGTCGCTGCCACGCGCGCACATCCCGCCCGAGACTCCCCTCCACATCGTCGAGAACGGCACCCCGAGCGGGTCACCTCGCACCAAGCAGGCACAACGCGACTCACTGTCGGACATGCTGGGCGTCATCCTCACCGAACAGGAGTCTCTGAACATCACCCATTACGAACTGTTCAGCCTCAGGGACGCCGACAGCAGTTCCACGGAACCCACCGGGACTCTGGGCATCATCACCGACACCTACCGGCCCAAGCCCGCTCTCGCCGTCTACCGCGACATCGTCCGCGGCACCGGCCAGCCGCCCGCCACCCCACATCCCTGAGCGGCGGACCGAAACGCGGCAGGCACTCGTCACACAGCCCGGATATCAGACCCGAACGAGATGGCGACCCCGCCAGAGGGTCCACGCCGCCGTGCGAGAACAGTCGCGTCGGCGGCACCTCGGCCTGACGGACACAGGGATCGGCAGAGCACGCACAGCGTGCCCTGCCGACCGGTGGTGCAGGTGCTGTTCAGTTGATCGCTCCGGGCGACCTACGCCGGGCCACCCCGGAGGTCAGGAACCTCCGCGGCCCGCCGACGGGCCGTCAGCGCTGCCGGGTCAACAGGCCCGGCCGGTAGGGCAGCAGACCGTAGTCGACGCCGTCGGAGCTGGGCGAGCGGCCCTGGTAGAGCAGTTGCAGGTTGCACGGGTCGATGGTCATGGTCTGGTCGGCGCTGGTGCGCAGCAGCTCACCGTGGCTGATGTCGTTGGTCCAGGTGGCACCGCTGTTGGCCTTGCCCGCGAACGGGTTGTTGTAGGTCGCCGCGTTCGGCGTCCAGGTGCCGTTCAGGCTGGTCGCCGTGAACGAGCGGAAGTAGCGCTCCCAGGAGCTGGTCCGGGCCTCGACGATCATCAGATACTGGTTCTGGCCAGCGACCTTGTAGACCTGCGGCGCCTCGAACAGGTTCTCCGAGGTGTCGCTCATGATGGTCGTGTAGCTGGAACCGAAGTTGCCGGGGAAGTTCCCGATCGGCATGCTGGCCCGGTAGATCTTGCCGTTGTCACCGGCGAAGAACAGGTACATGTTCTGGCTGTCGGCGATCAGGGCCTGGTCGATCGGGCCGGTGCCGGAGCCGGAGATGGTGCCGGTGAACATCGTCTGGGCCGGGCCCCACCCGTTCGGGTTGGTCGGGTCGGTCGACGTGCGGTACGAGAACGCCGCGCCGCCCCACTGGTAGGCGAGCACCCAGATGTTCTTCGGCGCGAAGTAGAACAGCGACGGCGCGACGGTGCCCTGGCTCATGGTGTTCTGGGGGGCCGAGCCGAGCTGGTTGAGGTTGTCGACCAGGCCGAAGTTCATCGACCCCCACGAGGTGCCGAAGTCGTGCGTGGTGGCGTAGACGAGCTGCTTGCCGTTGTACGGCGCGACGGTGAAGTCCTTCAGCGACACCCAGCCCGACTTCGGGGTGGCCAGCGGACCCGTCGAGGACCACCGGTACGTCGACGGCAGCGTGCAGTTGCCGCCCGGCGGCGGGGTCGTGGGCGGCGGGGTGGTCGGGGTGGTGCCGCCGAGCTTGACGAGCTGCCACTGCTGGTTGGTGCCGTTCCAGTCGGCGTACTGGACGATGTTGCCGCCGTCGGCGGTGGACGCGCCCTGCACCTCGACGGCCTTGCCGCTGTTACGGTTGATCAGCTGGATGTAGCCGTCGATGTCCTGGATGCTGAACTGCTGGTTGGTGCCGTTGTTGTCGGTCCACTGCACGATCGGTCCGCCGTCGGCGGTCGACTTGCCGGAGACGTCCAGGACCTTGCCGGACAGCCGCGACTTCAGCCGGTAGTAGCCGCCGCCGGAGTCGACGAACTGCCACTGCTGCTGGGAGCCGTCGTTGCGGGTCCACTGGGTGATCCGGGCCCCGTCGTTGGTGGCCAGGTTGTAGACGTCGAGGGCCTTGCCGCTGTTGCGGTTGACCAGCACGTACGAGGCGTTGGTGTCGATCGTGGCGGCGGCGGCCTCGGTGACGGTGGCCGCCACGACGACCCCGCCGCTCAGGGCGGTCACGACCGCCGTGGCCGCCGGCAGCAGCCATCGCCGACGTCGGTGACCCGGCTGGCGGGTCACCGGGCCGGAGGGATCAGCCAGGAGATGCATGGGTGCTCCTTCATGGGGACGGGTGGAGCCTGAAGGGGACGGCCCCTGCGCGGTGACGGCGTCGCCGCGGATCGCCGGTGGTGGCGTGACCGGTGCCCGCCGGTCGCTCCGTCGTCGGGACCGGAGTCGACAGGCAATGTGAACGTTCACACTGCCGGATACCTGTCGGGCACTTCCTTGATCCAGTGGTTGGGGGGCGAACGAACCGACAGGGGTTCCATTCAGATCCGGCGATGTTACCAGAGCGTTTCGTACGGCTCAAGACCCGCTCAGGGCACCCGCCCCGACCCCGCCGCCCTCGATGACCCGACGTCGGGTCATCGACGTGGGTCGACATGTTAACGCTCACTCCCCGGCCGCCGACCGGCGCCGCCCGCCGTACCGTGACCGCCCGGCCGCCACCTGCCACCCACCGTCCGTCGGGACACCACCGCTCCCTTCCGATCGGCTGGCCGATGTGCCATCTTCGATGAATGAGGCTCGATGGCTTCGCCGACGGACCAGGCGGCACCGGGGCGGGCCGGCCGGGAGCGGCGGCGCGGTGCCGCTGACCGGCGACGGCACGCGGCCGGCCGTGCGTCGCGCCCGGCCCCGCACCGGGCTCGCCGTCGGCCTGCTGGTCGTCGCGCTGCTGATCCTGGTCGGCGGGCTCGGTTACGCCGCCCTGCTGCACGTCCAGCAGGCGAAGATCCGCCACGAACTGGACTGGGCGATGGTGCACGGCCGCCCGGCCGACCCGTCCGGCTGCACCTGGATCTTCGGCGGCGCGAGCGACACCGGGCACGCCGGCTCGCCCCCGGCCGGTTTCCCCCGGCACGCGGCCATCCACGCCGTGGCCCGCACCGGCCGCCCCCAGGTCGAGCAGGTGACCCGCAACGGCACGGTGTACCACGTGCGTACGCAGCAGCGCGGCGACGAGGTCGTGCAGGTGGTCTTCGACGCCCGGTTCCAGCTCGCCGAGCGGCGGCACCTGCTGTGGGGGGTCTCGGCCGCCGCGGTGGCGGTCCTGGTCGCGGCCACCGCGACCGATCTGCGGTTACGGCGCAGGGCGGTGCGGCCGCTGACCGAGGCGCTCGACCGGCAGCGCCGCTTCGTCGCCGACGCCAGCCACGAACTGCGCGCCCCGATCACCCGGGTGCACACGGCGGCGCAGTTGCTGGCACAGCGGTCGGCCGGCACCGGCACCGGGGCCGCCCAGCAGGATCTGGACCGGCTGCTGCGGACCACCCGGCTGCTCGGGGAGATCGTCGACGAGCTGCTCCTGTCCGCCCGGCTGGCCGACCCGGCGGCGACGGCCCGGCCGGCGGCCACGGTCGACCTCGCCGCGCTCGTCAGCGAGGCGGTCGAGGCCGACGCGCCCCGCGCCGCCGCACACGACGTGACGCTCACCGTGGCCGGCGGTGACGCCCCGGTGCCGGTCTGCGGCGTCGGGTCCGCGCTGCGCCGGGTGGTGGCGGAGCTGCTGGCGAACGCCCTGCACCACACCCCGACCGGCGGCCGGGTGGAGATACGGCTGCGCCCGGCGGGCACGGGCCACGTCGAGCTGGTGGTCAGCGACTCCGGCCGGGGCCTCGACCCGCGGCACATCGACCGGATCTTCGACCGGTTCCACCGGGGCGCCGACGCCGGGGACCGTCGCCTCGGGCTCGGGTTGGCCCTGGTCCGGGAGGTGGTCACCGCGCACGGCGGCACGATCAGCGCCGCCGGGCGGCCCGGGACGGGAGCCACCTTCACCGTACGGCTGCCGGTGCCCGGCGGGGGTCCGGCCGATGGTCCGCCGGCGGCGGGTGACCCCGCCGGGGGCTGGTGGCCCTTCTGCTGGCGGGGCAACCGCGACCGGGCGGACCGGGAACGCGAGATGAGCAGGTTCTGACCGGTGAAGAATTCCGCGGGTCAACCTTCGGCCGTTTCGGTGCGACCATGAACGGATGACCGACCCGTCACCCCCGGCGCACGGCCCGTTGCTCCTCGTCGAGGACGACGCGGAGCTCGCCGACATGCTGGTCGAGCTGTTCCACCGGGCCGGATACCCGATCGACCTGGCCCGGGACGGCCAGCGGGGCCTGCACCTGGCCCTGCGCGGCCGGTACCAGGTGATCATGTTGGACCGGCGGCTACCGGCGATCGACGGCGTCGACCTGCTCATCCGGCTACGGCGCCGGGCGGTCGGCGCCCGGGTCCTCATGCTCAGCGCGCTGGCCGATCCCGACGAACGGATCCGGGGCCTGGACGCGGGCGCCGACGACTACCTGCCGAAGCCGTTCGAGGTGCCCGAGCTGATGGCCCGGGTCCGGGCGCTGACCCGCCGCCGCTTCGACGGGGCGGAGTGGATCCCGATCGGCGCGGGGCAGCTCGACCTGGCCCAGCGCGGGGTACGGCTGCCCGACGGCCGGCAGGTGACACTCAGCGGACGGGAGTTCGACCTGATCCGGCTGCTCGCCACCCAGCCCCGGATGGTGCACAGCCGCAGCCAGCTACGCGGCCGGGTCTTCGGCCCCGACCGGACCGAGGCGGTGGTCGACACGTACGTGCACTATCTGCGGCGCAAGCTCGGCGACGGCGTGGTGCGTACCGTGCACGGGCTCGGCTACCAGATCGGCGCGCTGTAGCGCCGGCCGTCCGGGACCGGCGGTCCCGGACGGCCGGCGGCTCAGCGCCCCGCGAACCGGGCCGGCCGCTTCTCCAGGAAGGCGGCCATCCCCTCCCGCTGGTCCTCGGTGGCGAACAGCGCGTGGAAGGACCGCCGCTCGAACAGCACCCCGGCCCGGACGCCGACCTCCTCGGCCTGCCGGACCGCCTCCCGGGCCAGCAGCGTCGCCAGCCGGGGATGCCCGGCCACCACCGCCGCGGCGGCCCGGGCCTCCGCCAGCAGCCGCTCCGTCGGCACCACCCGGGACACCAGGCCGTACCGTTCCGCCTCCCACGCGTCGAGCTGCCGTCCGGTGAGGACCAGGTCCATCGCCCGGGCCGCGCCGACCAGCCGGGTCAGCCGCTGGGTGCCGCCGATGCCGGGCATCACCCCGAGCCGCAGCTCCGGCTGCCCGAACCGGGCGTTCTCGGCCGCGAAGACCAGGTCGCACATCATCGCCAGCTCGCACCCGCCGCCGAGGGCGTGCCCGGCCACCGCCGCGATCTTCGGGGTCCGCAGCGCGGCGAACGCGTCCCACCCCGCGAAGTGGTCCTCCAGCGCCACGTCCAGGAAGGACTTGCCCGCCATCTCCCGGATGTCGGCGCCGGCCGCGAAGACCTGCTCCGACCCGGTGATCACGAAGCAGCCCACACCCGGATCGCGGTCCAGCGGTGCCAGCGTCCCGACCAGCTCCGTCAGCAGCTCGGTGTCCAGCGCGTTGCGCACCTCGGGCCGGCACAACCGCACCGTGACCACCCGGTCGGCCCGCTCCACGGTGATCCTCATCGTCGCCCCCATCTGCTCAGGAATCCCAGATCGCGCCGTACGCGGGCACGCCGCGTTCCTCCATGCCCCGCACCACCTGCCAGGTCAGGGTGCGGTTCGAGATGCAGATGACCGCCTCGGCGTCGAACTCGCGGCACACCCGCCAGGCCAGCCGCAACATGTCCGGCTTGCCGTCGCGGGCGGTGTCCCACAGCAGCGCGTCCGGCTGGTGGGCGAGGATCTCGTCGACCAGCTCGTCGCCGAAGGTCTCCCGGTGCCGGCGGGCCGCCCAGACCAGGCGGGCCGGCACCAGTCCGGCCAGCAGATGCGGCAGCACCGGGCCGATCCCGCTGCCGGTCGCCACGTACACCACCCGCCGGAACAGGGTCTCGATGTTCGCCACCCCGGCCGTGCTGATCCCCTTCACCCAGACCCGGTCCGGCGCGTCGTCGATGAACCGCCCGGTCCAGTCGCCGGCCCGGGAGACGGTCAGCCGGAATCCGCTGCGACCCGGCGTCGGCACGTTGGCGAAGGAGTGCCACTCCCACAGCGGGCTACGGCTGACCGCCGTGGACGAGCCGGGGAACGGGGTCACCCCGTGGTCGAAGTGCACCAGTGCCACGTGCGGCGAGGGGCGGTGCACCACCACGGGCACCCGGCGCAGCCGTAGCCAGGGCAGGGCGATGCTGGCGGTCAGCACGGCGAGCACCCCGCCCTGCGGGGAGACGGCCAGCGCCGCCGGCCCGCCGGCCAGGAAGCCGGCCTGCGCCCAGAGCAGCGCCAGGGCCGCCCAGCCACCGAGGCGGTGGGTGCGCTCGAACAGGTCGTGCCGGCGGGAGCGGACCGGTGGCAGCGCGGTGCCGACGACCGCCACCAGCAGGACGGCGGCGGCGTACCCGGTGACCAGCGCCCCGACCGGTCCGTCGCCGACGGTCAGCGCGCCGAGCTGCGCCAGGTACCACCCGGTGCCGGCCAGCGCCGCGCCGACGTGCAGCCCCCCGAAGTGGTAGACCTTGCCCAACGTCGCCCGGATCCGCAGCGGCCAGCGGGTAGACGCCCGGGTGGCCAGCCAGAAGAACAGGTTGACCAGGTACTGCTGGCGGACCAGCACCGCCAGCGCCACGTTCGCCAGGGCGGCGTCGCCCAGTGCGGCGGGGTCGCGCCACCAACCGGCGGTCCACCCGTACGCCAGCAGCGCGGCGTTGCCGGTGAGCACCGCCGCCACCAGACGGTGGTGGTGCATGAACCGGGGGTGGGCGAGAATCCGGCGCAGCGTGCCGCCCGGGGGCGGCAGCAGCTCGCCGGACGCGGTCGCCGGGGCCGGAGGCGGGGCCGGCGCGGCCCGCAGACCGGTGCCGGTCACGCCGCCGCCTCCCCGAGGTGCGCCCACTGCCAGCGCAGGTCGAGGGCGAGCCGGCGCAGGGCGTCCCGGTCGACCTTGCCGCGACCGGTCACCGGCAGTTCCGGTAGCGGGTGCACGGCCGCCGGCACACAGTAGTAGGGCAGCACGGCGGCCACCGCCTCCCGGCACCGTTGCGGGTCCAGCCCGGCCGGGGCGACGAAGGAGACGAGGTCCCGGTCGGTCAGCCGGAGCGTGACGGCCCACCGGCAGCCGGGCACCGTCTCCAGCACCGCGGACACCGCGTCCAGCTCGACCCGGAAGCCCCGGACCTTCACCTGGTCGTCGGTGCGGCCCAGGTGTTCCAGCTCCCCGTCGGCACGCCAGCGGCCCCGGTCCCGGGTGCGGAACATCAGCCGACCCCCGCCCAGGAACGGGTCCGGGGCGTACCGCTCGGCGTTGAGCGCGTCGTTGTCCAGGTAGCCGGCGGAGACGCACCCGCCGCCGGCCCACATCTCCCCGGCCTCACCGATGCGGCAGGGCCGACCGTCGGCGTCGAGGACGTAGACGGTGTTGTTCGGTGTCGGTCGGCCGATGGTGAGCGGGCCACCGGGCCGGTGCCGGTGCATGGTGTTGACGATGGTGGTCTCGGTCGGGCCGCAGCAGTTGTAGAAGACCCGGCCGACCGCCCACCGGTCGGCCAGCGGGCGCGGGCACGGTTCACCCGCCACGGCGACCACCCGTACCCCCGCGCACCGGTCCAGGTCGATCCGTCCGAGCACCGACGGGGTGGCGATCACGACGTCGGCGCGGGCGGCGGTGGCGGTGAGGTCGTGGTCGCGCACCAGCAGGGTGCCGCCGTTGGCGAGGCAGCCCAGGATCTCCCAGGCCGCCATGTCGAAGGCGACGTTGAGCAGTTGGGCGACCCGCCGGCCGGGCCGGACGCCCAGGTCGCCCGGGGCGGTGAGCAGGATGTTGGCCACGTTGCCGTGGGTCACCGTGACGCCGTTCGGGGTGCCGGTGGTGCCGGAGGTGAACAGCACGTAGCAGCCGTCGTCGGCGCGTACCGGCCGGTCCAGCGGCGCGGCGGCCAGGTGACGGCCCGGCGGCAGTGGTTCGGCCATCACCTCGTCGACCGCGATCCGGGGCACCCCGGGCAGCGCCGGCACCGTGTCCAGGGCCGTCGAGGTGGTGAGCAGCACCCGGCAGCGGGCGGCCGAGGCGACCTGCCGCAGCTGCCCGGCCGGGGCGATCCGGACGTCCTGCGGGACGTAGGCGGCCCCGGCCTTCAGCGTGGCCAGGATCCCCACCAGCATCGGGATCGACCGGCTGGCGAAGACGCCCACGGTGTCGCCGGTCCGCACGCCGAGCGCCGCCAGCCGGGCGGCGAGCCGGTTGGCCTGGCGGTCCAGCTCGCGGTAGCCGATCCGCACCCCGAGGTGTTCGGCCGCGACGGCCTGCGGGGTAGCGGCGGCCCAGCGGGCGAACGCCTGGTGGATACGCAGATCGGGTACGAGTACCGCCGGCCCCCGGCCGAACCGGTGGAAGAGCCGGCGCTCGCGTGGTGCGAGCTGATCCAGCAGTGGCCCCCGCCAGCCGTCGGGGGCGGCGGGAGGGGTGCCGGCCGGGCCGGCCGCGGCGTCGTCGATCGTGCCGGACTGTCGTACGGACATCGGCTGCTCCTGTCTGACCGGCCGCCTTTTGCGGCGATCGAGATAGATGCTCGCCAATACATATGGGAAATGTCTTAGATTCCGTACCGGCCGGTCAGTGCGGCTGGCCCAGCGCGGTGGCGAGGCGGCCGAGGTGGTGCGCGACCGGGCCGGCGGTGAGCATCCCGCTGCCGGCCCCGGCCAACTCGGCGGCGGCCGGGGCGAGGGCGGCCCGGGCGCGCTGCATGACACCGCGGTCGCCGACCGTGATCGCACCCTGGGCGGCGAGGCACCACAGGGCCTCGAAGAGCAGGTCGGGCGGGGGCTCGGGGATCCGGCGCAGCGCGGCGGCGGCCGCGGCCCGGCAATCCTGCGCCAGCAACACGTGCGGACGCGCCCAGGGCAGGTACGGCCCCCAGTCGGTGTCCGCGGCGAAGTGGGCCGGCTGGCCGTGCCAGATCCGCAGGCACAGCAGGGCGAGCGGCAGGAGCCCCCGCTCGACCCCGGGCATCCCCGCGCCGGACAGCGACACCGCGGCATCGCGGTAGGCCGCCTCCGCGACCTGCGGCGCCGCACCGGTCGCGGCCAGCCGCAGCGCCTCGTACCAGGTGGTGAAGACACCGACCAGCGGCCGGCCGTGCCGGGCGGCGAGTCGCGTCACGGCCGCCGCGTGGCCGTCCGCGCCGGTGAAGTCCGCCCGCGCGCTACGCGCCTGGAGACGGATCAGGTGCCCGAGGATCTCGAAGGTCACCAGATCGTGCCGGGCGGCGAGCGCCACGATCTCCGCACCGATCCTGTCCCGCGCGGGAGCCAGGCCCGCCTGCGCGAACGTCTGCATGAACACGCCGTTGAGGGCGAAGGCGAGCAGGGCCGGATCCCCCAGGCGGCGGGCGATCTCCTCCGCCTGCCGGGCCGCCTGCGCCCCCCGCGCCGACCGGGTGCCACGCGACTCCACCGCGATGGTGGCCAGCAGCCGGGCCCGCACGGCAGCCGAGGAGCCCGGGGGCAGCGCCGCCAGGGTCCGCTCGGCGGCCGCCACGATCTGCGCCGCCCGCTGCGGATCGTCCGAGCGGGTCCAGATCGCCGGTACGTCGTAGCCGCCGATCACCCGGGCGGTGAGTTCGGGATCGCCGAGCTGCTCGGCGGCGGTGACGGCGGCGGACCGCTGGTCCCGGGCCGCTTCGAGCCCTTGCGGCCCGGCCACCGCGAGACCGCTGAGCAGGCCGATGGTCGACTCCAGTCGCGCCGGCGCGTCGACGGACACCGTGCGGTCGTACGCCGCGGCGGCCCGGGCCCAGATCTCCTCCGCGCCCGGCCGGCCGGGATCGTCGCCGACCCGGTCGGCCTGACGGAGGATGTCCGTCTCCAGCCGGCGCAGGCGGGGGCCGGGGTCCAGCCCGAGCTGGTCGCGCAGCAGGCCACGGGCCCGGCGCAGCACCGCGAGCGCGTCGCCCTGGCGGCCCGTGCGGTACAGGGCGAGGGCCAGCAGCCGCCACGCCTCCTCCCGCCACGGGTTCCCGGCCACGTGCGCGTCGAGATCCGGTACGGCGTCGACGGCCCGCCCCACCGCCAGGAGCGCCTCGGCCCGCCGCTCGACCGCGTGCAGCCGGAGCTGTTCGAGGCGGGACCGCTCGACACCGGCCCACGGCTCGTCGAAACCCGCGTACGCGGGGCCACGCCACCACCGCAGGGCGGGGTCGAGACGTGCCAGGGTCTCGTGGGGCGCGGCGGCGGAGGCGGCGGCCACCGCGTCCTCGAACCGCCAGGCGTCGACCGCCTCCGGTGCGGCCCGCAGCGCGTACCCCGGCCCCTCGGTGACCAGCAGCCGGGCCGGCTGACGCGGTGCGCGCTGCGGCTCCAGCGCCCGGCGCAGCGCCGCCACGAACGTGCGTACCGCGCTCACCGCGCCGGCCGGCGGGTCCTCCCACAGGTCGTCGACGAGCCGGGCGACCGGGACGACCCGCCCCTGGGCCACCAGGAGCCGGGCCAGCACCGCGCGGTGCCGGGGGCCCCGCAGGTCGATCGACGCGCCGGCGGCGTCCCAGGCGACGACCGGCCCGAGGACGCCGAACCCCACCTGCACCGCGCGACCCCCTCCGTGTCCCGCCTCAACGTAGCGCGCTCATCGGTTGCTCATCGGCGGACGGCAGGCTGGACACCGTAACCGAACAGAAAGGTACGAACGATGACCAGCACCACCATTCCCGGCTTCGACTACCGGCACGTCACCGTCGACGACGACGTACGGCTCCAGGTGGCGGTGGGCGGATCCGGCCGGCCGGTCGTGCTGTTGCACGGCTTCCCGCAGACCCACCTGATGTGGCGTCACGTCGCCACCGACCTGGCCGCCGACCACACCGTGATCTGCCCCGACCTGCGCGGCTACGGCGGCAGCGACAAGCCGGCCGAGCGCGACGGCGACACGTACGCCAAGCGGACCATGGCCGCCGACGTCGTCACCCTCGCCCGCGAGCTGGGCCACCGGCAGTTCGCCCTGGCCGGGCACGACCGTGGCGCGCTGGTCGCCATCCGCGCCGGCCTCGACCATCCGGAGACGATCACCCACCTCGCCTCCCTCGACGTGCTGCCCACCCTGGACACCTGGGACATCCTGCACGGCGTCGACGCGGTGGTCGCCTTCCACCTCTACCTGATGGCCCTGCCGCCCGGCCTGCCCGAGCAGCTGATCGGTGCCAGCCCCGACGCCTTCTTCGGCTACTTCCTCGACGTCTGGGCACGGGATCCGCAGGCCATCCCCCCGCACGTACGCGCGGAGTACCTCCGGGCGTCGCGGGAGGCGGTGCCGTCCATCGTCGCCGACTACCGCGCCTCGGCCGGTGTCGATCTCACCCACGACCGGGCCGACCGGGCCGCCGGGAACCGGTTGACCATGCCGGTCACCGTGGTCCAGCAGGACTGGGGAGCCGCCCTCGGCTTCGACGCCGCCGCCCGGTGGCGGGCCTGGACCGCCGACCTGGAGCACCACACCACGTCCGCCGGTCACTTCATGGCCGAGGAGGCCCCCACCGAGGTCGTCGGGGTGCTGCGCCGCCTGCTCGCCCGCTCCCGCACCGGCCGGTGACCCCGGGGCGGCAACGCGCCGGATGCCCGGGGCGGGGTCTGACCAGACTCCCACCCCGGGCCGCCGGGGCAGTGCGCGCCCGGATCGTCAGGAGCAGTTCCTGCCCTTGTTGATGCAGGTGACGATGCGTTGCATGGTCTGGGCGGAGTTCACGTTGACGAAGTCGTTGTGGTCGGAGAACGGGTTGTGGTTCTCCTCGGGGAACGAGTCGAGGGCGTACTGGCCCCTGACCTGCACGTCGCGGGCGATGTCGTAGGCCACCGTGATCCGCAGCTGTGGGATCGCCCGGAAGCCCTGCGGGCAGGCGCCGGTGGCCCGGTCGGCGAACGCGACGTGGTTGCGGTGGTTGTCGCTGTCGATGTTCCTGCCGTCCCAGCAGCCGGGGAAGTCGTGCACCCGCTGCACCTGGCTGCCGGCGGGACAGATCGGGTACCTGTCGGAGAGCCGGTCGGCGAAGCCCGAGCAGCTCCAGGTGGCGCGGGCGTTGGCCGGGCCGCGGCTGGTCGGCTTGGCGTCGCCGGTGAGCGCCCGGAGGAACTTCGGCATCGGCACCACCGTGCTGACGGGATTGCCGCGGTACTCGATCAGCACCTGCGCCGGGCGGACGATGCCGCCGGTGTTGCCGGGCAGTTCGAAATCCGGCCCCTGCGGATCGGGCAGCGCGGTGGCGGTGGGCGCGGCAGTCGTCGGCGCGGTGCTCGTCGGCGCGGTGCCGGGCGTCGCCGGGTTGCCCGGGGCCTGGTCCAGGGTGCAGGCGGCGAACGCGTCGAGACCCTGCGGGCGGGCGGCCTGCCGGCCGATCGCGATGGCGATCCGGTCGAGCACGGCGGTCCGCTTGGCGCGCAACGGGCCGAGGATGGCGTTGTCGACGAAGGCCGGACCGCCCTGGCCCCGGCTGGTGACGAGACGCTCGTTGGCCTCGGAGATCTGCCGGTCCAGTTCGTCGAGGTTACGGTTCACCTCGGCGAGCGCCCCGGCGGGCACGCCGGGGAGCTTGTCCCGCACGGTGGGGCACTGGATCCGCGGATTCGCGGCCTGGGCGGCCCTGACGCTCGCCCGGTGGGTGGCGCCGGGCATCCGGGCGTGCATGTCGTCGTAGCTGATGTCGCACTCGACCAGCGAGACCAGACCCGGCTGGTTGCCGCCGGCAGCGGTGACCGTACGGCTGATCTCCTTGATCATGGCCGCGCGGCGGGTCCGCAGCGAGTCGATGACCTGCCGGTTGAACGCGGCGTCGATGCGCCCCCGGCTACCGGTCATCCGCTGGTTCGCGGCGGCCTGCTGACGGTCCAGCTCGGCCAGCAGCCGGTCGACGGTGGCCCGGGCTCCGGTGGGGACGGCGCGCAGCCGCCTGCCGACCGAGGGGCAGACGACCATCGGCTGGGTCTGGGCGAGGGCCTGCTGGACCTGGTCGCCGCTACGCACGGCCTTGTCGATGCGGACGACCGGCCAGAAGTAGGACGACTTGTCACCGTTGCGGCAGGTGGTGCCGGAGGCGTCCAGGTCGGCGTCGGAGGAGTTCGCGGTGATGGCCAGGTTGCCGACGAAGTCGTGGACGTGTTCGGCGCCGTTGCGGATGCCGGGCTGGGCCACCGGGTTGTCCGGGCTGAACTTGCCGTTGCCGTTCGTGCCGCAGTCGACGGTGAACCGGCCGGTCGACCCACCGGCGGCCGGCTTCGGGTTCTGCACGTTCGGCGCCACGTCCTCGATCTTCACGAACTGGTCCAGGCTGGTGGCGGCGTCCGCGGTGCCCTTGCCGCCGCTGGAGACGAAGGTGACGGTCAGCGCCCCGCTGGCCGCCAGCACGACCGCCGCCATGGCGAGCCGGGCCGGCCGCGACCGCACCAGCGGCGTCCCGTTCTTTCTGCGGTTCATCGGAATCTCCTCACAGCCGGGAAGCGGCTCCGGTGGTGTGTTGTCGCTCCCGGATACGGGCCGGCGGGCGGTGGAAGGTCACCGTTCGCCGGGTACGTCATGTTTCGGTAAGAAATCCCGCCGCAAAGGGTGGGCTGTCCCGGCTACCAGCCCGTCAGGAGCAGATGGTTGACGGTGAGGGCCACCGCCGCCTGCACGGCCAGCCAGCCACGCCGGTCGGCGGGCGGGATCAGGGCCGCGCCGGCCATCAGCCAGACCGTGAAGGGTAGCCAGATGCGTTCGACCTCGGCCTTGCTGTAGCCGGACAGGTCCGCCGCGAGGATCACCGCCGTGGCGGCGAGGACCAGCAGCCAACCGGCCGGGTCCACACCCGACGACCGGCGCAGGCCCGAGAGACGCGGGTCCGGCCGGCGAAGACCCGACGGGCGCAGATCCGACCAGCGCAGACCCGACAGATGCCACGCGACGGCCTGCCGGGCGGCCGGCACCGCCCGCCGGACGATCACCGCCGCCACCGGCCCGGCGGCGACGGTGACCAGCGCGAGGTTCGCCCACACCCAGTAGCCGTACGCCCGGTCGCTGGCGACGCCCTGGTAGTAGCGCTCGATGACGAGGTGGTAGCCGGTGGGCCACCAGAAGCCGGCGGCGGTGAACGCGACCACGACCGGCACCGCCCCGAGCAGTACCCCGCCCACCGTGCGCCAGCGCCAGCCGGCGAGCACGACCACCACCAGCGCGATCGGGGCCATCAGGACCAGCCCGTAGGACAGGTAGCAGCCGAGGGCCAACAGGGTGCCGCCGGCCACCGCGCCCACCGCACGCCCCCGCACCGCCCCGTGCGCCACCAGGGCGACTCCGGTGGCGGTCACCCCGGCGAACAGCCCGTCGGCCGAGACGCCCCACCAGACCGCCCCGGGGAACAGCACCACGAACGGCACCACGGCCCGGGCCGCCTCGTCGGTGCCGAGCAGCCGTACCGTGTGCGGCACGGCGACGGCGACGAGCCCCGCCGCCAGCACGCACAGCATGCCGGCCCACCCGCCGCCGCCGAGCCCGGCCCGGTCGAGCAGGACGAAGACAAGCAGCGCCCCCGGCGGGTGGCCGGACACGTGGGTGGTCCAGGAATCCGGTTGCTGGTCGAGGATCCGGCCGGTGAAGCCGGCCAGCATCGCCGGGATGTCGGTGACGCCGGGCACCTCGTGCAGGTACTCGAACTCGGTGGTCAGCCGGCCGGCGACGCCCCGCTGCCAGCCGTCGACCAGGGCGAGCGACAGCGTCCAGGCCACCGCGGCGGCATAGGAGAGCGCGAGCAGCGGTCGCCACGGCAGCCGGGCTGCCAACGCCGGACCGCGCCACCAGACCAGCACGGCCAGCAGCACGGCCAGCGGGGTGCCGGGGCCGACGTGCGGCAGCCACTGCGCGAACAGCGGCGCCGCGCTGGCGTGCACCGGGCGGCCCGTCAGGTACAGCACGCCGCCGGCGACGGCGGCCACCGCGAACAGGCCGACCGCGGCGGCGGCGGCGATCAGGTCGGCGCGCGGCGGGCGGTGCCGCGCACCGCCGCTCACCCGCGCAGCGCCGTTCACCCGCGCACCGCCGTTCACCCGCGGAGGGCCGCTCACCCGCGCAGCGGTGCGTACGCGAACTCCGCGATCCCGTCGGTGAGGCCCACGGCGGCCCGGAAGCCGAGTTCGGCCTCGGCACGGGCGGGCGAGGCGACCACGTGCCGCACGTCGGCGAGCCGGAACTCACCGGTGATTACCGGCGGGCGGCCACCGGCCGCCCGCGCCAACTCCGTGGCCAGCTCGCCGATGGTGGCCGGGCGGCCGGAGGCGATGTTGTACGCCCGCCAGCCGGTGCGCGTCCCGGTCGCCTCCAGCGCCGCCAGGTTGGCCGCCGCCACGTCCCGGACGTGCACGAAGTCGCGGCGCTGGCCGCCGTCCTCGAACACCCGGGGCGGCCGGCCGCCCTCGATCGAGGAGCGGAAGATCGCCGCCACCCCGCTGTACGGCGTGTCCCGGGGCATGCCCGGCCCGTAGACGTTGTGGTACCGCAGCGCCACCACGGAGCCCCCGGTCTGCCGGGCCCAGACCGCGGTGAGGTGCTCCTGGGCCAGTTTGGTGGCGGCGTAGCCGCTGCGCGGATCCGGTGGAGCGTCCTCGTCGACCAGTCCGGCGACGACGGCGGCACCGCAGCGCGGGCAGGTCGGCTCGAAGCGGGCGGCGGCCAGATCGGCGACGGTGCGCGCGGCGGGACGGACCGGCCCGTGCACGGGGCAGGCGTAGGCCCCCTCGCCGTAGACCACCATGGAACTGGCCAGCACCAGCCGGTGCACCCCGGCGCGGGCCATCGCGGCGAGCAGGACGGCCGTGCCGAGGTCGTTGCAGCCGGCGTACTCCGGCAGGTCGTCCAGGTCGACGCCGAGTCCCACCATGGCCGCCTGGTGGACCACCACGTCCACCCCGGCCAGCGCCCCGTCCACGGCGGACCGGTCGCGCAGGTCGGCCCGGACGAGCGGAGCGCCCGCCACGGTGTCCGGCAGCGGTTGCCGGTGGGCGCCGGGATGACCGGAGTCCAGCACTGTCACCCGGTGGCCCGCATCCTGCAGGGCGGTCACGACATGGGTTCCGATGAAACCGGCGCCGCCGGTGACGAGTACGTGGGTCACGCGCCGACGGTAGAGCCGGGAGGCGGCCGACCGCCCCCGGTGACGCCGCCCGTCAGCGGTTCGTAAGAACTCCGCACCCGGCCGCCGGTGCCGGGAACACCGTCACCGGCCGGTAAGGATTTCCGGGCGGATCCTGTCCTAGCGTCCGCAGCATGACCGATGTGGTTCTTCCCTGCCGCAACGAGGCCCCGGCCCTGCCCGACCTGCTGGCCCGGATGCCGGCCGGCTACCGGCCGATCGTGGTGGACAACGGCTCCACCGACGACTCGGCGGCGGTGGCCCGTGCCTGCGGCGCCGAGGTGATCAGCGTGGCCGAACCCGGGTACGGCGCGGCCGTGCACGCCGGCGTCCTGGCGGCCGACCCCGACGACGGGGTGGTGTGCGTCATGGACGCCGACGGGTCCTTCGACCCGGCGCAGCTGCCCCGGCTGGTCGGCCCGGTCGCCGTCGGCGAGGCGGAGCTGGGCACCGGGCGACGTCGCCCGACCGCCCCCGGGGTGTGGCCGCTGCACGCCCGCGCCGCCAACGCCTTCCTGGCCCACCGGCTGCGCCGCACGACCGGCCTCGACGTCCACGACATCGGGCCGATCCGGGCCGTCCGCCGGGACGACCTGCTGGCGCTGGGGTTGCGGGACCGCCGCTTCGGCTATCCGCTGGAGCTGCTGATCGCGGCCGATCGGGCCGGCTGGCGGGTGGTCGAGGTCGAGGTCGACTACCACCCCCGGGCGGCCGGCACCCGGTCCAAGGTCACCGGAACCCTGCTCGGCACCGCCCGCGCGGTCCGGGACATGGGCGCGGTGCTGGCCCGGTGAACGGCCCCCAGGTGCTGGTGCTGGCCAAGAAGCCGGAGCCGGGCCGGGTCAAGACCCGGCTCTGCCCGCCCTGCACCCCCGAACAGGCGGCCCGGGTCGCCGCGGCCGCCCTCGCCGACACCCTCGCCACCGTCACTACGGCCACGGCCGGCGCGCGGGTCCTGGTCGTCGACGGCGATTATCCGGCCCCGCCGGGCTGGACCGCGCTCGCCCAGCGGGGCGGTCCGCTGGGCGACCGGCTCGCCGCCGCGTTCGCCGACACCCGCGCGGCCGGCACCGCCGCCCTGCTGATCGGCATGGACACCCCGCAGCTCACCGTCGGTCAGCTGGACTCGGCGGTACGGCTGCTCGGCGCGTCGGACGGTCCGGACGCGGTGTTCGGGCCGGCCGACGACGGCGGGTGGTGGACGCTGGGCCTGCGCGACCCCGGCCACGCCGAGGTGCTACGCACGATCCCGACCTCGGTGGCGGACACCGGACGGCTCACCCTGGCCGCGTTGCGCCGCCGCGGCCTGCGGGTCCACCTGCTGCCCCGCCTGCGCGACGTGGACACCGCGGCCGACGCCCACGCGGTGGCCGCCGAGTGCCCGGCCAGCAGCCGGTTCGCCGCCGCCGTCGCGGCCCACGTACCGACCGCCGCGGCAGCGGCCCACGTGCCGACCGCAACCGCAGCCGCCCACGTACCGACCGCCACCATGGCGGCTGCCCCCGTCGCAGCCATCGTGCCGACCGTCGCCGTGGCGGCCGGTGTGCCGTCACCGACGGCGGTCGCCCGGTGAGCGCCGTCGCGGTCTTCGACGCGGTCTTCGACCGGGCCGCCTCGGGCGTCCCCGCCGCCTTCACGGCCCGGCACCCGAGCGGCGGGGTGCTCCGGTTCGATCCGGCCGTGTGGTGCCGGGACGCCACCGCCGGGGACGCCACGCTGCTCGCCCGCTGCACCGGCCCCACCCTCGACGTCGGCTGCGGTCCCGGCCGGCTCACCGGCGCGCTGCTCGACGCCGGCCTACCGGCCCTCGGTATCGACGTCAGCGCCATCGCGGTCCGGCTGGCCCGGGGGCGGGGCGCGGTGGCGCTGCGACGGGACGTGTTCGGCCCGGTGCCGGGGGCCGGGCGCTGGCGGCACCTGCTGCTGGCCGACGGGAACATCGGCATCGGCGGTGACCCGCACCGGCTGCTGCGCCGCTGTCGCCGGCTGCTGGCGACCGACGGTCACCTGCACGCCGAGCTGGCGCCACCGGGCACCCCCGCCTGGTCCGGCACGGCCACGGTGCAGACCCCGGGCGGCGCCGGCAGCCTCCTGCCCTGGGCCTGCGTCCCCCTGGACGACCTCCCCGCGCTGGCCGGGGCCACCGCGCTGCGGGTGCGCGAGACCTGGACGGAGGCGGGGCGGTGGTTCGCCACCCTCACCCCGGGGTGACCGGCCGGTCGGCCGGGTGGCGGCGGCTCACCGGCTGGTGGCGGGCATCGTTGCCGGCGCCGCCGGAGGCCCTGCGGCGCGGGCCGCTGCGCCCCGACGGGTTTCCCTCCCGGGTGCGGTCGAGCCGGCTGACCAGCCAACTCGGCGTCGCGCTCGGTGTCACGTTCGCCGTCTGCTTCCTCACCGGGCTGCTCAGTCACCTGGCCCTGGACCCGCCGGCCTGGCTCGGGTGGCCGGCCCGCCCGGTGGGGCTGTACCGGTTCACCCAGGGTCTGCACGTGGCGACCGGGCTGGCCACGGTGCCGCTGCTCGGGGCCAAGCTGTGGTCGGTCTACCCGCACCTGTTCGGCTGGCCGCCGATCCGTTCGGTCGCCCACGCGGTCGAACGCGCCAGCGTCGCCGTGCTGGTCGCCGCGGCGCTGTTCCAGGTGGTCGGCGGGGTGCTGAACATCTCCCGCTGGTACGCGCCGATGCCGTACTTCTTCACCGCCGGGCACTACTGGGTGGCGTGGCTGGCGGTCGGCGCGCTGCTGGCGCACGTGGGCGTGCAACTGCCTGTCGTCCGCGCCGCGCTCACCCGTCCCACCGACGAGCTGCCGGCCGACCGGCTCAGCCGGCGCGGCCTGCTCGGCGGGGTCGCCGCCGCGGCCGGGCTGGTCACCCTGACCACGGTCGGACAGACCGTCCGGCCGCTGTCCGGGCTGGCGGTGCTCGCCCCCCGCCGGCCGGACGTCGGGCCGCAGGGGCTGCCGGTCAACCGGACCGCGCAGCGCGCCGGGGTGGCCGCCCTGGCGCTGGACCCGGCGTACCGGCTGGTGGTCACCGGTCCGGCCGGGCAGGTCGCGCTGGACCTCGCCGCCCTGCACGGGTTGGAGCAGCACACCGCGCGGCTGCCGATCGCCTGTGTGGAGGGGTGGAGCGCCACCGGGCGGTGGAGCGGCGTACGCCTGCGGGACCTGGTCGCCCTCGTGGGCGGCGACCCGGAGAGGGCGACCGTCGTCGTCGATTCGCTGGAGGCGGCCGGCCGGTACCGCACGTCGACCCTCGGGCCGGCGCACGTGCGTGACCCGCTGACCCTGGTCGCCCTGCGGTTGGGCGGTGAACCCCTGCACCTCGACCACGGCTACCCCGCCCGCCTGGTCGCCCCGAACCGGCCCGGGGTGCGGCAGACCAAGTGGCTCGGCCGGATCACCATCCGGGAGACGCCGTGAGGATCCGGGTGGCGCTGGTCGCGGTCGGCACGCTGACCATGGGGTACGCCGTGCTGGGCGCGCTGGCCGATCCCGACCTGTCGCCGGCCGGGGTGCTGCTCTTCCTGGCCGGCGTCCTGGTCGGGCACGACCTCGTCTGGATGGTCGGGCTGCTGGCCGCCGGTGCGGTACTCACCCGGGTCGTCCCGCGTCGTCACCGTCCGCTGGCCCGGGTGGCCGCGATCAGCGCCGGCACGGTCACCGTCGTCGCGTTGCCACTCGTGCTCGGTTTCGGCCGGTCCCCGGACAACCCCTCGGCACTGCCGCTGACGTACGGTCGGAACCTCGCCGTGGTGCTGCTGCTCGTCGTGGCCGCGACGGCGCTGACGGGGCTGTGGCGGGACCGGCGACGCCGGCGGCGGACGGGCGGTAAGAAATCCGCAACACCTGGCGGGGACGGCCCGCGACCGGACGGTCGGTAGCGTGGCCGGGATGGGACATCGGGTGTTGGTGGTCGACGACGACCCCACGGTCAGCGACGTCGTTCGGCGCTACCTGGAACAGGACGGCTGCGAGGTCCGGCTGGCCGCCGACGGGGCCGCCGGGCTCGCGGCCATCGCCGCCCGGCGGCCCGACCTCGTGGTGCTCGACCTGATGATGCCCGGGATCAACGGCCTCGACGTGTGCCGCCGGATCCGCCGGCAGCTACCCGACCTGCCGGTGATCATGCTGACCGCCCTCGGCGAGGAGGCCGACCGGGTGCTGGGGCTGGAGGTCGGCGCGGACGACTACATGACCAAGCCGTTCTCGCCCCGGGAACTCGTGCTCCGGATCCGTTCGGTGCTGCGGCGTACCGCCGGACCCGCCACCGGTCCGGCGGGCCTCGGCCGGCTCGTCGACGCGGAGCTGGCCGTCGACGTCGCCCGCCGCGTCGCCGAGCTGGACGGGGTGCCGCTGGCGCTGACCGTCCGGGAGTTCGACCTGCTGGTCTTCCTGATGCGCCACCCCGGGCGGGCATGGTCCCGCGCCGACCTGCTGGACAAGGTCTGGGGCTGGCAGTTCGGCGACCAGTCGACGGTGACCGTCCACGTCCGTCGGCTGCGCGAGAAGATCGAGAAGGAGCCGGCCGAACCGCGTCGGATCTGCACCGTGTGGGGTGTCGGCTACCGCTACGATCCGCTCGACGAGGGGGGCGGCCGGTGAGGGACATGCTGCTCATCGGGCTCTACGCCCTCGTCGCCGGCGGCGTCGTCGGGCTGGCCGGGGCCGGGATTCTCCGGCTGCTGCGGGGCCGCTCGATCCTGCTGCACGTGCTGGTGCTGCTCACCGTCACCGTGCTCGCCGTGGTGGTCGGCGTCGCCACCGTCGCCCGGGCGATGTTCCTGTCCCCGCACGACCTGTGGGTCGTCCTGGTCACCGTGAGCGCCTCCGCGGTGATCAGCCTCGCCGTCGGCGCCGTCTTCGGCAGTCGGCTGGCCGCCTCCGCGGTCTGGGCCCAGGCGGCCCGGGAGCGGGAACGGCGGCTGGAGGCCGGGCGACGCGAACTCGTCGCCTGGGTGTCGCACGACCTGCGCACCCCACTGGCCGGATTACGGGCGATGGCCGAGGCCCTCGAGGACCGGATCATCGACGACCCGGCCACCGTCGCCGAGTACCACCGCCGGATCCGGGTGGAGAGCGACCGGATGGCGCAACTCGTCGACGACCTGTTCGAGCTGTCCCGGATCCACGCGGGCGCGCTGCGGCTCGTCCCCACCACCGTGCCGCTGCGCGACATCGTGTCCGACGCGATCGCCGGTGTCGCGCCGCTCGCCGCCGGCCGCCGGATCCGCCTGGTCGCCGCGGACAGCGGCTGGCCCTCCGTCCGCGCCGGGGAACGCGAACTCGCCCGGGTGGTCAGCAACCTGCTGGTCAACTCCGTCCGGTACACCCCGGAGGACGGCACCGTGCACATCGCCGCCGGCCACGAGCGCGACAGCGTGTGGCTGGCCGTCTCCGACACCTGCGGTGGCATCCCCGAGCAGGATCTGGACCGGGTCTTCGACGTCGCCTTCCGGGGCGAGCGGGCCCGCACACCGGGCGCGGTCGGCTCCGGTGGCGGCGGCGGGCTCGGCCTGGCGATCGTGCGGGGGCTCGTCGAGGCCCACGGCGGCCGGGTCGACGTGCGCAACACCGTTCGGGGCTGCCAGTTCGAGGTACGGCTGCCCGCCGCGACGGGCCGGGCGTAAGGCGGGCGGGCGCCGTCCTGACGTCCGACGTCCCCGTGGCCGCGCGGCCCGCCCGCGTACCGCGCCGGTCGTCGCGGCGCGGCCGGTCGGCACCGCGACCGGCCGACACCATCGTGACGGGCCGGCACCGTCGTCCACCGCGACCGGTCGGCCCCGTCGCCACCGGCCGGGGTCCGCCCCCGGCCGGTGGATCCGTGGTCCCGGATGGTCAGACGGCCGTACGCGACCACTGCTGGTTGGTGCCGGTGTTGCAGGTGTACTGCTTGAGGATCACGCCGTCGGCGGTCGACAGGGCCGGCACGTCCACGCACTTGTTGCTGTGCCGGGCCCGGAGCTGGAAGTAGCTGCCGTTGGTGACCAGCTGGAACTGCTGGTTGGTGCCGCTGCCGCAGGTGTACTGGATGAGTTCGGCCCCGTCGGCGGTGGAGGCGCTGGTCACGTCGAGGCACTTTCCGCTGTGCCGGCTGACGATGCGCCAGTAGCCGCTGCCGGCGTCGGTGAACTGCCACTGCTGCCAGGCGTTGCCGGCGTAGGTGTACTGCCCGACCCGCGCGCCGTTGTCGGTGTTCGGCTGCTGGACGTCCATCGCCTTGCCGCTGTGCCGCGCGGTGATCCGGTAGTACGTCCCCGTCGACGGCGGGGGCGTCGTCGGTTCGTTGCCGATGGTGTCGCCCCAGCCGTAGCGGATCCGGTCGGACCCGGAGGGGTTGCGGACGGTCAGGTTGAGGTCGGTGCCGCTGCCGCTGAGCGCGTACATCGAGTACCAGTCGTAGCCGATGGTGCCGGGCTTGCCGCCGAGGGCGGGCCAGTAGGTGCCACCCATCTGGTTGTTCCGCATCACCTGGGCCATGGCCCGGATGTAGCGCACGAAGTTGTCGGTGCTGTTCGGGTCGGCGTAGTTGCGGCCGTCGTTCATGGGTGCGCCGTACTCGGTGGCGACCGCGCGGGAGGCGCAGTTGCCCAGGCGGGCCTGGATGTGGCCGAGGAAGGCGTCGTAGGTCATCTCGCCGTAGAAGAAGGCGTAGTAGTGGAAGGAGAGCAGGGTCGCGTTGAACCGGCTGTCGTTGCAGATGTCCCGCAGATCCTGGCTGAATCCGGTGCCGCCGATCAGCACCCGGCCGGGCGGCGCCGAGGGGTGGGAGCTGAGCCAGTTCGCCGCGACGTTGCGCCAGTCCGCCGAGCTGTAGCCGTGCGGCTCGTTCATCGGCTCGAAGTAGACGTTGGGGTTCGAGCCGTAGTTGTTGATCACCGTGGACCACATCGCGTTCCAGGCGGCGAGGTTGGTGATCCGGCCGCCGGAGGCGGCGCCGTCCTCCCAGTAGGCCAGGATGACCTTGAACCCACGGTCGGTGGCGGCGTCGATGGCACCCCGGTAGGCCTCCCACCACGCCGTCCCCACGGTGTGGGTGTTGACGGGCAGCCGGACGGTGTTGACCCCCATGGTGGCGGTCATGTCGTCGTAGAGGGCGTTGGCCTTGGCCCGTATCGTCGCGTTGCTGTCGGAGGCGCTCAGGCCCTGCACCACGAGCGGGCCCTTGCTGAAGTTGTCCCCCAGCACGGCCCAGTTCATGCCCCGGAACTGGCTGGTGGCGGCGGTGGCCGGCGGGGACGCGACGACGATGCCGCCGGTCAGCACGGTGAGCGCAGCCGCCAGGGTGATCAGCAGCCGGCGTGCCGACCGGGTACGTGACGGCGTTGACCGGGAGGCCCCGGAGGTCGGGGTCGCTGCTGGTCGGCGTGGGACCACGGTCATGCTGCCCTCCCGGGACTGTCGTCGATGTTATCGCTAACATGAATGAGGCGCGCGCAGGCCAGAGCCCACAGCCTCAGCCCGGTCGACGTGCCGCACGAGCAGCCGTGGCCTGCATCCACCGCGGTGGGAAACATGTGTTCTGGTTGTTACGCGCGCATTGCAGACAAGTGTTAGCGATCGCATCTGGGGTGTCAAGGCATCGACGATGCTCAGCATGTTGGTCGCCGCCGACCCCGGCGAGGCCCGTGTCGCCGGGGTCGGCGGCGGACGCTCAGTGCAGCCGCAGCCGCCAGTCCGCCGGAACCCGTCCCCGGGGACCGGGGGCGGGCTGGTCGAGCGGGCGCGAGGACGGGGCGGCCAGCTCCGGCCCGTCGGTGTGGAACCGCTCCTCGCCGTAGTCCCAGAACCACGACTCACCGGGCTCGAAACTGCGTACCATCGGATGCCCGGTCGCGGCAGCGTGCGCCGTCGCGTGCTGGCCCGGCGAGGAGTCGCAGCAGCCGACATGGCCGCAGGCCGCGCAGCGCCGCAGGTGGAACCACCACCCGGCGGAGGCGTCGCACTCGACACAGCCCGGTCCACTCGGCGGCACGGTCGGGTCGATCGCCGCCCCGGTGACGGCTGGCTCCTCGGGGTGGTCACTCACAGTGGGCTCCTCTCGGTCGCGGCGGCTCCGCGCCGCCGGCTACCCCGGTCGGGTGAGCCGGTCGGTCGACGGACGGGGTGGTGCGCCGATGACCCGACAATAGGGTCGACACCCGCACCAGCGCCCGGAGGCGATCCGCGATGTCCATCACCACCGCACAGCCCGGCAGGCCGACGGTCGTCCTCGTCCACGGGGCCTTCGCCGAGTCGGCGAGCTGGGACGGCGTGACCGCCGGGCTGCTCGACGCCGGATATCCCGCCGTGGCCCTGGCCAACCCGCTGCGCGGGGTCCGGCACGACGCCGACCAGCTGCGCGCCGTGCTCACCGGGATCGAGGGTCCGGTCGTCCTCGTCGGGCACTCGTACGGCGGGATGGTGATCTCCAACGTGCCCCCGGCGGGCACCGGCGTGACCGCACTGGTCTACGTCGGGGCCTTCGCCCCCGAGCCCGGGGAGAGCGCCGCCGACCTGGCCGGACGTTTCCCCGGCAGCTCGCTGGGCGAGACGCTGGCCACCGTCGCCCTCCCCGACGGGGGCACCGACCTCTACATCCGGCAGGACCGCTACCACCACCAGTTCGCCGCCGACTCGACCGCGCAGCGGGCCGCCGTGATGGCGGTGACCCAGCGGCCGATCACCGAGGCCGCCCTGAACGAACCCTCCGGCGAGCCCGCCTGGCGGTCGCTGCCGTCCTGGTTCCTGTTCGGCAGCGAGGACCTCAACATCCCGGTCGCGGCCCACCGGTTCATGGCCGAGCGGGCGGGCTCCCGGCGCACGGTGGAGCTGCCCGGTGGTTCGCACACCGTGGCCATCCCGGAGGCCGCCCAGCTCGTCGCCCTCATCCGGGAGGCCGCCGACGCCACCTGACGCGCCTCGCCCCGCTGGGGGGTCAGCTCGGCCCGTCGGACCCGGTGAGCCGACCGTCGGCCAGCCGGAGCCAGCGGCGCACGGTGATCCCGGCCAGGAACCGTTCGTCGTGGCTGACGACGACGAACGCCCCCCGGTACGCCAGGAGCGCGCTCTCCAGCTGCGCGACGCTGGTCAGGTCCAGGTTGTTGGTGGGCTCGTCGAGCAGCAGCAACTGCGGCGCGGGCTCCGCGAACAGCACGCAGGCCAGCGTGGCGCGCAGCAGCTCGCCACCGGAGAGCACGCCGACCGGCAACCGGGCGCGGTCGCCCCGGAACAGGAACCGGGCCAGCAGGTTCATCCGGTCCGCCGCGGTCCGCGCCGGTGCGGAGGCGGCGAAGTTCTCGACGACCGTGCGGTCCGGGTCGAGCAGGTCGAGGCGCTGCGACAGGTACGCCACCCGCCCCGGTGCCCGGGTGACCGTGCCGGCGACGGGATCCTGGTCACCGGCGATCAACCGCAGCAGGGTGGACTTCCCCGCGCCGTTGGGACCGGTCAGGGCGATCCGCTCGGGGCCACGGATGTGCAGGTCCACACCGTCGCCGTCGAAGACCGACCGGCCGCCGTACCCCGCCTGGAGGCCCTCGCCACGGAACACGGTCCGGCCGGCGGGCACCGCCGGGTCGGGCAGGTCGACCACCAGGTGGTCGTCGCGCCGGGCGGCGTCGCTCGCCTGGTCCAGCCGGGCCTGGGCGTCGCGCGCCCGCGCGGTGTGCACGTCGTTGGCCCTGGCCGCCGACACCTGCGCGTCCCGCTGGAGTTTGCCGGCGACGATCCGGGCCAGCCCCGCGTCGGCCAGGTTCCGTGAGGCGGTGGCGGCCCGGCGGGCCGCCCGTTCGCGGGCCTGCTGGAGTTCACGCCGCTGCCGCCGTACGTCCTGCTCGGCCTGGCGTACCTGCCGGTCGGCGACCTCCCGCTCGGCCCGTACCGCCTGCTCGTACTCGGTGAAGCTGCCGCCGTACCAGCGGATCTCACCGTGGTCCAGGACGGCGATGCGGTCCATCTCGTCCAGCAGCGCCCGGTCGTGGCTGACCACGAGCAGGCACCCCGTCCAGGAGCGCAGCACCGCGGTCAGCCGTGCCCGCGCCGCCCGGTCGAGGTTGTTGGTCGGCTCGTCCAGCAGCAGCACGTCGGGCCGTTTGAGCAGCTCGGCGGCGAGGCCGAGGGAGACCACCTGCCCGCCGCTGAGGGTGCCGAGCCGCCGGTCCAACCCGACGTCGGCCAGCCCGAGACGGTCGAGTTCGACCCGGGTCCGTTCCTCGACGTCCCAGTCGTCGCCGACGGTGGTGAAGTGCTCCTCGGCGACGTCCCCGGCCTCGATGGCGTGCAGCGCGGCGACGACACGGTCGACCCCGAGCACCCCGGCGACCGTCTGGTCCCGGGCGAAGGGCAGGTGCTGGGGCAGGTAGCCCAGCACCCCCTCGACGGTGACGCTGCCCCCGGTCGGGCGCAGCTCACCGGCGATCAGCCGCAGCAGGGTCGACTTGCCGGCGCCGTTGGCCGCGACCAGGCCGGTACGGCCGCCGGGCAGGGAGAACGACAGGTCGGTGAAGACCGGGGTGTCGTCCGGCCAGGAGAAGGACAGGGCGGAGCTGACGACATGACTGTCGGACATGAGGACCTCGGAGGACAGGCGAACCGGGCGGACCTCCGCCACCCGGCGACGGGCACGCGACGACCTGGGCGGTGCACCGGCGCGACCTGTGCCGCACGGTCACCGCTGTCGGTGCTCACCCGGAGATGTCGTCGTCACCTGCCACGATCCGCTCCCCTCCGCGACGGCCTCCACCCTAGCCCACCACCCCGACGCCGACGACCGGTTATCCGGCGTGCCCAGGGACACCGGCCCTCGCTGCCGGGAGGTCTCCCAGCGCTCCGCGGGGGCCGACGGACACGCCCGCCGACCCCCGCGCACGCCGACCGCTACCCGTGGGCGGGCCGAATGCCCGTGTGGAAGTTGTAGACCGCCCCGTTACGGGTGAGCGTGAGGTTCCACTTCCCGCCGTTCTTGAGCACCACCGGGTTGGCGGTCGGATACCGCTGGAGGAACCAGTCCTCCAGCCGCTGCCCGTCCGCGGCGGTGAGCAGCCCGAGCTCCCCCACCTCGGCCGCCCGGTGCGGCTCCGGGTTGCACCCGGCGTTGAACCGGTAACTGGTGTCCCGGTTCCACCGGCCGCAGCCGAGCATGGTGACCGTGACCGGGCCGGACTCCTTGAAGGCCAGCTGCGGGACCGGAGGATCGGCGACGACCACGTCGGGTGGCGTCTCCAGGGAGGGGAAGGGCACCGCCACCGTCTCGATGACGCCCTGCGACGCCCAGTTGAAGTCGACCTCGAACGACATGACCATCCCCTGTCCGCAGCGCCACGCCCGCCGGCCTGTCGCGGCGGCGCGTCGACGTGACCCATCATCGACCGGAACCGACCACGGGCAGCGCACACTGTCCGTGCCTGGACACTGGCGGTCAGCTGACAGCGCGGGCCGAACCCATACCGACGCCTGTCAATGTTGCCAAGCGTATCCAGACGTGTTGGAATGGCTCATATCGCCGCGGCACGGGGGCAACCGTGCCGACCACGGCCAGCACGGGAGCATCGCAGCGCCGGCAGCGCGCCGCCTCGGTCGGCGCTCGCACGCCACGTCGCCGGGCCATCGCCATGAGACGGGCACCATGGCGGGCGGGACCGCCTTCCGCCATGCCGCGCCCCGGCACGTGTCTCCGCCGGCCGACGCGCTCCACCCCTGCCGGCGGGGCGTCCGATCCAGTCGGCCAGCGCACCAGAACCGGCGACGAGGTGAGAAGCGATCATGATTTCCCCAGAGAGTTCCGCGGGGTGGTACCGGCACCGCCTGGTGTGGGTGGCGGTGATCCTGCTGGCGGTGTCGGCCGGCACGGTCTTCCTGGCCAGGCGGGCCGGCCCGGAGACGGAGCCGGCGGACCTGCAGGCGCAGATCGTCGCCCGGATGCGTACCACGCTCGAACAGGCGGACCCGGGTGAGCACCAGCACGCCGGGCACGGCGCCCAGCAGGGCGGCACCGAGGAGAAGGCGCCGGTGATCTGCGGGGTCCGGGTCTACGGCTACGAGCCCGAGGCGGCCACCGCGCTCGCCGACGTGCGGAAGGTCTACGGCTTCCACCTGTGCGGCATCGCCGAGCAGAAGCGCCCCTGGGACGTGGCGGTGAAGCTGGCCGGGCCGGTGATCATGGACATGTCCACCGATCCCCCGGGCATCCAGGTGGTCGAGGCGACGGAGGGGGTCCGGTTCGTCGACCGGCTGCGGGAGATGTTCCCGGCCAGGTACGCCACGGTGGCGCAGCAGGAGGCGCTGACCGCCCCGGAGATGGCCGACCAGCGCCGCCGGTACGACGCCGCGGCCGGGTTCTGACCCCACCGGCCGGGCCGGGTGGTACTTCCCCGCCCGGCCGCCGGTCCGCACCACGACGGCGCGGTGACCGCCGTCCTGCGTACGTGCCGTCCCACCAGCGATCCGGCGATCTCGGACAGGTCGCTCCACATCCGACTAAACATTGATCAACGTTGATATTTGCTGCAATAGATGTAACAGTGGGTCCGGAAGCGTTCGCAGCCCGATGTTTCGTACCGAGGAATGGAGGATGAACAGTGCGTTCACACAGCTCCGACCAATCCGGTGGACGGCCCCGGTCCACCGTCCGCCGGTCCCTCCAGGCGCTCGTCCTGATGTTCGCCATGGTTGTCGGCACGCTGCCCGCCATCGGGGCGGCCCAGGCCCACGGCACCGTCATCAACCCGGCGACCCGCGCCTACCAGTGCTGGAAGACCTGGGGCAGCCAGCACACCAACCCCGCCATGCAGCAGCAGGACCCGATGTGCTGGCAGGCCTTCCAGGCCAACCCTGACACCATGTGGAACTGGATGAGCCAGCTGCGTGACGGCCTGGCCGGCCAGTACCAGCCCAGCACCCCGGACGGGCAGCTGTGCAGCAACGCCCTGTCCAGGAACAACTCGCTGAACCAGCCCGGGGCGTGGAAGGCGACCACCGTCAGCCGTAACCTGACGGTCCAGATGTACGACCAGGCCAGCCACGGCGCCGACTTCTTCCGGGTCTACGTCACCAAGCAGGGGTTCAACTCCGCCACCCAGCGGCTCGGGTGGGGCAACCTCGACCTGATCACGACGACCGGGCGTTACGCACCGGCACAGAACATCTCGTTCAACGTCTCGATCCCGTCGTCGCGGAGCGGCAACCACATCCTGTTCTTCATCTGGAAGGCGTCCCACGCGGACCAGACCTACATGTGGTGCAGCGACATCAAGATCTGACCGGCACCCGGCACCACCACTGCGGCCCAGGACGGCGACGTCCTGGGCCGCAGCCGTTCCCCTGACGGGGGCCTGGTGCCGACGCCACCCGACGACGGCGAGGCGCTCCTCAGCGGTCAGCCGGATCCGCCGTCAGCAGCCGCCCGATGGCCGCCTTCCGCCGGTTCACCACGCCGGCGAAGTTGACCAGGAAGCCGAGGTAGACGACGGTTTCCGAGGCCCACATCGCCACCTCGGAGCCGCCGCCCCGACGCGGCTCGACGGTGATCGACATCGTGATGCCACCACGAACTCCCCGCCGGCGCATGTTGATCGTTCCCGGTCCGGCGGCCGTCGTCCAGAGCACGGCCCGGGGACCGCCGAACGCGCCACGGACGATCTGCGCCGCCTCCGCGGGGGGACGCGCGGACGCGACGGTCGTCGTCGCTACCGCCCGCTGTGTCTCGATGAACTGCCAGACGATGACGCCGACCACGCCGGCGACGAATGCGAAGCAGAAGAAGCCCTCCATGCCGGCCCCTGACGGACCGCTGCGCCAGGCCACGGCCGGCGACGAACCCCGCCGACCTGGCGGCGGGCGTCGCGCGGGCCGCCGGTGGCACCAGCATCCACCACGGGTACGGGTCGGCAGCCGACGCGGCGCGACCCGGTGGCGCTCAGGAGGGGAAACCCGGCGGACGGGGCCACTGCTCCGCCTCGGGGTCGGGCCGGTAGCCCGGCGTCGGCCCGACGGGCGGCAGGGCCTCGGCGGGCTTCGGCCCCGGGCCGGAGACCGCCGGCACGGCCGCCCTGGGCCGCCAGACCTGATCCCCGCCGACCAGAGCACGGAAGTCGAACTGACACGTCGGGCAGGTGCGCAGCGCGGTCTCGGCCCGGCGGTCACCGCACCGCTGGCAGTACGTCACCACCGTCTCGTCGGCGTCCATCCCCTGACAGCGGGGACAGGCGAACGTCGGACCCCTGTCCTGGAGCTGCACCAGCCGACCGGCGAGCACGTAGGGCGTGACCAGTCCGCTGATGCCGCTGGCCAGGTCCCGGGTACGCCGGGTGCGCTCCTGCCGGCGTTCCAGCTCCGGATTGGTGACCTTCTCCAACCGGCAGGTGGTGCAGGTGCGCAGGGTCCGCACCGGCAGCAGGCCGCGCAGCCGGGCCTGCTGGTGCAGGAAGGTCACCACCGGCACGTCCGCCGGTTCGACGGTGATCCGGTCGGTTCCACCCGCCGCGAGGCGTTCCTCGACCCGGAACACCAGCGACTGCACCTGCCCGACCAGCTTCGGCGGCATCCCGCCCGGCCGGCTGACGATCAGCGTGCCGACCATCAACATGCCGTCGGCCAGTTCGGCGGGGACCTCGGCGACCGCGTCGGCCGTCTCGAAGGCGAAGACCGCGCCGCCGCCGGCACGGGTGACCACCGCCCGCCGGGGGGCCTGTCCGTCGCCGTCGAGCAGCCGTCCCGCATGCCGGGAGAGCACCGCCTGCGCCCGGTTGGCCAGCCCGGCGGCGTGCTGCATCACCGCCACGTCACCGGGGCCCGTCTGCCGCCACCACGGGGCGAACGAGGTCGCCGCCGCCGGGTCGAGCCGGGCGAGGACGGCGTCGAACGTGCTCAGCACGGACTCGAAAAGGCTGACGTACACCGAGGTCACGCCCCAGTTCCGGCCCAGCCTGCCCGGCCAGCGGTCGACCAGCAGCACGCCCACCCGTACCCCTGGGCCGTCGGCCTCCAGGGTGATCCGCAGCAGGACCGGCACCTGCGTGGGCGAGAGCGTGACGCCACCGAGGCGGGAGCCGCGTACCGCCTCCAGGAGGCTGAGCTGCTCGGTACTCAGCGTGAAGGCGAGTTCGCGCAGGCCGCGCAGCAGCTGCTGGCGGGCCAGGCTCGGCGGGGCGCCGAGTCGTCGCTCCGCGCCGGCCGCCAGCCGGCCGGGCTCCAGCCCGGCCGGGACGGCCGGCGGCAGGGCACCGGGTCCACCGGCGTCGGCCCAGCTCATTCCGCCACGTCGTAGGAGGCGCCGGTGTCGAAGCTGGACGCGGTGGCGTCGTAACCCCCGGCGTCGTAGGAGGTGCCGGCGTCGTAGGAGGTCGCGTCGTAGGAGGTGCCGGTCGGCGCGGTGTCGGTGCCGCTGGTGGCCCAGTCGACCTCCGCGGCGGCGGTCTCCAGATGGTCGACGGCGGCGTCGGCGTAGTCGGTGGAGGCGGTGTAGTTGTCCCCGGCGATGTCGGCATGGTCGGCCGCCCGTGCCATGGCGCTCTCGGCGATCTCGACGTTGCCGGCCGCGGCGTTCTCCACCGCGTAGTCGGCCCAGTCCTGGGCGGAGTCGGCCCAGTCGTCGCCGCTGTCCGCGTGCCAGTTCGACCAGTCCTGGTCGCCGACGGCCCCGCTGATCTCGGCCTCCACGACCGACGCCGCCGGTTCCGGCAGCGCCGCCACCGCCCCGGCCGGGGTGGTGTCCCCGATCGGCGTGTCGGCGGCCAGAAAATCGCCCCAGTCCGAGTCGGCACCCATGCTCTGATTCCCCAGATTCTGCTGAACGTCGCGGTCAGCGGCCGTCGTCCGGAGGCTCCGGACGGATGCCGAGCACTGTGCCACGACCGCGCCGGGGACCGCGCGGCCGTGGGACCGGAGGCCGGAGCGATCCGCCGAGGTCACGGCCAGTTCCGGTAGCGAATGGGGGCTGGTGTCGACATGCCGACAGATTCCCGCCGACGTCGCCCGTCGGTCACCGACCCCGGACGCCCCCGCGTCGACCTGCCGCAGGCACCCTGCGGTGACGGAGACGGCGGACGGGCGGTCGGCGTCGGTCAGCGCGTCTCGGCGGGGTCACCGCCCGGTCGGCCCCCGACGGGAACCCCCGCCGCCCTGCCGCGTCGCTGGTGTGACACCAGCGCGGCGGGCGGGGGTCGCCGCGCGGCCTCCAGCGCGGCGGCGGCACGCCGTTCCAGGCTGCGGTAACCGGCTCGGCGGGTCATCTCCAGTGCACGGCCGGCCCAATCGGCGGCCTCGCCGAGACGGCCGGTCCGGACGAACAGCACCGCCGATCCGATCAGGGCCTCCGCCTCCGGGCGCAGCGATCCGGCCTGCTGGGCGCTGATCCGGGCCTGCTCGAAGTGGGTGAGGGCCGCCGGGTCGTCGCCCTGGAGTGCCCATGCCTGCCCGATCGCGTTGTGGGCGTCGGCGGCGATCTGCCGGTCGTCGAGTTCCCTGCTCAGCTCGAAGGCCTTGGCCGCGGTGGCGAGGGCGGCCTGGCCCTCACCACCCTCGGCCCGTACCCGACTCAGCTCGATCAGGGCGGTCGCCTCGCCGTAACGGTCGCCGATGCCACGATGGATCTCCAGACCGTCGCTGATCAGGCTGGTGGCGGCGGTCAGGTGGCCCAGTTCCCGGCGGACCCCGCCCAGCGCGGTCAGTACGCTCGCCTGTCCGGTCGGCGACTTCAGCATCCGGTAGCGAACCAGCGCGGCGGTGAGGTAGTCGATCGCTTCCGGCAGCTTGCCCATCCGCCGGTAGGTGTCGCCGAGGTTGTTGAGGTTGACCGCGATGCCGGCGAGGCTGTTGTTGGCCTCGTTGGCGTGCAGCGCCTGCATGAAGTGCGCGACGGCCGCGTCCAGCTCGCCGAGATCGCTGTAGACGATGCCCAGGTTGCACAGCGCCGCCGTGTGCCCCTCCGACCAGCCGGCCTGCTCGCTCAGCGCCAGGGCCTGGCGAAGGTGGGTGATGGACTTGGCGTAGCGCGTGATGCTGTGGCACGCCTGGGCGAGGCTGTGATGCGCCGCAGCCTGCCCGATCGCGCTGTCCTCGGCGCACGCGGCGGCCAGGCCCGCCTCGGCGATCGTGAACCAGTCGTGCATGTACTGGCGCAGCGCGAGGTATCCCCGCAGCGTGTCGGCGAGCATCCAGATCAACGGGCGTGTCTCGCTGTCGGTGACACCCTTGGCGAGCGCCACGAGGTTGGGTCGCTCGTTGTCCAGCCAGCCCAGGGCCGCCTGGTGGTCGTCGAGCGGGATGACCGGCACGCCGGGTGGTGGGTCGGGGAGCCGCAGCCGGAACATCTGTGGGTACAGCTGACGGGCGGCGGAGTCCGCCGTGTGCAGGTAGTGGTCCAGCAGCCGGCGGAGGGCGGCGCGCCGCGTCTCGGGGGTGATCTCGATCTGCGCCTGTCTCCTGGCGTACAGGCGCAGCAGGTCGTGGTAGGTGAACCGGCCGGGGCTGCGCTCGTCCAGCAGATGACTGCCGACCAACTGCTCGAGAAGAAGCTCCGCCGTGGCGGTGGTGTCCCCCAGCAGCGCAGCCGCCGCGGACACGGAGATGTCGTGTCCGGGCGCGACACCGAGCAGACAGAACATGGTGCGCGCCCAGGCCGGCAGCATGCGGTACGACAGATCGAACGCGACGCCCACCATGCTGCGCTCGTCGTCACCCGTGGACAGCAGGTCGAGCCGGTTGTCGACGTTCAGTCTGTCGATGTACTGCTCGACGGACTGCCCCGGCCGGTCGGCGATCGTCGCGGCCGCGATACGCATGGCGAGCGGCAGGTAGGCGCAGGCGGCGGCCAGTGCCCCGATGGTCTCCGGCCTGGTGCTCCGGGCCTGGGTGCCGAGCAGGTGGTGGAACATGGTGGTCGCGTCGTCGGGGGTCAGCACGTCGAGTTGCAGCCGGTACGCCCCGTCCAGGGCCACCAGCCCGCGGAGCCGGTTCCGGCTCGTGACCAGGACCATGCATCCGGGCGCCGCCGGAAGCAGTGGACGGACGTCGCCCACCGCGGCCACGTTGTCGATCACCACGAGCACCCGGCGGTCGGCCAGCAGCGATCGGTACAGCGCGGAGAGTTCGTCGACCCCCAGCGGAATGGTGTGCATCGGTGCCCCGAGGACCCGGACGAACTGGGCGAGGGCCTCCGCGGGACGGACCGGCACCCGATTGGCGTACCCGTACATGTTGATATAGAGCTGACCGTCGGGAAAAAGGTGACGGACCCGGTGTGCCCAGTGCGTCGCGAGCGCGGTCTTGCCGACACCGGCCGACCCGGAGATCACCACGCGGACTCCCCCCGGTCCGGCACCCGCCGCCAGGTGGCTGTCGAGTTCGGCCAGCCGCTCGGTGCGGCCGACGAAGACCGCCGCGTCGACGGGCAACTGTGCCGGCACGGAGGAGGTGACCGCCCTCGCCGGTTCGCTGCTCTCCGGAACCGGTAGCTGAGCGCCCTGGGTGCGGAACCGGGACCGCAGCATCGACACGTGCAGTTCGTTCAACTCGGGGCCCGGTTCGACACCGAGGACGTCCAGGAAGTGCTCACGGGTCCGGGCGTACCAGTTGATCGCCTCGGCGCTGCGGCCCGCCGCCCGCAGCGCCCGCATCAGTTCCGCGACGATGGACTCGGCCAGCGGATTCTCCATGGTCAGGGCGGTCAGCGTGTCGATCACGACGTCCGGGTGACCGTTGCCCGTCTCCAGTTTCGCCCATTCGACGGCAGCGGTCAGCCGTTGTTGTCCCCACGTTTCGCGCGTACGGCTCACCCAGTGGCCGGAGAGGTCGGCCATGGCGGGGCCACGCCACAGCGATAAAGCCCGACCGAGTAAAGCCGCCCTACGTCCCTGGTCAGGTTCGCTTCGCGCCCGTTCGACGAGGCTCAAGAAATTGCGGACGTCGATGATGTCGGGCGATGCTTCGAGTGTGTAACCCTGCGATGTTCGTGATATCATCACCGCATTGGATTTGTCCACCTTCGCCAGTAGTCGGCGAATCCGGGAGATGTGGGCATACAGCGCGTTGCGCACAGCGGAAGGCGGGCGTTCCCAGACCCGATCGACGAGGCTGTCGACCGAGACGACCTGCCCGGCATGAGACACGAGCACGGCCAGCACCAGCCGCTGTTTAACCGGCCCGAGGACGAGCGGCACCCCGTCTACCAGCACTTTTACTGTGCCGAGCAGGCGAAAATCCCAATCGGCCATAGCGCCACCACCCTCCCGCCCACGCCCCCGTACGAGCTTGGGTCGGTGTCGTCGAGTTGGCCGGAGCACGGCGTCAAATAGCAGCTGGCCAATGGACATGGCACGCCCATTCTGGCCCAAGCCTCCACCGAAAACAAGGCACCGACAAGACATCAGCAGATTTCCGGCCCCCGCGGCTGGTCACGCTGTCAGGCTCCGGCAGGGCTGCCACCGCCGACACGAATAACACCCGTTCCATAGGCTGGGAAACTGATTTACTCAGGAGATCGGTGCTGATTTACGCGGGTCAGTTCTCGGGAGCTTCTGGGCCAATAGCATAATTTGATCCGCCGGCCCGGGGGCGCGCGGCGCGCGGTGCCCCCGTCGTCGCTCCCGTTCGGGGTGGCGCGGGCAGGTCGTCGACCGCGGACGTGTCTGAGTCGCCCGCCTCACGATGGCCGGCACCGGCGGCGTCGAACAGGCGGCGCAGGATGGTGCCGGCGGGCACCGCGACGGCAGGAACGGGGCCGCGCCGGCGATTCCCGTTCCTGCCGTCGGTGTGCGCCCGAACCGGGCTACAGGCTGCGGACCAGGCCGCCGTCGCACCGTAGCGCGGTCCCGGTGATGTACGAGGCCGGCGCTCCACAGAGGAACGCGGCGGTCGCCGCGAACTCCGCCGGGCGGCCGTACCGGCGCGCCGGGATCGTGGCGACGGAGAGCTCCCTGGTATCGGCGACGGTGCGGCCGCTTCGCCGGGCGTTGGCCGCGTCGACCGCCGCCGTCCGCTCGGTCTCGATGCGACCCGGCAGGAGCATGTTCACCGTGACGCCGTCCGCAGCCACCTCGGCGGCCAGCGTCTTGAGGTAACCGGCGAGCGCCGCGCGGCCCAGGTTCGACAGCGCGAGGTTCGGCAACGGGGCCACGACCCCGCTCGAACCCACCGCGAGAATCCGCCCCCAGCGCCTCCTCCGCATGACCGGCAGCGCGTGCGACACCAACCTGACGTGCTGCCGCACCAACGCATCGAGCGCCGCGTCCACCGCGTCGACACCGATGTCCGCCGCCGCGTCCGGCCGGGGACCGGGCCCGTTGAGCACCAGGATGTCCGGTGCGGAGAATGCCGCGACCGTCGCCGCGAACAGCTCGGCCGGTCCGTCGTCGGCGAGGAGATCGACGCCGACGCCGACGGCGCGCGGCAGCGTGGCGGCAATCTGCTTCGCGAGTGCCTCCCGGCGACCGCAGATCACCGTACGCGCGCCTTCGGCGGCCAGCTGCTCGGCTATCGCCCGGCCGAGACCGCCCGTCGACGCACAGACCAGAGCCGTCCGTCCGGCAATACCGAGATCCATCCACCCTCCAGGAACGCTCTGCGGTACGGCCGCCGGTCAGCGGCCGGCGACCCGGTCCACCATCTCGTCGCCCGCGGGGTTGCGCTTCGCGGTGATCACCTTCTGGTGCGGGTCGGTCGTCATCACCCGCTGGAGAACCCGCGCCTGGTCGGAGACGTCCGTCCGCGGTGACCACAGCACCCCGTCGTGCAGGACCCGCAGGTCGTTCACGCTCAGGCCGCTGATGCGCTCCAGACGCGGCACGAGGGTGCGGTTGTCGGAGCCGGCCAGCACGGCACGGATGCCGTCCTCGTCCATCAGCAGGTCCGGGTGCTCACCGGCCAGGAACTCGTGCAGGTGGGTCGCGCCCGCGGCGAACGGTGAATAGACCATGCAGACCAGCTGCGTGGTGGTGAGACCGAACGCGTCCTCGGCGTACTCGGTCGCCGTTCTGCGGGTGCGCTCGATGCCCTCCTCGGTGTCGTACCGCAGGCGCATCTCCTCGACCAGGTGTTCCGGGAAGTTCTTGCGACGCATCAGGCCCAGGGCGAAGTCGACGTACTGTCCCACACCCTCGCGGTAGGAGCGCTGGTACACCCGCTCGGTCCGCAGCCCGCGCAGGTGCGCCATGATCAGCGGATTCGCGCAGTCGGATTCGGTGAAGTTGAAGGCAACCTCGTCGAACACGAAGTGCAGGAAGTCCGAGAGCAGCCGCCAGTGCGCGCCCGAGGCGTAGCTCGTGTAGTCGTAGATCGAGAAGAACTGCAGGGTGGCCGGAACGTCCGAGACCACCGCGCGCTCCTGGATCCGATCGACGTCGTCGGCGCCGTGAATCTCGCGGAAGTAGGCGATGGCGAGCCCGTTGAGCGTCTCCAGGGTGCCCTTGAAGCCCTTCCTGCTGTCCGCCGGTTTCACGCCGGCCTCCCGGGACAGCTTGCGAATCCACAGGGCGTAGTCCCGCTGCTCCTGGGGGGAGTCACCGGTGATGATCAGGTCGACCCCGTCCCCGTGCCGGGCCGCGACGCCGAAGGAGCTGGCCACGTTCAGGTTGCAGGCGTTACAGAAGGTGGCGCGCCCGTCGCCGTAGCTGCGGTGCCCGGACATGAGCATGTCGGTGCGGTTGAACTCGATCAGCCGGTGCGGCATCGGGCGGTCCCGCTCGAACGGACGGACCTGCTGGCCCTCCACCAGCAGCAGCTCGACGCGCGGGTCGTCGTAGAGACCCAGCGCCTGGTAGGACCGGTCGATGTTCAGCATCACCTGGTACGGCATACCGCCGTGCCGCATGGTCACCACCCGCAGCCGGAAGGTGTCGCCGTGCCGTTCGGCGAGCGCGAGGTGGACGGCACGCACGAAGGCCACGGCATAGGCGCTGTCCTTCCCGCCACCGTAGGCCACCATGACGGTGTTCCGGGCCAGGTCGTCCTGGTACGGCAGGGACTCGTACAGGCGTGTTGCGCATTCCTCGACCGCTGGAACGTCCCGCTCCGGCAGTGCCTTCCGTAGGTCCGCCAGGACTGTCTTGCGCAGCATGAAGTGCCTCCCTGAATACCGTCACCGCGAGAGCGGTCGAAGATGTTGCGGTCCGGCCCGTCGGACGACGCGGCCGGCTATCCGTGAACGGAGACGTCCCACCGGGCGGACGTCTCGCCGCGCAGCCAGGCCAGGAACGCGGCGTTGCCCAGCAGGTCGGTGTGACCGCCGGGAAAGTCCCGGTGGGCGAAGTCCCCGTGGGTCGACCGGCCCCATTCGGCGAGGCCGGCCGTCGTGGTGAGCGGATCGGTCTCGCCCCGGGCGGCGAGGATGGTGCACCGCAGCGGACCGCACCGGACCGGGTCGAACTCCCTCAGCAGGGTCAGGTCACTCATGGCGGTGTCGATGATGACCTCCCGCCATTCGCCCGAGGAGTGGAATTCCGGGTTCATCTCGTCGAGGTACGTGGCCAGGGCCGCCCGGCTCCGGGTGACCGATTCGGACACCGAGAACAGGTGGGGCGGCATCGCCCCGACGACCACCACCGCGGCCGGCCCGGTCGCGGACCGCTCCAGCTCGGCGGCCGCCGCGAAGGCGACGTACGCGCCGAAGCTGTGCCCGACGAGCACCGGCCGGACGCTTCGCCGGGCCACCACCTGGTCGACGCAGGACCGCACCACGTGGTCGAACGACAGGGCGGGCCGACCGAAGCCCCTGCCGAACCGACCGGGATAGCAGACCAGCCAGGCCGGCGACCCGAACGCCTGCATGAGCGGGCGCAACTCGCCACCGAAGGAGCCCGCACCGGGAAGGACGGCGATGTCCGGGCCGGTGGGAGCCCTCCTGTCCGGGGTCACGAGCCGAGACCCAGCTCGTCCATCACCAGCGAGATGCTGATGACGCCGAGGCGGTAGTCCCACTTGTCCTGCCGGTCGAGACGGCTCGGGTCCAGACAGTTCGGCGCGAACAGGCCGGTGGCCGCGACGAGCTCACGCCAGCGCGACCAGGTCGGGCCGGTGACCGACGCCAGGTCGGGCGCGGTGAAGCCGTGCTTCCCCCGGCGCATGACCGACTCAGGGACGACGCCTTCGTAGGCGGCCCGGAGGCAGGACTTGCCCTCGAAGTCCACGACCTTCGCGTCGTCGCCCACCCGCGCGGCGGCGGCGACGACCGGGTTGCCGAGGAACGGGTACCGACCTTCGAGAGAGGTCTTCATCAGCATGGAGTCGCCGTGGTCGCCCAGCAGGTGGCCGGAGAGCTGGACGTAGACGTCCGCGACGGAGCGCAGTTGCATCGGTGACAGGCGGCGGGCCTCCTCGTCGGAGAACGGGATCAGCCTGGACCGCCAGAACTCGTTTCCGGTGACCGCGTCGAGAGCACTGGACGACAGGTACGCCGTCCGGCGTTCGTCGAGCCGACGCCAGTCGACCTCCCAGCTGAAATCCGGGTTGCCCCACGCCTGTTCGTTCTCGGTGCGACCGGAGCGCTTGAACCGGGTCGCGCTGTCGAACGCGTACGAGTCGTAGCCGAAGAACAGTTCGTCGGCGCCCTCGCCGGACACCACACCCTTGATGCCGTTGGCGTGCACGGCCTCGGCCAGCATCATCGCGGCCACGTTGTAGGTCTCGCGCTGCGGGTAGCAACAGTGACGGACCATCTCCTCGAACCTCGACAGCACATCCTGCGGACCGCACCGGATCTGCTCGTGTTTGCTGCCGACCTTCTCCGCGACCTCGCGCTGGAACCGGCCCTCGTCGAGCGCCGGATCGTCGAAGACGACGGAGAACGTCCGGACCGGCCGGTCGAGGAGACTGCTGCACTCCAGCACGATCGCGGTGGAGTCGAAACCACCGCTCAGATAGGCGCCGATCTCCACGTCGGCGCGCAGCCGGTCCCGTGTGGACCGCCGTACGCTGTCCCGGAGCTCCTCGGCGGACACCGGCTGCCCGTGCTCCTCGACGTCGCCGTAGCGCCAGTAGCGGATGGTCTGGTGCCCGTCGGCGTCGAACCGGACGACGCAGCCGGGTGGCACGGCGAGCAGCCCGGCCACGAGGGTTCGCGGCGCGACGATGTTCCCCAGCGAGAAATACTGGTCGATCGCGCCGATGTCCACCCTCCAGGCCCGGTCGAGGCACCGCACCAGTGGCTTGATCTCGGAGCAGAAGTGCACCCGCGCGTCATCCGTCACGTAGTAGAGCGGGCAGATCCCGAACCGGTCCCGGGCCAGCAGCAGGGAGTTCTCGGCCCGGTCGACGATCACGGTGGCGAACTGGCCGTCCACCATGGCGAGCCCGTCGATCCCGTAGCGTGCGACGAGTTCCGGGATCACGGCGACGTCGACCCCGTTGTGCCCCAGGTCGGTACCGCATCGCTCGCGGAGCGTCCGGTGGTTGAACACCTCACCGTTGGTCATGGCGAGGTAGCGACCGCTGCGATCCTCCGCCGGCTGCCAGCCGTCCACCAGTCCGGTCATGCCCAGGCGGGCGAGCTTGGCCGACACCGTCGCGGTGTTCAGCGAGTAGGTCTCATCCGGCCCACGATGGACGATCCGGGAGTGCATGGCGGCGACGACACCACGATCGAAGCCGCCGGCCGGTGAGTATGTCCCGCAAACCCCGCACACGGCGTCACGCACTCCTCTCGGACAACTCGACGACAAGCGACTGGAGGTTCTCGGCGCGCAGAACGTCCCGGACACCGACGTCCATCCAGCCCAGTTCCTTGAGCTTCGTCACGAGGGCCACCGTCGAGGCCGAGTCGCCTCCGATGTCGAAGAAGTTGTCCGCCAAGCTGGCGTCGGTGGTCCCGGTGAGACGGCGCACGAGCTGGAGGATCTGCTCGGCCACGGAGACCGCCGCGGCGGTGTCCGGCTCGACGCGGCGACTGGCCCGCAGCGCGTCCCGGTCCACCTTGCCGTTGGGGGTGTACGGCAGCGCGCCGATCTGCTGGATGACCGAGGGAACCTTGTAGCCGTCGAGGACCGACTCCAGGTGCCGACGTACCTCCCGGACGGTGGCCCCGCCCAGGTAGTAGCAGACCAGAGCATCCGCGGAGGCCTGAGCGAAGCCGTCGTGCGACTCGGCGGTCACCACCGACTCGACGACCCCGGGACATCGGCAGGCGACGCTCTCGATCTCGCCCGGGTCGATGCGGTAACCGCGCACCTTCAACTGACGATCGACCCGTTCCACGAAGAAGAGCCGTCCGTCCCGCTCTTCGACCACGTCGCCGGTGCGGTAGATCCGCGCCCCGCTCCCGTCGACGAAACGCTGCACGCCCGTAGGCGTCAGGTAACCGAGCGCCACACAACCGCCGGTGAGCACCAGCTCTCCCCGGGTCGCGTGGCCGCCTGCGGCGTCGTCCGCGGGTGTCGACAGCGGCTCCAGGTGGAAGGCACCCTCGCCCACCAGATCCCCGAGCGGTACTCCGTCGGCGCACTCGTCGGGGGTGAGCGGGTCGGTGAGAAGACTGCAGATCGTGGTCTCGGTGGTCCCGTAGGCGTTGTGGAACGCCGCCACCTCGGACCATTTCCGCACCACGGCCGGGCGGCACGCCCCACCCCCGTTGATCACGTGCTGCAGGCACATGGTGGGCGTCGGTTCGGTCGCCGTCAGCGCGAACGGCGTGGTCTTGAGATGGGTGATCCGGAAGTCCTCGAGCGTGGCGCCCAGCATGCCGCCCGGTCGCAGCTGCTGTTCCGGGAGGACCACGAGACATGCGCCGGAGGTCAGCGTCCAGAGGATCTCCGTGATGCAGCCGTCGAAGGTCAACCGGGCGAACTGGAGCGTGCGGGACCGCGTCGTCATCGCCAGCCGCCGCACATGGTCCCGGATCACCTGCGCCAGCGGATCGAACCGGACCAGTACGCACTTGGGCTCACCGGTCGAGCCCGACGTGTGGATCGCGTAGGCGATCCGGTCCGCACCCTCCGCCTCCAGGTCGATCATCCGCGGCTGCTGCTCGTCCGCACCCCACGGCAGCGTCGAGGCGGTGGCGATCACGGGGATCGGTGACGGGTCCGCCGTGCGGGCCACCACCTTGATGTCGAGCGAGGTGACCTTGCTCGCGTTCTGTGCTCTGCTGTCGCGCGGGTCGATGAAGACGAACGGACAGCCGGCGACCAAGGCGCCGATCATGGCGACGATCGATGCGGCGCTCCGCGTGGCCTCGATCCCCACGAACTCCCCGGGGCCGGCCGTGGTCTGGAGCTTGGCGGAGAACTCGTTGACGTACTCGCCGAACTGCCGGTAGGTGATCACCTGGTCACCGGTGACGAGGGCCTCGTGCCGCCCGTGGCTCCGGATGGCGTCCTCCACCGCCGACACGATGGAACCTTGCGTCATGGTCGCTTCCCCCGCTCTCATGCCACGGTGTGTGCGAGAGTGCCCACGCCGTCGACGACAGCCCTGATCACATCGCCCGGCGTGATGACCGCCGCTCCCGGCGTACCGGTGCAGATGACGGTTCCGGCGGTGAGGGTGCGGCCGGCGGTGAAGTACTCCACCAGGTAGCCCAGGTCGTACTTCATCTCGGAGACGGGCGCGGTGGCGACGACCTCGCCGTTGCGTACCGTCGAGACGCGGATCGCCCGTAGTTCGTCGTCGTCGAACTCGTCCAGGGTCACCAGTTGTGGTCCCACGCTGCAGAAGGTGTCGAACCCCTTGGCCCAGGGGATGTAGCGGGGGTTCTCCCGGATCACGTCCTCAGCCGTCATGTCGAGGACGGCGGTGACCCCGGCGATGACCGAACGCCACGCCCCGCGGCTCACGTTCTTGCAGGCTCGACCGACGACCAGCCCCAACTCGGCTTCCGCCGTCACGCGCTTGCTCTGCGAGGGCAGCGAGATCTGCTGACCATTGTCGATGAGGCACCCTCGCGGCCGCAGGTAGGAGCCGGGTCCGGACACCGGTTGATCGGTGTTGAGATCCGCAGAGTGACCCCGGTAGTTCAGTCCCGCGCCCCAGATGTCACCGCTGTCGAGGACGGTGGCGGCGTCGGCGAGCGTCACGTCGCCCGGCTGTCCCGCGCTGACCTGTTCCGCGATCCAGGCTCGGTGGGTCTCCCCCACCAGGTCGGTCACGAGCGTTCCCTGGGTGGTGGACAGCGGCACCCAGTCGCCGTCCCGGGCGGCGAAGATCTGGTGGCCGCCCTCGACGGCGAATCGCGCCAGCCTCACCTGGCACCTCCAGCGACCGTGGCGTCCAGGGACGTCATCTCGGCCGCCAGGGCGGCGACCATCCGGTCGGCCGCCTCGCGGATGTCGTTGCGGTGCACGCTGCACCGGGCCAGTTCGGCCGCCTTTTCCATCAGGCTCGCCGGCTCGAGACCGTACTCCGCGCAGATCTGTTCGATGAAGGGGAAGTAGCCGGAGTGCACCCCGATGACGCCGCCGAGGACCTGCAGGTTCCGGTTCTCCGGGAGTCGTTCGAGGTTGGCCCGGCAGTATCCCGCGATGCGGGCCAGGGTCTGGTAGGAGTACTTGTCCTCGCCCAGGATACTGATGATGCTGGCGAGCGACTCGGTCTCCGCGTTGCCGGCGCCCCGACCGATCCCGTCCAACGTGCCGTCGACGATCGCGGCACCGGTCTCCAGCGCGGCCATGCTGTTCGCGTTCGCCATCCCGAGATTGTCGTGACCGTGGAAGCCGATCACCGGGCACAGGTCCTTCACCACGTCGATGTACTCCTTGACGTCGCTGGGCAGCATCGAGCCGTAGGAGTCCACGATGTACAGCCCGGCGATGTCCGGGGTGACCCCACTCAGCAGCTTGGGTATCTCCGAGGCGTGGGTGGCGCTCACCTTCATGAGGTTGAGGTAGACCTGGTCGCAGATCCCGACCGCCTCCTCGAGGTAGTCCAGGTTCTCCGGCACCTGGTTGGCCTCCATGCCGATCCGGACGAATGACATGCCCTGGTCGCAGAGTTCACGCAGGATCGACAGCCGGCTGAACTCCGGCTGGGCGAACATGCCCCACGACGACGAGGTGAGGTTGGACCGGGCGATCTCGCACCACCGGTCGAGTTTGATGTTGCTGGGCGTGAACCCGGCCCGCTCGGCTTCGTATCCGATACCGTGCCCGATTTCAATCTTCTGAATAGGTGTGTCGTCGAGGCGGCACAGCAGGGACGCGACGAAATTCTCGTCCATCTGGAAATTCACCGCGTAGGAGCCTTCGCGGAGGGTGGCGTCGAGAACCTCGATGGTCGGGGTCTGGAGGGGCGGGACGGGTGGCGCCGACATTATCAACTCCCGAGCTGCTCGCTTGGTGCCGGTTGTCTGGGGAGCGGTTGATTTCCAGGTTTCGGAAACCTGGATCAGCCAGCGCCGCAACCGTAGTGAGGCGCGTCCTCGGACGGTCCTCGGCCATTCCCCAAGACCTGACGCCCGGCAGCGCGGAACGCGACGCAGGCGACCACCACCGAGGAGGCAGAAGGCAGAGCACGGCCGGCGGGACACACCGGAGCCGGGGAACCGGTCCCCGTGGGGCCGGGTGCGCCTCAGGTCAGCTGCAGGGAGTAGGCCCGAACCAGCTCGTTCATCCGGTAACGGCCCTGCCCGATCGCCTTGAGCAGGTGGAAGTCGACCAGCTCCTCGAGCAGCCGGTCGACCCGGGAGACGGACAGGCCGGCCATCCTCGCGACCTGATCAGGCTCGATGTCCTCCACATCGATGCGGCCGAGCAGCCGGAACAGTCGCTGGTGTTCGGGATCCAGCCAATAGAAGGACATGTCGAAGGCGGCGGTCAGCCCGGTGTTCTCGGTGTTCAGCTCGGCGAGCCGGGACGCGTCGTCGGCCAGCCGCGCGGCCAGGTAGGACACGCTCCAACTGGTCCGGTGGCGCAGGCGGACCGCGGCGCTGCGGATGGCGAGCGGCAGCCGTCCGCAGTGCCGCAGGATCTCGTCCACGGCCGCCGTCTCGGCGAGCGGTCGGTTGTCCCCCACCACGCTGCTGAAGAGGTCACGACCCGCCGCGATGGTGAATTCCGGCAGCGACAGCTGGCAGGTCGAGTGCAGGCTGGGCAGCCGGCGACGGCTGGTCACGATGGTCAGGCACCCGGCAGCGCCGGTCAGCAACGGCGTGATGTGGGAGGTGCTCGCGGCATCGTCGAGGATGACCAGGACACGCTTGCCGAGCAGCCAGGTGCGCCAGGCCGTGCAGCGTCCCTCCAGGTCGGGCGGGATCGCCTCGGCGGGCACGCCGGAGGTGCGCAGCAGCATGGACAGGACCGAGGACGCCTCCGCCCATCGGCCGCCTATGCCGTGTGCACCGAGGTCGACGAAGATCTGACCGTCCGGATACGCCGCGGCGAGCCGCCGGCCCAGGTGCAGGGCGAACGCGGTCTTGCCGATGCCGGCCATCCCGTCGATCGCGACGATGGCCGGTGGGGCCACGCTCAGCCCTTCGGCATGGTGCCGCAGCGCCTGCAGGACCGTGGCCTCCTCCCGCTCGCGGCCGGTGAGCCGCACCGCCTCGCCGGGCAGGGTGTGCCGTGGACGGGGCAGCTCGGGTGTCGCCTCCGGCTCGGTGGCGGCGGGCGGCAGATCGCTGCCGAGGATCCTGCGGTGCAGGTCCTTCAACCGGGGTTCGGGGTCCATGCCCAGCTCGTCGCGGAGGAGACGGCGGGTGGTGTCGAACACCCGCAACGCGTCCGCACGGGCACCCGAACGACACAGGGCGATCATCAGCTGCGCCACGAAGCGCTCGCGGAACGGGTTCTCCGCCACCGTCGCCGTCAGCTCACCGATCAGCGACGCGTGTCTGCCGAGCTCCAGTTCGAGATTGATGCACTGCTCAAGAACGGTCAGTCGCAACTCCTCGACGCTGACGACCTGGGACAGCAGCAGCGCACCGGTCAGCCCCGTCAACGCCCGGCCGCGCCAGATCGACAGGGCGGAGCGCAGGGTATCGATCTTGCGTACCGGATCGGTCTCCCGTTCGGCCAGCTCGACCTGCCTGGTGAAATCCTCCAGATCGAGTGCTGCGCCCGCACGGTCGAGCCGGTAGCCGTCACCGACGGGACTGATCGTCACACCGGTGCCGACCAGCAGGTTACGCAGGTCTGACACCGCGTTGCGGATCTGCTTGGAGGCGGTCGACGGCGCGACCTCGTCCCACACCGCGTCCACGAGCCGGGACAATGCCACCGGTTTACCGTCGGCCAGCAGGAGCATGCCCAGGACGGTCTGCTGTTTCGTTCCGTTGATCCGGATCGTCGTGTCGTTCGCCTGACAGTCGAGCGGTCCGAGGACACGAAACTGCGTAACCGGCACTAGTTACCCCCGCAAATGCGGCGATTGTCAGGCGGAACCGCTACCCGACGACGGCGGCAGGGCCTGATCTCGCCACTACGGGTAGGCGCGGAGCGGGTGGGCTGCGCAGCAACGAGCAGCGCACGGGCTCGTGGGCGCTATGGTAACGACGCCCCAGTCCGTTCGTCAACGACGATCATGACACCCAGGATCGACCGGGCCACCGTGGGTAACCGTCTCGACGACAGCCGACGCGCTGCCGTGGAGCGGATGCGCCTGCGCAGGTGAACCGGTCGACCGGGTGCCGGACCGGCCGATCGGCGGTCGGCCGGTCCGACGGGGTTCGCCTGCGGGCGGCCGGGCGTCCTGCGGGGCCGGCTACCGAAGGGCGTCGTGGAGCAGCCGGGCGGTCCTCGCGCCCAGGGGGTCGTCGTTGTTACCCGTGCACGAGTCGATGATGCCGATCGTCCCACCGGCCGGTCTTGTACGTTCTTGACGTGGCAGCCGGAGCGTGCCGCAAGAAGTGGACAAGGCCGCACAAGACTTCAGCAAGGTTCACCTCTCCACGGCCCCGACCACGGCGGGCCGGGCACCACCGGCCGCGGCACTGATCGAGCCCGGTCACATCGTGAACGCTCCTTCGAGCGCGTCCGCGGAGAACCCTTCGGGCAGCGGAAGTCCCAGGAGCACGAACAGGGCGGTCAGGAACGCGGCCCGCTCGGATCCGCCGATCGCGCCGCCGCGGCGGATGGTCTTCGCGGTCGGGCCGACCGCCTTGAAGGCAGCCGCGAAGTCGGCGGTGGAGAGCGCCGTGAAGATCTGCCCGGCCACCGGGGACGGTGCGCTCTCCAGTTCCCCGCCGCCGACGCCCGTCGCCGCGTGGTCCTTCGCGATCCGTCCGATCTGCTCGCCCAGCTGGGGCTTCACCGAGACCGTCTCGTCCGGCCGGCCGGCGACGAGCAGCGAGGCGTCCAGCCACTGCGGCTCCACGCCCTGCGCGGAGCCGATGCGGGCCACCGGCACCACCAGAACCGGCGCGTGCTTGACATTGAGGTCGAACATCAGCAGACGCAGCCACAGCAGGTCGGCTCCGACCGCGTCCGCGGGGCATACCAGTATGGACGCCGTCTCGAACTCGGTCGCCGCGCTGAGGAGCGGCGTGGCCCGCAGCGACGCGGACACGGCCGTGGCCGTCCCGGCCTCTGCGGTGAAGCTGCGCGCCCGCAGCGCGGGCGACCAGCGGATCTCTCCGGCGGGGTCTGCTTTCACCACGGCGAGCGGTACCCGACCGAGCGAGAAGGACTCGCCCCGCTCGGCGTGACCAGCCTCAATCAGGTCACTCAGATACGCGTCGACCGCCTGCTCGTGGCTGAGGCCGTCGTGCCGGCCCGCCCGGAGCGTCATCCCGGTCTTGATGACCGGCGGCGTCAGCCAGCTGGCCGGATCGGCACCGGGTTCGTGCGGTCCGAGACCGAACCGGACCGGAAGCCCGACGCTGCGCGCGAACTCCAGGTCGGCAACCGAGTGCGCCGGGTTGACGATGACCGCGCCCGTGCCGAACTCGGGCTTGACCCAGTCCGCGACCCACACCGGCAGCAGATCGCCGTGCAACGGATGGCGCACGAGGCGGCCACTGAAGTAGGGACGCGGACGCACCTCGCTCCCCGCGAGCATCTCGTGGTCCGGGTGGACGGCCACCGCGCAGGCGGCGGTGAACGGCGACCAGTCGGTCGTGAACGTGCTGAGCGCCCCGCCGCTCGCCGCACCCGTCACGGGATCGACGAACGGTAGGCGGAAGACCGCCCCGGGTGCCCGGCGCAGCGCCTTCTTCTGCTTGGCGTCCAGCCGGGCGCCCCAGGAGGACGTCGATCCGCCTGCCACCGCGGCGAGCGCGGCCGGCGAGGGCGCATAGGCCAGCGTCCAGGGCCCGGCCTCCTCGTCCTCGGCGCTCACCGCGAGTCTTCCCGCGGACGCCAGGGCGCGCAGCAGTCCCACGGCCGGGCTGGCAGGTGCCGGGGCCGAGGAGCGCAGGAGCGTGCCGAGTCTCTCGCAGGCGGCGGTCACCGCTCTCAGCCGCCGCTCGTGGAGCTCATCCAGAGGGGCGCCGATCGTCAGGACCTTGCTGGTCATCTCTGCCTCCACCGTCGCTGAATCGCCAGGAACACCCGGACATAGTAAGGGCCGAAATATCCCCCGCAAATACGCGGCTGGCGGTTGGAAAAAGGTCAGGAACGTACAAGACGTGAGGTGCGGAAGCCGCGACCATAGCGCCGACAGGACTGTCCGGTGTCTCATCGGTTTGGAGCGGGTGCAGTGATCGCAAATGACGGCTCGGAAACTCGGCTGGCGCGGCTGTCGGTGGGCCAGGAACAGCTGTGGTTTCTCGAGCAGATGGCACCCGGGCTCGCCACGTACAACGTCTCGGTGGCCCATCGGATTCGCGGGCCGTTGAACGGCGCAGCACTCAGGACCGCTCTCACCGCACTCGTCCGGCGGCACGAGTTGCTGCGGGGAACGGTCACCACCGTCGACGGGGTGCCGGGGATGGTGATCACTCCATTCTCGGATGTGCCGCTGCCGATCAGCGATCTGAGCGACGAGACGCCCGAAGCACGTGAGGCCGCGCTCGCAGAGGGCCTGCGCGAGCACTCCGCCCGGGCGTTCGACCTCACCGGTGGCCCGCTGTACCGGTTCAAGCTGTTCCGGTGCGGCCCGGACGAACACGTGCTGTCGCTCTCCTTCCACCACATCGTCACCGACGGATGGTCGACCAGCCTGCTGCTCAGGCAGCTGACCGACGAGTACGCCGCCGCCCTGGCCGGCACCGAGCCGGCCCTGCCCAAGCCCGCCGACTCGGCCGCGGCGGTGCGGTATCTCGACTTCGCCGCCGCGCAGCGCGCCGCACTCGACAACGGCGACCTGGAGGAGCAGCTCCGGTACTGGCACGGGCAGTTGGACGGGGCCGCTCCGCTGGAACTGCCCACCGATCGGCCGCGCCCGGCCGAACCGAGTTTCGCCAGCGGAACCGCGAGCGCCGAGCTGCCCGTCGCGCTCGTCCGTGCGCTGGCCACCGGCGAGGGCGTGTCCCCGTTCGTGGTCCTGTCGGCCGCGCTGCTCGTGCTCCTCAACCGGTACAGCGGGCACGACGACATCTGCCTGGGCACCGCCACTCTCGGCCGGACCGACCCGGACCTGGAGCCGGTGGTCGGTTACTTCACGAACATGGTGGTGCTGCGCACCAGCCTGCACGACGACCCCAGCTTCACCGAGCTCGTGGCGCGGGTCGCGGACACCGTGCTCGACGGGTACGACAACCAGGACGTGCCGTTCGAACGCGTCGTCGACCGTCTCCGCCCGCACCGCGACCCGGGTCGCAATCCGCTGTTCGGGGTCTGCGCCCAGTTCCTCACCGAATTCACCGCCGGAACCGCTCTGGACCTACCCGGACTGACCACGGAAGCCATCGACGCGCCGTCGCTCGGCGCGCGCTTCGACCTGTCGTTGACGTTCGTCGAGTCACCGGACCGGCTGCGGGTGTTCGTCGAGTACGCCCTCGACCTCTTCGACGGCTGGCGGATCGAGGCCCTGGTCCGCCACCTCACCCAGGTGCTCTCGGCGGCCTGCGGACAGCCCACGCGGCCGGTGTCGGAACTGCCGTTGCTCGACGAGGAGGAGATCGGGGCACTGTTGGCGGCCGGCACCGGTCAGCTGCTCGTCCATGCCGACGAGCCGGTCCACGCCGCGATCGCCCGTAGGGCGCAGGAGCAGCCCGACCAGGTCGCCGCCGTGTACGAGGACGACAGTTTGACGTACCGCGAGCTGGACCGCAGGGCGTTCGAGCTGGCCGCGTTCCTGCGCGGCCGGGGCGTGCGCGACGGCCAGGTCGTGGCCGTGGCGGTGGAGCGTGACCTCGACGCGCTCGTCGCGCTGCTCGGCGTCCTCCGGGCGGGTGCCGCCTTCGCGATCATGGATCCCTCGCACCCCGCGGGCCGGCTGGAGTACATCCTGCGGGACACGGCTGCGCCGGTCGTGCTGACGCAGAGCCGGGTCCGGGACCGGATTCCGGAGACGGGTCCGTGGTCGATCGTGGAGATCGACCAGGAACGCGCGGCATTCGTCGAGGCGGGGGCCGCGGCGGAGCCCTGGGCCGAGGTCGGCAGGGACGCGCTCGCCTACGTCCTGTACACCTCGGGCTCGACCGGCCGGCCCAAGGGCGTGCTCATCGAACACCGCGCACTGCAGTCGTTCATCGCCTCCTACCGTCGGGTCTTCGACCTGCGGCCGGACGACCGGATGCTCCAGTTGGCGGCGCTGGCGTTCGACATGTCCCAGGGGGAGATCTTCGCCGGTCTCACCGCCGGAGCGAGTCTGGTCCTCGTCGACAAGGAGACCGGGACCTCGCCCGCCGCACTCGCCGCGCTCATGCGCCGGCAGCGGGTCACCTACATCTGCATGTCTCCGGCGATGTTGGCGCTGGTCGAGGGTGGACCGTACCCCGATCTGCGCAAGATCATGGCGGGTGGCGAGGCGGTACCGGCCGAGATGGTCGCCAAGTGGAACCTGCCGGGACGCCGTCTGATCAACTGCTACGGACCCACCGAGGCAGCCGTCGGCTGCACCTCCTACGAATGCCCGCACGAGCCCGCGCGCAGCGCGCCGCCGATCGGCAAACCCTTCACCGACCGGCGGATGTACGTGGTCGACAAGGCCGGTCGGCTGGTCCCCCGCGGCGTTCCCGGGGAGTTGCTGATCGGCGGTGAGGAGGGCCTGGCCCGCGGCTACCTCAACCAGCCGGAGCTGACCGCCAGGGCGTTCGTCGAGGATCCGTTCCACCCCGGTGGCCGGGTGTACCGCAGCGGCGACATCGTGCGCTGGAACCGGGACTACCAGTTGGAGTTCCTCGGTCGCGGCGACGGACAGGTGAAGATGCGGGGTCTGCGGATCGAGTTGGAGGAGATCGAGTCCGCGCTGATGTCGCACCCGGATGTCGGCGTCGCCGCGGTGGCGATGCGGCTGGACCGGCGGGGTGAGGCCCGCCTGGTCGGCTACGCCTCCCCCGCCGCCGATCGGCAGCCGGTCGCCACGGAACTGCGCGCCCACCTCGCCGAACGACTGCCCGACTACATGATCCCGACGGCCTGGGTGTTCCTGGACAGCCTGCCGTTGACCACCGCCCGGAAGGTGGATCGCAAGGCCCTGCCGGATCCGGTCGACGCCGATCCCGAGCAGGACTACGTCGCCCCGCAGGGCGGCACCGAGACGGCCGTCGCTCGGATCTACGCCGAGGTGCTCGAAGTCGACCGGGTGAGTGCGGCGGTGGCGTTCTTCGCGGCCGGTGGGAACTCGCTGCAGGCGATGCGGGTGGTCAGCCGCCTGGGCAAGGAGTTCGGCGTGAAGCTGCGGATGCGCAGCATGTTCGCCGATGCCACGGTGCGTTCGGTCGCGGCCGAGGTGGACCGGCTGGTCGCGGCGCGGCCGGCGAGGGCGGTCCAGCAGGCCGGAGCAGGGGCCGACCGTGCATTCTGACCTGCTGGTGCCGTTCGGCGCGGGGGATGGTGACGCGGCGCCCCTGTACTGCGTGCACTCCGCCTCCGGCTCCGCCTACACCTACCTCCCCCTGGTCGGCGCGCTCGGTGGTCGACGGGTCGTGGGCATCGAGGCACCGGGGTACGACAGCGACGGTCTGCCCCCCGCTGATCTGCGCGAACTCGCGGACCGCTACGCCCGCGCCGTGGCGGACGACTGCGGGAGGCGACAGGCGTGCCTGCTCGGCTGGTCGATGGGCGGCTCGGTCGCGTACGCCATGGCCTGGCGGCTGCGGGCGCTGGGAGTCGTCGTGCCGCTCGTCGTGATCGTCGACGCGCTGATGCACCACGCCGAGCCGACCCCCCCGGTGCGCGAGATTCTCACCAGGTTCGCCGTCGATCTGGTCACGGAGGGGGGCGGCGGTCGTGCTGAGGAGGGCGTCGTCGCCGCGCTGCGGGCCTGGTCGTCGGACGCTCCCGTCACGGAGGCCTGGGGACTGCTGCGCCGCGCCGACCTGGTCCCCGAGGAGTTGGACGCCGAGACGCTCGCTCGCCGGTTCGAGGTGTTCCGCCGCAACGTCGAGGCCCTGCACCGGTACGCGCCGGAACCCGGTTACCCCGACCCGGTGCTGGTCGTCGACGGCGAGGATTCGCCGCGTGGGCCGCTGCGGTGGGCGGACGTGGCGGCGCGGGTACGCACCGTGACGGTGCCGGGCGACCACTTCTCGCTCTGGCGGGGTGCGGGCCTGGCGGCGTTGGGCACCCGAGTCGAGGAGGCGCTACGCGAGGCGTGTGCGGCGCCGGCCCGGGAGGTCCGGACGTGACGGCGCGGGCCGGGGTGGGGTCGGGTGACACCGTGGCCCGGCGGAGCCTCTGGCACAACCGGGATTTCGTCACGTTCTGGTCGGGCGAGACCCTGTCGTTGTTCGGCACGCAGATCACCGTTCTGGCGCTTCCGCTGACCGCGGTGATCACCCTCGATGCCCAGCCCGAGCAGCTCGGCATCCTACGGTTCCTGCAGATGGTGCCGTACCTGCTGTTCGGCCCGCTGTTCGGGGTCTGGGTCGACCGTCACCGCCGCCGTACGGCGATGATCGGGGCGAACGTCGTCCGCATGGTGCTGATCGGGCTGATACCGGTGCTGGCCGGGCTCGGTCAACTCAACATGCCCGTACTTCTCGTGATCACCTTCTGTGTCGGGATGGGTGCGGTGCTGTTCGACATCAGCTGGATGTCGTTCGTGCCCACCCTGATTCGGGATCCCGGGTACCTCGTCGATGCCAACTCCAAGCTCGCCGCGACGTCCGCGACCGCCGACGCGGCCGGACCCGGCGTGGCGGGAGCGCTGGTGAACCTGCTGTCCGCGCCCGTCGCGATGGCCGCGAACGCGGTCACCTACCTCGGCTCGGTGATCTCCCTGCTGCTCATCCGTACCGAGGAGAAGCCACCGCCGGCCACGGTGAAGCGGCGGATCCGCACGGAGCTGGCGCAGGGGTTCGCGTTCGTCGCGGGGAACCGCCTGGTGCGGTGGATCGCCCTGGTCGGTGGCCTGGCGAACTTCTTCCTCTCCGCCACGCAGCCGATGTTCATCCTGTTCGCGGTGCGCGAACAGGACGTCCCCTCCTCGATGTTGGGCCTGATCTTCTCGATCGGCGCGGGTGGCGGGATCATCGGCGGGATGATCTGCCGTCGGCTGATCGAACGGCTGCACCTCGGCCGGGTCTACGCGGGCGCGCTCTGCGTGGCGTTCGTCCCCGCGCTGCTGCTGCCGGCGGCCAGCGGGCCGACCCTCGTCCTGGGCGTCCTGTACACGGTCGCCTGGTTCCTCGGGTCACTGGGGCTCACGATGGTCAACATCGTGATCATGAGCGTGCGGCAGAACGTGACACCGCCGTCGTTGCTGGGCCGCATGAACGCGGCGGTACGTGCCGTGATGTTCGGGCTCGGTGCGCTCGGTGGCCCGATCGCGGGTCTGATCGCGGCCACGGCCGGGGTGCGGGAGGCGCTCTGGATCTCGACCGGCTGCTCGGGGGTGTTCGTGCTGTGCGGAGTCGCGCTGTCGCCGCTCACCAGGATGCGTACGATGCCGGGAGCCGCGACCGACCCGGCGGACCAGGCGGACGGGCCGGACCATGCCGGGCCTGGATCCCGCCCCCCGTCCGTGCCGGAGATGGCCGACTGAGCTCCGCGCCGCCAAGCCGGGGATGCGTGCTGGGCTTCCCCGGCTCCGGCCGGGCCGTCCGGCGGGACGGCACCGAACAGCCACGACGCCGGTCGGGTCCGCGGTGCGTCCCGGCACCGCCGACGGGGGCGCGATCCGGCGGAACGGCCGTGGCAGGCTCTTGTACGTTGATGTCGTGGACGCGGGTCAGCGGGTGACGGCGTGGCGACCGGCCGTGGAGGGCATCGTCGAGGTGCTCCACGCCCGGTTCACCGGTCACACGTACCCGATGCACACCCATGACTGCTGGACGCTGCTCATCGTGGACGACGGCGTGATCGAGTACGACCTGAACCGTACCCATCACGGCGTGCTGCGGTCCCAGGTGACACTGCTACCCCCCGACGTGGCGCACGACGGTCGGGCCGCGACCGCGGCCGGCTTCCGCAAACGGGTGCTCTACCTCGATCCGGCGACCCTCGACACCGGCCTCATCGGCGCCGCGGTGGACGCGCCCATCCTGACGGAGCCGGCACTGCGGCAGCGGGTGCACTGGCTGCACCAGGCGCTGGCTCAGCCCGGTGAGGAGTTCGCCGCGCAGAGCCGGTTCTCGCTCATCCGCGAGGGGCTCGCCCAGCACCTCCGCCCGGCTCCCCTCTCCCGACCCGAACCGGCGCTGGCCCGCCGGCTGCGCCGCCTGCTGGACGAGCGCACGGTGGACGGGGTGACGCTGGAGCTGGCCGCCCGGGAGTTCGACGTCAGTCCGGCGCACCTGGTGCGGTCGTTCACCGGCGCGTACGGGCTGGCGCCGCACGCGTACCTGACCGGGCGGCGCATCGACGCGGCCCGCCGGCTGCTGTTGCGCGGCGTACCGGCGGGCCAGGTCGCGGCCGCGACCGGCTTCTACGACCAGCCGCACCTGACCCGCCACTTCCGCCGCTACCTGGGCGTGACCCCGGGCCGGTACGCCGCCGGGTGACGCCTGCCCGCGCCGCCGCTCGCCTGTCCGCGCCCCCGCTCGCCGAGGCTCGTCGAGGCTCGCCGACGCCCCGAATTCGGAGCGGGCTGCGCCCCGACACCGGAACGGGCTGCGGCCGGCGGCCGGTGCCCGGTACCCGTGATCCGGGCGGGTTCAGCCCTTCACCGCGCCCGCGGTGAGCCCCTCGGTCAGGAAGCGCTGGCCGAAGGCGTACATGAGCACCACAGGTATGCTGACGAGCAGCGACGCGGCGGCGAGCTGCCCCTGCGGCACGACGTCTCCGGTGATCATCGACTGCATGCCCACGGGCAGGGTCTTGTACTCGTCCTTGGTGATGAACACGAAGGCGAAGAGGAACTCGTTCCAGGCGTTGGTCAGGGTGAACAGCCCGACCGCCAGCAGGCCCGGCTTGGCCAGCGGCAGCACCACCCGGCGGAACGCCTGCAGGCGGGTGCAGCCGTCGACCAGCGCGGCCTCCTCCAACTCGACGGGGATCGACGCGAAGTACCCCGCCAGCAACCAGGTCGCGAACGGCAGGGTGAAGGTCGGATACGTCACGACCAGCGACCACAACGAGTCGGTGAGCCGCATCCCGATGAGCAGTTGATACAGCGGGATGAACAGCAGCGCGCCCGGCATCACGTAGGTGATCAGGACCGTGACGGTGAAACCCTGTGCTCCACGGAACCGCAGCCGGGCCAGCGCGTAGCCGGCCAGGGCGGCACAGACCAGCGCCACCGCGGTGGACGCCACGGACACCAGCACCGTGTTGAGGTACCAGCGGCCGAACGGCTTGGTGGCGAAGAGGTCGGTGAACTGCTGGGTGGTCCACGGCGTCGGCCACAGGTCGCGGGCGTGCATGACGATCTGACCGTCGGACTTGAAGGCGGTGACGAAGATCCAGTACAGCGGGGCCAGGACGAAGACCAGCAACCCGGCCAGGGCTACCCAGGACGCCAACCCCGACACCAGCGACGACGCCCGGCGACTCCCCCGGGCACCGAGGGCCGAGACCACCCGGCCGACCGCCGCCGCGATCAGCAGGAACACCCCGAGGAGCACCGCCGCCTTCCAGAAGATGTGCGGTGACGCCCAGGCCAGCAGGGCGACGGTCGCCGCCGCGACGGCCCACGGCAGGGCGGTGCGGACCGTGCGGGTGGTACGGGGCGGGCGGGCCGGCCGGGTCCTGCGGGCACGTCGGGACGGGGCCACACCCGAGTCCCGGCGCAACAGCCGGACCAGCAGGAACACCAGCACGCCGATGACCGGCAGCATGACGAGGGTGACCGCCGCTCCCGCGCCGTACTGGAGTTGCAGGATCGCCTTCGAGTACGCGACCAGCACGTACGGTGCCGTCGCGTCGCCCGGACCGCCCTGGGTCAGCAACCAGATGAGGTCGAAGTTGTTGAACGTCCAGATCGACGACAGGGTCACCGTCACGGTGATCACGTGGCGCAGTCCGGGCAGCGTCACGTGGAGGAACCGCCGCCACGGTGAGGCCCCGTCGACGGTCGCCGCCTCGTACAGCTCGGTGGGGATGGCCTTCAACCCGGCGAGGAAGGCGACGGTGAAGAACGGCACCCCCTTCCACACGTTGACGCCGATCACCGACGGCATGGCCAGCGACGCCTCGGACAGCCAGCCCGCGGGCCAGCTGTCGACCAGGTGCGCCCGCACCAGCAGCGGCCCGATCCCCGACCCGGTGAGCAGCGTGTTGACGCTGCCGAAGATCGGGTCGAGCAGCGAGCGCCAACTGAACGCGGTGACCACCGTGGGCACCACCCACGGCAGCAGGAGCAGCCCGGCCAGCACGGCCCGTCCCCGGCGTCGGTGGTGCAGCAGCAGGGCCGCGGACAGCCCGAGCACCACCTTGAACACCTCGGCGTACGCGGTGAAGACGAACGAGTTCACCACGCCCGTGTGGAACTGCTCGTCGTCGGCCAGGGCGAGGTAGTTGGCCAGGCCGACGAAGACGCTGTCCTGGCCGTGCCGTTCCGTCGTGCTGGTCACCACGGACCAGGCGATCGGCAGCAGCACCAGCACGCCGACCAGCACCGCGGTGGGGGCCAGGAACGTCGCCGCCAGCCGCCAGTCGCGGCCCAGTCGCCGCCCCGGCGCGGTACGGGGGCCGGGCCTCGGCCGTGGCGATGCTCCTGACGCCGGGGTGGGCGCCGGGCGGACCGAGGTCACTGCGGCAGCCCCTGCTGGGTGAAGATCTGCACCATCCTGGCGTGGGCGGCCCGTACCGCCTGCGCGGGCGACGTGCCCTGGATGACCTGCTGCATCAGGTCGGTGAGGACGTACGCGCCGACGGCGGCCTGCTGTCCCGCGCTGGCCTTCTGCGGGAAGTCCAGGCCGTTCTTCGTCGACAGCGGCAGCTTCTGTTGGGTGATCTTGCGCATGATGGGGAACGCCGGGTCGCCGCTGGTGAAGAACGGGTCGGCGTCCCAGACCTTCTCCCAGGCCGGCAGCGCCAGCCCCGGCGCCTCCTTCGCCACGCCGACGAGCGCGGGCGCGGTGACCAGGTACTGGGTCAGGAGCTTGGCCAGGGCGGGGTTCTTGGCACCCTTGAAGATGACGAAGCCCTGGGACTGGCCGAGCAGCAGGGAGTTGTCGGTGGCGGGGCCGGTGCAGTCGGCGAAGACGTGGGTGTTGGCGTAGACGGGGTTCTTCTTGGTCTTGGAGTCCGCGTAGACGCTGAACTGGTTGCGGGTGTAGCCGAGGATGCCGGCGAGCCAGTTCTCGTTGTTGCTGGAGTCGGTCCAGGCGGCCACCCCCGGCGGCAGCATCGGCTTGTACCGGGGGTTGGTGTAGATGTCGGCGAGGAAGGTCACCGCCTGCACCGTCTCGGGCGAGTCGAAGGTGACCTTCCGGCCGTCGTTGGAGGCGATCGCCCCGCCGTACGAGTTGATCAGCGCCTCGATCATGCCGTTGGCGTCCCCGGACCGGTTCACGGTCATGCCCCAGCCGAACCGCCGCTTGCCGGGGTCGGAGATCGCCAGGCAGAGGTCCCGCAGCTCCTCCCAGGTGTAGACGTCCTTGGGGGTGATGCCCTCGTCGCTCATCCAGTCCTTGCGCAGGAAGGAACCGATGCCGATGAAGTGGTAGGGGATGGCGAACCACCTGCCGTCGAAGACGCAGAAGTTCTTGGACTCGGCGGTGGGCTCGCCGTACGTCGCCGTCAGCGCCTGGACGACGTCCGTCACGTCCTCCAGGTCGCCGAGCGCCTGGAACTGGGCGACGAACCGCGAGTCGGTCATGAACGCGAGGTCACGTGCCACGCCACCCTGGACCTCGGCATGGATCTTGGCGACCACGTCCCCGGCGTCGGCCTGGACCAGGCTGTTTCCGATCTTCGTGCCGGTGGTGTCGGCGAACTTCCTGATCGAGGCGTCGAGAGCCGCGTTCGCCGCCTCCGAGTAGAGCTTCTGCGACAGCATCCCCATCGAGGAGCCCTTCAACGCCGTCGCGGCGTCGACGAGTTCCTGCGGGACCTCGGCCTGCACCCTGGGCGTGGACGGCGAGGTGTCTCCGCACGCGGCGAGGCCGGCCGCGCCGAGCAGTCCCACCCCCATTCCCAGAAAGCCCCGCCGGGACCGCACCGCACCGTCCTTCATGGACATCCGCCTCCTCCGTCTCGCCTCACCGCGACCCGCCGGGGAAACCGGGGACGTTCCGCCCCGTCCGGTGGACGTCTGCGAGGTGGCGCCCGAGGACGATTCTCTGGCCGAATGTCCTCAGCCGCCGCTGGCACGTCGTCATCGAAATCGGAAAGCTGTCCCGCCGCCGGCAGGACCTCCCCGGCCTGCCCCGCGCTACCCGTGCCCCGAGCGGCGGAATGTCGGCCGGGACGGCGCTGCGCTCACCCTACACATTTCGGAAAGTCACGACCAGACCTCTCGGGAACCGGAGGACAATTCATCATGATCAATAGAATTGCCCAACAGGCGATCCGCTCTCCCGCATCAGGACATCGACCATGGTCAGAGCGTCATCCGCCCGGCCGAGCCCCGCCGATCCGCCGGCCGACCCGCCCACCAACCCCCGCCGACCCACCGGCCGACCCGCCCGGTGACCCGCGGGGCGGGCGTGCGGGGGCGGAGTCGTGGCACCCGGTCGACGAGCAGCACACCGGGTCCACCACCCCGGGTGGCCCGATCCACCACCCCGGGGTGGCCCGCCGCGACCGGCACGCTCCTCCGCCGCGGCGGCCGGGCCTGCCGCCGCGGTCCGCGACGTCAGCTCACGTCAATGCGTGAGCGGTAACCCATATGGTGGCTTCGGTAGGGTCGGCGGCCATACCTCCCGATAGCGTCGCCACCGCAGTTGGAGTTGTCACATCCGGGCGACGGTCCGCGGTCGCACCTTTACTATTCCGGCATGACGGTGCCGTCAGAGACGCTTCGCCTCGCCGCCGACTTCCCGGCCGCCACCTCCGAACAGTGGCGTCAGTCGGCGCTCGCCGTGCTGCGCAAGACCGGTGCCGCCGACGCGGACACCGGCCCCGAGGCGGTCCGGGAGCTGCTCACCCACCACGGCCACGACGGCATCGACACCGCCGCGCTCTACACCGGAGCCGACGCGCCGACGGTCCCGCCGCCACCCGGGCTGTTCCCCTACACCCGGGGCGGGCGGGCGACCGGCGCGGTGGCCGCCGGCTGGGACATCCGGCAGCGCCACGCCGACCCGGACCCGAAGCTCACCGGCGAGGCGATCCGGGTCGACCTGGAGAACGGGGTGACCTCGCTGTGGCTGGTGCTGGGCGACGGCGGCCTGCCGGTCACCGGCCTGGCGACCGCGCTCCAGGACGTCTACCTCGATCTGGCCGGCGTGGTCCTGGACGCCGGGGACGCCGCCGTCGAGGCGGTGCCGGCGTGGTTCGCGCTGCTCGCCGAGCGTGCGGTGCCGTCCGTCGAGGTCCGGGGGAACCTGGGCGTCGACCCGCTGGGCTGGCGGGCGCGCACCGGGCAGCGGTGGGACGGCCCGGCCGACGAGTGGGCCCGCCGCTGCGCGGCCGACTTCCCCCTGCTGCGGGCGATGACGGTCGACGCGACGACCTACCACGACGCGGGCGGCTCCGACGCCCAGGAACTCGGCTGCGCGCTCGCCACCGGGGTGGCGTACCTGCGTCAGCTGACCGCCGCCGGGCTGGACGTCGGCACCGCGTTCGGCCAGCTGGAGTTCCGCTACGCGGCCACCGCCGACCAGTTCGCCACCATCGTCAAGCTGCGCGCGGCCCGTCGGCTGTGGGCGCGGGTCGCCCAGGTCTGCGGGGCGCCGCAGGTGGGCGCACAGCGGCAACACGCGGTGACCTCCTCGGCGATGATGACCGCCCGCGACCCGTGGGTGAACATGCTGCGCACCACGCTGGCCTGCTTCGCCGCCGGGGTCGGTGGCGCCGAGGCGGTGACCGTGCAGCCGTTCGACCTGCACCTGGGCCTGCCGGACGGTTTCGCCCGGCGGATCGCCCGCAACACCCAGTCGCTCCTGCTCGACGAGGCGAACGTGGGTCGGGTGGTCGACCCCGCCGGCGGCTCGTGGTACGTCGAGCGGCAGACCGAGGAGGTCGCCCGGGCGGCCTGGGCCTGGTTCACCGACATCGAGCGGGCCGGTGGGATGGCCGCCGCGCTGGACAGCGGGCTCGTCGCCGACCGGCTCGCCGCGACCTGGCAGCGACGGGCCGACGCGCTGGCCCACCGCCGCGACCCGCTCACCGGCGTCAGCGAGTTCCCCCACCTGGAGGAGCAGCTGCCGACCCGTCCGGCGGCCCCGCCCGCGCCGGACGGCGGCCTGCCCCGGCACCGCTACGCCGAGGCGTACGAGGACCTGCGGGACCGGGTCGACGCGCACACCGCGACCACCGGCGTACGACCCGCGGTGTTCCTCGCCACGCTGGGCCGCCCCGCGGTGCACAGCGCCCGCGCCGGCTTCGCCGCCAACCTGTTCGCAGCCGGCGGGGTGGCCAGCGTCCACCCACCGGCCGGTGACGACGATCCCGCCCGGTTGGCGGCGGCGTTCGCCGCCAGCGGCGCCCGGGTCGCCTGCCTGTGCTCCTCCGACCGGGTCTACGCCGAGTCGGCGCAGCCGGTGGCCCGGGCGCTGGCCGAGGCGGGCGCGACCAGGGTGTGGCTGGCCGGCGCACCGGCCGACCATCCGGCGGTGGACGACTATCTCTTCGCGGGCTGCGACGCCGTACGGGTGTTGGAGAAGATCCTGCGTGACCTGGGGGTGCCGTGATGCCCGCTGCGATTCCCGACTTCACCGGCGTCGACCTCGGGGCCGCGCCCACCGGCGGTGGGCCGGGCGACTGGCGCGCGGCCGTACGCGCCGAGACCGGCGGTGACCCCGGGGCGTTGACCTGGCAGACCCCGGAGGGCATCGCGGTCGCCCCGCTGTACACCGCCGACGACCGGGCCGGGCTCGACTTCCTCGACACGTACCCCGGCATCGCGCCCTACCTGCGGGGGCCGTACCCGACCATGTACGCCACCCAGCCGTGGACGATCCGCCAGTACGCGGGCTTCTCCACCGCCGAGGAGTCCAACGCCTTCTACCGGCGCAACCTCGCCGCCGGGCAGAAGGGCCTGTCGGTCGCCTTCGACCTGCCGACGCACCGCGGCTACGACTCCGACCATCCGCGCGTCGCGGGCGACGTGGGCATGGCCGGGGTGGCGATCGACTCGATCTACGACATGCGGCAGCTCTTCGACGGCATCCCGCTGGACCGGATGAGCGTGTCGATGACCATGAACGGCGCGGTGCTGCCGGTGCTGGCGCTCTACATCGTCGCCGCCGAGGAGCAGGGGGTGGCGCCGGAGCAGCTGTCCGGGACCATCCAGAACGACATCCTCAAGGAGTTCATGGTCCGCAACACCTACATCTATCCGCCGCAGCCGTCGATGCGGATCATCTCCGACATCTTCGCCTACACCTCCGCGCGGATGCCCCGCTACAACTCCATCTCCATCTCCGGCTACCACATCCAGGAGGCCGGGGCCACCGCCGACCTGGAGCTGGCGTACACCCTCGCCGACGGGGTGGAGTACCTGCGCGCCGGCCGGGACGCCGGGCTGGACATCGACGCGTTCGCCCCCCGCCTGTCGTTCTTCTGGGCCGTCGGAATGAACTTCTTCATGGAGGTCGCGAAGCTCCGGGCGGCCCGGCTGCTCTGGGCGCGGCTGGTGCGGGAGTTCAACCCGGGCAACCCGAAGTCGCTGAGCCTGCGGGCGCACTGCCAGACCTCCGGCTGGTCGCTGACCGCCCAGGACGTCTTCAACAACGTCGTCCGCACCTGCGTGGAGGCGATGGCCGCCACCCAGGGGCACACCCAGTCGCTGCACACCAACGCCCTCGACGAGGCGCTGGCGCTGCCCACCGACTTCTCCGCCCGGATCGCCCGCAACACGCAGCTGGTCCTGCAACACGAGTCCGGCACCACCCGGGTGATCGACCCGTGGGGCGGCAGCGCCTACGTGGAGCGGCTCACCCACGACCTGGCCGCCCGCGCCTGGAAGCACATCACCGAGGTCGAGGCGGCCGGCGGGATGGCCCGCGCCATCGACGAGGGCATCCCCAAGCTGCGGGTGGAGGAGGCCGCCGCACGCACGCAGGCGCGGATCGACTCCGGCCGGCAGCCGGTGATCGGCGTCAACAAGTACCGGCCGGCCGCCGACGAGCCGATCGAGGTGCTGAAGGTCGACAACCGGGCCGTCCGCGAGCAGCAGGTCGAGAAGCTGCGTCGGCTACGGGCCGAGCGCGACGACGAGGCCTGCACCGCCGCGCTGGACGCGCTGACCCGGGCGGCCGGCGCCGCGCTGGACGGCACCCGGGAGGCGGGGCTCGGCGGTAACCTGCTCACCCTGGCGGTCGACGCCGCACGGGCCAAGGCCACCGTCGGGGAGATCTCCGACGCGATCGAGAAGGTGTACGGGCGGCACTCCGCGCAGATCCGTACCATCTCCGGGGTGTACCGCACCGAAGCGGGCGGGGCGTCGGCCGTGGAGACGGTGCGGGCCGCCACCGCCGCCTTTGCCGACGCCGAGGGCCGCCAGCCCCGCATCCTGGTCGCCAAGATGGGCCAGGACGGACACGACCGGGGGCAGAAGGTGATCGCCACCGCGTTCGCCGACCTCGGCTTCGACGTCGACGTGGGTCCGCTGTTCCAGACCCCGGCCGAGGTCGCCCGGCAGGCCGTCGAGGCCGACGTGCACCTCGTCGGGGTGTCCAGTCTGGCCGCTGGACACCTCACCCTGGTGCCGGCGCTGCGGGACGAGCTGGCCGCGCTGGGCCGCGACGACATCATGATCATCGTGGGGGGTGTGATTCCGCCGCAGGACTTCGACGCGCTGCGCGCGGCGGGAGCGGCGGCGATCTTCCCGCCGGGCACCGTCATCGCCGACGCCGCCGCGGATCTGCTGCGCCGGTTGTCCCGGCTGCTCGGCCACCCGGACGGGTGAGCGGCACACGATGTCGATTCCCGCCGTCGAGGCGTACGTCGAGGGGGTGCGCGCGGGGGCGGTCTCCTGGGTCGCGCGGGCGATCACCCTGGTCGAGTCCACCCGGCCCGACCACCGGGTGGCCGCCCAGCGGCTGCTGGTGGCGCTCACCCCGCACGCGGGCGGCGCCCGCCGGATCGGGATCACCGGGGTGCCCGGGGTCGGCAAGTCCACCTTCATCGACGCCCTCGGCAGCCGGCTGACCGGCGCGGGCAGGCGGGTGGCGGTGCTCGCGGTCGACCCGTCGTCCACCCGTACCGGCGGCAGCATCCTCGGCGACAAGACCCGGATGGCGCGGCTCGCCACCGACCCGGCCGCCTACATCCGGCCGTCGCCGAGCGCCGGCACCCTCGGTGGGGTCGCCACGGCGACCCGGGAGGCGATGGTGGTGGTCGAGGCCGCCGGCTACGACGTGGTCCTGGTGGAGACCGTCGGCGTCGGCCAGTCCGAGACCACCGTGGCGGACATGGTCGACTCGTTCCTGCTGCTCACCCTCGCCCGCACCGGCGACCAGCTCCAGGGGATCAAGAAGGGGGTGCTGGAGCTCGCCGACGTCATCGCCGTCAACAAGGCCGACGGACCGCACGCCCTCGACGCCAGCCGCGCCGCCCGGGAACTGGCCGGGGCGCTGCGCCTGCTGCACCCGACCGACGCCGGCTGGCAACCACCCGTCGTCACCTGCAGCGCGCTGCAGGAGACCGGCCTCGACGACGTGTGGGGTCAGCTCACCCGGCACCACGACAGCATGGCCGCCTCCGGCGAACTCGCCGAGCGACGTCGCCGCCAGCAGATCGGGTGGGTCTGGGCGATGGTCCGGGCCGAGCTGCTGGACCGGCTGCACAGCCATCCCCGGGTACGGGCGCTCACCCCGGACGTGGAACGGCAGGTCGTCGACGGCACCCTCACCCCGGCCCTCGCCGCGCAACGGTTGCTGGCCGGATTCACCGAGCCGGTGGGCGGTCCCGGCACCCCACCGGCGTCGAGCTGACCGGACGGGCGGCCGGACCGCGGTCGTTTCCCGGCCCGGACCGTCAGCCCGGGGCGGTGTCGGCCCGCCAGGCCCGGGAGTCGGGACGTCCGGCGAGGACGGCGGCGAGGATCTCCGCCCCGTCGACCACCCGGGGACCGGGCCGGTTGAAGTACGCGGGACCGTCGACCACCCACACCTGGCCGTCGCGCACCGCGGGCAGGTCCGCCCAGCCGGGTTGCGCCGCCGCCACGGACAGCTCCCCGACGGTGCGCTCGGGCGTGAACCCGCACGGGCCGAACACCACCACCTCGGGTGCCAGCTCCGCCACCACCGACCACCGCTGCGGGGTGCTGTGCGCGCCCGGCCCGAGCAGCAGCGACCGCCCACCGGCATGGCCGATCTGCTCCGGCACCCAGTGCCCGCCGGGCATCAGCGGGTCCAGCCACTCGACGAACAACACGGTCGGGCCGCCGGCCCCCGGACCGGGCAGCGCCGCCAGGCGACGTTCGGCGTCCGCGCGGATCTCCGCCGCCCGGTCGGTGGTGCCGGTCAACGCGGCCACGGCGTCGACCGTGTCCAGGATCCCGCCGATGGTCCTCGCCTCCAGGGACACCACCCTGGTGTCCAGGTCGATCATCCGGACCGCGTCGTTGACCCGCGCGTAGGAGACCGCGCACACGGCGCACAGGTCCTGGGTCAGGATCAGGTCCGGCGCGAGATCCGCCAGCACCGCGACGTCGAGCTGGTACAGCGAGGATCCCCGGTGCGCGTCACCGGCGACCGCCGCGGAGATCTCCCGGCTCGTCGACGCCTCCGGCAGCGCGGTCGCGGTCACCTCGGGGACACCCGCGAGGTCGCCGGGCGGCCAGTCGCACTCGTGGGTACGGCCCACCAGGTCCCCGCCGAGGCCGAGCATGACCACGATGTCCGTGGCGGCCGGCAGTAACGAGACGATACGCACCCTGAGTGCCTACCAGCCGCCACCCCTGGCGTCCACTCACCGGCAGCCGGGCTGACGACGCCGTCGCCAGCCACCGGCCCCGGACCGAGGGCTGCCGGGCCGGGACTGCCGAGCCGAGGGCTGCCGAGCCGAGGGCTGCCGAGCCGAGGGCTGCCGAGCCCGGTCGACCGCGCCGGTCAGGTCGACGACGGCGCGTCCCGGGCAGCAGTGCAGGCCGGGGGGAGGTGGAACCAGCGCAGCGCCTCCACGCCCGCCGGGAGGCCGGTGTCGCCCTCGTCGAGGTGGTCCCGGCGACCGGCCAGGATCTCCCGGGCCTCCTCCAGGTAGCCGGCCAGGGCGTCCTCGCCGGCCCACCGCCGCCGCAGCGCCGGCTGGTCGTCGCCGGTCAGCAGCGGGACCAGGTCGGCCAGGCGCGGCGACCACGCCGTACCCCGGTGGTGGCGCCACCGGCCGCTGCGGGCGTCGAAGCGGTAGTCGGGCAGCAGCCGGTGCCCCTGGCGGGCGATCAGGTCGACCGCGTCGACCAGGTAGTCGGCGACCCGGTCGGAGATGAAGTAGCCGAAGGTGATCCGGGTCCACCCGGGCTTGATCCCCTCGCAGCCCCGGACGATCTCCTCCCGGAACGCGCGGGAGCGTTCCTCGTCGATCCCCAGCAGCCGGTGCCCGTACGGGCCCGCGCAGGAGCACCCGGCGCGGGCCTGGATGCCGAACAGGTCGTCGAGCAGCGTGACGACGAAGTTGTGGTGCAGGTGGCGGGCACCGTGGCGGATCTGCACCGAGACGATGGGCAGTCGCCGCGCCCGCAGGTCGCCCAGGACCACGATCCCCGGGTTGGCCGACCAGCGGCGCAGCGCCCGCGACCACAGCCGTTCCTCGCGGGCCTGGATGACCTCGGTGCCGACGGACTCCTTGAGGGCGAACACCAGGCCCGCCCGGATCGACTCGACGATCGCCGGGGTGCCGCCCTCCTCGCGGGCGACCGGATCGTCGAGATAGCGGTGCCCGGCAGGGTCGACGAACGTCACGGTCCCGCCGCCGGGGACCGTCGGCACCCGGTTGCGCACCAGGTCCCGGCGCACCACCAGCACGCCGGGGGTCTGCGGCCCGCCGACGAACTTGTGCGGGGACAGGAAGACCGCGTCCTTGCCGTCCGCGGCTCCCGGTGCCGACTCCCCCATCCGGATCGGCAGGTACGGGCCGGCGGCGGCGTAGTCCCAGCACGACAGCGCCCCGTGGGCGTGCAGCAGCGCCGTGACCGCGTCGGTGTCGGTGAGGATGCCGGTGACGTTGGAGGCGGCGGAGAAGCTGCCGACGCGCAGCGGGCGGTCCGCGTACCGGGCCAGCCGCGCGGCCAGCTCGGCGCGGTCGATGTGCCCGTCGGCGTCCGCGCCGATCACCACCACGTCGGCGTACGTCTCCCGCCACGGCAGTTCGTTGGAGTGGTGTTCGTAGGGACCGACGAAGACCACGGGGCGCCGCGCCGCGGGGATGCCGGCCAGCAGGCCGTGACGGCGGGTCGGCCCGTCGGGCAGCCGCAGTTCGAGGATGCCGACCAGCTTGTCGACGGCCGCCGTGGCCCCCGAGCCGCAGAAGATCACCGCATGGTCGTCGGTGCCGCCGACGGCGTCGAGGATGGTCCGCCGGGCGTCCTCGCGCAGCCGTCCCGTCGCCCGGCCGGTGGCGGAGCTCTCGGTGTGGGTGTTGGCGTAGCGGGGCAGCACCCACTGCCGGACGGTGTCCTCCACGAAGTCCAGCGACCGACCGGAGGCGGTGTAGTCGGCGTAGGTGATCCGGCGGGGGCCGTACGGGCCGTCCAGCACCTCGCCCTCGCCGATGATGCCGTCGCGGATCCGGGCCAGTAGTCGGTCCACCCTGGACGTGTCCACCGTTGCCATGTCGCACTCCCTCCCCCGGGCGATGGCGACGGGGCGGGTCGACGACGCGTCGGTGTCCCGATCGCTGTCCACAGTGTGCCCGACCGACGGGCCACACCGCCCACGGTGTGGTCAGCCGAGGGGCGACGCCGCCCACGGTGTGGTCGGCCGACGGGCCACGCCGCCCATGGTGTGGTCGGCCCAGCCGCCCGCACCGTGTCCCGCGCTTCCGACGTGCCCGCCCGGTCCTCTTCCAGGTGGGCCGGGGCCGGGCTCAGGCCCGGTCGTCGAGGGCGTCGAGGTAGCCGGCGAAGCCGTGCGGGGCGCGGCCGTGCCGTCGGGCGCTGGTCCGGACCGCGCAGTCGGCGTCGGCGACGACCCGCATGGCACGCCGACGACCGCGCTCCACGAGGTCGTGGTCCTCGCCGTGGCGCAGGTCGGCGAATCCGCCCAGCCGCTCGTAGGCGGTGGCGGCGCAGCCCAGGTTCGCGCCGTGCACGTGCCGGTGGCCGGTGCCGGTCAGACCGCGCCGGTACCGGGCCTCGAAGCGTTCGCGGACCTGTGCGGAGCGCGGTGCCCAGTCGGTGACCCGCACCGTCCCGACCAGCAGGTCGGCACCGGCGCGGGCGTGGCGCAGCTGCCAGCCGCCCCACCGCCGGGGCACCCGGCTGTCCGCGTCGGTGGTGACGAGCCACAGATCCTGCGGGCCGTGCCGCAGGGCGTGCGCCATGCCGGCGGCGCGGGCCCGGCCGACGTTGCGGGCGCGGACCGTCAACACGACGACGCCGAGACGCTCGGCGACGGTGGCCGTGGCGTCCCGGCAGTCGTCGGCCACGACGATCACCTCCGAGCGCACCGGCAGGTGACGCAGCGAATCGAGGACCGAGGTCAGGCAGCCGGGCAGCAGCGCCTGCTCGTCGTGGGCGGGCACCACGACCGCGATCCGGTTCACCACAGACCGTCGGTCTGGGCGACGGACCTGGCCGGCGGCGGCACCCGGAGGAAGACGTCGAGGAGGAAGTCCGCCTCCTCGTGCCGGGCCGTCCGCGCCAGACCGGTCACGCCGTCGAGCAGCCGGTGCACGTCGTCGCCGCCGCGTGCGTGCTCGGCCACCGCCGGCCGCCAGTGCACGGCCACCAGGGTGCCGCCGGGTTCGAGCGAGTCCACCGTACGGGTCACCAGCCGGTCCAGCCCGGCGTCGTCGAAGTAGTAGCCCAGCTCGGAGAGGACGATCAGGTCGAAGCGGTCGGCCCCCACGGCCGGCCACTCGTCGGGGACGCGCATCCGCTCCACCCGGACGTGCGGCTGGTCGGACAGGCGCCGCCGGGCGCTCGCCACGGGCGCGGCGGCGAGGTCGACCGCCAGCAGCCGGTCACAGCGCCGCGCGAGGCGGCGGGTGAGCATGCCGGTCGAGCATCCCGGCTCGAACGCCGACCGGTAGCGGCGGCGGGGCAGACAGGCGACGGTCACCTCGTGCTTTCGCTGGTCGTACCAGCGGGTGGCGAAGCTCCACGGGTCCTCGGCCCGGGCGTACATGTCGTCGAAGTACTCGCCGGGGGTGCCGCGTGAGGTCATGACACGAACACCGTTTCGTAGGGGCGGGCGAAGCGGGCGAGAACGTGCGGGGGAAGGATCGCGGCGTCGGCGGGCGTCGGCCCGAGCGGCAGCACCTGGCTGCGGAAGGCGTCGACCGCCCGTCTCTTGGCCGACCTGGCCGCCGGGGTCAGGTCGATCCGGCGGGCCCGGTGCCAGGGCACGTCGGGGTGGTCCGGCTCGGCCCAGTGCCACGTCCACACCGGGAACTCCAGCAGCGTCGCGCCGGTACGCCGGCAGGCGACGGCAGCCGCCCGGCCGACCGCCTCGTGGTCGGGGTGGCCGTCGCCGCGCCACGTCGTGACGCACCACCGCTCCGGTGTCAGCCGGGTGGTCAACGCGTCGGTGAGCGCCGCTTCGTCGACGGCGCCGTCGGGGTGCCCGAGATGGTCGATGGCTGCCGGGGCGACGCCGAGCAGCCCGCAGGCCGTCACCGTCTCGGCCCGCCGGATCGCGGCCAGCTCCGCGCGGGAGTGCACCGTGGAATCCGGGTGGGAGGCCTCGCCGTCGGTGACGACGGTGATCTCGACGCCGCCGGTGAGCACCGCGACCAGGCCGCCGACGCCGAGCACCTCGTCATCGGGGTGCGGGGCGACGACCAGCGGCGGCACCGCCCGCGCCCGGTCGTCCAGCGCGAGGACGGGCCAGTCGGCCGGTGCCGGCCAGGCACGCCAGGTGCCCTCGTCGGTGCCCGTGTCGACGATCGGCCTCACCATCCGGGTTCTCCCGCCGCCGCCGCGAGTTCGCCGAGATGGGCCAGGTCCGCCTCCGCGTGGCTCTGCCGCAGGTACACCGTCAGGTCGGCGACCCGCCGGGCGTGGTCGGCGTCCCGGCACAACGGCCCCGCCCCCAACGCCCGGCCGACCCGGTCGACGACGGTGGTGGCCGCCGCCTCGACGGTGGCCCGGACCTGGTGCGCCAGCCGGTCCGCGTCACCGGTGGGGTCGGCGTCGATCGCGTCGGCGGCGGCGAACAGGACGGCGCGGGCGGCGGTGAGGGCCGCGTCGACCGCCCCGAGGTGCGCCATGGCGTGCGGGCCGAGGTCGCGGTGCCGGGCCGCGCCGCGCAGGGTGTCGGCGACCCCGACCGCGCCGCCGTACCAGCACGCCGCCACACCCAGCCCGCCGTGCCAGAAGCCCGGCCGCGCGGTGTAGCGGCCCGGCTCACCCACGGGTACGGCGGTCACGCCGTCGAAGCTGACGGTCCGGCTGTCGCTGGCGGCCATGCCGACGGCGGGCCAGGTGCCGGCGACCGGGGTGACCCCGGCCGCACCGACCTCGACCGCGAACAGCCGCACACCGTCGGCGGCGGTCGCGGTGACCAGCGCCCGGGACAGCAGACCGGCCCCGGAGCACCAGGGCCGGTCACCGGTGAGCAGCCACCGGTCGCCGTCCCGGGTCGCGGTGACCGAGGCCGGGACGGCCGCCCACACGCCCCACGGCTCGCGACGCCACCGGGGATCGACCGGCACGCCCAGCTCGGCGAGGATCGCCAGGGCGTCCGCGTGCCCCTCCCCCAACCGGGCCAGTACCAGGTCGGTGCGGCCGAGTTCGACGAGTCGCGACCACCGCTCCGCCGTGCGTCCACCGCCGGGCGACGGCAGGTCCAGACGCCCGGCGAGCACGGCCGACCGGAACGCCTCCCCGGGCGGCGTGCCCGCGGTGGTCACCGTCGGATCCCCGTCGCCCGGGGCGCTCCCCCGGGGCGCACGGAGTGGCGTCCGGCCCGTCGTGCTCCGCCGCCGACGACGGGCTGCCTCTCCGGACGGCTGACCGTCATCGTCCCCACCTCCCACCGGGTGACCTGCGGTCTCCGTAGGTCGTCGCCGGAAGATGCCCGTCTGCTGCGGGGCGAAACATGGCGCGGGCCACACTGCCGCGTACGCCCGTCACCGCCGCGGACGAACGCGTGACCCCGCTGGTGCCGGGCGACGCCCACGGCGGGCCGGCGGGAGTCGAGGAGAGCACGGGGGCTGAATGCCAGTCCTCCGCTCGCGCGGAGGTCCCGAATCGAACGGAACAGCAGGAAGCACCCGCATGGCCTCGACTCGCGCGGCTCACCCGGGGATCAGCTCACCGAGCCGGTCCAGGGTAAACGACTCCGAGCCGTCCGGCAGGCCCTCAGGCGCCTCGATGCCGACGAAGGTGACCGGCTCGTCCGGTAGCCGGCCGTCCCACGTCGTCACCTCGGCCCGCTCCCGCCACCGGTCGACGAGATAGGACACGGTGAGGTACCGCCGCTGCACGAGCGCCCGGACCCGGTCGGCGGTGGTGAAGATGTTCCCCTCCACCCGGTTGAACGACGGCCGTCCCCGCAGGTACAGGTGCAGCCACACGGCCTGCCAGCCGCGCCCGCTCCTGGCGAACACCATCGGCAGCGCGACCCGCCCCTGGCCGCGCAGGTGCGAACGCGCCCGTACGGTCCGCGCGTCGAACGGCATGCCGCGCTGGTCCCGTGCCCGGGTCTGGTACCCGAACATCGACTCGGCGACCTCCTCGAACGACTCGCCCGCATAGACGTTGACCTGCGGAACCAGGTAGTGCCCCCGAACCGTCAGGGGCACGTCGATGAACTCGGTCGCACCGTTCTTCGCCTCGGTGACGTCGCCGGAGTGGACCACTCCGTCGTGCCGGTAGTTCGTCCACGACACCTGGCCGGCGCTGTGGAAGTCGTCGTCGAGCAGCAGCAGCGACAGGTCGTGGTCGGTGCGGCGCCCGGTCTGACGCCAGTAGGTGAAGAAGCGCAGCAGCTCACCGGAGACCGTCGCCCGCGAGCCCCTCGGCATGACCGCGAAACCGCCCTCGCTCGCCTTGCCGGACAGCGGCAGGGCGACGTCGAGCACCTCCGGGTCCACCACCAGCGGTCGCTGCGGCTCCGGCAGCCGAGCGCCGATCTCGGCGTCGAGCAGCGACGACAGCTCGGCCACCAGGCCGGCCGGCAGCGGTGGCCGCTCGTCGGGACCGACCCACGCGGTACGCGAGCGGCTCGCGTACATCCGGGCCGAGGCGGGCGTCAGCCGGTTGTCGACGTGCTCCCGCAGGGCGAGGAGCACCCGACCCGACGCCGAGCCGAGCGCACCGGTGACCGCGTCGACGACGGTGCCCCGCTCCGCCACCGACGCCAGCCGCAGCAGCCGGTCGGCGGACCGTAGGAGCAGACCCGGCGCAGCCGACAGCACCGACGCGGCCGGGCCGACCGCACCGGCCCGGATCGCCTGCTCGGCACGGCCGGCGAGGGTGGGCACCCGCCGCTCGCCACGGGCGACCCGGAACACCTCCTGCGCGTGCGGCCACTGGGCGTACTCGTGCGGGTGTAGCCGTTCCCCGAGCCGCTTCCAGCGCTCCGCGTAGCGCGCCACGTCACCGAGCTTGTCCGGGTTCGCGCCGACGACCTCGTCCAGCGCGGCCAGCAGCATCCGCCGCTCGGGGCGCCGGAAGGCACGGAACCGCGTGGGTGCCGCGAGCGAGACGTCCCCACCGGAGACCTGGCAGGCGAGACGCAGCACGTCGGTCGTCGTGTCCACGCCGACCAGCGGTCGACCGAGGACGAGTCGGATGCCGTTGAGCACGGCGCGGTTCTCCCGTACCGGGATCTCGGTCGGCTGCGCGCCGTCCGCGCAGGCCAGCGCCAGCTCGCTGAGGATCGCCAGGTCGGCCTCGCCGTGCGGCGTCGGGCTGCCGGCCAGGGCCAGGTAGAGCCGTTCCGCCTCCACCTCGACGGTGTCACCGAGCCGCAGCAGGGTCACCCGGTCGCCGGCCGCGGTGACCAGTGTGTCGTGCGCGGCCAGCAGCTCCGCGTAGGTGTGCTGGTAGGTGCCGTAGGCCGGCAGGTCGAGCAGGTTCACCCCGCCCGCGACGACGGCGGCCCGCAGCTCGGCGTCGGTCGCCGTGCGCCCACCGGTGAGCACGGCGGCCCGCAGCCGGTCCGTCCAGAACTCGATGGTGTCCGGCACGTCGTGCGGGAAGCCGATGAAGTACGCGTTGTGCCGGACGTGGTCCCCGACCAGCTCGCGCACCGCCGCCACGACCGTGGTGGCGAGGTCCATCGCCGGCGCGGGCGCCAGGGCGCCGACGTGCTCCAGCAGAGCCCGCGAAGCGGAGAACCCGACGTCGAGCAGTGCCGCGTCCAACTGCCGGGCCACCGGCGTGCCGTCACCGGGCGCGGCCGGGCTCGTCGGCACGCGCAGGGTCTTCTGGATGACCAGCTTCTCGATCACGTGCCCTCCGTTCCGGTCGGTTCCGGCAGCGGGCAGCCCGCGGCCACGGCACAGTGGGTCGCCGGGGACTCGAACCCCGAACCCTCCGATCCAACAGGGAGAAGGAAGCCCACCCATGGCCGCGGAAGCGGATAGCGGACGTGCTACTCAGTCGGATGCTCTAGCCAGTTGAGCTAGCGACCCCGGTGTCGATCATCCACCAGCCGGGGCGGCACGGCTACCGGGATTCGCGGTCACCGCCGGTCGTCGCCCGGCCAGGGACGTGTCCCGGCCGGACGACGACCGTCGTGCCCGCGAACCCGTCGATCTGGCGGAACCGCGCCGCACCGCGCTAGCAGGCGGTGTCCCGCTCCGGCAGGTGCCCGTGCACCAGGTACACGGTGACCGCGCCGGTCAGGCAGGCGTTGGCCTGGCCGCCGAGCAGCGGCACGTGGGTCCGCTCGTCCACGGTGACCAGCTTGGAGCCGGCGATGGCCCGGGTGGTCGCGACCGAGTTGGCCGGCGGCACCGAGGCGTCGCGCAGTGCGGCGACGACGAGCGCCGCCGGCGCCCGGTTACCGGCCAGCGGCGGCGTGTTGTCCCGGCTGACCGGCCAGAAGGCACAGGGGTTGAGGTTGGCGATCGAGGGGCCGAAGACGGGGTAGCGGGTGCCGAGGCGGGCCAGGTCGTGGCGGTAGGTCGCCAGGTCGCGCGGCCAGGCGTTGTCGCCACAGCGGAAGGCCATGTTGACAGCGGTGTGGTTGTCCGCCGGCACGCCCGGGGTGCCGGGCAGGGGGGCCGGGCGCGGGTCCAGGGGGATCGGCGGCGGGGTGTGGGCGAGGATGGCGGCCAGGTCGGTCGCCACCACCGGCCACAGCTGCTCGAAGTACGTCGCGATGACCGTCAGGGAGCCGAGTTCACCGGCGGTCCAGGCGTGGTCCCCGGCCACGATCGGCTCGACCGCCGCCCCGGCGAGAGCCCGGCTCAGGGTTTCCGCGACCTCGGTCGGCGTGGCACCGAGCCCGAACGCCGCGCTGTTGTCGGCGAGGTAGCCGGTGAAGGCGGCGTAGTTCGCCTCGAAGGCCGGCAGCCGGTCCAGTTCGTAGGGACGCCAGGCGAGGTCGTAGTCGACCGGACTGTCCAGCACGAACCGGTCCACCCGGTGCGGGAAGAGGGTGCCGTACGCGACGCCGAGCATCGCCGCGTACGAGCCGCCGAGGAAGGACAGTTTCCGCTCGCCGAGGCGCGCCCGGATGGTGTCCATGTCGCGGGCGGCCTGTGCGGTCGTGGCGAACGGCAACGCCCAACCGGCGTGCCGGGCGCAGGCGCGGGCGTACTCGCGGGCCTCGGCGGCGGTGTCCCGCAGGGGCTGGTACGTCGCCGTACGCACCCAGTAGCCGCCCGGCTCCTCCTCCGGCTGACCACAGGTGATCGGGGTGCTGCGTTCGACGAAACGCATGTCGAACCCGACGACGTCGTACCGGGCGAGCACCGCGGGATCGACGACGGCGGCGACGTTCAGCGGCTCGGGGACACCGGCCCCGCCCGGCCCGCCACCCGTGGTGACCAGCACACCGCGGCGGAGCGCCGGGTCGGTCGCGGGGAGCCGGGAGATCATGATGTCGATCGTCGGACCGGCCGGCCGTGCGTGGTCGAGCGGCACCTGGACGGTGGCGCAGCGCAGGCGGGTGTCCGCGACGCCCGGGCAGGCCCGCCAGGTGAGGGTCGCGCCGCTGGCCGGCTCGGCCGGGGCGACGACCATGGTGAGACACCCGACCAGGACAGCCACCACCGCACGCATCCACGCCCCCGGAGCATCGACTCACATCCATCTGCTTCCCACACGCTAGGGCGCTCGCCCCCACGATGCAACGCGGCCCCCGCTGTCCGCGCAGCGCCCCGGGCGGCCGTCCGGAACACGCAGCGCCCCGCGCGGCCGGGGGTCCACGGTTGGTCGCCCCACGCCACAGCGGGGGTACGAGCCGCGCCCGGTCGAAATGAGGTGCTCGACGATCCCGACGCCTGCCAGGCTGCGCGGCATGGATGTTCGTCTCGAGCCCTGGTCGGAATCCGCGCTCGACCTCCTGCGCCGGATCAACACCCCGCAGATGCGTCGGCACGTCGGCGGCCCCGAGCCGGAGGACCGGCTACTGGCCCGGCACCGCCGGTACCTCGCCCTGCCGGCGACCGGCCGCGGCTGCATGTTCGCCGTCCTGCGGGGTGACGAGATGGTCGGCAGCATCGCCTATCACCAGCGCGACTGGCACGGCGAGCAGATCTACGAGACCGGCTGGAACGTCCTGCCGCCCCACCAGGGCCGTGGCATCGCCAGCGCAGCCGGTGCCGCGCTGATCACCGTCGTCCGCGGGCTCCCCCGGCACGGCGACGCACCCCGTAGCCTGCACGCGTTTCCCGCGGTGGAGAACGTCCCGTCCAACGCACTCTGCCGACGCCTCGGTTTCACCCTCGTCGGTCCGTGCGATTTCGCGTACCCGCCGGGCAGCGGCTTCCTGCTGCGCAGCAACGACTGGCGCATCGACCTCACCGGCCACGACCGGCCCGCCGTCGCGCCACCGCGCGACCACCGGTGAGCGCCGCCGCGCAACCACCGGTGAGCGCCGCCGCGACCCTGCTCCGCCCCGCCGGATGGCGATCACATCGAGTGCCACCTATCCTGGTGCGATGGCAACGCGAAGGGTGACCGTGGCACTACTGACCGCATCGGCCGTCCTGCTCGGCGCGGCACCCGCGGCAGGTGCCGCCGGGGCCGGCGGGTCCACCGTCGAGACCAGGCAGTTCAGTGGAGAGGGCTCCAGCAGCATGGGGCTGGCCTACTACTACGCCTACCACCAGGCCCTGACCAAAGCGGCCGACGCCGGGTTCGGCGACTGCGTGCTGATCGACAGCTACGAATGGCCTGGCGGGTTCGACGTCTGGGTGCTGCTGGAGTGCACCCGCCAACCGGCCACCGACCGGTGAGCGCCGGGTGATCGGCCCGGCACCGGCGACCGGGTAGCCGGTCCGCCCGCCACCGACCCGGGAGGCGCGGGATCACGGCGGCGAGACGTCGCCGTCGAGCGCGCCCCCGTGCTCGCGCAGCGAGCAGGTGGCACCGTGATGGTCTTCGAGGTTGTCCAGGATCGTCCGGGCGATCGCCGTGAGACCGTCCAGGCCGGCCGGACCGAGGGGCTCGACGAACAGGGCGTGCACGGTGGCCGCGTGCTGCGGTGCCGCCGTGGCGATGGCTGCGAGCCCCTCCTCGGTCAGCACCACGTCGGGATAGCGTGCCGTCGCGGAGGGCACCCGGTCGATCAGCCCACGCCCGCCCGTCCGAGAGAGCTGATGGGACAGCCGGCTCGGCTCCCAGCCGGTGGTCGCGGCCAGGGCGGCGACCGGGAGGCGGTGCCCGGGGGCCTCGGACAACCGGGCGAGCAACTCGAACTCCGGCACCGACATGCCACTCTCCCGCTGGAGATGCTGCCGAAGATGGCCGTCGAGTTCGCGGACCATCGCCAGGTAGGCCCGCCAGGCCTTCTGCTGGTCGTCGTCGAGCCAGTTCCGCTCCCCCATGACGGTTGATCCTAGCACGTTGCTTGACGTATCAAGCTGGGCGATCTACGGTCTGCTTGACACATCAAGCTAATGCGGGAGGCTTACCGATGAGCAGTAGCCGAGTGATCACCGTGCTCGGGGCGACCGGCCGGCAGGGTGGCAGCGTCGTCCGGGCGATCGCCGCGGATCCGGACGGCGGATTCGTCGCCCGCGCCGTGGCCCGGGACAAGGACAGCGCGAGGGCGAAGGAGCTCAGCGCCCTGGGCGTAGAGGTCGTCGAGGCTGACCTCGACGACCGGGCCAGCCTCCGGCGGGCCTTCGACGGCGCCCACGGTGCGTTCGTGGTGACGAACTTCTGGGAGCCACTGGGCGCCCGGTCCCTCGCGACGACCCGCACCGAGCGCGAACAGGCACAGGCCCGCAATGCCGCCGAGGCAGCCGCAGCATCCGGGCTGCGGCATGTCATCTGGTCCACGCTCGATGACACGCGGCGGTACCTGCCGGACGCGGCACGGCTGGAGGGTGGTTACCCGGTGCCGCACGCCGACGGCAAGGCCGACGCGGACGCCTTCTTCCGGGACGCCGGGGTGCCCACGACGTTCGTCAACGCGCCGATGTACTTCGACATGCTGTTGACGGTGACCCCGCCGCGGCGTGCCGAGAACGGCGCCGTCGTGTTGGCCCTGCCCATCGGATCGGCCCGGGTGGTCAGCGGAAAAGTCGAGAACGTCGGCCTCGTCGCGTACGGCGTCTTCAGGAAGGGTGACGCGATGATCGGCCGGACCGTGCCGATCGCCTCTCAACTGGTCACCGGGGAGCAGTTCGCCGACGGCATCGCCGCGGCGCTCGGCGAGCCCGTGCAGTACGTGCCGCTCGAACCCGCCGCGCTTCTCACGTCCGGTATGCCGGACGCCGCAGAACTGGCCAACATGTTCCAGTTCTTCATCAACGCGGAGAAGGACCTGACCGCCGGCGTCGACTTCGACCGGCTGCGTCGGCTCGGCGCCGACCTCCAGCCGTTCGCCGACTGGGCGGTCGCCCACCGTGACCAATTCCGGGCTCTGGTCCGGTAGTACTCCGTCACCGTCCGGCGGTCGACGGCGGACGGCTGGGCTGATCGCGGGCCATCGGGTGGATGGCAGCGGACCCGGCGGCGGATGGGCCGCCTTTGCGGTGGTGCGGTTCAATGGGCTGTCGGCTTCGGTGATCCGGTCGTGGCGGGGTGTGACGGTGAGGTTTCGGGGTCAGCCGTGGTCGCGGTGGTTGGTGGCCCTGTCGTCCGTCCTGGTGCTGGTCCTGGTGGCGGTCGTGACCACCGGGGTGGCGCTGGCGGTCAACGCGGCGAGCAGCGACGTGCGGCGGTGGCCGTGGGGCCTGCACGTGATCCAGGACCATCCGTTCCCCTCGGTGCTGGTCCTGACGATCGTCCTCGCGGCGCTGAGCATGATGGTGGTGGCGGTGCAGCGCCAGCGGGACGCGCGGGACACCGGCGCTCCCGTCGTGGCCCCGTCCACCGTGGATGGCGGGCCGGCCGCGACCGAGGCCGGCCCACCCAGGGGCACCGGAATGGTGGACGCGCCGCTGGGAGAGCTACCGGCCGTCGTCAGGGGTCGCGACGGGGTGGTCAGCGATCTCCTGGCACCGCCCGCCGCCTACCCGCCGCAGGTCCGGATCCTGGTCGGGATGGGAGGTCGCGGGAAGACCACCGTGGCACTGGCGGCGGCGCGCGAGGCCCAGGCGTCCGGCTGGCGGGTGTGGTGGGTGTCGGCGGTGGACGCGGCGACGCTGGTGGCCGGCATGTCGGCCGTGGCGCGCGAGGCGGGCGCGTCGGTCGAGGAGGTCACCAGCGCCGACTCGGACCTGGCGTTGGCCGGGGTGGTGTGGGGTCGACTGAACCGGGTGTCCGGCCCCTGGTTGCTGGTCATCGACAACGCCGACGCTCCGGAGCTGTTGGCACCGGGCGGCACGAGTGTGGCGGGCGGTAGCGGTTGGCTCAGGTCAGCCGGCTCCGGGGTCGTCCTGGTGACCACCCGGGTCGCCGATCGGACGGTGTGGGGGCGGCGGGCCGGGTGGTTCCCGCTGGGCGGGCTGGACCAGCGGGCGGCGGCGTTGATGCTGCTCGACCGGATGGGCCGGGCGGACGAGCCGGAGCTGATCGAGGCGGCGACGGCGGTGGCGGACCGGTTGGACCGGCTGCCGTTGGCGGTGCACCTGGCCGGCTCGTATCTGGGCTCCGGGATGGCCGCCGTGGGGCTGGAGGGCTACCTACGCTTGTTGACCGACCGGTCGTTGAGCGTGGTGGACGAGGGTGCGCCGGGGTGGGGGGAACAGGATCCGCGTCGACTCATCATGTCCACGTGGGAGATCTCCCTGGACGCCCTGCAGCGGCAGGGGCGGACCCGGGCGCGCACCCTGCTGCGCGTGTTGTCGTTCCTGGGGCCCGGCTCGGTGGTGCCGGTGTCGATGCTGGACCCCGCCGTACTGTCGACGGCGGCGCTGCTCCCCGACGGGGACGAGGGTCGCGCGGAGATGGCGGCCGGGTTGGCGGGCCTGCGGGCGGTCGGCCTCGTCGACGGGACGCCCACCGGGCTGGCCGGTTCGGGTGACGGGCTGACGGTGCACCCACTGGTGGCCGAGGTCTGCCGGTGGCGGGCCATGCGGGAGGGGCAGCGGTCGTCCCTGACGACGGCGGCAGCCGGCCTGGTGGTGGCCGCCAGAGCGCGGTTGGATCTGACTGATCCTGCCCACTGGGACGAATGGCAGGTGCTCGCCCCGCACGCGAGAGCGGCGCTCGACGCGATCACCGAGATGAGCGAAGACCTGGGTGCCCAGGTGGTCGATGTCAACAATGGTGTGACGCACCACTACGCCGTCCAGGGGTCGTACCCGGCAGCCATCGACCATGGCGAAGCTGTCGTCAGCGCCGCCGCCGCACGACTGGGTGACGAGCACCCGAAAACGCTGACGTCACGGAACAACCTCGCCTACGTCTATCAGGCAGCCGGCCGACTGGCGGAAGCGATCCCGCTGTACGAGGCCACCCTCACCGTGCAGGAACGGGTACAGGGCGACGAGCACCTGGACACCCTGATGTCACGGAACAACCTGGCCTACGCCTACTGGGCGGCGGGACGACTGACCGAGGCGATCCCGCTGTACGAAGCCACCCTCACCGCACGAGAGCGGATCCTGGGCCACGAACACCCGGACACCCTGATGTCACGGAACAACCTGGCCACCGCCTACGACACGGCGGGACGACTGACCGAGGCGATCCCGCTGTACGAGGCCACCCTCACCGCGTACGAGCGGGTACTGGGCGAGGAGCACCCGAACACGCTGACGTCACGGAACAACCTCGCCTACGCCTACCAGTCGGCCGGCCGACCGACTGAAGCGATCCCGCTGTACGAGGCCACCCTCACCGCACGGGAACGGATCCTGGGCCACGAACACCCGGACACCCTGATATCACGAAACAACCTTGCCCACGCCTACCAGTCGGCCGGCCGACCGACTGAAGCGATCCCGCTGTACGAGGCCACCCTCACCGCACGAGAGCGGGTGCTGGGCCACGAACACCCGGACACCCTGATATCACGAAACAACCTCGCCTACGCCTACCAGGCAGCCGACCGACTGACTGAAGCCATGCCGCTCTACGAGGCCACCCTCACCGCACGGGAACGGATCCTGGGCCACGAACACCCGGACACCCTGATATCACGAAACAACCTCGCCACCGCCTACCAGGCGGCCGCACGACTGACTGAGGCGATCCCGCTGTACGAGGCCACCCTCACCGCACGAGAGCGGGTGCTGGGCCACGAACACCCGGACACCCTGATATCACGAAACAACCTCGCCTACGCCTACCAGGCAGCCGACCGACTGACTGAAGCCATGCCGCTCTACGAGGCCACCCTCACCGCACGGGAACGGATCCTGGGCCACGAACACCCGGACACCCTGATATCACGAAACAACCTCGCCACCGCCTACCAGGCGGCCGCACGACTGACTGAGGCGATCCCGCTGTACGAGGCCACTCTCAGCGCGTACGAGCGGGTGCTGGGTGACGAACACCCGCGCACACTGATCTCACGAAACAACCTCGCCTACGCCTATCAGGCAGCCGGACGACTGGCGGAAGCGATCCCGCTGTACGAGGCCACCCTCAGCGCGTACGAGCGGGTGCTGGGTGACGAACACCCGAGCACACTGATCTCACGGAGCAACCTCGCTGCGGCTCACCGGCTTCGGGACGACAGCGAGTAGCCGCTGCGGGAGGCCGATCACCGCCGAAGGCCGCGCACAGGGCGGTGGTGCAGTGGCGGACGGAGCCGGAGTCCGCGCCGGGGAACGTCGACCTCGCGGGGTACGGGCGCGACGGGGTTCAGGTGGTGGCAGAGGCGGCGTCGCGAGCGGGTTGGAACAGTTCGATGAGGTTGCCGGCGGGGTCGGCGAGCAGGATCTGTCTGCCGCCGGGTCCGGAGACCGGTTCGCTGCAGAACGCCAGGCCGGCGGCCCGGAGTCGGTCGATCTCGGTGTCGAGGTCGTCGACGACGAGGTGGACGCGGTTGCGGCCGGGGCTGGTGGCGTCGTGCGGGGTGGCGCGGGCGCCGGAGCTGGCCGGTCCGGACAGCAGCAGTCGTAGCGGGCCGCGGACGACGTCGGCGAAGGCGGGAGCGGCGCTGGTCCTGAGGTGGAAACCGAGGTGGGTGGTGTAGAAGTCGACGGTGGCTTGGACATCGTCGACGAGGTAGCGGACGCTCGCGTACTGCTCGGGTGTGGTCACGGCCTGGTCTCCTGAGGTTCGGTGGCGAGGACGGGCAGCAGATGCCGCACGCGGGTGTCGATGTCGGCGGCGATCCGCAGGAAGGCGGGGTAGTCCTCGCGGGTGCCGGTCGTGGCGGGGTCGGGGATGCTCCAGTGCAGCCGGCCGGCCGGGCTGCCGAGGTCGGGGCAGACTTCCCGGGCCTTGTCGCAGAGGGTGATGACGTAGTCGAAGCGGCGGCCGGTCAGCGTGTCCAGGTGGCGCGGGCGCTGGTCGGTGACGTCGACGCCGAAGCGGTCGTGCAGCACCCGCACGGCATAGGGGTGCAGTTGCGGTCGGGGGCGGCTTCCCGCGCTGGTGACCTGGACGTGGCCGACGGTGTGGCGGCGCAGGTGGGCTTCGGCGATGGGAGAACGGGCGCTGTTGCCCGTGCAGACGAACAGCACGGTGCGCCGCGGCCGCGGGTGGAGCGGCGCTGCCGGTGTGGTGCCGTCCAGCCGCAGCGCCGGGTGCAGAGCGAGGCCGGTGCCCGCCAACGCGTGGATGCAGCTGTCGAGGTCCAGGTGGTAGTAGCTGTCGCGGCCGTCGAAGCTGCTGCGGGTGGAGGTGACCAGGCCACCGTCGCGCAGCAGCCGCAGATGGTACGAGACCAGGTTCTGCGGCTGGCCCAGGAGGCTGACCAGTTCACGGACCCGTAGGTCGCTGCGGGCGAGTGCGGTCAGTAGTTGCCAGCGCAGCGGGTGTGCGGCCAGCCGGACGAACGGCGGCGCGGTGTGACTCGGTGGCCCCATGACCAGGAAGATACATCAAACCAGATTAGATCAAGCCCACTTGATGGATTTACCTCCCACTGCCGTATCGTCAGGCAGTATCGGCAGGCGTAACGCTGCCGGGCTCATCAGGAGGCGGATCGTGAGCGCGACATCCACAGCGGCGCAGGGCCGGTTGGCGAGGCGGCTGGGGGTGTTCGACGCCGTGATCATCGGCCTCGGGTCGATGATCGGTGCGGGCATCTTCGCGGCCCTGGCGCCCGCCGCCGCGGCTGCCGGTTCGGGGCTGCTGCTGGGCATGGCCGTGGCGGCGGTGGTGGCCTACTGCAACGCCACGTCCTCGGCGCGGCTGGCCGCCCGGTATCCGACGTCCGGCGGCACCTACGTCTACGGCCGGGAGCGGCTGGGCGCGTTCTGGGGCTACCTGGCCGGCTGGGGATTCGTGGTCGGCAAGACCGCCTCCTGCGCGGCGATGGCACTCACCGTCGGGATGTACGCCTGGCCGCAGCAGGCACACGCCGTCGCGGTGGCCGCGGTGGTGGCGCTGACCGCGGTCAACTACGTCGGGGTGCAGAAGTCGGCGTGGCTGACCCGGGCGGTCGTCGCGGTCGTCCTGGCGGTCCTGGCCGGCGTCGTCGTGGCCTGCCTGGGCGCACCGTCCGCCGACCTCGGCCGACTGTCGGCCGGCGGTGACGTCACCGTCTTCGGCGTGCTGCAGGCGGCCGGGTTGCTGTTCTTCGCCTTCGCCGGCTTCGCCAGGATCGCCACCCTCGGTGAGGAGGTCCGAGACCCGGCCCGTACCATCCCCCGGGCGGTGCCCCTGGCCCTGGGTATCACCCTGGTCGTGTACACGCTCGTGGCGGTCGCGGTGCTGGCGGTGCTCGGCGACCGGCTCGCCGGCTTGGCCGCACCACTGGCGGACGCGGTACGCGCCGCCGGCTGGCCCGAACTCGTCCCGGTGGTACGGGTCGGTGCGGCCGTCGCGGCGCTGGGTTCGCTGCTCGCCCTGATCCTCGGGGTGTCGCGCACGACCCTGGCGATGGCCCGGGACCGGCACCTGCCCCACGCTCTGGCTGCCGTGCACCCGCGGTTCCAGGTGCCGCACCGGGCCGAACTGGCCGTCGGTGCGGTGGTCGCCACGGTCGCCGCCACCGCCGACGTGCGTACGGCGATCGGGTTCTCGTCCTTCGCGGTGCTGGTCTACTACGCGATCGCCAACGCCAGCGCCTGGACGTTGCCGGCCACCGAGGGTCGCCCGCCACGGGTCGTTCCGGTCGTCGGCCTGGCCGGCTGCCTGGCGCTGGCCTTCGCCCTGCCGCCGCACTCGGTGCTGGCCGGCGCTGCGGTGCTGGCCGTAGGCGCCGCCGCTTACCGCGTCCGCCACCGGTCGACCCGGCGCTGACCGGACCCGCCGCCGCCTGGTCGAGAGGTCAACGCACAGGTTCCCCGCCCGGCCGTACGCCGCCGTGCAGCCGCAGCCAGCCGCTGCGTACGGTCGGCGGGGTGCCGGGGAAGCGGGCGGCGCCGTCGGCCGGGGCGATGTCGAAGGTGGTGACGCCGGCACCGTCCCGTTCGGCCCAGGACCAGGTGCCGTCGACCTGCGGAGGGCGGGCGAGCACGATCGCGGACCCCGCCGCCGAGGGTTGCAGGTCGGTCAGCAGCGGGCCGAAGCGGACGGTCAGCGCCATCGCCGCCATCGCGTCGGCGACCATGCGTTGCGGCAGGGTCAGGGTCGTCACCGGCAGGATGTCGGTGACCAGGTGGACGGGGAGCCGGGGGTCCATCAGCACGATGAGGTCGGTGCGTGACGCGTCGTCGAACCTGACCGCCGGGAACGAGTCCGGGCCGATCGGCCGGACGTAGTCGGTGATCAGGCCGGCCGGCCGGTAGGCCGCCTGGAAGTGCCCGCCGTCCGGGACGGAAAGGTAGCCGATCAGTCCGTCGCCGCGCAGCGCGGCGTCGCCGACCCGCACGCCGAAGGCGTGGGCCGGCACCGGCGACGGGACCGGGTCGAAGGTGTACGGCCACCGCGGGTCGGTGCGCGGCGGCCGGGCCGACCTGCCGTGCAGCGTGGCACAGACCAGGGCGAGCGGGCGGCCGGCCAGGGCCGCCAGATAGGTCTCGTCGCCGCCGCCGGGCGGGTCGATGGTCCACAGCGTGGCGTCGACGGTGCGCAGCAGGTCGGCGAAGGCCGCCGGGCCGGCGACGGTCAGCCCGCGCAGGAACCCGGCCAGCACCGGGAAGTCCCCGGTCAGCAGGTCGAGGGTGGGGCAGGCCGAGCCCGGGGTGGGCAGCCACGAGATCTGCGGCCCGGTCAGGCCGGCCGTCTCGGTCAGCTCCCCCAGGGCGGTGCCGTCCGGGGCGTAGCAGGCGAGGGCCTCGTCGAGCGGGCTGGGCACGATCCAGGCGCACACCACGTCGGCGGCGGCCGGGGCGTCCCCGCCCGGTCGGCTCGGTCGGCCCGGTCCGCCAGGTGCGAAGCCGACGTCGAGCCGCGCCGGCTCCAGCAGCCGCGGCGGCAGCTGGATGAAGGTCGCCACCCCGGTGTCGATCGGCTGCTGTGGCACCAGCCCCTTCGCGATGGTCGGGGTGAGCGCGTCGGCGCGACCGATGTCGTACACGTCGATGCTCTGCCCGAACCTGTCGACCACCCTGACCTGCGTGAAGGCGAACTGGCCGGCGCGCAGGGCCTGGAACCCGCCGGGCTCGGGCGGGCCGTAGGTCACCGGCCCGTCAACCATCGGCATCGCGACACCGCCGCCACCGACCAGCTCGGCGATGCTCAGGCCGGTCGCCGGGTCGACGTCGGCGGCGTCCGGGGTACGCAGGCTCGCCGGATCACGCAGCGCCAACTGCTCGTTGAAGCCGCTCAGGGCCTGGGACAGCAGGTCCCACGCGTCGACGGAGGCGGCGAAGGACGACAGTGCGGTCCGCGTGGGCTCCGGCAGCGTGGTCAGGTAGGTGTCCAGGCGGGCTTTGAAGGTGGCCGAGGGCTGCGGCGTCAGCAGACTGCGGCCGCTGATGCTGAACGGGTGCCCGGGAAGCTGCCCGGGTCGCGGTCCGGGGTACGTCCCGGTGGTGCGCCAGCTCGCGTCGTACGAGGTCCCGTCGAAGGTCCACAGGGTGTCCAGCGGCAGTGGGTAGTAGGTCGTCTGCCATTCCAGGAACAGCGGCGCCCAGGGCTGCGTCCAGCGCTGCGGCAGGATCGCCGGCAGTGTCCCGGTCACCCCGGAGCCGGCCGCCATGAACTGCTCGGCGGTGGTGGTCAGCTCGGCCGTCGCCCACGGCAGCCCCACCCGCTCGGCGGCGATGGCGGCGACCTCGGCGGCGTGGGCCGGGTCGAGGAGGTACGCCTCCGTCTGAAGGGCGACGAACACCGCTGCCACCGGAACCCCGCCGTGCTGGTCGGTGAGGGGCACGATCCCCGGCGCGTCCGCGACGTCGCCCGCGTGCACCGGGATCCGCACTCCGGGCGGCGGGGTCGGGCCGGGCACCGAGCCGTCCGGCAGCCGGCCGTCCGGTCCGACCAGCCCGGCCAGCGGCAGGGTCAGCGCGGTGACCAACTGATCGGCGAAGCGGCACGGCAGCAGCCCGTCCGCGCCGGTGCCGAGGTTCTCGTCGAACGTGCCCGCCCGCACACCCGCGATCACCACCACCGGGTCGGCCGCGCTGCGGAACGACGGCAGGTCGGCGCGCTTGAGCACGGTGCGCGGGGGCAGTGGGTGCCGCGCGGTGTAGGCGTCCGTCGCGGCCGCCAGCTCCTGCTGCGAGCTGCCCCACGGCACGTCCGCCTGGGCCCGTTCGACCTCCCGGCGCAGCGCCGCGACGCGGCCGGCCAGGCTCTCCGGCCGGCCCGGGTCGAGCTCCGCGGCGAACCGGTCGTCGGTCAGGCCCTCGGGACGGTAGTCCAGGGCGTTGCACCGGCCGCGCTTCCACCACAGCTCGTACAGCTCGCGTTGCAGTGCGGCCAGCCGGCGGGCGGCGAGATCGTGGCGGGCCTGCGCCCGGTTCAGCTCGGCGAGCCAGTCCGGGTCGGCGATGCCCGGCTCGGCCGGCGGCCCGTCACCGTCGGGCTGCGCCGCGACCACCTGCCACACCGATCCGCCGGGGCGCGCCGTGAACCAGGCGTCGTGGATGCGGGTGGCGAGCAGCGCCGGGCCGTCCGGATCGTCGAGGGTGTGCAGCAGGTCGTACTGGAAGGCTTCGAGCAGGTCCGGGTCGAGTCCGGCGTCGGGCTGCCGGGCGGCCCGGTCGCGGATGAGCGCCGACACGGCGTCGACGGAGGTGTTGCCGACGGCCATCGCGGCCGGGGCCGGGCGCGGCGCGGTGAACGTCCGCGAGTAGGCCAGGGCGCGGATCGCGCCGTGGCAGACGGTCCTGTCGGCGACGCGTCCGGCCGGGTCCGGGCCGGCGGACCAGCCCAGCTCGGCCAGCCGGGCGGCGAGGCCGGCGGGCTGGCAGGCCGGGGCCAGTACGTCCGACGCGGGGTCGGCGTACCAGCCGACGACCACATAGGACAGTGTGGAACCGTCCTCGACGTCGTCCGCCGGGTCGTGCAGCGAGAACACCCCGACGGCGTGCGGCTGATAGGCGGCGAACGTGATGTTGCCGGGTGCGACCGCGGTCAGGAACGGCGCCGGACGCTCGGCCGGCTCGCGCCAGCCGGCCAGCGGCAGCACCCGGCCGATCCGGGTCGGCGTCGGCGTCCGGGCCGTCGGGTCGAGGTACGGCGAGGCTCCGTCCGGACCGAGGTGGTCGCTCTCGACGACCCACCCCCGGCTCCGGACCCGGTCGCCGGGCGCCCGATCCCCCTGCGTCGCGCTGCGGACGACCAGCCAGCGGTTCGGCGCCAGCGGATACGCCGTCGTGCCCTCCGCCGCGTCGTGGTGCCCGGAGCGCATCGCGGCGGGCAGGACCCACTGCAGGTGTACGCCGTCGCTGTCGGCGTCACCGGCCCAGTCCAGCCGGGGCTCGGCGAACGCGTCGGGTTCGGGCGAGCCGAAGCCGGGCAGCCGGGTGTAGTCCATCCGCCACCGCCGGAAGCCCTGAGCGCGCACACCCGGGTTGACCTGGAGGGCTTGGAGCTGGATCGGGACCAGCAGGGTAGTGTCCACCGGGCTCACGTCTCTCTCGGCACTGGGGCGGTGTGGTGGAAGGTGAGCTGATGCGCCGACGCGAGGAGTTCGGTGGCGAACAGAGCGGAACCCATCGGTACCGCGGTGCCGGGTAGCAACTCCCCCAGCCGCGCCTGCAGGGCGTCAGCGAGGTCCCGCACCCGCAGGACCGACGGATCACCCGGGCGGGTGAAGGCGGCGTGCAGGCCGGGCTGACCGGCGGCCGGGAACCGGGCGTTCAGCTGGGTGCCGTCGGGCCGGCGCAGCACCAGCCCGCCACCGCCACCGTCGTCGTTGCCACCGTCGTCGCCACCGCCACCGTCGAAGCCGAAGTGCAGGCCGTGCCAGGGTTCGGTCAGCGTCACCGTGTCCGGCACGCTGTCGAAGAGCGCCAGCAGCACGGTGTCGGAGAGCCGGTCCAGCCGCAGCAGCGGCACCGGCCGGCCGCCGGCGCTGGCCTCGACGGCCAGGCCGGGCCAGCCGGCGACCACGGCCGAGCGCAGCAGCAGTCCCGTGCGCTGCTGCGACAGGGGGATGGCGTCGGGGCCGGGGTCGGGACGGTCCGGCCTGCCGGGGATGTCCGGCAGGCCCCCGGAGCCGGGCGGCCCCTGCGGTGTGGGCGGCGGGGGTGGGTTGGGAGGCGTGGGCGGGGTGGCGGGCGTGGGCGGGGTGGCCAGGCCGGCCGCCGTGGAGGCACCGGTCCCGGCGGCCTCGACCCCGCCGGTGGGTACCGCCAGGTCCGGCCGGTTCCGGCGGTCCGCGCGTACCGCACCCACCTTCGCCGCGACGACCTCGACCAGCGGCCGGCTCATCGCCTGGTGCAGCTCCAGGTCGCGGCTGCCTTCGACGCCGATGCTCAGCGCACCGTCGATCAGGGCCGCGATCCAGCCGCTGTCGAGGTAGAAGAACCGTATCGACTCGACCGGCAGCATGCGCTCGTCCGGGATCAGGTGCCGGAACGGGACCTGGTGCAGCAGCGCCAGTTCGGCCAGCCAGCCGGTGGCCGGGTCGGCGGCCGGGCCGCGCGCGTGGTCGGCGAGCAGGTCCTGGACGTCGGTGCGGGAGAGCAGGTACCGCAGCTGCTCGACCGGGTCGAGCCCGTCCCGGCCGGGCCAGCCGGGTCGGCCGGGGACGAAGCCGGTCGGCAGGTCCGGGTCGGACGGTCGCGGCGGGACCGGCGGCTCGGCCTGCTCGACCGGCCCGGCAGGCTCGACCTGCTCGACCTGCTCGACCGAAGACAGGTATGCCGCGTCGACGCCCTCGTCGAAGCCACCACCGCCGAGGTACAGCGCCGACGGTGGTGGCAGCAGACCCGCGATGACCGCTGCGGCGGCGGTGCCCGGCGACACCGCCATCGGGCTCGGCGGCGCGGACGGGCTCGGCGGCGCCGGTGGACTCGGCGGCGCGGGTGGACTCGGCGGCGCGGATGGACTCGGCGGCGCCGGTGGGCCGGTGAATGCCGAGGTCAGCTGGTCGCCCATGCCACCGGCCAGCAGTTCCCCGAACACGTCGCGGCTGCGGACGGCGAGCAGGTCGGCGGCGCTCACCTCCGGACCGGGTGGCGGCGTGGGAGCCGGCGGCACCGGCCGCGCCGGCCTGAGGTTGGCGAACAGCGGCGAGCCCGCCCGGGACTGGAGCTTGGTCACGATCTGGAACGCCGAACGGCGGGCGTTGACCATCGCCACGGCGAAGCCACGGTCGGCCAGCGCCGCGAGCCGGCCGGCCTCGAACGCCACCGCGTAGGAGACGTCGAAGACGCCGTCGGACTGCGCGTAGACGGTCACCTCGGAGGCGGTCGCGTAGTGCGGGGTGCCGTCGGTCGGGCCGGGCAGCGGCTGTGCCGGGTACGGCGTGAACGGCCCCCGGTACCAGGCGAAGGTCCGCTCGCCGGTGGGCAGCCGGTAGTCCAGCGCCGCGAAGCCCTGCCGAAGCCGGGTCAGCGCCGCGGACGGCGGTGCGGACGGCGGCACCGGGATCCGCGGCAGGAGCGCCTCGGGCCCGGCGGACGCGGCGGGGGCCAGACCGGCCAGCAGTCGGCCGATGTCACCGCCGCCGGCCGGGTTCGAGGTGAACGACCACGACGCGAGCACCGCCAGCCGCAGCCGGACGTCCCCACCGTCCGCCGGGGTGCCGCCACCACCCGGCAGGTCGACGGCGAGGCCTTCGAGCGAGACCAGGCAGGCGAGGTGGGTCGAACCGGTGCCGCCGCTGCCGGGTGGCGGGGTGGGCCGGCGGTTGGCGACGACGACGGCGTGCCAGCCGTCCCGGTCCGCCTGTCCGGCGGCGCGGGACGCGGTGTCCGTGCGCCGCACGTGTGCCAGCAGCCGCGCCTCACCGGCGGCCGGTGCGATGGCGTCGAACAGCCGCCGGTGCAGGCTCAGGCTGGTCATCTCCGTCGCGAGGACCTGTGCCGACAGCGTGTCGGCGGCGATGGCCGGCGGACGTTCGTGGGGGTCGGAGGCGTCCAGGAACTGCGCGACGGTCCCCGTGTGCAGCGCCGGGCCGGGCGGCAACTCGTCGGCGCGCAGCACCAGCAGCGCCAGCCAGGGCTCGGCACCGTCGCCCGGGTCGGTGCCGAGGTGCCGTTCCCAGGGCAGGGTGCGCCGGTTGAGGACGATCGAGGGCAGGGTGGCGCCGAAGTCGCCGGAGCTGTTCGCCGGTGGGTACACCTCGCCGACGTCGCCGGCGTCGAGCACGAAGCGCGGGGCGTCGACGGTGAACGTCTGGGTGCGCGGCCCGAAGTACGCTCCGGTGTCCACGCCGTCGACGCTCTGCACGGCGGACAGCTCGTAGGTCCCCGCGTCCAGGCCCGGACAGTACCCGTCGTAGAACTGCACGGAGCCCGGCGGCAGCGGCTCGCTCATCGACGTTCCTCTCTCACGCTGGGTCGCCGTGCCGGCCCGTTCAGGGCGCGGTCCCGGTCAGCATCGGCTCATCGGTGAACAGCGTCCCGGCGTCCGCCGCGAAGGCGTCGACCGGGCCGTCGGCCGATGGCGCGGCGCCGAGGACGCCGAGCGCGGCGAACAGCGCGGCGCGCGCCGCCTTCGCGGCCGGGCCGGCGATCTGCGCCGCGATCGCGCCGACCGCGCCGGCGTGCGTCGCCACCGCGCCGACCGGCTCGGCGGCGGCGGTCAGCGGCAGCGCGTCGTCGGCCGTGATCCGCGCGACGCCGAGGGTGCCGGCCGCGTCGACCGGACCGCCGGTCCACCCCGCGACCGCAGGCGGCGCGGTGAGGGTCAGGCCGGTCAGCCGGTCAGGGACCAACTGCGCGCCGCCGGGGTCGAGTGTCGAACCGTCGCCGACGCCCCACAGCGCCGTGGGAACGTCCGAGGTGACGCCGACGGCGTGCCAGCCGGTCGCGGTCAGGTCGATCTCGCCGGCCGGGCCGCCGGCCGAGCGCCGTAGCGTCACCCGCTGTTGCACCGTCAGGCCGGTGCGGCCCAGGGGCCTGACGTCCACCGGCGGCCCGGACACGGCCGCGGTCTGCGTCGTGGAGCCGAGCAGCACCCGGCTGACCGGCACCGCGTTGCGCAGCGTCACGGCGAAGCCGTCGGCGCGCACCGGCCAGGGCTCCGGCCCGGCTGAGTCAGTCGAGCCAGCCGAGCCGGTCGAGCCAGCCCGGCCGGTCTGGGGCGCGGCCAGTCCGGCCGCCGCGGTGAAGGTCGTACTCGCCGTGGCGGCCGGCAGCAGTTCCTGGAAGCCGGCCCAGTCCAGCCGGGTCACCGCCGGACCGGCGGTGTCAGCCGTCGCGCCGAAGGCCACCGTGAAGGTGACGACCCACAGCCGGACGGTGACCGTCCCGCCGGTCGGCGGACCCCACAGCTCCAGCTCCGCGCCCGCCTCCAGGTGCAGGGTCTTCGCCGTGAACAGCAGGTTCGCCGTGTACTCGATCCCGACGCTGACCCCGATCCGGGTCCGGAACCGGAACGGCGCCCACGCGACCAGCAGATCGGCCTGGGCCGTGAACCAGGCGGTCAGGCTGCCGTCGTGGTAGCGCACGTCCAGCGTCCCGCCGGCCATGATCGCCGACGGGGTCAGCGCGAAGTAGGCGGTGCCGGAGATGCGTACCGCCGCGTCCAGCGACCAGGTGAAGCCGACCCGTGGTACGACCGGGTAGTGCTCCGGCGCGTCGAACGCGGGGTGGTAGCCGCCGATGGTGACCGCGAAGTCGCCGGCGTTGCGGTGCTCACCGAACCAGGCGTAGAACGCGAAGCCGCCGGTGAGGACGCAGGCCGGGTCGAGCAGGTAAGAGTTGCGGGTCAGCACCGCGGACAGCGCCAGGATCCCGTCGCCGGGCCGCAGCACACTACGGAGCTCGAGCTGCAGCTGCGCGTACGGGCGGGCCGCCCCGGTCGACGGAAAGCGGGCCGTGGTGACGCCGAGCAGCAGGACCGTCAGCGCGTTGCCGACCTCGACGGCCAGCAGGGCGGTGGTGTCGAACTGCCGGTACGTGTGGAAGCGCACCCCGGCGGCCAGCCAGGTCTGCCCCGGCGCAGGGCTGAGCCAGGGCTGCGGCCCGCCGGTGAGGGCGGCCAGCGCCTGCGCCGGTGAGCTGTCCGCGTCCTGCGCGCCGAGCCCGGCGACCAGCGGGAAGCCGGCCACCTCGGTGACCGTGGGCAGTCGGATCGTGGAGTTGTAGCCGAAGCCCGCCGCCAGCGCGGTGACCGAGAACGCGGGCGGACCCCCGAACGTTCCGGCGGCCCGCAGGAACAGGAACATCGACGGTTCGCCGTCGACCTCGGTGTACGAGCCGTAGGCCAGCGCGCCCCAGGACGGCATCGAGACCGCGGCGCCGCCGTCGTACCGGAACGTGGCGCCGCCCGTCGGCGGGACGGAGGTGAACCCGCCGAGGATCGCCAGCGGCGCGTTCACGTAGGACAGTGCCAGGCCGCGCACGTCGAACCGCGGCACGAAGCCGGCCACCGGCACCCCGATCGAGGCGCCCTGCAGGGCCAGGGAGAGGCCGTCGGCCTCCAGCGAGCCGTCCAGGACGAACCAGAGGGCCGCGTCGCGGTAGCGGGCGCCGACCCGGGCGATGGTGACCGGCCCGAAGGCCTTCTGCACGGTTAACCATACGGTGCCGTCCGCGTCGGTCGGCGCGGCGGCGACCACGCCACCCTGCCCGGAAGACGGGCCGACGGTGGAACCGACCGGCGTGGTCGCCGGTTCCGTGGGGGTGCCGGGTCCGGCGGCCCGGCCGGCGCCGAGGGCGATCGGGATGCGCTGCGCGCCGAAGCGCAGCACGGCGGAGAAGGCGAGGGCCGCCGCCGTGCCCTGCTCCGGGAACCTCGGATAGCCCTCCCCGATGAGCCCGTTCGCCTCGACCACGGTCTGCGGGAGAATCCGGGCGTCCGACACGATCACCTGGAGCTGCTCGACCGCGCAGGTCTCGGCACCCCCGAGGGCGGCACCGATCAGCGGCAGGTCGGACAGCCCGATCGGATCCCCGACGGACACCGTGGCCAGATACCGCGTCGACCCGTCGGCACCCGGTGCGGCGGGCAGCGCCACGAAGACCGCTGCGCCGTGGGCCGCCGACCGGGCGCCGATCATCAGCTGCCGGGAGGTCGGGTCGTAGGTCAGGTCCGCGGCGGTCAGCGTCAGGTCGAGCCCGGGCGGAAGCTCCGGCACCGGCAGGTCGAGGCCCGCCGCCACGTCGGTGAGGGACAACGGGGGCTGCTGCGGGTCGGCCGTCCAGTGCGCGTCGATGCTCGTGCCGCTCCGGCCGTCGCGCAGGTCGAGTGTCACCGCGCAGGCCATCCGGCCGATCGTCAGGGTCGCGCCGTACCGGGCCGTGAATCCGGCGGTGCCGACCGTGGTCGCCGGGTCCGGTGGTTCCGCCCCGCTCGGCTGGCCCGCCGGCACCGGGTCGAGCGCGACGTCGACGCGCAGTAGCGCCGGGGCGCCGGCCACGGTGAAGGCGCCGGTGCAGGAGAACGTGAAGGCGCCGGTGCCGGTCGTCACACTCGCCGCCACCTCGACGAGGGCGAGGTGGCGCAGCACGTCGGGCACCTCGGTGATGCCGAAGTCGGCGGCGAGGGAGCCGAGGAGGTCGCCGACCGGGAGGATGTCCCCGGCGCCGGTCGACCCGGCGAACCGCCAGCCTTCCGCCGCCCCCTCGTACCCGGCCTCCAACAGCACGTTGATCGACGGCCCGAAGCTCAGCACCGCCTCGACGTACCCGGACAGGCCCGACGACGACTGGTAGGCGACGCCGACCGAGACCCGGCGCAGCGCGACGGGGCCAATCTGCCACACGTCGCTCAGCGTGAGGTCGACCGCGTACCGCCCGGCCCGGGGCCGGGCCAGGAAGAAGGCTTCGCTGACGGTCAGCGCCCGCGGCAGGTCCGCCGAGGGCAGCCCGAGCGAATCGAGCAGCTCGGCCACCCCGACCGGCGTCTGTTCGTACAGCTGCCCCGTTATCTCCAGGTCCGGCAGGCTTGCCGCGACGTCCAACCGCAGCACGCCGAGGGTCAGCAGGCTGACGACCTGCACCGACGGTAGCTGCCCGGTCCCGGCGTCGAACGTCATGGTGACCTTGCGGATCGCCGCGTCCAGCCCGCCGACGCCCAGTCCCGGTCCGTCGCCGCGCAGCGAGGCCAGTTCGACGGCCGCCGCCGCGCCGCGTTGCGCACCACCGAGCCATCCGGCCAGTGCGGCCAGGCCGGGGAAGGCCGTCGTCCCGGACGGCCGCAGCGAAGCGGTCCACCGCCGGCCCGGGGTCACCCCGATGGCGACCTCGACCGGCAGGTCCCCGATCGTGACGAGGCTGCTGAGCATGATCTGGTACTGGGCCGGGCCGACGTCGCCCCGGACGGTGACGTCGTCGAACGCCAGGACCGAGGGTACGACCGTCCACCGGGCGTCGGGCAGGCTCGCGGTGAACACCAGTCGTGGCCGGTGTGCCCGGCCCGGGTAGAAGACCAGGTGCAGCTGCGAGGGCTCGACCGAGGCCGTGCCGACCAGCGTCTCCGGCGGGATCGGCAGGACCGCGGCCCGACCGCTCCCACCGACGCCGAGGGCCAGCAACGTGGACAGCGGTAGCCGTGTCGTCGCGGGCACGCCGAGCCGCCAGGCCGCCACGGTGCCGGCGGCGGACTGCTCCCGGGTCGACACCAGCGTCACCGCGACCGGCCCGTCGAGGTCCAGGACGCCGGATGCCGCGCCGGACGCCGTAGGGCCGGCAGTGCTGCCAGGGGCGGCAGGGCCGGTCGTGCCGGTCAGGGTGACCGAGGCGTGGGTCAGGCGCACCGGGCCGGCGCCCTCCGGGCCGAGACCCTCGATCGGCCAGGACGCCGAGGTGTCGCCGGAGACGGTGAGCACCTGCCCGGACAGGCTGATCCCGTCGTCGCCCGGAACCAGCTCCAGGACGCCGTTCGGCATCGTGCGCAGGAACTCGGCCAGCGGCACGGGCAGTGCGGAGTCGTCCGCGGCGAGGGTGACCGTGCGCCCCATCGACTCCAGGTGCCGGTACAACGCGTCCAGGTCGCTCACGCCGCGCTCCTTCTCCACGCCTCCGCGAGCCGGCGCGGCGTGCTCACCACTGGGTCGTCACCACGGTCGGGCCGGCGGCGGCCATGGCCGTCGGATAGTGCTCCCAGTACGTCGTGGTGTACGTCCGGTGCCCCACCGCCGCGGTGCTACCCGCCTGGTTGATCCGCAGGACGATGTCGCCCCTGTCCCGCCCGAGGGCACCGTTGTTGTCGTTGTTGTCGCCCGAGATACGTGACCAGTTGAGTGCCACGTTCTGTGCGTACGCAGGCCCCGGCACCCGGGCCGGGCCCCGGTCGGCTGCCGGCGACGCCCGGATGCCCACCCGGGGAAAGCGGCAGTTCGTCAGGAAGTAGAACTCGATCGTGGTGTTGGGATCCTCCAGCCGGTCGATCATCGTCTGGAACGGGTGTCCGTACTCGCGGCCACAGGAGATGATCGCGGTCTTCGGTCCCAGAAAGTTCAGGAAGTTGGCGCTGGTGGACGTCTCCGCACCGTGGTGGCTGGCCTTGAAGGCCGTCACCCAGGGCGCTGCCGCCAGCGCCGGCAGCAGGCCGCCGGCACCGTCCGGCAGCGGCTGCCCCGCCACCATCAGCGCCGTCGCCAGCTGATCCTCGCTCTCGAGGGGCAGGTCACCGGCGGTGAAGTAGCGGAAGTCGTTGAACTGCACGACCAGGCCGATGCTCATCCTGTTGTCGAGCTGCCCGGCGTGGATGACCTGCGGCGCCACCCCGACCCCCTGCCACACGCTGGCGATCGCCCCGGAATGCGGTACCGGACCCGAGACCAGGACCGCGTACGGGGCGTTGGCGGGGGCCACCGGGGGTGCGACGCCGTTCCAGAACAGCTCGTCGCCCAGCGTCGGAGCGAACCCGGTCCGCTGCCGGTTCACGCCGGGTATCTGCAGGTGCACCGACGTGCTGCTCACCAGCTCACCCTCGACCGCCTTCGCATACGGGGCGGGCGCGGTGCGCGCATCGCCGATGTCGACGATCCGCGTGTTGCGATAGATTCCGCCCGTCTCGAACCGTCCATCGCTCGGGACCGTCCGTGCCAGTCCCGGGAACACGGCGGCCGCGACCGCTGCCCGCACCTGGGCGACGGTCGGTGGGTTCGCCATGGCGAGCAGGGCCGCCACGGCCGCGCCGGCCGCCAGACCGGCGTCCTTGCGCCAGGCCTTGCTGGTGATCAACGTGACGTGGCCGCCCCAGCCGGCCCCGACCGCCTCCGCCCTGGCCACTCCCCGCTCGGCGGCCTGAACCGGGTTGAGAAGGTTGACGGTCGCCGCGGTGAGGGCGTTCACCGTCGCGTCGATGGAGTTGACGTTCGCCCCCCACGACCCGTACAGCGCGCCGACCGTCGCGCAGGCCGTCTTGGCCGCGGCCTCCTCCTGCGTGAGCGCCGCACCACCGCCGACCAGTGCCCCGACGATCGCTCCCACCGTGTCGCACAGGACGGAAAGGTTGTCGGCGAACAGGAGGCTGGAGATCCCGTGCGAATGGTCCTTGTCGTAGTGGGTGACCAGCAGTACATCCGGACCGGTCCCGGGCGGCAGGGTGGCGACGACATACTGGTGCGTCAAGGCCGCGGCCGCCGACAGCCCGCCGTCGATCAGGATCGACCTGCGCGAGCCGGGTACCGCCGGATCCTCGGCGATGATCAGGCTGGCCTCGCCCACACCGATGTCGATCGTATGGATCTCCAGCTCCCACGGCACGCGGCGTCCCCTTCGGATAGTCGCCCACATCGGACGGTGCACGCCGTCGCGGTCACACTCGGGGCGCCGTAGTGTATCGGCAGCCAGAACGGCGAGAGGGCCGACCCGATTTCTGGATCAGCCCTCTGAACCGCGTCGGGACTGCCGGACAGGAAGTCCCTCCGTTTCGCACGTCGCCGTCCGAGTCCGAACCGTCGCGCCAGTCATGTCGCCGTCTGGTGCACCGGCCGCAACCGACTGCGGACGAAGACGAGCATCGGGACTGCTACCACGAGCGCTGCGACAATCCCGATGGCCATCCAGGGGAGGTGTTTCGCCAGGTTCGCCGGCAACCCCCAGGTGCCGTGCTCGTCCGGGAAGGTCAGTTCCGCAGTCACCGTACGGTGGATCCGACCGCTTTCCATATTGAGGGTGGCCTGCCACGGGCCGTCCGGCAGCTTGCTGCCGAGCAGCACTTCCACGTCTGCGGTGTCACCGGGTACCACCGTGGTGCCGATCTGAACGGGGAACGGCCCGGCGGAGATGCCGTCCGGCCCCTCGGCGAGCTGGAGCTTCCCACTGAGGTCGAGAGCCCGTTCGCCGGTGTTCTTGACCTTCGCTCTGACCACTGGGAGACCGTCCCTGGTGCGCCCGGGGACCAACTCTGCGATGGTGAAGTCCGACCGTGGGTCGCCTCCCGGTCCGACGTCGAGATAGACGCGGATGCCCACCCGGCGGATCTGCTGGAGGTTACCCTCGGCCCCGACCGTCGAAGAGGCAACCTGTGCCCAGATCGCACCGTACCGCTCACCTTTGCTCGCCGATGGCGGGATGGTGATCGTCGCGGTCAACACCGCTGCGTCGTGGGCCTCGACGGTGACCTCCGATCGATCGATGTTTATCCATTCAGGCAGCTCGGCATCACCCGACGACTTTGCCGGAGCCCTGGGGCGAGAGCGAGGACGCAGGTGCCGGCGGCGGCCCCGAGGAGGCTGCGTCTGGTGACCATATGAAACCCAAACTAATCGCTGAGGGCGGATACGCCGGGGTCACTTCCACCACGCCACACATCGTGGTCCAGTCCCCAGTTGGGCTGGAACGTGTACTCCTTGATCTGGTTGAACGACCAGTTCTCTGGTAGTGGATAGCCGAGGTTGCCCGAGAATCCCCAGGACATGCCGGAGACTAACGACCAACTGGCCCCGACCTCACGTGAGATGCGGGTGCACACGTTGCGCGATCCGTAGACGCCAAAGGTGTATCGGTCACCCTGACCGGCGAAGACCGTCTTTACGCCCTCGAAGTACGGCTTTATGTTGCTGTCGATCTCGGAATCCATAGCGTCGTAGTCGACGGCGAAGTAGATGCAGGTACCGGTCGGGATACGGTATTCGATCGCCTTCTGATGGGCGATCCAACCCTGGTCGAACCCCTTCTCGTACGTGAAGTTCCTCAGTTCCTGGCCGTTGTACTGAAAGATCGGGAAGAACCTCAGTCCGGCGTTGAGGATGGTTTGCGGCTCGCCGGGCTTGAGAGCTTTGCCGATGTAGTCGCGGTCAGTGGGCGGGAGGTGCTCGTCGAGGTAACGCCCGACGATCTGGTAACCGGCGGTCTTTAGTGCCGCCCCGCGGGTGGGGGTGATCTCGGTGATGCAGTCGCACCCAGTGGCGGGCCGGTCCGTGTCACCGCTGGAGACGAGCAACTGTGCCCAGGTCGTGTAGTCATTGTGCGCCGTCACGGGGATCTGCGAGAAACGCTGGAACGCCCGTACCCAGTTCAGATGGGTGCTGGTCAGACTGTCGGTGCCGATGTCCTCCGGGCGGTACATCAGCGGCACCTGGGGATCGCCCGGCAACATGGTGGGCGAGTTGAAGTAGCACGCCGAGCGGAACAGGTACCTCAGATCGCCGGTGAGCGTTCCCGATCCCGTGCCCTTCAGGCCGGACTGGGTGCCGGGACCGAAGTATCCATTGATAGAGTCGAGTGGGATACCAATCTCGTGCTGGATCGCCATCATCAAGCCCTGTTGGACGTCTCGCGAGTAGATGCCGTCGCAGGGAACCAAGCCCATCGCGGGGATGCGGACACCGGCGACGTAGCGTGAATTGAGCTGTTTCTGGATGTTCCGGACGTTATTGTCGCCGCCCGGCACTAGCCGGAACTGGTCCATCCGCATCAGGGCCTTGACGATGTGCGGCCACATCGTGCTCACGTCATGGTCGCTGTGCGTCAGCCCGGCGTCGCCATAGAGTCGCTCAAGAGACATCTGTGAGTCCGTACTCCAGTGAGCATAGGCAGTGGAAGCCCAATACCCCTTGCAAAACAGGGCACTGTTGTAGATATGGATGAGGTTGCCGTTCATCTCGAGACTCGGCTGCAGGTTGCGCCGCTTCACAGCGTCGAACGTGCCGGGGCCGAAGTTCTGGACCGTGGGGGAGATTCCGAGCTCGTGCTGCAGCGCCTGGGTGAGGGAGAGCACTGTGGACCATCCGGTCTTCCCTGATTCTGGGCACGGGATGTATCCGGAGGCGTTTTGGTAGGTGGCGTTCACCCACTTCTGGGCTGCGTACACATGGATGTCGCCGAGCCCGGTCCATGGTGCTGCCGGATCGATCGTCGACCCCGGCTCTGCATACATGTGGAGAGGCCCGGGGCAATCGGTCCCATACTCGTGGGAGTGTGGCCAGATCTGAGTGCCGGCCTCCCGGGGCGCTTCCTCACGGAGATGCTGGATCAGCGACCGGTATGCGCGCAGCAGAGGCTCTGTCGCGGTGTGGTTCGCCCGCATGAGGGCGCAGATCGAGTAGTAGCCGGCGTTGCGGCCCAAGTCGCCGATGTATCCGGGGGCGTTAGCCTCACCGCGCTCGTATCCCCGACCCTGGTACACGTTGCCGTGCTGACAGATGAGAAAATTGTAGCCGATGTCCCCTTCGAATTCGTCATCGCTGGTGTGCTTTTCGTACACTTCGGCGATATCCCGGAGGCAATCCTCCTCAGTCGGATAGTCACCTCCAATGGGACGCGCCCCACCGCGGTAGTGAATGAACACCCCGCCGCTCGGATCCCAGTTTAGATTATCGCTAGGTGCGGGTGCTGCGGCGGCATGCCCGCGCTTTTCGAAGAGAACGTAAGGGGCCCAGGTTGCGCGACTGTTGATGACGACGATCATCGTTCCTCGTTTCACCTAAAGAAACCGAGCTGGCAAGGCATGGGCTGCGCAATGAACCAGCCGCGTGCCGGGATTAATACACGCCTCCTGCGGCACCGGCCCATCGAGACACATTCCCAGGTCCTGACGTGTGCGGCCACGGCAATACCGGCCTGACACGAATCCCCCTCGGAGAGACAAATGATTGCACGACGCGATCAATAGTGGACGGTGCGATCTTGCCGGTCACAGGTAGGCCCGGTGGCATGAATTGGGCGTCTGATTCACACATCTTGCGAGTGATGCACGTTCAGGTGTCTCGCTAACGACCTTGTGCACAGTCGGTCGTACGACGATGAGTGTCGTCTCACCAAATGTGGGGTGCTGCAGGCAGTGCCTTATGCCGCCGGGTGGTGTTCTCGCTGAGGTCGGCGTGTTGGTGTTCGGACAGGAGGCCGGCGATCATGCGGATGGTGGTGTCGAAGGACTCCCGTCGGCCGTGGTGGCGGCCGAGGCTCCGCCAGTTTTTGGGGTGTCCGGTGGCGTACTCGACGCGGATACGCGGTGATGAGTGCCGTTTGCGTGCCACCTCGTGTGCGGTGATGACGTTCGGCCACCCTTACTGAGCCGGCGCTTGTGGTGGAGGTGTCGATCGAGGGGTACTGGGCGGTCAGCGTGGCCAGCGTGGCGGGACCGAATGTCCGACAGCTCATACTGCAGACAGCGGGTCAGCACGTACCCCGTGGCCCATCCGGCCTGCCCATCCTCGGCGACCGGCGGGATGGCCGTCGTCTGCGAGACGTAGCAAATTTTCACCAACTGTTGGGCATTGATCACCATCTCATCCATGCGGTGGCTCCTGTCGGGCGGATGCTCTTCTAACGCTGCCCTTACAGGCTCCGGGCCATCCCCAGCCGGCGTCCAACTTCTGGCACCATCCTGACAACAGCTTGCCCGGCCGTGATCGACTAGTAGTGCCTTGCTAGGTCGGTAAGCTATTTGGGAGACCGACCGACTCCCGACCCGGCCGGCGAGACGGTCACACGTCGCGTCCGGTGATCTCGCGCCTGGGCGCACTGCCCGGTGTCCTCGATTGCGGGAGCCTTGCTCGACCCGGCGGGATGATGCGACAATAGATCGAAATGCATAAATGCATGTCGAGCGGCCGCCGACCATGCAACGGTGCGGCCGGAGCAACGGAGCCGGGCCGCACGCCCCAGGCCACCATCCGGCGCTGGGCCGCGTTCTCCAGGGAGCAGCCAGCATGAACATGTCAGCGTCCGGACGCGTGTCCACCCGGGTCCGCGCGGTTATCGCCGCCGCCGGATCCCTCCTCGTCCTGGGGGCGCTCGTCGGCACCGCTCCGGCCAGCGCGGCCGATCCGCCTACCAGGATGGACAACCCGTACGTCGGGGCGCAGGTCTACGTCGACCCGGAGTGGGCCGCCCGCGCCGCCGCCGAGCCCGGTGGCGACGCCGTCGCCGGCCAACCGACCGCCGTCTGGCTGGACCGGATCGCCCGGATCGAGGGCAAGGACGGGATGATGGGTCTGCGCGAGCACCTGGACGCGGCCGTGGCGCAGCGCGCCGACCTCGTCCAGCTGACCCTCTACGACCTGCCGGCCCGCGACTGCGGCCGATGGGCTCCGCCCGGCGAACTGTCGATCGGCGACATCGCCCGCTACCGGACCGAGTTCGTCGACCCGATCGTCGAGATCCTCGCCGACGCCCGCTACGCCAATCTGCGGATCGTCACCTTCGTCGAGCCGAACTCGCTGCCCAACCTCGTGGTCAACGTGAGCCCCCGCTACAACGCCACCCCGGCCTGCGACGAGGTCAAGGCGCGCGGCACCTACCTCGATGGGATCGGGTACGCCCTGGCCCGGCTCGGCACCATCCCCAACGTCTACTCGTACCTGGACATCAGCCACCACGGTGAGACCGGCTGGGCGGACAACGCCGACCCGTTGACGGCGCTGCTGGCGCAGGCCGCGACGAACGGCGGCAGCACGTTGGCCGACGTGCACGGCTTCGTCGCCAACACCGCCAACTACTCGGTCCTGCGCGAGGAGCACTTCCGGGTCGACGACGTGGTCGCCGGTCAGCCGGTGTACCAGTCGAAGTGGGTCGACTGGAACCCGTTCGTCGACGAGATCCCCTATGCACTGCACATGCGCGACCGGCTGATCGCAGCGGGCTTCTCCCCGCAGGTGGGGGTGGTGGTGGACACCTCCCGCAACGGCTGGGGCGGCCCGAACCGACCCACCGGCCCGGCGACCTCGTGGGACGTGAACCGTTACGTCGACGGCAGCCGGCTCGACCGGCGGACGGTGGTCGGGAACTGGTGCAATCAGGTGGGCACCGGTCTCGGCCAGCGACCGACCGCCGCGCCGGAGCTGGGCATCGACGCCTACGTCTGGGTCAAGCCGCCCGGCGAGTCCGACGGCGCCAGCGCCCGCCCGGGTACGGGCCGCCCGTACGAGCCCCTGTGCGATCCGGACTACCTCCCGCCGCGCGGTTCGACGTGGCCCACCGGCGCGATGCCGGCGGCACCCCCGTTCGGGGAGTGGTTCCCGGCGCACTTCCGCCAACTACTGGTCAACGCCTGGCCGCCGCTGTAACTACTCGCGACTCCACCAGGTTCTGAGGTTCCCCCGGTTTGCCGGAGGGTTTGATGTTCCCCGGGTTTGGTGGAGTTGGTTTGGTTGACTTTCGTGTATTTCACTGAGGAGGGGTGAGCAGCCGCCGTGGATCGTCTCGGACGAGTTGTGGGCTGAGGCCGAAGCTCTGCTGCCACCCCGTCAGCCACGGCGGTACCGCTGTCCGGGGCGCAAGCCTCTGGATGACCGCAAGGTGTTGTGCGGGATCCTGTTCGTGCTCCACACCGCGATCGCGTGGGAGTACCTGCCCCAGGAACTTGGCTTCGGGTCGGGGATGACGTGTTGGCGCAGGTTCCGGGATTGGAACGACGCCGGGGTGTGGCAGCGACTGCATGAGGTGCTGCTGGGCAAACTGCGGGCCGCCGGGCAGTTGAACATGTCCCGGGCGGTGATCGACGGCCCACGTCCGGGCGCTCAAGGGCGGCCCAAAACCGGTCCGAGCCCGGTCGACCGCCGCAAGCCAGGCTCGAAACACCACGTCATCACCGACGCGGGCGGCATCCCCCTCGCCACCGCCCTGACCGGCGGCAACCGCCACGACGTCACCCAGCTCATGCCCCTGGTCGACAAGATCCCCCAGATCAGAGGCACCCGCGGCCGGCCACGGCAACGACCGAAGAGGATCCACGCCGACCGCGGCTACGACTACGACTGCTCCCGCCGCCAACTTCGCGCCAAGGGCGTTACCCCGGTCATCGCCCGACGCGGCACAGGACACGGCTCCGGACTCGGTGCCCGACGCTGGGTCGTCGAGCAGACCATCGCCCTGCTGCACTGGTTCCGCCGACTACGCATCCGCTGGGAAATCCGCGACGACATCCACCAAGCCTTCCTCACCCTCGCCTGCGCCATCATCTGCTGGCGCCGACTCCACCGCCCAAAGAGTTTGGAGTTGCAAGTGACCGGTATTGGCCCTAGCCCAGGGCATCCCGTCGATCGCTGGCCGATCTACCAGTGGTGACGCAGTTCACTCAAGTGAGATTATCCTTCGCATGACGAGGCCCTTGCCGCCACCGCACCGCTCCCGAGGCCAGGTCTGGGCAAGTGTGCTCGCCTTCCTGAGTGCGGCCATGGGCATCGTCGTGGCGGTAGTCGCCGCTACTGTGATCGGATCAATCAACGAGCAGTTCGATCGCATGACCGGCAGTCCTCCCACAGGGCCGATGACGTTCGCTGTGGTCATCACCGTCATCGTGAGTCTGCTCATGATCGTCTTTGGCGTGTGGTGCTATCTCGCAGGCTCGCGCACTGGGTCAACGGCCGTGACCGCCGCCTGGGCGCTGTTCTCGATCGTGCTGTGCACCGCCTGCATCACGCCAGGGTGGTTCACCGGCGCGTTCCTCTACGCGGATCCTGGCGGCTCCGGCCGCTACAGATACATGGCCTTCGTCGAGCTAATCCCGAGCTGGCTTTCCACCACCTCACTCGCGCTGGCCATCGGCAAGGTGGTGACGTTCTTCGCCGCGGCGATACTGTTGTCGGCGACGCACTCACGAGCCGCCCCGGCCGACAGGACTGCACCACCTGCTCCGGTTGTCCCACCGCCCGCTCGGGGGTAAGACTGCGGACCTTTGACAGCGGCCATTAAGCCCACCGAGCAGACCCCGAAGCTGCGGCCAAACTCTCGGCGGACGAAACCTCTCGAATCACCCTCTGAACCTTGCCGCTGGGATTCAGCATCTCACCTCCGCCGCAGTCCGCGATGTCAGTCATGCCTGCTCCTGCGTGTTGTGCTGTCGGGTGGGGTGTATGCGTAGGGTGCAGCTGATGCGGCGGTGGTCGGAGGGCCAGGTGGTGGGATGTGGATTTGGTAGGTGCCGGGTATGACGGTGGCGGTGTTGAGGAGGGCGTGGTTGGCGAGGATGTAGTCGGTGTGGAGGCCGTGGGGGCCGTTGGTGGTGGGTGGTAGTGGGGTGGGTGTGTGGGGGTCGGGTCTGCTGCACCGATAGGTGACATCTGAGATGGCTTGCCCTGACGGTGAGCTGGAAGGATGTCGCTGTGCCCTGCCGGCGCAGCCCGCTTTGCGAGCAGCCTTAACGATGCGAAGAAACAATCGGCAGGCACCAAGACCAACCTTGGCTTGACCGCTGGTCAAGATGCGCTAGCCGCCGCCAGCTTGACCGATCCTGGTCCCCAGAACGCGGACGAGGGCATATCCATCGATAAGATATGCCCTCTGAGCTGCGTCGGGACGGCCGGATTCGAACCGACGACCCCTTGACCCCCAGTAGTCCGGTGGCCCAGCGGCATGCTCGCGCATGTTTGTCCAGGTCGCTCCAAGCATAATCCGGCCGAGTAAAGGAGTCGTAGCACCACTGCCTCGCCAAGCATCGACCAACTCCTGTCGACAAGCAGCGCGCAGCGACTTGCCTCCCATCCCTCGACCACACTGTTGAAACTGGTGGCCGGCCTCGACTGGGCGGAACAGCGGTCCCATGATGATCCCAGTCGAGCACCTGAGCCTCGACGACCACGGATGAGCCGGTCGCTGTCTTGCGCACGTGTAGGCGCGACGGTATGCGCCTGCGCAGTTCCGCGACGTGGCTGACCAGTCCGACGGTCCGGCCACCGGAGCGCAGGGCGTCGAGCGTGTCGAGCACCTGATCGAGCGCCTCTTGATCGAGACTGCCGAAGCCCTCGTCGACGAACAGGCTACCGAGTTGGGTGCCGCCTGCCTCGGCCAAGACGACATCGCTGAGGCCGAGGGCAAGACACAGCGAGACCAGGAAAGTCTCTCCGCCCGAGAGCGTGGCCGGGCGGCGCTCCTGGCCAGTCCACGCATCGATGACGGACAGGCCGAGACCGTTTCGCCCGGCGCGGCGGCCTGTGTCTGACTCGGTGACGTGGCGCAGCAGGTAGCGGTTGTGGGTGACCTGTCCGAGGCGGGTGTTCGCGGCCGTCACGACGTGCCGGAACCGGTGGGTCAGCACGTACGTGGAGAGGGTCATTCGGGTATTGCTGTCGGTGCTCTTGCCCTCGACGAGTTGGGCGAGCCGGTTGGCGATCTCGTACTCCGCGCGGATGGGCTTCCATTTGGCGAGGGCGTTGACCAGGTCGGGGCCCAGTTGCTTCAGTCGGTCGTGTTGCCGGACGGCAAGGCCGCGCTGGGCATGCAGTTCGGTGGCACGTTGCCTCGCGGTCTGGTAGGCCTGTTCGCTGCCCTCGACGTCCGGTGGTGGTTCGTGTGCGGCCGTGAGCAGTGTGGGGTCCTGCACTCGTCCTGCGATCTTGTTGTACTCGCTGTCGAAGGCGTCGATTCGTTCCTGCAGTTCGGCCAGCTCGGGGTTGGCCAGGGCTGCGCTACGCGCTGCCACGGCGTCGGCGAACTCCGACAGGTGCAGGTGATGGTGCGCCTCACGGTGGGCATCGGTGAGTTCCTTCGCTGCCTGTCGCCACTCCCCCAGGCTGCTCGCTGCGGCCTTGACCTCAGATCCGAACCCGCAGGCGGGTGCCTCGGGTGCGTGGGGTGGTCGACTTCGCGTTGCGGCGACGTCAGCGATACGTCACCGTCCTGATCGACGCGGTCATCCGTGAACGCATCGACGTGCTGCCCGACCGCAAGGCCGCAACGCCAGAAACGTGGCTGCGCGATCACTCGGTGTCGAGGTGGTATGTCGGGACTCCTCCGGCGCCTACGCCGATGCGGTCCGCCGCGCCTTGCCCGACGCGTTGCAGGTCGCCGACCGCTGGCACCTGTGGCACAACCTCGCCGAGGCCGTGCGCAAAGAGGTCACCGCCCACAGCTCATGCTGGGCCAAAGCAGGCCCACCGCCGCAGGACGGCGGACGAGCGGTGGACCACCCGGCAGCGGTGGCAACAGGTGCACGGCCAGTGCAATGCTATCGGCCGGCGCGCCGAGGAGACGGCCGAGGCCGGTACGGACGCGGGCCAGGTCGTCGGCGCGCTCGGCGGCGGCACGATAGCCACCTACCTCCGCCTCGTGTCTCAGGTGCCCCATCACCCCTCCGTCACAGGGGTGGCAACGACGAGCCCGCGCCTTCGAGGAAGACGTGCGCGCCGCCGCGAGTTACGTCGGTGCGACGCGCCTCATCTGCGGCTATGGATCCTATTCGATAGCAGCGTCTTCCACGCGAGTTCTCGCCGCAGCGGGTCCACTGCTGCCAGACAGCAGGGATCACCGCGCGGTCTTCGTACCCGAATTCGATTACGTGGATGTGATTCCAATCAATACGGCACTGCGACGTTGGGATCGTCAAGTGCGGTGGTTACTAACGCGATTCTGCAAGCGACGTGTGCGGCCGTGGCGATACCACCGTAGGATGCCTGGATTTCCTACTTCACAGCATAACTGCACACCTCATGGAGCATCCTAGGAAATCCGGTTACTTGGTTGACCTTCGTCGCGTCAGGGACGTGTAGAAGAATCTGTGCAGTCCCTGCTCAGCGCGACGTGTTAGGAGGGGCCTGGTGATAACGCGACACGGCACCCCTGGTGGATCGGCCCCAGGATGAGGCGGACCGGCCCGAGCGGTGACAGCGGTCAGACAGGTCGGCCTCTGCGTGGGCCTCTGAGGAGAGCACCGTGTAGGGCTGCGGAAGGGTCGGCACTGAGATCGAGTCGGTCCGGCGCGACGTTCGCGCGGACGAGCAGGTCGCCGACGGCGGCGATCATGGCGCCGTTGTCGGTGCAGAGTCGAGGCGATGGTACGCGTAGCCGCACGCCGGCGGTTGCGGCACGTTGTTCGGCGAGGTGCCGCACCCGACTGTTGGCGGCGACACCACCGACGAGGAGCAGCGTGTCCGCTCGGTGGTCGCGGCAGGCGGCCAGGGCTTTGTGCGTGAGGGTGTCCGCGATGGCTTCCTGGAAGGAGGCGGCGACGTCGGGCACGGGTACGGGCTGGTCGGCGTTCTTCTCGATCCAGCGGGCTACGGCGGTTTTGAGACCGGAGAAGGAGAATTGGTAGGGCGGGTCGTGGCGGCTGGTCATGGGGCGGGGGAAGTTGATGGCGTCGGGGTTGCCGTCGCGGGCGATGCGGTCGATGGCGGGTCCGCCGGGGTAGGGCAGGCCGAGGAGGCGGGCGACTTTGTCGAAGGCTTCGCCGGCGGCGTCGTCGACGGTGTCGCCGAGGTGGATGACGGGGTCACGTGCGAGGTCGCCCAGTAGGAGGAGTGAGGTGTGCCCGCCGGAGACGATGAGTGCGACGCAGCGGCGGGGTAGGGGGCCGTGTTCGAGGGTGTCGACGGCGGCGTGACCGGCGAGGTGGTGAACGCCGTAGAGGGGTACGCCGAGGCTGAGGGCGTATGCCTTGCCTGCGGCGAGGCCTACCTGCACGGCGGTGGCGAGCCCGGGACCGGCGGTGGCGGCGACGGCGTCGATGTCGCCGAGGCCGATCCCGGCGCGGTCGAGGGCGTGCCGGACCATAGGGGTGACGGCGTGCAGATGGGCGCGGGCGGCGATCTCGGGTACGACGCCGCCGAAGCGGGCGTGTTCGTCCATGCTGGTGGCGAGGGCATCGCCGAGCAGGACGCCGTCGGCGACGATGCCGACGCCGGTCTCGTCGCAGGAGGTTTCGATGCCGAGGACGACCGGCATCGGTCAGGCGTCCTGCGCCGTGCCCGCGCCGACGCCCGGGTGTTCGGCGCTGGCGGCGAGGATCTCCTTGCGGAGCTTGGTGGGGAGCCGGTCGACGTAGGCGAGGCCGTCGAGGTGATCGACCTCGTGTTGGAAACAGCGGGCAAGGGTGCCGGTGCCGTCCAGCCGGATCTCCTGGCCGTGGATGTCGAACCCGGTGACGGTGGCGGTGGCGCAGCGGGCCAGGTCGGCGTGCTGGCCGGGCACGGACAGGCAGCCCTCCGAGTCGGTCACCAGCTCGCGGTGCTCGGGTAGGTGCAGAACCGGGTTGATGACGGTGGCGATGGTGTGGGTGCCGGTGGCGTCGGGGCAGTCGACGACGAAGATCCGCGCGTCGACGCCGATCTGGTTGGCGGCCAGACCGACGCCGTGGGCGGCGTACATGCTGGCGAACATGTCGGCGACGAGCTGGGCGAGGGCGTCGTCGAAGTCGGTCACCTCGGCACAGCGGCAATGCAGCACAGGGGTGCCGTAACGGGTGATCGGACGCGGAGTGCCGGTCGAGGTCTGCACAGTTGCCCATCATAGGCAATTGCTATTCCATGGCATTAAGGGTTCTTCTACTGTGTGACGTTGCTGGCTGTGCACGGGGGCGGGCAGCGGTCGGGGGTGGGTGGCACGACGTCTGGCGCGGTGGGCCCGTACGTGGTTGCGGGTGGCACACCGGTCAGAGCAGAACCGGCGGCGTCGGTTACTGCTGTCGTCGAGGAACGCGGTCTGGCATCGGGGTTCCGCACAGACGCCGAGCCTGTTGATGCCCCGTTCACACAGCCAGACAGCGAGTCCCCACAGGGCGGTGGCAAGGTACTCGACTACAGGGGTGCCGGACGCGGCGACGTGGATACGCCAGTCGACCGCGCAGGTGCCGGAGATCATCGGCCGGACCCGATACCGGGCCAGCAGGCCGTTGAGCCGGTCGATCGCCTGCCGCTCATGGCCGGCTGCCACGGTCTGGAACACCTCGCGCAAGCGGTGCCCGGCCACTCTCAGTGTGTGCAGGTCGGCTTCCGTGACGACATCGCGGAACCGAGGCTCCTCCGCCAGCAGTGCCTGCGCGTCCGTACGGTCTTCGAGCTGCGTGTTGGCCAGTGCCGTCGCGCGGAGGGCCAGCGAGTAGCTGTCGGTCGGCCCGCCGCTGCGGCTGCCCACCCCGGTGCGGTGAGCGCGTGCCGGGCGCTCGGGTCCGACCGACACCGGGGCGGGGCGTGTGCCGGCGGGTGCGGTCCTCAGCGGGCCGTTGTTCGGCACCGCGCACACCGCCCGTAGACCACGACACCGCGGGGCTAGCCGGATAGTTCCGTATCGATCCCGACAGCGTGGGCGGCGGCGACGCTCGCGGCGACGGCCTCGGCCGGTAGCTGCCGCATGTCGCCGCAGGTGCCGCGGACAGCGTGGTGATGGGCGTCGTCGGCGAGCCCGAAGGTCATCGTCCTGCCGACCGGCACGGTGTGGGCGATGCCCAGCTCGACCAGTTGCCGCAGCACCCGATGCACCGTTGACAGTTCCACGGCCACACCATGGGCGAGGAGGGCTTGATACAGCTCGTTCACGGTGAGGTGCCCGCGGCCACCTACGGCGTGGGCGAGTTGGTCGAGCACTCCGCGGCGGGCTGCGGTGTTGCCCAGGCCAGCGCGGCGTAATCGCTGCACCGCGGCGTTCACCCGCTCGGTCTCCGATGTGGTCAACCACCGCTCCTCGCCGCACGATCACCGGTTCTATTGCAAAATAGTGGCAAGAGCATCAACTTGGCAGCAACCCCGAGGAGTTCTGATGGCGGTTTACACCCTGCCCGATCTGCCCTACGACTACGGCGCCCTGGAGCCGGCCATGTCGGGGCAGATCCTGGAGCTGCATCACGACAAGCACCACGCTGCGTACGTCAAGGGCGCCAACGACGGCCTGGAGCAGCTCGCCGAGGCCCGGGCGAAGGGGGACTTCTCGACCCTGGTCGGCCTGGAGAAGACGTACGCGTTCAACCTGTCCGGGCACGTACTGCACACGATCTTCTGGGGCAACCTCTCCCCGGACGGCGGTGACCGTCCCGACGGCGAGCTGGCCGCCGCGATCGAGGAGCACTTCGGCACGTTCGACGCGTTCGCCGGGCAACTGTCCGCCGCCACCAAGGGCGTGCAGGGCTCCGGGTGGGGCGTGCTGGCCTGGGAACCGCTCGGACAGCGGCTGATCGTGGAGCAGGTCTACGACCACCACGGCAACGTCGGCCAGGGCTCCATTCCGCTGCTGGTCTTCGACGCCTGGGAGCACGCCTACTACCTGCAGTACAAGAACGTCCGGCCAGACTACGTCGACCGGCTGTGGAACCTGGTCAACTGGTCGGACGTGATCGCCCGCTTCGACGCCGCCCGCGCCACCACGCCAAAGATCTGATCGGCGTGACCAGCCCCACCCCGGCAGCGGCCGAACTGGTCCAACGCGCCGCCGGGGTCATCGCGGCCAAGCACCGCGGTGACCTCGGTGGCGCCGAGGAGCTGCTCGCCGCGTTCGGTTCCGAGCAGGCCAAAAGCCTCGGGTTCTACCTCCTGGCAGACCTGAGCCTCGGGCTGCTCCGCGCGCAGAGCGGCCAGTCCATGGACGATCTCGTGCAGGAGCTGTCCCTGCTCGTCGCCGCCACCGCCACCCCGCCCGACAGCTGACGGCGGTGGTCATCCGGTCGGTGCCGCCGGCACCACCAGACGTGCCGACGGCACCGACCGGAACCCGCGCTCGCGCAGCGTCTGCCGCCTTCCCCAGCCGACTCGCTGGCCGCACCGCGCCACGGGCAGTCGTCGACCGGGGGGCGTCCCGAACCACCTCACCTTCCTGCCAATAGAATGCAGTTGCAGAGAGGCGGCAATAAGGGGGCGTTGTGCAGACGGCGGAGATCAAGCAGCGCTTCTTGGCACACTTCGAGGCCAACGGACACACGGTGGTGCCCTCGGCACCGCTGCCCGCGATCTCGGATCCGAACCTGCTGTTCATCAACGCCGGAATGGTGCAGTTCGTCCCCTACTTCCTCGGCCAGCAGGCCGCGCCCTACCGGACGGCCACGTCGGTGCAGAAGTGCATCCGCACGCCGGACATCGACGAGGTCGGCAAGACCAGCCGGCACGGCACGTTCTTCCAGATGAACGGCAACTTCTCGTTCGGCGACTACTTCAAGGCCGGGGCGATCCCCCTCGCCTGGGAGCTGTCGACCACCCCAGTGGAGCAGGGTGGTTTCGGGTTGGACCCGGAACGGATCTGGGCGACGGTCTACCTGGACGACGACGAGGCGTACGACCTGTGGCTCAAGACCGGCGTGCCGGTCGAGCGCATCGTGCGGCGGGGCAAGGCGGACAACTTCTGGTCGATGGGAATCCCCGGCCCGGCGGGTCCCTGTTCCGAGCTTTACTACGACCGCGGCCCGACCTACGGCGCCGAGGGCGGCCCGGAAGTCGACGAGGATCGCTACCTGGAGTTCTGGAACCTCGTGTTCATGCAGTACGAGATCACCGACGTGGCGTCGAAGACCGACTTCCGGATCGTCGGCGAACTGCCGAACAAGAACATCGACACCGGGATGGGCTTGGAACGGATCGCCTCGATCCTGCAAGGGGTGGACAACCTCTACGAGATCGACGAAGTGCGTCCCGTCCTGGCCAGGGCCGCCGACCTGACCGGCAAGCGGTACGGCGTGCACTCCGGGCAGGCGGCCAGCCAGTCCCACCCCGACGACGTCCGTCTACGGGTCATCGCCGACCACGTCCGTACCGCGCTCATGCTCATCGGCGACGGGGTCACCCCGTCCAACGAAGGCCGGGGCTACGTGCTGCGGCGGATCATGCGCCGTGCGATCCGCGCCATGCGGCTGCTCGGCTGGCAGGGCAAGGCTCTGCCTGAGCTGCTTCCCGTCGCCCTCGACTGCATGGCCCCGTCGTACCCGGAACTCGCCGCCGACTTCGACCGCATCTCCTCAGCCGCCTACGCCGAGGAGGATACCTTCCTTGGCACGCTGCGCGCCGGCACCACCATCCTCGACACCGCGATCGCCGAGACCAAGAAGGCCGGACGTTCGTCACTGCCCGGCGACAAGGCGTTCCAACTACACGACACGTACGGCTTCCCGATCGACCTCACCCTGGAGATCGCGAACGAGCAGGGCCTGACCGTGGACGCCGACGGGTTCCGGGCCCTGATGACCGCGCAGCGCGCCCGCGCGAAGGCCGACGCGAAGGCCCGCAAGACCGGCCACGCCGACCTGTCCGCCTACCGGACGGTGCTGGACGCGCACGGGCCCACGGACTGGTTGGCCTACGAAACGCTCGACACCGAATCCCGGGTCGTCGCGATCTGGTCCGGCGGCGCCACGGTGGACACCGCCGAGGCCGGTGACATGGTCACCGTCGCACTGGACCGCACCCCGTTCTACGCCGAGAGCGGCGGACAGGACTCCGATGCCGGCCTGCTCACCGGCCCAAACCTGCGCGCCGAGATCATCGACGTCCAGCGACCGGTCAAGGGTCTGATCGCGCACACCGTCCGGATCCTCGACGGCAGCCTCACCGTCGGTGAAACGGTGCACGCCGCGGTCGACGCCGAATGGCGCATCGGCGCCCGGCAGGCCCACTCGGGCACGCACGTCGTGCATGCCGCGCTGCGCCAGGTTCTCGGGCCGAACGCGCTGCAGTCGGGCTCGTACAACCGGCCCGGTTACCTGCGCCTGGACTTCGCCTGGCGCGGTGGCCTGACCGAGACCACCCGCAGTGAGATCGAGGAGATCGCCAATCTGGCGATCCGTCGTGACCTGCCCGTCGAGGTCCGCCACCTGCCGCTGGCGCAGGCCCGCGCCGAGGGTGCCCTGGCTCTGTTCGGCGAAACCTACGACGACACCGTCCGGGTCGTCGAGATCGGTGGCGAGTGGTCCCGCGAGCTGTGCGGCGGCACTCATGTCGCGCATTCCGCGCAGATCGGCTCCCTCGCGCTCACCGGCGAATCATCGGTCGGTGCCGGCCAACGTCGCATCGAAGCAGTCACCGGAATCGAGGCGTTCCGGTACCTGGCCCGCGAACGCGACCTCGTCACCCAGCTCGCCGCCCAGCTCAAAGCCCGCCCCGAGGAACTTCCCGACCGCATCACCACCCTGCTGGCGCGACTCAAGCAGACCGAACGCGAGGCCGACGACCTGCGCGGCCGGCTCATCGACCTGGACGCCGACACGTACGCCGCCAACGCCATCGACCTCGGCGGCCTCGCCTACGCCGGTATCACGACCACCGGCGACGCCCGCCGTCTCGCCGAGAAGGTCCGCGATCGCCTCGGCCGCCGCCCCGGCGTCGTCGGCGTCGTCGCCGGTGCGAGCATCGTCGTCGCCGTCACCCCCGCCGGCGTGCAACGCGGCCTGGCCGCCAACGACCTGATCAAGCGTCTCCTGGCGGGAAAGGGCGGTGGCAGCGCCGCGTCCGCCCAGGGCAAAGCCGACGCGGATCCGACAGAGCTGCTCGACCGGCTGCGGGACCTCACCCGCGCCGCATGACACCTGACGCCGCTGCTCTGCTGACCGGGATGCAACGCGCTGTGGGGATCGTCGCTGCCCGCCACCGCGGCGACCTCCCCGGCGTCCAGGCGCTCACCGACGCGTTCACCGACGACGCCGAACGCGCCCAAGCCTTCCTCCTGCTCACCGAACTCGCCCTCGCCATCACCAGCGACCACACCGGTAGGGAGTTGCCCGCCATCGTCCGGGAGATCTCCCTGCGCATCGCCGCCCTCGCCGCCGCTGACTGACCGTCCCACCACCTAAGGTCCCGCCGCCACCGGCCGGGCACCCGCCTGCCGAAAGAACCTCATGAGCGCCGGCACTGTCGTTCGTTCCCTCGATGGCAGCAATGTCGTGCTCGGCGAGGTTGGTCAGCGGGTCCTGCTAACCCGTACCTCGTGCTCTGCCTCGCCACCTCGGCCTGCCGCATGGACTGGCTCGACGGCAGCCCACCCCGGCACCTCAACGAACAGGTGGGCGTAGCCACCTACCGGCGCATCTCCCCGGTACACATGCTCACCAACCAGACCCACAGCCTGTACCGCAACCGCCTCATCGAACTGCTCGACCTCGGCGAGGAAGCCTCGGGAAAAGCACTGTTGCCCGGCTCGGGGCCGCGTAGCGGAGGATCCAGACGTCGTGCAGACGGTCGAGGTGGCTGGCCATCCATAGCCGAGCAACGCGAATCGTGTTCCGCGCCTCGGACGCCGGCCGCGGCAGGCGGCGATGGGGCGTAGGATCGCGGGCGGTGCTGGTTCGCCTCTCCCGTTTTTCGGGTGGGGCGTCGTAAGAGGGAACCCGGTGTGAGACCGGGACTGCCCCGCAGCGGTGAGTGGGAACGACCGCCGTCAACGAAGCACTGGACCGCAAGGTCTGGGAAGCGACGGCCAGTAGGCGACCCTGTGTCACGCCCACGAGTCCGAAGACCTGCCAGCACTGCGCGTACCGCCGGTACGCGCCGTCGGCGGCCTCTCGGGAGGGCCAGGGCGGAATGTCGGCTACGCCGGGCGTATCCGTCTTCCTCTCTCGCGTGGTCGCCGGTCACCGCGAGGGAAGGACCATCTGTGACCACCTCATTCGGGCAGAGCACCGTGCTCGGCTATCCCCGGATCGGCGCCCACCGCGAGTGGAAGCGGGCCGTCGAGGCGTACTGGGCCGGCACGCTGGATGCCGCCGGTCTGGAGGACGTCGCCACCGGGCTACGTGCCGACGTGTGGCGGACGCTGCGCGACGCGCGTCTCGACGCGATCCCGTCCAACACGTTCTCCTACTACGACCACGTGCTCGACACCGCCGTCGCGGTCGGTGCGGTCCCCCGCCGGTTCGCCCGGCTCGGCCTCGGGCAACTCGACACCTACTTCGCCATGGCCCGTGGCGTCGATGCGGCGCCAGCGCTGGAACTTACCAAGTGGTTCGACACCAACTACCACTACCTGGTACCGGAGATCGATCCCGACACCGTGTTCGCGGCGCATCCGGAGAAGGCCCTGGGCGAGTACGCGCAGGCGCGTGACCTGGGCATCACCACCCGGCCGGTGCTGGTGGGTCCGGCCACCTTCCTGCTGCTGGCCAAGGGTGACGATCCGTTCGGCCGGCTCGACGACCTGGTCGACACGTACGCCCGGATCCTCACCGCCCTGGCCGAGGCGGGCGTGGCGTGGGTCCAACTGGACGAGCCTGCCTACGTCGCCGACCGCAGCCCGGCTGAGATCGAGGGTCTGCGGCACGCCTACCGACGCCTCGGTGAGCTGCCCCACCGGCCCCGGATCTTCGTCGCCACCTACTTCGGTGACCTCGGCGACGCGCTGCCGGCGCTGCTGGACACCCCGGTCGAGGCGGTCGGCCTGGATCTGGTCGCCGGTGCGGGCAACCTGCACCGGCTCGCCGCCGCCGGTCCCCTGCGCGGCAAGACCGTCGTTGCCGGCCTGGTCGACGGGCGCAACGTCTGGCGCACGGATCTGCGCGCCGCTGTCGCCGCCGGCGCGACGGTCGGCGGACTGGCCGACCACGTGGCGGTATCCACGTCCTGTTCGCTGCTGCACGTCCCGGTCGACCTGTCCGCCGAAACCTCCCTCGACCCGCAGTTGTCCGCGCGGCTCGCGTTCGCCCGGCAGAAGGTCGACGAGGTGGTCCTGCTCGGCCGCGCACTACGCGACGGCACCACCTCCCTGCCCGCCCCGCTGCCGCCCGTCCCGGCGGCTTGGCGTCACGACGACGTCCGCGGTCGGTTGGCCGCGCTGCGCCCCACCGACCGGCAACGCGCCGACTATCCGTCCCGGGCCGCCCGCCAGCAGGAACGGTTGGGGCTGCCGGACCTGCCGACCACCACGATCGGATCGTTCCCGCAGACCACCGAGCTGCGCAGAGCCCGCGCCGCGCACCACGCCGGCACCCTCGACGACGCCGGCTACACGCAGCGGATGCGCGCCGAGGTGGAGCAGGTCGTCCGGTTGCAGGAACGGCTGGGCCTGGACGTGCTCGTGCACGGTGAGCCGGAACGCAACGACATGGTCCAGTACTTCGGCGAACAACTCGACGGTTTCGCGGCCACCACGCACGGCTGGGTGCAGTCCTACGGCTCCCGCTGCGTCCGCCCGCCGATCATCCACGGGGACGTGGCCCGACAGGTTCCGATGACCGTCGCCTGGTCCACCTACGCCCAGTCGCTGACCGACCGTCCGGTCAAGGGCATGCTCACCGGCCCGGTCACCATCCTGGCCTGGTCGTTCGTCCGTACCGACCAGCCCCTGGCCGACACCGCCGACCAGGTCGCGCTCGCGCTGCGCGACGAGTGCCGCGACCTGGAGGCTGCCGGCATCCGGATCATCCAGGTCGACGAGCCCGCCCTCCGGGAAACCCTGCCCCTGCGCCGGGCCGACCAGAAGGCGTACCTCGACTGGGCCGTCGGTGCGTTCCGGCTGGCCACCAGCGGGGTCGCCGACGACACCCAGATCCACACCCACCTGTGCTACAGCGAGTTCGGTGAGGTGATCACCGCCATCGACGCCCTCGACGCCGACGTCACCAGCATCGAGGCGTCCCGCTCGAAGATGGAGATCCTCGACGACCTCGCCGCGATCGGCTACCGCCGGGGCGTCGGCCCCGGCGTGTGGGACATCCACTCGCCCCGCATCCCACCCCACCACGAGGTGGTCGACGCGCTCCGCCGGGCCGTCGCGGCCGTGCCCGCCCGACGGTTGTGGGTCAACCCGGACTGCGGTCTGAAGACCCGCACCTATGCCGAGGTCGAGGCGTCCCTCCGGCACCTCGTCGCCGCTGCCGCCGAGGTCCGTCGGAGCTGACCGGGCCAGTCCGGGCGGGCTCCCAAGGGAGTCCGCCCGGACCCCGAGCCGTCCGCGCAACTCACCTACCGGCAGGGTCGGGCGGCTCAGGAGAGTGCCGTCGGATGCGGTGCGGTGTCCGGGTGGGTGTCGCGGTGGTTCATGTCGTCGGTGCGGGCATGACCGGCGGTCGCGGGATCCGCTGGGCGTCTGCCAGATCCCTGATCCGGCTGTCGGCATCGCGGTGAGCCCCGCAGCAGTCCGGCGTCGAATCGACGATCTGCCGGATGTCGGTGAGCAGTGTGCTCAGGGCTTTCACCTGGTCGGTCAGGCTGCGGTTTCGCGCTTCGCGGGCGCCGAGTTGCCGGCGCGCGGAAGCGAGACGTTCGTAGTCCGCCGCCGGGAGGACGACGACATCTTCGTCATCGATCCTGAGGTGGCGTGGTGCGGCGGTCTTGCTCACTGGCCGTTCCGTTCGGCCGGCGTGCCGGCGATGCCGGGAGTCACGGCGTCGGACGTTGACGGATGGGGCCGTTGTGCTGGTGGCGCTTGCATCTGGGTCTCCTTCTGCTGAGTCGCCCGAACTCGGCAGGGAGCGGTACGGTCGCACGCAGCACCGGATGTTGTGCTGTCGCCGATGGTCGACCCGCCCTCGAAGGTCGCCGAGCTCTCCACGCGCGGATACACGTGGGCAGCGGCAGGTCTTCGGACTCGTGGGCGTCGTGCTCAGGCCTACCGGCCGTCGCTTCCCAGGCCGTGCGGGCCCAGTGCTGATGACGGCGGTCGTTCCCACTCACCGCTGCGGGGCAGTCCCGGTCTCGCACCGGGTTCCCTCTTGCGCCGCCACGTGGTGGGCGTGGCGGACCAACTGCGGTGTCACGATATCGCGTCGGGTCCCGACGCGGCGGTGTTTCCTACTGCAACGTTGCGTACCGCGGGCGACGGTGAGTCGATGTGCCGTTGCTGACCGCGTTCGTGTCGGGTGGCGAGGGTACGGCCGGCTTCGTCCGGAGAGGACGGCGATCATGCCGGTTCTCACCAACCGTGTTCGCACGATGGCGCATTGACATCCTCTGTCGCGGAGATCAGACTGTCGCGACAACTTCATCAACGCGTGCGCGGGGGAAGTCCGGTCGAAGTCCGGCGCTGGCCCGCAACGGTAGGTCGTCGAGGTGGCAGACACCCCTGACGGCAAGTCCGAATACCCGCCGCACGCGTGATGTCCGTTCCCCACCCGTCGTGGCCCACGGGTCGGAGGCCGGTCGATCCTGCCTGCCGGTGGTGATCGTCCGGGTTCTGACGACCGCCGGGCCGGAAAGGCGCTTCCGATGGTCGTCCGCCTGAGCCGGCACCGCCTGCTCGCCCTGTTCTGCGGCGCACTCGCCGCTCTCACCCTTGCCACGCCCGCGGCCGCTGCGCCCGCACACCCCGGCGCCGACCGGGCCGGCGCCGCCGCCGGCTGGCTCGCGCGGCAGCTCGTCGACGGCGAACGATTCGAGGTGGTCTTCGACGGCGTCGCCTACCCCGACCAGGGATTGACCCTCGACGCGGTGTTCGCCTTCGCCGCCGCCGGTGTCGCCGACGACTTCGGGACGCGGGCACTGGACTGGGTCACCCGGCCGGACGTCCGCGACGGTTACGTCGGTGACGGCGGCGCCGAGGCGTACGCAGGCGCGACCGCGAAACTCGCCCTCGCCGTGCAGGTACGCGGGGGCGACCCGACCGACGTCGGCGGGGTCGACCTGATCGCCCGGCTGCGGGGGCTGGAATCGTCCAACGGCCGGTTCACCGACCGGTCGGCGTACGGGAACTACAGCAACGCGTTCAGCCAGTCCTTCGCGATCCTCGCCCTGGACCGCACAGCGCAGGGTGCGCCCGCGACCGCCACCACCTGGCTGGCCGGCACCCGCTGCCCGGACGGCGGATACCCGCTGCTGCCCGCCCAGCCGGTGTGTACCTCCGATGTGGACGCCACCGCACTGGCGGTGCAGGCGCTCCAGGCGGCGGGCCGCCCGGCCGACGCTGCCGCCGGGCTGCGCTGGTTGGTGTCGGTGCAGGGCGCCAACGGTAGCTTCACCGACCCGACGGGCATCCCGAACGCCAACAGCACCGGGCTCGCCGCGCAGGCGCTGCGCACCGGCCACCGGCCGTTGGCCTGGGCGCGGGCACGGACGTTCCTGGTCGGCCTGCAGGTGGGTTGCGGCGCAGCCCCGGCCGACCGGGGCGCGGTCGACTTCGACGGCGGCACCTTCGACCCGGCCACCGCCACCCGCGCCACCGGCCAGGCAGTCCTGGGCCTGACCGGTGCCGGCTACGCCACGCTCTCCGCTGCGACCGCCGGTTCCGACGCACCGGTGCTCACCTGTCCCTGACCTGTCACGCCGACCTGAACCCGGGAGGACCTGTGTTCCGTCTCCGATCCATCGTCCGCGTACGACTCGCCGGCCTGGTGGCCGCCGCCATCGCCGCTGTCGCCCTGACCGCCGTGGAGCCCGTGCCGCAGGCGGCGCACGCCGCCGCCTGCACCGGCACCACCGGGGTCACCGTCGTGGTCGACTACGGCGCGCTCGGCGGGGGCGTGCAGGTCGCGTGCGCCCTAGGCGACCCGGCCACCGGGTTGGCCGCCCTGCAGGGGGCCGGCTTCACGGTGACCGGCACCTCGCGCTGGGGTCTGGCGTTCGTCTGCAGGATCAACGGCAAGCCCACGGCCGCGACGGACCCGTGTGTCAACACACCGCCGGCCACCGCCTACTGGTCGTACTGGCATGCCCCCTCGGGCGGGTCGTGGTCCTACAGCTCCTCGGGCGCCAGCGGCTACAACCCGGCTCCGGGCAGTGTCGAGGGTTGGTCCTTCGGGGCGGGCGCACCGCCGAGCATCGCGGCACCCTGACCCTGCCGGCATCCCCGCGGGCTGACCGGTGGGCCGGCCGTCGGCCGCCGCCCTGGCGTCCTGTGACGCCAGGGCGGTACCGTGTCGACATCCGGTGCGCCGGGTACCCAACTGCATACGTCCCGTGTGGGGGAAAGCCGGTAGAAGCCGGCGCTGACCCGCAACCGTGAGCGAGGGGTCCTCTCGCGAGCCGGAATGCCCCGCCCGGGACGAGCGGCTTCCACTGTCGAGGTCTACAGGGTGAGGTCCGGGCTGCCGTCGACGGTCCGTTCACCCCGCTCACCGCAGTACGCGGAGCGGGGTGACGAGCCCGGGAGTGTGTTCCGGAGGTCTCACCGACCGCTCTGCGAAAGGCAATCCCATGCTTCTGTCCCGGCGTCTCGCCACCGGCCTCGGCGCGATCGTGGCGACGACCGTCGTCACGGCCGCGGTGCCCCTGGCCGGGGTGGCCGCACCCGCCCCGGCTGATGCCGCCGCCGCGCGTGACGCCACCTCGTGGCTGGCAGGTCAGTTCACCGACGGCACACTGCCCGGTCCATTCGGCGGTCCGGACTGGGGCCTGACCATCGACGGGATCATCGCAATGTCCGCCACCGGCGGGTCGGCGCCGACGCGACAGGCGGCGACCGGGCAGGTAGCGGCGCACGTCCGGTCCTACAACAGCTATGACGACTGGGGCATCGAGGGTTTCACCGACGGCGGTGCGACCGCGAAGCTGCTTTACGTCGCGTCCGCCGCCGGTGCCGACCCCACCGACTTCGGCGGGTACGACCTGCGGGCGGTGACGCTGTCCCTGCTGGCCGGGGCGGACGCCGGCCAGCAGAGGGGACGGATCACCAGTCGCACCACGGCCGACAGTGGACCGGACGCCAGTAACACCTTCGACCAGTCCTTTGCCGTGCTGGGGCTGGCCCGCAGCGGTGACCTGCCGCAGGACACGGTCGACTTCCTCGTCCGGCAGCAGTGCGCGGCCGGAGGCTTCCGGCTCTACCCGGACACCGCGGACGGTCCGTCGCCGTCCTGCGACGAGCAGCCGGGCGCGACCCTCGACGTCGATTCCACGGCGATGGCCGTGCAGGCGTTGCTGGCTGCTGCCGACTCCGGTGCCGCCGGCGCTTCCGACGCCGCCCGCCGGGGCGCGGACTGGTTGGTGGGTCAGCAGCATGCCGACGGTTCGTTCGGCGGTTCCGGCCCGACCACCGGCGCGAACTCCAACAGCACCGGGCTGGCCGGGCAGGCGCTCGCCGCTGCCGGCCGGGACAGCCAGGCTGCACGGGCCGCACAAGCCGTGACGCAGTTGCAGCTCACGGCGGCGAACGGTGGTGCTGCCGCCGGTGACGCGGGCGCGATCGCCTACAACGCCGAGTCGTTCACCGGCGCTGTCTCGACAGGGATCGCGGACACCGACCGGGACCAGTGGCGCAGGGCCACCGCGCAGGCCCTACTCGGACTCGCCCATGTGCCGCTGGGCCGCATCGGTCTCGACCTGCCGCCGACGTCGCCGACGCCCACGCCGACCGGCACCGCGACTCCCACACCGACCGTGTCCCCCACGCCGACGGTCGCGCCGACACCGACGGTGACCGGTACGGCCGGGCCGAGCCCGAGCGCCACCGGCAGCCCGGCGACGCCCTCCCCCACCGTGTCACCGACCGGCACGGCCGCGCCGAGCACCACCCCGGCGGCTCCGACGCTGCCCGGTCTCCCCACCACCGGGGCGGCGATCATCGGGTACGTGCTGGTCGCATTGTTGCTGATCGGCGGCGGTGTGGTGCTGCTGGTGCTCGGACGTCGACGGCGGGTGCAATGAGCCGCCGGGCCGCTCATGCCGCGACGGTCGTCGTGCTCACCGCGGTGGGCAGCGTCTCCTGGCCGGGCAGCGCGGCGGCGGCTGCCGGGTCGGCCGGCTACTGCCCGGATGCCTCCGGGGTCACCGTCGTGGTCGACTTCCACGAGTTGGGCGGGGGCACGGTGGTGCGCTGCGCCTCCGGCGCCCAGGCCACCGGTCTCGCGGCGCTCAAGAACGCCGGCTTCGAGATCGCCGGCACGCTGCGCTGGGGTGAGGGGTTCATCTGCCGGATCGAGGGCAAGCCGTCGGCGGCTTCGGAGAAGTGCGTGGACACCCCGCCGGCCAGCGCCTACTGGTCGTACTGGCATGCCGCGAACGGGGGTGGTTGGGCGTACAGCGACAAGGGTGTCCTCAACCGCAAGCCGCCGGCCGGCAGCTTCGAGGGCTGGTCCTTCTCGCTCAACCGCAACGCCAGCGACGCCCCCAGGCCGGGAGTCACACCGAAACGGCCGGCCCCCACACCTCCTCCACCACCTCCACCGCCGGCGGCGGCCGGTGGCGGACCGGCCGTGCCACCGCCGGCCGCAGGTGGCGGTCCGGTCGTGCCACCGGCCGGCGGGGCCGGTCGAACCACGATCCCCCCTGCTGCCGGCACCCCGGGCGCCACCCTGTCGGCCACGGCGTCAGCCAGCGTGGCGGCGACATCCCCGTCGGTGCCGACGACGACGCCCGGTGGCGTCACCGGGTCATCGGGCGGTACGGCAAGCGAGCCGGCGGTGACCGAGGTCGCCGCCTCCGGCAGCGGCGACGGCGGGCTGCCGCTGGGCACGATCGCCGGGGCGGTGCTGCTGGCCGCGCTCGCCGTCGGCGGCGTGGTCACCGCCCGGCGACGCCGTGCCGCCGATCCCGATGACTGACCGTCGGGACGGGGTTGGCGCGGCGGCGGCCGACCCGGGGCGCGAACCGCGCCGCTGGTCGGCTGCCCGGCTGCCGCGGGGGTTGCATCCGGGGGCATGGTGGTTGTGGGCACTCGGCCTGGCCACGGCAGCCAGCCACACCACCAATCCGTTGCTGTTGGCGCTGCTCGTCGCCGTCGCCGCGCTGACGGTCCTGCGGCGGCGCACCGATGCGCCGTGGGCGCTGGCGTTCCGGATGTACCTCGTCCTCGGTGCGGTGATCATCGCGATGCGGGTGGTGTTCCGGATCGTCTTCGGTGGCGGGCAGGGCGAGCACCTGCTGGTGTCGCTGCCGGAGATCCCGCTGCCCGAGTGGGCGGCGGGGATCCGGTTGTTCGGGCCGGTCGCCGTCGAACAGGTCCTCGGTGGCTTCTATGACGGGCTGCGGCTTGCCACGATGCTGGTCTGCCTCGGCGCCGCCAACGCGTTGGCCAATCCGAAACGGCTCCTCAAGGCCGTGCCCGGGGCGCTGTACGCGGTGGGCACGGCCGTGGTGGTGGCGCTGTCGGTCGCGCCGCAACTGGTGGAGAGCGTGCTGCGGGTGCGTCGGGCGCGTCGGCTGCGTGGCGCGACCGGCAGGGGCATGCGTGCGCTGCGGGGGATCGCCCTGCCGGTGCTGGCCGACGCCCTGGACCGGTCGTTGGCGCTGGCGGCGGCGATGGACTCGCGCGGCTACGGTCGCACCGCGGCGGTGCCGGCCGGTCAGCGCGCCGCGACGGGGGCACTGGTGCTCGGCGGACTGGTCGGTGTCTGCGCCGGCACGTACGGGCTGCTCGACTCCACCGGACCCGGTTACCTGGGCCTGCCGATGCTCCTCGCCGGCCTGGTCGTCGCCGTGACCGGGATGCTGCTGGCCGGCCGCCGGGTACGGCGTAGCCGCCACCGACCGGACCGGTGGCGCTCCGCCGAGCTTTTGGTGGCCGGGTGCGGCGTTGCCGCCGCAGCGCTGACGATGCAGGCCGGCTCGGTCGCCCCGGAGCTGCTCTATCCGCCGGTCAGTCCGCTGACCTGGCCCGAGGTGACGCCGCTGATGCTGCTCGCCGTCGCGGCGGCGGCGGGGCCGGCGTGGCTGGCGCCGCCACCACCCGGGTCGCCGTCGACCCGAGCACCGACGGTGGACACACCGGTCAGCACTGTCGCGGCACCCACCCGTACCGGCGACCCGGCCACGTCCGTACCCGGAGGTCACCCGTGATCACATTCGACCGGGTGACCGTCCGCTACAGCGACGACGGTCCACCGCCGCTGCGGGAGGTGAGCCTGCGGGTCGAGGAGGGCGAACTGTGCCTGGTCGCCGGTCGCACCGGGGCCGGCAAGTCGACGCTGCTGCGGGCGATCAACGGGCTGGTGCCGCACTTCACCGGCGGCACCCTGTACGGAAGCGTCACCGTCGACGGTCGGGACACCCGCCGGCATCCGCCCCGCGATCTCGCCGACGTCGTCGGTGTGGTCGGTCAGGACCCGCTGTCCGGGTTCGTCACCGACACCGTCGAAGAAGAGTTGGCGTACGGCATGGAGCAGTTGGCCCTGCCTGCGGCGGTGATGCGTAAGCGGGTGGAGGAGACCCTCGACCTGCTCGGCATCGCCGAGCTGCGGCACCGGCCGCTGCGGACGTTGTCCGGCGGGCAGCAGCAGCGGGTCGCCATCGGCGCGGTCCTCACCAGCCACCCCCGGGTGCTGGTGCTCGACGAACCCACCTCTGCCCTGGACCCCACCGCCGCCGAGGATGTCCTCGCCGCCGTCACCCGGCTGGTGCACGACCTGGGCGTGACCGTGGTGCTTGCCGAACACCGCCTGGAACGGGTCGTGCAGTATGCCGACCGGCTGCTCTACCTGCCCGGGGACGGCCGGGTGGTCGACGGGGCACCGGCGACGGTCCTGGCCGGTGTCGACCTCGCGCCGCCGCTGGTCGAGCTGGGCCGGCTGGCCGGGTGGACGCCGCTGCCCCTGTCGGTCCGCGACGCCCGCCGCCGGGCCGGCACCCTGCGTCAGCGGCTCGCCGACACGGCACCTCCCGACCCGCCGCCGGCCCCGGTCACGGCCCCGGTGCTGGCCGCCCGGAAGATCGTCGTGCGGTATCCGGGCACCGTGGCCGTGGCCGGCGTCGATCTCGACCTGCATCGTGGCAGGGTCGTCGCGTTGATGGGCCGTAACGGGTCCGGCAAGTCGAGCCTGCTCTGGGCGGTGCAGGGCAGCGGTCCCCGCCACCGGGGCACCGTCACCGTCGATGCCGGCGGCGGGCAGGATCCCGTCGACCCGAAGCAGCTGTCGGCCGGCCCGGCCCGCCGGCACGTCGGACTCGTCCCGCAGACCCCGGGAGACCTGCTCTATCTGGAGACGGTGGACGCCGAGTGCCACCAGGCCGACCAGGAGAGCGGCGCGGCGGCCGGCACCTGCCGCACCCTGCTCGACCTGCTCGCCCCCGGTCTGCCCGGCGACCGACACCCCCGTGACCTGTCCGAGGGGCAACGGTTGGCGCTCGTGCTCGCCGTACAGCTCACCGCCGCCCCACCGGTGGTCCTGCTGGACGAGCCGACCCGAGGGCTGGACTATCTCGCCAAGCGGCAGTTCGTCGCCCTGGTGCGAGGGCTGGCCGCCGCCGGCCGGGCGGTGGTGGTCGCGACGCACGACGTCGAGCTCGTCGCGCTCCTCGCCGACCGGGTGGTCGTGATGGCCGACGGGGACATCGTGGCCGACGGGACCACGGCCGAGGTCATGCTCGCCTCGCCGGCGTTCGCTCCGCAGGTGGCCAAGGTCCTCGCCCCGGCGCCGTGGCTGACGGTCGAGCAGGTCACCGCCGCGCTGGGGCCGACCCGGGAACCGGCATGAGTGTGCTGCGGGTCGCGCCGCGCACCGCCGTGGTGCTGGCCCTCGCCTCCGCCGCCGCGTTGGCCACCTTCACCTGGCCGTTCTTCATTCCCGCGCATCCCGAGAGCACCGCCCGCACCGGTGAGGCCCCGCTGGTCTTCCTCGTCATGCTGCCGGTGCTGGTGGCGCTCGTCCTGGCCGAACTCAGCTCCGGTGGCATCGACAGCAAGGCCCTGGCGATGCTCGGTGTACTCGCCGCCGTCAACGCCGCGCTGCGTCCCCTGGGCGCCGGCACCGCGGGCATCGAAACCGTGTTCTTCCTGCTCGTCCTCGCCGGTCGGGTCTTCGGGCCGGGCTTCGGTTTCCTCCTCGGCTCGACGTCGCTGTTCGCCTCCGCGCTGCTCACCGCCGGGGTGGGCCCGTGGTTGCCGTTCCAGATGTTGTGCGCCTCCTGGGTCGGTCTCGGTGCTGGTCTGCTCCCCGCACGGCTACGCGGCCGGGCCGAGGTGGCCGTCCTGGCCGGGTACGGGGCGTTCGCCGCCTACGGCTACGGCCTGCTGATGAACCTGTGGTTCTGGCCGTTCAGCCTTGGCGCGGACACTCAACTCTCCTACGTCGCCGGTGCGCCGGTGCTGGACAATCTGCACCGCTTCGCCGTGTTCACTGCTGTCACCTCGACCTTCGGTTGGGACACCGGGCGGGCGATCACCACCGCGGTGGCGGTCGTGCTGGCCGGCCCGGCGGTGCTGGCCGCGCTGCGGCGCGCCGCCCGGCGGGCCGCGTTCGACGCCCCGGTCACTTTCGCCGCGCCCGCGCCGCAGCCGGCTCCGTCAACGACCATGCCGGGACCCGGGACGCCGGTGGCGGCACCGCAGGACGTGACGGGTCCCGCCGTCGGCGTGGCCCCGCCTGCCCGTCGAGGGCGGGGTGTGCCACCCGCCACCGCCGAGGAGGGCGGTCAGGGAGGTGGGTCACATCAGGCCCCGGAGCGGCCGGCGGACTGACCGGACACGGATAGGCTGCTTCCTGGCGTTGGTTCGCCCGGATGTTGTCACTTCCGGCGTCGTAAGAGGGAACCCGGTGAGAATCCGGGACTGCCCCGCAGCGGTGAGTGGGAACGACCGCCGTCATCAGCACTGGGCCCACCGGGGCCTGGGAAGCGACGGCCAGTAGGAGATCCGGCGTAGCCGGGTCACGCCCGCGAGTCCGAAGACCTGCCCGCGCTGCGCATCCACGAGGTGGGTGCGCTGCCGTCGACCTCGCGGGCGGGTCGGGCGGGTGATGCGCTGCGGCGTGTCCTCGACGTGCGTGCCGGCTGGTCGGTCGGTGTGCTTCCCGAGGACGGATGAACCATGCACGAGAGCGCCCCGCCCACCGGTCGGCCCCCGTCGGCGTCGCGGCTGACCCTGTCGCAGATCATGGACCAGCACCACACCAACCTGATGGGCACCGTGCACGGCGGTCGGATACTCAACCTCATCGACTCCGTCGCCGGGGTGGTCGCCGCCCGGCACTCCGACGGTCCGGCGGTCACCGCCGCGATCGACGAGACCGCCTTCCTGCGGGCCGTACGGGTCGGCGACGTCGTGCACGTCGATGCCCGGATCACCTGGGCCGGCCGCAGCTCGATGGAGGTTGCTGTCAAGGTCAGCGCGGACCGTTGGGATCGGGCGGTGCCGCCGGTCGACGTGGCCACCGCCCACCTGGTGATGGTCGCCATCGACGACGACGGTCAGCCGCGCGCCGTACCGCCGCTGCTGCCGGAGACCGACGGTGACCGGCGTCGTTACCGGGAGGCGCAGATCCGGCGGGAGCACCGGCTCGCTCTTCGGCGGGCGTTGCTCGACGGCGCCGAGGAGGGCTGAGCGGTGCTCGGACTGTCCGCGGCCACCCTGGCCGGTTACCTTGCCGCCATCGCCGTCCTCATGATCACCCCCGGGCCGGACATGATGTTCGTCCTGGCCAACGCGACCCGTTACGGCACCCGGGCCGGCGCGGTCGCCGCGCTCGGGGTCGCGGCCGGGGAGGCGGTGCATGTGGCGGCGGCACTTCCGGGGGCTCCTCGGGTGAAGGCCACGTGCGAGTTCGGCGGTGCGGATCGGCTTGTGTTCGACCACCGGACGGCGCGGCAGGCCAGCCTCATCCGTACCATCCTGGTGTCCCACGTCGAGGTCGTTCACGAGGTGCTCCGTCCCTGGCCGGCGTCGACCCTGCCGGAGTAGTGCCCCGTCAGCCGCGGCACCCCGACGTCTGAATCGGTAGCGACACCCGAAGAGGCACAAGCGTGGATCGACGCCATGGTCAGCGCCGCGCAGGGTGGCGTCGACCCGCTTGCCGCGACAAAGCGACTGGCCGAGTACGGCGAAAGCGTGATGACGCTGGCCCTGCGTGGTCTGGAACGCAAGACGCTCGACCCGTACCTTGCCGGGTGGCGTAAACGGGTGGTGCCCGCACTCGGCCACATCCCGATTCGCATGATTACCAACGGCGCGGTAGATCGGGCCGTGCACGGCTGGATTGCCGAGGAGTGCAGTCGATCGACGGTCAAGAACAGCCTTGCCGTGCTGGTCCGGGTGATGCAGCAGGCCGTAAGCGACGGCATCATTGCGCGGAATCCCGCACAGATCACCGGGTGGCAGCGCGAATACCAGCGGGCCGAAGACGAGTTGGACGACCCGCGCACGCTCGCCCTGCCGCACTGGGAAGCGCTGACCGGGCTCGCCGTCGCCCTGGTCGAACGGTCCGCGAACACGTTTCCCGGATGGGGTGACGTGACGATCTTCGCTGCGTGCACCGCCGCCCGGATCGGGGAGGTGTCCGGCGTCCGTGCCGAGGACATCGATCGGGAATCGTGGATGTGGACCGTCCGCCGGCAGACCACACCCGGCCCCGGCGGTCTGATCGACAAGGGCACCAAGGGAAAGCGCGCCCGGATGGTGCCGCTCATCGAGGAAGTGCGACCGATCGTCGCCCGCCGCCTGGACTCGGTTACCGCGCCGCACTCCCGGCTGTTCACCGGGCCGCGCGGTGGCCGGATCAGCACTGCCGTGCTGCGGGACGCGACCCATTGGGATGAGGTGGTGACGAGGCTCGGCTACGAGCACCTGCGGCGGCACGACCTGCGGCACACGGGGTTGACCTGGATGGCCGATGCTGGGGTTCCGGTGCATGTCCTGCGGAAGATTGCCGGCCACGGGTCGCTGACCACGACACAGCGGTACCTGCACCCCGACCGGCAGTCGATCACCGATGCGGGAACGGCGCTCAGCGCCCACTTGAAGGCTCGCCGGTCCCCAGGTGGTCCCCAGCTACGCGCCGTCTAGATCAACGAATCCCTACTGTTGCACTACGAATTAGAGGCCGTTGACCAGGGAGAACATCCCGGTCGACGGCCTCTTTTCGTGCTGTCGGGACGGCCGGATTCGAACCGACGACCCCTTGACCCCCAGTCAAGTGCGCTACCAAGCTGCGCCACGTCCCGTTGCTCTCCGCGTGGTTTCCCCTGCGGCAGCCGGTACAGCTTAGCGCAGGATCTTCGCACCGCGCGCACAGGCCCCTGCCGCGGCGGGCGACCGTCGCCACCCCGCCTAGAGCATCCTAGGAAAGGGGGTCGGGGTGGACCCGGCCCCCTTTCGACGGAGGTGTGTCAGCCGTGCGCCTTGCCCCGGCCGCCGGGGCCGAGCTTCTTGCGGGGGCGTACCGAGATCTCCACCGGGCTGCCCTCGAAGCCGAACTCCTCGCGGAGCCTGCGCTCGACGAAGCGCTGGTAGCCGGCGTCCAGCGGCGCGGTGGTGAAGAGCACGAACCGCGGCGGGGCGACCCCGGCCTGGGTGGCGAAGAGGATCTTCGGAGCCCGACCGCCGCGCACCGGGTGCGGGGTGGCCTGGACCAGGGCGGTGAGCCACTGGTTGAGCTGGGCGGTCGGCACCCGGGTCTCCCAGCTCGCCAACGCCCTGCGCAGCGCGGGGGCGAGCTTGTCGACGGCCCGGCCGGTCTGCGCCGACAGGTTGAGCCGGATCGCCCAGGGGATCCGGCGCAGCTCCCGGTCGATCTCCTTGTCCAGGTAGTACCGACGGTCGGCGTCGACCAGGTCCCACTTGTTGAAGGCGATCACCAGTGCCCGGCCGGCCTCGACCACCATGGTCAGGATCCGCTGGTCCTGCTCGCTGATCGGCTCGTGGGAGTCGAGCAGCACCACCGCCACCTCGGCCGCCTCGATGGCGCCGGCGGTCCGCAGGCTGGCGTAGTACTCGGTGCCGCTGGCCTTGCCGACCCGCTTGCGCAGCCCGGCGGTGTCCACCAGTTGCCAGGTCTCGCCGCCGATCTCGACCAGGCTGTCCACCGGGTCGACGGTGGTGCCGGCGACCGCGTCGACGACCGCCCGCTCCTCGCCGGAGAACCGGTTGAGCAGGCTCGACTTGCCGACGTTGGGCCGGCCCACCAGGGCCACCCGGCGCGGGCCGCGCGGCCGGTTCTCGACGATCTTCGGCGCGTCCGGCAGCGCGTCCAGGATCGCGTCGAGCAGTTCGCCGGAGCCCCGCCCGTGCAGCGCGGAGACCGGGTACGGCTCGCCGAGACCCAGCGACCAGAGCGAGGTCGCCTCCATCTCGATGGCGGTGTTGTCGGTCTTGTTGGCCACCAGGATCACCGGCTTGGCGCTGCGCCGCAGCATCTTCACCGCGGCCTCGTCCACATCGGTCGCCCCGACCATGGCGTCGACCACGAAGATCACCACATCGGCGGTGACCACCGCCGTCTCGGCCTGGGCGGCGATGGCCGCCGCCCGGTCCTTCGCGTCCGGTTCCCAGCCGCCGGTGTCCACCACGGTGAACGTCCGGCCGTTCCACTGCGCGTCGTACGGCACCCGGTCCCGGGTCACCCCGGGGACGTCCTCCACGACCGCCTGCCGGCGACCGATGATCCGGTTGACCAGCGTCGACTTGCCCACGTTGGGGCGGCCGACCACGGCCACCACGGGCTGCGGACCGGTCGGCTCCTCGACGGCGGCCTCCGGCTCGCGCAGCTCCACCCACCCGTCGCTCATGCCACGCCCCGCTCGGTGAGCAGCTCGCGCAGCCGGGCGACGACCTCGTCGATGCCCAGCTCGGTGGTGTCCAGTTCGACGGCGTCGGTGGACTGCCGCAGCGGGTCGACCGTGCGGGTGGAGTCCAGCCGGTCCCGCCGGGCCAGGTCGGCGGCGGTCGCCGCGACGTCGGCGGCGTCCTCGGCACTGCGCCGCCGGGCCCGGGCCGCCTCGGAGGCGGTCAGGTAGACCTTCAGGTCGGCGTCCGGGGCCACCACGGAGCCGATGTCCCGGCCCTCGACGACGATCCGGCCGGCATGGGTGATCATGTCCCGCTGCCGGGCGACGAGCAGCGTGCGTACCGCCGGCACGGCGGCCACCGCGGAGACCGCGCCGGTCACCTCGGGACCGCGGATTTCCTGGTCGACACCCACCCCGTCGACGGTCACGCCGTACCCCCGGGGGTCGGTGCCGATGCGCAGCTCGACCTCGCCGGCGACCTTGCCCACGGCGGCGGCGTCGGCCAGGTCGACGCCGGAGCGCAGCACCGCCCAGGTGATCGCCCGGTACATCGCGCCGGTGTCCAGGTAGCGGGCACCGAGGTCGACGGCGAGCCGCCGCGAGACGGTGGACTTACCCGAACCGGACGGCCCGTCCACAGCGACCACGCAACGCCCGGCCCGTACGTTTTCCTCCACCGTTGTCCTCCTCAGCCCGTACCTCGCGGGTCGCCGGTCTTCCGGCGCCGTTGAGCGGTAGTCGATCGTCATCCATCATCCCCGCGCCCCGCGGGTCGGCCCCACGCGCCGCCGCCGGGGGCGACGCACGCCACCCGCCGGCCCGTGGGCCGCGTGGAAGCCTACCGGCACACCTACCCGCTGTGACTCCGGTCAGTCACCCACGGCCTTGAACAGCGCGGCGACCTCCGCGTTGGTCAACCGACGGATCCGCCCGGTGCGCAGGTCACCGAGCTTGATCGGCCCGATCGAGGTACGCACCAGCCGGGTCACCGGGTGCCCGACCTCGGCCAGCAACCGGCGGACGATGTGCTTGCGCCCCTCGTGCAGGCTCAGCTCCACCTGGGCGCTGCGGCCCAGGGTGTCCACCACCCGGAACGCGTCGACCTTCACCGGCCCGTCCTCCAGCTCGACGCCGGCCAGCAGCCGCTTGCCCAGGTTGCGCGGGATCGGCCCGGCCACCTCGGCCAGGTAGGTCTTGAGCACCCGGTACGACGGGTGCATCAGCTTGTGGGTGAGGGTGCCGTCGTTGGTGAGCAGCAGCAGCCCCTCGCTGTCGGCGTCGAGCCGCCCGACGTGGTAGACCCGCTGCTCCACCCGGTTGCCGATGAACTCGGCGAGTTCGTTGCGGCCCATGTCGTCGGCCATCGTGGTGACCACCCCGCGCGGCTTGTTCATCGCCACGTAGACCAGGCGGTTGTCGGCCTGGAGGCGTTCGCCGTCGACGTGGATCACGGCGGTAGCCGGGTCGACCTTGTCCCCGAGCTGGGCGACCCGGCCGTCCACGGTCACCCGACGCCTGAAGATCAGGTCCTCGCAGGCACGCCGGGAGCCGACACCGGCGGCGGCGAGCACCTTCTGGAGGCGTTCGGCGCCCTCGTACACCGGGGCGTCGGACTTGGGGGAACGGTTATCGCGTGGCATCGGCAAGCTCTTCTACGTCGTCGGGGAGGAACGGGGCAAGCGGGGGCAGGTCGGCGACCGAGTCCAGGCCCAGCTTCTCCAGGAACATCGTGGTGGTCCGGTAGAGGAACGCACCGCTGTCCGGTTCGGCGCCGCACTCCTCGACCAACCCACGCGACACCAGGGTACGGAGCACCCCGTCACAGTTGACACCCCGGATGGCCGAGACCCGGCCCCGGGTCACCGGCTGCTTGTAGGCGATCACCGCGAGCGTCTCCAGGGCGGCCTGGGTCAGCCGGGCCGACTGCCCGTCCAGCACGAACCGCTCCACGTGGGCCGCGTATTCCGGCCTGGTGTAGAGCCGCCAGCCCCCCGCCGCCCGGCGCAGCTCGAAACCGTGCCCGGCGGCGGTGTAGCCGGCGGCGATGTCGTCGAGCACCGGCCCGATCCGTTCCGGCCGCTGCTGGAGCACCTGGGCCAGCACCAGCTCGCTGACCGGCTCGTCGACCACCAGCAGGATGGCCTCCAACGCGCCGCGCAGCTCCGCGTCGTCCAGCTCGGGCGCCGGCTCCGGCACCACCGTCGCCCGCCGCCGCCCCGCCGGCTGCCGCCTCGGTACGCCCGCCGCGCCCCGCTCCCCCGCCACCGTCCCCGGTGCGCCGGAACCACCCGGCACCGCCTCGACCGGCGTCCGGCCCGGTGCCGCGGAGGCGGCCTCGGCGGGCGTCTGCTCCGGGGCGGCGGATGCCGCTTCGGCCGGTGTCCGGCCCGGGTCGGCGGGTGCCGACTCGGCGGGCGTCCGGCCGGGATCGGCGGACGCCGCCTCGGCCGGCGTCCGCTCCGGATCGGCGGGCGCGGTGTCGGCGGGGGTGGGCACGGTGTTCTGTCGGGCGGTGGGGCGTTCCCACGGGGGAACCCAGGCGGCGGCCTGGTCGGCCAGCGAGTCCTGGCGCTCCTCGTCGCTCATCACGTCACTCCTGCGTCGATGCGGGCTCGTCCACCGGCTCGGCGGGCACTCCGGCGGTGGGTTCGCCCGGCACGGGGTCGGCCCCGGCGGGCGCGGCACCGGTCGGACTCCCGGGGGCGGGATCCACCGGGGCGGGGTCGACGGGGCTGCCGGCGTACTCGTCGACGTGCAGGTCGGCACCCCCGTCGGCGGGGCCGGTCCAGCGTACGGTCAGCTCCTCCAGGGCCTCCTCCTGGACGAAGGCGACCAGGCCCTCCCGGTAGAGCTCCAGCAGAGCCAGGAAGCGGGCCACCACCTCCAGGGTGATCCCGCAGTCGGCGCAGAGCAGCGTGAAGGTGGCGACGCCGGCCCGGCGCAGCCGCTCGGCCAGGATCGCCGCGTGCTCCCGGACGCTGACCCGGACCAGGTGCACGTGCGCGATGGAGACCTCCGGCACCGGTTTCGGGGTCATCGCCCGGACCGCCAGCTTGAGCAGCCGCTCAGGGCCGATGCCGAGCACCAGGTCGGGCAGGGCCTCGGCGTACCGGGCCTCCAGGGTGACCGCGCGCGGGTACCGCCGACCGCCGACCGCCTCCAGCTCGGCGATGTGCGCCGCCGCCTCCTTGAACGCCTTGTACTGCAACAGCCGGGCGAAGAGCAGGTCCCGCGCCTCCAGCAGGGCGAGGTCCTCCTCGTCCTCCACCTCGGCCGAGGGCAGCAGCCGGGCGGCCTTCAGGTCGAGCAGGGTGGCGGCGATGAGCAGGAACTCGCTGGTCTCGTCGAGGTCCCACTGGTCGCCCATGGCCCGGATGTAGGCGATGAACTCGTCGGTGACGGTGTGCAGGGCCACCTCGGTGACGTCCAGCTTGTGTTTGCTGATCAGTTGCAGCAGCAGGTCGAACGGGCCGGTGAAGTTCGCCAGCCGGACGGTGAAGCCGGTGCCCTGACCGGTCGGTGGCACCTCCGCCGCAGCGGTCGCCCCGTCGGCGGCCCCGGTGGCCGGCGCGGACGGCGGCGGCGGGGTCGGCGGCGGGTGCAGCGGTGGCGCGGTCACCGGACGACCGTAGTCCACGCCCAGGCAGCGGAGGTGGTCGCCGTCGGGGGCGGGTCGGGTGTGGCGCGGCGACGGCGCACCCCGGCCTACCGGTCGGCCTGGGCGGCGATCACCTCGCGGGCCAGCTGCCGGTAGTTGCGGGCCCCGGAGGAGGCCGGGTCGAGGGTGGTGATCGGCGCTCCGGCCACCGTGGACTCGGGGAACTTCACCGTCTTGGTGATGACGGTCTGGTAGACCTTGTCGCCGAACGCCTCGACCACCCGCTGGAGCACCTGGCGGCAGTGGGTGGTGCGGCTGTCGTACATGGTGGCGAGGATGCCCTCGAGCTCCAGGTCGAAGTTGAGCCGTTCGCGGACCTTGTCGATGGTGTCCAGCAGCAGCGCCACCCCGCGCAGGCTGAAGAACTCGCACTCGAGCGGGATGAGCACCCCGTGGGCCACGGTCAACGCGTTGATCGCCAGCAGGCCCAGCGAGGGCTGGCAGTCGATCAGGATGTAGTCGTACTCCTTGCGCACGTTGCGCAGCACCCGGGCCAGGGCCATCTCCCGGGCGACCTCGTTGACGAGCTGTATCTCGGCGGCGGAGAGGTCGATGTTGGCGGGCAGGATGTGCAGCCCGGCCACGTCCGTCTTGATCAGGACGTCCTCGGCCATCACGTCGTCCTGCATGAGCAGGTTGTAGACCGACAGGTCGAGGTTGTGCGGGTTCACGCCCAGCCCCACCGAGAGCGCGCCCTGCGGGTCGAAGTCGACCAGCAGCACCTTGCGGCCGTACTCGGCCAGCGCGGCACCCAGGTTGATGGTGGTGGTGGTCTTGCCGACGCCACCCTTCTGGTTGGCCATCGCGATGATCCGGGCCGGACCGTGCCGGTCGGTGGGCATCGGCTCGGGGATCGGCTTGCGCATCGTGTAGGCGGCCGGGTCGGCCGGACCCAGGTCGGCGCCGAGCGACGCCTGCTGCTCACGGAGCTCCGACGTCCAGGCGTCGGCACGATCACCGTTGCCAGCCATGTCCTCGTTGCCCCCTCCCGACGACCACCCGGCGTCGGAGCAGTCCGACGTCCTTCGCGGCGCCGCTGCGCACCCCGGTTGTCGCCCAGGAGGTCCGCGCCGATGCCGACTCTACGCCACCGACGACCAGCGCGTTCGGCACCGGTCCGGCGTGTCGGGTGTAGCGGCCGGTCAGCGCCCCGGCGGTCGGGTCCGCGCCCGACCGTCAGCCGCCCGGCGGTCCGGCTCGCACCCGACCGTCGGCGGCCGTGGGCGGGCGGGTGTCCCGGGCGCGGGGGTGGGTGGTGGCGTACACCTCGCGCAGCCGGTCCACGGTGACCAACGTGTACACCTGGGTGGTGGTGACCGAGGCGTGGCCGAGGAGTTCCTGCACCACCCGCACGTCGGCGCCGCCGTCGAGCAGGTGGGTGGCGTACGAGTGGCGCAGGGTGTGCGGGGAGACCGCCTGCGGGCCGTCCACCGGCAGCCCGGCCCGCCGCGCGGCCCGCCGCAGCACGGTCCACGCGCCCTGCCGGGTCAGCGGCCCGCCCCGGGCGTTGACGAAGACCGCCGGCGTGCCCCGGCCGGCGACGACCAGCGCCGGCCGGGCCCGCACCAGGTAGGCCCGCAGCGCCCGCACGGCGTACCCGCCGACCGGCACCAGCCGGGTCCGCCCGCCCTTGCCGCGCAGCAGCGCGGTGCCCTCGTCGACGTCCACGTCGTCCACGGCCGCGCCGACCGCCTCGGAGATCCGCGCGCCGGTGCCGTACAGGAACTCCAGCAGCGCCCGGTCGCGCAGCGTGACGGCCGCCCCGTCGCCGGTGGCGGTGACCGCGCCGGCGGCGTCCAGCAGCCGGACCACGTCGTCGACCGGCAACGCCCGGGGCAACCGGCGGGCCGCGACAGGCGGCCGGACGTCCCGGCTCGGGTCGGCACCGGCCAGCCCCTCCCGGAGGGCGAACCGGTGCAGCCCGCGCACGGCGGAGGCGGCCCGGGCGGCCGAGGTCACCGCCAGCGGGGGGTGGTCCGCGTCGCCGGCCCGCAGCCGCGCCAGGTGCGCCTCGACCTGCCCGGTCCCGACGGCGGCCAGGTCGGCCACCCCGGCGGCGGCCAGGGTGGCCAGGTAACGCTCCAGGTCCCGGCGGTACGCGGTGAGGGTGTTCGCCGCCAGCCCCCGCTCCACGGTGAGGTGGTCGAGGTAGCCGCGCACGACCCGCCGCAGGGCCGGTGCCGGCTCCCCGGCCCCGTCGGCGCGGCTCTGGTCGGTCAGGCCAGCACCTCGGCCAGCGGAAGGGTCGCCATCCCGTGCGCCTCGGCGACCGGGCCGTAGACCACCCGGCCGTCGTGGGTGTTCAGGCCCAGCGCCAGGGCGGGGTCGCGGCGCAGCGCGTCGCGCCAGCCGTGGTCGGCCAGTTCGAGGGCGTACGGCAGGGTGACGTTGGTCAGCGCGTACGTGCTGGTGTGCGGCACCGCGCCGGGCATGTTCGCCACGCAGTAGAAGATCGAGTCGTGCACCTGGTAGGTCGGCTCGGCGTGCGTGGTGGGGCGGGAGTCCTCGAAGCAGCCACCCTGGTCGATGGAGATGTCGACCAGCACGCTGCCCGGCTTCATCCGGGAGACCAGCTCGTTGGAGATGAGCGTGGGGGCCTTCGCCCCCGGGACGAGGACCGCCCCGATGACCAGGTCCGCGTCGAGCACCGCCCGCTCGACCTCGTAGGCGTTGGAGGCGACCGTCTGCAGGTGGCCCCGGTAGATGGCGTCGGCCTGCCGCAGCCGGGCCACGTTCATGTCCAGCAGCAGCACCTCGGCCTGCAGGCCCAGCGCGATGGCGGCGGCGTTCATGCCGGACACGCCCGCGCCGATGACCACGGTCTTCGCCGCGTACACCCCGGAGACGCCGCCCATCAGGATGCCCCGGCCGCCGCCCTGCCGCTGCAGGTGGTACGCGCCGACCTGCGGGGCGAGCCGGCCGGCCACCTCGGACATCGGGGCGAGCAGCGGCAGCGACCGGTCGGGCAGCTCGACGGTCTCGTAGGCGATGCCGGTGACCTTCCGGTCGACCAGCGCGTCGGTGCACTCCTTGGAGGCCGCCAGGTGCAGGTAGGTGAAGAGCACCTGCCCGGCACGCATCCGGTGGTGCTCCTCGGCGATCGGCTCCTTGACCTTGAGCACCAGCTCGGCGGTGTCCCACACCTCGTCGGCGGTGCCGAGGATGGTGGCCCCGGCCGCGACGAACTCCTCGTCGGTCAGGCTGGACCCGACCCCGGCGCCCGCCTCGACGAAGACCTGGTGACCGTGGCGGACGAACTCGTTGACGCCCGCCGGCGTGATCGCCACGCGGTACTCGTGGTTCTTGACCTCGCGTGGGATTCCGACCTTCACGATGCAGACACCTTCCTCCGGGGTGTCGCCCCCCGGACTGCGCGGTGCCCGGCCGGCTCCGTTGCCGACGCGGTCCACCGGTTCCGCCGGCGGCAGTCTAGGCGCGCTGCCACCCGTCGGCGGTTGGCACAGTGACAACCGGTGCCCGTTCCGCCTGACGGTGTGTCAGGCATACCGCCCGGGCCTGCCGTTCGACGTCCCTCCCATGGTCGCACCGGTCGGCCCGGTCCGCCGGTCGGGAAACCCGCCCGGCAGGCCCGTGTCCCCGCCACCGCACAGCGGGTCCGTGCGGGGCTCGACCGGGAACGCCGCAGGGGCCGGCGACCGGGAACGCCGCAGGGGCCGGCGCGGCGGACCGCGACGGCCCCTGCGGGGCGTACCGGATCAGCGGTGCAGCGGGGTGTCGGCCCGGCGCAGCACCGACCAGCCGGCGTCCCGGGCGCGGGCCGCGGCCAGCAGCCCGACCGCGCACGGACCGTTGGTGACCTCCCCGGCCAGCACCATGCCGACCGCCTCGTCCAGGTCGATCCGGACGACCTGCAGGTCGGCCTCCTCGTCGTGCCGCTCGTGCCGCTGCCCGACCGGCACCTCGGCCAGCTCCCGGGCGAGGAACACCCGGACCACCTCGTCGGTGAAACCCGGCGAGGTGTGCACGTCGACCAGCAGGTCCCACCGGCCGGCGGTGAGGTCGGCCTCCTCGGCCAGCTCCCGGGCGGCGGCCACCGGCAGGTCCTCGCCCGCGACGTCCATCAGGCCCGCGGGCAGCTCCCACAGGTGCCGCCCGACCGGCTGCCGGTACTGCCGCACCAGCACCACCCGGCCGGCCCCGTCCAGCGCGACCACGGCGACCGCGCCGACGTGCCGCACGTAGTCCCGGGTGGCGGTGCCCCCGCCGGGCATGGTCACCTCGTCGCTGACCACGGTGAAGATCCGGCCGGTGTACCGCTCGGCCCGGGAGCGCAACTCGTAGCGGTGCTCGACGGCGCTCACGACGCGGACGACGCCTTCGTCGCCGCGCCGTTGCGGGCCGCGGCCTTCGCCGTCGGCGCCTCGTTCTTCGACGGCTCGGCCGGCGCGGTCCCGGCCGGCGCGGTCCCGGCCGGCGTCACCCCGGTCCGCGGGGCCTCGACCACCGGGTCGAGGTCCACCGGCAGCTGGTCGGCCTGCGAGTACGCCACGACCGCCTTGACGAACCCGGCGAACAGCGGGTGCGGGCGGGTCGGCCGGCTCTTCAGCTCCGGGTGCGCCTGGGTGGCCACGAAGAACGGGTGCAGGCCGCGGTCCAGCTCGACGAACTCGACCAGCCGGCCGTCCGGGGAGGTGCCGGAGATGTGCAGGCCCGCCTTGGTCAGCTGGTCCCGGTAGGCGTTGTTCACCTCGTACCGGTGCCGGTGCCGTTCGCTGATCTCGGTGGCGCCGTACGCCTCGGCCACGATCGACCCCGGGGTCAACGTCGCCGGGTACGCCCCGAGCCGCATGGTGCCGCCCAGGTCACCCCGACCGGCGACGATGTCCTCCTGGTCGGCCATGGTGGCGATGACCGGGTGCTTGGCCTCCTCGTCGAATTCGAGGGAGTTCGCCGCGTCCAGACCGGCCAGGTGGCGGGCCACCTCGATGGTCATGCACTGCAGGCCGAGACAGAGCCCGAGCAGCGGTACGCCGTTCTCCCGGGCGTACCGGGAGGCGCCGATCTTGCCCTCGATGCCGCGTACGCCGAAGCCGCCGGGGATGACGATGCCGTCCACGCCGGACAGGGCCGACGCCGCCCCGGCCGGGGTGACGCAGTCGTCGCTGGGCACCCAGCGCAGCTGCACCCGGGCTCGGTGGCCGAAGCCGGCGGCCCGGATCGCCTCGCTGACCGACAGGTAGGCGTCGGGCAGGTCGACGTACTTGCCGACCACCGCCACGGTGACCGTGTGGTGCGGCTGGTGCACCCGGTCCAGCAGGTCGTCCCAGCTGGTCCAGTCGACGTCCCGGAAGGACAGGCCGAGCCGGCGCACCACGTACGCGTCGAGACCCTCGCGGTGCAGCACCTTCGGGATGTCGTAGATGCTCGGGGCGTCCGGGGCGGCGACGACCGCCTCGGAGTCGACGTCGCAGTAGAGGGAGAGCTTCTCCTTCAGCTTCTGCGGGATCTCCCGGTCGCAGCGCAGCACGATGGCGTCCGGCTGGATGCCGATGTTGCGCAGCTGGGCCACCGAGTGCTGGGTCGGCTTGGTCTTCAGCTCCCCGGACGGGGCCAGGTAGGGCACCAGCGAGACGTGCAGGTAGAAGCAGTTGTCCCGGCCGAGGTCGTGCCGGACCTGGCGGATCGCCTCCAGGAACGGCAGCGACTCGATGTCGCCGACGGTGCCGCCGACCTCGGTGATCACCACGTGCGGGATCTGGCCGTCGGCGTCCGGGTCGGCCATGCCGAGGATCCGCGCCTTGATCTCGTTGGTGATGTGCGGGATGACCTGGACGGTGTCGCCCAGGTACTCGCCGCGCCGTTCCTTGGCGATCACGTCGGAGTAGATCTGCCCGGTGGTGACGTTCGCCTTGCCGGACAGGTCGCGGTCGAGGAACCGCTCGTAGTGCCCGACGTCGAGGTCGGTCTCCGCGCCGTCCTCGGTGATGAAGACCTCACCGTGCTGGAACGGGTTCATTGTCCCCGGGTCGACGTTGAGGTAGGGGTCGAGCTTCTGCATCACCACCCGCAGCCCGCGCGCGGTGAGCAGATTGCCGAGGCTGGAGGCGGTGAGGCCCTTGCCGAGCGAGGAGGCGACGCCCCCGGTGACGAAGATGTGCCGGGTCGTCCGTGCTGATGGGGCCAAGGCCTGCTCCCGTGTCGTCCGTAGCGGTCGTGCGAACCGCCGTGCCGATCAGCAAAGTGATCACGCGATCCACGGGATTCCACGGTAACACCTCGCCGGGGTCCACCCGGCGTCGCACCCGACCCCGGGCTATCCGGACCCCGGGCCGGACCGACCGGCCGCCACCTCGGTCGACGCCGGATCCGCAGTCGCGGGGGTACGCGCCGCCGGCACCGCAACCGCCTCCCGCCCCGCCGGCCGGTCCCCACGGTCGGGCGGCGCACCGCCCCGGTCGCCGTCGGATTCCGTCACCCGCCGCTGCGGCGCGCCGTCCGGGGGGTCGCCGTCGGAGGACGCCGCCGGATGCCGCTGCGGCCCGCTGCCCGGGCCGTCGGCGGGCCGTCCGCCGGCCGGGTCGCCGTCGGGTGGGCGGACGCCGGATGGACCGCCCGGGGCGTCGGGCCGGGGATGGCCCGGATCGGGCACGGTACGGTCGGTGGAGTGGTCGAGCACCCGCAGCGAGGCCAGCGCCGCCATCGGCACCACCAGCGCGCCGGCCGCCCCGGCCACGTCCAGGGCGGTGCCGCCCAGCAGCCCGGCGATGACCGCCGCGACCGCCGTGCCGGCCAGCGCCGCCCGGATCGCCGGATAGATGCCGAACAGCCGCATCAGCCCGCCCCAGGGCTGGAGCAGCGCGAACCAGACCAGCAGCAGACCGACCACCGCCAGCACGGTCAGCGGGCTGTTGACCAACGTCTGGAAGTTCGCGGTGCTGGACCGGTGCACGGTCAGCCCGCCGGTGCCCTCGCCCAGGGCGGTCAGGAACCGGCCCAGCGCACCCCGCTCCTCCACCGGCCGGCGCAGGTCCACCACCGCGAAGCCGATGGTCAGCGCCAGCCCGGCCATGGTCGCCCAGACCAGCCGGCTGACCGTCAGCCAGCCGCCGGTGCTGATCGCGGCGGCCACCGCCACCCCGGCGGTCAACGCGATCGCGCCGATCGAGTCCGCACCCAGGTAGGGGCTGCCGATCACCACCACGGCCAGCCCGCCCACCGCGACCACCACCATCGGCCGCCACTGCCGGCGGACCCGCTGGGCGAGCCAGCCGGCGCTGAGCAGCGAACCGGCGAGGAAGACGCCCAGCCCCACGGTGCCCAGCCCGGAGAACCGGCCGCCCTCCAGCGCGGAGTAGCCGACCACGCCGTTGAGCTGCAACCGGGCCCCGCTGAGCACGTCCGCGCCGACCACCAGGGTGGCCAGGCCGGCGACCGCGCCGAGCGGGCCGAGGGTGCGGTCGTGGCCGGGGGTGAACCGGACCAGCGCGGTCGCGCCCACGATCAACGCGACGGTCACCCCGGCGAAGTACACCCCGGCGTGGTCACCCCGCCACCACGGCACCGCGTCGGCGAGCAGGGCCGCCGGCACCGCCAGGGCGACCGCGATCAGCAGCAGTTCCACGGTCGCCACGATGCGGCGGGAGACCGGCGGTGGGCTGTGCGGGCCGGCGAGCCGACGAGCCCGGCGCAACAGCGGCAGCACCGCGATGGCGAGGCCGACCTGGGCCGCGGCGAGCAGGGCGAAGAACCACCCGGCCACGGCCCGCTGGGCGGCGGCCTCCCGGTCGGCGTCGGCCGGCGCGATGATCGCGGTGGCCAGGTCGTCCGGGCGGTCGTCGACCTTGACGGCGGGACGGCCGAGGAAGATCCGCTCGGGCATCGGCCGGCCCAGCGCGCTCAACGCGGTCGGTGCCAGGTCCACCAGTTGCAGGTAGCCCTCCCGGCCGGTGCTGGGCGAGGTGAGCCAGCCGTTCTCCCAGCCGGGTCCGTCGGCGACCACGACGTGCAGCCGGGCCGGTGCCTCGGTGTCGGACACCCCGGCGACCAGCACCAGGGAACGCTCCGGCCGGGCGGCGAGCACCTTCGCCAGCGCCTGGTCGGCCTGCCGGGCCGCCGCCCGCCGGGCCGCCGGATCCTCGCCGCTGACCGTACCCAGGTCGACGATGCTCAGCACGCAGGAGCCGAGCAGCTCGGACGGGTCGGCCGGCAGCTCCGGGGCGTACCGGTCGACCCGGCCGAAGGGTCGGGCGGCGGCGACGGCGGCACCGGGGCCGATCGCCACCGAGCAGCGCACCGACTCCGACAGCGAGCCGGGCACCGTGCCCCAGGGCTGCCGGTCGGCGTTGTAGGCGACCACGCCCTCCTGGTCGGGCAGGTTCGCGCCGATCCCGTCGGGCTGCTCGACCGTCACCTCCGTCGCCGGGCAGCCGCCGGTCGGGCGGTTGCCGTTCCAGCCGGCGTAGCTGCCCGCACCGAGGGTGAGCCAGCCGTCCACCGGGCAGGTCGGGCGGTGCGCGGAGCGGGTCGACAACGACCCGATGGACCCCTGCTGGGCCATCCGCCACAGCGTCGGGGTGGTCTGCGGGTCGACGTCGGCCCAGCGCAGCCCGGCCACCCCGGCCAGGACCACGTAGTCGGCGGTGCGCCGGGGCGGGCTGGTGTCCGGGCGGGCCGCCAGCGCGGTGACGCCGAGCACCACCACGACCAGGGTGAGCAGGACCGGGGTGAATCGGCGCAGCATCAGGCGCGTCCCGTCGCGGGGCCATCGGTGCCGGAGGTCGCCGGGCCGGCGCGGCCGGCGCCGTCCCGGTGCCCGGGGGCACCGGCCGGGTCGGTGTCGAGTTCGGTGTAGAGGGCGCGCAGGGTGGCGACGGTGTCCGCCTCGGTGGGCCAGCCGGCGGCCCGGGCGACGCCCCGGCAGGCCAGGTCGGCCCGCAGGCCCGGGTCGTCCAGCAGCGACCGGACGGCCGTGTCGACCGCGTCCACGTCGCCGGGCGGGACCAGCAGGGCGCCGTCGCCGACCAGCTCGGGCAGCCCGCCGACGGCGGTCGCCACCAGCGGTACGCCGGCCCGCAACGCCTCCTGGGCGAACAGTTGCCGGGCCTCCCAGTCACTGGTCACCACCGCCAGGTCGGCGCCGGCGAGCAGGTCCGCCACGTCGGTGCGGTGCCCGAGCAGGGTCACCGGGGCGCGGGCGGCGGAGATCCGGGCGGCCAGCGCCAGGTACGCCGGGCCGCTGCCGGCGACCACCACCACGGGCGGCGGCCGGCGGGTCCGCCACCGGGCGGCGGCGTCGACGAGCACGTCGTAGCGCTTCTGCGGGTGCAGCCGGCCGACGGAGAGCACCAGCGGCTGGTCACCGGCGACGCCGAACTCGGCGCGGACGGCGGCCCGGCGACGCCGTGCGGCGGGCAGGGCCGGCGCGGCGACCGGGGCGAGCCGGGCGTCGGCGGCACCCAGCGCGGCGGCCCGGTCCACCAGGTCGGTCGACGCCCCCAGGGCGACCCGGGCGGACCGGGCGACCACCCGCTCGGCGAGCCGGGACAGCCGCCCGCGCAGCCCACCGGCGAGCACCGCGTTGTGCCAGGTGACCACGAGTGGTGCGGTGGGCCGGGCGAGCGCCGCGACCAGCCCGGCACGCAGCCCGTGGGCGTGCACCACCCGGGCGTCCGCGCCGGCCAGCGCCCGGCGCAGCGCGGTGACCGCGCGGGCGTCGGCCGGGGTGGGGTTGGCCGAGATCTCCACCGGCGTGAACCGGGCCCCGGTGGCGGCGAAGGCGAACTGCTCGTCGGTGGCGGCCGGGCCGCAGACCAGCACCGGCTGGCCGGCCTCGACGAGCCCCCGGGCCACCGACCGGACGTGTTGCCCCACCCCGCCGGTGCTGGAGGCGAGCAGCAGCACCACCGTGCCCCGGGGGTCGGGGGCGGGCGTCGCGTCGGTCATGGGGAGAGGGTCTCCTTCCCGTCACCGGCGTCGCGGGGAACGCCGTCCTGCGGGGCACCCGCCGGTCGCCGGCCGCCCAGCCGGCGACGGACGCCGGTGAGCAGCGGCCCGACGTCCCGCCGGTCCACCAGCCAGGCGACGGCGAGGAACAGCACGCCGACCACGGCCCCGGACAGCATGCCCTGAACGAGTGCCCCCGCTGTCGTCGGGGTGCCGCCGTCGGCGAGCAGCCGGGCGGTGAGGACGCCGGCCGGGGCGGCGAGCAGCGCGGCCAGCAGACCCGCGAGGGCGGCCCGACCGGCGCCGGCGAGCGCGGCCCGACCGGCGGCCCGGGACACCGCGCCGACCAGGAGCACCCCGAGGACCAGCATGCCGACGGAGTTGGCCAGGGTGACCGCCAGCACCCGGTCGGCGCGGGGCAGCAGCGCCGCCAGCGGTACGGCGACCAGCGGCACCACCAGCCAGCCGGTGGTGATGGCGGCGGTGGCCGCCCGGGTGGCCCCCCGGGCGTAGAGCGCCCGGGACAGCACCGCGAAGAGGCCGTAGCCGACCAGTCCGGGGGCGAACCCGGCGATGGCGGCGGCGGTCGGCTCCGCGCCGAGCGGGAAGAACCGGCCGACCGGTTCGGCGGTGCCGACCAGGGCCGCCGCGCCGAGGAAGCTGCACAGCAGCACCCCCCGGGTGGTCGCGGCGACCGTGCCGCGGTAGCCGGCGGAGTCGCCGGTCGCAGCGGCGGCGGACAGCCCCGGGTAGGCGGCGACGGCCAGCGGCACCGCGAGCACCGCCCAGGGCAGCAGGTACATGGTCTGGGCGAGGTTGTAGACCTGCGGGGAGCCGGTCGGGCCGCCGGAGACCCGGTTGAGGATGACCACCAGGGCGAGTTGCTGGGCGGTGACGGTGACCGCCCCGGCGACGGCGAGCCCGCCGACCCGGGCGCGGGCGTCGGCGGGGAAGGCGTACCCGGGTCGCCAGGCCAGCCCGAGCCGGCGCAGCGGGACCAGCAGCGACAGCGACAGCACCACCACGCCGAGGGTGGTGCCGCCGGAGAGGACCAGCTCACCGGCCCGGCTCACCTGGGCGATGCTCGCGTCCCGGCCCTGGGTGGCGCCGAAGACCAGGTAGACCACCACGACGGTGAGGCTGGACAGCAGCGGCGCGACGACCGGCCAGGCGAACCGGCGGTGCGCCTGGAGCACCCCGGTGAGCACGATCCCGATGCCGTAGAGCGGCAGTTGCGGGGCGAACACCCGCAGCATCCGTGCCCCGGCGGCCAGCTCCGCCGGGGAGCGCCCGTCGGAGATCACCGCCACGATCGGGTCGGCGAGCAGCGCCACCAGCACCGCGAGCGGCACCAGCAGGGTCACCGTCCAGGTCAGCAGCGCGCCGGTGGTGGCGGCCACCGCCCGCCGGTCACCCGCCGCGACCGGCCCGGCCAGCAGCGGTACGACGAGACTGGCCAGCGCCCCACCGGCCACGATCTCGAAGATGATGTTGGGGACGGTGTTGGCGATCACGTACATGCCGCCGAGGTCGCTGCCCTCCACGACCCAGGTGAACACGGCGGTACGGCCGAACCCGGCGAGCCGGGCCAGGACGGTGAGCACGGCGATCAGGGCGGCCGCGCCGGCCACCCGACCGGCGGCGGCGAGGGGTGCCGGTCTGGTCACGTCAGTCGGATCGCCGGCCCAGCGCGTCGAGTTCCCGCAGCACCGGGGTGCGCTGGATGACCGCCGTGAAGCTGACCTTCTCGCTGGCCGCGGTGAGGCCGGCGAGGACCGCGAGCAGACCGGCCCGGCCGACGGGGCCGGTCCGGGCGGCGAGCGCCACCCCGAGCAGCGCGCCGACCGCGTTGGCCCCGCTGTCGCCGATCATCACCCGCTCGCCCAGGTCCTCGTCGAGCAGCCCACCGGCGGCACCGACCGCCCCGGCGGCGATGCCGGCGTGCGGGCCACCGGCCAGCGGGACGCCGAGCAGCACCGCCGACTTCAGCGCCCGGCCGGGGCGCAGGTCGAGCAGGTTGAGCAGGTTGGCGGTGCCGGCCACCACGCCCGCGCCGAGCAGCACGTCGACGGTGCGGCCGAGGGTGCGGTGGCGCTGCCGGCGCGGGTGCGCGGCGACCCGGGGGTCGGCGGCGAGCAGCGCGGCGGCGGCGAGCCCGGCCGCGCCCACCCCGGCGACCTTGACCAGGCCGGCGGTGACCCGGCCGGCGCGCAGGGCGGCGAGGTGACCGGCGAAGCCCTTGGCGGCCTTCTGCTCCGGGCGGGCGCCGACCACGTCGTCGTAGAGGCCGACCGCGCCCGCGCCGAGGCCGGCGACGAGCACCGCCGCACCGGCCGGGACGCTGCCCGCGCCGAGCGCTCCCCCGCCGGACGCCCCGACGGCCAGCGCCGGCCCGGCGGCGAGGCTGACGGTACGGCCACGGAAGTTGGTGCGTTCCAGCGCCGGCCCGACCGGGGCGGTACGGATCTCCCGCAGCGCGTACCGGGCGGCGGCGGCTCCGGCGGCGGCGGCGAGCAGCCGCCCGAACCCGCTCATACGGCACCGCCGGACGGGGCGGTCGGGTGGTAACCGGTCACCGGGGCAGTTTGTTCGTTCACTGGGGCAGTCTAGGCACCAGCGTGGCGTTGTCGCCGACGCCGTACTGACCGGCCCGCTTCTCGGTGAGCTGTTGGACCAGCGCCAGGCTGGTGACCAGCTGACCCTGCACGGTGTTGGCGTTGTCGACGGTGGAGATGGTCTGCGCGAGCACCGGGTCGCCCCGGACCACGGCCACCAGGTTGCCCCCGGCGGAGCCGTTGCCGCCGACGACGATCGCGCCGGTGCGGTCGAACTGCTCGGCGATCTTCACCACCGACTCGTCCTTCTTCGCGGAGTCCTTGTCGACGTAGGGCTGCCCGCTGACCACCACGACGGCCTCGGCGGTGCCGGTGACCTTCTCCTCGCTGGTGAGGTATCCGGCGTTGGCGTACGCGGCCAGCACCGCCCGCCGGTCGGCGTCGGTCACCGCCGGGGTGCCCTGCGGGCGGTCGAGCAGGACGCTGGCCAGCAGGGCGCTGGAGGTCTCCACGCCGTTGCCGTTGCCGGGCAGCGCCGAGGCGGGCGCGGTGGGCCGGGCCGCGGTGACGGCCAGCTCCATCAGGTTGGTGTTGTTGTCCGGGTTGACGAACTTGTCCTGCACGTCGACCCGGCCGGTCACGGTGGCCCCGGCGGTCTGCAGCGACTTCAGCACGCCCTCGGTGTGCTCCCGCCCGGTGGGCAGGCTGAGCACCATGACCCGCTTGCCGGTGAGCTTGCCCGGCAGGATGATCTGCGCCATCTCGGCGGCGAAGTCCTCCTCCAGGTCCAGCTCCTTCTGGAGGCTGTTGACCGACTGCCGCATCTGCTGGTTGTCCTTGCGCAGCGAGTTGACCGTCTCCTTCAGCGAGTCGGCCACCGGGCCGTTGAGGGCGGCCGTGCCGACCACCAGGCCGATCGCCAAGGCCAGGAAGACCGCGGTCAGGGACACCACGTGGTATCGGAAATTGATCACGCTTGCAGCCTCTTGATCGGTCGGGAGCTAGAAGAGCTGGCCGAGCTGGAACACGAAATTGTCCCACCACTCCGAGACCACGCCCAAATACGCCTTGCCGACGGTGGAGACCGCCACGGCGGAGGCCATCGCGGCGATCGCCGAGAGGACCAGGAGGAGCAGGGACGAGCCGGAGATGTTCTGCCGGTAGAGCCGGCTCACCCCCTTGGCGTCGACCAGCTTGCCGCCGACCTTGAGCCGGGTGAGGAAGGTGGAGGCCATCCCGCCGCGACCCTTGTCCAGGAACTCGACCAGCGTGGCGTGGGTGCCGACCGCGACCAGCAGCGAGGCGCCCTTCTCGTCGGCCAGCAGCATGGCCAGGTCCTCGCTGGTGGCGGCGGCCGGGAAGGTGATCGCCGGCACCCCGAGACCGTTGACCCGGGCCAGCCCCGGCGCCCGGCCGTCCGGGTAGGCGTGCACGATCACCTCGGCGCCGCAGCGCAGCACGTCGTCGGTGACCGAGTCCATGTCCCCGATGATCATGTCGGGGGTGTAGCCCGCCTCGACCAGGGCGTCCGCCCCGCCGTCCACGCCGATCAGCACCGGCTTGAACTCCCGGATGTACGGGCGCAGCACGTCCAGGTCGGCCTTGTAGTCGTAGCCCCGGACCACGATCAGGCAGTGCCGACCCCGCATCTGGGTCTGGATGTCCGGGACGCCCACCCCGTCGAGCAGCAGGTCCCGTTCCTGGCGCAGGTAGTCCATGGTGTTGGCGGCGAACGCCTCCAACTGCACCGACAGGCCCTCCCGGGCGTCGGCCATCGCCTTGGCGACCGTCTCGGCGTCCTGCAGGTCACCGTGCGCCACCGGCTCGTCGCCGACGAAGACGGTGTTGCCCTCGATCCGGACGGTGTCGCCCTCCCGGAGCCGCTCGAAGATCCCCTCGCCGAGGTCGTCCAGGAGCAGGATGCCGGCACCGATGAGCACCTCGGGGCCGAGGTTGGGGTAACGGCCGGAGACCGACGGCTTGGCGTTGAGCACCGCGGCGACCCCGACCGCGACCAGCGAGTCGGCCGCCACCCGGTCCAGGTCGACGTGGTCGATCACCGCGATGTCGCCGGGGCGGAGCCGGCCGACCAGCCGCTTGGTACGGCGGTCGAGACGAGCGGTGCCGAGAACTGAGTCCGGTTCCGCGTTCCGGGTCCGGCGCAACGTGGGTAGACGCATCGTGACCATCCTGGCATGGGAGGCTGGTTTTTCCGGTGCGACATGCCTGAGCAGGGCCGCCTACCCAGGGAAGCACACCAGGGCACGGCCCGGTGTGCCTCCGCTCACAATCGTCGCGGTCAGGGCCGTCTTTCCTTCGCCGCGACGGCCAGGAGTTCCTCGGCATGGGCGATACCCAGATCCGAATCCGGCAAACCTGCCAGCATCCGGGCCAGCTCCCGGGCCCGTTCGGTGTCCTCCACCACCCGTACCCCGCTGGTGGTCACCGCGCCGCCGGTGTCCTTCGCCACCACCAGGTGCCGGTCGGCGAACGCGGCCACCTGCGGCAGGTGCGTCACCACCAGCACCTGGTGACTGCGGGCCAACCGGGCCAACCGCCGGCCGATCTCCACCGCCGCCTGACCACCCACCCCCGCGTCGACCTCGTCGAAGACCAGGGTGGGCGGGCCGCCGGAGCCGGCGAACACCACCTCGATGGCGAGCATCACCCGGGACAGCTCACCCCCGGAGGCACCCCGCTGCAACGGCAGCGACGGCGCTCCCGGGTGGGCCAGCAGCCGCAGCTCCACCTCGTCGGCGCCGTCCGGACCGACCCCGCACTCGACCCCGTTGACCGACAGCGTCGGCTCGGACCGGCCGGCCGGCCGGGGCAGCACCGCCACCTCGATCCGGGCGTGCGGCATCGCCAACCCGGCCAGCTCCACGGTGACCTGCTCGGCGAAGCGGACCGCCGCCTCCTGCCGGGAAGCCGACAGCCGACCGGCCAGCTCGGCCACCTCACCGGCGAGGCGTTGCGCCTCCCGGTCCAGCTCGTCGAGCACCTCGTCGGAGGTGTCCAGGTCGGACAGCCGGGTCCGGGCGCGTTCGGCCCAGGCGATCACCCCGTCGACGTCGTCGGCGTACTTGCGGGTCAACGCGCGCAGCGCGGCCCGCCGCTCGTAGATGGTCTGCAACCGGGCCGGATCGGCGTCCAACGCCGCCAGGTACGCCGACAGCTCCGCCGAGACGTCCGCCACCAGGGTGGCCGCCTCCTCCAGCCGACCGGCCAGCTCACCCAGCGCCGGATCGGTGCCCGCCTGCGCCTCCAGGGTGCGCCGGGCCGTGCCCAGCAGCACCGTGGCGTCCGGCGTGTCGTCGGCCGCCTCCACCCCACCGGCCACGCACACGTGCGCCAGCTGGGCCGCCGTCCGCAGCCCCTCGGCGTGCTCCAACCGCTGCGCCTCGGTCTTCAACTCGTCGTCCTCGCCGGGCTGCGGGTCGACCCGGGTGATCTCGTCCAGCCCCAGCCGGAGCAGATCGGCCTCCTGGTGCCGGGCCCGGGCGTTGCTGCGCCGGTCGGCCAGGTCGTCGACCACCTGCCGCCACCGCCCGTACGCCTCCCGCAGCGCGTCGACCAGCTTCTCGTGCCCGGGGCCGGCGAACCGGTCCAGCGCGGCCCGCTGCTCGGCGGGCCGCAGCAGCCGCAACTGGTCGGACTGGCCGTGCACCGCCACCACCTGCTCGCCGACCTCACCGAGCATCGACACCGGCATGCTCCGGCCGCCCAGGTGGGCGCGGGACCGGCCCTCCACGGTGACCGTACGGCTCATCAGCAGCGAGCCGTCGTCGTCGGGTCCGCCACCGGCGTCGACGATCCGGGCGTGCACCACGTCGGCCACCCGGCCGCCGAGCCGCAGCCGCCCCTCGACGGTGGCCCGCCCCGGCGCGGCCCGCACCCGGCCCGCGTCGGCCCGGCCGCCGAACAGCAGGCCGAGGCCGGTCACCACCATCGTCTTGCCGGCACCGGTCTCACCGGTGATGACGTTCATCCCGCCGGCCAGCGGCAGGGTGGTGTCCTCGATGACGCCCAGTCCGGTGATCCGCAGCTCTTCCAGCACAGCACCCGACAGTAGACGCGTGCTGGGACAGTTGACCAGCCGGCACGGGTGACCGGCCGGGCCGGCATGATCCACCCCGCCGGCCGCCGGGGCGGTGCCGCTGGTGGGCGGCCCCGGGCGGGGTCCGACAGACCCCGCAGGCCCCGGGTCCGCGATCCGGGATCAGCGGCGGCTGCCGCGCCAGCCCTGCACCGGCAGGTCGAACTTGGCCACCAGGCGATCGGTGAACGGCCGGTCCCGCAACCGCACCACCCGCACCGGCAGGGCGCCCCGGCGCACCGTCACCGTGGCACCCGGCGGCAGGTCGTAGACCCGCCGCCCGTCACAGCAGAGCACCGCCAGGGTGGTGAACGGGTCGACCGTGATGACGAACGTGGAGGTGGGCGCGGTCACCAGCGGACGGCTGAACAGCGCGTGCGCGCTGATCGGCACCAACAGCAGCGCCTCCACCTCCGGCCAGACCACCGGCCCCCCACCGGAGAACGCGTACGCGGTGGAGCCGGTCGGGGTGGCACAGACCACGCCGTCACAGCCGTAGCGGGACAGCGGGCGTCCGTCCACGTCGACCAGCAGCTCCAGCATCTGGGCGCGTTCGCCCTTCTCGACGCTGATCTCGTTGAGCGCCCACGACTCGATGGTCGGGCCGCCGTCGAACTCGGCGGTGACGTCGAGGGTGAGCCGTTCGTCCACGGTGTAGTTGCGCCCGACCACGTCCCGCACGGCGGTGTCGAGATCGTCGATCTCCGCCTCGGCGAGGAAACCCACCTTGCCCAGGTTGATGCCGAGCAGCGGCACCTTCGCCGGACGGGCCAGCTCGGCCGCGCGCAGGAAGGTGCCGTCCCCGCCGAGCGCGAAGACGATCTCGGCCCCCTCGGCCGCCCGCAGACCGGCCATCGGCACCACCCCGGGCAGGTCGAGATCCTCCGCCTCCTCGGCCACCACCCGGACCTCGAAGCCGGCCGCGATCAGGTCGGCCGCGACCGCGCGGGCGTGCTCGGTGCTGCGTCGCCGGCCGGTGTGCGTCACCAGCAGCGCGGTCCGGCTCACCGGTGCCACCACCCGTCACGCGTCCGGCCGGTCAGGCCCTCGCTGAGGTCCACCGGACCCGCCTCCCGTCCACCCTCGTGGGACGCCGTCCCGACGTCGCGCACCGCACTCACCCTGCCACCTTCCCGGACTCCGCAGCCGGCCCGGGGCCGGTCGGCCCGGCCACCACCACGGCGTGCACCCGCTCGGGGTCGGCCGCCGGCGCGTCCCGGCGCAACCACACGAAGAACTCGACATTGCCACTCGGACCGGGCAACGGGCTGGCCGCCACGTCCGCCAGGCCGAGTCCGAGCCCGGCGGCGCTCGCCGCCACCTCCAGCACCGCCTCGGCCCGCAGCGCCGGATCCCGGACCACACCCCCGGCGCCGACCCGCTCCTTGCCGACCTCGAACTGCGGCTTGACCATCAGCGCCAGGTCGCCGTCGGTACGGGTGCAGCCGGCCAGCGCGGGCAGCACCAGACGCAGGGAGATGAACGACAGGTCGGCCACCGTCAGGTCGACCGGCCCGCCGATCGCCTCCGGGGTGAGGGTACGCACATTGGTGCGGTCCAGCACCCGGACCCGTTCGTCGGTCCGCAGCGACCAGGCGAGCTGGCCGTACCCGACGTCCACGGCGACCACCTCGGCCGCGCCGGCGCGCAGCAGCACGTCGGTGAAGCCGCCGGTCGACGCCCCGGCGTCCAGGCACCTGCGGCCGGCGACGGCCAGCCCGGTCGGGGCGAAGGCGGCCAGCGCGCCGGCCAGCTTGTGGCCGCCCCGGGAGACGTACTCGTCGATCGGGTCGGCACCGGTGACCAGCAGCGGATCGGCCGGGTCGACCATCGCGGCCGCCTTGCGCGCGGGCACCCCGCGCAGCTGGACCCGGCCGGCCTCGATCAGCGCGGCCGCCTGCTCACGGGAACGGGCCAGGCCGCGACGGACGATTTCGGCGTCGAGTCGGGTACGACGTGCCATGGGGTGGTTCTCTCCGGTCCGGTCAGGCCTGGTCGATGGTGGCGAGGGTCTCCCGCAGCGTCTGGTACGCCGCCTCGTACTGGGCGATCTGGTCGGCCGGGGGCAGGCCCTCGGCGTTCGCCATCGCCCGGACGGCGGCGTCGACGGCCGGATGGCGGGCCTCGTCGACGTCCTCGTCCGCGACGGTGGACGCTGCGGCCGACCGACCGGCGGGCAGCGGACCCGGCCGACCGCCGACCGACGGCGGATCCGGCCGACCAGCCTGCGGCGGACCGACCGACGGCGGACCGGGGTGGCCGGTGGACGGCGGACCCGGGCGACCGGCCGGCGGCGGACCCGGGTGGCCGGTGGACGGCCGACCGGGGCGGCCGGCCGGCGGCGGACCCGGGTGGCCGGTGGACGGCGGACCGGGGCGGCCGGCCGGCGGCGGAGCGGGGCGGAACGGGCCGGTCACGACCGGCTCCCGGGGAAGCCGCTCACCCGGCGCCGCCGGGGGAACCTCGGCCGGGAGCGGCCTTACGGGGTGGACGCGACGGCGGCGTCGGGTCCTCGCCGGGCGTTCCCGACCCGGCGGACGGGTCCGCCGGCACGGGCTTCTGCACAGCCTTCTTCGCCACGGCCTTCTTCGCCACGGCCTTCTTCGCCACGGCCTTCTTCGCCACGGCCTTCTTCGCCACGGTCAGGGGCGAGGGCGCGGCGGCACCGGGCTCACCACCGGCCGTCTCCGCAGTGCTGCCGGTCGCCTGCGCAGCGGCACCGGCCGCCCCGGCGGCGCCACCGGAGGCCCTCACGGCACCGGCCGTCCCGGCCGCGCCATCCGCCGGAGCGGTGGTGTCGGGCGCGGCGTCGCCGGCCGGTACCGCCACCGGTCCGTTCCTCGCCTCGCGGAGCTGCCGCTCCAGCTCGTGCACCCGGCGGGTCAACTCGGCGACCTCGTCGGCGGTGGCGAGCCCCACCGCGCCGAGCGCCCGGTCGACCTCGAACCGGACCAGCTTGGTCAGCGCTTCCCGGTTGGCCGCGCCGGTGGCGAGGAGTTCCTCGGCGAGCGCCTGGAGCTGGACGGCTGTCGCACCGCCCGTGCCGGCCAACCGCCGGGCGGCGTCCTGGGCTCTCTTCCGGGGCGCTTCCGTCAGGCCCAGGGCCAGCTCCAGGTAGGCACGCCACGCGTCCTGCATGACTGAGTCCTTCCGCGGGGGGAGTGTCCGGCCCTCACGCTACCGGGCGCCCCGCGCCGCCCATTGCGGTACGGTGCCGGGAAACGGCGTGGCGGGTGCAAGGAGGACGATGTGGCCAGCGTGGACGAGTGCCGACAGGCGCTGCGGGATCTTGCCGACCGCCTGGACCGGCACGCCGACGCCTCCAGCAAGATCGATCTGGATCGCACCCTGGCCTGCCGGATCACCGATCTCGAGACCGCCTTCCACGGCCGGATCACCGGCGGTCGGCTGGTCGACCTCGCCGACGGCGACGACCCGAAGGCGAAGATCGCGTTGGTCACCACCAGCGACGACCTGGTCGCCCTGGTGCACGGTCAGCTCGACGTCACCAAGGCGGTGGCCGCCCGCCGGGTCTCCATCAAGGCCAGCCCGTTCGACCTGCTGAAGCTCCGCAAGCTGCTCTGACCGGGTAACGGGTGCCGGGCGGTACCGTCACCGCCCGGCCCGGCGGTCAGCGGGTCAGGCCGAACCCGGCCAGCACCCGCTCCGCCTCCGGTGAGACCGGCCGTACGGCGGCACCGGTGCCGGCCGACCAGGCGACCGCGCAGAGCGCCGCCACCGCGTCCAACGGCCGCCCGGCTCCGTCCAGCTGCACCGTCCCGTCGACGGCCGTCGCCGACCATCCACCGGCCTGCGGATCGCCGGGTACCCGGACCACCGCCGCCGGATCGAAGAGCCCGGCCAGATCAGCCGCGACGTGGGTCGGCCGGCGCAGCTCGGGGGCGGCCAGCAACTCGGGGACGTCGCTGACCCCGGTGAGCACCAGCAGACTGTCCAGCCCGGCCCGGCGGGCACCCTCGATGTCGGTGTCCAGCCGGTCACCGACCACCAACGTCCGGCCGGTTCCGGCACGCCGGGCGGCGGTGGCGAAGAGCGCCGGCTCGGGTTTGCCGACCACCACGTCGGGTGCCCGGTCCAGGGCGTGCCGCAGGGCGGCCACCAGCGAGCCGTTACCCGGCAACGGGCCACGTCCACTCGGCAGCGTCCGGTCGGTGTTGGTGGCCACCCAGGTCGCCCCGCCCCGGATCGCCACCGACGCCTCGGCCAGGTCCACCCAGCCCACCTGCGGGCCGTACCCCTGGACGACGGCGACCGGCGCGTCGTCGGCGCGGTCGACCGGGGTGAGCCCGACGGCGCGGATCTCGGCACGCAGCGCCTCCGCGCCGACGACGAGCACCGCGGCCCCGGCGGGAAGCCGGTCCCGCAGCACCTCGGCGGCGGCCGCCGCCGAGGTGAGCACCTCCGCCGGGTCGGCCGGTACGCCCATCCCGGTGAGCAGGTCGGCGACCTCGCTGGAACGCCGCGACGCGTTGTTCGTGGCGAACGCCACCGACCGGCCCTCGGCCCGCAATGCGCCGAGGGCCTCGACCGCACCGGGAATCGGCCGGTCGATCAGGTAGATCACGCCATCCAGGTCGAAAGCGACCAGGGCGTACTCGTCGACCAACCGGCCCTCGGCGCCCTCGGTCATCGCCGGTCCGCCGCCGATCCGGGCTCGTCAGCCGACCGCGTCTCGACCGGAGCCACCGCGTCGTCGGCCCGACCGGCACCGGGCCGGATGTCCGCAGCGGTGTCGGGGGCGGCGTCCGGGGCGGCGCCCGCGTCCGCCGGCCCACCGGTGCGGTGGTCGGTCCCGCCCCGCTCGTCCTCGTCGACGCCGCCGTCGGGGCCGTCCCGGTCGGCGTCGTCCTGCTCGGCGACGTCGTCCTGCCCGGCGATGTCGTCGTGGTCGTCGGCGTCGTCCTGGTCGACGACATCGTCGTCGGCGTCGTCCTGGTCGGCGCGGTCGCCCGTCGACGCGGCGGCGGTGTCCGCGGTGGCGGCCTCCGTCCCGGCCGGCTCGTCGTCCTCGTCGTCGCCCTCGATCACCACGCCGTCGAGTTCCAGCAGCCGCTCCGCGGCGTCGGTCTCGCTGTCGGTGTCCACGTCGGCGGCTCGGGCGAACCACTCCCGGGCCTCCTCGCGCCGACCCACCGCGAGCAGCGCGTCGGCGTAGGCGTAGCGCAACCGGGCGGTCCACGGCTCGGCCACCTCGGCGGTCAGCTCCGGCACCTGGAGCATCGCCACGGCCGCGTCCTTCTGCCCCAGGTCGCCCCGGGCACCGCCGGCGACGATCAGCAGCTCGACCGCCACGGCCTTGTCCAGCTTGTCGCTGTCGGCCCCCCGGAACAGGTCGATCGCCCGCTCCGGACGCCCGAGGGCGCGCTCGCAGTCGGCCAGCACCGCCAGGTGGCTCTGCAACCCGGTCATCCGGTGGTACGTGCGCAGCTCGGCGATCGCCGTCTGCCACTCCCCAGCGTGGTACGCGGCCAGGCCGACCGCCTCGCGCACGGCGGAGATCCGGGCGGCCAACCGGCGGGCCGCCATCGCGTGGGCCAGCGCCTCGGCCGGGTCCTCGTCGATCAGCTGACCAGTGGCCACCAGGTGCCGGGCGACGGTCTCCGCCACCGGCTTGTTCAGCGAGAGCAGTTCGGCACGAACCGCCGTGTCGAGGTCGCTCGCGGAGATCTCGTCCGGCAGGGCCGGGGCGACCGAGCGGCCGTCGGCCTCGTCCCGGCGCTGCCGGTCGGGGCCGAACCCGCCCTCACGACGACGGTCCTCGCCGTCCCGCTGCTCGTCGCGGCGCGGCCGGTCGTAACCGTCGCGCTCGCCGCCCCGGAAACCACCCTCACGGCGGTCCCCACCGCGCGACTCGCCGCCCCGGAAACCACTGTCCCGACGCTCGCCACCCCGGAAACCACCCTCACGGGAGTCACCGCTGCGGAAACCGCCCTCGCGGGAGTCACCCTCCCGGCGGAAACCACCGGGCCGGGAATCGCCGTCGCGCGGCGCCGACCGGAAACCACCCTCACGGCGGTCCCCACCGAAGCCGCCTTCACGGCGGTCGCCGCCCCGGAAACCACCCTCACGGGAGTCACCGCCCCGGAAACCACCCTCACGGGGACCGGACCGGAAACCACCTTCGCGGCGGTCACCACCACCGAAGCCGCCGGGACGGCGGTCGCCGCCCGGACCCCCCTCGCGGCGGTCACCGCCCCGGAAACCGCCCTCACGGCGGTCACCGCCCCGGAAACCACCCTCGCGGGAGTCGCCACCCCGGTAGCCGCCCTCGCGGCGGTCACCACCGAAACCACCCTCGCGGCGCTCGCCGCCCGGGAAACCGCCCTCACGGCGGTCCCCGCCACGGAAGCCGCCGGACCGGGAGTCGCCGTCCCGACGGAAACCACCGGGCCGCGAGTCACCGTCACGCGGACCCGACCGGAAACCACCCTCACGACGGTCAGCGCCCTCCGGCCGGCGGTCGCCGCCCCGGAAACCGCCGGTGCCCGAGTCACCGCCACGGAAACCGCCCTCGCGGCGGTCACCACCGAAGCCACCTTCACGTCGGTCGCCGCCCCGGAAACCACCCTCGCGGGAGTCACCGCCCCGGAAACCACCCTCACGCGGGCCGGACCGGAAACCACCACGGTCACCACCACGCGCATCGTCACGCCGGTCTCCGCCACGGAAACCACCCGACCGCGAGTCGCCGTCCCGACGGAAACCACCAGGACGCGAATCACCGTCACGCGAACCCGACCGGAAACCACCCTCACGACGGTCACCACCGCCGAAACCACCCTCACGACGGTCACCACCGCTACGGAAGCCGCCCTCGCGCCGGTCGCCACCACCGAAACCGCCGGGACGACGCTCGCCGCCCGGCCCGCCCTCACGACGGTCGCCGCTCCGGAAACCGCCTTCGCGGCGGTCTCCGCCGCCGAAGCCACCTTCACGGCGGTCGCCGCCGAAGCCACCCTCGCGCCGGTCGCCGCCCCGGAAACCACCCTCACGCGGGCCGGACCGGAAACCACCACGGTCACCACCACGGGCATCGTCACGCCGGTCTCCGCCACGGAAACCACCCGACCGCGAGTCGCCGTCCCGACGGAAACCACCAGGACGCGAATCACCGTCACGCGAACCCGACCGGAAACCACCCTCACGACGGTCACCACCGCCGAAACCACCCTCACGACGGTCACCGCCCCGGAAACCGCCGGCACCACCCGAGTCGCCGCTCCGGAAGCCGCCGGTGCGGGAGTCACCACCCCGGGAGTCACCGCCGCGGAAACCGCCGTCGCGGGAGTCCCCGTCCCGACGGAAACCACCGGGCCGAGAATCGCCGGTACGGGGGCCCGACCGGAAACCCTCTCCACGACGATCACCGCCACGGAAGCCGCCCTGCGAAGCACCGCGGTCGTCACGATCGCCCCGGTACGGGGGGCGGTCGTCCCGGCGAGGGCCGGCGTCCCGCCCCTGGGGTCGGTCCGAACGGTCTTCGTATCGGCGCGGACGGTCTCCGCCCTGCGGTCCTGAACTCACAGGTACATCCTTCCTGATTGCGTCACCTACGACGCTACGCAGTCGAGGGCCGACCCGGATGGGGCGGCCCTCGACTGAAAGATTGTCCGGCGGTGTCCTACTCTCCCACACCCTCCCGAGTGCAGTACCATCGGCGCTGGAGGGCTTAGCTTCCGGGTTCGGAATGTAACCGGGCGTTTCCCCTCCGCCATGACCGCCGTAACCTTATGAACATATCAAACAACACACACACCCACACCCGTGACCACTCACCCGGTGCGGGGGGTTGTCTGGTATTTGTTCAGAGTTGCACAGTGGACGCGTAGCAGCTTCGTAGTCAAGTCCTCGGCCTATTAGTACCGGTCAACTGAACCCGTTACCGAGCTTACATTTCCGGCCTATCAACCCAGTCGTCTAGCTGGGGGCCTTACCCCACCAAAGGTGGATGGGATACCTCATCTTGAAGCAGGCTTCCCGCTTAGATGCTTTCAGCGGTTATCCCTTCCGAACGTAGCTAACCAGCCGTGCCCCTGGCGGGACAACTGGCACACCAGAGGTTCGTCCGTCCCGGTCCTCTCGTACTAGGGACAGCCCTTCTCAAGTATCCTACGCGCACGGCGGATAGGGACCGAACTGTCTCACGACGTTCTAAACCCAGCTCGCGTACCGCTTTAATGGGCGAACAGCCCAACCCTTGGGACCTGCTACAGCCCCAGGATGCGACGAGCCGACATCGAGGTGCCAAACCATCCCGTCGATATGGACTCTTGGGGAAGATCAGCCTGTTATCCCCGGGGTACCTTTTATCCGTTGAGCGACACCGCTTCCACACGCAAGTGCCGGATCACTAGTCCCGACTTTCGTCCCTGCTCGACCTGTCAGTCTCACAGTCAAGCTCCCTTGTGTACTTGCACTCAACACCTGATTGCCAACCAGGCTGAGGGAACCTTTGGGCGCCTCCGTTACCCTTTAGGAGGCAACCGCCCCAGTTAAACTACCCACCAGACACTGTCCCTGAACCGGATAACGGTCCGAAGTTAGATACCCAAATCAACCAGAGTGGTATTTCAAGATTGCCTCCACCCATACTGGCGTACAGGTTTCACCGGCTCCCACCTATCCTACACAAGCCCATTCAGATACCAATGTCAAGCTATAGTAAAGGTCCCGGGGTCTTTCCGTCCTGCCGCGCGTAACGAGCATCTTTACTCGTACTGCAATTTCGCCGGGCCTGTGGTTGAGACAGTGGGGAAGTCGTTACGCCATTCGTGCAGGTCGGAACTTACCCGACAAGGAATTTCGCTACCTTAGGATGGTTATAGTTACCACCGCCGTTTACTGGCGCTTAAGTTCTCCGCCTCGCCCCCAAAGGAGCTAACAGGTCCCCTTAACGTTCCAGCACCGGGCAGGCGTCAGTCCATATACATCGAATTACTTCTTCGCATGGACCTGTGTTTTTAGTAAACAGTCGCTTCCCCCTGCTCTCTGCGGCCATACAACGCTCCACCCGCACGGGGCTTCACGTCTCCGGCCCCCCTTCTCCCTAAGTTACGGGGGCAATTTGCCGAGTTCCTTAACCACAGTTCGCCCGATCGCCTCGGTATTCTCTACCTGACCACCTGTGTCGGTTTGGGGTACGGGCCGCTAAGAACTCGCTAGAGGCTTTTCTCGGCAGCATAGGATCACTGACTTCACCTGAATCGGCTCGGCATCACGTCTCAGCCCTGTGTACCGCGGATTTGCCTACGGCACGGCCTACACGCTTACCCCGGCACAACCACCGGCCGGGCTCAGCTACCTTCCTGCGTCACCCCATCGCTTGACTACTACCCACCAGGTTCCTGCGCTCACCATTCTTGGTCCGAAGACCGCCAACAGCTCGGACAGTTAGCACAACAGGGTTCATCACGGGCGCTCTTTCGCGGGTACGGGAATATCAACCCGTTGTCCATCGACTACGCCTCTCGGCCTCGCCTTAGGTCCCGACTCACCCAGGGCGGATTAGCCTGGCCCTGGAACCCTTGGTCATCCGGCGGAAGGGTTTCTCACCCTTCTTTCGCTACTCATGCCTGCATTCTCACTCGTGCCGCGTCCACAACTAGGTCACCCCGCTGCTTCACCCCCGGCACGACGCTCCCCTACCCACCCACACACCTGCACCAGACACCAAAATGCCTGACGAAGTATCATGTGAGTGCCACAGCTTCGGCGGTGTGCTTGAGCCCCGCTACATTGTCGGCGCGGAACCACTTGACCAGTGAGCTATTACGCACTCTTTAAAGGATGGCTGCTTCTAAGCCAACCTCCTGGTTGTCTATGCGACCCCACATCCTTTTCCACTTAGCACACGCTTAGGGGCCTTAGCTGGTGATCTGGGCTGTTTCCCTCTCGACTACGAAGCTTATCCCCCGCAGTCTCACTGCCGCGCTCTCACTTACCGGCATTCGGAGTTTGGCTGATTTCGGTAAGCTTGTAGGCCCCCTAGACCATCCAGTGCTCTACCTCCGGCAAGAAACACACGACGCTGCACCTAAATGCATTTCGGGGAGAACCAGCTATCACGGAGTTTGATTGGCCTTTCACCCCTAACCACAGATCATCCCCCAACTTTTCAACGTTGGTGGGTTCGGCCCTCCACGCGGTCTTACCCGCGCTTCAGCCTGCCCATGGCTAGATCACTCCGCTTCGGGTCTAGAACATGCGACTACAACGCCCTCTTCAGACTCGCTTTCGCTACGGCTACCCCACACGGGTTAACCTCGCCACATGCCACTAACTCGCAGGCTCATTCTTCAAAAGGCACGCCGTCACCCCGCAAGGCTCCGACGGATTGTAGGCGAACGGTTTCAGGTACTATTTCACTCCCCTCCCGGGGTACTTTTCACCATTCCCTCACGGTACTCGTCCGCTATCGGTCACCAGGAAGTATTTAGGCTTACCAGGTGGTCCTGGCAGATTCACGGCAGATTTCAGGAGTCCGCCGCTACTCGGGAACACCCACAGAAGGTCAGCAACTTTCACCTACCGGACTCTCACCGCCTACGGTCAGCCATTCCAGACTGTTCGGCTAGCCACCAACTTGATAACTCCTCGGACAAGTGTCAGCTTGTCCAGCAGGGTCCCACAACCCCGACCACGCAACCCCTGACAGGTATCACACGCAACCGGTTTAGCCTACATCCGCTTTCGCTCGCCACTACTCACGGAATCACTAAATTGTTTTCTCTTCCTACGGGTACTGAGATGTTTCACTTCCCCGCGTTCCCCCCATACACCCTATGTGTTCAGATGCAGGTGACACCACATGACTGGTGCCAGGTTTCCCCATTCGGACACCCTGGGATCACAGCTTGGTTGACAGCTCCCCCAGGCCTATCGCGGCCTCCCACGTCCTTCATCGGCTCCTGGTGCCAAGGCATCCACCGTTCGCCCTTGACAACTTGACCACAAAGATGCTCGCGTCCACTGTGCAATTCTCAACAAACAACCAACCCACAACCCAACAGCCCCACACCAGCAACCCCACCCCACCCACAGGCAGAACAGAATCCGGTATGCAAGGCCAGGCCATGCCTGGCAACCTTCAACAAGCTTCCGCTCATCCAAAGGCTCCGAAAAAACAACCACAAGGATTGTTCCTTCAGGACCCAACAGGGTGCTCTCCATCTCTTCCCAGCCGCACCGACCCGACCATTCCCACCACACCAGGTGTAGCTGTACTAGATCATCACGGCCGTTGCCAAGAAAAAACTCACCAGTGTCTCCGCCATCCGAGCACCCCGACCCGACACTCTGCGGACCGCGGGCTCCATACCAGCTTTCACTGGATGGTGCTCCTTAGAAAGGAGGTGATCCAGCCGCACCTTCCGGTACGGCTACCTTGTTACGACTTCGTCCCAATCGCCAGCCCCACCTTCGACGGCTCCCTCCACAAGGGTTGGGCCACCGGCTTCGGGTGTTGCCGACTTTCGTGACGTGACGGGCGGTGTGTACAAGGCCCGGGAACGTATTCACCGCAGCGTTGCTGATCTGCGATTACTAGCGACTCCGACTTCACGGGGTCGAGTTGCAGACCCCGATCCGAACTGAGACCGGCTTTTTGGGATTCGCTCCACCTCACGGCATCGCAACCCATTGTACCGGCCATTGTAGCATGCGTGAAGCCCTGGACATAAGGGGCATGATGACTTGACGTCATCCCCACCTTCCTCCGAGTTGACCCCGGCAGTCTTCGATGAGTCCCCGCCATAACGCGCTGGCAACATCGAACGAGGGTTGCGCTCGTTGCGGGACTTAACCCAACATCTCACGACACGAGCTGACGACAGCCATGCACCACCTGTGACCGCCCCCGAAGGACCTCCCATCTCTGGAAGTTTTGCGGCCATGTCAAACCCAGGTAAGGTTCTTCGCGTTGCATCGAATTAATCCGCATGCTCCGCCGCTTGTGCGGGCCCCCGTCAATTCCTTTGAGTTTTAGCCTTGCGGCCGTACTCCCCAGGCGGGGCGCTTAATGCGTTAGCTGCGGCACAGGAAACCGGAGAGGCCCCCCACACCTAGCGCCCAACGTTTACAGCGTGGACTACCAGGGTATCTAATCCTGTTCGCTCCCCACGCTTTCGCTCCTCAGCGTCAGTATCGGCCCAGAGACCCGCCTTCGCCACCGGTGTTCCTCCTGATATCTGCGCATTTCACCGCTACACCAGGAATTCCAGTCTCCCCTACCGAACTCTAGCCTGCCCGTATCGACCGCAGGCTTGGGGTTGAGCCCCAAGTTTTCACGGTCGACGCGACAAGCCGCCTACGAGCTCTTTACGCCCAATAAATCCGGACAACGCTCGCACCCTACGTCTTACCGCGGCTGCTGGCACGTAGTTGGCCGGTGCTTCTTCTGCAGGTACCGTCACTTGCGCTTCGTCCCTGCTGAAAGAGGTTTACAACCCGAAGGCCGTCATCCCTCACGCGGCGTCGCTGCATCAGGCTTCCGCCCATTGTGCAATATTCCCCACTGCTGCCTCCCGTAGGAGTCTGGGCCGTGTCTCAGTCCCAGTGTGGCCGGTCGCCCTCTCAGGCCGGCTACCCGTCGTCGCCTTGGTAGGCCATCACCCCACCAACAAGCTGATAGGCCGCGAGCCCATCCCAGGCCGAAAAACTTTCCACCCCCCACCATGCGGAAGAAGGTCATATCCGGTATTAGCCCCCGTTTCCGAGGGTTATCCCAAAGCCTAGGGCAGGTTACTCACGTGTTACTCACCCGTTCGCCGCTCGAGTACCCCGAAGGGCCTTTCCGCTCGACTTGCATGTGTTAAGCACGCCGCCAGCGTTCGTCCTGAGCCAGGATCAAACTCTCCAACAAAAACCTTGTCGAACAGCACATCCTGACAACAAACAAATGTTGCCAAAGGAATCCCAGCCGACCAAACCCGAAGATTCAGCCAACCCGGGGTATAAATCATCATTGGCACTGGCTTATCAAGCACCCTGTTGAGTTCTCAAAGAACAACCACACACCACCCGAAACCCCGCAACCGCAGAGCCCCGACCTGAGGTATCTCATCCACCGCGCCTCACGCTCCCGCGCTTGGCACTTTTACTACGTTACCCGGTGGTATCCGCCATGTCAAACCGCTCTGTCGCGATCCACACCACTTCCACCACATTTTCCGCACACCACGAACACCCCGGCTCACACCGGAGACCCTCGTGATTGTCGCCAGGCCGGCCGCTGCGGTCACCCGCTAGCACGCCCGGTTCCCTGCCGGCGTCATACACTACCCGGTCGGTTTCGCCTCACCAAATCGACCCCCCGGGCCGATCCGGGCACCGCCCGGTCCGTGCTCCGCAGGAGCAACCCCACGAAGTCGGAACCTCACACCGCGCTCCGGCCTTCGAGGCATTCACCCCGGTTCGTCCGTTCCGCGCTGGCAGAGAGAAAGTTACGCGCCCGCCGAGTTGATCGTCAAATCCGGCGGGCGCGTCGCACGTCACACTCGCCCGGAACCACCGGAGCCGGGCCGGCCACCCGCGCGACCGACGACGCTCCGGCCCAGGCCAGCCCTGCGCGACCGAGGACAGCCCGGGCCGGGCCGGCCACGGCCGTCAAGGGCACAGCGCTCCACCCCGACGGCGGCGTTCCCGCCGGATCGGCCGGAGGAACCGGCCAAGGTGCCGGAGGAACCGGCCGAGGTGCCGGAGGAACCGGCCGAGGTGCCGGAGGAACCGGCCGAGGTGCCGGAGGAACCGGCCGAGGTGCCGGAGGAACCGGCCGAGGTGCCGGAGGAACCGGCCGAGGTGCCGGAGGAACCGGCCGAGGTGCCGGAGGAACCGGCCGAGGTGCCGGAGGAACCGGCCGAGGTGCCGGAGGAACCGGCCGAGGTCCATCCACCAGACGCGGGACACAGCCCGCCGGGACAGGTGGAGGACCATCGAGGACGACCGAACATGTCAGGGGCGCCGCACGCCGGGACGGCCGAAGGCACCGCCGAGGACGACCCACCAGGACCGGAACCACGGCACGCCGGATCGGCCCGGAGGCCGGCCGAGGACGACCTACCGGGTCAGGGGCGCAGCTCGACCCCGGCGAAGGAGCGCTTGCCCCGACGCAGCACCAGGTAACGCCCGTGCAGCAGGTCGGCCCGGTCGACGGTGGCGTCGACGTCGGTGACCCGGGTGTTGTTGACGTACGCGCCACCCTCGGTGATCACCCGCCGGGCCTCCTTGAGCCCGCCGACCAGCCCCGAGTCGCGCAGCAGCCCGGCCACGTCGGGCAGCTCACCGGTGAGCACCACCAGACCGGCCTCGGTCAGCGCGGCACGCAGCGTCTCCGGGGCGAGGTCGTCCAGCGAACCCCGGCCGAAGAGGGCCTGACTGGCGGCGACGGCCTGCCGGGTCTCCTCCGCGCCGTGGACCAGGGTGGTGAGTTCCTCGGCGAGGGCGCGTTGGGCGCCCCGGGCCGCCGGCCGGTCCGCCGTCTCCTTCTCCAGGGCCTCCAGCTCCTCGCGGGAGCGGAAGCTGAAGTACCGCAGGTAGCGGGTGACGTCCCGGTCGTCGGCGTTGACCCAGAACTGGTAGAAGGCGTACGGGCTGGTCATCTCCGGGTCGAGCCAGACCGCGCCGCCCTCGGTCTTGCCGAACTTGGTGCCGTCCGACCGGGTGACCAGCGGGGTGGTGAACGCCTGTACCGGGCCGGCCCCGCGACGGCGGACGTAGTCGACACCGGCGGTGATGTTGCCCCACTGGTCCGAGCCGCCGTACTGGAGCTGGCAGCCGTGCCGACGGTGCAGCTCGAAGAAGTCGTTGGCCTGGAGGAGCTGGTAGCTGAACTCGGTGAAGCTGATGCCGGTCTCCAACCGGGCCCGGACCACCTCCCGGGCCAGCATCTTGTTGACCGGGAAGTGCTTGCCGACGTCCCGGAGGAACTCGACCACCGACATCTCGCCGGTCCACTCCAGGTTGTTGACCAGTTGCGCCGCGTTCGCCCCGGTGTACGACACGAAGGGCGCGAGCTGGTCGCGGATGCGCTGCACCCAGCCGGCGACCACCTCCGGCGGGTTGAGGGTGCGCTCGGCGCTCTCCTTCGGGTCGCCGATCTGGCCGGTGGCCCCACCCACCAGCAGCAGCGGCCGGTGCCCGGCGAGTTGGAGCCGGCGGGCGGTGGCGACCTGCATCAGGTGGCCGACGTGCAGGCTGGGCGCGGTCGGATCGAAGCCCACGTAGAAGGTGGCCGCCCCGTCGTCGAGCAGGGCACGCAGCTCGTCGGGGCCGGTGGAGTCCTGGATCAGGCCCCGCCACCGCAGGTCGTCGGTCAGGGAGGCCCGCCCGTGCGGGAGGTTGCTGTCGGTCACGGTCACCGATTCTCCCCCATCGCCGGTCCGGGGCCGTACCCGGTTTGCCGGCCGGCGGCCCGACTAGGCTGGCCGGGCCGGTGCAGCGAGGAGGAGCAGCAGTGGAGATCCCGGAGATGACGGGCGGTCTGGTCGGCCTGTTGGGGCTGACGTTCGACGAGGCCAGCGGTGACCGGGTGGTGATCCGTTGGAAGGTCCGCCCGGAGCTGCACCAGCCGGCCGGCATCCTGCACGGCGGTGTCTACTGCACGGTGGTGGAGACCGTCGGCAGCGTGGGCGGCACGCTGTGGCTCGCTGACCGGGGGTCCGTGGTCGGGGTGTCCAACCAGACGGACTTCCTGCGCGCGGTGCGCGAGGGTGAGCTGGTCGCGGTGGGCACGCCGGTGCACCGGGGGCGCAGCCAGCAGCTCTGGCAGGTGGAGATCACCGACGCCGAGGGCCGGCTGGTCTCCCGGGGCCAGGTCCGCCTGCAGAACCTCACCCGGGACTGACCCCGCGCGGCGACACAGCGATCCTGACCGGTTTGCCCGCTTAGTGGGCCGTACGCCGATATCGTCGCCTCGGTGACCGTCGCCGTCCCCGCACCCACGTGAGGAAGCTCCTCGCCGCCACCCTCGGGGTGCTGTCGGCCATCGGCGGCTTCGTCGACATCGGCGACCTGGTGGCGGCGAGCCAGGCGGGGGCCCGCTTCGGCATGGCGCACGCCTGGGTGCTGGTGCTCGGGGTGGTCGGCATCTGCGCGTACGCGGAAATGGCCGGGCGGATCGCGGCGGTCAGCGGCCGGGCGGTGTTCGACCTGATCCGGGAGCGGTTGGGTCCGCGCATCGCGCTGCTCAACCTGGCGGCGTCCTACCTGGTCACGGTGCTCACCCTGGCCGCCGAGCTGGGCGGGGTGGCGCTGGCGCTGCACCTGGCCTCCCGGGTGAGTTACCTGCTGTGGGTGCCGGTCGCCGCGTTCGCGGTCTGGCTGGTGCTGTGGCGGATGCGCTTCCAGCTGATGGAGCGGGTGTTCGGACTGGCCGGGTTGACCCTGCTGGTCTTCGCCGTGGCGCTGTTCCGGTTGCCGACCGACTGGGCGGCGCTGGCCCACGGCGCCCTGCACCCCGACGCGGCCGGGCAGGGGTGGGGGGCGTACTGGTTCGTGGCGGTGGCGCTGTTCGCCTCCACCGTCAGCCCGTACGAGGTGTTCTTCTTCTCGTCGGGTGGGGTGGAGGAGAACTGGGGCGCGGCCGACCTCGCCGACGCCCGGTCGAGCGTGCTGATCGGCTTCCCGGTCGGCGGTCTGCTGGCGTTGTCCCTGGTCGCCACGGCCACCGTGGTCTTCCACCCGGGCGGGGTGTCGCTGTCGACCCTCGACCAGGTGGCGCGGCCGGTGGCGCTGGCGTTCGGTGGGGTGGGGCTGGCGGTCGCCGCGCTGGCGTTCTTCGCGGTGACCTTCGGGGCGGCGCTGGAGACCGGGCTGTCGGCGGCGTACGCGGCGGCGCAGTACTTCGGGTGGCAGTGGGGCAAACGGGTCAGCCCCCGGGAGGCGGCCCGGTTCCACAGCGTGCTGCTGGTCAGCGTGCTGGCCGCGACGCTGCTGCTGGCCACCACCGTCGACCCGATCCGGTTGACCGAGTACATGCTGGTGGCCAGCGCGGTGGTGCTGCCGTTGACGTACCTGCCGATCCTGGTCGTCGCCAACGACCGGACGTACCTGGGGGACGACGTGAACGGGCCGTGGCTCAACCTGCTCGGCGCGGTGTTCCTGCTGGTGATCGTGGCGGCGTCGGTGGCCGCGATCCCGCTGGCGGTCGGGACGGGGATGGGCCGGTGAGGATGCAGCTCGGCCGGCAACTGCTCGACCGGCAGATCGTGGACGCCGACGGGGTGCTGCTGGGCAAGGTCGACGACGTCGAGTTCGCCGTCGACGACCAGGGGCTGCCCTACGTGGCGTACCTGCTGACCGGGCAGGGGGCGCTCGGTCGGCGGATCGGCGGGCGGGTCGGGCGGTTGCTGGTGGCGCTCGCCGACCGGTTCGCCGAGGAGCCGGCGGGGCCGGTGCGGATCCCGTTCGGTCAGGTCGCCCGGGTCGACAGCGCGGTCCGGCTGCACGTCCGCGCCGACGCACTGCCCCGCCCACCGGTGGAGACGTGGCTGCGCCGGCACCTGATCGACCGGATTCCGGGAGCCGGCCGTGCGGGCGGGTGAGCTGCTCGGCCGCGCCGCGTACGACCTGCACGGCCGGCGGCTGGGCCGGGTGGTGGACGTGGTGGTGCGCGGTGGTCTCCCGGACGGCCGGCTCCGGCTCACCGACGTGCTGGTGACCGCCCACTGGTGGAGCCGGACGTGGGGCCGGCTGATCGGGGCGCAACGGCACCCCTCCGCTCCCTGGCTGATCCGGGTCACCGCACGGTTCCTGAGCCGGGACACCCGTCAGTTCCCCGCCGACCAGGTGCAGCTCCTGCCCCCGGTGCCCGGCTTCCCGTTCGGCGACCCGCCCCCGCCGGACTGAGCGCCAGACTGTGAGCGCCGGACTGAACGCCGGCCGCCGCGCCGGCCGCGTACCCCGGGAGGTGCTCGCGGGGGCGCGGCCGGGCTGGTCAGGCGTGAGCCTCGTCGCGGACGGGCTCCTGCTCGTCGGTGGGGGTCGCGGTCGGGGCGTGGTGCAGCCGGATCTGGGTGATGGCGCGCTGGTCGACGTCGGTAACGGTGATCTCCCACTCGTCGATGGTGACGCTCTCCCCCGCCACCGTGGGGATGTGCCCGAGGCAGGAGAGCACCATCCCGGCGACGGTGGTGTAGTCGCCGGCGGGCCGGTTGGGCACCTCGACGCCGATGTCGACCAGGTCGTGCACGGGGAAGGTGCCGGGCAGCACCAGCGAACCGTCGGCCTCGGTCCGCACCGAGCGGACGTCCCGGTCCGTCTCGTCGTAGATCTCCCCGACGATCTCCTCCAGGATGTCCTCCAGGGTGACGATCCCGTCGACCGCTCCGCGCTCGTCCACCACCAGGGCGATGTGCTGCCGCTCCGCCTTGAACTGACGCAGCGCGTCGACCACCGGCAGCGAGTCGGGCAGCAGCATCGGCGGCCGGGCGCAGTCGTCGACCGGCCGGTCGTCCGGCACCCCCACCAGGTCCCGCAGGTGGATCACGCCGACCGCGTCGTCCAGGCCGCCGTGGCGGACCACCGGGGCCCGGGAGTGGCCGGTGGCGGCCAGCAGCAGCCGGGCGGCCTCCGCGGTGGTCCCGCTGTCGAGCGTGAAGACCTGCAACCGGGGTACGAGCACCGCCCGCAGCTGCCGGTCGGCGATCTCCACCGCGCCGGCGATGATGGTGCGCTGCTCCTTGGTGAAGCCGTGGTTGCCGGCGACGATGTCCCGCAGCTCGTCCGGCCCGATCTCGTCGGGCTGGTGCTTGGGGTCGACCCCGGCGAGCCGGACCACCAGGTCGCTGGTGGCGCCGAGCAGCCACACCGCCGGCCGGGTGAAGCTGGACAGGATGTCCAGCGGGCGGGCCACCAGCAGCGCCCACCGCTCGGCGCGCTGCATCGCGATCCGCTTGGGGGCCAGCTCGCCGAAGACCAGGGTGACGAAGGTCAGCACCAGGGTGACCAGCACGATGGCCACCGTCTCGGCGGCCCCGCCGAGGAAGCCGAGCAGCGGGACCAGTGGCCTGGCCAGGGAGACCGCCGCGGCGGCCGAGGCGAGGAACCCGGCGAGGGTGATGCCGATCTGGATGGTGGCGAGGAACCGGTTCGGGTCCTTGGCCAGCCGGGCGAGCACCCGACCGGCCCGGCTGGTGCGTTCCAGCCGCTGCACCTGGCTGTCCCGCAGCGACACCAGCGCCATCTCGCTACCCGCGAAGATCGCGTTGAGCACGACCAGGACTCCGACCAGGGCCAACTGGCTCCAGTAGCTCTGCACGCCCGGCACTCTCCCTCAGGCGGTGGGCGACGGCGACACCGCCGACGCCGCCGGGCGGAGGACCCGTCCGGCGTAGCCCAGTCTGTGCCCCACCGCGCGGTCCGCGAACCCTCCCCACGGCCACGATCAGCCACGCCCGGTGGCCGGGGGCAGGTCGAGGACGTACGTGTCGCCGTCGGGGCGGAAGCCGAGCCGGTGGTAGTAGGGGGTGACCATGCCGGGCGGGCTGACCACCCGGCGGAACCCCCGGTCGGTGAAGAGGCTGCTGCGGCGGTAGACGAACTCGCCGGGGGTGAGGTCACGGAAGCGTGGGGTGACGTAGTCCAGGTCGATCTGGGCGGTCCCGCCCGGCTCGGCGTGCGACAGCACCACCCCCACCACCTCGTCGGCCCGCAGCACCAGGAACGCCGACCGGTCCGTGCCGGCCGGCGGTGGACGGAAGCCGGGGTTGAACCGGGCGATGTCGGCGGCGTGCACCCGTAGCGTGTGGGCCAGGAACTGGTCGTCGACGCCCACCTCGACGACCTGGTAGGTCTGCGCGTCGTGCCGGGTGGCCAGCATCGACCGCAGGTACCACACGTTGATCACGGCGAGCACCACGTTGAGGCCGACCATCGGCCAGACCTGCACGGCGGCGTTGTAGCCGATCAGGATCAGGCAGCCGACCAGGTTGAGGGCGCGCAGCCGCAGCAGGCGCGTCTGTAGCAGCGACCAGACCAGCAGCGCGGAGCCGGCCCAGCCGAGGAGTTCCAGCCAGTTCACCCCGCGAGACTAGTGCCCGCCCTGGTCAGCCGGGGCGGCGGGCAACTCCAGCAACCACTCCTCGACCTGCCGGCCCCGACCCTCGGCGTACCCCGAGTCCTCGCCGACGACGACGAAGCCGCACTTGCGCAGCACCGCCAGGGAGGCCCGGTTGTCCTTCGCGGCGCGGGCGCGCACCGGCCGCCGCGGCAGTTCGCGCAGCAGTGCCGACAACGCGGCGGTGGCGTATCCGCGCCCCCAGCGGCGCGGGTCGATCCAGTAGCTGACCTCGGTGTCCCCGCCCACCGGGAAGGCCGCCACCCGGCCGACCACCGCCCCGTCGACGACCACCGTGCGGTTCACGATCCGGGGGTCGGCGCGGATCCGCGCCCAGTGGGCGTCGAAGGCGGCCCGGTCGGTCGGGTCGGCCGGGCCGAAGGCGGCCATCCAGGCCGCCTCCGGGTCCTGCTCGTGGGCGAAGAAGTGCGGCAGGTCGTCGTCGCGCACCGGGCGCAGGCGCAGGTCGGCGGTCACCGCCGGAGGATACGCAGCCGGCGCCGCCGACCTCGGGACCTGTGGCCCGGACGGCGTACCGTCCGGCCCTGCCGGTGGCCCTCCGGGCGTTGCTACCAACGAGGGGACAGGCCCGACCGGCGACAGGAGGCAGCGCCATGACCGCGATCGTCAACCCGACCGGACCCGCTCCGCTCGGACCGCCGCCGGTGCCCCGTGCCCCGGTGGAGGCGACCGGGCCGACAGCGGCCGGACCGGTGGGGCCGGTGCTGCCGCTGCCGGGCCCGGCGGACGCCGCGCTGGTGCCGGTGACCCGCGACGGGCGGGCCGTGGGGGCGTTCGTGCTGGCCGACGGGCGGGTCCGGTACCGGGCGCTGCCCGCCCCGGACCGGGTGCTCGCCACAGCGGCCGGCGTCACCGTCGTCGCCCTGGTCACCGCCGGGGTGGCGGTGGTGGCGCGACGCCGGCCACCGGCGATCGGCACGGTCACCATGGGGCCGGGCGGCTGGGTCAGCCTGCGCGGTGCGCGGGTGCCCGCGCTGCGCCCGGCGACGCCCCGGCCGTGGTGGGCGCGGCTGCTGGGCGCCCAACGGCTCGTCGTCCGACGCTGACCGGCCGCCGGGGGTCTTTGGTCCCGGGCGGGGACGGTCCTGCGCCTCTGCCCGGGACGGCCCGCCCCGACGAGGCTGATGGTGCAGGAGCGACACCCCGGCGACCCAGGCCGCCGGACCCGACCAGCGCGGAAGGACCGATCATGACCGGCACCGCACATCCCGACCCGTGGCGCGGCTTCACCGGCGACGCCTGGCGCGACACCGTCGACGTGGCCGCCTTCGTCCGGGACAACCACGAGCCGTACACCGGGGACGCCTCGTTCCTCACCGGGCCGACCTGCCGCACCCTGGAGGTCTGGGGGACGCTGCGGGCGATGTTCGTCGAGGAGCGCCGCCGCGGCGTTTACGACGTCGACGCGGCCACCCCGTCCACCATCACCGCGCACGCCCCCGGGTACATCGACCGGGAGCGGGAGCTGATCGTCGGGTTGCAGACCGACGCGCCACTGCGTCGGGCGATCATGCCGGCCGGTGGGCTGCGGATGGTGGAGACCGCGTTGCAGGCGTACGGCTACGCCGCCGACCCGCAGGTGCACCGGATCTTCACCACGTACCGCAGGACGCACAACGACGCGGTGTTCGACGCGTACCCGTCCGACGTGCTCGCCGCGCGCCGCTCGCACGTCATCACCGGGCTGCCCGACGCGTACGGGCGGGGGCGGATCATCGGCGACTACCGGCGGGTGGCGCTCTACGGGGTGGACCGGCTGGTCGCCGAGCGGAGGGCGCTGAAGGCGGCGCTGGACGACCGGCCGTCGACCGACGAGGTGATCCGGGACCGGGAGGAGCTGGCCGAGCAGATCCGGGCGCTCGGTGAGCTGGCGCAGATGGCGGCGGGGTACGGCTACGACATCACCGGGCCGGCGACCACCGGCCGGGAGGCGGTCCAGTGGCTCTACTTCGCCTATCTGGCCGCCACCAAGGAGCAGAACGGCGCGGCGATGTCGCTGGGGCGTACCGCCGGGTTCGTCGACGTCTACCTGCGGCGGGACCTGGCCGAGGGGCGGCTGACCGAGATGGAGGCCCAGGAGCTGGTCGACGACTTCGTGATCAAGTTGCGGATCGTCCGGTTCCTGCGCACCCCCGAGTACGACCAGCTCTTCTCCGGCGACCCGACCTGGGTGACCGAGGCGCTGGGCGGGATGGGCGTCGACGGTCGGCCGCTGGTCACCCAGACCAGCTTCCGCTACCTGCAGACCCTCTACAACCTCGGCCCCGCGCCGGAGCCGAACCTGACCGTGCTCTGGTCGCCCCGGTTGCCGGTCGGGTTCAAGCGGTTCTGCGCCCAGGTGTCGCTGGACACCAGCGCCATCCAGTACGAGAACGACGACCTGATCCGGCCGGCGTACGACGACGACACCGCGATCGCCTGCTGCGTGTCGGCGATGCGGGTGGGCCGGGACATGCAGTTCTTCGGCGCGCGGGCCAACCTCGCCAAGGCACTGCTGTACGCGATCAACGGCGGGCGCGACGAGATCACCGGCGAGCAGGTCGCCCCGGCCACCGCCCCGGTCGGCGGGGAGACCCTCGACTACGCGGAGGTGCTGGCGGCGTACGAGCGCACCCTGGACTGGCTGGCCGAGACGTACGTGGACGCGCTGAACGTGATCCACCACCAGCACGACCGGTACGCCTACGAGCGGCTGGAGATGGCCCTGCACGACCACCCGGTGCGCCGGTTCATGGCCACCGGCATCGCCGGGCTGTCGGTGGCGGTGGACAGCCTCGCCGCGATCCGCTACGGCCGGGTCAAGGTGCTGCGCGACGACACCGGCCTGGCGATCGACTACGTGGTCGAGGGGGAACCGCCGACGTACGGCAACAACGACGAGCGGGCCGACGCGATCGCGGTGTGGCTGACCGAGACGTTCGCCGCGAAGCTACGCCGGCAGCGCACCTACCGCGACGCGGAGCTGACCATGTCGGTGCTGACCATCACCTCGAACGTGGTGTACGGCAGGCACACCGGCAACACCCCGGACGGCCGGCGGGCCGGTGAGCCGTTCGCCCCGGGCGCGAACCCGATGAACGGCCGGGACACCCACGGACTGGTGGCCGCCGCGCTGTCGGTGGCGAAGCTGCCGTACGACGCGGCCCGCGACGGCATCTCGCTGACCTCGACGGTGACCCCGGACGGGTTGGGCCACACCCGCGACGAGCGGATCGACAACCTGGCCGGCGTGCTGGACGGCTACACCGACGCCGGTGGCTTCCACCTCAACGTCAACGTGCTGGACCGGGCCACCCTGGTCGACGCGATGGCGCACCCGGAGCGCTACCCGCAGCTCACCGTGCGGGTCTCCGGGTACGCGGTGAACTTCGTCCGGCTCACCCGGGAGCAGCAGGAGGACGTGGTGTCCCGGACCTTCCACGGGTCGCTGTGAACGTCCGGCCCGAGCACGCCGTCGCCACCGCCACCGGGCGGGGCGACGGCGTGCCGACCGGGGCGGTGCACTCGTGGGACGTGTCGGTCGGGGTGGACGGGCCGGGCACCCGGTTCGTGGCCTTCCTCGCCGGCTGCCCGCTGCGCTGCCGGTACTGCCACAGCCCGGACACCTGGTACCGGCGCAGCGGCCGGCACCGCACGGCCGACGAGCTGCTGGCGGAGATCGAGCCGTACCGGCGGTTCATCGCGGTGGCCGGGGGCGGGGTGACGATCAGCGGCGGCGAGCCGTTGATGCAGCCCCGGTTCACCGGCGAGGTGCTGCGACGCTGCCACGACCTGGGCCTGCACACCGCGCTGGACACCTCGGGCTTCCTCGGCGTCCGCGCCGACGACGCTCTGCTCGACGCCACCGACCTGGTGCTGCTGGACGTCAAGTCGTGGGATCCGGCGACCTACCGGCGGGTCACCCGGACCGGGTCGGTGACCCCGACGCTGCGCTTCGGCCGCCGGCTCGCCGACCGGGGCATCCCGATCTGGGTACGGTTCGTGCTGGTGCCCGGCCTCACCGACGCCGAGGAGAACGTGGCAGGCGTCGCCGACTTCGCCGCCGGGCTGGCCACCGTGCAGCGGGTCGAGGTGCTGCCGTTCCACCGCCTCGGCGCGCACAAGTACGCCGAGCTGGGGCTGACCTTTCCGCTGGCCCGGACGGAACCGCCCGCCCCGGAGCTGGTGGCCCGGGTCCGGGGCCAGTTCGCCGCCCGCGGCCTGACCGTCACCTGACGACGCCGGCCACCGGACGAGCGGGGCTGCTCAGCCCTGCTCATCCTCGTCGGCTGACGGCTTGGGACGACGGTGCTCCCGGATGTACGCCTCCACGTCCGACCGCAGCCACACCGAGCCGACCGACAACGTCTGGAACGGGCGCGGAAAGTTCGGGTGCAGCGCGATGGCCCGGAACCGTGACCGGCTGACATTCAGCATCTTCAGGATTTCGCCTGCGGCGACGAGTGGCCCCGGCACCTCATCAGTCATGCCAGCAAGCTAGACGAGTGCGCGCCTGCCGTGGTGGCCCGGGTCCGGGGCCAGTTCGCCGCCCGCGGCCTGACTGTCACCTGACGACGCCGGCCACCGGACGAGCGGGGCTGCTCAGCCCTGCTCATCCTCGTCGGCTGACGGCTTGGGACGACGGTGCTCCCGGATGTACGCCTCCACGTCGGATCGCAGCCACACCGAGCCGCCGATCAGCTTCTGGAATGGCGCGGGGAACTTGGGCAGCAGGATGAGCTGCCGGAACCGTGACCTGCTCACGCCCAGCATCTGCTGAATCTCAGCCGCTCCGACGAGCGGACCCGGAACTTCTTCCTCGCCCATGACCCCGAAGGTATGCACAGTGCGTCCTACCCTTCAGGGCCTGCCCTACACAGCCCGGCTTGCAGGGCACTATTTTTTAAGGCCTGCCCTACAGGGCCTGCCCTAGTTGACAGGTTGGTCGCTGACGGTGTGGAATCGGTGACGCGGTGCCCCCGCCCTGGTGGAGCTGAGCTCGGCGGGGCGGGGTGCCGCGACGAGCCCGACACCCCCGGGAGGCGCAATGTGTGGACACCGCGCGGTGCCGTACCTGATCGAATTGGCCTGGCGCTGCCTGGACCAGCACCGCGACCGGCGGTGCGGGCGGTGCACCGAGACCGGCTTCTGCCCGGTGGCCGAGGCAGCCCGCACCCGGATCCGGGCGTGGCGCAGGTACCGCAGCGTGTTCGGTCGGCGATGAGCGCGCCCCGGCCCAGGGCGGGCGACCTGCTCCTGCTGACCCGGGCGGCCAGCGTCCAGTTCGTCAGGCCGGTCCGGTTTCGGGTGATCCGGGTGCTCGACTGGCCCACCTACGACGGCTGGGTCTGGCTCGACGGCTACCGGCTCGACGACAAGGGCGACGCGGTGGCCCGCCGGACGGTCTTCGTCCAGCCGGCCGGACTGGTCGTCGCCCCCCGCACCGCCCCGACGCCGGCGCAGCGGGCCGGGCCGCCGGGGGCGTCGACGCGGGCGCGGGTCAGCTCGCCGCCGAGGTCGGGTAGCCGTACAGGTCGAGCAGCCGCCCCCGGGACGCCTGGAGCCGGTCCACCACCACGCTCATGAACCGGGTGGTGAGCTGCCGGCCCAGGGCGTCGTCGGACTCCATCAGCCGACGTACCCCCTCGGCGGTGAACTCCACGGTGGTGGTCCGGCGGACGGCGACCGCACCGAACTGCCACCGGTACGGCGGGAACAGCCACGACCAGCCCAGCACCCCGCCCGGCCCGACCGACTCGATGCCCACGTCACCGCGCCCCGGCACCGGGAAGTCCAGCGCCACCTCACCGCCCCGGACCAGCCAGAACCGTTCCGCCGGCTGGCCGGTGCGGAACAGCCGGTGCCCGGGGTGCCAGACCACCGGCCGGGCGTACCCGGTCAGCCGGGGCAGCCACCGCGGCGGCAGCCCGGCGAGAAACGGGTGCTCGGTGAGCATCTCCAGGGGGGTCATCGGGGTGCCCTTCGTCCGCAAGCTCCTCGTCGGTCGTCCTCACCTCCATCACACTCCGGTCGGCGGCGACGCGGCAGGGCCGTTGGTCCCGGACCTGCGGGCGGCGGCACGCCCGGCATGCTCACCTGCCGGCGCGGACGGGCCGGCACGTCGACAATGGGCTGAGCCGACCCAGGGAGTGGTGATGAACCGACCGGTCGTGGTGGGGGTGGACGGCTCGCCGACCAGCCTGGCCGCCGCGGAGCAGGCCGCACACGCGGCGGTGCTGCGATCCGCGCCGCTGCACCTGGTGCACGGCTACCTGCACCCGCTCGGCTACGGCGTGCCGCTGAACCCGTACGACCTGGGGGTGCCGGCGCCGTCGGAGGAGGCGCAGGGGATGTTGGAGCGGACCGCCGCCGAGCTGACCGAGCGGTGGACGGGGCTGGCGGTGCAGGTGCGCCAGGTCGCCGGTGGGGCGGGCGCGACGCTGGTCGAGGAGTCCCGCCGGGCCGATCTGGTGGTGGTGGGCAGCCGGGGTCTCGGCGGTTTCGCCGGGCTGCTGCTCGGCTCGGTCGGCGCGCAGGTCGCCGCGCACGCGCACTGCCCGGTGCTGGTGGTCCGGCCGGAGGCGCAGCCGATCGCCCTGGACGGCCCGGTGCTGGTGGGCGTGGACGGCTCGCCGGCCGCCGGGGTGGCCGCCGACCAGGCCGCCGCCGAGGCCGTCCGGCGGGGCGTGCCGCTGGTGCTGGTGCACGTCGGCCCCGCCCCGCAGGACCGGGAGGTGCCGGACGAGGTGGCCGAGGGCGACGCCGCGTACCAGGCGCACGCGGTCCGGCTGCTCGCCGAGGTGTCCGCGGCGGTCCGCGCCGGCCACCCGGACGTGGTGCTGCGGGAGCATCCGGTCCGGGCGGTCGGGGTGGCGCAGGGCCTGATCGAGGCGAGCGGCACGGCGTCGGTGCTGGTGGTCGGCACCCGGGGCCGGGGCGGCTTCACCGGAATGCTGCTGGGCTCGGTCAGCCAGGCGGTGGTGCAGCACGCGCACTGCCCGGTGCTGGTGGCCCACCCGTACCGGTGAGGGTCAGCCCTCCCGGCCGCCGCCGAGGAGTTCGGCGAAGTCGGCGGTGAGGGCGAACGGGTCGGCCGGGCCGGTGGCCGGTGGCCGCCGGTCGACCTGCTCGGCCAGCTCCCGGCCGGCGCGGTCGATCCGGCCCCGCAGCGCGCCGTCGGCGGTGCCGCCGGACCAGTCCTCCGGCGCGGCGAAGACCGACGTCGGCAGCACCACCGCGCGCAGGTAGCCGAACATCGGCCGGACGGCGTGCTCCAGGGCCAGCGAGTGCCGGGCGGTGCCGCCGGTCGCGCCGATCAGCACCGGCCGGTCGACCAGCGCCCGGGCGTCCACCACGTCGAAGAAGGACTTGAACAGCCCGTTGTACGACGCGTTGAAGATCGGCGTGACGGCGACGATGCCGTCGGCTCCGGTCACCGCGTCGAGGGCGGCCCGCAGCTCGGTCGACGGGAAGCCGGTGAGCAGGTTGTTCACCACGTCGTGGGCGTGGTCGCGCAGCTCGACCACCCGCAGCTCCACCTCGTCGCCGCGCCGGACCAGCTCGTCGCGGGCCGCCGCGGCGAGCTGGTCGGCGAGCAGCCGGGTGGACGACGGCTGGCTCAGCCCCGCCGACACCACGGCCAGGGTGCGCCGGGTCACCGGGTTCCCTCCGCCCCGGCGGCGGCCAGGTCACCGGCGTCGCCCGCACCGGCCAGGTCACCGGCGTCACCCGTCGTGGCCGACGCGGCGGCGTCGCGGGCGGCGACCAGCGAGGCGTGGGTGGGCGCGACCGGCACGTGCGCCGGGCGCAGCGCGTCGAACTCCCTGCGCAGCACGGGTACGACCTCCTCGCCGAGCAGGTCCAGCTGCTCCAGCACCGTCTTCAGCGGCAGCCCCGCGTGGTCGAGCAGGAACAGCTGCCGCTGGTAGTCGCCGACGTACTCCCGGAAACCGAGGGTGCGGTCGATGACCTGCTGCGGGCTGCCCACGGTCAGCGGGGTCTCGCGGGTGAACTCCTCCAGCGACGGCCCGTGCCCGTAGACCGGCGCGTTGTCGAAGTACGGCCGGAACTCGCGCACCGCGTCCTGCGAGTTGCGCCGCATGAACACCTGCCCGCCGAGCCCGACGATGGCCTGCTCGGGCGAGCCGTGGCCGTAGTGGGCGAAGCGCTGCCGGTAGAGGCCGACCATCCGCTGGGTGTGCTCCTTGGGCCAGAAGATGTGGTTGGCGAAGAAGCCGTCACCGTAGAACGCGGCCTGCTCGGCGATCTCCGGGCTACGGATCGAGCCGTGCCAGACGAACGGCGGCACGTCGTCGAGCGGACGCGGGGTCGAGGTGAACGACTGCAACGGGGTACGGAACTTGCCCTGCCAGTCGACCACGTCCTCGCGCCACAGCCGGTGCAGCAGCTCGTAGTTCTCGATGGCGAGCCGGATGCCGTTGCGGATGTCCTGCCCGAACCACGGGTAGACCGGCCCGGTGTTGCCGCGCCCCATCATCAGGTCCACCCGGCCGTCGGCCAGGTGCTGGAGCATGGCGTAGTCCTCGGCGATCTTCACCGGGTCGTTGGTGGTGATCAGCGTGGTCGAGGTGGACAGCAGCAGCCGCTCGGTGCGGGCCGCGATGTGCCCCAGCATGGTGGTCGGCGAGGAGGGGACGAACGGGCGGTTGTGGTGCTCGCCGGTGGCGAAGACGTCCAGACCGACCTCTTCGGCCTTGAGGGCGATGGTCACCATCGCCTTGATCCGCTCGTGCTCGGTCGGCTCCCGTCCGGTGGTCGGGTCGACCGTGACATCGCCGACGGTGAAGACTCCGAACTGCATGACCAGCTCCTCGCGTCTGAGATCCCGGGCCTTTCGTGGTACCCGGACGTCGCGCACAACCTATTTGACGCGTCAACTATTCCTCCGCCGCCCGTGCCCGGGGTGGCCTCGGTCACCCCGGCGGCGTCGGCCCCGCCGGCCCCTCGCCCTCGCTCGGCACTCCGGAACCCGCCTGGTCCGACGCGGCAGGCGGCGGACCCTCGTGGGACGGAGCCGCCGACGGTGGGCCGGGGTACGGCTGGCCGTAGCGGGCCGGGTCGGCGGGCGGCCACGGCCGGGTCGGGGGTGGGGTCGGGCGGCGGCGGCCGAGCTGGACCGCCACCACGACGACCGCCGCCAGCACCAGCATCACCACCAGCGGGATGGCCACGCAGGCCACCCGGCCGACCAGCACTCCGGCGTCGTGTGCGTCCATCCCCGTTACCTCCACCCTCGCAATGAGCGCGAATGCTAACCAATTCCGCCCGCGACGGACGTCCCGCCTCGGGCTCCCCACGCCACGGCTCCCCACAGAACTGCGCCACCGGAGAACCCCGGCGGACCCGCAGGCCCGGGTCAGGCACGCCGTCGGGGCGTGTGCCGGCGGTAGGCGCTGACCGTCGGGTCGCCGGTGATCCAGAAGCGCCACGGCACGTCGTGCGCGGCGGCCACCCCGACCCGGGGGCCGGCGGAGACCTCCGCGCGGGTGACCGGGCGGGTCGGCGGGCTCAGCAGCAGCGGGCCGCTCCCGTCGAGCACGCAGGTGCCGTTCGCCGACGCGGTGACGCCGAGCGCGACGGCCAGCCGGGCCGGCCCCCGGGCCAGGTCCCGGTCGGCGACGTCCCCCCGGCGCTCGCGGGCCGCCGGCAGGCCGGCGACCACCTCCCCGGCCCGCAGCAGGACAGCCGCCGCCTCCCCCTCCCGACCACAGACGATGTTGAGACACCAGTGCATGCCGAACACGAAGTACGTGTAGGCGTGCCCCGCCGGGCCGAACATCACGGCAGTCCGGGGCGTGGGTCCACGGTGGGCGTGCGACGCCGGGTCCTCGCCGGTCCCGGCGTACGCTTCGACCTCGGTCAGTCTGATCCGGACGCCGCCGGCGGCGAGTTCCCAGCCGAGCAGCGTCCGCGCCGTCTCGGCCACCTCGGCGGCCGGGGCACGCAACCACGGGTAGTCCACCGGTCCAGGTAACGCCCTACGACAAAGATCGGCAAACCGACAGCGACATGCCGGACGGCCGGAGTCGGGGTCTGCCAGGGTTTAAACGTTCCGTTGACAACGGAACGTTGTTGCCCTGGAATGGTGTCATGACCGACGCCTTCAGCGCACCCGACGCGGCCCGAGCCCGAGCTGAGCGGACCTACGCCGCGCTACACCGGATCAGCACGCGGCACGCCGACACCGACGCACGACGGCGGCGGCACACCAATCCGTACCTGGCCGACCCGTGGGAGGCCGTCTCGGTGGTCACCGCGCTCGCCGCCGGCGGGACGAAGCGCGACGACGACGAGGAGCCCGTCGACGACGCGGACCTCACCGCTGCGCTGACCCTCCTGCCGCACCTGCGCGCCGAACTCGACACCCTGGAGGCGGGACTGCTGACGATGGCCCGCGCCCGCGGACTGACCTGGCAGGCCATTGCGTTCGGGCTCGGCCTGGGCAGCGCCCAAGCGGCCAAGCAACGCTACGAACGTCTGGCCGCCCGCACCGCCTGACCCGGGGTCCGCCGGGGCGTGGTCACCGTTCCCGGACGCCGGCGACCAACCGCCCCGCCACCGTTGCGATCCGCTACCGAGAGTAGTCAGCAAACCGCCACCCGCCCCCCACCATCGACGCTTTGCTCTGCTGACCTCGACGCGACAGGCACTCAGTGTCATGGCCGCAGCGCCGAGTCACCACCCACCTCTCCGACGTTCTTCCTGTTCGGCGTCGTGGTGCGGGGAGGGCAGCAGAGCAAAGGCAGAAAGGGTGCGGTGGTGGTCACGGCAGAGACATTGCTCTGTGTAACGACAGATGTTCGCTCACCCACCGCAACCAGCGGCGCGACGGGGGCAGCACCGGCGGGAACAGCACCGGCATCGATCGGGCCGGTCGGGCCGCGCCACAGGCACCGCCACCCTCGGTCGACCGGCCGGAGCGGTCCGGTTCGGGAAGACTGGGGCCACCACCACCGCATCGGGAGGACGCGATGACGCGCGAGGAGATGCTGGCGTACTGCCTCGGCAAGCCGGGTGCCTGGCTGGACCGGCCCTGGGAGGGCGACGAGGTGGTGAAGGTGGGCAGCCGGATCTTCGCGTTCCTCGGCGCGCCCGACGGCACCGCCCGGGTCGGCGTCAAGTGTGGGCCGACCCGGGAGATCGCCGACGAGTGGCTGCACCGGTTCCCCGCCGACGCCCGGCCGATGCCCTACGTCGGCCGCTCCGGCTGGAACGCGCTCGACCTGGGCGGCGACATTCCCGACGACGAACTGGTCGAGGCGGTCGACGGCTCCTACCAGGCGGTGGTGGCGAAGCTCCCCCGCCGCGAGCGCCCCGCCTGAACGCCGGCCGCCGCGGAGACCGGCCGGACCACGCCGGGTCGTCCGTGCCCTGCAGCAGGGGCGACGGACGACCGGCGCGGGTCAGGTCAGCGGGGGACCACCCGCTCGGCGGCCCACTCCCGCCAGCCGGTGAGCTGGTCGGACGCGGCGGCGAGCTGGTCGGCGACCGGGCCGGGGCCGGTGGAGCCGGGGGTGATCCGGGCGGCCAGCGCCGACCGGACCGACAGCACGTCACGCACCGACGGGTCGAGGTGCTCGCTGACCGCCGCCAGGTCGGCGTCGGAGACCTCGTCGAGGGCGCAGTCGCGGGCCGCGCAGAGCGCCACCAGCTTGCCGGTGATCTCGTGTGCGTCGCGGAACGGCACGTTACGCCGGACCAGCCAGTCGGCGACCTCGGTGGCGAGCGAGAAGCCCACCGGGGCGGCGGCGACCAGGCGGTCCACCCGGACGGTCATCGTGGAGATCATCCCGGCCAGGGCCGGGAGCAGCAGCTCCAGGGTGTCCACCGCGTCGAAGGCCGGCTCCTTGTCCTCCTGCATGTCCCGGTCGTAGGCCATCGGCAGGCCCTTGAGCATGGTGAGCACGCTCATCAGCCCGCCCACCAGCCGGCCGGACTTGCCCCGGGCCAGCTCGGCGATGTCCGCGTTCTTCTTCTGCGGCATGATCGACGATCCGGTGGCGAAGGCGTCGTCCAGCTCGACCCAGCCGAACTCGTGCGAGGTCCAGAGCACCACCTCCTCACCGAGGCGGGACAGGTGCACCCCCACCAGCGCGGTGACGAAGAGGAACTCGGCGACGAAGTCCCGGTCGGCGACCGCGTCCATCGAGTTGGCGAACGAGGTGCGGAACCCCAGCTCCTTGGAGACGGCCACCGGGTCCAACGGCAGCCCGGAACCGGCCAGCGCCCCCGCGCCGAGCGGGCTGATCGCCGTCCGGTGGTCCCAGTCGCGCAGCCGCTCCAGGTCCCGCAGCAGCGGCTGGACGTGGGCCAGCAGCCAGTGCCCGAAGGTGACCGGCTGGGCGTGCTGGAGGTGGGTCATCCCCGGCGCGGCCGTGTCGACGTGCCGCTCCGCCTGCTCGACCAGGGCCTCGGCCAGCTCGACCAGCCGGGCGGCCACCCCCCGGGCGTGGTCACGCAGATAGAGCCGCAGGTCGGTGGCGACCTGGTCGTTGCGCGACCGGCCGGCCCGCAGCTTGCCGCCGAGGCTGCCGAGCCGCTCCAGCAGACCCCGCTCCAGCGCGGTGTGCACGTCCTCGTCGTCGATGGTGGGGCGGAACTGCCCGGACGCGCAGGCGGCCTCCAGGTCGTCCAGCGCGGCCAGCATCCGCCCCAGCTCGTCGGGGTCGAGCAGCCCCGCGCCGGCCAGCACCCGGGCGTGCGCCCGGGAACCGGCGATGTCGTACGGGGCGAGACGCCAGTCGAACTGGACGCTCACCGACAGCCGCGCGAGAGCCTCGGCGGGACCGCCGGCGAACCGGCCACCCCACAGACTCGTCCGGTTCGTCGCGGCGCTGTTCTCGGTCAGGCTCTTGTCGTCCACGGCGTTCATTCTGGCAGTGCTCACCTTTCGTTCCCCGACTGCGGGGTTCGGTACCGGACCGTTCCTCGTGCCCCACCCGTGGCCCGCCGGCTCACGGGGCGTTGCCGTCCCCGCTGTCCTCGCGCCGGGCCCAGCCGGCGAGCTTCTCGCCGAGCACCGCCCCGCCGTCGGTCTCCCGGGCCACCACGAGGATGGTGTCGTCACCGGCGATGGTGCCGACGATCTCGGTCAGCCCCGCCCGGTCCAACGCGCTGGCCAGGTAGTGCGCCGCGCCCGGCGGGGTACGCAGGACGGCGATGTTGCCGCTGGAGTCCACCCCGTTGAGCAGTTCCCGCAGCAACCGGACCAGCCGGGCGGGGGCCGCCTCGGCGTCCCGCAGCGGCCGGTGGCCGTCCTCCGGGATCAGGTAACCGGCCCGCCCGTCGCCGCCACGGGCCTTCACTGCGCCCAGCTCCTCCAGGTCACGGGAGAGGGTCGCCTGGGTGACCTGCACCCCGGCGGCGGCGAGCAGGTCGGCCAGCTCGGTCTGGGAGCGGATCGCCCTGGTGCGGATCAACTCGACGATGCGGGCGTGCCGGGCGGCGCGGGTCGGAGCGGTCATGACGAGGATGCCTCCAGGAGAAAGGTCAGCAGCGCCTTCTGGGCGTGCAGCCGATTCTCCGCCTGGTCGAAGACCACGCTCCTGGGGCCGTCGAGCACCTCGCCGGTGATCTCCTCGCCCCGGTGCGCGGGCAGGCAGTGCAGCACCTTGACGTCCGGCCCGGCGTGGGCGAGCAGCGCGTCGTTGACCTGGTACGGCAGGAACGGCGTGATCCGGTCCAGCCCGTCCTCCTCCTGACCCATCGAGGTCCAGGTGTCGGTGGCCACCACGTCGGCGTCCCGGACCGCCTCGACCGGGTCGACGAGCGCCCGCACCGAGCCACCGGTGCCGGCGGCGATCTTCCCGGCCCGGTCCAGCACCCCGGGATCGGGCTGGAACCCGGCCGGCCCGGCGACCCGGACGTGCATCCCGGCGGTCGCCCCGGCCAGCAGGTACGAGTGGGACAGGTTGTTGGCCGCGTCACCGACGTACGCCAGGGTCCGCCCGGCGGTGCCGCCGCAGTGCTCGCGGACGGTGAGCAGGTCGGCGAGGAGCTGGCACGGGTGGTAGCCGTCGGTGAGCGCGTTGACCACCGGCACGGTGGCGTGCGCGGCGACCTCGGCGATCCGGTCGTCGCCGTGGGTGCGCAGCACGATGGCGGCGACGTAGCGGGACAGCACCCGGCCGGCGTCGGCGAGCGTCTCACCCCGGCCGAAGTGGGTGACCTGGGTGTCCACCACGAGGGGGTGGCCGCCGAGTTCGGCGATGCCGGCGTCGAAGGAGATCCGGGTCCGCAGGCTCTGCTTGTCGAACAGCACCGCCACCGCACGCGGACCGGCCAGCGGGGTGTAGCCGAACCGGTCGGCCTTCATCCGCGCGGCCAGGTCGAGCACCGCCGACTGCTCGGCCGGGGTGAGGTCGTCGTCGGCCAGAAGGTGCCGGATCATGCGTGGGTCTCCGTCGGGTCAGAGGGGCTGGCGTGCGGGATCGTGGCCGGCGCCGGCGCGGGCGGCTGCCCACCGGCGGCCGGGGTGTCGAGGGCGGCGGGAAGGGCGGCCAGGAAGGCGTCGACCTGCCCGGCGGTGAGGATCAGCGGCGGGGCGAGCCGGATCACCCCCGGCTGGACCGGGTTGACCAGGAAACCGGCCGCCCGCAGCGCCTCGGCCACCGGGCCGGCGACCGGGGCGGCGAGCACGACGCCCAGCAGCAGCCCGGCACCGCGTACCTCGGCGACGAGCGGATGACCCAGCGCCTCGATCCCCCGCCGCAGCCGCTCGCCGATCCGCTTCACGTGGTCGAGCAGCCCCTCGCTGGCGATGGTGGAGATCACCGCGAGGGCGGCGGCGCAGCTCACCGGGTTGCCGCCGAAGGTGGTGCCGTGCGACCCAGCGCGGAGCAGCTCGGCGGCCCGGCCGAAGGCCAGGCAGGCACCGATGGGCAGCCCGCCGCCGAGCCCCTTGGCCAGGGTGACGACGTCCGGTTCGACACCGTCGGCCTGGTGGGCGAACCAGTAGCCGGTACGGCCCATCCCGGTCTGCACCTCGTCGAGCACCAGCAGCGCGCCGTGCCGGGCGGTGATCCGCCGGGCCTCGGCCAGGTAGCCGGGGGGCGGCACCACCACCCCGTTCTCCCCCTGCACCGGCTCCAGGACCACCATCGCGGTCGCGTCGGTGACGGCCGCCGCCAGTGCCGCCACGTCGCCGTACGGCACATGGTCGACGTCGCCGGGCAGCGGGCGGAACGGGTCGGCCTTGGCCGGCTGGCCGGTGAGGGCCAGCGCCCCCATGGTGCGGCCGTGGAAACCCCCGGCGGTGGCCACCACGTGCGACCGGCCGGTGAGCCGGGACAGCTTGAACGCCGTCTCGTTGGCCTCCGCGCCGGAGTTGGTGAACAGCACCCGGCCGGTCCGGCCCGCCAACGCCAGCAGCAGCTCGGCCAGGGCCACCGGGGGCTCGGCGACGAACAGGTTGGACACGTGGCCGAGGGTGGCGACCTGGGTCGAGACGGCGGCCACCACCGCCGGGTGGGCGTGCCCGAGGGAGTTGACCGCGATGCCGCCGAGCAGGTCGACGTACTCCCGGCCGGCCTCGTCGACGACGACCGCGCCGGAGCCGGAGACCAGCGCCAGCGGCGGCGTGCCGTAGTTGTCCATCATGGACTGGCGCCAGCGTTCCACCAGCGTGCTCATGAACCGACCGTGCCTTCCTCGTTGGTGGGTGCGGCCGGGGTGTCGACGACCATCGTGCCGAACCCCTCGGAGGTGAAGACCTCCAGCAGCGTGGAGTGGGCGACCCGGCCGTCGACGACGTGCGCGGCGGGCACTCCCCCGCGCACCGCCCGCAGGCAGGCCTCCATCTTGGGCACCATCCCCGCCTCCAGAGACGGCAGCAGCGTCGCCAGCGCCTCGGTGCCGATCTCACTGATCAGGCTGGTGGTGTCCGGCCAGTTGGCGTACAGGCCGGCGACGTCGGTCAGGACCACCAGCTTGCGGGCCTGAAGGGCGATCGCCAGCGCGGCGGCGGCGGTGTCCGCGTTGAGGTTGTGCAACACCCCGTCGGCGTCCGGCGCGACCGTGGAGATGACCGGGATCCGGCCGGCGGCGATCAGGTCGGTCACCGCCGAGACGTCCACCGACTCCACGTCGCCGACCTGCCCGACGTCGACCGCCTCGCCGTCGACCCAGGCGGGCCGCCGCACGGCGGTGAACAGGCCGGCGTCCTCGCCGGACAGGCCGACGGCGAACGGGCCGTGCGCGTTGATCAGGCCGACCAGTTCCCGGCCGACCTGACCGACCAGCACCATCCGGACGACGTCCATCGCCTCCGGGGTGGTGACCCGCAGGCCGCCCTTGAACTCGCTGGCGATGCCGAGCCGCCCGAGCATCGCGGAGATCTGCGGGCCGCCGCCGTGCACCACGACCGGTTTGAGGCCGGCGTACCGGAGGAACACCATGTCGGCGGCGAAGGCCCGTTGCAGGGTCGGGTCGACCATCGCGTTGCCGCCGTACTTGACCACCACCGTCGCGCCGGAGAACCGGGCCAGCCAGGGCAGCGCCTCGATCAGCGTCTCGGCCTTGGCCTGCGCCCGGGTGAGATCCGCGGAGAGGTTCATGTGGAGTACGCCGAGTTCTCGTGCACGTACGCGTGGGACAGGTCGTTGGTCCAGATGGTGGCCGTCGCCGGCCCGGCGTGCAGGTCGATCCGGATGGCGACGTTCCGCCCGGTCAGGTCGACCTTGGCCCGGTCCTCGGCAGCGGCACCGGCGCGGCACACCCAGATCCCGTTGACCGCGACGTCCACCGCGTCCGGGTCGAACGCGGCGGCGGTGGTGCCGACGGCGGCGAGGATCCGGCCCCAGTTCGGGTCGTTGCCGAACAACGCGGTCTTGACCAGGTTGTTGCGGGCCACCGAACGGCCCACCTCGACCGCGTCGTCCTCGTCGGCGGCACCGACCACCTCGATGGCCACCTCCTTGGTCGCCCCCTCGGCGTCGGACACCAACTGCTGCGCCAGGTCGTGACAGGCGGCGGTGACGGCCGCGGTCAGCTCGGCCTCGTCGGGCTCCACCCCGGACGCCCCGCTGGACAGCAGCAGCACCGTGTCGTTGGTGGACATGCAGCCGTCGGAGTCCACCCGGTCGAAGGTGACCCGGGTGGCGGCCCGCAGCGCGGCGTCCAGCAGCTCCGGCCCGGCCACCGCGTCGGTGGTCAGCACGCAGAGCATGGTGGCCATCCCGGGCGCCAGCATCCCGGCCCCCTTGGCCATCCCACCCACCGTCCAGCCGGCCCCCCGGGCGACGGTGGTCTTCGGCCGGGTGTCCGTCGTCATAATCGCCTCGGCGGCGGCCGGGCCACCGTCGCGGGCCAGCGCCCGGATCGCGGTACGCACCCCGGGTAGCAGCTTGTCCATCGGCAGCCGCTCGCCGATCAGGCCGGTCGAGCAGACCGCCACGTCACCGGCACCGAGCCGCAGCCGGGGGCTGGACGCGGTGAGCGCGGCGGCGGTGTGCTCGGCGGTGGCGTGGGTGTCCTGGAAACCGGCCGGGCCGGTGCAGGCGTTCGCCCCGCCGGAGTTGAGCACCACGGCCCGGACCACGCCACCCCGGACGACCTGCTGGGTCCAGCGCACCGGCGCGGCCTTGACCCGGTTGGTGGTGAAGACACCGGCGACACCGGCGTCCGGGCCGTCGTTGACGACCAGGGCGACGTCGGTCGCCCCGCCGCTCTTCAACCCGGCCGGCACACCGGCCGCACGGAACCCCCGAGGGGCGGTGACACTCACTGGACTGACCTTTCGTTCGCGACTGCGGGGCTCCGCTGCGCTGCACTCCTCGCACTCATGGGGCAACTCCGAAGAGGGGCAGGCCGGTGGTTTCGGGGAGGTCGAACATCAGGTTGGCGTTCTGCACCGCCTGGCCGGCGGCGCCCTTGCCGAGGTTGTCGATGGCGCTGACCACGATCACCCGGCCGGAGTCGACGTCGACGGTGGCCTGGAGGTGGCAGGAGTTCGCCCCGGCGGTGGCGGCGGTGTGCGGCCACGCCCCCTCGGGCAGCAGGTGCACGAACGGCGCGTCGGCGTACGCGGCGGCCAGCACCGCGCGCGGGTCGGCGTCGCCGGTGGGCACGGCGGTGACGGTGGCGAGGATGCCGCGCGGCATCGGGGCGAGCACCGGGGTCAGCGACAGGCCGGTCGCCCCGGTGGCCTGCTTGATCTCCGGGACGTGCTGGTGGGCACCGACCTTGTAGGGCGACAGGTCCCCCATCACCTCGCTGCCGAGCAGGTGCGCCTTGGCGGCCCGACCGGCCCCGGAGGTGCCGGAGGCGGCGACTACCACCACGTCGGCGGGTGCGACCGCACCGGCGGCGACCAGCGGAGCGAGGGCCAGGGTGACGGCGACGGCGTAACAGCCGGTGTTGGCGACCCGGGTCGCGTCGGCGATCGCGGCCCGCTGGCCGGGCAGCTCCGGCAGACCGTACGTCCAGGCCCCGGCGTGCGGGCCGCCGTAGTAGCGGGACCAGGCGTCCGCGTCGCGGAGCCGGTGGTCGGCGCCGAGGTCGACCACCCGCACCGACTCCGGCAGCTCGGCGGCGAGCGCCGCCGACTCCCCGTGCGGCAGGGCCAGGAAGACCAGGTCCGCATCGGCCAGCGTGGCCGCGTCCGTCGCCGCGAACACCAGATCCAGCCCCGCGAGCTGCGGGTGTACGGCGCTGACCGGCGCACCGGCCTGGCGGTGCGCGGTGGCGGTGACCAGGTCGAATTCGGGGTGACCGGCGATCAGGCGCAGCAGCTCGCCCCCGGCGTAGCCGCTCGCTCCGGCGACCGCAGTTCGGATACCCATTCCCACCTCCGCATGACTATGCAGAGAAGGTTAGCGGTCCACCGACCGTCTATGCAAGTTAATACAGCCTACTGCATGGACATGAGGAAGCGACCCGGACCATCCGCATCCATTGACAGCCATGAGGGTATTGGCCATCCTGGGAGAGCGCTCTCTATCTGTCTATCAGCCACATACCACCCGCCCGCCGCTTGCCGCCCACGGCCGAAGGAGTCGTTGTTGCGTACCCCCAGAAGCTGGGCCACCGTCCTCGTCGCGATCGCCATCGCCGGCATCACCACCCTCGGCCTCACCACCGCGCCCACCCGCGCCGTCGGACCGTCCCCCCTGCCGCTGACGGTCACCAACAACACCGGCCGGGCGGAGGCCGTCCACCTCTACCTCCTCGGCGTCGACCTCGCCTCCGGCCGGCTCGGCTACGTGACCGCCGGGGGCGTCTTCACCCCCTGGCCGGCCGGCGGCCAGCCGCCCACCCCCGCCCCCGACGTCTCGATCGCCGGGCCCGCCAACGGCGGCTCCGTCACCCTGCGGGTTCCCCGCGGCCTCTCCGGGCGGGTCTACTTCTCCTTCGGCCAGAAGCTGCGCTTCTCACTGACCCCGGACGGGCTGGTCCAGCCCGCCCCATGGGCGGCCGGCGACCCCAACCGCGACATCCTGTTCGACTGGTCCGAGTTCACCTACAACGACGCCGGGCTCTGGCTCAACAGCACCCAGGTCGACATGTTCGCCGTCCCGCACGCGGTCAGCGTCACCGGCGCGAGCGGCACCACCCGGCGGGCCGGCCAACTCGTCAGCGGCGGCCGGCAGGCCGTCATCGACGCCGTCCGCGCCCAGCCCGGCTGGGCCGACACCGTCCAGACCCGGTCCGACGGCACGGTGCTGCGGGTGCTCTCCCCCGGCAAGGCCGTCGACGCCGGCCGGTTCGCCCCCGGCTACCTCGACCCGTACATCGACGCGGCCTGGCGCTCCTACACCACCCGGACGCTGACCGTCACCCCGTTCACCGACCGGCCCGACGTGCGCTACCTCGGGCGTACCGCCGGCACCACGATGACGTTCACCGACCCGGCCGGCCGACAGGTCGCCACCTTCACCAGGCCCACCAGCTCCGACGTGTGGGACTGCGACGGGACGCTCGCCGCCCCCAACGACCAGGTGGTCGGACCGATCGCCCGGACGCTCTGCGCCGCCCTGCACCGCGCCACCCTCGACACCATCACCACGCAGCCCGGCGGCGGCCCGGCCGACTTCTACCGGGGCACGCTGACCAACCACTACTCCCGGATCATCCACCAGCACATGGTCGACGGCCGGGCGTACGGCTTCGCCTTCGACGACGTGCTCGCCCAGGAGTCCCTGGTGCACGACGGCGATCCGCGCGCCGCCGGCCTCACCCTCACCCCGTTCACCGGCACGGCCACCCCGACCCCCACCGCCACCGCCAGCCCGACCGCACCCCCCGGCCAGCCGTGGAACGCGACCCGCCACCTGCAGGCCGACGGCACCCTGGCCGGCACCACCGGACCCGCCGGCACGGTCACCCTGACGGCGGCGAATGGCAACCACGACGGCACCCCCACCAATGCCCGGGTCTTCACCGCACGTGGGCTCACCGGCACCTGGACCGGCGCAGCCACCACCTTCGACCTGGCCGTCGACGCCGGCACCGCGGTCGGTGACGGCGTCCAGGCCCGGGTGTCGTACGACCTCACCGGCGACGGCACCACCGACCGGGTCGAGACGTACGCCTACTTCGCCACCGACCCGGTACCCGGCGCCGAGCGCTACCGGCAGACCCAGGGGCTGCGCTCGGCCACCGGCACCCTCGGCAACCTCCGCGGCGGGACGGTGACCGTGCAGGTGTGGAACGCCATCGGCGGCACCCCCACCACCCTCGGCGTCGGCGACGCCTCCCGCGTCGTCCTGCCCTTCACCGGCTGACCGGCCGACGGCCCCGACCCGGTGACCGGGTCGGGGCCGTCGACGGGCCGGTACGGCTACGCGCCGCGCAGGGTCGCCCCGAACCGCTGGGCGGCCACGGCCACGGCAGCGTCCCGGGCGGCCACCGCCTCCTCCACGGTCAGCGTCCGGTCCGGGGCCCGGAAGGTGAGCTTGTACGCCAGCGACCGGCGGCCCGCGCCGAGCGACTCCGAGGCGTACACGTCGAAGAGCCGGACCTGCTCCAGCAGCTCGCCGGCCCCCTCGACCAGCGCGGCCCGGACGTCGGCGGCCGGCACCGTGTCGTCCAGCACCAGCGCCACGTCGATCAGCGCCGGGGGGAACCCGGACACCGTCGGCGCGGACGCCACCGGCGCGGCCGGCAGGGCGTCCAGGTCCAGTTCCATGGCGCTGGTCCGGCGGGGCAGCTCCAGCGCCGCCACCACCGTCGGGTGCAGCTCACCGGCGTGGCCCACCACCACCCCGTCGACCACCAGCGCGGCACAGCGACCGGGGTGCCAGGGGGCCTGCTCGGCGGCCCGTACCTCGATCCGCTCGGCCGGCAGCTCGGCGGCGGCCAGCACGGCCCGCCCGGCCTCCACCGCGTCGGCCCACCCGGCGGGACGGCCCGCGCCCCACCAGCCGGCCGGCTCGACGTCCCCGGTGAGCACCACCGCGACGTGCCGGGGCTGGGCGGGCACCACCGCGTCGGCGGCGGCGAACTCGGCGGCGGTGGGACGCCGGTCCACCCCCATGGCCGGCGGGGCGCCCACGCCGGGACGCGGCTGGAACACCGCGCCGATCTCGTAGAGCGCCAGGTCACGGTGGCCCCGACCCAGGTTGCGCTTGAGGATGCCGAGCAGCGGGCCGAGCAGCGTGGTACGCAGCAGCGGCTCCTCCTCCGACAGCGGGTTGGCCAGCCGCACCGCCGGCCGGCGCGGGTCGTCGGCCGGCAGCCCGAGCTGGTCGGCCAGCTCCGGGGCGACGAACGGCAGGCCCAGCACCTCGACGTAGCCGCGTTCGGCCAGCGAGCGGGCCACCGCCCGGCGGCGGCGCTGCTGCCAGGTCAGGCCCCGGCCGGGCGGCGCGGTGGGCAGCACCGACGGCACCCGGTCGTACCCGTCGAGGCGGACCACCTCCTCGACCAGATCGGCCGGGTCGGTGAGGTCGGGCCGCCAGGTCGGCGGGGTGACGGTGAGCACCTCGCCGGTGCCGGCGGTCGTCCCCACCGCCCCCGGGTCCTCGGCCAGCCGGTCGCCGCCCCGGCTCACCGTGCAGCCCACCTGCTCCAGCAGGTCGACCACCCGCTGTGGGGGGTAGTCCACCCCGATCCGGCGCGACGGCAGGTCGACGGGAAGGACGACCGGACGCATCGGCCGGACGTGGTCGAGGTCGAGGATCTCCGCGCCCGCCTCGCCACCACCGTGCGCGGTGAGCAGCTCGACGGCGCGCTGGAGGGCCACCAGCGGCAGGGCCGGGTCGACGCCCCGCTCCCACCGCTTGGCCGCCTCGCTGAACAGCCGGTGCCGGCGGGCGGTACGGCCCACCATCACCGGATCCCAGTGGGCGGCCTCCAGCAGCACGGTGGTGGTGCCGCCGACCACCTCGCTGGTCTCGCCGCCCATCACCGCAGCCAGCGAGACCGGCCCGGTGTCGTCGCAGATCACCATGTCCTCGACGGTCAGCGAACGGACCACCCCGTCCAGGGTGGTGACCTTCTCCCCCGCCTCGGCCCGGCGCACCACCAGCGGGCCGGTGATCCGGTCGGCGTCGAACGCGTGCATCGGCTGGCCCAGTTCGAGCATCACGTAGTTGGTGACGTCGACCGCCAGCGAGATGCTGCGGATGCCGGCCACGGTCAGCCGCTGCCGCATCCAGCCCGGCGTGGCCGCCGTCGGGTCGACACCCCGGACCATCCGGGCGGTGAACCGGTCGCAGCCCACGGTGTCGCGCACCTGCACCGGGTACGCCGGCTCGGCGGTCCCGGCCGGCGCAGGCACCCGGCCCGGGTCACGGAAGGGCAGGCCCAGCGCGTACGCCAGCTCCCGGGCGATGCCCCGCACGCTCAGCGCGTACCCCCGGTCGGGGGTGATCTCCAGCTCGACCACGACGTCGTCGAGCCCCACCACCGACCGGGCGTCGTCGCCGGGCCGGGCCGGGGTGTCGGGCGGCAGCACGATGATGCCGGCGTGGTCGTCGCCGAGGCCCAGCTCCTGCGCGGAGCAGATCATGCCGGCCGACATCCGGCCGTACGTCTTGCGCGCGCCGATGGTGAAGTCGCCGGGCAGCACCCCGCCGGGCAGGATCACCACGACCCGGTCGCCGGGGGCGAAGTTGCGCGCCCCGCAGACGATCTCCTGCGGCTTGCCGGTGCCGTTGGCGGTGCCGACGTCGACCAGGCAGTGCCGGATCGGCTTCTTGAAACCGGTCAGCTCCTCGATCTCGCGGACCTCGCCGACGACCAGCGGACCGGTGACCGTCCCGCGCAGGTCCACCACCGACTCGACCTCGATGCCGAGGTCCACCAGGGCCTGCTCCAGGTCCTCGGTGGGCAGGTCGACCGGGAGGTCCACGTGCTCCCGCAGCCAACTGACAGAAATTCGCATGACTCAGACCACCGTCTCCGTGACTCGTACCCGCATCGCCCTACGCCCCGGCCCCGAACGCGCGGGTGAACCGCACGTCGCCCTCGGCCATGTCCCGCATGTCGCTGACCCCGTGCCGGAACATCACCGTCCGGTCGATGCCCATGCCGAACGCGAACCCGGAGTAGACCTCCGGATCGATGCCGCAGGCCCGCAGCACCCTCGGGTTGACCATGCCGCAGCCGCCCCACTCGACCCAGCGCGGGCCGTCGCGGTGCTCGGGGAACCAGACGTCGAACTCCCCCGACGGCTCCGTGAACGGGAAGTAGTGCGGACGCCAGCGGGTCTTCGCCCCCTCGCCGAACATGGCCCGGGCGAAGTGGTCCAGGGTTCCGCGCAGGTGCGCCATCGTGATGCCCCGGTCCACCACCAGACCCTCGACCTGGTGGAAGACCGGTGCGTGGGTGGCGTCCAGCTCGTCGGTGCGGTAGACCCGGCCGGGCACCACCACGTAGATGGGGGGCTTGCGGGTCAGCATGGTGCGCGCCTGCACCGGCGAGGTGTGGGTGCGCAGCACCAGGCCGGAGGCGTCCGCGCCCGGCGGCGGTGCGACGTGGAAGGTGTCCATCAGCCCGCGCGCCGGGTGGTCGGCGGGGATGTTCAACGCGTCGAAGTTGGTCCACTCCAGCTCGACCTCGGGGCCCTCGGCCACCTCGTAGCCCATCCCGACGAACAGGTCGCTGATCTGCTCCATCAGCGTGGACAGCGGGTGCCGGGCACCCCGGGGCCGCCGGTCGTACGGCAGGGTCACGTCGACCCGCTCCTCGACCAGCACCCGGGCGGCCTGCTCCCGCTCCAGCACCTCGGCGCGGGCGGCGTAGGCGGACTCGATCGCCCGGCGGGCCTCGTTGACCCGCTTGCCGGCGTCGGACTTCGCGGCCGGCGGCAGCGCGCCGATCTCCCGGCGGGCCAGCGACACCGGGGACCGGTCGCCGAGGTGCGCGGGGCGCAGCGCGGTCAGCGCGTCGGGGTCGGCGGCGGCGGTGAACGCCTTTTCGGCGTCGGCCACGGCCTCGGCCAGGGCGGCCGGGTCGAGCAGGGCGACCTGCTTCGGGTCGTACGGATCGTTGCGGTAGCTCATGGCGTACGGGCACTCCCTCACGGCGGCGCCGGCCCTCCCGGGCGGCTAGGCGAGTCTACGGACGCGCGGCGATGCCGCAGCCCGCCGGTGGGAGTTGCGCGCGGGAAGGGTCAGGCCCGCCGCCCGCCGACACCGGCGGGCTGGCTAAACGAACGCCGTGGCGCGTTCCTCAACTGACCGACTCCCTGTGTGGTGTGTGCGGTGCGGTGTCTGTGTGACGCCGATGTCTGCGTGACGACGGTGTGCGGGTGACCGGGGTGTCAGCGCAGCGCTCGCGCTGAAGCGTACAGGCAGACCGCAGCCGCCGCAGCCAGGTTCAGGCTCTCGGCCCGCCCGTGCAGCGGCACCCGGACCCGGGCGTCGGCGACGGCGGTCAGCTCCGCGGGCAGGCCGTGCGCCTCCGAGCCGAACAGCCAGGCGGTGGGCGCGGCGAGCCGGCCGTGGTCGGCGAGGTCGTCCAGGTCACTGTCGCCGTACCCGGTGGTGGCGAAGATCGAGAGCCCGGCGGCGCGCAGCGCGTCGACAGTGGCGGGCAGCTCCGGGACGCGTACCACGTCCACGTGGAAGAGGCTGCCGGCCGAGGCCCGCACACACTTGCCGTTGTACGGGTCGACGGTGTCCCCGGCGAAGACCACCGCGCCCGCGCCGGCCGCGTCGGCGGTCCGCAGCACGGTGCCGGCGTTGCCCGGGTCACGGATCCCGGCGAGCACCGCGACCAGGCGGGGTCCGCGTGCCAGGGCGGTCGCCAGCGGTACGTCGAGGTGCCGGCAGACGGCGACCAGCCCCTGCGGGGCGACGGTCTCGGTCAGCGCGGCCAGGGCCTCGTCGGTGACCTCGGAGACCAGCAGGTCGGCCCGGGCGGCCCGGGCCGCCAGCTCGGCGTGCCGGTCCAGCGCGGCCGGGGTGCCGAACAGCTCCACCACCGTGCCGGTGCCGTCGAGCGCCTCGCGGACCGCCTGCGGCCCCTCGGCCAGGAACCGGCCGGTGGCGTCCCGGTCCCGCCGACGGTGCAGCCGCCGGGCGGCGACCACCCTCGGGGTCCGCGGGGTGAACGGGCCGGCGACGGCGTCGAGGCGTCTCCCGCGCGCTGGTGACTGCATGGGAGACGCCTCGATCTGCTGCCGGGGTGGGTCAGGCGGCCTGAGCCGCGGCGCCACCGGTGCCCTCGGCCGTCACGGCGGCGCGGGCCAGCTCGACGATCGCGGCGAACGCCGCGGCGTCGTGGACGGCCAGGTCGGCCAGGATCTTGCGGTCGACCTCGATGCCGGCCAGCCGCAGGCCCTGGATGAGCCGGTTGTAGGTCATGCCGTTGGCCCGGGCGCCAGCGTTGATGCGCTGGATCCAGAGCTGCCGGAAGTCGCCCTTGCGGTCACGACGGTCCCGGTAGGCGTACTGCATCGAGTGCAGCACCTGCTCCTTGGCCTTGCGGTACAGCCGGGAGCGCTGACCGCGGTAACCACTCGCGGTCTCCAGCAGGGTACGACGCTTCTTCTGGGCGTTCACAGCCCGCTTGACGCGTGCCATCTCAACTCCTTGTTAGGTAAAGGTGGCGCGCGTCAGCGGCCGAGCAGCTTCTTGATTCGCTTGACGTCAGCCTTGGCCAGCTCGACCGTGCCGGTCAGCCGCCGGGTCTGGGTGGAGGGCTTCTTCTCCAGGTTGTGGCGAAGGCCGGCCTGCTGGGCGACGATCTTGCCCTTGCCGGTCACCTTGACCCGCTTGCCCATACCCGTGTGGCTCTTCATCTTCGGCATGTGGAACGTCTCTCCCTGTTACTGGCCGCTGGGGTCAGCGGTCGGGCCGGTCTCGCCGGCTGCTGCGGTCTCGCCGGCCACCGGGGCCTCGCCCTGTGCCGGCGTCGCGGACTCGTCCGTGGTCCGGTCCCGGGGACCGGTGCGGGACGCCGTGGCGGCGACCGCGGAGGCCTTGACGGCCCGGTGCGGAGCGAAAACCATGATCATGTTTCGACCGTCCTGCTTCGGAGCGGCCTCGACGTATCCCAGGTCCGTGATCTCGGACTCGAGCCGACGCAGGAGCCGGTAACCCAGCTCCGGGCGGCTCTGCTCGCGACCGCGGAACATGATCGTCACCTTGACCTTGTCGCCCGCCTTGAGGAACCGCACCACGTGACCCTTCTTGGTCTCGTAGTCGTGCGGGTCGATCTTCGGCCGGAGCTTCATCTCCTTGATGACGGTCTGCTGCTGGTTACGCCGCGCTTCGCGCGCCTTGAGTGCGCTCTCGTACTTGAACTTGCCGAAGTCCATGAGCTTGCACACCGGCGGGCGCGCCATCGGCGCAACCTCGACCAGGTCCAGGTCGACGTCCGCGGCCAGCTGCAGGGCGCGCTCCAGCGGGACGATGCCCACCTGCTCACCCTCGGGGCCGACCAGTCGGACCTCACGTGCCCGGATCTGATCGTTCACGCGTGGTTCGACGCTGATGGGGCCTCCTCGAGTCGGATCTGCCGGGTAGCCGACCCCGCGCGGCCCCCGGGTGGGGGCGACTCGGAAAGCAGAAGGCCCCGGCGCATGCCAGGGCCCGCTCGACCGGTCGGCACGATCATATGATCGCGCATCCGGGACCGGGACAGGCCCGGAACCGGTGACCGGACCCGGCCACCTACTGGGGGCGACTCGGGTGGGAGCAGGCGCTCCGCTTCAGGACCACCCGCACGCCGCAGGCGGGGGCAGTCTGGTCGACTTACCCACACTACACCCGCGCCCGGCCAGCCCCAAACCGGGGTTACCGGGCGGGGGCGTCGACCGCGACGCTCACGGGTGGGTCGACGCGCCGCCGAGCCGGGACAGGTGCGCCTGGTGCAGCCGGCGCAGCGCCCGTACCCCGTCGACCGCGACCTCCTTGTCGGCCGCCTGGAGGGCCACCATCGGCAGCAGGTCGTCGTCGTGCAGCTCCAGGCTGGCCCACGGCGCACCCCGGTCGAAACGCACCCCCCGGACCACCTCCCAGGGCAGTTCGTACGAGCCGAGCACGTTGCGCACCCGGACCCCACGGGCGTCCGCCTCGACCCGGGGCCGGGTGAACAGCAGGATGCCGAGCGCACCGAGCACCCCGAGGCCGACCATGGCGACCTGGTCGCCACGCTGGAAGGTGCCGTAGCCCTCACCGGTCGCCCCGGTCAACGAGGTCGCCACCAGGCTGAAGACCACCAGCAGGGCGACCGCCGAAGCCCAGCAGACGACCCGGATGCGACGCGGCTTGAGGCGGATCAACTCGGTGTCGCTCACCCGACCAGTCTGCCACCCGCCCCCGGCCGGCGTCGCGGCGGCGGCTCAGAGTCGACAGGCGTGGATGTTGGTGACCAGGATGGCGCGGGCGCCCAGCTCGTACAGCTCGTCCATGATCCGGTGCACGTCGTCGCGGAGGACCATCGCCTGCACGGCGACCCAACCCTCCCGATGCAGCGGGGAGACCGTCGGCGACTCGATGCCCGGGGTGAGCGCGCTGGCCCGGTCGAGCAGCCCGGCCGGCACGTCGTAGGCGAGCATCACGTAACGGCGGGCCACCAGCACCCCGTGCAGCCGGCGCAGCAGCTGCTCCGCCTGCGGGTGCGCCGGCGCGGCGGCCCGGCGGACCAGCACCGCCGAGGAGCGCAGCAGCGGGTCGCCGAAGACGACCAGGCCGGCCTGGCGCAGCGTCGCGCCGGTCTCCACCACGTCGGCGACGACGTCGGCGACCCCGAGCCGGATGGCGTTCTCCACCGCGCCGTCGAGCCGGATCACGTCGGCCTTGACGCCGAGCTCGGCCAGGTAGCGCTCGACCAGCCCCGGGTACGCGGTGGCGATCCGGTGCCCGCCCAGCTCCTGGACGTCGCCGACGTCCTGCGGGCGGGCGGCGAACCGGAAGGTGGCCCGGCCGAACGCCAGGTCGACCACCTCCTCGGCGGGTGCGCCCGAGTCGATCAGCAGGTCCCGGCCGGTGATCCCGACGTCCAGGTCACCCGAGCCGACGTAGGTGGCGATGTCCTTGGGCCGCAGGTAGAAGAACTCGATGTCGTTGGCCTCGTCCGGGCAGACCAGGTCCTTGGGGTCGGTGCGCTGGCGGTAGCCCGCCTCGCGCAGCATCTGGGCGGCCTTCTCGGCCAGGGCGCCCTTGTTGGGTACGGCGACACGCAACATGACGGAGTGCTCCTTCGATCGGATCAGATCAACGACGCGGGCGCACTCACAGATGTCGGTAGACGTCCCTCAACTCCAGACCGCTGGCCAGCATCAGCACCTGCACCTGGTAGAGCAGCTGGGAGATCTCCTCGGCGGTGCGCTCCGGCCCCTCGTGCTCGGCGGCCATCCACGACTCGGCCGCCTCCTCGACGACCTTCTTGCCGACGAAGTGCACCCCCTTGGCCAGGGCGTCGACCGTGCCCGAGCCCGGCGTGCCGGCGGCGGCCTTGGCCTGGAGCTCGGCGAACAACTCCTCGAACGTCTTCACGGGACCGGATTCTTCCAGCCGCCCGTCGGGGCCGTGCGCTCCGGGTCCGGCCGTGTCGTCCGGCCCACCACCGGGCTCCCGGGGGATGGGACAGCAGCCGGCGACGGGCGACCCGCGGGAGCCGGCCGGATATCGATCTCCCATCTACCTGACGGGACACCTTCCCGGGAATCGGCGATCTTCTTTATCCTGGCGGCCATGGTCAGCAGCAGCTCACGTTCCCGCACCGCCGCCGTCGCCGCCGCCGCGCTCCTGGTCGCCGTGGCCGGATGTGCGCCCCAGGAGAACGTCCCCACCCCCGACGCCGCCCCCACCACGCCCTCCTGCACCAAGGAGGGCCTGAAGACCCGCACGCCGGGCAAGCTCACCGTCGCCACCGACGAACCCGCGTACGCGCCGTGGTTCAAGGACAACAAGCCGGACAGCGGCGAGGGCTTCGAGGCCGCCGTCGCGTACGCGGTCGCCGAGAAGCTCGGGTACGCCCCCGCGGACGTCACCTGGACCCGGGTGAAGTTCGACGCCGCGATCGCCCCCGGCCCGAAGAACTTCGACTTCGACGTCAACCAGTTCTCCATCACCGAGGAGCGCAAGCAGGCGGTCGACTTCTCCCCGCCGTACTACCTGGTGCGGCAGACGGTCATCGCGCTCAAGTCGTCCAAGATCGTCGGCAAGAAGTCGGTGGCCGACCTCAAGGACGCCAAGCTCGGTGCCCAGGTCGGCACGACCAGCTACCAGGCGATCACCGACCTGATCAAGCCGAAGGCGAAGCCCCAGGTCTACAACAGCAACGACGACGCCAAGAAGGCCCTGCAGAACGGTCAGCTCGACGGCCTGGTGGTCGACCTGCCCACCGCGTTCTACATCACCGGCTCGGAGATCACCGACGCCACCGTGGTCGGGCAGCTGCCGCAGGTCGGCGCGCCGGAGGCGTTCGGCCTGCTGCTGGACAAGGACTCCCCGCTCACCTCCTGCGTCAGCCGGACGATCGGGGAACTCGCCGAGGCCGGCACCCTCAAGCAGCTGGAGCAGAAGTGGCTCGCCCAGGTGGCAGGGGCGACCGAACTCCAGTGAGCCACCCGCCGCCCCGCCCACCCGACACCCCGACGCCACCCCGCCCACCCGACGTCCCGACGCCGCAGCGGCGGCACGTCCCCTCGGCGGCCCAGCGGCGACGGGCCGCGTACCGGCGGCGGCAGACGACCCGCAGCGTGCTGGTCGCCGCCGCCTCCACGGCGGTGCTCGGCACGCTGCTGGTCGTCGCGGTCACCGGGGCACCCGGCTGGGACCGGGTCCGCCGGTCGTTCCTCGATCCGGCGATCGCCCGGGACGCGCTGCCCGAGGTGCTCGCCGGGCTGTGGCTCAACGTCCGGCTGCTGGTCTGCTGCGCGGTCGGGGCGCTGCTGCTCGGTCTGCTGATCGCGCTGCTGCGCACCCTGCGCGGGCCGGTCTTCTTCCCGGTCCGGGCGCTCTCGGCGGGCTACACGTACACCTTCCGGGGCCTGCCGCTGATCATCGTGCTGTACGTGCTCACCCTCGGCGTGCCCGGACTGCGGTTGCAGGGCATGCCGCCGGTGCTGGTGCTCGGCGGGCTGGCGCTGGTGCTCACCTACGGCGGTTACCTGGCCGAGGTGTTCCGGGCCGGCATCGAATCGGTCCACCCGAGCCAGCTCGCGGCGGCCCGCTCGCTGGGGCTGACCTACCGGCAGACCATGCGGCACGTGGTGCTGCCGCAGGCCGTCCGGCGGGTCGCGCCGCCGCTGCTCAACGACGTGGTGGCGATGCAGAAGGACGTCGGGCTGGTCTCCCTGGCCGGACCGATCGACGCGGTCCGGGCGGCCCAGATCGCCACCGCGCAGAGCTTCAACTACACCCCGTACATCCTCGCCGGGGTGCTGTTCGTGCTGCTCGCCATCCCGCTGATCGCGGTCACCGACTGGGTGACCCTGCGCTCGGCCCGACGCCAGTCCGGAGGCTGAGATGGCCGTGTCGACGACCCGCCGGAGGCGGCGATGGCCGTACTGACCTGCCGGGGGCTGCGCAAGGAGTTCGGCGGGCAGGTGGTGCTCGACAGCCTCGACCTGACCGTGCACGAGCACCAGGTGGTGGCGCTGATCGGGGCGTCCGGCTCGGGCAAGTCGACGTTGCTGCGCTGCGTCAACCTGCTCGAGGAGCTGGACGACGGCACCATCGAGCTGGACGGCGAGGAGATCTCCGATCCCCGGGTCGACCCTGACCGGGTCCGTCGGCGCATCGGCATGGTCTTCCAGTCGTACAACCTGTTTCCGCACCTGAGCGTGTTGGAGAACGTCACCCTCGCCCCGCGCCGGGTGCACCGGCGGGGACGGGCCGAGGCCGAGGCGCAGGCCCGGGAGCTGCTCGACCGGGTGGGGTTGGGCGCGAAGGCGGACGCCTACCCCGACCGGCTCTCCGGCGGCCAGCAGCAGCGGGTGGCGATCGTCCGGGCACTGGCCAACTCCCCCCGCCTGATACTGCTGGACGAGGTCACCTCGGCGCTCGACCCGGAGCTGGTCGGCGAGGTGCTGGCGATGATCCGCGACCTGAAGGCCGACGGGATGACGATGGTGCTGGCCACCCACGAGATGGGGTTCGCCCGGGACGTCGCCGACCAGGTCTGCTTCCTCGACGCCGGCCGGGTGGTCGAGGCCGGGCCGCCCGCCCGGGTCCTCGGCGAGCCGACCCAGCCCCGGACCCGGCAGTTCCTCAGGCGGATCATCGAGGCCGGCCGGCTCTGACCGCCGCGACGGCGGCCCGCAGCGGCCGGTCCGACCGGTCCGGCCCGGCGGCGCGGCCCGCAGCGGCCGGTCCGACCGGTCCGACCGGTCCGGCCCGGCGGCGCGGCCCGCAGCGGCCCAGCCGCCAGGGCGGCCGGGCCGGAGCGTCGGGCCGGGGTCAGCCGGCGAAGCCGACCGGCTGGGCGTTGCCCACGGCGACGGACCGGAGCGCCAGCGCGGCGTCCAGCGCCGCCACGGTCGCCGCCCAGCCCTTGTCCTCGGCGGAGCCGGGCAGCCCGGCCCGGTCCCGCGCCTGGTCCAGGGTGTCCACGGTCAGCACCCCGTGCGCCACCGGCTTGCCCTCGTCCAGGGCGATCCGGGTCAGTCCGTCGGTCACCGACCGGCAGACGTAGTCGAAGTGGGCGGTCGTCCCCCGGACCACCACACCCAGCGCCACCACCACGTCGCAGCGCCGGGCCAGCGCCTGGGCCACCACCGGCAGCTCCACCGAGCCGGCCACCCGGGCGGTCACCGTTCGCGCCCCGCACGCCCGCGCGGCCGCGACGGCCCGGTCGAGCATGTGGTCGGTCAGATCGCCGTGCCAGCGCGCGGCCACCACGCCGACGGTCAGCCCGGCGGCGTCCACCGGGGTCGCTCCGGGTTCACCGAAACCCGCCATGGTCATACTCCGATCTCGTCGCCGGGGACCGGAACACCCATCGGGGCCTCGGTCACCTCGTCCAGCTCGTCCAACAGGTGGCCCATCCGGTCCCGCTTGGTCCGCAGGTAGCGGACGTTCTCCGGGTGCGGCCGGACCGGCAGCCCCTCCCGGCCGGTGACGGTCAGCCCGTACCCCTCCAGCCCGGCCCGCTTGGCCGGGTTGTTGGTGAGCAGCCGCATCGACCGCACGCCCAGGTCGTAGAGGATCTGCGCGCCGGTGCCGTAGTCCCGGGCGTCGGCCGGCAGGCCCAGGTCGAGGTTCGCGTCCACGGTGTCGCGGCCCTGGTCCTGGAGCTGGTACGCCTGGAGCTTGTGCAGCAGGCCGATCCCCCGCCCCTCGTGCCCGCGCACGTAGAGCACCACGCCCCGCCCCTCCCGGGCGACCCGGGCCAGCGACGCCTGCAGCTGCGGCCCGCAGTCGCAGCGCAGCGAGCCGAAGACGTCCCCGGTGAGGCACTCGGAGTGCACCCGGACCAGCACGTCGTGACCGTCGCCCAGATCGCCGATGACCAGCGCGACGTGCTCGGCCGGGTCGTGTTCGGCCCGGTAGCCCAGCGCCCGGAACACCCCGTACGGGGTGGGCATCCGCGCCTCGGCCACCTGCTCCACCTGCTTCTCGTGCCGCCGCCGGTAGGCCACCAGGTCGGCGATGGTGACCAGGGTGAGCGCGTGCTCGGCGCAGAACTTCTCCAGGTCCGGCAGGCGCATCATGGTGCCGTCGTCGTTGACCAGCTCGCAGAGCACCCCGGCGGGACGCAGCCCGGCCAGCCGGGTCAGGTCGACTGCCGCCTCGGTGTGCCCGGGGCGGCGCAGCACCCCGCCGGAGCGGGCGCGCAGCGGCACCACGTGGCCGGGGCGGGCCAGGTCCGTCGGGTCGGTGCCGGGGTCGGCGAGCAGCCGGATGGTGTGCGCCCGGTCCGCGGCGGAGATCCCGGTGCTGACCCCCTCCCGGGCGTCCACGGTCACCGTGTACGCGGTGCCGCGCCGGTCCTGGTTGGTGTGGTGCATCGGCGGCAGGTCCAGCCGGTCGCACTCCGCCTCGGTCAGCGGGACGCAGACGTAGCCGGAGGTCCAGCGGACCATGAAGGCGAGCAGCTCCGGGGTGGCCAGCTCGGCGGCGAAGATCAGGTCGCCCTCGTTCTCCCGGTCCTCGTCGTCGACCACCACCACGGGACGGCCGGCGGCGATGTCCGCCACCGCCTCCTCGATCCGGGCGAAGGTGACCGCCTGGGTGCTCATGCCACGACCTCCGAGTAGGTGGACGGGATCGGTGTCGACGCCGCGCGGACGGTCCGCGAGCTGCGCCACCAGGCGGCGAAGCCCCAGACGCAGAGCGCGCCGTAGACCAGGTACATGACCGCCGAGGGGTAGAAGCCGCCGCGCAGCAGCAGCGGTACGCCCACCGCGTCCACGGCGATCCAGACCAGCCAGAACTCCACCCAGCCCCGGGCCATGCCGTAGGTGGCCAGCAGGCTGCCGGTGAGGATCCAGGCGTCCGGCAGCGGCCCCCACGAGCCGAGCGCGGCGAGCAGCGGGTAGGCCAGCGCGGTGCCGACGACGGCGGCGATCAGCAGGCCCAGCCGTTCCCGGCCGGTGGCCCAGCGGGGGGTGACCGCCGGCGCGTCCCCGCCCTGGCGGCGGTTGCGTGACCACCGCCACCAGCCGTAGACGCTGACCGCGAAGAAGAAGACCTGCCGGCCGGCCTGGCCGTAGAGGTCGTGTGCCTGCGGGGTGGCGAACACCCCGCCGAGGAAGACGGTGAACAGCAGCCCGTTGCCGATCATGCCGACCGGCCAGGCCCAGACCTGCCGGCGCAGCCCGAGCAGCGCCGAGGCCAGCCCGAAGCCGTTGCCGACGATCTCCCGGACCAGCACCGGGGCGCCGAGCAGGTGCACCTGGGCGTCGAGCAGCCAGCCGAGCGGCCCGGTCACCGGGCACCACCGTCGACCGACGGGGTCGCCGGACCACCGACGCCGTCGGCCAGCGCCGCGGCGGCCAGGCCCCCGACCGGGGCCGGATCGACCGGCGGGCGGGTGGTGAGGAGGCGTTCGACGTACTTGGCCAGCACGTCCACCTCCAGGTTGACCGGGGCGCCGACGTCCCGGACGCCGAGCGTGGTGAGCTTCAGGGTGGTCGGGATCAGCCCGACGGTGAACCAGTCGTCGCCGACCGCGGCCACGGTCAGCGACACCCCGTCGACGGTGATCGAGCCCTTCTCCACCACGTACCGGGCCAGCGCGGCGGGGAGCCGGAACCGCAGCGTCTCCCACTGCGCGGCCGGTTCCCGGGAGAGCACCTCGCCCACCCCGTCGACGTGCCCCTGCACCAGGTGCCCGCCGAGCCGGCTGTTCAGCGCGGCGGCCCGCTCCAGGTTGACCGGGTCGCCGGGGCGCAGCCCGCCGAGCGCGGAGCGCCGCAGGGTCTCGCCCATCACGTCGGCGGTGAACACCCCGCTGTCGACGTCGACCACGGTCAGACAGACCCCGTTGACCGCGATGGAGTCGCCGTGCCGGGCGTCCGAGGTGACCAGCGGGCCGCGGATCGCGACCAGCGCCGAGTCACCCCCGGTGTCGGCGATCCGGACGACCTCGCCCAACTCCTCGACGATGCCGGTGAACATCTCAGGCCTCCCTCTTCCGGGGCAGCGCGGTGATCCGCAGGTCGGAACCGACCCGGGTGACGTCGGTGATCTCCAGGTCGATGGCGTCGGCGATGGTCGTCACACCCGCGTCGACCAGTGCGGTCGGGCCGCCCCCGAGCAGCTTCGGGGCGACGTACCCGACGACCCGGTCGACCAGGCCGGCGGCGAGGAACGCGCCGGCCAGCCGGGGGCCGCCCTCCAGCAGCGCGGCCCGTACCCCGCGGTGATGCAGCTCGGCCAGCAGGGCCGGCAGGTCCACCCGGCCGTCCGGGCCGGCCCCGACCTCCGCGACGGTCGCGATCCAGGTCCGGGCGGCGCCGTCGCGGACCCGGGCGTCGACCGGGGTACGCCCCGCGCTGTCCACCACCACCCGCAGCGGCTGCCGGATGGCCAGGGTGCCGTCGCGCAGGTTGCGGGCGGTCAGCCGGGGATCGTCGGCGAGCACGGTGCCCACCCCGGCGACGACCGCGTCCACCGTGCCGCGCAGCGCGTGCACGTCCATCCGGGCCGCCTCGGAGGTGATCCACATGCTGCTGCCGTCGGCCGCCGCCGACCGGCCGTCGAGGGTCGCGGCGTACTTCCAGATCAGGTACGGCCAGCCGCGCCGCATCGAGGTCAGCCAGGCGACGTTGCCGGCCTCGGCCTCGTCGGCACGTACCCCGAACTCCACCCGGACCCCGGCGGCGCGCAGGGTGGCCGCACCCCCCGAGGCGACCGGGTTCGGGTCGGGCACGGCGACGACGACCCGGGCGATCCCGGCGCGGATCAGCGCGTGACTGCACGGGCCGGTGCGGCCGGTGTGGTCGCAGGGTTCCAGGGTGACCACCGCGGTCCCGCCCCGGGCCCGCTCGCCGGCCTGGGCGAGCGCGACGATCTCGGCGTGCGGCCCGCCGGTGTAGGCGTGGAAGCCCTCCCCGACGACGACCCCGTCCGCGTCGAGCAGCACGCATCCGACGACCGGGTTGGGGCTGGTGGTGCCGAGGCCCCGGGCGCCCAGCTCGATGGCACGGCGCATCGCCTCGTCCACGGAGACGCCGCCCATGCCCTGCCCTCTCGCTCGCCGGTCCGCGCGCGGGCGGTACGGGAGGAGCGGGGCAGGCGGCGACGGAACCGGGAACGGCAGGGCCGCCCCGGGCAGCCCACGCGCCGATGGAGCCGCGCAGGCCCGCCCCGCCCGCGCGCTGTCTCCCATCCGGACTGTCGGGGGTGCGGACGAACCGCTCCCCCACCGTCGGCCCCGGATTCTCACCAGGTCCACCGGGCGGCAGAGCCGTCCGGGTCGCGGGCTTACCACGTCGAGCGTGGATCACCGCCGGTTCGGAATTTCACCGAGCCCCGCCAGCGCGTGGTGGGTACATGCGAAGTCTTACACGTTCACCCGGTCGGTCCGCCACCTCCAGCGGGCTACTTCACACCCCGTCGGCGCGTCGCCGGTCCACCGCGACGTATGACCCCGGTTGGCTCTTGGCGACCGTTTTCATCTCGCTGGCCACGGCGATCGCGTCCAGGGGGTCGGTGAAGCGCTTCCTGGCGTCCGAGAGCGAGACGCCGATCGAGAGCGTGACCAGGGCCGCCCGCCGGATGTTGCCCCGACGGTCCTTCAGCTCGACGAAGCCGCGCTCCCGGTCGGCCGGGTCGTAGAGGGTGTCGGCGGACTTCTCGAAGTCGACCACGGCCCGGGAGGTCAGCGGACGGATCTGCTCGGGCGCGCAGACGATCACGAAGTCGTCGCCGCCGACGTGGCCGAGGAACGCCGGTGGCAGCCCGATCGCCACCACCGCCCGGTGCAGGCTGCGGGCCAGCGCCGAGATGAACTCGTCGCCCCGGACGAAGCCGTACCGGTCGTTGACGCTCTTGAACCGGTCGATGTCGATGTAGCCGACGGCGTAGTCGACGCCGCTGCGGACCCGGTCGCTGATCTCCCGGCGGATCCGGCTGTTGCCGGGCAGGCCGGTCAGCGGGGAGACCTCACGGAACTCCTTGTTGCGGCGCAGCGTGGAGCTGACCCGGGCCACCAGCTCGGCGGTGTCGAACGGCTTGACCAGGTAGTCGTCCGCGCCGGCGCTGAGCCCGTGCACCTTGTCCACGGTCATCCCCTTGGCGGTCAACATGATCACCGGCAGCGCCGAGGTGATCGGGTTGGCGCGCAGCCGCCGGGTCAGCTCCAGGCCGTCGATGCGCGGCATCATCAGGTCCACCACGGCCAGGTCCGGCCGGTGCCGCTCGATCATGTCGAGGGCCTCCTGGCCGTCCCCGGCGTGCAGCACCTCGAAGCCGTGCAGCCGCAGGTTGAACTCGACGAATCGGGCGATGTCCTCGTCGTCGTCGACGACCAGGATCACGTCGGGACGGTCGCCGGTGGGCTCCACCCTCAGGCCCCGACGGCGGCGCGCTCCGCGAGCCCGCGCAGCCGGCGGACCGCCTCGGCCGGATCGGCCGCCCCGTAGACGGCGGTGCCGGCGACGAAGGCGTCCGCGCCGGCCGACGCGGCCTGCTCGATGGTGTCGGCGGCGATCCCGCCGTCCACCTCGATGCGCAGCTCCAGGTGGCCGCTGTCGACGTGCCGGCGGGCCGCCCGCACCTTGTCCAGCAGCTGCGGGATGAACCGCTGGCCGCCGAAACCGGCCTTGATCGTCATGATCAGCAGGGTGTCGAAGCTGGGCAGCAGCTCCAGGTACGGCTCGATCGGGGTGTCCCGGTCGATGGCCAGCCCGGCCTTCGCCCCGGCCGAGCGGAGGTCCTTGGCGAGGGCGACCGGGTCGTCGCACGCCTCGGCGTGGAACGTCACGTTGTACGCGCCCGCGTCGGCGTAGCCGGGTGCCCACCGGCGCGGGTCGGTGATCATGAGGTGCACGTCGAACGGCAGCTGGGTGACCGCCCGGAGGCTCTGCACCACCGGCAGCCCGATGGTGAGGTTGGGAACGAAGTGGTTGTCCATCACGTCGACGTGCAACCAGTCCGCGGCGCCCTCGACGGCGCGGACTTCATCGGCGAGGCGGGCGAAATCGGCGGCGAGGATGCTGGGCGCGATGATCGACGGCGGTACGGTCACAGGGCAAGTGTACGAACGCGGCCACCCGCCGCGGACGGCACGGCACCATGGGCGACATCCCGTCATCCGGGAGTGACCCACGGTGTCCGAACCGGTCCCTCCAGATCGAATCGGGGACGATGGGCCGGTGACGACTGGCCGAACGGTCCCGGTACGACGACACTCCATCGGGGACGGTCACGTATGCTGCTCGCCCGGCGGCGGGCAAGGCCACGTGGGGCGCGGCGGCGGACCGTCGGCTCCCGGAAAGGGCGGACGATGCGACGGTGGCTCGGGGCGCTGGCGCTGGCCGGCGCGGTGACGGTGGCGCTCAGCGGCTGTGTGCCGCAGCACAGCGCCGACGGAGACCTGGTCGACGACTGGCCGGTGCTGCCGGTGGCCCAGGCGTTCGTGCCCGCCACCGACGCCTGCCTGCCCCGGATAACGCCGGTGGTGCAGGCCGGCACCTACGACACGGTGGACTGCGCGCGCAGCCACCTGGCCGAGGCCATCCACGTCGGCACCTTCACCGGCGCGGTGGTCCGGGGCGACCGGCCCGAGCCGGGTTCCGCCGCGCTGCGCCCCGCCCGCGCCGAGTGCGACCAACGGGCCCGGGACGTGCTCGGTGGTGACTGGCACTCGGCCCGGCTCACCATGAACATCGCACTCCCGGCGAACTCCGCGTGGAACAGCGGGGCCCGCTGGTTCCGTTGCGACCTCAGCGAGACCGACAGCATCGACAACACCCGGCCGGTGAACCGGGTCGGCAGCCTGCGGGGGGCGATGGTCGGCGACAACCCGCTCAGCCACCGGTGCTTCGACCCCAAGCTGATCGGCAACAACCTGAACTACATGGCACCGGTGCTCTGCTCCGAACCGCACCGCGCCGAGTTCGTCGGTGTCTACCTGGAGCGCAGCGACCTGAGCTGGGCCGAATTCAGTCGCACCAACCAGCGGGTGCACCGGCGCTGCATGGCGCTGATCGCCGGTTTCGCCGAGGTGCCCAACAACGGCGAACTGCCGTACCGGGCCGGGTCGATCTTCTACCCGCCGTCGCAACGGGAGTGGGAGGAGGGCGACCGGGGCATCCGCTGCTTCCTGTGGAGCGACGACCGGAAGCTGACCCGCTCGATGCGCGGCGCCGGCCCCAAGGGCCTCCCCGTCATCTGACCCACCCCACCCGCACTCCCCTCCCTTCCTCCCCTCACGCTCCCGCACCCCACCCCCGCTTCCCCTCACGCTCCCCCCATCCCGCCCCAGCGGGGTCGATCAAGAGGTTTGCGTCAGGAATGGGTTGATCAAGAGGTTTGCGTCAGAAATCGCGCGGCGGGGTGACCTGAACCTCTTGATCACCGAGGCGGGACGGCGGGTGGGGGGTGGGTGGGCGAGGGGTGGGGTGGGGGTTCAGTGGGTTCGGGGGGTCAGGTGGTGCGGCGGAGGAGGGCGAGGAACATGGCGTCGGTGCCGTGGCGGTGGGGCCAGAGCTGCACGGTGGGGCCGTCGCCCAGGCCGGGCATGCCGGCCGGGAGCAGCGGTCGGGCGTCGACGAAGTCCGCCGGCACACCGGCCCGGCGGGCGGCCTCGGTGACCGTCACGTGCGTCTCCACGGTGTGCGGGGAGCAGGTCACGTAGCCGACCAGACCACCCGGACGGGTCGCCCGCAGCGCGGCGGAGAGCAGTTCCCGCTGCAACCGGGTCAGCGGCGGCAGGTCCGACGGCTGTCGCCGCCAGCGCGACTCCGGACGGCGGCGCAGCGACCCCAGCCCGGTGCACGGGGCGTCGACCAGCACCCGGTCGAAGTGCCCCTCCGCGAGCTTCGGATCCGCCCCGACGGTGCGGCCGTCGGTGTGCAGAACGGTCACCGGCAACCCCCGGGTGGCCTGCTCGACCAGCCTGGCCCGGTGCTCCGCGACCTCCACCGCGGTCAGCCGGGCACCCCGCTGCGCGGCGAGCGCGCCGAGCAGCCCGGCCTTGCCGCCGGGGCCGGCGCACAGGTCCAGCCAGCGGCCGTCAGGGCCGTCGATCGGGGCCGCCGCCAGCGCGTTCGCCACCAACTGGGAGCCCTCGTCCTGCACGTGCGCCCGGCCGTCGGCCAGCACCGACAGCTCACCCGGGGCACCGCCGCGCAGATAGACCGCGTACGGGGAGAACGCGCCCGGGGCACCGCCGACCTCGTCGGCCACCTCGGCCGGGTCGGCCCGGCCGGGGCGGACGCACAGGTGCACCGGCGGACGCTCGTTGTTCTCGATCAGCAGGCGGGTCACCTCACCCAGGTCACCGCCGAGGGCGTCGGCGAAGGCCCGGACGATCCACTGCGGGTGGCTGTAGGTCACCGACAGGTGGCCGATCGGGTCGGCCGCCATGGTCGGGGCCAGCCTGGTCACCCAGGCGTCGCGATCCTGGCCGGCCACCTCGCGCAGCACCGCGTTGGCGAACCCGGTCGCGCCCTCACCGACCGTGCGGACCAGGTCGACAGTGGACGACACGGCGGCGTGGGCCGGCACCCGGGTGTGCAGCAGCTGGTAGGCCCCCAGCCGCAGCGCGTCGCGTACCGGCGGGTCGATCCGCTCGACGTCCCGGCCGGCCGCGGCGGTGAGGATGGTGTCCAGGGTGCCGAGCTGGCGCAGGGTGCCGTAGGTCAGCTCGGTGGCGAAGGCGGCGTCCCGCCCGGTCAGCCCCTGCTCGCGCAGGATCGTCGGTAGCACCAGGTTGGCGTACGCGTCGTCGCGGTGCACCGCCGCGACGGCCTGGTACGCGACGTGCCGGGGCAGGTCAACCGCCGGCCGGACCGGGCGGCCGGGTCGCCCGCCCCGCCCGTCGACGCCACCCCGGTCACCCCAGCCGCCCGCACGGGCGGGACGGTCGCCCCGGAAGCCGCCGGCGGGCCGGTCGGGACGCCGGTCGTCACCGCGCTGCTCGGGGCGCACGCCGTCGGCGGGTCGCCGGGTCGGCCCGGTCACGCGAGCTCCTCCCCGCCGCCGACCCGGACACCGCGCGCCCAGTCGCTCGCCGGCATGGCCTTCTTGCCCGCCGCGCGCACCTCACCGAGCTGCACCGGCACGGTCGCCGTACCGGCCAGCACGCGGGACTTCTCCACCAGCAGTTCTCCAGGCTTGAGTTGGGGGCCGTTGCCGACCGGTGTCACCGGGCCGAGCTTGACCCGGTCGCCGCGGAAGGTCGTCCACGGGCCGGGGGCCGGGGTGCAGGCGCGGATCCGGCGGTCCACCGCGAAGGCGGGGTCGGTCCAGCGCACCCGGGCGTCGTCCACGGTCAGCTTCGGGGCCAGCGAGACCCCGTCGGCGGGCTGCGGCTCGGCCCGCGCCGTCCCCGCCCCGATCGCGTCCAGGACGGCCACCAGCAGCCCGGCACCGGAGTGGGCGAGGCGCTCCAGCAGGTCGCCGGAGGTGTCGGTGGGCCGGATCTCGTCGGTCAGGGTGCCGTAGACCGGGCCGGTGTCCAGCCCCTGCTCCAGCTGGAAGACGCTGGCCCCGGTCAGCTCGTCGCCGTGCAGCACCGCGTGCTGCACGGGGGCGGCGCCCCGCCAGGCGGGCAGCAGCGAGAAGTGCAGGTTGACCCAGCCGAACCGGGGGATCTCCAGCGCCGCCGGGGGCACCAGCGCGCCGTACGCGACGACCGGCACGCAGTCGGGCGCCAGCGCGCCGAGCCGGTCGAGGAAGTCGGGCTCCCGGGGCCGGGCCGGGGTGAGCACCTCGACGCCGTGCTCGTCGGCCCAGGCGGCGACGGGCGAGCGGAGCACCCCCCGGCCCCGGCCGGCGGGCGCGTCGGGGCGGGTCACCACGGCCACCAGCTCGTGCCCGGAGGCGTGTACGGCGGCCAGGGCGGGGACGGCGACCGCCGGCGTGCCGGCGAAGATCAGGCGCATCGGCGGGTCACCGGCCCAGACCGAAGGGGTTGGTGGCGGAGTGCGGGCTGACCTTGACCGTCGGCGGGGCGGCCTCGTCGTACCAGTCGGCCTGGCGGATCGCCTTCATGGCCTCCTTGCGCCCGGCCGGGTCCAGCCGGTCGAGGAAGAGCACACCGTCGAGGTGGTCGGTCTCGTGCTGGACACAGCGGGCCATCAGCCCGGTGCCGACGATCTGCAACGGGTCGCCGTAGCCGTTGAAGCCCTTGGCGATGACGTTCTGCCGGCGCTTGGTGTCGAAGTAGAGCCCGGGAATCGACAGACAGCCCTCCGGGCCGTCCTGCTCCTCGGTGTCGGGGAACTCCAGGACCGGGTTGACCAGGTGGCCGAGCACGTCGTCCACCTCGAAGGTGAAGACCCGCAGGCCCACGCCGAGCTGCGGGGCGGCCAGCCCGGCACCGCCACGGTCGCGCATCGTGTCGGTGAGGTCGGCGACGAGCCTACGCAGCTCGACGTCGAAGTCGACGACCGGATCGGCCGGCGTGCGCAGCACCGGATCCCCGAACAGACGGATGGGCTGGACGGTCACGCGGGGTGGCTCCTTCGTTGGACGGCGTGGTGCCGTACCAGTCTACGGAGTGTCGCGGGCGGCACCGGCCGGCGTACCGCGATCTGCCGGGACCACGCCGTCGGCTCCGGAAACGGCGACGGTGAGCGGGGCGGATCAGGCGCTGGCGCCCGGTTCGCCGGCCAGCACCGCGTCCCCGCCGAGCAGCGCGTGTGCGGGCAGCGGGAGCCGGATGCCGTGGGCGGCCTCCCAGTCGTGCACGAGGCCGGGGCGGACCTCGGTGGTGAAGTAGTCGACCGCGCTGGTCTGCCCGACGACCGGCTCGTCCACCTCGGCGACCAGCTGCGCCGGCACCAGCGGGAACCCGTTGCGCAGGGCGGCGCTGAGCCGGCGGTGCCCGTCGACGACGAAGAAGTACTCCCCGGTGAAGCCGATCCGCAGCGGTTCGAGAGCCTCGTCACCGGCCGCGGCCAGCTCGCCGACGAACCCGGCGTCGTCGAGCCCGCGCAGGGTGGCGACGTCCTCGGTGGGGTAGACCCGGGCCGGGTCGAGCAGCAGCAGCGGCGGGGTGTCGCGCAGCACGTCGGCGCCGAGCCGGCCCTCGTACGCGTCGACGATGTGCATGATGACCTCGGCGGCGGAGGCCCGGGTGGTGTCGCAGACCAGGTCGTAGTTGCGCAGCCGGGCCTTGTCGACGCCGTAGCGGAGGATGAACCTGTTCCGCTCGCTCTCGCTGCGCTCGCGGAGCTTGGCCTCCGCCTCGGCCAGCGAGGTGTAGCTCTCGGCCGGGCCGGAGGGGCGCAGCAGCACCCGCCGGGCCGCCTCGGCCGGCTCGGTGATCATGTGCACCTTGAGCGCGTCGGTGAAGAAGTGCCAGGCCAGCCGGGAGTCCATCACCAGGGATTCGCCGGAGGCGGCGATGTCCCGCTGGAGCTGGTCGACGTAACCGTCGACGGCCTGGTCCAGCTCGGCGTGCAGGTTGAGCTGGAGGGCGGTCATCTGCCGCTCCTGCGCCATCTGCCGGTAGAGGTCACCGACGCTGACCCGGCGCAGGCCCAGCCGCTTGGCGATCTCGACGGAAACGGTGCTCTTGCCGCTGCCGAGGTCACCGTTGAAAACGATCGACTGACGAACGGTCACCACTGGCCCACCCTTGCTCACCGGCTGCTTGGCATCATCGATCTGGCGTCGGCTCGACGCGTTCCCGTCTTCGTCGCGCCATCCGTGCGCCCCGGGTATGACGGGCGATGCTATCACGCGGGTGTCTCCGGCCCACCGCACACAGGGTGCGACGGCAGGCTGGCCAAATGCTCGACGACGCTGACCGACGACTCAGAAAAGGCTGAGCGGATCGACCTGGAGGCGGACCGGCTCGGCGGCCCGGCGGGCGCTGCGCACCCCGGCGGCGACGTGCAGCGCCTCGGCCAGCGCGGCGGCCCGCGCCCGGGGCACCCGGACCAGCATCCGCTCCCGGTCCTGGTCGGCGGGGACCGGGCCGAGCACCTCCGCCCCGTCGGGCAGCCGGGCCTGGGCCAGCAGGTCGGCCACCGCGTCCGCGTCGCCGGTGACGCTGGCCATCTTCACCGCGGGCGGGAAGCCCAGTTCCCGGCGCTCCGCCAGCTCCCGGGCGGCGAACCAGCCCGGATCCCAGCGCAGCAGCGCCTGCACCGGGGCGAGCGCGCCGTCGGCGACCACCACCACCTTCCCCCCGGCCGGGGCGGGCCGGGCCAGGGCGGCGGCGGACAGCCACCGGCGCAGGGTCTCCTCACCGGCCCGCAGATCGGCCCGGGTGAGCAGCGCCCAGGAGTCCAGCAGCAGCACCGCGCCGTACCCCCCCTCGGCCACCGGCTCGGCCCCCGGGGTGGCGATGACCAGACCCGCGCCCGCCGGGACGTCGGTCAGCACCTCGTCGCGGCCCGACGTGCGTACCGGCACCCCGGGAAAGGCCCGGCCCAGCTCCTCGGCGGTTCGTCGGGCACCGGTGACCGCCGCCCGCAGCCGCCGCCCACCGCACTGCGGACAGGCGTACGCGGCGACCACCCGACCGCACCACCGGCAGGCCGGCGGCGCGTCGGCGGCCCGCAGCGCCAGCGGGCCGGCGCAGTGCGGGCAGCGGGCCGGGGTCCGGCAGTCGGCGCAGGAGACCGACGGCAGGTAGCCGCGGCGGGGCACCTGGACCAGCACCGGCGCGTCCGCGCGCAGGGTGTCCCGGGCGGTGGTCCAGGCCAGGCTGGGCAGCCGGGCGGTCGCGGCCCCCGGATCCCGGGCCAGTTGCGGGTCGTCCCCGGTCGGGGCGATCGCCGGGGTACGCGCCCGCAGGGTCGCCCGGTCCGCGACCACCTCACGGGCCCAGCCGGTCTCCACCAGGAGCTGCCCTTCGGCGGTCCGGGTCCACCCACCGACCAGCGCGGCGGCGTCGGCCAGCCGTGCCCGGGTGAGCAGCACCTCGCGGGCGTGCGGGTAGGGCGCGCGGGGCTCGGCGTGCAGGTCGTCCCCGTCGTCCCAGATCGCCACCAGGCCGAGCCGCGCCACCGGGGCGAACATGGCGGCCCGGGTGCCGATCACCACCGGCACGTCGCCCCGCCGGGCGGCCAGGAACGCCCGGTAGCGGCGGGCCGGGCCGAGCGCCGCCGAGAGGGTCGCGTGCCGGCCGGGGCCGAGCCGCGCGGTCAACGCCGCGTCGAGCCGGTCGAGGTCCCGGGCGTCGGCGACCACCACCACCGCGCCCCGCCCACCGGCGAGGGTGGCGGCGACCGCGTCGGCGTACCGGGCGGCCCAGTCCTCCCCGGCCAGCGCCGACCAGACGGCCCGGGGCATCCGGCCGTCGGCGAGCGCCGTCAGGTAGGCCGGACCGGCCGGATAGTCCCGCCACCCGCGCGGGTCGGTCACCACAGGACGCGGCGGCACCCCGGCGCCGTCACCCACACCGGGAGCGGCCGGATCGGCGGCAGACGCGGCGGCGGCAGGCGGACCGGCGGCGGCAACCGGACCGGCAGCACGCGGACCGGAGGCAGCCGGGTCGGCAGCAGCCGGACCGGAGGCAGCCGGACCGGCGGCGAGCGGACCGGAGGCAGCCGGGTCGGCGGCACGCGGACCGGAGGCAGCCGGGTCGGCGGACGGGGCCGGGGTGGCTCGGGGTTCCTTCTCGACCCGGGCGTGCCGGGGCGGGACGGCCAGCCGGAGCACGTCGGCGAGGTTGCCGGCGTACCGGTCGGCGACCGCCCGGGCCAGGCGGACCACCTCCGCGGCCAGCACCGGCTCGGCGGACACCACCTTCTCCAGGTACGCCAGCCGGCCGCCGTGGGTCGAGGCGTCGACGCGTTCCAGCAGCCAACCGTCGACCAGCTGACCGGCGAAGCGCACCTTGACCCGCACCCCGGGGACCGCGTCGGCGGCCAGCCCGGCGGGGACCAGGTAGTCGAAGGGCCGGTCGAGGTGGGGCAGCGGGACGTCCACACAAACCCGAGCGACCGGCGACCCGTCCGCGGGTCGCCGGTCGCTGGGCGTGGTGCCGGTCAGGCGCCCGCTACCGACTTCAGGTCGGCCGCCCGGTCGGTGCTCTCCCAGGTCAGGTCCGGCAGCTCCCGGCCGAAGTGGCCGTAGGCGGCGGTCTGCCGGTAGATCGGGCGGAGCAGGTCGAGATCCCGGATGATCGCGGCCGGCCGCAGGTCGAAGACCTCACCGACGGCCTTCTCGATCGCGGCCACCGGCACCGTCTCGGTGCCGAAGGTCTCGATGAAGAGGCTGACCGGGTGGGCCTTGCCGATCGCGTAGGCGACCTGCGCCTCGCAGCGCTCGGCCAGGCCGGCGGCGACCACGTTCTTGGCCACCCAGCGCATCGCGTACGCGGCGGAACGGTCCACCTTGGACGGGTCCTTGCCGGAGAACGCGCCGCCACCGTGCCGGGCGTACCCGCCGTAGGTGTCGACGATGATCTTCCGGCCGGTCAGCCCGGCGTCGCCCATCGGGCCACCGATCTCGAACCGGCCGGTCGGGTTGACCAGCAGCCGGTAGCCGTCGGTGTCCAGCCCGAGGTTCTCCAGCTCCGGAGCGATGACGTGGTCCCGCACGTCCGGGGTGAGCAGCGAGTCCAGCGAGATGTCCGCGGCGTGCTGGCTGGACACCACGACGGTGTTCAGCCGGACCGGGCGCAGCCCCTCGTACTCGATGGTGACCTGGGTCTTGCCGTCCGGCCGCAGGTACGGGATGGTCCCGTCCTTGCGCACGGCGGACAGCCGCAGGGCCAGCCGGTGCGCGAGCGCGATCGGCAGCGGCATCAGCTCCGGCGTCTCCGAGCAGGCGAAGCCGAACATCATGCCCTGGTCGCCGGCGCCCTGCGCGTCCAACGCGCTCTCCGACGCCCCGGTCCGCAGCTCGAAGGCGTTGTCGACGCCCTGGGCGATGTCGGGCGACTGGGCGCCGATGGAGACGCTGACGCCGCAGGAGGCGCCGTCGAAGCCCTTCTTCGACGAGTCGTACCCGATGCCCAGGATCGTCTCGCGGACGATGGTGGGGATGTCGGCGTACGCCTTGGTGGTCACCTCACCGGCGACGTGGACCTGACCGGTGGTGATCAGCGTCTCCACCGCTACCCGGCTGTGCGGGTCCTGGGTGAGCAGGGCGTCGAGGATACCGTCGCTGATCTGGTCGGCGATCTTGTCCGGGTGGCCTTCCGTGACCGATTCGGACGTGAAGAGGCGGCGTGTCACGGGACTCCTAAGCTCTTTTTGATAATCGTTGCGCAGCAGTCTAGTCATCACGGTGCGCCACCTTCGACCCCGGCGACCGGGCATCCACCGTTCAGGACCGGTCCGCCCACCGGGCGAGCACCAGGTCCCACACCCGGTCGGCCAGCTCCTCCTTGGGCTGTTCCGGCAGGTGGTGCACGGTGCCGTCCGCGCCGATCACGGTGGCCGCGTTGGTCTCGGCGCCGAAGACCTTGTCGACGCCGACCTCGTTGACGACCACCAGGTCGGCCCGTTTGCGGGCGAGTTTGGCCCGACCGTTGGCCTCGGCGGCGCCGGTCTCGGCGGCGAACACCACCAGCACCTGCCCCGGGCGGCGGAGTCGCCCCCACTCGGCGGCGATGTCCGGATTGGTGACCAGCTCGATGGTCGGCGCGCTGCCGTCGTCCGGCTTCTTGATTTTACCGGTCGCGTAGTGCGCCGGCCGGAAGTCGGCCGGTGCCGCCGCCATCACCAGCGCGTCGGCGTCCTCGGCAGCGGCCAGGGTGGCCGTGCGCAGCTCCCCGGTGCTGCCCACCCGCACCAGGTCGACTCCGGCCGGGGCGGCCAGCGACACGTTGGCGCTGATCAGCGTGACCCGGGCGCCCCGGGCGACGGCCGCGCGGGCGAACGCGTACCCCTGCTTGCCGGAGGAGCGGTTGCCGAGGAACCGGACCGGGTCGAGCGGTTCCCGGGTGCCGCCGGCGGTGACCACCAGGTGCCGACCGGCCAGGTCGGCCGGGGCGTCGACGCCCCGGGCGAGGGCGCGGCGGGCGACGGCGAAGATCTCGGCCGGGTCGGGCAGCCGCCCCTTGCCGCTGTCGGCGCCGGTGAGCCGGCCGACGGCGGGCTCGATCACCCGCACGCCCCGGCCGCGCAGGGTGGCGACGTTCGCGACGGTGGCGGGGTGCTCCCACATCTCGGTGTGCATCGCCGGGGCGAGCAGCACCGGACAGCGCGCGGTGAGCAGGATGTTGGTGAGCAGGTCGTCGGCGAGGCCGTGGGCGGTCCGGGCCAGCAGGTCGGCGGTGGCCGGCGCGACCACCACCAGGTCGGCCCGCTGGCCGAGCCGGACGTGCGGGACCTGGTGGACCTCGGACCAGACGTCGTCGGCGACCGGCTGGCCGGACAGCGCCGCCCAGGTCGGCGCTCCGACGAAGCGGAGCGCCGACGCGGTCGGCACGACCCGGACCCGGTGGCCCGACTCCGTGAAGAGCCGCAGCAGCTCACACGCCTTGTAGGCGGCGATGCCACCGCCGACTCCGAGCACGATCTCGGCGGACATCGGGGTACGGGGTACTACGGCTGGTCGGTCGGCTCGGCGGTGAGCAGGCCCGCGTTGATCTCGCGCATGGCGATGGAGAGCGGCTTCTCCTGCGGAGTGGTCTCCACGAGCGGGCCGACGTACTCGAGCAGGCCCTCGCCGAGCTGGCTGTAGTAGGCGTTGACCTGACGGGCGCGCTTGGCGGCGAAGATCACCAGCGCGTACTTCGAGGTGGTCTTCTCGAGCAGCTCGTCGATCGGCGGGTTGGTGATGCCCTCGGGGTTGGCGATGGATCCCACGAAATACCCTCTGCGTCTGAAGTGTCCGCGCGAACGCGGCTGGTCGCTCGGCCGCGGGGACGCGGCTGGTCGCTCGGCCGCGCGGAACGCGACCGGCCGGTCGACCGCGACACCGCGGCCGGACGGGAGCCAGATTAGGACGAACCGAGCAAGCCTACCAGCTCATCGGCGGCGCGCTCGGTGCGGTCGTGTCGGACGGTGTGCGCGGCGAGGGCCGCGACGGCCGGGTCCGGGTGGTGCCCGGGCGGCAGCAGCAGCACTAGGCGGACCCAGGACAGGGCCGTTCGGAGGGCGAGCGCACCGGGCAGGTCCAGCGGGAGCAGCACCGGCCGTCCCCGCGCCAGCCGGTCGACCAGCGGGGCGCGCGGGGTGCCCCGGCGGTACGGCCCGGCCCGGGACCACTCGAGCAGCTCGTCCGCGGCGATCATCCGATCGAACTCGGCAGGCTCCCGGAAGAGCCGGTCGACGCCGTCGGTCTCGCCGGGGCGACGTGCCCGGGTGGTCACCGGAACCGGCACCCACACGGAGGAGGAACGCGCCCGGACCGCCTCGACCACACCGCCCCGACCGGCACCCGAAGGTCCGGTCAGGACGGTGAGCCGCACCGCCGGGCACGTCTTGTCATCCGTGCTCACCGCTTGTTTCTACCTGCTGCGGCGATCAGTTGGCGGCGAACTCTCCAAGCAGCGCCTTACGCTGCTGCTCGCCCAGACCACGCAGACGGCGGCTGTCGGCGATCTTGAGCTTCTCCATGATCTGGGTGGCCCGGATCTTGCCGATACCCGGCATCGCCTGCAGCACGGCCGACACCTTGAGCTTGCCGACGACATCGTCGGACTCGGCTCGCGCAAGGACGGCGGCCAGGGTGGTCTTGCCCTGCTTGAGCTGCTCCTTCAGCTCAGCACGGGCCTTGCGGATCTCCGCGGCCTTTTCCAGCGCGGCAGCGCGCTGCTCGGGGGTCAGTGACGGGAGCGGCACCAGTTCTCCTCAGGTCCCTATCGCGACGGGCGGAACGCACCGACGCTCTGTGAAACGTGGTGTCGCTGGCAACCAAAGGGGTCCGTGGTTCCCAGCGCGGGGAAAACTAGCGTTCGCCGGAGTTTTCGGCAACGTGGACGCGCGATGATCAACGTAAAGTGACCGAGCCGTCAGTCAGTTTGCGGAAGCAAGAATCTGCCGGCAGTCGGCCGCCGCGCGGTCGGCGGCGGCCCGCAACGCGGTCGGGTCGGGGCCCGCGTTGAGCACCTCCCGGGAGTACGACGGCAGCACTGCGGAGAGGTTGGGGCCGAACACGGTGGGTAGATCGGCGGCCGTCGCACCCTGGGCGCCGAGCCCCGGCGCGAGCAGCGGACCGTTGACCGAGGACAGGTCGTGACCGGTGTCGCCGATGGTCGCGCCGACCACCAACCCGATGCTGCCGAGCGGGTCGGCACCCCTGTTGAGCTGGGAAATCTCATCGATAACAAGCTGTGCCACGGTGCGTCCACCGGAGGTGACCGCACGCTGCACCTGCGCCCCCTCGGGGTTGGAGGTGAGCGCTAACACGAACACCCCGCCACCGTGCGTGGTGGCGGCCTCGAACATCGGCGCCAGCGAACCTACTCCCAGGTAGGGGCTCGCGGTGAGCGCGTCGACATACAACGGGCTGGATGGATCAAGGTACGCGGAGGCGTACGCGGCGACGGTCGAACCGATGTCGCCGCGCTTGACGTCGAGCAGAACGAGCGCCCCGGCCTCGCGCAACTGTCGGATAGTTGACTCAAGAATCCCCACTCCGCGGCTCCCGAATCGCTCGAAGAAGGCCGACTGGGGCTTGATCACCGCAACCCGGTCACCGAGCGCTTCCGCGACGGTCCGGGCGAACCGCTCCAGCCCGTCGACGTCGTCCGGCAGGCCCCAGCGGGCCAGCAGCCCGGGGTGCGGATCGATGCCGACGCAGAGCGGTCCACGCTCCGCCATCGCCCGGTGCAGCCGGGTTCCGAAGGTCTCCATCGTTGCTCCTCTCGTGTCGTGTCCACCGGCCGCGACGACGGTCGCCGCCCCGGCTTGCGGATCCCCGCCCGCCCGGACCTCAGCCGGCCCCGACCGCGGCGGCGATCCCGGCCGTGATCCGGGCCACGTCCGCGTCCCCGGTCAGGTACGGCGGCATGGTGTACACCAGGTCCCGGAAGGGGCGCAGCCACACGCCCCGGGCCACCGCGGCGGCCGTCGCCGCCGCCACGTCCACCTCGCGGTCCAGCTGCACCACGCCGATCGCCCCCAGCACCCGGACGTCCGTCACCCACGGCGCCCCCCGCAGCGGCTCCAGACCGGCGCGCAGCCCCGCCCCCACCCGGGCCACCTCGGCGGCCCAGTCGCCGGCCCGCAGCAGCCCCAGGGAGGCGTTGGCGACCGCACAGGCCAGCGGGTTGCCCATGAACGTGGGACCGTGCGCGAGCACCCCGTCGCGGGCGATGCCCCGGGCCACCTCCGGGGTGCACAGCGCCGCCGCCAGGGTGAGGTAACCACCGGTCAGCGCCTTGCCGACGCAGAGCACGTCCGGACTCACCCCGGCGTGCTCGGCGGCGAACATCGTCCCGGTCCGGCCGAACCCGGTGGCGATCTCGTCGAAGATCAGCAGCACCCCGTGCGCGCGGGTCACCTCGCGCAGCACCCGCAGGTACCCCGGGTGGTGGAAGCGCATCCCGCCCGCGCCCTGCACCACCGGCTCCACGATCACCGCGGCCAGCTGGTCGGCGTGCCGGGCGACGGCGTCGGTCAGCGCCGTCACGTACCCCGGGTCGGGCGGGTCGGTGAAGCCGCCGGGCGGCACCGGGGCAAAGACCTGCCGGGGCAGCGCGTCCCCCCAGAGGTGGTGCATCCCGCCCTCGGGGTCGCACACGCTCATCGGATGGAAGGTGTCGCCGTGGTAGCCGCCCCGCCAGGTGCCCAGCCGGCGGCGCTCCGGCCGCCCGGTGGCCCGCTGGTACTGCAGGCACATCTTGATCGCCACCTCGACCGAGACCGAGCCCGAATCGGCCAGGAAGACGTGTTCCAGCCCGTCCGGGGCCAGCTCGACCAGGGTCCGGGCCAGCCGGACCGCCGGCTCGTGGGTGAGCCCGCCGAACATCACGTGACTCATCCGGCCCAGCTGGTCGGTGACCGCCGCGTCCAGCACCGGGTGCCGGTAGCCGTGGATCGCCGCCCACCAGGACGACATCCCGTCGACCAGTTCCCGGCCGTCGGCCAGCCGCAGCCGCACCCCCTCGGCGCTGTGCACCGGGTAGGGCGGGTGCGCCGGCGGCGACGTCGCATACGGGTGCCAGAGGTGCGCCCGGTCGGCGGCCAGCATCTCCTCGGGCGTCACGCGCGCTCCTCCGTACCCTCGACGGCCGCCACCCCGGCGGCCCCACCGCGCCGACGGCGCGGGCTCTGCGTGCGGACCGGCACGCCGGCGGCCCCGCCATTCCGACGGCGCGGGCCGTCCGTGCGGGCCGGCACCCCACCATCCCGACAGCGCGGGCCGTCCGTGCGGGCCGGCACCCCGCCAACCCGACGGCGACGGCGCGGGTGTGCCCGCTCCGCCGCCCCCACGGCGGCCACGACGCCACGGAGCCGCGTGCGGCACGGTCGCGGACCGGGGTCCGGGACGGCTCCGTCGGCGGTGGAACCGGAGACCGGTGTCGACGGCGCGACGGGCACGACCGGGAGCGCCGGGCGTACCCGTCGGCTCACCGCCCGGTCACCGCCCGGTCGGCCGCCGCCCCGGGCGACACCCGGGCGGCGGCCCGGACCAGCGCCGGCCCCCGGTAGATGAAGCCGGTGTAGAGCTGGACCAGGCTGGCCCCGGCGTCGAACATCCGGGCCGCGTCGTCCGGGTCGAGGATGCCGCCGACCCCGATGACCGGCAGCCGGCCGCCGGTCTCCCGGTGGACGAAGGCGACCATCTCCCGGGCCCGCCCGGTCAGCGGGGCGCCGGACAGGCCACCGGCCTGCGCGCCACGCTCCCGGTCGGTGGGGGCGAGACCGTCGCGGGCCAGCGTGGTGTTGGTGGCGATCACCCCGGCCGCCCCCCGGGCCAGGCAGACCTCCAGCAGCTCGGCCACCGCCGGTTCGGTGAGGTCCGGGGCGATCTTCACCAGCACCGGCTTCTCCCCCACCAGGGCGGCCAGCAGGGCGTCCAGGTGAGCCCGGTCCTGCAACGACCGCAGTCCCGGGGTGTTCGGCGAGGAGACGTTGACCGCGAAGTAGTCGCCGTGCCCGCGCAACGCCCGGTACGAGGTGAGGTAGTCCTCGACCGCGTCCTCCAGCGGGGTCACCTTGGACTTGCCCAGCGAGATGCCCAGCGGCACCCCGAGCGGGCGGGGCGACGCGGCCAGCCGGTCGGCCAGCGACTGCGCCCCGGCGTTGTTGAAGCCCATCCGGTTGATCACGGCCGTGCTGTCGGGCAGCCGGAACAGCCGGGGCCGGGGGTTGCCCGGCTGGGGGTGCGCGGTGACCGTGCCCACCTCGACGAAGCCGAACCCCAACGCCGGCCAGGCCGGCAGGGCCACCCCGTTCTTGTCCATCCCCGCCGCCAGCCCCACCGGGTTGGGGAAGTCCACCCCGAACACCGTCCGGGGTGCCCGGTGCAGATTGCGGGCCCGCAGCAACGCCAGCGCCGCCGGCCGCCGGGACAGGGCGGCCAACCGGCGCAGCGTCCAGTCGTGCGCCGCCTCGGCGTCCCCGCCCCCGATGCGGAACAGCGCCCGGCGCACCCCCTGCTCGAACATCACCACGCCACACCCCTCCGACGGACGCGCCCCCGGCCGACGCGCCCCCGACCGACGCGCCCCCGGCGGACGCGCCCCCGGCCGACGCTCCCGCCGGTGATCAAGAGGTTTGCGTCACCGCACCCACCGTCCGGTGACCGAAACCTCTTGATCACCGGGCCGAGCGGCGGGCGGGAACCACGCGGGGGGTGGGGGTAACGGGTCACTGGGCGGCCCGGAGGGCGGCGTGGAGCTCCTGGAGGGGGCGTACCCGCATGTCGCCGCGGATCCGGGCCTCGATGCCCATCACCGCCGCCGCCACCCCCGGCACCGTGGTGATGCACGGGATGTCGGCCGTCACGGCGGCGCTGCGGATCTCGTAGCCGTCCGAGCGGGCGCTCGCACCCGAACCCTGCGGGGTGTTCACCACCAGGGCCACGTCACCGGCGAGGATCATCGACACCGCGTCCGCGCCCTCGCCGCTCTGGTAGTGCTTGCGGATCTGCTCGCAGGCGACGCCGTGCCGGCGCAGCAGCTCGGCGGTGCCCGTGGTGGCGACGATCTCGAAGCCCAGGTCGGCCAGCCGCTTGATCGGGAAGATCATGGCGCGCTTGTCCCGGTTCGCCACCGAGACGAAGATCCTCCCGGTGATCGGCAGCGACCCGTACGCGGCGGACTGGCTCTTGGCGAACGCGTGCCCGAAGCTGGTGTCGATGCCCATCACCTCGCCGGTCGACTTCATCTCCGGGCCGAGCAGCGAGTCCACGCCCTTGCCGGCCGGGGTGCGGAACCGCTTGAACGGCAGCACCGCCTCCTTGACCGCGATCGGGGCGTCCGGCGGCATCGTCCCGCCGTCGCCGGTCGGCGGCAGCAGCCCCTCGGCCCGCAGGTCGGCGATGGTCGCACCGAGCGCGATCCGGGCCGCCGCCTTCGCCAACGGGACGGCCGTCGCCTTCGAGACGAACGGCACCGTCCGGGACGCCCGGGGGTTCGCCTCCAGCACGTAGAGCATGTCGTCCTTGAGGGCGTACTGGACGTTGAGCAGGCCGCGCACCCCCACGCCCCGGGCGATCGCCTCGGTGTAGCGGCGCACCTCGCTCAGGTGCACGCCGGACAGCGTGATCGGCGGCAGCGCGCACGACGAGTCACCGGAGTGGATACCGGCCTCCTCGATGTGCTCCATCACGCCGCCCAGGTAGACCTCGCCGTCGGCGTCGCAGAGCGCGTCCACGTCGATCTCGATGGCGTCGTCGAGGAACCGGTCGACCAGCACCGGGTGGTCCGGGGAGATCTCGGTGGCCCGGCCGATGTAGGCGCGCAGCGTGTCGTCGTCGTAGACGATCTCCATGCCCCGCCCGCCGAGCACGTACGACGGGCGCACCAGCACCGGGTACCCGATCTCGTCGGCGATCGCCTTCGCCTCGTCGTACGAGGTGGCCATGCCGTGCGCCGGTGCCCGCAGGTCGGCGCGGGCCAGCACCGCGCCGAACGCGCCGCGCTCCTCGGCCAGGTGGATCGACTCCGGGGAGGTGCCCACCACCGGCAGCCCGGCGTCCTTCAGCCGCTGCGCCAGCCCCAGCGGGGTCTGCCCACCGAGCTGCACGACCACCCCGACCACGCCGGGGCCACCGGCCGCCCGGCCGGACGAGTCCTCGGCGTACCAGGCCTCCAGCACGTCCTCGAAGGTCAGCGGCTCGAAGTAGAGCCGGTCGGCGGTGTCGTAGTCGGTGGAGACGGTCTCCGGGTTGCAGTTGACCATCACGGTCTCGTAGCCGACGGCACCGGACCCGGCGGCGTCCGTGCCGCCACCCACCCCGCCGAGCGGGGCGGTGCGCAACGCCTGCACGGCGTGCACGCAGGAGTAGTCGAACTCGATGCCCTGGCCGATCCGGTTCGGCCCCGAGCCGAGGATGAGCACCTTGGGCCGGGCCGACGGGGCGACCTCGGTCTCCGCGTCGTACGTCGAGTAGTGGTACGGGGTGGTCGCCTCGAACTCGGCGGCGCAGGTGTCCACCGTCTTGTAGACCGGGCGCACGTCGAGCCGGTGCCGCAGGGTGCGTACGCCGTCCTCGCCAGCCAGCTCCGGGCGCAGCGCGGCGAGCTGCCGGTCGGACAGCCCGGCTCGCTTGGCCCGGCGCAGCAGGCCGGCGTCGAGCACCGGGGCGGCGACGATCTCGGCCCGCAGCTCGACCAGGCTGACGATCTGGTCCAGGAACCACGGGTCGATTCCGCCGGACGCCCGGGCCACCTCGGCCACCGACGCGCCCAGCCGCAACGCCCGCTCGACAGTGTAGAGCCGGCCGTCGTGCGGCACCCCCAGCGCGGCGAGGGTGTTCTCCCGGGTCGCCCCGGGCGGATCCGGCTGGGTCCAGAAACCCACCGCCTTGGTCTCCATCGAGCGCATCGCCTTGTTGAGCGCCTCGGTGAAGTTGCGGCCCAGGCTCATCGCCTCGCCGACCGACTTCATCGTGGTGGTCAGCTCCGGGTCGGCGCCGGGGAACTTCTCGAACGCGAACCGGGGGATCTTCACCACCACGTAGTCCAGCGTCGGCTCGAACGCGGCCGGCGTCTTGCGGGTGATGTCGTTGGGGATCTCGTCGAGGGTGTAGCCGATGGCCAGCTTCGCGGCGATCTTGGCGATCGGGAAACCGGTGGCCTTCGACGCCAGCGCCGACGAGCGGGACACCCGGGGGTTCATCTCGATCACCACGATCCGGCCGTCGGCCGGGTTGACCGCGAACTGGATGTTGCAGCCGCCGGTGTCCACCCCGACCTCGCGCAGCACCGCGATGCCCAGGTCCCGCAGGTTCTGGTACTCCCGGTCGGTGAGCGTCATCGCCGGGGCGACGGTCACGCTGTCCCCGGTGTGCACGCCCATCGGGTCGACGTTCTCGATCGAGCAGACCACCACCACGTTGTCGTGCCGGTCGCGCATCAGCTCCAGCTCGTACTCCTTCCAGCCGAGCACGCTCTCCTCGATGAGCACCTCGTGCACCGGGCTGGCGGCCAGGCCCGCCCCGGCGATCCGGGTCAGGTCCTCGTCGGTGTGCGCCATGCCGGAACCCAGGCCGCCCATGGTGAACGACGGCCGGATCACCACCGGCAGGCCCAGCTCGGCGACGGTCTCGCGGACCTCGTCCATCGAGTGGCAGACCCGGGACCGGGGCACCAGGCCGGCCGGGTCGGGCAGCCCCAACCGGACGCCGGCCTTGGCGACGATCTCCTTGAACAGCTGACGGTCCTCACCCCGGTTGATCGCCTCGATGTTCGCGCCGATCAGCTCCACGCCGTACTTGTCGAGGACGCCCGCGGCATGCAGGGCGACCGCCGTGTTCAACGCGGTCTGCCCGCCCAGGGTGGGCAGCAGCGCGTCGGGACGCTCCTTGGCGATGACCAGCTCGACGAACTCCGGGGTGATCGGCTCGACGTAGGTGGCGTCGGCGAACTCCGGGTCGGTCATGATGGTCGCCGGGTTGGAGTTGACCAGGCTGACCCGGATCCCCTCGCTGCGCAGTACCCGGCAGGCCTGGGTGCCGGAGTAGTCGAACTCGCAGGCCTGCCCGATCACGATCGGCCCGGAGCCGATCACCAGGATGTGCTTGAGATCGTCGCGCTTAGGCATTCGTGCGCCCCTCGCTGTGGTTCCGGCCCGGACCGGGCTGCCCGTCGGGGCCACGACCCTCGATCAGCTCGGCGAAACGGTCGAAGAGGTAGTCGGCGTCGTGCGGGCCGGCTGCCGCCTCCGGGTGGTACTGGACGGTGAAGGCGGGCACGTCCACGGCCCGCAGCCCCTCGACGACGTTGTCGTTGAGGCAGACGTGCGACACCCGCACGCCGCCGAACTCGGTCTCGACGACCTGGTCGGGGACGACCGCGCCGGCCGGCGTGCCCGGCTCGTGGCCCGGCCAGGCCACCGCGAAGCCGTGGTTGTGGCTGGTCACCTCGACCTTGCCGGTGGCCCGGTCGAGCACCGGCTGGTTGATGCCCCGGTGGCCGTAGCCCAACTTGTAGGTGCCGAAGCCGAGCGCCCGGCCGAGGATCTGGCTGCCGAAGCAGATGCCGAACAGCGGGATCCGCCGGCTCAGCACCTCCCGGGCCAGCGCCACCGGCCCGTCGGCGGTGGCCGGGTCACCCGGGCCGGGCGAGAAGAAGACCGCGTCCGCGCCGGTGGCCAGCAGGTCGTCGATGGTCGACCCGGCGGGCAGCACGTGGGTGGTCACCCCCCGGGCGGCCAGCCGGCGTGGCACGTTGCGCTTGATGCCCAGATCCAGCGCGGCGACGGTGTAGCGGTGGGTGCCCTCCGCCTCGACCACGTACGGCCGGGCCGTGCTGACCTCGGCGGACAGGTCCGCGCCGACCATCTGCGGGGACTGCCGGACCCGCTCCAGCAGGGCGCGCGGGTCGTCCTCGACGCTGGAGATGCCGACCCGCATCGCGCCACGGTCGCGCAGGTGCCGGGTGAGCGCCCGGGTGTCCACCCCGGCGATGCCGACCACCCCCTCGACGCCGAGCCGGTCCTCCAGCGCGCCGGTGGACCGCCAGTTCGAGCCGATCCGGGCCGGGTCGCGGACCACGTACCCGGCGACCCAGATCCGGTCGGACTCGTCGTCCTCGCCGTTCACCCCGGTGTTGCCGATGTGCGGGGCGGTCTGCACCACCACCTGCCGGTGGTAGGACGGATCGGTCAGGGTCTCCTGGTAGCCGGTCATCCCGGTGTTGAAGACCGCCTCGCCGAACGTCTCGCCGACGCTGCCGTACGACTCGCCGTGAAAGGTGCGCCCGTCCTCGAGCACGAGGATGGCTGAACGCCTGCTCATTCCGTGTTCCCTCCGACCCCGACTGCGGGACTCCGCTGCGCTGCGTTCCTCGCGCTCACCGGACCCACCCCTTGCTCGCGACTGCGGGACTCCGCTGCGCTGCGTTCCTCGCGCTCACCGAACCGACCCTTCGCTCGCGACTGCGGGACTCCGCTGCGCTGCGTTCCTCGCGCTCACTTGACAGCCTTTCCGTCCAGGACCGTCGGCTCGCCGCGCAGGAAGGTCGCCACGATGCGACCCGGCAGCGTCATGCGGGCGTACGGGGTGTTGCGACTGCGACTGGCCAGCTCCGTGGGCTCGATCACGCGACGGGCGGCCGGGTCGACCAGGGTCAGGTTGGCCGGCACCCCGGGCGCCGGGTCCAGGCCGTGACCGTCGAGGCCGGCGATCCGGGCCGGGATCCGCGACATCCGGTCGGCGATCAGGTCCCACCGCGGGCCGAGCACGTCGAGGACGATGGACAGCGCCGTCTCCAGGCCCAGCATGCCCGGCCGGGCGTACGCCCACTCGCACTCCTTGTCCTCCACCGTGTGCGGGGCGTGGTCGGTGGCGACGACGTCGATGACGCCCTCGGCGAGCGCGGCGCGCAGCGCGGCGACGTCGACGCCGGTGCGCAGCGGCGGGTTGACCTTGAAGACCGGGTCGTAGCTGGCCGTCGGGCTCCAGCCGTCGGCGAGCGCGGGGCTGGCCAGCGTGCCCCGCCCGCCCACCACCTCGTCGGTCAGCAGCAGGTGGTGCGGGGTGACCTCGGCGGTGACCCGGATGCCGCGCCGCTTGGCCTGGCGCAGCACCTCGACGCTGCCGGCGGTGGAGACGTGGCAGACGTGCAGCCGGCTGCCGACGTGTTCGGCGAGCAGCACGTCCCGGGCGATGATCGCCTCCTCGGCGACCGCCGGCCAGCCGGTCAGCCCGAGCCGGGTGGACACCTCGCCCTCGTGCATCTGCGCGCCCTCGGTGAGCCGGGGCTCCTCGGCGTGCTGGGCGATGATCCCGTCGAACGCCTTGACGTACTCCAGCGCCCGGCGCATCAGCTTCGGGTCGGCCACGCAGTGCCCGTCGTCGGAGAAGATCCGCACCCGGGCCGGAGAGTCGGCCATCGCGCCCAGCTCGGCGAGCCGCTCGCCGGCCAGGCCGACGGTGACCGCGCCGATCGGCTGCACGTCGACCAGGCCGGCCTGCCGGCCGAGCCGCCAGACCTGCTCGACCACGCCGGCGGTGTCGGCGACCGGCGAGGTGTTCGCCATCGCGCAGACCGCGGTGTAGCCGCCGAGGGCCGCCGCCCGGGAGCCGGACTCCACGGTCTCGGCGTCCTCCCGGCCGGGCTCCCGCAGGTGGGTGTGCAGGTCGACCAGGCCGGGCAGGGCGACCAGCCCGGTGCCGTCGACCACGGCGGCGTCGGGGGCGTCCAGCCCGGTCCCGGTCTCGGCCACGACGCCGTCGCGGATCAGCAGGTCGGTCGGTGCGCCGCCCACGACGCTCACGTTCTTGATCAGGTACGCGGTCACCGGTTGTTCCCTCCGAGCAGCAGGTAGAGCACGGCCATCCGTACGGAGACTCCGTTGGCGACCTGTTCGACGATGGTGGAGCGGGGCGAGTCGGCGACCTCGGGGGTGATCTCCATCCCCCGGTTCATCGGTCCGGGGTGCATGACGACCGCGTGCTCCGGCAGCCGCCGCATGCGCGGGCCGTCCAGACCGTAACGCCGGGTGTACTCCCGGGCGGACGGGAAGTAGGAATCGTTCATCCGTTCCCGCTGCACCCGCAGCATCATCACCACGTCCACCCCGGGCAGCACGGCGTCGAGGTCGTAGCAGACGTCGGTGTCCGGGCGGGACAGGGCGGGCGGGCCGGTGTCGCCGCCCGGGGGCACGGTCACCGGCGGCGCGACGCCGGCCCGGGCGGCCCAGTCGACCGGGATCAGCGTCGGCGGGCCGACCAGGGTGACCTTGGCGCCGAGGGTGCTCAGCAGCAGCACGTTGGAGCGGGCCACCCGGGAGTGCAGCACGTCGCCGACGATCGCCACGTGCAGGCCGGCGAGCCGGCCCAGCCGGGACCGCATGGTGTAGGCGTCGAGCAGCGCCTGGGTGGGGTGCTCGTGGGTGCCGTCGCCGGCGTTGACCACCGACCCGTCCACCCAGTTGGCCAGCCGGTGCGGTGCGCCGGAGGCGGGGTGCCGGACGACCACCGCGTCGGCCCCCATCGCCTGGAGGGTCAGCGCGGTGTCCTTGAGGCTCTCGCCCTTGGTGACGCTGGATCCCTTGGCGGAAAAGTTGATCACGTCGGCGCTGAGCCGCTTGGCGGCGGCCTCGAACGAGATCCGGGTCCGGGTGGAGTCCTCGTAGAAGAGGTTCACCACGGTCCGGCCGCGCAGCGCGGGCAGCTTCTTGACCTCCCGGCCGGCGACGGTGGCCATCTCGGCGGCGGTGTCGAGGATCTGGGTGGCGGTGTCGGCGTCCAGGTCGGCCCCGGAGAGCAGGTGTCTGATCATGAGCGGGGCCGCCTCTCGTGCGCGCCTGCGGGATGCCGTCGCGTCGTGCTCACCGCGTACCCCCGTAGAGCCGGACCTCGTCGGCGCCGTCGGTGTCGACGAGAGTGACCCTGACACTCTCGGCGAGCGCGGTCGGGATGTTCTTGCCGACGTAGTCGGCGCGGATCGGCAGTTGCCGGTGGCCCCGGTCGACCAGCACGGCGAGCTGCACCGAGGCGGGCCGACCGACGTCGTTGAGGGCGTCCAGGGCGGCCCGGACGGTACGGCCGGAGAAGAGCACGTCGTCGACGAGGACGACCCGTTTGCCGTCGATGCCGCCGGGCGGAAGCTGGGTGGGGCCGACCGCGCGGGTGGCGTGCCGGCGCAGGTCGTCGCGGTAGAGGGTGATGTCGAGCACCCCGACCGGGACGTCGACGTCCTCGAAGGTGCTGATCCGGGCGGCGAGCCGGCGAGCCAGCGGGGCACCCCGGGTGGGGATGCCGAGCAGGACGGTCTCGGCGGCGCCCTGGGTCTTCTCCAGGATCTGGTGGGCGATCCGGTCGACGACGCGCTGCACGTCGGCGCTGGCGAGGATCACCTTCACGGTGGGTTGTCGCTCGGGCGACGGATGGGCAGCCGGTGGGCAGGCCACGGCGGACCTCCTTCCCCGCCTCACGGGACGGGTCGTTAAAGGATGTCGGGGGTCCGGACGGGTCGCGGGCGGCCCGACCGGGGCTGCGGCCACGTTACCAGCGGTCACCTGGGGCTTCGCCGCGACCCACTGATCCCCGGATCAGGACGGTGAAAAGGGGACAACTCCCCCACTATCTCCGATGGGAATGTCACGAGCACTTGACCACGTGTCGCAATCCCCGTACCGTCACGCTCCGTAGCGATCGCTGGGAGAACCCCAAAGCACAGCACTGGGAGTGTCCGAATGCCCTCTGAATACGCCAAGTCGCTGGGTGCCCGCCTGCGCTCCATCCGCCAGCAGCAGGGCCTGTCCCTGCAGGGGGTGGAGGAGAAGTCGAACGGACGCTGGAAGGCCGTGGTGGTCGGCTCATACGAGCGAGGCGACCGGGCCGTCACCGTGTCCCGCCTGGCGGAGCTGGCCGACTTCTACCGCGTTCCCGTCTCGGAGCTGCTGCCCGACGGCAGCGGAGTGCGGCACGAACCCACCAGCAAGATCGTCCTGGACCTGGAGCGGCTCTACGACGAGGCCTCCGAGGACCTCGCCTACGTCGCCCGCTACGCCCGGGCGATCCAGCAACAGCGCGGCGACTACAACGGCCGGGTGCTCTCCATCCGCGCCGACGACCTGCGTGCCCTGGCGATCGTCTACGACGCCTCGCCGTCCGGGCTGATCGAGCGGCTCACCGAGCACGGTGTGCTGGTGGCCGACCCGCGGGCGTTCTTCGCCTCCTGATCCGCGGTCGCCGACGAGAATGGCCCGTGCCGGACGGCACGGGCCATTCTCGTCACACCGTCGCCCCAGCCGGGCCGACGGGCACGTCCGCCCCGGTAGGGGACGACACGCGCCCGACCCCCGGTCAGCGGGTGGCGTACTCGGCGATCCGGCCGAGGATGCCGTTGAGGAAGCGCGGCGAGTCGTCGGTCGACATCTGCCGGGCCAGCTCCACCGCCTCGCTGATCGCCACCGCGTCGTCGATCTCGTCGACGTAGAGCAGCTCGTAGACGGCGATCCGGGCCAGGTTGCGGTCGACCGCCGGCATCCGGTCCAGGGTCCAGCCCTCGGCGTAGCTGGCGATCACCTCGTCGATCCGGTCGAGGTGCCCGGCCACCCCCTCGACCAGACCGATCGCGTAGTCCAGGTGCTCCGGACGCGGCTTCTCGATCCGTTCGAGGTAGCCGGCGAGCACCTCCACCGGCGGCCGGTCCCGCAGGTCGGCCTCGAAGAGCACGTCCAGCGCCCGCTTGCGCGCCTTGCGACGCGCCGGCATCTGCTGCTTGGCGCCCTCGGCCATCAGGCCCGGCCGAGGTAACGGCCGTCGCGGGTGTCGACCTTGATCTTCTCGTCGGTGGTGATGAAGAGCGGCACCTGCACGGTCGCGCCGGTCTCGACGGTGGCCGGCTTGTTGCCGCCGGTCGACCGGTCGCCCTGCAGACCCGGCTCGGTGTAGGTGACCTGGAGCACCACGCTGGTCGGCAGCTCGATGTAGAGCGGCACGCCCTCGTGGGTGGCGACGGTCGCCTCGGCCTCGGGGAGGAGGTAGTTGGCGGCCTCGCCGACGGTGCCGCCGGGGACGGTGATCTGGTCGAACGTCTCCAGATCCATGAAGACGAAGTCCTCACCGTCGGCGTACAGGTACTGCATGGTGCGCTTGTCGACGGTGGCGGTCTCGACCTTGGTGCCCGCGTTGAAGGTCTTGTCGACGACCTTGCCGGACAGCACGTTCTTCAGCGTGGTGCGGACGAACGCCCCACCCTTACCGGGCTTGACGTGCTGGAACTCGACGACGGCCCAGAGCTCCCCGTCGAGGTTGAGTACCAGGCCGTTCTTGAGGTCGTTGGTGGATGCCATTTCCTGCCTTGATCATCAATTGGCGGACAGACCTGGCAAGTCTACTAGCTGCGCCTCATCGACGGCACACCGTCGCCCGGCGGACCGCTCCGCCCACCGCCCGCCACTCCCGATCATCACGCACAGTGATGATCGGGGTCAGCCGCCCGCGCCCAGCCGGGTGGCGAGATGCCGCAGGGCCAGTCGGTAGCCGTCCACCCCGAGACCGCAGATCACCCCGGTGGCCACCGCCGAGACCACCGAGTGGTGCCGGAACTCCTCCCGGGCGTGGATGTTGGAGAGGTGCACCTCGACCAGCGGCCCCCGCAGCATCGCGCAGGCGTCCCGCACCGCGACCGAGTAGTGCGACCAGGCTGCCGGGTTGAGCACCACCGCCGCGCCCTCGTCCGCCGCGTCGTGCAGCCAACCGAGCAACTCGTGCTCCGCGTCGGTCTGCCGGACCACCACGTCCAGCCCCAGCTCACGCCCCGTCCCGACACAGAGCTCAACCAGATCGGCGTAGCTGGTCACGCCGTACACGTCGACCTGGCGGGTGCCCAGCCGGCCCAGGTTCGGCCCGTTGAGCACGTACACCCGGGGGGTGTCCGGCCCGCTCACCGGCTGACCTCCCGGAACGCGGCGTGCAGCAGCCCGTCGTCGGGGCCGTCCAGGATCGCCGGCCGGGCCAGCCCGTCGAGCACCACGAACCGCAGCCGGCTGCCCCGCGTCTTCTTGTCCACCCGCATCGCCGCCAGCAGCGCCGGCCAGGCGTCCGCCGGATAGTCGGTCGGCAGGCCCAGCACGGACAGCACGCGGCGGTGCCGGTCGGCGGTCGCCGCGTCCAGCCGGCCCGCCAACCGGGCCAGCTCACCGGCGTAGACGGTGCCCACGGAGACGGCGTGCCCGTGCCGCCAGCGGTACCGCTCGACCTTCTCGATCGCGTGCGCCAGGGTGTGGCCGTAGTTGAGCACCTCCCGGACGCTCGACTCGCGCAGGTCACCGGCGACCACGTCGGCCTTGACCCGGATCGCCCGCTCGATCAGCTCCCGCACCACCGGCCCGGCCGGATCGACGGCCGCCGCCGGATCCGCTTCCACCAGATCCAGGATCACCGGATCGGCGATGAACCCGCACTTGACCACCTCGGCCAGCCCGGCGGCCAGGTCGGCCGGCGGGAGGCTGTCCAGCGTGCCCAGGTCGGCGAGCACCCCGACCGGCGGGTGGAAGGCGCCCACCAGGTTCTTGCCGGCCGCCGTGTTGACCCCGGTCTTGCCGCCGACCGCCGCGTCGACCATGCCGAGCAGCGATGTCGCCACCGGTACCCAGCGCACCCCGCGCAGCCAGCACGCCGCGACGAAACCGGCCAGGTCGGTCACCGCCCCGCCGCCCACCCCGACCACCGCGTCGGTACGGGTGAAGCCGGCCGCGCCCAGCCGGTCCCAGCAGTCGGCGGCCACCTCGACCCGCTTGCCCGCCTCGGCGTCGGGCACCTCGATCGCCAGCGGGGTCGCCCCCGCCGCGGCCAGCCCCTCGCCGATCAGGTCGGCCAGCTCCTTGAGCGGCGGCGCGTGCAGCACCGCCACCCGGGTCGCCTCGGGCAGCAACGCGGGCAGCTCGGCCAACAGACCACGCCCGACCAGTACGTCGTACGGCTGCTCGCCGCCGACCGGAATCCGGGTCACCTCGTTCATCGCCGGCAGCCTAGTCCAGCGCAGGCCCTGGTACGGCGACTGTCCACCTGCTGGCGCGGCCCGGGCCGCCGGCCGCGTGACCCGACGGCGCGCAGGGCGTTTAGCCGGGCAGGACCCGGGCACCGGGACGGGACCGGCCCTGAGACGGTGGAGGAACCCATGGCGAGCACCACCACCATCGACGGCGCGGACATCCGGCTGCCGGCCACCGTCCTCGGCGTCGGCCTCGGCGGGTTCGTCGACGGGATCGTCCTGCACCAGGTGCTCCAGTGGCACCACATGCTCAGCAGCACCGGCAGCGACAACATCGGGATCCGGGCGTACCCGGTCGACACCGTGCCGGGCCTGCAGATGAACACCCTGTGGGACGGGCTGTTCCACGTGGTGACCTGGGTGGCGGTGCTCACCGGGCTGGCCCTGCTGCACGCCCGGGTCACCCGCTCCCGGGGCCGGCTGTGGCGCTCCGGCATGCTCTGGGGCTGGGCACTGGTCGGGTGGGGGCTGTTCAACCTGGTCGAAGGGGTGATCGACCACCACCTACTCGGCATCCACCACGTGTACGGCGACCCGCACCGCAGCGCCGCGGACGTCGGCTTCCTGCTGCTCGGGGCGGCGCTGGTGCTGCTCGGCTGGGTGGTGCAACGCCGGGCCACGGCCGTGGACACCTGCGCCGGGCGACGATGACCGGGGCGCACGGCGGGGTCGGCCCGCTGCTGCTCGTACCGATGGCGCTGTTCTGGGGTTACCTGGCCGCCGCGCTGCGTCAGCGCGACCCGGGCCGCGCGGGCTGGAGCCACTGGCGCACGGCCAGCTTCGGTGTCGGCACGGCACTGCTCGCGGTGGCCCTGCTGCGGCCCGCCCACGACCTGGTCGGGCACGTGTGGCAGCACCTGCTGGTCGGCATGCTGGCGCCGCTCGGGCTGGTGCTCGGCGCACCCGGGACGCTGGCCCTGCGCACGGTGCCGCCCCGGGTCGGCCGGGCCGCCCTGCGGCTGCTGCGCCACCCGGTCGCGGCGGTGGCCACCCACCCGGTCACCGGGCTGCTGCTCACCGCCGGCGGCCTCTACCTGCTGCACCTGACCCCGCTGTACCGGGCCACCCTGACCCACCCCGGCCTACACGCGGTGGTCCTGCTGCACTTCCTGGCGGCAGGGTACGTCTTCAGCTGGGCCATCGCCGGCCCCGACCCGGGACCGCACCGCCCCGGCGTGCCGTTGCGCCTGGTGGTGCTCGGCCTGTCCGTCGCCGCGCACGCCACCCTCGCCCAGCTGATGTACGCCGGGCTGGTCGACGTCGCCGCCCCGGCGGACCGGCTCCGGACGGCGGCCACCCTGATGTACTACGTCGGCGACCTGGCCGAGATCCTGCTCGCCCTGGCCCTGCTGGCGACCTGGCGGCCCACGCCCCGCCGGGACCGGCCGACGCCGGACCGGCCGGAGCGCCGGCCGCGAGCCGTGGTCAGGGCTTGAGCAGGGCGACGACCTCGGCGACGATCTCCTCCGGCGAGCGGCCGTCGGTGACCACCGTCGCCGTCGCGACCTCCGCGTAGAGCGGTCGACGCTGGTCCATCAGGTGTTTGAGGGTGGCCCGCGGATTGATCGACAGCAGCGGGCGGCCGGCGCCCAACCCCACCCGCTTCACCGCGTCGGGCAGCTCCACCGACAGGTGCACCACGGTGTGCCCGACCAGCGCGCCCCGGGTCTCCTCGGCCAGGACCGCGCCGCCGCCGAGGGCCAGCACCCCGGCGTGGGAGGTCAGCGCCGCCGACACCGCGGCCCGTTCCAACGCCCGGAAGTGCGCCTCGCCCTCGTCGATGAAGATCTCCGGGATCGGCTTGCCGGCCAGCTCCTCGATGTCGGTGTCGGTGTCCCGGAAGGCCACCCCGAGCAGGGCGGCCAGCTCCGCGCCGACGGTGCTCTTGCCGGAGCCGGGCGAGCCGACCAGCACGCAGACCGGTCTCGTCACCGCAGCCGCCCCCCGCCCGCCACCGCGCCGCCGACGCTCATCGGATGATCAGGGCGTCGAGGTAACCGGCGACGTTACGGCGGATCTCGGCCACCGAGTCGCCGCCGAACTTCTCGGTGGCCGCCTCGGCGAGCACCAGCGCCACCATCGCCTCCGCGACCACCGCCGCGGCGGGGACGGCGCAGACGTCGGAGCGCTGGTTGATCGCGGTCGCCGGCTCCCCGGTGCTGACGTCGACGGTGGCCAGCGCCCGGTTCAGCGACGAGATCGGCTTCATCGCCGCCCGCACCCGCACCGGCTCGCCGGTGGTGATGCCGCCCTCCAGGCCACCGGCCCGGTCGGTGACCCGACGGACCCCGGTGGCGGTGGGCATGATCTCGTCGTGCGCCTCGGAGCCCCGGGACCGGGCCTGCTGCCAGCCGTCGCCGATCTCCACCCCCTTGATCGCCTGGATGGACATCAGCGCGGTCGCCAGCCGGGCGTCGAGCTTGCGGTCCCACTGCACGTGGCTGCCCAGCCCCGGCGGCACGCCGTAGGCCAGCACCTCGACCACGCCACCGAGGGTGTCGGCGGCCTTCTTCGCGGCGTCGACCTCGGCGACCATCCGGGCGCTGGCGTCCGGGTCGAGACAGCGCAGCGGGTCGGCGTCGATGCGCGGGGCGTCCTCGGGCACCGGCCGCAGCCCCGGCTTGGCCGACACCGAGCCGAGCTCCACCACGTGCGACACGATCTCGATGCCGAGCGCCTGCCGCAGCAGGGCCTTCGCCACGGTGCCGACGGCGACCCGGGCGGCGGTCTCCCGGGCGCTGGCCCGCTCCAGGATCGGCCGGGCGTCGGTGTGGCCGTACTTCTGCATGCCGGCCAGGTCGGCGTGGCCCGGCCGGGGGCGGGTCAGCGGGGCGTTGCGGGCCTGGCGGGCCAACTCGTCCGGGTCGACCGGATCGGCGGCCATCACCGTCCGCCACTTCGGCCACTCCGAGTTACCGACCCGGATCGCGACCGGGCTACCCAGGGTGAGCCCGTGCCGCAGGCCGCCGACGATCTCGATCTCGTCCTGCTCGAACGCCATCCGGGCACCCCGGCCGTAGCCGAGCCGGCGCCGGGCCAGCTCACCGGCGATGTCACCGGTGGTCACCGCCACCCCGGCGGGAACCCCCTCCAGCATCGCGACGAGAGCCGGACCATGCGATTCACCTGCAGTCAGCCAACGCAACACAGCGGCCAGTCTGTCACGCCCGGTGCCCGCCCCCGCGTCGTGCCCGGCCCGTCCCGCCCTACGGACGCCGCCGGCCGCCCGGTCGGGTCAGGACCAGTCGAAGCGCATCCCCAGCCGCTGCTCCAACGCGGCGTTGTGCGGGGCGAAGTGGGCGCTCAACTCGGCCCGGACCGGCTCCGGCATGGCACTGCTGCGCCGATGGTTGTGCGCCTCGTAGGCGGCCAGCCGGTGCGCGGGCAGGCCGAGGAAGTCCAGCACCCGGGCGTGGGTGGCGGCCGGCTCGGCGTACAGCGTCTCGCTGGGCAGGATGAGCAGCTGGGAACGGTCGAAGCGGTCCAGCCACGGCGTCAGGTGCTCCAGGTAGCGGCCCCTGGCCCGGTAGGTCCACCAGTCGAACGCCTCGCTGAAGTACGTCGGGTCGGCGATCAGCCGCTCCCGCTCCCCCGCCGTCCGCTCCTCCTCCCGGGCCAGCGCCTCGGCGAAGTCCAGCGGCTCCTTCCCCTCGGTACGCCGCTCCTTCCAGTGCGAGTACGCCCGCTCCACCGGGTCGCGGAGCAGGAAGATCAGCCGGACGTCGGGCATCAGCTCGGCGACCCGCTGCGGGACGAGCGGGTGGAACATGTACAGCGGCGCGGCCTCACCGACGCGGACCGGCCCACCGTGCCGGCGTTCCAACGCCCGGCGGTGCCGCTCGGTCGGGAAGTGCGACCGGTACCACGCCTCGCCCCGCCCCCAGTTCTCCTCGAAGTAGTGCGAGGTCTTGGTGTTCCAGGCCGGGAAGAGCCGGGGCACCAGCGGGTGCGCCAGCAGATAACGCCAGAGCGAGGTGGTGCCGCCCCGCTTGGTGCCGGTGATCAGGAAGTCCGGCAGCGGCCGGCGGTCGCTGGTCCGTTCGCCGTACCGCACCAGCGAGCTGCGCACCTGGTGGGTGACCTGGTGCGGGACCACACCCTTGAGGCGGTCGCGGATCGTCATCGTCTCCCTCTCGTCACGCCGGTCTCGGCCTGAGCATCGTCACGGCGGCCCGCACCGTACGCCGGACCCGCCGGTCCAGCAGCAGCCCGGCGGCGGCCACCGCCAGCGCCACCAGCGCCACCGCGAGACCGGCCACGCCCCGGCCGGCGACCAGCGCGCTGAGCACCGCCACCACGGCCGCGCCGCCGCCCGCCCCGGCCGCCGCCCAGCCCACCGAGCGGGTGAGCAGCGGCTCACCGATCACCACCCGGGCGGCCACCGCGGCCAGTACGTTCTCGGCGACCACCCCGGCCGTCCAGGCGTACGCCGCGCCGAGCGCCCCGTGCCCGGGAACGAGCAGGAAGCCCAGCCCCACGGTGAGCGCCAGCCCGACCAGGGTGGCCTGGAGGTGCCGGGCGCTGTTGCCGCTCATCAGCAGCATGGTCTGCACGATGCCCACCCCGGAGTTGACCAGCATGGCCCCGGCGAGCACCGCCAGCGGCGCGGCCCCGGCGGTGAACCCGTCACCGAAGAGGCTGAGGAAGGCGGGCGCGAAGACCGCCAGGAGCAGGTACGCCGGCCAGGACAGCAGGATGGTCACCACGGTGACCCGCCGGTAGACCAACGCCGCCTCGGCGGTGCGCCCCTGCCCGAGCAGCCGGGACAGCTGGGGCGCGACGGCCACCCGCAACCCCTGCATGATCAGCAGCCCGGCCAGGGCGTACCGGCCGACCGCGCCGAAGACGCCGGACTCGTCCGCGCCGGCCAGCGCCGCGGTGAGCAGCACCCCGACCCACATGCTGCTGGCGTCGATCGCCGCCGACACCGCCCGGGGCAGCGCGAAGCCCCAGAGGGTACGCCAGTCCGCGCGGTCCGGCCGCAGCCGCGCCCCGGCGAGCAGGCCGAGGGGCCGCACCAGCAGGACGGCGGCGGCGACCACGGCCAGCGCCACCGGCAGCAGCCAACCGCCGAACCCGACGGCCACCCCGGCACCGGTGGCGACCGTCGCCAGCAGCAGGACGGGCCGGGCCAGCGGCACCAGCACGTACTGGATACCGACCACGGCGGTCACCGGGCGGACCGCCCGGACGGCGGCGAGCAGCACGGTCATCGCCACCGTGACCGGCAGCGCGAGGAAGGCCAGCCGCAGCAGCGTCGGGCCGTCCGACCCGGCGAAGAAGACCGGGGCGAGCCGGTCGGCGGTGAGTGTGCCCACCGCCGCCACCAGCCCGGTGAGCCCGAGCACCGGCAGCAGGGCCACCGGCAGCAGCCGGGCGGCGTCGCCGTCGACACCCGGGCGGCGGCGGGGCAGCGCCCAGACCAGCGCGGTGTCCGCACCGGCGCAGCAGATCGCCCCCAGGATGGAGACCACCCCGATGGCGGTGAAGAGCGCGCCGGAACCGTCGGTGCCGAAGCCCCGCACGATGACCACGGTGAGCAGGAAGCCCAGCGCCCCGTTGACCGCGGCGCCGACCAGCCCGACCGCGCCGCTGCGGGCGCTGCGCCGTACCTCGCCGGCACCGCCCGCCGCGTCGGCCCCGTCGGTGACCGCCGGGCCGGTCGACGGGTGCGCCCCCGGGTCGGCGGCGCGGCGGTCGAGCTGACGGGGCACCGCCGGAGTGGTTCCGGTTCCCGGTCGTCTCATGCCTGCTCCCTGCCGTCCTCGGTGCGGGTCTGGTGCCCGGTGCCGCCCTCGTTTCCGGCGCGGGTCCGGTCGTCGGCCGGGGTGCTGGGTGGGGTGTCGCCGCCGACGCGGACGGGTTGCACCACGGTCGGCGCGTCCACCCCGCCGACCGGCCGGGAACCGTTGGCAGGTGTCGCCGCCGGGGTGGGAGCCGGGGCCGGAGCCGACACGGGGGCCGGAGCCGGGGCCGGAGCCGCCGTCGGAGCCGGGGTCGGGGTCGACGCCTGGTCGGGAGCCGGCGGTCGGGACGGCCCGGGAAGGGGGATCGCGGTCCGGGGGGTCATCGGGCCGAGGGCCGGCCCGGACGTCGGGCGCGGGGCCGCGACCGGTGGCGGGGTCGGGGACGGCCCCTGGGCCGGCACCGGGGTGGGTGGGCTGGGGCGGGCCGGGGCCTGAGCCGGGGGCCAGGACGGAACCGACGAGGCCGGTGGCCGGCCCGGCGCGGACGTCGCAGGCGGGGCCGGCGAATGGGGCGCGGCCGGGGACGACGTCACGGGCGGAGCCGAGGCATGCGGCGCGGTCGCGGACGGGACCGAGGCATGCGGCGCGGTCGCGGATGCCGTCGCGGACGCAGATGGGGCCGGGGGTACCGGCGGGGGCGGGGCCGGGGCCGGGGCCGGGGACACCATCGCGGACGGGGCCGGGAGGCGGGGTGGGACCGGGGGTACCGGCGCGGGCGCAACGGGGGGTGGGACGGCGGCGGTGGGCCGGGGCGGCACGGTGGCGGCCGCCCGGGTCGGCCGGGTCGGGACGGAGGCCGAGGCCCGGGCCGGTACGGCAGCGGTACCGGTGGCGGGGACCGTACCGCCGGTCGCCGTACCGCCGCTCGCCGCGGTGCCGGTCGCCGGGGACGGTAGGCCGGAGCCGGCCGTCGCGGGGCGTGGCGTGCGGGCGTCGACGACCCCGGGCGCGAGGGTCACCGGGCGGTTCACCGGCCCGCTGACCGCGGCCAGCCCGGCCCCGACCGCGAAGAAGATCACCGACATGTTCGGGTCGATGTAGGCGTACACCGGGATGACCACCAGGGCGATCACCGGGATGGTGCTCAGCCACTGCCCGGCCGGGGAGACCGCGCCGGCCAGCCGCTTGGCGATCAGCACCAGCCAGGCCAGGAAGGCGACCAGGGCCGGGACACCGTGGCTGTAGAGCACCTGCCAGATCATCCCCTGGGTGCCCAGCGGCTCCTCGGCGAGCGTGGTGTCGACACTGTTGGGTGCGCCGTACCCGAGCAGCGGCGAGCGTTCGACGGCCTGGAGGGTACGCACGTAGAGGTCCATCCGGTCGACGTTGGTGTCGGTGCTGCTGACCCGGTTGTCGATCAGCTCCTGCACCGGCACCACCAGGCTGACCACCCAGACCAGCAGCACCAGCCCACCGATCGAGGCGATCAGCTTGGCGTTGCCCCGCACCAGCGCCCGCAGGCCGAGGTAGGTCAGCCCGGCGCCGAGGCCGAGGAACATGCCCCGGTTGAGGGTCATGAACGCGGGCACCATCGACAGCGGCAACGACACCAGCAGCGCCACCCGGAACTTGCCGGTACGCACCGAGGTCAGGTACGCCAGCACGCACGGCACCAGCAGCGCGTAGGCCGTACCCCAGTTGTTGGTGTACGGGTAGGGCGCGGCGGTCCGGTAGATCGGCGCCCGCGAGACGGGGTTGAACTCGTTGGCCCGCACGTGGGTCAACGCCTGGATGAAGCGCTCCCCCGACATGCTGCCCGGCAGCAGCAGCTCCACCGGGGTGGTGAGCTGGAAGCGGGGTGCCAGCACCGCCAACCAGCCGAGGGCGACCACGCCCAGCCAGTACCAGCCGAGCGGGCGGAGCACCTGCGCCCAGGGGACACCGTCGCGGACCAGGTTGTAGACGTACACGCAGACGATCAGGGCGGTCACCATGAAGCCGAGCCGCAGCCCGGAGGTGAGGTAGGCGGTGGCCCGGTCCAGCCGGGTGAAGCTCAGCAGCACCAGCGCCAGCAGCACCAGCCAGCAGGCCGTGCCGGCGGGCAGTGCCACCCGGCCCCGGGTGACCATCAGGCCCAGCAGCACCAGCCCGAACGCCGACCAGCCGAGGTAGAAGCCGCCGAGCGCCCACCAGAGCGGCACCAGGCCGAACATGGCCAGCAGCGGCCAGGTGGGTAGCGGCGGCAGCCCGGACGGCGAGGTGCCGGCGCGGCGCCGCCGGTCAGACACCCCGCCCCCGGCGCTGGGCCAGCCGGAGCACCCGCTCCCCGGAGAGCAGCCCGAGCACCACCGGGACGGTCACCAGCACCCGCTTCTCCCGGGGGTTGAGCCGGACCACCCGGCCGAGTTCCCGGACCGCCTCCCGTCGCCGCCGACCGGAGGCGAGCGCGAAGGCGATCTGGCCGTGCAGCCGGGCCAGGCCCGTCCGGCTGCCCGCCAGCTCGGGGTGCTTGTCCAGCAGGTAGCGGGTGGCCTCGACGATGGTCGCCCACCGGCCGAAGAAGAACGAGCCGCCGTGCCAGTCGACCACCACCAGCACCTCGGGCACGATCACCACCGGGCCGTGCCCGGCGATCCGCAGCAGCCACTCGTAGTCCTCGCCGTAGCCGCCGGGCAGTTCCTCGTCGACCGGGCCGATGGCCTCCCAGGTCGAGCGGCGGATCAGGATGGTGCTGGAGTGCACCTCCATGATCCGGTCCTCGACGAAGTCGGGGAGGGTCACCTCGGCCCGGTCGAGCTGCCGTTCCTTGGCGATCCCCGGCCCCTCCAGCCGGATGCCGCAGCTCGCGGCGGCGGCGTCGGGGCGCTGCGCCAGCAGCTCGACCTGGCGGCGCAGCTTCGTCGGCAGCCAGAAGTCGTCGTCGTCGCAGAACGCGATCAGCGCGGCGGTGGCCTCGTCGACGCCGGTGTTGCGCCCGCCGGGCAGGCCCTGCCGGTGGGTGTTGTGGACGTAGCGCAGGCTCCGGCCGGCCGGGACGTCCACGGCCAGCTCGCGCAGGTCGGTGTGGTCGTAGACCACGACGCACTCCACCGGGCCGGGGTAGTCCTGGTCGAGCACGGCGGCCACGGCGCGTTCCAGGAGTCCGGGGCGGTCCCGGGTGGCGATCACCACGGTCACCGGCTGGTGGTGCCCGGCGGTCGTCGCCTCAGTCACGCTTCTCTCCCGTCACCACGAATCCGACCGGCTCGACGCCCACCGCGCGCAGCCGTTCCACCAGTTGGCCCAGCCGGCCGGTACGGGTCTTGTCCCGGGCGGCGACCAGCACGGCGCGGCCCTCCCGGGCGGCCCGTACGCCCCGCTCGTCGTGGAGCGCGGGCGGCGCGTCGATCACGGTCACGCCGCCGCCGGTCGGGGCGTCCAGCGGGACCAGCTGCACCGCGCCGGAGCCGATGCGCAGCTCCTCGCCGTCGACGGTGGGGGTCTGCCTGGGCAGCACCCGGGGGATGACCTCGGTCTTGTCCGCCGCGTTGGTGGTGGACCGGTAGACCCCGCCGTTCTTCGGGTCGTCGGTGGGGAACGGCCGGGGCTTGCGGACCGGCTGAATGATCATGGTGTCCTCCGGACTGCCCATCGGGGCGGCGGCCGGCGTCGGTGCCGGCGTCGGCACCGCGCTGGGCGCCGGCCGGGGGCGGGGCACCCGGGGGCGGGTCGGCTCGGTCGCCGGGTGGCGACGCTGGGCCTCCTGGAGCAGGGGCCGGATCCGGTCCCGGCTCTCCGGCGCGACGCCGAGGCGCACCTCGTGCCCACCCTGGGCGAGCGCCGCGGCGATCCCGGCGGTGACCTGTTCGCGCCGCTCGTCGGCGGCGCTGGAGAGCAGCACCAGCGGCAGCGGCTTCGGCCCGTCCACCCAGCGGCTCAGGGCCAGCACCAGGTAGCGCAGGTCGGTGTCGGAGAGCCGACCGGACCGGTCCCGCCCGACGGTGCCCAGCAGCGGGGCGCCGACCAGCGCCGACACCTCGTCGGCGGTGCGGACCCGGCGGTCCATGGACTCCCGTACGAAGGCGACCAGCCCGCCCACCAGCAGGCCGCCGAGCAGCCCGGCGACCAGGATCAGCGGGGCGGCGTCCCGGCTCGACGGGACGGGGGCGCGGGCGGCGCTGGTGACCGATCCGGGGCTGAGGTCCGCCGAGCCGATCTTGGAACGCTGCTCGGCGAGGGTCGCGAGCTGGTCGTTGAGCGCCCGGAGCTGGTCCAGCAGGGCGCTGGTGCGCGGCGACGGGGTGGAGGAGTTCTGGTTGGCCGGCAACGACCGCTGGGTGGTGGTGCGTTGGCTGGTGACCAGGGCGATCGTGTCGTCGTACGACTTGAGCACGGCGGCGCGCTGGTTCTCGTACATCCCCTTGCGCAGTTCGAGGTACGCCTCGGCGGCCCCGTTCGCGCCGTCCACCGCCTCGGTCTCGCTGTGCCCGGAATAGCTGAACCGCATCACCTGGCCGCCGACCGGGGTCTCCACGGTGAGCGCGTCGGCCACGGCGGTGGTGTCCCGGCCGGTGATCGAGGCGACCTTGTCGATGACCCCGTTGCTGGTGGCGATCCCGCTCTCGGCGGTCATGTTGACCGCCCGGTCGGCGCCACCGGAGGGCACCGAGAACGGGTCGGTGACCACCGGGCGGACCACCACTGCCGTGGTGGCGGTGTAGGTGGCGGGGAAGACCAGCAGGTAGGCGGCCACCAGCAGCAGCACCAACCCGGTGGCGGCGAGCACCGTGCGCCACCGCCGCAGCGGGATACGGGCCAGTTCGGCCAGGCCGACCGGGCGCTGCCGGGCCGGAGTGACGTCGGTCACATCCATCAGTCAGGTCCTCTTGCGATGAGGGGGTGTGGGCGGGTCGGCGCGGGCCGGACGACGGCCCCGGTGCGAGCCGCCGGTCGTCCTATTGTCGCCGACCGTTCACCCGTGGTCGACAGCCGACCGGCCCCCTGCGCCACGGGCGGCCCGCCGGTGCCCCGGGGACACCGACGGACCGCCCGTACCGGAGGTCGATCAGGAGGTGGCGAAGAACAGCGTCTTGCTCGACCACGTCACGTCGGTGCTGGCCGGCGCGATCTCGACCGAGGCGGCGCCGTCGACGGCGACCTCGTCGAACGGCACGGCCCGCAGCGAGCCGTTGGTGTTGCCGTAGACGATCTTGCCGTTGACCCAGGCCATCCCGCGCACGTTACCCCAGTTCAGGCCCACGCTCGGCAGGGTGAACTCGGAGCAGCCCACGATGTAGCCGTCCGGCTCCAGGTAGCGGTAGAACAACTTGTTGGTGCCGGCCTTGGTGTAGTACATCCGACCGTCGAGGTAGAACGCGCCGGCCATCGTCGCCGGGTTGAACCAGTCGTTGTAGCCACTGCCGACCCAGGGTGCGCCCACCGAGCCGCCGGTGAACATCGACACACCCAGGTAGCTGCCGCCGGGGGCGGTCGCGTCGGTCTTCGACCAGTAGAGCTTGTTGCCGACCGCGAAGGCCGCGCCGGCCGCGGTGAGGTTCGCCTGCGCGCTGGTCACCGGGGTGCCCAGGGTGCTGCCGTCGAACGACACCTTGGCGGTCTGCCCGTTGCCGGTCCCGACGTACAGGTAGCCGGACGACGCCGTCGGCGCGTTGGTCGCCGCGACGGTCCGGCCACCGGCCAGCGGGAACAGACCGAGCCGGCCGTGGTACTCGTTGCCGAGCCCGTCGGAGTCGAAGCCGGCGTACAGGCCGGTGCTCCCCCGCCACAGCTCCCACATGATCGGACCCCAGGTGGTGGTGCCCGCCGGAGCGCCCGACCGGGTCGGGTTCCAGACCAACGGCAGGCCGTTGATCGGGTCCAGCGCGCCCAGACCGAACCGGTTGATCGCGCCGTTGCCGGCCGAGTCGTTGCCGTTGGCGTTGCTCAGCCAGCGGAAGTGCCCGCCGACGTAGACCACGTTGTCGGCCACCTCCACGGAGGTCACCGAGTCGGTGCCGGTGTAGTTGACCCAGGTCGCGTCCATGGCCGAACCCCGGTCGGCGGTCTCGAACCGGGCGATGGCGTCGCAGTACGCCCCGTCGCCCCGGCCACCGTCCGCGATGATCACGAAGTACGAGCCGTCGTCGGAGAAGTCGACGTCCCGGGCGTAGAACGGGAACGAGGCGCTGTAGCAGGGCGCCACGTAGCGCTGGGTGCTCCAGTTGGCGACCGTCGGGGTGCCGTCCAGGTCGACGACCACCACCTGGTTGCGGGGCTGGCCGTTGACCTCGGTGAAGTTGCCCACCGCGACCAGCGTCTTGCCGTCGGGGGCGACGGCGAGGCCCCAGACCAGCTCGCTGCTGGCCCGGGCGACGCTGGCGTCGATCTGGAAGCTCGGGTCGATCGCGCCGGTGGTCGCGTCGAGCCGGGCCAGCAACGAGTGCTCGGTGCCGTTGACCCAGTGGAACGCGCCCGCGATGTAGAGCTTGTTGCCGACCACGACGGTCCGGCGGACCAGGCCGCCGTCGCTGCGGCCGACCCAGCCGGTGACCGTCGCGCCGGTCGCCGGGTCGAGCTGGACGAGGTTCTTGCGGCTGACCCCGTTGACGTTCTTGAACGCGCCACCGACGATCAGCTTGCCGTCCGGACTCGCCGCGAGGGCGTGCACCGCGCCGTCCAGCGTCGGGGTGAAGTCGGCCTTCAGCGCGCCGCTGGTCCGGTCGTAGGCGAACAGGTAGTTGCGGGAGGTCCAACTCCCCCCGGCGGCCTTGACCGAGGTGAAGGAGCCGCCCACGTAGATCGTGTTCCCGATCTCGGCGAACGCCTTGGTGTCACCGTCCTGCGCGTGCGGAATGTTGTCCGCCGGGTTCGCCGACGTGAGGGTGCTGGTTACCGGGGTGAGGTCCGCCGCACGGGCGGGCGCGGCCAGCAGGCCGACCGCGAGCACCGGTGCGGCGAGCACGGCGAACCACCGCCGCCACACCGGTCGAGACGTTCTGTGAAGCACTGGCGCCCCCAAAAATGAAGTGAGATCCCGCGTAGCTTGCTCTGCCCGGACATTTCGCACCATCAACCGACCGGTCCGCTCGGCCACCGCCTCGGCCCGGTCCCGCCGTACGGGTCGCGTCCGGACGACCCACGGAGGACGAGGATTCCGCATCGACCGGCGCGGCCCGCCACCGGGCTGCCCGGTCCCGGCCGCCCTCATGCCGGCTGCTCCCAGCGGAACGGTGGGACCGTACCGGTGCTGGTGACCGTCCAGGACGCCGCGTCGGCCAGGTCGTCGGCCGTGACGGAATCGGCCTCCCGGGCCAGCACCAGGCCGCGCCGGTCGAGCTCCCGGGCCATCTCGACCTGGTGGTCGTCGACGTGCTCGCCGTGCCGGGCCCGACGCGGCACGTAGACGGCGCGGTGACCGGCCCGGATCGCGGCCAGCGCCGACCCCACCCCGGCGTGGGTGACGATCACGTCGGCCTCCCGCATGGCCCGCTGCATCTCGTCGTGCGGCACCTGCCGGCGGGCCCCGGCCGGCATCCGGGGGATCCGGGTCGACCCCACCTGCCAGAGCACCTCCGCCTCGGGGGGCACCACGTCGACCAGCCGTTGCAGCAGGCGCGGAAAGCCGAAGCGGTCCTGGGTGCCGAGGGTCACCACGATCCGGGAGACCGGGCGCGGGGCGGCGGGCTGCGGCAGGTAGCCGTCGAAGATCGAGCCGCCGTAGCGCCACCGGCCGCCCGCCCACCCCGGGTACTGGGTGTAGAGCCGGGTCCGGGGCACCCGGGCGACCAGCCGACCGGTCAGCGACGGGCCCTCCGTCCGGGTGGCGCTCTCGATGTAGTGGCAGTCCAGGCCGTGCCGGGCGGCGGGCAGGAAGAACGACATGGCGACGCTGGCGCCGGTGCTGACCACCCGGCGGAACCGCCCACCGCAGAGCACCCGGCGGGCGGCCAGCAGGTCGCGCAGCGCACCCACCGGATCCCGGGTGGCGGCCGGCGGCACGTGGATGACCTCGTGCCCGTCGAGCAGCGAGCGGCTCTGCGGGGAGTCGAACGTCGCCCAGACGCAGTCGTGCTGCACCCCGAGCCGGGGCAGCAGGTCGTGCAGCTCGGCGAGGTGCCCACCGGTGGAGGCGACGAGGAGGGTGGTCACGGTGGTGGCCCAACTTCCGTTCGTGGAGTGGTGGGGGCCGGGTCCGGGCCGGTGCGGGGAGGGGTCGCGCCAGCCGGACGGGGTACGGGTCAGGTGCCGGTCAGGGACCGGTCGTCGACGGCGGCGGCCGGCTCGGCCGGTGGTCGGACCCGACCGTCGGCCACCAGCACGGCGAGCACCATCACCCCGGTCAGCAGGGTGCCGAAGAACCACCCGCCGAACACGTCGGTGAGCCAGTGCTTCTCGGCGTAGATGCGGGTGTAGCCCTCCACCGAGACCAGCACCGCCAGCGCGGTGACCAGGCCGATCAGCACCCGGCGCGGGATCCGCCAGGTCAGCGCGGCCAGCACCAGGATGGTGCCGAAGGTCATCAGCACCCGGCCGCAGCCGCCGGAGGGGTAGGTGCCCAGGTCGGTCGGCGGGTGGCCGCGGTCGACGACCTTGGCGAGGATCGTCTGGGTGTACTGCTCGACGACGAACTGCAACGGCATCGCCACCAGCGGGATCCACCAGCGGCGACGACGCCAGGCGACGGCGAAGAAGATCGCGGCCAGCACGGTCACCCACTTGAGCGGGTAGCGGTCACCGATCGGGGAGATGAACAGGTTGACGTCCTCCCAGAAGCCGACCCGCCGGGCGTGCACGTAGTCGAAGACCGGGTGGTCGACGTGGGGTTCGAGGCGGGAGATCGCCTCGCCGACGGGCCAGCAGACGGCGACCACCGCCGCCGCGCCGGCCAGCAGCACCACCAGGGCCGCGCCGACCCGGCCGAACGCGGCGGTCAACCCGGCGAGGGCGACCCGCACCCGGTCGGCCGTCCGGCCGGTGTCCACGGCCGACGCCCAGCGGGCGGCCAGCACCGGAACGGTGACCAGGGGCACCAGCACGGCCAGCACGGCCAGCACGTAGACGACGGTCACCTCGGCTCACCGCCGCCCGGACCACCCGTGGCCGGGGCGTAGGGCACCCCGAACTGCCTGACGCGTGACGATCCCATCGTGCTCCCTGCCTGTGCCAGCCATCGGCGGGGGCTCCCCCACCCCGTGTGCCCCGGACGAGGTCCCCACACCGTCCCGGGCCGGACCGACCACGCCGTCGCCGGCCAGTGGTGGTCTGAGTGGGGCCACCCTAGTGGAACGTGAGGCGGGTTCGGTAGCGGCGGTGACGGCAGTGTGGGCTTTTCGCCGTTTTTCCGGTCGGGACTCCGACACGAGTCCCAGCCAGCGGGAGAAAGCGCCGGTCAGGGGCGGGGGGAACCCAGCCGGTCGGCGAGCGTGTGCAGCAGCGCGGGGTGCAGTTTCGCGCTCCAGCCACCCCCACCGGCCGCGAGTTCCGCGGTCCGCAACCACAGCTCGACGAGATAGGCGTCGGCGACGAACCGCTGCCGGGCCGGGTCCAGACCGAACATCACCCCGTGCCGGTCCAGCACCCCGACCATCTCCGTGGTCGCCCCCGCCACGTCCCGCCCGCCCAGCGACAGCGCGCTCTGGAACCCCTGGTGCGCGAGGTCGAACCCGACCGGCCGGTCGGCTCCGCTGTTCTCCCAGTCCCAGACGACCAGCCGACCCCGGTGACTGCCCAGGTTCCACGGCACCCAGTCGCCGTGCCAGCGGCCGAACTCCACCGGCAGCTCACCGTCCCGCGTGGCGAGGGCGGTCACCGCCGCGACCACCGGGCCGCCGGCCGTGGCCGCCCGCGCGGTCAGGTCGGCCAGGAACACCGAACCCCGCACCGGCCGGGACGTACCCGCCGGGCCACCCCGCCGGGCCACCGCCAGCATCGCGGCCACCTCCGGGCGCTGCGGGTGGCGCAGCCGGCGCACCCGGGCCGGCATCGGCTCGACCAGGGTCACCGCGAGCTCACCCCAGTCGACCTCGCGCAGCAGCCGGGGCACGTCCGGGAAGTCACCGCCGTCGCGGGGCAGCTCCCGCAGCGCGGCGGCCTCCGCGCGGACCATCGCCCGGGTCGCGTCGTTCCAGCCGATCTTCGCGTACGCCCGCGCGGCACCCCGGTCGTCGAAGAGCTGCAACGTCGGCTTGTGGTGCGGATCGGGCGGGCGGATGCCGATCGCGGCGTGCAGCGGGCGGCCGGTCAGCCGGCCCAGGTGCCCGGCGAGCAGCAGCTCGGCCGGATCGGCGTCGGTGGGCACCGCGACGGTCAGCACCGGCATCCGGGCCAGCCCGGTCGCCCCGAGCCCGGCCAGCACCCCGACGGCCAGCCGGTTGGCCCGCACCCGCGGCGGGCGCAGCGCGTTGTAGGCCAGGGTCGACGCCGCGCCGACCCGGCGGGAGGCCAGCGGGAGCAGGAACCTGGCCCGCTCCACCGAGGGCACCACGGCGTACCGGGCGGCCGGCCGGTGGGTGGCGGGCACCGGGTCGGGCGGCATGCCGAGCCAGAGCCGGGGATCACCGAAGATGGCCCGGGTCACCCAGCCCAGACCGTCCTGCCGGGTCCGTGGATCCGTCGCCACCGTCATCCCCTCCGCCTGTCCCGTCCGACCGCCGCGCGCTGGCGGCCACGATAGGGCCGGCCGACAAGCCGCCGCCCGGCGGGCCGTGACCCACCGGGCGGCGTAGGACGCCGGGCCGGCCTCAGCGCTGCCAGACGCGGACGTAGTCGACCCGGAAGTCGGCCGGGAACCGGGTGGCCGCGTCGGGGTCGCCCAGCCAGCCACCGACCTGGAAGTTCAGCCGCAGGTTGAACGGCTTGTTGAAGGCCTCGTCGAACCACGGGGTGGTGCTGCGGTCGCGCTGCCACACCTGCCGGCCGTCGATGTACCAGCGGATCACCCCCGGCTCCCACTCGGTGGTGTACGTGTGGAAGCCGTCACCCGGGTAGCCGGTCGGGAAGTCCCACCGCTGGTCCTGCTTGACCGGCGTGTAGTCGTAGAAGATCGCCTGGGTGGCGGCCCCGTGCAGGGACGCCCCGCCGGGCAGCTCCACCACGTCGATCTCGCCCTTGCCGCCGTCGTCCGGGCGCAGCCAGAACGCCGGCCAGAGGCCCTTGGAGTCGGCCGGCCCGTTGGGCGACTTGGCGCGCATCTCGAACCGGCCGTAGGTGAACGACGCCTTGCCGATGGTGTCCAGGTAGCTCTGGGTGTACTGCCGGGTCTGCGAGCTGCACACCGCGGTCTCCCGCTGGGCGCGCAGGGTCAGCACCCCGTCGGCGACGAAGGTGTTGTCCGGGTCGTCGACGTTGCAGCCCTTGTCGATGTCGCGGCCCTCGTTGTCCCGCAGGTTCCACCGCTTCAGGTCGACGGTGGGTCCGGTGAACTCGTCGGACCAGACCAGTCGCCAGCCGGGCACGTCGGTGCCGGGCCGCACCGTCGGCGTCGGGCGCGGAGCGACGGTGGTCGGCGCGGGCGGGCTGGCCGTCCGGGTGGGCGTCGGCGACACCGTCCGGGTCGGGGCGGGCGTCGGGGCGACGGTGGTCGGCGGCGGCGTGGTGACCGGCGGCCGGGTGGGCAGCCGGCCGTCACGCTGGTACGTCACCACCAGGCTCGGCCGGATCGTGGTCTTGGCGTTCTCCCGGGAGGCCCAGTAGATCCGGGTGTTCCAGTTCTCCTGGGTCAACGCCAGGGTGACCTGACCGTTGCCCTTGACCGCGGCGGAGACGTCCCACTCGTTGTAGCCCTGGCTGACCCGGTCGACGGTCGCCAGCGCCGGGCCGAGGACGGGCCGTTGGTGCCAGGCGCCGGTCCCCGCGGCGGTGCCCTGGGCGGCGTGCGCCCGGACCCGGGAGGTGAACTGCTGCCAGGCGTACACCCGCAGGGACGCCTTGACGGCGACGGCGTCGGCGGGCAGGCCGCGTACCTGGAACTCCAGCACGGCGTCGCGCTGGCCGACCCGGTTGCCGTCGCAGAGCTGCGGACAGCTGGCCAGGGTGGTCTTGATCCCGTTGTCGCCGTCCTGGGGGACCTGGGTGACAGTGGTGTCCGCGACGGCGGAGAGCACGATCGGCGGCACCTCGGCGGCGATCAGCGGCATCATGGTGGCCACGATGCCGCCGATCGCGGTGACGCTCAGGACACTGAGGACGGCCGCCCTGCGTCGACCACTGATGGCCGGAAGGGCGCGGTGGATTCCGTGCCTGCTCAAGGAACACTCCCCGGGTGGGCGACGATTACCGGCAGCAGCGTATCGACCACGAGCGGATATGGCAGGTGGGGAATCACGGTGCCGACACGACTTAAGAAAAGAATAAGAGAACGGGGGTTGCTTTTCGGCGGTCCAGCAAACGAATGCCGGCTTCCCGAGGTTGCGCCTGATTGACCGGAAAGTCGGCGATGGGGCGCGGTGGGTAGCGACGGCCGGCACCCGGTCGCCGGGCGACGGCGACCACCGGCCGATCAGCGCCGGACACCGGCGAGGGCGGTACGCATCGCATCGACCGGCGCCGACACCCCGGTGAACTGCGTGAACTGTCCGACGGCCTGGGCCAGCAGCAGATCCAGCCCGGAGACCACCCGCAGACCGGCGGCCAGTGCCGAGGCCGCCAGCGGGGTCGGCCACGGGTCGTACAACGCGTCGAAGAGCACCGTGGACGGTCCCCAGTCGACCCCGGCCGCCAACGGGTCGGCGACCCCCTTCGGCACCGTGGAGACCACCAGGTCGGCGTGGGTGTGCGCGGCGGCGTCCGGCCAGGCCACCGCGACCACGTCCACCCCGACGGCCGCGCCCACCGGCCGCAGCCGCGCCACCGCCGACGGGCGGCGGGCCACCACGGTCACCGTGGTCGCGCCGAGCTGGGCGGCGGCGGCCACGGCGGCCCGGGCGGTGCCCCCGGCCCCGAGCACGGTGACGGTGCCGCCCGGACGCACCCCGGCCGAGGTCAGCACCGTCACCATGCCGGTCACGTCGGTGTTGTCGGCGTACCAGGAGCCGTCGGGACGCCGTACCAGCGTGTTGGCCGCGCCGACGGCGGTGGCGACCGGCGACGCCCGGTCGGCCACCGCGAGCGCCGCCTCCTTGCCCGGCATGGTCACCGACAGCCCGGCCCACTCCGGACCCAGGCCGGCGACCAGCGCCGGCAGCTCCTCGGCCCCGCACTCGATCCGGGTGTACGACCAGCCGGCGAGCCCGGCGGCGGCGTAGCCCGCCTCGTGGATCACCGGGGAGAGCGAGTGGGCGATCGGCCGACCGAGCACCGCGGCCCTCACCGGCAGTTCTCTCCGCTCAGCACGCCGTTGGTGCACATCTGGCGTTGCAGGTCACGGAAGTCGGCGTCGGTCGTGCCGTACCCCATGGTGCCCTTCTTGTCGACGGTCATGAAGTAGACCCAGGTGCCGTTGGGCGGGCTCATCGCCCCCTTGAGGGCGTCCTCGCCCGGGTTGCTGATCGGGGTGATGGTCAGCCCGTCCGCGCCGTGCGTCCGGTACGGGTTCCTCGGATCGTTCAGCTCGGACTGCTTGAGGATGTCGGAGTCCTTCGGGTTCTTGCCCTGCAACCGCAGCCAGTAGTTGATCGCGCTGTCGATCTCCAGGCACTTGCAGTGGTAGCGGTCGGTGTAGACCCGGTTGTAGATCACCCGGGCCACCTTCGGCATGTCCACGTGGTTGACCGACTCGGCCTGCGCGATCGACGCCGTGATCAACGCCTCGTACGGCGAGATGCCGCGGTCCGCCTCGACCGTCTCGACGAACTTCATCTCCTCCGTCACGTCGAGGAACTTGTCCACCATCATCGACAGGATCTGCGCGGCGGTCGCCTTCGGCGGCAGCTCGTAGGTGGCCGGGTAGAGGAAGCCCTCCAGGCTCCGGGGCCCCTTCTTGCCGTCCTTGCGGTTGAACCAGAACTCGGGAACGCCCAGCTTGACCGGATCCTTCGCGGCGGTCTTGAACTCGCCGACCGGGATCTTGGTCTCCTTGGCCAGCAGGTCGTAGATGGCCAGCGTGATCATGCCCTCGGGGATGGTGACCCCGTTGACCACCCGGCTCTTGGGATCCAGCAACAGGGTGAGCGCGTCCGAGGCGCGCATCTCCTTCTTGACCTTGTACCGGCCGACCTGGATGTTCTTGCTGAGCGCGTTCTCCTCGGCCGCCTCGATGAACGCCTTGGTGCTCTTGACCACACCGGCGTCGTACAGGGAGTTGCCGATGTCGGTCGCGGTGTCACCGGTCTTGACGTCGACCAGCGCCTCACCGGTGCCCGGACCGTCGAAGTCCGGGGTGATGAAGTGGCTGCGGATCCGGTCGAAGCCGTAGAAGGCCCCACCACCGATGCCGCCCAGCAACACCAGGGCCATCAGCAGCGCGAAGATGGTCTTACCGGGGCCGCCGCCCGACTTGCCGGAGCCGCCGCCGTTGCGCCGGTTGACGAAGCCCCGCCGGTGCCGGCCCTTCTCCCCCTTCTCCCCCCTCTCCTGCTCGTCGAACCCGAGGTCCAGATCGTCGATCATTCCGTCCGCCTCCGCTGCGCTTCCAGCCAGCTCTGCAGGATCTCGACCGCGGCGGCCTGATCCACCACCGCGCGTTGGCGCTTTCCCCGGACGCCCCGCTCGGCAAGCCTACGAGACGCGACGACAGTTGACATCCTCTCGTCGGTGAGGGTCACCGGAACCGGGGCTATCACCTCGGCCAACCGGTCCGCGTACGCCGACACGTGCTGGGCCGCCGGCCCGTGCCGACCGGCCAGGTTGACCGGCAGCCCGACCACCACCTCGACGGCCTCGTACTCGGCGACCAGCTCGGCGAGCCGGGCGAGATCGGTCGGCACCGCCTCCGGGCCGGTGCGCTGGTCCCGGGCCAGGGTGACCAGCGGAGTGGCCAGTACCCCGTGCGGATCGGACCGGGCCACCCCCACCCGCACCTGACCGACGTCGACACCCAACCGGACCCCACGGGACCACTCGGTCACGGCAGGCTCACCCTCCCCGATGACGGACCAGGGCGGACCATCTCCGGTCCGCCCTGGTGCGTACGCTGTCCCGTCACGCGTCGGCGATCGCCTTCTCGACCGTGAGCAGCAGGTTCGGCGCCTCGGCGGCGGGCAGGCCGCCACCCTGCGCCACGTCCGGGCTGCCCCCGCCACGACCGGAGAAGGCCGCCTTGACCAGGTCGTTCGCCGCCAGGCCGCGCCCCCGGGCCGCCGCGTTCACGGCCACCACCAGGGATGCCTTGCCGTTGGATCGGGCCGCCACCGCCACCACCGCCGGCCGGGCCGGATCGATCTTGCCGCGGATCTCCTGGGCCAGGGTCCGCACGTCGTTGCCGGCCGCGCCCTCCGGCGCCTCGGTGCCGACGTACGCCACCCCACGGACGTCCTTCGCCTGCCCGGCGAGCGCCGCCGCCCCGCCCAGCACCAACTGGGCACGGAGCTTCTCCAGCTCCTTCTCGGCGTCCCGCAGCTGGGTGACGGTCTGCTCCACCCGGTCGGCGACCTGCTCGCCGGGCACCCGGAACAGCTCCGCCAGCCGGGACACCAGCAGGTGCTCGCGGGCCAGGAAGCCGAACGCGTCCATCCCGACCAGCGCCTCGATCCGGCGCACCCCGGAGCCCACCGACGCCTCGGAGAGGATCTTCACCAGGCCGAGCTGGGCCGACCGGGCCACGTGGGTGCCGCCGCACAGCTCCCGGGCGTAGTCGCCGACCTCGACGACCCGGACCCGCTCGCCGTACTTCTCGCCGAACAGCGCCATCGCGCCGATCCGCCGCGCCTCCTCCTGGGTGGTGATGAAGGCGTTCACCTCCAGGTCCGCCAACAGCACCTCGTTGACCTGCTGCTCCACGTCGTGCAGCACGCTCGGCGACACCCCGGCCGGGGTGTTGAAGTCGAACCGCAGCCGGCCCGGGGCGTTCAACGAACCCGCCTGGGTCGCCGACTCGCCGAGGAAGTTGCGCATGGTCTGGTGCACCAGGTGGGTCGCGGTGTGCGACCGGGAGATGGCCCGCCGCCGGGTCACGTCGATCTCCGCGAAGCCGGTCTCCCCGGCGCGCACCTCACCCCGGACCACCTTCGCCCGGTGCACGATCAGACCCGGCACCGGCTGCTGCACGTCGAAGACCTCGACCTGCCCGGCGCCCACGGTGATCAGCCCCTGGTCGGGCTGCTGACCGCCGCCCTCGGCATAGAACGGGGTGGTGTCGAGCACCAACTCGACCGTCTCCCCCTCGACCGCCGCGCCGACCGTCGCCCCGCCGCTCAGCAGCGCCCGGATCCGGGACTCCCGGCGCAGCTCGGTGTAGCCGGTGAACTCCACCTCACCGCCGTCGTCGCGCACCGACCGGTACGCCGACACGTCGGTGTGCCCGGTCTTGCGCGCCTGCGCGTCGGCCTTGGCCCGGTTGCGCTGGTCGGCCATCAGCCGACGGAAGCCCGCCGCGTCGACCTGGAGGCCCTGCTCGGCGGCGATCTCCAGGGTCAGGTCGATCGGGAAGCCGTAGGTGTCGTGCAGCTGGAACGCCTTCTCACCGGAGAGCGCCGGCTTCCCCGCCGAGCGGGTCTGGGCGATCGCCGTGTCCAGGATCGTCGTGCCCGCCCGCAGCGTCGACAGGAACGCGTCCTCCTCGGTGTACGCGTACTGCGAGATCCGGTCGAACTCCTGCGCCAGCTCCGGGTACGACGGGGACATGCAGTCCCGGGCCACCGGCAGCAGCTCCGGCAACGCCCGCTCCTGCCAGCCCAGCAGCCGCACCGCCCGGATCGCCCGCCGCATGATCCGGCGCAGCACGTAGCCGCGCCCCTCGTTGCTCGGGGTCACCCCGTCGCCGATCAGCATCAGCGCGGTCCGCACGTGGTCGGCGACCACCCGCAGCCGTACGTCGTCCGGGTGCGACTCGCTCGCCACGTGACCCGAGTGCGCGCCGTACCGCTTGCCGGTCAGCTCCGCCGCCCGGTCCAGGATCGGCCGCACCTCGTCGATCTCGTACAGGTTGTCGACGCCCTGCAGGATCGAGGCCATCCGCTCCAGGCCCATGCCGGTGTCGATGTTCTTCGCCGGCAGCTCGTCGACGATCCGGAACTCTTCCTTGCTCCGGACGTCGGCGATCTCGTACTGCATGAAGACGAGGTTCCAGAACTCCATGTACCGGTCCTCGTCGATCTCCGGGCCGCCCTCGCGCCCGTACTCCGGGCCGCGGTCGTAGAACAGCTCGGAGCAGGGACCGGCCGGGCCGGGAATCCCCATCGACCAGTAGTTGTCCTTCTTGCCCCGGCGGACGATCCGCTCCACCGGAACCCCCACCGACCGCCAGATCTCGAACGCCTCGTCGTCGTCGAGGTAGACCGTCGGCCAGATCCGCTCCGGGTCCAGCCCGTAACCGCCCTCGGCGACCGGCTTGGTGACCAGCTCCCAGGCCAGCGGGATCGCCCCGGCCTTGAAGTAGTCACCGAACGAGAAGTTGCCGTTCATCTGGAAGAACGTGCCGTGCCGGCTGGTCTTGCCGACCTCGTCGATGTCCGGCGTGCGCAGGCACTTCTGCACGCTCACCGCCCGCCGGTACGCCGGGGTCTGCTGCCCCAGGAAGTACGGGACGAACTGCACCATGCCGGCGTTGACGAACAGCAGGTTCGGGTCGCTGATGGCGGGCAGCGGAGCGGACGGCACCACGGTGTGCCCGTTCGCCTCGAAGTGGGCGAGGTACCGCCGCTTGATCTCCGCCGTCTTCATCGCTGGGGTTCCTCCGGAAAGATCTCTCGGTCACCGATGCGCGGGTCCTCCCGCAGCTCGGCGAACTGGTCGTCGAACGCCTCACCGCGGGCGAACGCCTCGTGGATCTCCTGCTCGCGCTCGGCCATCCCGATCCGTACGTCCTCCACGAAGCTACGCAGCGACTCGACCAGACCGCCAGCGGATTCGGACAGCCCGCTGGCGATGCCGGCCGGGGTGTACGCCTGCGCGGTCCGGGTGGCCTTGCGGACCACCACCACGCCCACGGCCAGCCCGATGCCGAGCCAGAAAAGTCGCCTCATGTCGCCATTCCTCCTGTGCGGCGTCGGGCCGGATCAGCTGTTGCCGCGCCGGGCGGCCCGACGCTGCTGCTTGATGGTGTCGCGCACCTCACGCTCGGTCTCCGCGGTCCGCCGCGCCGAGGCGGCCCGGCGCACGCCGTACCCGAAGGCCGCCACCTTCACCAGCGGGTTCGCCGCGGCGGCCGAGACGACGGTCGCCAGGTTCGCCACGTTCGCGGTGACGTTCTGCGCGTGACTGGTCATCGTGTCGACCTTCGCGAGCTGCAGGTTCACCCCGTCGAGGGAGGTCTGCACCTGCTCCAGGGCGACGTTCACGTTCTTCACCGTGGTGTTGACGTCCCCCAGCAGCGGGGCGGTCTGCTCGTTGAGGTCGTTGATCATCCGGGTCGTCGCGTCCACCGTGTGCCGCAGCCGCAGGATCGGCACCGCCAGCACGAGCACCAGCATCAGGAACGCGCCGGCCGCGATCAGCGCAGCGATCTGTCCACCATCCACGCATGTCCTCCTCAAGCAGGGGTTCCGGGGCACGACGCCCCGGAACACGCGACCCGGGTGCCCGCATCGCGGCACGACCCGCGCAGGGTCATCGGGAGCAGGCGTGCCTGCCAGCCCCAGACCCTACCGTCCGTGATGGAAGCCGGCTCAGGACGGTGAGCGTGTCAGGCCACCGAGCGGATCGTCGGTGATCGTCGGGAACGGGTCCTCACCGGTCAGTGACGGGTCGGTGCTCGGCTGTGGCCGGGTCCGCTCGTCGTCGATCGCGTTGCGGACCTTCACCGACACCAACGAGCCGCCGCACTCCCCCGCCGCGGGCGCGGTCGGGGTCACCGGCGGCACCGCCGGCTCCCCGCTCACCGGCGGTGGGGCGCAGGTCGGTTCCCGCACCCACAGGTCGAGGGTCAACTCGTCCCGCCGCCAGCAGGTGTAGCTGCCCTTGGCCGGCTGCTCCGGGCACCGGGTGACCTCCCACCGCCGCCAGCCCTCCGCCCGTAGCGCCTGTTCGTAGACCCGGGAGGTCTCCTCCGGTGCGCGGTCGGACTCCACGGTGCGCTCCCGCAACCGGCAGTCCTGCAGGCACCAGCGGCTACCGCTGACGTTGTCCACCGTCTGCGCCGTCGCCCAGCCCGGCACACCCAACTCGTCGAGGGTGTCGAAGACCGGATCCCGGCTCAGCGTCCGCATCCCGAAGTAGAGCGGGAGCGCCCCGAGCAGCACCACGCTGACCAGCACCAGCAGCCCCAGCCGCAGGCGACGCCGTGGTCCCGTCCGGCGGCGCGGCCCGGCACCGTCGGGGTCGGCACCATCCGGATCGTCCTGCGTCGCCGGACGCAACGGCCCACCGCCCGCAGACCCGTCCGGATCGGACCGGACACCGTCCGGCGGCGTCACCCGGGCCAGCCCCGGGCTCTCGGCCCGACCGGCCGCCGGGACGGTCGCCACGCCGGCCGACTCCACCCGGTCGGGTGGGCGCACCGGCGGGGCCGCCCGCCCGGTGGTCTCCTCCGGCCCGGCATCCGGGCGTACGCCCGGCACGGTGGCGCGGGCCACCGCCGGCCCGGCGACGGTCCCACCGGCATCGGCGGGCCGGGGACCGGCCTCGGGATGCGGCCCGGACCGCCGGCCGCCGGCTGCCGGCCCGGGGACACCACGTGCCTCCCCCGGGGGTACGGGCGGGCGGGCGGTACCGGTGACCGCACCGGTGGCAGGGCCGTCCGGCCGGGCGGTACCGGTGGCAGGGCCGTCCGGCCGGGCGGTACCGGTGGCAGGGCCGTCCGGCCGGGCAGGACCGGTGGCTGTGTCCCCCGGCCGGGCCGTGCCACGTGCCGGGGCGGGCGGGCGCGGGGCACCCGGGTCGGGCACGCCGAGCCGCGGACCCGCCAGGGCGGCGGCGTCAGGGGGGGCGGCGTCCCCTGCGGTTCCCACCGGGCGTGGCCCGGCAGCGCCGTTCGGGACCGGGACACCGACCCGGGGGGCGCCGGACGTGGGCGTCGCCACCGCCGCGTCCCGCCCCGGCACACCTGGCGGACGGGCCGCCACCGGCCCGGGTCCTGCCGGTTGCGGACCCCCGGTACCGGACCCAGCGCCGGGCACCGGAGCCGAACCACCGGTAGCCGGGCCACCGTTGGCGGGGCCACGGGTAGCGGGGCCACCGGAAGCCGGGCCACCAGGAACAGGAACCGGGCCGCCGGAAGCAGGACCACCAGGAACCGGGCCACCGCGCACCGGGCCGCCGCGCACCGGGCCACCGCGCACCGGGCCACGGTGCACCGGACCACCAGGAACCGGGCCGTCGAGCACCGCCCCGGGGCCACCGGCACGCGGCCCCCGGGTCGGATCCGGTGCCGGGCCGGAATCGGCGTGCGGCCCCCGGACCGGGCGCGGCTCGTCGTTCGCCGTCCCCGGAGCGGGGCCGGTCACCCGACCGGGGGTGCGGGCGGGCGGCGTCGGCCGGGCCGCGCCGCGCGCCGGGCCGGACTGACCCGGCCAGAGCGGCCCGGACTGCTCCGGCCGGGACGGACCGGCCTCGACGTCGGTCCGCTCGGGACCACCCCGCGTCGGAGCGGCCGGAGCGGTCCCACCCGGCGGGTTCGACCGGTTGAGGACCCGCAGCGCGGGATCGGTGTGGGTGGTGCGCCCGGCCTGACGCAGCCAGTCCGCCGGCCGGTCCGGCCGGTCGCCACGCTCACCCTCAGCGGGTACCGGCTGACCGTTCGGCCCGGCGGTGTCCGGACGGCTCGGCCGGACCCGCGACTCGTCGGCGTCCGGGCGGACCCGGGAACCGGGCGCTCCCGCACCGCCCAGGGTGCGCCAGCCTCCCGAAGGCTGCTCGCCGTCCGGGCGGGAGCGCCGGCCCACCGCCGCTTCGCCGTCCGACGCCGGACGGTGGGCGGCCGGTTCGGCTCCCTCGGGACGTGCCCGCCGGCCCGGAGGTGGCACGACGTCGGCAGCGGCGTGCCGACGCCCGTTGTCGTCCCGGTCGACCTGACCGGGCCGACCGGCCTCGGGCGCGGACGGGGCCGACGGCCCACCGGGGGCCGTAGCCGGGGCAGCGGGCAGCGGCGGCGCGTTGCCGGTCAGCGGCACCACCGGCGGCTCCGGCTCGACGGCGCGACGGCGGCCGGGCCGCTCGCCTGCCGGCCGCTCACCGGGTTCGCGGCCGGGAGGCGCCTCGGCGCGGCGACCACCCGGCACCAGGGGACCGGAGGCGGTCGCGTCGGCACGGGGGCCACCGACGGGGGCGGCGCGTGGCCCGCCCACCGGCAGCACCGGGGCCGCTCCGGGGCCGACCGGGCTGCCCGTCCCGCCGCGGAGCGCGTCGGTCGGACGCGTCGGAGCGGACGGGGGGCCGCCGGGGTCGGGGCGGCCCGGTGCTGCGACCGACCCGGTGCTGCGACCGGCCGACCGGTCGTCGGGCACGGTCCGACGGTTCCGCAGGGAGGGACCGTCGGGTACCGCGCCGCCCGGACGGTCGCCGGGCGCCACCCGGACCGGGCCCGACGGCCCGGCCGGACCGCCGTGCGACGGCCCGCCGGTGGCCCGGGTGGCGGGCGGCGGGGCACCGGGACCGGCCCACCCGACGGGAGGGGCCTGGCCGGGGGGAACCGCTGCCCGACCGGGACCGGGGACCGGGGCCTGACCAGGGCTGTTACCGGGGACCGAAGGCCGCGCGGGACCGACGCCCGGGACCGACGCCCGACCGGCACCGGGGACCGAGGGTCGCACGGGACCGGTCCCCGGGACCGACGCCCGACCGGGGGTCGAGGCCCGGCCCGGACCGGGGCCACCGACGACGGGGTGGGGACGGGACGCGTCCCCGGGTCGCTGCCCGTCGGGAGGGCCGGCCGGCGCCGTACCCGGGCGGACGCCCTCACCCTGGCGTGGGCGTTGCTCGGGCGCGGCCGGCCGGCCCGCTCCCCGCAGCGGCGGGGTGGCCTGGCCGCCGGGGGGCGTCGACCCCGGGGGTGGGGCGGCCTGGCCGCCGGGGTGCACCGGACCGGGCGGTGGGGTGACGGCCTGGCCGCCGGGGGGCGTCGAGGGTTCCCGGCGTGGACCCGGCGGGCCCACCGGCGACGCGGACTGCGGACGGGCACCGGGCTGCGCCAACGGCGGCCGGGCACCCGGCGGCGTGGAATCCGGGCGGACCCCGGGCGGCGCGGACGGCGGCCGGACCCCGGGCGGCGCGGACGGCTGGCGGGCACCCGGGGGGGCGGAATCCGGGCGGACGCCGTCCGGGACGGATTCCGGGCGGACGGCCGGGGGCACCGGCTGCGGCCGGGCGCCCGACTGCGGCGAACGCGGCCCACCCGGCGCCGACCCGTCGGGACGCAGGACGGGCTGGCCGACACGCGGGGCGACCGGCCCCCCCGGGCCGGGCGCGCCCGGCCCCTGTCCCGAAGGCGGCGGGGCCGGCGCACGGACCGGCGGCACCGGTCCGTTGTCCGGCCCCAGCTCGGTGCGTTGCTGCTTCGCCGTACGCAGGTCGTCGATCCAGCCGAACTCCTCGCCGGCCGGCTCCGGCGGGGCCTCGTCGCCGCCCCGCCCTCGACCCCACCGACGTCCCCTGGCGCGAGGTTCGCGCCGCTCGTCGGGACCGTCCTGCGGTTGCTCCCCACCTCGCGATGTCACTGCTGAACCTCCCCGGCGGCGTCGCCGCCGTCCTCATCCGCCCCACCGGTGTGCCCCGTGCCCGACAGGTGACGGCCGTTGACCACCGGCACCGGCCCGTCGGGGCGCGACGCCGGGGCGGGCAGCCCGCGGACGATCCGGCGCAGCAGGGGCAGCCGGGCGGCCACCGACCGCTCGACGCCGTGCCCGCTGGGCCGGTAGTAGTCGGTCCCGACGAGGTCGTCGGGAGCGTACTGCTGGGTGACCACCCCGCGCTGGTCGTCGTGCGGGTAGCGGTAGCCCGCGCCGTGCCCCAGACCCCGGGCGCCGGAGTAGTGCGCGTCGCGCAGCCCGCGCGGCACCGCGCCGCCCCGGCCCGCCCGGACGTCGGCCATCGCCGCGCCGAGCGCGGTGGTGGCCGAGTTGGACTTCGGCGCGGTGGCCAGGTGGATCACCGCCTGGGCGAGGTTGAGCTGGGCCTCGGGCAGGCCGACGTACTCGACCGCGTGTGCGGCGGCGGTGGCCACCGTCAACGCGGACGGGTCGGCCAGGCCGACGTCCTCGCTGGCGAAGATGACCAGGCGGCGGGCGATGAACCGGGCGTCCTCCCCGGCGACCAGCATCCGGGCCAGCCAGTGCAGCGCGGCGTCGACGTCCGAACCCCGCATGCTCTTGATGAAGGCGCTGGTCACGTCGTAGTGCGCGTCGCCGTCGCGGTCGTAGCGCACGGCCGCCACGTCCACCGCCTGCTCGGTGGTGGCCAGGTCGATCCGGTCGGCACCGAGCGCGGTCGCCGAGGCCGCCGCCGCCTCCAGCGCGGTCAGCGCCTTGCGGACGTCGCCGCCGGCGAGGCGTACCAGGTGGTCCTCGGCGTCGGTGGCCAGGGTGAGCGCGCCGCCGAGGCCGCGCGGGTCGACGACCGCGCGGCGCAACAGGGATCGCACGGCCGTGTCGTCCAGCGGCTGGAGGGTGAGCAGCACGCACCGGGACAGCAGCGGGGAGATGACCGAGAAGTACGGGTTCTCGGTGGTCGCCGCGAGCAGGGTGACCGTGCGGTCCTCGACGGCGGCGAGCAGCGAATCCTGCTGGGTCTTGCTGAACCGGTGCACCTCGTCGATGAAGAGCACGGTCTGCGGGCCACCGGAGCGCCGCTGGCGGCGGGCGGCCTCGATGACGGCCCGGACGTCCTTGACCCCGGCGGTCAGCGCCGACATGGCCACGAAGCGGCGGTCGGTGGCCCGGGCCACCAGGTGGGCGATGGTGGTCTTGCCGCTGCCCGGCGGACCCCAGAGGATGACCGACAGCGCCGCGCCGCCGCCGACCAGCTGGCGCAGTGGGGCACCGGGCGCGAGGAGGTGTTCCTGCCCGACCAGCTCGTCGATGCTCGCCGGCCGCATCCGCACGGGCAACGGGGCGTCCGCCCCGGTCGAGGCGAACTCGTCGACCCCGACGACGCCGGCCGGCGCGCTGGGCGCCGCGGCGGGTGCGCCGAGGGAGAAGAGGGCGTCGGAATCCATCAGGAAGACAGTACCGGGCGCGGCCCACGACGCCGGAATCGCGCCGCGGGCCGCGCCCGTTCTGATCTGTCGCGGTCAGCCGCGACCCGGCCGACGGCCCCGGTACCACCGGCCGCCGCCACCGCCGCGCGGGCCGCTGCCGACGCCGGCCAGGTAGAGCGAGAGCAGGAGCAGGCCGATCAGCACCAGGGTGTTCCAGTTGAACAGGTCGGGGGCACCGAAGTTGGTGTTGAGAAGGTCCAGCAGGAGCGCGAAGCCGAACACGACGGCCGCGAGGATGGCGAGCATGGTGATGTCCTCCGGTAGGGGGTCTCCCAGTAGGTCGGCCCGGATGTACCCAATCGGTCGACTCGTCAATCTCCACCGTGGAGATCGGCGTCGCCGGGGCACCTCGGCCCACCGGGTCCTAGGCTGCTCGCATGATCGACACCGCCCGGGAACTCGCCGGCCGGGCGGCCGTCCTCGCCGCCACCGACCACCACCCGTTCGTACGGCACGCGGTGCGACTCGACGACGAGCCCCGCGCCTGGATACGCGACGGGGCGGTGGGCTGGCTGCTCCCGACGGCGGAGAACGACCGGGCCGCCGGTGGCGTGGTCGGCGCGGTCGACGCGGCGGTGGAGCTGGTCGCGGCGCTGGTCGCCGACGGGGCGATCGGCCCGGGGCGGTACCTGCAACTGCCCCGGGCCGACCGGTCCCTGCTGGTCGACCGGTTCGCGGCGACCCGGATCGACGACTGGGACTTCCTCTGGACCACCGCCGCCCCGTCCCGGCAACCCGGCCAGGAGCGGGTGGTCCGCCTCGGTCCGGCGGACCACCCGGCGCTGGCGGCGCTGATCGACGACGCCTTCCCCACCTCCTCGTCGCGCCCGCAGGACCCGACGGTCGCCGCCTGGTACGGCGTCTGGGACGGCGACCGCCTGGTCGCCTGCGGGGCGGACCGCAGTCGCGGCGACATCGGCTTCCTCGCCGGGCTCACCGTGGCCCGCGACCGGCGGGGGCGCGGACTGGGCACGGCGCTGACCGCCGGGATGACCCGGGCACTGCTCGCCCGCTACGACCACGTGGCGCTCGGCGTCTACGCCGACAACCTGGCCGCGCTGCGGCTCTACCGTCGGCTCGGCTTCACCGGCACCCTACGGCGCAGCTCGGTGTGGCTCGGCTGAGGCCGCCGCCCCGGCCGGCCGGACGTCCCCGGGTCCGGCCCCGGCCGGATCGGCCCCGACGGTCGGGGCCGGGATAGCCCCGCCGGGCGTAGCCGGATCAGCCCCGGCGGGCGGGGTCGGGGTGGTCCGGCGGCCGGCCCACCAGGCGGGCAGGTAGAGCGGGGCGGCCACCGCCAGCGCCACCGCGCCGACCACCATCGCCGTGCCCACCCCGGAGCGGTCGGCCAGCGCGGTGAGCAGCACCGCGCCGAGGGCGAACCCCGGCTGGCCCATCATCGAGTTCAGCGACAGGACGCTGGTCCGGTACGGCCCGTCGACCTGCCGGTGCAGCAGCCCCAGGTGCAGCGGGTTGGACGCGCCGTGCACGGCGTAGCAGGCCAGGTAGGCGACCAGCACGCCGACCGGCCCGGCGAGCAGCCCCATGCCGAGCACCGTGCCGCCCTGCACGATGCGCAGCAGCGCGGCGGCGGGGGCGGCGCCGAGCCAGCGCAGCAACAGCGGGGTGGCCGCCGCTCCGGCCGCCGACACCAGCCAGGCCGCCGAGTTGGCCGGGCCGAGCAGCGCCGCCGCCCGCTCGGGGTCGCCGACCACCTCGGAGAGCCGGACCGGCAGCAGCGACTCGAAGGTGACCATGCCGAAGCCCCAGAACAGCTCCACCGACACCAGGGCCAGCAGCACCCGGGAGCGACGCAGCAGGCCGACGGCCTGACCGACCATCCGGGGGGCCGCCGCGACCGAGGCGCGCAGCGTGCCCGGACCCCGGGCCGGACCGGGCTCGACCAGCAGGGACAGCAGGACGGCCAGGGCGACGGCCTGGAGGGCGGCGGCGACCAGCACCGGCACCGTCAACGCGCTGACCGGCCCGACCGGGCCGAGCGCGATGAGGCCGCCGCTGAGCAGTGCCCCGGCGGCGATGGTGACGCCCGCGACGGTTCCGGCGAAGCCGAGGCCGGGCTCGTAGTCGGCATTGCGGTCGGCGGTCCGGGTGGACTCGACGTACCAGGAGTCGAGCGGGCCGCTGTCGAGCGCCCGGTAGACCCCTTGCAGCGCCCAGACCAGGAAGAACAGCGCGAACGAGTCGGCCACCGCGAGCAGGCCCAGCGACAGCAGGCTCACCGCCCAGGCGGTCACCAGGACGACCCGGCTGCCCAGCGCGTCGGCCAGGCCACCGGTGGGCAGTTCCAGCGCCAGCACCACCAGGCCCTGGGCGGTGGAGACGAGGCCGATCTGGGACAGCGACAGGCCGCGTTCCTGCATCAGCAGGATCATCACCGGGATGGTGAGGCCGGTGGGCAGCCAGCGCAGGCCGTAGAGGGTGAGGTAGCGGAACCGGACCTGGCGTACGGTCAGGGCGCTCACGGCCGCTGCTCGATCATCGGGAACGCGGCCAGGAAGACGTGCACCCGCTCGGCGTCCGGCTGTGCCGGGTCGGCCTCGGCACGGTAGCGCTCCAGCACCTGCCACAGCTCGTCCTCGAGGGCCTGGAGCCGGTCCGCCGGGAGGGTGAGGAAGGCGTCGCTCATCCCGAAGGCGTCCCGCCAGGCCGGCGACCAGTCCTGCTGGACGGCGAACCAGCGTTCGGCCCGCTCCGCCAGCAGGCGTACCTGGTCACCCTGGATCCACTCGATGGCGGCGCGGGCGTCGGGGTCGTCGTCGAAGTCGCTCGGTTCCCAGTCGGTCACCTCGTGCGCGGCCCGCCACCAGCGCTGCCGCCCGGTGCCCCGGTCCGGGTCTTCTACCACCAGCCCCACGTCGGCGAGCTGGCGCAGGTGGTAGCTGGTGGCGCCGGTGTTGGTGGCGAGCAGCCCGGCGAGGGTGGTGGCGGTGGCCGGCCCCTGCACCCGCAGCGCGCCGAGCAGCCGCAACCGCAACGGGTGGGCCAGGACCCGGACCTGCCGGTGGTCGATCCGCGCGGCCCGGGACGCGCCCCGCCCGCTGTTGTCGTCGCTCTCCATACATGCACAATAGCTGTGCACAAAACCTATGCACAACTCCTATGCATCTCCCCCTCCCTCCCCCGCGCCCCCTCCTCCCCCGCTCCGCCCCGCTCTGCCCTCCATAACGATCAAGAGGTTTACGTCACCGCAGCACACGCGGGATGACGTAAACCTCTTGATCAACGATGCGGGGTGGAGCGGGGCAGGCCGGGTGGGGCCGGGCGGGTGGGTTAGACCGGGGTGGCTACCGGGGCGGCGGGGCCGGCGGTGCCGGCGGACGGGGTGGGAGGCTTCGGCTTGGCGTCGATGCCGGCCTCGGTGCGCTGCTGGCCGGTGATCGGGGTCGGTGCGCCGGTCAGCGGGTCGAAGCCGCCCCGGGTCTTGGGGAAGGCGATCACCTCGCGGATCGAGTCGGCCCCGGCGAGCAGCATGCAGACCCGGTCCCAGCCGAACGCGATGCCGCCGTGCGGCGGGGCGCCGTACCTGAACGCCTCCAGCAGGAAGCCGAACTTGTCCTGCGCCTCGGCGGGGGTGATGCCGAGCAGGTCGAAGACCCGTTGCTGCACGTCGCCCCGGTGGATACGGATCGAACCGCCGCCGATCTCGTTACCGTTGCAGACGATGTCGTACGCGTACGCCAGCGCCCGGTCCGGAGCCTCCTCGAACCGGTCGACCCAGTCGGCGTTCGGCGAGGTGAACGGGTGGTGCACGGCCGTCCAGCCACCGTCGTCCGTCCGCTCGAACATCGGCGCGTCGACCACCCAGCAGAACGCCCAGGCGCTCTCGTCGATCAGCTTCGCCCGCTTGGCGATCTCGATCCGGGCCGCGCCGAGCAGCTCCTGCGCCTCCCGGGTGTTCGTGCCGGCGGCGAAGAAGACCGCGTCGCCCGGCTTGGCCCCGACCGCGTCGGCCAGCCCGCCCAGGTGCTCGGCGGAGAGGTTCTTGGCCACCGGCCCGCGTGCCTCGCCGGTCTCGGCGTCCAGCACCACGTACGCCAGGCCCCGCGCGCCGCGCGCCTTGGCCCAGTCCTGCCAGCCGTCGAGTTCCTTGCGGGTCTGCGCCGCCCCGCCCGGCATGACGACCGCGCCGACGTAGCCGCCCGCGTCGATCGCCGCGGCGAAGACCCGGAAGGCGGTGCCGCGCAGATAGTCGGTCAGCTCGGTCAGCTCCAGGCCGTAACGCAGGTCGGGCTTGTCGGAGCCGTACCGGGCCATCGCGTCGTGCCAGGTGATCCGGGGGATCGGCCGGGAGATCTCGTGACCGGCCAGCTCCTTCCAGAGCGCCGTGACGATCGCCTCGCCGAGGTCGATCACGTCGTCCTCGGTGACGAAGGACATCTCGATGTCGAGCTGGGTGAACTCCGGCTGCCGGTCGGCCCGGAAGTCCTCGTCGCGGTAGCAGCGGGCGATCTGGTAGTACCGCTCCATGCCACCGACCATCAGCAGCTGCTTGAACAGCTGCGGCGACTGCGGCAGCGCGTACCAACTGCCCGGCTGGAGCCGGACCGGGACCAGGAAGTCGCGGGCACCCTCCGGGGTGGACCGGGTCAGCGTCGGGGTCTCGATCTCCAGGAAGTCCCGCTCGTGCAGCACTCCCCGGGCCAGCTGGTTGGCCCGCGAGCGCAGCCGCAGGGCGTTGGCCGGGCCGCTGCGGCGCAGGTCCAGGTAGCGGTAGCGCAGCCGGATGTCGTCACCGGCCTCGATCTGGTCGTCCACCGGCAGCGGCAGCGGCGCGGCCTCGGAGAGCACCTCCAGCGCGCTGGCGGTCACCTCGATCGCGCCGGTGGGCAGCTCCGGGTTCTCGTTGCCCTCGGGGCGGCGGGTCACCTCGCCGGTGACCGTGACGCAGAACTCGTTGCGCAGCGCGTGGGCGTCCTCCTCGCGGAACACCACCTGGACCACGCCGGAGCCGTCGCGCAGGTCGACGAAGATGACACCGCCGTGGTCGCGCCGGCGGGCCACCCACCCGGCGAGCGTCACCGTGGTGCCGGCGTCCGTCGCGCGCAGGCTGCCGGCGTCATGGGTACGGATCACGACTTGCGTCTCCTCATCTGCGGTACGGCTGTCTTACCCGCATTGTGTCAGCCGCCCGGTCCGCCCGGTTGCGGGGTGAGCAAGGCTGGCCCGCCCCACGCACACGCGGAACGGGCCGCCGGTGTCCCGACGGCCCGTTCGCAGAGGTGGAGCAGATGATGCGGTGGTGCATCAGACGATGCGGCAGATCGGTCAGATGATGCTGACGCCGTAGACGCTCAGCGGCTCGGTGACGGGCTGGAAGTAGGTGATGCCGCCACGGGTGCAGTTGCCGCTGCCGCCGGAGGTGAGGCCGACCGCGCTGCTGCCGCTGAACAGCGAGCCGCCGCTGTCGCCCGGCTCGGCGCAGACGTTGGTCCGGATCAGGCCGGAGACCGAGCCCTCGGCGTAGTTCACCGTGGCGTTGGTGGCCGTCACCGAACCACCCTTGAGGCCGGTGGTGCTGCCGGAGCGCTGCACGCTCTGGCCGACGTAGGCGTTGGCGGCACCGGTGACGTCCTGGTAGCTGCCGTTGTAGAGGGAGACGTTGCCGGTCGCGTTGGCCGCGTTGCTGTGCCGGACGATGCCGTAGTCGTTGCCCGGGAAGCTGGTGCCGGTACGGGTGCCGAGCACGCTGGTCTGGCCGGAGTTCGAGTACCAGGTCGAGCCGATGTTGGTGCAGTGCCCGGCGGTCAGGAAGAAGGTCTGACCGGCGCTGTTGCGGACGTTGAAGCCGAGCGAGCAGCGACCGCCGCCGGTGTAGATGGCCTGGCCGCCGGAGATCTTGGTGCTGAGCACGCCGGCCTCGGCCTCGACCCGCACGGCGCCACCGGTGCGCGCGGCGGCGGCCTTGACCCGCGCCAGCTTGGCGCCGGTGACGGTGCTGTCGACCGACACGACGACCTGGTTGGTGACGGCGTCGGTCCACCACGCGGTGCCGGGGATCTTGGCCGACCGCTCCAGCTCGGCGGTGGCGGAACGGAGCTGGGCCGCACCCCGGGTGACCATCTTCGGGGTGGCGCCGGCGGCGCGGACCTCGCGGGCCGCGGCGGGGTCGGTGACGGCGACGACCATCTTGCCGGTGGCGTCGGCGTAGGCGCCGGCGGCCCGGTCGCCGAGGCGGTCGGCCAGGCTGGCGGCGGCGTCGGGGGATGCGGGCGAGGCGGGGGCCGCCTGGGCGGGTGCGCCCATCAGCGCGCCGGTGACCAGAGTGCCGGCCATGGCGACAGCGGCGGCGTGGCGGAGTGAGGACCTCGTGGGTCGCATGCAACAACCTCCGGAAGGGTGTGACGGGCAGCGTCATGCAGACGTACCCGAGGGCACCCGGCCGACCTGGGGAGAATCGGCCGAGAGGTTGAAGTATTCACATATCTAAGATCGTAAACAAGACATGGCTTTGCCCGTATTCACCCCGCCGGTCGATATGACGCCCAGGCAACACGGTGGACACCTCCATGTCAGACCCGCGCCAACCTGGCCGAGCCGACCGACGAACACCCCGGCCGCCCACCCACCATCGGGCCCGACTCCTGGCCGATTTCGATCGGGACGACACCCCACCGGGCCACCGACGCGATCCCCCTCGCCCACCCCGGGAACTCCCGGTCCAAGCAGGCAGGAATGACCACCCAGGCCCGTTACGCACAGCCACCAGACCTCACCCCACCACCCCTCACCCCCTCCCCTTTGCTCTGCCGCCCTCCCGGCGACAGTCACGAGGGGTAGCGGGAGCTGGAGTCGGTCCGACCGAGAGATCATCAGCCGACAGCAGGCCAGGGTGGTGGTGCCGCGAGGGCAGCAGAGCAAAGGGCGGAGGGGTGGGATATCGGGGGAGGCAGGACAGTGACGGTGAGTTACACACCCGGAGGGGTCACCCTGAGTAACACAGAGTGGCAGGCGGAAGCGCTGTCAGGTGGACGGACACGCCACCAGACCGGCGGACCCACGTCGGGCGGGGCGTTCAGGCGCGGGCGGCCAGCTTGGCGGCACGGGCGTCGCGCTTCTCCTCGAACCGGGAGGCGGCCTGCTCCAGGCCGTCCAGCCGGGCGGCGATCTCGTCGCGGGCGGCCTCACCGTCGGCGTCCAGGCCGGTCACGTTGAACACGTCCCACTGGCGTAGCACCGGGGCCACCACGTCGTCGCGGTGCTGACGCAGGTCGTAGATGCCGGCCAGGGCGATCGCCACCGACTTGCGGGTAAAGCCCTCGATGCCCACCCCGGGCATCTGGAAGTCGCCCAGCACCTCGGCGATCGCCCGCATCGTCTGGCTCGGGGCCACCTCCAGGGCCGCGCCGAGCAGGTTGCGGTAGAAGACCATGTGCAGGTTCTCGTCGGCCGCGACCCGGCTCAGCAACGCCTCGCAGACCGGGTCGCCGGTGATCCGGCCGGTGTTGCGGTGCGAGATCCGGGTGGCCAGCTCCTGGAACGACACGTACGCCAGCGAGCGCAGCATCGACGAGTCGTGCGAGTTGCTGTAACCGGCCGTCATGTGCACCATCCGGGCCCGCTCCAGGGCCACCGGGTCGACCGCCCGGGTGACCGTCAGGTAGTCCCGGATGGCGGTGCCGTGCCGTCCCTCCTCGGCGGTCCACCGGCCCACCCAGGTCCCCCACGCCCCGTCCGGCCCGAACAGGCTGGCGATCTGGTGGTGGTACGACGGCAGGTTGTCCTCGGTGAGCAGGTTGACGATCAGCGCCGTCCGGGCCACCTCGGGCAGCGTCGAGTCCGCCTCCGACCACGCCTCGCCACCGAGCGGGCCGTCGAAGGTGCGCCCCTCGCTCCACGGCACGTACTCGTGCGGGAACCACTCCTTCGCCACCGCCAGGTGCCGGTCGAGGTTCTTGGCGACCACGGGTTCGAGTTCGTGGAGCAGCGCGGTCTCGCTGATGTCGGTCACAGGATCCCTCCCTACGGTGGCGTAACTTACGCCACCGTAGGTCCCCGGTGGCGTACGCGCCAGTAACCGGACGGCTCAGCCGACCTGTGGCTTCAGGTCCTGGTGGGGGGGCATCCACTCACCGGCCGCCGCGTCCACCTGCTCGCCCGAGCGGATGTCCTTGACCTGGTCGCCGTCGGCCCCGGGGAACCACACGTACGGAATGCCGCGCCGCTCGGCGTACCGGATCTGCTTGCCGAACTTGGCCGCGCTCGGCGACACCTCGGTCGGCACGCCCCGGGACCGCAGCGCCTCGGCGACCGCGTTGCTGGCCGCCCGCTCCTCCTCGACCCCGACGGCCACCAGCACGCAGGTCGGCACGCTGCGGGACACCGAGAGCGCCCCGGCGCCGAAGAGCAGGCCGAGCAGCCGGGTCACCCCGATCGAGATGCCCACCCCCGGGTACGAGACGGCACCGGCGGTGGCCAGGTCGTCGTACCGGCCACCGGAGCAGATCGACCCGAACCGCTCGTAGCCGACCAGCGACGTCTCGTAGACGGTGCCGGTGTAGTAGTCCAGACCCCGGGCGATGCGCAGGTCGGCCACGCAGAGCCCCGGCGCGTGCGCGGCGGCCGTCTCCACCACCGCGACCAGCTCGGCGATGCCCTCGTCGAGCAGCGGATCGGTCACCCCCAGCGCGCGCACCGCGTCGGCGAAGGACGCGTCCGCCGCGGAGATCCCGGCCAGCGCCAGGCAGGCGTCGGCCTGTGCCTCGCTCGCCCCGGCCGTCTCGGCCAGCAGCGCGGCCACCTTCGCCGGGCCGATCTTGTCGAGCTTGTCGACCGCGCGCAGCGCCGCCTCCGGGTCGGTCAGCCCGATGCCCCGGTAGAAGCCCTCGCAGATCTTGCGGTTGTTGACCTGGATCCGCACCGGCGGGATGGGCAGCGACCGCAGCGCGTCGCCGATCACCAGCGGCATCTCCGCCTCGTAGTGCGCCGGCAGGGTGTCCCGGTCCACGATGTCGATGTCGGCCTGGAGGAACTCCCGGTAGCGCCCCTCCTGCGGGCGCTCGCCCCGCCACACCTTCTGGATCTGGTAACGGCGGAACGGGAACTGGAGCTTGCCGGCGTTCTCCAGCACGTACCGGGCGAACGGCACGGTCAGGTCGAAGTGCAGGCCGAGCGCGTCGTCGCCGGCCGGGCCGTCCGCGTCGGCCTGCAACCGACGCAGCAGGTAGACCTCCTTGGAGGTCTCCCCCTTGCGCAGCAGCTGGTCCAGCGGCTCCACCGAGCGGGTCTCCAGCGGCGCGAAGCCGTACAGCTCGAAGGTGTGCCGGATCCGGTCCAGGACGAACTGTTCGATCATCCGCTGCGACGTGGTCCACTCCGGGAAGCCGGAGAGGGGCATGGGCTTGCTCATGGGCGTACTCCTTGCGGGTCCGCGCGGGGCGCGGTGAGATCGACAGCTCCGCGCACGGCGCGGAGCGGAGACTAGAGGCCGCGGGTGGGCGTCGCCGGACGCGCGCCGCCGGACCCCGCCACGTCGACGAGGTACGGATTGCGCACACGTTCCCGGCCGATGGTGGTCGCCGGGCCGTGACCGGGCAGCACGACGGTGTCGTCGGCCAGCGGAAGGACCTTCTCCCGCAGGCTGTCCAGCATCCGGGGCATGCTGCCGCCCGGCAGGTCGGTGCGGCCGATCGAGCCGGCGAAGAGCACGTCGCCGGAGAGGCAGACCTGCTCGGCCTCCCAGGGCGAGCCGGCGCCGGGCAGCCGGAACAGCACCGACCCGCCGGTATGGCCCGGGGCGTGGTCGACGGTGATCTCCAGACCGGCCAGCGCCAGCGTCGCCCCGTCGGTCAGCTCCGCCACGTCGTCAGGCTCGGTGTACGGCAGCCGGCCGCCGAACAGCGCGGTGAGGTCCATCGACAGCGCCTTGGTCGGATCGGCCAGCAGCTCCCGGTCCTCCGGGTGCACGTAGGCCGGGATGCCCCGCGCGCCGCAGACCGGCGCGACCGAGAAGGTGTGGTCGAGATGGCCGTGGGTGAGCAGCACGGCGGCCGGGTGCAGGCGGTGCTCGGCGAGCACGGCGTCGAGCCGGTCGAGCACCCCGATACCGGGGTCGACCACCACGCACTGCTCCCCCGGCGCGGTCGCCACCACATAGCAGTTGGTGCCGAAAGCATCCGCGGGAAAGCCGGCCACGAGCACGTCAGCTCCCCTTCCGTTCGAGTCGACTGTCTCCCGGGCAGCCTAGCCGCCGCCGGTGCCGCGGCACGCGTTCCCACCCGTCCCACCCGCCCCGGACGGCGCAGTGACGCACTTTGATAAACCCAGGCCGGACCTCGTACACCACTTTCACAGCGGCTACCCGTACACTCTGCGGGCGTGTGGCGTGGCGCACCCGCGGACACGTACGGGCACCAACGGCCCGACCGCCGGTGACGACCAGGGTAGAGGAGGGGAGCACGGGTGGCTTCCAGCAGGGACCGGCAGCGCAAGCTCGCGCGGGAGAAGCTCGACCGGCAGCTGGCCCGCCGGGCCGCCGCCGCGCGACGGCGTCGACAGATCCAGGCCGGGGTCGGCGCGGCCGTGGTGCTGGTGCTGATCGTGGCCGGCGCGGCCTGGGGGCTGGGCGCCTTCGACCGCGAGCCCGAGCAGAAGGCCGCCGAGGACGTCTGCCTCTGGACGCCGCAGGACGCGAGCGCCAACACCAACCTCAAGGACGTCGGCGCCCCGGCCACCAAGGACCTGCCCACCTCCGGGGTACGCATGATGACCGTCGACACCGACCAGGGCGGCCCGATCACCGCCGAGCTGGATCTCGCCGGGGCGCCGTGCGCCGGGGCGAGCATCGCCCACCTGGCCGGCAAGTCGTTCTACGACAACACCAAGTGCCACGAGATCACCGCCGAGGGCGCGCTGCGCTGCGGCGACCCGAGCGGCACCGGCCTGGGCGGCCCCACCTACACGTTCTACAACGAGAACGTGCCGACCGGCCCCGAGGCGAGCCCGTCGGCCAGCCCGGCCCCCGGTCAGCCGCCGACGTACCCGAAGGGCACGGTCGCCATGATCGGCAACCCGCCGGGCGCCAACGGCAGCCAGTTCCTCGTCTTCTTCAAGGACTTCAGCCCGGCCCAGCCGGCCTACCCGATCATCGGCCGGGTGACCGGCGGGTTGGACGTGGTCGAGAAGATCGGCGCCCTGCCGACCGTGGACAACGGGGCGGGCGCCAAGGTCAAGCCGAAGACCGACGTGACCATCCGCAAGCTCACCGTCGGTGAGGCACAGGCCGCCCCGGCACCGGCGACCGGCTCCCCGGCCGCGTCCCCGGCGGCCAGCCCGAGCGCCGGCTGAACCGGCCCACACCCGTACCTGCGGCCACGCCGCGCCCGAGATGTCCAGGAGGAGTGACCGTGACGTCCACGAGAGAGCGGCAGCGCGCGGCGGCGCGGGCCCGACTTGAGCGGGAGATGGCCGAGCGCTCGGCCAAGGCCCGTAAGCGCCGGCAGACGCAGGCGATCGTCGGGGCCGCCGCGATCCTGGTGCTCGTGGTCGCCGGCACCGTCTGGTTGGCCACCAGCCTCGGCGGCGATGACGACGACAGCAAGCAGCAGGCCGCCGGCACCGAGGGCTTCTCGCAGTGCGCCTACACCGAGTCGCCGAAGGAGGGTCGGCCCGCGCAGATCAAGGACGTCGGCCTTCCGCCGGCCCAGCAGGCCAACAAGGGCACCCAGACGATGACCCTGGAGACCAACCTGGGGCCGATCGTCGCCAAGCTCGACCGCACCAAGGTGCCCTGCACCGCCGGCAGCTTCACCTACCTGGCCAGCAAGGGTTTCTTCGACAACACCAAGTGCCACCGCCTGGTGACCGAGGGCATCAAGGTGCTCCAGTGTGGTGACCCGAGCGCCACCGGCAAGGGCTGGCGGCAGACCGACGGCACCGGTGGGCCGGGCTACGGCCTGGCCGAGGAGAACCTGCCGACCGACAAGCGGCCCCCCTACCCGGAGGGCGTCATCGCGATGGCCAACTCCGGGCAGCCGGGCAGCACGGGCAGCCAGTTCTTCATCGTCTACGGCGACTCGCAGCTCGACCCGAACTACACCGTGCTGGGCACCATCACCACCGGCATGGACCTGGTCAAGCAGGTCGGCGCCGCCGGTGACGACAAGGCGTACGCGCAGTCGGCCGGGGGTGGCCACCCCAAGAAGGAGGTCACCATCACCAAGCTGACCATGAGCGACATCGAGGGCTGACCCCTCCGGTACGACGAAGCGCCCGCCGGCTCTGCCGGCGGGCGCTTCGTCGTGAACCACCGCGTCCCCGGACCGTCCCGGGGGCCGTGAACCACGTTTCCGGACCGCTGGGTGTGGGCCGCCGACGGCCGTCAGGCGCCGGAGGTGACCCGGTAGGCGTCGAACACCCCGTCGACCTTGCGGACGGCGGCCAGCAGGTGCCCCAGGTGCTTCGGGTCGGCCATCTCGAAGCTGAACCGGCTCACCGCCACCCGGTCCCGGGTGGTGGTGACCGTCGCCGACAGGATGTTGACCCGTTCCTCGGAGAGCACCCGGGTGACGTCGGCCAGCAGCTTGTGCCGGTCGAGGGCCTCCACCTGGATGGCCACCAGGAACGTCGAGGCGGAGGTGAGCTTCCAGCTGACTTCCACCACCCGCTCGACCTGGGCGCGCAGGTCCTCGGCGTTGGCGCAGTCGTCCCGGTGCACGCTGACCCCGCCGGAGCGGGTGACGAACCCGAAGACCGAGTCCGGGGGCACCGGCGTGCAGCACCGGGCCAGCTTGATCCAGACGTCGCTGACGCCCCGCACCACCACCCCGGGATCGCTGCTGTTCTGCCGGCTGTGCGGCGGACGGGTGGCGACGGCGGTCTCGGCGATGTCCTCCGCCGCGCCCTCCTCGCCGCCGTACGCGGCCATCAGCTTCTGCACCACCGACTGCGCCGACACCTGGCTGTCGCCGACCGCCGCGTAGAGCGAGGCGACGTCGGCGAGGTGCAGGTCCCGGGCGATCGCCATCAACGCGTCGGAGGTGAGCATCCGCTGCAACGGCATGCCCTGCTTGCGCATCGCCTTGACGATCGAGTCCTTGCCGGCCTCGATCGCCTCCTCGCGCCGCTCCTTGTTGAAGTACTGGCGGATCTTGGTGCGCGCCCGGGGGCTCTTGACGAAGCTCAGCCAGTCCTGCGTCGGGCCGGCCGTGTCGGACTTCGAGGTGAAGATCTCGATCACGTCGCCGTTGGACAGCGTCGACTCCAACGGCACCAGCTTGCCGTTGACCCGCGCCCCGATGCACTTGTGCCCCACCTCGGTGTGCACCGCGTACGCGAAGTCCACCGGCGTCGAGCCCGTCGGCAGCGGGATGACGTCCCCCTTGGGGGTGAAGACGTACACCTCCTGGCTGGACAGGTCGAACCGCAGCGCGTCGAGGAACTCCGACGGGTCGGCCGCCTCCCGCTGCCAGTCCAGCAGCTGCCGCAGCCAGGTCATCTCGTCGATGTGCGCCGGCGGCCCCACGATCTGGGTGCCCTTGTGCTCCTTGTACTTCCAGTGTGCGGCGATGCCGAACTCGGCGGTGCGGTGCATCGCGTAGGTGCGGATCTGCATCTCCACCGGCTTGCCGGTGGGCCCGATCACCGTCGTGTGCAACGACTGGTACATGTTGAACTTGGGCATCGCGATGTAGTCCTTGAACCGGCCCGGCACCGGCTGCCAGTTGGCGTGGATGACCCCCAGCGCCGCGTAGCAGTCCCGCACCGTGTCGACCAGGATCCGCACCCCGACCAGGTCGTAGATGTCGTTGAAGTCCCGCCCCCGCACGATCATCTTCTGGTAGATCGAGTAGAGGTGCTTCGGCCGACCGGTCGTCTCCGCCTTGATCTTGGCGGCCTTCAGGTCGGTGCCGACCTTCTGGGTGACCTGCTTGAGCAGCGACTCCCGCTGCGGCTGGTGCTCCCCGATCAGCCGGAGGATCTCCTCGTACCGCTTCGGGAACAGCGTCCCGAAGGCGAGGTCCTCCAGCTCCCACTTGATGGTGTTCATACCGAGGCGGTGGGCCAGCGGGGCCAGGATCTCCAGCGTCTCCTTGGCCTTCTGCTCCCGCTTCGGGGCCGGCAGGAAGGACAGCGTCCGCATGTTGTGCAGCCGGTCGGCCAGCTTGATCACCAGGACCCGGGGGTCCTTCGCCATCGCCACGACCATCTTGCGGATGGTCTCCGCCTTGGCCGCGTCGCCGAGCTTGACCTTGTCCAGCTTCGTCACGCCGTCGACCAGCAGGGTGACCTCGGGGCCGAAGTCGGCCCGCATCTGGTCGAGGGTGTACTCGGTGTCCTCGATCGTGTCGTGCAGCAGCGCCGCCACCAGCGTGGTGGTGTCCATCCCCAGGTTGCCCAGGATGGTCGCCACCGCCAGCGGATGGGTGATGTACGGGTCGCCGGACTTGCGGTACTGGCCGGAGTGCCAGCGCGCGGCGGTGTCGAAGGCCCGCTGGAGCAGCCGGGCGTCCGCCTTCGGGTGGTTCTCCCGGTGGCTGGCGATCAGCGGTTCGAGCACCTCGCTGACCTGGGAACTCTGCCAGGGGGCGTTGAACCGGGCCAGCCGGGCCCGGACCCGCCGCCCGGTCGGCGCGTTGGACAGCGCGAAGCCCGCGCTCGGGGACGGGTCGTCGTCGAACGACGCCCCGGGGACCACACCGTCGGGCGCGGCACCGGCGTCGCCGCCGGGCCCCGCGGGGGCGGTCGGTGCGTCGTTCTTCCGATCGGTCACCGCGCCGTCAGCCTCGCCTGTCGGGTGCACCGTGCCCTCCACCGGAGGGACGACATCGTGAGACACCGGCCTCCTCACCGATCGCCGGGACCACGCCGGCCGTACGACCGACGCCTGTCGTGCCAACCGGCCGTCGGGCCGGTGTGTTCCCCGCCGGCCCCCGTCGGGCCGGTGGCCCTGCCGCCGACCCCCGGCCGGCGGCCTGATCCGCCGCCCGGACGGGTGACCACCCGGTCAGCAATGGGCAATGCTACCCGCACGGTAGGTGCCCCGCCGCTCCGCCGGACGGTCGGTCTCCAGCCGCCGGGACGACCGGGAATCAAACGGTCAGCAGGGCGTGGACCGGACGCCCCGCGAGCCGCTCCCGCCCGGCCAGGAAACCCAACTCCAGCAGGACGGTGAAACCGGCCACCGTCCCGCCGGCCCGCTCGACCAGGTCGAGGGTCGCCTCGGCGGTGCCGCCGGTCGCCAGCACGTCGTCGACCACCAGCACCCGGTGCCCGGCGGTGAAGGCGTCCTGGTGCACCTCCAGCGTCGCCTCGCCGTACTCCAGGGCGTACGAGGCCGAGTACGCCGGCCGGGGCAGCTTGCCCGCCTTGCGCACCGGCACCACGCCCAGCCCGGTGGCGTACGCGATCGCGGCGGCGATCACGAAACCGCGCGCCTCGATGCCGACCACGATGTCGAAGGCGTCCCGCCCGTGGTACCCGATGATCCCGTCGATCACCTCGCGGAACACGTCCCCGTCGGCGAAGAGCGGCATCAGGTCCTTGAACATCACCCCGGGCTTGGGGAAGTCCGGCACGTCCAGCACCCGGCTGGCGACCAGCCGGGCCATCTCCGGGCCACTGTCTCCCCGTACCCCGGTGCTGTGGGTCTCCGTCACGGTGGTCGGCTCTCCTTCGGTACGACGACGGCGTCCGTCATGCTGCTCGCACAGCATGGCGGACGCCGTCGACTCGACGTGGGGCGGGTCGCCCTCCGGTCAGCGCCGCTTCGCGCCACCGGGCCGGTTGCCGCCGCCCCCGGCGGGGCGGCCGCCCCGGGCACCGGCCGACCGCTTGGCCGCCGGACGGGCACCGACCTTGGGGGCACTGCCGGCCAGGGCCGCCGCCTCCGGGTCGATCGGCTCGTCGGTGGCCTCCTCGGCGGTGGCCTGCCGGGCCGGGCCGCGCGGGGTGATCTCGCCGCGGGCGATGGCGCCCCGGCGGGCCAGCACCCGCTTGGTGTGCGCGTCGATCCGCGGGTCCTGGTTCTTGAGCAGCACCAGCAGCGGGGTGGAGAGCAGGATCGAGGTCAGGAACGCCATCGCCATACCGACGAACAGCACCAGGCCGAGGTCCTTCAGGGTGCCCGCGCCGAGCAGGCCGGCACCGATGAAGAGCAGACCGCCGACCGGGAGCAGGGCGACCACCGAGGTGTTCAACGACCGCATCAGGCTCTGGTTGAGCGCCAGGTTGGCCGCCTCGCCGTAGGTCTGGTTGTTGTTGGCGGTGATGCCCCGGGTGTTCTCCTGGACCTTGTCGAAGACCACCACCACGTCGTAGAGCGCGAAGCCCAGGATGGTGAGGAACCCGATGATCGTCGACGGGGTGACCTCGAAGCCGACCAGCGAGTAGATGCCGGCGGTGAGGATCAGGTTCATGAACAGCGAGATGATCGCGGCGACCGCCATCCGCCACTCGAACCGCAGCACCAGGTAGACCGCCACCACCAGGACGAAGATGACCAGGCCGAGCAGCGCCCGGGAGGTCACCTGGCTGCCCCACGCCTCGCTGACCTGGCTGCCGCTGATCTGGTCGGCGTTGATGCCGAACTCCTGCGCCATCTTGGCCTTGACCGCGTTGGCCTGCTCGGCGCTGAGCTGCGAGGTGCGCAGCTCGTAGTACTCGCCGCTGGTGCTGCCGACCTTCTGCGCGGTCACCACCTCGGCGCCGTCGCCCTCGGCGGCCAGCGCGTCGTTGACCTTGTCCTCGGTCTGCTCCAGGGTGCCGACGCTGGCCGGCACCTGGAACGAGTTGCCACCGGCGAACTCGATGCCCAGGCTGAAGCCGCGCACCGCGAAGCTGAGCACGGCGATCAGCACCAGCACCCCGGCGACGGTGAACCAGAGCTTGCGCCGGCCGACGATGTTGAGACCGGCCTCGCCCCGGTAGAGCCGGGACGCCAGACCACTCTTAGCCATCTCAGGCCTCCTTGACGCGCGGGTTGCGGGCGGTGCCGGATTCGGCCGTACGGGGCGGCAGTGCCCGACCGAGGCCGCTGACCCGGGGCGACAGGAAGGCCGGGGTCCGGGCGAACATCGTCATGATCGGGTGCCGGAAGAGGAAGACGACCACCAGGTCGAGCACGGTCGCCAGGCCGAGGGCGAAGGCGAAGCCCTTCACCGTGCCGACCGAGACGATGTAGAGGACCACGGCGGACATCAGGGTGATGGCGTTCGCCGAGATGATCGTCCGGCGGGCCCGGATCCAGGCCCGGGGCACGGCGCTGCGTGGGCTGCGCCCCTCCCGGATCTCGTCCTTGAGCCGTTCGAAGTAGATGACGAACGAGTCCGCCGCCACACCGAGCGAGACGATCATGCCGGCGATGCCGGCGAGGGTGAGGGTGAAGCCGATCGACCGGCCGAGGACCACCAGCGCCCCGAAGACCAGCAGCGCGGAGAGCACCAGGCTCAGGAAGATGACCGAGCCGAGCAGCCGGTAGTAGAAGAACGAGTAGACGATGACCAGCAGCATGCCGATGCCGGCGGCCAGCAGGCCGGCCCGCAGGTGGCTGTCGCCCAGCGTCGCGGTGACGTTCTGCTGCTCCTGCGGCACGAAGGTGACCGGCAGCGCGCCGTAGCGCAGCTGGCTGGCCAGCGCGTTCGCCGAGGTGTTGTCGAAGCTGCCGGTGATCTGCGAGTCGCCGGTGAGCACGCCCTGGATCTCGGGCGAGGAGACGATCTCGTTGTCCAGCACCACGGCCACCCGGCACTTGCCGTCCTGGCCCAGGGCCGTCTGGTCGCAGCCGCCGCCGGTGTTGTTGAACGCCTCGCGGGTCAGCTCGGTCCACTTGGACTGGCCGTCACCGGTGAAGTTCAGGCTGACCACCCAGGTGCTGGCCTGGTCAAGGACCGCGTTGGCGTCCTTGACGTCGGTGCCGACCACCTTGGCCTGGTCGAGCAGGTACTTCGCCGCGCCACCCTCACAGGCGACCGCCTGCTGCTTCTCGTCCTTGATCGACGCGGGGGGCCGCTTGTCGAGCTGGGCGCAGGTGATGGTCGGCACGTTGAACTGCATCTGCGGGGTCAGTACCGCGACCTCCTGCGGGGAGAGCGCGCCGAACGGCTTGAACGTCTCCGCCAGGGCCGGGTTGGTACCCAGGTCGGCCGGGGCCTGCAGGCCGCTCGCGGCGGTCCAGGCCGCCGCGCCGACCTTCTTCTCGACGGCCTTGCGCTGCTCCTCGATGCTCTGCGGCACCGGGGCCTCGCTGGCGCTGGGCGAGGCGGCCGGGGCGCTCGGCGAGGCCGACCCGGACGGGGTGGCGCTGGCGCTCGGCGCGGGGGCGCCGCCGCCCTGTCCACCGGCGCTCGGCGAGCCGGTCACCTTGGGCGCGGCGCTGCCGGAGGCCTTCGGCGAGGCGCTGCCCGACGGGCTGGGTGCGGCGCTGCCGGACGGGGTGGGCGTCGGGGTCGCCGGGGCGGCGACCGCGCCGCTGCCGTCGGCGGCCTTGAGCACCTTGCGGAAGCGCAGCTCCGCGGCGCTGCCAACGTCGGTCAGGTCGCGGTTCTCACCGGGCAGGGAGATGACGATGTTCCGGTTGCCCTCGGTGACCACCTCGGCCTCGGCCACCCCGTAGGCGTTGACCCGGCTCTCGATGATCTGCCGGGCCTCCTCCAGGTTGGCCGACGTCGGGGGCTTGCCGTCGAGGCTGTTGGTCGCCTCCAGCGTCAGCCGGGTGCCGCCGATCAGGTCCAGCCCGAGCCGGGGCTCCAGCCGGTCCTTCCAGCCGCCGCTGGCGCCGCCGGAGAAGAACACCAAGGAATAGAGGACGACGAAGATGAACCCGAGCACGGCGAGCTGCCGCCCGGGGCGCATCTGTCCCTGAGGTGGTGCCACGGCTGTCTGTCTCCCTGTAACGGTCGCGCCGCCGGTGCAGCGGCGACGAGGTCGGGGCGGGGTTACCGCTCCGACGCGCTCTGCGCGGACCACTCCCGCCCGGCGACACGGCGCACCGCCGCCGACGTGGGGCGTCGGGCGGACGGGGCGCGTGCCGGCCCTCGGAGACCGGCCCACCTATCCAGTTGTCCCGTCCCGCCCGCCCGGTGCGGGGCGGGGCGGGCGCTCACTCCTTGACGGTTTCCGCGTCCTCGGTGACCGGCTCGTCGACCTCCGGCCGCTCGGCCCGGGTGACCACCCGGGCGATGGCCGGACGGGCGTAACGGGTCTGCACGCCGGGGGCCACCTCCAGCAGCACGGTGTCGTCCTCGACGCCCACGACCGTGCCGTAGAGCCCGCCGATGGTGACGACCTCGTCACCGGGGCCGAGCGCGGACTGCATGGCCTCGGCCTCGCGGCGGCGCTTCTGCTGCGGCCGGATCATCATGAAGTACATGACCCCGAAGAGCAGGGCGATCATGAGGATCGGCGTCAGACTGCCGGCGCCTCCGCCGGACTGTGCTGCGTAAAGCACGGTGTGCGACCTTCCCATTGGCCCCCGTCGCGGCACGTAGGCGCCGGAGCGGAGGCGGATATTCACATCCTGTACAGACCGCGGCGAGTCTAATCCCTGCACCTGGGAACGCCGAATGCGGTGCAGATCACGTTCAGATCACGGTGGATCGGGCGCGTTCGAGAACAGATCAGGTACAGCGGGAGCTTCCATGCCAAATGTACCATTTGGTGGTGTACGGCCGAGGTGTCGCCAGGCGGCCTCGGTGGCCACCCGTCCCCGCGGGGTACGCGCCAACAGCCCGGCCCGTACCAGGAACGGCTCGCAGACCTCCTCCACCGTGTCCGGCTGCTCCCCCACCGCCACCGCCAGGGTGGACAGGCCCACCGGCCCGCCCCGGAACGAGTCGACCAGGGCGGTCAGCACCGCCCGGTCCAGCCGGTCCAGCCCCAGCGCGTCCACGTCGTACACGGTCAGGGCGGCGCGGGCGGTCTCCAGGGTGACCACCCCCTCGGCCCGGACCTCGGCGTAGTCCCGCACCCGGCGCAGCAGCCGGTTGGCGATCCGGGGCGTGCCCCGGGACCGGCCGGCGATCTCCACCGCCCCCTCCGGGGTGATCGGCACCCCCAGGATGCGTGCCGACCGGTGCAGCAACGCCTCCAGGTCGGCCGGGGAGTAGAAGTCGAGGTGCGCGACGAAGCCGAACCGGTCGCGCATCGGCCCGGTCAGCAGGCCCGACCGGGTGGTCGCGCCGACCAGGGTGAACGGCTCGACGTCCAGCGGGATCGCGGTGGCCCCGGGCCCCTTGCCGACGATCACGTCGACCCGGAAGTCCTCCATCGCGCTGTAGAGCAGCTCCTCCGCCGGCTTGGCGATCCGGTGAATCTCGTCGATGAACAGCACGTCGCCCTCGGCGAGGCTGGTCAGGATGGCGGCCAGGTCGCCCGAGCGCTCGATCACCGGGCCGCTGGTCACCCGGATGCCGGAGCCCAGCTCGGCCGCCACGATGTTGGCCAGGGTCGTCTTCCCGAGGCCGGGTGGGCCCGACAGCAGGATGTGGTCGGGTGGGGCGCCGCGCCGCATCGCGCCCTGCAACAGCAGGTCGAGCTGGTCGCGGACCCGGTGCTGGGCGATGAACTCGTCGAGCCGCTTCGGCCGGACGCTGACCTCGGCGTCCCGCTCGGCGTCGTCGGCGTACGCCGAGACCAGGCCGTCGCCGGTCATGCCGGGCACCCCGGCCGCGACCGCGCCCGCCGTGCCACGCCGGTCACCGGGTCCGACCGAGCAGTCGGATGGCCTGCTTGAGCAGGACCGGCACCGGCGGGGTGGGGCCGTCCACCGTCTCCGCCACCGCGGCCACCGCCTGGTCGGCCTGCCCGGCCGTCCAGCCGAGCCCGACCAGCGCCTGGCGGACCTGGTCCGGCCAGGCCCCGGCGGTCACCCCGGCCGCGCCGTCGGCACCGACCGGCACCGGGCCGATCCGGTCGCGCAGCTCCAGGACCAGCCGCTCGGCACCCTTCTTGCCGATCCCCGGCACCCGGGTCAGGGCCGCGGTGTCGGCATTGGCGATGGCCTTGCGGACCGCGTCCGGGGTGTGCACGGCCAGCACCGCCTGAGCCAGCCGGGGGCCGACGCCGCTGGCCGTCTGGAGCAGCTCGAACAGCTGCTTGGCGTCGTCGTCGGCGAAGCCGTAGAGGGTGAGCGAGTCCTCCCGGACCACCAGGCTGGTGGCGAGCCGGGCCGGCTGGCCGACCCGCAGCTCGGCCAGGGTGCCGGGGGCGCACTGCACGGCCAGACCGATCCCCCCGACCTCCACCACCGCGTGGTCCGGGCCGGTCGCGGTCACCGTGCCACGCACGCTGGCGATCATCGCGCTCCTCCTCGTCGTACCCGGTCGGCGGCCTCGGCCAGCTTGGACCGGGTGCCGCCGCGCCACACATGGCAGATGGCCAGGGCCAGGGCGTCCGCCGCGTCGGCCGGCCGGGGCGGCTCGGCCAGCCGCAGCAACCGGGTGACCATGGCGGTCATCTGCTTCTTGTCGGCCTGGCCGGAACCGGTCACCGCGGCCTTGACCTCGCTCGGCGTGTAGGTCTGCACCGGCAGCCCGGCCCGCGCCCCGGCCAGCACGGCGATCCCGCTGGCCTGGGCGGTGCCCATCACCGTACGCACGTTGTGCTGGCTGAACACCCGCTCGACGGCGACCGCGTCGGGCCGGTGCTCGGCCACCAGGCCGGTCAGCGACCGGTCCAGGTGCAGCAGGCGCAACGCCAGGTCGTCGGCGGGATCGGTGTAGACCACGTAGTAGGCGACCAGCGTGCAGGGCCGCCCCGGCACGCCCTCGACCACGCCGACCCCACACCGGGTCAGCCCCGGGTCGACGCCCAGCACGCGCACGCCGCCTCCTCCCCGACCCTTCGGCAGTACGTGTGTTCGACACCCTACTGGCCCGCCCCGACACGCCGGTGGGCGGACACGCCGCGTCGCACCGAGCTGCTCGGGTAGCCCGGCCTGAGCTGCCGGTGGGTGCGGGTCAGCGGGCCCGCAGGCCGGTCAGGACGCCGTCGACGATCTTCTCCGGGAGGATCCGGTCGTCCAGCTCCGGGTGCCAGCGCAGCAGGCGCTGGATCAGCATCGGCCCGGTCAGCAACGCCATCGCCACCTCGATGTCGAGGTCGGCCCGCAGCTCGCCGGTGGCCACCCCGCGCCGGAGCACGTCCCGCATCAGTTTCCGCCGGGGCTCGATGATGTTCTGGTAGAGGTGGAAGTGGTCCGGGCTGCGGTTCACCTCGGGCAGCAGGCAGGGCATGATCCGGGCGGCCCGGGGGTCGACGTTGTGCCCGACCGCCCCGACCAACAGCACCAGGTCGTCGCGGACGGACTGCCCGGCGGGTTGCGCGGCGACCCCCTTGAGCCGGCGCAGCGCGTCCAGCAGCAGGGTCTCCTTGCCCGCCCAGCGGCGGTAGATGGTGGCCTTGCCCACCCCGGCCCGGGCGGCGATCGCCTCGATCGACAGCGCCTCGATGGTGCTGCCCTCGGCGAGCAGGTCGAGGGTGGCCTCGATGATGGCCTCGTCCGCGCGGGCGCTCCGCGGTCGCCCGGGCGACCGCGGAGCGTCAGCGGTGGTGTTCACGTCAGTCATCCTCGTCGAACCTAGGTGGTCCCGGCCAGTTCCCGCTCCTCCACCGGCGTCACGGTGGTGGCGGTGGCGGGCTTGCCCGGCATCCAGCGCAGCACGATGATGATGCCGAGGGCGGCCACCACCGTGGAGATCGTCGCCGCCCAGTGCATCGCGGAGATGAAGGCGTCGTTGGCCGCCGTGATCAGCCGGGGCGCCGCCGGGCCGAGCTGCGCCGCCGCCGCGTACGCCCCGGAGACCGACTCGGTGGCCGCGTCCCGGGCCGGGCCGGGCAGGCCGTCGACGGCCGGGGCGATGTCCTGCCGGTAGACCGCGGAGAGCACCGAACCGAGCACGGCCACGCCCAGCGCCCCGGCGATCTGCCGGATGGTGTTGCTCACCGCCGACCCGACGCCGGCCTTCTCCCGGGGCAGCGCCGACATGATCGACTCGGTGGCCGGCGGCATGATGTTGGCCATCCCGACACCCTGGAGGAAGAAGGACACCAGCACCACCCACAGCGGCGTGTCGGCGTCGATGAAGGCGAACGCGGCCAGCGCCACGGCGGTCAGCACCAGGCCGACCGCGGCGACCGACCGGCCACCGTAGCGGCGCACCATCGTGGCGCTGCGCGGCGCGAAGACCAGCTGGGCGGCGGCGAACGGCAGGAAGCACAGGCCGGTCTCCAGCGGGCTGTAGCCCCGCACCAGCTGCATGTAGAAGGAGCTGAAGAACATCACGCCCATGGCGGCGAAGAACACCAGGCCGACGATCGCCACCGGGGCGGCGAACCGGGGCACCCGGAACAGCCGGACGTCCAGCGACGGGTGGTCGCTGCGCCGTTCGTGGACGACGAACCAGGCGAGCACCGCCACCCCGCCGACAACGGCGGCCCACACCGTCGGCCGACCGAAGCCGTGCTCACCGCCGTCGATGATGCCGTAGGTCAGCGCGATCAGCCCGACGACCGACAGCAGCACGCCGAGCACGTCGATCCGGCCCGGCCGGGGGTCACGCGACTCGGGCACCAGCAGGGTCACCAGCACCACGCCGACCGCCACCACCGGCACATTGATCAGGAAGACCGAGCCCCACCAGAAGTGCTCCAGCAGCACGCCGCCGAGGATCGGGCCGACCGCCACCGCCAGGCCGACCGCGCCGGCCCAGACGCCGATGGCGCGACCCCGTTCCCGGGGGTCGAAGACGTTGGAGATGATCGACAGGGTGACCGGCATGATCGCCGCGCCGCCGACGCCCATCAGCGCCCGGGCCGCGATGAGCTGGCCGGGGCTGTCGGCGTACGCGGACAGCAGCGACGACAGGCCGAACAGCACCAGACCGACGAGCAGGAACCGGCGGCGGCCCACCCGGTCGCCGAGCACCCCGAAGGTGAACAGCAGGCCGGCGAAGACCAGGGTGTAGGAGTTGATCGCCCATTCCAGCTCGCCCTGGCTGGCCCCGAGGCCGTGCACCGGGTCGGCCAGGGTGCGCAGGGCGACGTTGAGGATGGTGTTGTCGAGGACGACGACGAGCAGGCTGATCACCAGCACGCCGAGGATCGCCCATCGTCTCGGGTGTCCGGTGTTCTCGTACGGTTGCATGGGTCCGGTGCTCCCCCCGGTTCACCCGTCCCGGGTAATACGGAACGGGGCAGACTCGTAACGGTGCTCACCTTACGAGGACCATGTTTCGATACGGTACCGGTTCGTATCGAATGTGGTACGGGTCACCGGCGGGTCCGCGCTGCCGCTCCGGGGTCAGGCCGGGTGCACCGCACGCGGTCAGGCCGGCGCACCGCACGCGGTCAGGGCGGCGGAGAAGCTGGTCAGCCGGATCGACGGGGGCGGGAAGGGCTCGATCCAACCCGGGCCGGCGCCGTACACGCGTACCCCGGGGAAGTCCCGGCCGAAGCGGACCAGCCGGTACGCGCGGCCGGTGACCGGCGTCTGCGACCAGACCACCACCACCCGGGGCCGGGCCCGCAGCACCGCGGAGCCCAGCGCCGCCCAGGGCAGGGCCGGCCCGAGGTGCACGCAGCCCCGACCCTGCTCGCGCAGCGCGGCGGCCACCGCGTGCAGCCCCAGACAGTGCATCTCGTGCTCGGCCCCGGCGAGCAGCACACCGTCGGTGCGCAACCGCCGGTCGGGGTCGCGCCGGTGCACGTCCAGCCCGATCCGGATGCCCTCGGACAGGGCGTGCTCCACGGCGATCTCGGCGGCGTCCCGCCCCCGCAGCCCGGCCAGCAACGGCACGCAGAGCTCCTGCCAGACCGCCGCCACCCCGGCGGTGGCGGCGGACTCCAGCACCAGCGCGGCGACCAGGTTCGCGTCGAGGTCCTCGGCGGCCGCCGAGAGCCGTTTACGGGCCGTCTCCACGGCCTCGACCGGCATCGGATCCGACAACACCAGACGCACCCCCCGGGTAGCTCACCATTACCAGGGGTTCGCCCGGACGACGCCGTTCGGATGCGCCGACCGATGGATTTGTCGCCGGCGGCTCAGCCGGTGGGCACCGCCACCGCGGGCGGCTAGCCGGTGGGCACCGCCACCGCCGGCGGCTCAGCCGGTGAGCGCCGCCACCGCACGGTCCACGTCCGCCTCGGTGGTGTAGAGGTGGAACGCCACCCGCACCTGCCCGGCCCGGACCGCCGCCCGCACCCCGGCCCGCGCCAACCGCTGCCGCGCGTCGGGCACCTCCACCGCGACGATCGCGCTGCGGCCCGGCGGCCGCCCCAGCCCGGCCAGGAACCGGTTCGCCAGCGCCACGTCGTACGCCCCGATCACCGCCGGGCCGAGATCGGCCACCAGCTCCAGGGCCGGCGCGGTGCCCACCCAGCTGAACCAGGCCGGGGAGATGTCGAACCGGCGGGCGTCGTCGGCCAGCCGCAGGGGCGGACCGTAGTAGCTGTCGTGCGGCTCCTTGCCCGCGTACCAGCCGGCGGCGTCCGGGCGCAGCCGCTGCCGCAGTTCCGGCGCCAGGTAGGCCAGCGCCGAGCCGCGCGGCGCCATCAGCCACTTGTACGTCCCGACCGCGACCGCGTCGGCCAGCGACGCGTCGAACGGCAGCCACCCGCACGCCTGGGTGGCGTCCACCACCACCCACGCACCGTGCGCGCGGGCCGCGGCCACGATCTCGGCGTACGGCGCGACCGCCCCGTCGGCGGACTGCACCAGGCTGAACGCCACCAGGTCGGTGCCGGCGTCGATGGCGTCGCACAGCCCGTCCAGCGGCACCGTCCGCACCCGTACCCCCCGGTCCTGCTGCACCAGCCAGGGGAAGAGGTTGGAGGTGAACTCGACCTCCGGGACGACCACGGTGGCCTCGGCCGGCAGGGCGGCGGCGATCGGCGCCAGCAGCTGCGACACGGTGCTGCCGACGGTGACGTCCGCCGCCGGCACGCCGACCAGCCCGGCGAACGCCTCCCGGGACCGCTCGGTCGCCTCCCCCCACCCCTCCCAGGAGGTACGCCCCACCCGCCAGTCGGCCATCGCGTCCTGCACCGCCGTCCAGACCGGCTCGGGCGGCAGCCCGTAGCTGGCGGTGTTCAACCAGCCGGGCTCCGGCTGCCACAGCTTGCGTGCCTCTTCCAGCTCCATGTCGTCGAGGCTAGTGACGGCCGCTCCCCCCGCTCAGCGCCAATCTGCCGGTGGTGGCCCCCGCCGCCACCGGCGCCCCGCCCGCAGCCGCGCCACCGACCACCCGGCGGGAGCGGCCTTGACGACCCCGCCTAGGTTGATGATCCACATCATGACCACCCCGGAAGGGTGATGCCCCGTGCCGGTCGGCTTCACGTTCGCCGTCATCCTCGCCATCGGGCTGGCGGTCGCCGGCACCGTGGCCCTCGTCGCCCGCCACCCGGGCGTCAAGCGCGTCGGCGTGCTGGTCGCGCTCGGCTGCCTGGCCGGCGCGCTGCTCTTCACCGTCGGGGCGAGCGCGCACTCGGTGCCGATCCGCTCGGTCGGGATCGTCACCAGCTTCAACAAGCCGACCGGGGAGGTCACCGGCTCCGGGCTGAAGTGGGTCGCCCCCTGGCAGAAGGTCGGCGAGTGGGACGCCGGCCGGCAGAAGTACGACCACATCGGCGGCGACCAGTGCGTCCGGGTCCGCACCGGCACGCTCGCCGACGCCTGCGTGGAGGTGCTGGTCGAGTGGCAGGTCAAGCCGGAGAACGCACCGAAGCAGTTCATGGACTACAAGGGTGACTTCGAGAGCTTCCGGGGTCAGCGGGTGGGGGTGCAGCTCGACAGCGCGGTCAACGACGCCTTCGCCGCGTACAACCCGCTGGAGAAGATCGACGCCCGGACGGGCAACCTCAACGTCGACCTCAAGCCGTTCGCCGAGGGCATCCGGGGCAACGCCGAGGGGCGGCTCTCCGGTGACGTCGACATCCTGTCCGTCACCATCACCCGGGTCAACCACGACGACAAGACCGAGGGCAACATCAAGGCCTTCCAGGACAAGCTCGCGCAGACCCGCAACCTCGAACAGGACCGCCGCAACGCCGACATCCAGCGGCAGATCACCGAGACCAACGCCAAGGTCGACAAGGTGTCCCGCTGCCTGGAGATCGCCGAGAAGAACGGCAGCACCCCCGGGCTGTGCATCAACCCGGGGATCGTCACCGGCGGCAAGTGACGACCGCCCGACCGGTGCGACGATCGCCGCGCTGCTGACGCGCTGGCCGCTCGATCCTTGTTGTGGTGGCATCCGCGCAGGGGGAAACCACTGGAACAAGGATCGAGCACGATCTTGCGGCCCACCGACGTGAGCCGGCCGGCGGGCGGGTCAGCTGACGTTGGCGGGGCCGAGGACGCTCTTCAGGTCGCCCATCAGCGCGGTGGTGGCGGCCACCCGGAACGGGCCGAGCCGTAGGGTGGTCACCTTGCCGCCGTTGAGCAGCTTGACGTGCACCTCGGTGTCGCCCGGGTGCAGCACCAGGGTCTCCTTGAGCCGTTCCACCAGCGGCGGGGTGCAGCGGTGCACCGGGATGGTCAGCGTCACCGGCTTGCTGCCGGGGGTGCTGGTGACGTCCGGCATGGACATGTCCATCGCCATGATCCGGGGGGTGTCGTCACGCCGGTCCACCCGGCCCTTGACCACCACGATCGCGTCCTCGGCGATGTACTGGCCGATCACCTCGTAGGTGTTCGGGAAGAACAGCGTCTCCACCCCGCCGGCCAGGTCCTCCAGCGCCGCCGAGGCCCAGGCCCGGCCCTGCTTGGTGACCCGGCGCTGCACGCCGGAGAGGATGCCGGCCAGGGTGACCACCGCGCCGTCGGGCACGGTGCCCTCCTCCGACAGCGCGGCGATGGTGGTGTCGGCCGCCGCGCCGAGCACGTGCTCCAGACCGAACAGCGGGTGGTCGGAGACGTAGAGGCCGAGCATCTCGCGTTCGAAGGCGAGCTTGTCCCGCTTGTCCCACTCGGCGTCGCCGATGGTCGGCATCACCGTGGTGCTGCCCCCGGTGTCGGCGTCACCGAAACCCGCCCCGAACAGGTCGTACTGGCCGACGGCCTCCTTGCGCTTGACGTCGGCGAAGGCGTCGATGGCGTCGGCGTGCACGGCCAGCAGCCCCTTGCGGGTGTGGTCGAGGGAGTCGAAGGCACCCGCCTTGATCAGGGATTCGATGGTCTTCTTGTTGCAGACCACCGCGTCGACCTTGGAGAGGAAGTCGTAGAAGTCGGCGTACTCGCCCTTCTCGTCGCGGCACCGCATGATCGCGGCGACCACGTTCGCCCCGACGTTGCGCACCGCGGCCAGGCCGAACCGGATGTCCTTGCCGACCGGGGTGAACGGGCCGGCGGAGGTGTTCACGTCCGGCGGCAGCACCTGGATCCGCATCCGGCGGCACTCCGACAGGTAGAGCGCCATCTTGTCCTTGTCGTCGCCGACGGAGGTGAGCAGCGCCGCCATGTACTCGGCCGGGTAGTGCGCCTTGAGGTACGCCGTCCAGTACGACACCAGGCCGTACGCCGCGGAGTGCGCCTTGTTGAAGGCGTACCCGGCGAACGGCACCAGGACGTCCCAGACGGCCTGGATGGCCTCGTCGGAGTAGCCGCGCTCGCGGCAGCCGTCCCGGAACGGGATGAACTCCTTGTCGAGGATCTCCTTCTTCTTCTTGCCCATCGCCCGGCGCAGCAGGTCGGCCTGGCCGAGGGTGTAGCCGGCGAGGATCTGCGCGGCGCGCTGCACCTGCTCCTGGTAGACGATCAGGCCGTGGGTCGGGGCGAGGATCTCCCGCAGCGGCTCCTCCAGCTCCGGGTGGATCGGGGTGATCTCCTGGAGGCCGTTCTTGCGCAGCGCGTAGTTGGTGTGCGAGTCGACGCCCATCGGGCCGGGCCGGTAGAGCGCCAGCACCGCCGAGATGTCCTCGAAGTTGTCCGGCTTCATCAGCCGCAGCAGCGAGCGCATCGGCCCGCCGTCGAGCTGGAACACGCCGAGCGTGTCGCCCCGGGCGAGCAGCTCGTAGGCGGGCTTGTCGTCCAGCGGCAGGGCCAGCAGGTCGAGTTCCCGGCCGTGGTTGAGCTGGATGTTCTTGACCGCGTCGTCGATGATCGTCAGGTTGCGCAGGCCGAGGAAGTCCATCTTCAACAGCCCGAGCGACTCGCAGGTCGGGTAGTCGAACTGGGTGATGATCGCCCCGTCGGCGTCCCGGCGGGTCAGCGGGATGTGCTCGATGATCGGCTCGGCCGACATGATCACCCCGGCGGCGTGCACCCCGGTCTGCCGGATCAGCCCCTCGATGCCCCTGGCGGTGTCGATCACCTTGCGGACGTCCGGGTCGGTCTCGTAGAGGCCGCGGATCTCGCCGGCCTCGGCGTACCGGGGGTGCTTCGGGTCGAAGATGCCGGTGAGCGGGATGTCCTTGCCCATCACCGCCGGGGGCATCGCCTTGGTGATCCGGTCGCCGACCGCGTACGGGAAGCCGAGGACCCGGGCCGAGTCCTTGATCGCGGCCTTCGCCTTGATCGTGCCGAAGGTCGCGATCTGGGCGACCTTGTCCTCGCCCCACTTGTCGGTGACGTACTTGATCACTTCACCGCGCCGACGCTCGTCGAAGTCGATGTCGACGTCCGGCATCGAGACCCGCTCCGGGTTGAGGAACCGCTCGAAGATCAGGCCGTGCGGGATCGGGTCCAGGTCGGTGATGCCCAGCGCGTACGCGACGAGCGACCCGGCCGCCGAGCCACGCCCCGGGCCGACCGCGATGCCCTGGCTCTTGGCCCACTGGATGAAGTCGGCCACCACCAGGAAGTACGACGGGAAGCCCATCTGGTTGATGACGCCCAGCTCGTACTCGGCCTGCACCACGTGGCCCTCGGGGATGCCCCCCGGGTAGCGGCGGGCCAGCCCCTTGAAGGTCTCCTTGCGGAACCAGGACTCCTCGGTCTCCCCCTCCGGCACCGGGAACCGCGGCATCAGGTTGTGGAACTCGAACATCCCGCTCGGGTCGACCTTCTCGGCCACCAGCAGGGTGTTGCGGCAGCCCTGCTGCCAGAACTCCGATGAGTCGACCGCCCGCATCTGGTCGGCGGACTTGACGAAGTAGCCGCCGCCCTCGAACCGGAACCGGTTCGGGTCCGCGACGTTGCTGCCGGTCTGCACGCAGAGCAGCACGTCGTGCGCCTCGGCCTGGGCCTCGTGGGTGTAGTGCGAGTCGTTGGTGACCACCGGCGGGATGTCCAGCTTGCGGGCGATGGTGATCAGATCCTCACGGACCCGCTGCTCGATGGAGAGCCCGTGGTCCATGATCTCCAGGAAGTAGTTCTCCTTGCCGAAGATGTCCTGGTAGGCGGCGGCGACCTTGAGCGCCTCGTCGAACTGGCCCAGCCGCAGCCGGGTCTGCACCGCGCCGGACGGGCAACCGGTGGTGGCCATGATGCCCTCGGCGTGCTCGGCGATCAGCTCCATGTCCATCCGGGGCCACTTGACGTAGTGCCCCTCCATGGACGCGCGCGAGTTGAGGGTGAACAGGTTCTTCAGGCCCTGCGCGTTGCGCGCCCACATGGTCTTGTGGGTGATCGCGCCGTTACCCGAGATGTCGTCGCTCTTCTGCTCCGGCCGGCCCCACTTCACCCGCGCCTTGTGGTAGCGCGACTCCGGCGCGACGTACGCCTCGACGCCGAGGATCGGGGTGATGCCGGCCGCCATGGCCTGCTTGTAGAAGTCGTTCGCGCCGTGCATGTTGCCGTGGTCGGTGATCGCCACCGCCGGCATCCCCAGCCGGTTGGCCTCGGCGAAGAGGTCCTTCAGCCGGGCCGCCCCGTCGAGCATCGAGTACTCGGTGTGCACGTGCAGATGCGCGAACGAATCGCCCATGCGTGGCGTCCCCCCGGATCGGATCATGGGTCACGAGATCAGGCCGGTCCACGATAGCGCCGCCCGGCGGAGCCACTGAACCCGCCGCGCGGACACCTCCACGCGGAGGTCGTACGGCCCCGCCCGCCGTACACCGACGGTCACCGAACGGTTCCGCGAGCCCACCGCCGACGCGGACGGGGGTGCCCCCGTCCGGCCGGACGGGGGCACCCCGGCGACGTCCACCGACGCGATCAGACGACGGTGACGGAGACCTCACGGTTGTTCCCGGGGGTGGCGGTCAGTTTCACGGTCACCCCGCCGTAGGTGACGGTGTGGTCGATCGTGGTGAGGGTGGCGTTGACCAGCGCCTTCTCCTCAGCGCTGCACGTGGTGACGTCCGAGCCGGGGGTGCGGTCGACCACCTCGACCGGGAAGGGTCCGCCGATGGGGGGAACGTTCCCGCCGGGCCAGGCGCCGCCGCTGAACACCGCGGTGGTCACCCGGTAGACCAGCACTCCGGCCTGGAAGCAGCCCGACGCCACGTCGAGCGTGCTGACCTGCCGGTTCTCCACCACCACGGCGGTGTTCCCGCCGGTGTGGACGACCACCGCCTTGGTGCCACCGGCCGTACCCAGGGGGGTCAGGACCGTCGAGGCGCTCCCCGTCGTGGTCCGGCAGTCGATCTGGGAGTCGGTGAGCCAGCCCGCCTTCCACTTGTGCCAGGCGAACAGGTCGGGAGCCTTGGCGGAGATCAGGCCCATCAGGTCCCAGCCGCCCACCGCCCGGTGGATGCTGTCGGCGTTGTTGTACGAGTAGAGGTCCGGCAGCCCGAAGAGGTGCCCGGTCTCGTGGTTGAGGATCTTGTAGCCCCAGTAGTCGACGTCCTGACCGAAGGTGACGGCGTGGCGCAGTTCGACCCCGTCGGCGGTCACCCCGCCACCGGGGGCCGCGACCCAGGTCGGCGAGATGTCGAAGGTCGACGCGGACTTCGGCGGCACCACGTAGACGATCTGGTAGGAGCTGAAGTCGATCGCGGAGTTCGCGGCGGCCACCGCGGCGGCCACGTACGACCGCTGGGTGGCGAAGTTCGACTTGTAGCCGGCGAAGTTGCCGTGGGGCTGCAGGATGTGCCGCCACGCGGTGTCGAAGGTCAACTGGAGGTTCAGCGCACCGTACGAGGCCTGCGTGAAGAAGCTCGGGGCGGCGCCGAACATGCTGGTCCGGCCGGCCAGCTCCCCGCTGACCGGGGCCGCGTTGGTGAAGTCCACGAACAGCACGATGCCCCGGACGGTGCCGCTCGGCGGCAGCCAGGTGGCGTAGTTGGTCGGTCCCTCGTGTTGCCATCCGGTCGTCGGGGTGGGCAACTGGCACGGGCTGACCAGTGTCGACCGGGCGGGCCCCGCCGCCGCTGCCGGCCCCGCTGCCGGCGGCCCCTCGGCCGGTGGCGCGGCCGGCGCGGACGGTGGTGCGGCCGGTGCCGCCGTCGCCGGCAGCGCCGGGGCGACCAGCGTACCGGCCATCACCACCGCGAGAGCCGTCCTGACCCGGGCACTCAGTGACATCCACGTCCTCCTCTGTGAGCCTGTCGAGCCGTCTCCGGACACGTCCGTCACCCATCGACGAGGATTCCTCGCGCCCGAACAGGACCGATCCTGCCAAGGTGCCCACCAGGCTCACATCGGTAGAAACTACGTAGCCTCCCACTCCGCCCGCGACCGTCGCACCGGCTTCAGTGCACCGCGGTCAGGGCCGCCGACTCCTGCGCGGCCCGTTCGTCGCCGCTGGTCTCGTGCAACGGCTTCTCCCGGACGAAGAGGACCGCGACCAGGGCGAGGAAGGCGATCGGCGCACCGACGAGGAACAGCTCCGCGGTGGCCGTGGCGTACGCGTCCCGCACGACCGCCAGCACCGGGGCGGGCAGCGCGGCGAGATCGGGCACCTCGGTGGTGCCGCCGCCGGTGGCGCCCGCGGCCGGGCCGAGCCGCTCGGTCAGCAGGCCGGTGACCCGGTTGGCCAGCACCGCGCCGAGGGCGCTGACCCCGATCGCGCCGCCCATGCTGCGGAAGAACGTCAGCACCGAGGTGGCCGCGCCCAGTTCGTGCGCGGGCACGTCGTTCTGCGCGGCGAGGACCAGGTTCTGCATGAGCATGCCCACCCCGGTGCCGAGCACCGCCATGTAGAGCGAGAGCAGCGGTACGCCGGTGTCCGCGTCGATGGTGCTCAGCAGCAGCATGCCCACCGTCATCACGGCCGCCCCGGCCACCAGGTAGGCCTTCCACCTGCCGTACCGGGTGATGAGCTGGCCGGCGACGGTGGAGGAGACCAGCAGGCCGAGGATCATGGGCAGGCTCATCAGGCCGGCGACGGTCGGCGACTTGCCCAGCGAGGTCTGGAAGTACTGCGACAGGAAGACCGTGCCACCGAAGAGGGCCACCCCGACCAGCACGCTGGCGACCGTGGTCAGCGTGACGGTGCGGCTGCGGAAGATCCGCAACGGGATGATCGGCTCGGGGACCTTGGACTCGACCCAGACCGCCAGCGCCAGCAGCACCAGCCCGCCGACCACCATCAGCGCGGTCCAGCCCGACGCCCAGGCGAACCGGTGCCCGGCCAGCGAGGACCAGACCAGCAGGGTCGAGACGCCCGCAGTGATCAGGAGTGCGCCCCACCAGTCGATGCGCGCCTTGCGGCGGACCACCGGCAGGTGCAGGGTGCGTTGCAGCAGGACGATCGAGATGAGGCTGAACGGCACGCCGATCAGGAAGCACCAGCGCCAGCCCAGCCAGGAGGTGTCGACCAGGACGCCGCCGATCAGCGGGCCGGCGATGGTGCCGACGCCGAACACCGCGCCGAAGACACCGGCGTACCGGCCCAGCTCGCGGGGCGGGATCATGGCCGCCATCACGATCAGCGCCAGGGCGGTCATCCCCCCGGCGCCGACGCCCTGCACGACCCGGCTGACCAGCAGGACCTCCACGGTGCGGGAGAGCCCGGCGATCAGCGAGCCGAGCACGAACAGCCCGAGCGAGAGCTGGATCAGCAGCTTCTTGCTGTAGAGGTCGGCCATCTTGCCCCACAGCGGCACGGTGGCGGTCATCGCCAGCAGCTCGGTGGTGACGATCCAGGTGTAGACGGTCTGGCTGCCGTTGAGTTCGGCGATGATGCGCGGCAGCGCGTTCGCCACCACCGTCGAGGCGAGGATCGCCACGAACATGCCGACCATCAGGCCGGAGAGGGCCTGGAGGACCTCCCGGTGGGACATCCGGCCGGGAGCCGCCCCGGGTGGGTCGATCGACTCGGCAGGTGCGGTCATGGGCGTTTCCTCACAGGAGTGTGCGGACCGCCCGGCGCGGTCGCGCCGGGCCGGTCGGTGGTGGGCCGATCAGTAGGGGGCCGGTCGGTGGTGGGCGGGTCGGTGGCCCCGCCGGCGCGGGGGTCGGGCAGCCCGGCGGCGACGGCGGCGAACGCCTCGTCGAGCAGGTCGGCCAGGGGACGGGAGCCGCCGCCGGTGGCCCAGCGGACCATCGCGGTCCGCAGCGCGGCGCCGGTGACCGCCACCACGAGGGCCGGGTAGCCGTCGTCTGGCAGGTGACCGGTACGCGCCGCGAGCGCGTCGACCATGGCCTGCTCGGTCGCCGCGTTGCCGGAGACCAGCCGGGCCAGCAGCACCGGGTACCGCATCACCACCTGCATCCGCAGCAGCCAGGACGCGGCGTCGCCCTCCACGTCGTCGACGACCCCGGCCAGGGCCAGCCGGATCGCCGACAGCGCCGGGACCGCCACGGGGACGTCGCCCAGTGCCCGCAGCACCCGTTCCCGGTCCCCCTCGGTGTCGCCGACCAGGGCGTCGTCCTTGGTGGCGAAGTAGTTGAAGAAGGTCCGCGGGGAGACGTCCACCGCCGCGCTGATCTCCTCGACGGTGACCTGGTCCAGCCCCCGCTCGGCGACCAGGCGCAGCGCGGCGGCGGCCAACGCGGCACGGGTCTGTCGCTTCTTGCGGGTCCGCCGTCCGGCCCCCTCGGCACTGGTCACGGTCGGAGCCTAGGAACGAAGATGCAGCGCCTGCAAACTTGCACAGTGTGACATGAGACTCGGCCGCCGGACGCCCGGCCGCACACACCGGTGGATCACGGTCGGTTGGCCGACTCGACGCCGGTGGCGCTCGCCCCGGTGGCATAGCCTCGACGGCACACACCACGGCGGTCGGGGGCCGGCATGCTCCGCACGGACGACATCGACAGCCTGGCCCGCGCCGCCGCCCGGGGCGAGCCGGGCGCGCTCGACGCGCTCCTGACCGCGGTACGCCCCGAGGTGCTGCGGCTCTGCGGCCGGCTGCTGCCGCACCGGGAGGACGCCGAGGAGGCCTGCCAGGACGCCCTGCTCGCGGTGGCCCGGGGCATCGGACGCTTCGAGGGCCGGTCGTCGTTCCACACCTGGCTCTACCGGATCACCGCGAACCGGGCCCGCTCCACCTACCGGGCGCTGCGGCGACGCTGGCAGCTCGAGGCCGGCGGGGTGCCGCTGCCCGACCCGCCCGACCCGCAGCGGACCAGCGTGGTCGCCGGCACCCGGCTCGACCTGCTCGACGCGCTGGACGCGGTCCGCCCCGAGGCCGCCGAGGCGCTGACCCTGCGCGACCTGCTCGGCCTCTCCTACCGGGAGATCGCCACCCTGCTCGACGTACCGGAGGGCACCGTGAAGTCCCGGGTCCACCTGGCCCGCCGGCAGGTCCGGGAACGGCTGACCGGTGACTGAGCCCGGCTCCGACCGGAGGCAGGCCGGTGACTGGGCAACCTCGCCCCGACCGGAGCGGCAGGCCGGTGGCTGAGCGGCCCCGCCCGGGCCGGCGGCTGGCGGTCCTGCTGGCGCTCGTTCCGGTGACGGCGTGTGGGCCGACCCCGGTGGCCCCGCTGCCGGTGCGGCCACCGGACCCGACGGTCGCCCCGGCGACGGCCTCGCCGCCGGCGACCACCCCGGCCGCGCCGCCCACGACCGGCCCGGCCGCGACCACCGTGGGCGCGCTGCCGTCCCGGCCCCCGGCACCGCCGCCGACCACACCCGCCCGGCCCCCGGGCGGCACCCGCCCGCCGTCGACGAGCCCCCGGCCCAGCGCCTGTCTCGGTCCGGTCCGCTACGACCTGGTGCTCGCCGACACCGAACTGGCGTTGCTCAGGTCGCTCTGCCTGAGCGTCGGCGGCGTGCTCCGGATCCAGGGCATCGGCCCCGGCGAGGTCACGGTGGACCGGGAGGACCTGGTCTCCCACCACTACGAGGCCGGGGTGGTGGACATCCGGTTCGTCCAGCCCGGCACGGTACGGGTGACCATCCCGCAGGACGGCACGCCGTACCCGGTCACGGTGGTGGTGGTCTAGCCGGCCGTGGCGGTCACCCGCACCCCGGCGAGCAGCGTGTCGACGAATTCCGGTCCACCGCCCGGGGGCGGGACGACCTGCACATAGAGCAGTCCGGCGGGGCCGGCGCGGGCGGCCGCCTCGACCAGCACCGGGCGGCCCACCGGGCAGGCGTAGCCGGCCACCACCCAGTCCACCCCGGACTGTCGGGTCCGGCGCTCAGGCACGGCCACGCAGTCGGCGTGCGGGCGTTGCGCGACGAACTCCGCCGGGGTGGTCCGCCGGCCCAGGCTGGCGGAGAGCCCGACGAAGGCGCCGGGCACCGTCGGGTCGGCCGCCCACCGGCCCGGGTCGGGCGAGACGACCAGCGCCGGTTCGAGTCGTCCCCGCTCGTCGTAGCGGCCGGCCCAGCCCGTCCCGACCGCCCGCCAGCCCGCCGGCAGGGCGACGCTCACCGGTCCGCTGCGGCCCCGACCACCGTCCGTCGCCGGAAGGGCCGCGTCGCCTCCCGTGCCGCCCAACACGACGACGGTCAGCGCCCCGGCTCCGACCAGACCGAGCCAGCGGCCCGGCCCGCGCCGTGGTCGCGGCGACCCCGCCACCCGGTCCGCCCGGCCGCTGGAATCCGCCCGCCCGGCCCACTCGCCAGCCTCGGCCCGCTCGGCAGCTTCGGCCCGCTCTGGAGGTACGACCGGCCCGGCAGGTTCGACCCGTTCGGCAGGTTCGACCCGGCCGGTGCGGGGGGTTTCGTCGGCGGGATGCGGCGTCCCCGCCGGGTCGTCCGCAGGCCGGGGCGGGTCGCCGGGCGGTCGGGTGGCCCGGCGCAGCGCGACCCGAAAGGCGTCCGCGTCGGGATAGCGGTCGGCGGGCCGCCGCGCGGTGGCCCGCCGCAGCACCGCCGCCACCGGGCCGGGCACCCCCGTCGCGGGCAGCCGCTGGTCGGGGCCGCCGAGCAGTCGCAGGCCGAGCCGGCCCAGCCCGAACACGTCGCTGCGGGTGTCCACCACGGCCAGCGGGTCGTCCTGTTCGGGGGCCATGTAGCCGGGGGTGCCGGCCCGGGCGGTCAGCCCGGACGCGGCGGCGAGCGCCTTGGCCAGCCCCAGGTCGGCGATGACCACCCGCTCACCCTCGACGGTCGAGGCGAAGAGCACGTTGCCCGGGGTGAGGTCGCGGTGCACCACCTGCTGCCGGTGCAGGACGGCGACCCCGGCGGCGATCTCGTCCAGCAACGCCAGGGCCACCGGCACCGGCAGCGGTCCGGCCGCCAGCCGGTCCCGCAGGCTGCCACCGTCGGCGAGGGCCAGCACCGCGTACGGTCGACCGTCGGGCAGCTCCCCGACCGCGTGCACCCGGACCAGCCGGGGGTGGTCGAGTCGCCGCAGCAGCCGGACCTCGTCCCGGAAGCGTTCCCGTACCCGCAGGTCGTGGCTCCAGTTCTCGGCCAGCACCTTGATCGCCACCCGGGAGTCGAGGGCCGGGTCGTGGCCCAGCCAGACGGTCGCGAAGGAGCCCGCGCCGAGCAGCCGCTCGATCCGGTAGGAGCCGATCCACGGCGGAGTGCTCATCGTCCCGCCCACACCGCACGGTAACCGGCGGCGACGGGTCGGGTGGACCGCCGGAGCCGGGACCGGTCGGAAAACCGACGAACGGATCCCGGCCGGGCGGAGACCAACAGGACGACAGACCCGTACCACCGAAGGAGTTGCGTCATGCCTCGTCTGCCCGCCATCCTGCTGGCCAGCGTGCTGGCCCTCGTCATCGTCGCGCCGGCCGGCCCGGCCGCCGCCCACCGGGCCGACCCCGGCGTCCGGTCCGGCTCCACCGTGGATCTCCGGCCGGGTCGCCCGGCCCTCGGCACCGACCTGCTCAGCGTCCGGGGCGCGGGGCCGTTCCGGATCGGGGCCTCGTTGACCCGGCTCACCTCGGCCGGACTGATCGCCTGGACGGTCGTCGGGTGCGACGGCACGGTCGATGCCGGCGTCACCGGTGAGTGGGCCGGGGTCATCCTGGTCACCTTCCGGGACGGACGGCTCGTCGAGGTGGGCACCGCCACCGCTCCGCCACGTTCACCGGCCGGCGCGTCGGTGGGCATGACCTTCGCCGAGCTGGAGGAGATCTACGGCCCCCGGGGCGCCCTGATCCACAACGACGCCGGGGACGCCACGGCGTACCTGGTGCGGTACGGCGACCGGGTCGAGCTGTTCACCGGGCACCCGATCCGGCCCGGTGTCGGCTACTTCCAGGCCGGGCTGGCGGATCACGTCGAGCGGGCCTTCCGGCAGGGCCCCTCCTGCTGATCGGTCCCCGGCAACCGGGGCGTCGGGGTCTCCCGACGCCCCGGTTTCGCATGGTGTCACTGACCACATTGCTATGCCGCTCGACATTAGTGTGTGCCACACACTATGGTGTGAAGCATGGTTAGCGAGGAGGTCCTCCGGACCCATCTCCAGGAACTTCGTCGCGGCACGGTGGTGGTGGCCAGCCTGGTCGCGCTACGCCGGCCCGGCTACGGCTACGCGCTGCTGCAACAACTCACCGGCCACGGCTTCCCGGTCGACGCCAACACCCTCTATCCCCTGCTCCGACGGCTGGAAGAACAGGGGCTGCTGACCAGCGAGTGGAACACCGAGGAGAGCCGGCCGCGCAAGTTCTACCGCACCAGTGCCGACGGGGAGACCATGCTGGCCCGCCTGCTCGACGACCTCGCCGCCGTACAGACCTCCGTGACCGGGCTGATCGAAGGAGCCGACCGATGAACACGCTGACCGACCGCTACCTCGCGGCCACCCTGCGGGCGGTGCCGGCACCCCGGCGGGAGGAGATCGCCACCGAGCTGCGCACCGCCATCGAGGACATGATCGACGACCGGGTCGGCGGCGGGCAGGACGGCACCACCGCCGAGCGCGAGGTGCTCACCGAGCTGGGCCATCCGGAACGCCTCGCCGCCCGGTACGCCGACCGCCGGCTCCAGCTCATCGGCCCCGCCCACTACCTGCTCTGGCAGCAGGTGCTACGCCGGCTGCTGACCACCATCCCGGGCACCGTCGGCGTACTCGTCGGGGTGGTCCAGGCCACCGTCGCCGACAACCCGGGCGGGGCGATTGGATCGGGCATCGCCGCGGCCTTCCAGACGGCGGTGCAGATCGCCTTCTGGGTCACCCTGAGCTTCGCGATCCTGGAACGCACCAACACCTCGCTCCCGCTGCCCGGATGGCACGTCGACCAGCTGCCGGAGATGCCGGCGGAGCGGGACATCCGCCTCCCCGACACCTGCGCCTCGGTGGTGACGGTCCTGCTCACCCTCGCCTTCCTGCCCTGGCAGCACTTCCGGTCCTGGGTCCGGGACACCGACGGCGACCGCATCCCGCTGCTCGACCCCGCGCTGTGGACGTCCTGGCTGCCGGTGCTGGCCGCCGTCCTGCTCGCCGGGCTGGTGCTGGAGGTGGTCAAGTACCGCACCGGGCGGTGGACCTGGCCGCTCGTCGTGGTCAACGCCCTGCTCGACCTGGCCTTCACCGTGCCGCTGATCTGGCTGGTGGCCACCGACCGGCTGCTCAACCCGGACCTGGTCGACCGGTTCGGCTGGCTGCGCGACGGCGACGGGCTGGGCGTCGCCGGCCGGGTCACGGTCGTGGTCGTCGCGGCGGTCACCCTGTGGGACCTGGTGGACAGTGTGCTGAAGGCCCGCCGGTCCGCCGCCCGGACCGGCGGCTGAACCCCGGTCCCGTCCGGCGGACCAGGGGCGCCGGGCCGGGACACCCCGCGGGGCCTCCCGCCGGACGACCCACGTCGCCCGGCGGGAACCGCCGTGCCGGCGCGGCCGTCAGGCGTCGACCGCCGACATCACCTCGTCCGAGACGTCGAAGTTCGCGTAGACGTTCTGCACGTCGTCGCAGTCCTCCAGCACGTCGATCAGCTTGAAGACCTTGCGGGCGCCGTCCTCGTCGAGCGGCACGTTGACGCTGGGGATCAGGGAGGACTCGGCCGACTCGTACTCGATCCCGGCCTCCTGCAGGGCGGTACGGACACCGATCAGGTCGGCCGGCTCGGAGACCACCTCGTACGCCTCACCGAGGTCGTTGACCTCCTCGGCCCCGGCGTCGAGGACCGCCATCATCACGTCGTCCTCGGTGGTGTCGGCCTTCGGGACGATCACCACCCCCTTGCGGGAGAACATGTACGACACCGAGCCGGCGTCGGCGAGCGAGCCGCCGTTGCGGGTCAACGCGGTCCGCACCTCGGTGGCGGCCCGGTTCCGGTTGTCGGTCAGGCACTCGATCAGCATCGCCACGCCGTTCGGGCCGTACCCCTCGTACATGATGGTCTGCCAGTCGGCGCCGCCGGCCTCCAGGCCTGAGCCGCGCTTGACCGCCCGGTCGATGTTGTCGTTCGGGACCGAGCTCTTCTTGGCCTTCTGGATGGCGTCGAAGAGGGTCGGGTTGCCCGCCGGGTCACCGCCACCGGTCCGCGCCGCGACCTCGACATTCTTGATCAGCTTGGCGAACATCTTGCCGCGCTTGGCGTCGATGACGGCCTTCTTGTGCTTGGTGGTCGCCCACTTTGAGTGGCCGGACATCTCGTACCTCCGTCTGTTGACTCACGCCTCGCGTCGACTGGCCGCGCCGGCTCCAGGCCGGGACCGGCCGCACTGGAGGGCCGCGACGGGCGGTGCCCGCGCCGAACCGCGGCAATCCTACCGAGAGCACCGAACCCACCGTCACACCCGGCACGTCGGACGCACCGACCTGTCCGGCGAATCGTCACCATTCGCCCGTTCCGGCGGCCGAACCGGCACCCACCGGACCGGGATCCGCCCCTTGTCGTGCCCACCGGGTGGCGCGACAAGGGGCGGACCCGACGTCAGGGCGAGGGGACCGACGGCTCAGCGGGCGGCCCCGACCAGGTCGGCGAAGTAGCGGTGCAGGCGCAGGTCACCGGTCAGCTCCGGATGGAACGAGGTGGCCAGCAGGTTGCCCTGGCGGACGGCGACGATCCGGTCGACCGCCGGGCCGCCGGTGACCCGGCCCAGCACCTCGACGTCCGCCCCGACGCGCTCGACCCAGGGTGCCCGGATGAAGACGGCGTGGAACGGCCCGCCGTCGATCCCGGTGATCCCCACCGGGGCCTCGAACGAGTCGACCTGCCGGCCGAACGCGTTGCGCCGCACGGTCATCGCGATACCGGCGAAGCCCCGCTGGTCGGGACGGCCGTCCAGCACCTCGGCGGCCAACATGATCATCCCGGCGCAGGACCCGTAGACCGGCATCCCGTCGGCGATCCGCTTGTCGATCGGGTCGCGCAGCCCGAAGACGTCCACCAGCCTGCTCATGGTGGTGGACTCCCCACCGGGGACGACCAGCCCGTCGACCGCGTCCAGCTCGGTCGGCCGACGCACCGGACGGGCGTCGGCGCCGGCCCCGGCCAGGGCGGCGAGGTGCTCCCGGACGTCCCCCTGCAGGGCGAGCACCCCGATCACCGGTCCGCGCACGGCCCCTCCCCCCGCCCCGACCAACGGATCACCAGCCGCGCTCGGCCAGCCGGTGCGGCTGGGGGATCTCGTCGACGTTGATGCCGACCATCGCCTCACCCAACCCCCGGGACACCTTGGCCAGCACGTCCGGGTCGTCGTGGAAGGTGGTCGCCTTGACGATCGCGGCGGCCCGCTCGGCCGGGTTGCCGGACTTGAAGATGCCGGAGCCGACGAACACCCCCTCCGCGCCGAGCTGCATCATCATCGCGGCGTCGGCCGGGGTGGCGATGCCACCGGCGGTGAACAGCACCACCGGCAGCTTGCCCGTCTCGGCGACCTCCCGGACCAGCTCGTACGGGGCCTGCAGCTCCTTCGCCGCGACGAACAGCTCGTCGGCCGGCAGGGAGCCGAGCCGGGCGATCTCCTGCCGGATCCTCCGCATGTGCATGGTGGCGTTGGAGACGTCGCCGGTGCCCGCCTCGCCCTTGGAGCGGATCATCGCGGCACCTTCGGTGATCCGGCGCAGCGCCTCGCCCAGGTTGGTCGCCCCGCACACGAAGGGGACGGTGAACGCCCACTTGTCGATGTGGTTGGCGTAGTCGGCCGGGGTCAGCACCTCGGACTCGTCGACGTAGTCGACGCCGAGCGACTGGAGGACCTGCGCCTCCACGAAGTGACCGATCCGGGCCTTGGCCATCACCGGGATGGAGACGGCCGCGATGATCCCGTCGATCATGTCCGGGTCACTCATCCGGGAGACCCCGCCCTGGGCGCGGATGTCGGCCGGCACCCGCTCCAGCGCCATGACGGCGACCGCACCGGCGTCCTCGGCGATCCTGGCCTGCTCGGCGGTGACCACGTCCATGATCACACCACCCTTGAGCATCTCGGCCATGCCCCGTTTCACGCGGGCGGTACCCCAGACGTGGGTGGCGTCGGCGTTCGGGGAGGGCGTTTCGGGCATGGTCCATCACTCCTCGGACGTGCTCGGGGGTCGACTGCGGCTGATGCTATGCCGGCGCGGACGCCGCTCCGACAGCCAATCGGCCCCACGGTGGACTGCCCTGTGGCCCCGGTCACCCCGCGACCCCGGCTCAGCCCGCCGGCACGTCCGCGGGCAGGGCCAGGGTGGGATCGTCGATGTCGAAGTAGCGCGGCCAGGGGTGGCGGCGACCCATCCGGCACACCCGCACCAGGGGCCGGCTCCGCGCGGCGCGGGCGTCCCGGACCAGGTCGGTGTGCACCTGCCGGGACAGGGCCAGCCGCCGGCTCGCCGCGATCACCGCCCCGCAGGCGGGATCGGCCGGGTCGAGCCGGACCGCCCGCAGTTGCCGGGTGAGGTCGTTCTCGGCCGCCTCCCGCTCCTCGGGGACCGCGTCCAGGGCGATCCGCGCCGCCGCGTACAACTCGACGCCGTACCGCTTCTCGGCCAGCACCGCGGCGGCGGCGGCCCGGCGCAGCAGGTGGGCGTCGAGCGCCCGCGCCGCCGACGCCGCCCGGGTCTGCAACCGCTCGACCCGGCCGGCCGTCCAGACCAGGTAGACCCCGGTCAGGCCGGCCACGACTACGGCGAGCAGCACCGCCCACAGGTGCGGCATCGTCGTGGTCACTCCGGACCACCCAGCCCCGCCCGTTCCTGGTCGATCACCCGGCCGTCGGTGGCCTCGATGGCCGCGGCGTAGACCTCGACCACCCGGCGGGCCACCACCGGCCAGTCGTAGAGCGCCACCACCTGCTCGCCGCAGGCGGACAGCGCGGCCCGCTGGGCCGGATCGTCGAGCAGCTCCACCAGGGCGGCCCGCAGGCCGACCGGGTCGCCGGTCGGGAAGAGCCGGCCGGCCCGCCCGCCGTCGAGCACCCGGCGGAACGCGTCCAGGTCGCTGGCGACCACGGCGGCCCCGGCCGCCAGCGCCTCGGTGAGGATCATGCCGAACGACTCGCCCCCGGTGTTCGGGGCGACGTAGAGATCGACGCTGCGCAGCATCCGGGCCTTGTCGACCTCGGAGACCATGCCGAGGAACGTCACCCGGTCGCGCAGCCCGGCCGGGAACTGCCCGTACAGGTCGTCCGGGTCGCCCGGCCCGGCCACCAGCAGCCGCAACCCGGGCCGCTGCGGGGCCAGCGCGACGAACGCGTCCCGCAGGATCGGGAAACCCTTGCGGGCCTCGGTGAACCGGCCCAGGAAGCCCAGCGTCCCGCCACGGCCCGGGGCGCACTCCCCCGGCCAACCGGGCAGCGGCGGCACCCCGGCGAACTTCGCCACCGCCACCCCGTTGGGGATCTCCACCGCCCCGCCGTCCAGGTGCTCGACCTGCACCTTGCGGGCCAGCGCGCTGACCGCGATCCGGGCGGTGATCCGTTCCAGCGGGATCTGGAGCATCCCCTGGGCGGCGGCCATCACCCGGGACCGGGTGATGGCCGTGTGGAAGGTGGCCACCACCGGCCCCCGGGCGGCGAGCACCGCCATCATCGACAGGCTCGGGATCAGCGGCTCGTGCACGTGCAGCACGTCGAAGTCGCCCCGGGCGATCCAGCGCCGGACCCGGGTGGTGGAGACCGGCCCGAACAACGCGATCCGGGCCACCGAGCCGTTGTACGGCAGCGGCACCGCCCGGCCGGCGGCGACCACGTACGGCGGCAGCGTGGACTCCTCGTCGGCGGGGGCCAGCACGCTCACCTCGTGACCCAGCCCGATCAGCGCCTCGGCCAGGTCCATCACGTGGTTCTGCACCCCGCCCGGGACGTCGAAGGAGTACGGGCACACGATGCCGATCCGCACTGGCGCCCCCCTCCCTCAGACCGAACCGGCGCTGGCCGGGGGCGGCGGTGCGGCGGATCCGCCGTCGGTGGAGCCCCGCTGGTCCAGCCACATCCGCTGCAACATGTGCCAGTCTTGCGGATGACGGGCGATGCCCGCCGCCAGACAGTCGGCAATCCGCTGGGTCAGCACCCGGACCCGCTCGTCCAACGGCGCGCTGTCCGGATCGGGCACCGGCAGCGGGCCCTCCAACTGCGCACGCGCCATCTCCGGTTCGTACCACAGCGAGGCAACGTAGAGCGGGGCGCCGGTACGGATGGCCAGCAGCGCCGGCCCGGCCGGCATCCGGGTCCGGCCGCCGAAGAAGTCCACCTCGATGCCCCGGGCCGACAGGTCCCGGTCGGCCAGCAGCGGCACCACCGCGCCCGCCCCCAGCCGGTCCACCAGCACGTCGAAGGCGGGCCGGGTACCGCCGTGGGTGGGCAGGATCTCCATGCCCAGGGACCGTCGGAAGGCCAGGAACCGCTGGTAGACGCCCTCCTGCTGGAGCCGCTCGGCCACCGTGGTGATCGGCCACCCGGTGGCGGCCACCCAGGCTCCGGCGGCGTCCCAGTTGCCGGCGTGCGGCAACGCCACCACCGCACCCCGCCCGGCCGCCACGTCGGCGCCGAGCAGCTCCGATCCGCCCAGGTGGAAGCTGGCGAGGATCTGCTCCCGGCTCAGCGAGGGCAGCCGGAAGGCCTCCATCCAGTACCGGGCGTAGGAGCGCAGGCCGCGCCTGACCAGCGCGTCCAGCTCCGCCTCGGGCATCTCGGGGCCGACCACCCGGCGCAGGTTGGCCCGCAGCCGGGTCGCACCCTTGCCCCGGGCGCGGTGGGCGCGGTCCGCGCCCGCCCGGAAGGCCGCGGCGACCACGGGCCGGGGCAGCGCGCGGGCCAGCCGCCAGCCGGCGACGTAGCCGAGCTCGGTGAGGTTCACTCCCGGCCGACCAGGTGCGCCTGCCGGTACACGTGGGCCACCCGCTGCCCGACCGTGAAGATCGACACCGCGGCGAGCAGCCAGAGCGAGATCTCCAGCGCCGGCCCGACGTCGAGCCCGGTGAGCAGCCCCCCGACGCCGACGATCAACAGCCGTTCGGTGCGCTCCGCGACGCCCACGTTGCCGCTCATCCCCAGCCCCTCGGCGCGGGCTTTGACATAGGAGACCAACCCGCCGGCGGCCAGGCAGATCAGCGCGGCGGCCACCCCGGAGTGGTTGCCCTCGGTGGCCAGCCAGTAGGCGACCGCGCCGAAGACCGCGCTGTCGGCGACCCGGTCCATCGACGAGTCGAGGAACGCGCCGAACCTGGTCGAGCCACCGCTCATCCGGGCCATCGTCCCGTCGAGCATGTCGGTGAGCGCGAAGAAGGTCACGATCAGCGCACCGGCGACCAGCTGACCGCGGGCGCCGAAGCCGAGCGCGCCGACGAGCACGCCGACGGTGCCGGTCACGGTGACCGCGTTGGGGGACACGCCGGCGCGGAGCAGACCGCGCGCGACCGGCTCCACGACGCGGGTCATCCCCGCGCGGGCCGTCTCTTGGAAGATCTTCGCCATGGCGGTCCCACGATAACGGCCGGCAGCGGCGGGCGGTACGGCCGGTCGTCCGACCCGCCCGACGGAGCTCGTGCAGGGTTGTCCGAGGGGGAAAAATCCGGAGAAAAGTGAGCCAGGTCACCACGTCGCCCGTTGACCACCGGTCGACCGGCGGACCACCGGAGGATATCGCCGCGGCACCCACCCGTGCCCGCTTCCCGTCGCGCGCGGCGGTCACCGTCCACCACCGGCTGAGGGAGGTGCGCCGCGATGGCGCAGAAGAACCAGGAGAAGGGCTCCACCGGCGGCCTGCCGGCGGCGACCACGCCCGACCGGGTACGCAACGTGGTGCTGGTCGGGCACTCCGGGGCCGGCAAGACGACCCTGGTCGAGGCGCTACTCGCGGCCAGCGGCACGATCGACCGGGCCGGCAGCGTCACCGCCGGCACGACCGTCGCCGACCACGACCCCGCCGCGGTACGCCAGCAGCGCTCGGTCGCGCTGTCCTGCGCCCCGCTGGAGCACGCCGGGGTACGGGTCAACCTCCTGGACACCCCCGGGTACGGCGACTTCGTCGGCGAGCTGCGGGCCGGTCTGCGGGCCGCCGACGCCGCGCTGTTCGTGGTCTCCGCCGTCGACGGGATGGACGCCGCCACCGCCGCCCTCTGGGAGGAGTGCGCCGCGGTGGACCTGCCGCGGGCCGTCGCGGTCGCCCGGCTGGACGACCCGCGCGCCGACTTCGACGAGGCGGTGGCGCTGTGCCAGCGGGTCTTCGGCGACGACGTGCTCCCGCTGCACCTGCCGATGCTCGGCGACGACGGCGAGTCGGTCGCCGGGCTGCTGGCGCTGGTCACCCGGCGGGTGCACGACTACTCGGCCGGATTGCCCGCCACCGTGCGGGAGCCGGATCCGCAGCACCTGCCGGCCATCGCCGAGTCCCGGGGCGAGCTGATCGAGGGGATCATCGCCCAGAGCGAGGACGAGACCCTGATGGACCGCTACCTCGACGGCGCGGAGATCGACACCGACGTGCTGGTCGGCGACCTGGAGAAGGCGGTCGCCCGGGGTCACCTCCACCCGGTGCTGCCGGTCTGCGCGACCACCGGTGTCGGGCTGGACGTGCTGCTCGACACGCTGGTGTCGGCGTTCCCCCCGCCCCTGGAACGGCCGGTGCCGGCGGTCACCGGGCTGGACGGCTCCCCCCGCTCGCCGCTGGCCGGCGACCCGGACGGTCCGTTGGTCGCCGAGGTGGTCCGGACCACCGTCGACCGGCACCTCGGCCGGGTCTGCCTGGTCCGGGTCTTCTCCGGCACGCTGCTCCCCGGTCAGCCGGTGCACGTCGCGGGGCACGGGCGGGCCGACCGGGGACGTCCGGACCACGACACCGACGAACGGATCGGGGCCCTCCACCGCCCGCTCGGTGCGGCCCTGCGGGAGGTCGCCGGCTGCGTCGCGGGCGACATCTGCGCGATCACCGAGGTCGGCGGGGCGCAGACCGGCGACACCGTGTCGGCGACGGACGAGCCGCTGCTGCTCGCGCCCTGGGAGATGCCGGAGCCGCTGCTGCCGGTGGCGGTCGTGCCCCGGCACCCGGACGACGGGGACGCCCTGGCCCGTAGCCTGGACCGGTTGATCGCCGGCGACCCGACGGTGCGGCTGGAGCGCGACCAGCAGACCCACCAGCTGGTGCTCTGGTGCATGGGCGAGGCGCACGCCGACGTGCTGCTCGACCGGCTCCGGGCCGACGGGGCGGAGCTGGACACCGAGCCGGTACGGGTGCCACTGGGGGAGACGTTCACACAGGCCGCCGCCGGGCACGGCCGGCACGTCCAGCAGCCCGGCGGGCACGGCCAGTAAGCCGTCCGCGACCTCACGGCGGAGCCGCTGCCCCGTGGCGCCGGGGTCGAGTTCATCGACTCCCCCACCCCCACAGCAGCGTCGATCATGAAGTTCCCGTGAGGGTTGCGTCGATCATGGAGTTGTGGTGGGTATTTATCCCCCATATGCAACTTATGCGGAGCACCACAACTCCATGATCGACGGGGTGAGGGGGCGGGGTGGGGGTGGGATGGGGTTCGACGGGGTGGGGCTCGGCGGGGAAGCGGGTGGGTTGGGCTCGCGGGTTGGACTCGGGGTGGGATGGGACTCGGGGCTCTGGGTGAGGCTGGCGGGAAAGTGGGGTGGGTTGGGCTCGGGGTGGGTTGGGCTCGGGGTGCGTTGGGCTCGGAGTGCGTTGGGCTCGGGGTGCGTTGGGCTCGGGGTGCGTTGGGCTCGGGGTGCGTTGGGCTCGGGGTGGGTTGGGCTCGGGGTGGGTTGGGCTCGGGGTGGGGTGTGGGGTGGGTGGGTTTGGGGTTAGGGGCGGGCGGCGGGGATGGGGGGGAGCGGCCAGTGCGGCCGGTCGGCGTCACGTAGCGCGGCCGTCCGCAGTGCGGCGAGTCCCCGTTCCACCTCGGCGAAGTGGTCCGGAGCGAGCGGGCCGAGACGCAGCGCGGCGGCGTTCTCCTCGACCTGGGCGACGGTACGGCAGCCGGGGATCGGCACCGTCCGGCCGCTGCGCGCCCAGATCCAGCCGAGCGCGCCCTGCGCCAGGGTCCGCCCGTCGGCGGTGAGCGCGCTGCGGACGGCGGTGACCCGGCGCAGCCACTCCGGTGCCGGCCGACCACTGCGGAACCACTCCAGCCAGCCCGGCGCCCTGCCCCGGATGTCGTCGCGGGGCAGCGTGGAGCCGGTGGTGTACTTGCCGGTGAGCAGCCCCATCCCGAGCGGCCCCCGGTTGATGCTGGCCAGGTCGTGCTTGTCGCAGGTGGCCAGCATCACCGGGGCGTCCCGCAGCACCGACAGGCTGTGCTGGATCGCGGCGGCGTGCGGGGCGACCTGGGCGAAGCCGGCGGCCCGGTCGGCCCGGTCGGTGCTCCAGCCGTACGCCCGGACCAGGCCCTCGGCGACCAGTTCCTCGCAGCCGCCGACCAGCGCTTCCACCCTGGGCAGCGGCAGGTCACCCAGGTGCAGCTGGTAGAGGTCGATCCGGTCGGTGTCCAGTCGACGCAGCGAGTCGACCACGGCCCGCCGCAGGTACGCCGGGGAGGCGTCCTCGCCGGTGGCCTGGCGGGACCGTTCGTCGAAGGTGTACCCCCACTTGGTGGCGATCACCGCCTCGTCCCGGCGACCGGCCAGCGCCCGCCCGAGGATCCGTTCACTGTGCCCCGCGCCGTACGTGTCGGCGGTGTCGAAGAGGGTCACCCCGAGGTCGAGCGCGCGGCGGACGGCCCGTACCGACTCCTCGTCGTCGACCGCGCCCCAGCCCAGCGGCTGGGTTCCCTCGGCCCAGGGGCCACCGATCGCCCAGCACCCCATGCCGAGGGCGCTGACCTCGATGCCGCTGCGACCCAACATCCGTGTCGTCACTGCCATCGCCGCATCGTGTCACCTTCCGGGCGGGTGGGAGGACGAAGCTGACGGATCGTGCCCGGTCGACCACATGCGACATTGCCGCCGTGGCCCCGGACGCCACCCGCACCAGCGTCCGACCTCCCGGCGGACCGTCGGCGGACCCGTCCGGTCCACCTGGCCACCCGTCCGGCGACCCCCGGCGTGCCGGGTCGACCAGCACCCCGGCACGCCAACGGCAATGGTCGACCGTCGCCCCGGCACGGCCACGGCAACGGCAACGGCAACGGCAACGGTCGACCGTCGCCCCGGCACGGCCACGGCCACGGCCACGGCCACGGCAACGGCAACGGCAACGGCAACGGTCGACTCTCGCCCCGGCGCCCCGACGGCGACGGTCGGCGGGGCGGGTCAGTGCGGCAGGACACGCGCCAGCGGCAGCAGGGTCGGCTGGCCGGGCCAGGCACCGGTCAGCGTGGCCCCGGCCGACCCGTCGCCGGCCGACCCGTCGCCGGACAGCCCGTAGGCGGCCAACCCGTCGCCGGGCAGTCGACGCGCGACGACCAGGTCGACGGCGTCGGTGACGATCCGGGTCGGTTCGCCGTCGGTCACCCGGCGTACCTCGCCGACGGCGGGGACCGCGACGCCGCGCTCGACGGCCACCGTCATGGACGGCTCGCGGACCTCCCGTACACCGTCGACCTCGAAGTACTCCTCGGCCTGCCCGGCGCCGGTGCCGATCGCGGCGGCCAGGGTGGCGGCGTAGACCGGGTCGCCGCAGGCGTCGTAGACCCAGCGGGCGCCGAGCACCGAGTGCCGGGTGGTGCCGACCAGCCACTCGTCGGCACCGGCCAGCAGGGCGTCCCGGTAGGTCAGCGGCACCTGGTACACCGGCCCGGCACCGACCCGGACCAGCATCGTCTCGATGCCCACCGCCCCGGCCGGGTCGTCGAACCGGTAGCTGGCCACCCGGGTCGGCTCGCCGTCGACCGGCCCCGCATACCAGGGTCGGCCGGGCAGCCAGGCGGCGAGGAGTTCGAGTTTGCCGGGGCGGATCTCCGCCCGGTGCAGCAGCGCCATGATCACATCCTAGGTCCGGGACGACCGGTCAGGACGGCCAGACCCGGGCGAGCAGTTCGCGGGTGTCGACGAGCAGTTGCGGCAGCACCTTCGTCCGGCCGATCACCGGCATGAAGTTGACGTCCCCGCCCCACCGGGGCACCACGTGCTGGTGCAGGTGGGCGGCGATGCCGGCACCGGCCACCCCGCCCTGGTTCATCCCCAGGTTGAACCCGTGCGCGCTGCTGACCTGCCGGACCACCCGCATCGCGGTCTGGGTGAACGTCGCCAGCTCCACCGTCTCGGCCGGGTCGAGGTCGGTGTAGTCGGCCACGTGCCGGTAGGGACAGACCAGCAGGTGCCCCGGGTTGTACGGGTAGAGGTTGAGCACCGCGAAGACGTGCCGGCCCCGGGCCACCACCAGGCTCCGGTCGGCCGGCAGCCCGGGGGCCAGGCAGAACGGGCAGCCGGCGGGCTTCTCGTAGCCGCCGTCGGGCCGGTCCTCCCCGGAGATGTAGGTCAGCCGGTGCGGGGTCCAGAGCCGGTCGAGCCCGTCGGCCAGACCCTCGTCCGCCGGGCCGTGGTCGGTGTCGCCGTCGAGGTGCCGCTCCGCCCCAGTCACACCGTTGATCCTACGGTCCCCGCGACACCGGGGCACCGGCCCGCCGGGGCGGGCCGGTGCCGGGGCCGGGTCAGCTGCCGGCCGACGGACCGGCGTTGGTCCGCGAGGAGACCACGTCGAGCACGTGGGCGACCGCCTCGGCGACCGGCACCCCGTTGCGCTGGGAGCCGTCGCGGTAGCGGAACGAGACCGTGCCGGCGGCCACGTCGTCGTCCCCGGCGATCACCATGAACGGGATCTTCTGCTGCTGGGCGGTGCGGATCTTCTTCTGCATCCGGTCGTCACCGGCGTCGACCTGCGCCCGGATGCCCTCGGCGCGCAGCGCCGCGACGAAGCCGTGCAGGTAGTCGGTGTGGTCCTCGCGGATCGGGATGCCGACCACCTGGACCGGGGCCAGCCAGGCCGGGAAGGCCCCGGCGTAGTGCTCGGTGAGCACCCCGAAGAACCGCTCGATCGAGCCGAACAGCGCCCGGTGGATCATCACCGGCCGCTGCCGGCTGCCGTCGGCCGCCTGGTACTCCAGGCCGAACCGCTCGGGCAGGTTGAAGTCGACCTGGATGGTGGACATCTGCCAGGTGCGGCCGATGGCGTCCTTGGCCTGCACGGAGATCTTCGGCCCGTAGAAGGCCGCGCCGCCCGGGTCGGGCACCAGGTCGAGGCCGGATTCCTGCGCGGCCGAGCGGAGCGCCTCGGTGGCCCGCTCCCAGTTCTCGTCGGTGCCGACCGACTTGTCGGGGTTGCGGGTGGACAGCTCCAGGTAGAAGTCGTCCAGGCCGTAGTCGCGCAGCAGTTCGAGCACGAAGGCGAGCAGCGACTTCAGCTCGCCGGCCATCTGCTCCTCGGTGCAGAAGATGTGCGCGTCGTCCTGGGTCATGCCCCGGACCCGGGTCAGACCGTGCACCACGCCCGACTTCTCGTACCGGTAGACCGTGCCGAACTCGAACATCCGCAGCGGCAGCTCCCGGTAGGAGCGGCCCCGGGACCGGAAGATCAGGTCGTGCATCGGGCAGTTCATCGGCTTGAGGTAGTAGTTCGCCCCCTCCACCTCCATGGGCGGGAACATCCCGTCGGCGTACCAGTCGAGGTGCCCGGAGACCTCGTACAGGTGGCCCTTGGTGATGTGCGGGGTGTTGACGAACGAGTAGCCGGCCTGCTCGTGCTTGATCCGGGAGTAGTTCTCCATCTCCCGGCGGATGATGCCGCCCTTGGGGTGGAAGACCGCCAGGCCGGAGCCCAGCTCGTCGGGGAAGCTGAACAGGTCGAGGTCGACACCGAGCTTGCGGTGGTCGCGCCGGGCGGCCTCCTCCAGCAGCTTCAGGTACGCCTTCAGCTCGTCGCGGGTCGGCCAGGCGGTGCCGTAGACCCGCTGGAGCTGCGGGTTCTTCTCCGACCCCCGCCAGTAGGCGGCGGCCGACCGCATCAGCTTGAACGCCCCGATCAGCCGGGTGTTCGGCAGGTGCGGGCCCCGGCAGAGGTCCGACCAGCAGACCTTGTCGTCGGTGGCGGCGAGGTTGTCGTAGATGGTCAGCTCACCGCCGCCCACCTCCATCACCTCGCTGGTGTCCAGCCCTTCGCCCTTGACGTCGATCAGCTCCAGCTTGAACGGCTCGGCGGCCAGCTCGGCCTTCGCCTCGTCGAGGCTGCCGAAGCGGCGGCGACGGAACCGCTGGCCGGACTTGACGATCTCCTGCATCCGCTTCTCGAGCTTGGCCAGGTCGTCGGGCTGGAACGGCTTGTCGACGGCGAAGTCGTAGTAGAAGCCGTTCTCGATCGGCGGGCCGATGCCGAGCTTGGCCTCGGGGAAGACGTCCTGCACGGCCTGGGCGAGCACGTGCGCGGTGGAGTGCCGCAGCACGTTGAGCCCGTCCGGCGAGTCGAGGCTGACCGGCTCGACGGTGGTCTCCTCGGCCGGGGTCCAGTCCAGGTCGCGGAGCTGGCCCTGCGGGTCGCGGACCACCACGACCGCCTTCGGGCCGGCGGCGGGCAGCCCGGCCGCGGCCACCGCGTCGGCCGCCGTCGTCCCGGCGGCGACGACGACGGGGTCGGCCACGACGGGGGTACGGGGTGCGGACACGGTGACTCCTCAACGGCAGACGGCACGGATGGGCCGGCGTGCCGGCCCCTTCGATGCTATCGGTCCCCCGGTTCCGCCCGGTCGCCGGGAAAGGACGCCCCCGCCGGATGGTCGGCGGTCCGCCCGTTGAACCTTTTCGGCCCGCCGTCCGAACTACCAGGTGTGGCCGGAGCCGGTGTCGGCCACGGCGAGACGGATGGGGGCGGAAGATGGCGACGACCCGTGGTGACGCCCGGCGGCGTCGGAGCGTGCTGGTGCTGGCGGCGGTGGCGGCCGGGGTGTTCGGCGCCCCGGGCGCGGCGCTGGCGGACGGGGTGACCTCCAGCCCGAGCCAGGCGGTGCAGGGCGACGCGGTGGAGCTGACGTTCGTGGTGCCCGAGGAGCGGGCCGGCGCCCGGACCGAGAAGATCGAGTTCCGGTTGCCGGAGGACGCCCCGATCGGCGAGGTCTACCCCCTGTCGGTGGACGGCTGGGCGCCGTTGATCACCTCCCGCGACCTGGCCGCGCCGGTGGCCGGCATCCACGCGCCCTCGGTGAGCACGGTGACCTCGGCGGTGGTCTGGACCCGGGGGGCCGGGCCGGCGGTGCCGGGCCCGGCCCGGCTCTCGGTGGCCATGGGTCCGCTGCCGCAGCTCGACCGGATGACCTTCGAGTTGGTGCAGACCTACTCGGACGGCACCGTGGTGCGCTGGGCCGATCCGGCCGGCGGCGGCCATCCCGCTCCGACGCTGACGCTGGTGCCACCGGCCCCCGGCGCGGTGACCGGGCACCACGGCGGCGCGGCCGACGCGACTGACGCCCAGGCCGCCCCGGACGCCGCAGCCGCACCGGCGGACGGCGACGGCGGCCCCAGCGCCGACCTGCTGCTCGGCGGCGGCCTGCTGGTCGGGTTGGGTGGCGGCGCGGCGATCGGCTGGGTGGCGAGCCGCTCCCGCCGACGGGCCGCCGCCGACCCGGAGACCGACGGGGACGACGACCCGACGTCGGACGCCGACCGGTCCCCGGACGACCGGGGCTGGCGTCTCGACGGGTCCGCCCCGGACGCTTCCGCCGACACCGGCCCCGAGCGGGTAGCGGCACGCTGAGTGCGGGCGGCTGGCCGGCACGCTGAGTGCGGGCGGCTGGCCGGCACGCTGAGCGGTCGCGGCACGCTGAACGCCGGACGGGAGCGGCACCCCGGGCGGCCGGCGGCAGGCTGAGCGCGGACCGGGCGGCCTCGGTCCAGCCAGGCGGGCAGCGCGGACCGGACGGCCCTCAGTCCAGCCAGGCGGGTAGCGCCTCCCGGGCGGCCAGCCAGTCGTCCGGCACCCCGCCGGGCGTACCGGTCCCGGTGTGGCCGCCGACGATCCCGCCGACGATCGCGGCGGTGGTGTCGACGTCCCCGCCCGCCTCGACGCAGGCCCGGATGGCGGCCGGGTAGTCGGTCAGGTGGGTGGCGGCCACCCAGAGGGTGAAGGCGACGGTGTCCTGGGCGGTCACCCGGGATCCGTTGCCCAGCGCCGCGACGACCTCGTCGAGGGGGCGGCCGAGCAGGCTGATCGCCCCGCGTACCCGTCGGTGCACCTCGGCGGTCGGGTCGACCGCCGCGGCGACGGTCGCGAGCAGCCGGGTCGCGTCGGGGCTGTGCTCCCCCTCCAGCCGGCTCCGGGCGGCGAGCGAGGCGGCGACGGCCACCGCGACCGCGCCCGCGATCCCCTCCGGGTGGGCGTGGGTGACCTCGGCGCAGGCGCGGGCCCGGGTCGCCGCGCGGGCGGTCGAGTCGGCGTACCAGGCGCCGAGCGGGGCGATCCGCATCGCGGCGCCGTTGCCGCAGGAGCCCTGGCCGTCGAAGGCCGACGCCGCGGCCACCGGCCACGGGGTGCCGGTGCGGATCAACCGCAGGATCGTCACCGCACCCGGTCCGTACCCCCGGTAGGGCTCGGCCCGGGTGGCGAAGGCCAGGGCCAGCCGGTCGGGGTCGATGTCGCCGTGGGCGGCCAACTCGGCCAGCACCGAGCAGGCCATCTCGGTGTCGTCGGTCCACTGCCAGGGCGGCGGGGGCAACCGGCCGGCCGCGAGGTCGGCGGGCCGCCGGCCCGGGACGAAGAACTGGGAACCGAGGGCGTCGCCGACGGACAGTCCGGCGAGGCTGTCCCGGGCCAGCGCCAGCCGTGCGTCGGGAAAAAGGGTGAACGGCATCGTCGTACCATTTTGCCCGGTTCGCGGGTCCGTCGCAACGCGCCCGACTTGCCACGGGCAGTACGGTGCTGACGTGGCCACCGTGCTCCTGGTCGAAGACGACCACGTCGTCCGGGGCGCGATGCTGCGCTCGCTCAGCGAACGGGGGCACGCGGTGCACGCGGTCGGCACAGCCCTGGACGCGCTGCGCCGGGTCGCCGCCGAGACCCCCGATCTGGTCGTGCTCGACCTGGGCCTGCCCGACCTGGACGGCTCGGACGCGCTGCGGATGCTGCGCGGCATCACCGACGTGCCGATCATCATCGCCACCGCCCGCGACGACGAGCAGTCGGTGGTCCGGCTGTTGCGGGCCGGCGCGGACGACTACATGGTCAAGCCGTTCACCGGCGCGCACCTGGATGCCCGGATCACCACCGTGCTGCGCCGGGTCGGCCGGGCGAGCCGCACCGTGGCACCGGCCGTGCACACCGTCGGCGGCCTGCGGGTCGACGTGGGCGAACGCAGCGCGGTGCTCGACGGGGAGCCGATGGCGCTCACCCGCAAGGAATTCGACCTGCTGGCGTACTTGGCCGCACGGCCTGGCCGGGTGGTGTCCCGGCGGGAACTCTTGGAGGAGGTATGGCGCCAGCCGTCGGTCGGCGAGGACCAGACCATCGACGTTCACCTGTACTGGCTACGGCGAAAGATGGGCGAGTCCGCGGCGAAGCCGCGCTACCTGCGCACCGTGCGGGGGGTGGGGTTCCGGCTGGTGGCCCCCGACTGAGGCCGACGCTGGCCGCCCTGACGGCCGGCGTGTGCGCGCTGGTCGCGCTGGCCTTCCTGGTCCCGCTCGGGCTGGGCCTGCGCGCTGAGGTCCGCCGGGAGGCGCTGGCCGACGCGGCCCGGCGCGGGGCGATGGTCACCGGCGCGCTCGCCGTCAGCACCGACCCGGCGGCGGTCCGCCGCGCGGTCGAGGCCACCGGGGACGATCCGGCGACCCGGCCCGTGGTGCACGGACTGGCCGGGGAGCAGCCCGCCGGTCGGGTGCCGGCCGCCGAGCTGGAGCGGGCGCGGGCCGAGGAGCGGTCCCGGGTCGTCGACGTCGACGGCGGGCTGGTCCGGCTCGACCCGGTGGTGCTCGACGGCACGGTCGCCGTGGTCGAGGTCTTCGTGCCCGCCGCCGTCCTCGACGAGGGCGCGGACGGTACCTGGCTGCTGCTCGCCGGGGTGGCCGTGGCGCTGGTCGGCGCGGCGGTGGTCGTGGTGGACCGGTTCGCCGCGCGGGCGGTCGACGCCACCCGGGGCCTGGTCCGGGCCGCGCTCGCCGTCGGCGACGGCGACCTGGGGGTACGGGTCGACCCGAGCGGTCCGCGTGAGCTGGCCGAGGCCGGCTACGCGTTCAACCGGATGGCCGACCGGCTGGTCGCCGCCCGCACCGACGAACGGGAGCTGGTGGCGGACCTGTCCCACCGGCTGCGTACCCCGTTGACGGTGCTGCGGTTGGACGCCGAGGGGCTCGACTCCGACGACACCAGCGTCGGCTCGTTCAGCCCGGCGGAGCTGGACCGGCGGCGGACGATCCGGCGCATCCGGCAGGCGATCGTCACCCTGGAGGGCGAGATCGACGTGCTGATCAAGACGACCCGCAAGGCGGTGGCGCACGAGGCCGGGCCGGCCGAGTGCGACGTCAGCGAGGTGGTCCGGGACCGGATGGTGTTCTGGGCCGCGCTGGCCGGCGACCAGAACCGCCCGCACCGGGTCAGCGGCGCGCAGTTGCGGATCCCGGTGCCGGTGCCTCGGGCCGAGCTGGCCGCCGCCCTGGACGCGGTGATCGGCAACGTCTTCCGTTACACCCCGCAGGGCACCGCGTTCGAGGTGGCCGTCTCCCGTCGGGACGGGTACGTGGCGATCCGGATCGACGACGCCGGGCCGGGCATCGCGAATCCGGACCGGGCGTTGCGGCGCGGCAGCAGCGACCAGGGCTCGACCGGGTTGGGGCTGGACATCGCCCGGCGGGTGGCGTTGCAGGCCAACGGCTCGGTGAGCCTGGACCGGGCCCGGCTGGGCGGGGCGAGCGTGGTGATGCTGCTGGCCGATCCGCAGGCGACGCCCCGGCAGGTCAACCGGTTCGGGCTGGTCGGCCGGATGGCGCGGGAGGCGCGGGAGCAGAAGGGCGGGGGCCGCCGGTGGCCGCGGCAACGCCCCACCGACGGCTGACCGTCGGCGCTGACTGTGCTGCGGCACAAGGTTTCCTTAGATCCGGATTAACGACCGCGACGCGGGGCGCGCGGGCTGTCAGGATCGTGTCCGAACCCATCAGTCCACCGGCCTGTCGCCCCTGACACCCACCGGCCGGTGGATCAGTACGCGCGGCGGGGGCACGGTCCCCCACACCAGCTCCCGCCGCGTGTACACCACTTCTCCGGGTTTCCACCCCTGTGGTCAGCGGCTCGCCGCGTAGGCGTCGATCTCGGCGATGATGCGGGCCTGCCCGGCGGGGTCGAGGAACGAGGCGGAGACCGCCTCCCGGGCCAGTGCCGCGAGTTTTTCGGGGCCGGCGTCGAGCAGTCGGGCGGCGACCGCGTACTCGTCGTTGAGGGTGGTGCCGAACATCGGCGGGTCGTCGGAGTTGACGGTGACCCGCACGCCCGCGTCGACCAGCCGGTGCAGCGGGTGCTCCTCGATCCGGGCGACGGCCCGGGTCCGCACGTTGGAGGTCGGGCAGACCTCCAGCGGGATGCGCCGCTCGGCCAGGTGGGCGAGCAGCTCCGGGTCCTGCGCGGCGGAGATGCCGTGGCCGATCCGCTCGGCGCCCAGCTCGCGCAGGGCGTCCCAGATCGTCTCCGGTCCGGTGGTCTCCCCGGCGTGCGGGACCGAGTGCAGCCCGGCCGCCCGCGCCTGGTCGAAGTACGGCTTGAACTGCGGCCGGGGCACGCCGATCTCCGGGCCGCCGAGGCCGAAGGCGACCAGCCCGTCGGGGCGTTCGTCGAGGCTGATCCGCAGGGTCTCCTCGGCGGCCGGCAGGCCGGCCTCGCCGGGGATGTCGAAGCACCAGCGCAGCGCGATGCCGAAGTCGACCTCGGCCCGTCGGCGGGCGTCCTCGATCGCCTCGCAGAACGCCGGGGCGGGGATGCCCCGGCGCACGTGCGAGTAGGGGGTGACCGTCAGCTCGGCGTAGCGGACCTGCTGGCGGGCCAGTTCCCGGGCCACCTCGTGGGTGAGCAGCCAGACGTCGTCGGGGTCGCGGATGAGGTCGACGACGCTGAGGTAGACCTCGATGAAGTGGGCGAAGTCGCGGAACGCGAAGTAGTCGGCGAGCGCGTCCGGGTCCGCCGGTACGGGGCTGCGTCCCTCGTGCCGGGCGGCCAGCTCGGCGACGATCCGGGGGGACGCGGAGCCCACGTGGTGCACGTGCAGCTCCACCTTGGGCAGTTCGGCGATGAAGGCGGACAGGTCGGTCACTGCTTCTCCTCTGCACGGGCACCGGTACGGGCGACCACGAAGATCCGACGGAACGGGAAGTACACCTGACCCTGCCGTACCGGGTACGCGCGGGCCAGTCGGATTCCCAGCGCGGCGCGGAAGTCGGCGTAGCCGGTGTCGTCCAGCACCGCCCGCACGGGGCGCAGGGCGGTGCCGTCCAGCCAGTTGAGCACGGGGTGTTCGGCGGCGGCGGGCAGCCGGTGCAGGTAGGTGGTCTCCCAGGCGTCGACGGCGCAGCCGGCGGCGGTCAGCGGCGTGGCGTACCCGACCGGGTCGTCGACCGGGTCCGCGCGCAGCAGCGGCCGGACGGTGTCCGCCCAGCGGGGGCCGGCGGCGACCGCCCGCAGCGCCCGGTGGGCGGGCGCGGCGAAGTTGCCGGGCACCTGGAACGCCAGCCAGCCGCCGGCCGGCAGTTCGCCGACCCAGCGGCGCAGCAGGGCCGGGTGGTCGGGCACCCACTGGAGCACCGCGTTGGCGACCAGCACGTCCACGTCGGGGGCGGGGTGCCAGTCGGCGACGTCACCGAGCGCGAAGTCGACCGGGGTGTCGAGCGTCCGCGCCCGGTCGATCATCTCCGGGGAGGAGTCGAGGCCGGCGATCCGGGCGTCCGGCCAGCGGCGGGCGAGGGCGGCGGTCAGGGTGCCCGGCCCGCAGCCGAGGTCGACCACCGCGCGGGGCCGCTCGGCGCCGACCCGGGCGAGCAGGTCGTGGAAGGGGCGGGAGCGCTCGTCGTCGTAGCGGAGGTAACTGGTCGGATCCCACATGCGCGGCTCCCAAGACGTACGTACGGTTTGTTGTGACCATACGGCCCGCGCTGCGGCCCGACAACCAGGTCACTAGGCTCGACGACATGGAACAACGCAGCTTCGACCGGCTCGGCCGGCAGGTGGGTGTGGTCGGTCTCGGGGCCTGGCAGCTCGGCGCGGACTGGGGTCAGGTCAGCGAGAACGACGCCCTGGCCGCCCTCGACGCCGCCGTGGCGTCCGGCGTCACCTTCCTCGACACCGCCGACGTCTACGGCGACGGCCGCAGCGAGCAGCTGATCGGGCGGTTCCTGCGGGACAACCCCGGACACGGGCTCACCGTCGCCACCAAGATGGGCCGCCGGGTGCCGCAGACGCCGCAGGCGTACACCCTGGACAACTTCCGGGCCTGGACCGACCGGTCCCGGGCCAACCTCGGCGTGGACACCCTCGACCTGGTGCAGCTGCACTGCCCGCCGACCGAGGTCTTCGCCGACGACCGGGTCTTCGACGGCCTCGACACCCTGGTCGCCGAGAAGCGGATCGCCGGCTACGGGGTCAGCGTGGAGACCTGCGACCAGGCGCTCACCGCGATCGCCCGGCCCGGCGTGGCCAGCGTGCAGATCATCCTGAACGCCGTCCGGCTCAAGCCGCTCGACGAGGTGCTGCCGGCCGCCGCCGCGGCCGGGGTCGGGATCATCGCCCGGGTGCCGCTGGCCAGCGGGCTGCTCTCCGGCCGGTACGACGAGCACACCACCTTCGCCGCCGACGACCACCGCACCTACAACCGGCACGGGGAGAGCTTCGACGTCGGCGAGACCTTCTCCGGCGTCGACTTCGACCTCGGGCTGACCGTGGTGCGCCGGCTCGCCCCGCTGGTCGGCGACGGACGCACGATGGCCCAGTTCGCCCTGCGGTGGATCATCGACCAGCCCGGGGTCACCGTGGTCATCCCCGGTGCCCGCAGCCCGGAGCAGGCCCGGGGCAACGCCGCCGCGGCCGGCTCCCCGGCGCTGACGACGACCGAGCTGGACACCGTCCGGTCGGTCTACGACGAGCTGGTCCGGCCCCGGGTGCACGACCGGTGGTGAGCCACGCCGGTCGGGTCGTCGCTCCGGCGCGGTCCGACCGGCATCCTGGTGACCGGGCCGGAACGACCGGCCCACGGAGGGAGGACCGGTGAGAGGTTGGCTCACCCTCACCCTGGGCCTGCTGGCCGTGGTGGTCGGCGCCGTCTGGACGGTGCAGGGCCTCGGCTACGTCGGCGGCAGCGTGATGACCGACGAACGGCTCTGGGCCGTCGTCGGACCACTGGTGGTGCTGGCCGGGCTGGTACTGCTCTGGCGCGGTCTACGCTCCCGTCGCCTGCCCTGACCGGGGCCGGCGCCCGATGCGGAAAGCCCCGCGTCCGGTGAGGGACACGGGGCTTCTCGTCGATCCGGCTGGCCGGATCACCCGGGCCGGCAGCGCCGACCGGCTCACTCAGAGGGGGCGGACCTGCTCGGCCTGCGGACCCTTCTGACCCTGGGCGATCTCGAACTCCACCCGCTGGTTCTCCTCCAGCGAGCGGTAGCCGCTGGACTGGATGGCCGAGAAGTGGACGAACACGTCAGCACCCCCGCCGTCGACGGTGATGAAGCCGAAGCCCTTGTCAGCGTTGAACCACTTCACGGTTCCCTGCGCCATGTGTATCTCCTTCTAAAACTGGCGGCCGAGCACGCTGTGCGGCCGATTGGCCGTTTCGAGCAGCGACGGTCGAGGGCGGCCCCCACAGCGGGAGACCGCTCGCCACCAACGCCATCTCGCAACAGCGGGATCAGCAAACCACGTACCCAAAAACTATGCACAGCCTAATCGACGAAATTCTCCGACATGTGACCTGACGGATGCCCGACGATCACTGGCCGGATCGCCGCGACTGTGCGAAAGGCCCCCCGGCCGTCGATGCGTCCGGGGGGCCGTGGCCGTCGTCGTCGACCCCTCGACGCCCGGTCGTGGCTGGTCGCCGGGGGTGCCGGGCCGGCAACCGTCAGTCGGGCCAGCGCCCGGTCAGCCGCCGGACACCGACCGCCCCGCCCCGGTCCACCGCGGCGCGGACGACCGAGAAAATCGCCCCCTGCAACGCCGCCGCCGCGAGAATCTCGCCCCAGCGGCGGTCCTCGTCGGTGGGGTCGGGCGCCTCACCGTCACCGGCGGTCGCCTTCCAGACCTGCCGGAAGATCGCCCCCGCGAGCGTGCCCGCGGCCAGCCCCAGCAGCACCCCGACCGGCTTGTACGCGGTCCTGCCGATCCCCTTGCTCACCTGCGCCTCCCCCGAATGATCAACAGCACCACCACCACCGCCACCGCGCCGGCCGCCACCGTCGCCCACGGCACCGGGTTACCCCGGACCGCGACCCCGGTGTCGTACGCCTGCGCCCGAGCGACGTCGGCGCCCTGCGCCGCCTGGCTGCGTACCCGGGCCACGGTCAGGGCCGCCTGCTCGCGCACCCGCTCCTTCGCCTGCTCCGCGGAGTCCTTCAGCCGGGCCTTGACGTCGGCCTTGGCGGCCAGCAGTTCCATGGTCTCGCCCAGCTCGGAGCGGGTCCGCCGGATCTCCTCGCGCAGCGCCTCGGTGTCGCCGCTGCCGTTACCGTTGCTGCCAGTCGTGCCCGTCATGCCCGTCCCCTGTCCTTCACCGCCGTGGCGACGGTGTCCACGTCCGCGCGGACGCTGCGGACCGTCGCCTCCGGCACCGGGGGAACCGCATGGCTGACCTGCTTCTTCCCGATCAGGGCGAGCACCCCGGCGACGAGGAAGAGCACCACCGCCACGATCAGCGCCGCCGCCCAGGCGGGCAGCACCAGGGCCAGCAGCAGGATCGCGGCGGTGACCAGAGCGCCGAGCCCGTACAGGGCCAGCGCCCCGCCCCCGCCGAACAGACCGATCCCGATCCCGGCATGCTTGCCCTTCTGGGTCAACTCCACCCGGGCCAGGGCCAGCTCGTCCCGGATCAGTCGGGAGACCTGTTCGGTGGCCCGCTGCACCAACTCGGCGGTGGACGGCTCGCTCCCGGTCCGGGACGTGCGGTGGTTCGCGACGTCAGCCATGCTGTCCTCCTTTCGTCATCACCGCGCTGTATGCCCGGAGCCGCCGTCCGTCAATCCTGCGCACGGTGACCAACCACATCTGACCCCAGGTCGGACCGGAACGTCCGGCGAAACGCGGAAGCGGGCACGACGGAGCCCCTCGCGGTGCGGACCGCGAGGGGCTCCGGAGGCGGCTCGGCCCGCGGCCGACGGCCGTGCGGGACGACGGGACACGGGACGACGCCAGCGTGCGGGACGGACCCCGCCGGCCGGCTCAGCGCCGGACGTCGGCCCCGTTCTCGGCGCCGACCAGCGTGTCACCCCGGGCCTCGCTGCTGTCCGGGCCGACGAACGCCTCGCTGCGGGCGTCGCCGTCGTGACTGCCACCGAAGACCCTGGCGTCGTCGGGCACCTCGCCGTCGGAGCGGCGACGGGCCGGCCGGCGCGGCTGCGCCCACTGCCAGGGCAGGCTGCCGGAGGAGTCGCCCAACTCGGTGCGGGTCCGGGGCAGCGCGGTGGGCCGCTGGTCGCGGACCCAGCCGACCAGGTGCTCCCGCACCAGGCAGCGCAGGTCCCACAGGCTGCCGGCGTCGGCGGCGCTGACCAGGGCGCGCACCGTGATCGCGCCACCGGTGGCGTTGGTGACCTGGAGCACGCAGACCCGGCCGTCCCACAGCTCGGTGCTCTCGACCAGCCGGCGCAGCTCCTCCCGCATCGACTGCACCGGGACCGACCAGTCGAGTTCGAACTCGGCCGTGCCGAGCACCGCCGCCTCGGTCCGGGTCCAGTTCTGGAACGGGGTGCTGGTGAAGTACGAGGTGGGCAGGATCAGCCGCCGGTCGTCCCAGATCTGCACCACCACGTAGCTGAGCGTCAACTCCTCGATCCGGCCCCACTCCCCCTCGACCACCACCACGTCGTCGAGGCGGACCGCGTCGCTGAAGGCGAGCTGGAGGCCGGCGATGACGTTGCCGAGCAGGCTCTGGGCGGCCAGCGCGGCGACCACACCGACCACACCGGCGCTGGTGAGCACGCCCGCGCCGATGCCGCGTACCGCCGGGAAGGTCATCAGCATCACGCCGACGGCGAGCACCACGATCACCACGACGGTCAGCCGGCGCAGCAGCACCACCTGGGTGCGTACCCGCCGGGCGTGCCGGTTGTCCGGCACGTCCACCCGCAGGAACCGGGACAGCGCCGTGTCCTCCGCCACCACCAGCAGCGCGGCCACCAGCCAGGCCACCGCGGCCACCACGCCGAGCACCAGGATGTGCAGCACCGCCTGCCGCCACCCGGTGCCGACGGCGTAGCCGGTGGTCCACCGCACCGCGAACTGCACGGCCACCACCGTGCCGGCGACCTGCAACGGCCGGTGGACGTGTTCGGTCAGCTCGGTCAGCAGGTGGGACCGGCGGCCGAGCCGCCGGATCAGGCGGTGCGCCACCTCGACGAGCAGCAACGCGATCGCCGCCGCGGTGGCCGCGGCGGCGATCGTCTCGAGGTAGTCCTGCACGTGGTTGTCTCCTTCCGGCCGGGCTGATCGCATTCGGGCAAAGGCCCAATGGTGCCCGGCGGTTCCGGTATCGACCAGGCTCAGATCTTGCGGAACCGGGACTGGAAGAAGCAGTAGACCCCGAACGCGGCGATGCCGAGCGCCATCAGCGCCAGGATGAACGGCCCGTACGGCTGGTCGCGCAGGGTACGCAGCGCGGCGTCCAGACCCCGCGCCTTCTCCGGGTCGTAGTTGATCGCGGCGACCACGATCAGCAGGCCGGCGACGGCGAACACCGCGCCCCGGGCGATGTAACCGGCCATGCCGAGCCGGCGGACCGTCTGCCGGGTCTTGCCGTTCATCTCGTTGGTCTTCAGGTTCCGCTCGAACTTCTTCTTGTAGCCGTAGATCATCATGCCGATGCCGACGGCGGCGAGCACCAGGCCGGCGAGCCCGACCAGCCAGCGACCGCCGCTGGAGGCCATCAGCTTCTCGCTGAACTGCTCCTGCTGGTCGGCGCTGTTGGAGCTGGCGTCCTGGACCACCTGGATCGAGGTCCAGGCGAGCCAGAGGAAGACGACGGTACGGACCACCGAGGCGATCCGCTCGAAGAGGCGTTCCTTGCCGCGCTTGGCATGGTGGCCGACCGCGGCTTCCAGCGCCTGCCAGATGGCCATCGCGATCAGGCCGACCGCGATCGCGATCAGCAGGAACTTGCCCATCGGCTGGGCGCCCAGGGCGCGCAGGGCGCCGTTCTGGTTGCCCTCCTCGCCGGAGTTGGAGAAGGCGATCTGGAGGATGATCCAGGCGAAGAGCAGGTGCACGATCCCGTAGCCGATGAAACCGGCCCGGGCGAGGAGTTCCAGCCAGCGGCTGTCCGCGGTGCGGGCGGCGGTGGCTTCGGCGTTCCGGGTGAGTGGCATGGCGCCACAATCTCCGCTCGCGGAGATCCTCAAACGTGCTCCGCCACCGCTGTGGGCGGTCAGCCGCCCGCGTTGCGCGCCACCCGGATCTGCACCTGCTGGTCGGTCACGCTGTCCAGGGTCACCGCGAAGCCGCCCACCTCGGCCGCCTGCTGGCCGATGGTGAGCGAGAGATGCTCCCCGGCGACCTCGACGGTCACCTGGTCACCCTGCGCACCGATCAGCTTCGCCTCCACCCCGAGGATCGAGGCGCTGGCGTCGACACCCCGGTCGAAGGTGACCGTGCAGGCGTCCAGCCCGCAGTCGGTGTCGGCGCCGTCCGAGCTGCATCCGGCCAGCACGGCCACGCCGAGCGCCAGGCCGGCGAGCAGGCCGGCGGTCCGACGGAGGGGGGTGGGGGCGGTGGCGCTTCGCTTCGTCACCCCACCAAGGGTACGAGACGCGGCCCACTGCGCCATCCGGGTGGATCTCCGGAGGCCGCTCGGGGCGGGCTAGGGTCCGTGCCATGCCGTTCGACATCACCCGGATCCGGGCCGCGTACCCCGCGCTCGCCGAGGGTTTCGCCCACTTCGACGGTGCCGGTGGCACCCAGACCCCGCAGGCGGTGATCGACGCGGTGGCCGACGCGATGCGGGCCGCGGTCGGCAACCGCACTACCGCCTCCGTGCCCGGCCGGCGCTCGCTGGAGCTGGTGGCGGCGGCCCGGGACGCGGTGGCCGACCTGCTGGGCGCGGAGCCGGCCGGGGTGGTGCTCGGGTCGAGCGCCACCGCGCTGACGTACACCCTGGCCCGCACGCTCGGCGGCACCTGGGGTCCGGGCGACGAGGTGGTGGTCTCCCGGCTCGACCACGACGCCAACGTGCGGCCCTGGGTGCAGGCAGCCGAGGCGGCGGGGGCCACCGTGCGCTGGGCCGGGTTCGACCCGGCCACCGGGGAACTGCCCGCCGACCAGTACGCCGCCCTGGTCGGTGACCGGACCCGGCTGGTGGCGGTGACGGCCGGCAGCAACGCGACCGGCACCATGCCGGACGTGGCGGCCATCGCCGCGACCGCGCACGCGGTCGGCGCGCTGGTCTGCGTGGACGGGGTGCACTCGGTGCCGCACGGCCCGACCGACCTGGCCGCCTCGGGCGCGGACTTCCTGGTCACCAGCGCCTACAAGTGGTCCGGCCCGCACCTGGCGGCGATGGTGGCCGACCCGGAGCGATGGGCGACGCTGCACCCGGCCAAGGTGGTCCCCTCCTCGGACGCGGTGCCCGACCGGTTCGAGGCCGGCACCCCGAGCTTCCCCCTGCTGGCCGGGGTGGCCGCCGCCGTCGACCACCTCGCCGGGTTGGACCCGACGGCCACCGGTGACCGGCGGACCCGGGTCCGCGCCGGGCTGACCGCCGCCCGGGCGCACGAGGAGGCGGTCTTCGCCCGGCTGTGCGAGGGCCTGGCCGACCTGCCCACGGTGACCGTCCTGCCGGCCGGCGCACGGCGCTGCCCGACGGTGTCGTTCCGGCTGGCCGGGTGGACGCCGGCCGGGCTGGCGGGTGCGCTGGGCGCGGCCGGTCTCTGCCTGTCCAGCGGTGACTACTACGCCTACGAGTACTTCCAGGCGCTCGGCCTGCGGGACAGCGGTGGGGCGGTACGGGCGAGCGTCTACCACTACAACACCGTCGACGAGGTGGACCGGCTGCTGGCCGAGCTGGACCGGCTGGCCGCCCGGCGGGAACAGCCGGTCGGCTGAGCCCTCCGGTCGGGGCGTCCGGCGGGTGGTCGGGGCGGGTGGTCAGCGGATTCCGGCGAGGAGTTCGGCGGCGGCGCGGGCGGCGGCCCGGGTCGCGCCGTGGGTGGCCAGGTGCAGCCGGCCGGTGACCAGCTCGGGCACCCCCAACTCGACGACCACGGCGTCCGGCCGGCTGGCCAGCGCCCGGTCGACCGCGGCCCGCATCCAGCCGTGCCGGTGCAGGTCCCGTACCACCAGCACCAGCGGCCGGCCGGCCACCCCGCCGGCCGGGTCGCCAGCCGTGGCGGCCAGGTCGGCGGGCTCGGCGGACAGGTCGGCCTCGGTGAGTCGCACGGTGGTGGTGCCGGGGAGCAGCTCGGCCAGGGGTGCGCCGAGGCCCCACGGGGTCTCCGCGCCGATGGCAATGTTGTGCGGCGGGGCGAACTCGACCACGTGCGCGGCACCGGGCAACGGCAGCCGGCCGGCCGGGTCGCCGCTGACCCGGACCGCCCGCCGGGCGGCGGTCAGGCCGACCGGCGAGCCGTCGACCGGGCGCGGGGCGTCGGCGGGCCGACCGAGGCGGGCGGCGGTGCTCCACTCGGCGAGCTGACCGACCCGCTTCGCGGCCTCGGCGAGCCGCTCCTCGGGCAGCTCGCCGGAGAGCACCGCGGCCACGATGGCGTCGCGCAGGTAGCGGGCGGCCGCCTCGTCGGCGCGCTCTCCACCGACGCAGATGGCGTCCGCTCCGGCGACGAGCGCCCGGACGGCGCCGCCGGCGAAGCCGTACCGGTCGGCGACGGCCCGCATCTCCACCGCGTCGGTGACCACCACGCCGGAGAAGCCCAGCTCGTCGCGGAGCAGGTCGCCGAGGATGCGGCGGCTGAGGGTGGCCGGCAGGTCGGGGTCGAGGGCCGGGACCAGCAGGTGCCCGGTCATCACCGCCTGCACCCCGGCGGCGACGGCGGCCCGGAACGGGACCAGCTCACCGGTGTCGAGGCGGCCCCGGCTCGCCTCGATGCGGGGCAGGTCGTGGTGCGAGTCGACCCGGGTGTCGCCGTGGCCGGGGAAGTGCTTGGCGCAGGCGGCCACCCCGGCGGACTGGAGGCCGCGCACCCAGGCGGCGGTGTGCCGGGCGACCAGGTGCGGGTCGGCGCCGAAGGAGCGCACCCCGATCACCGGGTTGGCCGGGTTGATGTTGACGTCGGCGTCCGGGGCGTAGTTGAGGGTGACGCCGAGGGCGGCGAGTTCGTCGCCGAGGTCACGGGCGACCTCCTCGGTGAGAGCGGGGTCGTCGACCGCGCCGAGGGCGAGGTTGCCGGGACGGGAGCTGCCCAGGCCGGACTCGATCCGGGTGACGTCGCCGGCCTCCTCGTCGATGGCCACCAGCACGTCGGGACGTTCGGCGCGCAGCGTGGCGGTGAGCGCGGCCACCTGTTCCGGGTCGACGACGTTGCGGGCGAACAGCACCACCGCGCCGAGCCCGTCGGCCAGCCACCGGCGGACCCAGTCGGGCGGGGCGGTGCCGACGAAGCCAGGTTGCAGGACGGTGGCGGCCAGGCCCGCCAGGTTGCGCTCGTTCATCCGGCCCCGGTACCCCCGTCGCGTGCCGACGGCCCGGTGCCGTCGCGGTGCTGCCATGGTCACATCGGGCGAGGTAATAGTCAATAAACCTTACTGTTACTGTCTGGCGTCGTTCGGGGTCACGTGCGACAGTGCGGGGATGGACCTGCCGCCGCTCGCCGACGCCACCTCCCCGGCCGACATTCCCGGCGTACGCCTGCTCGGCCTGGTGGTCGGCGGGTTGCTGCTCCTGGCCGCGATCCGGGCCATGTTCGGCCGCCGCTGACCCATCGTCGATCATGGCCACACCCCGGGTGACCCCCGGCTGACCTGCCACAGTAGGCGGCACACCGATCCCGTGGGAGCGGTTTCGATCTCCATCGACCCGGGTACCTCCGGCCCTCGATGAAGCTGTCCATGCACTCGACGACGTTGCGCCGCGCGGCACGCAGCCTGTTCGGCTGGAAAGCGCTGCGGCCCAACCAGCTCGCCGCCATGCGCGCGGTGATGAAACGACGCGACGCCCTGGTGGTGCTCCCCACCGGAGCCGGCAAGTCGGCGATCTACCAGATCCCGGCGAGCCTGATCCCCGGGCCGACGGTGGTGATCTCGCCCCTGCTGGCCCTCCAGCAGGACCAGATCGCCGCGCTCAACGAACGCCAACGCCCCGAGCTGCGCGCCGTCCGGATCAGTTCGGACGAGAGCGCCGCCCAGCAGGCCCAGGCGATCGACGACATCCGGCAGGGGCGGGCCGAGTTCCTCTTCATCACCCCTGAGGCGCTGAGCAACCCCGACCGGATGGCCGAGGTCAAGTCGTTGGCACCGGCCCTGGTGGCGATCGACGAGGCGCACTGCATCTCGGCCTGGGGGCACGACTTCCGCCCCGACTACCTGGCCCTGGGCCACCTGATCGACGGTCTCGGCCGCCCGCCGGTGGTGGCGCTGACCGCCACCGCCTCCCCGCCGGTACGCGACGACATCATCGCCCGGCTGCGGCTGCGTGACCCCGAGGTGGTGGTCTCCGGGCTGGACCGGCCCAACCTCTTCATCGAGGTCGCCTACTGCCCGACCGACGACTACCGCTGGCGGCGACTGACCGCGCTGCTGCGCGACGACGAGCGGCCCGGCATCATCTACGTGCCGACCCGACGCGCCGCCGAGGAGCTGGCCGACCGGCTGACCACCGCCGGTTTCCCGGCGCAGTACTACCACGGCGGGATGCCCACCGCCGCCCGGCACGAGCTGCACGAGGCGTTCCTCGCCGACCAGGTGCCGATCATGGTGGCGACGTCGGCGTTCGGCATGGGCATCGACAAGCCGAACATCGCCTGGGTGGTGCACATGGCGCTGCCCGACTCGCCGGACAGCTACTTCCAGGAGATCGGCCGGGCCGGGCGCGACGGTGCGCCCGCCCGGGTGCTGCTGCTGTGGCGGGCCGAGGACGTCGGCCTGCAACGCTACTTCTCCGGCGGCCTGCCGGACGAGACCGAGCTGCGGGACCTCGCCGCGCTGCTGCGCCGCCGGCCGGCGACGAAGAAGGCCCTGCGCGAGTCGACCGGGCTCGGGCCGCGCAAGCTCGGCCAGTACCTGGCCCTGCTGGAGCAGATCGGCGCGGCCGAACCCCGGGCCGGGCAGAAGATCGGCGCACCGCGCTACTCCCCCACCCCGGTCGAGGCGGGCGCGGCGGCCCTCGCCGAGGCCGAACGGCAGCAGACGGTCACCCGGTCCCGCACCGACATGATGCGCGCCTTCGCCGAGACCACCGGGTGCCGGGGGCAGGTGCTGCTGGCCTACTTCGGTGAGCAGATGTCGCACGTCTGCGGGCACTGCGACAACTGCCACGCCGGCACCAGCGTCGCCGACAGCGGCGCGGTCGGCCCGTTCCCCGTGCACAGCCAGGTCCGCCACCCGGAGTGGGGTCCGGGCCTGGTACTCAACTACGAGGAGGACCGGATGACGGTGCTCTTCGACGAGGTGGGCTACAAGACGCTCTCCGTACGCGTGGTGTCCGAACAGGGCCTGCTGACGCTGGACTAGCCTGACCCGGGCGACCGCCCACGTGCGGTGCCCGCAGTGGAACAACCGAGAGGGGCTCAGTCGTGATCGAACAGCCGGCGTACACCGGGTTCGGGTTCTCCGACGAGGAGTGGGGGCTGCTCGTCGGCCTGCCGCAGTCGGTCCTGACCGCGGCGAGCGCCGCCGAGTCGGACGGCGCCCGGCGCACCCGCGCCGAGAACGCGGCCGGCCTGGAGACCATCGCCGCCGGCCGGGAGTCGGCCAGCCCGCTGGTCGCCGCCGTCGCCGGGGAGATCGTCTCCCGGGTGGGCGACCCGGAGGCCGGCGAGGAGCTACCGGTGATCTCGCCGGCCGACCCGCAGGCGCTCATCGACGACGTGCTGGTCCGGGCCGGGCAGGCTGCCACCCTGCTGGCCGCCAAGGTGGACGAGGGCGAGGGCGGGGCCTACCGGCACTGGCTGGTGGAGATCGCCGAGCAGGTGGTCGGGGCGGCGTCCAGCGGAGGGCTGCTCGGCATCGGCGGCGACCAGGTCAGCGACTCGGAGCGCAAGTTCCGCGACCGCCTCTCGCACGTCCTCAACGACTGACGTCGATCGAGTACGGCAACGGGCCGGGCCCGCCTGACGGCAGCCCGGCCCGCGCTGTTCTCGGCGTACGACGATCGGAAACTCAGAACCGTCCAGCCAACCTGCCACCACCGACTCGAACGCCAGAATCAGCATTCGGGATTCGGCAGTGGACACCCGGCGCTCATGAGCAATCCAGGACGGGACGATGCGGTGCTCCTGCGGGATGTGTCACAGGCCGCGTCGGGACCGCCGCCAATACTCTTTCGGCGTACCCTCGTCTCCTCACGGCCCGAACCATCTGTGGGGTCAGACCGACGGCGACTGACCGAGGTCACCCCCCGGGCTGGACGCCCCCACCGAGTTCACCGCCTTGCTCTGAGTGAGGGTTCGTCCGAAGCACACCGACCACGAGTTCGCCCCGACCCCTGACGACGAGCACACCCAGTCGCCCAGATTGACTCCAGAAGTCGTGTACAGGTCCATGGCTGCCGCCACCGAGTAGAGACCGGATCGGTTGTTGCGGACGATCACCGCCGCCTGCACGGATCCCCCACCCGAGGACCTGATCGCACAGACCTGGGCGACCACACTGGTGGCGATCGTCTTGGAGCCGGCGCACCGCCAGGTGCTGGGGCTGGAGGTAATCGGGTTGGTGTTGCCGTAAGCCCGCCATGAGCCGTTCTCTGTGGCTGCGGCGGGTCCGGCGGATGTCAGACTCAGCCCGAGAGTAGCCGTCATCACGGCGGTCAACATTGCCGCCACCCGTGCAATTCTCATATCAATCCCTTCAAGGTCTTCCTACTACTGGCGGTCCATGCCATCAGGATGGCCGAATGCCGAGGGGGCATGGCCGACACCGCGAGAATCGTCGAAATTCCGATCTTCGCTACGATAGAGATCATTCCTTTCATTCGTTTTTGACAATCCGTTATAAGCACCTTGTCAGACACCCCACCCCAGCTCAATAGCCCTGCGTGTCCCTATAATGACAGTGAGTCAACATGGCATGACCGCTGACGCCGACAGCCTGGTCGAAGGACAGCCGGTCCTGATTTATCAGGGAGCGGACGTTCCCTGATCAGGAGAGTCAACGACGACTGCCGCACGCCCGACCGCCGGTGCGAACCGACCTGCGGGGGCGGCGGTGCTGGATCGGATCGATGACGGCTGTCTGCGCCGCGCCCGCCGCGCAGCTGCTCGAACCGGCCGCTGGCGCGAGCGCAGTCGACGGCTGTCCCAGCGTGGAGCCGGCCGGTAGCCGCTTTCCGCAGCTCGTCGGTGGTGCCGGTGGGTTCACGCCCCGAGGTCCGGCCGGTCCCTGAGCTGCCGCCGCGAGTTGATGCCGAGCTTGCGGAAGATGTTGCGTAGATGGGTGTCCACGGTGCGGGGGCTGATGAAGAGCTGGGCGGCGACCTCGTTGGATGTCGCGCCGGCGGCGACCAGCCGGGCGATGTGCAGCTCCTGGATGGTGAGCTGGTCGTAGGTGTGTGGCGACCGCCGGCGTGGCCGTTCCCCGGTGGCGCGCAGCTCGACCGCGGCCCGCCGGGCGAACGCGTCGAATCCCGCCCCGGACAGCAGGCCGTGCGCGGTGCGCAGGTGCGGCCGGCAGTCCCGCCGGCGGCCCTCACGCCGAAGCCACTCCCCGTACAGCAGGTGTGCCCTGGCCCGGTAGGTCACCAGCGGACTCCGCTCCAGGTACGCGACGGCGCTGCGGTACGGCTCCTCGGAGCCGGTCACCAGCCCCTCGGAATACGCCGCGATCCCCAGAGCGGTGGCGGTGCCGCTGGCATCGGCGCGTTCGGTCAGCGACTCCAGCGCCGCCGCGGCGGTCGCGGAGTCGCCACAGCGGACCGCGGCTTCGACCAGTTCGGGGAGCGAGAAGCTGGCGAGGAAGAGGGCGCCGTCCGCGACGGCCCGCCGAGCGGCGGTCAGCGCTGCCGGATAGTCGGCGAGACCGTTGTGCAGCACCGCCGACGCCCAGTCGATGTTGCCGGTCAGCAGACCGCTGCCGCTGGTCGTGGCCGCGGCCAACGCGTCCTCGAACAGCGCGAGCGCCTCGGCGCGGCGGCCACGCACGGCAGCCAGGTGGATCCGGTGGTAGAGCTGTGGCGGCCCGCCGGTCGCGTCGGCGATCGCCTCCTCCTCGGCTATCGACGCCGTTGCCAGGCCGATGTCGGCGCAGAGCGTGCCGTACGAGGCCCGCTGGGCGAGACCGAGACGCAGCAGCAGCGGCGAGCCGGACTCCCGGCCGGTCCGCTCCAGCCACCTGACGGTCGCCAGATGCAGGTCCGGATCCCACATCTCCCCCGCGAGCATCAGGGCGAGCGCGGGGTACCCGGTCCAGCCGGGACCGCCGGGGCCGTCGAGGACCTGCCGGATCACCGGGACAGCCTTGCGGTGTCCCGCCGCGTCCAGCAGGCTCAGCGCGTCCAGGATGTCCGGTGGGCGTGGCCCGGTCGCCGGCATCGACCGTACGGCGGTCAGCACCAGCTCCAGCACGCCGCTGGCCCGGCCGACGAGTAGGCTCGTCTCGAGGGCGTCCAGGAGACACCTGCGGGCCCGCTCCGGGTCCGGCCCGGCCAGTCGCCTGCCGGCGCGGATCATGAACTCCGGGCCGCTGTCGTCCCGGTGGCTCTGGAAGGCCACCTGCCCCCGCAACAGATCGAGATCTGCGAGGTGGGAAGCGCCGAGCGCGGCGTGCTCGACGGCGCCGACCAGCGCGGCCGCCCGGTCGGGACGGCCCGCGACCAGGGCGGCCTGCGCCGCCGCGAGGGTCCGCCCGATCCGGTCGGCCGGGTCCTGGGAGAGCTCGGCCGCGCGTTCCAGGAAGGCCGCCGCGGCCACCACACCCCCGCGCGCCCGGGCGCGGGTGGCCGATCGTTCGAGCTCCGCGGCGACACCGTCGTCAGGGCCGACACTGGCCTGGGCGCGGTGCCAGGCCGACCGGTCCGGGTCGGTGACGTCGTCGGTCGCCTCGGCCAGCACCCGGTGCGCGTAGCGCCGTTCGTCCGCCGACGCGGCACCGTAGACCGCCGACCGGGCCAGCGGGTGGCAGAAGCGGATGCCGGCCGCGAAACGGACCAGTCCCGTGGTGGCCACGGCGGCACTGGCCGTCGGCACGTCGATGCCCGACAACCGCGCCGCCGGCCACAACAGGGCGGGATCGCCCGTCGGGTCGGCACTCGCCAGGATCAGCAGGCGACGGGCCTCGCCCGACAGACCCGACAACCGGGCCTGGAAGCTGCGCTCGATCCGCGTCGGCACCGGGGTGGTCTCCGGCGGCCCGAAGCCGCCCGCGGCGGGCAGTTCGAGCAGCGCCAGAGGATTCCCCCGGGCCTCGGCCAGTAGCCGGTTCAGCACCTGGTCGTCGAGCAGCAGGTGCCGTCGGGCCGCCAGCAACGCCAGGGCCTCGGTATCGCTCAGGCCGCCGACGTCGAGGCCCGGCAATGCCCGCAGTTCGCTCGACGCGGTCGACCGCAGGGCGAACAGCATGGCGACGGGCTCGTCGGCCACCCGCCGGCCGACGAAGGCCATCGCCTTCGACGACGCCGCGTCCAGCCAGTGTGCGTCGTCGACCAGACACAGCAGCGGGCGTACCCGGGCCGCGGCGGCCAGCAGACCCAGGGTCGCCACGCCGATGTGGAAGAGGTCTGGTGTACCCGCCTGCAGCCCGAACGCGACCCGGAGCGCGTCGGCGTGCCGGGCCGGCAGGTCGGCGAGGTGGTCCAGCACCGGCACACACAGCTGGTGCAGCGCACTGAAGGGCAGCTCCCGTTCGAACTCCACCCCGGACGCCCGGATGACGCGCGCGTCGCAGGCCGCGTCCCGGGCGTATTCCAGCAGCATGCTCTTACCGATGCCGGCCTCGCCGCGTACCACCAGCGCCCCGCCCCGGCCCGACCGCGCGCCCCGGACCAGCTCGTCGAGGACCGTGCGTTCGGCCTCCCTGCCGACCAGTGAGCCCCCGGCAGCAGTCATTCGCACCCGGACACGCTACCCCTTGTCCGGTATCGCCCCGGAGTCTCCACGACCGCGCGGGCGGCTACGCAATTCCCACCGATGCGGTGCCCGGTCCCGTCGGCGGAAGGTCTTGCTGGCACGCCCGTGTCCTCGCCCGGCCCGGCCGGCGAGCATGCTCATCACACCACCGGAGGAAAGCCTCAATGATCTACCACGGCAACCGGATAAAGATCAGGGACGACGCCGATCCCGGGCTGGTCGCGGAGGCCCTCGACGCCCTCCGCGAGCAGGGCCGGGCCATCCCGGCGGTCAAGGCCTTCATCGTCGGACGCGAGTACGGCGGCGACTTCGACTGGGGAGCGGTCTTCGTCCTGGAGGACCTGGACGGGTACTGGGAGTACCTGAACCACGCGGCACACGCGCGGTCCGAGCGACTCGGCATCCCGTTGATGGCGAGGTTCGAGGCCTACGACATCACCGACGACGACTCTCCGGACTTCGCCGCCGACGTCGCGGCCCTACAGAAGCGGCACTACGACGCCGACCCGGAACTGCTGGCGGCGATGCCGTCCGACACCGGCACGAGCGTGCACCACACGCCGGACAAGCCGTAGCCGTGGCCGAACATCGTGGAGGAGCTTCGTCATGACCCACGCCGCCACCATCCGTACCACCGAGGTGGTCCTACCGGACGCGGTCGAACCGGACGGTCTGGAGGTACGCACCCGCGACCTCCCGGCGCCGGCACCGGGACAGGTCGTCCTGCGGATGGAGGCGACCGGTGTGTCGTTCGCCGAGCAGCAGATGCGGCGCGGCAAGTACTACGACCAGCCGCCGTACCCCTTCGTGCCCGGGTACGACCTGGTCGGCACCGTCGTCGCCGCCGGCCCCGGCGTGGACGCCGGCCTGACCGGACGCCGGTTCGCGGCGGTGACCAAGACCGGCGGGTGGGCCACCCACGTCCTGGTCGAGGCCGCCGACCTGGTGCCGGTGCCCGACGGGGTGTCCGCCGCCGCCGCGGAGACGGTTCTGGTCAACGGCATCACCGCCTGGCAGATGCTGCACCGGCTGGCCAAGGTCCGGTCCGGCGGCATCATCGTCGTGCTGGGCGCCAACGGCGGCGTCGGCTCCACACTCGTCCAGTTGGCCCGACACGCCGGGATCCGGGTGATCGGCACCGCGGCACAGCGGCACCACCCTGCGGTACGCGAACTGGGCGCCACCCCCGTCGACTACCGCGACCCGGACATGTACCACCGGATCAGGACGTTGGCGCCGGACGGCGTGGACGCGGTGTTCGACCACGTCGGCGGTCCCGGCGTGCAGCAGTCGTGGCAGTTGCTGCGCAGGGGCGGAACGCTGGTGTCCTACGGCACGGCGGCGACGAAGGACGAGGAGGGCAGTTCCCGGCTGCCGGTGCTGAAGCTCTTCGCCCAGCTGAAGCTCTGGCACACCCTGCCCAACCACCGGAGCGCCCACTTCTACAACTTCTGGGCGGGCCGCCGCCGCCCGGACACCTTCCGGCGGACCCTGGCCGAGGACCTCACCGTCGTGTTCCGGTTGCTCGCCGACGACGTGCTCAACCCGCAGATCGCCGCGCGGATCCCGCTGACCGAGGCCGCGTCGGCGCTGACGCTCGCCGAGTCCCGTACGGTCGCGGGAAAGGTCATCCTGGTGCCCTGAGCACACGCCTGCCGGGCCACCACGGCTCTCTGTGGTGCCACCTCCTCGTTCGTCAGGCTCGACCAGCGCCAACAGCACCTTCCCGCGCGGTACGCCGGACTTGCTGCCGCCGTCGGGCAGGGCCGGCGTGCCGTCAGCCGCAGTCGGCTGAGAACCATCCCGTCACCTACCGGTCACGACGAGACTCGATCGCCGACGTACGCAGCGCGTCGATCGCGCCCATGTTCGTCTCGGCCCAGTGTTTGAGCTCGCGCAACGGACCGACGAGCGTGTCGCCGAGCGCTGTCAGGGAGTAGTGCACGGCGGGTGGGCTCGTGGGTTCCACCCGGCGATGGGCGAGGCCGTCGTCTTCGAGTTGCCGAAGGGTGTGGGTGAGCATCTTCTGGGAGACGCCCGGCATGCGACGACGCAGCGCGCCGAACCGCAGCTCTCCCTCGTCGGCGAGCAGCAAAACGATCATGACGGTCCACTTCGATCCCACCCGGTCGAGCAGCAGCCGCGTCGGGCAGTCGGCGTCGAAGAGGTCACCGTGCTGTGCGATGGTCACCTCGGGGTGACCAGGGGGGCCTGACGTGCCTTCTTTCCTGCTCACCACAGCTCTCCTATCGTTTCCAGGTACCTGATGGTAACTAGGAGGTCTGATGAGTCGTACCGCCCAGGGCCACCGTTCGACGATCGAGATGGTTCAGCTCGACGATCTCCGAGTGAGCGTGCGCCGAGCCGGCGCCGGAAGCCCCGTCCTGCTGCTCCATGGCTTTCCACACACCAAAGAGATCTGGCGGGAGGTAGAGCCGCTACTGGTTGCCGCAGGCTACGACGTGCTGATGCCCGACCTGCGGGGAACGGGCGACACCGAGCGGACGGCGGGCGGCTACGACGCCGTGAGCCTCGCGACCGACCAGGTTCGCCTCCTCGACGCGCTCTCCCTGCAGACGGCGCACGTCGTCGGCTTCGACGTCGGCGCCGCGCCCGCGTTCGCTCTCTCCGCCGCCCACCCGGACCGGGTGCTCAGCCTCACCGTCGTCGAGGCGGTCATCAGCGGACTCGCCGGCGCGGAGACGTTCCTCGGCTCCGGCGGACCGTGGTGGTTCGGGTTCCACCAGGCGCCTGACGGTCTAGCCGAGAGCCTCCTGAGCGGGGACGAGGACCGCTACGTCCGCTTCTTCCTCGGCATCGGATCCCGCGCCGGGGTGCCGGAAGATCTCGCACGGCACTTCGTCCGCGCCTATACCGGACGAGACCGCCTGCGCGCGGCCTTCGAGCACTACCGCGCGATGCCCGCGAACGTGCAGTGGAACCGTTCCTGGGCCGAGCAGGGCCGGCTGACCATGCCGGTGACAGCCGTCGGCGCCTCGACGGTGGGAGACGCCCCGGCGCGCCAGCTCACGCTGATCGCGGACCACCTCGACCAGCACCTGCTCCCGCACAGCGGACACCTTGTTCCCGTCGACGCCCCCGGCGACCTCGCCTCGATCGTGGCGGCCACGGCGGCTCGGGCGACACCGGCCCGTGCCTGACCGCGGACGAGGAAAGCAACTCCGCTCAGGGGATGACCTGCGGCTCCCGCACCACCGACCCACTGTTCTCGGCGTACCGGACGCTCGCCGATGTCCTCGACGGACTCGGCCGTAGCGAGGAGGCGGCGAACCTACGCGGACAGCTCGACCGGGCACCCGGCGGGCCGTAGACCAGGGACGCGATGACGCCCGCCCTCACCGCCTAAGGCCAAGCACACCCCAGCAGACCCGGGTCCTGTTACGCCCTGAACATGCCGGGCGGCCCGATCGATCGGCGCGAGCTGCAGCACCGAGAGGGCGGGCCACCTCTCAGCGGCCCGCCCTGGGTCGGTCGAGGCGATGACCAGCGGTGTGGGACCGGTCAGCTACGGCGACCAGGTTAAGCGCGATCCCGTTGAGAGGGTTCTTCATCTGGGCATCGTGCTGAGGGCCTGCCAGTCGCGGTCCTGGTCGGTCGTACCTCCTCGGAGCAGTCTCAGGTTTGCGTCGTGACGTCGTCCGCGTGTCGGCAGCGGTCAGCCGCGGCGCTGCCGGGCAGCCGGCTTCTCCTGGTAGAGGCGCTCCAACGCTTCGAGGTCGGCCCGGGTGAAGCGGACGTGGCGGCCGACGCGGTGGTGCGGAACGAGACGTGCGCTGACCTTTTCCTGAACCCAACTGACCGGCACCTGGAGCTTCGCTGCCAGGTCGTTGATGGTCAGCCAACGGTCCGGGTCAGGGTCGTGGTCGGCGATCCGTGCGCTGATCGCGTCGATCACCGGACGAAGGAGTGCGACAAGTTGTCCGACCTGCTGGTTGCTGAACGGCGGTGAGGGACGTTCGTTACGGGGATCCATGTCGGGGTCAACGATGGCGAAACGCCTGGGTGTGTTCTTCCTGCAAGGCCTTTCGTCAGGGCTGATTGGCGGAAAATTTTTGTGTCCTGTGCATTTGCACATTGCAAGGGAGCACCCAAGTTCATGCCACCTATGTCCCATAGAGTGGCATTTTGATATGCCCTTAACAGGCGTGCGGCACGAGTCGACACCCATCCATCGCACTGCGAGTCCGAACACCTGCGTGACCAACGCCACGGGAACCAGCCCTGCGATCAGAACGTCACCGGCAGGACCGACGAACACCCCGTAACCCGGACGTACCTGGAGCGTTGGGAGAACGCGAGGTGGTTGCGTCGTTCGTCTTCAGGTCACGCGTGGTTGATGACGAAAATGAGCCCGACGGCTCCAGCGAAACAGCCCCGCGCTGTCCCGGTTCGCAGCCAGCGACCCCGGACAAGGAGAAGGTGATGGAAGCCCTGGCCATCGCGTTCGAGCTTGCAGCGGAACTGCTGGAAGCCGGCGGAAGCGGTGGCCCAGCCACTGCGGCCAGGGCCACCGCCCTCCTGCTACGCCTGATCGCCGTACTTGGTAGGTCGAACGATCAGATGTAGCCCACCCCGGTGCGGGGTCGGCAACCGCCGGCCCCGCACCTTACCCTGCACCAACGAAGCAGGCGGAAGAACGTCGCGCATCTTCCACGAGTACGTCGTGACGTGCAGAAACGTCTGCCCCGAGTCCCGCCAAGTGAACCTTGGCCACCCATAGATACGTCGTTGTACTTCAATGTCCAGGTCGTCGCCTGCCGTCGCGGCCACCGGCACGGAGACGGCCCACGGTCCGGCCGACACACCGCCGCTTTGCTGACGGGCCGGCATCACCGACAAGGTCGTCGACGGGATGACCGAGTGGCGTGGCTGCCCATTTGGAACGGCATGGCTGCGTGAGCTCGAAGCTATGCGACTGCTCGAGTGCCAACGGCGCGATCCCAGAGAGCTGCGACCGGGTTCCAGCGCCGCAACGAGCCAGTACAGCCAGCCAGGAACGAACATGTGCTGATCCTTAGCGCAGCCTGATCTTCAACTCAGCTCGGTGGCCGGGAACGTCAGCCGGTGAAGGCATGACCCTCGACTGGAAGTCGTTCCTGCGTTCTGCCATGGGGTGTGGTTGGCCGGTCATGGCGGACAGCGCACTGGCGACGTCGTGGAGGTCGGCCCTTGATGTAGGTGGTGGTGGAGGATCCAGGGCTGTCGGTGTGGCCGGCGTAGACGCGGGCGATGCCGTAGCCGAAGTGCCGTTCCACCCAGGTCCGCGTGGTGTGGCGCAGCCAGTGGGTCGAGATGCCGTGCACGGCTACCCAGGGCAGGCGCCCCCTAAGCGATGCCAGCGCGCAGGAGGGGCTGCGCGCTCACCCGGCCACAGCGTGCCGGAAGAGCCATCCCCAGCACCAGGGCCGCGTCGATGATCGCCGGTGGGCAGTCTCGGGCAGGCAGAGCGGGCATCGGCATCGCGCATAGGCGGAGACGCGCGGGCAGGACAGCGGGTACGAGTGGACCGACGAGGTGTTCGTTCGGTCGGATAGGTGTTGTCATGACCGAACAACCTCATTCAGCGAGGGGCGCGACACGTCAGAGGCGGCCTGATGCCCTTCATCGGTGCAATGCCGGAATCAATCTGGGATTCGGCGGGATGCATTGTATGATTAGCGCATGCTGTATCGGACTTCTGCGCTCACGGATGACGACAAGCGCGTGCTTGGCGAACTGGACACCATGCGGGACAACCTGCGGTATCAGATCGCCGAGCCGCACCGCTGGACAGGACAACTCCGACGAACCCTGATCGCTCACGCCATCCAGGGATCGAATTCGATCGAGGGCTACCAGGTGTCCCTGGACGACGCCGCCGCGGCCGTCGCCGGCGACGAACCGGTAGAGACGAACCCGCAAACCTGGGAGGTCATCACCGGCTACCGGGACGCCCTGACCTACGTGCAGCAACTCGCCCGCTCACGCGAGTTCGCCTGGCAGCACATGTTGCTCAACGCGCTGCACTTCATGATGCTCCGCCATGAGCTCGGCAAGTGGCCGGGCCGCTTCCGTCCGGGCGACATCCATATCGACGAGGCACACACCGGCCGACGCGTCTACACCGGGCCTGACGCCGACGACGTTGCGTCTCTGATCTCCGAGCTGATCGACTGGCTGGACGACGGCGAACCGGAGACACCGCTGCTCGTACGGGCCTCCATGGCCCACCTTAACCTGGTCAAGATCCATCCCTGGCGGGACGGGAACGGCCGAATGTCCCGCTGCCTGCACACCCTCGTGCTCGCCCGGGACGGTGTCCTCGCCCCGGAGTTCTCCTCGATCGAGGAGTGGCTGGGCGTCGGCCGGAACACCTATGCCTACTACGACGCACTCGGTGAGGTCGGGGGCCCAACCTGGCAGCCCGAGAACGACACCAGCAAGTGGATCCGATTCTGCCTGAGCGCCCATCATCAACAGGCCCAATTGGTCCGGCAACGCCTCGATCAGGCCGCGCGTCTCTGGGAACTGCTCGACACCTGGGTCCGACGCCACGGGCTACCCGAGCGGGTCGTCAGCGCCCTGCACCTCGCCGCGACCGGCGGTCGAGTACGCCGGACCCTCTATCAGCGCGACGAGAACCTCACCGACGACCAAGCAACCCGCGACCTTCGCGCCCTCGTCCGGGCAGGCATGCTCGAACAGCACGGCGAAACCCGAGGCAGGTTCTACCTCACCTCGCCGACGCTGCGCGACCTCGCCGCCCCCGCGCTACGCCCCAAGGAGATCATCGACCCGTACCGACGCTGACGCGCAGACCCGACACGCCCACCACATGAATCGGCGACGTCAGCGCGCCGAAGAGACGTCATTACCTGTCACCGAATTGGACAGATGCGGCCAACCACAGCCAGGCAGTTGCTTCCAGAAGTTACAAACATTTGGTCTAAGTAACCCCAAATAGGACAGGAACCTGTCCTATTTATCGCGATTTTCCACAAAATTTGGTGTCCGAGGATCGACACGAACCGATACCCAACACGGTTGCGACTTATGGGCGCTATTCCACTCGCCTGAAATCAGGCTACCTGTAGGGTCCCGGGCTGACCGCCCGGGATCCGGTCGGCACGAGAGGCTCCTCAGCGTGAAGCGGCGAGAGATTCATCGTTCACCTTGGCCTGGCGCGGAATGGCTCAGTGAGCTGCGGAGGTCGTCGACTGCGGGCTTCAACCGCGCGCGCTCTTCATCGTCAGCGGCGATGGTCTCGAGTGAAGCTCATTTCCGCGCAGGCGGCCAGCTTCATGGGTGTGATCAAAGGACTGGCGTCGGCGGATCTCGGCGACGGGCAACGCGATGATCTCCGTGTCAGCGTGGGATTGCTGGGCGGTGGCGGTGAGGATGGTCAGGACGGCGAGGGCGAGCATGGCCAGGGTGACGTGGCAGCAGGATCCGGTCGAAGCCAAGCGGATTGTCCGGATCTCACGGATCGCCGAGCCGGCGCTCGAGTTCATCGGCGCCGGGCCCGGCCTGGTGACCAGCAAGGATCGCTGACAATCGACTCACCCTTCGCAGACGGCGTCGCGGCTTACTCGGCGAAGAGTCCGTGGGCGGGATATCGCGTTCCTATAGGTTCCCGCCGGCTGACGCTATAGGCGAGTTATAGAGAGGCCGCGCACCGTCGCGGCCATGGAGACCGCAGCCGGGGCTGTTCCACCGATCGCAGCGCGAGCGCCCGAGGTCGACGAGCGGGAATTCCGTCGGACGATGGGCCGGTTCTGCACCGGCGTAACCGTCGTCACCGCCCTTGACGAGGAGCCCGTTGGTTTCACCTGCCAGTCGTTCACGTCGCTGTCCCTCGACCCGCCACTGGTCATGGTGTCCAGCTCGAACCGCGGCCGCAGCCTGCCGCGCATCGTGCGGGCCGGCTCGTTCGGGAGCAACATCCTCAGCGCACGGCAGGAAGCGATAGGGCGTCGCTTCGCGACCTCCCGGCCGGACAAGTTCGCCGGGGTGAGTTGGCAGGCGTCGCCGGTCACCGGCACACCGCGTATTAACGGCGCCCTCGCGTGGATCGACTCGGTCGTCCGGGACGTGATACCGGGCGGCGACCATACGATCCTGATCGGCCAGGTAGTCGCGGTCCACCACACTCCCGACGCGGGCGAGCCGCTGCTCTTCTTCGACGGCGAGTTCTGCGATCTCGCGGCTGGGCAGCCAGGCCGAGGTCGGTGACCCTGCGGCTCAGCTCCGCAGGTAGGCCAGCACCGCGAGCACCCGCCGGTGGCCGTCCATCGCGGCCGGCAGGTCAAGTTTGCTGAAGATGTTGCCGATGTGCTTGTTGACCGCCGCGTCCGTGACGTGCAGCCGCTTGCCGATGGTGTCGTTGGAGCGGCCCTCCGCCATCAGCGCGAGGACCTCGAGCTCGCGGGCGGTCAGCCGCTGCCTCGGATCCGGCCGCCGACTGATCAGCTGGCGGACCACCTCGGGATCGACGACCGTCTCCCCGGCCGAGACCTGTTCCACCGCAGCGTTGAACTCCACGACCGCGCCGACCCGGTCCTTCAGGAGGTAGCCGACGCCCTCGCCGTTGTCGGAATCCAGCAACTGTGCCGCGTACGACTGGTCTACGTACTGGCTGAGAGGGTGGTTCGGTAGCTTTCGTGCATTGTGGGTTTGCGTCGGTGTGTGAATGTGAGCCGTGGTCGTAACCGGTGGGGTCCGGCCGCGTTGGGCTGATCATGGGTGAGCGTGCGGCGTATCCGAGTGACCTGACCGATGAGCAGTGGGCGGTGGTCGGACCGTTCCTGCAGGCGTGGGAGGACCGCCACCCGTCGGTGTCGGGGCATCAGGGTCGCTACGAGCTGAGGGAGATCGTGAACGCGATCTTCTACCAGAACCGGACCGGGTGTCAGTGGGCGTACCTGCCGCACGACCTGCCGTCGAAGTCCGCCACCTACTACTACTTCGCCCTGTGGCGTGATGACGGCACCGACCAGGTGATCCATGATCTGCTGCGTTGCCAGGCGCGGGAGAAGGCCGGCCAGGTTCGCCGCCCGCCCGCAGCCCGCCGGGCGGGAGATTCCCAAGCATCTGCTTGACATTCGGCGGAAAGCGAGGAGACTCCAAGCATGTCCTTGGAAAGTGGGCGGCGGCGCGTCATCGGCGACCCGGTAGCCATGCGCGCTCTGGCCCACCCGCTTCGACTCAAGCTCCACGCACTCGTCGGCCGTGAGGGCACCATGACGGCTGCGACGGCCGCGCGCGCGCTGGGGATCAGCCAGGCGCTCGCCTCCCATCACCTGCGCCAGCTCGGGAAGTACGGCTTCGTCGAGCAGGCCGGCCGCAGCGACAACCGGGAGCGCCCGTGGCGGGTGACCGCCGTTTCCCAGGACTGGGAGCCCGGCGAGACAGCCGAGGGCCACGAGGGACTGAGCATGTTGGAGCGGTTCGTGCTGGAGCGCAGCGCCGCTCAGTTGGCCGAGTGGCAGCAACGCCGCCCGGAGATGGATTCCCGCTGGAGTGAGCACACCGGGGTCTCACAGAACCTCGCCTATTTGACCGTCGACGAGCTGGCCGAGCTGCACCGCGCCTGGGAGGCCCTCATCTCGCCCTGGGTGCAGCGCCGTCCGCTCGGCGACACCGCGAGCCGGCCCGAGGGTGCCGTACCGATCGACATCACTCTGATCATCGCGCCGCTGCCGCTGACCGCGTCAGGCGGTTGACCGACGCTTCGGCTCCCCCTTCGTGTTCCGGCGAGGGCCAACCCGTGCGCTCGATGGGTGCACCGATCGAAGGAGGGAATGCTGTGCCACCGCCGACCAACGCCTCGAGGATCCGCCGCGACTATCTGATCCTGCTCGCCCTTCGGTGGTTCCCCAGCGGCCTGATCATTCCGGTGCTGGTGCTCCTGCCGCTTCAGCGTGGACTCAGCCTCGGCCAACTCGGCGTGATCATGGCGATCCAGGGACTGACGATCCTCTGCCTCGAAGTGCCGACGGGTGGCGCGGCCGACACGTTCGGTCGGCGACCGGTACTGCTCTTCGCCTCCGCGGTCAACATCTGCTCCCTGCTGCTGTTCGCCTTCGCGTCGTCGGTTGCCGCCTTCGCCGTCTACTTCCTGATCCAGGGCGTCTATCGGGCCCTCGACAGCGGACCGCTCGATGCCTGGTTCGTGGACAGCACCCTGGCCCGGGACCCGGACACCTCCATCGAGCGCGGACTCGGTCTGGGTGGCACCGTGATGAGCATCGCCATCGGCGCGGGCTCGTTGCTGAGCGGCCTCCTCGTTGCGGTTCAGCCGATTCCCGGCGTTCCCGGCATCGTCACGCCGGTCGTCATCGCGATCGTGGTGCGGGTGATCGAGCTCGGGTTCGTGACGGTCCTGCTGCGCGAGGAGCCGCGGAACCGGCCGGAACGGTCCGGACGAGACCGCCCGTCGGTCCGATTCGGACGGACGGTCGCCAGTGCAACGCGGCTCATGACCCGCTCCCGTGTGCTGATCTGCCTGCTCGCCGTGGAGATCCTGTGGGGATTCGGGATGGTCAGCTTCGAGACGCTTACCGCGGTCCGGCTGACCGCGGTAACCGGAGACACGGAACAGATCGCCTCGCTGATGGGGCCGTTGACAGCGTTCGCCTGGATCGCCTCGGCAGCCGGCGCGGCTCTGATCATCCCGGTTGCGGAACGCGTCGGCACGCCGCTCGCCGCCGCCCTGATGCGGGTCCTGCAGGGGCTCGCCGTCGCCGCGATGGCACTGTTCGGCGGGCTCGCCGGCATCATCACCGCGTTCCTCGCCTGCTATCTCGTGCACGGCGCGTCGAACCCGCTGCACAACGCGCTGCTGCACCGCCAGGTCGGCACCGACGAGCGCGCCACCGTGTTGTCGCTGAACTCGATGGTCTCGCAGCCGGCCGCCGCACTCGGACTCGTCACGCTGACCGCGCTGGCCGACGCCATCAGCCTGAGCGCGGCGATGGTGATCGGTGCGATCATCCTGGCCGTCGCCGCCCCGCTGTACCTCGCGGCGCGCAACGACCGCCGCCCGGTGACGCCGCAACCCGCTACGACCCGCTGACCGGTCGAGGACCGATCAGCGGGGCAGCGAGGTGCCGGGTCACGAGGAGGAGTGGCGAGGCAGGCAGATGCCGGACAATACGGCCGTGAGTACGGTGAACATCGCGTCCGTCGAACTCTCCTGGTAGAAGTGGCCCCCGTCGAACACGTGCAGCGACGATGGCGCGGTGCTGTGCCTCCGCCAGCCGAGCAGGTCAGCCTCGTCGACCTCGGGGTCGTCACGCCCGCCCAGCACATCGATCGGCACGGTGAGCGGGGGCCGTTCGGCGTACCGGTAGCGCTCGCACGCCTCCAGGTCCGCCCGCAGGATCGGAATGGCGCGGGCGACCAGGTCGGGGTGATCGAAGAACTCGGGCGGCGTGCCGCCCTGCGCCCGTAACATCGTTGTCAAGGCGGCATCGCTGCCGAGGTGGGACGATGTCCGGAGCCGGTTCCAGCGGTCCGGGCTGCGCGCGCTACTGACCACCAGGCGCCGCGGCTCCGGACCGCCCCTGTCCCGCAACATCTGGGCGGTCTCGTACGCGAGCAGACCGCCCATGCTGTGCCCGAACAGGACGAACGGCAGCCGGTACCGTTCGTCCGCTATGCCGTGGGCGATCTCGGCGCTCAACTCGGCGATCCGGGTGCGCGGCGGCTCATCAGCCCGGGCGCCCCGTCCGGGCAGCTGCAACGGACACAGCTCGACGTCCGGTGGCAGCCGATCGGCCCAGCCGAGATATGCCGCCGCGCTGCCGCCCGCGAACGGCAGGCAGTAGAGACGGATCCGCGGCGTCGCAGTGGATCGGCGGTACGGCAGGAGACCGGTGTCCATGGGTCACCCCTGCCCGTTGGCGATGGACATCGGCATGGGCATCGACCCGACCATGATCTCGCCGAGGGTCTCGGCGTCGCCGGCGCACAGGGCGCGCAGCACCTCGAGGAAGGTGTGCGCAACGGTCGCAGCGGCTGGGGCGTCGTACCAGCGGCGGTCGTAGAGCAGCTCCAACCGCAGCCGATCAGCGTCAACCACGTTGACGACCAGCGGATACTCAGTGCTCTCCACTGCGCCGGCCACGGTGAGCGTGGCCCGGCCGGTGCAGACCGTCGGCGACAGCGTCTCGGTCACCACGATGCTGTGGAACAGCGGCACCCCGCGCGGGACCCCGGTGCACTCCTGGACCTCGCTGAGGGGCGAGTTCTCGTGCTCCTGCATACGCACCATCTGCGCCTGGACGTCGTCGAGCCAGGCGGGCACCGCCATTCCGGCGTCGAGGCGCACCCGGACGGGCAACGTGTTGAGCATCGGCCCGACGACCCGGTCGGCCCCCGGAAATGCGGCGGTGCGCCCGGAGACGGTGCAGCCGAAGAGCACGTCGTCGCGATCGGTCAGGTGACCGAGCGCTGTCGCCCAGGCGGCAGTGGCCACACTGGCCAGGGTGAGCCCGTGTCCGCGCGCGTATGCCCGGACGGTCCGCGTCTGCTCGTCGGTGAGGCTGAGCGTCACGTAGTCGCTCCCCCGGCGCTCCGCCTGCGGTGCCGGAACCGGCATCGGAGTGGGCTCAGTGACATCGTGCAGCTGGGTGGCCCAGTACCGGCCCGATTCGACGGCATCCAACGTCCCGAGCCAGCCGACGTACTGCCGGAAGGCCGTCGCGGGCTCCAGGCGGGCCGGTCGTCCCTCCAGCAACGCCGTGTAGACCGCCATCACGTCGCGCAGGAGCAGATCGACACTCCATCCGTCGAGCAGCAGATGGTGATAGGTGAGGATGCCGGTGACGGCGTCCTCCGAACGGCTCAGCACCAGTTTCCAGAGCACCCGGTCGAGGGTCATGCCCGTACTCCGCTCGGCGACCGCGACTCCGGCCGCATCGTCCACCGTACGGATGAACAGTTCCGGTTCCCGCCAGACGACCTGAACCGGTTCCTGCCCGCTCTGCCAGTCCACGGTGGTCCGCAGGATTGCGTGCCGGCCCGCGGCCTCGCGCCAGGCCCGCTCGAACAGAGCCAGGTCCACCGCACCGGTCAGCCGGAGGTTCTGCTGGTCGATGTAGACGCCCTCGTCCGGGCGCAGAAGAGTCTGGAACAGCATGCCGGCCTGGGTGGTGGTGAGCGGATAGACGTCCTCGACGACTCCGGGCCCGGAGGTGATGAGGCGGACTTCGTCGTCGGTCAGGCGGGCGAGCGGGAAGTCGGAGGAAGTGTGCCCGCCGGGGTGTGCGACGCAGTACCGCACCAGTTCGTTGACGTGGTCGAGGAACCGCTCGGCCACCGTCACCACGCTCGACTCCGCCAGCCGCTCCGGAGGGTAGGTCCAATCGACCAGGAGCCGGTCCTCGCGGATCTCGGCCTCGATCTCGATCGGATGGGTACGGCGCTGCCCGGGTGCACGGTCGGCGCCGCACACCGGTGCCAGCATGCGCAGCGGACCGGTGGCGGACGGCGGTGTCACCCGGCCGTGATAGTTGAACACCACCTCGGCGTCCTGCTCGGCGCGCAACCGATCCGCCTGCGGGCTGGTACTGAGGTGACGCAGGAGGGCATGGTCGAAGCCGCCGTGGGGCATCGAGCGGAGATGTTCCTTGACGGTGTCGAGTGCGGCGCCGAGGTCATCGCCGTCGATCGACGGTGCGAACGGCACCACCGAGGTGAACCAGCCGACCGTACGGGAGATGTCGATGCCGGGCAGGGGATGGTCGCGGCCGTGCCGCTCGACGTCCACCCGCACCGAGCCACCGGCCCAGTCCCGCAGGGCCCGGGCGAGGGCGGTCAGCAGCACGTCCTCGACCTGCACGTGCCGGGCGGCGGGGGCGCCGCTCAGCAGCAGCCGGGTGTCCTTCACGCCGAGCTCGGCGCGCACGGTGCTGGCGGCGCCGACGAGGTCGGAGCCCGCGTCCGGGTCGCCGGGCAGCGCGGTCCCGGTCGGCACGGTGAGCCGGTCACACAGAGCCAGCACCGTCGGGTCGTCAGCGCGCCGCTTGAGCGCTGCGGCCCACACGCCGGGGTGCACCTCCGTGGCCGGCAGGGCAGCGTCCTGCCCGTCGGTGTCACACGCCGCCGCCAGGTCTTCGACCAGGAACCGCCAGGAAACCGTGTCGACCGCGAGGTGATGGACGACGACGATCAGGTTGGCCGGCAGGTCCCGGCGCGTGACGAGCGCTGCGCGTAGCAAGGGTCCGCGGGTCAGATCGAGGCTTGCCTGCACCCGGTCCGCGACGGCCGAGAGTTCCTCGTCGTCGGCGATCAACTCGTGGATCAACAGGTCGGCATCCCCGGGTGGCTCGATGTGCTGCTGCCAGCCCGCATCGGTCCGGGTGAAGCGCGCCCGCAGCGCCGGGTGCCTGTTCACGACGGCGCGCAGCGCTTCGGCTATCACCGTCGGGTCCTCGATCTCGGTCTCCAGCAGGACGGACTGGTTGTAGTGGTGTGCGTCGGCCAGGTCGCAATTCAGGAACCAGGCTTGCATCGGCGTCGGTGGCAGGGTGCCGCCGATGTCGCCGGCCTCCGCCCCGGCCGCGTCCGAGGCGGTCGCCACCGGCTCGGTGTGCGCCGCGAGGGTGGCCACCGTCGGATACCGGAAGATGAGCCTCGGCGTGATCTCCAGGCCCTCCGCGCGGGCCGCGGCCATGATCTGGATCGTCAGGATGGAGTCGCCGCCGAGTTCGAAGTAGTTGTCGTGGACACCGACCCGATCGAGGCCCAGTGCTGCGGCCCAGATGGCCGCGACCCGCACCTCCACCTCGTCGCGAGGGGCGTCGTATCCCCGGTCGGCGGGTTCCGCGACGAGGTCCGGGGCGGGCAACGCCCGACGCTCGACCTTGCCGTTGGCGTCCAGCGGCACCGCGTCGATCGCCACGAACAGCGAAGGGATCAGGTAGCCGGGCAGGAGCCGGCCGAGAAACTCGCGCAGTTCACCCGCGCCGGGCACGCCGCCTGCGTCGTCGGTACCGGTACCGCTACCGACGACGTAGGCGACCAGCTGGCGGCGATTCTGCTGATCCGACCGGGCCAACACGATCGCCCGCTCGACGCCGGGATGGGTGGCCAGATGCTGTTCGATCTCGCCGGTCTCGACCCGGTACCCGCGGATCTTCACCTGGTCGTCGAGTCGGCGCTGGAACTGCACGTTGCCGTCGGGCAGCTGGTAGCCCCGGTCGCCGGTGCGGTACATCCGCATGCCGGGGCGACCGGTGTAGGGATCGGGCAGGAAACGCTCCGCGGTCAAGCCGGGTTGGTGCAGGTAACCCCGGGCCGGGCAGACGCCGCCGATGTAGATCTCCCCCGGCACACCGACCGGCGCCGGGGCCAGATTTCGGTCGAGTACGTACATCGTCGTGTGCGGGATCGGACTACCGATCGGCAGCAGATCCCGATCGACTGGATCACCCACCGGCGTGTACACCGAGTTCGCCACGGACGCCTCGGTCGGACCGTACTCGTTGAGGATGTCACTGTCCGGAGCGAGGCTCCGCCAGCGGCGCAACGCGGAAGACGGAAACGCGTCCGCACCGACGGCGAGTACCCCCGCCAGTCCAGCCGCCTCCGCGGCGGTGAGTTGCTGGGTGAGCAGCTCCAGGTGACCCGGGGTCATCTTGAGGAAGCTGTACGGGCCACCGCGCACCAGTTCCGCGGCCAGTTGCGCCGGGTCGAGCCCTTCCGGCAGCAGGCGGACCGGTCGGCCGAGCAGCAGTGGGGTGTAGAGGTTCGGCACGATCATGTCGAATCCGACGGATGAGAAGAGAGCCGTGCCGCCGTCGCGCCCGCCCGTGTACCGATCGGCGCAGAACCGCAAGTAGTTGACGAGGCCGCGATGGTGGCAGGCCACCCCCTTGGGTCGTCCCGTCGAGCCCGAGGTGTAGATGACGTAGGCGAGCTGGTCGGCGTGCCGGGCCCCGGGCGGGTCGGTGTCGTCCTGCTCAGCTATCAGCTCGGCGTCGCGGTCGAGCAGGCATACCTGTCCAGGTGGGTCGGTCAGCAAGGTCTGGTACTGGTCCTGGGACACCACATGGGACAGCCCGGCGTCGGCCATGATGGTGCGGACCCGCGCGGCCGGGTTGTCCGGCGCCAGGGGCACGTACGCGGCTTGCGCCTTCAGCACCGAGAGCAGGGTGACCAGCAGCTCGGGGCTGCGCTCGACGATCACGCCGACCAGGCTCTCCGGACCGACACCGATGCCCTTCAGGTGACGGGCCAGCCGGTTCGCCCTGGCGTTCAGCTCCCGGTACGTCATCGTCTGCTCGCCCCAGAGCAGCGCAGCGGCGTTCGGCGTGCGGCGGACCTGTTCCTCGAACAGGCCCTCGATGGTGGCATCGTCGGGGCCGGGCACCACGGTGTCGTTGATGCTCAGCAGACGGTCGTGTTCGGCCCGGCTCAGCACGGAGGTGTCGCGGAGCAGCCGGCCGGGTTCCTCGGCGAACGCTTCGGCCACCGTACGCAGGTGGTCGGCGATGCGTCGCGCGGTCTCGGGCTGCACGGCGCGCAACTGGTGGCGAAGGAGGAAGCGGATCCGGTCCGGCTGCTCCTCCACCATCAGGATCAGCGGATAGCCGGTGCGCTCGTACGTCTCGGCCAGGCGCAGACCCGCAGCGTGCGCGGCCGGACCGGTGCCCGGCTGGTTCTGGGCGATGACGATGGTGTCGAACAACGGCGTGCCCCTCGGCATGTCGCTCACCGCCTGGATGTCCGGCAGCGCCGCGTGCGCGTGATCGCGCATCCGCACCAGGTCGGTCTGCAGGTCGTTCAGCCAGCCAGCCAGGGTGTCGCTCCCGTGGTAGCAGGCACGTACCGGAATGGTGTTGATGAACAGGCCGACCATGTCCTCCACCGCGGGCAGGTCGGCCGGTCGCCCCGCCACCGTCGACCCGAACACCACCTCGTCCTGTCCGCTGTAGACCGCCAGCAGCAGCGCCCAGAACCCGTGCGCCAGCGTGCTGGCGGTCAACCCCGCGTTCCGGGAGGCCGCACGCAGTCGGGCCAGCAGCGGGCCGTCGACGTCCATGGTGACCTCGCCGATCGTCCCGTCCGTGGCGGTGTCGTGGCCCGAACCGTGCACCTCCCAGGCCGTCGGCTCGGTCAGGCCGGCCAGGTACGCGCGCCAGAAGTCCTCGGTGGGTCCGCGATCCTGAGCGCGGAGCCAGTCGGTGAGACGCCGGTACGGAACGCCGTGGATCTCCGCGCGGCGCCCGGCACGCCGAGCAGCGTATGCGACGCCGAGTTGCTCGGTCAGCGTGGCGAGGCTCCAGGCGTCCAGGATCAGGTGATGGTGGCTGAGGACCAGCCGGGTGTGGGCTCCGAAGTCGATGAGAGTGGCGCGCACAGGTGGCGCCGAGACGAGATCGAACGACGCTAACCGGTCCTCCCGGAGGAACGCGGCGAAGAGAGCCGGGCGTTCGGCGTCCGGGCGGTCTCGCCAGTCGATCTTCCGGACCGGAAGCGCGAACCGCCGCAGCACCACCTGGGTCGGGTCGGCGACCCCCTCGAGCTGGACCCGGCTCCGCAGCACCGGGTGCGTGTCGACCAGGTCCTGGAGGGCCGCGGTCAGCGCCTCGTCGTCGACGGGCGCAACGGCGTCGATCACCGTCTGCTGGTGATAGTCCCCGCTGTCCTCGGACAGCTCGCTGTGGAAGAGCATGCCGGCCTGCATCGAGGTGAGCGGGTACGCGTCGGCGATGTCGGCGCGGTTGCGTAGCTCGGCCAGCGCCGGGTCCTCGACGTGACCGGCGACCGCCGGGGCACCCTTGGTCGGAACGACCTCGTCGGCAAGCCGGCGGACGGTCCGCAGACCGAGGATCTGCGCGGCAGTCGTCTGCAGCCCGGCATCCCGGGTGCGGACGATGATCTGCAGCGCGGAGATCGAGTCGCCACCCAGTGCGAAGAAGTCGTCGTCGATGCCGAGCTCGGCCAGGCCGAGCACCTCGCTCCAGACCGCGGTCAGGGTCCGCTGCGTCGGGTTCTCCGGGGGTGAGTACGGCGATCGCAGGTCGGCGCGGGTCAGCATGGGTACGGGCAGGGCCGCCCGATCGACCTTGCCGCTGGTGGTCAATGGAATGTGCGCCAGCGGCAGGTACATCGCCGGCAGCATGTAGGCCGGGAGGTCGCGGGACAACCACGACTCCAGCTCGTCGCGACCGGGCAGGGGACGGTCACCCGTACCGACGACGTAGGCCACCAGGCGGGTGTGCTGGTTCTCGCTGTGCGTCACCACGACGGCATCGGCCACCGCAGGGTGACCGCGCAGTACGGCGGAGATCTCCCCCAGCTCGATCCGGTTTCCATTGATCTTCACCTGGTGATCGACGCGACCCAGATAGTCCAACTGCCCGCCCGGCAGCGCGCGGACCACGTCACCGGTGCAGTACATCCGGTGCCCGCCGCCCGCGAACGGGTCGGGCAGGAACCGGTCGGCGGTCAGGTCGGCCCGGCGGTGATACCCGCGGGTGACGGCGACGCCGCCGATGTACAGCTCACCCTCTGTACCGGCCGGCACCGGTTCGAAGTTGTCGTCCAGCACGTACCAGGTCACGTTGTCGATCGGGTCACCGATCGGAACGCTCGTCCCGTCACTGCCCGGCTGCCAGGTGTGCGCCGACACCTCGATCGAGGTCTCGGTCGGCCCGTACATGTTGTGCACCTGCGCCGACATCAGCTTGGCGGCCCGGTCGGCCAGATCGGGCGGCAGTGCCTCGCCGGTGCAGAAGACATCGCTGACGCAGTCGAGATTCGCCACGGCGGGCTCGGTGACGAACTGGGCGAGCATGGACGGTACGAAATGGACGATGTCCACTCTCTCGGCTGCGATGATCTGCGCCAGATAGGCCGGATCGCGGTGTCCGCCGGGCCGGGCAAGGACCAACCGGGCACCGCTCACCAGCGGCCAGAACAACTCCCAGGCGGACACGTCGAAGCTGATCGGTGTCTTCTGCAGGATCGTGGTGCCGGGGCCGATGGGTCGCACGCGCTGGTGCCACAACAGCCGGTTGACGACCCCGCGGTGGGGGACCAGCACCCCTTTCGGGCGGCCGGTCGATCCCGAGGTGTAGATGACGTAGACCAAGTTGTCCGGATCGGCGGGCGACGGGGGTGCCTCGCCCGGCGGAAGCGAGTCGATGTCGAGCACCGGTACGCCGGCGCCGTTACCGTTCATCAGACCGTCGTGGGTGAGGACCACCGGCGCCGCGGTGTCGGTCAGCATGAACGCCAGCCGGTCGACCGGATAGTCCGGGTCCAGCGGCACGTACGCGCAGCCGGCCCGGATGATGCCCAGCAGGCCGGCCATCATCGCCACACTCCGCTCGGCGCACAGACCGATCGGGGTCTCCGGCCCGAACCCCCGCCGGCGCAGGGCCGCGGCGACCGCCGAAGCCCGTGCGTCGAGGTCCGTGTACGACAACGTCACACCGTCCGCGGTGATGGCCGGTTCCCGCGGCGTGGCCGCGACCTGGGCTCGAAACAGACTGTCGACCGTGTCATGGGGGTTCGCTCGCATGGCCGCACCATCCCGAGGCCGGCTATCCACGGTCTATCGGCGCCCTATCCCCCCGGGACCGGAGCGGCATCCGGCGCCGACAGGGATCGAACAGGGCCTCGATAGGTCGACCGGGCAACGTCGCCGGCATGACCAAGCCAAGGGCCATCCTGCACTCGGCCGTCGTGGCGCAGAGTGACCGGACGCCGGATGCGATCGCCGTGATCGACGGGAACACCGCCCTCACCTACCGCGACCTCGTCTCGGGAGCGGATCGGATCGCCGGCGCCCTCGTCGCCGGGGGAACCCGTACGGACGACGTGGTGGCGATCGTGCCGGACCGGTCGGCGGCCATGGTGACGGCGCTGCTCGGGATCCTCCGCGCCGGCGCGGCCTACCTGCCGATCGAGCCCGGCACCCCACCGGCCAGGACCCGGCAACTGGTCGTCGACGCGCGGGCCCGGATCTGTCTGGCCGGGCCCGGCGAGATCGCCAGCACGGCCGAGGCGCTCCGGTCGGTCGCCGTCGTCCTGCCGTTCAGCGTCGCCGGGCCCACCCCGGGACCCGCACTGCCGGACGTCCACCCGGACGGCCTCTGCGCCGTCTACTACACGTCCGGCTCGACGGGGCACCCGAAGGGGGTGGCCTGCACGCACCGGGGCTGGACGAACCGGATGGACTGGATGCAGCGGCACCACCCGCTGAGTCCCGCCGAGACGGTTCTGCACAAGACGACGTTGACCTTCGACGACGCCGCGGTGGAGCTGTTCTGGCCACTGGCCGCCGGTGGCCGGACCGCGATGCTGGCGCCGGGCGCGCACCGTGACCCTCGCGCGATCATCGACGCGGCGATCAGGTACGAGGCGGTACACCTGAACTTCGTACCGTCGATGCTGGAGCTGGTCCTCGACGAGCTGACCGACGCCGATGTCCACCGGTTGCACCGACTCCGCAGCGTGCTGTCCAGCGGCGAGGCGCTGCCCGCCCGGCTGGCCGAGCGGTTCCTGGCCCGCTTCGGGGACACGGTGACCCTCGACAACACCTGGGGCGCCACCGAGGTCTCGATCGACTCGACCTGTCATACCTGCACGCCTGAGGACCGCTCCGGGCCGGTCGCCTCGGTCAGCATCGGCCGTCCGATCGACCGCAACGAGGTCCTGGTCCTCGACGACCGCATGCAGGCTGTCCCGGACGACGAAGCGGGCGACCTCTACATCGGCGGAATCGGCCTGGCCCGCGGTTACCTCCACGCGCCCGGGCGCACGGCGGCAGCCTTCCTGCCTCATCCGTGGCGGCCCGGCGAACGGGTGTACCGCACCGGCGACCGCGGCCGCCGTGACCGTGCCGGCCGGCTCCACTATCTCGACCGTCAGGACCGGCAAGTCAAGATCCGCGGGGTACGGATCGAGCTGGGCGAGATCGAGGCCGTGATGCGGGGATGCGACGGAGTGTCCGATGCCGCCGCGACCACCTGGCGCGGGCCGTCCGGCGACGCCCGTATCGCGTTGTTCCTGGTGGTCGACCAGCCTGGCCTGACGGCCGCCCGGCTGCGCGAGCATGCCGCCGCGACCCTTCCGGGATATGCCGTGCCGTCGGCCATCGAACTGCTCGACCACCTGCCCCGACTGCCCAGCGGCAAGCTCGACCGGCAGGCACTGCCGACGCCTGCGGCGGTCGAGCAGGACGAGCACGTGGCCCCCCGGACACCACCGGAAAAGGTGGTGGCCCGGATCTGGGAGGACATGCTGGGTGCCCCGCGGGTAGGCGCCACCGACAACTTCTTCGCTCTCGGCGGGCACTCCCTGCTGGCCATCCGGACCACCAGCCAGATGATCCGCACCTTCGGCACCGACATCCCGATGAACCTGCTCTTCGAGCATCCGACGGTGGAGGCGGTGGCCGCCCGTATCGAGGAGCTGGTCGAGCGCCAGGTCGCCGCCCTGAGTGACGAGGACGTGCTGCGCATGGCGCGCAGCTGACCGGAAGGACAACGAGATGAGCACCACGGAGCAGTTCCAGGTCGTGATCAACGACGAGGAGCAGTACTCCATCTGGCCGCTGCACCGGACCCCTCCGGACGGCTGGCAGCCCGACGGCACGACCGGCACCAAGGATGACTGCCTCAGCCACATCGACGAGGTGTGGTCGGACATGCGCCCGCTGTCGCTGCGCCGAAGCATGGACGGATAACCGACCCGGCGCGCGAAGGGGAATCCCGAATGACCGACACGACGAACATCCCATCGCCAGAAGCCACGGGCCCCAGCACCGTGGCCGCCGAGGGCTGGCTCCTGCGGCGACGACCCGGTGCGCCGGACGAGGATCGTGTCGTGGCGCTCGGACGCGATGCGGCACATTGCACCGAACTGCTCGACGGCGGGGATTCGTGGCTCGTCGCCCGTGGCCGGCCCGTCCCGCCTGCTTCGGTGGTGCTGATGTTCCCCGGCGTGGGCGACCAGCGTCCCGGTCTCAGCCGCGACCTTTATCACGCCGTACCCGCTTATCGGGCCGAGCTCGACCGGGTCAGCGAGATGCTCCGCCCCCTTCTCGATCAGGATCTGCGCGAGCTGCTGCTCACCGACGAGTCGGGCCCGACCGGGTGGTCCCTGCGGGAGCTCCTCCAGCGGGATGCCGGCGGTCCTCTCAGCCGGACCAGCCTCGCGCAACCGCTGGTCTTCGCCCTGGAGTACTGCCTCGCGCGGCTCCTGCTGCATTGGGGCGTCCGACCCGCCGCGCTGGTCGGATACAGCATCGGGGAGTACGTTGCGGCCTGCGTGGCCGGAGTGCTGGACATCCGGGACGCACTGACCCTGGTCACGCGCCGAGCGGCGTTGATCGAGGAGGTACCAACCGGCGCCATGCTGGTCGTGATGCTGGATCCGGGCGACCTGGCCGAGCATCTCGGAGACGACCTGTGGCTCGCCGCAGTGAACGGCGCCGGGCTGTGTCAGGTGTCAGGGACGCCCTCGGCCGTCGCCCGGCTGGCGGAACGGCTGACCTCTGCGGGTGTCGCCACTCTTCCGGCGCCGGCCCGGCACGCCTTCCACTCCCCGCTGATGGATCCGGTCGCCCGGCCGCTGGAGCGTCTGCTGGAGAACATTCCCCTCACGCCGCCGAGCATCCCGGTGCTCTCCAACGTCACCGGTGACTGGCTGACCGACGAGGAAGCCTGCTCGCCCGGCTACTGGGCCCGGCACCTCTGCCAGCCGGTCCAGTTCGCCGGCAACCTGGCGCGCATGTGGGGGATGCCGCGCGTGCTGGCGGTCGAGGTCGGTGCCGGGCAGATGCTCACCTCGCTCGCCAACCAGCACCCCGCGCGTCCCCGCGGCCCGGGGACACCACCGGTCGTCGCCACCCTGACCAGCCGCGGCAACGACCATGGCGAGGTGGCCGCGATGGCCCGGGTGCTGGCACACGCCTGGGCGAACGGCGCCTGGGAACCCACCGCGGCCGGATCCGGGCCGGCGGACGCCGAGAGGGGAAAATCATGGACTTCGCGCTGAACGAGGACCAACGCCGGCTGCGCACCGAGATCATCGAATTCGCGCAGGCACGCCTGGGCGAGCAGGCCGGTGCGAACGACCGCGAGGCACGGTTCGACCGTGCGGGGTGGGACGAGTGTGCCCGGTTCGGGGTGTTGGGCTGGCCCTTCCCGGCCGAGTACGGAGGCGCCGGACTGGATCCACTCAGCTGCGTCGTCGCCTTCGAGGCGCTCGCCTACGGATGCGCCGACAATGGTCTGGTCTTCGCGATCAACAACCACGTCTGGGCCTGCGCCGTGTACATCGCTGAGCACGGCACCCCGCAGCAGCGCAAGCAGTTCCTGCCGGGCCTGATCGACGGCTCGACGATCGGCGCACACGCGCTCACCGAGCCGGACGTGGGCTCTGACGCCCTGTCGGTGACCACCAGGGCCGTCGAGGAGAACGGTCAGTACCTCCTCACCGGAACCAAGTGTTTCATCAGCAACGCACCGGTGGCCGATCTGTTCGTGGTCTTCGCCGTTACCGAACCCGATGCGGCGCCGCAGGAGCGGCTGTCGGCCTTCATCGTCCCGGCGTCGACGCCGGGCGTCCGGGTCGTCCGCGAGATCGGTAAGGCCGGTCTGCGCGGGACCCCGATGGGCGAGGTCAGGTTCGAGGATTGCGTGATCCCGGAGGACTACCTGCTCGGCGCTGCCGGTGGCGGATACCGGCTCTTCACGTCGGCGATGGAGTACGAGCGCGGCTTCATGTTCGCCGCCCAGGTCGGCGCCCTCCAGCGGGTCATGGAGCGGTCCGTGGCGCATGCCAGTGCGCGCCGGCAGTTCGGCCGACCGATCGCCGCTTTCCAGGGCGTCTCACATCCCATCGCTGACATGCGAGTCCGTCTGGAGCTGGCCCGCCTGCTGCTGTACAAGGTCGGCTGGCTCAAGCGGGAGGGCCGGATGGCGATGCTGGAGGCGGCGATGCTCAAGCTGTACGCCAGCGAAGGTCTCGTCGATTCCGCTCTGGCAGCCCTGCAGATCCATGGCGCCCGAGGCTATGTCGAGGACCAGCCGATCGAACGTGAAGTACGCGACGCGCTGGCCGGCACGGTCTACGGCGGCACCTCGGAGATCCAGCGCAACATCATCGCTTCGCTGATCGGCCTGCCCGCATGAACAGCCAGCTCGCGACCTGTCATGCCCGAGGAGGCATCTCTTGACCACCCTCACCATCGCCATGGAACAGCCGCTGTCGTCTGTTTCCGCCGAGGAGTTCGGCCGCCGGATCTTCTTCGCCACCGCTGACATCCTCAACTTCCGCTTCGTCCGGAACGGCGATGAGGTCACCGCCGTCGACCTGACGGTGGCCGACCAGGGAGACGTCGACCAGGTCCGGCGCAAGGTCAACGCTGTACTGAACGACGATGTCCTGAGCCAGCTGACCCGTCCACCGAAGGTCATCTGGTCCTCCCCGGCCGAGCGTCCCGTCCCGGACGGGACCTTCGACCGGCTCATGGCCGACGGGGAGGCGTCGCCTTCCGGCCAGGGCCAGGTGGCGCTGGGCCCACAGATGCTGCACCTGATGGACGCCCTCGACGACACGATTCGCGACATCGTCGTGGACGAGTTCCGCGCGCGCGAACAGCGTTACCCGACGCTGATCCCGGCATCCGTGATGCACCGCTGCGGCTACCTGACGTCCTTCCCGCAGTACCTGATGTTCGTCAGCCGCCTGCACAGCGATCGAGACGTCTACCGCGACTTCGTTACGGACACCAGCACCGGCGGAGCGATGGTGCCCGATGTGCTCGACCGGTGCGCCGGCGTGGACTACTGCCTCCCTCCGACCATGTGCTATCACACCTTCCACCAGCACGCCGACGGAACGCTGCCGGAGGACGCCGGCGTGGTGACCGCCCGCGGCAAGTCGTTCCGCCACGAGGAGAAGTACCACAGCGGTCTGGAGCGGCTCTGGGACTTCACCATCCGGGAGATCGTCTTCCTGGGCGACCGCGACCATGTGACAGCCGGCCGGCAGCGCCTCCTCGACCGCATTCTGGGTCTCACCGAGGATCTCGGCCTCAGCGGCCGGTGCGAGGTGGCGAGCGATCCGTTCTTCGGCGATCTCGACGTGGCCGCCCGCGCCACCTCGCAGCGTCTGCTCGAGCTCAAGTACGAGCTGCGGCTCGACGTCGGCGGCAGCCGGGACATCGCGGTCGGGTCGTTCAACCTCCACGAGCGCACCTTCGGATCGGCCTTCGGCATCCACATGTCCGACGGGGAGGTCGCGCACTCCGCGTGTGCCGGATTCGGCCTGGAGCGGCTGGCCTATGCCGTCGTGTGCCAGCACGGACTCGACCCGGCCGGCTGGCCCGCCCGGGTCGCCGAGTTGCTCGCCGCGCCTGACGGCCGATAAGTCATGACAACTGACAGGGGATTACCCGTGCGAGAGAACATCGCCGTCATCGGGGCGGGAACCATGGGGATCGGCGTCTCGCACGCCTTCGCCGCCGGCGGCCACCACGTGACCCTGGTGGACATCGGCAAACCCGCTCTCGACCGAGCGGCCGAAGAGATAGCGCGTAACGTGCGGCTCTTCGGCATGGTCGGTGGTACGCCGGAGAGCACACCGGGCGCAACGCTGGCGGCGATCACGTTCAGCACCGAGCTCGCTGACGTGGCCGACGCCGACTTCGTGGTCGAGAACATCACCGAGAACTTTTCGCTCAAGCAGCGGATGTACCGAGAGCTGGACGAGATGTGCAAGCCCGCCGCGGTCTTCGGGGTCAACACGTCCGCGATCCCGATCACCCGCATCGCCGGGCTGACCGAGCGGGCCGACCGGGTCGTCGGCACCCACTTCATGAATCCGGTGCCGCTCAAGCCGCTGGTCGAGGTCATCCGCGGTTTCCACACCTCGCCCGAGACCATCGCCTTCACCCGTGACCTGATCTCCCGGCTCGGCAAGGACACTGCGGTGGTCGAGGACTCGCCCGGCTTCGTCACGAATCGCGCCATGATGCTGATGGTCAACGAGGCCATCTGCCTGTTGCAGGAGGGCGTGGCACCGGCGGCCGAGATCGACCGGCTCTTCGTCCAGTGCTTCGGGCACCGCATGGGACCACTGGCCACCGCCGACCTCATCGGCCTGGACACCGTGCTCTATTCGCTCGACGTCCTCCTGGAGAACTTCAACGAACCCAAGTACCGCCCGAGCCTGCTGCTGCGGAAGCTCGTCGACGCCGGTCACCTGGGCCGCAAGACCGGGCAGGGCCTCTTCGACTACCGCACCACGGACCCCACAACCGTTCCGGAGAGGAACTAACATGCAGAACCACCTGGACACGATCCGTGCGTTCGTCCGGCGGCAGGCCGACGGCATCGCCGACGACGAGGACATCTTCGCCAACGGTTACGTGAACTCCCTCTTCGCCGTGCAGGTCATCATGTTCGTGGAGCAGACGTTCGGCATCACGGTGGCCGGGGACGACCTCGACATCCGCAACTTCCGGTCCATCGCCGCGATCGACCAGTTCGTGGTCGACCACGCCGGTGATCGGCTGGTCGCCCCGCTGTAGCCCTCGTCCCGCACGACGAACTGGCCGGCTGCCCGTGGGCAGCCGGCCAGTTCTCGTGTTTTGACCGTTCTGTGGGCAGGGTGGTCTGGCGGTGTGGTGGGGGTGTGTTCGTGGTGGTGTGGTTGAGGGCTGTCATTTGCCCTTGTGGACGGCGTTGCGGCGGATGACTGGGTAGCGAGTGCGGCGTTTGCGGCGTCTTGCGGTAGGGCGTCCGGGTCCGGGGTGGCCGGGTTTCACGTGTCCTGGTGGTTGCCAGGCGTTGCGCAGCGCGGGCGAAACCTGCCGGCGTGTCTGGCCGGGGGTCGGGGTTGTGGTGGTGGCGGGTTCCCAGGGCAACCGGTGGTGGGTGGTGTGGTTGCGGGTGCAGAACAGGTGTAGGTAGGCGTAGGCGGAGCCAGGTGGTCAGGGTGCCGGGTTGGCGGGGGTGGAAGTCCGGGGCGTGGGCGGTGGTCTTCAGGTAGCGGAAGTAGCGCTCGATGTCGAAGCGGGCCAGGTAGGTCATGACCAGGGTGAGTAGGTCGCGGCGGTGGCCGGAGTACCAGAGTGCGAGGTCGCCGGCGCGGCGGCTGGGGCGCAGGTGCTGGACTCGGGCGAGTAGCACGGTGCCCTCGACGATCGGGAGGGTGCCCTGGTCGGTGAATCCGCGGCTGGCGCGGGTGAGTTGGGGGTGGACCTGATGCCAGGCCCGAACGGTGACGATGCCGTAGATGTCGAGTGGTCCGCTGACACCGGCGTCAGGGGTCAGGTCGGGTTCGCGCAGGGCCAGTCGGAACCCGTGCCGGCGGGGCCGGCCTCCGAGTGGGTGAGCGGCCCGGCGTTCGGGTCTGGTCCACATGGTCTGCGAGGTCGCCAGCCTGACCAGGACGTCCGCGGGAATCCTGCGCTCAAGCAGCAGATGGGTGATCCGGGCGGCGGGGTAGCCGGAATCCAGCAGGAACAGCGACGGATCGGCCGGGCGGGCGCCGTCCTGGGCGCAGACCCGGGCGATGTGGTCCACGGTGACTTCCACCAGGTCGTCGCCGGAGGCGATCCGGTCGGTCAGGACCGGCACGACCCACGAGTCCGGGGTCAGCGTCAACCGGACGACGTGCTGATACCGCCAGCCGGTCCTGATTAGCGCCGCGCCACGCGGGCCGCCCAGGGTGTACTGCGGCTGCCGGTCCGGGCTGGTGGGTGCGTTCGGCCGTGGCCACGCGGTGGTGTCGACGGCATACACCCGGGGCAGGCCGGACCGAGCGGCGATCCGGCACGCCGCCCACAACGCCCGACCGGTGTCCACCTCGCCGTCGCGCAACGCCCTGTACGCCGCGGCGTGCCCGGTGACGGTGCCCAGCGATAGATGCGCCGGACAGCCACACCGGCCCTGATCGGCGGCCAGCTCGTCGACCAGCGTGAACAACGTCCGTGACCGGGACGCCAGGACGCCCTCGTACAACTCCCGCCGCCATGCATCCAACAAGATCCGGCCCAACTCGCCGTCACCAACACCGGTAGCCGTTACGCTCCTCATCGAGGACCCTGCCCATTGATGATCTTTGTGTGAGAACTCAGATCATGGACAGGGTCCTCCCCATTCCGCTAGACCTCGACCACCACGAATCCCCCCGATGGTCAAAACACGAGAACTGGCCGGCTGCCCGTGGGCAGCCGGCCAGTTGGTCTGTGGCGGTGAGGTCACCCAGCCGGCGGGGAAACCGGGGTGGCGACTGCCAGTAACGACCGCATCACCGCCCTGGACGAGCGCATCCGGGCGGCCAGTTCGTGCAGCGCCAGCAGCAGGTGCGCGTCACCGGAGCGGTAACGCAGCACACTGATCCGGATGAGCGGGCCCATCACCGGATCCAGCGGGCGGTCACGCTCGAGGTTCAGCCGCGTGCGGGCGGCCTCGTCCTCGATGTCGATCTGATGGGTCTCCACATAGACCTCCGGCGCTACCGGGCACGGCTCGTAGCGCCAGCCACCCTGGTCACGACGGACCCGATCGGCCAGTTCGGGTACGTCGTCGATCAATCGCTGTTGGGCCGCCGCCAGACTGTCGACACTTATCCCGTCGGACGCATAGCGGACGACGACCCGGCGGAACCGCCGCGACGGCCCGTCCCGCAGATCCTGCAGGAATAGATCGACCTCCGGCGGCTCCAGATAGCGCATACGGTGGTCACTCCCCCTCGGCGATGCGGTCCGACGCGGTGGCCGGCGGTCACTGCTGAAGCCGTCCCACCGACACCACGACCGTCACGACTGTTGTACGAACCATGGCTTTCGCCGGGCTTCCGCCTCGGTCGACCGTCGGCCTGCGATCGCGTCCTCATGACGGCACGAGCCGACAGCACGCCGATAGGCCCGGCAGTGAGTATCGGTGCTGCACCACCCACCGGCTGGTGTGAACCGGCTTGTCGAGAGGGCGGCGGATAGACATGTTCACTATGGCGGCAGCAGCACCAACGCCGTTGTCGGTCTGCGTACTCGGCGGCGCGAACAGCAGTCAGGACCGCAGCGCGCCCGCCGCCGCCGACCGATTCGGGCGCCGGTCGGGTGGACGCGGTCACCGCATCACCTGTGGCGGCAGGTCCGGGCTGACGGATCTCGTGGCGTGGTCCGCGCACCTGGCCGGCCCCGACACCACCTCCGCGCTGACCGCGGTCGAGGGAGTCCAGGCGGCTGGAGGTGCACGGTGCTGAAACTCAACCAGACGGCTTCCATGATCGACCGTCGGCGGTTCCTGTCCCACCTGGCGGAGCTGGCCCGATTCGGCGCGGACGAGCTGGGCGGAGTGTCTCGGACCGGCTTCAGCGAGGCGGATCACGCCGCCCGGCGATACCTCTGCGAGCGCTCGCGGATGCTCCGGTTGCGCGCCACCGTCGACGCGGCCGGGAACCTCTTCATCGGACGCCGGGAGGCGGACCGGGACCGGCCGGTCCTGCTGTTCGGATCGCATCTCGACAGCGTGGTACACGGCGGCCGGCTCGACGGGGCATACGGCGTCGTGGCCGCCCTGGAGACCTTGGCACGGCTGGACGAACGAGACGGCTCCTTTGCGTACGAGCCGGTGGCGGTCGCCTTCGCCAACGAGGAGGGCGCCGAGTTCGGGTACCCCTTCTTCGGATCGAAGGCGATGGTCGGTCCCATCGAACATGCCGAGCGTCTGGTGGACAGCGCCGGGCTTCCCCTGCGCGACGCCTTGCGGGCTGCCGGGGGCGATATCGACGCCCTGTCCTCGGCCGTGTGGCCGGCCGGCCGGCTCGGCGGCTTCCTCGAGCTGCACATCGAACAGGGTCCGGTGCTGCAACGGGCCGGTGTCCCGCTCGGATTGGTCGAGGCGATCACCGGGCGCCACATCTTCGAGATCACGGTCACCGGCGAGCAGAATCATGCCGGAACCACCCCGATGGACGATCGGCACGACGCGCTCGTAGCCGGTGCCCGCCTGACGCTCGCCATCGAGGACATCGCCCGGGTGCGCCGGCTCTGCGCCGTCTCGACGGTGGGCCGTTTCGATGTCCGGCCGAACGTGACCAACGTGATCCCGGGCGCCGTCACCTTGACCGTGGAGATCCGGGACGGCTCACTCGATCGGCTGGCGAACGCCGAACGCGCCGTCCTGGCGGCGGTGGCCGCGCTGGGACCCGGCATCGACGCGCGGGTGGACGTCCGCATGCGCGCCGCTCCCGTCCGCACCGACCACCGGCTCAGCGCCGCGATCACCGACGCCGCGGCCGAGCACGGACTTCCCGTGCTGACGATGCACAGCGGCGCCGGTCACGACGCGCAGATCGTCGCTGCGGCGGGCCCGGTCGGAATGATCTTCGTACCCAGTCGGGACGGGATCAGCCACTCCCCCCGTGAGCACACCGAGCCGGAACATCTGCTGGCCGGGGCGGACGTACTCCTGACCACGGTGCGTCGCCTGTTGGAGGGGGCGGACCGGTGAGGTTCACCGGGCGTGTCGACGCTCCCCCGGCCGACGTCCTGCACGAAGAGATCCTGCGCCCGCAGTTCGAGAAGGAAGCCCGCACGCTCCTGCCCTGGTACGTGCTGATCGAAAAGGTCCTGTTGCTGGAGTACCGGCGAATGGGGTTGATCGACGACACCCAGTCGGCCGCGCTGGTCTCTCGGCTGAACGAGCTGACCCCGGAACAGATCACCGCCGATCCGGAGGGCAACATGTCCGACCTCGCGTTCGCCATCGAACGGTACGTCCAGGGCGGACCGGAACCTGTGCCGGCCGCATGGCACGTCGACCGCAGCCGCAACGATCTCCAGGCCTGCGCCCAACTGCTGTACGGCCGATCGCAGCTCGCCGCGCTCATTGAGAGTCTGGTCGGTCTGGCTCGGGCCGCCGCCGACCGCGCGGCGGCCGGCGTCGACCTGCCGATGCCCGGATACACACACCTGCAGGCCGCTCAGGTCGTCACGCCCGGCTTCTACCTTGCCGCCCTGGTCGAGGAGTCGCTGCGGACCATCCGGCAGATGCGTGCGACCTACGACGCGGTCGACGAGTGCCCGCTCGGCGCCGGTGCGATGGCCGGTCAACAGCTGGACTGGGACCTGCCCCGCATGGCGACGCTCCTGGGTTTCGATCGGCCGACCCGGCACGCCCTGATGGCGGTGGCCTCCCGTGGGTGGGCGCTGCGTGTAGGCGGGGATCTGTCCGCCTACGGGGTGGTCCTCAGCCGCTTCGCCACCGATCTGATGGCGTGGGCCAGCGGCGCCTACCGCCTGGTGGACCTTCCGGACTCGATGGTGGGCATCTCCTCGTCCATGCCGCAGAAGCGCAACTTCCCGGTGCTCGAACGGATCCGTGGCCGGAGCGCACACCTGACGGCGCTGCACCTCGATGTGGCCATGGTCCAGCGCGCGACTCCGTACGCCAACATGGTCGAGGTTTCCAAGGAGGCTGGTAGTCACCTGAATGCGCTGTTCGCCCAGGCTGGATCGGTGTTCCGGCTGACCAGCACCGTGCTCGCCGAGCTCCGCTTCCGGCCCGAGCAGATGCGGGATGCGTGCGCCGGTGACCACCTCGGCGGCTTCCGGCTGGCCAATCTGCTCACCCTGAGAGCGGGACTGCCATGGCGGCACGCGCAGGTGGTGGCCGGCCGGTACATCGCGGCGGCCGTCGACGCGGGCCGCTCCCCCGGCGAGCCCGACGGGCCGCTGTTGCGCAGGCTGGCCGCCGGCTACCCGGTGACGGAGCCGACGGACCTGCTGACCGAGGCGTTCGACGTGGACGCCGACCTGGCGTCACGGACGTCCGACGGATCAACCGGTCCGGACGCGGTACGTCGCCTCCTGGCCGTCCAGTGCGCCGAACTCGACGAGCACGCGGCATGGGGACGGCACCGCCGCTCCGCGACGACCTCTGCGGTGAACGCCGTGGAAGACCAACTGCGAGGACACCATGTTGTTTGACTCGGTGACGGCGGCGATCGGACATACCCCGCTGGTCCGGCTGCGGATTCCGGCAGCCCTCGGGGTGCGGGCGTACGCCAAGCTCGAGATGCAGAACCTGATGGCGATGAAGGACCGGGTGGCCAAGGAGGTCGTCCTGCGCGCACGCGAGGCCGGCACGCTGGTCGACGGCGCGCCGATCGTGGAGAGCTCGTCCGGCACCATGGCGCTGGGGCTGGCGCTGGTGGGCAACCATCTCGGTCATCCGGTCCACATCGTCACCGATCCCCGGATCGATCCGATCACCCTGACCAAGCTCGAGGCGCTGGGCTGCGCGGTGCACGTCGTCGAGGCGATGACCGGAGCGGGCTGGCAGAGTGCCCGGCTGGAACGCCTCGCTCACCTGATGGACGACCTGCCCGGTGCCTTCTGGCCGCAGCAGTACCACAACCCGCACAACCCGCTGGCGTACCGCGCCCTGGCGGACGAGCTCCTGGAGGACATCGATGGCCTCGATGTGCTCGTCGGCGCGGTGGGCAGCGGCGGTTCGCTGTGCGGGACCACGGCGGCGCTGCGCACCGACCGGCCGGAGCTGACCTCCGTCGGCGTCGACGCCGTCGGCAGCATGCTGTTCGCCCAACCGGACCGTCCCGAGCGCCTGCAGAGCGGACTGGGCAACAGCCTGCAACCGGACAACATCGACTACGCCGTGCTCGACGAGGTGCACTGGCTGTCCGATGACGAGGCGTTCGCCGCGACCCGGGCGCTGGCCCGGGAGCAGCAGATCTTCGCCGGCAACACTTCTGGTTCGGTGTACCGGGTCCTCACCCACCTGGCCCGGCAGGCCGCCGAAGGGACGACGCTGGTGGGCATCTTCCCCGACCGCGGCGACCGGTACGTGGAGTCGGTCTATCGGCACCGGCCGGAGACGCAGCCTCGTAGCCACCCGGTGCAGGTTCCGTACGGCACCGTGGTGACCGCCTGGTCGTTCGCCGAACTCGGGCGGAACCACCGCCGCCAGCTCGGCTTCATCGAGGCGAACACCACGGGCACCGGCATGACGGCCATTCGGACGGCCGCCCGCCTCGACGTGGAGCCGGTGTTGTTCACCAGCTCGCCCCAGCGTTACCGCGGGCTGCCCGACGTCCGCGTCCGCACCGTGGTCTGCGACACCGACGACACTGCGGAGCTGGCCCGGACGATCAAGGCGAACCTCTCGTCGCCCGCCGGCATCGCGACCACCAGCGACTTCTACCTGCCGCAGGTCAGCGAGCTGACCGCCTCGTTCGACCTGCCGGGCAACCCGCCGGAGGCGATCGCCGTGTGCCGCGACAAGGCGGCGACACGGCGGATGCTGAGCGCGGCCGAGGTGCGCCAGCCCGGGTACGCCGTGGTCGCCGCCACCGACGAGATCCCGGCCGCGATCGCCGTGACCGGCCTGCCGTGCGTGGTGAAGCCGATCGACGACTCCGGCTCGAACAACGTCCGGCTCTGCCACGACCTCGCCGAGACGGCGGACCAGGTCGAGTGCATCCTGGCGGTCACCACGAACGTGCGCGGCCAGGCGACCGCCAGGCTGGCACTGGTCGAGGAGTACGTGGCGGGGCCGGAGGTGTCGGTGGAGATGTTCAGCCACGACGCCATGGTCACCTGTCTCGGCGTCACGGCGAAGTCCACGCTCGCACCGCCGCACTTCGTCGAGGCACGGCACGTCTTCCCCGCGGCTCTTCCGCCGGCCCTGCACGCCGAGGTGCTGACCTTGGTCACCCGTGCCCTGTCCGCGGCGGGTATCCGGGAAGGCGCGACGCACACCGAGGTACGGCTCGGCTCGGCAGGCCCGTCCATCGTCGAGATCAACGCGCGCCCCGCCGGCGGCATGATCCCCGAGCTCGTGCGGCTGGCCACCGGGGTGGACATCGTCGAGCAACACCTGCGCGCGGCGTGCCGGCTCCCGGTCCAGCTCAGTCCGGCACGGGACCGCACCGCCGGGATCGCGTTCCTCACCGCCGGTCGCACCGGCCGGCTCACCGCCGTCGAGGGCACTACTGCGGCCCGCCGGACGCCGGGCGTGGTCGACGTGGCGGTGACGGCCGCACCCGGGACCGCCGTTCGTCCGCCGCGTAACGCCTATGACCGGCTCGGGCACGTCATTGCGGTGGGCAGCTCCGGCCACGAGGTCAGCGAGGCGCTGGACGCCGCACTCGGATATCTGCGAATCGAGGTCAACCATGATCGAACTGCGTAGTGACACCTTCACGCTGCCCTCTGCCGCGATGCGCTCGGCGATGGCCACCGCCCCGCTCGGTGACGACGTCTACGGCGAGGACCCCACCGTGCTGCGACTGGAGCGACTGGCCGCCGACCGCCTCGGCAAGGCAGCCGCCTGTTTGATGCCGAGCGGGACGATGGCCAATCTGGCTGCGCTGATGGCTCACGCCCCGCGCGGGGCCAAGGCGATCGTCGGGTCGGAATCCGATATCTATCTGTACGAGGCGGCCGGCGCGACGGTATGCGGTGGCATCTCCTACGAGCCGATCCGCAACCTTCCCGACGGCACTCTGCCACTGGCCTCGGTCGCCGCGGCGTTCCCGAAGGACGACGAGGATCCACAGTTCGCCCCGGCGGCGGTCATCTGTCTGGAGAACACGCAGAATCGCTGCGGCGGGGTGGTGCTACCGGACGGGTACGCGGCCGAGGTCGCCGCGCTGGCCCGGACCCGCGGCGTCGCGGTGCACCTGGACGGTGCCCGGATCTTCAATGCCGCGGTGGCGCGCGGCGTACCGCCGGCCGAGCTGGCCCAGCACGCCGACACGGTGCAGTTCTGCCTGTCCAAGGGGCTCGCCGCACCCATCGGTTCAATGGTGGCCGGCGACGAGGCCACGCTGCTGCGGGTCCGCCGGATCCGCAAGATGCTCGGCGGCGGAATGCGACAGGCGGGCGTGATCGCCGCTGCCGGCATCCTGGCGATCGACGAGGCGGCCGAGCGCCTGAGCACGGACCACGCCCACGCGCGGCTGATGGCCGAGGGGCTGGCCGCGATCCCGGGTGTCACGCTGGACCCACCACAGACCAACAGCATTCTTTTCCGGGTCGCGGGACGGGACCCGGAAGAGGTCGTGCGGATGGCCGCCAGTGCCGGCGTCGCCGTCAACACCTTCGGGCACGGCCGGATCCGCGCGGTCATCCACTGCGGCGTCACCACCGGTGACGTGCACGAGGCGGTGAGCCGCCTCGCCAAGGTGATCACCCATTCCGAGCCGAGGCTGAACGGCGCCGGGAGCCCACGGTAGACAGTCGTGCGATCACACCGCCCCACCCGTCGAGGAGTGACGACCATGTACTCGATCCCGAACACCCCGGCCCGCTCGCACCACGCCACCGCCCCGGGCCGCACGGACACCAACTGGGGGTGACCGCAGATCTGCCCGGCCCCGCCGGACCGCTCAGGAGGCCTCGCCGACCTGGAACGCCAAGGAGGCCGAGGTGAGCCTGCGTACCAGTTCCTCGGCGAGGTCACGGGCATCTTGTGAATCGACCTTACCGAGTATGGTCAGCGCCTCCCGCCAGGCCGCCATCGCCGTCGCGGTGTCCGCGATGGTGTCGCCGAGCAGGCGCAAACCTCGGGCCTGCCACACCTGGTCGCCCAACTGACGGAACCTCTGCAGCGCGGCGCCGGCCAGGCGCGCGGCCATGTCCCGCGAACCGATCGCGTACTCGGCCTCTGCCCAGGCGAGCTGGATGCGGGCACTCACCATCCGGTCGCCGCTCTCCGCGGCGACCTTGCCCGCCTGGCGCAGCGTGCCGACGGCACGATCCGCATCGCCGGCCGCGGTCTGCGCCAGGCCCTGGCCGTAGCGCGCGTAGGCCTCGCCGATCCGGTCGCCGTACTCGACGACGATCTCCAGGACATCGTGAAAGCAGTCGAGCGCGGTGCCGATGTCGTCACCCTTCAGGGCCACCTCGCCGAGGCGGTACCGCAACTGTGCCTCCATCCGGCGGCTCCGTCCCTCGGTGAGCCGGATCGCCTCGGTGAGATGCCCGAGCGCAGCACGCCGGTCGTGGGCGATGACGGCCAGCTGGGCCAACCCGGACAAGACGTGGGCCTCCCCGATCACGTCACCGGCGAACCTGAACCACTCACGCGCCTGCTCGTACTTGCGCCGGGCCTCCTCGTGGCGGCCTTGCGCCCGATCGATGAAGGCCAGGTTGCGCAGGACGAGCGCCCGGCCGTACAGCACCCGTTGGTCGACGAAGAGCTCGTCGGCGGCACGGGACAACCGGGCCGCGTCGTCCAGGCGGTACTCCGCGGCAGCCAGGGCGCCCATGGAGTAGAGGACCGCGGCCTCGCCGTACTTGTTGCCCGATCGCCGCACCGCGGCGAGCGCGCTGTCGTGCGTGGCCCGCCACTCGACGAATTCCGACCGCACCTCGAAAATGGTCACCAGCGTCACCGCGAGGTCCCAGCAGAGGTCGTCGGCGCCGAGGTCAGCGGCCTGACCGACCATCGCCACCAGGGCATCCTTCTCGACCGCGAACCATTCGAGCGGGTCGGCCAGTAGTTCTTCGCAGAGAGTCTCATCGACCTTCCAGCGAACCGCGTCACTGTGCAGGACGGTGTGGTCGCCTCCGTACTCGCTGCGGTGGGCCTTTTCCGCGACATACAGCCACGCGCCCAGAGCCCGGCGCAGCGCCTCGGCCCCATCCTCGGCTCGGTCCTCCGCGTCGTGGCGTTCTGCGGCGAAGATCCGGATCAGGCCGTGCATCCGGAACCGGGCTCGGCCGCCGACCGGGGTCTCGACCTCCAGCAGCTGCGCCGTCACCAGCTCGCTGAGCGCCTCCGCACCTGCGTCGTCGTCCGAGCCGAGCAGGGGTGCGCAGATCCATTCCGGGAAATCGCGTGCCTCCAGCACGCCGAGCAGCCGAAACAGTCGGCGTGCCGGGTCGCTGAGCCACTCGTAGCTGGGAGCGATGTTGGCCCGGAGGCTCTGTTCGCCATGCGACAGTTCGTCGAGGCGCCGGCTCGTGTCGGCGAATCGCTCGGCCATCCGAGCCACTGTCCAGTGGGGCCGGATGAGGAGTCGCCCGCCTGCCGCGCGCAGCGCCAGCGGCAGGTGGCCGCACATACTGCTCAGTCGCAGCGCCTGGGTCGGCTCGGCATAGATCCGACCGGGCCCCGCGATCTGTGCCAGCAACTCGACCGAGTCGCTGGGTTCGAGCAAGGGACATTCCACGTGGTGAGCCGCCGGCAAGGCGGTGAGCCGGCGGCGGCTGGTCAGGATGACCACGCTGGGGGCGGAGTTGGGCACCAGCATGCGGACCTGCTCCTCGTCCGCGACCTCGTCGAGAACCATGAGCACGCGCCGCCCGGCGAGCAGGGCTCGCAATGTCTCGGCACGCTCCTCGATGCCGCCGGGGATCATCACGTGCGGTACGCCGAGGGCACGCAGGAACCGCTCCAGGACCTGGGCGGCGCCCAGCGGGGTGTTGTTGCCGTTGAGCCGGGCGTAGAGCTGCCCGTCGGGAAAGAAGTCCTTCGTCGCGTGTGCCACCCGGATCGCCAGGGCGGACTTGCCGACACCGCCGGTGCCGGAGACCGAGATGATCCGGGGCGCCGCGTTCCCGTCATCCGGTTCCGCGGTGACTATCTCCTGGAGCCGGTCGAGCAACGGCCGGTTGCCCGTGTAGTCACCGATGTCGGGCGGGAGCAGCCGGGCCGGGCGGTAGTCGGCCGGCGTGACGTCGGCAGGCTGGGTCGCGGCCCTCGGATCCAGCTCATAGTCGGTTTCACCGCCCAGGACCGCACGTTCGACCTCGCGCAGCTCGGCGCTCGGCTCGATGCCCAGCTCGTCGACGAGTGTCTGGCGACCGTCGCGGTAGCAGGCCAGGGCCTCCCCCTGGCGACCGCTGCGAAACAGCGCGAGCATCAATTGCGCCCGCAGGTGTTCGCGCAGCGGGTTGGACGCCACCAGGTCGGCGAGTTCGGCGATCATCTCCTGGTGGCCGCTCTGGCGCAGTCTCAGGTCCATGAACTCCTCGACCGCCCGCAACCGCATCTCTTCCAGGCGAGCGCCGGCAGCTGCCACCAGCCGGCTCTCCACCCCGGCCAGCGCGTCGCCCCGCCAGAGCTTCAACGCGCGTTCGTAGCGGCCGATCGCCTCATCGAGCCGCTGCTCCTCGGCGCTCTGTCGGCCCTCTGCCACGAGCCGCTCGAAGACGAGCAGGTCGACCTCGTCGGGCCCGGCGTGGATCAGGTAGCCCGGAGCGCAGGTCTCCAGCCGGTCCGGCAGGCCGACGTCGGCGAGCGCCCGCCGCAGCGCGGAGACGCAGATCTGGATCTGTCCTCGCGCGGTCTGCGGTGGGGCGTCGTCCCAGATGGCTGTGGACAGCCGGTCGACCGGGACGACCCGGCCCGCCTCGAGCAGCAGCATCACCAGGACGATGCGCTGCCGCGCCGCTCGGATGGTGGCTGTGCCTGTCGGGCCTTTCACCCCCAGCGTGCCGAGGATCTCGAAGTTCATCACAGCCGCAGTCCCCCGTGGTCTCGGCTCCGTCTGTTACACCTTGCGACGCGCGGCGAAATCGCCCTCGCACCCCTGGCGATGGGCAAGGCCATTGCCGTTGATCACTGTCCGAATCGTGAGCGTAACAGCTCGGAGCGGGGCCGTCGAGCGTTCAACAATCCGCTGTGTAGGACCAGCGATCACTCTCGGTCCGCCTATGAGCCCTGACTACGCGGCGGCGTTATGTATTTTGAGCGGCCGGTATGCCGACCCGAAGATTCGCTTTCCAGAAACCGGGGAGGCTGAGTAGACCCATAGCGATCACCGACCTGACCGGACGACATCGGGCGGCGGACCGACCGGCGAACCGTCAACGGGCTCCCGGCCCAGAGCGGGATCCGGTGGGAAGATCGGTCGACTGCGGCATCGTCGGCATGGATCGGTCGACCCAGGCCCGGCCGGCCAGGGCGCGGCAGCCGTACCGTACCCGGGCGAGCTTGTCCGGGTAGTCGGGGTCGTCGTCGGCGAGCAACAGGCCGAGGATCGTTCCGCTGTGCGCGGCGACCACCCCGAGGGCGCCCGTCGCGGCCGAGAGGGCCACCAGGTCGCCGAGCATCGACTTGGGACGCAGCCGCTGGTTGAGCAGCGCGCTCCGGGTGGCCACGGCGCCGACCGTCGCGAGATCCCCCTTGCCGATCGCCACCGTGATCTCATCGAGCAGGCTGCGGTACTCCCGCCGCTCGGCGCGGCCGAACGGTTTGGGAATGCGATTGAAGTCGACCGTGTCGACCTGGCCACCCTCGTCCACGCCCACGATCGTCGTTGCCGGCAAATGACCCAGCATCGCTTGCAGCCGGACCTGCCGGTGCAGGAAGGCCACCACACCGGGATACATCACCCCGTCGGTGGGCTCGATCGGGCGCAGCAGTGACTCGATGTCGGCCGGGGTGAGCGTCACCCCGATCGCCTCGCTCACCGCCCGCACGGTGGCCACCAGATCGGCCGAGGAACTCGCCTGGCCCTTGCCCTCGGTGAGATCGCCGTCGAGGGTGAGCCGACCACCGCCCCACACGCCGTACCGGCGCAGCATGGCCTCGGCCACTGCCCGTGATTTCGTCTTGCTCCGTGGTGCGACTTCGACCCTCGATGCGCCTGGGTGTAACTCGAAGTACGCCGAACATCCCCGCCTGATCGGCAGCGTTACCAGGAAATCCGTACCCGGTTCCGGCAACACGCCCTGAAGCAGCTCACCGAAGGTGCCATAGGCCCAGCCACGGCCGACCTGCACCGGCCGGCCATCGAACGCGGCGCGGGCCGATCCCGATGCGATGATCATTTTTCTCCCTTGGTCGGCGCGATACCGGATCGTTGGTCACAGCGTCGGCGGCATGGGGAATTCCAGTTCCGCGAACAGATCGGCCAGGAATGGCCTCCCCCCGATGTTCGAGAGGACGACCAGACCCGCTCCGTCGTCGAAATCCGTCGCGGTCATGCACTGGAAGCTGTGCCGATCGCCGGGATGACCGAACCACCGGTGACCGTCGACGACCTTGCTGACGCAGCCCAGGCCGTACCGACCGCCCGGCACCTCCGGCGTGATCATGGCTTGCGCGGACGCCCGGTCGAGCACCCGCGACGGTTCGCCGGTGGCAGCTGCCCGGATCTCCACCGCTACCTTGGCCAGATCGGCGGCGGTCGTCCACAGGCCACTCGCGGCCTGCTGGGGGAAGACTCGCCAGCCGCCGGGCAGGTGCGTGCCGTCGTCCCGGTGGCCGTGCGCCACACGGCCCGGCCGCAGGTGCGGGAACGCCTGGTCGAAGCTGCTGTCACGCATGCCGAGCGGATCGAGCACCAACCGTCGCATCGTCTCGGCGAACGGCTCGCCGGTGACCGCCTGGAGGACGCTCTGCACCACGGTGAAGTTCGCTCCGGAATAGCCGAACGTCCCTGCCGCGCCCGTCATCTCGATCGGCGGTGTCGCGGCCGGCGGCCGACCCAGGATCATGTCGGCGAGGGTGGGCAGCGGGTCCGCCTGCTCATGGCCCGGGTGGCCGTACTGCACCAGCCCTGCCACGTGGCCCAGCAGGCCCCGCAGGGTGACCGGTCCCGACGCGCCGCGCAACCCGCCTGTCAGGTGGGTACGCACGTCCGCGTCCAGGTCCAGCACGCCGTCCATGGCCAGCCGCAGCACGCCCACCGTGGTGACGTGTTTGCTCACCGAACAGGCCTGGAAGATCGTTTCGGCATCGACCGCCGCACCCCCACGGGCGTCGGTCGTTCCCTCACCCCAGGCCCGGGCGACCTGCCCGTCGGCGATCACCGCGACACTCACCGCCGGCGCCTGACACCGCCGACGCGCGGCGGCCATCAGTGCCGAGCCCGGCTCGAGGCGCTGCCAGGACGCCGGAACCGGCCGGTCGGCCGGTGCCGCCAGCTTGCGAAGTCGCTGCAGGTGCTCCTGAAGACGCCGGCGTCCCACCCGCTCCTCGACGTTTCCGGCCGGGAAGGTCCAGTCGACGTGCAGCCGGCCGTCTCGCACCCACGACCTGACGTCCAGGAGGTAGCGGCGCTCACCGGCGGGTGCCCGGGCCGTCGAGTCGTCGTCCACGCCGTGGAACAGGCCCGCACCGTCGCCCTGGTCGAGCAGATGACCGAAGTGGGTCAGGCTGACCCACGACCTGGATGCCAGATCGGCCTGGCCCGCCAGGTGACGCAACAGTCCATGTCCGATCCCATGGTGCGGAATCGCCGCCAGGGTGTCGGCCAGGGCGTCCACCGCCGTGTCGACGCCACCCCGGCCGACCGGCCGGACGACCACCGGGTACCTGGCGGTGAACCAGCCGACGGTGCGGGAGAGATCCACATCATCGAACAGCGGCTCGCGGCCGTGGCCCTCGATGTCGACCGAGACCGGGAGGCCGCCGCCGGCCCATTCCACCAGCACGTCCCCGAGAGCGGCCAGCACCAGCGTCTGCATCGGCACCCCGTGCGCCGCCCTGCGGGTCAGCCGGCTCGTGTCCGCTTCATCGAGCACCGCCTCGACCGTGCGGGTCGCCGACTCACGATTGATGCCGCCTACATCAACTGCGGGCGGTGGCGCCGCCGGCTCGCGAGCCACCGCCTGCCACAACTCGCGTTCCTCGTCCAGCTTCCCGCTGCTCGCGTACGCGGCGAGCCGCGTGGCCCACTGCCCGAACGAGGTCGGGACCGGCGTGAGCGCGGCGGGATCGTCGGTTCGGTACACGGTGGCGAGGTCGTCGAGCAGGATGCGCCAGGAATACGTGTCCACGGCCCAGTGGTGGACCACCACCACGACGCGGTCGTCGAATCCGTCGGCCCGGATCAGTGCCGCCCTGAGCAGGGGGCCGTCGGCCAGGTCGAGACCGGTGTGCAGCCGATCGGCGATGGCCCGGATCTCGTCCCGTCGCTCATCGGCTGTCCGGGTGCCGAGATCGACCACCCGTAGCGGATTGGTGTCCGACACCGGCGCGACCCGCTGGCGCCGGTCGGGCGCGGCGCGGTCGAGACGCAACCGCAGCGCGTCGTGCTGGGCGGTCAGCGCCCGCAGAGCCCGTCCCAGGCGGCCCGGATCGGCGGCGCCGTGCCAGTCCACCTGCACCGACTGGTTGTAGTGGTCGTGCGGCACACGTTGGTCGAGCAGACGATGCTGCGCCGGAGTGAGCGGTACCGCCGACCAGGGGTCCGGGTGCTCGGCACGCGGGGCCGCCACCTCCACCGCCGCGCCCGGCGCCACGGTGGCGGCCAGGTCTCGCAGCCTGGTGTCGCGCAGCACGTCCTGCACAGTGATCGACAGGCCGGCACGCCGCCCCAGGGTGACAACCTGGAAGGCGAGGACCGAATCGCCACCGAGGGCGAAATAGTCGTCCTCTGGCCCCACCCGGTCGAGGCGCAGCACGCCCTTCCAGATCTCCGCGAGCACCCGCTCGGCCTCCGTGACGGCGGCGGCGAGCCCCGTCCCGGCCGGCCCGGCGGCGCCCGACGACGCGGCCGGAGCCGGTTCCGGAACGACCGGCGCGGGTACGACTTCGCGCCACGCGGCGACCGGGTCGTCGGCGGGCGCAACGGTGACGGCCTCGAGCAGCATTCGGTAGTGCCTGAGGAGTTCCGCGACCGCGTCCCGGTCATAGACTGCGTGCTCGAACTTCAGTCCGAGCTCGAGGTGACCGGCGACGCTCACGGTGAGCACCAACGGGTACGCGGTCTCGCCCGGAGCGCCGTCGCTCTGGTCGACCCGCAGGCCGGCCCACTCGCCCTCCTCCTCGTCGGCGGCGCGCTCCAGGACGAACAGGTTGGTGAACAGCCGTTCTCCGCGGGGCACATCGACGCATCGGGCAATCTCCACCAGGGATGCGCCGGCATGCTCCTGTTGGGTCAGGCGGCCTCGGTGCACCTCGGTGAGCCAGTCGCCGATCGACATGTCCGGGGACACGCCGATCCGGGTGGGCAGGGTGTTCATCAGCATCCCGACCATGCGGTCGATGCCGGGCACGTCGGCGGACCGGCCGGCCAGCGTGGTGCCGAAGACGACGTCATCGGTGCCGCAATGCCGGCTCAGGAGCAACGCCCACGCCCCCTGCAACAGATTCGGCAGGCTGATCCGGTAACGAGCTGCGGTGTCGCGCAGAGCCTGGAACAGCGAATCGGCGAGAGTGCTCTCCTCGACGCCGATGCCGGTTCCCGGGCGTCGACCCGCTGCGACGGCGGGTAGCGGCGTGGGACCGCGCAGGCCGGCCAACGTTCGCCGCCAGTAACCCATGTCCCGGTTCGCCGGGTGGCGGTCGAGCCAGGACAGGTAGTCACGGAACAGTGCCGGCGGATCGGCCGGAAGGGCACCGCCGGTACGCATAGCGGCGTATGTCTCCAGCACCTCACGGCTCACGATCGACCGGCTCCAGCCGTCCAGCACCAGGTGGTGGACGTTCCACAGCAGGCGGTGGCGCGTCGAACCGGTTCGGATCAGAACCAGCCGCATCGGCGGTCCGGCGGTGAGGTCGATCCCGCGCTCCCGTTCGTCCGCGGCCAGCCGCTCCAGCCAGCCCACGCGCTCGCCGTCAGGAGTGGAACGGCAGTCCCAGCGTTCGACCACGATCGGCTGGGCGCGGACGACGACCTGCACCGGGTGCGGCAGGTCCTGCCAGATGAACCGGGTCCGCAGGGCCGCATGCCGGTCGATGACCCGCTGCCACGCCGTCACGAACGTTCCCACGTCGAGATCGCCGTCGAGGTCCCAGATGAACTGGCGGAAGTACTCGTCCCGCTGCGGGTCGGCGAGCCGGTGCAGCAGCATGCCGGTCTGCAGGTGGGTGAGCCGGTACACCTCGGCCGTGTCCAACTCCCTCAGCTGGGTACGCAGGACGGCGGCAGCCTCGTCGTCCAGCCCGGTGAGTGGGTCGGGCCCGGCCACCGGTGGCTCCGCAGCCGATCGCTCCGGAGCGGGCTCCGCCGCTGCCGGCTCCGCGAGGGTCACCACGGCCGCGAGACCGGCGACGGTCGGATGGCGGAACACGTCACGCGGGTTGACGGCGAGACCGTACTCCTGTGCCAGAGCGACCAACCGCACCGAGACGATGGAGTCGCCACCGAGCCCGAAGAAGTCGTCGTGCACGCCGACCCCGGTCACACCGAGCGCCTGTTCCCAGACACTGACCAGGCGTCGCTCGGTCTCGGTGCGGGCAGCGACGTACCCGGCTTCCTCATCCCGGGTGACCGGGCCCGGTGCCGGCAGCCGGCTGCGGTCGACCTTGCCGGCCGCCGTGAGCGGCAGCTCCGGCAGACAGACGAACTGTGCGGGACGCATGTAGGTGGGCAGGTCGCGGGCCAGCCATTCCTGCAGGTCAACGGCGCTCGGCAGCTGCCCATCGGGGCGGGGCACCAGGTACGCGACCAGCCGACGGTCGCCTGACTCGTGGGCGAAGGCGGCGACCGCACCCTCGACGATGTCGGGATGAGCCAGCAGCCGGGCCTCGATCTCCCCCAGTTCGACCCGGTATCCGCGGATCTTCACCTGATCGTCGCAACGGCCCAGGAAGTCGAGGTTCCCGTCGGCGCGCCACCGGGCCAGATCCCCGGTCCGGTAGAACCGGGCGCCCGGCTCCGACGCGTACGGATCCGGCAGGAACCGCTCCGCCGTGACCGACGGCCTGCGATGGTAACCACGGGCGACACCGTCACCGCCGATGAACAACTCCCCCGTCACACCGATCGGTACCGGGGAGAGGTGACGGTCGAGCACGTACATCCGGATGTTGGCGATGGGCCGGCCGATCGGGAGCGGCAGCTCCGGATCGACTTCGTCCGGCAGGACATAGGTCGAGCAGCCGACCACCGTCTCGGTCGGGCCGTACTCGTTGATGATCCGTGCCCGTGGAGCCGCCTTACGCCAGCCCAGGGCGGTTTCCGTACGCACCTCGTCGGCGCCCACCACGAAGGTGCGCACCGAATGGACGCTGTCGGGCTGCACCATCCGACGCAGCACGTCGAGATGCCCCGGCGTGATCTTGAGCAGACTGAAGTCGGCCGGCTCGGTGAGCAGGTCGGCGAGATTTCCGAGGCCCTCGTCGGGCGGCAACAGTGTCACGCTCAGCCCGGCCGTCAGCGGCAGGAAGAAATTGGGAACGGAGAGGTCGAACGCGATGGAGCCGACCATCGGAGCGCCGTCCGCGCCGTCGATCCCATAGCCGGAACGCGCCCACCACAGATAGTTGATCAGACCTCGATGGTCGATCAGCACGCCCTTCGGCCGTCCGGTCGAGCCGGAGGTGTACATGATGTAGACCAGGTTGCGCGCCGTGACACCCGTCTGGGGCGACGTGGCCGGTCGCTCTGCGATCTGCGCGGCCTCGGCGTCGAGCAGCACCGCGGGCAGGTTCTCGCCGTCGGTGGCCAGCGCCGCGAGGTCGGCCCGGGTCACCACGAGCCGGGCACCGCTGTCCCGCAGGTAGTACTTCAGCCGGTCACTTGGATGGCCGGGGTCTAGGGGGAGATAGGCGCCGCCGGCCTTGAGCACGCCGAGCAGGGCCACGAACATCTCGACGGAATGGTCCAGGAGCACGCCGACGATCTGCTCGGGGCCGACGCCTCGGGCACGCAGGTGGTGCGCCAGCCTGTTCGCGGACTCGTCCAGGTCGGCGTAGGAGACCGAGGATCCGTCGACATCGACGATCGCCGTAGCGGCGGGATTCTCGCGAGCCGCCTGCTCGAACAACTCGTGCAGGCACGTCTCCGACGGGTACCACGCGTCGGTGTCGTTCCATGTCCGGAGCACACGTTCGCGCTCGACGTCGGGCAACGCGTCGAGCGTGTCGATCGAGCCGGACCGGTCATCGGCGATCGCGGTGAGGATGATCGCCAGGTGCGCGAGCAGCCGCCGGATGGTCTCCGCCTCGCCGCAGGTGCGTTGGTACGCCAGTTGCAGGCACAGCCCGTCCCCCGCCGTCACGTCCAGCACCAGCGGGTAGCCACTGTCCAGCGCGGTGCTACCGGGCACCGGGGACACTTCCGGCGGCAGCGCCGGTTCGCGCTCCTCGTGCTGGAACACCACGATGCTGTCGAACAGACGCTCGTCCGCCCGCACCGCGCTCTGCCGCTTGGCGTCGACCAGCGAGCAGTGGACGTGCTCGTGCAACTCGGCCATCTGATCCTGGACTGCGCGGGCCACCGCGCCGGCGGTGATCCCCTCTCCGATCCGCATCCGGACCGGGAGGGTGTTCATCAGCAGGCCGACGACCTGTTCGATCCGAGGGAAGTCCCCGGACCGCCCGTTGACGGTGACCCCGACGACCACGTCGTCCCCGCCACCGAACCGACGCAGCAGCAGTCCCCAGGCCGCGGTCACCAGCGAGCCCAGCGACACCCGCCAGCGGCGCGACACCTCGGTCAACCGATCCAGCTGGCCCCGGTCCAGGTTCAGCAGTTCGAGCGCCGTACCCGCCCGGCCGCCTTCCTCCGTCGGCAACCGGTTGACCGGTAGCGCGGTCGGCGTGGTGAATCCGCCGAGCACCTTCTGCCAGTGCACGGCGTCCGCGTCGCGGTCGCGTCCGGCGAGCCACGCCCGATGTGCTGCCGCCGGCACCGGGTCGGGGAGGTCGACGGACGTGCCGTTGCGGAGGCCGCCGACGATCTGGAACAGTTCCCGGACCACTATCTCGGTGCTCCATCCGTCGAGCAGGATGTGGTGGGTCCGCCACACCAGCCGGTAGGACGAGTCACCGGTGCGCAGCGCGGTGAATCGGTTGATCGGACCGGTCAGCTCGATCGGTTCGGCCCGGTCCTCGGCGAGGAAGTCCTCGTACCGCCGCGGAGACGCGTCGGCGCGCCAGTCGAGGACGACCAGTTCCGGCTCTGCGCGACAGTGCACCTCCTGGACCGGATGTGGCCGCCCGCGCCAGGCGAACCGGCTGCGCAGCACGGGGTGCCGGGCGCAGACCTCGCGCAGCGCCGAGGCCAGCGCCTCCTCGTCGAGCGGCTGGTCCACATCGAAGGCGTGGTACTGCGCGTACCGGTTCTCCGCCGGGAAGGCGATCGTCTCGAACAGCATCCCTTCTTGGAGGGCGGAGAGCCGGTGCACGGACTCCACGCCGTCCGGTAGCGGTTCGGCAGCGCGGGCCGGGGCGGCGCCGTGGCCGTCAGCGGCCGGGCCGTCCGTGGCGCGGAGCGCCGCCACCACCTCGGCCACCGTCTGGTGCCGTAGCAGCAGACGCGGGGTCACCGGCAGGCCGGCGGCGCGAGCCCGGTTGGCGATCCGCACCGCCAGGATCGAGTCGCCACCGATGTCGAAGAAGTTGTCCCGCACGCCACAGAAGTCGAGATCGAGCAGCTCGGCCCAGATCGCGGCCAGCACCCGCTCGGTCTCGTCGCGTGGCCTGGTCGGCTCCGCTCGCGATGCGGCTGCCGGTGACACGTCCGGCAGCGCCTTCCGGTTCACCTTGCCGCTCGAGGTCAGCGGCAGCGCGTCCAGGGGCACGTACGTGGCCGGGACCATGTACTCCGGCAGCGTGCCGCGCAGATGGGCCGTCAGATCGCTCGCCGACAGCACGTGCCCGGGCGTCGGCACCACATAGGCGACCAGCCGCAGAGCGCCGGCCGAGGTCTGCTGTGGCACCACTGCGGCCTGCGCGATGTCGGGGCGGGCCAGCAGGGTCGAAACGATCTCATCGAGCTCGATGCGGTGGCCGTGTACCTTGACCTGATCGTCGATCCGTCCGAGGAATTCGAGGGATCCGTCGGTACGCCACCGCGCGACGTCGCCCGTCCGGTACATCCGGCCGCCGTGGAACGGGTCGGGCACGAAGGAGCCAGCGGTCAGTACGGGCCGGCCGACGTATCCGCGGGCGAGGCCGACACCACCGATGAACAGCTCGCCGGGCACCCCGACGGGCATCGGGCGCAGGGCGTCGTTCAGGACGTACAGCCGCGTGTTGTCGATCGGCCTGCCGATCGGGACGGTCGCCTCGCCCGGCGCAGACACACAGGTGTACGCGGACACGTCGATCGACGCCTCGGTCGGGCCGTACAGGTTGTGCAACTCGGCGGTGAGCCGGGAGCGAGCCTGATCCGCCAGCCCGGCCGGAAGGGCTTCGCCGCTGCAGATGACGTGGCGCAGGCTGGGAAGGTCGTCGACCGTGGGATCGGCGAGGAACTCCGCGAGCATCGAGGGCACGAAGTGCACGACGGTCGCGGCGCTGCGGCGGATGAGGTCCGCCAGGTACGCCGGGTCCTGATGTCCACCAGGCTCGGCGACCACCAGACGCGCGCCGACGGTCAGCGGCCAGAAGAACTCCCACACCGACACGTCAAAGCTGAACGGCGTCTTCTGGACGACAGTGTCGCCGGTGCCGATCGGGTAGGCCTTCTGCATCCACTGCAGCCGGTTGACCACACCCCGGTGCGGTACACAGACGCCCTTGGGCCGCCCGGTCGAGCCGGAGGTGAAGATGATGTATGCGAGGTCGTCCGGTGACACTGCCGTCAGGCCGGAAGTGCCGTCGTCGGTGATCGCCGCCTGCCGGTCCACGTCCAGCACGACGACCTCGTCGCCGGTCCAACGACCGGCGGTCTCCTGGTCGACCAGGACGACGGACATCCCGGTGTCGGCGACGATCATCGCGTGTCGGCCGTCGGGATGATCGGGATCGAGCGGCACGTACGCGCCACCTGCCCACTCGACAGCAAGCAGCGCGGTCACCAGCCTGAACGAGCGCTGCAGGCAGACCCCGACCGGCACATCGGGTCCTACCCCGGCTCGCCGCAGCCCCGCGGCTACCCGGCTCACTCGGTGCGCCAGTTCCGCGTACGTGAGCGTCTCCTGGTCGTCGACGACGGCGCAGGCATCCGGGGTCCGGGCCGCCTGCTCGGCGAACAGGGACGCCAGGGTCGTCTCGCGCAGCGGCACCTCGGTGTCGTTCCAGGACCGGAGCTGCCGGTGCAGGTCGTCGGCCCCCAGCAGATCAAGGTCGCCGGTCCGGCGTGCGGGATCGGCGGCCATCTGCTCCAGGACGGCAACCAGACTGCGCAGCAGCCGCCGTGCGGTATCGGCCTCGAACAGATCCGTGGCGTACCGGAGCTCCAGGCGGATCGCGCCGTCGTCGTCGCGCGCCACCAGCGTGAGTTCGAACTTCTCGGTGGCCTCGTCGAGGTCGACCGGCTCGGTGGTGATACCCGGAAGGTCCCACCAGTCCTCGTGGTCGTCCAGGTATTGGAACAACACCTGGAACAGCGGGTTGCGATCCGGCGTGCGTCGCACGTTCAGCGCGCGGACCACCTCCTCGATGCTGACGTCGGCATGGTCCAGCGCCCCGGCCACGGTCCGGCGCAGGCGGATCATGAGGTCACGCAGCTCCGGCCCGTCAGCCAGATCGACCGGAACGGCGACGGTGTTGACGAAGAGCCCGACAGTCTCGTCGGTGCCGGCCGTGCCACGGCGCGACATGGGCGTCCCCACCGCGAAACGCGTTTGCCCGCTGTAGCCACCAAGGGTGGCCGCGAGCCCCGCCAGCACCGCGACGAAGGGCGTCACGCCGGCCTCGGCAGCGACCTGCCGTAGCCGGTTCGCCGTGTTCGGGGGCACGGTCATCACGACCCCGTCGCCGCGGTATGTCGGTTCGGGCGGGTGCGGCCGGTCGATGGGAAGTTCCAGGTACGGGTCGACATCCGAGAGTGCCCGGCGCCAATGGTCCAGGTGGGTCTGCCGGCCGTCGGCAGCGCCTTCGAGGGCCCGGCGCGCGTAGTCGGTGTAGCGACCCGGCGCCGCGACGTCCGCGACGCCGCGATAGAGCCGGCTGAGGTCGGTGGCCAGGATCTGGCAGGACCATTCGTCGGCGATCAGGTGGTGCAGGTGCAGCACCAGGAGGTGATCGCCGTCCGCCTCGACGAGAGCAGCGCGGAACAGCGGTCCCGCCGCGAGGTCGAAGCGCCGCGCCAGCTCGGCCCGGACCGAGGCCATCGGGTCGCCTCCGTGCTCGGTCCGGTCCACCACGGTGAAGGCGGCCGGCCCCGGGGCGCGGACGATTTGCATCGGTCCGTCCTCGGTCTCGACGACGACGGTACGTAACGCCTCGTGCCGGGCCACCAGACGATCCAGCGCGGTCCGCAATCTGCTGACCTCTACGGCCCCGTGCAGTCGCACGACCTCATGCACGCTGTAGAGCCCCGCGTGTGCGCCGACCATCTCTCCGACGAGCCACAGAGAATGCTGCTCCGGCGACAGCGGGACGGGCTCCTCGGGCGACCGTGCGGCGTCCGGTGTCTGCACCGGGCTCGCGGTCGGCGCGGCTCCGCGCAGCAGCCGTTCCGTGACACTGTGCCGTGCCGCGGCCAGCAGATCCTCGCGCTCGTCAGGAGTGATGGTCATGGGCCGACTCTCGGCCGGTCGCCTATCGGCCCGCTGTCCCGCCGTTACCGGTTGGAGGCGCCGGTCCGGGATACGTGGACGATAGGGGGTGTCCACCGCGCTCAGGCCGTAGACTCTGGTCGATGCTCGCGACTCTGCTCCCGGCCGCCGTACGCACCGCTGAGGCGTTCTCCGACATACCCGGCGAGCCGGTGTTCCCTGGCGAGGAGGACCTGGTGGCGAACGTCGTCGACCTCCGGCGCCGGGAGTTCGTCACCGCCCGCCGCTGCGCGCGCGAAGCCCTGCGGCGGCTCGGTGTGGCTCCGGCACCGATCCGGATCGGTGCCGAACGGGCGCCGGTCTGGCCGACCGGGGTGGTCGGCAGCATCACGCACTGCACCGGCTACCGAGCGGCCGCCGTCGCGCGCTCGGCCGACCTGATGTCGGTTGGCATCGACGCCGAGCCGCACCAGACACTGCCGGCCGGAACCCAGGACTACATCGTCGCGCCCGGCGAGGCCGACATGCTGCGCGACCTGCGCAGTGCCCATCCTCGGACGCATTGGGACCGGCTGCTGTTCAGCGCGAAGGAAGCGGTGTACAAGGCGTGGTTTCCGCTGACCGGACGGTGGCTCGGACTGCCGGACGCCCGGCTGACCATCGACCCCGCTGCGGGCCGGTTCAGCGCGCAACTGCTCGTCGACGGACCGCGGTCCCGGTTCTCCGGACGCTTCCTGGCGACCGACCGGTTGATCCTGACCGCGGTGGCGGTCGGGTCAGGCGATTGACAAGCCCACCCCGCCCGCTCGACGGACGCCCCGAACGGGCGGCCGGTCGACCTCTGAACGCTCCGGTACGCAGTGATCGACAGTGGGCGCCGGCGGCGGACGTCCGTTGAACAGACACCTGGGCCGACCCGGCGGCTGCCCGTGACACGGCCCTCGCGGCAGGTGACCTGGCGGCGGCCGAGGTGCCGCCGGGCGGCCACCCGAGCGGTCGGTCGCACCTCGGTCGGCGGTGTCGCTGTCGTGCAGCATGCGCGGACCGTCGAGGTACGAAGAGTGGGTCACGACCCGCCTATGGGACTCGGCAACCGATGAACTCGGCTCAGAGCCGCTCCGCGTCGACGGCGGCCAGTCCCGCGGTGTGGTTCGCGTGCCTCTCCACGCACCGCAGCGCGTCCTCCGTGGTGCCGGTCACCGAGCAGAGCGAGCCGAGGTCGGGATCGGTGAAGCCCCAGTCGGTCAGCTCCTGCGCCATTCCGAGGAACCGATCCCAGAACCCGTCGGTGTTGACCAGCACGATCGGCTTGGTCAACACTTTCAGCTGGTTGAGGCTTATCACCTCCAGCACCTCGTCGAGAGTCCCGAACCCGCCGGGCAGGGCGACGAACGCGTCGGCCTGGGTGAGGAACGTCACCTTGCGCTCGCCCAGCGTCGAGGTGACCACCGTCTGCTGCGGTGGTGCCGCGATGCCTCGCTCCTTCTCGACCAGGAACGTGGGAATGACCCCGGTCACGGGCGCACCGTGCCGCTGCGCGGACCACGCCACCTCGCCCATGAGCCCCGAACCACCACCGCCGTAGAGCAACCGGTGACCGCGTCGGCCGATCAGCAGACCCAGGTGCCGGGCCGCCTCGGTGTCGGCCGCCCGCCGGCCCGGCCGGGCGCCGCAGAAGACACAGATGGTCAGGGGACGCGCCGCAGCGCCTCGGGGATCAGGCTCGGTCGGCGCCGCCGACATGACTCGCAGGCTCATGACACTGCATTGGGGACGCCGCGTCTATCACCAAGATATCGACGGCGAGCAGGACGACAAGAGATCGCCGATAGAGCGGCGACAGGTCAGCGGTGGACGGTGATCCCACGATGAAGGAAACCCGACGTCGACGAGCCCCGTCCCTCTCGGGCGCGGTGGAGATCCACTTGGGGATCGCCTCGACTCCTACGCGTTGGCCCTGCCTCGTTGCCGTCGGCATCAGCACGCGACGGGATCCGGCGGCTCGCACCCGATCCGCGCCCCGGGTGGGGAGCTGATCGGGGACGGCCACCGGCTGGACGGCCACCACGATGCGGACATCGACAGGACGACCGACCGACACGTAGGAGGGACGTCATGGGTACCGTGCTCAGCTTCGACCAGTACGGCAAGGCCGAGAACCGCGTCGTGCGCATCTACCGGGACAACCCGCGACACGAGATCTGGGATCTGAACGTCTCCACGGCGTTACGCGGTGACTTCGCCGCGGCGCACGTCGAGGGAGACCAGCGGGATGTGCTACCGACCGACACCCAGAAGAACACCGCCTTCGTGTACGCCAAGAAGCACGGCGTCACGTCTCCCGAGGACTACGCGATCGCGGTCGGCCAACGGCTGATCGAGGCGTCCCCCAAGGCGTCCGGCGCCCAGGTCCGCGTCGAGCAGTACGCCTGGGACCGAATCGACGTCGACGGGGCCGGCCACGACCACGCGTTCCTCCGCCGCGGCGGAGCCGTCCGGACGACCGTGGTCACGCTCTCCGGGCGGAACGCCGAGCAGCTGGTCCGCGTGGTTTCCGGCCTACGTGACCTGGTCCTGCTCAAGTCGACCGGTTCGGAGTTCAAGGGTTTCCTCCGGGACGAATACACGACGTTGCAGGAGACCGACGACCGCATCCTCGCCACCTCGCTCGTCGCGAGGTGGCGGTACGCGGGTACCGAGGTCGACTGGAACTCGACGTACGGCGCCATCAGTGCGTCGCTGCTGGAGACCTTCGCCACCACCTACAGCCGGGCGCTACAGGAGACCCTCTATCTGATGGGAGCGCACGTGCTCAAGGCTCACGAAGAGGTGGCCGAGATCCGCTTCTCCGCACCCAACAAGCATCACTTCCCCGTTGACCTCGCCCGATTCGGCCTGGAGAACAGCGGCGAGGTGTTCACCGCCACCGACCGGCCGTACGGGCTCATCGAGGCCGCCGTGACCCGCGACGACGCGCCCGAGCCGGGCGACGCCTGGCTCGCCGTGCCGTCCTTCCTGTGAACTGACGAGCGACATGGCCGACTCCGGGCGTCACCGCCTCGCCATCTGTTGTCCGCTGATCGCCGGACGGCCCGACGAGGCGCGATCATGATGCTGGATCTCGTCCTTCGCAGTCGACGCGTGGTCATCGAGGGCACCGAGACCGCGGGTGTGATCGGTGTGCGTGACGGGCGCATCGCCGTCGTGGCACCACTCGACGCGAAGCTGGAAGCCCAGGAGTCGATCACTCTCGCTGATGACGAGGTGCTTCTGCCCGGCCTGGTCGACACCCATGTGCACGTCAACGAGCCCGGTCGTACCGAGTGGGAAGGCTATGCCAGCGCGACCCGGGCAGCCGCAGCCGGCGGAGTGACCACCATCGTGGACATGCCGCTCAACAGCATTCCACCGACGACCACGCCCACCGCGCTGGCCACCAAGCAGGGCTGCGCCCGCGGCCAGACCTACGTCGACGTGGGCTTCTGGGGCGGGGCAGTGCCGGGCAACATCACCGATCTGGCGGCCCTGCACGACGGCGGAGTCTTCGGCTTCAAGTGCTTCCTGCTCGACTCCGGGGTGCCGGAGTTTCCACCGCTGGACGCTGCGGAGTTCGTCGCGACGATGGCAGAGACGGCTCGCCTCGGTGCGATGCTGATCGTGCACGCCGAGGACGCCGAGGTGGTCGCACTGGCGCCACGCCCCACCGGGCCGGAGTACGCGGCCTTCCTGCGTTCCCGCCCGCACCGGGCCGAGGATCGCGCAATCGACCAGGTGATCAACGCCGCGCGCGCGACCGGTGGCCGGGCCCACGTCCTGCACCTGTCCAGCGCCCACGCGCTGTCAGGGCTCACCGCAGCCAGGGCTGCCGGTGTCGATGTCTCGGTGGAGACCTGCCCGCACTACCTGACGTTGTCCGATACCGATATCCCGGATGGAGCGACCCAGTTCAAGTGCTGCCCGCCGATCCGCGACGGCGGCAACCAGGACCGGTTGTGGCAGGCGCTCGCCGCCGGAGACATCGACATGGTCGTCTCGGACCACTCACCCTGTACGCCCGAGCTCAAGCTGCTCGAACACGGCGACTTCGGCAAAGCGTGGGGTGGCATCGCGGGCCTGCAGCTGGGACTGCCGGTGGTATGGACGGCGGCCCGCTCGCGCGGGCACTCGCTGGCCGACGTGACGCGTTGGATGGCGCAGCGCCCAGCCGAGCGCGTCGGGCTGCCGTACAAGGGTCGCATCGCCGCCGGCGCCGACGCGGATCTGTGTGTTTTCGCCCCGGACGCCGATTTCGTGGTCGATCCGGCGAGCCTACTGCACCGTCACCAGCTGACGGCGTACTCGGGTCGACGGCTGGCCGGCATCGTCCGGCAGACCTGGCTTCGCGGGCGGCGCGTACGTACGGAGGGACAGCCGCTCGGGAAGCTGTTGATGAGGGGAAGAAGATGACCGGGACGCACCATGCATTCCGACCGGACCTACCCGGTCGGCAGGAGCCGACCGCGGGCCGAGCGGTGTCGACCGACACGCCCCCGCTGCCTGACGACACCACGCGGAGCGGCGGCGACATCACGGTCAACGGCCGGATCACTCCACTCGGGGATGTCACGCCACACACCACGGCGCTGGAATGGCTGCGTGGACGAGGCCTCACCGGCTGCAAGGAGGGTTGCGGAGAGGGTGAGTGCGGCGCTTGCGCGGTGCTCGTCGCCCGACCCGGCGTTGATTCGCCCACCGAATGGGTGGCGGTCAACGCATGCCTGTTGCCGGTCGCCGCCCTGGATGCCCAGGAGATCCGCACTGCCGAGGGGCTGGGCAGCCCCGACCGCCTGCACCCGGTTCAGCACGAGATGGCCGTCCGCGGTGGATCGCAGTGTGGCTACTGCACACCCGGCTTCGTCTGCAGCATGGCTGCCGAGTACTACCGGGCCGGAAGACGGGCGTCCCCGGACGGCGACGTGACCGGACACGACAAGGGGCCCAACGGCTTCGACCTGGACGCCCTCAGCGGCAACCTGTGCCGCTGCACCGGATACCGGCCGATTCGCGACGCCGCGTTCGCACTCGGTCCACCGGTGCCCGACGACCAGCTTGTGCAACGCCAGCAGGCGCCCACGGCGCCGCCCCGGCCCGTTCGGCTGCGGCACGGGGGCCGGGAGTTCGTCCGGCCGGCCTCGCTGCCCGACGCCCTGCGACGGCTTCGCGAGCAGCCCACTGCCACCGTGGTGGCCGGCTCCACCGATTGGGGTGTGCAGGTGAATCTGCAGGGCGCCCGGGCCGAGTCGGTCCTCGCGATCGACCGCCTCGCAGAGCTGCGGAAGCTGATGATCACGCCGGAGAGCATCGAGGTCGGTGCCGGACTGACCCTCAGCGAGATCGAGCGCCGCCTCGCGGGCCGGGTGCCGCTGCTCGCCCACATGTTCCCCCTCTTCGCCTCCAGGCTCATCCGCAACAGAGCCACCATTGGCGGCAACCTGGGCACCGGATCCCCGGTGGGCGACACCGCGCCGGTGTTGCTCGCGCTTGCCGCCGAGGTCATCCTGGTCAGCGTCGACGGCGAACGCAGGGTGCCGCTGGCGGACTACTTCACCGGGTATCGGCGCAGCGTTCGTCGCTCCGACGAGCTGATCCGGGCAGTGCGGATCCCACGCCCGCTCGCCGGCCTCGTCGCCTTCCACAAGATTGCGAAGCGGCGGTTCGACGACGTCACCAGCGTCGCCGTCGGCTTCGCCCTCGACGTCGTCGGTGGAACGGTCACCCGCGCACGCATCGGCCTGGGTGGGGTGGCGGCCACACCGATCCGGGCCCGGGCGACCGAGGCGGCGCTGGAGGGCAACCCCTGGTCCGCAGCCACCGTCGCTGCCGCCGCTCGGTCTTTGCGCCGCGAGGGCACACCGCAGGACGACCACCGGTCCAGCGCCGAGTATCGAGCCGCGATGCTCGGCCAGAGCCTACTCAAGCTCTACGCCGAGAACCCGGCCCCGTACGAGATCGCCGCAGTCCCCGGCGGACGGATCGCCGCGGCCACCGAGCACCAGGCCGAGAGGAGGCCACGGAATGAGCGCGCTGTCTGAGAGGCCGGAGAGTCCCGCGGTGGGTGCAGCGGTCCCGCACGAGAGTGCGCGGCTGCACGTCACCGGTGCGGCACAGTTCACCGACGACCTGATCCCTCGTACCAAGGATGTGCTGCACGCCCACCCGGTACAGGTGCCCCAGGCGCACGCCCGGGTCACCGCGCTGCGAGTCGCCCCGGCGCTCCGCGTGCCAGGTGTCGTCCGGGTGCTCACGGCCGCCGATGTGCCCGGAGTGAACGACGCCGGGATCAAGCAGGACGAGCCATTGTTCCCCGAGGAAGTCATGTTCTTCGGCCACGCCGTCTGTTGGGTGCTCGCCGAGACGTACGAGGCGGCACGTGTGGGCGCGGCCGCCGTGGAGGTCGAGACGGAGGCGTTGCCCTCCTACGTGACCGTGCGGGAGGCGATCGCCGCCGACAGTTTCCAGGGCGCCATGCCGCAACTGGTGCGGGGCGACGTCGAGACCGGTCTGGCCGACGCCGTGCACGTCTTCGGTGGGGAACTCGAAATCGCCGGGCAGGAGCACTTCTACCTGGAGACGCACAGCTCGCTGGCCCACGTCGACGAAGCCGGGCGGGTCTTCGTGCAGAGCAGTACCCAGCACCCCTCGGAGACCCAGGAGATAGTCGCCCACGTGCTGGGCCGGGCCAGCAACGAGGTGACCGTCCAGTGCCTGCGCATGGGCGGCGGCTTCGGCGGCAAGGAGATGCAGCCACACGGCCTCGCTGCCATCGCCGCGCTGGGCGCGACGTGCACCGGCCGCCCGGTACGGGTGCGCCTGACCCGCGCCCAGGACCTGACCATGTCGGGCAAGAGGCACGGGTTTCTCGTCGAGTGGCGGGTCGGGTTCGATGCGGCGGGCCGGCTGCTCGCGCTCGAAGCGACCCTGACCTCGGACGGCGGCTGGAGCCTCGACCTGTCCGAGCCGGTGCTGGCCCGCGCGCTGTGCCACGTTGACAACGCGTACTGGTTGCCACATGTACGACTCAACGGCCGCATCGTGTGCACCCACAAGACATCCAGCACCGCCTTCCGGGGCTTCGGGGGCCCGCAGGGGATGCTGGTCATCGAGGACATACTCGGCCGCTGCGCCCCACTGCTCGGCATCGACCCGATGGAACTGCGCCGACGCAACTTCTACCGCCGCGGGCAGACCACGCCGTACGGCCAGTTGGTCCGGCATCCGGAACGGCTGGACAGGCTCTGGCGTCAGGTCGTCGACACCGGTGACATTGCCGCCCGGCAGCGGGAGGTCGCGGCCTTCAACGCCGCACATCCGCATGCCAAACGTGGCCTGGCCGTCACGCCGGTCAAGTTCGGCATCTCGTTCAACCTCACCGCGTTCAACCAGGCCGGCGCACTCGTGCACGTGTACCGGGACGGGTCGGTGCTGATCAACCATGGCGGCACCGAGATGGGTCAGGGCCTGCACACCAAGATGCTGCAGGTAGCAGCAACCGAGCTGGGCATTCCACTGGGCCGGGTGCGGCTGGCGCCCACACGTACCGACAAGGTGCCCAACACCTCGGCGACCGCAGCGAGCTGCGGTGCCGACCTCAACGGTGGCGCGGTCAGGCAGGCCTGCGAACAGCTTCGCGAGCGGCTGACCCGGGTGGCCGCCACCATGCTGGGGCTGAACGCCGCCGACATCAGCATCGTCGACGGTGTGGCGCGGGGTACCGGGGCCCCTACCGGCGTCGAGTGGAACGATCTGGTGCGGACCGCGTACTTCCAGCGGGTGCAACTGTTCGCGGCGGGTTTCTACCGCACCGAGGGGCTGTACTGGGACTCAGCGGCGATGCAGGGCTCGCCGTTCAAGTACTTCGCGTACGGGGTGGCCGCCGCCGAGGTCGAAGTCGACGGGTTCACGGGCACGTACCGAACGCGACGGGTGGACATCGTGCACGACGTCGGGGACAGCCTGTCACCGCTCATCGACATCGGACAGATCGAGGGCGGGTTCGTACAGGGCGCGGGCTGGCTGACCCTGGAGGACCTCCGTTGGAACACCGGCACGGGAGCCGCGCGCGGCCAGCTGGCCACGCGAGGGGCCAGCTCGTACAAGCTGCCCAGCTTCTCGGAGATGCCGGAGGTCTTCAATGTGACGATGTTGGCCGACGCGGCCGAGGAGGGGGCGGTCTACGGCGCCAAGGCGGTGGGCGAGCCGCCGCTGATGCTCGCCTTCTCCGTGCGCGAGGCCCTGCGCCAGGCGGCGGCCGCGTTCGGGCCCGCCGGCATCAGCATCGACCTCGCCTCGCCGGCCACCCCCGAGGCGGTCTTCTGGGCGATCGAGCGGGCGCGGGCGTGCGGCGGGCACGGCCCCACGGCGGGCGCGGACCTCGCTCCGGGTGGGGCGGCGAACGCCGGGCACCCGACGCCGGAGCGGGCCCTGCGGACGGTGAGTCATGTCTGAGGGAACCTGGCTGGCAGCGGTGGCGCACCTGCGCAGCGTCCGTGAGCCCGGTGTACTCGTCACGCTCGTGACGGTCCGCGGCCATGCCCCTCGCGCGGCCGGCGCGAAGCTCGTGGTGAGCGAAACGCAGACGTGGGGCTCGATCGGCGGCGGCAAGCTGGAAGCGGTCGCGATCGACCGGGCCCGTACGCTGCTGGCCGCAGGCGGCCCGACGCCCGAGCTGTTCACGCTCGCGCTGTCCGACAAAGCGCCCTACGAGCACGGGGTGCAGTGCTGCGGAGGGACCGTCACGGTGTTGCTCGAATCGCTACCCGTGGCGCCGGTGGTGGCTGTCTTCGGCGTAGGGCACGTGGGCCTGGAGCTGGCTCGTGTCCTGGCTCGGCATGATATCGACCTACATCTCATCGACACCCGCCCGGAGCAGCTCACCGAGGACCGGTTGGCGGTCTTCTCCGATGCGGTGGCCCGGGTGCACGTCCACCGGGTGGCAGTGCTGCCGGAGACCGTGCTCGGCGAGCTGCCCACAGGCACCTACGCGTTGATCATGACGCACGACCATGCGGAGGACCTCTCCCTCTGCGACGCGATGCTTCGCGGCGGTGAATTCGGCACCATCGGCCTCATCGGTTCGGCGGGCAAGTGGGCCCGGTTCCGCACCGAACTCGCCGCACAGGGCCACGACGCCACGGCCATCGCCCGCATCACCACGCCCATCGGGCTCGCCGACATCCACGGCAAGGAGCCCGCGACGATCGCCGTCAGCGTCGCCGCCGATCTCCTGGGCAGGATGGAACATCACCAGGCGATGGCCGACGACCGCGCTCCCTCGGCGGCCCGGCCATGACCCTCTACCGCGCTCAGGTCGTCGACACTCCCGACGACCCGTTCCGCGGCGGCGCGCTCCGCTGTGACGGCGATGCGGGGCTGCTCGTCGAGGACGGGCGGATCGTCGAGCGGGATGCCTTTGCCACGCTGCGCTCCCGACACCCGGAGGCACAGCTGGTCGAGCTCTCCGATGGAGTCCTGCTACCCGGCCTGGTGGACGCCCATGTGCACTTCCCGCAGGTCCGCGTCATCGGTGCGCTCGGGATGCCGTTACTGGAATGGTTGGAACGCTGCGCGCTGCCCGAGGAGGCACGGATCGCCGAGATCGACTACGCGCGCGTGGTAGCCGGCGAGTTCGTCTCGGCCCTCACCTCGGCAGGCACGACCACCGCTCTGGTTTTCGGCTCGCACTTCGCGCCGGCGGTGGACGCACTGTTCCAGGCGGCCGCGGGGCACGGCCTACGGATCACCAGCGGCCTGGTCGTCGGTGACCGGATGCTGCGGCCGGAGCTGCACACGTCCGCAGAGCGCAGTTACGACGAAGGCCGCGAGCTGGCACGGCGCTGGCACGGCGTCGGACGCAGTCGGTACGCGGTGACCCCCCGGTTCGCGTTGTCGTGCAGCGACGAACTGCTCGCGTCATGCGGGGAGTTGCACCGGGATGTGGTGGGCAGCTGGTTCACGTCACACCTGAACGAGAACCTCGACGAGGTCGCCACGGTCCGGCGACTGTCCGGCACCACCAACTACCTGGACTGCTACGACCGGCACGGACTGGTCGGCCGACAGAGCGTCTTCGCACACAACGTGCATTCGACTGACACCGAGCTGACCCGGCTGGCCGAGGCCCAGGCCAGCGTGGCGCACTGCCCGACGAGCAACGCGGCGCTGGGCAGCGGCATGTTCCCGCTCAACCGCCACCTCGCCCACGGCGTCCTTGTGGCACTCGGCTGCGACGTGGGTGCGGGCACCGGCTTCTCGCTTCTCAAAGAAGGGCTGCAGACGTACCTCCTGCAACGTTTGCGCGGCGCGGACGGCGTGCCACTCACTGCTGCCCATCTGTTGCACATGGCCACGGCGGCGGGGGCACAGGCCCTGGGCCTGCGGGACCAAATCGGCGACCTGAGCGCCGGCAGGCGGTTCGACGCGATCTGGATACGACCCCGTCCGGGCACGGTCCTGGAGATTGGCATACGCCACTCGAACGGACCAGAGGATGCACTTGCGAAGGTATTTGCGCTGGCCACGGCGGACGACCTGGGGCAGGTGTGGATAGACGGAGCACCGGTCAGGGCCAAAGCCATCGACGCTCGCACCCTACGCCCTCGCCCCGTCGGCAACCTGACCATTTTTGCGGCGAACAAGGCAGCCCAGCGCACCGACAGCGACGAGCGGACGCGTCATCGCAGTCGAGCCGGCACCGACGGTGGCATGAGCCGATGACGACCTGGAGTCTGGATCGGTTAAACACCGCGCCCGAAGACGAGCGCCTCCGGTCGGCCCTACGCCGGTGCTGCTCGGCAGAGGCATGGGTGACCGAGGTCATCGTCGGGCGGCCCTACGCCAATGAGGACGAGCTCTGTGCGGCCTCCGACGCCGGCACCGCCATGCTCGACGAGGCCGGCTTTGCCGAGGCGTTGGCCGGTCACCCACAGATCGGCAAGCCAACGAGCGGCAGCGGTGGACAGTGGTCGCGGCGAGAGCAGGCAGGAGTCGGCACCGCGGACGAGGAGCTGCTGACGAGTCTCGGCCAGGCCAACGCGGCCTACGAAGAGCGCTTCGGGCACCTGTACCTGGTTTACGCGAACGGACGATCAGCGGCGGAGCTGCTCGCCATCTGCCGCTCCCGGTTAGCGAACGACCCGGCGACCGAGCGCCGGGTAGCGCTCACAGACCTGGCCGCGATCAACCGCCTCCGGCTGGGCAAACTCCTGCGATCGGAGGGCTGATGAGTCTCTCGACTCACGTATTGGACATCACCACCGGCCTCCCCGCGCCGGAACTCGCGGTCGTCGTCGAGCGCTGTCATGGCGACGCGTGGCAGCACCTCGCCCGGGCTTGTACCGACGCCGACGGGCGCGTCCGCGAGCTGTACGCACCCCAAGCGGGCGTACACCGACTCCGGTTCGACACTGGGCGGTACTTCGTCGATCGCGGCGTCCATACCTTCTACCCCGAGATCGTGGTCACCTTCCAGGTCGTCAACAAAGGGGCGCACCATCACGTACCACTGCTGCTCGGGCCGTTCGGCTACTCGACCTACCGGGGGAGCTGATGGGCGCGGATGGTCGTCATGAACGACACCTACAACTCAGGAGGTTCCGTGGGCTTCACGACTACTCCGGTGCGATCGTTCTGGCTGACATGGCCAGCAGGAATAATTGCTGCGATCAGCTGGGCACTCGGCCACTTCACACGAGTTGCGACCTTTGATCTCGCGTTCGTCGCGGGTCTGTCGTGGATGCTCGGCGTGCTCCTAAGCGACGGCGCAAGTCGCTACCTCGTCGCGGGCGACGAGCGTCCTCGCGGCGACACCGACCGTCAGCCGGAGACCGAGCAGTCACCCTGAGCGATCTGGCAGCGCCTGCGGCGGCCGCCCAACAAGTGCCTGTGGGTGGCACCAAGTAGCACGTTGCTCGGCGTGACGCAGCGGACGGCACCCGCACGACCTCGTGAAGCTGTACGCCCGCGAACAGCGGGTCTTGCCGCCTCGATGAGGTAGCTGTGCTCCTCGAGGGCTTCGGGTCGTGGCGCGTAGGCGAGATGGGCGAGACCAGCGATGGTGGCCATGTCGGCAGAGGCAACCCAGGCGCCGGCGTTGTGGTCCTGGTTGGCGGCCGCAAATAGTGCGATCGGGATCCAGTGGCAGTGATCGGGATCTTGGCTGGTCTTGGCGAGCGCGGCGAGAAACCCAGGCAGAACGGCAACGCGCCGAGCAACGCCACTAAGCGCCAGCCGAAGAAGAACCCCGCATACCCGCTCGCCTCAACGAGGATCAGATCATCGCCATTGTCGAGGAGCTCGGAGACCTCGTGGACGCCCTGCGGGACGCCGAGCCGGAACACAAGCTGGAGGTCTACCGCAGCCTCGGGTTGCACCTGACCTACGACCCGGAATCACAAACGGTGCGGGCAAATGTCGATCTTGCCACGCACCGTTGGGATTCGGTTCGTGTCCGAGGGGGGACTTGAACCCCCACGCCCTATACGGGCACTAGCACCTCAAGCTAGCGCGTCTGCCATTCCGCCACCCGGACTTGCCCGTTCAGCCTACCCGGTCGGCTCCGGCGTCTCTCACCCCGGTCGGCCGGCCTGGTGGGCCGCACGGGGCATTACTGTACACGGCCGGAATGGATCATGCACATCACCGTCGGGCGGTCGGACGGGGACTGGATCATCGCAGGTCAGAAGCCTGCATCGGAGCGCATCGTCGGGTGGGTAGCGTCCGGACCCGTACAGGCGGCAGCATGGGTGGCGTGTCCGCACCCGCACCCCTCGCCGCAGTCCGACACCGGGCGCTCGCCCTGCGTTCCTCCGGTGACCTGTCGGCGGCGTGCCGGCTGCTCGCCGACGCGATCGACTCGGCCCGCCCCGCGTACGGTGAGGACCACCCGGAGATCATGAGTGCGCTGTACCTGCTCGCGCGGCTGCACCGGGAGGCCGACGAACCGGCCGCCGCCCGTCGGGTGCTGGAGGAGGCGTACGCGGCCGGCGAGCGGCGGTGGAGTCCGGCCGACCCGCTGATGCTCGCCCTCGCCTTCGACCTGGCCCGGGTCGCCGAGGAGCTGGGCAACCGCCACGAGGCCCGCCGCAACTACACCCGGGTAGCGACCGCCGGCCCCGCCGCGCTCGGTGAACAGCATCCCACCGTCCAGGCCGCCCGCCGGTACCTGGGCATCCCGGCGGACCAGCCGGGTCCTACCGGGAGTTCCCTGCCGGCGACGCCCGCACCGGCCGCTGCCCCGCCGGCCCCGTCTGACCCACCGCACTCCCCCGGCCAGCAGGTGCACCCGCCACCGGTGCCGGGCCAGGGCGACACTCGGGTCGACCCCCTCCTCGACGCCGAACCCCGGGTGCCGCTGCCCCGGCAGATGTACGGCCGGTCGACCGCCCACCGGCCCGGGGTGCCCCGCCCTCGACCGGCGTCACCCGGGCCACAGTCCGAGGCACCGCCGCTGCCCGCACCGCGCCCCGCCAGCCCGGGGGCGCCCGCAGTACCGCCGTACTCCGCTCCCCCGCAACGGACACCGGACTCCGCCCCGGCGGCGGCGGAACGCACACCAGACTCCGTCCCGGCGGCGGAATCGCCCCGACCGCGGTCGGCACCACCGTTCTCCCCGTCCGCGCCGGTCTCCGGCAGCGGACCGGCCGCCTCGCCCTGGGCACCGCCACACCTCCGGCCACCACACGACCAGCCGCCACGCTCCGCACCGCCCCAACCGGAGCCGCCCTACCATCCGGTGCCGTCGATACCGCTCGAGCGATCCGGCCCCGGGGAGGCGGCCGCGCGGTCGTCCGTACCCCGGCACGGCCACCCGACCGCCATCCCGCCGGCCCAGCACGGGCGGCCGACCGCGCTGCCACCCGGTCCACCGGCCCAGCACGGACAGCCCACCGCGCTGCCACCCGGCCCGCCGGCCCAGCACGGGCGGCCGGTCGTGATTCCCGCCGGCTCGCCATCCGGCCCGGCCCGGCCGATCGCGCTGCCGGCCGGGCTGGCACCGCCTCTCGACAGTGGGGTGCCGGCCCTTCCCCCGAACGACCCGTCCCCGCCCGCACCACCGCCGCCGCCGATACCACTGCCGCCGGCACCGGCATCGTCCGTACCACTCGTCGCCGGGTCGCCACCGGCGCGGACCTGGGACCGCCCGACGGTGCAGGTACGGCAGATCGGGCCGTTGCTGGAGGAGCAGGACGGCGACGCAGACCAGCGGACGCTGCCCGACGGCCACCCCCCGGCCGCACCGCCCACCGCCGCCCCGGGCGACGGACCACCCCCGGCACCGGCAGTGCACCCGACCCCGAGCATCCCACCCCCGGACGCCACCATCCCGCCGCCACCGGCGGAAACGCCAGTACTACCGCCGACCACACCACCACCGGCGACGGCACCGGCGACAGCGAGGCCGGCACCCGCACCGGAGGGGCCAGCGCCCACACCGGCAGGGGTGCTGCCACCGACAGGGGTGCTGCCACCGGCGGCAGCGCCACCACCGCTCGCAGCGGCGGCACCACGCACGGCGACACCACCGCTGGCGGAAACCCCGTCGACACCAGCTCCACCGGCCGCACCGGCAGCACCGGAATCGTCACCACCGCCCACGCCGCCGCCACCGGCAGGGGCCGCAGGGCCGCCCCCGCACGTGAGCGCGGCAGCGACTGCATCGGCGGCACCGGCACCGTCGACGCTGCCCACGCGGGTCAGGGCGGCGGAACCGGCGGGCGTCCCTCCGATACCCCCGGTTCCGGGCAGTGGTACGCCGGCCGCGCCGACGCCGCCGCCGCCGGACCGACCCGGTACGTACGGTGGGTCGACCGGCACCGACGTACCGGTTCCGTCGACCGCTGCGGTGCCCGTATCGCACCCGTCATCCACGACGGCGCAACCGGGGAGCGCGCCCCCTGCTACCGCCCCCCGGCAGCCGGCGGACCGACCGTCGGCGCGCGGGGTGAGCGGGTCAGCGGCGGAAGCGCCGGCCTCTCCGGCCGCACCACCCGCGTACCCGGTCGACGGCCCGCCGGTGGTGGAGCCGCTCGATCCGGCGGGGCCGCCGTCGCCCCGGCGGCTGCCGGCGGGTGCGCCACCGCCGTGGAACAGCGACCCCTGGGGCACGGTCCAACCAGCGGGCGCAGGCGGCCCGACAGGGGCAGGCGGCCCGACAGGAGCGGGCGGCCCGACAGGAGCGGGTGACCGCGAGCTGCCGCTGTCGTCCTCGGGGCGGGCAGGTGGGTCGCGGGGCCGGGGCCGGCTGGTGGCCGTGGTGGCGGGCGTGGTGGTGCTGCTGGCCGTCGGGGGCACGGTCGGCGCGCTGATCCTGGGCCGCGAGTCGACCGATCCGGGACAGTCGACAGGTGCCGCGCCCGGGGGGACGGCCGGGCCGCCGCCGGCCGACCTGAAGCTGCGTGACGATGCGGCCACCATCACGGTCACCTGGTCCGATCCGAGCAACGGGTCGGTGCCGTTCATGGTCGCGGGTGGACGGACCGGGCGGGCGCTCGGGGTGATGGCCACCGTCGACCCTGGACAGACCAGTTTCACGGTCAACGGGCTGAACACCGAGGTGGACTACTGCTTCACCGTGCTGGCGGTCTACTCGACGAACGCGTTCGCGACCTCCGGTCAGGTCTGCACCGACCGGGTCCGCCCGTCGCGGAGCGGCTGACCGGGTCGACGCCGACCGGTACCGCGACGGGGCGGGGAGCGGGCTGACCCCGGCACGCTGGGTGTCCGATTCGGAACGGTGCGGGTTTCCTCGTCCCGGGACGGCCCATATGATGTCCCACGGTTCAGGGCAGGACGGCCGGCACCCGGCCCGCCGCCCGGCCACCGGACGGAGGGCGAGCCGCTGTGGCCAGCATCGACGATGCCGCGAACACCGGTGTCGGCGCGTCCCGTCGGCGGTCCCGGTTACGGGGCGGGCTGGTCACGGTCGGCACGGTGACCGCGCTGGTGGCCGCGCTGGGGCTCACCCTGCTCGGTCGGGGCGCCGCCGAGGACGCGCTGGCCAGCTTCGACGCCAGCAGTTGGCTGTGGAGCAGCACCCGCAGCGAGCTGGCCCGGGTCAACGGGATCACCGCCCGGGTGGACACCCGCAAGGAGGTCCCGGGTGCCCGGCAGCACCCGGTGCAGGTCACCCAGACCGACCGGCTGCTGGTCCTGCGGGACCTGGAGACCGGTCAGGTGAGCGCGCTCGACCTGGCCACCCTGCAGATCACCGCGACCACCCCCACCACGCCGGGCCTCGGGGTCAACGTGGTGCTGCACGACGACGCCGCGTTCGTGGTGGACGCGGTGCGCGGGGTGGTGCGGCAGCTCGACCCCCGTTCGCTGGTGCCGGTGGGTGATCCGGTGCTCTTCCCGCCGGGCATCACGGCCGGTGCGTTCGACGGTCGGGGTCGGTTGTGGATCGCGGTGCCAACGGAGGGGACCGTCGCTGCGGTCACCGCCGCCGCCCTGCCGTCCGGGCCGGTGTCGGGGGCGGCCGGCGGGCGGGGGCCGCAACGGGTCGAGACCCATCCGGTGGCCGAGCCGAACCACGAGCTGGTGTTGTCCACCCTGGACGACGGGGTGGCGGTGCTGGATCGCACCACGGGCACGCTGGTGACGGTCCGGTCCGGGCAGGTCCGGCGTACCGCGCTCGGCGCGACGGCCGGCGGCGCGCTGCCGGCGCGGACGAGCGGCCCGGTGGTGCCGGTGACGATCGGCGGGGACCGCCGGGTGCTCGGCGTGGACGACGGCCGGGTGGTCGCCCGGTTCGTGGTGCCGGGCGGCGGTGACCGGGTCGGGCCGGCGGTCGCCTGGGCCGGCCGGTTCTACTGCGCCGACGGGGTGACCGGCACGGTCTACGCGTTCGACGCCGCCGGGCAGCTGGTGGAGACGATCCGACCCGGCCGGGCCACCGGCCCGTGGGAGCTGGAGGTGCGGGAGAACCACCTGTTCATCAACGCCCCGGGGGCGGCCACCGCCCGGGTGGTCGACGACGCGCACCGGGTACGCACCGTCGACAAGTACGCCAACGACGTGCTGGGCGGGGATCCGCCGCCGGACCCGCCGCCACCGCCGCCACCGCCGAAGCCCCAGGTGGGTAAGCCCGGTGCGCCCCGGCAGGTGACCGCGACGGCGGGTGACGCGCGGGCCCGGGTGGTCTGGCGGCCGGCGGCCGCGAACGGCGCGGCGGTGCTGCGGTACGTGGTGGAGGGTGCCGGTCAGCGGCACGAGGTGGGGGCCAACCAGCGGGCGGTGGAGATCACCGGGCTGACCAACGGCTCGACGTACACGTTCTCGGTGCACGCGGTGAACGCCAAGGGCGACGGTCCGGCCCGGCGCAGCAACCCGGTGACCCCGACCGCGGCGGTGCCCGATCCACCCGCCGGGGTCACCGCGCAGGCCCGCGCCGACGGCACGGTCCTGGTGCGCTGGCCGGCGGCCGACGGGCAGGGCAACCGCATCGCCCGGTACGCGGTGACCGCGACCTCGGCCGGCGCGAACGCCCCGGTGGGCGAGTCGCGGCGCACCGAGCTGGTGGTCCCGGCGGGCGAGCTGGCGTACGGCACCCAGTACGCGTTCACGGTGACCGCGGTCAACGACCGGGGTGCCGCCTCGGCGGCCTCCCCGATCAGCGACCCGGTGGTGCCGTTCACCGCTCCCGGCCAGCCGGCGGGGCTGCGGGCGGCCACGGTGGCCGACCGGCCGGGCACGATCACGGTGCAGTGGTCACCGGCGGCGGCGAACGGCCGGCCGGTGAGCCGTTACCAGGTCGACGTGGGCGGGCGGACCAGTGAGGTGACCGACACCGCCACGACGGTGACGGGGCTGGGCGACGGGCAGAACGTGATGGTCCGGGTGAAGGCGGTCAACGAGGCCGGGCCGGGGCCGGAGGCCACCGCCACCGCGCGCACGGTGGCGGCACCCCGGGTGACGGTGACCGGGTCGTCGGCCGATGCGACGTCGGTGACGGTGCGGTTCACCGTGGACGCCGGTGGCGGGGAGCCGACCTGCACCGCCGCCACCGGCGGGAAGAGCGCGTCGGGCGGCTGTGCCAGCCTGCGGGTGACCGGCCTGACCCCGGGCACCTCGTACACGGTGACCGTGACGGCCAGCAACGCCGCCGGTCGCGGCACCGCCACCCGGGCGCAGGCCACCGACCCGCTGTACGGGGTGGCGACCTGTGTCAACGGCCCGGACGGCGACCAGCGCACCTACTGTGACGCCGATGTGGACGGTCGCAACGGCAACGAGGTGTTCTCGGTGCCCCGACAGGACGACGACAAGCAGGTCGGCTGGGCGAGGCCGGGCACCCGGCTGCGGGCGTACTGTCGGCGGCAGGGCGAGAACGTCGATTCCTGGATCTACAACGACCAGAAGCAGAGCACCTGGTGGGTCCGGGTCGACTACCAGGGGCGCAACTACATTCCCTGGGCCTGGCTCAACCTGGCCGGTGGTGACGACATCGCCGTGCTGCCCACCTGTTGACCTCCGTCATCCCAGCCGAGGAGCCCTCCGCCGTCGTGAACAGCACTCCCGAACCGCTCAGCCAGCCGGAGGTCCAGGGTTTCGCCGCCCTGGCCGCCCGGTTGGCCGAGAACGTCAACGCGGTCGTGCTGGGCAAGCCGGAGGTGGTCCGGTTGGCGTTGACCGCCCTGTTCGCCCAGGGGCACGTGCTGCTGGAGGACGTGCCGGGGGTGGGCAAGACCACCCTGGCGCGGGCGGTCGCGGCGACGGTGCAGGGACAGTGGCGGCGGATCCAGTTCACCCCGGACCTGCTCCCCTCGGACGTCTCCGGGGTGACGATCTTCAACCAGGCCACCCGGGGGTTCGAGTTCCATCCGGGGCCGGTGTTCGCCAACATCGTCATCGCCGACGAGATCAACCGGGCCTCGCCCAAGACCCAGTCGGCGCTGCTGGAGGTGATGGAGGAGCGGACGGTCACGGTGGACGGCGTCCGGCACCCGGTGCCGCAGCCGTTCCTGGTGGTCGCCACCCAGAACCCGGTGGAGATGGACGGCACGTACCGGCTGCCCGAGGCCCAGCTGGACAGGTTCCTGGTGAAGCTGTCGGTGGGGTACCCGGACGAGGCGGTCGAGGTGGAGGTGCTGCGCGGGGCGACGGTCCGCTCCCCCGACTCGCTGCAACCGGTCACCGACACGGCCACCGTCGGGGAGATGGTCCGGATGGCCCGCCGGGTGCACATCGCCGAACCCCTCTACGGGTACGCCGTCCGGCTGGCCACGGCCACCCGGAACCATCCGCAGGTCCGGGTGGGGGTCAGCCCCCGCGGGGTGATCGCGTTGACCCGGGCGGCCTGCGCGTACGCGCTGATCGACGGCCGGGGATGGATCATGCCGGAGGACCTGAAGGCGCTCGTCGAGCCGGTCTTCGCCCATCGGCTGCTGCTCACCGCCGACGCGCAGGTGCGCGGGGTGACCGCCGCCGAGGTGCTGCGCCAGGCGGTGGCGTCGGTGCCGGTGCCGCTGCCGTCGGGCCAGTCGACCCCGACGCACGGCTGACCGGGCCGGGATGGGGCTCACCACCCGGGGTGCCGGGCTGCTCGTCGCCGCGACCGCGCTGCTCGGTAGCGGGCTGCGGTTCGGGTACCCGGAGCTGACCGTGCTGGGGGCGGCGGGCGCGGTGGCGGTCGGGCAGGCGGTGCTGGGCGCGGCCCGCCGTCCCCGGCTGGTGGTCGCCCGCGAGGCCGACCCGGACCGGGTGGCGGTGGGCGAGCCGGCCCGGATGACCCTGACCGTCCGCAACGCCGGCCGGTTGCGGGTGACCAGCCTGCTGGCCGAGGACCGCTGCGCGGGCCGCCCGGTGCCGGTTCCGTTGCTGCGGCTGCGCCCCGGCCGGGACACCACCTGCGGGTACGACGTGCCGACCCGTCGACGGGGGGTGCTGCCGGTGGGGCCGCTGCGGGTGACCCGCCGCGACCCGTTGGGCCTGTGCGCCGCGACCCGCCCGTACGGGTCGGCGACGGTGATCCGGGTGCATCCCCGGGTGTTCCCGTTGACGGCGGTGCCGACCGGGGCGGGGCGCAGCCTGGACGGCCGGGTGGACGGGGTGCCGCACGGGTCGATCACCTTCGACTCGTTGCGCGAGTACGTCGTCGGCGACGAGCTGCGCCGGGTGCACTGGCGGACCAGCGCCCGGGTCGGTGAGCTGATGGTGCGGGAGAACGTGGACACCAGCCTGCCCCGGATCGTGGTGCTGCTGGACAACCGGGCCACCGCCCACCCGGGCCGGGCCGACGGGGTGGCCGGGTCGTTCGAGGCGGCCTGCGAGGCGGCGGCCTCGCTGGTGGTGGCCGCGTTCCGCCAGGACCTGCCGGTGGTTCTGCTGCTGGTCGACCCGGCCGACGACCGGGCCACCGACCCGGCACTGGACCGGCTGGCCGCGGTGGCCCTGACCGGCACCGGTCCGGGTGACCCGCCCGACGGGGTGCTGGGCGCGGCGGTGACCCGGCTGCGCCGGGAGCGGCCCGGCGACACCCTGGTCTTCCTCACCGGCCCCGGCGGCCGGGACGACCTGGGGCGGGTCGGCGCGCTGCGCGGGGCGTACCCGTCGGTGGTGGTGGGGATGTTCGGGGCGGCCGGGCCGACACCGGCGGCGGCCGGGCCGGTGGTGCTCGACGCGGCCGACGGCGCGGCCTTCGCCGCCGCGTGGGACGCGGTCCGCCGGTGGTGACGGTGACCGACCGGCCCGCCGGGACCGGCACGGGCGACGGCGGGCCGGGCGACAGTGGCCCGGCCGGCGGTCCGGGCCGGACGGCCGGCGGGCTGCCGGGGCGGGTGCTGCGCGCCGCCGTGGTGCCGACGGCGCTGGTCGCCGTCATCGGCCTGACCGGGGTGGTGCTCAACCGGGTGTACGCCGGTGACCTGCTGACCCGGCTGGTGTGCGGTGCGGCCCTGGGCGCGGTGCTGGTCAGCGTGGCCGCCCGCCGGTTGCCGTCCTGGCTGGTGGCACCCCTGTCGGTGACCGCCATGCTCGGCTGGACGGGCTGGTCGGTACGGCTCGCCGCGACCAGCGCCGACCTGCCGGGCAGCTTCCTCGACGTGACCGCCGACGCCGCCGCCAACGCGGTTCCCCGGCTGCTCACCGCGATGATCCCGGTCGAGCCGGCACCGGACACGGTGCTACTGCCGGTGGTCGCGGCCTGGCTGGCCGGGCTGGCCGGCGCCGAGGTGGCGTTGCGGGCCGGGCGGGTGCTGCTCGGGTTCCTGCCGGCCACCGCGCTCTACGTCGCGGTCGTCTACGTGGTCGGCCCGAACGCGGCACCGGCGGTCGGGGCGTCGGTCGTCTTCGCCGGGCTGGTCGCGGTGGCCCTGGCCACGGCACGCGCCCCCGGCCCGGACCCGGCCGCCGGGCTGGCTCCGGCCCTGCGGGCCGCCGTCCGGCTCCGGGCCGCCACGGTCTCCGCCGCCGGGGTGGCGCTGGTGGTGGCGGCGGCCGCCCTGCTCGGCCCGGCCCTCGCCGGGCGGGTCGACGAGCGGCCGGTGGACCCGCGTCGCTACGTGCCGCCGCCCCGGGTGGAGTCGCTGGACGAGAACCCGCTGATCCGGATCTCCGGGTGGGCGCTGGAACCGCAGCAGAAGCTGCTGGACGTGTCGACCCGCCCCCCGGCGGACGGGCCGACCACGATCCGGCTGGCGGTGCTCAGCGACTACGACGGGGTCACCTGGCGGGTGGGGGCGACCTACCGCACCGCCGGTCGGGTGCTCCCGGCCGGAGAACCGGGCACCGGGACGGTGGACACCGTCCGGCAGGAGATCACCGTGGCGGGGTTGACCGGTCGGCTGCTCCCGGCGGTGGCCACCCCGCGTACGGTCGACGGCGCCCGGGTGGCGTACGACCCGCAGAGCGGGACGCTGATCCGGCCGGAGGGGCTGGTGCCGGGGTTGACGTACTCGGTCACCTCGGCGCGGGAACGGCCGGACGCGAACCTGCTCGGCACCGCCGACGTGCCGGCCGGTGCGCAGGTGGCCCGGGTGCTGCGGGTGGCCGACGGGGTACCGGAGCCGCTGCGCCGGCTCGCCGCCCAGCTCGCCGAGGACAACGGCGCCCCGTACGCGCGGGCGGCGGCGGTGGAGCAGTTCCTCGCCGAGCACTACCGGCTGGTGGCGGACGCGCCGAGCGGGCACGCGTACCCGAATCTGGAGTTCTTCCTGTTCGGGCCGCGTAACGGCGGCGGTCAGCGGGGCACCTCCGAGCAGTTCGCCGCCGCCTTCGCGGTGCTGGGCCGGTTGACCGGCCTGCCGACCCGGGTGGTGGTGGGGTTCACCGCCCGGGGGGACGGGCCGGTCCGGGCCGCCGACGCCTACGCCTGGCCGGAGGTGCTCTTCACCGGGGTGGGGTGGGTGCCGTTCGACCCGCTGCCCCGGCCGGACAGCGCGCCCCGCCCGGTGGAGGAGGACTTCCGACCGGCCGCGCCGAGTCCACCGCCGTCGGAGGTGCCCGAGCCGACCGCGACCCTGCCGACCACCCCACCGGCGGTGGCCGGTCCGGGTCGGGTCGCCGCCGAACGCACCGGGCCGGTCCCGGTCTGGCTGGGGGCCGGTGCCGCCGGGTTGCTGCTGGTCGGGCTGGTGCTGGGGGTGCTGGTCGGCTACCGTCGGGCGCAGACCCGGACCCGGTTGACCCGGGGGGATCCGGCGACCCGGGTGGGCGGCGCGTGGCGGCACACCACCGACGCGCTGCGCCTGTCGGGGCGGCGGGTCGGCGGGCAGCTCTCCGCGACCGAGGTGGCCGAGCTGGCCGGGCGGGCACTCGCCGAGGACTCCGGGCGGGCCGGGGAGGAGACGACGCTGACGGAGCTGGCCGGGCTGCTCAACCAGGCGGCCTTCGCCCCGGGCACGCTGACCGACGCCCAGGCCGACCGGGCCCGGGGTCTCGCCGAGGGGTACGCGACGGCGCTGCGGGCAGCCCGCCCCCGCTGGCGGCGGCTGCTCTGGTCGGTGCGGCCCGGCCCGCTGCGCTGGCCCCGCTGACCCCTGCCCGGCACCGCCGCGCACCACCGATCGACCACGGGAGCCGGGAGCGGGCCGGGCGTCGTCACCGGTGCCGGCCCACCGCCCACCAGCCGGGCGCCGCCGCCGACCATGCCGGAGGGGCGGACCGCGCCGACTACCCGGGGGCGGGCCGACGGCGCGGGGGCGGGCCGACTACACGGGGGGCGGGCCGACTACACGGGGGGCGGGCCGACTACACGGGGGGCGGGCCGACTACACGGGGGGCGGGCCGACTACGCGGGGGGCGGGCCGGCAGCGCGCAGCCGGCGGACCAGCTTGCGCAGGCCGGCCTGCCAGCCGTCCGGGTCCTCGGCGCGGCGCAGCGCGTACCGGGCGACCTCCGGGTGGGGCAGGATGAGGAAACGCTCCTCGGCCAGCCCGGCGACCGCCGCGTCGGCGACCTGGTCGGCGGTGAGCACCGGGCCGGAGGCGGCGATCACCCGGGCCGCCAGGTGCCCGCTGCCCAACCCGTCGGCGAGCATCGGGGTGTCCACCCCCTGCGGGCAGAGCGCACTGACCCGGATGCCCTGGTCCCGATAGGTGATCGCCAGCCACTCGGCCAGCCCGACCGCCGCGTGTTTGGTGGCGGTGTACGGGGCGTCGCCGACCGCGGTGAGCACACCGGCCGCCGAGCAGGTGTGCATCAGGTGGCCACCGCCGCGGGCCAGCATGCCGGGCAGCACGGCCCGGGCGGCGTACACGTGGGCCAGCACGTTGACCCGCCAGGCCCGGTCCCAGTCGGCGTCGGCGGCTTCGATACCGCCGCCGGTGGCCACGCCCGCGTTGGCGCAGAAGAGGTCGATCCGGCCGTACCGTCGCTCGGTGTCGGCCACCAGGTCGCGGACCTGGCCCTCGTCGGCGGCGTCGACGGCGACCGCGCGGGCCGCCGGGCCGACCGTCTCGGCCACCGCGACGGTAGCCCGCAGGTCCAGGTCGGCCAGGACTACGGCGGCGGCGCCCTCGGCGGCGAAGCGGCGGGCCAGCGCGGAACCGATGCCACCCGCTCCACCGGTGATCACCACCACCCGGTCGGTCAGGTTCATCTCAGCCCCGTTCCGCCGGCTGCCCGGTGCGCCCCGCCGCCGCCCCGTTCCCGGCGGCCGGCGGCGCACCCGGGGCCGGTCGCACACTCGGGGCAGGCGGCACACCCGGGGCCGGCGGCGGCCCGAGCCGGGCGATCAGGTCGCCCAGCGCGGCGGCTCCACCGGTGGCCAGTTCCGGGGTGGGCAGCAGAGCCAGCACCGGCACGTCCACCCCGGCGTCGGCGTAGCGGCGGACCTGGTCGCGGCAGCGCTCCGGCGAGCCGTGCAGGATCAGCGCGTCGACCACCTCGTCGGGGACGGCCGCGGCGGCGGCCCGCCGGTCACCGGCGGCCCAGGCCGCCCAGACCGGGCCGAGCGCCGGCTCCCGGCCGAGCCAGCGGTGGAACTCGGCGTACGCCGGCACGGTGAGGTAGCTGGTGATCAACCGGCGGCCGAGGGCGCGGGCGTGGTCGACGTCCTCGGTGGGGCAGACGAAGATCCGGGCGACCACCTCGAAGTCCGGCCCGCGACCGGTCAGCTCGGCGCGGACCCGGGACACGTCGTCGGCGGCCAGCCAGTTGAGGATCACCCCGTCGGCCTCGGCGGCGGCGAGCCGCAGCATCCCCGGCCGCAGCGCCGCGAGCAGCACCGGCGGCGGGCTGGCCGGCGGACGTTCCAGGGTGAACCGGCGTACCCGGAAGGTGTCGAACGCCCCGTCGACGGTCTCACCCCGCAGGGCCGCCTTGAGGAACCGCAGCACGTCCCGGGTACGCCGGAACGGCTCGGTGTAGGGCACCGCGTTCCAGTCCCCCACCACCACCGGGGAGGACGCGCCGATGCCCAGCGCGAACCGGCCCGGGGCGGCCTCGGCCAGCGCCGCCGCGCTCATCGCCAACAGGCCCGGCCCCCGGGTGAAGGCGGGGGTGATCGCGGTGCCCAGCCGCAGGCCGGGTTGCCAGGCGGCGGCCAGGGCCAGCGGGGTGAACGCGTCGGTGCCGTTCACCTCGGACGACCACAGGTCGGTGAAGCCGGCCCGTTCGGCGGCCGCGTAGCAGGCGGCGTGTGCGGCGAGCGGGACACCGGTCAGCGGCACCGTGAGGCCCCATCGGTTCGTCATCCGGTCGATGGTGCCCGCTCACCCCCGACGGAACAAGGGGAGGATTGCCGCGTTGACCGTCGGCGGGGGCGGTCGGGATGCTACGAACCCCTGGTGGACCGGACCGACCGCGGACGACGAGGATCATGACGGGTGGCGACCAGGCCGCCCCGCTGCGGCCTACCGGATCGGCCCAGCGGGCGACCTTCCTGGAACTCTTCTTCGACCTGGTGTTCGTCTTCGCGCTCACCCGCATCTCGTTCCGCGCCTTCGAGGATCTCTCCCTGGAGCCCGGCGGCACCAGCGGCTGGTCACCGGTCACCGGAGGCGTCAAGACGCTGCTGCTCCTGCTCGCGCTCTGGACGATCTGGCAGGGCGTGGCGTGGACCACCAGCCGTTACGACCCGCACCACGGCTGGCTCCAACTCGTGGTGATCATCGCCCTGTTCGGCAGCATGGTGATGGGGGTGGCGATCCCCCGCGCGTTCACCTCCGCCGGCCTGACGTTCGCGGTGGCGTACGTGGTGACGCAGGTGTTCCGCCCGGGGCTGCTGCTGGTGGCCCTCCGCAGTCACGAGTACCGGCGGCTCAAGCTGCGCATGCTGCTCACCTACTGTGCGACGGGGGTGCTCTGGCTGGTAGGCGCGTTCCTGCCGCCCACCGCACGGGGGGTGTGCTGGGCGCTGGCGCTGGTCGCCGAGTACCTGGCAGTCCGGTTCGGGTGGCCGGTGCCGGGGCTGGGCCGGTCCATGGCGAGCCGTTGGGACGTCGCCGGGGAGCATCTGGCCGAGCGGTACCAGCAGTTCTTCCTGGTCGCGCTGGGTGAGACGATCCTGGTGAGTGGGCTGGCGTACAGCACGGGACCGTTCGACCCGGCCCGCACCGGGGCGTTCGCGGTGGCGTTGGTGACCTCGGTGCTGCTGTGGCGGATCTACGTGCAGCGGGCCGGGCAGATCCTCGCCGATGCGGTGGTGCGGTCCCGGCACCCGTCGGAAACCGGTCGGTCGGCTGCCGACACCCACCTGGTGATGGTGGTGGGGCTGGTCGGCACGGCGATCGGCTACGAGCTGACCATCGAGCATCCGCTCGCCGCCCCGGAGGCGGCCTGGGTGGTGCTGGTGGTGGGCGGCCCGGTGCTCTTCCTGCTCGGCCGGGCCCGGTTCGAGTACGAGGTCTTCGGCCGGGTCTCACCGTCCCGCTGGATCGCCGCGGCCGCCCTGGCGCTGCTCTTCCCCCTGCTGCTACACGTGGCCCCACTGGCCTCCGCCACGGTGGCGGCGGTGGTGCTCGGCGTGGTGGCGGCGGCCGACGCCCACCGCGCCCGCGGCCACCCCCCGGAACCCGCCGCCCCACCCCTGTAACCCCCACCCACCCCACCCGTCCCCGCCCCGCCCGCCCCCACCGCTGTTGCCCCCGGTGCCGTTGCCCCGGCCGCTGTTGCCCCCGGTGATCAAGAGGTTTACGTCAAGTTGATGATCAGACTTGACGTAAACCTCTTGATCACCGGGGCGGTGGTGGGTGGGTGCGGGGGTGGGGGCGCTGGTGGGGTGGGGGCTGCGTCAGCCCTTCCAGCGGGGAACCAGGCGGTGTACGGAGAGCAGCACCAGTGCGGCCACCACGCCCATGGTGCCGGCGATCCCGGCGGCGCTGCCGGCGTACCCGATGAAGAGGGTGCGACGGGTCAGCTCGTCCACCGGCACCTGCTGCTGGTCGAGCAGGCCGGACAGGGCCAGTCCGCAGCCGAGGACGGCGAGCAGGCCGCCGATGCCGAGCACGCTGGCGGCCACCTTGTGCGCGTCGTCCGGGGCGACCTGCGCCTGCTCGTGCTGGAAGATCAGCAGGAGCAGACCGGCCAGCGCCGCCCACACCCCGACCACCAGGAAGGCGGCGACCGCGTCGCTGGGCCGGTGCCAGCCGGCGGAGAGGGTGGCCACCCCGGCCACGGCCGCGTACGCGACCCCGAGGAACGCGCCGAGCACCCGCACCTTGGCCGGCAGCACCAGGATCAGCGCCAGCGCCACCGAGGCGGCGATGGTGGTGTGTCCACTGGGCAGGCTGTTGCCGACCGCGTCACGCTGCGGGTCGATGCCGAGGGCCGGCCGGTCGATGACGTACTTGAGCACCTGGGTGGTGACGTTCGCCCCGGCGATCAGCAGGGTGGCCGAGATGGCGAGCGCCTTGCGGCCCCGGATCAGGGCGATGAAGAAGATCACCACCATGGCCGCCAGCAGGGAGACCACCGACATGGCGTTGAGGATCCGGTTGACCAGCCCGTCGATGCGGTCCTGGCCGATCCGGTTGCCGGTCAACGCGACCGTGTCGAGCCACTGCCCGGTGCCGGTGTGCACCGCGAACCGCCATACCAGCAGGAAGGCGGCCGTCTGGGCCAACGCCAGTACGACCAACCAGACCGCGGTCCAACCCCTTGCCGTCGCTCGCACCCGCACACCGTAGCGGCAAGCCCGGCCCGTCGCGCGCGGGGTCGCCGATCCGGTACGGATACTTGGCTTCCGGACCACGGGAGGTGACGGTGACCGGCTCACCACAGCACGAACGACCGCCCCGGCAGTCGGCGCGGGAGGGGCCGCCCCGGGACCGACCGGCGCCGGAGGCACCCGCGCGGCCGGTGTCGAAGGACCGGTCCCCCGGCGACACGCCGGCCCCGGACGGGTCAGCCCGGGTACCCGACAGCGCAGCGCGGGAGCCGGGGCCGACGCGCACACCGGACGGTCCAGCGCGGAAGCCGGACGACGCAGGGGCCACGCGGGAGCCGGACGACGCAGGGGCCACGCGGGAGCCGGCGGCACCGCACGGCTCAGCGCCGGAGCCGGTGGAGTCGTTGGCCAGCTTGCTCGGCGGGCGCAGTGGCGCGGTCGACGCGACCCTGCCGCCGGTGGCGTTCACGATCGGCTGGCTGGCGACCGGACGGTCGGTCATCGGCGGGGTGGCCGCGGCCGTGCTGGCCGGCACGGCGGTGGCGCTGTGGCGGTGGCGGCGCGGGGACCGTCCCCGGGCGGTGCTGATCGGACTGCTGGCCGTCTGTCTGGCCGCGGTGGTGGCGCTGCGCACCGGACGGGCCGTCGACTTCTTCGCGGTGCAGCTGCTGTCGAACCTGGCCAGCGCGCTGGCCTGGATGGTCAGCATCGTGGTGCGCCGGCCGCTGCTCGGGATGGTCGTCGGGACCGCCTTGCGGCAGCGGGGCAGGTGGCGGCGGGATCCGGCACTGCTGCGGGCGTACGGGCGGGGCAGTTGGGTGTGGGCGGCCACCTACGTGGTGCGGGTGGCGGTGTTCCTGCCGCTGTGGCTGGGCGGGCAGGTGCTCGCGTTGACCGTGGCCCGGGTCGCGTTGACCTGGCCGCTGGTGGCGGCGGCGCTGACGGTGAGCTGGGTGGTGATCCGCCGCTCGCTGCCGGCCGGTCATCCGGGGCTGCGGCACCCGGTGGAACCCGGCTGAGGTACTGCCGGGGGGCCGGGGGGCCGGGGGGCCGGGGGGCCGGGGGGCCGGGGGGCCGGGGGGCCGGGGGGCCGGGGGGCCGGGGACGTTAACGGAGAGGCCGCCACGGGGGGAGCGGCCTCTCCGATCAACACGGTACTCCGTCATACGGCGTCGCGTTATCCCGCGCGCCCTCTTTTTTCGCGGCTTTCCCGCCGTGGCGGGGTGGGGGATGGTGGGGTGGGTCGACCGATCCGCTGCGTCGGCCAGATGATCGACCCACCCCCGGCCTGACCGTGGGAATCAGGCCGCCCGCCGACCGGGCGTCCGCTCCCCCGGGCCCGGTCGGCCTCCGGGTGGGCGGCGCCGCGCCACCCACCCGGTGGGGTCAACTCAGCCGTTCGGGAAGAGCATCCCGTAGTCCGCGTACGCCATGGCGATGTCGGACTGGGCCCAGAACCGGTGGTAGTTGAACGTCGGCTCGGGGCCGCCCTTGAGGTACGCGTCGACCTTCGGCCAGTCCGGGTCGTTCTTGTAGAACGACCGGATGTCCAGGAAGCTCTTGCCCGCGGCGATGGTGTCGCCGTTGGGCATCTTTCCGGTCCAGCCCGGCGGCACGTAGAGACCCTGGCCGTCGGCGGCGTTGTACACGTCGTCGAACCGCTTGTAGTCGCCGCGCGTCTCGGTGGTCGAGACGCCCTTGCTGTCGCTGGCCGCCGAGAGCGCGTCCAGCAGACCCTTGCCGGTGGTCTTGGCCTGCGTGTTGCCGGACTTGGCCGCGTAGGCGATCAGGGTCCGGGCGAGGGAGCCGGTGACGCCGACGTCCTGGCCCGTGGACATGACCTCGACGTGCAGGCCGGTGTTGGCCGCCGGGCTGCTCGGGTTCCAGTTGGCGGGCTGACCCGTCCACTTCAGCTCCGACGGGACCGACCAGTTGGTGCCCAGCTTGGTGTTGGCGATCGCCCACGGCACCCACTTGTCGAGCAGCGCCTTGGCCTTCGTGTTGCCGGTCTCCAGGTACAGCTCGGCGATACGCTGCATCGACCAGACCTGCATACCGAACCACTGGTTCGACGGCGGGTCGTTGTAGACCGGGTCGACGTCGTAGTACATGCCGTAGAAGGTGGCGGTGCCCGACGGCGGCTGGGCGTAGCTACCGTCCCAGCTGTTGGTGGCGCCACCGGCGATGCCGCCCTCGGCGGACTGGAGCCAGGTGTAGAACTCCAGCTGCCGGTCGAGGCTCTTCTGCCAGTCGCCGACCGCGGTCGGGGACTTCGGCTTGAGCTCGTTCACGTTGGTCATCGCCCAGGCCGCGAACGGGTTCTGGTACCCGAAGTGGCTGTGGCTGGAACCGATCCGCCAGGACCAGCCCGCGCTGGCGTCGTACGCGCCGCCCCAGGCGTAGTACCAGGACAGCAGGTAGTGCGCGGAGTCCTTGCCGGTGCCGGCGGGGCAGGTGCTGGCCCCGACGCAGTTGCCGATCTTCTTGAAGTACTTGTCGTACATCGCGTACCGCAGGTAGTCGCCCATCTTGGCGGCCTTGGCCACGGTGGCCGCGACGTCGGCCTGCTTGCCCTGCGCCTTGGCCCAGGTCAGCGCCCAGTACGCGGCCTGGATGGCGCGGGCGTCGGCGTCCGGGGCGTTGGTGTACTTCCACTGCTTGGCGGGGGCACCCGAGTCCTTGACGAACAGGTCGAGGTAGCCGTACTGGCCGCCGTGCTTGAAGGTGTCGCAGGACGGCTGCGGGATGGTCTCCCAGACCGACTCCTGGGTGCCGCGCTGGAAGGTGTTGATGTACGCCGGCTTGGTGGTGCCGTCGCCGCAGCGGCCGAAGCCGTAGGTGTTGTCGACGTCCATCAGCCAGTGCATGCCGTAGATGTCGCCGGTGCCGTAGGTGGACTGCAGCTCCGAGCGCAGCGGGTCCTGGCCGACCGGGACGCTGGCGTTCAGCGCCGACGGGTACTGGCTGGGCAGGTTGTACTCGGCGGCGTACTGCGGGGTGCCGGCGACGCCAGCGGTGGGCTGGTCGGCGTGCGACGGGATGATGTACTTCTCCATCACCGTCCAGGCGTTGTTGAACGGCGCCCAGTTCTGCGTCACCCGGCCGTAGTAGGCCTCCAGCCACAGCCAGTAGCTGAACGCCTCGGAGGTGGTCTCGTGGCCGTGGTCGGGGGCCTCGACGATCAGCGTCTCGATCGAGTGGTACGGCACGCCCTCGGGGCTGAAGTAGCCCGAGTTCTTGATCTTGCCGTACTGGTCGAGGAACTTCGCGACGTAGGCGTTGTCCCCACCGGGGGTGTCGTTGTCGATCTCGGTGGCGGCGACCGCCAGCGAGGCGAGCCCGGTGCCGGACGCGGTGATGGTGGCGGAGCCACCGGCGGTGTCGGTGTCCTCCGCCGCGGCGACCGTGACGGTGACCCCGGTGTTCCAGTTGCTCGGGGTGAGCGTGACGGTGGCCGGCGAGACCGTGATGTCGGTGTCACCGGTACGGGTGAGGGTGACCGGCACGCTGCTCGTCGGCGCGGCGCTGAGCTTGAGGTTGAAGGTGGTGCTGCCACCCTCGTTGACGCTCACCGAGGACGGGGTGGCGACCAGCACCGGGCCGGTGGCGTTGCCGACGGTGAACGACTTCTCCGCCACGCCGATGCCGTTGGCGTTGTCGTAGGCCTTGGCCTGGACCGTGTAGCTGCCGGCCGGCAGCGAGGTCAGGGTGTACGCGTACGGCGCGGAGGTGTCGGTGTTGACCAGCAGGCCGTTGCGGTAGAACTCGACCTTGCTGATCGTCCCGTCCGGGTCGCTCGCGGTCGCGGTCAGCGGCACGTCGGCCGGCGCGGTGAACGGGCCGGTGGGCACGCCGAGGGAGACCGTCGGCGGCTGGTTGGCCGGGGTGCCGTTGCACGGGGTGCCGTTGAGGGTGAACGACGTCGGCTTCGGGTTGCTGCCCGAGTAGGAGCCGTTGAAGCCGATGGTGGTGGAGGCCCCGGTCCCGATGTTGCCGTTGTAGGACTCGTTGGTGGCGGTGACCTCGCTACCGCTCTGGCTCCACTTGGCCGACCAGCCCTGGGTGACCCGCTGGCTGCTGTTCGGGAAGGTCCACTTGAGCGACCAGCTGCTGAGCGCGTCACCCATGTTCTTGATGGTGACGTTCGCGGTGAAGCCGCTGCCCCAGTCGTTGGTGGCGTAGACCACGTCGCAGGCCGGCGCGGCCTGGGCCGCGCTGGCCGGCAGGCCCACCCCGCCGATGGCGAGTGCGGTGGCGGCGAGCATCGCCGTGCGGCGACGTCTTGCCATGAGTCTCATGTGCGCGGTGTCTCCTCGGACCGGGCCGGGGCTGCGGGCCCCGGCGGAGGCACCTCCACGCGCGGAAACAGGGGTGCGCGGGGGGACGGAGGCGCCGGAATGGTGGTCGGTCCGGCCGGTGGGCCGGGGCAGGGACGGGGTACGGCCACTCGACCGGCCGTGCCGTTCCTTCGGGTGCCGTCCGGGAGACCCGGATGCCCTCGGCGACCCATCACTCGCGCGTGCTTGGCTCCGCTGCGTTGATTCGACAGTGTGCCATGGAAGCGCTCCCACAACAACTACCAGTATCGAAACGCAGGTCGATGTTTCGATCTCGTTTAGGGGCTTTCACAAAGCCGTGACGGGCGTTACAGTCGCAGCATCGCCGATGGGAGCGCTTCCATCGACGGAGATGCAACAAATGAAGGTCGAACCGTGGTCGCCCGACCACGGGGTTCAGCCCGAACGGCTGACGACGGGCCAGCCCGGACACCGTCGCCAGCCGACATCCCACCACCACGGAGGGAGGTGGAACCAGAGCCACTCGCGTGGCCCGGCTCCCGCGCGACACGCACTGTCGGACGCCAATTCGAGCGTGCGTGTGTGCAACACAGGTGGGGACGGGGGTTGCCCTCCCCCGTCCCCACACTAAACCCCCGTACTCGACAGGAAAAGAGGCCGACGGGTCAGGCGTACACGCCACCCGGCCGGCCTCGATCGCTATCTGCCCTCGGCAGTGGGGCCGACCGTCCCTCGACGGCGCCCGTCACACCCCCGCTTCCCCATCCCGGCCGCCCACGCGCGGCCCTCTAGGCTGGCGACCCGCCCCCGAGGCGGCCGGGCCGCCGCACGCCCGCGCTGGGAGCGCTCCCGGCCGTCGGGGTGGCCCGCACCCTGAGGAGAAACATCCATGTCGATACTCACCCGACGGCGCCTGCTGCGCCGCGCCGCGCTCTCCGCCACCGCCACCGCCGGCGCCGGGCTCCCCGCCGTCGGCGCCGCCGGCGTGGCCGCGGCCAGCGGCGCCCTCGCCGGCTGCGACGCGCCGAAGGGTGGCGAACCGACCGCCGACCCCAGCGGGGAGCGGCTGCGCTTCCCGTCCGGCTTCGGCTGGGGCGCCGCCACCTCGGCCTACCAGATCGAGGGTGCCGCCAAGGAGGACGGCCGGGGCGAATCGGTCTGGGACACCTTCAGCCACACCCCCGGCCGCACCCGCAACGGCGACACCGGTGACGTGGCCGCCGACCACTACCACCGCTGGGCCGACGACCTGGACCTGATGCGCGACCTCGGGCTGCGCAGCTACCGGTTCTCCGTCTCCTGGCCGCGGATCCAGGCCGACGGCACCGGCAAGCCCAACCAGCGTGGGCTCGACTTCTACAAGCGGCTCGTCGACGGGCTGCACGAACGCGGCATCACCCCGATGGTCACCCTCTTCCACTGGGACCTGCCGCAGGCGTTGCAGGACCACGGCGGCTGGGAGAACCGGGACACCGCCCACCGGTTCGCCGACTACGCCGACGCCGTCTTCCGGGGCCTCGGCGACCAGGTGCCGGTGTGGCTGACCATCAACGAGCCGAAGACCGTGGTGCAGAACGGCTACCTCTGGGGCCACCACGCCCCGGGCCGGCAGGACGCCGACGCCGCGTACCTGGTCGCCCACCACCTCCAGCTCGCCCACGGCCTCGCCGTCCGCGCGCTGCGCGCCACCGGCCTGGACGCCCGGATCGGCCCGGCACTCAACCTGCACCCGTGCTACCCGGCCGACGACAGCACCGCCGCCGCCGCCGCGGCCACCCTGCACGACGGGTACGAGAACCGCCTCTACCTGGACTCCATCCTCACCGGTGCCTACCCGGCCGACGTGCTCGCCGACCTCGGCCCGGACAGCCGGATGGTCCGCGCCGTCCGTGACGGTGACCTGGCCGTCATCGGCAGCCCGGTGGACCTGCTCGCCGTGCAGTACTACACCCCGATCTACCTGAACGGCGCCGGCGACACCGTCACCCGCTGGCCCACCAGCGAGGCGGACTGGCAGCAGATCTACCCGCAGGGCATGTACGACATCCTGACCCGGGTCACCCGCGACTACGGGCCGGTCCCGATCACCATCACCGAGAACGGCCTGCCCTGCCCGGACACCCTCGGCGCGGACGGCACGGTCGACGACGCCGGCCGGATCGCCTTCCTCCGCGACCACCTGACCGCCGTCCACCGGGCCGTCGCCGACGGCGTACCGCTGGAGAGCTACCACGTCTGGTCGCTGCTCGACAACTTCGAGTGGGCCGAAGGGTACGACCAGCGGTGGGGACTGGTCTACGTGGACTATCCCACCCAGCGGCGGGTCCTCAAGCGCAGCGCCCACTGGTACCGCCAGGTGATCCGGGACAACGGCCTGTAGCGTCGACCGCCGGCACCCGACGGACACCACCGGCACGGCCGGACCGCGTGGGGGCGGTCCGGCCCGGCACCCCGGCACCCCGGACCGCGCCCGCTCAGCGGGGCAGTGCCTGCTGGAGCTCCGCCCGCAGCGCCGGGGTCAGCATCTCCCCGGCCTGCTTGGCCAGCCGGGCCATCTCGTAGCCCACCACGCCGATGTCCGCCTCCGCGCCGGCCAGGGTGGCCAGGATGGAACCGTCGCGGATCTGCATGACCAGGAAGTAACCCCGGCCCATCTCCACCACCGTCTGCTTGACGACGTCCCCGTCGAACATCTGGGCCGCGCCCGCCGTGATGCTCATCAGCCCCGACGTCACCGCCGCCAGCTTGTCCGCGTGGTCCCGGGGCAGCTGCGCCGAGAGCGCCACCAGCAGACCGTCCGAGGACACCACCACCGCGTGCGCGACCCCGGGCACCCGCTCCGCGAACGCGTTGACCAACCAGCTCAGGTCGCGCGCCTGCTGGCTCAGTGTCATCACTGTCGTCCTCCTTCGCCCCGCACACCCGGCGGCAACGTCAACTCGGTGGTCTCCTCGGCCTCGGCCCGACGCACGCCGCTGTACAGCCGCGACAGCATCCCGCCCACCGCCTCCGGATCCGGGTCCTGGCGAACCCGCGTCGGCTGCGGACGGGCCGGCTCGGTCACCGTGGTCAGCTGGGCCATCGGCACCCGCACCGGCAGGCCCCGCTCGTTGGTCCCCCCGGTCACCGGGACGACCGGCGGCGCGGGCAGGCTCTCCCCCAGCGACACCGGCGACGACGACACCGGACCCTGCCGGGACCACCAGCCGCCACCGGCGTCGACCGGGGTCGGGACGGACGGTGTCAACACGTCCACGGCCCGCAACGGCGTCCCGGACGAGCGGTCCGGACGGCGGCCCGCCACCGGCAGCTCGGCCGGTCGGGTCGGACCCGGCCACCGGGGCGGCCCGCTGACGACGGTGCTGGTGAGCGCCCGCGGCGCGGGCGACGCGTCCACCTCCGGTGCGGGCGGTGCGGACAGCAGGCCCGCCGGCAGCACGATCCGGGCCACCAGCCCCTGCCCCGCGGCGGCCAGCCGCACCCCGACACCGTGCCGGGCGGCCAGGTGACTGACCACGAAGTGGCCCATCCGCTCCACGGCGGCCACGTCCGCCGCCGGTGGCGCCGCCAGCACGGCGTTGGCCTGCTCCAGGGCCGTCGGACTCATGCCGAGACCGGCGTCGGCGATCTCCACCACCGCCCCGCCGTCCTCGGCCCGCGCGGTCACCCGGACCGGGGTGTCCGGCCGGGAGAAGGCGGTGGCGTTCTCCAGCAGCTCCGCCATCAGGTGCACCAGCTCACCGACGGCGTGCCCGACCACGTACAGGTCGGCCACCGCCTCGTGCCGGACCCGCTGGTACTGCTCGATCTCCGCGCTGGCCGCGAGCAGCACCGCCCCCAACCGCACCGGCCGGTTCCACCGCCGGGTCGACTCGGTGCCGGCGAGCACCAGCAGGCTCTCGTCGTTACGGCGCATCCGGGCGGCCAGGTGGTCCAACTTGAACAGGTTCTCCAACTGGTCCGGGTCGGCCTCCTCCCGCTCCAGCTCGTCCAACAGCTCCAGTTGCCGTTCCACCAGCACCTGGCTGCGGCGGGCCAGGTTCACGAACATCGCGTTCACGGTGCGCCGGGTCTCCGCCTGCTCCACCGCCACGCTGACCGCGCTGCGGTGCACCGCCACGAACGCCTCGGCCAGCTCGCCGATCTCGTCCAGCGACCGGACCACCGCGGGCGGCACCTCGATCTTCGGCACCCCGCCGTCGACCGAGCGGAGCCGGTCCAGGGCGTGCGGCAGCTCCACCTGGGCGATCCGCAGGGCCTGGTCGCGCAGCCGCTGCATCGAGTTCGCGATAGACCGGCCGACCAGCACCGCCAGCAGCACCGCCAGGCCGAGCACCAGCACGATGCCGCCGAGCACCAGCAGGGTGGTGCGCAACTGGGCGGCACTGACCCCGTCGGCCCGCGCCACCGCGTCGTCGAGCACCCGGGTCTCCACCTGCCGCAGCAGCTTCTGCCGCTGCTCGCTGACCGTCCACCACTGGTTCGCCGGCAGCACCGGAGGCAGAGCGGTGCCGCCGGTGGTGATGCTCTTCTCCTCCAGCCGGGTCGCGTCGACGAACGCCGTCTCGCGGGACGTCCGGTCGTACGCCTGGATCTGGCCGGTGCTCGCGGCGACCCGGAACGCGCCCAGCGCGGCGAGCTGCTGGACCCGCAGATCACTGAGGCTGACCTGGTCCTCCAGGCCGTACCGGCCGGCGCGGGCGGCGGCGTAGAGCTGGCCCCGGATCCGCGACGACAGCTCCTTGACCCGGGCGAGCTGCACGTAGCGCAGCACCGCCTCGGTCAGCTCCGGACGGTCCGGCCCCGGGCTCGGCTCGGCCAGCAGACCGAGCAGCGACTCCACCGCCCGGTGGTAGTTGCCGAGGATGGTGTCGTTGCTCAACACCGCCGGCGGCACCGCCGTCCGGATCCGGACCACCTGGTCGTACGCCTCCAGCGCCTCGGCGTAGGCGACCTGCCAGGCGGCGTCGGAGTCGGCCAGCGGCCCGGCCGCCGTGCGCAGGTCGTCGAAGGCGGTGTCGGTGGCCGCGTGCAGGGGCCGCAGCGCGAGCGTCGCCGCGTCCCGGTCGGCGGCGTTGCCGGCGCGGCGCAACGCGGCCAGCTCACCGGCGGTCCGGTCCCGCTCCTGCTGGAGCCGGTCCACCGCCGCGGTAATCTGCCGTCCGATGCCGACCTGCCGGGCGAAGTCGTTCAGCGCGGTGGTCCGCCCGACCAGCCCGCCGGCCTGCACCCCGGCCAGCACCAGGAATGCCACCGACGGGATGACCAGGACGGTGGCGAGCTTGGTACGCATCCGCCAGTCCCGCAGCCGCAGCGGCGAGCGCCGCCGGTGCGGCACGACCCGCTCGTCGAACCGGTTCCGACCCGGCGGCGACGGGGCGCTCGGTGTCGGGTCGGGACCTGCGTCCACGTCTCGCCTCCTCGGCCCCCGTCCCCACGACGGGGGGGCCGGGTCCATCCAACCAGGCCCCGGAGCTGTGTCAACGGGTCGACGGGGCATCCGACCGGGCGGACGTGCCGGACCCGACGGCCGAGGTCGGTGAGGGGTCCTCCTCCGTACGGCCGGTGCCGCCGAGCCGCTCCGCCTCGGGTACCCGGCCCAGCGCGACCAGCGCGGCACCGGTGGCCCCGATCTCCCGCTCGGCCCGGTGCCGGACCCGGCGCGGCGCGAGGGCGGCGGCGAACGCGGTACGCCACCACGCCGAGGCGGTCACCGCTCCCCCGCCCAGCACCACCTCGACCGGGGCGTCGACACCGGACTCCAGCACGGCCAGGTCGTCGGCGACCATCCGGCACAGTCCGGCCATCAGGCCGGCGAGGATGTCCACCGGGCCGGTGGAGAAGCTGAGCCCCCGCAGCTCGCCGGAGCCGGCCGGGGCCGACCCGGGCGGCCGGTCCCCGCCCAGCCGCGGGTTCGCCCCGAGCACCCCGTCCGGGGCCAGCCGGTCCAGGGCCGCGTCCAGCTCGGACCCCTCGGGCAACCGCAGCGTCCGGTTGGCCCAGGCGAACAGGTTCCCCCCGGACGAGTACGCCGCGCCGGTCACCACGTACTCGTGGTCCACCCGGTAGCGCCACAGCGTACCGGGCAGCGGCGGCAGCGCCGTCCCGGCGGGAACCCGCTGGACCAGCCGTACCGCGGCCGACGTGCCGACGGTGACCGCCGCCCGGCGGGGGTCCACGCACCCCGAGCCGACGTTGGAGGCGGCCCCGTCCCCGACCGGGGCGGTCCACTCCGCCCCGGCGAGCTGCGGCCAGCGTCGGGCGAACCCGGTGCGCAGCCGGCCGCGCCAGTCCATCGGGGCCAGTTCGGGCAGCTCGCCCGGCCGTGCCCCGGCCAACGCGACCGCCTCGGCGTCCCAGTCCAACCGGCGCAGATCGAGCAGGCCGGTGCCGGAGGCCATCGACACCGACATGGGCGCGCTGTCGAGCAGCTGGCCGAGGACGTACTCGACCAGGCCGGCGAACCGGGCCACCCCGGCCGTCCGGTCCCGCAGCCAGGGCAGCCGCACCGACCAGTAGCAGCGGTGCCACCACGCCCCGGTACGACCGTGGAGGTCCGCCGGGTCGGCCGGGCCACGCAACCCGTCCGGTGCGGTGGGCCGGGTGTCCAACCAGGTCAGTACCGGGCCGAGCGGGTCGCCGGCCCGGTCCAGCGGCACCACCGAGTGCCACTGTGCACAGGTCGCCACCAGGCGGACGTCGCGCAGGTGACCGGCGGCGGCCAGCTCGTCCAGGCACTCGGTCAGCCCGGCGAGGTAGGCGGCGGCGTCCAGGGTGCCGGCCCCGTCCTCGGCCACGGTCAGGTGCACCTTGCGACGGGCCAACGCTCCCGGCAGCGGATCGGCGTCGGCGTCGAGCACGAGTCCGCGAACCGAGGAGGTGCCCAGGTCGAGAGCGAGAATGTTCATCGCGGGTCACGGTACCCGGCGGTCGGTCCGACGACGGCCCGATCGACCACCGGCGGGGGAAGCCTCTTCCCCATCGCCCGCCCGCCGCCTAGGGTGTGGCTATGCCCGCGCACCCGAACTGCTGGTGGCCCGCCGACCCGGCGGCCATCCCCCGCGCGTAGCTGACACCCACGCGGCCGCCCCACGAGGCGGCCGACGGTTCTCTCCCCGGCACCCGGGGCCGCCCGACGACGAGGCGGCCCAGCTCCGGAGGAGAACCCGATGAACACCCTGCACGACCTGCTCGCCGCCGTCGCCGACGGCGGTGATCCCGGCCCGTTCGCCCTGGTCCGCCGCGAGGGCGTCGACCACGTGGACCTGTTCACCGGCCCGGTGGGGGTGGCCGAACGACTCGCCGACCTGCCGCTGCCCGGGGGCGGCCCCGGCCCCCGGACGCTGGCGTTGGTGCCGTACCGGCAGATCGCGGAGCGGGGTTTCGCCTGCGTGGACGACGGCGTCCCGCTGGAGTACCTGACCGTCACCGGGCATGCCGAGCTGCCGCTGGCCGACCTGCTCGCCGCCCTGCCGACCGGGCCGGTGGTGACCGACGACGCGGCGTTCGACGTCGACGACGACGAGTACGCCCGGATCGTCGAGCGGGTGCTGACCGGGGAGATCGGTCGGGGCGAGGGGGCCAACTTCGTCATCCACCGCACCCTGCACGCCACGGTACGGGGTGCCCCGTTGGGTGCCGCGCTGGCGGCGCTGGGCCGCCTGCTGCGCGACGAGCGGGGTGCGTACTGGACGTTCCTGGTGCACACCGGCACCCGGATCCTGGTCGGCGCGAGCCCGGAACGGCACGTTAGCGTCGACGACGGGCTGGTGATGATGAACCCGATCAGCGGCACGTTCCGCCACTGCGGGACAGCCGCCGACCGGGACGGGCTGCTGCGGTTCCTGCACGACCCGAAGGAGGTCGAGGAGCTGTACATGGTCCTCGACGAGGAGCTGAAGATGATGGCCGGGGTCGCCGAGCAGGGCGGGCAGGTGGTCGGGCCGTACCTCAAGGAGATGGCGCACCTGGCGCACACCGAGTACCTGCTGGCCGGCCGGGGCACCCGTGACGTCCGGGAGGTGCTGCGGGAGACGATGTTCGCCCCGACGGTGACCGGTAGCCCGATGCAGAACGCCTGCCGGGTGATCGCCCGGCACGAACGGACCGGCCGGCGCTACTACTCCGGGGTGCTGGCGCTGCTGGGCCGCGACGCCGAGGGCCGGCAGACGGTGGACGCGCCGATCCTGATCCGCACCGCCGAGATCTCCCCCACCGGGCGGCTGCGGGTGTCCGTCGGGGCGACCCTGGTCCGGCACTCCACCGCCGCCGGTGAGGTCGCCGAGACGCACGCCAAGGCCGCCGGGGTGCTGGCCGCGCTGGGGCTGGGTCCGCAGGCGGCCGGCGCCGGCCCGTACCCGCCGGTGCGCTGGGCCGACGATCCCGAGGTACGGGCGGTGCTCGCCGCCCGCAACGCCCCGCTGGCCCGGTTCTGGCTGGACCAGCGGCCCCCCGGCGCGGCGGTGCTACCCGGGGCGGTCGGCCGGCGGGCGCTGGTGGTCGACGGGGAGGACACCTTCACCGGCATGCTGGCCCACCAGCTGCGCGCCCTGGGCCTGGCGGTGGACGTCCGCCCGTGGCACGCCAACGGCGACGACGACGGATACGACCTGGTGGTGGTCGGTCCGGGGCCGGGCGACCCGGGTGCCCTCGACGAGCCGAAGATGGCCGCGCTGCGCGGGGTGCTGGCCGGCCGGCTCGACGCGGGCCGGCCCACCCTGGCGGTGTGCCTGGGGCACCAGCTGCTCAGCGGGCTACTCGGGTTGGTGCTGCACCGCCGCACCGCGCCCTACCAGGGGCTGCAACGGCAGGTGTCGCTGTTCGGGGTGCCGCGCCTGGTGGGCTTCTACTCGACGTTCACCGCCCGGTCGGCCACCGACCGGATCGGTTCGCCGTACGGGCCGGTGGAGCTGGCCCGCGATCCCCGGGACGGGTCGGTGCACGCGCTGCGCGGGGCGACCTTCGCCGGGGTGCAGTTCCACCCGGAGTCGGTGCTCAGCCGGGACGGCATGGCGGTCCTGGCGGAGCTGCTGGGCCAACTGCTGGCCCGGCCGGCGCTGACGGCGCACGGTGACGCCGAGCACGGCTGACCCGGCGGTACCCGGTGTGCCGGGCGGGGAGCAGGTCTCCGCCCGGCGCACCGGTCACCCGGCCGACCCGACCCGGCGGGGCCGGGTGCACGGCTTCAGCCGGCGGGGCCGGGTGCACGGCTTCAGCCGGCGGCGAGGCCGCGCTTGACGCCGGCCCCGATGCGTACCGCACGCTTGGCGGTCAGCGCGGTCGCGGCGAGCGCCACGTGGTCCGGGGCGATCTCCCCGTTGTTGCTGGTGTGCGACGCGCCGTACGGGTTGCCGGCGACGAACTGGCTCGGGTCGGTGTAGCCGGGGGTGACCACCACACCACCCCAGTGGTAGAAGATCGTGAACAGCGACAGCAGGGTCGACTCCTGGCCCCCGTGCGAGGTGGCGGTGGAGGTGAAGGCGCTGTAGACCTTGTCCGCCAGGGCGCCGTTGGCCCAGAGCGGGCCGGTGGTGTCGATGAACTGCTTGAGCTGGGCGGCGATCATGCCGTACCGGGTGGGCGAACCGAAGATCACCACGTCGGCCCAGGCCAGGTCGTCGATCTCGGCCTCCATCACGTCCTGGGTCTCCAGCCGGTGGGCCTGCCAGCCCGCGTTGGAGCGGATCGCCTCGTCCGGCGCCAGCTCGCGCACCTTGCGCAGCCGTACCTCGGCTCCCGCCTCCCCGGCGGCCTCGCAGGCCGCCTGCGCCATCTGGTAGGTGATGCCGGTGGCGCTGTAGTAGATCACCGCTACCTTGACCTGGCCGTCCATCGTCTGTGTCCTCCTCGGTTCGGGTCAGCTCCGGCGACTACCCGGTGCTTGCCGGCTCAAACGTCGCGCCCCGGGACGATCCGGGCAGGTCCCGGGCCTCGGCCGTCCCTCTGCCGGGAAAGTCCCCGCAGGCAGCTCAAGATTTCCGCAAGTTCCATCCGGGAACGCGTCCGTCGGACGGCCGGCACGGAATCCTGATGGATACGGCTGCTGTGGGCGGGGGCGAACCCGGTGGCCAGGGGGGCCTGCACGGGGGATCGCGCTCCGCCGGTTACGGCAACCGGCGTAGCGCGATCGGGGCCGGCCCGCCCTCGACGACCGGTGTCGGGGGGTCTCCCTATCCTGGCCGGCATGGTGGAACTGACCGGGTCCGAGGCGCTCACCCTGCGGATGACCTCGCTGAGCCTGCGGGAGCATCCGGGTGGCCGCCCGCCGGGCGTCGCCGGGGTGGTGGAGTGGTTCGGGGCCATGCAGGCCCAGGACGCGGCGAGCGGTCTGTGGTCGCTGGGGCTGCGGCTGCCCGGTCACACCGAGGCGGACGTGCGGGCCGCGCTGGAACGACGCGAGGCGCTGCGGACCTGGCCGATGCGCGGCACCGTACACCTGGTGCCCACCCGGGACGCCCGCTGGATGCTGGAGCTGACCGGGGTCCGGGCGCTGACCGGGGCGGCGGCCCGCCGGGCCGTGGTCGGGCTGACCGAGGCCGAGGCCGACCGGGCCGCCGACGTGCTCGGCGCCACGCTGGCCGGCGGCGGCCGGCTGACCCGCGCGCAGTGCCTGGCCACCCTCACCGCCGCCGGCATCGACGCCACCGGCCAGCGCGGCTACCACCTGCTCTGGTACGCCAGCCAGCGCGGCGTCACCTGCATCGCCCCGCACCAGGGCACCGAGCAGACCTTCGCACTGCTCGACGAGTGGTGCCCCGACCCGCACCGGCCCGAGCGGGACGAGGCGCTGGGCATCCTGGCCCGGCGGTACTTCCGCAGCCATGGGCCGACGACCCGGCGCGACTTCATCGGCTGGACGGGGTTGACCGCCGCCGACGCCACCCGGGCCATCGCGGTCGCCACCGCCGCCGGGACGCTGACCGCCGTCCGGGTCGACGGGGTGGAGTCGCACCTCGATCCGGCGCTGCTGGACGCACCCCGACTGCCGGTGGACGACGTGCACGTGCTGCCCGGCTTCGACGAGTACCTGCTCGGCTTCAAGGACCGCACCCTGATGGTCGAACCGGCGCACCTGAAGGCGGTGATCCCCGGCGGCAACGGTGTCTTCCAGTCCACCGTGGTGCGCGGCGGCCGGGTGGTGGGCACCTGGAAGCGCCGCCTCGCCCGGACCAGGGTCACCGTGACGGTGCAGCCGCTGGTCCCGCTGGACGGGCCGACCCGGCAGCGGGTCGAGGCGGCGCTGGAGGGTTACGCCCACTTCCTCGGCCTGCCGCTGCACCTCACCTGGTAGGTCCCGCCCACTCCCTCAGGCCACCGACACACCCGGCCCGCCGACTCTGGCAGGCCGCCAGTCCTCCCACCCCGCAGGCGCTCCCACCCCGCCGGCCCTCGCACCCCGCAGGCGCTCCCACCCCGCCGGCCCTCGCACCCCGCAGGCGCTCGCACCCCGCAGGCACCCTCGGTCCGCTACGTCGCTGGTACCCCCGGTCCCTACAACCCGACCGGCCTGGGCAAGACGGCGGCGTGCCCGCCTCCGCCCGCCCTCGGCCCGGCCCGGTCCGGGGGCGGGGCGGGGCGGGGCACGCGACGGTAGGTCGCATGCGGTCACCCTGCGCAATCAGGACTGATATCACCGAGAGTGATTAAAAAGCATCTGCCGTCGCGGGGTCCACCAGCCACCCAAGCGAGTAAATACCCATTGAGCTGCAATTTCTCTAAAACACCCTGCCCACCAACACTAACCCCTCTCGGACACTTTACTCTGCTGCCGTGGACGCGACAGACACGAAGAGCAGCCGTCGCGTCGAAGGCAGCAGAGCAAAGTGTCCGGAGGTGATGTGGTCCGCTCGGCGTCATGTCACTGTGCGTGTCGATCGGCACGGACAGCCGAACGAGTGGACAGACGGGCGTGGCGGACGAGACGCGAGGGTGAATGGGTCCGGCAGGGTGGCAGGACGCCGGACACCTGAGGGGCACGAGGTAGTGGCGACGCAGGGCCGCGGCTGCCGGGGTGCCGGAGCCGCGGGTGCCGGGGTGCCGGAGCCGCGGCTGCCGGGGTGCCGGAGCCGCGGGTGCCGGAGCCGCGGGCCGGATCAGGGACCGCAAGGCAGCGGCCATCGGGCAGGGGCACGGGGGGATCGGTGGGCGCACGCCGCCGGGGGCGCCTGGGCGTGCGGCCACCGATCCGGGGTGAAGGGGGATCAGTCGCCGAGGGCGCCGGCCGACCGACCCTCGTGCAGGGTCAGGTTCCGGCCGGTCGCCGGGTCGAACAGGTGGATCTTCTCCAGGTTGAACCAGACCCGCCGGTCCTCTCCCTCCCGCACCGGGGACTCGGCCGACAGACGGGTCACCAGGTTGCCCCCGCCGCCGCTGAAGTCGGCACCGGCGTCGGCGGCCAACTCCTCCAGCTCGGCGGCGCTGGCCCGCTGCCCCTCGACGGTGAAGTAGACGTACTTGTCGGAGCCCATCGACTCGACGATCTCGGCGGGCGCGGTGAACTCCATGCCCCGGGCCCGGGTCTCGTCGTCGATCAACTCGGCGTCCTCGAAGTGCTCGGGCCGGATGCCGAGGATCAGCTCCCGGGGCGCGTCGGCCCCCTCCAGCTCACGGCGGATCCGGTCGCCGATCGTGACGTCACCGAGGGCGGTACGCAGCTTCCCGTCCGCCACGGCGGCGTGCAGGAAGTTCATCGACGGCGAGCCGATGAACCCGGCGACGAACAGGTTGCGCGGGTGGTCGTACAGCTCCTGGGGCGGGCCGACCTGCTGGATCTCGCCACCCCGCATGATCACCACACGGTCGCCGAGGGTCATCGCCTCGGTCTGGTCGTGGGTCACGTAGACGGTGGTGGTGCCCAGCTTCTTCTGCAACCGGGACACCACCGTCCGCATCTGCACCCGCAGCTTGGCGTCCAGGTTGGACAGCGGCTCGTCCATCAGGAACGCCTTGGGCTGCCGGACGATCGCCCGGCCCATCGCCACCCGCTGGCGCTGCCCACCGGACAGGTTCGCCGGCTTGCGGTCGAGCAGCGGGGTCAGCTCCAGCACCTTCGCCGCCTCGTCCACCTTCTGGTCGATGGTCGCCTTGTCCAGCTTGGCCAGCCGCAGCGGGAACGCCATGTTCTCCCGGACGGTCATGTTCGGGTAGAGCGCGTAGGACTGGAACACCATCGCGATGTCGCGGTCCCGGGGCGCCTTGTCGTTGACCCGTTGCCCGCCGATGCGCAGCTCACCGGAGCTGATGTCCTCCAGCCCGGCGATCATGTTGAGGGTGGTGGACTTCCCGCAGCCGGACGGCCCGACCAGGATGACGAACTCGCCGTCGGCAATCTCCAGGTCGACGTCCCGCACCGCGACGGTGCCGTCGGGGAAACTCTTGCTCACCTTGTCCAGCACGATGTCAGCCATTTGTTGTCACCTATCCCTTGACGGCGCCGGAGGTCAGGCCGGAGACGATGCGGCGCTGGAAGAAGAGCACGAACAGGATGATCGGAATGGTGATCACCACGGCGGCGGCGCAGATCGCCCCGGTGGGGTCCTCGAACTGCGACTCGCCGGTGAAGAACGACAGCGCCACCGGCACCGTCCGGGCCCGCTCGGTCGAGGTGAGCGTGATGGCGAACAGGAAGTCGTTCCAGCAGAAGATGAAGACCAGGATCGCGGTGGTGAACAGACCCGGGGCGGCCAGCGGGGCGATCACCCGCCGGAACGCCTGCCCCTGGGTCGCGCCGTCCATCTTCGCCGCCTTCTCCAGGTCCCACGGGATCTGCTTGAAGAACGCCGACAGCGTGTAGATCGCCAGCGGCAGGGCGAAGGTGATGTACGGCAGGATCAGCCCCGGCCAGGTGTCGAAGAGGCCGAGCTGCCGCTCGATCTCGAACAGCGGCGACACCAGCGACACCTGCGGGAACATCGCGATCAGCAGGGACACCCCGACCAGCAGGCGCTTGCCGGGGAAGTCCAGCCGGCTGATCGCGTACGCGGCCATCGCGCCGAGCACCACCGCGATGAACGTGGCGATCAGGGCGATGCCGATCGAGTTGATCAGGGCGCGGACGAACTGGTCGGTGTCGAAGATGCTCCGGTAGTTGTCCAGCGTCCACTCCCGCGGCCAGAACTTGCCGTCGGTGAGGGTGCCCGGGGTCTTGAACGACAGGGAGGCGATCCAGAGCACCGGGACCAGGGCGAAGACGACCACGATGACGTCGATCAGGCCCCAGCGCAGCTTCGCCCGGGTGGTGGTGTCGGCCATGTCAGCGCCTCTCCCCGTCGTCGCTGCCCGGGGCAGCGGTGCCGAACAGCTTCACGAAGACGAACGCGATGATCGCCACCGTGATGAAGATCAGCACGGACATCGTGGAGCCGATGCCGAGGTTGAGCCCCCGGATCAGGTTGTTGTAGGCGAGCATCGACACCGACGAGGTCTCGTTGCCGCCGTTGGTGAGCACGAAGATGTTGTCGAACACCCGGAACGCGTCCAGGGTGCGGAACAGCAGCGCGACCAGGATCGCCGGCTTCATCACCGGCAGCATCACCTTGGTGAACCGCTGCCAGGCCGTCGCCCCGTCGGTGGAGGCCGCCTTGAGCAGGTCCTCCGGGACCAGCGCCAGCCCGGCCATCAGCAGCAGCGCCATGAACGGGGTGGTCTTCCAGATCTCCGCCAGCATGATGATCGCCAGCGAGCTGGCCCGCTCGGTCAGCGGGGCACTGCCGTCGAAGAGGTTGGCCAGATAACCGGTGCCGGGCGTCCAGGCGTACCGCCAGGAGAACGCGGCGACCACCGTGACGATGCCGTAGGGGATGAGCGCGGCGGTCCGCACGATGCCCCGGCCGACCAGCGTGCGGTGCATGACCAGGGCCAACCCCATGCCGAGCACCAGCTCCACCGCGACGGTGACCACCGTGATCAGCATGGTCACCCCGAACGCGGTCCACCAGAACTCGTTGCTGAGCACGGTGACGTAGTTCTCCAGCCCGATGAACTCGCGCTGGTCGGGGAAGCGCAGGTCGAAACGCTGCAACGACAACCAGACCGAATAGATGATCGGGTACGCGGTGACCAGCACCATGACCAGCGCGGCCGGGGCGCAGAGCAGCCAGCCCAGTTTCCGTTCGGCCTTCTTGTTCTCGCTCAGCGGGGCTCGTCGGCTCACGGCAGGACCCCCTTGGACTGGAGCGCGTCGGAGATCGCCTTGCGCAGCTCCCTGGCCGTCTGCTCCGGCCGGATCGCCGACGGCGGCGACAGGATCGCCGACATCACCGTGGAGATGCTCTGGTACGCGGGGGTCAGCGGCCGGACCGCCGGCTCCTTCAGCTCCTCCAGGATGGTCTCCTTCATCGGGTACGCCTCGTCCATCTCCGGGTCGTCGTAGACCGCCTCGATGGTCGGGGGCACCCCGTCGTTGACCGCGGAGAACTTCTGGTTCTTGGCGTCCCGGATGCACTTCGCGGCCTCGAAGGACTCCGTCGGGTGCTTGGAGTAGGCGCTGACCGCCATGTTGATCCCGCCGATGGTGACCTTGCTGGGGGTGTTCGCGTCGATGCCGGGCACCCTTGCCCACTTGACCTTCTGAGCCAGCTCCGGGTCGGCCTCCTGCAACGCCGGGTAGACGAACGGCCAGTTGACCTGGAACGCGCCCTTGCCGGACTGGAAGTCCAGCCGGACCGGATCCTCGGTGGAGTTGCTGAACGACGGCGACGTCACGCCCGACGTGGCGAACCGCTGGAGCTGGTCGAGGGCCTTGACGGTGCCTTCGTCCATCACGGCCTTCTTGCCGTCGTCGCTGAGGATCTTGCCGCCGGCGCTCTCGGCCAGCGTGTTGTAGAGCACCACCAGGCCCTCGTACTGCGCGCCCATGGTGAGCACCTGGTACGGCTTGCCCTGCCCCTTGAGGTCCTTGGCCGCTGCGATCATGTCGTCCCAGGTCTTCGGGGCCTGTGGGACCAGGTCGCTGCGATACCAGAGCAGCTGCACGTTGGTGTTCTTCGGCGCCCCGTAGAGCTTGTCCTCGTAGCGGGCGGTGTCCAGCGGGCCCGCCAGGGTGCCCTGCTCGACCTCACTCTTGTCCTGGCCGGTCCACTCGCGGATCCACTTCGCGCTGGCGAACTCCTGGGTCCAGGTGACGTCCAGGCCGAGCACGTCCATCCCACTGTCCTCGGCGGCCAGCCGGCGGACCAGCTGCACCCGCTGGTCGTCGGCCTGCCGGGGCAGCACCCGGTAGGCGATCTTGTAGCGGCCCTCGGCCCGGGTGTTGCAGTCGTCGACCACCTTCTGCAGGTTCTGCTCCGGCGGGTAGTACAGGTTGATCGTCGGCGTGCCTCCACCACCGTCGTCCGTGCCGCACGCGGCCATCGGCGCGACGAGTGCCAGCGCGGCGGCGACCACCCCGGCCCGGACAGCCGGCCGACGCCGGTGTCGGGCCGTTCCGGGGTCCGTCATCACCCTCCCCCTCTCTTCGGCGAAACCGGGGAAGTGACCCGCGCCCCGGCGCGCGGCCGGGCCTCTGACGTGCGGAAACGCATCTGCCCGGCCGTTCCGTGCGCCTAGACTGCCCGGCCCGCGAAGCCGCGAAACCTGCCGGTAACCGAAGTCCGGGCCGATCCTCGGCCGACCGGCGAAGACACCGCGAGTGCCCGGATCGCGCCTTTTCGGGGCGTTACACCCCATTAAGCTGGCAAACACCGTGCAGCCGGCATACCGGTTCCACCCCACCACACGTGATCGCGTGATCGCGTGATCGCGTGATCGACGAGAAGGTGCCCGGCGCTCCACCCCGCCCTGCCGCACACCCCACACCCACCCGACCCCTACCCCGCACCCCCGCCCCGCCCCCAACGCACCGAACCGACCGCCGCACACCGCCGCTTCCCATGATCAAAATGCCGAAAAGAAGACGACACGCCGAGCAAACTCAACCAATCGGCAATCTGATCATGGAGTCCGCACCGCCCGAGGTACGCAGTGGAGCCAGCCGAGGCGCGGGGCCGTGCGGGTGCCGGAGTTGGGTGCAGGGCCGGGCCGAGCGGGGTGCAGGGCGGGGCCTGGACGAGACGCGGTGAGCAGAGTAGGGCCAGACGGCGGGACGAGACGCAGCGCAGGACGAGACGCAGCGCGCGGGGCGCAGAGCAGGGCGAGGCGCGGGGCGCAGAGCAGGGCGAGGCGCGGGGCGCAGAGCAGGGCGAGGCGCGGGGCGCAGAGCAGGGCGAGGCGCGGGGCGCAGAGCAGGGCGAGGCGCGGGGCGCAGAGCAGGGCGAGGCGCGGGGCGCAGAGCAGGGCGAGGCGCGGGGCGCAGAGCAGGGCGAGGCGCGGGGCAAGGCCAGGCGAGGTGCGGTACGGGGCCAGGCGAGGCGCGGGGCGCAGAGCAGGGCGAGGCGCGGGGCGCAGAGCAGGGCGAGGCGCGGGGCGCAGAGCAGGGCGAGGCGCGGGGCGCAGAGCAGGGCGAGGCGCGGGGCGCAGAGCAGGGCGAGGCGCGGGGCGCAGAGCAGGGCGAGGCGCGGGGCGCAGAGCAGGGCGAGGCGCGGGGCAAGGCCAGGCGAGGTGCGGGGCGGGGCGGGGCCAGGCGAGGTGCGGGGAGCAGGGCGGGACGAGGAGGGGGGCGGAGCCGACGTAGGCTCGGCCGATGGATGCCACCTTCTTCTTCGATCCCGCCTGCCCGTGGACCTGGCGCGCGTCGCGTTGGCTGGTCACCGTGGCCGAGGCCCGTGACCTGACCATCGAGTGGCGGGCGTTCAGCCTGAGCATTCTCAACTCCGGGCAGATCCCGCCGGAGTTCGCCGAGCCGATGGCCGCCTCCGGCCGGGCACTGCGGCTGGTCGAGGCGCTGCGTGCCGAGGGTCGCGGGGTGGACGTCGGCCGGTTCTACACCGAGTTGGGTGCACGCACCCACGACGCCGGTGACCAGCTCTCGGCCGGCCAGGTCGACGCGGCCGTCGAGGCGGCCGGCCTCCGGGACGCGGCCCCTGCCCTGGACGACACCCGTTGGGACACGGCGGTACGCGAGTCGCACGAGCTGGCGTACTCCTCGGCCGGACCCGACATCGGTGCGCCGGTGCTGATGGTGCCGGGTGCCGAGCGGGGCATCCACGGGCCGATCCTGACCGAGGTACCCAGGCTCGACGACGCCCTCACGATCTGGGACTCCTTGCTGCCGCTGCTGCGGATGCCGGCCTTCCACGAGATCAAGCGGGGTCGCCGCTGATCACGCCCACCGGTGCCGCACCGCGCCACCCCGACGCCCCGCTACCCGGGCAAGCGCGTGAGCGGCGTCGACATCCGCGTCCCGGCCCGCCTGAGCCGCGCCCCGTCGCCACCTGAGCTGCGCGCGTTCCGCCGCCCAACTGAGCAGCGCCCGCACCTCGTCGCCCACCTGAGCAGTGTCCACGTGCCCGCCCCGTTACCCACCTGAGCCCCGCCCACCCGGGCCCCGCCCGCGTGCGCGACCCGGCGGCGTCACGCGACCCGGCGGCGTCACGCGACCCGGCGGCGTCACGCGACCCGGCGGCGTCACGCGACCCGGCGGCGTCACGCGACCCGGCGGCGGCCGCGCAGCCCGTCGCGTCACGCGACCAATCTGCGCTGCGCAGCCCATCGCGCAGCCGGTCGGCGCCACACGGCCCATCGGCGTCGCGCAGCCCGTCGGCCGGCCACGACTGGCCGGTCGGCGGGCTAGCCCGGTTGTGCCGCTTGCACTAGCGTTGACGCACTCACTCCACAGCCAGCGCGTCGCCGTCGTAGTCGATACGCCTCCGGCCGACATCAGCCTGCCCGATCGGTGGGTTCTCCCGCGAACTCCCCCGGCGCGTCCACCGGGTTGGGCAGGATCATCCTCAACGAGGAGGTGCTCCGTGGTGCAGGAGACCCGCGCTCTCGCCCTGACGTTCGAGGTGAGCGGCCTGCCACCGGTGAAAACCGAAGCGCTGTCCATCTTCGCCGCCGGCCATCGGCAGGCGACGAGGGTCCGCGCCCTGCTCGAAGCGGCCTGCACCGCGGCCCAGCAGACCGGCTGGACGCCGTTGGCCGGGCCGATCGAGGTCGACCTGACCCTGCGGTGCCCACCCGGGCACCGCACGTCCGACGCCAGCACCCTGCTCGGTGGGGTGTGCGCCGTCCTCCAGGACAAGAAGCGGGTGGCGAACATCGGGCTGGCCCACCTCGGGGTCCTGGTCGACGTCGCCCTGTACGCCGACGACCGGCAGATCCGCCGGCTGTCGTACCGGGAGGAGCCGGCGGAGGACCTCTCGTACCAGGTCCGGGTGGCCGCCGCGCCAGCCGGGGTTTGACCGACGCCCGCGGTGGGGTACCGCGGACGCCGACGAAGGGAGCACCGATGTCGGAGCCACATGTCACGCTCGACCCGAGAGGGCTCGACCCGGTGCAGCAGAAGCTGCGCGGCCCGCTGGAGGACCAGCTCACCTCGGCCCTCCAGGCGGCCACCGACCGGGTCCGGGCCAGCTACGCGGGTGAACCGGTCGAGCAGGTCTGTCAGCGGCTGCTCGAAGAGACCCGGTCCGGACTGCACCCCGACATCGCCGCCGGGTTCCAGCCCGACATGGACGAGTTCTGCCGGGTGGCGGTGGCGATCGTCCGTAACGAGGTTTCCTGAAACGCGACCACCGGGTCGCCCCACCGACGGCCGGGCACGCCTGTCCGGGGCGTCACCCCGCCGAACGGCTCAGCCACCCCGCCAGGCGGCTCAGCCCCGGCAGGGCGGTCCAGCCCCGCCAGGCGGCTCAGCCCCGGCACGGCGGCTCAGCCCCACCAGGCGGTCCAGCCCCACCAGGCGGTCCAGCCCCACCAGGCGGTCCAGCCAGGCGGTCCAGCCCCGCCAAGCGGCTCAGTACCGGCCGAGGTTCTGCGCCGGGCAGATCACGATGCGCGGCGCGTACTTCGGATCCAGCCAGCGCAGCACGGCCACCAGGTCGGCGTGCGCCAGGCTGACGCAACCGGCGGTGGGGCCACCGGCGGCGGTGCTGAACTCGTGCAGAAAGATGCCGCTGCCGGCGTTCGGTACCGGCTTCGGCACGTTCGGCGGCATGTTGTAGGTGATCACCGCGAAGTGGGTGTACGCGGGCACCTCCCGCCACAGCGCCTCGCTGTAGCCACCCGGATTGGTGGTGCTGTGCTGGAAGGTGTTGTAGGCGGCCGAGTTCGGGTTCTCGTTCCACCAGTCGTCGGCGACCACCCGGTGGTAGGGGAACCGCACGCCGGGATCGGCGGCGATGCCGTACATGGTGGGGCCGAACGAGTAGACCCCGGTGGGGGTGGTCGCCACCCCCTCGGTGTGGTGGTCGCTGAACCCCTTCGCGCCCAGTCGGGCGGCCAGCGGGGCCGACACCGGCACCCAGTGGCCGCCGGCCCGGTGGAACGTCTCCAGCGTGGCGTGCGTGGTGGCATAACCGCTGCCGGTGACGATGACGACCTGACGGGTCGCGGTGGGCAGGGTGGTCAGCCGGGAGGCGCGGTTCGGCGGCGGGACCAGCCGGCCGCGGCCCGTGGCGGCGGCCGTGCCGCCGACCGGGGCAGGTGTCGTCTCCATCGCTGACATGATCGCATCACGGCCGACTCCCGGATGCCCCGCCGACCGCCCAGGGCCAGGCGGCCTGGCGGTCGCCGGCGGCGGGTCAGGGCCGGGTCCGCAACTCCCCGACCCCGACCGCCGGCTGTCCGGACCGGCAGCGGTGTACGCCGCTGCGGACCCCACGGGCGGGGCAGGCCGCCCGCGTCGGGTCCGACACGCGGACCCAGGCCGACTGCACTCAGCTCCATGGTGCCCCGGTGCCGGACTTCGGCGCGTTCCCGACCACCCCGACAGGGTCGTCAACGCCGGGCAAGGTTAGGCACCCCCCGGCCCGCCGGGCAAGCGGCCCGCCGCCGCCCCGAAGGTGATTCACACCGGAGCGGAAATGCGGCATCCCGGCGTGACACGCGCCGCCGGACGGACGCTGTTCCGTATCGACACGGCCCGTCGGCTAGAAGTGGGCGAGCAGGTCCGGAAAGGCGGCCAGCCGGATCACCCCGTCGTCGGCCGGGTCGAGGTCGTCGTTCTCCAGGACCCAGGTGTTCTCGTTGGGGATGAACACCGCCCGCATGCCCGCCGCCCGCGCCGGCAGGATGTCCGACTTCGGGGAGTTGCCGATCATCCAGGCGTCGGCCGGGGCGAAGCCGTGTTCCCGGGCCAGCCACCGGTAGGTCCCGGTGTCCTTCTCGGCCACCACGTGCGCCGCGGCGAAGTGGTGCAGCAGGCCGCAGGCGTCCAGCTTGCGCTGCTGCTCCTCCTGGTCCCCCTTGGTCAGCAGCAGCAGGTCGTACCGGGTGGCCAGGGTGTCGAGGGTGTCGGCGACCCCGGGCATCAGCTCGACCTGATGGTTGACCAGCGCGGTGGCCAACCCGTCGATCTCCCGCCGCTCCTGCTCGGTGACCGGCCGCTCGCGCAGCCGGGCCAGGCACTCGCCGAGGCTGCGCAGGAAGACCTTGCTGCCGTAGCCGTGGGCCACCGCGTTGGCCCGCTCGATGTCGTCGAGCACGGTACGGATCTGCGCCCGGTCGAGCGTCGGATGGTCGAGCCAGTCCAGGAAATCGTCGATCACCCGCTCGAACAGGACGTTGTTCTCCCAGAGCGTGTCGTCGGCGTCGAAGACCAACGTCGTCGCGCCCGCCCCCGGGGCCGTTCCGTTCCCACCCGTACTCATCCGGTCCCCTCCCGACAGGATCGCCCCGCCGGACGGCGGCGGCCGACGGACACGCTAGCGCTCCGGCCCGCCCGGCACATCCGGGTTGTCCCGGCGCAGGGTCAGGATGAGGTCGGCCACCAGCGCCGTCCACCCGGTCTGGTGCCAGGCCCCGAGCCCGGCGCCGTTGTCGCCGTGGAAGTACTCGGGGAAGGCGATCAGGTCCCGCCAGTCGGGATGGGTCTGGAAGAGCTGACACGCGCCGTAGATCGGCCGACGCCCCCAGCCGTCCCGGGTGAACAGGGAGATCAACCGGACGGAGAGATCGTCGGCGATCTCGTCCAGCGTGCACTTGCGTCCCGACCGGGTCGGGTACTCCACCTGGAGATCGTCACCGAAGAACGCCGCGTAGTCCCGCAGCGCGCTGACCAGCAGGAAGTTCGTCGGCATCCAGATCGGGCCGCGCCAGTTGGAGTTGCCGCCGAACAACCCGCTGGTCGACTCGGCCGGCTCGTAGCCGACGCAGAACTCCTGCCCGCCCAGGTCGACCGCGAACGGCTTGTCCAGGTGCGCCCGGCTCAGCGTGCGCAGGCCGTAGTCGGAGAGGAACTCCTCGGGATCCAGCATCCGGGCCAGCAGCCGGACCACCTGCTCCGGGCCGACCATCGACAGCAGCCGCTGCTGGCGGCCGTCCGGGCCGAGCCGGCGGGCACCGATCACGTCGGCGTACTCGGGTCGCTGGGTGAGGAACCAGCGCAGCCGGGCGCCCAGCTCGGGCAGGCGTTGCAGGGTCCGGGCGCTCAGCCGGGTGGTGGCCGCCAGCGGCAGCAGCCCGACCACCGAACGGACCTTCAGCGGCACCTGGCTGCCGTCGGCGAGGCGCAGCACGTCGTAGAAGAACGCGTCCTCGGCGTCCCACAGGCCCTGCGAGTAGCCGGCGGCGGCGATGTACGCGAAGTGCTCGAAGAACTTCGTCGCGGTGTCCACGTACGCCCGGTCGTGCTCGGCCAGCACGATCGCCATGTCCAGCAGGTTGAGGGCGTACATCGCCATCCAGCCGGTGCCGTCGGACTGTTCGAGCACCCCGGCCACCGGCAGCGCCGCCGAGCGGTCGAACGGGCCGACGTTGTCCAGCCCGAGGAAGCCGCCCTCGAACAGGTTGTTGCCGCCGGTGTCCTTGCGGTTGACCCACCAGGTGAAGTTGAGCAGCAGCTTGTGCATCACCCGGGCGAGGAACTCGTGGTCGCGCCCGCCGTCGATCTCGAACACCTTCAACGCCGCCCAGGCGTGCACCGGCGGGTTCACGTCACCGAACGCCCACTCGTACGCCGGGATCTGGCCGTTGGGGTGCAGGTACCACTCGCGGAGCAGGAGCAGCACCTGCTCCTTGGCGAAGCCCGGGTCGACCCGGGCGATGGTGACGCAGTGGAAGGCCAGGTCCCAGGCGGCGTACCAGGGATATTCCCACGGGTCGGGCATGGAGATCACGTCGAAGCTGGTCATGTGCCACCAGGCGCTGTTGCGCCCGTGCCGGCGACCGGCCGGCGGCGTCGAGCCCGGGTCGCCCTCCAGCCACCGTTTGACGTCGAAGTGGTAGAACTGCTTGCCCCACATCAGCCCGGCGATCGCCTGCCGGGCGACCAGTGCCTCGTCGGCGCTGGCCGCCGCCGGGATCACCCCGGCGAAGAAGCGGTTCGCCTCGGCCCGCCGGGCCCACACCACGGTGTCGAAGCCGGCACCCAGGTCCGCCGGGGGCGGCGCGACCGCCCCGGGCGGTGGCGCGGTGCGGGTCAGCCGCAGCCGGATCTGCCGCTGTCCACCGGCCGGCACGTCCAGCACGTAGTGCAGGGCGCCCTTGGTCCCTTCCCGGTCCGGGTTGACGGTGGCCGCGCCGGCCACCACGTGGTCGTTGATCCCGTCCTTCGGGTACGGCGAGCGGCCGGCCAGCCCCCACAACCGCTCGGCGTTGGTGTCGTTGTCGCAGAGCAGCGGGACCGGCTCGCCGTCGCCCTCCAGCAGGAGCTGCCCCAGCACCCAGTGCTCGCCGACCAGCCGACCACCCTCCCCCACCAGCCGGGGCACCCGGTCCGCGCCGGGCGGACCCCAGGCCCAGGTGTTGCGGAACCACAGCGTGGGCAGCACGTGCAGGGTGGCCGCCTCGTCGGCCCGGTTGGCGACGGTGACCAGGATGCACAGGTCGGTCGGGGACGCCTTGGCGTAGTCGACGGTGACCGCCCAGTACCGGTCGTCGTCGAAGATGCCGGTGTCGACCAGCTCGTACTCGGTATCGTCCCGGCCGCGCAGGGCGTTGACGGCGACCAGCTCGTCGTACGGGAAGGCGGCCTGCGGGTAGTGGTAGCGCCAGCGCATCCACGAGTGGGTGGGGGTGCTGTCGAGGTACCACCAGTATTCTTTCGCGTCCTCGCCGTGGTTGCCGCCGTCGCCGCCGAGGCCGAACATCCGCTCCTTGAGGATCGGGTCCACCCCGTTCCACAGCGCCAGCGCGAAGCAGAACGTCTGCCGGTCGTCGCAGACGCCCGCCATGCCGTCCTCGTTCCACCGGTAGGCTCTGGACCGCGCGTGGTCGTGGGGGAAGTAGTCCCATGCCGTGCCGTGCTCGCTGTAGTCCTCCCGTACCGTCCCCCACGCCCGTTCGGACAGATAGGGACCCCATGCGCGCCACTCCTGCTCCCCGGCGTCGGCCTGGGCGAGCCGGAGCCGCTCGGCGTCGGGGGACGGGGCGTCGGAGGGCGATCTGTCGGTGAGCACCTGCACATTTTCGACGCCGCCGGGGTACTTGACCACAGCGGCCATTGTCGTCGTGGCGTGTTACACCTCGCCGCCACAGGAGGAAAGAAGTTGATCGAGTTCGGTTTCGGTCCGGGGGTCTGCGGCGAACTGGCCGGTGGAGCGACCCGGGAATGGCTGGTCACCGACGGTCTCGGCGGGTACGCCATGGGCACCGTGAGCGGGTTGCGGACCCGCCGCTACCACGGTCTGCTGGTGGTGGCCGGGGAGACTCCGGCGGCCCGCCGGGTGGGGCTGGTCAGCCTGGACCCGGCGGTGGTGCTGCCGTCCGGCGCCCGGGTCCGGCTCGGCGCGCACGAGTGGAGCTCGGGCGTGGTCGACCCGCGCGGCTTCGAGTACCTGGAACGCTTCGACCTGGTCGACGGGCTGCCCCGCTGGCGGTGGCGGATCGGTGACGTGGTGATCGAGCGGGAGCTGGCCATGGCGTACGGCCGGCCCGCCGTCGCGGTGGTGCACCGGCTGGTGGCCGGCGGCCCGGTCCGGCTGGACCTCTCGGCCGCCGGCACCTGGCGCGACGCGCACGGCGAGCGGCGGGCCGACGGGCCGACGCCCCGGGTGGAACCGGCCGACGGCGGCGCGGTGGTCGAGGGCGCGTACCGGCTGACCGGCCCGGACTGGACGCCGGAGGGCCAGTGGTGGCTGGGCGTGCACCACCGGGAGGAGGCCGCCCGGGGGCTGCACCCCGACGAGGACCTGTGGTGCGCCGGGCGGTTCTCCGGCACGATGGACCGCCCCGGGGACACCGTGTCGGTGCTGGCCTGGGCCGGTGACCTGGCCGAGGAGCCGCCGCCGGCCGCGCAGGTGGTGGCGGCGGCCCGGCAGCGGCACCGGGCGGTGGTGGCGGCGGCGAAGCCGGCCGACGCGGTGGACTCGACCCTGGCGCTGGCCGCCGACGCGTTCGTGGTGCGTACCTCCGCCGGGCCGGACGTGGTGGCCGGCTACCCCTGGTTCGGGGCCTGGTCGCGGGACACCATGACCTCCTACGAGGGGTTGTTCCTGTGCACCGGGCGGGCCGACGAGGGGCGGGAGCTGCTGCGGTCGTACGCGGCGACGCTGTCGGAGGGGATGCTGGCGAACACCGCCGACACCGGTCGGGTGGAGTACAACACGGTCGACGCGACGCTGTGGTTCCTGCACGCGGTGAGCCGGCACGTCACCGTCACCGGCGACACCGACCTGGGTGACGAGCTGCTGCCGGCGCTGCACGGGGTGGTGCGGGCGCACCTGGACGGCACCCGGTACGGCATCGCGGTCGACCCGGCCGACGGGCTGGTCACCCAGGGTGGCACCCCGGGCACCGCGCTGACCTGGATGGACGCCCGGGTGTACGGGGTGCCGGTGACCCCGCGCACCGGCAAGCCGGTCGAGGTCAACGCGTTGTGGATCAACGGACTGGCCGGGTTGGCCGAGCTGACCGAGCTGGCCGGTCAGGATCCGGCCGAGCTGTGGCGGCTGCACGACCGGGCCCGGCAGGCGTTCGGCAAGCGGTTCCCCACCCCGGCGGGCTGGCTGCACGACGTGGTCGACGCGCCCGCCCCGGCGTACCCGCTGGGTGGGGCCGCGCACCACGACGACGACCTGCTCCGACCCAACCAACTGCTCGCCTGGTCGCTGCCGTACGCCCCGCTGGAGCCGGACCCGGTGGCGCTGCGCCGGGTGGCGGCCGGGTTGTTCACCCCGCTGGGTCCGCGCAGCCTCGCCCCCGACTCGCCCGAGTTCGCCCCCCGGCACCGGGGCGGCCCGGCGGACCGGGACGGCGCCTACCACCAGGGGACGGTCTGGCCGTGGCTGATTGGTCCGTTCGTCGAGGCGTACCGCCGGGCCGGGTTGCCCACCGACGACCTGCTGACCGGGCTCGTCGGCCATCTCGGCGAGTACGGCCTGGGATCGGTGAGCGAGACGGCCGACGGCAGTGCGCCGCACGCCGCCACCGGCTGCCCGTTCCAGGCGTGGTCGGTGGCCGAGCTGCTGCGGGTCCGGCGGGCCCGATAGGCAGCCGTTACACACCGGCAACGGTGGCGTCTCCGCTGGTTATCCCCGACTGGGCAGGATGGGCACCGACCCCGGGCCACAGCGAAGACACCCCTCTGGTGTCCCACCGGCGCGTGCCCGGGACACACCCGAAGGGGGCCGCATGTCACCTGACGCCGACGTGATCGACATCCACCCCGCCGCCCGGCACCAGCGGGTGCTGATGCTCTCCTGGGAGTACCCGCCGGTGCTCGTCGGCGGCCTCGGCCGGCACGTGCACGCCCTGGCCACCGCCCTGGCCGCCGCCGGACACGAGGTCACCGTGGTCACCCGGCACGCCGAGGGTGCCCCGCTGGAGGAGTACGCCGAGGGGGTCCGGGTCCTGCGCGCCCCCGAGGACCCGGTGACCTTTCCGCTGGCCACCGGGTCGCTGCTGGCCTGGACGATGGCGTTCAACCACACCCTGACCCGCACCGCCCTGCGGGCCGCCGACACCGCCGACTACGACGTGGTCCACGCCCACGACTGGCTGGTCGGGCACACCGCCGTGACCCTGGCCGAGCACCTCGACCTGCCCCTGGTCACCACCATCCACGCCACCGAGGCCGGTCGGCACCAGGGCTGGCTGCCCGGGGAGCTGAACCGCACCATCCACGGCGTCGAACACTGGATCAGCAACGTCTCGACCCGGGTGATCGCCTGCTCCGGCTACATGCGCGAGCAGGTGAGCCGGCTGTTCGACGTGCCCGCCGGCCGGGTCGACGTGGTGCCCAACGGGGTCGACGACCGGGCCTGGCGGGCCCGGCCGCGCGCGGTCGCCTCGGCCCGCGCCCGGTTCGCCGGAGACGGCCCGCTGGTCGGTTACGCCGGGCGGCTGGTCTACGAGAAGGGCGTACAGCACCTGGTGGACGCCGTGCCGCACCTGCGGGACCGGCACCCGGGGCTGCGGGTGGTGATCGCCGGCGACGGCCCGTACAGGGACGAGCTGGTCGACCGGGTGCACCGGCTGCACGTCGCCGACAGCGTCCGGTTCGCCGGTTTCCTGGACGCCGGGCAGCTCCCGGCGATGCTCGCCGCCACCGACGCGACAGTCGTGCCGAGCCTCTACGAGCCGTTCGGCATGATCGCCCTGGAGGCGGCGGCGGCCGGTGCCCCGCTGGCCGTGGCGAGCACCGGCGGGCTGGCCGAGATCGTCGAGCCCGGCGTCACCGGGGTGACCTTCCCGCACAGCGACCCGGACGCGCTGGCCGGTGCGGTCGACCGGCTCGTCGGCGACGAGGTCTTCGCCCGTCGGGTGGCCCGCCGGGCGCGCACCATGGTCGGCGAGCGCTACGGCTGGGCGGCCATCGCCGCACGTACCGTGAGCAGCTACGCCGCCGCCCGCCGCGAGCACGGCGGCTTCCAGGCCCGACGGGCGGCCACGCTGCTGGCCGGCGGTCGCCCACGGATCGCCATCCCGGAGGGCAACCTGCTGGCGCTCGACGGCGCGGCATGCTGACCGGATCGAGACCAGACAACCGATAGGTCCGTCCCGATCCATTGGCTACGGTGTACCTCGGCCGATGGTGAGGAGAACGGTGCAGCAGGTAGTGATCGCCGGCCGGTACCGCCTGTTGAAGATGGTGGGCCGGGGTGGCATGGGCCGGGTCTGGCTGGCCCGCGACGAGGTGTTGCACCGCGAGGTGGCGATCAAGGAGGTCGTCCCTCCCGCCTGGCTGGCCGACGACGAGCGCGACGAGCTGCGGCTGCGGACCCTGCGTGAGGCGCGTACCGCCGCCCGGCTCAACCATCCCAACGTGGTCCGGGTCTACGACGTGGTCCAGGTCGAGGAGCGGCCGTGGATCGTGATGGAGTACGTCCTGTCGCAGTCGTTGCAGACGGTGTTGGACACCACCGGCCCGGTCGACCCGGTGCGCGCCGCCGACATCGGGATGGCGCTGCTGGCCGCGTTGCGCGCGGCGCACTCCGCCGGGGTGCTGCATCGTGACGTGAAGCCGCAGAACGTCCTGGTCGCCGACGACGGCCGGGTGATGCTCACCGACTTCGGGCTGGCCACCTTCGACGGCGGCGACGGGCTGATGACCCGCCCCGGCATGGTGCTCGGCTCACCGCAGTTCGTCGCCCCGGAACGCGCCGCCGAAGGGGTGTCCAGCGTGGAGGCGGACCTGTGGTCGCTCGGGGCCACCCTGCACGCCGCCGTGGAGGGCCGTTCCCCGTACGCCCGGAGCACCGCGATGGCCACCCTGGCCGCCCTGGCCACCTCGCCACCGGACCCGGCCCCGCACGCCGGGCCGCTGCGCCCGGTGCTGGACGGGCTGCTGCTGCGCGACCCCCGGCAGCGGATCGGCCACGACGAGGCGGGGCGTCGGCTGGAGATGGTGACCCGGCCGGTGCCCACCGTGGAACCCCCCACGGTGGTGCTGCCGGTGGCCCGTTCCGCCAGTGCTCCGCCGCCGCACTGGCCGGGCAGGGACAGCGAGAAGGCCGACCGGCCGACGGCCCGGTCCCCGCAGGGCCGGGCGGAGAGCGACGCCGAACGCGACTGGGGGCCGCCCGGCCGCCGGGTTCTCCCCGACCCCGCCGACCGGCCCGCCACCTCGCCGCCCCCGGCGTCGGCCGGTGCCGCCGGCCCGGCTCCGGCGTCGTCCGCCGCCCCCTCCACCGCTTCGGCGTCGTCGGGTTCCGCCTCCCCCGCCCCGGCGTCGTCCGGTGCCACCGGCCCGGAGCGGGTCGGCCGGGCCGGGGTGGTCGGCACACCACCGGGCGGCCTTCCGGCGGTCCCCACCGGCTCCGCCGGCCCGGCGCCGGGCGGCTCCGGCGGCCCGATGTCGGGCGGCTCCGGCGGCCCGACGCCCGGCAGTTCCTCCGGCATCGGCGGCCCGACCCCGGGTGGCTCCGGCACCGGCGGCTCCGGTGCGGGTGCCGACGACCCGGCCGGCTACCGCCCGGGACTGGTCGATCCCCAGGGCCGCGCGCCCGGGGCGGGCAGCCCGGCAGACCCGGGGTCGGGCGGCCAGCGGGCGTCCGGCCCGGGGCGGGCCGGCGCGGGCGCGGGTTCACGACGGGCGACCGGGACGGGCGGGATGGCGGCGATGACCGCCCGGGTGGCCGGCGGCGCCCGGGGCTGGCTGCTGGCCGGGGTGACGCTGGCGGTGGGGGCGACGGTCGGGATCGGCACCACCTTCGCGATCAGCGACGACGACCACCGGGCCGCACCGCCCGCCACCGACGCGCCGACCACCGGCAAGCCCTCCACCCGCCCGTACGGCCCGCCCGGCCCCGGTCCCGGTTCGGGCCGACCGGGGGCACCACCGCCCGGCGGACCGGGCGCCGCCCCGCCTCCCCTGCCCTGCCTGCGCCCCGACCCGGTCGGCACGAAGGTCACCGGCCGACCGGCGACCGTGGACGACGGGTTCCGTCCCCCGCCCGGCTGGACCTGGTACGACGGAGCCGGTTACCGGATCGCCGTGCCGGTCGGTTGGCTGCGTACCCAGGAGGGCACGGTGGACTGCTTCCGTGACCCGGGCAGCCGCCGGACCCTCAGCGTGGAGCCGCGGGGCGGCGGTGGCGCCGCGCTGGACCGGTTGCGGGACGAGGAGCGCGCCCAGCTCGGCTTCGGCTCCCTGCCCGGATACGACAAGATCAAGCTGGCAGCCTCCGGCGACGGCGCGCAGTGGGAATGCCGGTGGGACACCCCGTTCGGCGGCCGGGAGCACGGCCTGCGGCTGATACCCGGCGGTGACCTGGCCGGATACCTGCTGAGCTGGTCCGCGGCGGACGAGGACTGGAACGCCTCCAGCGACGAGCTGGCGGTGGTCCGGGAGAGCTTCCGGGGCCGGTCGACCGAGGTCACCTCGCCCACCTGACCCCCTCCCCGACGGCCCTGCGCACCGGCGTGCCGCCACCGTCCATCGCGTCCGGCAGCCGCCCTGCGCACCGCGCCCGCGGTCGAGAAACCGCAGCTAGGTGGCTACCCTGGTAGCGGGGGGAGCCGAGGGGGAACGTCGTGCAGCAGCTGCTGGTCGCCGGGCGTTACCGGCTGCTCCATCTGGTCGGCACCGGCGGGATGGGCCGGGTCTGGCTGGCGCGCGACGAGATGTTGCACCGGGACGTCGCGGTCAAGGAGGTCGTCCCGCCGCACTGGCTCGCCGAGTCCGAACGCGAGGAACTGCGGCTGCGGACGCTGCGCGAGGCCCGTACCGCCGCCCGGCTCAACCACCCCAACGTGGTACGCATCTACGACGTGGTGCACGACGGCGACAGCCCGTGGATCGTGATGGAGTACGTGGCGTCCCGGTCGGTCCAGCAGCTGGTGAGCGACGACGGCCCGCTGGACCCGCACCGGGTCGCCGGAATCGGCCTGGCGGTGCTGGCCGCCCTGCGCGCCGCGCACGCCGCCGGGGTGCTGCACCGCGACGTGAAGCCGCACAACGTGCTGGTCGCCGACGACGGCCGGGTGGTGCTGACCGACTTCGGGCTGGCCACCTTCGACGGCGGCGACGGGGTGATGACCGGGCCGGGCATGGTCCTCGGCTCACCGCAGTTCGTCGCCCCCGAGCGCGCCCGCGACGGGGTGTCCGACCCGCGCACCGACCTGTGGTCGCTGGGCGCCACCCTCTACGCGGCGGTGGAGGGCCAGTCGCCGTACGCCCGGTCGAGCGCGATGGCGACGCTGAGCGCCCTGGCCACCGAGCCTCCCGACCCCACCCGTCGGGCCGGGCAGCTCCGCCCGGTGCTGGACGGCCTGCTGCGCCGCGACCCTGACCGACGGCTCACCGCAGCCGAGGCGGAGCCGCTGCTGCGGGCGGCGCTCGCGGCGACGTCGGCACCCCCGGGCGACCCGGCAGTGGAGCGGCACCGGCCGCCGCCGGCACCGCGCGTCCTGGCCGCTGCGACCCGGGCGGCGGCTCCCACCGTCCGCCCGGCCGGACCGACCAGCCGGGCATGGACGTGGGGCGGGCCGGCAGTGGGCGGGACCGCCCGGGGCACCACCGCGCCGCCGCCCCGTCGCCGTCGCCGGATCGTCCTGGTCGTGGTGGCCGTGGCGGCCACCGTGCTGATCGGAGCCGGCACGACGCTCGCCCTGCGGGCCGGCGACTCCACGCCGCCCTCGCCCGGGGCCGGGGCCGGCGACCCGGTGGCCCGGCCGGCGGCGTTCGCGTGCGCCGCCCCCGCGCCCGCGAACGCCGTCCCGGTCAGCTCTGCGCCGCCGCCGTCGGGTGAGCGGTTCGGCCTGGTCCCCGGTTGGACCTGGTACGCGGATCCGGCCGGGTTCCGGATCGCCGCGCCGGCCGGCTGGCTGCGCTACACCGACGGCACCGTGACCTGTCTGCGGGAACCGGGTGGCCCCCGGGTGCTGAGCGTCGCCCCGGGTGACGCGCCGGCCGACCCGGTGGCCCACTGGAAGGCCGAGGAGCGCCGGCTCGCCGACGACGGACGGCTCGCCGGCTACCGCCGGGTGGAGATCTCGGCGTTGGACATGTTCCGGGGCGGCGCGCTGTGGGAGTGCGAGTGGACCGGGCCGGCCGGCGTCCGGCTGCACACCGCCCGGCTGCTGGTGCGCGTCACCCCGGAACGCGCCTACACCGTCTCATGGTTGACAGACCAGTTCGACTGGCAGGTCAACGCGACGTACTTCCTGATGATCCGGCAGAGCTTCCGTCCCGCCGCCTGACCGCCTCCCCTGTGGACCATCCGGGTGATTGCCCCGTCGACGGCGGCTCTGACACAGTGGCGTAGCGTTGTCGATCAAGAAACCGGGGAGGGGCGAGGCGACATGATGGGACCGTCCCACGCACTGTCGGGCGCGGCGGTGTGGCTGACCGGGTCATGGGCACTGGATTACTTCGCCGACTACCACCAGTCCCCGCTCGCCCTGGCCGTCGGCACGGCGGTCTGCGCCGGTGGCGCGCTCTTCCCCGACCTCGACCTCTCCGGCAAGGTCACCCGCAACCAGGGCGGCGCCACGGTGGCCCGTACCTTCGGCGTCTTCTCGCTCTTCGTCGCCGAGGTGATGGAGAAGATCTCGCTCGGCGTCTACTACGCCACCAAGCTCAGCCGGGATCCGCGCCGCAACAACGGCCACCGGACCCTGACCCACACCATCCCGTTCACCGTGCTGGTCGGCTGGGGCACCACCGCGCTCTGCGCCGCGTACGGCAAGTGGGCGGTGGTGAGCATCCTGTTCTTCATGATCGGGCTGGCGCTGCGCGGGCTCTTCGACGAGTGGGCCGAACGGGCCGGCTGGGTGATCGTCACCCTCGTCTCGGCCGCCGCCGCCTGGTTCACCTTCGCCAACCTGCCGGGTGACCGGGGTTATCCGATGATCGGACTGGCCGTCGGGGTGGGGTGTTTCGTGCATATTCTCGGCGACATGATCACCAAGGCCGGGGTGCCGATCCTCTGGCCGATCCCGATCAAACGTCGGATGTGGACGATGATCGGGCTGCCGAACAGCATCGCGCTGCGCACCGGCAGCAAGGCCGAGGTGGTGGTGCTGCGGACCGCGCTGACCGTGCTCTCGGTGCTCGCGGCGGTCGGCCTGGTGGCCCCCTCGGTACTCCAGCGCTTCAACATCGAGGTCTGACCGGCCCTGCCCCGTCACCCGCCCCTTCCCTGGTCACGGTGGTGCCGGCCGGGTCCGGCACCCGGCCCCGCGGTGGGACCGCCCAACCGGGGGAAGTACGGGGGGTACGGCGACGCCTACGATGCGAGCATGTCCGCCGGCCCCGGGACGACCCGCAGCCTCGCCGGAACCCGCCGCGGACGGTCGATCGCCGGCCTGTCGACCCTACTGTCGCTGCTCCTCTTCGGGGGCGTCATCTGGGATGCCGGGTATGCCCGGCTCTACCCGGCGGCACGGTTCCTGCACCGGCCGCTGCCCCTGCTCGGACTGGCCACCCTGGCCGCGCTGACCCTGGTGGCCGCCGGCTGGCTGGCCGCCCGGCAGCCCCCCGCCTCGACGGCGCTGCGGCTCGGCGCACTCGGCTGTGCGGTGCTGCTCGGGGTCGGCACCTCCGCCTGGGGCATGTTCCGCACCGGTTTCGCCTCGACCGTCGAACGGGACTCCACGCTGGCGGTCTCCCCCGACGGCAGGTACGCCGTGGTCCGGCTGGACACCCGGGACTGGAAGGACCTCCCCCACACCGAGCTGCGGGTACGGTACCGGGCCGGCCTGCTCAGCCGCGACGCCGACCGGGAACTGGTGGACTGCCGCCGCGGTTGGCCCAGCGGACGGATCGACGCCGAGTTCGTCGGCGAGCAGACGGTCCGGGTGACCCCGGCCGGCCGGTCGGCGGTCACCGTCACCTTCGACCGACAGATGCGCCCCCGGCACCGGGTGGACGTCTGCCATCCCGCCGACGACTGACCGCCGCCCCGGCAGCCGGACGAGCCCGACGCCCGTAGCTCCCGAACGAATCCGCCGCCCGTAGCTCTCCGAGGAGCCGACCACCACAGCTCGCGGACGAACCCGTGGCAGCTCTCAGAAGATCCGACCACCACAGCTCGCGGACGAACCCGCCGCCGCAGCCCTCAGACGCCGACCCGCTGGGGTGGCACGGTGAGGCCGTAGAGCGCCATGAGCTCCGGGCTGTCCACCCGCTTGCCGTCGGCCACCGAGTCGCAGGCGATGTCGACGATCTGGTCCTTGTGCGCCAGCAGGTACGGTCGGGCTCCGACGTCGGCGCTGGCCAGGGTGGCGATCCCGGCCCAGTGCCGGCGGCCGAAGAGCATCGGGTAACCGCGCAGCCCGTCGTAGGTGGCGCAGGCGAGCACGTCCGGGTACGGCAGGGCGGCCACCCGCCGGACCGCCGCCGGGGTGAGACCGGGCATGTCGACCGGTACCACCACCACTGCCTCGACCCGCTCGTCGGCCAGCGCGGCCAGCCCGGCCCGGATCGACGAGCCGACCCCGGTGCCCCATGCCCGGTTGACCACCACCGTGGCCGGGCTCAGGTCGGCAGCGGCGCGGACCTCGTCGGCCGCCGCCCCCAGCACGACCGCCAACTGCCCGCAACCGGCCTCGGTCATCGTCTCGATCATCCGGCTGACCAGCGGTCGGCCCTCCAGGCGCAGCAACGCCTCCGGGCCGCCCAGCCGGCGTCCCCCGCCCGCCGCGATGATCATTCCTGCGATACGCACACCCGGTGCAACGAGCCCCCACGAAATGAGTGTCGGCACGAAACGGATATTTCACGCGTATAACCCCGCTCCCCCCGCTCCCCCGGCTCCCACCCCACCTCAGGCTTCCCACCCGGGCCGCCCCGGCCGCGCCCGCCCCGGTGATCAAGAGCTTTACGTCACCCCACCCCACCACCCCTGCCCTAAACCTCTTGATCACCGCACCCCGCCCCCGTCGGGGCCGGTGATCAAGAGGTTTAGGGCAGGGAAGTTGACTCGGATGACCTAAACCTCTTGATCACCGGGGCGGGCGCGGGCGAGGCGGCGCGGGCGAGGCGGCGCGGGCGAGGCGGCGCGGGCGAGGCGGGGCGGGCACGGGCGAGGCGGCGCGGGGGGCGGGCATACGGGGGTGGGCTAGGTGGCCTTGGCGTAGCAGTCGACTACGGAGAGGTCGAGGGGGAAGCGGACCGGGGAGTCGCCGAACAGCAGTGTCGAGGCCCGCGCCCCGGACCGGCGGACCGCCTCGACCACCGCCGGGGCCAGCTCGGCGGGGCAGTGCACGACCACCTCGTCGTGCTGGAAGAAAACCAGCTCCCCACCGGTGCCGGCCAGCTCGCCACGCAGGGTGGCGAGCAGCGTCGAGGCCCACTCGGCGGCGGTGGCCTGGATGACGAAGTTCCGGGTGAACCGGCCCCGGGACCGGGCGGCCCTGGCCCGGGGCGAGCGGGGGTCCGATCCGGCGTCCGGGTCCGGCGGGGTGTCGTCGTCGCCGAGACCCGCCGTGCCCGGTGGGCAGGTCCGGCCCAGCCAGGAGCGGACCAGGCCGCCCGCCTCACCGGTACGGGCGGCCGCCTCCAGGAAGCCGAAGGCGGTCGGGTAGCTGCGTTTGAGCACCGCCAGGGCCGGCAGCGCCCCGCCCCCGGTCTGCCCGTACATCGCACCGAGCAGGGCGAGCTTGGCGCGCGCCCGGTCCCCGCCGAAGGAGTCCCGGGCCAGCGCCGCATAGAGGTCACCGGCCGCGCCGGCGGTGGCCAGCCGGGCGTCACCGGAGACCGCGGCGAGCACCCGGGGTTCCAGTTGACCGGCGTCGGCCACCACCAGCACCCAGCCCGGATCGGCCACCACCGCCCGACGGATCACCTTGGGGATCTGCAACGCACCGCCGCCCCGGGTCGCCCACCGGCCGGAGACCACCCCGCCGGGGACGTACTCCGGGCGGAACCGGCCCTCGCGGACCCAGGCGTCCCGCCAGGCCCAGCCGTGCGCCGTCCAGAGACGGTAGAGCTCCTTGTATTCGAGCACCAGCGGCACGGCCGGATGGTCGACGCCGCGCAGCACCCAGGCCCGGGTGTTGGGCAGGTCCACGCCGACCCGGGCGAACGCGCGCAGCAGCTCCGCCGGGGAGTCGGTGTGCAGTTGCCGGACGCCGAGGGCCTCGGCGATCCGGGCGGCCAGCTCGGCCAACCGCCGGGGTGGCCCACCCACCGGGGACGGTTCACCCAGCAGTTCGGCGAGGAGCGCGTCGTGCACGTCGGCCCGCCAGGGCAGCCCGGCCGCGGCCATCTCCACCGCGACCAGCGCGCCGGCCGATTCGGCGGCCACCAGCAGCCGGAACCGGCCGGGATGGGCGGTGGCGGCGATCCGGGCGAGCTGGTCGGCGTACACCCGGGTCACGGTGTCGATGCCGGGGGCCGGCGGGCCGGGGACGGCCTCGAAGAGCGCGGCCTGCCCGTGGCCGGGCGGCGCGGGCGGCCGCGGCGGCGGATCGGGCGGGACGGCGGCCCCGGTGAGCCGCGCGAACGCCGCGGCCAGCGAACGGGGCTCGCCCCACCGGCCGGCGTGCCCCAGCAGCAACGCCTCGGTCAGCTCGACGTCGTGGCAGCGTTCGACGCGCACCCCGGCGCGCCACAGGGTCGGGTAGACCGCCGTGCCGGAGCCCCACACCCAGCGGGGGCGCTCGGCGCTCTCCCGGGCGGCGACGGCGCCGGGCAGGTCGTCGACCAGCTCGACCGCGCCGAGCGGCCGGCCGGCGGCGTCCAGCGGTCGCAGCGCGCCACCGCCCCGCTCGCCCACCGCCACCGCCACCACCGCCACGGCCCGATTCTGCCCCGCCCCTGTGACAGCCGTCCGACCGTCGGGTCCGTCCGACCGGTCGCGCCGCCCCTGACGACCACCGGGCGAACCTCACGCGGCTCGCCCTTCCTCGGCGCGCCGCGCCCGGGGCCAGAGCGGGACGGACCTGGCCGGAGCGGACGGGCCGGAGCGGACGGGGCATGGTGAGAGGCCGGCGCGGACGGAACCGGCCGGAGCGGACGAGGCGTGGTGACAGGCCGGAGCGGACGGGGCGGGGTGACAGGCCGGAGCGGACGGGACGGGGTCACCAGTCGCGTGCGACCCGTATGCCCCGTAGGCATAAATATGCCTGCGGGGCATACGGACTTTCGGGCACAGGTTCCTGTCCGGCCCGCAGGAACGGCGGCGGGGTGGGCTGTCGACCGTGCCGGAGGTCGGGCCGGGCACAGATGCCTGTCCGGGGACCGGGGCCCGTCCGGGGGCCGGGCAGGGCGGCGGGGTGGGCTACTTGACCGCGCCGGAGGTCAGGCCGGACTGGATCTGCCGTTGGAAGACCGCGTACACAATGATCATCGGGAGGATGGCGATGGTCAGCGCGGCGAACAGGCCGGACCAGTCGGCCTCGTAGCCGGCGTTGACCGAGATGTCGGCGATGCCCTGGGTGAGCACCCACTTGTCCTTCGCGTTGGAGAGCAGCACCAGTGGCAGCTGGTACTGCGCCCACTGCCCGATGATGTTGAAGATCGCCACGCTGATCAGGCCCGGCTTCGCCATCGGCAGCATCACCTGGAAGAACAGCCGGGTGTGCGAGCAGCCGTCGATCATGCCGGCCTCGGCCACCGAGTTCGGCAGCGTCCGGAAGAACGCGGCCAGGAAGAAGACGGTGAACGGCAGCGAGTAGGCGATGTAGACCAGGATCACGCCGGTGTGGGTGTCCAGCAGACCCAGGTTGCGGACCACGAAGAAGAGCGGCACCAGGGCCAGGAAGACCGGGAAGGCCAACCCGGAGACGAACAGGTAGTAGATCGCCCGGTTGCCCCGGAACTTGTACCGGGCCAGCACGTACGCGGCCATCGAGCCGAGCAGCATGGTGCCGAAGGTGCTGCACGACACCACGAAGACGCTGTTGAGGAAGTACCGGCCGACGTGCGCCTTGGTCCAGGCCCGACCGAAGTTCTCCCAGCGCAGCTCCGCCGGCAGGGTCCAGGGGCTGCTGAAGATCTCGCTGGTGTTCTTGAACGCGGCCAGGAACGTCCAGAGGATCGGCACGATGACGATCACCGCCCAGACGGCGAGCGCCAGCTGACCCAGCCCGCTGAACAGTCGTACCTCGTGGTGCTGACCCCGGCCCCGGCGGGCGCGGGCGGCGGGCCGGCCCGGCGGGGTGTCCGCCGGGGCCGACGGCAGCGTCGTCTGTGCGGCCATCTCAGTACTCCACGCTTTCCCGCTTGGTCAGCCGCAGCGTCAACGCCGCGAACGTGAGGGTGAGGAAGAACAGCGCCACGCCCATCGCCGAGGCGTAGCCGTACTTCGAGTAGACGAAGGCGTTGCGGTAGATCTCCACCGCCAGCACCGTCGTCGCGCCGTCCGGGCCGCCGCTGTCCACCGAGAGCACCGCGACGATGGCGAACGCGTCGAACGCGGCGATGCCGAGATAGATCCAGGCCACCTGGAGGGTGTCCCAGAGCAGCGGCAGGGTGACCCGGAAGAAGAGCATCACCTTGCTCGCCCCGTCCATCTCGGCCGCCTCGTAGATCTCCCCCGGAATGGAGGCCATCCCGGCCGAGAAGAGCACCACGTAGAAGCCGACCGCCTGCCAGACCAGCACCGCGATGATCGACCAGAGGGCCAGGTTCGGCCGGATCAGGAACAGCACCGGATCCAGGCCGAGCTTCATCAGCACGCCGTTGATCAGGCCGGACTCGTTGGGCCGGTACACCATCTGGAACAGCACCGCGATGATGGCCACGGCGAGGACCTGGGGGAAGAAGAACACCACCCGGTAGAACCCCGACCCCCGGACCCCCTGCCGCTGACCGCCCACGCTGCGTCCGCCCACGTTGAGCAGGAAGGCGAAGAACAGCGCGATGGCGATCGTGATCAGCGGCAGGGCAAGCAGCAGTACGCCGTGGTGCTGGACCGCCTGCCAGAAGCGCCCGTCGTCGAGCAGCCGCCGGTAGTTGTCGAAGCCCACCCACTGCGGGGCGGACAGCCCCCGCCAGTTGGTCATCGAGATCTGGAACGCCTGCGCGTACGGTGCGATGACGAAGACCACGTACAGCGTGACCGGGGCGAAGAGGAACCCGATCACGAACGGATACTTGCCGTGCCGCATGATCCCGCTACTCCGATCGGTCAGCGCGTGAACTTGGCGACGGAGCTGTCCTTCTTGATGGCGTCGGCCCGCTTCTGGATCCGCTCCACGAAGGCGTCCGCCTTGATCCGGCCGAACATCAGCTCGTTGGTGGCGGTCCGCGCCTCGGTGTCCAGCTCCTTGTACCAGCCGTCGAAGTACAGGTTGAACACGTCCTTGCCGGCGGCGGCGAGTGCGGCCTGCGAGCTGGCCACCCCCGGCGGGAAGGCGAAGCCGGCGCTGCCCGCGGTGACCACCGTCGGGGCCTTGACCACCTCGGTGAAGCCCTTGGCCCCGGCCACCGAGAGCATCTGGCGCATGTACTCCAGGCCGCCCCGCGGGTTCTTGCTCTTGGCCGAGACGAAGTAGCCCTCGCCGGCGGTGGCCCGCACCGCGGTGCCGGGCAGCTTGTCCGAGCCGGACAGGCTCGGCACCGGCATCAGCTGGTAGTCGAAGCCGGCCGGCGTGTCCTTCTTCTGCTCGCCCTCCAGCCAGTCACCGCTGGGGTAGAGGGCCAGCTTGTACTGGTTCTGCCGGAGCTGCACGTCGGTGTGCTTGAGCCCCTCGAAGCTCTTGTCGACGTACTTCGCGCCGATCTCGGCCCACGCCTCGGCGGCCTGCTTGACCGCGTCCTGCTGCCAGGCGCCGTCCTCCAGGTTGTCGATGTTCTTGAGCACGTCGGTGCCGCCGATCTTGGCGGCGTGGGTGAGGATCACGTTCCACTGGTAGTAGGCCGCGTTCGCCCCGGCGTAGCCGTACGGGGTGATGCCCCGACCCTTGATCGCGTCGAGCAGGGCGGTGAACTCCGACCAGTTCTTGGCCGGCGTCCAGCCGTTCTCCTTGAACAGCTTGCCCGAGTACCAGATCCCGAAGACGGTGGAGACGTAGTACAGGACGTAGGGCTTGCCGTTGAACGAGCCCGCCTCGACCGTGCCGGGCACCACCGTGTCGCGGACCTTCTTGTTCGGGTCGTCGACCGACGGGGCGTCCCACAGCTCGGTGAGGTCCATCAGCTGCCCGTCGGCGACCAGCGAACCGAAGTCGATCAGCTTCTCGCCCGAGTTGTTGACGAACTCCGGCGGGTTGCCCGAGGCGAACCGGGGCTGGAGCACGGTGGAGACCGCCTGGGTCGACTGGTGCTTGACCTCCGCCTTGGGGAACGCCTTCTTGTAGAGCGGCTCGTGCACGTCGGTGGCGTACTTCTCGCCGTAGCCGCCGTTGAAGATGACCACCTCCAGCGGGGCGTCCTCGGGGGCGCCGAGCGGGTTGGTCGCGCTCTTGGTGCCCTCCTCGGCCTTGCTGCCGCCCTCGTCGGAGCCGCTGGTGGCGCAGGCGCCGAGCAGGCCGACCACCGGGGTGGCGAGCAGGCCCGCCGCGGCGGTACGGCCCAGCAGGGTGCGGCGGTTCAGCGCGGTCGGGGTCTCGGGGGTATTCGACATCGTCGTCTCTCCTTGGGTGTCCGGGTCAGGCGGTGCGCCGGAGACGCCCGGCGTACCGCGACTCGAGGGCGAGGTTGTGCGCGTCCCCACCGGGGACGTTGGCGGAGAGGTAGATAGGGGGTACCTCTCCGACCTGGTGGAACCGTCGGACGACCTCCGCCGTCACCAGCTGCGCCAGCAGCGCCGAGGTGACCGAGGAGGTCGCACAGACCGCGCCGCCGCCCTCCAGCGGCAGCAGTGCGTCGCCGTACGGGGCGCCGTTGTCGAGCACGACGTCGGCGAGGTCGGCGAGTCGGTGGCCGGACGGGTGGCGGGGGGCCACCCGGGTGGTGTGCGCGAGCGAGGTGACCGCGATCAGCGGGTGGCCACGCCCGGTGACCAGCGTCGCCAGCTCGACCACCGAGCCGTTGATGCCGGACTGGGAGGCGATCAGGAAGATGTCGGCCGGCTGCGCCCGGGCCAGCGGGTAGAGCTGGTGGGCCACCGCCGGATCCCGTTCCAGCTTGGGGTCGGCGAGCACGTCGCGGGGGGCGTCGCCGTGCAGCACCAGGTCGTGCAGGCCGATCCGGTTGGTGGGGACCAGACCGCCGGCCCGGGCCACCAGGTCGGCGGCGAACGCCTCGGAGTGGCCGGCGCCGAACGCCTGGAGTACCCCGCCGGCCCGCAGGCTGGTGGTGATCAGGTCGGCGGCCCGGCCGATCGCCTCGGACTGGCCGTCGACCACCCGGTCGAGCAGGGGGCGGACGGCTCGGGCGTACCCCTGGGCACTGATCATGAGGTGGTCCCCTTCGCGGCCTTGTGCCCCTCGACGGCCTGGGCGGTACGCCGGAAGGCCGCGTGGGCGCGGTCGTGGGTGCGCTGCGCCACGGCGATGTAGAGCAGGTCGAGCACGACGAGCTGCGGGTGCCGGGCGGACAGCGCGTCCGGCCGGAAGGTGGTGGCCTGGCTGGCGGTGAGCAGGACGATGTCGGCCAGCTCGGCCAGCGGGGAGCGCGGGAACCCGGTCAACGCCACCGTGGTGGCCCCCCGGCTGCCCGCCTCGGCCAGCATCTCGATGGTCTCCCGGGTCTGCCCGGTGTGCGAGATGCCCAGTGCCACGTCGCCGGGGCCGAGCAGCGCGGCGCTGGCCAGCCCCTCGTGCACGTCGCTCCAGGCCCACGCCGCCACCCCGATGCGGTGCAGGCTGAGCTGCATCTCCTCGCCGACCAGGGCGCTGCCGCTGGCCCCGAAGATGTTGACCCGGGCCGCGCCGGCGATGGCGACCGCGGCCCGTTCCACCTCGGCCAGGTCGAGCAGGGTGGCGGTGTCGTGCATGGCCCGGGTGTCGGCGGCCATGATCTGGTCGAGTACCCGGGCCAGCGGGTCACCGGGCTGGATCTCCCGTCCGATGTCGACTGTCCAGCCGGCCGAGCGGGCCCGGCCGGTCTCCGAGGCGATGCCCAGGCGCAGGTCGGCGTAGCCGTCGAAGCCCATCGCCCGGCAGAACCGGGTGATGGTGGCCGGAGAGGTGCCGCTGCGTTCGGCCAGCTCGACGATGGTGGCGCGGGCCGCTGCCTCCGGGTCGCTGAGCACCTGCTCGGCGACCCGGCGCAACGCTCCCGTCAGCTCACCCGCGCCGGCCCGGACCCTGGCCAGCACCCCGTCCGCCCCCCGCCGGTCGGCCGGCTCGGCGTCGACCACCGCGGTTGCCGCGGTGGTGTCCCCCTCGTGCTCGGCCATCGACCCGCCCTTTCGGAAAAGAGTGTTAACTGTTAGTGGTAAAAGTTCTTACTGAAGGCCCCTTCCTGTCAAGACCATGGGCGAAGTTTTCAAACTGTTACCTGCCGCCGCACCCCGCCGCCGACCGCCACCCTTGCCCTCCGGCACCGCAGCGACCAGCATGGACACCCCCACCCCAGCCCGCCCGGGAGGTCCCCGACGATGTCCGACGCCGTCGTGGTCGGCCTCGACGTCGGGGGTACGTCCACCCGGGCGGTCGCCCTGACCCTCACCGGCGAACGCCTCGGCACCGGCCGGGCCGGCGGCGGCAACCCCACCAGTCACGGCGTCGAACGGGCCGCCGCCGAACTGCTGACCGCCCTGCGCGGCGCGGTGCGCGGGTTCGACCCGGCCCGGGTCCGTGCCGGGGCCGTCGGGCTCGCCGGGGCCGGCCGGCTGCGCGCCGACCCGGCCGGCCGGGCCGCTTTCGACCAGGCCTGGTCGGACGCCGGCCTACGCTGCCCCTACACGGTGCACAGCGACGCCCTCGTCGGCTACGCCTCCGGCACCGCCGCGCCCGACGGCACGATCCTGATCGCCGGTACCGGGGCGATCGCCGCCCAGGTGCGCGACCTGCGGCTGGACCGGGTCGCCGACGGGCACGGCTGGCTGCTCGGCGACGCCGGCTCGGGATTCTGGCTGGGCCGGGAGGCGGTCCGCGCGCTCCTGGCCGACCTGGACACCGGCACCGCGCCCGGCCCCCTCGGCCGGCGGCTGCTCGCCGAACTGCTCGGCACGACCGAGGTGGCGGCCCGCCCCCGCGACACCGTCGACGCGGTGGTCCAGGCGGTCACCCGCCAACCTCCGGTGCAACTGGCCCGGTTCGCCCCGCCGGTCGTCGACGAAGCTGTCGCCGGTGACCCGGGCGCGGCCGAACTGCTGCACCGCGCCGCCGCGCACCTGGTCACCAGCGCCGGTCGGATCCGCGCGGACGGCGCGACGACGCCGCTGGTGCTCGGCGGCGGGCTGCTCACCGGGGGCACACCGCTCGGCGCGGCGGTTAAGGCCGAGGCGGGCCGTCGCTGGCCGGGCGCCCCGGTCCACTCGGCCGGGGACGGCGCGGCGGCGGCGGCCTGGCTGGCCGCCCGCTCCCTGCCCGAGGTCACCGACCCGGCCGCCCGGCACGCGCTGCTGGTCCCGTCGGCCGACTGACGCCCCGACGACCGCAACAAGTAGGAGTTTTCCTACCAGTCAAGCCGGCGGGACCGAAGGCATGGTCATTATCGGTCAGGCAGCCATCGTGAGTACGCCACCGGCGGGGCCTGCGCCGCCGGCTCGCCCCTTCCGTCTCAGGTCTGGGTGGGGAAACCGAGGTTCACCCCGCCGTGGCGGGGATCGGGCCAGCGGCTGGTGACCACCTTGCCCCGGGTGAAGAACCGCACCCCGTCCTCCCCGTGGGCGTGCAGGTCACCGAAGAGGGACGCCTTCCAGCCGCCGAACGAGTAGTAGGCCATCGGCACCGGGACCGGCACGTTGATCCCGACCATGCCCACCTCCACCTCGTGCTGGAACCGCCGGGCCGCCCCACCGTCGTTGGTGAAGATCGCCGTGCCGTTGCCGTACGGGTTGGCGTTGACCAGGGCGACCGCCTCGTCGTACGAATCGACCCGGACGACGCCGAGCACCGGCCCGAAGATCTCGTCGGTGTAGATCGACATGTCCGGGGTGACCCGGTCGAACAGGGTCGGGCCGAGCCAGAAGCCGCCCGGGTCGCCATCCGGCACGACCTCCCGGCCGTCCACCACCGCGACCGCGCCCGCCGCCACCCCGGCCGCCACGTACGACCGGACCCGTTCGGTGTGCGCGGCGGTGACCAGCGGACCCAGGTCGACGGCGCGCCGGCCGTCGCCGGTGCGCAGCCCGGCCACCCGGGCGGCAATCCGGGCGACCAGGGCGTCGGCGACCGGCCCCACCGCGACCAGCGCCGAGATCGCCATGCACCGCTGGCCCGCCGAGCCGAACCCGGCGTTGACCGCCGCGTCGGCGGCCAGGTCGAGATCGGCGTCGGGCAGCACCACCAGGTGGTTCTTCGCCCCGCCGAGGGCCTGCACCCGCTTGCCGGCCAGCGTCGCGCGCCGGTGCACGTGCCGGGCGACCGGGGTGGAGCCGACGAACGACACCGCCCGCACCCCGGGGTGGTCCAGCAGCGCGTCCACCGCCCCGGCGTCGCCGCTGACCACGTTGAGCACCCCGTCGGGCAGGCCCGCCTCGGCGAACCACTCGGCCAGCAGCAGCGCCGCGCCCGGGACCTTCTCGCTCGGTTTCAGCACGACCGCGTTGCCGCAGGCCACCGCCAACGGCACGAACCACAGCGGCACCATCACCGGGAAGTTGAACGGCGAGATCACCGCCACCACCCCGAGCGGCTGCCGCAGGCTGTACGAGTCGACCTCGGTGGAGACGTTCGCGCTGAAGCTCCCGCGCACCGCCGAGGCGATGCCGCAGGCGTACTCGATCACCTCGAGGCCGCGCTGCACCTCGCCGGCGGCGTCGGCGAGCGCCTTGCCGTGCTCGGCGGTGACCACCCGGGCGAGCCGGTCCCGCCGGGCGTGCACCAGCTCCCGGAAGGCGAACAGCACCGCCGTCCGCCGGGCCAGCGAGGCGTCCCGCCAGCTCCGGGCGGCCCGCTCGGCCGCCTCGACCGCCACCGCGACGTCCGCCGCGTCGGCCAGCGCCACCCGGCCGGTACGCCGACCGGTGGCCGGATCGAAGACGTCCCCGAACCGGCCGGACGCCCCGTCGATCCGCTTGCCGTCGACGAAGTGCCCGACCATGGTGCCCTCCCCCGCCGGCCCGCTCATCGCACCGCCACCCCGGCGACGGCGGAGCGAATCGCCTCGACCAGGACGGCCAGCCCCTCGCGGGCCTCGTCCTCGGTGAGGGTCAGCGGCGGGCCCATCCGCAGCACGTTGTGGTGCAGGCCGCCCTTGCCGACCAGCAGGCCACCGGCCCGGCAGGCCTCGAAGACCCGGGCGGTCAACACCGGATCGGGCTCCAGCCCGCCGGGCCGGACGAACTCCACGGCGAGCATCAGACCCTTTCCCCGCACCTCGGCGACGCCGTCGAGGTCGGCGACCGTGGCCCGCAGGCCGTCGAGGAGGATCGCACCCACCCGGGCCGCGTTGGCCTGGAGGTCGTGGTCGCGCAGGTAGTCCAGGACGGCGTTGCCGGCGGCGGTGCACAGCGGATTGCCGCCGAAGGTGGAGAAGCTGATCGCCGGCACCGACTCCATGATCTCCGCCCGGCCGACCACCCCGGCCAGGGCGAATCCGTTGCCGATGCCCTTGGCGAAGGTGAGCAGGTCCGGGGTGACCCCGTGCGCCTGGTAGCCCCAGAAGTGCTCGCCGGTGCGCCCCCAACCGGTCTGCACCTCGTCGGAGATGAGCAGGATGCCGTGTTCGTCGAGCACCTTGCGCCAGCCGGCGAACAACCCGTCGGGCGGGGCGACGAAACCGCCGACGCCCTGGATCGGCTCGGCGATCAGGCAGGCGACGTCACCGCTGGTCTGGGTGGCGAGCACCTCGCGCAGGTCCTCCACGGCGGCGTCCATCCGGTCGGCCTCGGGCAGCCGGGCGAGCAGCCCGCGCAGCCGTTCACCGGAGTGCAGCCAGGCCACCTGGAGTGGATTGTGCGCGCTGGCCGTCCAGCTGCGGTGCCCGGTGATCCCCATCGTCGCGTACGACCGGCCGTGGTAGCTGTTGCGGACGGCCAGGATCTGGTGCGACCGGCGGTGGTTGGTGGCGACCAGCAACGCCGCCTCGTTCGCCTCGGTGCCCGAGTTGGTGAAGAAGACCCGGGCGTCCGGGATACCGGCGAGCGCGGTCACCTTCTCGGCCAGCTCCACCTGCTGCCGGATCAGATACAGGGTGGAGGTGTGCACCAGGCCGGTCCGCAGTTGACGCTCCACCGCCTCGCGGATCTCCGGGATGTCGTAGCCGATCATGTTGGTCAGCACCCCGCCGAAGAAGTCCAGGTAGCTGCGCCCCTGGGCGTCGGTGACCCGGCGGCCGGAGCCGGCGACCAGCTCGATCGGCTCGGTGTAGTAGAGCGGCATCCAGGACGGGAGCACGGCCCGGTGTCGGGCCAGCAGGTCGTCGGCGGTCATCGGCACACCCTTCAGCGGCGGCGGCTTGCGCGTTCCTCGCACGCTGCCACCCCGACCGGCCCACGACAACTGGCACTGTGTAGCCCGGCGACCGTCCACGCCTGACACGGCGTCACCGCGGTCAGCCGGCGGTGTCCCGGATCGCCTCGGCGAAGACCTCGGAGCGGTGCTCGAAGTTGCGGAACCGGCCGTAGCTGGGGGCCGCCGGGGAGAGCAGCACCACCCCGTCGGCCGGGGTCACCGACCGGGCCAGCCGGACCGCGTCCACCAGGTCGTCGACCACGTCGGTACGCACCTTCGGCAGCCCGCCCAGCGCCGCCACGATCCGGGGGCCGCTGTCCGGGATCCCGATCACGGTCAGCTCCCGCTCGGCCAGGTGCTCGGCCAGCGGCGTGTAGTCCAGCCCCCGGTCGGTGCCGCCGACGATCACCGTCAACGGCCGCCCGTCGTACGCGTCGATCGCGTGCATCGCCGCGTACGGGCTGGTGGCGAGGGTGTCGTCGACGAAGGTGAGGCCGGACGGGTCGACGATCTCGGTGAGCCGGTGGGCCAGCCCGTGGAACCCGGCGACCGCCACCGCCAGGGTGTCCCTGTGGGCGGTCACGTCGACCCCGAGCGCGTCGAGCACCGCGAGCGCCACGCAGAGGTTGCCGGCGTTGTGCCGGCCGACCAACGGCAGCACCTGGCGGGCGAAGAGCGGCCGGTCGCCGAGGTGGAACCAGTCGGTGCCGTCCGGGCCGCTGGCGACGTGCACGCCGTCCGGCAGGCCGGCGCGGATCGCCGCCCGGTCACCCAGCTCCAGCGCCAGCCGTGGGTCGTTGCCGTTGACCACCACCGTCCGCGGGCCGTACGCGAGCAGGTTGAGCTTGTCCCGGTAGTACTCGGCCTCGCCGCCGTGCGCGTCCAGGTGCTCCGGGAACAGGGCGGTGACCACCGCGACCCGAGGGGAGTCGGTCAGGTCGCTGCACTGGTAGCTGGACAGCTCCAGCACGTACAGCCCGGCGTCGGGCAGGTCCAGGGTGGGCACGCCGATGTTGCCGCCCAGCACGTTGGGCCGGTCCACCGCCGCGAGCAGGTGGCTGATCAGGCTGGCGGTGGTCGACTTGCCCTTGCTGCCGGTGACCCCGATCGTCCGGTCGGCGTGGTCGGCCATCCACAGCGCGGTGCCCTGGGTGACGGTGGCCCCCCGGGCGCGCAGCTCGACCAGCCACGGGTGGGTGTTGGGCACCCCCGGGGAGCGGACGACGACCTCGGCGGCGGCCAGCCGGGCGAATCCCTCCTCGCCGGTGACCAGCGGCGCGGCCTCGGCGAGCGGACCCTCCCAGGCCACGGTGAGGAAGTTGGCGCTGTCGTCGACGGCGACCAGGTCCGCCGGGCCGTGCGCGGCGATGGCGGTCACGGCGGCGCGGCCCTCGCGGCCGGCCCCCCAGACGGCGACGGTACGGCCACGCAGATCGGACAGGCGCACGAACTCTCCCTGGGGTCTCGACGATGGGGGTACCGGCCCCGTCCGGCGCAGCGGACCCGGCCGGACGAACCAGGGCCTAGTATGGCGTGTGCCCAACGAGCAGCTCCGGCGGATGGACGCCTTCACCTTCCCGTCGTACTCGATCGACCTCGCCACCGGCGAGGCACTGTTCGACTACGCCCTGACCGGCCCCGACGGCGAGCAGCGGTTCACCGAGACGATCACGCTGCCGTTGCCGGCCGAGCCGCCGTCGGACGAGACGGTGGCCACCCTGGGCCGGGTCCTGGAGCTGCTGCACGTGGTGGCCGGGGTGAGCTACTACAAGGCCGCCGCGCCGCCGCGGCTGGTGCTGCCGGCGCCGCTGGGCGGGGCCGCCGCCGCGCTGGTCACCGCCGTCTACACCAGGGGCCTCGCCGAGTACGCCTACCGCAACCAGCTCCCGCACGTGCTGGAGCTGCGCCCCGAGGTGCCGGCCGGCGAGGTGCCACCACCCCGGGTGTACGACGACTCCGACCGTCGTCCGCTGTCGGCCGTCGGCGGGGGCAAGGACTCCATCGTCAGCCTGGAGGCGCTGCGCCGGGCCGGCTTCGACCCGGTGCCCTTCTCGGTCAACCCCAACCACGTGATCGTCGCGGTGAACGAGGCGTCCGGGCTGCCCGCGCTGGCCGCCCGCCGACGGCTCGACCCGGTGCTGTTCGACCTGAACGCGGCGGGTGCGCGCAACGGGCACATCCCGGTCACCGCGATCAACTCGCTGATCGCGGTCGCCACCGCCGTGCTGCACGGGCTCGGGCCGGTGGTGATGTCCAACGAGCGGTCCGCGTCCGACCCGAACCTGATCTGGAACGGTCACGAGATCAACCACCAGTGGTCCAAGGGGGTCGAGGCCGAGGGGCTGCTGCGGGCGGCGCTGGCCGAGCACGCCGGGCTCACCGAGCCGTACTTCTCGCTGCTGCGGTCGCTGTCGGAGCTGCACATCGCCCGGCTGTTCGCCACCATCGACCGCTACGACGCGGTGGTGACCAGCTGCAACGCCGCGTTCAAGCTGCGCGACGCCAGCGCCCGCTGGTGCCGTAACTGCCCGAAGTGCCGGTTCGTCTTCCTGGCCATGGCCCCGTTCATGCCCCGGGAGCGGGTGGTCGGCATCTTCGGCGGCGACCTGCTGGCCGACGAGGCGCAGATCCCCGGCTACCGGGAACTGCTCGGCGTGGACGGGCACAAGCCGTTCGAGTGCGTCGGCGAGGTCGAGGAGTCGGTGGTGGCGTTGAGCCTGCTCGCCGAGCAGGACCAGTGGCGCACCGCCCCGGTGGTCCGCACCCTGGTCGACGCGGTGCCCCCGCAGGCCTGGTCCACCGCCGCCACCTCCGACGTCTTCACCCCCGCCGGCCCCAACCACATCCCCACCCCGTACACCAAGACCCTGGAAACCCTCACCTGACCCGGCCCCGCCCCGCCCCGGCCCCGCGCCGAGCCCGCCCCGCCCCGAGCCCGGCCTGCCCCAGACCCGGCCTGCGCCGGTGATCAAGAGGTTTGGGTCAGCCGGAACGCGAGATCGTGACGCAAACCTCTTGATCACCGGGGCGAGGGCGAGGCACGGGCGGGGGGCGAGGGTGGGGGGTGGGGTCAGGGGGTGCGGATGGCGTCGAGGGCTAGCAGGGCCACATGTAGGGACAGGCAGGTTTCCACCGAGTCGAGGTCGACGGCGAGGATCCGGCCGATCCGGGCCAGTCGCTCGTAGAACGCCGGCCGGGACAGGTGGGCGGCAGCCGCGCCGGCCGACTTGTTGCGGCCCTGCTCCAGATAGGCGCGCAGGGTGCCGAGCAGCTGCTCCCGGGGATGGTGGGCGTCGTGGGTCAGCAGCGCGCCGAGTTCCCGTTCGACGAAGGTCTGCAACCGGGGTTCGTCGCGCAGCAGGTGCAGCAGACCGGCCAGCCCGACGTGCGGCAGCCGGAAGATCGGCAGGTCCCGGCGGTCCCGACGGGCCGCCTCGGCGAGCTGCCGGGCCTCGACCAGCGACCGGCGTACCTCCCGCAGGCTCCCCACCCCGGAGCCGGCGGCGACGATCACGCTGCCCCCGCCCGGCGGCACCGGCTGGTCGGGGTGACGGCGGCGCAGCGCGGCGGCGAAGGCGGTGAGGGCACGTTCCTCGGCGGCGGCGTCCGGCAGGGCGAGCAGCACGCCCACCGCCTGGTCGTCGACCGGGCTGGTCAGGCCGGACAGCTTCGTCTCCCGGAGCGCCTGACCGACCGCCTCGGCGAGATCGCGCAGTCGGGCCGGACCGGCCTGGGGGTCTGCCGGAGTGGCCGGTGCCGGCCAGCTGCCCGTGGCCGGGGGTGGGCCGGAGCCGTCGGCCGCCGGCCCGCCCTCGCCCGGTACGGGGTGACCCGGCGTCCGGTCGCGGCGGTGCCGGACCATGATGCCGACCAGGTGCCGGCGGTCCAGGGTCACCCCCAGCGCCCTGGCCCGTAGCGCGATCTCGTCGACCGGGCGGGAGTGGTCGAGCAGGGCGGTGAGCAGGGTGCGGTGCAGTTGCCGCTCCAGCCCTTCGGCGTCGCGCCGGATCAGCCGGCCCAGCGCCAGCGTCGAGGCCGCCCGCTCCACCAGGATGGTCAGCCGGGTGGGCGGGCTGCCGACGGGTCGACCGGCGCCGAGGTCCCCACCGGCGGGCCAGCGCAGCAGCAACCGGCCCCAGTCCTGCCCACGCGCGCCGACGGTGGTCACCAACCAACCGCTGTCCGCGTCGTACGCCGTCCGCCCGGTGGGACGGATCCGCCGGGAGTGCTGCTCCCAGCCGTCCAGCAGCAGCTCGGCGCTCTCCCCCGCCGGGTCGTAGCCGAGCACCTGCCGGGACAGGTTCTCCAGCACCACCGGGCAGCCGGCCAGCTCGGCGGCCTGCCGGACCACCTCGGCGGCCCCGGCCCCCTCGACGGACAGGTCGGTGAACCGCTGGTGGATCTCCTCGGTGGCCCGCAGCTCGTGCAGCTGGGCGTCGACGATCAGGGCGTGCACCGCCTCGGTGATCCGCACGAACGGGGTGGCCCGGCGCAGCTCGACCAGGGGCAGCCCGCGTCGCTCGGCCGCCGCCGCCATCACCCGGGGCACCTCGGACGGGTAGCGGCGGCCCAGCTCGACCACCAGGCCGGAGACGCCCACCTGGGCGAGGTCGCCGATGAAGGCGCGCAGGCCGGCGTCGTCGGCGGGCAGCCCGATGCCGGTGGTGAGCACCAGCTCGCCGCCGCCGAGCAGGGTGGCGATGTCGGGCACCTCCGCCACGTGCACCCAGCGCACCGGCCGGTCCAGGGCGGCCTCCCCGGCGACCAGCCGGGGCGCACCGCGGCGGACCGGGTCCAGGGCCAGCACCTCACGGACGGTGGGGAACACGGGCGACACGCTACCCTCCGTGATCCCTGTTCCGGCCATCGCCGCAGCCGCCGGCCGGTCCGGGCGCGCCGGCGTCGACCGGACGGCCGGCACCGCGTCCGGTCCTGACCGGCGGCCGCCACGGCGGAGCCGGTCAGTCGACGCCGAACTCCATCGCGGCCCGGTCGAGGGCCTCGTCGGCGGCGGAGGTGACACCCCGGGAGGCGATGGCCTCCGCGCCGCCCTCCGGCATCGCCCCGATCAGCCCGGTCGCCGCCGCCTGGGCGGCACCGATCGCCCGCTGGGTGGACCCCCCGCCGACCAGGCCGAGGGTGACGTACTGCTCCAGCTTGGCCCGCGAGTCGGCGATGTCCAGGTTACGCATGGTGAGCTGGCCGATCCGGTCGGACGGCCCGAAGGCCGAGTCCTCGGTACGCTCCATCGACAGCTTGTCCGGGTGGTAGCTGAACGCCGGCCCGGTGGTGTCCAGGATCGAGTAGTCCTCGCCCCGGCGCAGCCGCAGGGTCACCTCGCCGGTGACCGCGGTGCCGACCCAGCGCTGCAACGACTCGCGCAGCATCAGCGCCTGCGGGTCCAGCCAGCGGCCCTCGTACATCAGCCGGCCGAGGCGACGGCCCTCGTGGTGGTAGTTCGCCAGGGTGTCCTCGTTGTGGATGGCGTTGACCAGCCGCTCGTACGCGGCGTGCAGCAGCGCCATGCCCGGGGCCTCGTAGATGCCCCGGCTCTTGGCCTCGATGATCCGGTTCTCGATCTGGTCGGACATGCCCAGGCCGTGCCGGCCGCCGATGGCGTTGGCCTCCAGCACCAGGTCGACGGCGCTGCCGAACTCCTTGCCGTTGATCGTCACCGGGCGGCCCTGGTCGAAGCCGATCGTGACGTCCTCGGTGGGGATCTCCACCGACGGATCCCAGAACCGGACCCCCATGATCGGGTTGACCGTCTCGATGCCGGTGTCGAGGTGCTCCAGGGTCTTCGCCTCGTGCGTGGCGCCCCAGATGTTGGCGTCGGTGGAGTACGCCTTCTCGGTGCTGTCCCGGTACGGCAGGCCGCGTTCGAGCAGCCACTCCGACATCTCCTTGCGGCCACCGAGCTCGGTGACGAAGTTGGTGTCCAGCCACGGCTTGTAGACCCGCAGCTGCGGGTTGGCCAGCAGGCCGTACCGGTAGAACCGCTCGATGTCGTTGCCCTTGAAGGTCGAGCCGTCGCCCCAGATCTGCACGTCGTCGGAGATCATCGCCCGGACCAGCAGGGTTCCGGTCACCGCCCGGCCCAGCGGGGTGGTGTTGAAGTACGCCCGGCCGCCGGAGCGGATGTGGAACGCACCGCAGGTCAGCGCGGCGAGCCCCTCCTCGACCAGGGCGGCACGGCAGTCGACCAGGCGGGCGACCTCGGCGCCGTAGCTAAGCGCACGACCGGGCACCGAGTCGATGTCGGGCTCGTCGTACTGGCCGATGTCGGCGGTGTAGGCGCAGGGAACGGCGCCCTTGTCGCGCATCCACGCGACCGCGACCGAGGTGTCGAGGCCGCCGGAGAAGGCGATGCCGACACGTTCGCCGATGGGCAGGGAGGTGAGAACCTTGGACACGGGGAAGATTATGCACGAGGCCGCATTCTCATGCAAATAGCCGGTGGTCGTGGTGACTATCCGTCAACCGGATCGTCGCGCCCCAGCTCCCAGAAGGCCACCGCCGCCGCGGCGGCCACGTTCAGCGAGTCCACGCCGCGCCGCATCGGGATCACCACCCGCACGTCGCTGGCCGCCTGGGCCGCCCCGGTCAGGCCCGGCCCCTCCGCCCCCAGCAGCAACGCCGCCCGCTCCCGCTGCGTCGACGTCAACCGCTGCATCGGTACGGCGTCCGCCGCCAACGTCATGGCGAGCACGGTGAAACCCGCCGCCCGCACCTGGTCCAGCCCCACCGGCCAGCGCTCCAGCTTCGCGTACGGCACCGCGAACACCTCCCCCATGCTGACCCGCACGCTGCGCCGGTACAGCGGATCGGCGCAGGACGGCGAGAGCAGCACCGCGTCGATACCCAGCGCCGCGGCCCCCCGGAAGATCGCACCGAGGTTGGTGTGGTTGTTGATGTCCTCCAGGATCACCACCCGGCGGGCGGCGGCCAGCACCTCGGCGTCGGTGGGCAGCGGCTTGCGGTGGAACGAGGCGAGCACGCCCCGGTGGACGTGGAAGCCGGTCGCCTTCTCCAACACGTCGGGAGTGGCCGCGTAGACCGGCGCGTCCCCGGTGTCCAGGTCGGCGAGCTGGTCGACCCGCTTCGCGTCGACCAGGTACGACCGGGCCGGATAGCCGGCCCGCAACGCCCGGCGCAGCACCAGCTCCCCCTCGGCGATGAACAGGCCATGCGGGGGTTCCCACCGGGTACGCAGCTCGACGTCGGTCAGCGCGCGGTAGTCGGCGATCCGCGGGTCGTCCGGGTCGGTGATCTCGTGAACGGGCACCGCCCGATTCTGCCGGGTGGCCCGGGACCTCCCTGCGGGGCGGTCCCGTCGCGGTCCGGGCGCACGATGCGGGCACACGATGTGAGTGCACAGGACGCCGGGTCGGGTTTGCCGGACGCGGTGGGGTTTCCCCGGGCGTGGCGCGGGAAGGGGGCGGGGAACGGACGCTACCGGAGGGACCACCACGATGAGCGCAACGGGCACCGCCGACGGCCGGTTGCCGAAGAACGCCACGGTCGCCGACCACATCGTGGCCCGCCTCGCCGAGTGGGGGGTGCACCGCTACTTCGGCTACCCGGGTGACGGCATCAACGGCATGACCTCCGCCCTGCAACGGGCCGGCGACCGGGTGGAGTTCGTCCAGGTCCGCCACGAGGAGACCGCCGGCTTCGCCGCCTCCGCCCACGTCAAGTACGGCGGCGGCCCGCTCGGCTGCGCCCTGGCGACCAGCGGCCCCGGCGCGATCCACCTGCTCAACGGCCTCTACGACGCCAAGCTCGACCACCAGCCGGTGGTGGCCCTGGTCGGCAACACGGCGCTGACCGCCGAGGGTGGCGGCTACTACCAGGAGGTGGACCTGCTCGCCCTCTACAAGGACGTGGCCTCGGACTTCCTGGCCCAGCTCGACGACCCGACCCAGGTGCGGCACCTGGTGGACCGGGCCTGCCGCACGGCGCTGTCCCGCCGGACGGTGACCGCGCTGGTCCTTCCGCTGGACGTGCAGGACGAGCCGGCGGTGCCGGACCCGCCGCACGCGCACGGCTACTACCACACCAGCGCGGTCCCGAGCAGCACCCCGACGGTGCCGCCGGAGGCGGAGCTGCGCCGCGCCGCCGAGGTGCTGCGCGGCGGCGACAAGGTGGCGATGCTGGTCGGGCAGGGCGCGCTCGGCGCCGAGCAGGAGGTACGCCTGATCGCCGACCGGCTGGGCGCCGGGGTGGCCACCGCGCTGCTCGGCTTCACCGCCGTGGACCACCGCCAGCCGTGGGTGACCGGGGCGATCGGCCTGCTCGGCACCCGCCCGAGCTGGCAGCTGATGCAGGAGTGCGACCGGTTGCTGATCGTCGGCAGCAACATGCCGTACTCCGAGTTCTATCCGCCGCAGGGGCAGGCCCGTGCGGTGCAGATCGACCTGGACGGCACCCGGATGGGGCTGCGCTACCCGACCGAGGTCAACCTGACCGGCGACGCCGGCCCGACCCTGCGGGCGCTGCTGCGGGAGCTGGGCGACGGCCCCGCGCCGACGGCCTGGCGGGCGACGATCGCCGACGCCACCTCCGGCTGGCGACGCGCCCAGGCCGACCTCGCCGGGCAGCCCGCCGACCCGGTGAACCCGCAACTGCTGTTCCACACCCTCAACGACGCGCTGCCCGACGACGCGATGATCGCGGTCGACTGCGGCACCGCCACCGCCTGGTACGCCCGCCACCTCCAGGTCCGCCCCGGCATGCTGGCCAGCCTCTCCGGCACCCTGTTGTCGATGGGCGGTGCCATGCCGTACGCCCTGGCGGCGAAGTTCGCCCACCCGGACCGGCCGGTGGTGGCGCTGATCGGCGACGGGGCGATGCAGATGAACGGGGTCAACGAGTTGATCACCGTGGCGAAGAACTGGCGGCACTGGGCCGACCCGCGTTTCGTGGTGCTGGTGCTCAACAACCGGGATCTGGCGTTCGTCAGCTGGGAACAGCGCTCCACCGAGGGCACCCCACGCTATCCGGCCAGCCAGGACGTGCCGGACGTGGCGTACCACCGGTGGGCCGAGGTGCTGGGCCTCGACGGCGAGCTGGTCGACTCCCCCGACCAGGTCGCCGGGCTCTGGCGGCGGGCGCTGACCGCCGACCGCCCGGTCGTGGTGAACGCGATGGTCGACCCGGCGGAGCTGATGCTGCCTCCGCACTTCACCCTCGACCAGGCCCGCAAGACGGCGGCGGCCCTGCTCCGCGGCGACACCGACCGGGCCGGGATCGTCCGCCGGGGCATCCCCGCCACCCTCACCACCTACCGCCCCCGCCGCAAGAACCCCTGACCCATCCCCGCCCCGCCCCTCCCGCCCGCCCAGCCCCACCCCGCCCAGCCCCACCCCGATCAGGCCCGCCCAGCCGGCCCAGCCCCGGTGATCAAGAGGTTCAGGTCATCACAGCCGCCTGTCGTGACCTGAACCTCTTGATCACCGTGGGCCGAGCCCACCGGGGGGCCGAGCCCACCGGGGGGCCGAGCCCACCGGGGGGGGCCAGCCCACCGGGGGGGGCCAGCCCACCGGGGGGCGGGGAGGGGTGGGCGGGAGGGGCGGGAAGGGGTGGGTGGGGGTGGTTAGGGTGCGGGGGGTGGGGCGTGGGGTGGTCGTCGCGGTGGTGGGAGTGGACGGGTCGGGGAAGTCGACCCAGGCCAAGCGACTGGTGGGGCGGCTGCGCGAGGCCGGCGTACCAGCGGTCTACCTGGAGAACGCCGGCGGACGGCCACTGTGGAACCGGCTGGCGCAGGCGGTGGGCCGGCGCGACGGGGTGCACCTGTTCGGCCGGCGCGGCTACCCGGCGCTGGAGGCGACGGTGCGCTGGCTGGCGCTGGCCCGCGCGGTGGCGGTCACCCGGCTGACCGGGCGGGTCGGGGTGATGGACCGCTGGACCTGGTGCCAGTACGTGATCATGCAGGCCCGGGGCGACCGGGGCATCCGGCTGGTCCGCGCCGCGTACGCCTTCTTTCCCCGGCCGGACCTGGTCTGCTTCCTGGCGGTCACCCCGGAGCTGGCCCGGCGGCGGGTGCTGGCCCGGGGCATCGACACCGAGGAACTGGCGCACCTGACCGCGTTGGACGCCGGTTACCGGGCGCTGCCCGAGTTCGGCAGCTTCATCCTGATCGACGGCAATGCCGACCCGGCGACGGTGGCCGGCGCCCTGGACCGCGCGGTCGCCACGGTGACCGGCAGGCGGTAGCCGTCACCGGCACCGCGCGGACAGCCCCGGTGGCAGCACACAGCCGACACCCCGGCCCAGCACGGTGGTGGGGGCACACCAGCCCGGTGGCAGCACAGCCGGCACCCTGGTCCCCTCGACCGGATGGTGGTCCAGCCGGTTGCTCCTCGCCACTGCCGCTGAAGATCACGCTCGATCCGTGTTCGAGTGGCCTCGCAAGCGTTTGGATGCCACTAGAACATGGATCGAGCGTGATCTTGCACCTCGGCGCCGCGCGCCGCGCGCGATCCCCGGGTCAGCCCCGGCGGTTCTGTAGCCAGCGCAGCAGGTCCGGGACGTCGGGCTCCGGGGACGGCAGGCGGGGGGACGGCCGGGGCGTCGGACGTTGCGGGTTGCCGACCAGCTCACGGCTGGGGGCGGTGAAGTCGCGGACCGGCTGACCGTCGACCGCGGTCCGGATGGTCCGGGCGACCGCGGTGATCACCTCACCCTGCACCGCCGCGCCGACCGCGTCGCTCGGGTCGTCGGGGTTGGCGGCGATACCGGCGACCGCCACCTGCGGGGTGAAGCCGACGAAGGTCTCGGTGGCGTTCTGCTCGGAGCTGCCGGTCTTGCCGGCCACCGGGCGACCGACGATCCGGTCCACCCCACCGGCGGTGCTGCCGTTGCACTGCCCGTACGCCGACTGCTGGCCGACCGGGCAGCGCGCCGCGTCGGTGGCGGCCCGCGCCACGTCCGGCGTCAACACCTGCCTGCAGGCCGGCGCGCCGACGGGCACGGTCGTGCCGTCCGGCGCGGTCACCGACACCACCGGCGTCGGCGCACAGTACGTCCCCTCGGCGGCCACCGTCGCGTAGGCGTTGGCCAGGTCGAGCGGGGTGGTGGCGGACACCCCGAGGGTGAACGCCCCCCAGTCGTCGGCGTCGTGCGCGGCGAGGTCGGCGTCGGCCGGCGCCCGGAAGGTGATCCCGAGGCGCTGGGCCATCTCCACCACCTTGGCCGGCCCGACCTGTTCCTCCAGCCAGACGAAGTAGGTGTTCACCGAGCGGCCGAAGCCGTCCCACATCATCCGGTAGCCGTCCATCCGGGCCGGGTTGGCGTTGGCCGGGCACCAGCGGCCGTCGCAGGAGGCCGGCCCCTCGGCGGGGAAGCGGGTGGTCAGCCGGCTCGGCGAGTCGAAACCGGTGGAGAGGGTACGCCCGTTCTCCAGCGCCGCCAGCATGGTGAACAGCTTGAACGTCGAGCCGGCCTGGTAGCCGGCGATGCTGCCGCCCCCGGAGACCAGCGGGTTGACGGTCTGACCGTCGCCCACCCCGTACTCCCGGTTGACGGCCAGGGCGAGCACCCGGCCGGTGCCGGGCTCCACGGCGGCGATCGGCAGGGCGCGGGCGTCGTCGGCGGGGTAGACCTTCCGGGCCTCGGCGACGGCGGTGGCCTGCACGTCCGGGTCGAGCGAGGTCACGACCGTGTACCCGCCCCGGCGCAGTGCCTGCTCCCGCTCCTGCTCGGTCGCGCCGAAGGCGGGCTGGTCCAGCCACCAGCCGCGCAGGTAGTCGCAGAAGAAGCCGGCGTCGGCGGTGACCGCGGCGGTGCAGCCGTTGGGCTGGGCGGTGGGGTGCAGGGTCAGCTTCTCGGCCCGGGCCGTCTCGGCCTGCGCCGCGGTGATCGCGCCGGTGGCGACCATCGAGTCGAGGACGTACCCGCGCCGCTCCAGGGCCGCGTCCCGGTCACCGTCGATCGGGCTGTACGCGTCGGGCGACTGCACCAGGCCGGCCAGCAGCGCCGACTCGGCCAGGGTCAGATCGGCGGGGGCCTTGCCGAAGTAGCGCTGGCTGGCGGCGGCGACACCGTACGCCCCCGAGCCGAAATAGGCGATGTTGAGGTAACGGTTGAGGATCTCGTCCTTGCTGAGCGTCTTCTCCAGCTCGGAGGCGTACCGGATCTCCTGGAGCTTGCGGCCGACGGTCTGCTCGGTCGCCGCCTGCCGCTCCTCGGCGGTGCGGGTGGGGTCGGACTTGAGCACGTTGCGCACGTACTGCATGGTCAGCGTGGAACCGCCCTGGGCGGTGCCGCCACCGGTGACGTTGGCGACCAGGGCGCGGGCCATGCCCCGCAGGTCGGCCCCGCCGTGGGAGTAGAAGCGCCGGTCCTCGGCCGCGACGATCGCCTGCCGCAGCGTGGGCGCGATCTCGGCGAGCGGCACGTCGGTGCGGTTGACGTCGTAGAACGTGGTGAGCAGCGTCTTACCGTCGTTGGCGTAGAGGTAGGAGCGCTGCGGGGTGGCCGGGGTACGCAGCGCCGCCGGCAGGTCGTCGAACGCCCCGAGGACCGCCTTGGTGGCGATTCCGGCGAGCAGGTTGCCCGGCAGCGCGGCGACCGCGAGGACCAGACCGGCCAGCAGGCCGGCGAGCAGCACGGTGAGCAGCCGCGTCAGCGGCGTCCGGGGTGAGGACATGCGCTCCAGCATTGCCACCGCGACGACCAGCGGCCCACTCCGCCGCCTGATTGTCAGGTAACTCACCGTAACCTGCCAGCGACTTCCCCACCCCACACCCTTCCCGTCCCCGCCCATCCCCGTTCTCCCCTCCGTCCCGTTACCGCCCCGCCATGTCACCCCCTCCCCGCCGTACCCCTCCCTCCCTCCTCTCCCCCGAACCGCTCGTCGGCGAGCTCCCCCCCGGTGATCAAGAGATTTAGGCGCTGTCCGCCCAGATTTCTGACCTAAACCTCTTGATCAACTGACCTAAACCTCTTGATCACCGGGGCGGGGCCGAGGGGCGCGGGCGGGGAGCGCGGGAGCGGGCGCCGGCACGGGTGGGCACGGGCACGGGTGGGATCGGCCGCGCGGGTGGGGTAGGGCGTAGGACGCAGGCGGGGCACTGTCAGGCGGCGGGGAGGGGGCCTTGGGGGCCGGTGGGTGGGGCGGGGGTGGTGACGCTGGCGGTGGCGGCGTCGCGGGCGATGGCCGCCGGCAGGAGGCGGCCGGAGCGGTAGCCGATGCCGATGCCGGCGATCAGCACGAAGATCGCGCCGAAGGTCGGCAGCGAGCCGACCAGCGCGCCGCCGAGACCGAGCAGCGGGGCGGCGATCATCAGCATCGCCCCGTCGCCGATGGCGAAGGCCCCGGAGCGGGCCACCGCCCAGCCGGTGAGCAGCCATCCCGCGCTGTAGCAGGTGGCGCCGACCAGCACCAGCGTCCGGGCGGTGGTGCCGAAGACGGGTGTCTGCTCGGCGAGGCCGGCGAAGGGCAGCATCAGCACCGTACCGCCGATGCCGACCAGCAGGCCGGCAACCGCGCCCCGCCGGCTGCGGGTGGCCGCGAGCAGGCCGGTGAGCGCGAGCAGGGCGAGCAGGCCGAGCCAGATCGCCGCGACCCAGCCGAGCAGGTAGAGCGGTCGGCCGTCGGCCGGGTACGGGTCGTTGCCCGCCGCGCCGTCACCGGCCATCGCCACCGCGCCGTAGAGCACCGCGTAGGCGGGCAGCAGCCAGACCGCGGCGCGGGCGAGCCGGCGCAGCGACCACGCCCAACTGGCGTCGGTGGCGGGTGCGGCCGGGCCGGGGTCGCCGACGAAGGGCAGCACGCCGAAGCCGCCACCGGTCCGCCGGGTGCCCAGCGGACCCGCCGGGTCGTGCGCGCCGACAGTCGGGGTACGGGAGAACAACGGGTCCTTCATGCCTCACCTCGTCCGCTCCGACGGGCGGCACGGAAGGCAGCGCCCGTCTGCTCCTGCGACGGGCGGGCCGGAACGCGCCACCCGTTCACCTCCGACGGGCGACCGGAACGCGTCACCCGTCTGCGCCGGGGGCGGGCCGGAACGCGTCCGGCGCCCCGGGCCTGACCACCACCCGTCCCTCAGGACCGATCGTGGCAGGCACCGGGGCGCCGGATGAGTGTTTCTCGCATTTGCCGCCCCGGGTGGGCGGCGGTGGGGTCAGGCCCGTTCGCGCTGGTCGGCGGGGTCGCTGACCAGGCTGGCCGGGGAGACCGGTTCGGGTGCGGGCAGCCCCTGCGGCACGTTGCCGCCGGTGGCCTGCGCCTCGGCGACGCGTACCTCGTCGTGGATCTGCTGGGCCGCGCTGGCCGCCGCCCGGGCCGCCTCGGCGGCCTCCCGCTCGACCTCACTGGCGGTGCGCTTCGCCTCGGGGGCCGGTTCGTCGCCGACCATCTGGCTCAGCCCGCCCAGCGCGCCGCCCATGCCCTCCAGGGCCTTGGTCAGCTCGGCCGGGACGATCCACACCTTGTTGGCCGTGCCGTTGGCGATCTGCGGCAGCGCCTGGAGGTACTGGTAGGCCAGCACCTTCTGGCTCGGGTTGGCGGTGTGGATCGCGTCGAAGACCGTCCGGATCGCCTTCGCCTGACCTTCGGCCTGGAGGATGCGGGCCTGCCGGTCACCGTCGGCGCGCAGCACCGCCGCCTGCTTCTCCCCCTCGGCGGTGAGGATCTGCGACTGCTTGTGCCCCTCGGCGTTGAGGATGGCGGCCCGGCGGTCCCGCTCGGCGCGCATCTGCTTCTCCATCGAGTCGCGGATGCTCGGCGGCGGCTCGATCGCCTTGATCTCCACGCGGGTGACCTTGATGCCCCACCGGCCGGTGGTCTCGTCGAGCACGCCGGAGAGGTGCCGGTTGATCTCCTCCCGGCTGGTCAGCGCCCGCTCCAGGTCGAGCGAGCCGATCACGTTACGCAGCGTCGTGACGGTCAGCTGCTCGATCGCCTGGATGAAGTTGGCGATCTCGTAGGTGGCCCGGACCGAGTCGACCACCTTGTAGTAGAGGACGGTGTCGATCGACACCACCAGGTTGTCGGAGGTGATCACCGGCTGCGGCGGGAAGCTGACCACCTGCTCCCGCATGTCGACCTTGGTACGCACCGCGTCGACGAACGGGACCAGCAGGTTCAGGCCCGGGTTCAGCGTGCTCTTGTACTTGCCGAGCCGCTCCACCACGTCCTGACGCTGCTGCGGCACGATACGCACCGCCTTCGCCAGCGTCACCACTATGATCAACGCTACGGCCACCAACAGGACCGCTAGAAATTCCATACCGTCACCTTTTCTCTTCCGGCAGCTCACCGGGGGAGGAAATGTCGTCCTGCCACACCAGGGCGGTGGCGCCCTGGACCTTTATCACCTGCACCCGCACACCGGGCGCGAAGGTCTGCGTCGCGTCGTACGGACGCGCCGTCCACAACTCGCCGTCGATCTTCACCATGCCCCGCTCGGTATCGACCTGCTCGATCACCAGCGCGGTGGCGCCCTCCAGCGCCTGCACCCCGAACGGCTGCTCGCCGCTGTCCACCGACGGCCGCATGTGCCGACGGATGGTGGGTCGGGCGAGCGCCACCGTCAGCGCCGACACCACGGCGAAGACCACCGCCTGCACGGCGACGGGCGCACCCAGCGCGGCGGCCCCGGCGGCGGCGAACGCGCCGACCGCGAACATGATCAGGAACAGCGTCGTCGTGAAGATCTCGGCGACGGCCAACAGCACACCCAGCACGATCCACACCACGGCGTCCACCCCCCGATCGTGACACGTCCACGCGAATCCACCCACTTCTGATGATCAGTAAGCTCGTCCCAGGGCGGTACCGACCGCCGTGAAGGAGCCGATCGTGACCCTGCTCGCCGAGACCGCCCGCCGGATCGACACCCTGGTGGCGCAGGCTCAGGCCACCGGGCGTACGCCCTCGTTGGCGCTGGGTGTCGTGCGCGACGGCGCCCTGGTGCACCTGGCCGCCGCCGGCGACCACCCGCGCCCGGACGCCGACCTCCAGTACCGGGTGGGCTCGATCACCAAGACGATGACCGCGACGCTGCTGCTGCGGGAACGCGACGCCGGCCGGCTCACCCTCGACGACCCGCTGGACCGGTACCTGCCGGACACCGCCGTCGGCGGACTCACCCTGCGCCAGCTCCTCGGCCACGCCAGCGGCCTGCACCGCGAGCCCGACGGGCCGTGGTGGGAGCGGACCGAGGGCACCGACCTGGCCACCCTGGTGGCCGGCCTGACCACGGACAAGGTCGGCTACCCCGCCTGGCGCGGCTACCACTACTCCAACCTGGCGTACGGGCTGCTCGGCGGGGTCCTGGAGCGGGTCACCGGCACACCCTGGGCGGAGCTGCTGACCACCCGGATCCTCGACCCGCTGGGCATGCGGCGCACCACCTACCACCCCACCGAGCCGTACGCGCCCGGCTACGTGGTGCACCCGTGGCACGACACCCTGCGGGAGGAGCCGCGCACCGACACCGGGGCGATGGCCCCCGCCGGGCAGCTCTGGTCGACGGTGACCGACCTGGCCCGCTGGGCGGCGTTCCTCGCCGACCCCACCGACGAGGTGCTGGCCGCCGACACCCTCACCGAGATGTGCACCCCGGTGATGATCAACGACCTGGACTCCTGGCGCGGCGGCCACGGCCTGGGGCTGGAGCTGTACCGCGAGGGCGACCGGGTGTACGTGGGCCACGGCGGCTCGATGCCCGGCTACGTGGCCGCGCTGACCGTGCACCGGCCCAGCCGGACCGCCGTGGTCGGCTACGCCAACTCGTACGGCTTCCGCACCGGGCACATCGGCGGGCTGTCCCGGCAGCTGCTCACCCTGGTCCTGGACGCCGAACCGGCACCGGTCACCCCGTGGCGGCCGGCGGCCGCGCCTCCGCCGGCGGAGCTGGCCGAGCTGACCGGCCGCTGGTGGTGGATGGGCATCGAGTACGAGGTCCGCGCCGACCCGGCCGGTGAGCTGTGGGCCGGCCGGGTCGGCAACCCGACGCTGCGGTTCACCCGGGAGGGACCGGACCGCTGGCGGGGCCGCTCCGGCGAGCAAAACAGCGAACTCCTCGCCGTGCTCCGCGACCCGGCCGGGCGGGCGGTGGGCCTGGACATCGGCACCTTCGTCTTCACCCGCACCCCCGACCAGGAGCCCTGACCCCAAAGCCCCGCCGGGCCGGGCACGGTCAGCCGGCGTCGGGGCGGCCGGGTTCGGTCACGAAGTCGATCAGGCGCTCCATCGCGGTGATCAGCGGCGTCTCCACGTCGGCGAAGCTGTCCACCCGGGACAGGATGCGCCGCCACATCTCGGCCGGCTCGGCCACCCCGAGGGCCGCGCAGACGCCCTCCTTCCACGGCCGGCCCGGCGGCACCACCGGCCAGGCCCGGATGCCCAGCGCCGCCGGTCTGACCGCCTGCCACACGTCGACGTACGGGTGGCCGGTGACCAGCACGTACGGGGAGTCCACCCGGGCCACGATCCGGCTCTCCTTGGAACCGGGCACCAGATGGTCGACGAGCACCCCGAGCCGGCGGTCGGGGCCGGGGGTGAAGCCGCGTACCTCGGCGTCGAGGGCGTCGATGCCGTCCAGCGGCTCCACCACCACGCCCTCGATCCGCAGGTCGTCGCCCCAGATCCGTTCGACCAGGGCGGCGTCGTGCACGCCCTCGACCCAGATCCGGCTCGCCTTGGCCACCCGCGCCCGGACGTCGGCCACGGCGACCGATCCGGAGGCGGTACGCCGCCGGGCGGCCGGCACCGGGGCGCGGACCGGCCGGCGCAGGGTCACCGGCGCCCCGTCGAGCAGGAACGCGGCGGGCCGCAGCGGGAAGACCCGCCGCCGGCCGTGCCGGTCCTCCAGCACCACCGCACCCGACTCGAATCCGACCACCGCGCCGCAGAACCCCGAGTCGGCGTCCTCCACCACGAGGTCCACCTCCGCGTCGACCTCGGGGGTGACCTTCCGTCGTCGCCAGTCGCCCGCCAGCACGTCCTCGCCGTATCGCCCCGCCATGTCGATCACGCTAGCCGCACCCGCGCCCCGGCACCTCCCGACGCGCCCGCCCCGACGGCGGGACGGCGGGACGGCCGGCGACGCGGCAGTCGAGACAGGGGCAGCGGGGAGCACGTACCCTTTCGGCATGTCCTCCCCCGCAACGGGCGCGGCCACCCTGGCCGCGCGCCGGTCGAGCCGTTTCGTGGCCTGGGTACGCGCCTGGCGGGCCGGCCTGGTGCCCTTCGACGAGGTCGCCGAGTCGGTGGCCGGCGACGAGGAGCACCTGGTCGCCGACGCCCCGGGCACCTGGCGGGACGTGCCGCTGCGGGACGCCCTGCCGGCGCTGGCCAAGCTCTCCCCCGACGAGATCCGGCTGGTGCTGCCGGCCCCGGGCGACCCGCGCGGCCTGCCCGGCCCGGGTGACTTCGCCGGGGCGGCGCTGCTGGCCGGCGAGGCCGTGGTGGCGGGCGCGCTCGGGCTGATCCCCGAGGTGCGTACCCACACCTCCGGCTCCGGGATGACCTGGGAGACGGTGCTGTGGCGGGTCTATCCGCTGCCGGCCGACGCGCCCCGGGCGTCGCTGACCGCGCCGGGGGCGGCCGAGGCGGAGGCCGAACTGGCCACCGCGCTGGCCGAGTCCACCGCCGCGCTGACCCGGCTCGACGTGGCCCAGTGGCGGCCCGAGCTGGCCGGGGCGCTGGCCGCGCTGCGCCGCCCGGACGGGGCCACCGACCTGCCGCCCGGGTTCGACCCGCGTTCCCGGCGGCTCTTCGCCCGGGCCGCCGTACTCGACCGGGTGCTCGCGCTGGCCGGGGAGAGCGCCCCCGGCGGGGCGGTCAACAACCACGAGGCCCAGCAGCGCGACGCGGCTCTGCGCCCGCTCACCACCGCCTGCCGGCAGGCCCTGGTCGCCGCCTGCAACGCCCCGCTCCGCCCCTGACCGGGCCGCCAGCCGGGCCTCCCCGACCGACCGGCCGGTTCAGATCTCGTCGATCAGGTCGAGCACCGAGTCGACGATCCGCGACGGCCGGTACGGGTAGCGTTCCGTCTCGGCCCGGGTGCTGATCCCGGTGAGCACCAGGATGGTCTCCAGGCCCGCCTCCAGGCCGCACAGGATGTCGGTGTCCATCCGGTCGCCGATCATCGCGGTGCTCTCGGAGTGCGCGTTGATGGTGTTCAGCGCGGACCGCATCATCATCGGGTTCGGCTTGCCGACGAAGTACGGCTCCACCCCGGTCGCCTTGGAGATCATCGCGGCGACCGAACCGGCGGCGGGCAGCGCGCCCTCCACCGACGGGCCGGTGACGTCCGGGTTGGTGCAGATGAACCGGGCCCCGTCGTTGATCAGCCGGACCGCCTTGGTGATCGCCTCGAAGCTGTAGGTGCGGGTCTCCCCCAGCACCACGTAGTCCGGGGCGAAGTCGGTCAGCACGTAGCCGACCGCGTGTAGCGCCGTGGTCAGCCCCGCCTCCCCGATCACGTACGCGGTGCCGCCCGGCCGCTGGTCGGCGAGGAACTGGGCGGTGGCCAGCGCCGCCGTCCAGATCGCCTCCTCGGGCACCTCGAACCCCATCCGGGTGAGCCGGGCCTGGAGGTCGCGCGGGGTGTAGATGGAGTTGTTGGTGAGCACCAGGAAGGGTTTGCCGGACGACCGGAGCCGGTTGACGAACTCCGGGGCGCCGGGAACCGGCTGGCCCTCGTGCACCAGCACGCCGTCCATGTCGGTGAGCCAGCTCTGCACCGGTTTGCGGTCAAGCATCTGTCGTCCCAGGGGGTTTCGGGGAGGGCGGGTCGTCATCAGGGGCGGCGGGCGGCCGACACGCAGCACGGGGTGGGGCAGGTGTCCCACATGGGCAGTTCGCCGAGGCGGCGGCGCAGCCGCTCCCCGTCGGGGGTGGTGCGTTCGGCCACCAGCTCGCGCACCATGGTCACGAACCTCGGGTCGGTGCCGGGGGTGCCGGCCCGGACGAAGTCCAGGCCCAACCGCCCGGCCGTCTCCGCGGCCTCGGTGTCGAGGTCCCAGGCCACTTCCAGGTGGTCCGAGACGAACCCGATCGGGCTGACCACCACCCCGGTCACCCCCTGCCCGGCGAGGGCGGTCAGGTGGTCGTTGACGTCCGGCTCCAGCCACGGCACCTGCGGCGGGCCGGAGCGGCTCTGCCAGACCAGGTCGTACGGCAGGTCGGGCGCGGCGGCGGCGTGCACCAGACGGGCGGTCTCTTCGAGCTGGGCGGTGTACCGGCCGCCGTGCGGGCCGGCGGTGGCCGCCGCCGAGCTGGGGATGGAGTGGGCGGTGAAGACGATCCGGGTGGTGTCCCGCCGGGCCGGGTCCAGCGTCTCCAGTGCGGAACGCACCGCGTCGGCGTGCGGCTCGACGAAGCCGGGATGGTCCCAGAACTGCCGCAGCTTCTCGATCACCGGGGCGTCCGGGCCGACGGCGGCCCGCGCGGCGGCGATGTCCTCCTGGTACTGCCGGCAGGACGAGTAGCCGCCGAACGCGCTGGTGACGAACGCCAGCGCCCGCTGGACGCCGTCGTCGCGCAGCTGCGTGACGGTGTCGGCGAGCATCGGATCCCAGTTCCGGTTGCCCCAGTAGACCGGCAGCTGCACGCCGTGGGCGGCGAAGTCCGCCCGGATCGCGGCGAGCAGCTCACGGCACTGCTGGTTGATCGGGGAGACCCCGCCGAAGTGCAGGTAGTGCTCGGCGACCTCGGCCAGCCGCTCGGGCGGCACCCCCCGCCCCCGGGTCACGTTCTGGAGGAAGGGCAGCACGTCCTCGGGCCGTTCCGGGCCGCCGAAGGAGACCAGCACCAATGCGTCGTACGACATGGGGTCATTCTCCCCCGTGCCCGGCGACGGCCGACGAGGCCCCCTGGTCGCGGACGTGCCGCGGGGCGCCCCGGTGTCCGGGGCGCCCCGCGGGTGGTTCAGGCGCCGAGGACGTGGTACCCGCCGTCGACGTGGACGATCTCGCCGGTGGTGGCCGGGAACCAGTCCGACATCAGCGCCAGGCAGGCGCGGGCGGCCGGCTCCTGGTCGGTGAGGCTCCAGCCGAGCGGGGAGCGCTCGGTCCACGCCTGCTCGAACTGCTCGAAGCCGGGGATGGACTTCGCCGCCATGGTGCGCAGCGGCCCGGCGGCGACCAGGTTGCTGCGGATGCCCTGCCGGCCCAGGTGTACCGCGAGGTAGCGGGAGACGGACTCCAGCCCCGCCTTGGCCACGCCCATCCAGTCATAGACCGGCCAGGCCTTGGTGGCGTCGAAGGTGAGGCCGACCACCGCGCCGCCCGGCGACATCAGCGGCAGCGCGGCCATGGCCAGCGACTTGTAGGAGTACGTGGAGACCTGCAGGGCGGTCGCCACATCCTCCCAGGCGGCGTCGAGGAAGCCGCCGCCGAGGCAGCTCTGCGGGGCGAAGCCGATCGAGTGGACCACCCCGTCGAGGCCGCCGACGTGCTTGCGCACCTGGTCGGCGAGGCCGGCGAGCTGCTCCGGGTTGGTCACGTCCAGCTCGATGACCGGCGCCGGTTGGGGCAGCCGCCGGGCGATCCGCTCGACCAGCGAGAGCCGGCCGTAACCGGTGAGCACGACCTGGGCGCCGTTCTCCTGGGCGAGCTTGGCCACCGAGAAGGCGATCGAGGCTTCGGTGATGACGCCGGTGACCAGCAGCCGCTTGCCGGCGAGCAGTCCTGACATGTGTTGGCTTCCTCCGTACGTTCTCAGTGGCCCATGCCGAGGCCGCCGTCGACCGGGATGACGGCGCCGGAGATGTAGCCGGCGGCGTCCGAGGCGAGCCAGGTGACCACCCCGGCGACCTCGTCCGGATCGGCGAACCGACCGGCGGGGATGACCTTGCGGTACTCGGTGCGCCGGTCCTCGGGCAGGCTGGCCGTCATCTCGGTGTCGATGAAGCCCGGGGCGACGACGTTGGCGGTGATGTTGCGGCTGCCCAGCTCCCGGGTGATCGAGCGGGCCACCCCCACCAGGCCGGCCTTGCTGGCGGCGTAGTTGACCTGGCCGGCGCCGCCGTAGAGGCCGATCACCGAGGAGATGAAGATCATCCGGCCCCACTTGGCCCGGAGCATCTTGGACGAGGCCCGCTTGGCGCAGCGGAAGGCACCGGTCAGGTTGGTGTCGACCACCCCGGTGAACTGCTCCTCGGACATCCGCATGAGCAGCGTGTCGTCGGTGATGCCGGCGTTGGACACCAGCACCTCGACCGGCCCCAGCTCGGCCTCGATGGCGGTGAAGGCGGCGTCGACGGAGGCGGAGTCGGTGACGTCGCAGCGGACCCCGAACAGCCCCGCCGGGGCGTCGCCACTGCGGTGCGTGACCGCCACCCGGTCACCCTGCTTGGCGAAGGCCTGCGCGATGGCCAGTCCGATTCCCCGGTTGCCGCCGGTCACCAGCACGGTGCGGGCCACAGGTCCCCCTTCGGTTCCGCTGATCATTCCGGTCGGAGCCTAGGCCTTACCGGCAGGTAACCCTAACGGAGCACCGTCGTGTCGGGGTCGGCGCGGCCGCTGCGGCGCAGGGCGGCCGGCGGTTGCCCGACCCCGCCGTCACGCCCCGGATCCGGCCGGTCACCGCCGGCTGACCGGACCGGGACCGGCACGCTGAGTACGGATGCCCGGCGTCCCCGTTGTACGATGATCGGCGTTCCGAGCCGAAGGCGGCTCGTGTTTCCAGCCCCGCCGACCACAGGAGGTGATCGCTGTGCGAGATAGCGATCCTCCCAGTCGTGGCCGGGCCGTCCGTCAGCCCCGCTGAGCCACGACTCAGTCGGTTGAGCTGACCCAGCTCCCGCTCACCGCGCCCCACCCGCACCGCCGACCCCCGCCGTACCGGCCGGGGAGTCGACGGCCGCCGGTCCCGCGCGGTGCAGCAGCCCGGTCACGACTTCGTGTGTGCGCCCCGATCAACCCCCTGCGGTCCCGCCCGCCCCGCGGACCGTCCCGTCGCCACCGGAGCCGTTCATGAGCCGCTACGTAGCCCCCCTGAGCTTCACCCTCGCCGCCGTCTGGGTCGCCGTCGTGTTCGTGCTGGCCGGTGGCGGTCACTGACCGCCACCGACCGGCACGGCAGCACCCCGGTTCACAGCATCCGGGAGGTCCACAACAGGCTCAGCCCACCCGCGCAGAGCGCCAGCAGCAGCGCCACCCCGGCGTACCACTGGGTTATCTCGCGCGGCTCGGTGCGGAACCCGATCGACGAGCCCATGTCCTGGTAGACCTGCTTCAGCTCGGCCACCGAGGCCGCCTCGTAGAAGAAGCCCTCGGTGGTCTCGGCGAGCTGGGCCAGCGCCAGCCGGTCCACCGGCACCCGCTGCAACTGGCCGCCGATGTCCACCTGCCCGGAGTCGGTGCCGAACGCGATGGTGGAGACCGGCACGTTCGCCGCCTGCGCCGCCGCCGCGGCCTCCTCCACCGACCGGCCCGAGGTGCGGAACCCGTCGGAGAGCAGCACGATCCGGGCCGGCGGAATGCCGGCCGCGCCGTCGGCCGGCACCGACCGGATCGCCTCCAGGCAGGTGAAGACCGCCTCACCGGTGGCGGTCGCCTCGGCCAGGGTCAGCCCGTCGATCGCGGCGGTCACCGCGGCCCGGTCCTTGGTGGGTGCCACCAGCACGTTCGCCGCCTTGGCGAAGGAGACCAGCCCCAGGTTGTAGCTCACCGGCAGCTCGCCGACGAACTGCTTAGCCGCCTCCTGGGCGGCCTCCAGCCGGTTCGGTGACACGTCGTCGGCCTGCATGGACAACGACACGTCGATGGCGAGCATCACGGTGGCCCGCTCCAACGGCTCCTCGGTGTCGATCGCCGGCCGGGCCATCCCGGTGGCCAGCGCCACCATCGCCAGCAGCAGCGCGGTCGCCGCCGCGTGCCGCCGCCAGCCCAACCCCTTGGGCGCGAGGGTGCGCAGCAGGTCCACGTTGGTGAACCGCATCGCGTACGCCCGGCGGTGGCGCTGCCGCCAGACGTAGGCCGCGGCCAGGGCCAGCACCGGCAGCAGGGTCAGCAGCCACCACGGTTGCATGAAACGGATCATCGCGTCGTCCCCCGGGTGCGGGCGTGCCGCTGGGCGGCCACGAATCGCACCATGTCCAGCAGCCAGTCTCGGTCGGTACGCAACAGCAGGTGCCCGGCGCCGGCGGCCCGCATCTCGGCGGCGTTCGCCGCGCGCTGGGCGGCGGCCTCCTCGGCGTACCGGCGGCGCAGCCGAGGATCCGCGGTCTGCACCTCGTGCAGCTCGCCGGTCTCCGGGTCCACCACCGGCAGCACCCCCACGTCGGGCAGCTCCAGCTCACGCGGGTCGACCACCTCGATGGCCAGCACGTCGTGCCGGACCCGCAGCTTCCGCAGCGGACGACCCCACTGCGCGGGTGGCGCGAGGAAGTCGGAGATCACCACGGCCAGGCCCCGGCGGCGCGGCGGCCGGTTGAGCAGGTCCACCAGTGCGCCCAGGTCGCCGCGCCCGGGGCGCAACGGGGTGTGCGCCACCGCCCGCAGCAACGCCTGGGCCTCCCGCCGGCCGGAGCGGGCCGGCACCCGGGTCAGCGTCCCCGGCCCGGCGGGTGGCGGCGCGGCAGGTGGCGGGGCGGCGGGCCGCCACCGGCGGGCAGGCGCGGGCGGCTCCTGCGCCCCGGTGCCGATCACCGCGCCGATCCGGTTCCCGCCGCGCACCGTCAGGTGGGTCAGCGCGGCCGTGGCGGCGACCACCACGTCCCGCTTGAGCCAGCGGCCGGTGCCGAAGTCCAGGCTCGCCGACAGGTCCACCGCCAGCCAGGTCTCCAGCTCCCGGTCGGCCACCGTACGCCGCACGTGCGGGGTGGTGGTGCGGGCGGTGACCGGCCAGTCCATCCGGCGTACGTCGTCACCGGGGCGGTACTCGCGGGACTCCCCCGCCTCGCTGCCCGGACCGGGCAACAGCCCTGCGTAGTCGCCCTGAAGCAGGCCGTCGAGTTTGCGGGTGACCAGCAGTTGCAGCCGGGACAGCACCGCCTCGGTCCGCTCCCCGGCGGCGTCGGCCGGGCGCACCGGGCCGGTCACGGCCGCTGGCCGGGCCAGCCGCCGGCCGGCGGGCCACTGACCGGCGGCGACGCGGACGCCTGCTGCCGGGGGGCCACCGAGGGCAGTGGAATGGTCGACATCACCCGGTGCACCACGTGGTCGGCGGGCACGTCGTCGGCGAGCGCGTCGTAGCTGAGCACCAACCGGTGCCGCAGGATGTCCGGCGCGATGTCCTGGACGTCCTGGGGCAGCGCGTAGTCCCGGCCGCGCAGCAGCGCCAGCGCCCGGGTGGCCCGGACCAGGCCGAGCGAGGCCCGCGGGCTGGCCCCGTACTGGATCAGCCGGGCCACGTCGGGCATGCCGTGCTCGGCGGGGCTGCGGGTGGCCAGCACCAGCCGGACCGCGTAGTCGACCAGCGCGTTGTGCACGAAGACCTGGTCGGCCTTGCGTTGCAGGGCGAGCAGGTCGTCGGCGCTGAACACCTGCGCCGGCTCGGGTGCGGCGACCCCCATCCGGTAGACGATCTCCCGCTCCTCCGCGTCGGTGGGGTACCCGACGACGATCTTCATCAGGAAGCGGTCCCGCTGCGCCTCCGGCAACGGGTAGACGCCCTCCTGCTCGATCGGGTTCTGGGTGGCCATCACCAGGAACGGGTCGGGCACCCGGTGGGTCTGGCCGCCGATGGAGACCTGCCGCTCGCTCATCACCTCCAGCAGCGCCGACTGCACCTTGGCCGGGGCCCGGTTGATCTCGTCGGCGAGCAGGAAGTTGACGAAGACCGGCCCCAGCTCGACGTCGAACTTCTCGCTCGACTGCCGGTAGATCCGGGTGCCCATGATGTCCGCCGGCACTAGGTCCGGGGTGAACTGCACCCGGGCGAACTCGCCGCCCACCACCCGGGCCAGGGTCTCCACCGCCAGGGTCTTGGCCACCCCCGGCACCCCCTCCAGCAGGCAGTGTCCGCGGGCCAGGAGCGCCACGAACATCCGCTCCACCATCCGGTCCTGCCCGACGATCACCCGCTTGATCTCGAACAACGCCCGCTCCAGCAGGGTGGCGTCCTGGGCGGGGGTGGTCACCGCCGGAGGTGTCCCGGGGGACGTTCCGTTCGGGGTCGGGGCGTCGGGCGTGGTCGGCTGGGCCACCGGTCCTCCACAGCATGATCGGTCGTCGTGGCGTGGTGCGGTACCAAGACTCGCATGCCCGGCTGAGAGCCGAGGCGGCGAGAACCCGATTTCGGACACACCGTCCGGATCACCGAATCGCTGAACGAGGGTGGACACGGAGGGGTCTGCCGCGTGTACGATTCACCCCGTCGCCGGGCGGCTCCCCCCGTGGCCGCCCGGCGCTCTAACCTCCGGTCCCGGCGTGTCTACACTCCCCGGGTGACCGATCCCACCCCCACCGACGACGCCCCCGTCTGTTCGTCCCGGGGGTGCCGCGCGCCCGCCGTCTGGGCGCTGCGCTGGAACAATCCCCGGCTGCACGTGCCCGACCGGCGCAAGACCTGGCTCGCCTGCCCGGCCCACCGGGGCAGCCTCGGTGACTTTCTCGACGCCCGCGGGTTCCTCCGGGAGGTCGCCCCGCTCCCGGGATCGCATACCCTCGAAGCGTGAACGCTGCCGAGCCACCCCAGTCCCCGGTGAGCGCCCTGGAACCCTGGCCGGACACCGTCCGCTGGCAGCCCATCTCGACCGACCTGATCTGGGTGGAGCTGCTCCGCCTGGCGCTGGGGGTGGCGGTGCTGCTGGTCGGGCTGGCGCTGGGCTGGGTGTTCAGCGGGCACTGGCTGTTCGGCGTGGGCTGCGCGGTGGTGCTGCTCGGCGGCGGCTGGCGGGTGGTGACCATCGTCCGCGCCGTCCGCGCCTGGGGGTACGCCGAACGCGCCGACGACCTGCTGGTCCGGCACGGGCTGCTGGTCCGCCGGCTGTCCATCGTGCCGTACTCGCGGATGCAGTTCGTCGACGTCAGCGCCGGCCCGCTGGAACGCGCCTTCGACCTGGCCACCGTGCAGCTGCACACCGCTGCGGCGGCCACCGACGCCCGGGTTCCCGGCCTCCGGCCGGCCGAGGCGTCCCGGCTGCGCGACCGGCTCACCGCGCTCGGCGAGGACCGGGCGGAGGGGCTGTGACCGACGGTCCCCCCGGCCCCGGCGCGGCCCGTCCCGCCGACCCACCACCCGCCCCACCGGGCGTCACGGCGGCCCCGCCGGGTCCGGCCGAGAACGGCACGGCGGCCGGTGACGTCGAACCCCGGCAGCGCCTGCACCCGCTCAGCCCGGTGTTGCAGGGGGCGAAGTCCCTGGTGGTGGTGATCGCCGGGCTGTCCTGGTCGACCCTGTCGAGGGTCGGCTTCGGCTGGTTCGCCGTGCTGGTGGCGGTGCTCGCCCTGGGCGCGACCGTGCTGGCGGTGGTCAGCTGGTACAACACCGGCTACCACATCGTCGGGCGGGAACTGCGGGTCTACGAGGGGCTGCTGTGGCGGCGCACCCGGGCGATCCCGCTGGAACGGTTGCAGGCCGTCGAGGTGGTCCGACCACTGCTCGCGCAGCTCACCGGCCTGGCCGAGCTGCGGCTGGAGGTGGTCGGCGGCGGCAAGACCGAGGCGCCGCTGGCGTACCTCTCGGTCGCCGACGCGGCCCGGCTGCGGCAGCGGCTGCTCACCGTCGCCGCCGGCATGCCGGGCACCGAGGTCGGCGACGCGGCCGTGCCGCCGGCCGTCGGCGCACCGGCGGACGGCACCGGCCCGGTCGCCCGCCCGACCGGCGGGGAGCCGGCGGGCCGCCCGCTGCACGCGGTGACCAACACCGACCTGCTGGTCAGCCAGCTCCTCACCCCGCAGGCGTTCCTGCTCCCGGTCGGGGTGGCCTTCGTGGTGGCGCAGTTCCTCTCCGAGGGCTCCTGGTCGTTCATCGCGGTGGCCAGCACCCTCACCGCGATGGCCGGCGTGCTGCTGCAACCCGTCCGCCGGGTCCTCGACGACTGGAACTTCCGGCTGGCCCGCGAGTCCGACCGGCTGCGCATCCACAACGGCCTGCTGGAGACCCGGATGCAGACCGTGCCGCTGGAACGGGTGCAGACCGTCGGGGTGACCTGGCCGCTGCTCTGGCGGATGAAGGGCTGGCTGCGGCTGCGGTTGGAGGTGGCCGGCTACTCCGGCGGCGAGGCCGACGACCGCAACCGGCCCGACCGGCTGCTCCCCGTCGGCGACCTGGACGTCGGCACGGCGATCGTGGACGAGGTGCTGGCCGGGGTGCGGTTGACCGCGCTGCCGTTGACCCCGCCCCCGACCCGGGCCCGCTGGCTGCGCCCGCTCAGCGCCCGGGTGCTCGGCGCGGGGCTGCACGAACGGGTCTTCGCCGCCCGGTCCGGCCTGCTCACCCGGCAGCTCGCGCTGGTGCCGTACGCCCGGATCCAGAGCGTGCGGGTGGTGCAGGGGCCGGCGCAACGACGGCTGCGGCTGGCCACGGTGCACGTCGACACCGCCGGCGGGTCGGGGGCCGCCGCGCCCCACCGCGACCTGGCCGAGGCCTGGACGCTCGCCGCGGAGCTGACCGCCCGCGCGCACGCCGCCCGCCGGGCCGGCTGACCGCCCGCACGCACCGCCCGGCCGGCTGACCCGCGGGCTCAGTCCCGGGCGGGCTCAGTCCCGGGCGGGCTCAGTCCCGGGCGGGCTCAGTCCCGGGCGGGCTCAGTCCCGGGCGGGCTCAGTCCCGGGCGGGCTCAGTCCCGGGCGGGCTCAGTCCCGGGCGGGCTCAGTCCCGGGCGGGCTCAGTCCCGGGCGGGCACCGGCGCGGCGGGCGCGACCGGCGCCGAGGGTTCGTCGTCCCCGACGGAGGCGGCCCGCCGGGACCGCCGGGACCGCCAGGCCCGCTCCGCCAGCCCGACGACCAGGAACGTCAGCCCCACGTACGCCCAGCCGACCAGCACGTCGATCACGTAGTGCTCACCGCTGTAGACCAGGGTGAACGTCATCGCCAGCGGGTACGCCAGCAGCAGCGGCCACCACCGGCGGCGGGTCGACCGCAGGAAGAACAGCACCACGAACAGCGCCCAGGCGGTATGCAGCGACGGCATCGCGGCGACCGGGTTGGAGGCGATCTGCCCGGCGTTGAGCAGGTTGCCCGCACCGTGCATGCCGAACTCCTTCCACCCCCGGGTGGAGATCCGGGCGACCTCGGTGAGCAGCCCGTTCTGCGCCGCCCACCACGGCGGCGCGGCCGGGTAGACGAAGTAGGTCACCAGACCGGCGGCGCAGAGGAAACCCCAGCGCCGCATGTACGCCGCCCAGCGCTCCCGGCTGCGCAGCCAGAGCACGGCCGCCGCGGCCAGCGTCACCACGAAGTGGGAGAAGTAGACCCAGCTGACCAGCACGTCCCACCAGTGCACCTCGGGCCGGTAGAGGTGCTGCTGGAGCCAGATCGTCGGCACCTCGCCCCCGGTGGCCCAGCCGAACATCACCCGGTCGGCGACGATCAGCTCGTAGGCGTGCGGGGTGCGGCCGTTGTCGGCGAAGCCCCGGGAGAGGTTGTAGAAGGCGAGCAGCAGCACCACCGGGATCCAGTCCCGGGCGAAGGCCAGGTGGCTGCGCCACGGCCGACCCCAGTTCCAGGCGACGGTGCCGGCCCAGATCCAGAGGAAGGCGTACGCCGGATCTGTCGGCAGGCCGATGACGAGCCAGGTCACCACGAAGGCGACGGCCCAGACCGACATCGCGGTCACGCGACGCCGGCCACCGGCGGACGCCTCGGCGGTGGGGGACGGGACGGGGGGCGGGGGCTCAGTCACAACGGCCATCGCCGTCAAGGTTAACGGTGGGCGACGCATCGACCACCGCCGACCACCTGCCGGGTGACCGCCGGGAGCCGGGCGCCCCGCCGGGGGCCGGCACCACCCGCCCCGCCGGGGCCGGACCACCGGCGTCGCGGCACGGCCGGGCCGTCGATCTCCCGGCCGGCGGCGGTAGCCCGCCCACTAGGCTGGTCCCCATGCTGGAACAGCCGGACGCACCGTTCCCGCCGGGGCTGGCCGCCCGGGTCGAGCTGACCGTCACCGACGCCGACACGGCGCGGGCCGTCGGCTCCGGTGACGTGCCGGTGCTGGGCACCCCCCGGGTGCTCGCCCTCGCCGAGGCCGCCACGGTGGCCGCGACGGCGGCCGGGATGCCCGCCGGCCGGACCACGGTCGGCGTCCGGGTCGAGCTGGCGCACCTGGCCGCCACCCCGGTCGGGCGGACCGTGGTGGCCCACGCCCGGCTGGCCGAGGCCCACGGGCGGCGGCTGCTGTTCGAGGTGACGGTCACCGACGGCGACGTCACGGTGGCCTCGGGGCGGATCGAGCGGGCGCTGGTCGACCGGCAGCGCTTCGTCGAGCGGGCGGCGCGGGTGCCGTCATGACGTTCCGCTTCGTACCGGTCGCCGACGGGGTGCACGTGCTGCGGGAGCCACTGCTCGACGTCAACGTCACGCTGGTGGTCGGCGACGGCGCGGCGCTGCTGGTGGACACCCTGTCCACCGCCGGGCAGGCCACCGCGCTGGCCACCGCGGCACGGGCGGTCACCCCGCACCCGTGGACGCTGGTGAACACGCACCACCACTTCGACCACTGCTTCGGCAACGCCACGCTCGCCGCCGACCCGCCCCGCCCGGTGTACGCGCACGAGCGGGCCGCCGCGGCGCTGCGGGACCGGCCGGACCGGCTGCGCCGGGCGGCGTACGAGGAGATGCGGGCGGACCACCCCGCGCTCGCCGCCGAGCTGGCCGGGACGACCCTGCTGGCCCCCACGCACACCGTGCACACCGAGACGGTGCTGGACGTCGGCGGCCGGCGGGTGGTGCTGCGGCACCCGGGGCACGGGCACACCGACGCCGACCTGGTGGTGCACGTGCCGGACGCCGACGTGCTGGTCGCCGGGGATCTGGTGGAGCAGTCCGGGCCGCCGGCCTTCGAGGAGTCGTACCCGTTGCAGTGGCCGGACGCGGTGGCCGAGCTGCTGCGGACGACCACCCCGGCGACGGTGGTGGTGCCCGGCCACGGCACGCCGGTGGACGTGGAGTTCGTCCGTGCCCAGCATGCCCGGCTGGCCGAGCTGGCCTGGCTGATCCGGGCCGCGCACACCGGCGGCGCACCGCCGGAGCGGGTGGCGGCGGACTCCCCGTTCGGCGCCCGGCCCGGCCTCACCGCCGCCCGCCGGGGCTACCGCGAACTCGACGGCGCCCCCTGACGGCCGCCGGCTGACCGGCCGGCGCGACAGCGCGGGCGGCCGGGCCGCACGGCGGAGCGGCGCGGCAGGTCGGGGCCGGGTGGCGACCGGCGGAGCGGCGCGGGCGGCCGGGCCGGGTGGCGCGGGCCGTGGTCAGTCGCCGAAGCGGTGACGCACCTCGTCCCGGGTGGGCATGGCGACCGCCCCGCCCGGCGACTCGCAGACCAGGCCGGCGACCCGCAGCGCGAACGCCACCCGTCGGTGCCAGTCGCCCGGCCCGGTCGCTGCCCCGTCGGCCAGCAGCTCGGCCATGAGCGCCGCCATCACCGAGTCCCCCGCACCGGTGGCGTCCACCGCCCGGACCTTCGGCGCGGGCACCCGGACCGGGTCGGGGCCGGCGGCGACCAGGGCACCGTCCGCGCCGAGGGTCACCACCACCGTGCCCGCGCCCAGCTCCCGCAGGTACGCCGCGACGCCCTCGACCGGCTCTTCGGGCCAGAGCAGCGCGGCGTCGGCGGCGCTGAGCTTCACCAGGTGCGCCCCGGCGGCGAACTCCACCACCACCTCCCGCAGAGCGGCCAGCTCCGCCGGGCCGGACAGCAGCCGGGGTCGGACGTTGGGGTCGAAGACCCGCAGTCCCGGCGCGAGCGACCAGGCCCGGCGGGCGGCGGCCAGGGTGGCCGGGCGCAACAGCACGATCGAGCCGCAGTAGAGCACGTCCGCGCCCTCGACCAGCGCCACGTCCAGGCCGTCGGCGGCGAGCAGGCCGTACGACGGTGGGTCGCCGTAGAACCGGAAGTCCGGCTCGGCCCCGGTGTGCGTGGTCACCGCCAGCGTGGTGGACGCCGCGACGGTGACCGTCCCGGTCAGCCCGACCCCGGCGGCGGCCAGGAAGTCGCGGATCCGGTCGGCGAGCACGTCGTCGCCGAGCGAGCCGACGAACTGGGCCGTGCCGCCGAGCCGGGCCACCCCGACGGCGACGTTGAGCGGGCCGCCGCCGATCGCCTGCCGGAACACCGGCCGCCCCTCGCACTCGGCGTCCAGCAGGTCGATCAGCGCCTCGCCGAGCACCACCGCGTATCCCACGTCGCCTCCCAGCGCGTCGTCGTCCGCCTATCAGGCTGGCACAACGGCCCACGCCGATCGGGGCCGGCCAGGCAACAGAATCTCACCCATCGAGCAACGACTATTGCATGGTTCGTCCGGGCGTGATGGTATTGGTGTGCCGGGCCGGCGCGGAGGGCTGCCGCATCCGCTCGGCGATCAGCTGGGGTCAGACGCGAGAGGCACCGGTCCGTGGGCACGGACCGCCGACGGCACGCGTCCGTCGGCCCCTGTCGGGCCGCCGGCCAGAGCCGCGACCGACGCATCCCCACCTTGTGCGGGGCGGGCGCTCACGCCACCCCGCGGATCAGGAGAAGCTCGTGCTCCGTTCTCGTACGGCCGCGTTGTTCACCGCGGCCGCCACCCTCGCCTTCGGGGCCGTCGCCCTGACGGTGCAGCCCGAACCGGCCGCCGCGCACGGCACGCCGATCGTTCCGGGCAGCCGGACCTACCTGTGCTGGCAGGACGGCCTCAGCCCCACCGGCGAGATCAGGCCGAACAACCCGGCCTGCTCCGCCGCCGTCGCCCAGAGCGGCACCAACTCGCTCTACAACTGGTTCAGCGTGCTCCGCTCGGACGCCGGCGGCCGTACCGTCGGCTTCATCCCCGACGGCAAGCTGTGCAGCGGCGGCAACACCGGTTTCGCCGGGTACGACCTGGCCCGCACCGACTGGCCGCTGACCCACCTGACGTCCGGCGCACGGCTGGACTTCAAGTACAGCAACTGGGCGCACCACCCGGGCACCTTCTACTTCTACGTGACGAAGGACAGCTGGAGCCCGACCCGGCCGCTGGCCTGGAGCGACCTGGAGGAGCCGTTCCTCACGGTGACCAACCCGCCGCAGCGGGGCGCGTCGGGCACCAACGAGGGGCACTACTACTTCAGCGGGAACCTGCCGTCGGGCAAGTCCGGCCGGCACATCATCTACTCCCGCTGGGTCCGCTCGGACAGCCAGGAGAACTTCTTCGGCTGCTCGGACGTCACCTTCGACGGTGGCAACGGCCAGGTGACCGGGGTCGGCAGCGGCAACAACCCGACCACGCCGCCGCCGACCACCCCGCCGCCCACCACCACCCCGCCGCCCACCACCACTCCGCCGCCCACCACGACCCCGCCGCCGACCACGACCCCGCCGCCGGGCAACAGCAACTGCATGGCGGTCTACAAGGTGGTCAGCGCCTGGAACGGCGGTTTCCAGGGCGAGGTCACCATCATGAACCACAGCACCCGCACGTACGGGGGCTGGGCGGCGAGCTGGACCTGGCCCAACGGCCAGGTGATCTCGCAGGTCTGGAACGGCACGCTGAGCACCAGCGGGTCGACGGTGACCGTCACCAACGCCGCGTACAACGGCGCGATCGAGCCGGAGAGGACGGCCACGTTCGGCTTCACGGCGAGCAGCTCCGGCACCAACGGGCTGCCCACGATCACCTGCTCCGGCCGGTGACCGGGTACTGACAAGGCCGCAGGCCCCCGCCCTTCGGGGCGGGGGCCTGCGTTCGTCGGACGACCGGCGTGCGCCGGTCACCACCGGGACCGGTCAGCGGACCATGCTGCCGACCACCGGCTTGGTGAGCAGGGCCGACTGGTTGCGCTGGATGCCCGGGTCGAGGGTCTTGGCCACGAAGATGGCGTGCCAGATGCAGAAGATCAGCACCGTCCACACCTTGCGGGAGTTGTCCGCCTCCTCCCGCTTGTGCTCCTCCAGCAGCCGCATCGCGTACGACAGGTCGATCAGGTCGCCGGCGCCGGAGGTGGACAGCACGTGCCGGGCCCACTCGTACATCTCGCCGCGCAGCCAGACCCGGGTGGGGGTCGGGAAGCCCAGCTTCTTACGGTTGACGATGGCCGGCGGCACGACCCCCTGCAACGCCTGGCGCATGGCGTACTTGGTGGCGTCGGAGCGGGGCGGCAGCTTCAGGTCGACCGGGATGGTGGCCGCCACGTCGAAGACCGCCCGGTCCAGGAACGGCACCCGCACCTCCAGCGAGTGCGACATCGAGATCCGGTCCGCCTTGACCAGGATGTCGCCGCGCAGCCAGGTGTAGAGGTCGACGTACTGCATCTTGGTGACGTCGTCCAGCTCGGTGCACTCGGCGTAGATCGGGGCGGTGACGTCGGTGTAGCGCACCGAGGGGTCGTAGCGGCGCAGCAGGTGCTGCTTCTCCTCCTCGGTGAACATCCGGGCGTTGCCGTAGTAGCGCTGCTCGATCGGGGTGGTGCCGCGCTCCAGGAAGCTCTTGCCCTTGACCCCCTGCGGGATCGCCTTGGAGACCGCGCGCAGGCCCTTCTGCACCCCGCCGGGCAGGCCGTTGACGGTGCCGAGGGAGAGCGGCTCCCGGTAGATGGTGTAGCCGCCGAAGAACTCGTCGGCGCCCTCGCCGGAGAGCACCACCGTGACGTGCTCGGCGGCCTTCTTGGCGACGAAGTAGAGCGGCACCAGCGCCGGGTCGGCCACCGGGTCGTCCAGGTGCCAGACGATCTTCGGCAGCGCGTCGATCATGTCCTGCGGCCCGATCTTGGTCGGGATGGTGGTCACGTCGAGGTGCCGGGCCGACTCCTGGGCCACGTCGATCTCGGAGTAGCCGGGCACGTCGTAGCCGACGGTGAAGGTGAGGATGTTGGGGTTGAACTCACGCGCCAGGGCCACCACGGCGGTCGAGTCGATGCCGCTGGACAGGAACGAGCCGACCGGGACGTCCGAACGCATGTGCATCCGGACGCTCTCCCGCAGCGTCTCCCGGATCTCGTGGTAGAGCCGCTGCTCGTCGGCGACCGGGGCGGGCCGGAACACCGGTCGGTACCAGCGCCGGACGTCCAACCGGCCCCCCGGGGACCAGCTCAGGTACTCCCCGGAACCGATCCGGCTGATGCCCTGGTGCAGGGTGCCGGGCTCGGGGACGTACTGGAGGGTCAGGTAGTGGCTGAGGTTGGCGGTGTCGATCCCGGCGTCGCCCTGGTAGTAGGAGTGCGCGAAGGGCAGCAGCGCCTTCTTCTCCGAGGCGAGGTAGAGGCCGTCGGCGGTCTCCAGGTAGTGCAGCGGCTTGATGCCGAAGTAGTCCCGGGCACCGAACGCCCGGCGCTCCTGCCGGTCCCAGATGACGAAGGCGAACATGCCGCGCAGCCGGGTGAGCACCTGCTCGCCCCAGTAGTGGTAGCCGGCGACGATCACCTCGCCGTCACCGGCGGTGGCGAACTGGGCGCCGAAGCTCCGGGTCAGCTCCTCCCGCAGCTCGATGTAGTTGTAGATCTCGCCGTTGAAGGTGAGCAGGTAACGACCGTTGGCGTAGGGCAACGGCTCGTGGCTGGACGCGACGTCGATGATGGCCAGCCGCTTGTGCGCGAACACCCCGTCCGCGTAGTGGCCGGTGGCGTCGCCGACCACCTCGACCCCTGTCTCGTCCGGTCCGCGGTGGTGCAGGCATTCCAACGCCCCCGCGATGTTGTCACGGTGGGCGGCGGCGTTGCCGTTCGCGCTGAAGAAGGCCAGGAGTCCGCACATGGCCGCCATCTTTCCACGCGGCCCGACGCGGCCGTGCGGCACCGCACACCCTGTCCCTCTCCGCCCGACACGATCCGCCCCGCCCGCCCCCGCGCCGGGCGGGCCACGGGCCGGCCGGGCGGCAACGGGCCGAGCGGGCGGCGTGTCGAGCAGGCGACGGGCGAGCGGGCGGCGGGTCGCGGCGGGTCGGCCGGGCGGCGGAGCGTCGGGTGCGGGACCGCAGGCACCCTGTCGGGCCGGAGCCGGAGTACCGTCTGGACGAGCGACGAGGCGAAGGGAGCCGACATGGCCGAGGAACGGACGGACGGCAAGCCGGCGGACGGCACCGAATCGCACGACCCGGACTTCCCGGAGGCGTTCCTGTCCTTCATGCGGAAGGGATGGCGGGACACCAGCCTGCCGGTCGGCCCCCGGCCGGAGGTGCCGCACCACGCCAAGCGGCGGGAGGCGCTCTCCGCGGCCTTCCCGGGCGAGACGCTGGTCATCCCCACCGGCACCGAGAAGGTACGCGCCAACGACACCGACCACCCGTTCCGGCCGGGCAGCGACTTCGCGTACCTGACCGGCGACCACGACCCGGACAGCGTCCTGGTGCTGCGGCCCAACGGCTCGGGGCACGACGCGACGCTGTACATGCGCCCCCGGTCCTCGCGGGAGACCGACGAGTTCTTCCGCAGCCGGCACGGTGAGCTGTGGGTGGGCCGGCGGCACACGCTGGCCGAGAAGTCCACCGAGCTGGGCCTGGCCACCGAGGACCTGACCGCGCTGGACGGCGCGCTGGCCCGGATGGCGCCGGGGCGGACCAGGGTGCTGCGCGGCTTCGACCAGCGGGTGGACGCGGCGGTGCGCCCGTGGGACGGCCCCCGCGAGGAGGGCCAGCCGGCCCGGGACCGGGAGCTGGCCATCACGATCGCCGAGCTGAAGCTGGTCAAGGACGAGTGGGAGGTCGCCCAGCTCCAGGAGGCGGTCGACGCCACGGTACGCGGCTTCGAGGACGTGGCCCGCGCGCTGCCGGCCGACCGGGGGGTCTCCGAGCGGCTGCTGGAGGGGATCTTCGCGCTGCGCGCCCGGCACGACGGCAACGACGTCGGCTACGGCTCGATCGTCGGCGCGGGCGAGCACGCGACGATCCTGCACTGGGTGCACAACCACGGCGCGACCCGCCCGGGTGAGCTGCTGCTGATGGACATGGGCGTGGAGAACCGCAACCTCTACACCGCCGACGTGACCCGGGTGCTGCCGGTCGACGGCCGGTTCACCCCGCTGCAACGCCAGGTCTACGACGCGGTGTACGCCGCCCAGCAGGCCGGCATCGACGCGATCAAGCCGGGGATCGGGTTCCGCGAGGTGCACCTGACCTCGATGCGGGTGCTCGCCGAGGCGTTGAAGGACCTCGGCCTGCTCCCGGTGAGCGTCGACGAGGCGATGGACCCGACCTCGACGGTCTACCGGCGGTGGACGCTGCACGGCACCAGCCACATGCTCGGCATCGACGTGCATGACTGCGCCAACGCCCGCAAGGAGAAGTACCGCGACGGCGCGCTGGGCGAGGGCTACGTGCTCACCGTCGAGCCGGGGCTGTACTTCCAGCCGGAGGACGAGCTGGTCCCCGAGGAGCTGCGTGGCATCGGCGTCCGGATCGAGGACGACATCCTGGTCACCGCGACCGGCTCGGTGAACCTGTCGGCGGGGCTGCCCCGGCGCTCCGACGAGGTGGAGACCTGGCTGGCCGAGCAGCGCGAGGCAGGCCCCCGCCTCCCCGGCTGACCCGACCGAGCCCAGCACCATCCGCAGCGGCCCCGCCGCCGGAGGCGTTCCCCGATGGGGTGACACGCACCGGCGGCAGGGCCGCAGTCGCCCACCCGCTCCGGATCCCGTAGCTCCCCAGCCTTGCCCTGCGCGCTGTCGCGCCCGGACGAACACTCCACGACCGGGCCCGCCGACGCCCACACCCCCCGCGCAGCCGTGGCGACGAGACGGAACAGCCCCATGATCGTGCTCGATCCATGTTTCAGTGGCATCCCACCGTCACGAGGCCACTACGTCATGGACAACACCGTTGCGCAAGTGGAACGACTATTCGTCAACCAGCGCTGCCTCGCCGATCATGGAGTTGCGGTGGGTAACAAAACGCCCGCAAAATCCCCAAAATCGGCACCACAACTCCATGATCGCCAAGCGGGCCCAACCTCGGTCGGGCGCTTCCTGTCTCGGGGTGATCAGCCGCCGCTTCCGGCTCACACTTACCCTCTCGTTACCTGGGAGTGTCCGAAACGAAGACGCCCAAGCCCTGATGACCGTATAGATCACCGGTCTCGATCAGGATCGTGATCGCCTGATGCGCCCGGTACACCCCGACGGACGAGGAAGGGCGAGACAGGATGATCTATCGAGCCGGGCTGCTGCTGCCGCAGCGCGTCCGCGCCGGCACCCTCGGCACCCGTCGGTGGCGCGGTCTCCGGATCCGGACGGCCCGGAACAGCGGGTGGCCCCGGTGACCGACCCGTGCTGGATCATCCACCTGCCGACCAGGCTGACCAGCGCCGACGAGGCCGCCGCCCTGGCGATGGCGTTACGCCGCTCACTCGGGCACGTGCTCGCCATGGACTTCGGCGAGACCACCCTCTCCGAGGAGGACCGGCAGTCCACCCGTACCCGGATCTGGTGCGACGCCCCGCTCGACGGCCCCGGCCCCCGCCCATACCCGGCCGGTCGCTGCGGGCGCCCCGCCGGCCACGACGGCGGGTGCGCGCCGACGCCAGAGTGAGCGGCCCACGATCATCTGCGTGCTTCGGCACTACGGAGGCCACTACGTCGTGCTTTCAGCACGGTCTTGCGTCGGCGGGTGGCGGTGGGCAGGTGACGCCCGGCCGTCCGAGAATGCGCCTGACCGAGGACCGGCGTCCCCAAAGCGGGCTTTCTTCGGCTTTGCCCTCATAGCGAGGAACCTTCTCATACCGTGTCTTTCGGGAGCTACAACCGATTTGTAGCAGGGGACGTCCGCTCAGGCGCGGCGACCCTGTCTGGTACGAGGAGAGGGCAGAGAGCTCCGATGTCCAACTACCTAACGAACAACGAAGCCTCCGCGCGGGCGACGGGGAGCAGGAGCCGTCGCAAGCTCTGGCTCGCCAGTGGCGTCGCCGGGTTGACAGGTGTGGTCAGTCTCGCCGCGGTCGGGTTCGCCGGCAGCGCCGGGGCGGTCGGGGTGAGCGGACTGACGTGGAACACCACTCAGCAGGTCACCAAGGACGGCGACCAGGGTCGCGGCGACGAGGGTCGTGGCGACGAGGGTCCGGACCGGGGCGGCAAGGACGACCGCGACGGCAAGGACCACGAACGGGGGAAGGAGGTGCCCTGTGACACCGACCGGCTCATCCAGGCCATCGTCTTCGCCAACAGCCGCGACGGTGGCGTGCTGGACCTGGCCAAGGGTTGCACCTACAACCTGACCCGCAACCAGGACGGCAACGGTCTGCCGGTGATCACCCAGGACATCACCCTGCGGGGTGAGCACACCACGATCACCCGGGACGCCACCGCCGAGTACTTCCGGATCCTCAACGTGGGTCCGGGTGGTCACCTGAACCTCAAGGGTCTGACCATCAAGGGTGGGCAGACCATCGAGGCGTTGCAGCCGGTCTCGCCGGCAGCGGTCTGGGGGGCCTACTCGGACTCCCAGGCGCTCGCCGCCCAGGTCAAGGCCGGCACCCCGCTGGCCCAGGCGCTCGCCGCCCGCAAGGCGAACCCGAAGGCCGGGCTGAAGGCCGCGCCGAAGGCCGCCCGCAAGGCCGCCGTGAAGGCCGCGCCGAAGGCGAAGGCGGGCAAGGTCACCACGCTGGTCGAGGAGCCGGGCGTCAACGACGGCGCGGGCATCCTGGTGCAGCCCGGTGGCGCGGCCAACCTGTTCGACACCTCGGTCGTGCTGAACCAGTCCGGCGGCAACGGCGGCGGGCTGGCCAACTTCGGCACCACGTCGCTGCGGCACAGCGAGATCGCCCACAACACCGCCTTCTTCTTCGGCGGGGGCATCTTCAACGCCGGCCTGCTCACGGTCGACGAGTCCACGATCACCGACAACACCGCCATCGTCGGTGGCGGCGGGGTCGCCAACGGCGCTGCGGAGATCTTCACCGAGGACGTCGACGGCGGCACCGTCCTGATCGAGAAGTCCAAGATCACCGACAACGAGACGCTCGGCTTCGGTGGCGGTATGCTCGACATCGGGGGCAACACCACGGTGCGCTACACCGAGCTGCTGTCGAACACCGCCGTGCTCGCCGGCGGCGGTCTCGCGGCGGCGGACGCCCAGGTCAACGTGCACGACTCGACGGTGGCCAAGAACAGCACCGCCGGTGTCGGCGGCGGCGTGGCCGTCGCCTTCGACAGCGCGGTCACCATCGAGAAGAGCCACCTCAAGGAGAACACCGCCGGCTTCTTCGGCGGCGGGCTGTTCAACGCGGACAGCGTCACCACGGTGCGGGAGTCCGAGATCGTCGCCAACCGGGCGCTCGGCCCGATCGGCGTCGGCGGCGGCATCTTCAACATCTTCGGCGAGGTCAACCTCAGCCGGACGAAGGTCGCCAACAACTTCGCCACCCTCGCTCCGGGCGGTGTGTTCACCTTCGAGGGCGCGGTGAACGTGGACAACCGGTCCGCGATCGTCGCGAACCGCCCGACGAACTGCCTGGCCATCCCGGGCGACACCATCCCGAACTGCTTCGGCTGAGCATCCTCGGATGACGTGCGGCCGGTGACGGCGGCACACCGGGCAGGACGCGAACCGGCCCCCCTCCGCACCACGCGGAGGGGGGCCGGTCGTCGCTGTCAGCGCTGGACGAAGACCGCCACGCTGCGCGCCGGCACGGTGAAGGTGCCCGCCGCCCGGTCGAACGAGGCGGTCCGCAGCACCGGATCGGCCGAGTCGGCCAGCACCGGGTGCAGGGTGGTGTCCGTGCCCCGCAGCCCGGTCACCGTCTGCTTCGCCGCCGTCGGGGTGCCGTTGAGGACCACGGTCACCGACCTCCACCGGCCGCCCAGCCCGCGGGCGTCCAGGGTCATCGTGAGCACCCCCGGGGTCTCCCTGACGCCGGACAGCGGGAACGCGACCCGCTGCTGCACCTGCTCGGCGGTGGAGAGCCCGAACACCGGCGAGGAGCGCCGGATCCGCAGCAGCTCGGCGTACCGGGCGTCGGCCAGGTCGATCGCGGCGCAGTCCGGCACCAGCGACGGGTCGGCCAGCCGCGGCTTCGCGTACGACCACTTGTCCTGGTTGTCCGCTGCCGGGGGAAGACCCGCGCCGAACCCGTTGCCCTGCGTGCAGTCCCAGCGGATCTGGTTGAACCAGTCCCCGGAGTTGTAGGAGTTGCGGTCCAGCGACTTCGAGCGCAGCCGCTCGGAGCCGGCCGCCACGAACCCGGTGCCCTGCCCGAGGACGGTGGTGGCCAGGGCCAGCACCTGCATCCGGGCCCGGTCCGTCGCCGAGGTGCCGGTCGGCAGCTTGTAGGCCAGCGCGTCGTACAGGATCTCGTTGTCGTGCGCGTCGACGTAGGTGACCGCCTCGCCGGGGGCGGCGGTGTAGCCGGCCGGCGAGCCGTTGTAGTCCACCTGCGCCCCGGTGACCTTCCGGCCGGTGGAGTCGGTGAACCGGTAGCCGCGCAGGTTGCCGGTCAGCCCCACCTTGATCAGGTCCTGCTGGTGGCGCAGCCGGGCCTGCTGCTCGGCGGCGGTGCCGTTGACCGGGTCGCCGTTGGGGTCGGTGTAGAGGCCGGAGGCGAAGCCCTGCACGCGCGGGTTGGCGTCGAACGGGCCGCCGCCGCGGACCGCGTCGCGGAGCCGGTCGTTGAAGGTGCCGATCCCGGTGCCGGCCATGTTGGCCTGGGTGGCCTGGACGAACCGGGCGTCGTCGGCGACCTCGCCGAAGTTCCAGCCCTCGCCGTAGAGCAGGATCTTCTTCCCGTCGACGCCGTCGCGGGCCGGGGTCAGCCGGTCCAGCGCGGCCCGGACGGCCAGGATGTTCGCCTTGGGGTGGTGGCCCATCAGGTCGAACCGGAAGCCGTCCACCTTGTACTGCTTCGCCCAGACGACCAGCGAGTCGACCACCAGCTTGCCCATCATGGCGTGCTCGGGGGCGGTGTTGGCGCAGCAGGTCGAGTTGGCGACGGTGCCGTCGTCGAGCAGCCGGTGGTAGTAGCCGGGCACCACCTGGTCCAGCACCGACTTCGCGTCGGTGCCGGCGGCGGAGGTGTGGTTGTAGACCACGTCGAGCACCACCCGCAGGCCGGCGCCGTTGATCCCGGCGACCATCCGGCGGAACTCGGTGGTCCGCTGCTCCCCGTCCGGGTCGACCGCGTAGCCGCCCTCGGGGACGGTGTAGTGCAGCGGGTCGTACCCCCAGTTGTAGCCGTCGGTGTCGGCGACCGCCGCGACGCACGCCTGCTGCCGGTCGGAGTCCGGGGGCAGCGCCGCCAGGTCGCAGTCGGGCTGCCGCTGGTCGGCCCGCTTCTCGGGGATGGTGGCGAAGTCGAACACCGGCAGCAGGTGCAGGTAGTCGACCCCGGCGTCGCCGAGCGCCCTGAGGTGTTTCATGCCGGCCGTGCCCGGGTCGGTGAAGGCCAGGTAGGTGCCCCGCCGGTCGGCCGGGACGGTGGTGTCGGCGATGGAGAAGTCGCGTACCGACAGCTCGGAGATCTGCGCCTGCGACGCGGGCGGCGCGGCCGGCTTGCGCAGCCCGGACCAGCCGGGCGGGGCGAGCGCCGGGTCGGTCAGGTCGACGATCCGGCTGTGCGTGGAGTCCGCCGCGAGCGCCACCGAGTAGGGGTCGGTGACCGACGCGGTGACGACCCTCTGGGCGGCCGGCTGCCAGGCTTCCACCCGGTAGCGATAGTAGCGGCCGGTCCAGTCGCGGCTGCCGCGCACCGACCAGACGCCGGTACGGTCGTCGCGGCGCATCGCCACCGTGCGCGGCGGCGCCGACGGCGTGTCGGACAGTTCGAGCGCGACCGTCCGGGCGGTGGGTGCCCAGACCGCGAGGGTGGGCACCCTGCCGGCGAAGGTGACGCCGAGCGTGGCGTCGGTGGCGGCCCGGTACACGTCGTCGAGCACGCCGGGGATCTGCACCCCGGTCGCGCCGAGCAGCGCGCCCCGGGCGTCGCGTTCGGTCACCACGAGCTGCCCGCGCAGCGCCGCCGGCACCTTCGCCAGGTCGGCCCGGTCGAGCCGGAACGCCTGGTGGGACCACAGGTGCGGGAAGGCCGCCCGCTGGGCCTCGGTGAGCCCGTTGCGCTGCGCCCGCAACGGCAGCGTGGTGTACGTCCCGGACAGCTCGCCGTCGACCACGCCCAGCCCGCCCGCCGGTGCCGCCACCAGGGCGTACGCCTTGCCGTCGGTCGGGCCGGTCGACCAGGCCACGGTGCCCCGGTCGATCCACTTGGCCTGCTGTTTCGTGATGTCGACGTGCTTCGCCGGGCCGACCGCCGAGGGGGGCAGCAGCCGGCCGGGCACCCCGCCCAGCAGCCAGACCTCGTGGCCGACCCCGGTCAGGTCGAGGCGCTGGTCGTCGGGCTGGTCCTTGGTGTCGCCCCGGTGGATGATGTAGTTGAGCCCGGTCGCGCCGGCCGCCAGCGGCACCCGGAACACCGCGCCGAACGAGTCCACCTTCTCGGGCGGCAGCGGGCTGGCCCAGTCGGTCGGGGTGGCCGCGCCGTCCCACACGTGCAGGCCCCAGCCGGCGTAGTCGTTGTCGGCCTTGCGCCAGTGGATGAGCGCGGTGCCCGGGTCGACGGGCGGGTCGGGTTCGCCGGTGGCGGCCTGCCGGGTGGGATAGAGCGCCGGGTCGCCCTGCTTGACCCAGACCTCGCCGGTGGCGGTCACGTCGATCGTGCGGTCGTCGGCGACGTCCTTGGTGCCCGCCTTGTCGACCACCAGGAACCCGACGGACTTCGCCCCGGGCTTGAGCTTCACCCAGGCGAACCGGCCGTACGAGTCCTCCCCGGCGAACGGCTGCCCGGCCGGCCACTGCGTGACGTACGCCGGATCGATGTCGCCCCAGGCGTAGAGCCCCCAGTCGGCGTAGCCGCCGGCGGGGCGCTGGTAGTGCACCACCAGCCAGTCCCGGGACGCGCCCTGCGCCGGGGTGCCGACCACTGCGGTCGACCGGGTGGCGGTGGTGCGGCCCTTCCCGTCGCGGACCACCGCCTTGTACTCGACCCGGGTGCCCCCGGCCAGCCCGGTCAGGTCGTGGTGCACGGTGTACGGCGCGGTGTGCGCGCTGCCCAGCAGGGTCCACTTCCCGCCCGCGACCCGGGCGGCGACGGTCACGGTGGCCAGCGGGTCACCGGTCACCCGCGCGGTGACGGCGGCCCGGGTGGCGACCGGGTCGGTGCCCGGCCCGGTGAGGGTGACGGTCGGCTTGGCGGCGGCCTGCGGGACGGGCCGGGCGGCCCGGAGCACCACGGCCGACCCGGCCGGCACGGTCAGGCTCAGCTGTCCGTCGGTGCCGGCGGTCGGGGTGGCCGCGCCGCCGTAGATGCCGGTGAAGGTGGTGCCGGGTGACCAGGTGTCCACCCGGACAGTCTGCGGGGTGCCGGCGTTGTTCACCGCCACCAGGTACTCGGTGCGGTCGGCCGGGGAGATCCGGGAGAAGGCGAAGACGCCCGGCCCGTCGGCGGCGTACCGGGTGACCTGCACGCCGTCGCGCAGACCGGGGTGTGCGGCCCGCAGCCGGCCCAGCTCGGCGATGGTCCGGTAGAGCGGGTGGCTGGTGTCGAACTGGTCGCTGGCGTGGGTGCGGGTGGTGCCGATCAGGTCGTCGTCGAGGTAGTCCGCCGTCCGGGTGGCGAACATGTCCTGCCGGGCGTCCTTGTCCCCGCCCGGCCCGGTGAAGCCCTGCTCGTCGCCGGAGTAGACCACCGGCTGGCCCCTTGTGAGGAACATCAGCTGGTGGGCGAGCCGGTCCCGGCCGAGCTGGTGGGCGTCGTCACCCCCGGCGGCGGCGATGAACGAGCCGATCCGGCCCATGTCGTGGTTGCCGAGGAAGGTGGTCAGCCGGCCGGCGTCGGTGTCCCGCGCGGCGTACAGCGAATCCTTGGCGTAGACGTCGGCGAGCGCCTTCGCCGGGCCGTCGGCGGCGGTGTAGGCGCGGGCCGCCTCCTGGAAGGAGAAGTCGAGGGTGGCCGGCAGCCCGCCGCGCCGCACGTAGGTGGAGGTGACCTCCTGGTCGGCGCTGTAGACCTCGCCGAACATGAAGAAGTCCTTCTTCCCCGCCTTGTCGGCGGCGCGCTTGATGCCCTGGCTGAACTGCGGCCAGAAGTCGAGGTTGACGTGCTTGACGGTGTCCAGCCGGAAACCGTCGACGTCGGTGCTGGCGATCCAGTCGCCGTACGCCTTGGTCAGACCCCGGACCACCTCGGGCCGCTCGGTCCACAGGTCGTCGAGGCCGAAGAAGTCGCCGTACTCGCTGTTCTCGCCGGCGAAGGTGGAGTCGCCCCGGTTGTGGTACATCGTCGGGTCGTTGAGCCAGGCCGGCACCTTGACGCCCGCGTCGGCGGGGCTGGCGAAGGTCGGTGTGTACGGGCCGGCGTCGGTGTCCACCCGGGGGAAGTCCCGGGTGCCGTCGGCGTAGTTGCGGTCCTCGAACTCCCGCCCCTGCGCGTCGGTGTACGGCGACGTCTTCTTGTCGACGTAGGCGTACCCGTCCTCGGCATATTTGATGACGTCGGCGGTGTGGTTGACGATGACGTCGAGGTAGACCTTGATGCCGCGCTGGTGGGCCAGCCGGACCAGCCGCTTCATCTCCTCGTTGCTGCCGAAGTGCGGGTCGACCTGGGTGAAGTCGGTGATCCAGTAGCCGTGGTAGCCGGCAGAGACGTCCGCGCCGCTGCCCTGGACGGGACGGTTCTTGAAGACCGGCGCGAGCCAGATGGCGGTGGTGCCGAGACCCTGGATGTAGTCGAGCTTGTCGATCACGCCCTTGAGGTCGCCGCCGTGGTAGAAGCCCTTGTCGGTCGGGTCGAGGCCGGTGCGCAGCCGGTCGCCGGTCAGGCCGCCGGTGTCGTTGCGCCGGTCGCCGTTGGCGAACCGGTCCGGCAGGACGAAGTAGAACTGTTCGGCGCGGCCCCGGCCGGTGCCGGCGGCGAGCAGCGCCTCGGTGGTGGGTTCGGCACCCCACTGGGCGGCGCCGGCCGCGGCGAGGGCGTCGACGGTGGACGGCCGGTCGGTGGCGTCGGCACCGAGGTTACGGACGGCGACCGGGAGGCCGACGAGGGCGAGGGTGAGGGTGGAGACCAGGGCGAGCAGCGCCTTGCGCGGCAGCGGGGGTTTCATCGACGGCCTTCCTATGGTCGTGATTCGCCCGCACGCTAGCCCTTGCTGAAACGTTCTGCAATACCTTGCAAACCAAGTCGCAACAAAGCAGCAACCTTGCAGAGACCCGGACGGCGTCGCGCCCTCAGAGACCGGAGCAGGCCACCCCGTCGACAGTGCAGCGTGACGGTCGGATGCTGCCCCCGGTGTGCTCGAAGTGGAACCGCAACGGCACCGACGCGCCCGGTCCGACGTTCACCCCGCTGGTGTACGTGAACACCCCGCCGGACATCCGGGAACTGCCCTGCGGCGCACCCTCCACCCACGAGGTGACCAGCCGGCTGCCGGGCGGCGGGACCAGCCGGACCGTCCACGGCCGGGACACCCGGTCCCGGTTGTACAGCAGCACCTCGCCGATGAACGCCTCGTTGTTCCAGCTGTCCATCACCCGGAACCGGCCGCTCATCGACGACGACGGCGGCGGTGGCGGTGGCGGCGGCGGAGGTGCCGTGGTCGGCCCGGCCGGCGCGGTCTCGGCCACCGGCGGCGCGACGACCCCGCCGGCCGGCGGCGGAACCGCCTCGCCACCGGTCGACGGCACACCCGACGCCACGTCGTCGGACGGTCCGTCCGGGGGCGGATCGGTGCGGCGGGGCGTCAACCCGGGGACGACCGGCTCGGGCAGGTTCGCCGCCACCCGTGCCGGATTGGTGGCCGTCGACTCGGACAGCGGATAGGTGGGCATCGGGTCGACCGGCCGGGCGTCGAAGGCCGGCCCACGGCTGCGGTACGACGCCAGCGCCACGATCAGGAGCACGACCATCACCAGCGCGCCCGTGCCGACCACCACCCATGGCGACGACGCCAGCGCACCCGCTCCGTGTGCCCGCGGTTGCGCGCGACGCATGCCGGACATGACCCTCCCTGGTCGGCCCCGTCCGAGAAGAGTAACGATTCAGGCGATTGTCGGAAAGTACCCAACGTCCGGAGTTTGTCCTAACCGGACAGTTCGCCGGATCAGCCGCGCACCCGCAGCGCGTCCACCTGGAAGTAGACGCCGTTGCGCTTCACCGCCCAGAGGGTGTACGTCCCCCGGGGCAGGTCCCGGACGCTGAAGACCGTCTGCTGCGGCAGGTAACGGTCCGCCCGCGCACTCACCCGCTGTTGTCGCACCGGCCGACCACCGGCGTCGACGACCCACACGTCGGCGTCCCCGTACTCGGGGTCACGCGAGGTGATGTAGTCCAGCCCGGTACCGGTGAACGTGAAGCTGAAGGAGTCCCCGTCGTGCACCGTGTAGTGCACGTCGTCACGGTGGTCGCCGAACGGTCGACCCCGCGACACCGCCCACCTGCCCCGGTACGAGATCCCCGGGTCGTCGTCGTTGAGCAGCCTGGTCGGCGTCGGCGAGGGAGGTGCGGTCGACGGCGACCCGGAGGCCGACGGCGTCGCCGACCGGGACGCGGCGGGCGGCCGCCCGGCCGGGGGCACGGCGTCGCCGGGCCGGCCGCCGGACTCCCGCCTGGTCCGGGTGGGCGACGGCGACGGCAGGACCGACGTGGTCGCCACCGGCACCCCCGGCACCATGACGGCCTCGCTGCGCGAACCGGGACCGTGCTCGGCGTAACGGTCGTGGCCGAAGACCGCCACCATCGCCGTCACCAGCAGGAAGATCAGAACGATCACCGCGGCTGAGGCGAGAATCCAGGGCAGCACCGCGACCACGTGCGGCACCCGAGCGGTCCACCGCGTCCAGCGCGTGCCCGGCATGATCCTCCTCGGTCGGCCCCGTGCCCAGAGACTAGCGACCGTCCAGTACGGATGATCACCGGGGGCCGGGACGCCGGTCAGGGCGCCGGGAAGCCGGTCGGGAAGCCGGTCACCAGGCCGGGAAGCCGGTCACCAGGCCGGGAAGCCGGCGGCCGGTCAGCCGGTCCGGATGACGGTGCAGATCGCCGGGCCGTCCTCGGTGCCGCGCAGCAGGTACCGGTAGCGCTCCCCGGGCACCGACCGGCCCTCGCTGTCCAGGAACTCCCACCGCACGGCGACCATGGTCAGCAGGGCCGAGACCGGCTCCACCTCCTCGATCAGCGCGTGCGCCGCGACCAGCTTCCGCTCCTGGTAGTCCGGTGCGGCCCCGACGAAGGAGAGCGCGACGGCGGCCATCGTGCTGAACGAGAAGCTGTACGTGTCGGCGACCACCAGCCCCGGCAGGGCGTAGCAGCCGGCGATGGTGGGCACGTCGCCGGTGGTGAGCGCCACCCCGTACCGGTCGAAGAAGTCGCTCAGCGTATCGAGGTCGGTGGAGGCTCTCACGGCGTCACCAATTGCCCCCACCGGCCGCCGGCAAACCTCCTCCCGCCATCGGCCGCCGACGGACCTCCCGCCGCCGACGGACTCCCGCCACCGGCGGGCCTCAGCGGGGCGGGACGTGCACCTCGATCTCCGCGCCGAGCCGCGCGTCACCGGTCAGGTCGAGGTCGTCACCGCTCCAGAACCGGCCGGGGTCGTACCAGTTCGGTCGACGACCGGCCGGCAGCAACCCCATCGCCTCGTAGGTCACCGCCACCACCTCGGCGCAGTACGCGGTCTCCAGCGCGCGGTCCCCGACCGGCCGGTCGGCCCGCCCGTCGCCCCGGTCCCGTCGACCCGGCACCGGCAGTCGCAGGTGCGGCACCCGTCCCCTGGCCCACCGCAGGGCCAGCTGGGCGGTGGACGGGAACGGGGTGCCGTCGAGCCGGGCCACCGTCCGCAGCACCGCCTGCTCCATCGCCGGGTCGGCCGACGGTTCGAGCTGGCGCAGCCAGGCCCGCTGGCCGTACCGGTTGGCCCAGACGCAGACCGCGTCCCGCAGGTCGTGCAGCTGCACACCGCGCTGGTGGGTGCCGGTCCACATGTCCCGCAGCGACCGCCCCAGCTCGGCGTGCCACATCAGCGGCGGCATGTCGTCCAGCACCACCGCCATGCCGACGTGGTTGACGGGGCTGTTGGTGGTGAACTGGATGGCCCGGTCCGGCACGCTGCGGCCCCGGAACACCCACACGTCACCGGTACGGGTCAGGTCGACGGCCTCGTCCAGGCTGATGCTCATGAGCGTCTACCCTAGGCCGATGCGGCAACGGATGCAGTGGTGGAAGGTCCTCGGCCTGGCGGGTCTCGCGGGGGTCGCCGCGACCGGGGTGGTCGTCGCCCGCGCCGAACGGCGGCGTCGCGCGTACACCCCGGAGGAGATCCGGGACCGGCTGCGCGAGCGGCACGCCCAGGCCGCGAGGTCCGGCGACGACCCGGCCTGACCGCCCCGGGCGGTCGGTGACCGGTCGACCGCGCGCGGTGTCCACGGTGGTCGGTGACGGGGCGGTCGGACGGGCCGTGGACGGTTAGGCTCCCCGGCATGGAAAATGCGGTCGAGCAGCAACCCTTCGTGTTGGCACCGCCCGCCGCGCCGGTGGAGCGGCACGGCCGGGTCGACCTGCACCTGCCGGCCGGCCCCGGCCCGCACCCGGTGGTGGTCGTGGTGCACGGCGCTCCGCTGCCGCCGGGCGCGCCGGACCCCCGGGACTGGCTGCTCTACCGGGGCTACGGGGCGCTCCTCGCCGAGCAGGGCCTGGTCGCCGCCCTGCTCAGCTACCGGGTGACCGACCTGGCCGCGCTGCCCGCCACCGCCGACGACATCGCCGGACTGGTCGAGACCGTCCGGGCCGATCCCCGGGTCGACCCGCAACGGGTGGTGCTCTGGTTCTTCTCCGGCGGGGGCCTGCTGTCGGCCGACTGGCTGCGCGCCGCGCCGGCCTGGGTGCGGGGGATCGCGTTGACCTATCCGCTGCTCGTCCCGCTGCCCGGCTGGGAGGTGCCGCCCCGGTTCCTGCCCCTCGACGCCCTCGGTGCCGGCTCGACCACGCCGGTGGTGCTGACCCGGGCCGGGCAGGACCAGCTCCCCGGGTTGCTGGCCGGCATCGCGGCGTTCCTCGACGCCGCCGACCGGGTCGGTCGACCGGTGCGCCTGGTGGAGGTGCCGGACGGCCAGCACGCCTTCGACATCCTGGACCACACGGAGCAGTCCCGCGACGCCGTCCGGGCGGCCCGGGACGCGGTGGTCGACCTGATCCGCGCCGACTGAGCCGGATCCGTCACCCATCACACCGGGTCCGGTAACCGCCCGGACGTCCGGTTCCGGCCTGAGGTCCGGCACCGGACAAACCCGTTCGTGCCCGATCGTCCCGTGGCCGGGGCCACCCGCACGGCGGAATCGCCGCCGGGGGCGGGGCGTTGTATCTGGCATACCACCGCCACTCCCCCAGCCGCGGGGACGGCCCCGGAACCCCGATCGCGGAATGCGGTCGCCACCGGGTCGGTTATCTACCCCCGGACGCCCGAGCAGGTCCCCCCGATCGCCGGGCGATCCCGCTGAACTTCCGGCGACGCCCCGCCCCCGGTGGGCGTCCGCCACACCCCCGAATGCAGAGGAGCACGCGACCATGCGTACCGATCTGATCCGCAAGACCGCCCTGACCGCTGCCGGCCTCGCCTTCACCACCGGCGCCATCGCCGGCCCGCTGACCGCCGCCTACGCCGCCGAGGCCCGCACCACCGCCCCCGCCTCGGTGCAGGCCGAGCGCCGGCCCGCCGGCGAGCGTGAGCTGACGATGGACTACCAGGCGCAGCCGAACTTCTACTACTGCGGCCCCGCCGCGACCCGCAACGCCCTGTCCGTCCAGGGCAAGAAGATCGACGTCGACGCCATGGCCAAGGAGATGCGGACCACCGAGGACGGCACCGACAGCATCAACGACATCACCCCGGTGCTGAACAAGGAGACCGGCCGCAAGGCGTACGAGAGCACCGAGATCCGCAGCACCAAGGCCGACGACAAGCAGACCGACGAGCTGCGCGCCGACATCGTGCGTGCCGTCGACGACGGCCGGGCCGTGGTGGCCAACATCGCCGGCACCGCCGTGGACACCGACGGCAACGCCCACTCCTTCGAGGGTGGCCACTACATCAGCGTCATCGGCTACCGCGACGGTGGGAAGACCGTGACCATCGGTGACTCGGCCAACCCGGACACCGCGTCCTACCGGATGAGCGTGGACAACCTCGCCGACTGGATCGCCACCCGCGGCTACTCGTCCTGACCCCGTACACCGATCGGGCCGTCCCCACCCGGGGGCGGCCCGATCGTCGTCGGTGCGGCCGGCCCCCGTGCCCGGCCGCGCGGTTCTGCGGTCGGTGCCGGCCGGCGCGGGGTTCAGCGGTCGGTGCCGGCCGCCACCGGTTCCGCCTCGTCGGTGGTCGTCGCCGACTCCAGGCGGCGGGCGCGGCGGCGCAGCCACCAGGTGCTGACCAGCCCGCCGAGCACGGCCAGCACCAGGCCTGCCCAGGAGATGTCCTTGAGCCAGTGCTCGGCCGCCCGCCCGAGGCTGTAGAGCAGGTAGGTCGTGCCGAAGGCCCAGACCAGGCCGCCGGCCGCGTTGGCCACCAGGAACCGCCGGTACGGCACGTGCAGCGCGCCCGCCAGCGGCCCGGCCAGGATGCGCAGCAGGGCGACGAACCGGCCGAAGAAGACCGCCCAGACACCGTGCCGGGCGAAGCTCTGCTCGGCGCGGGCGAGCTGCGCCGGGCCCAGGTGCTTCGGGAAACGCCGACCCAGCCGGGCCAGCAACGGACGGCCGCCCCGGCGACCCACCGCGTAGCCGACGGAGTCCCCGACGATCGCGCCGAACGCCGCCGCCGAGGCGACCCAGTGCGGCTCGACCACCCCGGTGGCGGCCAACAGGGCGGAGCTGACCAGCACGATCTCGCCGGGCAACGGGACACCCATGCTCTCGACGCCGATCACCCCGGCGACGATCAGGTAGACCACCCCCGGGGGAAGTGCCACGAGCCAGTGCTGAACGTCGACCACCACGGCACCCCTTCCGACCCGACCTCGAACCCTACCCGCGCCGGACGGGCCGGGTGGGGCAGTCGTGCCCGGGGGCGGTACGGCTCAGTCGGCCGCGAGCAGACCGCGGGCGGCCATGAAGGCGCGCAGCGTCTCGGCGTCCCCGGCGGACATCAGCCAGCGGGGGATCACCGTCGCCGGCATCCGGCCGACGTACACGATCCAGAAGTCGCCGGCCTCGCGCACCTGCGCCACCCCGTCCCAGGCGATGCCGCCGGACTCCGAGCCGCTGCGCATCATGATGTTGTCGTCGGTGATGTCGTAGCCGCCCTCGATCGCGTAGTCGTCGGAGCGACGTCGGGCCCGCCAGCGCACCCAGGGCGCGTAGAGCATCGACAGCAGCCCGCCCACCAGCAGTACCAGCCACAGCGACGAGAACCGGTCGCCCCAGGAGACGAGCAGGCCGGCCGCACCGGCCGCCGCCAGCGCCGCGCCGATCAGGCTGAACCGGCGCAGCCGGACGCTGCTGAGCGCGGCGGCCACCCGGCCCGGGTAGGCGGGGTCGGCGGGGACGTCGAAACGGATGTGCACGGCGGAAACGATAGTGCGGCGCGGCGGCGGTGGCTCAGTCGAGGCAGAACTCGTTGCCCTCGACGTCCTGCATCACCAGGCACGACTCGTTGAACCCGTCGGCGGTCAGCAGGCGTACCCGGGTCGCGCCGAGGGCGACCAGCCGGGCGCACTCGGCCTCCAGCGCGGCCAGTCGCTCCTCGCCGACCAGCCCGGTGCCGACCCGCACGTCGAGGTGCACCCGGTTCTTGACCACCTTGCCCTCGGGCACGCGCTGGAAGAACAGTCGTGGGCCCGTGCCGGTGGGGTCGACGCAGGCGAACGCGGAGCCCTGCCGTTCGGGCGGCAGGGCTCTGTCGAACGCGCCCCAGTCGGCGAACCCCGGCGGCGGTGGTGGGACGACGTAGCCGAGCACCGCGCACCAGAAGCGGGCGACCCGTTCGGGCTCCGCGCAGTCGAAGGTGACCTGGACCTGCTTGACCGACACCATCGGCACACCGTAGCGGCCGGGTCCGACACGGCCCCGTCCGCCGCTCGTCCCGAACCCTGGCACCAGGTTGCGTGAATAGCAAGACGGACGTACGGTTTTGTTGAAGCCGACGAATCGGCGGTAAGTGTTACCTAACCTGGGCGGCGTTCCGCCCGGTGCGACAGACTGCTCAGGACTACTCACGGTCGCTGGTGTGAAGGAGTACGACGTGGCGAGCCTCGACACCTTCGGTGCGAAGACCCAGCTACGCGTCGGAGACGCGAGCTACGAGATTTTCAGGATCAGCCAGGTGCCGGGGCACGACAGACTGCCCTACAGCTTGAAGATCCTGCTGGAGAACCTGCTGCGGACCGAGGACGGCGCGAACATCACCGCCGACCACATCTCCCAGCTCGGCGCGTGGGATCCCACCGCCGACCCGAGCGTGGAGATCCAGTTCACCCCGGCGCGGGTGCTGATGCAGGACTTCACCGGAGTACCGTGCGTGGTCGACCTGGCCACCATGCGCGAGGCGGTCCGCGAGCTGGGCGGCGACGCCACCAAGGTCAACCCGCTCGCGCCGGCCGAGCTGGTCATCGACCACTCGGTCATCGCCGACCTGTTCGGCCGGGAGGACGCCTTCGCCCGCAACGTCGAGCTGGAGTACGAGCGCAACAGGGAGCGCTACCAGTTCCTGCGCTGGGGCCAGAGCGCGTTCAACGAGTTCAAGGTCGTCCCGCCCGGCACCGGCATCGTGCACCAGGTCAACATCGAGTACCTGGCCCGGACGATCATGGAACGCAACGGTCAGGCCTACCCGGACACCGTCGTCGGCACCGACTCGCACACCACCATGGTCAACGGTCTGGGCGTGCTGGGCTGGGGCGTCGGCGGCATCGAGGCCGAGGCCGCGATGCTCGGCCAGCCGGTCAGCATGCTGATCCCCCGGGTCGTCGGCTTCAAGCTGTCCGGCGAGATGCCGGCCGGCACCACCGCCACCGACCTGGTGCTCACCATCACCGAGATGCTGCGCAAGCACGGCGTGGTCGGCAAGTTCGTCGAGTTCTACGGCCCCGGCGTCAGCGCCGTGCCGCTGGCCAACCGGGCCACCATCGGCAACATGTCCCCCGAGTACGGCTCCACCGTCGCGATCTTCCCGATCGACGCCGAGACCGTCCGCTACCTGGAGCTGACCGGCCGGGACGCCGCCCAGGTCGCGCTGGTCGAGGCGTACGCCAAGGAGCAGGGGCTCTGGCACGACCCGGACCACGAGCCGGCGTACTCCGAGCGCCTGGAGCTGGACCTGGGCACCATCGAGCCGTCCCTGGCCGGGCCGAAGCGCCCGCAGGACCGGGTGCCGCTCGGGGCCGCCAAGACGCTGTTCCGCTCGGCGCTGACCGACTACGTCGCCGACGACTCCGCCGGTGAGCGCGACCTCAAGCCCGGTGTGGCCCGCGAGCAGCTCCCCCGGGGCGCGAACGGCCCGGCCGACGAGGCCAGCGCCGAGTCGTTCCCGGCCAGCGACCCGCCGGCCAACCAGTTCAGCGACCCGGCCGACGAGCCGCGCGACCTGGAGACCGCCGCCGTCGGTGCCGGCGGCCGGGCCAGCAACCCGGTCCGGGTCACCGGCAGCGACGGGGTGGAGTACGAGCTGGACCACGGCGCGGTGGTGATCGCCGCGATCACCTCCTGCACCAACACCTCCAACCCGCAGGTGATGATCGGGGCCGCGCTGCTGGCCCGCAACGCCGTCGACAAGGGCCTGAGCCGCAAGCCGTGGGTCAAGACCACGCTCGCCCCCGGCTCCAAGGTCGTCATGGACTACTATGAGCGGGCCGGGCTCACCCCCTACCTCGACAAGCTCGGCTTCAACCTGGTCGGCTACGGCTGCACCACCTGCATCGGCAACTCCGGACCGCTGCCGGAGGAGGTCTCCGCCGCGGTCAACGAGAACGACCTGGCCGTCGTGTCGGTGCTGTCCGGCAACCGGAACTTCGAGGGCCGGATCAACCCGGACGTCAAGATGAACTACCTGGCGTCCCCGCCGTTGGTGGTGGCGTACGCGCTGGCCGGCACGATGGACATCGACCTGGCCAATGAGCCGCTCGGCGAGGACGCCCAGGGCGAGCCGGTCTACCTGCGCGACATCTGGCCCAACAGCGCCGAGATCCAGGACGTCATCGCCCAGGCGATCGGCGCGACCGGGTTCAGCGCCGCCTACGCCGACGTGTTCGCCGGGGACGAGCGCTGGCAGTCGCTGCCCACCCCGACCGGCGACACCTTCGCCTGGGCGGACGACTCCACCTACGTGCGCAAGCCCCCGTACTTCGAGGGGATGCAGCAGGAGCCGAGCCCGGTCGTCGACATCGCCGGTGCCCGGGTGCTGGCCAAGCTGGGCGACTCGGTGACCACCGACCACATCTCCCCGGCCGGCGCGATCAAGGCCGACTCCCCCGCCGGCCGCTACCTCGCCGAGCACGGCGTGCCGCGCCACGAGTTCAACTCGTACGGCTCCCGTCGGGGCAACCACGAGGTGATGATCCGGGGCACCTTCGCCAACATCCGGCTGCGTAACCAGCTGCGGCTCCCCGGCGCCGGTGCCGACGCGGGAGCCGCGCTCCCCGAGGGCGGCTTCACCGTCAACCACCTGAATGGCGAGCAGACCACCATCTACGACGCCTCCACCGCCTACCAGGCCGCCGGCGTGCCGCTGGTCATCCTGGCCGGCAAGGAGTACGGCTCCGGCTCGTCGCGGGACTGGGCGGCCAAGGGCACCATGCTGCTGGGCGTCAAGGCGGTCATCGCCGAGTCGTACGAGCGGATCCACCGGTCCAACCTGATCGGCATGGGTGTGCTGCCGTTGCAGTTCCCGGTGGACACCACCGCCGAGTCGCTCGGGCTCACCGGCACGGAGACCTTCTCCGTCACCGGGGTGACCGCGCTCAACGACGGCGACACCCCGCGTACGGTGCGGGTCAGCACCGACACCGGCGTGGAGTTCGACGCCGTGGTCCGGATCGACACCCCCGGTGAGGCGGACTACTACCGGCACGGCGGCATCCTGCAGTACGTGCTGCGTCGCATGATCGCGAGCTGATCCACGGCGTGGAAACGGGCCTCTCCCCCCGCGGGGGGAGAGGCCCGTTTCGGCACGCTGGCCGCCGGACGGGTCGGGTCAGTGACCGCCGGCCGGGCGACGTCGGGAGTCCCGGGTCTTCATCGCGTGCTCCAACAGGGTGATCAGCACGTCCCGGCCGGACTCCCGCAGCCGGGCGTCGCAGAGCAGCAGCGGCACCTCCGGGTCCAGGTCCAGCGCGGTACGCACCTCGTCCAGGCCGAACCGTCGGGCACCCTCGAAGCAGTTCACCGCCACCACGAACGGCGTGCCCCGCCCCTCGAAGTAGTCGATCGAGGGGAAACAGTCGGCCAGTCGCCGGGTGTCGGCGAGCACCACCGCGCCGAGCGCGCCCACCGCCAGCTCGTCCCAGAGGAACCAGAAGCGGTCCTGCCCCGGCGTGCCGAAGACGTAGAGCACCAGGTCGTCGCTGATGGTGATCCGGCCGAAGTCCATCGCCACCGTGGTGGTGCTCTTGCGTTCCACTCCGGACAGGTCGTCGACGCCGATGCCGGTCTCGGTCAGCACCTCCTCGGTCCGCAGTGGACGGCTCTCGCTCACCGCACCGACCAGTGTCGTCTTGCCCGCCCCGAACCCGCCCGCCACCAGAACCTTGAGCGCCGTGGGCAGCACCCGCGCCCCCGCCGGACGTTCAGAGTGCCCGTAGTCCATTGATCACCGCCTCGTAGATGCTCTCGTCCTTCACACCGGACGGCTCCCGGGGCTCCTGTACCCGAACCAGGTCCCGCGCCACCAGGTCACCGAGGAGCACCCGAACGGTACCCACCGGCAGGTCCAGCCGGGCGGCGACCTCGGCCACCGACTGGATGTGCTGGGTCAGCGCCACTATCGCCACGTGCTCGGGCCCCAGCCCGCCCTCCTCGACGACCGTCGTCCGGGTCGCCGTGACCAGGGAGATCAGGTCGAACGAGCCGGTCACCGGGCGGGCCCGACCCCGGGTCACCGCGTACGGGCGCACCACCGGACCCGCGTGCTCGTCGACCCACCGCTCGTCCTCGGTGTCGCCCTCACCGGCCATCGCGGTCAGTTCCCACCGGAGGGCTGGTCGGCGCCCCGGGCCGGCGACGCCACGTACTTGCCCACCCGGGCCACCAGCATCGCCATCTCGTACGCGATCAGGCCGACGTCGGCGTCCGTGCCGGCCAGCACCGCCAGGCAGGCGTTCGGCCCGGCCGCGGTGACGAAGAGGAACGAGGACTCCATCTCGATGATGGTCTGCTGGACCTGCCCGCCACCGAACCGCTTGCCGGCTCCCCGGGCCAGGCTCTGGATGCCGGCGGCCATCGCGGCGAGGTGTTCCCCGTCGTCCCGACCCATGCCCTGGGACGCGGCCATCAGCAGGCCGTCGGTGGAGAGCGCGACAGCGTGCTCGGCCTGCTTCACCCGGCCGACCAGATCGTCCAGCAACCACGTCAGGTCGGCACCCGATGCCGTCGTCTGCCCCACTCGTCGTCCTCTTCCCCGGCGGTTCCGCCGTGCTCGGTTGTCGTACCCGTCGTCGGCGTCGCATCGGCCGCGACGCCGTCAGGTCACCGCGTCGGCCGCGACGCCGTCAGGTCGCCGCGTCGTCTCCGTCGTCCGACCGGTCGCCGGTGCGGCTGCCCTCCAGCAACCGGGCCGCGTCGGTCCGCCCCCGCCGGGTGCCCGACTGGTAGGCGCTCATCATCTGGCGCACCTGCTCGGGTGCCCGCCGGACCGCGCCACCGGCCCCGGCCTCCCCACCGGTCGGGAGAGTCCGCAGCTCGGGGGCCAGGTTGGCCTGTCGCACCCGGACCGGCAGGCCCGCGTCGGTCACCGGCCCCTCCACAGTAGGCGACGGCGGACGGTCACCGTCGTCCACCGTCTGCCCGTCGGGGGTCGGCTGGTCGGCCGGGGTGTGCGGGCGGGGGCGGGTCACCGGCAGACCGGTCGGGACGGTCGGCGCGTGCAGGGCGTCCTGCGAGACCGGCCGCTTGCGGGACCGGGTCGGCAGACCCGCCGGGCTCAACACCCCGGTCGGCGGCGTCGCGACCGGAGCCACCGGCGGCGCGGCGGCGGGGGCGGCGATCGGGGTCGGAGCGGCCGTGGCCGGGGTCGAAGCTGCCGGGGCCGGGGCGGCCGGGGGTTCAGGGGCGGCCGGACGGGCGGTGACGACCGGCAGCGCGCCGGACGTGCTCGGGTCCGCCGGCACCACCAGCTCCGCCGGGATCAGCACCACGGCGGTGGTCCCCCCGTAGGCCGACTCCTTGAGCTGCACCTTCACCCCGTGCCGCTCGGTCAGCCGGCTCACCACGTACAGCCCCAGCCGGGCGGCGTCGGCCAGGTTCAGCTCGGACCGGTCCGCGATACGGCGGTTGGCGGCGACCAGCTCCTCCCCGGTCAGGCCCAGGCCCCGGTCCTCGATCTCGATGACGAACCCGGCGGTCACCAACCGGCCCCGCACCTCGACGGTGGTCTGCGGTGGGGAGAAGGAGAGTCCGTTCTCGATCAGCTCGGCGAGCAGGTGGATCACGTCGCCGACCGCCCGGCCGGCGAGCGCGACCGGCCCGAGCGGCAGCACGTCCACCCGGGTGTAGTCCTCGACCTCGGCGACCGCGCCGCGCACCACGTCCACCATGGGAACGTTGCGCCGCCAGGCCCGGCCCGGGGTGGCTCCGGAGAGCACGATCAGGTTCTCCGCGTTACGCCGCATCCGGGTGGCCAGGTGGTCGACCCGGAACAGGTCCTCCAGCTCCTCCGCGTCGTCCTCCCGCCGCTCCATCGCGTCGAGCAGGGTGAGCTGGCGGTGCACCAGCGCCTGGGTCCGCCGGGCCAGGCTGAGGAACACCGCCCGGACGTTGCGGCGCAGCTCGGCCTGCTCCACCGCGGTGCGGACCGCGGTCTCCTGGACGGCGTTGAAGGCCCGGCCGAGCTGGCCGATCTCGTCGTCGCCGAAGTCCAGCGGCGGGGCCTCCCGGGCCACGTCGACGTCCTCGCCGTGGCCGAGCCGGTCCACCACGCCGGGCAGCCGTTCGTGGGCCAGCCGCAGCGCGGCGTCCCGCAGCCGGGCGAGCTGACGGACCAGGTTCCGGGCGGTGCTGATCGACACCACGATGGAGGCGATCACGGCGATCAGGCCGAGGCCGGCGGCGAGCACCAGCCGGATGATGACGCCCACCGCGATCGGGGTGGCCTGCTCGATGAGCGCGTCGCCGACGGTCACCCCGAAGTCCACCTGGGCCTGCATCGCCGGCCCGACGGTCGACTGCCACTCCTCGGCGGTCAACGGCAGGGCGGTGCCCGACCGGGACTGCTGGATCACCCGGTCCTCCAGCACCCGGAGCCGGGCCACCGCGTCCGAGCCGGCGAGCTGGTCGTACCGGACCCGGTCGGCCGGCGACAGCTCGCCGGCCGCCTCCGCGGTCTGGTAGCGCTGGGCGCCGACCAGCTGGGCGAAGCGGGCGTACTCGTCGCCGGTCATCCGGCCCGCCGCGAGCACGCCGGTGATCAGGGCATCCTGTTGGGAGATCAGCTCCCGCACCTGGTAGAGGTCGACCAGGGTCTCGCTCTCCGCGGCGATCCGGGCGTCGTCGAGCTGACCGAGCGATCCGTACATCCGCAGCACCGCGGCGAGGATCGCGGTGTACGCGGTGGACGCCTCGGCCCGGTTCACCCCGGCGTCGCGGACCGACTCGCGTACCCCGGTCAGGCCACTCAGGCCGGTCAGCACCTCGTCCACCCGACGCCGGGTGTCCTCCCCGGTGGCCAGCTCCGCCTGCCAGCTGCCCACCGAGGTGCCGAAGTCGTCGGCCACCTGGTCGGTACGCTGCCACTGGGTGGTCAACGCGTCGAGTTGCCGCTGGCCGCGCTCGCCCAGGTAGGCGTTGGCGAGCCGGCGCTCGTCCTGGAGGGCGGTGAGCAGCGCCTCCCCCGGGTCGGCCACCCGGCTGTTGAGGGTCTGGACCCAGAGCAGGTTGAAGCCGTCCCGGACGGTGACCCAGGCGGCGAAGGACCAGAGCGCGACGAGCGAGGTGAGCAGGGCGACGATTTTGGTACGCAGACGCGTGCTGCCGGAACCCATCACACCGCCCCCGGGCCGGACCGTGGCCGCCGGACGCCCGACGCGTCACGGCACACCTGAACCCGGCGCACGCTAGCAGTCGGTACCACCATCGCTCAAGCTCAGCTGATCATGGCGACAGCGCCGGGTGCCGCAGCTCCGGCGGTGGTGGTGACGCCCGTGGCCGGTGCCGGCCGACCCCGAACACGGGCGTAGCCGACCCCGCTGTGCCAGGCTCATGGACATGGACGACAAGACCATCCTGCACCGGATCTCGGAACTGGTCGACGAGGAGCACCGGCTCCGGTCGACCGCCCAGGCCCACGAGTCCGGCACCGACGACGAGGCCAGGGAACGACTGCACGCGCTGGAGGAGTCCCTGGACCAGTGCTGGGACCTGCTGCGTCGCCGTCGGGCGGCCCGCGAGGCCCACGGCGACCCGGAGGCCCAGGGCGCCCGACCGGTGTCGGAGGTGGAGCGCTACCTCCAGTGAGCACCGGTGCCGCCCCGGACGGTGGGAGTCGTCCGGGGCGGCGCCCGGTCAGCGCACCCCCGCCTCCCGCAGCAGCATCGCGGTCAGCTCGGCCGGGTCGGTGTCGACGGCGGGCAGCCCCCGGGCGGTGAACCAGGCGGCCACCACCCGGACGTCGCGGGCCAGGAACTCCGGCCCCTGCGGGTTGGCCACCACGTCGACCACCTGCGGCAGGTCGATCACGACGAGCTGGCCCGCCCGCACCAGCAGGTTGTACGGCGACAGGTCGCCGTGGGCGTAGCCGGCGCGGGCCAGCACCACCAGGGCGTCGACGAGCTGTGCCCAGAGTGAGCGCAGCTGCGCCGGGTCGGGCCGTACCTGGGCCAGCCGGGGCGCGGCGGTCCCCTCGTCGGGATCGCCGACGAACTCCAGCATCAGCTCGGTGCCGAGCAGTTGCACCGGGTAGGGCACGGCGATCCGCCCGGATGCGGCGCCGATCTCCCAGAGCCGGGACAGCGCGGCGAACTCGGCCGCGGCCCACTGGCCGGCGATCAGCTGCCGGCCGAACGCCGTCCGACCGGCCATCGCCCGGTTCTCCCGGGACCGGCGTACCCGGCGGCCCTCCAGGTAACCGGCGTCGCGGTGGAAGAGCCGGTGCTGGGCGTCCCGGTACCGCTTGACGGCCAGCAGGCAGGACCGGTCGGTGTCGGGCACCGCCCGGCGGACGAGGTGGACGTCCGCCTCCTTGCCGGTCTTGAGCACCCCGAGGTCGGTGTCCCGGGCGGCCAGCTCGGTGACCAGCCACGGCGGGTGGGGTTCGGGTCCGTGGACGGCCTCGCCCCAGGAGGACCACTGGTCCGCCGGGTCGGGCTCGTCGTCGGGGGCGGTACGGGCCGGCTGCCGGCCGTACGTCAGGAAGGATGTCTCGTCGTCGTCGAAGCGGCTCTTGCCGCGGCCCCGGCGCTGCGGCGCCGGGAGGTCGTGGTCACGCACGGTGTCGGTGATCCCTTGATCGAGGCTGATGGAGGCAGGTGGTACGACCCTGCGAAGACGGTCATGACCGACCTCCTCTCCTCGACCGGGCACCGCCCGGCCACGCACGTCCGTGTGGCCCCATGCTGGCGGATCCACCCGGCCGGCACCACCGATTTATCCGCCGGCCAGCACCACCGAGACCGCCGCGATCAACGAGTCGACGGTACGGGTGGGGGCGAACCGGGTGTCGGTCCAGCTCCGCCCGCGGTGCAGCCAGACGCTGGGCAGACCGACCGCGGCGGCCCCACCGATGTCCGCCTCCGGGCTGTCCCCCACCACCCACGCGCCGCGCAGCGGCAGCCGGGCCCGCTGGGCGGCCAGCGCGAAGATCCGCGGGTTGGGCTTGCTGACCCCGGCCTCCTCGGAGATCACCCAGTCGGCGACGTACCGGTCCAGGCCGGTCTGCCGGATCTTGGCGTCCTCCAGCCGGACCGACCCGTTGGTGACCACCACCGGCAGCCACCCGGCGTCGTCGGCGATCCGCAGCGCGCAGGCGACCAGCGGGTCCAGCCGGGTGTAGCCGACCACCCCGTCGTACAGCTCCTCGACCAGGTCGATGGAGGGGATGCGCAGCGCGTACCGGTCCCGGATGGCGTCGGCGATGTCCCACCGGTCGGTCAGGCCGTCGGCGTCGATGGACAGCAGCCAGTCGATGTCGGTCGCCGGGGCACCGATCTCGGCCAGGAAACCCTCGGCCCAGGCGCGGAACGGCCCGGCCCGGTCGAGCAGGGTGTTGTCCAGGTCGAGCAGGAGCAACGGCACTGAGGCACCTTACGGGAGAGGGGACGGCCGCCGACAGGGCCGAGCTACCCGCCGACGACCGTCGGGCAGCCGGCGGCGGGCGGGTAAGGGGAGGTGACCGGGGCTGTCGGCATCGGCCGATCCTAACCGGACGGGCGTCCTGCAGCCGGGGCGACGGGCAAATAGCAAGCCGTACGTACGGTTTGCCTTGCGGAGGGTCACCTGCGACGATCGACCCGTGCCCAGAGTAAGTCAGGACCAGCTCGACGCGCGCCGGCAGGAGATCCTCGGCGCGGCTCGGGCCTGTTTCGCCCGGCACGGATACGAGGGAGCCACCGTGCGCCGGCTGGAGGAGGCCACCGGGCTGTCCCGGGGTGCCATCTTCCACCACTTCCGCGACAAGGACTCGCTCTTCCTCGCCGTGGCCGAGGACGACGCCGCCGTGATGGTCTCCACGGTCGCCCGCAACGGCCTGGTGCAGGTCATGCGGGACCTGCTGGCCCGCGCGGTCTCCCCGGACACCACCGGGTGGCTGGGCAGCCAGCTGGAGGTGTCCCGCCGGCTGCGCACCGACCCGGCCTTCGCCCGGCGCTGGGCGGAACGCTCCGCCGCCATCGCCGAGGCGACCCGGGACCGGCTCGTCCGGCAGCGCGAGGCCGGGGTGCTCCGCGAGGACATCGACATCGACGTGCTGGCCCAGTTCCTGGAGCTGGCGTACGACGGGCTGGTGCTGCACCTGGCCATGGGGCGGCCCGCCGGTGACCTCGGGCCGGTGCTGGACCTGGTCGAGGAGGCCGTCCGCCGGCACTGACGAGGCCTGTGCGCCCGGCCGGGTGGGCGGGCAGGTCTCGGCTCGGTAACTCGCCACCGCCGGCGATGCCGGCGTGGCGGGGCTGCCCCACAATGAGGCCGCGATCCCCCTCCTCGCGCGACAGGAGCAGCCGATGAACATCCTCGCCGCACCGGGCGACACCTGGGGTATCCCCGGCCCGCTCTTCCTCAAGCTCTACCTGATGGTGGCGGTCGTCGCCGTGGTCGGCACGCTGCTGCACCGCCGCCGGACCACCGCCGGTCCCCCCGACGCCGCCGGCATCGACCAGCTCGGGCCCCAGCAGGTCGCCTACCTCAACGGCGGTGACCAGCTCGCCGTCTGGTCGGCGCTCGGTGGCCTGCGGGCGGCCGGCGCGATCGACGTACGGTCGGACCGCCGGTTGATCGCCGCCGGGCCGACCCCCACCGGCGTCACCCCGCTCGACCACGCGATCCGGCACGCCGCCAGCCGGCCGGTCGCCGCCGGGAAGCTGGGGCGGGATCCCGGCGTGGCCAGAGCCCTGGAGCAGCTGCGCCAGGGGTTGGAGCAACACGGCCTGCTGATCGACGCCGACGGGGTCCGGGCGCTGCGTCGAGGGCGCAACCTGCTGCTGGTGCTCCTGGCCCTCGGGGTGGTGCGGCTGGTCGCCGGCCTGGTCAACGGTCGTCCTGTCGGCTGGCTGCTGCTCGCCCTGGCCGGGCTCGGGCTGACGTTCGCCCTGATCGCCCGCACGCCCCGCCGGACCAGGTCGGCGAACACGGCCCTGCGCCACCTGCGCAGCAGCAGCCACCACCTCTCCCCGGACTCCGCCCCGGCCTACGCGACCTACGGCGCGGCCGGCGCGGCGATGGGCGTGGCCCTGTTCGGCACCGCCTCCCTCTACGCGCTCGACCCCGGCTTCGCCGCACAGGCGGCGATCCAGCGGCAGGCGTTGAGTTCCGGCAGCGGCAGCAGCTACTCGGGCACCTCGTGCGGTGGCAGCACGTCGTCCTGTAGCGGCGGCTCGTCCTCCTCCTGCGGCGGCGGTGGCGGAGGGTGCGGCGGCGGAGGGTGCGGCGGATGACCGGCCCGCACGGGGTGGGCATCGGCTGGCGGCCGGAGATCGCCGGATTCGTCGCCGGGCTGCCCGGGCTGCGCTTCGTCGAGGTGGTGGCGGAGTCGGTCGCCCCGGCCGGTCCGCTCCCGCCGGGGCTGGCCGCGCTCCGGGAGGCCGGCGTCACCGTCGTACCACACGGGGTACGGCTCTCCCTCGGCGGTGCCGAACCGGTCGACCCGGCCCGGGTGACGCACCTGGCCCGGGTGGCCGAACTGGTCGAGGCACCGCTGGTCAGCGAGCACATCGCCTTCGTCCGGGCCGGCGGCCTGGAGGCCGGGCACCTGCTGCCGCTGCCGCGCACCCGGGAGGCGGTGGCGGCGGTGGTGGCCAACGTCCGGCGAGCCCAGGCGGAGCTGCCGGTGCCGCTGGCGTTGGAGCCGATCGCCGCGCTGTTCGACTGGCCCGACGACGACCTGGACGAGGCGGACTTCCTCACCGAGATCCTCGACGCCACCGGGGCGGGGCTGCTGCTCGACGTGGCCAACGTCTACGCCAACGCCCGCAACCGGGGTGCGGACCCGCGGCTCCTGCTCGACCGGCTGCCGGTGGAACGGATCTCCTACCTGCACGTGGCCGGCGGGGCGGAGCGCGACGGGCTCTACCACGACACGCACACCGATCCGGTGCCCGCGGAGGTGTTGGCGCTGGTCGGCGCGCTCTGCGCCGGTCGTCGGCCACCCCCGCTGCTGCTGGAACGCGACGGCCACTACCCGCCCGCCGCCACCCTGCGGGCGGAGCTGGACGCCCTCGCCGCCGTGTCCGGCCACCCGGTCGTCACGTGACCGTCCCCCGCCCGGCCGATCCCGGCCCCCCGGCGGCGGGGGCGGCCCCCGCGCCCGGTGCCACCGGACTGGCCGCCCGGCAGGCCGCGCTGGTAGCAGCGCTGGTCGCGGGCGCTCCGGTGCCGGTCGGTTTCGCCACCGACCGGGTCGACGCCGCCCGGACGGCCCTGCTGCGCAAGCGGGCCGGCGAGGTCGCCCGGCACTGGCCGCTGCTCGCCGCCGGCCTCGGCGACGCCTGGTGGGCCACCTTCCGCGACTGGGCGGTCGACCGGCCCACCGCCGGTTCGCTGCGCGACGGCTGGGACCTCGCCCGCGAGCTGCGGGACCGCTCGGCGCTCCCCGCGCTCGGCGCGGAGGAGCTGGTCGTCCGGGAGGCCGTCCACCACTACGACGGCCGGCACCCGCCCCGGCACCGCCGGATGCCCGCGTTCGCCCGGGTCGACGACGCCGTCGCCCTCCAGCTCGCCGGTCGGGTACGCCTGCTACGTCCGGCCCGCCACTGACCCCAACGGCCCGGGTACGGCAGGATCGCGGTATGGATCTCGAACTGACCGGCCGGGTGTACGTGGTGACCGGCGCGTCCCGGGGGCTCGGCTTCGCGACCGCACGGTGCCTGGTCGACGACGGGGCGCGGGTGGTCCTGTCGGCCCGGACGCCGGAGCGGGTCGCCGAGGCGGTCGACCGGCTGGGTGGACCCGGGCACGCGATCGGCCTGGTCGCCGACCTGGCCGACCCGGACGCCCCCGAGCGGCTGGTGGCCGCCGCGCACGGGCACTTCGGCCGGCTCGACGGGGCGCTCGTCTCGGTCGGCGGACCCCCTCCGGGCACCGCCGCGCAGGTCAGCGACGCGCAGTGGCGGGAGTCCTTCGAGACGGTCTTCCTGGGCACGGTACGCACGGCCCGTACGGTGGCCGCCGCGCTCACCGACGGCGGGGCGATCGGCCTGGTGCTGTCCACCTCGGTCCGGTCGCCGATCACCGGCCTCGGCATCTCCAACGGCCTGCGGCCCGGCCTGGCCGGGGTCGCCAAGGACCTGGCCGACGAGTACGGCCCGCACGGCGTCCGGGTGCTGGGCCTGCTGCCGGGACGCTTCCTGACCGACCGCAGCCGGGAACTGCTCGGCGACGACGAGGCGGCCCGGTCCCGGGTGGAGGCCGGCATCCCGCTGCGCCGCATCGGCGACCCGGCCGAGTTCGGCCGGGTCGCCGCCTTCCTGCTCTCCCCCGCCGCCGGCTACGTCACCGGGGTCAGCGTGCCGGTCGACGGCGGCGCCCTGCGCAGCCTGTGACCCCGGCCCGCCAGCCCGCCGACCCGACCGCCGGGCCGGCCGGCCGTTCCCGCGAGCCGGCCGACCCCAGGCCCGGACCGGCCGACCCCACCGCCGGGCGGGCCGAGACCGGTCCCACCGCCGGTGCGGCCCGGCGTGCCCGCGAACCGGTCGGCTGGCGACCGGACCGGGCGGCGTTGGCCGCGGCAGCCGACCGGACCATCCCGGACGTGCTCGGCCCGGGGCTGACCGTGCTCTTCGTCGGGATCAACCCCGGTCTCTGGTCGGCGGCCACCGGATGGCATTTCGCCCGGCCCGGCAACCGCTTCTGGCCGGCCCTGCACCGGGGCGGCTTCACTCCGCGCCAGCTGCACCCGAGCGAACAGGACACGCTGCCCGGGTACGGGCTGGGCATCACCAACATGGTGGCGCGGGCCAGTGCACGGGCGGACGAGCTGACCCCGGCGGAGCTGGTGGCCGGCGCGCGGACGCTGACCGACAAGGTGGCCCGGCACCGACCGGCCTGGGTGGCGGTGGTCGGGGTGACCGCGTACCGGATCGGGTTCGCCCGGCCGAAGGCCGGCTTCGGCCCGCAGCCGGAACCGTTGGCCGGCGCGCGGCTCTGGGTGCTGCCCAATCCGAGCGGTCTGAACGCCCACTTCACCCCGCGGACGCTGGGGGCCGCCTTCGGTGAGCTACGCGCGGCCGTCGCCGGTCACCCGCCCCCGGCCGCCGGCTGACGGTCAGAAGTACACCGTCCTGCTCTTCGTGTAGGTGGTGTACTGGTTGCCCGGGTAGAAGGTGGATCCGGAGACGGTGATCTGCGCGTTGGAGAATCCGTAGCTGGAGACGAGATCGCCGGTGAAGGTCTCGCAGTTCTGGTAGTAGACGGTGTGGCTGACGCTGGCGGTGCCGCCCTGAATGGTCACCCGGGAACTCGGGTAGGTGCTCTGCCCGCACAGTGTCACCGAGTAACTCGCCTGGGCACTTCCCCCCGTTCCCGTCACCGTTCCGGTGGCCGTGCCGAGGGACTGGGTGTTGTTGTAACCGCCGGTGACCGAGACGGTGAACGGGGCCGTGGCCGCCTGGGCGCTGGCCATCGGGAGCACGGCCACCGCGGCCACCCCGGCGGTACACGCGGCCAGCAGACGGACGAAGCGGGAAGAACGGACGTGCGGCATGCCTCACTCCAGACATAAAGAGGAAAGTGCGCTCCCGACCGGTGGTCGATGGCATACCAATGCTAAGGCAGTCCCCACTCAAAAGCACGCACGAAATTGAATTACATCAATCGTTGAACAATGCGTACGACCGCAATTTCTTACCTCAATGTCATCATTTACACGACACCCGGGGACCGGCCGGGGCGACGTACCGCACACCACCGGTCGACAGGCGGACGGGGCTAGTTGGCCACCGCCGGAGGCAGCGCCTCCTGGGCGACGTAGGTGCCCATCGGCACGGTGGTGACGATCGGCTCGGGCTGCTCGACCTCGGCGTGCGGGGCGGGCGAGTCGGCCACGGCGAACTGGGTCCGGTACAGCTCGGCGTAGAGCCCGCCGACCGCGACCAGCTCCTCGTGCCGGCCCCGCTCGACGATCCGCCCGTCGTCGAGCACGAGGATCTGGTCGGCGTCCCGCACGGTGGAGAGCCGGTGCGCGATCACCAGCGCGGTACGCCCGGTCAACGCCACCGACAGGGCGCGCTGCACCGCCGCCTCGCTCTCCGAGTCGAGGTGCGCGGTGGCCTCGTCGAGGATCACGATCGACGGGGCCTTGAGCAGCAGCCGGGCGATGGCGATGCGCTGCTTCTCGCCGCCGGAGAAGCGGTAGCCGCGTTCGCCGACCGTCGTCTCCAGCCCGTCGGGCAGGGACCGCACCAGGTCGGCCACCTGCGCGCCGGCCAGCGCCGTCCAGATCTCGTCGTCGGTGGCGTCCGGCCTGGCGTACCGCAGGTTCTCGGCGATCGTCTCGTGGAACAGGTGGGAGTCCTGGGTGACCACGCCGATCTCGTCGCGCAGCGACGCGAGGGTGGCGTCCCGGACGTCGACCCCGCCGACCCGCACCTCGCCGTCGGTGACGTCGTAGATCCGGGAGACCAACATGGACAGCGTGGACTTGCCCGCGCCGGACGGCCCGACCAGGGCCACCATCTGCCCCGGCTCGACGCTGAACGAGACGCCCCTGAGCACCGGCTCGTTGGCCGTCCGGTCGAGGGTGGCGACCTCCTCCAGCGAGGCCAGCGAGACCTCGGCGGCGGCCGGATAACGGAACCGGACGTCGCGGAACTCCACCCGCCCGGTGCCCCGGGGCACCGGCACCGCGTCGGGCTTCTCCTCGATGCCGGGACGCAGGTCGAGCACCTCGAAGACCCGGTCGAAGGAGACCAGCGCGCTCATCACGTCCACCCGGACGTTGGACAGCGCGGTCAGCGGACCGTAGAGGCGGGTGAGCAGCAGGGCGAGGGTGACCACGGTGCCGGCGCTGACCGCGCCGGTGACCGCCAGCCAGCCACCGAGCCCGTAGGTGAGCGCCTGGGCCAGCGAGGCGACCAGCAGCATCGCCACGAAGAAGGTGCGGGAGTACATCGCCGACTGGATGCCGATGTCGCGGACCCGCTCGGCCCGCCCGGCGAACCGGTCGGCCTCCACCTCGGGCGAGCCGAACAGCTTGACCAGCAGCGCGCCGGCCACCCCGAACCGCTCGGTCATCGTGGCGTTCATCTTGGCGTCGAGGTCGTACGACTCCCGGGTGATCTCGGCCAGCCGCTTGCCGACCCGCCGCGCCGGGATCACGAAGATCGGCAGGAGCACCAGGGAGAGCGCGGTGATCTGCCAGGAGAGGGTGAACATCACCCCGGCGGTGAGCACGAGCTGGATGACGTTGCTGACCACCCCGGACAGGGTGGAGGTGAACGCCCGCTGGGCACCCATCACGTCGTTGTTGAGCCGGCTGACCAGGGCACCGGTCTGGGTCCGGGTGAAGAACTGCAGGGGCATCCGCTGCACGTGGTCGTAGACCCGGGTGCGCAGGTCCAGGATGATCCCCTCGCCGATCCGGGCCGAGTACCACCGCTGGGCGAGGGAGAAGAGCGCGTCGGCCACGGCCAGCACCCCGATGATCAGGGCGAACCGGACGACGGTGGCGCCGGCCTCCGGGCCGCCCCCGCTGATCGCGTTGATCACGTGGCCGGCGAGCACCGGGGTGGCCACCCCGATCACGGCGGCGATCACCACGGTCACCAGGAAGACGACGATGTCCCGCCGGTACGGGTGCGCGAAGGCCATGATCCGCCGGGCGGTGCCACGCTTGAGCCGGTGCGCGGACACCTCGCCGTCCTGGCGGATCGACCGGAGCATGCTCCAGCCCGCCATGTTGCCGCCCGCCATCGGGTTGGACATCGGACACCTCCGCGTCGTGGGCGACACACCGTCGGGTTCGATTCTCCCGACGACTACGACAACCTCGACGGTCACCCGGTGCTTCCCGAGCGGGCACGCCCGGTCGCCCCGGCCCGCGAGCGGCTCTGCCCGGTCATCTCGACCCGCAACCGGCTCTGCCCGGTCATCTCGACCCGCGACCGGCTCCGCCTGGTCGCCACCGCCCGCTGGCTAGTCGCCCCGGCCCGCGAGGTCGCGCAGCCGGCGGGTCTGCGCCTCGCGCTCGGCCCGCTGCTGATCGGCGTGGGAGCGGCCGGATGCCCCGGCGAGCAGCGCCTTGATCTCCACCACTGCGTCCCTGTTCCCGGCGAGCAGGCCGGCGGTCAGGTCGCGGACCGCGTCGTCCAACTCGGCGTTCGACACCACCAGATTGGCCAGCCCGATCCGGTCGGCCTCGGCGGCGTCCATCCGCCGGCCGGTGGCGCACAGCTCCAGGGCGCGCGCGTAGCCGACCAGCTCGACCAGCCGCTTCGTACCGGCCAGGTCAGGGACCAGGCCGAGGGTCACCTCGGCCATCGAGAAGCGGGCGTCCTCGGCGAGCACCCGCAGGTCACAGGCGAGCGCGAGCTGGAAGCCCGCGCCGATGGCATGGCCCTGCACGGCCGCCACCGAGATCACGTCCGGTCGGTGCAGCCAGGTGAAACCCTGCTGGTAACCGGCGATGCGGTCGGCGCACTCCTGCTCGGGCAGGGTGGACAGCTCGGCGAACGAACCCGGCCCCTGGGCACCGGCCACCGACAGGTCGAGGCCGGCGGAGAACGACCGCCCCTCGCCGCGTACCACCACGACGCGCACGTCGCCGGGCAGGTCCCGGGAGAAGTCGCTCATCGCGCGCCACATCGCCGGGGTCTGGGCATTGAGCACGTCGGGCCGGCACAACGTCACCGTCGCGACCGGCCCGGCACAGTGCAGTCGCACCCCGGCGGTCTCGACGGTCACCGGACCGCCCCGGGTGCACTCATGGACGACGCTGGTGGGCGGGTCACGCCTTCTTGCGACGTCGGGCGCCGCCGCGCTGCCGCAGCTGCACGCCGGACTCGGTGAGCACGCGGTGGATGAACCCGTAGGATCGCCCGGTCGACGCGGCGAGCGCCCGGATGCTCTCCCCACCGGTGTACCGCTTTACCAGGTCCTTGGCGAGCGTCTGACGCTCGGCTCCGACGATCCGGCGACCTTTCTCAGTGCTGGTGGCTGTGCCAGTGGCTGCCATGCTGATTCCTCACGTCCCAGACTGTGCGCTTCGGATACGGTCATACCTATTAGACCGCCTCGAACGATCATGCGCCAGATATCAACTCTTCGCCAACCGACACGCTATGTATTGTCGCCAACCCGATAGAGTGACCCTCCGGACGGTGATCGACCCACCCCGCCGTGCGAAGGCCCGGGTGGACGGCCCGTAGCCTGCCCGTCGTGACCGACCTGTGGGCCACCGCGAGCGCCGCGACGGCCGTCTTCGCCGCCACCAACCTCGACGACATCGTGGTGCTGACCGTGCTCTTCGTAGCCGCCCGGGGCACCGGACGACCCCGCCGGTGGCAGATCGTGACCGGGCAGTACCTGGGCATCACCGCCCTGGTCGCGGCGGCCGTGGTGGTCGCCGCCGGTCTGCTGGTGCTCCCCGAGCCCTGGACCGGCCTGCTCGGGCTGCTGCCGATCGCGCTCGGCGTGCGGGCACTGCGCAGCCGGCCCCGCACCGACGACGACACCCCGCCGCCGGCGGTGGTCGGCGGCCTGCTCGGGGTCGCCGGGGTGACCATCGCCAACGGCGCCGACAACATCGCCGTCTACGTCCCGGTGTTCCGCGCCCTCGACCCGGGCGACGGGGTGGTCTACCTGGTGGTCTTCACCGCCCTGGTCGGCGTCTGGTGCGGGGTCGCCGCCCTGCTCGGCGGGCACCGGCGGGTGGTCGACCTGGTCGGGCGGATCGGCCACTGGCTGGTCCCGGCGATCTTCGTCGCCATCGGCCTGGTGATCCTGGTCGGCTCGGGCGTCCCCGGCCGGCTGGTCGACCTCGCCGGCTGACCGTGCCCGGCCCGACCGGCCCTGGTCAGGCCGGTCAGGCTGGCTCGACCAGGCCGGTCAGGCTGGCCGACCGGCGCAGATCAGGCCAGCCCGAGGCCGGCAAGGCCGGTGCCGGTCAGGCCAGCTCCACCAGTTCGAGAAGGTCGTCGCTCCAGGCGTCCTCGTCACCGTCGGGGAGCAGGATGGCCCGGTCGGGCTTGAGCGCGAGCACCGCGCCCGGGTCGTGGGTGACCAGCACGATCGCGCCGGGGTAGTTGGCGATGGCGTCGAGCACCTGCTCCCGGCTGACCGGGTCGAGGTTGTTCGTCGGCTCGTCCAGCAGCAGTACGTTGGCGCCGGAGCAGACCAGGGTGGACAGCGCGAGGCGGGTCTTCTCGCCACCGGAGAGCACCCCGGCGGGCTTGTTGACGTCCTCGCCGGAGAAGAGGAACGCACCGAGGATCTTGCGAAGGTCGGTGTCGGACTGCTCGATCGCCGCCGCCCGCATGTTCTCCAGCACCGTCCGCTCCACGTCCAGCGTCTCGTGCTCCTGGGCGTAGTAGCCCAGCCGCAGGCCGTGCCCGGCGTGCACCTCGCCGGTGTCCGGAGGGAGCAGCCCACCGAGCATCCGCAGCAGGGTGGTCTTGCCGGCACCGTTGAGCCCGAGGATGGCCACCCGGGAGCCGCGGTCGACCGCGACGTTCACGTCGGTGAAGATCTCCAGCGAGCCGTACGACTTGGACAGGCCGGTCGCGGTGAGCGGGGTCTTGCCGCACGGCGCGGGGTTGGGGAAGCGGACCTTCGCCACTTTGTCGGAGACGCGTACCTCCTCCAGCCCCGCGATCAGCTTCTCGGCCCGCCGGGCCATGTTCTGCGCCGCGACGGTCTTGGTGGCCTTGGCCCGCATCTTGTCGGCCTGCGCCATCAACGCGCCGGCCTTCTTCTCGGCGTTGGCCCGCTCCCGGCGACGCCGCCGCTCGTCGGTCTCCCGCGCCTCCTGGTACGCCTTCCAGCCCAGGTTGTAGACGTCGACCACGGAACGGGTCGCGTCCAGGAACCAGACCTTGTTGACCACGGACTCCAGCAGCGAACCGTCGTGGGAGATCACGATCAGCCCGCCCTTGTGGTTGGCGAGGAAGCCACGCAGCCAGGTGATGGAGTCGGCGTCGAGGTGGTTGGTGGGCTCGTCGAGCAGCAGGATGCCGCCGCCGTTCTCACCGGCGTCGCGGAACAGGATCCGGGCCAGTTCGATACGGCGGCGCTGACCGCCGGAGAGGGTGCCGATGGTCTGGGCGAGCGCCCGGTCGGGCAGCCCCAGGTTGGCGCAGATCCGGGCGGCCTCGGCCTCGGCGGCGTACCCGCCCAGCGAGGCGAACTGGTCCTCCAGCGCGCCGTAGCGGCGGACGAGCTTGTCGTCGACGCCGTCGGCGAGCCGCTGCTCGATCTCCTTCATCTGGGCCATCAGCACGTCCAGCCCTCGGGCGGAGAGCACCCGGTCCCGCCCGGTTACCTCCAGGTCGCCGGTACGGGGGTCCTGGGGCAGGTAGCCGATGGCGCTGCGCCGGTCGATCTCCCCGCTGTAGGGCTGTCCCTCGCCGGCCAGCACCTTGAGGGTGGTGGTCTTGCCCGCGCCGTTGCGGCCGACCAATCCGATCCGGTCACCCGGCTGCACCCGCAGGGTGGTGTCGGACAGTAGGATCCGGGAACCAGCGCGCAGTTCCAGGCCGGTGACACTGATCATTTCCGGTACTCGCTCTCGGGGTCTGAAGGGCTGACTCAGGGCACGCGAAAGCGCCGGCGGGTCCATGGTTCCCGTCGGCGCGGGGCGATTCAGCCTTCGCAGCGCAGCACCCGACTAGTGTACCGGGCGGCCCGGCGCGCACCGCCCGGATTACCGGGCAAGATCATCGGGTACCGGAAACGCCGTCCGGACCCGTCCGGTACCGCAACCCTCAGACGTGACGAAACGGTGATCGGGGTCAACATGGAGCTGAACGAGAACGCGCGGATCGACACCGGCCAGGTGGACGACCGGCGGGGGTCCGGTGGAGGTGGCGGGGCGGGTATCCCGATCCCCCTGCCGGGCGGCGGTGGGCGCGGCGGCATCGTCGGGCTCATCATCGCCGTGCTGGTGGCCCTGGTGGGTGGCGGGTTCGGGCTGAACGCCATGAACGGTGGCGGTGCCGAGTCGGGCGACAACACGGCGCTGGAGCAGAAGTGCGAGGCCGACGACGCGTTGAAGCAGCTGGACTGCCGCAACACCCTCTACGTCAACTCGATCCAGGCGTACTGGCGTACCGCGCTGCCGGAGCGGTTCGGCCAGCAGTACCAGCCGTCCAAGACGGTCTTCTTCAGCCAGGGCGTCAACACCGGCTGCGGCCAGGCCGACTCCGGCGTCGGGCCGTTCTACTGCCCGGCCGACGACCTGGTCTACATCGACCTGACCTTCTACCAGACCCTCGCCGACCAGCTCGGCGCGGAGGGCGAGTTCGCCCAGCCGTACGTGCTCGCCCACGAGTACGGCCACCACGTGCAGGACCTGCTCGGCACCGAGGCGCAGATGCGCCGCCAGCAGCAGCGCGACCCGGGCAGCGCGAACGCCCTCTCGGTCAAGCTGGAGCTCCAGGCCGACTGCTACGCCGGCGCCTGGGCCAAGAACGCCACCGGCACCGCCGACGAGCAGGGACAGAAGATCTTCAAGAGCATCACCGAGCAGGACATCGCGCAGGCGATCGACACCGCCGAGAAGATCGGCGACGACGCGATCTCCAAGCGGGCCGACCGGCCGGTGAACCCGGAGGAGTTCACGCACGGCTCCTCCGAGCAGCGCAAGCAGTGGTTCACCAAGGGCTACACCACCGGCGACCCGAAGGCCTGCGACACCTTCAGCGGCAGCCTCTGACCGGCACCGCGCCGGCAGCATCGCGGCGGTCGGCCGGGCTCACGCCCGCCGGCCGCCGCTGTCGCTCCCGGCCGGGCTCAGGCCGGGTCGCGGAGCAGGACGTGGACCGCACGGGCGGCGCTGACCGCACCGACCAGCACCGCGTGCCGGGGCTCGGGCACGTCGAGCAGCCGCGCGACCCGCCGGGCGGCGAGCGGGGCCAGCCGCCGGTCGGCCAGCACCGTGTCGACGGCCCGCCGGTCGCCACCGCAGACCAGCGCCGCCAACGTCGCCGCCTCCGGCAGCAGCAGCCGTACGGCCAGCTCGGCCGCATCGCCCAGGGCCGCCTTCGCCTGGTTGTCCCGCCGCCGGGCGAACCGCTGCTGGGACCAGCCCCCGGCGGCGGTGCGGCCCTGCACGTACCGGGTGTCCACCTTGGAGGTCAGCAGTTTCCCGCCGAGCGCCACACCGACCGCCACCGCGCCCTTGCGGGCCAGCAACAGGCCGATCCGGCGGGGCGCGGTGGCCGCGTCGACGAACCCCGGCACGTCGTCGACCCGCCGGGACGCGCCGGTGACCTCCCCCGCCGCGTCGTGGGCCCGTGCGGGTTCCCCGGGGGCGCCGCCGTCGGCGCCCGGCGGGAGATGCAGCTCGGCGGTCGTACCGTCGGGGGCGGTGAGCAGCAGACCGTACCCCTGCGGGGAGACGACGGGCGGACCGTGCCGGTCGGCGAAACCCTCCACCCAGCGGGCGACGCGGGTCGGATCGACCTCGATCCACCGGCCGCCACCGGCCGCGGGTCGGCTGCTCATCACCCGACCGTACGGCACGACTGTCGGCCACCCGCCGCCGGACGCCGCCGACCGGCCGCGGACGCGAAACGGGCACGGCACCCGGCTCGGGGTACCGTGCCCGCGCGAGCGGCAGGGGTCAGACGTTGAAGCCGAGGGAGCGGAGCTGGTCCCGACCCTCGTCGGTGATCTTGTCGGGGCCCCACGGCGGCAGCCAGACCCAGTTGATCCGGATGTCGTCGACCAGTCCCCCACCGGGGCCGGTGGTCAACGCCTGCCGGGCCTGGTCCTCGATCACGTCGGTGAGCGGGCAGGCCGCCGAGGTCAGCGTCATGTCCAGGGTGGCGACGTTCTGGTCGTCCACGTGCACGCCGTACACCAGGCCGAGGTCGACCACGTTGATGCCCAGCTCGGGGTCGACGACGTCCTTCATCGCCTCCTCGATGTCGGCGAGGGCCGCCCGACCACCGGCCGACCCGGCGGCCCCCGTCGTGCCGGCGGCCTCCGTCGTGCCGGCCGACCCCTCGGCGACCGGCGGCGTCACCGCGCCGGGCGGCGTGGTGCTGGCGTCGCCGGTCTCCGGCGTCGCCGCGGTAGCGGTGTCCTCGCTCATGCCTCAACCTCCGTCGGGCTCACGCCCACCCCCGCGCGTGCCGCGGCGTCCTTGAACGCCATCCACGGCAGCAGCGCGCACTTGACCCGGGCCGGGTAGCGGGCGACACCCGCGAACGCCACCCCGTCACCGAGTAGTTCCTCGTCCGGCGTGACCTGGCCACGGCCGGACATCAACTCCACGAACCCGGCGTGCACGGCGGCGATCTCCCCCGTGCGCCGGCCGGAGAGCCGGTCGTACAGCACACTCGCCGACGCCTGACTGATCGAACAGCCCGCGCCGTCGTACGAGATGTCCACCACGACGTCGCCGACGGCGGCCACCCGCACGGTCACCTCGTCACCACAGGTCGGGTTGACGTGGTGTGCCTCCGCCACCTGGGCGGCGGGATCGTCGGCGTCGCGCAGACCGCGCCCCTGCGGACGCTTGTAGTGGTCCAGGATGATCTCCTGGTAGAGCTGGTCCAGCTGCATCAGTCGAAGATCCTCCGCACCTGTTCGAGACCCGCCACCAGGGCGTCGATCTCCTCCGTGGTGGTGTACAGGTAGAACGACGCCCGGGTCATCGCCGGCACCCCGAACCGGGTGCAGACCGGCTTGGCGCAGTGGTGGCCCACCCGCACCTGCACCCCGAGCGAGTCGAGGACCTGCCCGACGTCGTGCGGGTGCACGTCGCCGAGCGCGAACGAGATGGTGCCGCCCCGGCCGACCGGCACCGTCGGGCCGAAGATCCGCAGCCCCGGCACGGTGGTGAGAGCGTCCAGCGCGTACGCGGTCAGCTCCTTCTCGTGCCACTGGATCGCCCGCATCCCGACGCCGGTGAGGTAGTCGACCGCCGCGCCGAGCGCGACGGCCTCGGCGATCGGCGGGGTGCCCGCCTCGAACCGGGCCGGCGGCGCGGCGAACGTGGACCGGGCCATCGACACCGTCTCGATCATCGAGCCGCCGCCCATCACCGGGGGCATCGCGGCGAGCAGCTCGCCCCGCCCCCAGAGCACGCCGATGCCGGTCGGCCCGCACATCTTGTGCCCGGTGAAGACGATGAAGTCGGCGTCCAGGTCGACCACGTCCACCGGCAGGTGCGGCACCGACTGCGAGCAGTCGAGCAGCAGCAGCGCCCCCACCTGCCGGACCCGCCGGGTGATCCGGGAGGTGGCGTTGACCGTGCCGAGGATGTTCGAGGTGTGCACCAGCGAGACGATCTTCGTCCGCTCGGTGACCAGCTCGTCCAGCCCCGACTCGTCCAGCCGGCCGGTGTCGGTGACCGGGAACCAGCGCAGGGTCGCGCCGGTCCGCTCGGCCAGCAGCTGCCACGGGACGATGTTCGAGTGGTGCTCCATCTCGGAGATCACGATCTCGTCGCCGGGGCCGAGCCGGAACCGCTCGTCGGCGTCGGCACGCAGCGAGGCGTTGGAGAAGGCGTACGCCACGATGTTGATCGCCTCGGTGGAGTTCTTGGTGAACACCACCTCGTCGACGCTCGGCGCGTTGACGAACGCGGCGACCTTCGCCCGCGCCCCCTCGTACGCCTCGGTCGCCTCGGTGCCCAAAGTGTGCACGGAGCGCGACACGTTGGCGTTGTGCCTCGCGTAGTGCCCGGTGAGCACGTCGAGCACCTGCCGCGGCTTGTGCGAGGTGTTGGCGCTGTCGAGATAGACCAGCCGGTGCCCGTTGACCTCCCGGTCGAGGATCGGGAAGTCGGCCCGCACCGCGGCCACGTCGAAGCGCGGCACGTCGTCGTACTGCGGCATCCCGTCCGGGATGGCGATGGTGGTCATCTCAGCAGACCCCTGTCCGTGTGAGTTCAGGCCCGCGCCGCGCCGGCCCCGGCGACGTACCGCTCGTAGCCCTCTTCCTCGAGCTTGTCGGCCAGCTCCGGGCCGCCCTGCTCGACGATCCGGCCGGCCACGAAGACGTGCACGAAGTCGGGCTTGATGTAGCGCAGGATGCGGGTGTAGTGGGTGATCAGCAGCAGGCCGGTGTCGCCGGTGTCGCGCACCCGGTTGACCCCCTCGCTGACCACCCGCAGCGCGTCCACGTCGAGCCCGGAGTCGGTCTCGTCGAGGATGGCGATCTTGGGCTTGAGCAGCTCCAGCTGCACGATCTCGTGCCGCTTCTTCTCGCCGCCGGAGAAGCCCTCGTTGACATTGCGCTGGGCGAACGCCGGGTCCATCTGGAGCTTCTCCATCGCGCCGCGCAGCTCGCCGCCCCAGGTGCGCAGCTTCGGGGCCGCGCCGTCGATGGCGGTCTTGGCGGTGCGCAGGAAGTTCGCCACCGAGACGCCGGGCACCTCGACCGGGTACTGCATGGCCAGGAAGAGGCCGGCACGGGCCCGCTCGTCGACGGTCATCTCCAGCACGTCGACGCCGTCGAGGGTCACCGAGCCGCCGGTGATCTCGTACTTGGGGTGACCGGCAATCGAGTACGCCAGGGTCGACTTGCCGGAGCCGTTCGGCCCCATGATCGCGTGGGTCTCCCCGGACCGGACGGTCAGGTCGACACCGGACAGGATCGGCTTGAGCTCACCCTCGGGCAGCTTGACCGACACCTTCAGGTCGCGGATCTCCAGGGTGCTCATTATCGGGTCACTCCATTGCTCGGCGTCGGGCGGCCGTCGGCGCCCACGGGAAGATAGATGTCGCCGTCGCGTACCTCGACGGCGTAGACGGGGACGGGCTCGGTCGCGGGCAGCCCGCTGGGCTCACCCGTGCGCAGGTCGAACCGGGAACCGTGCAGCCAGCACTCCAGCGTGCAGCCCTCGACCTCGCCCTCGGAGAGGGCCACCGAGGCGTGCGAGCACTCGTCGTGGACGGCGTAGAACCCGCCGTCGGTGCCGTGCACCACGGCGATCTGGGTGCCGTCGACGTCGGCGCTGATCACGGTGCCCTTCGGCACGTCCTCGGTGGAGCAGATCCGGATCATGTCAGGCTCCGGCCCCGACGGCGGCGTCTCCGCCCACGGGTGCGGGGCTCGCGAACTCGCTGTTCCCGCTCGCCAGCCGGGCCTCGATCGCGTCCCCGAGCCGCTCACGCAACGCCTCGACCGGGATCTTGTTGATCACCTCGGCGAAGAAGCCCCGGACCACCAGCCGGCGGGCCTCACCCTCCGGGATGCCCCGGGCCATCAGGTAGAACAACTGCTCGTCGTCGAACCGGCCGGTCGCGCTGGCGTGCCCGGCACCGGCGATCTCGCCGGTCTCGATCTCCAGGTTGGGCACCGAGTCCGCCCGCGCGCCGTCGGAGAGCAGCAGGTTCCGGTTGATCTCGTAGGTGTCGGTGCCGGTCGCCTCGGCCCGGATCAGCACGTCACCCACCCAGACGGTGTGCGCCTGCTCGCCCTGCAACGCGCCCCGGTAGCCGACGTGGCTGCGGCAGTCCGGCACGTTGTGGTCGACGAGCTGCCGGTGCTCCAGGTGCTGGCCGCCGTCGGCGAAGTAGACGCCGTACAGCTCGGCCTCGCCGCCCCGGCCGGTGTACTCGACCGTGGTGTACTGGCGGACCAGGTCACCGCCCAGGCTGACCTGGACGTGCGACACCTTGGCGTCCCGGCCGAGCCGGACCTTCAGGTGCTGCGCCTGCACCGCGTCGGCGGCCCAGTCGGCCACCGTGACCAGGGTCAGCTTCGCCCCGTCGGCCACCGCGACCTCGACGTTGTCGGCCAGCGTCGCCGCCCCGACGTGCTCCAGCACCAGCACCACCTCGGCGAACCGCCCCACGTCGACGAACGTGTGCCCGAAGGCCAGCCCGTCGGCGTCCTCGCCGACCACCCGCAGGGTCACCGGCGCGTCGACCACCGCGTCGGCCGCGACCTCGACCAGCAGGGCCTGCCCGGCCCCGCCGTACGCCAGGGCGCTGACCCGGTCGACCGGGGTGAGCACGCTGCCCACCCGGGGATCGTCCCGGTCGATCCGCCCTACGGTGACGCCGGCCGGCAGGTCGGCGTACTCGTGGCGGACCGTGGCGGTGGCGACCGGCGCTCCCCCGGTCAGCCCGCGGAGCCGCTTGAGCGGGGTGAAGCGCCACTCCTCCTCCAGCCCCGTCAGGGCCGGGAAGTCGGCGACGTCGTACGAGCGCAGCGCCTGCGACTTGGTGCTTGGCGGCGCGGAAGCCTGGATAGTCATCTCTTCCTTGGTCTGTCTGTCCGTGACGACGGTGTCATTGAGCGGAGGGTGGGTCGGGCCGGTCGCGGGCCGGGCCGCTGCGGGCAGGTCGGTACCCGATGCGGCCCGACGGGCGGCGTCAGCCGACCGCGCCCTCCATCTGGAGTTCGATCAGACGGTTGAGCTCCAGGGCGTACTCCATCGGGAGTTCCTTGGCGATCGGCTCGATGAAGCCCCGCACGATCATCGCCATCGCCTCGTCCTCGCTCAGCCCCCGGCTCATCAGGTAGAAGAGCTGGTCGTCGCTGATCTTGGAAACGGTCGCCTCGTGCCCCATCGACACGTCGTCCTCGCGGATGTCGACGTAGGGGTAGGTGTCCGAGCGGGAGATGGTGTCGACCAGCAGCGCGTCGCACTTGACCGTGCTCCGGCTGTGGTGCGAACCCTCCAGCACCTGCACCAGACCCCGGTACGAGGTACGGCCGCCGCCCCGGGCGATCGACTTCGACACGATGGTGCTGCTGGTGTGCGGCGCCGCGTGCACCATCTTGGCCCCGGCGTCCTGGTGCTGGCCCTCGCCGGCCATCGCCACCGAGAGCACCTCGCCCTTGGCGTGCTCGCCGGTCATGTAGACCGCGGGGTACTTCATGGTGACCTTGGAGCCGATGTTGCCGTCGACCCACTCCATAGTCGCGCCCTCGTGGCAGACGGCCCGCTTGGTGACCAGGTTGTAGACGTTGTTCGACCAGTTCTGGATGGTCGTGTAGCGGCACCGCGCGTTCTTCTTGACGATGATCTCGACGACCGCGCTGTGCAGCGAGTCGGACGAGTAGAGCGGCGCGGTGCAGCCCTCGACGTAGTGCACGTACGCGCCCTCGTCGACGATGATCAGCGTCCGCTCGAACTGGCCCATGTTCTCGGTGTTGATCCGGAAGTACGCCTGGAGCGGGATCTCCACGTGCACGCCCTTCGGCACGTAGATGAACGAGCCGCCGGACCACACGGAGGTGTTCAGCGCGGCGAACTTGTTGTCGCCGACCGGGATCACCGTGCCGAAGTACTCCTTGAAGATGTCCTCGTGCTCCTTGAGGGCGGTGTCGGTGTCGAGGAAGACGACACCCTGCTCCTCCAGGTCCTCACGGATCTTGTGGTAGACCACCTCGGACTCGTACTGCGCGGCGACCCCGGCGACCAGCCGCTGCTTCTCCGCCTCGGGGATGCCCAGCCGGTCGTAGGTGTTCTTGATGTCCTCCGGCAGGTCCTCCCAGCTGGTGGCCTGCTTCTCGGTGGAGCGCACGAAGTACTTGATGTTGTCGAAGTCGATCCCGGTGAGGTCGGCGCCCCAGGACGGCATCGGCTTGCGGCCGAACAGCCGCAGGCCCTTCAGCCGCAGGTCGAGCATCCAGGCCGGCTCGTTCTTCTTCGCCGAGATGTCCCGCACCACCGCCTCGTTGATGCCGCGCTGGGCCGCGGCCCCGGCGACGTCGGAGTCGGACCAGCCGTACTCGTACCGACCGAGGGCGGCGAGCTGCTCTTCCTGGGTCAGGGGCTGGACGATCTGCTCGGTCATCTATCTGTCCTCACAGTGGTGACGGTGTTACCGGACTGGGCGCGCGGCTGGGTCGGAATGTGCGTGGTGCACACCCCGTCGCCGTGCGCGATGGTGGCCAGGCGCTGCACGTGGGTGCCGACCAGGCGGGAGATGACCGCCGTCTCGGCCTCGCACAGCTGGGGGAACTCGGCGGCCACGTGCGCCACCGGGCAGTGGTGCTGGCAGAGCTGCCCGCCGGAGGCGATCGTGGACGCGTTGGCAGCGTAGCCCTCGGCGGTGAGCGCACCGGCGAGCGCCTCGGAACGGGCGAGCGGATCGTCGCCGGCGTCCTCCATGGCGGCCCGGCAGCGGGCCTCCAGCGCGGCGACCTGGTCGGCGGCGAACGCCTCGACCGCGTCGGGGCCACCGTTGCGGGCGATCCACCGCAGCGCGGCGGTGGCCATGTTGTCGTAGTGGTGGGTGCCGCAGCGCACCCGGGCCGCGTCGGTGAGCAGGAAGACCTTCGCCGGTCGACCCCGACCCCGGCTGCCCCGCACGGTCTGCTCCCGGGCGAGCACGTCGCCGTCGGCCAGCATCGCGTCGAGGTGCCGGCGGATCGCGGCGGGGCTGAGGCCGAGCGCCGAGCCGAGCTGACCGGCCGTGGTCGCCCCCTGCGCCAGCAGCAGCTGGGTCACCCGGTCCCGGGTGGAAAGATCGGTGGACGCGGCCGACGCCGGCTGCGGCGCGGCCCGCCGCCCGACCTCCGGCCCGGCGGCCCGGCCGGCACGCCGGGACCGCGAACCCGCCCCGACGGCCGGGGCGGCCGTCGGCGGGTGCCCGGAGAGCGCCGCCGCGTTTTTCACAACGCCAACGTTACGTAATTCGCCGGGGGGCCGCAAACGAGACCCCGGTGATTCCGCCCACCGGAGCGGCGGAGTCACCCGATCGGGCTCCACTACGGTGCGTAGGATTCGCGGCGTGAAGCGATCCGTCCGGTTCCCGGTTCCCGCCGCGCTGGTCCGCCTGCTCGACCGGTATCCGGTCTCGACCACCCTGCTGCGCCGTCTCGCGTACGCCTCGATCGTGGCCAACGTGGCCATCGTGGTGACCGGCGGGGCGGTCCGGCTCACCGCGTCGGGGCTCGGCTGCCCCACCTGGCCCCGGTGCACCGACGCGTCGTACACCACCACGGCCGAGATGGGCGTGCACGGCGTGATCGAGTTCGGCAACCGGCTGCTCACCTTCGCCGTCGGGGCGATCGCCCTGGCCACCCTGCTGGCCGTGCTGGCCCACCGGCCCCGGCGCACCGGGCTGCTCCCGCTGGCCGTCGCCGTGTTCCTCGGCATCCCGGCGCAGGCCGTGCTCGGCGGGATCACCGTGCTGACCAACCTCAACCCGTGGGTGGTCGGGCTGCACTTCCTCGCCTCGATGGCGGTCATCGCGGCGGCGTACGCCCTCTGGCGGCGGGTGGTCGACCCCGACGGCCCGGCGGTGCCGGTGGTGCCCGGGCCGCTGCGCACGCTGGCCCGGCTCACCACCGCGGTCAGTGTCGCGGTGCTGGTCGTCGGTACCTGGGTGACCGGCAGCGGCCCGCACGCCGGCGACCACGGCGCGGCCCGCAACGGGCTGGACCCGGAGACGATCTCCCAGGTGCACGCCGACGGGGTGTTTCTGCTGATCGGCCTCTCCGTCGCCCTGGTCCTGGCGTTGCGGGCGGTCGGCGCGACCGGCCCGGCCCGCGCCGCCCTGGTGCTGGTGGCGGTGGAGCTGGGACAGGGCCTGATCGGCTTCGTGCAGTACTTCACCCAGCTGCCCGCCGTGCTGGTCGCCGCGCACATGCTCGGCTCCTGCCTGGTGCTGCTGGCCACCCTGGCGGTGCTCTGGTCGACCCGGCAGCGCCGGGAACTCCCGACCGGCCCGGCGCGGACCCCGCCCGGAGAGCGGATCCCGGCCACCGTCTGAGCACCCCTCCCCGACCCTCCACCCCGGCACGCCCGCGCCCGCGGGGCCGCGCCGCCAAGATCGCGCTCGAACCACGTTGTAGTGGCATCCTCACCGCGGAAGGCCACTACAACGTGTAAGTAGCAAGATCTTGCCCGGCAGGCGTCCGCGGGACGGCCCGACCGGGCGCAGGCGCGGCGGCCCGGAAAGGTAGGACGGCCGGGGCGGGGTCAGCGGCGGGCGAGGTGGGTCAGCACGGCGTCGGCGAGGCGGTCGGGGGCACCGTCGGCGTGGCCGAGGAACAGTGACGGCTCGGTCAGCTCCAGCTCGATCAGCACGGGTGTGCCGTCCGGCCCCGGGATCAGGTCGACCCGGGCGTAGAGCAGCCGCCGCGACCCGCCCGGCACCTCGGCCAGCACCCGCGCGGCGACGGCCAGCTGCTCGTCGGTGGCGGCGCGCGGGCTGATCCGCTCCGGCTTGTAGAGCCCCTCGACGCCCGGGTCCGGGCCGTCGAGCATGGCGCCCTTGCGGATGGCGTGGCTGAAGGCCAGGCCGTCCGGGCCGGCGAAGAAGAGCAGCGCGGTCTCCCCGACGGTGTCCACCGCCGCCAGGTACGGCTGGACCATGGCGACCCGGCCGGCGGCCGACAGCCGGCGGACGTGCCCAACGGCCAGTTCCCGGTGCCCCGGGTCGGTCAGGTCGTAGCGGCCGGTGTCCTGGCTGCCGACGCTGACCGCCGGCTTCACCACGTACTCGCCCGGGGTGGCGGGCGGCTCCCAGGGGGTTCCCGGCTCGATCCAGGAGGTCGGCACGGTGGGCGCCCCGGCGTCGGCGAGCGCGCCGAGGTAGCGCTTGTCGGTGTTCCACTCCACCACGTCGGCCGGGTTGACCAGGGTCGGCACCCGCCGCGCCCAGCCGACGAACTCGTCCCGGCGGGGCACGTAGTCCCAGGGCGACCGGAGGACGACCAGGTCGTACCGCTCCCAGTCCACCCCGGGGTCGTCCCAGACGGCGGCCTCGACGGTGACGCCCCGCGCCGCCAGCGGAGCGACCACGAGCCGGTCGTCCGGGTAGAGGTCGGCGAAGCGGGAGCAGGTGACGAGAGCGACCCGGGGTTCCCCCCGGGTCGGCTGGTGGGTCGGGTGGTGGTCCGTCAACGGGACATCGTGCGTCGGGCCATCGACCGCCAGAGGTCGTTGCTCGGCCGCATCTGGTCCATCAGTTCACGCTCCCAGGCGTTCTCGACGGTGACGCCCGCCTGGGCGCACGCCTCCCGGGCGGTCACGGTGTCCTCGGCGAACTGGTCGCCCCACACACCGTCCGCACCGACCAGGACGATCCGTGCGCCACGCTTGCCGACGTACTCGATGACCGCCTTCGCGCCGCCGTGTCCGGCGGCGAAGGACCTGAGGCCCGAGACCAGCCCGGTGGGGGCCGGCTCGGCGGTCTGTTCAGCCGTCAGCGTCGTATCGGAACCTTCTGCCATGGGCGAAGCCTAAGCAGACCGGCCCCCCTACGCGCGAGAATCATGAACTATTTGTGATACCAATTACCCGAGGGTTTATCGCAAATACCGGGGGATATTGCCCGGACATGTCGGATAAATGCGGGCGTAATGGTCTGACCGCATCGTCCCCGCGCGTCCGGCTTGCCCCAGCTGGTCGCGCCCGGAGAAAATCTCACCATCCGGACATGATTTCCGCCGGCCGACGGGGGATCGGGGACGTCGTGCCACCGCCCGCCCGGGTCCGCCCCCGCCGTGACCGACCCGCCGACCGGCGCGGACGTTCCGCCCGAAGGCCGCCCGCCGACGGGAGACGCCGCACGTCGGCCCGGGAGACGCCGTGCGCCGACCCGGGAGACGCCGTGCCCGTCAGAGCAGAGCGTCGAGGGCCACGGCGGCGAAGACGATGGTCAGGTAGGTGGTCGACCAGTGGAACAGGCGCATCGGCTTGACCGGCTCGCCCCGGGTCACCCGTCGGCAGAGCTTGTGCGCCTCGACCAGGAAGACCGCGCCCACCACCGCGGTCGGCACCCCGTAGACCGCGCTCATGCCCAGCGGCCACAGCGCCAGCGAGGTCGCCACGGTCAGCCAGGCGAAGACCAGGATCTCGGCGTTGACCCGCCGGGCCGAGGCCACCACGGGCAGCATCGGGATGCCGGCGCGGGCATAGTCGTCCTTGTATTTCATGGCCAGCGGGTAGAAGTGCGGCATCTGCCAGAAGAAGACCACCGCGAACAGCGCCCAGGCCGGCGCCGCCAACGACCCGGTCACCGCGGCCCACCCGATCAGTACCGGAGCCGCCCCGCACGCCCCGCCCCAGAAGGTGTTCGCCGTCGTGGTCCGCTTGAGCCACAGCGTGTACACCAGGTCGTAGTAGGCGATCGCGGCCAGCGTCAGCGCGGCGGCCAACAGGTTGGTGAACGTCGCCATCAGCGCGACCGACACCGCCGCCAGCACCAGCCCGAAGACCAGGGCGCTGCGGGGCGAGACGGTGTGCGCCGGCAGCGGACGCCGCTTGGTCCGCCGCATCAACTGGTCGATGTCCCGGTCGATGTAGCAGTTCAGCACGCTCGCCGCACCGGCGGCCAACGAGCCGCCCACCAGCACCACGGCCATCAGCCACAGCGACGGCAGGCCACCGTCGGCGAGCATCATCGCCGGCACCGTGGTCACCAGCAGCAGCTCCACGATGCGCGGCTTGGTGAGCGTCACGTAGGCGGACACCACCGCCCGCACGTCCCGCCGGCCCGTCGCCGGCTCCCGGCTCACCGTGCGCACCGGCGGCTGCCCGGCAGGATTGCTGACGGGGCGCTCGGTGATCATGCTCACGGATTGCCACCTTCCGGCGTCGCCAGGGGAGATTCGGTCCGGCGGAACCCACCGGGTCCGCACACCGCACCACACACTACGCGTCGTCGTTTTCGCTGCCCGGCCGACCCGACAACGGTGCGGGCCGTCACACCTGGCGGGTGACCGAACGATCCGGCCCGCCCGTACGTAACTGCCTGCTGAGATCCCCGGGCGGACGTTTAGACCCGCTCGATAGGGTCACCACTGAGGGTTCCGCCCATCTGCCGAGGAGCACAACCATAGTGGCTGCCAACCGACCCGCACTCAACTGGACCGACCTCGACCGCCGGGCCGTCGACACCGTCCGCGTCCTGGCCATGGATGCCGTGGAGAAATCCGGCAACGGCCACCCCGGCACCGCGATGAGCCTCGCGCCCGCGGCGTACCTGCTGTTCAACCGGGTGATGCGGCACAACCCGGCCGATCCGAACTGGCCCGGCCGGGACCGGTTCGTGCTGTCCGCCGGGCACTCCAGCCTGACGCTCTACATCCAGCTCTTCCTCTCCGGCTACCCGCTGAGCCTGGACGACCTGAAGTCGCTGCGGCAGTGGGGCTCACTCACCCCGGGCCACCCGGAGCACGGGCACACCCCGGGTGTCGAGACCACCACCGGCCCGCTCGGGCAGGGTCTGGGCAACGCGGTCGGCATGGCCATGGCGGCCCGCCGGGAGCGCGGCCTGTTCGACCCGGAGAGCGAGCCGGGCGCGTCGGTCTTCGACCACCAGATCTGGTGCATCGCCTCCGACGGCGACATCGAGGAGGGCATCAGCCACGAGGCGAGCGCGCTGGCCGGACACCAGCAGCTCGGCAACCTCACCCTGATCTACGACGACAACGAGATCTCGATCGAGGACGACACCCGGATCGCCAAGAGCGAGGACGTGGCGGCCCGCTACGCGGCGTACGGCTGGCACGTGCAGACCGTCGACTGGCGGGCCGGCGACGCCGACCAGGGCGACTACCACGAGGACGTCGAGGCGCTGTACCAGGCGCTGCTGGCCGCGAAGGCGGAGACCGGCCGCCCCTCGTTCATCGCGCTGCGCACCATCATCGGCTGGCCCGCGCCCAACAAGAAGAACACCGGCAAGATCCACGGCTCGGCGCTCGGCGCCGACGAGGTGAAGGCCACCAAGGAGATCCTCGGCTTCGACCCGCAGCAGAGCTTCCAGGTCGACGAGGACGTGCTCGCCCACGCGCGGGGGGTGCTGACCCGCGGCGACGAGGCCGAGCAGGCGTGGACCGGCGAGTTCGACGGCTGGGCGCAGGCCAACCCGGAGCGCAAGGCGCTCTACGACCGGATCGCCGGCCGGGTGCTGCCGCAGGGCTGGACGGACGCGCTGCCGACCTTCCCCGCCGACGCCAAGGGCGTGGCCACCCGGGCCGCCTCCGGCAAGGTGCTGGAGGCGCTCGCCCCGGTGCTGCCGGAGCTGTGGGGCGGCTCGGCCGACCTGGCCGAGAGCAACAACACCACCATGAAGGGCGAGCCGTCGTTCATCCCGGCCGCCCACGCCACCAAGGACTTCCCGGGCCACGAGTACGGCCGCACGCTGCACTTCGGCATCCGTGAGCACGCCATGGGCGCGATCCTCAACGGCATCGCCCTGCACGGCGGCACCCGCCCCTACGGTGGCACCTTCCTGGTGTTCAGCGACTACATGCGCCCCTCGGTACGGCTCGCCGCCCTGATGAAGCTGCCGGTGACGTACGTCTGGACGCACGACTCGATCGGCCTCGGCGAGGACGGCCCGACCCACCAGCCGGTGGAGCACCTGACCGCGCTGCGCGCCATCCCCGGCCTGGACGTGGTCCGGCCCGCCGACGCCAACGAGACCGCCTGGGCCTGGCGGCAGGCGCTGGAGCACACCGACCGGCCGACCGCGCTGGCGCTGAGCCGGCAGCCGCTGCCGACCCTGGACCGCCAGACGTACGCAGGCGCGGAGGGCACCGCCAAGGGCGGCTACGTGCTGGCCGAGGCGTCCAACGGCAAGCCGCAGGTGATCATCGTGGGCACCGGTTCCGAGGTGCAGCTCTGCCTCACCGCCCGGGAGCGGCTGGAGGCCGACGGCACCCCCACCCGGGTCGTCTCGATGCCCTGCCAGGAGTGGTTCTACGAGCAGGACGAGGCGTACCGCGAGTCGGTGCTGCCGCGCGGGGTCAAGGCCCGGGTCAGCGTGGAGGCCGGCATCGGGATGTCCTGGCGGGGCATCGTCGGTGACCTGGGCGAGAGCGTCAGCCTGGAGCACTACGGCGCGAGCGCCCCGCACACCGTGCTGTTCGAGCAGTTCGGCTTCACCCCCGACCGGATCGTCGCCGCCGCGCACGCGGCGCTGACCCGGGTGGGCGACATCACCGGTTTCACGACCGGCAACTGAGGGGAGCGTGGACGACATGACGGACAGACTGGGTGACCTCACCGCCGCCGGAGTGGCGGTCTGGCTCGACGACCTTTCCCGGGTACGGCTGAGCTCCGGCGGGCTGGACCGGCTCCGCCGCGAGCAGCACGTGGCCGGGGTGACCACCAACCCGACCATCTTCGCCAAGGCGCTCAGCGACGCCGACGAGTACAACTGGCAGTTGAAGGACCTCGCCACCCGGGGCATCGAGGTGGAAGAGGCGGTCCGGATGCTGACCACCTACGACGTGCGCTGGGCGTGCGACGTGATGCGCCCGTCGTACGACGGCAGCGACGGCGTCGACGGCCGGGTCTCCATCGAGGTCGACCCCCGGGTCGCCCACGACACCGACAGGACGGTGGCCGAGGCCAAGGCGCTGTGGTGGCTGGTGGACCGGCCCAACCTCTACATCAAGATCCCGGCGACCGAGGAGGGACTGGCCGCGATCACCGCGACCCTGGCCGAGGGGATCAGCGTCAACGTCACGCTGATCTTCGGGCTGGACCGCTACTCGGCGGTGATGGAGGCGTTCCTCGCCGGCCTGGAGCAGGCGAAGGCCAACGGTCACGACCTGTCCACCATCGGCTCGGTGGCCTCGTTCTTCGTCTCCCGGGTCGACTCCGAGATCGACAAGCAGCTCGACAAGATCGGTTCCGAGGAGGCCAAGGCGCTGCGCGGCAAGGCCGCCGTGGCCAACGCCCAGCTCGCCTACGAGCGCTACACCGAGGTCTTCTCCTCTGACCGGTGGCAGGCGCTGGCCGACGCCGGCGCCCACCCGCAGCGCCCGCTGTGGGCGTCCACCTCGACCAAGAACCCGGACTACCGGGACGTGATCTACGTCGAGGAGCTGATCGCCCCCGGCACCGTCAACACCATGCCGGAGTCGGTGGTCCAGGCGTACGCCGAGCACGGGGAGACCCGGGGCGACACCATCACCGGCGCGTACGACGCCGCCCGGCAGGTCTTCGCCGACCTGGCCGCCGTCGGCATCGACATGGACGCGGTGATCGCCACCCTGGAGCGGGAGGGCGTGGAGAAGTTCGAGGCGAGCTGGAGTGAGCTGCTCGACGGCGTCCGCACGTCGCTGGCCGCCGCGGCGCAGGGCAGCGGCGCCCCGAACGAGGCCGCCAAGGGCAACGCCGAGGCGGCCCAGCGGGCCGGGGGAAACGCGTGACCGACGGCGTAGCCGGCGTCGCGGGGCCGGGCCGCCCCGCGACGCGCCACGTCGGCGTCACCGCGGCACCGGCGGCGACGTGAGTGACCTGCCGACCGGCCCGGCCGACGCCGACGCCGGTCCCGCGGTGCCCGGAGCGGACGTGGTCGAACCGACCGCGTCCGCTCCGGCGCCGGCTGCCCTGTACGCGCAGGGCCTCCCGGTGGCACCATCCGACCGGGACCTTTCGGCGGCCCCCGGCCGTGCTGACGGTGACCGGACGATGGCGGACGTGACGATGGACGACATGCACCAGACGGAGCGAGGAGGCGGCGTGAATCCGCTGCGCGACGCGCAGGACCGAAGGCTCCCCCGGATCCCGGAGCCGTGCGCCCTGGTGATCTTCGGAGTGACCGGTGACCTGGCGCGCAAGAAGCTGCTGCCGGCGGTTTACGACCTGGCCAACCGGGGGCTGCTGCCACCCGGTTTCGTGGTGCTGGGCTTCGCCCGTCGGGACTGGGGCGACGGCGACTTCGAGGCGCTGGCCCACGAGTCGGCGAAGAAGCACGCCCGGACCCCGTGGCGGGAGGAGGTGTGGTCCCGGCTGGCCGGCAACGTCAAGTTCGTCGGCGGGTCGTTCGACGACGACGCCGCCTTCGACAAGCTCGCGGCGACCCTGAACCAGCTGCGCGACAGCCACGGCATCCACGGCAACGCGGCGTTCTACTTCTCCATCCCCCCGACGGCGTTCCCGGTGGTGCTCAAGCAGCTGGCCCGCACCGGCATGGCCGACAACGAGAAGTGCGGCGGCTGGCGGCGGGTGGTGGTGGAGAAGCCGTTCGGCAACGACCTGCCGTCGGCCAAGGAGCTCAACGACCTGGTCGACGACGTGTTCACCCGGCAGGACGTCTTCCGGATCGACCACTACCTCGGCAAGGAGACGGTCCAGAACATCCTCGCCCTGCGCTTCGCCAACAACCTCTTCGAGCCCCTGTGGAACTCGAAGTACGTCGACTCGGTGCAGATCACCATGGCCGAGGACGTCGGCATCGGCTCCCGGGCCGGCTTCTACGACTCGGTCGGCACCGCCCGCGACGTGCTCCAGAACCACCTGCTCCAACTGCTCGCCCTGGTCGCCATGGAGGAGCCCACCAGCTTCGACGCCGACGAGATCCGGGCCGAGAAGCTGAAGGTGCTCAAGGCGATCACCCTGCCGAAGGACGTCGCCCGGGGCACCGTACGCGGCCAGTACCTGCCCGGCTGGGTGGGCGGCGAACGGGCCGTCGGCTACCTCGACGAGGACGGCGTCCCCGGTGACTCCACCACCGAGACGTACGTCGCCGTGGAGCTGGGCATCCAGAACCGCCGCTGGGCGGGGGTGCCGTTCTACATCCGGGCCGGCAAGCGGCTGCCGCGGCGGGTGACCGAGGTGGCCATCATGTTCAAGAAGGCCCCGCACCTGCCGTTCAACGCCGCCGACATGGAGTCGCTGGGCAACAACCAGCTCGTCATCCGGGTGCAGCCGGACGAGGGCGTGGTGCTCAAGTTCGGCTCGAAGGTGCCCGGCACCACCATGGAGGTCCGCGACATCGCGATGGACTTCCAATACGGCGAGGCGTTCACCGAGTCCAGCCCCGAGGCGTACGAACGGCTGGTGCTGGACGTGCTGATCGGCGACCGGACGCTCTTCCCGGACGCCTCCGAGGTGGAACAGAGCTGGGCGGTGGTGGACCCGTTGGAACACGCCTGGGAGGGCACCAAGCCGGAGCCGTACCGCTCCGGCGAGTGGGGCCCCCGGGCCGCCGACGAGATGCTGGCCCGCGAGGGCCGCGCCTGGCGGCGGGCGTGAACGGCCACGAGGGCAGCAGGCACAGCGGGCGGACCGGGAGGCACCAGTGATCGGGCTGTGGGACACCACCGGCAACGAGGTGGTCAAGGCACTCGCCGCCGAGCGGCGGAGCGCGGGCGGGGTGGCCAGCGGGATGGCGCTGACCCTGATCGTGGTGGTCGACGAGAAGCGGGTCCGGGACGCGGAGGCGGCGGCCACCATCGCCGCCGCCGCCCACCCCTGCCGGCTGCTCGTGGTCGTCCGCGCCGACGTGGAGCGGGAACGTAACCGGCTGGACGCGGAGATCGTGGTCGGCGGCCGGCTGGGGCCGTGCGAGGCGGTGGTGACCCGGATGTACGGCCGGCTCGCCCTGCACGCCGAATCGGTGGTGATGCCGCTGCTGGTGCCGGACGTGCCGGTGGTCACCTGGTGGCACGGCGAGCCACCGACGGAGATCGCCACCGACTTCCTCGGGGTGGTCGCCGACCGGCGGATCACCGACTGCGCGCAGGCGGCCGACCCGATCGAGGCGCTGCGGGAACGGGCCCGGGACTACGCCCCCGGCGACACCGACCTCGCCTGGACCCGGATCACCCCGTGGCGCACCCTGGTCGCCGGGGCGTTCGACACCACCGAGGCCCGGGTCACCGAGGCGACAGTGGTGGCCCCGCGCCGGGATCCGACGGCGGCGCTGATGCAGGGCTGGCTGGCCGCCCGGCTCGGCATCGAGCCGCAGTGGCAGCACACCGACGACCACCCGCGGATGCGTCAGGTGCAGCTGCGCTGCGCCAACGGCGACGAGCTGACGCTGACCCGGGACGACAGCCTGGCCACGTTCCGGCGTACCGGCCAGGACGACCGGGTGCTGCCGCTGGTGCGTCGCCCGCTCGGTGACGAGCTGGCCGAGGAGCTGCGCCGGCTCGACGCCGACCAGGTCTACGCCGAGGCGTTGGGCGCGGCGGCCGGCCTGTCGGGCCTGGAGCAGCGCCCGTCGCAGCGGGTGCACGTCTGGAAGGACCCGGCCACCGCGCGGCGGGCGGAGGCGGGCGTGAGCACGCACGCCGGCACCAGCGCGGCGTCCTAGACCGTAGGCCGGTGGGTGGTCCTCCGGGTCGCCCACCGGCCGGTCCGGGCGGCGACGGGCCTGTCATCCGCCCGGCCCGGCATGACGCGACTCCCCGGTGACAGCCGGCACCCGGCGGGCCGACCGGTCCCGCCACGACGAGCAGGACCGCGCCGAGCGGTCGGGAAAGGCCAAGATGAGTGAGGCGAGTGTCGCCGTGCACGCCGACGCCGACCTGCTGGCGCAGGCGGTGGCGGCCCGGCTGGTGGTGAAGCTGCTCGACGCGCAGGCGGAGCGGGGTGCGGCGTCGATCGTGCTGACCGGCGGTCGGATCGCCGCGGCGGTGCACCGGGCGGTGGTCGCGCTGCCCGCCCACGACGCGGTCGACTGGTCCCGGGTGGACGTCTGGTGGGGCGACGAGCGCTTCCTGCCGGCCGGCGACCCGGAACGCAACGAGACGCAGGCCCGGGCCGCGCTGCTGGACCTGGTGCCGTTGGACCCGGCCCGGGTGCATCCGATGCCGGCCACCGACGGCCCCACCGGCGACGACCCGGAGGCCGGCGCCGCCGCGTACGCCGAGGAGCTGGCGCGGGCGGCCCGGCCCGGTCACGCCGCGCTGCCCCACTTCGACGTGCTGATGCTGGGCGTCGGCGAGGACGGGCACGTGGCGTCGGTCTTCCCCGAGCACCCGGTGCACCACGACAGCCGGCCGGTCAGCGCGGTGCGGGGCAGCCCGAAGCCGCCACCGGTGCGGACCACCCTGACCCTGCCGTCGATCAACACCGCCGAGGAGGTCTGGCTGGTCGCCAGCGGGGCCGACAAGGCGCGGGCGGTGGGGATGGCGCTGGCCGGAGCCGGCCCGAAGCAGTTGCCGGCGGCCGGGGTGCAGGGCGTCTCGCGGACCCTCTGGCTGCTCGACCGGGCGGCGGCGGCCGACGTGCCGCCCCGGCTGCGCAGCCTGCGCTGAGCCCCCGGGCGACCCGGCCGTACTGAAGCCCCCGGGGCGACCCGGCCGCGCGGGCCGGGTCAGCGCGCCCGCGCCGCCGTGGTCGTGTCCGGCCGCCGCGGCGGCGCAGCGGTCGTTCCCGACCGCGGGGGCGCCGGGGTCACTCCCGGCCGCGGCGGCGGCGCAGCGCGGCCAGTGCCTCGTTCAGCAGCGCCTCCCCCTCCTGGGGGGTACGGCGCTCCTTCACGTACGCCAGGTGGGTCTTGTAGGGCTCGGGGCGGGTGCGTCCGGGCGGGTTCTGGGCGTCCCGCCCGGCCGGCAGCCCGCAGCGCGGGCAGTCCCAGACCGCCGGCTCCTCGGCGTCCAACGCCAACCGGATCTCGGTGGCGTGGTCGTTGCGGCACCAGTAGGTGACCGCGCGGCGGGGGGCCGGCTCGTGCCGTTCGGTGGGACGCTCGGGTGCCGACCCGATTCGTGAACCGCGGATGACGTTGCCACTGGCCACTGTTGCTCGCTCCTGTCGTCGGAGGGAACCCGCCGCCGGAGGCGGGCGACGGGCGACGGGACGGAGAAACAAAACTGCGCGCGGTCCGTGACGGACCGCGCGCAGATTGTACGACCTGATCGAGTCGCTCAGGCCCCGCTGTTGAGCTGGAGCCGGAGCCAGAGGCCGAGCCCGACGATGCAGGCGAACCAGACGATGCTCACCAGGACGGTGTAGCGGTCCAGGTTCTTCTCGGCCACCGACGAGCCGGCCAGGCTGGAGCTGACCCCGCCGCCGAACATGCTCGACAGCCCGCCGCCCTTACCCCGGTGCAGCAGGATGAGCATGGTGAGCAGAACGCTCGTGATGACCAGCAACACGATCAACGTGTATGCGAACCAGATCGGCATGGCTGGGGTCAGTCCTCTCGTTACGATCCTCGCCCGGACAGATCGGGCACGGCGGCACCGACCGGTGGACGGGCGGAGTCAAGAATAGCGAGCGATCAGGCGACCGTGTGCTCCGGGAAGCGGCAGATCTTCGCGAACTCCTCGGCGTCCAGGCTCGCCCCGCCCACCAGCGCCCCGTCCACGTCCGGCTGGGACATGATCGATGCGACGTTGGACGACTTGACCGAGCCGCCGTAGAGGATCCGGACCTGGTCGGCGGTGCCCTGGTCGTAGGTCTCGACCAGCCGCTTGCGGACCTCCCCGCAGACCTCCTGGGCGTCCTCGGGGGTGGCGGTCTTGCCGGTGCCGATCGCCCAGACCGGCTCGTACGCGACCACGACCTGGGTGACCTGCTCGGCGGTGAGCCCCTTGAGGGCGCCGTCGAGCTGGTCGCAGCAGTGCGGCACGTGCCGCAGCTGCTCGCGGACCTCCAGGCCCTCACCGATGCAGAGGATCGGGGTCAGCCCGTTGGCCAGCGCGGCGGCCACCTTGGCGTTGACGATCGCGTCGTCCTCGTAGTGGTACTGCCGCCGCTCCGAGTGCCCGACCGTCACGTAGGTGCAGCCCAGCTTGGCCAGCATCGCCCCGGAGATGTCCCCGGTGTACGCGCCGGACTGGTACGGCGAGAGGTCCTGCCCGCCGTAGCCGATGAGCAGCTTGTCGCCGTCCACCGCGGTCTGCACGGTGCGCAGGTCGGTGAAGGGCGGCAGGACCACCGTCTCGACGGCGGTGAGCTGCTGCTCGGTGAGGCTCGCGGCCAGCTTCTGCACCAGCAGGTTGGCCTCGAGGTGGTTGAGGTTCATCTTCCAGTTGCCGGCCATCAGCGGCCGGCGGGTGACGCTCGCCATCAGTTCTCCAGGGCAGCGATGCCGGGGAGGGTCTTGCCCTCCAGGTACTCCAGGGAGGCGCCGCCGCCGGTGGAGATGTGACCGAACGACGACTCGTCCAGCCCGAGCGCCCGGACGGCCGCGGCGGAGTCCCCGCCACCGACCACGGTGAACGCGTCGGTCTTGGTGATCGCCTCGGCGACCCCCCGGGTGCCGTTGGCGAACGCCGGCATCTCGAACACGCCCATCGGGCCGTTCCAGAAGACCGTCTTCGCCCCGGCGAGCGCGGCGGTGAAGCCGGCCACCGTCTCCGGGCCGATGTCCAGGCCGAGCCGGTGGCTGGGGATGCCGTCGGCGGGCACCGTGTCGTGCGCGGCGTCCGGGGCGAAGGCGTCCGCGGCCACCACGTCGACCGGGAGCAGGATCTTGCCGTCGGCACGGGCCAGGAGGTTGCCGCAGGTCTCGACCATCTCCTCCTCCAACAGCGAGGTGCCCACCTCGTGGCCCTGGGCCTTGAGGAAGGTGAAGCACATCCCGCCGCCGATGAGCAGCCGGTCGACGGTCGGCAGCAGCGCCTCGATGACCGCCAGCTTGTCGGAGACCTTGGAACCGCCGAGCACCACCACGTACGGGCGCTCCGGCTCCCCGGTCAGCCGGGACAGCACCTCCACCTCGCGCAGCACCAGCCGGCCCGCGACGTGCGGCAGCCGGGCCGGTACGTCGTGGACGCTGGCGTGCTTGCGGTGCACCGCACCGAACGCGTCGTCCACGTACGCCTCGCCGAACGCGGCGAGCTGGTCGGCGAAGGCCCCCCGCTCGGTGTCGTCCTTGCTGGTCTCCCCCTTGTTGAAGCGGAGGTTCTCCAGCAGGGCGACCTGACCGTCGGCCAGCGCGTCCACCGTGGTGCGGGCGGACTCGCCGACGGTGTCGGTGGCGAAGTGCACCGGCGCGTCGAGCAGCTCGCCGAGCCGCCCGGCGACCGGGCGGAGGCTGTACTGCGGGTCCGGGGCGCCCTTCGGGCGGCCCAGGTGCGAGCAGACCACGACCTTCGCCCCGGCCTGCACGAGCGCGCCCAGGGTGGGCAGGACGGCCCGGATCCGGCCGTCGTCGGTGATCTCCCCGGTCTGCTTGTCGAGCGGGACGTTCAGGTCGGCGCGCACCAGCACGCGCCGACCCGATACCCCCTCGGCGAGCAGGTCGTCGAGGTTGCGGATGCTCGCACTCACAGCGAGGAACCCACCAGCTTGACCAGGTCGACGAGCCGGTTGGAGTAGCCCCACTCGTTGTCGTACCAGCCGACGACCTTGACCTGGTTGCCGATGACCTTGGTCAGCGGCGCGTCGAAGATGCACGACGCCGGGTCGGTGACGATGTCGGACGAGACGATCGGGTCCTCGTTGTAGACCAGGATGCCCTTGAGCGGGCCGTCCGCGGCGGCCTTGATCGCGGCGTTGACCTCGTCCACGCTGGTCTCCCGGCCGACCTCGACGGTCAGGTCGGTGGCCGAGCCGGTCGGGATCGGCACCCGCAGCGCGTAACCGTCCAGCTTGCCCTTGAGCACCGGCAGCACCAGCCCGATCGCCTTGGCGGCGCCGGTCGAGGTGGGGACGATGTTCAGCGCGGCGGCGCGGGCCCGACGCAGGTCCTTGTGCGGCGCGTCCTGGAGGTTCTGGTCCTGGGTGTACGCGTGGATCGTGGTCATCAGGCCCTTCTCGATGCCGAAGGTGTCCTGCAGGACCTTCGCCATCGGGGCCAGGCAGTTCGTGGTGCACGAGGCGTTCGAGATGATCGTGTGCTTGGCCGGGTCGTACTGGTCGTGGTTGACGCCCATGACGACCGTGACGTCCTCGTTCTTCGCCGGGGCGGAGATGATGACCTTCTTGGCCCCGCCGTCGACGTGCGCCTTGGCCTTGGTGCCGTCGGTGAAGAAACCGGTGGACTCGATGACGACGTCCGCGCCGACCTCGCCCCACGCCAGCTTCGACGGGTCCTTCTCGGCGAACGCCTTGATGGTCTTGCCACCGACGGTGATCTCGTCGGCGGTGGCCTTGACCTCGTGCGGCAGACGACCGAGGATGCTGTCGTACTTGAGCAGGTGGGCGAGCGTCGCGTTGTCGGTCAGGTCGTTCACGGCGACGACCTCGATGTCGGCGCCGGACGCCAGCACGGCCCGGAAGAAGTTACGGCCGATGCGGCCGAAGCCGTTGATGCCAACCCGGATGGTCACAGGTCCCATCTCCTCGCGTTCTGGTCCGCCGACGTCAGAACGGGCCGGCGGAGGTGTGTGCGCCGGCCGGTGAGCCGGCCGTTGACGATTCGTCTCGGCCACCCCGCCACGGTCTGGGAGGACCTGACCGCCTGAGGCGGCGTGCACGGCGAGGAGTGCCTGTGCCGGCCCCCTTGCCGTACCCGTCGACCCTATCCGAGCGTGCCCCGCCGCGATGCGGCGGGTGGTGACCCCGCCGGGTCGACGGCACGGCACGCCCCACCCACCCGACCCGTGGCACGTCACCCCCGCCGGCCCGTGCCCCGCACGCGCCCGCCGGATGGCGACCCACCGTCCTATCAGACCACGAGCATGTCCGGCGTGACGGCCGCTTCGGTATCCGGGATGCCCAGGTCACGGGCGCGTTTGTCGGCGAGCGCCAGCAGCCGGCGGATCCGGCCGGCGATCGCGTCCTTGGTCAACGGCGGGTCGGCCAGCGCGCCCAGCTCCTCCAGCGACGCCTGCCGGTGCTCCAGCCTCAGCTGACCGGCCGAGGTGAGGTGGTTCGGGGCGTCGTCGGCGAGGATCTCCAGCGCCCGGGTGACCCGGGCGGCGGCGGCCACCGCGGCCCGCGCCGAGCGACGCAGGTTGGCGTCGTCGAAGTTCGCCAGCCGGTTGGCGGTGGCCCGCACCTCGCGGCGTACCCGACGCTCCTCCCAGGCCAGCACGCTGGAGTGCGCGCCGATCCGGGTGAGCAGCGCGGCGATCGCGTCGCCGTCCTTGACCACCACCCGGTCCACCCCGCGCACCTCCCGGTTCTTGGCGGTGATGCCGATCCGACGGGCCGCGCCGACCAGGGCCAGCGCCGACTCCGGGCCGGGGCAGGTGATCTCCAACGCACTGGAGCGGCCCGGTTCGGTCAGCGAGCCGTGCGCCATGAACGCGCCCCGCCAGGCCGACACCGCGCAGCAGACGTTCGCCGCCACCACGTGCGGTGGCAGGCCGCGTACCGGTCGACCCCGGACGTCGAGCAGGCCGGTCTGCCGGGCCAGCGCCTCGCCGTCCTTGACCACCCGGACGATGAAGTGGCTGCCCTTGCGCAGCCCGCCCGAGGCGAGCACGTGGATCTCGCTGGGGTAGCCGTACACCTCGGCGATCTCCCGGCGCAGCCGGCGGGCCACCGCCCCGGTGTCCAGCTCCGCCTCCACCACCACCCGGCCGGAGACGATGTGCAGCCCACCGGCGAAGCGCAGCAGGGCGGCCATCTCCGCCCGCCGGCAGCAGGGCTTGGGCACGTCGACCCGGCTCAGCTCGTCCTTGACCGCAGCCGTCATCGCCATTGTGCGCCCCCTCACGGACCGGTACCGGCGTGTCGCCGGTGATTACGTACGTGCTTAACGATCGGCGCCCAGGACAGGCACCAGTGCGGCAGCCAGGGCGGCCGGATCGTGACGGGGCGTGCCGTCGTCGACGGCGACCGGGGCGAGGACCAACCGGGCACCCAGCGATTCTGCCGCACGCCCGACCGGTTCCGGGTCACCCACCGCTTTGGAGTCGGCCACCACGTAGTCCACGGTGAGTTGCGGAAGGTACCACCGCAGCGCGGCCAGATGGTCGGCCACCGAGAGACCCAGGGTCTCCTGCTCGGCAGCCAGGTTGAGGGTGACCAGCCGACGGGCCGGGCTGGTCACGATCGCCTCGGCCAGCCCCGGCACCAGCAGGTGCGGCAGCACGCTGGTGTACCAGCTACCCGGCCCGAAGATCAGCCAGTCCGCACCGCCGACCGCGGCCACCGCCTCCGGGCAGGCCACCGGGGTGTCCGGGGTGAGCCGCAGCGCCTCCACCGTGCCGGTGGTCACCGCCACCTGGTGCTGACCGCGCACGGTGCGCCGCTCGTCGGGGCGGGCCGGGTCGACGCCGCGTACCCGGGCCTCGATGTCCACCGGCTGCGCGGACATCGGCAGCACCCGGCCGACCGTGCCGAGCATCGCCCCGGCGTGTGCCAGCGCGGCGACCGGGTCGCCGAGCTGCTCCATCAGGCCGCAGAGCACCAGGTTGCCCACCGCGTGCCCGGCCAGCCCGTCCCGCGGGTCGCCGGTGAACCGGTGCTGGAACAGCCCGGCGCTGCGCCGGGTGGCCGGATGGTCCCCGGCCAGCGCGACCAGCGCCTGCCGCAGGTCACCCGGGGGCAGGCCGCCGCGTTCGGCCCGCAGCCGGCCGCTGGAACCGCCGTCGTCGCCGACGGTGACCACGGCGGTGATGTCCAGGTCCAGTTCCCCGGCGCAGTGTCGCAGTGCCCGCAGCGAGGCGGACAGGCCGTGCCCACCGCCGAAGGCGACCACCGACGTCGCCGTCATTCCCGCCCCAGGTCCCGGTGCTGCGCGTTGGCGGCCAGCCCCGACTGGCGCAGCCGCTCGGCCAACTCCTCGGCAATCGCCACGCTGCGGTGCTTGCCGCCGGTGCAGCCGACCGCCACCGTCAGGTAGCGCTTGCCCTCCCGCTCGAATCCGGCGGTGGTGGCGTTGACCAGGTCGGCGTACGAGGCGACGAAGGTGTCCGCGCCCTCCTGCCCGAGCACGTACGCGCTGACCGCCGGCTCCCGACCGGTGTGCTCCCGCAGCTCGGGCACCCAGTACGGATTCGGCAGGAACCGGGCGTCGAGCACGAAATCGGCGTCCGGCGGCAGGCCGTACTTGAAGCCGAAGGAGAGCACGGTGAGTCGCAGCCGACGGGCATCCTCGCCGCCGAACAGCTCCTCGACCCGGCGACGGAGCTGGTTGACGTTGAGGTGGCTGGTGTCGATGATCACATCGGCCTGGTCCCGGGCCTCCTCCAGCAGCTCCCGCTCGACGGCGATCCCGTCGGCGAGCCGCCCCTCACCCTGCAACGGGTGCGACCGGCGGACGCTCTCGAACCGCCTGATCAGCACCTCGTCGTCGGCGTCGACGAAGACCACCCGGGGCGAGAAGCCCCGGTCCTTCAGCTCCCGGATCGCCCCGGCCAGGTCGGTGGAGAAGGCCCGCGACCGCACGTCCAGCACCATCGCGGTACGCCGGGCCGCGCCGCCGGCCTTCATCGCCAGCTCGGCCATGTCCAGCATCAGCGCCTGCGGCAGGTTGTCCACCACGTAGTAGCCGACGTTCTCCAGGGCGCGGGCCACCGTGCTGCGGCCACCGCCGGACAGGCCGGTGACCACCACCAGCGTGGTGTCCGACTCCGCCGTGCCGCCCTCGACGTACCCGCCGGCTGTCCGCGCCTCGCTCACCGCTGTTACCCCCGAGTACGTCGCGCCGCGCCCCGGTGGACCGGCCGCGCATGGTCAGTCGACGACTCTATCCCGGCGGGCGGCGTCGATCCCCGCACGGCCGATGGCGGGTCGCCCGCCAGCGCGGATCCGGCCGCCAGCGCGGACCCGGCCGCCAGCGCGGACCCGGCCGACAGCGCGGACCCGGCCGACAGTGTGAAGCCGATCGCGGCGCGGACCCGGCCTCAGCGCGGACCCGGCCGGCGGCGCGAAGCCCGATCGCGGCGCGGACCGTCACCCGACCGGCACCGACTGCCGGGGCATCACTCCACACGCAGCGGTATGCCTGTCCGTCATAGTTATGACGGACAGGCATACCGCGGTCCGGGAGGTGTGTGGCCCCTCGGCGGTCGCGAGCGTCAGCGGCGGCTCCGCAGCGCCCTGACCCGGTCCCGACCGAGCACGCCGAGGTAGTCCTCCCGCTCGTCGAGACAGGAGTCGACCTCGGCCGCCCCGATGATCTCCGCCAGCCGGGCGGCCAGGTCGTCAGGATCCGGCCGTACCTGCTCGCAGAGCCGGACGTGCGCCGCCCGCAACGCGCCGCCGATCTCGGCCGGCTCCTCCTCGTACGTCTCCCAGGCGTCCCAGAGGTAGCCGGCGAGGCCGTCCCAGGCGCGGGCGGCCCGCTCGACCAGCAGCAGCGTCTCCTCGCTCGGCGGCCGTTGGGCGAGCACCTCGACCTCCTCGACGATCGCCCGGCCGGCCTTCTCCACGTCGTGCAGGTCCCACCGGTCACCGCCGGTCGCCTCGCGGGCGAGGGTGTCGATCGTGTGCCGGATGCCGTCCAGCTCGGCGACGGTGAGCGGCGCGAGCTGACCAGCCTGCGCCCGCAACCTGTGCTCCAGCACGCGATCGGTGACCGCCCACTCGGCCACCAGCGACGCCAGCCTCCCGGCCGGGATGCCGCGCGCGAGTTCGGCCAGCTCAGCGACCTTCGGGTCGATCGCCAGGGCCGACGGCGGGGTGGCCGCCGAGGACCACGCGACTCCGTCTTCCAGGCCGGCGGCGGTGAGGGCCACCGCGTGCCCGCACAACACCGCACCGGCCGGGCAGTCGCACTCGACGGTGAAGCCGTCCGCCGTGACCCCCACCCAGACCTCGTACGGCGGTTGCCCGGCTTCCCGGATCACGCCGGAGACTCCCCCGCCCACCGCCATGATCTCCGCTGGCTGGCCGGCTGCCCGGAGCTTGTCCGCCGCCGCACAGGCGATCGGTCCAGCCTCGTCCCGGAGGGCTTCGATATCGATGCGTACCGCCATCCGACCATCTAACCGGGTGCGGGTGACGCCGCCGACGTCAGGGCGGAGACCGCCCGGCGAGCGAGTCAGCCGCGCAGGCCACGCCGCAGGCCGACGACGAACGACGACCAGGCGCCCCGGTCGAAGAGGAGTGCGGGGCCGCCCGGGTCCTTGGAGTCCCGCACCGCCAACCCCTCGGGAAGTTCACCCACCTCAACGCAATCCGAACCATTTGCGCTACTACGAGCGCTCTTACGCCAGATCACGTTCGCAGGGTGGGTCGGGTTCATCGGGGTGCTCCTCAGGCCAAGACTCAGTCTTGAAGCTCGGCGGAGATCCTGACGAGAAAATCGGCAGACTGGTCAGGGTCGAGCGCCTTCGCACGTAGGTGGTCGAAGACGAGTTTATATCGCGCAACCTGCTGCTCCTCCTCCAGCAGGAGGGTGTTGATGTCGTTGTCCACGTAGACGATGGTCGGGTCGAGGGCTGGCTCCGCATAGTCGAGAATCGTGAAAGCACCGCCCATCGAGGCGTGCGCCCCCGCAGCGAAGGGCAGCACCTGCACCTCGACGGCTGGTAGCTGACATGCCTCGATGATGCGCCCCAACTGAACGCTCATGACCTTGGCACCACCAACGACTCGCCGCACCGCAGCCTCGTCCAGAATGATCCAGAGCTTCGGAGGGACATCGCGCGTGAGCAGCACCTTTCGTGCCTGACGCGCCGCGATGACTCGGTCGACTTCGTCCTTGCCGGCAGTCGCGCGTCCAGCATGGATGACTGCCCGCGCGTATTCCTCGGTCTGCAACAGACCTGGGACGTGAAGGCTCTGGAACGTGCTGATCGACTCCGCCTCCGCCTCGAAGCCGACGTAGTCGTCGGGCAGCACGTCGCCGTACACGCTCCACCAGCCCTTCTGCCGCGCCTGACGCGCAAGACCGGCCAGGGCATCCCGCTCCTCAGGGGATGCGTCGTAGAGATCCAGGAGCTTCCGCAGGCCGTCCGCAGCGATCCCGCTGTGCCCCTGTTCGATTCGGATCACCTTCGCTCGATGCCACCCCACCGAGCGAGCGACGTCTTCAACCGTCAGACCTCGCTGATCACGCAGTCGACGGAGTTCACGACGCAGTCGACGCGCACGAATCGTCGGACTCGCGGTCGATGCCATAGCAGTACCTCCCGACCACCGGATGCGGACATGAAACCAAGGAGTCTCAACCGAAGCAGTCTGGCACACATTGATGCTACGTTGCAAGATCGCTTGCATTGGTGCAGGCTCAATGCGCCAAGCTGTTGAGGCCCAACGAAATCCGGAGGCAGCATTGACTGACAACCGATCTTCGCGGTGGGGGCGGTCCGGGTCCGAGTTTCGTCGTGACCTGGCCGCCATGCTCGACCGGGCCGACGTGTCCGAGCGGGTCCGGGCCGCCATTGCGCACGCGCTGGCGACGCCGGACGCCCTCTCGTCGTACGCCGACTCGGTGGTCACCCGCTATCTGACCGAGCGCGAGCGGCGGTCGGACCGCAACGGGCCGCCGGCCGGGGCCTACCAGCCGGACCGTCGGTGGACGCTGCACCTGTCCTACCTGGCGGCCGACCTGGGCGAGGCCCGCGACCAGGCCGTCGTCTACACGGAGGGGCTGACGATCCTGCGCCCCGAGTTGGCCGCGAACGCCGCGCTGCTGTCCCGGGCCGACGCCTGGAACCACGTCGAGCCGGTGTTCTGCGGCCGGATCGGCCCCGACGGGGAAGTCTGCATGGACGTCACCGGGCATCCCGGCTTCCACAGCGCGGCGGGCCTCGGCGGGCTGTGCTGGGGCGACGGCGACAGCCCCGGGTGAGGGGCGCGGCAGTGATCGGCACCGCATCCGGGGCGCACCGGCGGCGGGGGCGTCGTGGACGGCGTTGTCGGGGCGGGTCCGTACACTCCCCGGATGGCCTCCCCCACCGAGCTGCGCGCCTCCGATGCCCTCGACGTGCTCCGCCGGGTCTTCGGCTACGACGCCTTCCGGGGCTTCCAGCAGGAGGTCATCGACCACGTGGTGGCCGGCGGGGACGCCCTGGTGCTGATGCCCACCGGTGGCGGCAAGTCGCTGTGCTACCAGGTCCCCGCCCTGGTCCGCGACGGCGTCGCGGTGGTCGTCTCCCCGCTGATCGCCCTCATGCAGGACCAGGTCGACGCGCTGACGGCGGTCGGCGTGCGCGCCGGCTTCCTCAACTCGACGCAGGACTACGCGGCCCGGCGCACGGTCGAGCAGGCGTTCGTCGACGGGGAGCTGGATCTGCTCTACCTCGCCCCGGAGGCGCTGGGCACCCGGGGCGTGCAGCAGCTGCTCGACCGGGGCCGGATCGGCCTGTTCGCCATCGACGAGGCGCACTGCGTGTCCCAGTGGGGGCACGACTTCCGCCCGGACTACCTGGCCCTGTCGATGCTGCACGAACGGTGGCCGGCGGTGCCCCGGATCGCGCTGACCGCGACCGCCACCAGCGCCACCCGGGCCGAGATCGCCACCCGGCTCCAGCTCACCGGGGCGAAGCACTTCGTGGCGAGCTTCGACCGGCCCAACATCCAGTACCGGATCGTGCCCAAGAAGGAGCCGCGCAAGCAGTTGCTGACCCTGCTGCGCGACGAGCACCCGGGTGACGCCGGGATCGTCTACTGCCTGTCCCGGGCCTCGGTGGACAAGACCGCCGAGTTCCTGGTCGCCAACGGGGTCGCCGCGCTGCCCTACCACGCCGGCCTGGACGCGGGCACCCGCGCCGCCAACCAGCAGCGCTTCCTGCGCGAGGACGGCCTGGTCATGGTCGCCACGATCGCCTTCGGGATGGGCATCGACAAGCCGGACGTCCGGTTCGTGGCCCACCTCGACCTGCCGAAGTCGGTCGAGGGTTACTACCAGGAGACCGGTCGGGCCGGCCGGGACGGCCTGCCGTCGACCGCCTGGCTCGCCTACGGCCTCCAGGACGTGGTGCAGCAGCGCAAGATGATCGAGACGTCCGACGGCGACCTCGCCCACCGGCGTAACCTCGCCACCCACCTGGACGCCATGCTGGCGCTCTGCGAGACGGTCCGCTGCCGGCGGGTGCAGCTGCTCGAATACTTCGGCCAGCCCGGCACGGGCGACTGCGGCAACTGCGACACCTGCCTGACCCCGCCGGAGACCTGGGACGGCACGGTGGCCGCGCAGAAGCTGCTCTCCACCGTCTACCGGCTCGACCGGGAACGCAACCAGCGCTTCGGCGCGGGGCACTGCATCGACATCCTGCTCGGCAAGCAGAACGACAAGATCAGCCAGTACGGCCACGACGCACTGAGCACCTTCGGCATCGGCACCGAGCTGCGCGAGGCGGAGTGGCGCGGGGTGGTCCGGCAACTGCTCGCCGAGGGGCTGCTGGCGGTCGAGGGCGACTACGGCACGCTGGCGCTCACCGAGGCCAGCACCGAGGTGCTGGCCCGCCGCCGCACGGTCACCATGCGCCGGGAGCCGGAGAAGGTCGCCCCGACCCGCTCGGCCAAGCCGCGCGGCGCGGCCACCGTGGTCGCGGAGCTCTCCCCGGCGGCCGGGTCGCTGTTCGAGCGGCTGCGGGCCTGGCGGGGGGCCACCGCCAAGGAACAGGGCGTGCCCGCGTACGTCATCTTCCACGACGCGACGCTGCGGCAGATCGCCACCGACGCGCCCACCTCGCTGGCCGAGCTGTCCCGGATCAGCGGCGTCGGCGAGAACAAGCTCGCCAAGTACGGCGAGTCCATCCTCGCCGTCCTCGCCGACCAGCCCTGACCGCCGTCAGTCGGTCGGGGTGGGGGCGGTGGTCTTCGGGTCGCCGTCGAGGGCCGCGAGGATCGCCTCGGCGGTGCGGCGGCCGACCCCGGGCACCTCGACGATCTCCTCCACGGTGGCCGCGGAGAGCCGCTTGAGCGAACCGAAGTGGTGCAGCAGCGCCTTGCGGCGGACCTCGCCGAGGCCGGGAACGGTGTCCAGGGCCGATTCGGTCATCCGCTTGGAACGCCGCTGCCGGTGGAAGGTGATGGCGAACCGGTGCGCCTCGTCGCGGGCGCGTTGCAGCAGGTACAGCCCCTCGGAGGTGCGCGGCAGGATGACCGGGTAGTCGTCGTCGGGGAGCCAGACCTCCTCCAGCCGCTTGGCCAGCCCGCACAGCGCCACGTCGTCGATGCCCAGCTCGGCCAGCGCCTGGGCCGCCGCCGCCACCTGCGGGGCACCCCCGTCGACGATCACCAGCTGCGGCGGGTACGCGAACCGGCGCGGCCGACCGGTGGCCGGGTCGATGCCGGGGCGGTCGGGGTCGGACGCGGTCTCCTCGCCCAGCTCGCCCGTCTCGGCGCGGGCGTCGAGGTAACGGGCGAAGCGGCGACGCAGCACCTCGGACATCGCCGACAGGTCGTCGGTGGCCCCCCGGACGATGAACCGGCGGTACTCGCTCTTGCGGGGCAGCCCGTCCTCGAAGACGACCATGCTGGCCACCACGTCGGTGCCCTGGATCTGGGAGACGTCGAAGCACTCGATGCGCAGCGGCGCGGTACGCATCCCGAGCGCCTCGCTGATCTCGTCGAGCGCCTTGCCCCGGGTGGTGAGGTCACCGGCCCGCTTGAGCTTGTGCCGGGCCAGCGCGTCCTTGGCGTTGCGGCCCACCGTCTCCAGCAGGGTCTTCTTGTCGCCGCGCTGGGGCACCCGCAGTGACACCCGGCTGCCCCGGCGGGCGCTGAGCCAGTCGGCGAGCGCCTCGGCGTCGGCGGGCAGCTCGGGGACGAGCAGCTCCCGGGGGACGTCCGCCTCGCCCTGCTCACCGCCGTAGACCTGGGTGCAGAAGTGGTGCACCAGGTCACCGGTGGTCAGCTCCTCGGTCTTCTCCACCACCCAGCCACGCTGGCCGCGGACCCGGCCGTCACGGACGTGGAAGACCTGCACGGCGGCTTCGAGGGGGTCGTCGGCGAAGGCGACCACGTCGGCGTCGGTGCCGTCACCGAGCACCACCGTCTGCTTCTCCATGGCCCGGCGCAGGGCGGCCACGTCGTCGCGTAGCCGGGCCGCCCGCTCGAACTCCAACTGCTCGCTGGCCTCGGTCATCTCGCGTTCGAGGCGGCGCACCATGCTGTCGGTGCGACCGGCCATGAACTCGCAGAAGTTGTCGACGATCGCCCGGTGCGCGTCGGCGGAGACGGTGCCCACGCAGGGCGCGGAGCACTTGCCGATGTAGCCGAGCAGGCAGGGGCGACCCACCTGCCCGGCCCGCTTGAACACCCCGGCGGAGCAGGTGCGGGCGGGGAAGACCCGCAGCAACAGGTCGAGCGTCTCGCGGATCGCCCAGGCGTGCGAGTACGGCCCGAAGTACCGCACGCCCTTACGCTTCGCACCCCGCATGACCTGCAGCCGCGGGTATTCCTCGTCGAGGGTGACCGCCAGGTACGGGTACGACTTGTCGTCGCGGTACCGGACGTTGAACCGGGGGTCGTACTGCTTGATCCAGGTGAACTCCTGCTGGAGGGCGTCGACCTCGGTGGCGACGGTCATCCAGTCGACCGACTCGGCGGTGGTGACCATCTGCCGGGTCCGCTCGTGCAGACCCAGCAGATCGCCGAAGTAGGAGTTGAGCCGGGCACGCAGGTTCTTGGCCTTGCCGACGTAGATCACCCGGCCGGTGCCGTCCCGGAACCGGTAGACCCCGGGGGACTCGGGGATCGTGCCGGACGCCGGGCGGTAGGTCGAGGGATCAGCCACGGCACCGAGACTAACCGTTACCGCTGACACTCCAGATCACGCCGAGCTGGTCGACCTCGCTGCCGCTGCGGCCGAAGAACCCGGCGAGCCGGCCACCGGGGGGCGCGGTGAGGGTGACCGCCGCCGAGGTGGGCGTGCCGGCGGTGAGGGTGCGGCCCTGGTCGGTGGTGAGCCGGGCCGAGAAGATCCGGGTCCGGCCGTCCTTCTGGCCCTGGGTGAGGGTGACCTGGGTGACCCGCTCGCCGGGGGCCAGGGTGAGGCTGCTCTCCGTCCCACCGGTGCCGCCGTGGCGCAGCTGGCCGCCGTCGGCGAGGTCCACCCCGACGGCGTCGAGCCGGGAGCCGCCGCGCAGGGTGACCCGGGTGACCGCCGGGCCGACCCGGTCGGCGTCGGTGAACGGCGTGCCGTGCGGGCCGCCCCAGGTGTCGCTGGCCCGCAGGTCGGGGGCGAGGGTCCAGTCGAACCAGGCGGCGTGCGGGTAGTGGTCGGACAGCGGCCCGCCGGTCGGGGTGAGGAACCGGGCGTGCTCGTTGTGGTAGCGGTCCAGGCTGAGCCGGACCAGCTTGTTGCCCCGGTAGAGGATCTTGTCGACCACCTCGCAGGAGTCCGTCACGTTGGCCTCGTCGCAGAGCAGCGCCGGGTCACCGGCGGCCGGCGGCTGGCCGCCCCGCTCCTGCTGCACCCAGACGTCGGTGAGGCCGTTGGCCGCCACCAGGTCGCGGATGTTGTCGCCGGTACGGGTGTAGCGGACGTTCAGGTCACCCATCAGCACCACCGCGTTGCCGGCCGAGTTCGCCGCGACGTACGCGGAGAGCTGGCTGATGTTGGCGCGCCGGGCGGCCAGGTCGGCGTCGGTGCTGCCGGCGTTCGGGTGGGCGTTGTAGAAGTCGACGTAGACGCCCTCGGCCAGCCGGATGCGGCTGGCGGTGAAGCCCTTCGGGGTGAGGCAGTCGGTGCCGTTGCAGGAGTTCCACTTCACCCGGGCGAAGTCGCTGTACGGGTAGTTCGACAGCGTGTTGAGGCCGCTGCCGAACGGCACGCCCCCGCTGGTCGGGGTCCGGTACGGGTGCTGGTCGGTGGCGTACAGGTCGGCGTGGTAGTTGAAGTCCTCCTGGACGTGCACGATGTCGTACCCGCCGAGCCGTTCGCCGATCGGCCGGGTGTTGGTCGCCGGGTCGCCGCCGGAGATGATGTCGGGCAGGCCGGCGACGTTGTAGGTGAGCACGGAGAACGCGCCCGAGGTGGGGGCGGCGGCGGTCCCGCGCGACGCGGCGGCGGGGGCCGGGCCGGTGGCGGCGGGGGCCGCGGTGGCCGGCCCGGACGGGGTGAGCGCGACCGCGAGCAACGTCGCGGACGCGAGCAGACGGACGACCTTCATCGACGATCCAATCTGGAGCGGGGGGATCGAAGGCTATCCACGCGCCCCGACCGGCCCGGTACCACCCGGCGAAGATCCGGCAGCCGCGCGATGGACGTCTTCCGATATCGACCAACGGAGATTACCATCCGGTAACCGAATGTTATTCATATAAAGATCCCCATCCTCATTGGAGGATCACCATGCCCCGTCCCCCCACCGTCCGCCGCCTGCTCGCCGGTCTGACCGCCGGCATCAGCGTCGCCGCCCTGCTCACCGCGACGCCCACCACCCCGGCCGAGGCCGCCGCGCCGCGTACCGCGTTCGCTCCCGAGGACTACTGCCTCGGCGAGTGCGGCGACATCCTGCCGCCCGGCCAGAACGGCAACGCCACCCTGGTCGAGGTGCTCGGCAACCAGACCCTCGGCACCCTGCCCCGGCACTCCGCCGACCAGCTCGGCCGGTACGCCGACCTGGTGTACGGCTACGCCGGGCTGCGCGAGGAACAGATCGGCTCGTTCTTCACCGACGCCTCCTTCGGCGTCCCGCAGGGGCAGGTCGAACGCGACTACTCGCCCCGCTCCGACGTCCGTATCCTGCGGGACAGGGCGACCGGTGTCCCGCACGTCACCGGCACCACCCGGGGCGGCACCATGTACGGCGCGGGGTACGCCGGCGCCGAGGACCGGCTGTTCACCATGGACCTGCTGCGCCACGTCGGCCGGGGCACCCTCACCTCGTTCGCCGGCGGCGCACCCGGCAACCGGGCGCTGGAGCAGAGCGTCTGGCGCAACTCGCCGTACACCGAGGCGGACCTCCAGGCGCAGGTCGAGGCGCTGCGCACCAAGGGTCCGCGCGGCCAGCAGCTCTACGCCGACGTACAGGAGTACATCGCCGGCATCAACGCCTACATCGGCGTCTGCATGGGCGCCCGCAACTGCCCCGGCGAGTACGTGCTCACCGGCCACCTCGACGCGGTCACCAACGCCGGCGGCCCGGAGCCGTTCCAGCTCACCGACCTGATCGCCATCGCCGGCGTGGTGGGCGGGCTGTTCGGCGGCGGGGGCGGCACCGAGATGCAGTCCGCGCTGGTCCGGATCGCCGCCCGCGCGAAGTACGGCACCACCGAGGGCGACAGGGTGTGGACGGCGTTCCGCAACCAGAACGACCCGGAGACCGTGCTGACCCTGCACGACGGACAGAGCTTCCCGTACGGCGACGCCTCCCCCGACGCGGCGAGCGTGGTGCTGCCCGACGCCGGCTCGGCCCGGGTCGAGCCGATCTTCACCGACCCGACCGGCTCCGCCGGCAGCACCGCCGCCCCGGCCCGTACCGGCACGAGCGCGTCCGGTGAGCTGGCCGCCGCGCTGTCCGGGCTGACCATCAGCCCGGCGCACCGGGGGATGTCCAACGCGGCGGTGGTCTCCGCCGCCAACTCGGCCACCGGCCACCCGGTCGCGGTCTTCGGCCCGCAGACCGGCTACTTCTCCCCGCAGCTGCTGATGGTGCAGGAGTTGCAGGGGCCGGGGATCAGCGCCCGGGGCGCGGCGTTCGCCGGCCTCAACCTCTACGTGCTGCTCGGCCGGGGCCAGGACTACGCCTGGAGCGCCACCTCGTCGATCCACGACATCACCGACAGCTACGCGGTGCCGCTGTGCACCACCGACGGCAGCACCCCGACCCTGGCCGCCGACCACTACCTCTACCGGGGCCAGTGCCTGGCGATGGAGCAGCTCGCCCACGTCAACAAGTGGACGCCGACCCTCGCCGACGGCACCGCCAAGGGGTCGTACAAGCTGGTCGCCTGGCGGACGAAGCTCGGCCTGGTCGCCTGGCGGGCCACGGTCGGCGGTCGGCCGCACGCCTTCACCCAGCTCCGGTCCACCTACCGGCACGAGGCCGACTCGGCAATCGGTTTCCAGATGTTCAACGACCCGGAGCAGATGGGCTCGGCGGACGCCTTCGTCGCCTCGGCCAACAACGTCGAGTACGCCTTCAACTGGTTCTACGTCAACTCCACCGAGTCGGCGTACTTCAACTCCGGGCTGAACCCGGTGCGGGCCGCCGGGTCCAACCCGAACCTGCCGATGAAGGCCGAGCCGGCCTACGAGTGGCAGGGCTTCGACCCGGCGACGAACACCGCCGGCTACGCCCCGCTGGCCGCCCACCCCCGGTCGGTCAACCAGGACTACTACGTCAGCTGGAACAACAAGCAGGCCAAGGACTTCGGCGGCGCGGACGGCAACTACAGCTTCGGCGCGGTGCACCGGGCCGACCTGCTGGACCGACCGCTCAAGGCGGGCCTGGCCGCCGGCCGGAAGTACGACCGGGGCTCGCTGACCGCGCTGGTCGAGCAGGCCGGCCTGACCGACCTGCGCGGGGCCGAGGTGCTCGACGAGCTGATCCGGGTGCTGGAGAGCCAGCCCGTCACCGACGCCACGCTGGCCACCGAGATCAGCCGGCTCAGGGCGTGGCGGCAGGACGGCGCGCTGCGGGTGGAGACGGCGAAGGGGTCGAAGGTCTACCGGCACGCCGAGGCGATCCGCACCTTCGACGCCTGGTGGCCGCTGCTGGTCCGGGGGATGTTCCGCGACCAGCTCGGCCCGGACCTCTACCAGTCACTGATCAACGCGATCCAGATCAACGAGTCCCCCTCCGGGCACCAGCAGGGCGACAAGTCCAACCTGCCGACCTCGGCCAACGAGGCCCAGTCGCACAAGGGCTCGTCCTTCCAGTACGGCTGGTGGGGCTACGTCGACAAGGACCTGCGCGCGGTGCTCGGCGACCCGGTGCGCGGCGGGCTGGGCCGGGGCTACTGCGGCGCCGGGAACCTGGCCGGCTGCCGGCAGGTGCTGCTGGACACGCTGCGCACAGCGGCGGCCACCCCGGCTGAGCAGGTGTACCCCGGTGACGCGAGCTGCGCCGCCGGTGACCAGTGGTGCGCGGACGCGATCATCCAGTCCCCGCTGGGCGGGATCAAGCACGCCACCATCGCCTGGCAGAACCGGCCCACCTTCCAGCAGGTGGTCTCGTTCCCGTCCCGCCGGGGTGACGACCTGACCAACCTGGCCGCCGGTCGGCCGGTCAGCGCGTCGGGCAGCGAGCTGTTCTTCGGGGCGGCCAAGGCCGTCGACTCCGACCTGGGCACCCGCTGGGCGAGCAGCTGGGCGGACGACCAGTGGCTCACCGTCGACCTCGGGTCGGCCCGCCAGGTGGGCCGGGTGACCCTGGCCTGGGAGTCGGCGTACGCCCGGTCGTACCGGATCGAGGTGTCGAACGACGGGTCGAGCTGGCGGACGGTCTGGTCGACCACGGCCGGCGACGGCGGCACCGACGTGGTGGCGTTCCCCGCCGAGAACGCCCGGTACGTCCGGATGCACGGGGTGACCCGGGCCACCTCGTACGGCTACTCCCTCTGGGAGATGGCGGTGTACGCGCACTGAGCCGACGGTGCCGGCCGGGGCGGTGGGTCACCCCCGCCGCCCCGGCCGGCGCCGGTCAGGCCAGGACGATCTGGTCGCCCTCGACCTTGATCTGCTTGGCGGCCAGCGGGGTGGTCGCCGGGCCGCTCTTCGCCGCGCCGTCGGTGATGGCGAACGCGCTGTTGTGGCAGGTGCAGTTGATCGTCCCGCCGTCGACGTTCGACACCGGACAGCCCTGGTGGGTGCAGATCGGGTCGAACGCCTTGAACTGCCCCGCCGTCGGCTGGGTGATCACCACTCCCTGCGCGGCGTAGACCTGCCCGCCACCCACCGGGATGTCGGCGGTCTTGGCGACGACGGTGCCCGGCCCGCTACCGGCGTTGGACGCGGCCGGCGCACCGCTGCTCGCCGGGCTGGTCGGTTCGTCACCGGAATCGTCACCGCAGGCGGTCAGGAGCACCGAGGCCCCCACCGCACCCGCCCCGGCCAGCAGGGCGCGTCGGGTCTGCTTCCCGGCCCCGGTCAGCGCCTGATCGTCGTTCATCTCCAGCCCTTCTCTCCACCGCTGTTACCAGAATCGTCCGTCACCGGAATCGTCGGCCTTCACGGCCGCATCTGAGCACACGCACCACGGTGTCCCGGCGGTTCACCCCCGCCCCCCGCACCGCGTCGGACGGCTGACGATAGCGGACCACCCTGTGCCCGGGGATCGGTAGCCCGATCTCCGGGCACGGCTGCCCGGTCGGCTCAGCGCGCCCCGGCCGGCACCTTGCGGGTCCGCGCCTTCGGCGTCGCGCCGTTGGCCCTGGCCGCCCGGGTCGACGCCGCCTTCGCGCCGCGGGCCTCCCCGTCGAGCTTGAGCACCGACCGCAGGAACTGACCGGTGTGGCTCTCGGCGACCTCGGCGACCTCCTCCGGGGTGCCGGTGGCCAGCACCGTGCCGCCCCGGTGGCCGCCCTCCGGACCCATGTCGATCAGCCAGTCGGCCGTCTTGATCACGTCGAGGTTGTGCTCGATGGTGATCACCGTGTTGCCCTTGTCGACCAGCCCCTCCAGCACCAGCAGCAGCTTGCGGATGTCCTCGAAGTGCAGGCCGGTGGTGGGCTCGTCGAGCACGTAGACCGTCCGGCCGGTGGACCGCTTCTGCAACTCGGCGGCCAGCTTGACCCGCTGCGCCTCACCGCCGGAGAGCGTCGGCGCGGACTGGCCCAGCCGTACGTAGCCCAGGCCCACGTCGTTGAGCGTCCGCAGGTGCCGGTGGATGGCCGGGATGGCGGAGAAGAACTCGGCCGCCTCCTCGATCGGCATCTCCAGGACGTCGGAGACGGTCTTGCCCTTGTAGTGCACCTCCAGGGTCTCCCGGTTGTACCGGGCGCCCTTGCACACCTCGCACGGGACGTAGACGTCCGGCAGGAAGTTCATCTCGATCTTGATGGTGCCGTCGCCGGAGCACGCCTCGCAGCGCCCCCCCTTGACGTTGAACGAGAACCGGCCCGGCCCGTACCCCCGGACCTTGGCCTCGGTGGTCTCGGCGAACAGCTTGCGGACGTGGTCCCAGACCCCGGTGTAGGTGGCCGGGTTGGAGCGCGGCGTCCGGCCGATCGGCGACTGGTCGACACCGACCACCTTGTCGACGTGCTCCAGCCCGGAGACCCGGGTGTGCCGGCCGGGCACCAGCCGGGCACCGTTGATCTGGTTGGCCAGCACCGCGTACAGGATGTCGTTGACCAGCGTGGACTTGCCCGAGCCGGAGACGCCGGTGACCGCGATGAGCTGGCCGAGCGGGAACGGCACGGTCAGGTTGCGCAGGTTGTGCTCGCGCGCCCCGTGCACCACCAGCTCCCGCTCCGGCGTCTGCGGCCGGCGTCGCTTCGGCGTCGGGATCTCCCGCCGACCCGACAGGTACGCCCCGGTCACCGACTCGGGATTGTCCAGCAGCGCCGGCACCGAGCCGCTGTGCACGATCCGGCCGCCGTGCTCGCCCGCGCCGGGCCCGATGTCGACGATCCAGTCGGCGACCCGGATGGTGTCCTCGTCGTGCTCGACCACGATCAGCGTGTTGCCCAGGCCGCGCAGCCGCAGCAGGGTCTCGATCAGCCGGTGGTTGTCCCGCTGGTGCAGGCCGATGGACGGCTCGTCGAGCACGTAGAGCACGCCGACCAGGCCGGAGCCGATCTGGGTGGCCAGCCGGATGCGCTGCGCCTCGCCGCCGGACAGGGTGCCGGCCGCCCGGTCCAGGGAGAGGTAGTCCAGGCCGACGTCGAGCAGGAACCGCAACCGGGCGTTGATCTCCTTGAGCACCCGCTCGGCGATCATCTTCTGCCGGTCGGTCAGCGCGATGCCGGCGAGCAGCTCGGCCGCCTCGCCCACCGACAGGTTGCAGACCTCGGCGATGCTCTTGCCGGCGATGGTGACCGCCAGCACCTCGGGCTTGAGCCGGGTGCCGCCGCAGGCCGCGCAGGGCACGTCGCGCATGTAGCCCTCGTACTTGTCCCGCGACCACTCGCTCTCGGTGTCGGTGTGCCGGCGCTCGATCCACTGCACCACACCCTCGAAACCGGTGTAGTAGGAGCGCTCCCGGCCGAACTTGTTGCGGTAACGCACGTGCACCTGGTCGTCGGAGCCGTGCAGGATGGTCTTCTGCGCCCGCGCCGGCAGCGCCCGCCACGGGGTGTCGACGTCGAAGTGCTGGCTCTCGCCCAGCGCCTCCAGCAGCCGCAGGAAGTACTCCAGGTTGTGCCCGGTGGACCAGGGCTGCAACGCGCCCTCGCGCAGGGTGCGCTCCGGGTCGGGGACGACCAGCTCCGGGTCGACCTCCTTCTTGGTGCCCAGGCCGGTGCACTCCGGGCAGGCCCCGTAGGGCGCGTTGAACGAGAAGACCCGGGGTTCCAGGTCCTCGATCGCCAACGGGTGGTCGTTCGGGCAGGCCAGGTGCTCGGAGTAGCGACGCTCCCGGGCCGGGTCGTCCTCGGCGAGGTCGACGAAGTCGAGCAGCACCAGGCCGTCGGAGAGGCCGAGCGCGGCCTCCACCGAGTCGGTCAGCCGCTGCTTGGCGCTCGCCTTGACGCTGAGCCGGTCGATCACCACCTCGATGGTGTGCTTCTCCTGCTTCTTGAGCTTCGGCGGCTCGGTCAGCGGATGCACCACCCCGTCGACCCGGGCGCGGGCGTAGCCCTTGGCCTGGAGTTCGGCGAAGAGGTCGACGTACTCGCCCTTGCGGCCCCGGACCACCGGGGCGAGGACCATGAACCGGGTGCCCTCGGCCATCGCCAGCACCCGGTCGACGATCTGCTGCGGGCTCTGCCGGGAGATCCGCTCGCCGCAGACCGGGCAGTGCGGCTCGCCGATCCGGGCGAAGAGCAGCCGCAGGTAGTCGTAGACCTCGGTGATGGTGCCGACGGTGGAACGGGGGTTGCGCGAGGTCGACTTCTGGTCGATGGAGACGGCCGGGCTCAGCCCCTCGATGAAGTCGACGTCCGGCTTGTCCATCTGGCCGAGGAACTGCCGGGCGTACGACGACAGCGACTCGACGTAGCGGCGCTGCCCCTCGGCGAAGATGGTGTCGAAGGCCAGGCTCGACTTGCCGGAGCCGGAGAGCCCGGTGAAGACGATGAGCGCGTCCCGGGGCAGGTCGAGACTGACGTCACGCAGGTTGTGCTCGCGCGCGCCACGGATGATCAGACGGTCGGCCACGGTGCGGATGCTCCCGGAAGAGAAATATGAGGCGGATCTGTCCGCTCCGAGGGAAATCTGAGCGGTTTTGCGGGCGCAGAAGGAACGCCTGGGCAACTCTAGCCCCGGGGTACGACAACTTCTCTCGCCCGCATGTTCCGCCCGCTCGCCCCGGTCGGTCACCCCACCGCCCACCGCCCGCCCGACCCGATCGGCACCGCCCGACCCGACCCGCCCCCTCGCCGGCCCCGGGTGCCGATCCGCCCCTCGCCGACCCCCGGGTGCCGACCCGCCCCCTCGCCGGCCCCGGGTGCCGACCTGCCCCTCGCCGACCCCCGGGTGCCGACCTGCCCTTCGCCGGCCCCGGGTGCCGACCCGCCCCGAGCCGGGTCGGTACCCGGGGCGGAACCGGGACCGGTCAGAATCCGCCCGGCCGCGGTGGCGTCACCGGGCGGGAGGGCCGCCGCCGGCCACCCCGCCAGCCGCCCCGCCGCTCGGCGGCCAGCCGGCTCTGCCGGCGACCGCTCTCGAACGCCACCTCCCGCTGGAGGCGACGCCAGCTCTCCCAGCGCCGGGCCGGCAGCTCCCCGGTCTCCAGCGCCTCCCGCACCGCGCAGGCCGGCTCGGCGGTGTGCCCGCAGTCGGCGTACCGGCAGCCGGTGGCCAACTCGGCGATGTCCAGGAACGCCCGGTCCAGCCCGGTGTGCCCGTCCAGCAGGCCCACCGCCCGGACCCCGGGGGTGTCCAGCACCGCACCGCCGCCCGGCACCGGCACCAGCGCCCGCCAGGTGGTGGTGTGCCGGCCCTTGCCGTCGGAGCGCCGGATCGCCTGGGTGGCCATGACCTCCGCGCCGACCAGGGCGTTGACCAGGCTCGACTTGCCCGCCCCGGAGGGGCCGAGCAGCGCCAGCGTCAGACCCGGCGCGACCAGCGGACGCAGCGGCTCCAGGCCGGTGCCGCGCTCGGCGCTGACCGGCAGCACCGGCACCCCGGGGGCCACCGCGGCGAGCTGCCGGGCCACCGCCCGCGGGTCGGCGGCCAGGTCGACCTTGGTGAGCACCAGCAGCGGCCGGGCGCCCGACTCGTGGGCCAGGGAGAGCAGCCGTTCGATCCGGGCGGCGTCCGGCTCCGGGTGCACCGGCTCGACCACCGCGGCGGTGTCGAGGTTGGCGGCGAGCACCTGCCCGCTGGCGTCCTTGCCGGCGGTCCGGCGGATCAGCGCGGTCCGCCGGGGCAGCACCGCGTCGACGGTCACCGGGCCGTCCGGCCACCGGGCCAGCAGCACCCAGTCGCCGGCGCACGGCAGAGCGGTCAGGTCCCGGGCCGCGGCGGCCAGCACCGCCGGCCCCAGGCTGGCCCGGACCGGGCCGTCCGCGCCGAGCACGGTGCACACCCCCCGGTCGACCCGGGCCACCCGGCCGGGCCGACGGTCCGGCCACCGCCGCGCGTACGCCGCCCGCTCCGCATCCAGGCCGAGCGCGGTCAGATCGATGGTCATATCATCCTCATCAGGGTCGGAGCTGGTCGTGGCGCAACACCCGTACTGCGACCGGCATGGTCACCACCCCCGTCCGTCGTCCTGTCACCGCGTCGGAACCGACGGTAGGCCGCGCGCCGACGTGCCGAAAGCGAATTCCCCGCCCGGCGCGGCACGGGCCGGACCGCTAGGGTCGGGGCGTGACAACGGATCCCCTGCTGTTGACCGGCGAGGTGGACGACGCGACCGCCCGCCTGCTGCACACCGCGGCCGGTCTCGACGCGGCCGCCGTCGCGGCCCCCTGCCTGCTGCCCGGCTGGTCCCGTGGCCACGTGCTGACCCACCTGGCCCGCAACGCCGACGGGTTCGTCAACCTGCTCACCGCCGCCCGCACCGGCGAGGACATCCCGATGTACGCCAGCGTCGAGGCCCGCAACGCCGACATCGCCGCCGGTGCCGGTCGGCCCCCCGCCGAGCAGCTGGCCGACCTGCGCCACAGCACCGAGCGGTTCGCCGCGGCGGTGGCGGCCATGCCGGTCGAGGCGTGGGGCGCCACCGTGCGGACCCGGCACGGCCCGTGGCAGGCCGCCCTGGTGGTCTGGGCCCGGCTGCGCGAGCTGGAGGTGCACCACGTCGACCTGGCCACCGGCTACCGGCCGGCGGACTGGCCGCCCGTGGTCGCCCAGCACCTGCTGCACGAGGTGGCCGGCGGGCTCGCCGACCGTGCGGACGCGCCGGCGCTGGTGCTGCGACCCGTCGACGGCAACCGGCCGGAGCTGGTGGTGGGCGACCCGGCCGGTGCCCCGCTGGTCGCCGGGACCGCCGCCGGCCTGGCCGCCTGGTTGATCGGCCGCAGCAGCGGCGACGAGTTGACCGTCACCCCGGACGGTCCGCTGCCGACCCCACCGGAATGGATATAGAGCCCCATGAGCTACACCGGAGACGTCACCCACGGCGGCTCGCCCGCCGTCCGGGAGCTGGACCGCATCACCGTCACCAAGCTGTCGGTCGGCCCGATGGACAACAACGCCTACCTGCTGCGCTGCCGCGACACCGGCGAGCAGGTGCTGATCGACGCCGCGAACGAGGCACCCCGGCTGCTCGACCTGGTCGGTGACGCCGGCCTGACCTCGGTGGTCACCACCCACCAGCACATGGACCACTGGGTGGCGCTGGAGGAGGTCGTCGCCAAGACCGGTGCCCAGGCCCTGGTACACGCCGACGACGCCGACGGCCTGCCGATCCCGGCGCAGACCCTGGCCGACGGCGACACCGTGGCGGTGGGTGGGCAGACGCTGGAGGTCATCCACATCAAGGGGCACACCCCCGGCTCGATCGCGCTGCTCTACCGCGACCCGGCCGGCACACCGCACCTGTTCACCGGCGATTCCCTCTTCCCGGGCGGAGTGGGGAACACCGACCGGGATCCGGAGCGGTTCGGCCAGCTCATCGACGACGTGGAGCACAAGCTCTTCGGCCGGCTGCCCGACGAGACCTGGTTCTATCCGGGGCACGGCGCGGACAGCACCCTCGGCGCGGAGCGGGCCTCGCTGCCGCAGTGGCGGGCGCGCGGCTGGTGACCGTGCGCGGCGTCGGCCGGACCGGCCGGCGCCGCCCGGCCCCGCCGCGGTCAGCAGGGCCGCAGCACCTGAACCCGCCGGACCGCTGAGTCGACCGACGGTTCGGTGGTCGGCACCGGATAGCTGGCCACCAGCTCCAGCGACTCCGCCGGCAGGTGCCCCCGGTCCGGATCACCGACCAGCACCTGCGCCCCACCCTCGGCGGCCCGCCGCAGGTACGGCAGCATCCGCCTCGCCAGTTTCCGGTCGTAGAGCACGTCCCCGGCGACCAGCAGGTCGAACTGCGGCCCGGCCTCGTCGAGCAGGTCCCCCTGGTGGGCGAGCACCCGTACCCGGTTGGCCCGCGCGTTGACGGTCACCGCCGCCACCGCGTACGGGTCCACGTCGTTGGCGACGACCTGGGCGGCGCCGGCCAGCGCGGCGGCGATGGCGACCAGCCCGGAGCCGGCGGCCAGGTCGAGCACCCGGCGGCCGGCGGCCAGGTCGGGATGGTCCAGCAGGTGACGGGCGAGCGCCTGGCCGCCGGCCCAGGCCGAGGCCCAGAACGGCGGCGGCAGGGTACGACCGGCGGCCGCCTCCATCCGGGCCCACCACACGATGGCGTCCTCGGCGAGGTGCAGCCGTACCTCGGGCACGAACGGGGTGGACACCAGCCGGAGCCGGTCCAGTCCGTCGCCCGGCGCGTCGATCTCCCGTTCCAGCGCGGTCAACGCGGCGGCGCTCGGTCCGTTCACCGGTCGAGTGTGCCGGAGCCGGCCGCCCGGTGGATGGCGTTTCGCCGTCCGCCGCGAGTTTCCGCTGAATCTTGCGGCACTTCAGCAGGCAAAAATCGGATCGGCCGGTTACTGTCGGGGCAGTACAGGGCGATCGTCCGCCGTAGCGGCGGGATCACCCGTTGTAAACAGGGAGAGATGCATGGCAACCGGCACGGTCAAGTGGTTCAACTCGGAAAAGGGCTTCGGCTTCATCGAGCAGGACGGCGGAGGCCCCGACGTCTTCGTTCACTACTCGGCGATCGCCACCAGCGGCTACCGGGAACTGCAGGAGGCCCAGAAGGTCGAGTTCGATGTGACCCAGGGGCAGAAGGGTCCGCAGGCGGAGAACGTCCGCCCGCTGTAGGTCCGTGCCGGTGGCGGCGGCCCTTGGCCGCCGCCACCGAGCGCTTTCCGGCGGCCACCGGCCGCCCTGCGACACCGCGGCCACCGGCCGCCCTGCGACACCGCGGCCACCGGCCGCCCTGCGACACCGCGGCCACCGGCCGCCCTGCGACACCTCCGAGGTCCGCCTCCCGCGTGCCAGGCCCGGCTGACGTCACCGCCGTCGCCGTTGCCGCAGGTGTGGCCGCCACGGCCCCCCTGCACGTCGCGTACCTGGCGGCCCTTGCCACCGGACGCGCCACCTCACCCGACGCGCCACCTCACCGGACGTCACGCCCAGGCCCGCCGCGCCGGACACCCGGCCACGGCACCGGTCGGCCGTGGCACCCCTTCCGCAGGAGGCGGCCCGGAAGGGGTGCCACGGGGTCCACCCTCACGCGACCAGGCGCTTGGCCAACTCGTCGGCGACCTGTCGGGCGATGGTGGGCGGGATGGCGGCGGCGATCTTCTCCGGGGTCAGCCCGGCCAGCACCCCGGTGACGATGGCCGACTCGTCGGTGAAGTCCTTGTTGGCCAGTGCGGTCAGCGCGGTCTGCAGCGACGCCAACTGGGCGCCCAGCGACTTCAGGCTCGGGTGCGGGACGACGAAGTCGGGGTTGGTGTGGTCCTCCCCCATCGCCATCCGGGTGTAGATCTGCCCTACCGGGTTACGGCCGTCCAGGACGGTCAGGTTCTTGTGGACGGTCTCCAGCCAGGCGTGCTCTTCGGGTGTCATGTCCGTGTCCTCCAGGAGTCCGATGCCGGTTAGGTAGCGCCGGAACAGCGGGGTCTGGTCCCGTCCGGCCTTGGTGCAGTCGCGGAAGAAGCTGAAGTGGGTGTGCCACAGGTGCGAGTCGTCGCCGGTACTGCGCTTGCCGAGCCGGTCCCAGCGCCGCACGACCTTGCCGTCCGGGCTGTAGATGATCTCCCGGAGGTCACGGCTGTCCGCCGTGTTCGCCCGGCACTGGGCGACGCACCAGGTGGAGAACGACTGGAGATTGTGGGTGGCGCCCCCGGACCGGACGCTGAACGTGCCGACGTCCAGCGCCGAGGCGTACAGGGTGAGGCCGGCGGAGTCCCGGGGCGACTCGACCACGGAGTAGTCGTTGGGGACCACCCGGTCGGAGCCGGTGTGGTAGCCGCCCCGGTGGGCCGGATCGCCGACGATCCCCACTGCGGCGGGGTCGAGGCCCCGGATGGTGTCGAGCAGGAGCCGGCGGACCGCCAGCAGATTGGCCGGAGCCGTCGTCATGACGTCCCCCTTTCCGCAGCCGGGACCGGGGGTGCCGACTGCTTCGGCAGCAGGCCAGGGCCGGGGAATCGTCGTCACTCCACGTAGGCAGCGCCTGCCGGGAGAGCGGAGTCGGCCACTGGTGCACGTCATCGGGCGTTGCGAGAAACGATATCCACAACCACCTAAAAACCCCAGCTCAGGAGGCTTGTCTTCAGATAGGTCCAAGTGGGGATACGGCGGGGAGCACCGGCAGCACCAGCCGGGACAAATGCGATGGATCGTGCAGGATCTGCCGGACCCCAGCGCGGAGCGTGATCGCCGCACCGAGCGGTTCGCCGGTGCCGGGGTTGCGCGCGTACCGGGGATGGGCGCCGCCGGAGACCTGGACCCGCAGCCGGTGCCCGGCGGCGAAGCGGTGTGCCGCCGGCCACAGCGGCACCGGCACCCGGGTCACCCCGTCCGGGTCGACGGGGAACCGGCCCGGAGCGACCCGGACCAGGCCGTCGCAGACGTTCCAGGACCGGCCGCGCCGGTCCACGTCGCAGAGCCGCACGAAGACGTCCAGGTACGACAGGTCGCTGCGGACGTGGATCTCGGCGTGCACCGGGCCGAGCACCTCCACCGGGGCGGTCAGCACCGCGCTGGTGTAGACCAGCACGTCCGGCCGGGCCTCGACGGGACGGTTGTCGACCGGGCCGGCGCGCTGGGCGACCAGCAGCGGGCCGCCCAGCGAGGGGGTCGGGTCGGTCGGGTCGTACCGGATGGTGTCCGGCGTCGACGGGGCCGGCGGCTGCGGGGCGAGCCGGCCCCCGGCGTGCAGGTGCCAGGAGGTCCCGGTCGCCGGCGGCGGCCAGTCGGGCAGGTCGCGCCAGCCGCCGCCCTCCCCGCCGACGTGCACCCGCACCGGGGCGCGCGGCGGCGCGGGCCGGCCGTGCAGGTGGGCGTCGAGCCAGCCCAGCCCCTCCCGCAGCGCCTCCGCCAGCAGCCCGGGGCTGCCGTGCGTCCACGGGCCGACGGTGAGCCGGGTGGGCACGCCCGCCGCCCGCAGCGCGGCGTGGTCGGCGAGCTGGGCGGGGAGGAAGATGTCCTGCCAGCCGGTGACCATCGTTACCGGGGCGCGCACCTCGGCGATCCGCGCGCCGAAGACCCGGGTCCGCCAGTAGTCGGCGTCCGGGGTGTGGTGCCGCAGCCACTCCTGGAAGAACGGCACGGTCACCCCGGTCGCCACCCGGTCGGCCTCGGCCAGCGGCAGGTGGGCCAGGGCGGCGGCCAGCCGGGGCTGCCCGCGCTTGAGTTCCCACTGCCGGGCCAGCCACGGCACGGTCTGCGCCTGGAGCAGCTCGGCCCAGGTCAGCACGGTGTCCAGGGCGAAGGACTCCCCCGCGTACGTCGAGTCGCGGGTGGCCGAGGCGGTGACCACCGCGACCATCGCGGCCAGCTCCTCCCCCGCGTCGGCGGCCAGCGCCCACTGGACGAAGCCCTGGTAGCTGGCCCCGAACATGCCGAACCGGCCGGTGTACCAGGGTTGCCGGCGCAGCCAGTCGACGGTGTCCAGGCCGTCGTCGCGCTCGTGCACCAGCGGGTCGAACCGCCCGTCGGAGCCGTCGGTGCCCCGGCAGGACTGGATCACCAGGTGCAGGCCGCGCCCGGCGACGAGCCGGCCGAGCAGCCGCATCGGCCCGCCCCGGCCGTACGGGGTGCGGATCAGCACGGTCGGCGCCGCGGGCAGCCGGGGGGCGTAGTGGTCGGTGCGCAGCCGTGCCCCGTCGCGGGCCCGGACCACGATGCCCCGGGTGACGTCGACCCGGTGGGTGGGTACGGCCGGCAGCCGCAGCGCGGCGGCGGCGAGCCGGGCCAGCGGCCGGTCCAGCACGTCAGTCCGCCGCGCGGCGGGGCGACTCGGGACGGGTGGCCCGCACGGCGTCGCGGTGCTCCCGCATCGAGGCGACCATGGTGGCCAGGAACCGGTGCACGACCGCCAACTCCTCGTCGGTGAACCGGGCCATCACCGCGTCGGTACGCCGCCCGAGCGGGCCGAAGAAGCTCATCGCCAGGGCCGCCCCCTGGTCGGCGTAGTGCAGGAACACCTTGCGCCGGTCGGCGGTGTCCCGGTCGCGGCGGATGTGCCCGGCGCGTTCCAGCCGGTCGATCAGCGCGGTCACCGACCCGGAGGAGAGGTTGAGCTGTTCGCCGAGCCGGCCGGGGGTGATCGGCTCGCCGAGGAGTTCGGCCTCCATCACCGCGATCAGCGCCTGCAGGTCGGTCGGGTTGAGCCCGTGCAGGTTGGCGAAGGCGTGCCCGATGTGCTGCGCGTCGGCCGAGTAACGCCGCAGGTCGTTGGTGATGTCGGCCACCATCCGCCCGCGCGGATCGTCCCGCCGCCGGTACATCTCGTGCGCTGCCACGCCCGCCGCCGCCCCCTGTCGATGCGCCCGGTTGCAGCATAGAGCAGCTCCGGATAATCTCGCACATCAAGATACTCGAAGGGCGGGCTATCTCTCCGTCCGCGTCACCACCGACCAAGAGGGCAGCCGATGTCTCTGTTCACCCGCGTCGCCCGCAGCCGGCTCGCCGCCTGGCTCACCGTGGTCGCCGCGATCGTCGTCGGCGCGGTCGTCTTCGGGCTCCCCCGGCCCGACAACCCCGCCCCCGTCTCCACCACCGGCCTGTCCGCGCAGTGGCAGTCGACCCAGGTGGAACGCCTCCAGGAGCAGCTACCGCAACGCGACGTCCAGCCGGCGATCGTCGTGGTCAGCCGGGACGACGGCGCCGCGCTGACCGGCGCCGACCGGGCCGCCGTCACCGACCGGGCCGCCGCGCTGGCCCGACTGGCCGTCGGCGGCCAGGTCAGCCCACCCCAGGTCTCCCCGGACGGCACCGTCGCGCTGCTCGCCGTCCCGCTGGACACCGCCGGCGGCCAGCAGGCCGTCGCCGACGAGGTGGCCCAGGTACGCGCCGCGCTCACCGGCCTGCCCGACGGGATCACCGTCGCGGTCACCGGGGCACCCGCATTCACCGCCGACCTGACCAAGGTCTTCGAGGGTGCCGACGTCACCCTGCTCGCGGTCACCGCCGGCGTGGTCGCCCTGCTGCTGCTGATCACCTACCGCAGCCCGTTCCTGTGGATCGTGCCGCTGATCGTGGTCGCCGCCACCGAACAGCTCACCCTGCGGGCCGTCGAGACCATCGTCCCGGCCGTCGGCATCAACCTCCAGGAGGGCGCGGTCACCGGCATCGCCAGCGTGCTGGTCTTCGGTGCCGCCACCGACTACGCCCTGCTGCTCATCGCCCGCTACCGGGAGGAGCTGCGCCGCGACGAGGACCGGTTCGCCGCGATGCGCGCCGCCGTACGCCGTACCGCCGAACCGATCCTGGCCAGCGGCGGCACCGTCGTGCTCGGCGTGCTCACCCTGCTGCTCTCCGAGCAGGAGACCAACCGGGCGCTCGCCGTGGCCTGCGCCACCGGCGTCGTGTTCGCCATGCTCTCGGCGCTGTTCGTGCTCCCCGCCGTGCTGGTCGTCTTCGGCCGGGGGCTGTTCTGGCCGTTCGTGCCCAGGGTCGGCGGCCCGGCCCGGGAGGGCAAACTGTGGGGCCGGCTCGGCGCGGCCGTGGTGCGCCGCCCGGTGCCCGTCGCCGCGCTCGCCATCCTGCTGCTCGCCGGCCTCGCCCTCGGCGGCCTCGGCATCCGCACCGGCCTGTCCGAGACCGAACAGTTCCGGGTCGAGCCGGAGGCGGTCGCCGGAGCCCAGACCCTGGCCCGTGCCTTCCCCGCCGGGACCACCCAGCCGGTGGCCGTCATCACCAACCCGGCCGCCGCCCCGGCGGTCACCCGGGTCGCCGCGGCCGTGCCCGGGGTCGCCTCCGCCCGGCCCGGCCCGGCCGGCGGCACCGTCGCCCAGGTCGACGTCGTACTGACCGACGAACCGGGCACCCCGGCGTCCGACCGGGCCGTCGAGGCGCTGCGCGACGCCGTCGCCGCCGTACCCGACTCCGCCCCGCCGGCCGTCGCGGGCGTCGACCCGCCCGACGGCGCGCTCGTCGGGGGCACCGTCGCCGCGACGTACGACTCCGACGAGGCCAACACCCGCGACCTGTGGCTGATCCTGCCGATCATCCTGGTGCTCGTCCTCGCCGTGCTGGTGCTGCTGCTGCGCGGCCTGCTCGCCCCGCTGCTGCTGGTGCTCACCGTGATCGCGTCCTTCTTCGCCAGCCTCGGCGCGGCGTGGCTGCTCTTCGACCACGTGCTGGGCTTCCCCGCGCTGGACAGCGGGGTGCTCCTGCTGGCCTTCGTGTTCCTCGTCGCGCTCGGGGTGGACTACAACATCTTCCTGGTCACCCGGGCCCGGGAGGACGCCCGGGCCGCCGGCACCCGGGACGGGATGCTCTCCGCCCTGCGGGTCACCGGCGGGGTGATCACCAGTGCGGGCATCCTGCTCGCGGCGGTCTTCGCCGTCCTCGGCGTGCTGCCGCTGATCCTGCTGACCCAGATCGGGATCATCGTGTGTCTCGGTGTGCTGCTCGACACGCTGCTGGTGCGTACGGTGCTGGTGCCGGCGCTGGCGTTCGTGCTCGGCGACCGGTTCTGGTGGCCGGGCCGGATCCACCGGGAGACCCCCACCGACGCGGTGCCCACCGCCCCGACGCCGGCCGCCGCCCACGACTGAACCGCCTGGCCCGGGACTCCACCACGCCCCACCGCCGGGGCGTCGCACCCGCCCGGGGCGCCACCGCGGAGGTGGCGCCCCGACCGGCCGTCCACCCGGCGACTGTGTCCCCGGTCACCGCCCGGCCGGTCAGCGGGAGCAGTGCCGAGACGGGCCTTCCCGGGCCCGCGTACGCTAGGAGACCGACCAGCAGGGTCGACTCCCCCGGCACCGTCAGCGCGACGATCACCGCGGCCCGTCCGCCGTGACCGTCGCAGCTACCAGGTGCCCGCCGGCCCACCGGGCCGACGGGCTGCCGGTGGGATCGGCAGATCCGCAGCTGGCACGGCCGGAACAGCAGTTCCGGCAGAGATCCGGGCGGCGACGGGACGACCCCGGCACCTGCCCCGGCAACCGTAGACAGGAGTATGGAGGGTATGCAGCTTCGCACCGACCTCCGCAATGTCGCCATCATCGCCCACGTCGACCACGGCAAAACGACCCTGGTCGACGCCATGTTGCGGCAGGCCGGCGCCTACGGGGCCCGTGGTGAGAACACCGAGCGCGTCATGGACTCGATGGATCTCGAACGGGAAAAGGGCATCACCATCCTGGCCAAGAACACCGGCGTGCGGTACCTGCCGGCGGACGGCTCCGACCCGGTCACCATCAATATCATCGACACCCCCGGTCACGCCGACTTCGGCGGCGAGGTCGAGCGGGGCCTGACCATGGTCGACGGGGTGGTGCTGCTGGTCGACGCCAGCGAGGGCCCGCTGCCGCAGACCCGGTTCGTGCTCCGCAAGGCGCTCAAGGCCCGGATGCCGATCATCCTGGTGATCAACAAGGTGGACCGCCCCGACGCCCGGATCAAGGAGGTCGTGGACGACACCTACGAACTCTTCCTCGACCTGGACGCCGACGAGGAGCAGATCGACTTCCCGATCGTCTACGCCTGTGCCCGCGACGGCATCGCCTCGCTGACCCAGCCCGCCGACGGCTCGGTGCCCGACGACAGCAGCAGCCTGGAACCGCTGTTCCGGACCCTGCTCGACACCATCCCGCCGCCCTCCTACGACGAGGACGCCCCGCTCCAGGCGCACGTCACCAACCTGGACGCCTCGCCGTTCCTCGGCCGGCTGGCGCTGTGCCGGGTGCGCCAGGGCACCATCACCAAGGGCCAGACCGTGGCCTGGTGCCGCACCGACGGCAGCACCCAGCGGGTCCGGATCTCCGAGCTGCTGATGACCGAGGGCCTGGAGCGCAAGCCCGCCGAGTCGGCCGGGCCGGGCGACATCATCGCCGTCGCCGGCATCCCCGAGATCATGATCGGCGAGACCCTGGCCGACGCGGAGAACCCGATCCCGCTGCCGCTGATCACCGTGGACGAGCCGGCCATCTCGATGACCATCGGCACCAACACCTCGCCGCTGGTCGGCCGGGTCAAGGGCGCCAAGGTCACCGCCCGGATGGTCAAGGACCGGCTCGACAAGGAGCTGATCGGCAACGTGTCACTGCGGGTGCTGCCCACCGAGCGGCCGGACGCCTGGGAGGTGCAGGGTCGTGGCGAGCTGGCCCTGGCCATCCTGGTCGAGCAGATGCGCCGCGAGTCCTACGAGCTGACCGTCGGCAAGCCGCAGGTGGTCACCAAGGAGATCGACGGCAAGACCTGCGAGCCGGTGGAGCGGCTGACCATCGACGCGCCGGAGGAGTACCTGGGCGCGATCACCCAGCTCCTGGCCACCCGCAAGGGCCGGATGGAGCAGCTGGTCAACCATGGCACCGGCTGGATCCGGATGGAGTGGCTGGTGCCGGCGCGCGGCCTGATCGGCTTCCGCACCGAGTTCCTCACCGACACCCGGGGCACCGGCATCCTGCACCACGTCTTCGAGTCGTACGAGCCGTGGTTCGGTGAGCTGCGGACCCGCAACAACGGGTCGCTGGTGGCCGACCGGACCGGTGTGGTCACCCCGTTCGCCATGATCAACCTTCAGGAGCGCGGCCAGCTCTTCGTCGAGCCCACCACCGAGGTGTACGAGGGCATGATCGTCGGGGAGAACTCCCGCTCCGACGACATGGACGTCAATATCACCAAGGAGAAGAAGCTCACCAACATGCGGGCCTCGACCTCCGACGAGACCGAGAAGCTGATCCCGCCGCGCAAGCTCTCCCTGGAGCAGGCGCTGGAGTTCTGCCGCGAGGACGAGTGCGTCGAGGTGACCCCGGTCGCCGTCCGGATCCGCAAGGTGGTGCTGGACCAGACCCAGCGGGGCCGGATGGCCGCCCGCCGCAAGCACGCCGGCTGAGCCACCCACGCCTCACCCGGAGCCCCGGCCCGCCGCACGCGGACCGGGGCTCCGCCCGTCCCAGGCCCCGCCCCGGGGCTCGCCCGTCACCCCCGGGCTCCGCCCGTCACCTGTCCCGGGGCTCCGGCCGTGCCCGGCCCCGGAGGTCCGCCCGTCCCCGGCCCCGGGGCTCCGGCCGTGCCCGGCCCCGGAGGTCCGCTAGCGTCACGGGCATGACCTGGGATGACCTCGACGCCCGGCTGGACCGGGTGCCCGGCACCGTCTCGGCGTACCTGGGCCGGCTCGACGCGCCGCCCACCTGGACCCGCACCCCCGACGCCACCCACTACGCGGCCAGCACCATGAAGGTCGCGGTGTTGCTGGCCCTGCACCGGGCCGCCGAGGCCGGCACCCTCGAACTGGACCACCCGGTCCCGGTGGTCAACGAGTTCGACTCGGCCCAGCCGGGCGCGCCCCGGTTCTCCTGCGCCCGGCACTACGACAACGACGACGCTGTCTGGGAACGCCTGGGCGGGCGGGCCACCCCGCGATGGCTCGCCGACCGCATGATCACCCGGTCCAGCAACCTCGCCACCAACCTGCTCGTCGACCGGGTCGGGCTGCCCGCCGTGGCGCGGGCGTGGCAGCTCGCCGGGGCCCGGCACAGCGTCACCGGCCGGGGCATCGAGGACGCCGCCGCCCGGGAGGCGGGCATCACCAACCTGGTCACCGCCGCCGACCTGGCGGCACTGCTCGGCGGGCTGGCCGTCGGCGTGCACCGGGCCGGTCAACTGGCCTCCCCGGCGGCCTGCGCCGCCATGGTGGACGTGCTGCTGGACCAGCGGCACCGCGAGGATCTCGCCGCCGGGCTGCCCGCCGGCACCCGGATCGCCCACAAGAACGGTTGGGTACGCGGCGTGCGGCACGGCGTCGGCGTGGTCCTGCCCGACGACGCCCCGGCGTACGTGATCGCGGTGTGCACCACCACCGACCTCGCCGCCTCCCCCGATCCCGACCTCGACGACGCCTGCCGGCTGGTCGCCGAGATCTCGGCGACGGCCTGGGCCGCCCGGCACGACCTGACCGGCTGACCCGCACCGCAGCGCACCGGCGTCGCACCGGACCGGCCGGCACCGCGCCGCACTGGACCGGCCCGCACCGGCCGGCACCGGACCGGCGCGCACCGGCCGGCCCGACCCGGCCCGCTCCGGACCGGCCGTGCGACCGGTGTCAGTCCAGCAGGTGCGTGCACAGGGCGGCGCGGACCTCGGCGGTCACTCCCAACCCGTCGGCCAGGTAGGCGTCGAACGACCCGTACACCCGACGCGCCTCGTCGTATCCGGCGTCCAGGTACTCGGGGCGGACCTCCAGCACCGCCCGCGCCGTCTCCGCATCCAACCCGGGCCGCTGCCGCAGCATCGCCGCCGACATCGCCCCGCGCAGCGCCACCGTCAGCTCGTTGTGCCGCAGGTAGTCCACCCGTACCGTCTCCTCGTCGACACCCAGCGCGGTCAGCAGCACCACCGCCAGCCATCCGGTGCGGTCCTTGCCGGCCGAACAGTGGAACAGCAGCGGCAGGTTCGCCGGGTCGGTCGCCAGCCGCACCGCGCGGGCGAAACCTTCGCGGGCCGCCGCACCGGTGACGAACCAGCGGTAGACCATCGCCATCGCCGCCGCCGCGCCCTGCCGGGCCACCTCGTCGTACCCGTCGAGGTCGTGGCCGTGCAGCAGCGCCGAGAGGTACGTGAACGCCGGCTGCGCCGGGTCCAGCACCGGCAGCCGGACCAGGCAGGGGTCGCCGACCAGACGGTTCGGCGGGGCCAGCGCGGTCTCGGAGTCGTCGCGCAGGTCCACGACGCAGGCCGGGGCGAGCCGGCCCAGCACCGTCAGGTCGTCCTCGGTGAGCCGCCCCAGCGCCGATGTGCGGATCAACCGGCCGACCCGCACCCGCCGCCCGTCGATGGTGGGCAGTCCGCCCAGGTCACGGGCGTTCGGTGCGCCCACCAGCTCCCATTTCCGAGCGTTCATCGGCCTCCCTCTCCGGCGCTGTCGTGCGTATAGGGTGCCGCACATGACGATCGCCGCGGTACGCACCCACCGGCTGTCCGCGCCCCTGCACACCCCCTTCGTCACCGCGCTGCGCCGGACCACGACGGTGCGGACCCTGGTGGTGGAGGTGACCGACACCGACGGGCGGTCCGGTTACGGCGAGGCGCCGCAGGTGTGGCAGGTCACCGGCGCGTCGGTGGCCGGGGCGGAGGCGTGCGTCCGCGAGCTGCTCGCCCCGGCGGTGGTGGGCCGGGACGCCGACGACGTGCTGGCCCGCTGCGCGGAGATGGAGGCGACGGTGGCCGGCAACGAGGCGGCCCGGTCGGCGCTGGACGTCGCCCTGCACGACCTGGCGGCACGGCGGCTCGGCGTACCGCTGGTGCGGTTGCTCGGGGGGGCGGCGCTGCGGCTCCCGACGGACGTCACGCTGGCCGCCGGGGACGGCGCGGAGCTGGCGGCGGCCGCCCGGCAGCGGCGGGCCGAGGGGTTCGACGTGCTGAAGCTGAAGGTCGGCACGGATCCGGCCGGGGACCTGGAACGGGTCCGCGCGGTCCGGGCGGCCGTCGGCCCGCAGGTGCGGATCCGGTTGGACGCCAACCAGGGATGGACGCCGCGCGAGGCGGTCCGGGTGATCCGGGGCGTGGAGGACGCCGGGCTCGACGTGGAACTGGTCGAGCAGCCGGTGGCCCGCTGGGACCTCGACGGCATGGCCTGGGTCGGCGACCGGGTGGACGTGCCGATCCTGGCCGACGAGGCGGTGTTCGGGGTGCGGGACCTCGTCGAGGTGATCCGACGCCGGGCCGCCGACCTGGTCAACGTCAAGCTCGCCAAGTGCGGCGGCCTGCGACCCGCGCGGACCCTGCTGGAGCTGGCCCGCGCGCACGGGATGGGCACCCTGGTCGGATCCATGATGGAGAGCCAGGTCGGGGTCGGCGCGGCGGCCAGCCTGGCCGCCGCCTACCGGACCAGCGTGGTGTCCGACCTGGACGCCGCCTGGTGGCTGGCCTCGTCGCCGGTGCGCGGCGGGCTGCGGTACGAGGGTGCCACGGTGGTGCTGCCGGACGCCCCGGGGCTCGGCATCACCGCGGTGACCGAAACAAAAGTCCAGCACCGAATTTGATGGCGGAAAATTTTTTCTCTATCGTCCGGGGTAGGCACCGACACGTGAGCCGGAGGTCGACGTGGAGTTGGAGCCGGGCCGCGAGGCCCTGGTACGGGTAGCTGTCGCCACCCTCTGGACGGACCCGGCGGCCACCCGGCCGGTCGACCGGCCGGCGTTGGCGGTGCCCTCCGACACCGACGGCTGGATCACCGGCATGGACGCCGCCCAACGGGTCGGCGACTGCGTGCTCAGCCAACTGCTGCTCGGCGAGCGGGTGCTGGTCACCGCGGTACTCCCCGGCGGCTGGGCCGAGGTGGTCGCGGTGGAACAGGCCGCTCCCCGCCGTGACCCGCGCGGCTATCCCGGGTGGCTGCCCACCGCGCAGCTCGCCCCGGCCCCGCCGACCCGCGACCGGAGGGCTGGCGACCCGCCCGCACCGCTGGTCGTCGACGCGGTCAGCACCGACCTGTGCGCCGCACCGGGTGGCCCGGTGGCCCTGCCCGGGGTCGTCCTCGGCACCCGGCTCCCTCCCCTGGGTCCGGCCGTCGGCGGATGGCGACCGGTCCGGGTGCCGGGTCGCCCCGACCCGCTGTGGGTGCCCGAGGTGGACGTCGCCGGCCTGCCGGCCGTCGCGCCGTCGGCCGACGACGTGCTGGCCGTCGCCGCCCGGCTGCGGGACGTCGCGTACGTCTGGGGCGGGCTCTCCGGGCACGGGATCGACTGTTCCGGCCTCGTCCATCTGGCCTGGCGGCGCTTCGGCGTGCCACTGCCCCGGGACGCCGACGACCAGGCGGCGGTCACCACGCCCGTGCCGGCCGGCGAGGAACGCCCCGGCGACCTCTACTTCTTCGCCCGACCTGGACGGGGCATCCACCACGTCGGTCTGGTGACCGCCGGCAGTGGACCCCGGATGCTGCACGCCTGCTACCGGCAGCAGCGGGTGCTGGCGGAGCCGCTGCCGCCCGACCGGGTCGCCACCCTGGTCGGCGCACACCGGGTCTGACCGGGCAGGAACGCCGCGGGTGCGGCGACGCCCCTGCCCGGCCCCGGTCAGCGGTGGACGTCGACCAGCTCGCGGCGCCGGTCCCGGGCCGACTTGACCAGGCTGGCCGCCGTCGCCACGGCGAGACACCCGAGAATGACCGTCAACGACAACCAGATCGGGATGTGCGGTGCCCAGCCGACCGGCTCGCCGTCGTTGAGGAACGGCAGGTTGTTGTCGGCCAGCGCCTCCAGCACCAGCTTGACGCCGATGAAGCCGAGCACCACCGCCAGCCCGTAGCTCAGGTAGACCAGCCGGTCGAGCAGTCCACCGACCAGGAAGTAGAGCTGCCGCAGGCCCATCAGCGCGAAGACGTTCGCGGTGAAGACCAGGTAGGGCTCCTGGGTGATTCCGAAGATCGCCGGGATCGAGTCCAGCGCGAAGATCAGGTCGGTGGTGCCGATCGCGATCATCACCACCAGCATCGGCGTGAACAACCGCCGACCGGCCTGGTGGGTGGTGAGCTTCGCGCCGTCGTAGTCCCGTGAGATCGGCAGCGCCTTGCGGCTCCACCGGATCAGCACGTTCTCCTTGAACTCGTCCTCCTCCGGCTCCCCCTGGCGGGCCAGGTTGATCGCCGTGTAGATCAGGAACGCGCCGAAGATGTAGAACACCCAGGAGAACTGGGCGAGCAGCGCCGCCCCGGCGGCGATGAAGCCGCCCCGCATGACCAGGGCCAGCACGATGCCGACGAGCAGCACCTTCTGCTGGTATTTCCGGGGCACCCCGAACCGGGCCATGATGATCACGAAGACGAAGAGGTTGTCCACCGAGAGGCTGTACTCGGTCAACCAACCGGTGTAGAACTGGCCGGCCACGTTGCCGCCCGCGGTGACCCACAGGCCGGCCCCGAAGAGCAGTGCCAGGCCGACGTAGAAGCTGACCCAGAGGCTCGACTCGCGGACGCTCGGCTCGTGCGGCCGGCGACCGATGATGAAGAGGTCGACGAGGAGCACCGCCGTGAGTGCGACGAGGGTTCCCGCCCACACCATTCCGGACACGTTCAATCCATTCCTCCGGCAGACACGCGGCGTCGGGCACACCGTACGCCGCGTGACGGCGGGGTGGGCGACGACGCACACACTGGTGACTGTCGGAGGTCTCTTCCGCCGGTGACCCGCGAACGGGCCGCCGACCGGCGGAGCCGGGTCGATCGCCGGGGGTGACGCTCGACCGTGCTGACGACTCCGTCGCGGGGGAATACTCCCCTCCTCGGCCGCCATTGTTCACCATCGAGGGCCACGGGCGCATCTCCTGCGGCCCGCATTGCCGACAGCGTCACGTTCGGGCACCCGCCTTGCCCCTTACGTCCGGCACATCGCGCAGGGCATCCTAGGAGACTAGGGGTAATCGGTGCCCGCCGTCGGCCCAGCCGGTGACGGAGTTCCCCCCGGCACGGCGGCCGGGTGGGGTGACGTGGCAGGCTGTCGGACATGGTGCTTGAGGTCGCGCTCATCGACGTAACACCCGGCCACGAGGATGATTTCGCCGCCGCCTACGCGCAGGCGCACGCGATCATCGTCGCCGTCCAGGGCTGCCGCTCGGTCCGGATGACCCGGGGCATCGAAAGCCCTTCGCGGTTCGTCCTGCTGGTCGAGTGGGACTCGGTGCAGGCCCACGAGCAGAACTTCCGGGGCACCGAGGCCTTCGACAGGTGGCGGGCGCTGATCGGCCCGCACTTCGCCGCCCCGCCCCGGGTCGAGCACTTCGTCGACGTACCGGCCTGAGAAACGAATCCACCCTGGTCGATCCCGGCTCGACCGGAACTGTCGTACCCCCGGGTTATCCTCCGGCGCACGCGAGGCACACCGGCCCCGACGCGTTCGGGGGTGCCGGGTCCGGTGGTCCACGCGGTGACCACCCCTGCCGGCACGGGTCGGTGACGGATAACCCGTGGCGTCCGGACCGGCCGGTCCGGTTCACTGGCCGGCATGGCTGAGCGGGTGTTCCTGGTGACCGGGGTGAGTCGACGGATCGGCATCGGGGCGGCGGTCGCCCGCACCCTCGCCGCCGACGGGCACCGGCTGCTCCTCACCGGCCTGCCCGGCTACGACGACGGCCAGCCCTACGGTGGCGACCCGGACGGTGTACCGGCGCTCCTGGCCGAGCTTGGCGGCGCCGCCGACCACGTGACCGCCGACCTGCTCGACCCCGCCGCCCCGGCGGCGCTCGTCGCGGAGGCGGTACGCCGGCACGGTCGACTCGACGCGGTGGTGGCGGCACACGCGCACTCCCACCCGACCCGCCTGGGCGAGCTGGTGGCGGACCAGATCGACCGGCACCTGCTGGTGAACGTGCGGGCCACCCTGCTGCTGGCCGAAGCGTTCAGCGCCGCCTTCACCGCCGGGGCGGGGGGTCGGCTGGTGCTCTTCTCCAGCGGCCAGCGGCTCGGCCCGATGCCGACCGAGTTGGCCTACGCGGCCAGCAAGGCCGGCGTGGAGAACCTCACCGCCCAGCTCGCCCCGCTGCTCATGCCCCGCGGGATCACCGTCAACTGCCTCAACCCCGGCCCGACCGACACCGGCTACGCCGCACCGGACGCGCACGCCGCCGTGGCGGCGCGCTTCCCGACCGGGCACTGGGGAACGCCCGAGGACGCGGCGCGGCTGGCCCGGTTCCTCTGCTCACCGGAGGCGGGCTGGATCACCGGTCAGGTCATCGACTCCGAGGGTGGTTTCAACCGCTACGGGTGAGCCCCGGAACGGCCGCCCGTCTGGTGGCCTCCGGATCCCCGGGCACGACGTCACCGGCCTCCTCGTCGGCCGCCTGCTCGTCCCGGAGAGCCTCGTCGTCGCCCGACAGGGCGACGGCCGGGCCGGCGGCCGGATCGGCAGCGAGGTCGGCGGCCCGACGGCGGAACAGCTCCACCGTCTCCGCCGGGCTCAGCGCGGCGGCGGAGAGCCAACCGGTCATCCGGTCGTACCGGCTGACGTCCGCGTCGGAGGCCAGCCGGACGTCGGTGGTCATCGCCTCCAGCATCACCGTGCGCGGGTCGGCCGGGTCGGGGAACGAGTAGCACGAGAAGGCCGTCAACGGGTAGGCCCCGCCGGGCGGGACCGCCGTACCGGGCACCACCCGGATCGTCACGTGCGGCAGCTCGGCCATCGCCAACAACTGGTCCACCTGCTCGCGCCAGACGTCGGCGGGCAGGTCGCCGGGGTCGCAGGCCCGCTCGTCGAGCAGGGCGGTGTACCGCGGCGGATCGGGCCGGCGCAACACCGCCTGCCGGGTGAGCCTGGCCCGCAGATCGGCCTCGACGTCGATGTCCGGATGCAGCAGTCGACCGGCCGTGATCCGCAGCCGGGCGTAGCCGGGCGCCTGGAGCAGGCCGGGCAGTACCGCCGGCTGGTACTCCACGATGCTCGCCGCACCTGCCTCCAGCTCCGCGTAGGTGCGTTGCCGCTCGCTCATCTCGCCGAGCGCCTTCCACCAGCCGCGACCGGTCGCCGCGTCCCGGGCGATGACGATCAGCGCCTCACGCTGCGGCGACGGGACCTCGTAGACGTCCAGCAGGTCGAGCACGTCGGCCAGATCCGGTCGGCTCTGCCCCAGCTCGATGCGGGACAGCTTCGATGTGGAGGCCCAGCCCAACCGGGTACACACCTGTTCCAGCGTCAGCGCCTCCCGTCTGCGCAACTGGCGCAGCTCGGCGCCGAGCCGCGCACGTCGAATGACAGGACTCGATGACAATGGCATCCCAGCCTCCCCACGAGGGAGGGTACGCAGGATCATCACCCAGGGCAACACCTCGCTCGCACGCTGCAATGTGCATCCGAGTCGGATTCGGATCCCCTCCGCTGCCAGGCGGTTCGACCGTTCCCCGCCCGGCAGCGTACGCCCGGCGACGCGGCGCCCTTACGTGACCCCGGCGGCGTCCATCCCCCGCAGCTCCTTCTTCAGGTCGGCCACCTCGTCGCGGATCCGGGCGGCCAGCTCGAACTGCAGCTCGCGGGCGGCGGCGAGCATCTGATCGTTGAGCTCCTGGATCAGCTGCGCCAGGTCGGCCCGGGCCATCCCCTCCCGGGACGGGGTGTCCACGCCGGCCCGACCACGGCTGCGGGTCTCCTTGACCGGCGCCTTGCCCCGGGAGAGCTGCCGGGCCGCCCCACCGACCCGGGAGTTCTCGGTGTCCTCCGCCTCGCGGTAGATGTCGTCGAGGATGTCGTGGATCTTCTTGCGCAGCGGCTCGGGGCTGATCCCGTGCGCCTCGTTGTGCGCGATCTGCTTGGCCCGGCGGCGGTTGGTCTCGTCGATCGCCGCCGCCATCGACGGGGTGATCTTGTCGGCGTACATGTGCACCTGGCCGGAGACGTTGCGGGCGGCCCGGCCGATCGTCTGGATCAGCGACCGGCCGCTGCGCAGGAAGCCCTCCTTGTCGGCGTCCAGGATCGCCACCAGGGAGACCTCCGGCAGGTCGAGGCCCTCCCGGAGCAGGTTGATGCCGACCAGCACGTCGTAGTCGCCCTTGCGCAGCTCGCGCAGCAGCTCCACCCGGCGCAGGGTGTCGACCTCGGAGTGCAGGTAGCGCACCCGGATGCCGTTCTCCAGGAGGTAGTCGGACAGGTCCTCGGCCATCTTCTTGGTCAGCGTGGTGACCAGCACCCGCTCGTCGCGCTCGGTACGCAGCTTGATCTCGTGCATCAGGTCGTCGATCTGCCCCTTGGTCGGCTTGATCACGACCTCCGGATCGATCAGGCCGGTCGGCCGGATGACCTGCTCGACGAACTCGCCCTGGGCCTGCTCCATCTCCCACGGCCCCGGCGTGGCCGACAGGAAGACGAGCTGACCGACCCGCTCCAGGAACTCGTCGAAGCGCAGCGGGCGGTTGTCGGCGGCGCTGGGCAGCCGGAACCCGTGGTCGATCAGCATCCGCTTGCGCGAGGCGTCCCCCTCGAACATGCCGCCGATCTGCGGGATGGTGACGTGCGACTCGTCGACCACGGTGAGGAAGTCGTCCGGGAAGTAGTCGAGCAGGCAGTGCGGCGGGCTGCCGGGCAACCGGCCGTCGATGTGCATGGAGTAGTTCTCGATGCCGGAGCAGAACCCGACCTGGCGCATCATCTCCAGGTCGTAGGTGGTCCGCATGCGCAGCCGCTGGGCCTCCAGCAGCTTGCCCTGCCGTTCCAGCTCGGCCAGCCGCTCCCCCAGCTCGGCCTCGATGTCCCGGGTCGCCCGCTCCATCCGCTCCGGCCCCGCCGCGTAGTGGGTGGCCGGGAAGATCAGCAGGTGGTCGACCTCCTTGACGACGTCGCCGGTGAGCGGGTTGAGGTAGTAGAGCTTCTCCACCTCGTCACCGAACAGCTCGATCCGGACCGCCAGCTCCTCGTACGCCGGAATGATCTCCAGGGTGTCGCCGCGGACCCGGAAGGTGCCGCGCTGGAAGGCCATGTCGTTGCGGGTGTACTGGATGTCGACCAGCCGGCGTAGCAGCTGGTCGCGGTCCAGCTCCTGCCCGACGGCGATCCGGACGGCCCGGTCGAGGTACTCCTCGGGGGTGCCCAGGCCGTAGATGGCCGACACGGTGGCCACCACGATCGTGTCCCGCCGGGTGAGCAGGGACATGGTCGCCTTGTGCCGCAGCCGCTCCACCTCCTCGTTGATCGAGGAGTCCTTCTCGATGTAGGTGTCGGTCTGCGGGATGTAGGCCTCGGGCTGGTAGTAGTCGTAGTAGGAGACGAAGTACTCCACCGAGTTGTGCGGAAGCAGCTCGCTGAACTCCTTGGCGAGCTGGGCGCAGAGCGTCTTGTTGGGGGCGAGCACCAGGGTCGGTCGTTGCAGCCGCTCGACCAGCCACGCCGTGGTGGCGCTCTTGCCGGTGCCGGTGGCGCCGAGCAGCACGGTGTTGCGGTCGCCACGCCGCACCCGACGCTCAAGATCATCGATGGCTGCCGGCTGGTCGCCGGCCGGCTGGAAATCGCTGACGACCTGGAAACGACCGTCGAGCCGGGGAATGTCGAGCGCCATGGTTCCCACGGTACGCCGCAGGTCCGACACTTCACCGCGACCGTGGCCAAGCCTGTGATCAGCTTCGATATTGCCATTGTGGCCCACATCCGGGAGGGCTAGCCTGGACACCGTAGGCCGCTCGCGGCGGCCGACCGCGGCGGAGGCCGGGCCCTCGACAGGCTCGCACCGCCCGGCACCCTGGGGTCGCAGCACCCGGACATCACCGGCGTGCGCGCCCCGGCGTGGTCGCGCCCCTGGCGCAGACCGGCCGCCGCGAGCGCCCCTGCATCCTCAGCGCTCCCTGTCGCCCTCAGCGCCTGTGTCACCCCTCGATCACCCCGGAACGCCCCCGCAGCGCCCCTGTCCCCTCAGCGTGCCCCTGCCGCCCCGGAACGCCCCCACCACCCGTCCCCAGGGGCGCCGCCCGCGCCCGCGCCGCCGGATCCGACTGCCGCCGGGAGCACCACCGCCCGCACCGGCGCGCCCACCGCCGTTACGAGCCCGCTCCCGGCCCGTTCAACCACACGTGGAGACCTCGCCCGACCGGCCACGACACCCCCGGGGGACCGGTGCCCCACCCGCCGGCCCGGGTCGACGACGACCCGGCGGACACCACCGGTCAGCCGGCCGACGGAGCACCGTGCCCCCATTGGCGAGCGTCGACGACAGCGCCCCCGGGCGGCGGCGGGTCACCCTGGTCGCGCTGGGGGTGGTCGCCGTCTCCTCCGCCGTCGCCCTGGTGGCCGGCCTGCTCAGCTGGACGCCCGCCCCGACGGGGGCGGCCCGCGCGCTGACCGGCGACGAGGCCGAACGGCTGGCCGCCGCCCGGGTCGCCACCTACCGGGACGTCCGGGCCGGGGTGCGGGTGGTCCTCGGCACCGGCGCCGGCCGTACCGACCTGATCGGCTGGGTCGACTGGTCCCGTCCGTTGGCCTACCTCGGCGTCGGTGGTCCGGGGGCGGGCCAGGACCGGGGCCTGGTGCAGGCCACCCCGACCGCGGTGGTGCACCGCCCCGACCCCACGGTGATCGTCGCCCCGGCCCGGCCGCCGCTGGTCCCGCCCGGGGACCGGTGGCGGCTCCGGAGCCTGCCGGCCGGCCGGGGCCTGGCCGGGGCGCTCGCCGTCCTGTTCGGGCTCGCCGCCGACCGGACCGGGGCCGTGGAACCGCTGCGGGCCGGGGGTGGACGCTGGCTCGGCCGGGACACCGTCGGTGGCGAACAGGTGGACGTCCTCCAGGCGGCCTGGCCGCCCACCGGCACGCCGACCGGTCCGGCCGGCGCGTCCCCCGGGCAGCCGACGGCCGGCGGGGCGGACCCCCGCTGGTGGGTGGACCGGGACGCCCGGCTGCGTCGCTGGGCGGGCCGGCTGGCCGACGGCCTTCCGATCACCGTGGAGCTGGACCGCGCCGACCGGCCGACGCTGTGGCCGGTCGAAGCGCTCGGTGGCCGGTCCGGGCTGCCCCGGGCGCCCACCGATGAGGAGGCCGCCCGGCTGGGCCGGCTGGCCACCCGGTTACGTACCGGCCCCGGGGCCGCCGTCACCGTCGCGGCACCGCTCGGCGGCACCGCCAACCTGCGGGGCACCGGGTGGCTGAGCTGGTCCGCCGGGGTCGCCTACCTGTCGGTGGCCGAGCTGGACACGCTCGGCCGCCGTACGCTGCTCCGCCGGGACCGGGCCGGCTTCGCCCGTGCGGACGTACCGGTGGCACCGGGCACCGCGGCCCCCGGACCGCCGTTGCCGCCCCCGCCCGACGTCGGCTGGCGGCTCGCCGGACGACCGGCCGACGAGCTGGACATGCTGGTCGACACCGCGCTCCGGGCCGGCGGGCCGCCCCCACCGGCCGACGCGACGGTACGCATCCGGGGCGACCGGCGGGCCGACCGGCCCGTGGACGTGTTCGAGGTACACCACCGGGGCCAGCGCGTGCGGTACTGGCTGGACCGGTCCGGATTCCCCCGACGGCTGGAACTGCGCACCGCCGGTGGGGCGTGGGCGCAGCTGGACCTGACACCCGGACCACTGCCGGCCGGAGTCACCCCGCCCCGCCCGAAACCACCCCGCCCGAAACCAGCTGGCCCGAAGCCACCCCGGGCCGCGTCCCCGCCGGGGAAGGCCGGCGGGCCGGTCCGGGCCGGCTGAACGCCCGGTCGGCCCGGACACCGGCACGGTCGACGCGTGACGGGTCGGTGGGTGGACCCGGACCCGTCAGGGGCGCCAGCCGGTCTGCGCGGCCCACGCCTCGGCGCGCAGGTACTCCTCGTCGAACCACGGGTCGGCGGCGGTGTCGGCCTCGACGCCGGCCGGTGCCGAGGCCGCCAACTCCCGCTTCACCAGCAGGTAGGCGGCCCGCCGGTCAGGATCGGCGCGCAGGTGGTCACGCATCAGCAGGGCGTGCCGCCAGCCGGGCGAGCCGGCCACCCGCAGATGCACCTGGACCGCCCGGCCCGGATCGGCGCTGCCGTGCCACCGCTTCTCCCAGCCGTCGTCACCCGTCCCACCCTCGTCGCCGGCCCGGCCCCTGCCGACCGCCGTCCGGGGGCAGTCCCACCACCGGCCGGGCAGCCTCGGGAAGCCGGCGTCGGCGAGCCGCTGGGCCAGCGGGCCGTCCGCCTCGGCCAGCGACGGCACGGTCACCTGCACGTCGAGGACGTCCCGGCCGGCCAGTCCGGGGACGGCGGTCGAGCCGACGTGGTCGAGCCGCAGGTCGGCCGGGGCCAGCGCGTGCCGGATCCGGGCGGCGAGCCGGGCGTACTGCTGCGGCCAGGTCGGATCCGGCTCGGGCCGTACCACCACCGGTTCCCCGGCCACCCGGTGCTCCCGCACGTTGCGCTCGTAGGGCAGCAGCCGGTCCCGCCACAGGGCGTCCACCGCGGCGTGCAGGTCGTCGAGGCCACCGTCGTTGTCGAGCAGCACGTCGGCGGCGGCGGCGCGGCGGGCGTCGTCGGCCTGGGCCGCGATCCGCCGCTCGGCCTCCGCACGGGACATCCCCCGGTCCCGCGCCAACCGCTGCAGCCGGGTGGCCACCGCCGTCCGCACCACCACCACCAGGTGGTACGTCGGCGCGAGCCCCACCTCCACCAGCAGCGGTACGTCGTTGACCACCACCGCGTCCGGGGGCGCCGCGGCGAAGAGTTCCGCCGACCGGGCCCGGACCCGGGGATGGGTGATCTCCTCCAACCGGTGACGGGCGGCCTGGTCGGCGAAGACCAGCGCGCCCAACGCGGCCCGGTCCAGCGTCCCGTCGGCGGCCAGCACCCGGTCGGAGAAGGCGGCGACGACGGCCGCCAGCCCGTCGCTCCCCGGCGCGACCACCTCGCGGGCGATCCGGTCGGAGTCGACGATCACCGCGCCCAGCGCGGCCAGTCGCGCCGCCACCGCGCTCTTACCGGACCCGATGCCCCCGGTCAGTCCCACCCTCAACACCGACCCAGTCAACCGGATCGGCGTCCGCCACACCACACCGACCCACCACACCGAGTCGGACCGCCTCACCCAGCCCGGGGCGTCTCGCCCGGGGCGTCTCGCCCAGCCCGGCGCGCCCGGGGCGCCCGCCCGGGGCGTCTCGCCCAGGGCATCTCGCCCGGGGCGTCCCGCACAGTCGGCGAGGTAGCGGTATCCGATGCCACCTGGACCGCAACATCGCCATCCCTGAGTCGGTTGTCCCGTCCCGTCCCGTCGCGGGACGGGAGCGGCGGCGGCCGGGAACGGCACAGAAGCCCCGCCCCCGATCCGCGTGGCGGATCGGGGGCGGGGCTTCTGTGTCAGCGGCTACCCGGACCGGGGGTGACGTCAGACGTCGTACCGGGTGGGAGGCAGCTTACGGATCACTTGCCGCCGGCGAGCTTCTCCCGCAGGGCGGCGAGCGCCTCGTCGGTGGCCAGCGTGCCGGCCGGCTCCTCGGCCTGCCGGCTCGGGGCCGACGAGCTGGTCGAGGTGGTGGTGCCACCGGTGGCGACCGGAGGCGCCGGGTTGGCGGCGGCCTCGGCGTCGGCGGCCCGGGAGGTCTGCACCTGCTTGGTGTGGGCCTCCCAGCGCTGACGCGCCTCGGCGTACTGGTTCTCCCAGGTCTCGCGCTGCTTGTCGTACCCCTCGAGCCACTCGCCCGTCTCCGGGTCGAAGCCCTCCGGGTAGATGTAGTTGCCCTCGGTGTCGTACGTCGCGGCCATGCCGTAGAGGGTCGGGTCGAAGTGCTCCTCGCCCTCGACGAAGCCCTCGTTGGCCTGCTTGAGCGACAGCGAGATCCGGCGACGCTCCAGGTCGATGTCGATGACCTTGACCATCACCTCGGAACCCACCTGGACGACCTGCTCCGGGATCTCCACGTGCCGCTCGGCCAGCTCGGAGATGTGGACCAGGCCCTCGATGCCGTCGTCCACCCGGACGAACGCACCGAACGGGACCAGCTTGGTGACCTTACCCGGCACGATCTGCTGGATCGCGTGGGTGCGGGCGAACTGCCGCCACGGGTCCTCCTGGGTCGCCTTCAGCGACAGCGAGACCCGCTCCCGGTCCAGGTCGACGTCCAGGACCTCGACCTCGACCTCCTGGCCGACCTCGACGACCTCGGACGGGTGGTCGATGTGCTTCCAGGACAGCTCGGAGACGTGCACCAGGCCGTCCACGCCGCCCAGGTCGACGAACGCGCCGAAGTTGACGATCGACGAGACGACGCCCTTGCGGACCTGCCCCTTCTGGAGCTTGTTGAGGAACTCGGTGCGAACCTCGGACTGCGTCTGCTCCAGCCAGGCCCGGCGGGACAGGACCACGTTGTTGCGGTTCTTGTCCAGCTCGATGATCTTGGCTTCCAGCTCGCGGCCGACGTACGGCTGCAGGTCACGCACCCGCCGCATCTCGACCAGGGAGGCGGGCAGGAAGCCGCGCAGCCCGATGTCGAGGATGAGGCCACCCTTGACCACCTCGATGACCGAACCGCGGACGACGCCGTCCTCGTCCTTGATCTTCTCGATCGTGCCCCAGGCCCGCTCGTACTGCGCCCGCTTCTTGGAGAGGATCAGACGACCCTCCTTGTCCTCCTTCTGGAGGACCAGGGCCTCGATGTGGTCACCGACCGAGACGACCTCGGCGGGGTCCACGTCGTGCTTGATCGACAACTCCCGCGAGGGAATGACGCCCTCGGTCTTGTAGCCGATGTCGAGCAGGACCTCGTCCCGATCGACCTTGACGACGGTGCCTTCGACAATGTCGCCGTCATTGAAGTACTTGATGGTCTCGTCGATCGCGGCGAGGAAAGCCTCCTCGGAACCGAGATCGTCGTGGGTGACCCGGGTGGCGCTCGAGGGGGCCTCGATGCTGCTCGTCATGTGGGCGGTTGCTCCGGTCGGATGGGTTGTCACAGCAGGCGTGGTGTCGCAGTGACCCGTTCGCGCCAGCGGATCCGCCACCGGGCACACCGAACGATCGCCAAGAGAAGACCATTGGTGCTCCGACGACCGCGCACCTGCTCCCTGCCGAGGTACACGATCCACGAGCGCATCGTCTAGCCTACCCGCTGCATTACCACAGCGTGCAAGCCCTCCCGGGTCCTCGCGACCTCGTCAGCTGCGAAAGCGGAGATTTCGGTCGGAAAACACCTCCGCTGTCTCATCCGTCACATCCACCTCACGGGACCGACAGCGTACGGCCGTCCGGCACGCCGCGCGCACCGGGGTCCGTCAGGTGGCACCCACCCAGGGCCTAGCGTGAGCGGGTGCACGACAACGAGCAGGTGAGCGACGACGAGCGGGTGCTCCGCCGCCGGGTGGGCGCCACGGAGACCCGACGGGCCAACCGTGGCTGGTGGGACCACGACGCCGACGACTACCAGGCCGAGCACGGCGCGTTCCTGGGCGAGGTGGACTTCCGCTGGTGCCCCGAGGGGTTGCGCGAGGCTGACGTGCGGCTGCTCGGCGAGCTGGCCGGACGACGGGTCCTGGAGGTCGGCTGCGGGGCCGCGGCCTGCGCCCGCTGGCTGGCCACCCAGGGCGCGCACCCGGTCGCCTTCGACCTCTCCGCCGGCATGCTGCGGCACGCCGCCCGCGCCGCCCGCGCCAGCGGGGTGCCCGTTCCGCTGGTGCAGGCCGACGCCCTGGCCCTGCCCTTCGCCGGGGCGTCGTTCGACATCGCCTGCACCGCCTTCGGGGCGATCCCGTTCGTCGACGACTCGGCCGCGCTGATGGCCGAGGTGCACCGGGTGCTGCGCCCCGGCGGGCGGTGGGTCTTCTCGGTCACCCACCCGATGCGCTGGGTCTTCCTCGACGACCCGGGCGAGGGCGGGCTGACCGCCGTGCACTCCTACTTCGACCGCTCGCCCTACGTGGAGCAGGACGACCGGGGGGTGGCCAGCTACGTGGAGCAGCACCGGACCCTCGGCGACCGGATCCGCGAGTTGGTGGGCGCGGGTTTCCGCCTGCTCGACCTGGTGGAGCCGGAGTGGCCGGCGGGGCACCGGGAGACCTGGGGGCAGTGGAGCCCGCTGCGTGGGCGGCTCTTCCCCGGCACCGCGATCTTCGTCGCCGAGAAGCCGGCCACCGCCTGACCGGGGCGGTCCCGACGTATCCCGGCTCCGGGCCGGTCGTTTCGGTGCACCGCCGCCGGGTACCCGGCCGCCATGGCCGTGCAGAGGTTCCGCGTCCGCCCCGGTGCCCCGGGGCGTGCCGGGGGTGGTGCGCCGTGAGCCGGGCCGACGATCCGCAGCAGACCTACCGGGAGTTCACCGAGGCGGTGAACATGAGACCCGGCGAGCTCTCCGCCTGGTTGCAGACCGAGGAGTCCAAGCGGGTGGGCTGGCACAGCGGGGGACGCGCCGGGGGTGGCGAGTCGGTCGGGCACGCGTCCGGCCGGCGGATCGTCGACCTGCTGCGCCGCAAGCGGGCCGAACTCTCCGCCGCCGACTACCGGCACATGCGCAAGGTGGTCGGGTACGTGCACCGGCACCTGGCGCAGCGGCCCGGCGGTGACGTCCGGGAGACGAAGTGGCGCTGGTCGCTGATGAACTGGGGCCACGACCCGCTGCGCTGACCGGCGGGGCGGTGCCGCCGACGCAGGCCGGGCACACCGGGCCGAACCGACGGCGCGGGACGAACCGCCGCGTGGACCGGTACGGCGGCGGGCTACCGGGCCGACCACGGGTTACCGGGCCGACGACGGGCGACCAGGGCGACGGGGTCAGGCGGTGGCGGCGGTGAAGTCGACGTCCCGGGTCTCGATGGTGCCGGCCGTACGCCCCGGGGCCGACTGGTGGGACCAGTAGAGGTTGGTGTGCGCCACGACCTGCTCCGGCGGCGGGGCACCCCAGGCCGTCATGTCCTCCGTGGTGTGGGCGTCGCTGACCAGAATGGTGTCGTAGCCCCGGACGAACGCGCCGTGCAGGGTCGACCGGACGCACACGTCGGTCTGCGCACCGGCCAGGACGAGCCGGCCGACCCGCAGCCCGGCCAGCACCGACTCCAGCGTGGTGTCCTCGAAGGAGTCGCCGTAACGCTTCTCGACCCTCGGCTCGTCCTGCCCCGGCGTCAGCTCGGGGACGATCCGCCAGTCGTCGCCACCCGGGACGAGCTGGGCGTCGCAGTGCTGCACCCAGACGACCGGCACCCCTTCCCGCCGGGCCCGCTCCACCAGCGCGCCGACGTGGGCGACGACCTCGTCCCGGCGGAACGCCCCGGCCACCACGCCGTTCTGCACGTCGACGACGAGCAGCGCGGTGTGCGGCCGGTCGGCGAGTGTGGTCATCTCTCCCCCTGGTGACGATGAACCCGGCCGGAACACCTCCGGCCGGGGTCGGGCGGCCGGCTAGTGGTCGGCGCTGTTCCAGTCCCGGCCCTCGCCGACGGAGACCTCCAACGGCACGGACAGCGGGTACGCGGTGCCCATCTCCTGCCGCACCAGCGCCTCCAGCGCCTCCCGCTCACCGGGGGCGACCTCGAAGACCAGCTCGTCGTGCACCTGGAGCAGCATCCGCGACCGCAGCCCGGCAGCGCGCAGCGCGGTGTCGACGTGCAGCATGGCGACCTTGATGATGTCGGCCGCCGAGCCCTGGATGGGCGCGTTGAGGGCCATCCGCTCGGCCATCTCCCGCCGCTGCCGGTTGTCGCTGACCAGGTCGGGCAGGTAGCGGCGGCGGCCCAGGATGGTGGAGGTGTAGCCGTCCTGACGGGCCCGCGCCACCACCTCGTGCAGGTAGTCGCGCACCCCGCCGAACCCGGCGAAGTAGTTCTCCATCAGCCCCCGGGCCTCGTCGGGGGTGATGCCGAGCTGCTGGGACAGACCGAAGGCGCTCAACCCGTACGCCAGGCCGTAGTTCATGGCCTTGATCTTGCGGCGCTGGTCGGCGGTGACCTCGCCGACGGGGACCGCGAAGACCGACGACGCGGTGGCGGCGTGGAAGTCGTGGCCGGAGTTGAACGCCTCGATCAGCGCCTCGTCCAACGACAGGTGCGCCATGATCCGCATCTCGATCTGGCTGTAGTCGGCGGTGAGCAGCGTCTGGTAGCCCTCCCCCACCACGAAGGCCCGCCGGATGCGCCGCCCCTCCTCGGTGCGGATCGGGATGTTCTGGAGGTTGGGCTCGGTGGAGGAGAGCCGGCCGGTGGCCGCGACGGTCTGGTTGAAGGTGGTGTGGATCCGGCCGTCGTCGGAGACCGACTTGAGCAGCCCGTCGACCGTCGACTTGAGCTTGGCCACGTCCCGGTGGCGCAGCAGGTGCCCCAGGACCGGGTGCGGGTTCTGCGCGTGGAGCCACTGGAGCGCGTCGGCGTCGGTGGTGTAACCGGTCTTGATCTTCTTGGTCTTGGGCAGGCCCAGCTCGGTGAAGAGGATCTCCTGCAACTGCTTGGGCGAGCCGAGGTTGAACTCCCGGCCGACCGCCGCGTAAGCGCCCTGCGCGGCGGCCTTCACCTCGGCGGCGAAGTGCGCCTCCAGCTCGGAGAGGTAGTCCGTGTCGGCGGCGATACCGGTGGTCTCCAGGCCGGCGAGCACCCGCATCAGCGGCAGCTCCACCTCGGCCATCAACCGGGCGGACTGCTCGCCGTCGCGGGACAGCTCGGCGTCGATCGCGTCGGCCAGGTCGAGGGTGGCCCGCGCCTGGAGCATGAGGTTCTGCTCGGCCACCCCCTCGTCACCCAGCCCGTCGAGGGTGAGCTGGCCGGTCTCCGGGGCGTCGACCCGCAGCTCGCGGTGCAGGTAGCGCAGGGCGAGGTCGGTCAGGTCGTAGGAACGCTGGTCGGGGCGGGCCAGGTAGGCGGCGATCTGGGTGTCCCGGGCGATGCCGGCCAGCGCCCAGCCGTGCGCGGCGAACGCCAGTAGCGCCGGCTTGCTGTCGTGCAGCACCTTGGGCCGCCCGGCGTCGGCCAGCCAGTCGGCCAGCGCGGTCTCGTCGACGGGCTCCAGACCGGCCGGGTCGACCCAGGCCGCGGCGCCGTCGGCGGTGGCCAGGGCCAGGCCGGTCACCGAGGCGGTGTGCCGGCGGTTGGGGCCGGTGTCCAGCTTGGCGGCCAGCCCGATCGCGCTGCCGGCCGGGGCGTGCGCGGCCAGCCACCCGGCCAGCGCGCCCGGCGCGGTGAGCACCTCGCCGGCCAGGTCGAAGCCGGCCTCGGCCTCCGGCTCCACCGCCTCCAGGTACTGGTAGAGCCGGTCCCGCAGGATCCGGAACTGGAGGGTGTCGAAGACCTGGTGCACGGCCTCGCGGTCCCAGCCCTGCCAGCGGGCGTCCTCGGGGCGCAGCGGCAGCTCCAGGTCGGAGACCAGGCAGTTGATCTCGTAGTTGCGGATCACGTCGGCGAGCCGCTCGCGCAGGCTCTCGCCGGCCTTACCCTTGATCTCGTCGGCCCGTGCGACGACGCCCTCGACCCCGCCGTACGTCTGGATCCACTTGGCGGCCGTCTTCGGGCCGACGCCGGGGACGCCGGGGAGGTTGTCGCTGGTCTCCCCGACCAGGGCGGCCAGGTCCCGGTAGCGCTGCGGGCCGACGCCGTACTTCGCCTCGATCGCGGCCGGATCCATCCGGGCCAGGTCGGAGACGCCCTTGCGCGGGTAGAGCACGGTCACCTGGTCGCCGACGAGCTGGAAGGCGTCCCGGTCGCCGGTGCTGATCAACACCTGCATGCCCTGGTCCCGGGCCTGGCAGGCGAGGGTGGCGATGACGTCGTCGGCCTCGTAGCCCTCCCGCTCGACGACCGGGATACGCAGCGCGTCGAGGACCTCCTTGACCAGGCTGACCTGGCCCTTGAAGTCGGCCGGGGTCTCGCTGCGGCCCGCCTTGTACTCCGCGTACTTCTCGGTGCGGAAGGAGCGGCGGGAGACGTCGAAGGCGACCACGATGTGGGTGGGCTGCTCGTCGCGGAGCACGTTGATCAGCATCGAGGTGAAGCCGTAGACGGCGTTGGTCGGCTGCCCGGTCGTGGTGGAGAAGTTCTCCACCGGCAGGGCGAAGAAGGCCCGGTATGCCAGGGAGTGTCCGTCGACGAGGAGCAGGCGCGGCGTCGTAGCTGTCACGGCAGCGACTCTAGTCCGTACCCCCGACAACCCCGCCGCTCGGCACGGCCCGCGCCGCCGGGCCGCACCGCGCCGCGCGGCCGGCCGCACCGCAAGGCCGAGCCGCACCGCGGCAACCAGCACCACGACGGCGGCTGCCGTCCGTCCCCGCGTGGGGACGGACGGCAGCCGGGTGGAGCGGGTTCAGGCGACGCCGAGGTACGCCTCCTTGACCGCCGGGTCGTGCAGCAGCTCCTGACCGGAGCCCTCCTTCACGATCCGCCCGGTCTCCAGCACGTAGCCCCGGTGGGCGCGGGAGAGCGCCTGCTGGGCGTTCTGCTCCACGAGCAGGATCGTGGTGCCCTGCTCGTTGATCCGGGTGATGATCTCGAAGATCTGCTGGATCAGCTTCGGCGCGAGCCCCATCGACGGCTCGTCGAGCAGCAGCAGCCGGGGCCGGGCCATCAGCGCCCGCCCCACGGCCAGCATCTGCTGCTCGCCGCCGGAGAGGGTGCCGCCGGCCTGCTTGCGCCGTTCGGCCAGCCGGGGGAAGAGGTCCAGCACCATGGCCAGGTCCTTGGCGATCTCCGGCCGGTCACGCCGGGTGTACGCCCCCATCTCCAGGTTCTCCAGCACCGTCATGCCCGGGAACACGCCCCGGCCCTCCGGTGCCTGCCCGATCCCCCGGGTCACCCGCAGGTCGGCGCGCATCCGGGTGACGTCGGTGCCGTCGAAGACGATCGAGCCCTCGGCCACCGGACGCAGCCCGGAGATCGCCCGCATCGTGGTGGTCTTGCCCGCGCCGTTGGCGCCGATGAGCGCGACCACCTCGCCCTCGTTGACCACCAGGCTGATCCCGTGCAGGGCCTGGATGCGCCCGTAGAGCAGGGTCAGGTCCTTGATCTCAAGCAGCATCGGTCGGCACCCCCAGGTACGCGGCGATCACCTTCGGGTCGTCCCGGACCTCGGCCGGCAGGCCCTCGGCGATTTTCTTGCCGAACTCCAGCACGACGATCCGGTCGGTCACGCCCATCACCAGCCGCATGTCGTGCTCGATCAGCAGCACGGTGATGCCCTTGTCGCGGATCATGCGGATCAGGCCGAGCAGCTCCTCCTTCTCCGCCGGGGTGAAGCCGGCGGCCGGCTCGTCCAGGCAGAGCAGGGCGGGGTCGGTCGCGAGAGCCCGGGCGATCTCCAGCCGGCGCTGCTCACCGTACGACAGGTTGCGGGACAGGTCGTTCGCGCGCCGTTCGATGCCCACGAACCGCAGCAGCTCGTACGCCTTCTCCCGGCCCTCCCGCTCCTCCCGCCAGTGCCGCGGCAGCCGGAGCATGGCCGCGATGACGCTGGTCTTGTGGTGGACGTCCGTGCCCACCATCACGTTCTCCAGCGCCGTCATCTCGGGGAACAGCCGGATGTTCTGGAACGTCCGGGCGATGCCGGCCTTGGTGATCCAGGACCGCCGCTTGCCGTTGGTGCGCTGCCCCTTGAACCGGATCTCGCCCTCGGTGGGCCGGTAGACGCCGGTCATCGCGTTGAAGCAGGTCGTCTTACCGGCGCCGTTGGGGCCGATCAGGCCGAGGATCTCCCCCCGGTAGAGGGTGAAGTTGACCTTGTCGAGGGCGACCACGCCACCGAAGCGCAGGGTGACGTCGTCGACCTCCAGCAGCGGTTCCCGCCCGGCGGCGTCCCGCCCCGCCGGGGTGGCCGCCGTCGGGGCACCGGAACCGGGCTCCGGCGGCACCCCGACGGTGCTGCGGCCGTCGGCGACCACGTCGCGGTCGCTGCTGGCGTCGCGGTCGCTTCTCATCTGCGGATCACTCACTGGGCACCTTCTCCTGCGGAACCGCCTCCTGGCGCCGGTCGGCGAACTCCGCCGCCCGCCGCCGGTTGGGCACGATACCCTGCGGTCGGAAGATCATCATCACGATGATGACCAGGCCGAAGATCAGGATCCGGTACTCCGCCGCGTCGAACTCCACCCCGATCAGGTCGCCGACACCACGCAGCCACTCCGGCAGGTACCAGGTGATCGCGCCGCCGACGATGGCGCCCTTGATGTTGCCGGCACCGCCCAGGATGACCGCGGCGAGCACCAGGATGGAGCTCTCCAGCACGAACTGGTCAGAGTTGATGAACGTCTGCTTGCCGGCGAAGACCGCACCGGTCAGGCCGGCCACCGCCGCCCCGATCGCGAACGCCCACAGCTTGTACTTGAACGTCGGCACGCCCATCACCTCGGCCGCGTCCTCGTCCTCCCGGGTCGCCACCCAGGCCCGGCCGACCCGGCTGTTGGCCAGGTTCCGGACCAGCACGATGACCAGGAGGATCAGCGTCAGCAGCAGCCAGTAGTAGGGGCGGGAGTCCACCACGCCGAACAGCGGCTTGCCGTCCGAGCCGGTGCCCGGCGGGTGCGGGATCGCCGGGATGCCCCGCTGGCCCTGGAGCACACCCTCGTTGCGGGCCGCGTAGAGCCGGATCATCTCGGCGAAGCCGAGCGTCACGATGGCCAGGTAGTCGCCCCGCAGCCGCAGCGTCGGGCCGCCGAGGATGACACCGGAGACCATCGCGACCATCACCGCGATCGGCACCGCCGCCAGCCACGGCCAGTTCGTCCCCAGCCGGCTCTCCGGCGAGGTCAACAACGCCACCGTGTACGCGCCGAGCGCGTAGAAGCCGAAGTAGCCGAGGTCGAGCAGACCGGCGAAGCCGACCACCACGTTCAGGCCCACGGCCAGCAGCACGAAGACCGCGGTGTCGAACAGCACGCCCGCGAAGTCCGAGCGGGTGGTGTAGAGGGCGAAGTACTCGCTGCCGATGGGGAAGCCGAGGTACTCGTAGAACCACTTGTTGGGCAGGATGTAGAGCAGGACGACCAGGGCCGCGATCCCGGCCCAGCGGATCTGCTTCGGCATGGCCGCCCAGCGCCCCTTGGCGCCGGAGAGCCGACCCTTGTTCACGGTGGCGGTCATGCGCGCGCCCTCCCGAGAGATTCGCCGAGCAGGCCGGTGGGCCGGAACATCAGCAGCACGATGAGCAGCACGAAACCGGTGAAGTCCTTCCAGTCTCCGCCGAACAGGCCCGCGGCGTAGTTCTCCGCCACCCCGAGCAGCAGGCCGCCGAGCAGCGCGCCGCGGAGGTTGCCGATGCCGCCGAGCACCGCCGCGGCGAACGCCTTGAGCCCGATCAGGAAGCCCACGTTGAACTTCGTGTAGCCGTAACGGACGTTCCACAGCAGGGCCGCGACGCCGGCCATCAGGCCACCGAGCACGAACACCAGCAGGATCACCCGGTTCTTGTTGACGCCCATCAGGGCGGCGGTGTCCGCGTCCTGGGCCACCGCCCGGATGCCGCGGCCGAGCCGGCTGCGGTTCACGAACTGGTCCAGGCCGATCATCATCACCAGCGTCACCCCGAGGATGAGCAGCTGGATGTTGGTCACGTTGGCACCGAAGACGGTGAACACCGTCTCGGAGGGCAGCAGCGTCGGCATGCCGAACGGGGCCCGGCGGGTGCCGATGCCGAACGACTCGGCGAGCACGAACGACGCGCCGATCGCGGTGATGAGGAAGGCCAGCGGGGGCGCGTTGCGCCGCCGCAGCGGCCGGTAGGCGACCAGCTCCACGGTCACGGCGGTCGCCGCGGAGGCGACCCCCGCCACGATCAGTCCGGCGACCAGCGCGAGCACCAGTGGCCCGATGGCCGGCGAGGGGGAGTTCTGGTCGTAGCCGAGGGCCTCCCAGGTCCACAGGGCGGTGAAGGTGCCGACCATGAAGACCTCGGAGTGGGCGAAGTTGATCAGGCGCAGAACGCCATAGACCAGGGTGTATCCGAGGGCCACCAGGGCGTAGATCGCGCCCTGTTCCAGCCCGGTGATGGTCAGAGCCGGGAAGTTCCCGAGCAACTCATCGAAGTTCAAGTAGGGCTCCAACTGTGCGGCCAAACGAGGCGGCCGGGAGGGTCACTCCCGGCCGCGTCGTCTGGTATCCCTGGCGGGACCGGCGAACCGGTCAGGCCTTCGGGATCTCGATGTCCGGAACGACCTGGCCCGCGTTGACCTTGAACGCCCAGACCAGCACCTGGGCAGGGTCCAGCTCACCGGTGGGCTCGAACTTGTAGGTGACACCGGTGGCGCCACCGGCCTTGTTGTAGGACTTCACGAAGGCCAGCAGGTCGGCGCGGGACGCCTTGCCGCTCTTGATGCCCTCAAGGAAGATCTTCGTGATGTCGTACGACACGTCGGCGTAGGTGCCCGGCTCGGCGTTCTCGAAGGCCGCCTTGTAGTCGGTCACGAAGGTGCCCTTGGCCGCGGTGGCCGGGGCGCAGGGGCAGGTCAGGACGGTGCCCTCGGCGACCTGCTGACCGGCGACCTTGACGAAGTTGGCGTCGTTGACGCCGTCACCGGCCACCATGGTGCCCTTCCAGCCGGCACCCTTGAGCTGCTTGAGCAGCAGGCCCGCCTCGGTGTAGTAGCCACCGAAGAACAGGACGTTCGCGCCGCTGCCGACGATCTTGGTGACGACCGCGGAGAAGTTGGTCTGCTTGACCTGGACCTTGTCCTCGCCCGCCACGGTGCCGAGGACCTTCTTGACCTCGTCCACCAGGCCCGCGCCGTACGCCGACTGGTCGTCGACGACGTAGACCTTGTCCGACTTCAGCACGTTCTTGATGTACCGGCCGGCGGCCGGACCCTGCGAGGTGTCGTTGCCGACGCCCCGGTGGAAGATCTTCCAGCCCTTGGTGCTCAGGCTCGGACGGGTCGCCGACGGGGTGATGATCGGCAGGCCGGCCTCTTCGAAGATCGGGTCGGCCACCTCGGACTCGCCCGAGAACGCCGGGCCGATCATGCCGACGACCTTGGTGTCGCCCACCGCCTGCTGCGCCAGGGCCGGGGCCTTGGCCGGGTCACCCTGCGAGTCGTACTCGGACAGGTTGACCTTGCAGTCCGCGTTGTCCTTGTTGTACTGGTCGATCGCCAGCTTGGTGCCGTTGCGCATGTGAATACCGAGACCCGCGGCGTCGCCGGTCAACGGGCCGAAGAAGCCGATCTTGAGGTCGCAGGCCGCCGAGTTCCCGCTGCTACCTTCGCTGCCACTGTCGGCCTTACACGCGGCCGTGCCACTGATAACGAGCGCGCCGATGGCAACGCCACCGAGCACCCGTGCGAGCTTCTGCCTCACGGCTCGTACCCTCCTCAGTCCCAAAGCCCGAACGCCCGCCGCGAATTGGAAATTGGCCCTTGCGGGGGTGCTCGAACTGACCGCGTACCCGGTCTGGGGCGGGACGTTATCCCACCAGCGGGGCACGCCGTAAGACCTACGAAGCCGGGTTGACCTAACCGTTACGTTGAGTGGCCGATTTCACCGGAGTGCTGTAACAGAACGCCCGGGACGAGGGTGAAACCGGGCATTCGGCACCCGTCGGAGACAGCTGACGGACCGCTCACCCGGGCCGGCCCGGGGCCTGCGCCGTCCACAGGGAGCCGCCCTCCGCGTCGTCCGCCGCCAGGACCAGGCGGTCCGCCGAGCCGGCCAGGGCGACCGACCGGTCCGCCCCGCCCGGCAACGGGCGCGGCACCTCGACGGCCGACCACCCACCTGCGTCCCGGGAGAACCACCCGGTGACGCCGGAGGGTGTCGACACCACCGCCGCCACCCCGCCGCCGGTCGACGCCAGCGCCGCGACCTGCGCCGTCGGGCCACCTGCCGCCGCCGGCAGCGATCCGCCGGGGCGCCACTGCGCCCCCTCGGGGCCGGCGGTCCAGGCCGCCAACGAGTCACCGCGCCGGCCCAGCCCGACCAGCCGGTCCCTCACCGCGACCACCCGCTGCAGATCGCCCGGCGGGGCCGCGTCCGGCAGGACCCGCCGCTGCCAGGCCCGCCCGTCCGGTGACGTCCACGCCGCCGGTTCCCCGCCCGGCCGCCCCGGCGACCGCCGCGAGCCGACCAGCACCCATCCCGAGCCGGTGGCCGCCGCGTCCGCCGCCCAGGTGCGCCCCGCCGGGTCCGACGCCAGCGGGGCGACGCCGCTGACCAACTGGAACTCCGTCGCGTCGGCGGACGACCAGACGGCCGCGCCGGTGCCCCGGTTGCCGGCGATCAGCCAACCCGCCGGACCGCCCGCGATCCGCCCCACGTTCACCGCGTCCGGGCCGCCGAACACCTCGAACTCCGCGGGCACCTCCACCGCCGTGCCGTCGGCGAGCTGTCGCCAGGTGCTGATCCGGGGGTTGCCGTGCACGCCGCCGCTCTTCGCGCCCACCGCCGCCAACAGCCCGTTGCGGCAGGCCGCCGCCGTCAGCACGTTCTCGGCGCCGTACGCGCTGCGCGCCGTCAGCCGCAGCGGCGTCCACGTCGCCGTGTCCGGGCTGGACCACGCCGCCGGCCGGGTCGCGCCCGCCGCGTCGGCGACCGCGCCCACCGCGAACCAGCGCCCGCCGCACTGCGCCACGTCCCGCAGCAGCAGCCGGCCGGGGGTGCCCGGCGGGACGGGCAGGGTCACCGCCTGCCAGCCGGGGCGCAGCGGCGCCGCGGGCGCGGCCTGCGGAGCCGACCAGCACCCGGCCAGGAGCACCACGGTCGCGGCGGCCACCGCGGACCCGACCCGTACGCGCTGAGCAGACATGCCCCAGAGCGTATCGATCGGCACGACTGACGGTCACCCGTGCACGCCCCCGACGGGCGGATCAGGAGGCGGGCTGCTCCGCGACGTCACCACCGGCGGTCTCGGCGAGAATCCGCTCGGCGACCTCCTTCATGGTCATCCGGTGGTCCATCGCGGTGCGCTGGATCCACTTGAACGCCTGCGGCTCGGTCATCCCGTACGTCGTCATCAGCGCGCCCTTGGCGCGCTCGACCGTCTTGCGGATCTCCAGCCGGTCGGTGAGCCCGGCCACCTCCGCCTCCAGGGCGGCCAGCTCGGAGTAGCGGGACAGGGCGATCTCGACCGCCGGCACCAGGTCGCTCTTCTGGAACGGCTTGACCAGGTAGGCCATCGCCCCGGCGGCCCGCGCCCGCTCCACCAGATCACGCTGGCTGAACGCGGTCAGGATGATCACCGGGGCGATCCGGGCGCCGGCGATCCGCTCGGCGGCGGCCAACCCGTCCATGATCGGCATCTTGATGTCGAGGATGACCAGATCGGGCTTGAGCTCCTCGGCCAGCCGGACGGCGGTCTCGCCGTCCCCGGCCTCGCCGACGACCTCGTAACCCTCCTCGACCAGCATCTCGGCCAGGTCCAGTCGGATGAGCGCCTCGTCCTCGGCGATCAACACCCGCCTGCGCTCGGCATCCGTCTGCGTCTCGGCCACCAGCCCTACCCCCACCATAGATCCCACACGGCTACCACCCATGCTCCCGCATGAGCCTAGTCGGGTACAGTGAGCCACGCGCCCCTCGGGGTGACGCCGGGATGGTGGAACGGCATACACGGAAGTCTCAAACACTTCTGCCCGAAAGGGCTTGCGGGTTCGAATCCCGCTCCCGGCACCCTTTTCATACGTACGTCCAGCGTACGCGTGCCTGCACCCAGCGTCGGTCGGTTCGCTGCGCCGCGTCACCGCCGCACCGGCCGGCGAGCTCCCCGGTGGCCGGCTCCTCCCGCTCGAAGGACCCCGCACCGCAGACCCCGCCGGCCGTGGCGGACCAGACGCCGAACCGGACCCGGCCGTCAACCGGCCCCGCCGCCGGGGGTGACCCGGAGGTGGCGTGGCCCGCCCGGTCGCGTCAGCAGCTCAGGCGCGTCACGCTCACCCGTGCCCCGTCGGCGATGCGGAACCACTTCCGCACACTGCCGGCCCGGTCGGTTTGCAGATCCTGGCTGTTGTCCCCGAAATACCACCACATCTGGCATCCGGCGGGGATCGCGAAGGCGTCCACATCGTAGTAGTAGGTGGTCCGGCTGGCCGTGCTCTGACCCGAACTCAGGCTGGCGTCGGCATTCCAGGCATACCAGTTGTCCGGCTTACTCACACAGGACAGCTTGTTGCCGACATAGTACGCCCCGAGCGACGAACACCAGGTGTTCGTCACCTTGAAGGAACCGCCCGCTCCCCGGTTGACCACGACTCCACCGCAGTACGGTGTGCCGCAGGTGCCCGCCTGGGCCGGAGCCGACGTGACCACCATCGTGCCGGCGACCGCCGAGAAGGCGATCGCCAGGGTGGCTAACAGTTTCCGGACTCGCATTTTCTTCCCCCGCTTCTGGATCTCCAGGATCCTATTTCTGACATCGCCTCCCCCGGGCCGACCGCCCGGTGGGATATCGGATGACGCAGGTAGATGCTGGCAGCCGGGGCCGGAGGGCGTCAACCCTGCGACAGAAGAAATGCGCCGGGATTGTGCTGTCAGCCCTCCGCGCATTCACGCCACTTACCATGTCACCGTTATCGAGAGATCCCCGTATCGCATAAGTATTGATTGGGGCAAAAAACGCAGAGGCGGTGGCTGCGCGACGCGCACCAGCCCGCCGACGCGCACGCCGGACCCGCCCGCGCCGAGCCCCGACGGGCACGCCGACGCTCCGGGCCGCCACCGGCCCGGGGAACACATCCGGTCCGGGACGGGTTGGGAAAGGCGTGATCGACGTACCGTTGTCTGTCCTTGACCTTGCTCCCGTCGCCGCCGGAGCCACCGCCGCAGAGGCGCTCGGGCACACCACCGAGCTGGCCCGCCGCACCGAGGAGCTGGGCTACCGCCGGTTCTGGGTGGCCGAGCACCACAACATGCCGGCGATCGCCAGCTCCGCGCCGGCGGTGCTGCTCGCCCACCTGGCGGCGCACACCACCACGATCCGGCTGGGCTCGGGCGGGGTGATGCTGCCCAACCACGCGCCGCTGGTCGTCGCCGAGCAGTTCGGCACCCTGGAGGCGCTGCACCCCGGCCGGATCGACCTGGGCATCGGCCGCGCGCCGGGCACCGACCAGCGGACCGCGCTGGCCCTGCGCCGCACCATGGAGGGGTTGTCGGCGGAGGGCTTCCCCCGGGAGCTGGCCGACCTGATGAACTACTTCAGCGGCGACGACCCGGGCGCGATCACCGCCACCCCGGGGCTGGGCCAGTCCCCGGCGGTCTGGCTGCTCGGCTCCAGCGGGTTCAGCGCACAGCTCGCCGGCCTGCTCGGCCTGCCGTTCTCCTTCGCGCACCACTTCAGCGCGCAGCACACCCTGCCCGCGCTCCAGCTCTACCGGCAGCACTTCCGGCCCTCCCGCTGGCTGGCCGAGCCGTACGCGATGGTGGCGGTGAACGTGGTCTGCGCCGACACCGACGAGCGGGCCGAGTGGCTGACCGGGCCGAGCGCGCTGTCGTTCCTCAAGCTGCGCAGCGGACGGCCCGAGCCGCTGGCCAGCCCGGAGGAGGCCGCCCGGTACCCGTACACCGAGATCGAGCGGGAGTTCGTCCGGCAGCGCCGCGACGGTCAGGCGATGGGCTCGCCCGAGACGGTCCGCCGGCAGCTGTCCGAGCTGCTGGCCCGCACCGGCGCGAACGAGCTGATGCTCACCACGATGGTGTACGACGTGGCCGACCGGGTGCGCTCCTTCGAGCTGGTGGCCGAGAAGGTGGCCGACGGGCTCACCCGGAGCGCCTGAAACACGCTCTTCATAGCGACGTCACCCTACCGTCGCGCAGGACCTCTAACTTTATGACCGGTGGTGGTACGGCACTCCCGGTCGGGACGGGTCGGGGGTGCTGCGGTGTGGTGCACCGGGTCGCCAGCTGAGCGGATTCCGCGGCTGGCGACCCGGTGCCTGCTTTTCCGGCCCCGAACGGCAGCCGGCCTGGTCCGGGCCGGTGCGGTCCGGGCCCGGTCAGCGCCGGACCGGAGCGGTCAGCGCAGGTAGATGTTGGGCGTGGGCGGGGTGGACATGCCGTCACCGATGAAGAAACCCGGGTGCGGCGGCTGGTTGTAGGCGGTGTTCTGCCAGGCGATCGCCGCCCGGTACTGCGGGTCGTGCATCAGCGTGTAGATCCGGGTGCCGGTCTGGGTGGGCGTGCTGTAGATCCGCAGCGCCCGACTGTCGCTGGTCCGCCAGATCACCTCCTCGCGCCAGTCGCCGAGGATGTCGCCGGAGAGCGCCGGGGTCGACTTGGTGCCGTTGTTGGAGGCCACGTCGCTGCCGGTGAGCAGCCGGGTCTCGCCGCCGGTGCCGTACTTGTCGATCTTGGTGGCGTCGAGGAGTTCCCGCACCGGGTCACCGTCCCACCAGGCGAGGAAGTTCGTCGACGACGGCTTGCGGCCGACGTTCTGGCCCCGGGTGTTGGCCAGCCCGTCGACCGCCGCCGACCACGACTCGGCGCCGGGGCTGCCGGCCCAGATGTCGGCCGAGACGCCCCGGCCGTTGTCGCCGTTGGCCGGGCTCTTCCAGATGATCTGGCCGGTCCGCGCGTCGGCGAAGTACGAGCTGGGCTTGCTGGCGTCCTCGTCGACCTTGAAGACCTCCAGCCCGGACCGGCTCGGGTCCAGGTCCCCGACGTGCAGGGCGTCGCCGTGACCGTTGCCGGTCGAGTAGAGCAGCCGGCCGTTGTCGTCGATGGTGGCCGCGCCGTAGACGATCTCCTGACGGCCGTCGGCGTCCACGTCGGCGACGGAGAGCTGGTGGTTGCCCTGACCGGCCGCGGCCGAGTTGCCGGAGGCGTTCGAGTCGAACGTCCACCGCTTGGTCAGCGCGCCGTTGCGGAAGTCCCAGGCGGCGACCACCGCCCGGGTGTAGTAGCCGCGCGCCATGATCAGCGACGGCCGCTGCCCGTCCAGGTAGGCGGTGCCGGCGAGGAACCGGTCGACCCGGTTGCCGTACGAGTCGCCCCAGGAGGAGACGGTGCCGCGCGGCGGGTCGTAGTTGACGGTGGAGGCGATGGCACCGGTCTGCCCGTTGAACATGGTCAGGTACTCCGGGCCGGAGAGCACGTAGCCGCTGGAGTTGCGGTAGTCCGCCGACGATGAGCCGATCAGCTGACCGGTGCCGGAGCGGGTGCCGTCGGCGGTCTTCATCGCCACCTCGGCCCGGCCGTCGCCGTCGTAGTCGTACACCTGGAACTGGGTGTAGTGGGCGCCCGCCCGGATGTTGCGGCCCAGGTCGATGCGCCACAGCCGGCTGCCGCTCAGGGTGTACGCGTCGACGTAGACGTTGCCGGTGTAGCCGGACTGGCTGTTGTCCTTGGCGTTGGACGGATCCCACTTGAGCACGATCTCGTAGTCGCCGTCGCCGTCGAGGTCACCGACGCTCGCGTCGTTGGCCGAGTAGCTGTACGCCTCCCCGCTCGGGGTGGTGCCCCCGGCCGGCGGCTGGATCGGCACGTCGAGGTAGCCGTTGGTGAACTGGAGCGCGGGCGCGGAAGCCGCCTGCTCGGCACCGTTCACCACGGCCCGCACGGTGTACGCCGAGCCGGCCGCCGCCCCGCTGTCGAGGTAGTTGGTGGCGCCGGTGAGCGGCGAGGCGTTGACCTTGGTGGAGCCCCGGTAGAGGTTGAACGACACCCCGGAGGTCTCGGTGCCGAGCAGCCGCCAGGAGACCAGGTTGCCGTTGCCGGAACGGACGCTGACCAGCCCGCGGTCGAGATCCTCCAGCTGCTTCGCCCCGGCCGGCGGGTCGGTCGGCGGCGGGGTCGTCGGGGGCAGCGTGGTCGGGGGTGGCGTGGTCGGGGGCGGGGTCGTCGGCGGCGGGGTGGTGGGCGGCGCGGTCGTCGGGGGCGCGGTGGTCGGGGCGGTACCGCCGGTGCAGGTCGTGCCGTTGAGGGCGAAGCTCGCCGGCACCGGGTTGCTGGCGTCGTTCCACGAGGCGTTGAAGCCGAAGTTCGCCGCGCCGTTGGTGCCGAGGGCCGCGTTGTAGCCGGCGTCCCTGGCGCTGACCTGCGCGCCGGACTGGGTGACCGTGGCGTTCCACGCCTGGGTGACCTGCTGACCGGCGGTGTAGGACCAGGTCAGCGTCCACCCGTTGAGCGGGTCGCCGAGATTGGTGACGGTGACGTCGGCGCCGAAGCCGCCGCCCCACTGACTGCTGATCTTGTAGTCGACCCGGCAGCCGGCGGCGGCGGCCGAGGCCGTCACGGCGGTGAGGGTGCCGGCGGTGAGGGTGGTGGCCGCGGCGGCGGCGAGCAGCGCGGCTCGCCGACGGGTGGGACTCAGGTGCACGGGAACGCCTTTCACAGAGTTCAGCGCAGGGCGGTGACGCCGGCCTGCCCGAGCCGGCGGAGGACTGCGCCCGCACTGACGGTGGTGACGGGACACCTTACATCGACGTCCATAGCTTGACTCCGCGCAGCTGGATCGTAGGACAACGCTTTCCGACAGCACAAGGCGGAGCCGCTCTTGCCCGGCGGCGGCCCACCTGATCGACTCGGCCCATGGCAGAGCACATGGACCCCGAGGAGTTCCGCCGCGCCGGTCACGCCGTGGTCGACTGGATCGCCGACTACTGGCGGACGCTGGACCAGCGCCCGGTGACCACCCAGGACCCGCCCGGCACGGTCACCGCCGCCCTGCCGACCACCCCACCCACGCACGGCGAGCCGATCGCGGCGATGCTGGCCGACCTGGACGGGATCGTCGTACCCCGACTCACCCACTGGCAGCACCCCGGCTTCTTCGGCTACTTCCCGGCCAACACCAGCGGCCCCAGCGTGCTGGCCGACCTGGTCAGCTCGGGCCTCGGCACCCAGGGCATGCTCTGGGCCACCAGCCCCGCCGCCACCGAACTCGAGACGGTGGTGCTGGACTGGCTGGCCGACCTGATGGACCTGCCGGCGACGTTCCGCTCCACCGGCCCCGGCGGCGGGGTCATCCAGGACTCGGCCTCCTCGGCGACCCTGGTCGCCACCCTGGCCGCCCTGCACCGGGCCAGCGGGGGCCGCTGGCGGGAGGTGGGCGTCGACCGCCGGTACCGGGCGTACACCTCGGCGCACGGGCACTCCTCGATCGAGAAGGCGGCCCGCATCGCCGGCCTCGGCGGGCAGGGCGTCCGGACGGTCGAGGTGGATCCGCAGAGCCAGGCGATGCGGCCGGCGGCGCTGCGCGCGGCGATCGTCGCGGACCTGGCCGCCGGCGAGGTGCCGGCGATCGTGGTGGCGACGATCGGCACCACCTCCACCACCGCCGTCGACCCGCTGCCGGAGATCGGCGCGATCTGCGCCGAGTACGGCGTCTGGCTGCACGTCGACGCCGCGTACGCCGGGGCGGCGGCGATCTGCCCCGAGCTGCGCTGGTCGCACGCCGGCGTCGAGCACGCCGACTCTTACTGCTTCGACCCGCACAAGTGGCTGCTCACCGGCTTCGACTGCGACGCCTTCTGGGTGGCCGACCGGGGCGAGCTGATCGAGGCGCTGACCGTCATGCCGGAGTTCCTGCGCAACGCCGCCAGCGAATCGGGTGCGGTGATCGACTACCGGGACTGGCAGGTCCCGCTGGGCCGTCGGTTCCGGGCGCTCAAGCTCTGGTTCGTCCTGCGCTGGTACGGCGTCGAGGGGCTGCGGGCTCACCTGCGTTCCGGGATCGCCCTGGCCGACGGGTTCGCCACCCGGGTACGCGCCGACGACCGGTTCGCGCTGGCCGCCCCGCACCCGTTCTCGCTGGTCACGTTCCGGTTGCGGGCCGGCGACGAGGCGAGCGCGGCGCTGCTGGCCCGGGTCAACGACAGCGGGCAGGTGCACCTGACCCACACCAGGGTCAACGGCCGGTACACCCTGCGGCTGGCCGTCGGTTCACCGTTGACCCGGCCGGAGCACGTGGACCGGGCCTGGGACCTGCTGTCGGCCGCCGCCACCGACATCCTGGCCGGAGACTGAGCCAGCGGCGGAGCCGGGGGCCGAGCTGCGGCGGAGCCGGGGCCGAGCTGCGGTAGAGCCGGGGGGCCGAGCTGCGGGCGTACCCGGTCGGCATCAGCGCTCGACCCCGGCCAGCAGGTCGGGGGGCGTGCCCGGCGCGGACCCGACCGGAACCGGTGCCGTCTCGGCGGCACGGCCGTCGACCCCGACGGGGCCGTCGACCCCGGCACGACCGTCGACCTCGACGCGACCGTCGACCCCGGCAGGGTTGTCGACCCCGGCACGGTCGTCGGCGGCACCGTGGGGGTCCTGGCCACCGCGCCCACCGGCATCGGCGGTGGCCGGCGCGTCCGCGGCGGCCCCCACCTCGGCACCGGCGGCGTGGGCGTCGACGATGGCGCGGGCGTGGCGGGTCCGGCGCAGCGCGCGGACGGCCAGCACCAGGGCGACCAGCCAGCCCGCGGCGAGCAGCAGGTAGACCACCGGGCGGGTGGTCGACCCGGCGTCACCGGCGTTGAGCAGGATCCGGGCGTTGGTCAGCACGATCACCCCGCCGATGGTGGCGCCGAGCAGCTGGGCGGGGACGATCCGGACCAGCCAGGCGGCCACCGGCGCGGCGATCAGGCCGCCGATCAGCAGCGCCGCGACGGTGGGCAGCAGGAAGCCCTCGCTGCCCAGGCCGATCAGGAAACCGATGCTGGCCGCCCCGGCGACCACGAACTCGGCGGTGTCCACCGACCCGATCACCTTGCGCGGCTCCATCCGGCCGGAGACCAGCAGCGCGGGGGTGGCCACCGGACCCCATCCGCCGCCACCGGTGGCGTCGACGAAACCGGCGACCAGCCCGAGCGGGCCGAGGAACCGGCCGCGCAGCCGCCCGGCACCGGGACGCTGGCGCAGCGGCCGGGAGAAGCGCACCAGCAGGTACGCCCCGAGGGTGAACAGGATGCCGGCCATCCACGGGGCGGCGTTCTCGGTGGAGATGGAGCTGAGGAAGGTGGCCCCGACGAACGCACCGACCGCGCCGGGCAGGGCGATCCGGGTGACCACCCGCCAGTCGACGTTGCCGAACCGCCAGTGCGCGACACCGGCGGCGAGGGTGGTGCCGATCTCGGCGAGGTGCACCGACGCCGAGGCGGCGGCCGGGGCGACGCCGACGAAGAGCAGCAGGGTCGACGAGGTCAGCCCGTACGCCATGCCCAGGGCACCATCGACGAGTTGCGCGGCCAGGCCCACCAGGGCGAGCACCAGAAGCTTGCGCACGTACCCCTCCGAACTTCTCGGCATCTCCTATCAACTTGGTCGACAATGCGGCATGACGGCCCGTGGGTCAACCCCCTGATCGGTGGGTGGGACGCGCCGACGGCCGCGCCGGCCCGGCCGGCCGGTCACCCCGCCGGACGGGCGGCCCGACACCTGCGACGACTACCGCCGGACCGCTCCACCCTCCTCCCGGCGCGCGGGACGATTCCGGACGCTCAGCTCCCAGCGCGCGGGACGCCACCCGCCGCGCACCACTGCGCGCGCGGGACGATTCCCGGCCGTCAGCTCCCGACCGCCGGCTCCAGGCGCGCGGGGTGACTCCCGACCGTCAGCTCCAAGCGCGCGGGGTGGCTCCCGCCCGTCAACTTCCGACGCGCGGGGTGGCTCCCGGCGCTCAGCTCCAGGCGCGCGGGTCGGCGGCCAGCTCGTTGATCCGCCCCGGCAGCACTCCGGCCGCCACGTCGGCGACGCTGACCTGCTCCAGGATCTCCCGCTCACTGGCCCGCAGCGCGATCCAGACGTCCTGCAACGCCCGGGCCGCGCCGTGGTAGCCGAGCTGCTCGGGGCGCTGCCCGCGGACGTGCGCCAGCGGACCGTCGATCACCCGGATCACCTCGGCCAGGGAGATCTCCGCCGCCGGCCTGGCCAGCCAGTAGCCACCCTCCGGGCCGCGCTGGGCGTGCACGACGCCACCCCGACGCAGCTGGAGCAGGATGCTCTCCAGGAACTTCGGCGGAATGTCCTGGGAGCGGGCGATCTGCTCGGCGGTGACGGGCCGCGACCGGCCGTCCTCCGCGCCGTCGGCCACCGAGGCCAGCTCGGCGGCCGCACGGAGGGCATAGTCGACCCGAGCGGAGAGACGCATGGCCGCAAGGTTAGTCGCCGAACCGGCCGGCCGGGTCGCCACCCTCCACCGAACGGCCGAACGGCCGAGCGGCGTCGCGGACGACCGCCGCGCACCCTCCCCGCCGACGGCCGGCGGTGCCAACGGTGGCACGGACGTGGCACCATACCCCTGTCGTCCGGCAGGGTCGCCGATCCACGACGCACCAGCGCACCGGAGCACCGGCCGATAGGGGCAGCGACAGCGATGCCGGACGTGACACCGCTGACCACGCGGGATCCGCGCCAGGCCGGCCCGTACGAGCTGGTCGGCCGGCTCGGCGCGGGCGGGCAGGGTGTGGTCTACCTGGGCCGGGACGACCACGGCCGATGGGTCGCCGTCAAGGTCATCAACGTGGACCTGCGCCAGCACCCGAAGGCGAAGTCCCAGTTCGCCAAGGAGATCGCCGCCGCCCGCCGGGTCGCGCCGTTCTGCACCGCGCAGATCCTCTTCGCCGACGTGGACGGTGAGCTGCCGTACGTGGTCAGCGAGTTCATCGAGGGCGTCACCCTGCAACGGCACGTCCGCGAGCAGGGTCCGATCAGCGGCAACGCGCTGCACCGGCTGGCCGTGGGCACCGCCACCGCGCTGGCCGCGATCCACCAGTCCGACGTGGTGCACTGCGACCTGAAGCCGGACAACGTGATCCTCGGGGCGGACGGCCCGCGCGTGATCGACTTCGGTATCGCCCGCGCGCTCGACGTCACCGAGACGATGACCGACCGCATCATGGGCACCGCCCCCTACATGGCCCCGGAACGGTTCCGGGACGACGAGGTCGGCCCGGCCAGCGACGTGTTCGCCTGGGCGGGGACGATCGCCTTCGCCGCGGGCGGACAGCCCCCCTTCCGCACCGGTCCGGTCGCGGCGGTGATGCACCGGGTTATGCACGACCCGCCGGAGCTGACCGGGCTCTCCGGTCCGCTGGCCGTCCTGATCGGACAGTGTCTGGACAAGGACCACCGGGCCCGGCCGACCGCCCAGGAGGTGCTGCTCCGCCTGCTCGGCCGGGACACCCACCCGGGCACCGCCGTGCCGTTGCAGTCGGTGCTCCGGGCCGGCACCGACGCGGCCGCCACCCAGCAGCTGCCCCGTACCCTGTCCACCGTCGCGCCGGTTTCCCCGCCGGTCACCCCGGCCGCACCGGACGGCCCGGTCCCGATGGCGGTCGACCCGTGGCCGACCATGTCGACAGTCCTCCCGGCACCATCCGCCCCGACCGGCCCGGCGACGACCCCACCAGCGACCGCCTGGCCCACCCCTACCCCACCGGCGCAGGCCTGGACCGCCTCGACCCCACCGGCGACGCACCGGACCGGCCCGGCCGAGCCGGCGACGGCCTCGACCGGCACGACCCCACCGGCGACCGCCTGGACCGGACCGACCCCACCGGCGCAGGCCTGGACCGGCCCGGCCGAGCCGGCGACACCGCCCGGCGGGCGGGCGGCCGTCCCCGGCCCGGGTCGGACGACCACGGACCGACCGACCACGGACCGACCGGCCCCGGCCGCCACCCCGCCGGCCGGGCGGGACGGCTTCGGGCGGCGGCTGCGCCAGCAGTGGACCGACCCGTGGGGGGTGTCGACCGCCATCTTCCTCGGCTCGCTGGGCAGCGCCGCCGGGTACGTCGCCACGACGGCCGTGGGCACCGCCACCGCCGTCGGCTCCGTCACCCTCGTCGTGGTCTACGGTGTCCGTCTGCTGGTCGCCGCCGCGCTCACCCCGTCCGTCGCAGAGCCCGGACGGTCGGAGCCCACCGGGGCGGGCGGGCCGGCACCCCGTACCGACGCCTGACCCACGCCGCACGAACCCCTGGAGGAGCCGATGGCCACCGGTGAGCGTCCCGCCCGGTCATGGCTGCCGTACACGGCCGCCGTCGTCGCGGGGTTCGCGGTGATCGCCGCGGCCTACCTGTACGTCCGGCCCGACCCCGGCACCGACCGGGCCGGCTGCGTACCGCTGGAGGTCAGCTCCTCCACCGAGAAGAGCACGCTGGTCGCCCAGCTCGCCGACCGCTACAACGCCGCCGGCCGGCGCTTCGGCGGGCGGTGCGCGCAGGTGACCGTGCACGGCCTCAACTCGGGCGAGGCGATGGAGGCACTGGCCGGCGGGTGGTCGCTCACCCAGCCGCAGGTCGCCGAGCCACAGGTGTGGCTGCCCACCTCGTCGCTGTGGACCGGGCAGCTACGCCTGCTGGACTCGGCGGCGGGCCGCCCGGCGCAGACCCCCGGACAGCACCCGTCGATCGCCAACAGTCCCCTGGTCATCGCCATGCCCAGGGACAAGGGTGAGCTGGTGCAGCAGCGCGGCCCGCTCGGCTGGGCCGACATCCTCGGCCTGTCCGGCGACACCGGCTGGGCGGCGTTCGGCAAACCCGAGTGGGGCCGGTTCACCTTCGGCAAGGACAACCCGCACCTGTCCACCTCGGGCCTGGCCGCCACCATCGCCACCTACTACGCGGCGGTCAACCGGGCCAGCGACCTGACCAGCGAGGATCTCGCCCAGCCCGCGGTGACCCAGTTCGTCCGGCGGATCGAGGCGAACGTCTCGCACTACAGCGACGACTCGGTGGACCTGCTGCGCAGCCTGGCCGAGGCCGACGCCGCCGCCACCGGGGACGCCCCGGCGACCGACATGAGCGCGATCGTCCTCCAGGAGGAGCTGGTCTACCTCTACAACCAGGGGCAGCTCAGCCCGACCGGCAGCAAGCCCCGGGTACCGCTGGTGGCGGTGCACCCGAAGGAGGGCACCTTCAACCTGGACCACCCGTACGTGGTGCTCCCCTCGGCCGACCCGGCGCAGCGGGAGGCCGCCGAGGACTTCCTCGGCTTCCTCCGCGAGGGTCCGCAGCAGCGCAGCTTCGCCGCCCTGGGGTTCCGGGACGACGAGCGCCGGCCCGCCGAGTCGCTGCTGGCCACGGTGGCCGGGCCGGGCGGCGACCGGCTCACCTACTTCGACCCGCCCACCCCGGAGGTGGTCGGCGCGATCCTCGGCGGGTGGGACACCCTGCGCAAGAAGGCGAACATCCTGCTCGCCGTGGACACCTCCGGCTCGATGAAGGCCAGCGTCGGCGACCAGACCCGGTTCCAGGCGGCGACCGACGCGGCGAGCAAGGCGATCGGGCTGCTGAACTCCGCCGACCAGGTGGCGCTCTGGTCGTTCTCCAGCGAGACCCCGCAACGGACGAAGCGGCCCTACAGCGAGGAGGTCCGGCTCGCGCCACTGAACCGGGACGGGTTCAACCGCAAGCTGACCGGCCTGCGCATCGGCGGGAACACCGCGTTGTACGCGACGGTCCGCGCGGCCCACCGCAGCATGCTCGACAGCTACGACCCGAAGCGGATCAACGCGGTGGTGGTGCTCACCGACGGCAAGAACGAGTACCAGAAGGACAGCGACCTGGACCGGCTGCTCCGGGACATCGCGCTGGACCCGAAGAAGCCGGTCAAGGTCTTCTGCGTGGCCTTCGACCAGGACTCGGACCTGGCCGCCCTGGACCGGATCGCCAAGGCGTCGGCCGGCAAGGCGTTCGACGCGAAGGACCCGGCCACCATCGACGACGCCCTGGTCAAGGTGGTCAGCAGCTTCTGACCACGCCCCGGCCACCGGACGGGCCGAGGCCGACCGACGGCCGGGAGGTCGGCGGGGTCGGGAGCGACCGTCAGCCGCGGCCGGCGGGGCCGCGCCGGCCGGGAGGCGGTCGGTCAGTCGCCGACGCGCCGGAGCAGGCCCTCCTGGACGGCACTGGCGATGTGCCGGCCGTCGGCGGTGAACATCCGGCCGGTGGCCAGGCCCCGCGCGCCGGACGCCGACGGGCTCCAGCAGTCGTAGAGGAACCACTCGTCGGCGCGGAACGACCGGTGGAACCACAGCGCGTGGTCCAGGCTCGCCCCGTCCAGGCCGCCCGGCCCCCAGACCTCGCCGTGCACCGACAGGACCGAATCCAGCAGGGTCAGGTCGGAGGCGTAGGTGAGGGCGCAGGCGTGCAGCAGCGGATCGTCGGGCAGCTTGCCGTCGATACGCATCCAGACCCGCTGGTGGGGGTCGGCCGGGCGGTCACCCGGACGCACCCAGCCCGGTTCGCCGACGTAGCGGACGTCGATCGGGCGGGGGATCTGCCCCCAGATGCCGAGCCGTTCCGGGTAGCGGGCCAGCCGGTCGGACATGGTCGGCACGTCGTCCGGGCCGGGCACGTCCGGCGGGGTGGGGGCCTGGTGTTCCAGGGCCTGTTCCTGCCGCTGGAACGAGGCCGACATGAAGAAGATCGGCTTGTCGTGCTGCACCGCCACCGACCGGCGCACCGAGAAGGAGCGCCCGTCCCGGACGTTCTCCACCTGGTAGTCGATCGGCTCGGCCGGATCGCCGGGGCGGACGAAGTAGCCGTGCAAGGAGTGCACGAACCGCTCCGGGTCAACGGTGCGCCCGGCGGCGACCAGTGCCTGGCCGGCGACCTGCCCTCCGAACACCCGCTGCGGACCGACCCGGGGGCTCATCCCCCGGAAGGTCATCTCGCCGGTGTGATCGAGGTCGAGGACCTCGAGGAGCTGGTCGACCGCGGCCTGGCCGGTCACCGCCGGACGCCCGTTCACCGCGCTGTCCCGGTCCGCCGCACCATCGTGCTCACCGGCCGGGCACTGTCAGCCGTGCCGGGGTGCTCACTGGAGTGCCCGGGCGGAGGCGGCGTCGACCAGGGAGCCGAGCTGGTGCACGCGCAGCGTGTTGGTGGAGCCCGGGGTGCCGGGCGGGCTGCCCGCGACGATCACCACGTAGTCGCCGGGGGTCGCCTGGTTGAGGCCGAGCAGCGCCTGGTCGACCTGCCGGAACATGTCGTCGGTGTGCTGCACGAACGGCATCAGGAAGGTCTCCACGCCCCAGCAGAGCGCGAGCTGGCTGCGCACCTCGGGGACCGGCGTGAAGGCCAGCAGCGGCAGGTCGCAGTGCAGCCGGCTGAGCCGCTTGACGGTGTCGCCGGTCTGCGAGAAGGCCACCAGCGCCTTCGCCCCGATGGCGCGGGCGATCGAGGAGGCGGCCACGGTGAGCGCGCCGCCGTGGGTGCGCGGGTCGTGCTGGAGCCGGGGCACCCCGATCGAGCCGGCCTCGGTGGTCGTGATGATCTTGGCCATGGTGCTGACGGTGAGCACCGGGTACTTGCCGACGCTGGTCTCGCCGGAGAGCATCACCGCGTCCGCGCCGTCGAGCACCGCGTTGGCCACGTCGGAGGCCTCGGCCCGGGTCGGCCGGGAATTCTCGATCATGGAGTCGAGCATCTGGGTGGCCACGATGACCGGCTTGGCGTTCTCCCGGCAGAGCTGCACGGCCCGCTTCTGCACCAGGGGCACCTGGTCGAGCGGCATCTCGACGCCGAGGTCGCCCCGGGCCACCATGACGCCGTCGAAGGCGAGCACGATCGCCTCCAGGTGGTCGACCGCCTCGGGCTTCTCGACCTTGGCCAGCACCGGACGGCGCACGCCCTCCTCGTCCATGATGCCGTGGACGAGCTTGATGTCCTCCGCGGTGCGGACGAAGGAGAGCGCGATCAGGTCGACACCCAGGCCGAGCGCGAAGCGCAGGTCCTCGGCGTCCTTGTCCGACATCGCCGGGACGCTGACCGCCACGTTCGGCAGCGAGACGCCCTTGTTGTTGGAGACCGGGCCGCCCTCGGTGACCAGGCACCGGATGTCGTTGCCGGTGACGTCGCTGACCTCGACGGCGACCCGGCCGTCGTCGATCAGCAGCCGGTCGCCCGGCTTCACCTCCTGGGGCAGCTTGCGGTAGGTGCAGGAGACCCGGTCCTTGGTGCCGAGGATGTCGTCACCGGTGATCACCACCGAGTCGCCGGTACGCCACTCGTGCGGCCCGTCGGCGAACTTGCCGAGCCGGATCTTGGGGCCCTGGAGGTCGGCCAGGATGGCGACCGGCACGCCGACCGCCTCGGCTGCTTCGCGGACCATCCGGTACACCGACTCGTGGTCGGCGTGACTACCGTGGCTGAAGTTCAGCCTGGCCACGTTCATGCCCGCCTCGATCAGCCCCCGGAGCCGCTCCGGGGACGAGGTGGCAGGGCCAAGAGTGCAGACGATCTTCGCGCGGCGTGTCACGCCCATCAGGCTAGTCTCTCCTCCGGGTCGACCTGCGGGCCGACCCCTTGCGGACTGAGGAACAGGGGTCCGACGACGCGCGGGGTGGGCGCGTGGCCGGCGGGACACGGGCCACGCCGGGGCCGTCGGAGCGGCGCGGGCATCGGCGACCGCGCGCCGGGAATCGTACCGCCCGGGGGCCATCGTCGTCCGCGCGCTCCCGGGCGCGGCCGCCCCGGCACCGGCCCGATCGGCGGCCACCGCCCGACACAGGTCCGCACGGACCGCTAACTGTCGGTCTTGACCAGCGGGAACTCCAGCGAGCCGGCCGGGCACAGGAAGGTCAGCACGTCGACCGTGTAGAGCCCGGCCTGTACCGCCGGGTCGGCCTCCATCACGCTGCGTACGTCGTCGACCGATCCGGTGCGGGCCAGGCCGATGCCGATCGGCGGGGCGGGCTCCCGGGCCGGACCGTCGATCGACCCGGCCACCAGCACCAGGCCCCGCCGTTGCAGCGCCCGCATGTGCGCGGTGTGTTCGGCCTGGAGCCGCTGCACGGTCTCCGGCGGCAGCACCCGACCGGCCGGACCGGGATAGAGCACGATGCACTCGTACGTGTCGAGCGCGAAGTCCAGCTGCGGCGTACCCGTCATGGCTCCCCCTGCGCGTCGGCGCCCCACCGCGCCGGTCGTCGACCCGCCCGGGGCGACGTGGCGGCGCCGGACCCGCCGCGCTGCCGCGGACCGCCGTGCTCCCCCGGACCCGGCCAGCGTCCCACGAGCCGGCCGCCCCCGGCGGGTGGTCGGGGCAACTGCCCTGGGTGCCCGTCGGTACGCCGACCGGCGACCCGGACCGCAACCGGCCCGGAGCGGGCCGACCGGCGGGGTGAACGTACCGGGGCCGGCGGGCGCGACGACGAGCTCCGGCGGCCCGACCCGGGGATCGACCAGCGTGGGCGTCGGCGGACGCTGGTACGGTCCGATTGATGGGGAAGGGCTCGATCCGCAGAGCGGAGGTCCCGACATGACTCGCTCCGCCACCGTCGACCCCCGGCCGCCGGACGACACCCGCTGGCGGGAACTCCTCTCCTGTGGCGGTCGGGCCGGCCGGCGAATCGTCGGGCACGACTGGGCGGCCACCCCGCTCGGGCCGTTGGACTCCTGGCCGCAGAGCCTGCGCACCGCCCTGACCATCTGCCTGCACACCCCGACCCCGGCGGCGGTCTGGTGGGGTCCGGAACTCGTGCTGCTGCCCAACGACGGGTACCTGGCGCTGTTCGACCCGGCCGGGCGGGAGTCGCCGGGGCGGCCGGGCACGGCGGTCTGGCCGGACGCCGTACCCGCGCTGACCGAGGTGCTGACCGCCGCCCGGGTCACCTGCCGGCACGAACGTGACGTCGACGCCGGTACGGGTCGACGCCGGCTGGTCTGCTCGTCGGGGCCGATCGTCGACGCGCTCGGCCGCCCCGGCGGGGTCTTCACCACGGTCACCGACACCCCGGCGGCGGACGTCCCCGCGCAGCGGGCCGGCGACCGGCGGCGGGCGCTGCGGCAGGCCGAGGGGCTGGCCCGGCTCGCCGGGGCGCTCAGCGCCGCCGGGAACCGGGCGGCGGTGACGGAAGTGGTCACCACGGTCACCCCGGCGCTGGTCGGCGCGGCCGAGGTCCGGGTCGCGGTGGCCACGGCAGGCGCGCTGGACCTGACGGTGGTCGGTGGCGACGGGCCGTCCCGGCTGGCGGTCGCCGACGACGAGCCGCTGGCCCGGGTGGTCCGCGAGGAGACGCCCGTGCCGCTGCCCGACGGGGTCTGCCTGCCGTTGCGCGACGGTGGCGGGGCGGTGCTCGGCGCGCTCGAGGTGCGGTGGTCCGGGCCGGTCGCCGACGAGGAGGCCCGCCGCACCCTGCTCGACGCGGTGGCGGGGTTGTGCAGCCAGGCGTTGCGGCGGGCCGAGCTGACCGGTTCGGCGCGGGCGATGGCGGAGTTCGCCGCCCGGCTCAGCGTCACCCGGTCGACCGCCGAGGCGATCGAGGTGATCCTGGACGCCGCGCCGATGGCGCTCGGCGCGGCCCTGCCCGGCCTGGCGATGCGGGACGAGGGCCGGCGGCTGCGGCTGTGGCACGGTGAGCTGCCGAGCGGGCTGGTCGCCACCTTCGACGACCTGACCATCGACGATCCGCGGCCGATCGCCCGCGCGCTGCGCACCGGTGAGCGGATCATCCTGCGCAACCGGGCCGAGTTCGCCGCCCGCCATCCCGGCCTGCCGGACCCGGCCGGGGAGTACGGCATGGTGACCACGGTGGCGTTGCCGTTGCTGGACGCCTCCCGGCGACCCATCGCCGCGCTGGGCTTCGGCTGGCCCCGGGAACGGCCGCTGCACGACGACGACCTGGCGTTGCTGGACACCATCGCCGACCTGTGCGAGCAGACCCTGGAACGGGTCCGGCTGGCCGCCGCCGAGCACAACCTGGTGACCCGGCTGGCGGGTCGGCTGCGGGCCTCGGACACGGTCGGCTCCCCCGGCCTGGAGCTGGCCACCCGCTACCAGCCGGCGATGAGCGGCCTGCACCTGGGCGGGGACTGGTACGACCTGGTGGACCTCGACGAGGGCCGGCTGGCCGTGGTGGTCGGCGACGTGGTGGGTCACCAGGTCGAGGCGGCGGCCGACATGGCCCAGCTCCGGACGGTGGTGAACACCCTGATCCGGTCCGGGGTGCCGCTGGCCGAGGTGTTCCCCCGGCTGACCGGCCTGCTCGGGGCCGGGTTCCTCGGCACCTGCCTGGCGATGGTCGTCGACCCGGTCGCCGGGGTGGCGCAGGTCGCCCGGGTGGGGCACCCCCATCCGGTGCTGCTGCGGCCGGGGCAGCCGCCGGAGACGGTCTGGACGGGGCACTCGCTGCCGCTGGGGCTGGTCCGCGACCCGGTGCCGGTGACCACCGTGGCGTTCGGCCCGGGTGACCTGCTGGTGGCGTACACCGACGGGCTGGTGGAGCGGCGCGACCAGGCGTACGAGGCCGGGGTGGCGGCGTTGCACGAGGTGATCGTGCCGGTGCGCGACCAGCCGGTGGAGGTCATCGCGGACACCATCCTGAGCAAGCTCTCCGGCTCCGACGACGACCAGGCGTTGGTGGTCATCCGGCACGCGGGGTGAGGTGTCGGTGCCCACATCGGTCCCGTGGGTGTTCCCGACGGCGATCTTCGGGAAAGCCAGGGAAGCGGTGGCTAGATTTGCCGCTGACGACAACGCACAGGATCGGGGTAAGACTCATGGGTTCCAGCGCACAGCCCGCGAAGGCGTCCGGCACCTACCGGATCGGGGGCGACCTCCAGGTGGACCGGCTCGGCTACGGGGCCATGCAGATCACCGGGCCGGGGGTATGGGGTGACCCGAAGGACCCGGCCGAGGCGGTCCGGGTGCTGCGCCGGGCGTACGAGCTGGGGGTCACGTTCATCGACACCGCCGACTCGTACGGGCCGTTCGTCTCGGAGCTGCTGATCAGGGAAGCGCTGCACCCGTACGCCGACGATCTGGTCATCGCGACGAAGGCCGGCCTGACCCGCTCCGGGCCGGGCGACTGGCGGCCGGTGGGGCGGCCGGAGTACCTGCGCCAGCAGTGCGAACTGAGCCTGCGGCACCTGGGTCTGGAGTCGATCGGCCTCTACCAGCTGCACCGGATCGACGCGAAGGTGCCGCTGGAGGACCAGCTCGGCGAGCTGGCCCTGCTCCAGCAGGAGGGCAAGATCCGGCACATCGGGCTCTCCGAGGTGACCGTCGAGCAGATCGAGGCGGCCCGGCGGATCACCCCGATCGTGTCGGTGCAGAACCTCTACAACCTGGCCGACCGCAGCGCCGAGGACGTCCTGGAGTACTGCGAGCGCAACGACCTGGCGTTCATCCCGTGGTTCCCGATCGCCACCGGCAACCTGGCCAAGCCGGGCGGCCCGCTGGACGCCATCGCCACCGACCACGAGGCGACGCCCGCCCAGCTCGCGCTCGCCTGGCTGCTGCGCCGCTCGCCGGTCATGCTCCCCATCCCGGGTACGTCCTCGGTCGGTCACCTGGAGGAGAACGTGGCCGCCGCGCAGGTCCAGCTCACCGACGCGGAGTACGAGGCGCTGGCCAAGGCCGCCTGACCGGACGCGACCCCGGCCGCTGGCAAGGAACGACGGTGGGCGGTGGCGGCGCGTTTTCGCGTCGGCGTGTCGCGCCGGACCACCATGTGCCGAGCAGCTCTCATGCCTGTCAGGCATAAATATGCCTGACAGGCATGAGGACTTTCCGGTAGACCATGCCCCGGCCCAGGTTCACGGCGCGCAGCCCCCGCTTCGCCGCCTCCGGTCGGATCGTCGCCGAGGACGCCGGGTGGGCCGGGATCGCCGCCGTGGCGTCGGTGAGCGCCTGACCGGCCATCGGGGGGCGTGGCGCCGTCGACACCAGGCCCGGGTCGCCGGCCATCCGCAGCGGGCACGACGGAACCGGCAGCGCCCCGGCCCTCGGCGTCCCCCGCCCGCTCCTGCCGGTCCAGCGCCCGCTGCTCCTGACCTGGACCCAGCTCCCGCTGCGCCCCGATCGGGGTCCAGCACCCGCTACCCCTGGCCCGGACCCAGCTCCCGCTGCGCCCGATCAGGGTCCAGCACCCGCTGCGCCTGGCCCGGGTCCAGCGCCCGGCCCGGGTCCAGCGCCCGTCGCCCCTGGTCCAGCGCCCGCTGCGCCTGGTCCAGCAGCTTCGTCGGGTCGGTCCGACCGCTGACCTGTAGCTCCACCTCGGAGTCGCCGACCTGCAACCGGATGCTCACCTCGGTACGCTGCTGGTCCACCCAGCTCTGCACCAGGTTGAACAGTCCGGGCAGCAGCCCCTGGGCGACCACCGCGATGATCACCGCGTCGCTGAAGCCGGCCCGACCGCCACCCTGCCCCGCGTCGCGCACCACGGCGCGGTACCTCGGGTCACGGTGCAGCCAGGTCAGCAGCGGCGTCCGCTGCGGGCCGGCGGCGCGCGGGGCCAGCACCAGCCGGGCCGGCGCGTCGGAGCGGGGGGCGGTCATCTCGGTCTCCGTTTCGGTGGTCGCCTGCGGGGTGGTCCTCGCCGGACGGCTCAGTCGTCGCCGGGCTTGAAGGTCAGCTTGCCGTCGACCACCGACAGCACGCCGCTGACCCCGAACCTCTCGTTCTCGGTGAACGGGGTCGTCCCGAAGTAGCCGACGGTGCTGCCGGTCGCCCGCGCCGACCCCTGCGCCTCGTAGGCGGTGGAGACCCGGGCGGTGGTCGGGCCGGTCAGGGTCAGCTCGATCGTCGGGTACTCGGTGATCTTCCAGGAGATCTTCTTCACCGTCGTACCGCCGGTGTAGTAGCGCAGCGGGCAGCCCGGCGGCGCGGCCACCGCCTGGGCCGCGCAGGCGTCCAGGTAGGACCGCACGCTCTGCTCCGCCGCCGCCTGCGCCTCGGGTCGCAGCATGGGCGTCAGCTCCGCGCCGCTCACGCTCTGCTGCCCGGGTACGACGTAGACCTCCCGCGAGGCCGTCTCGCTGAGCACGTTGCTCTCCCCCGCCACCGTGTACGCCCCGGGCAGCAGCGGCACCGCCACCTGCTCGTCGCCGGTGGGTGCGGGCACCCCGTTGACGGTCAGCGGGGCCGGGCCGCCGGGCAGGCTCAGGGTCGCCGGGGCGGCGTCGATCCGCCAGCGGTGGAACAGCCCGAGCACGGCCGAGTCGTCGCGGCGCAACGGCAGTTCGGCGGTCAGCTTCTGCCCGCCGAGGGTGTACGCGACCGTGGCGACCGCCTCGTCGCCGTCGCGCTCCACCCCGGTCACGGACACCGCGGCGGGCGGCTGGTAGCCCTTGGCCGACACCATCCGGGCGAGCTGCCCGCCGTCGCCCACCGTGGCCCGCGCCTCGGGGGTGAGCAGGGCGAGCGCGTCCTCGCCGTCGTGGTCGTCGAGGGCCGCGAAGTAGTCGCTCACGACCGCCTGCGGGCGGAAGAACGCCCACTGGGCCGCCGTCAACCCACCGCCCAGGCAGCTCACCAGCACCAGCGCCCCGACCAGCAGCAGCGCCCGGCGGGAGCCGATCGCCGTCGTCGGCGGAGCGCCGAACAGCCCGTCGAGGCCGCGCGCGGTGGCCACCGGGTCGGTGGCCGGGTCCGGGGCGGGCCGGTCCAGCCGGTCCAGGCGCAGCTCGGACGGCGGGTGGGTGGCGCAGACCGCCTCGTCCCAACCGCTGCGGCCGGTCTCGAAGGAGCGCCGTCGCTCCAGCATGGCGCGCATCCCCTCCCGGTGCCCGGCGAGCACCGCACCGGCGTCGGCCCGGTACTCGGCGGCCCGGACGTCGCGGCGGTGGCAGGGCAGCACGAGGTAGCGCATGGTGAGCAGCACCGGCCAGAAGAACAGGAACACCACGAAGTCGGTGGCCGGGTGCGGGAAGCGGCGCATCAGCCAGGCCGGCAGCGCGTGCACCAGCACCAGCGGCAGGCCGACGCCCCGGATGAACGCGCTGGTCACCTCGTCGCCCGTCCGCCAGTGCACGAGTTCGTGGCTGAGCAGCGCGGCGATCTCCTCGTCGGTGCAGTCCAGCACGGCGGTGCTCACCACCACGTGCCGGGCGTACGCGCGGGCGTTGGTGAGCACCGGGTCGTCCTCGATCAGCAGCCGGGGTTCACCGGGCAGGCCGAGCCGGGCCGCGCAGTCGGTCAGCAGCGGACGCAACCGTTCCGCCTCGCGGCGACTGAGCGGACGTGCGCCGGAGACACCCAGCAGCCACGGTTCCAGCAGCACCCGCCCGACGGTGTAGAGCACCCCCACCAGGCCGGCGGCCACCACCATTCCGGCCAGCCCGGTGAACAGGTTCGCCGGCTCGTCGAAGGCGTTGCGCCAGGGCAGCACCAGCACGACCAGGAAACCGGCGAGCGCGCCCACCACGAATCCGGCGAATCCGCCGACCACCCCGCCGGAGCGCGTCACGAAGGCGTCCAGCAGCGGCCCGACCAGTGGCGCGTCCCGCAGCAGCTCGGGCACCGCCTCCTCGGACTGGGTGCCCCCGGCGATCAGCCCGTAGAGGCCGAGGGCGAGGCCGCACCAGAGGGCCGACACCAGCGCCAACGGCACGTACAGCCAGGTGGCCAGGAACGAGCCGAGCACCCCCCGCCAGTCACGCACGATGCCGGCCCGCAGCCAGACCAGGGCGCTGGGATAGCCGGGCGGCCGATGGGCGAACCGGTCACCGGCGTCGTCGGCGGGCGACGCGGTGGGTGGCGCGGCGGGCGACGCGGTGGGTGGCGCGGCGGGCGACGCGGTGGGTGGCGCGGCGGGCGATGCGGCGGCCGGCGCGGCCGGGGTCTCGGTCCGGGTTTGCGCCGGGGCGGGATCGGCCCCGCTGCTGAACTGCGGGGCGCTGTCCATGTCGGACACGTCGGGGCTCCTCGACTACAGCGTCTCCTGCCGATCGGCAGGACGATTCCGGGGACACGGCGAAACGACCCATGAACAGGGTGGGACGATTCCACGAACACGGTGGTCCGTCACGGCCGTGGGAGGCAGCACATTACTCGTTGCGAATGCGGCCGGCGATTCACATTCGCCCGCTCGACCGGCGTGCCGGCCCATTGTCGGATATCCGTCCGAGCGCGCCGGTGCCCACCGGATCCGACAACGGCGAGCCGGCGGATCCGACAGCGGCAAGGAGCACGGCGACGCGGCGGGGCAGCGAGCGGTAAGGACCGGCGAGCCGGCGGATCAGAGGGTGGCGAGGAGCGCGGCGAGTCGGCGGACCGCGGGGTTGGCGGTGTCGGTCCGCCAGGCGAGGGCCACGTCGACGGTCGGTACCGGGGCGGCGAAGCGCCGCAGGCGTACCCCCGGCACCTTCAGGGCGCGGGCCCGGCCGGCGGGCACGGCCGCGACCACGTCGCCGTCGGCCACCGCGCGCAGCAACTGCTCGTCGTCGGGTTCCTGCCGGACCAGGTGGAAGCCGCCGTCGGGCCAGACCTGGGCGATGGTGCGGTCGAACATGCCGGGGCCGTTCTCCCGGGGCCACATCACCGCGGGCAGGTCGACCACCTCGGCCCGGCGCACCCGGCCGCGACCGGCCGCGAGCGGATGCCCCGCCGGCACCGCGAACAACAGCTCCTCCCGGTCGACGGTACGGCAGGTCAGGCCCGCCTCCGGCAGCGGCGGGCGGACGAAGGCGACGTCGAGCCGGCCGGTGAGCAGCCCGGTCACGTTCGGTGCCGTCCAGCCGGTCTCGGGCACCACCTCCACCTCGGGATGGGCCGCCCGGAACCGGGCCACCAGCGCGTCCACCCGACCGCCCCGGGCCGACCGGGTGTACGCCAGCCGCAGCCGGCCGCCGCGCCCGCCGACCAGGTCGCGGATCCGGGCGGTCGCGGCGTCCACCTCGGCGAGCAGCCGACGGGCCTCCCCGGCCACCTGCGCGCCCACCCCGGTCAGTGTGCAGCCGTGGCTGTCACGGTGCAGCAGGGTCACCCCGAGCTGCCGTTCGAGGGCACGGATCTGCTGGCTGAGCGCCGGTTGGGCGATCCGCAGCCGGGCGGCGGCCCGGGTGAAGTGCAGCTCCTCGGCGAGCACCACGAAGTAGCGCCACCGGCGCAGGTCCCCGCCGTCGGGTGCCGGCTGCCGCCCGGCCGGGTCGCCCGGCGGCCGACCATGCACCGGCAGGTCCCCCTCCGACCGACCCCGCGCCGGCAGGTCCCGCTCCGACCGACCTTGCGCCGGCAGGTCCCGGTCCGGCCGGGCCGGGCCGCCGGTCGGTGAGGTCCCCATCCCGGTAACGATAAGTGCGGCTTATCGCCGGCCGCCGGTTCTGTCTTGGACCGGACCGTCGGCCCGGGGAGACGATCCAGGTCCGGCCGCCCGGCCCGGGGCGGCACCGATGGGGAGGTCGACGATGGATACACAGGTCCTGGTGGTCGGCGGCGGGATCATCGGGTTGACGGCGGCGGTGCGGCTGCGGGAACGGGGTGCCCGGGTGACCCTGCTGACGGCCGACCCGCCCGACGACACGGTGTCGGCGGTGGCCGCCGCCGTCTGGTACCCCAGCCACACCGACGCCGATCCCCGGGTGCTGCGCTGGGCCGTCGAGACCCACGCGGAGCTGAGCTGGCAGGCCGCCACCGGGGTGCCGGGGGTGGTGGCCCGGCCGACCCGGATGCTGCTGCGCCGGCCGGGGGACGGTCCGCCGTGGTGGGCGGCGGCCACCGGTGACCTGGTCACCGGCCCGGGTTCCGGGCCGTACGCGACGGAGCTGCGGTTCACCGCGCCGACCGTGGAGATGTCGCCGTACCTGGGCTGGCTGCGGGACCGGTTCACGGCCGCCGGCGGGGTGGTCAGGACCGGCCGGCTGGACCGGCTCGACGACGGTTTCGCCCTCGCCCCCACCGTGGTCAACGCCACCGGCCTGGCCGCCGGCCGACTCGCCGACGATCCGGCCGTGCACCCGGTACGCGGGCACCTGGTGCTGGTGGCGAACCCCGGCCTGGTCACCTCGGTGCGGGACGAGGAGAACCCGGCCGGCATCACCTACGTGCATCCGCGCCGGCACGACGTGGTGCTCGGCGGCACCTTCGAGCCCGGCGAGTGGGACACCGGCCCGGATCCGGCCACCTCGACGGCGATCCGGGACCGGTGCGTGGCGCTGGTGCCGGAGCTGGCCGGCGCTCCGGTGCTCGGGGTGCGGGTGGGGCTGCGTCCGGCCCGGCACGGCGGGCCGAGGGTGGCGGTGCAGGCCGGTTCGACGCCGGGACGGCGGCTGGTGCACGCGTACGGCCACGGGGGCGCGGGGGTGACCCTGGCCTGGGGGTGCGCGGACGAGGTGGCCCGGCTGGCGCTGGACACCTGACCAGCGACGCGGGTGGCCCCGCCGCATCGGCCCGGAGGCGGTGCGGCGGGGCCACCACGGCTGCCCGCCGGGTCACCGGCGTTCGTAGAAGGTGATGCTCACGCCGCCCGGGGCGGAACCCGGATCCGAGCTGAGCCAGGTGTTGGCGTTGAGGAAGGCGTACGGGCCGGCGGCGCGGGCCTCGAAGGTCGGCACCAGCCGGCCGAACGCCCCGCAGTTGCGGACCAGGATCAGCTCCCGGTCGTTGGTGGACAGCACGTACCGGGCGTCCAGCGTGCTGGTCGAGCCGATGAGCTGGTAGTCCGCCCCGCCGGGCAGGACGGTGCCGGTCACCCGGCCGGTCACGGTGCCGCCGGTGATGGGGATGATGTTGCGGGTGCCGCGCTTACTGGCCCCGACCGAGACGCTGGCCCCGAGGGTGACGGTCTCGGTGAACACCGCCGCGCCCCGGCTGCCGCTGCCGGTCAGGCAGTCCCACGGCTGGTTGGTCACCCCGGCCGGGTCGCGGAGCTGCACGCGCGGGTCGGCCGGGGACACCCCGGCGACGTCGTAGACGGCCAGGTTCAGGGTGTTCGTCGCGGTGTCGACCGTCCGGGTGCCGACGTAGGTGCCGGTGTTCAACCAGGCGTACGGGCTGGAGTTCGGGGCCTCGAAGTCGGGCACGATCCGCACGGTGGAGTCGCCGGCCGGCGCGACACCGCAGGTGCGCAGGTAGATCGGGGTGCCGTCGCCGGTGCGCAGGATGGCGACCTGTTCCAGCTCGGTCGCGCCGTTGCCGAGGGTGAGTTCGAGGTCGAGCCCGCCGGTGAGGATGCTGCCGTTGATCCGGTCCCCGGTGACCGTCCCGCCCCGGATGTCGAGGATCCGGCGGTGGCCGTACGGGGTGACGCCGACGTCGCGGATCGCGCCGAGCTGGGCGGTGGCGCGGAAGACCAGCCGGCCACGGGTCGGGGGCACGATGCCGGTGGACCGGCCGCAGGTCCAGGACGGGTCGGGCACGATGGTCGCCTCCGCGCCGCTCGGGGTGGTGCTCGGGGTCGGTGGCGGTGGGGTGGTCGGTGCCGGGGTGGTCGGGGTGGGCGGCGGCGTGGTGGGGGGCGGGGTCGTCGGCGGAGGGGTGCCCGGGGTCGGCGTGTTCGGGGTGGTGGGCGGGGTGGTGCTGCCGGTGCAGGGGGTGCCGTTGAGCGCGAAGTCGGTGGGCGCCGGGTTGCTGGCGTTGTTCCACGAGCCGTTGAAGCCGAACGAGGTGCTCGCCCCGGTGCCGAGCGCGGCGTTCCAGGTGGTGTTGCCGACGGTGACCCGGCCGCCGTTCTGGGTGACGGTGCCGTTCCCGTACTGGGTGATCTGCTGGCCGGCGGTGAACGACCAGGTGAGCTGCCAGCCGTTGAGCGGGTCGCCGAGGTTGGTGACGGCGACGTTGGCCCCGAAGCCGCCGTTCCACTGGCTGGTGACGGTGTAGGTCACCCGGCAGCCGGTGGCGGCGGAGGCCGAGCTGGCGACCCCGACGACGCCGACCAGGGTGGCGGCGGCGAGCGCTCCCGCGAGCAGGGGCCGCCGGTGTACGAGCCTCATCTGTCCTCCCGGAGCGGCAGCGCCACACCTTGCACGCACGGTTATGTTTCAACCAGTGTCTCGATCGGACAAACTTCTGTCAATCGACGAATCTCGATTAAATGAGCGGTGCCCCCTCCCCCGACCGGGCGACCCGGCCCGCACCCTGAAGATCGTTTCGTGTCCTGTTGGTGACCCTCGGTAGGGTGTCGCGCATGGATCGGGGTGCCTGGCGGCGGCATGCGTGGTGGGTGGGCATCCCGGGCATGGTCGCCGGATTCGGCGCCTGGGCGGCGGTGGCCGACGACAAGACCGGTTGGACGGTGGTCTCCGCTGCCGCCGCCGGGGTGGTCGGGGGCTTCGGGCCGACGGTGGCCGACCGGCTGGCGGCGAAGCGGGAGGCCCGGCGGCGACGGGACGACGCGCTGCGCGGGGTGACGTCGGCCGAGCTGCCGGAGTCGGTGGCCTGGCTGCTGCACCCCGGACAGGCGGTGGTCGACTTCCTCGGTCGCGGCAGGGTGCTGCGCCGACTGGAATCCTGGACGACCGACCCCGGCGCGGTGGCGGTACGCCTGCTGACCGGCGCGGGCGGCGTCGGCAAGACCCGGTTGGCCCGCGAGTTCGCCGACCGGCTGCCCGGTTGGCGGTGCGAGTGGATCCACCCCGGGGCCGAGGAGCGGACGGCCGCCCTGATCGCCTCGGGCGACGTACCGGAGCGGCTGCTCGTGGTGGTCGACTACGCCGAGACGCGGGACCGGGCCGGGGTGGCGGCGCTGGTCTGCGCGGCGCAGCGGGCCGCCGGGGTACGGGTCCGGGTGCTGCTCATCGCGCGGGGTGCCGGGCTGTGGTGGGAGACGCTGTCGGCGGCGTACCCGCAGCAGGCGCAGTTGCTCGACGCGCTGACCGGCCGGTCGCAGGTGGTGGAGCTGCCGGCCCGGATCGAGGAGAGCGCACCCGACGAGATCGTCGCCCTCGCGGCGAGGGACTTCGCCGCCCACCTGACGCGGCCGGTGCCGGCGGTCGAGCCGCGCGACCGCCCGGCGGACACGCCGGTGCTGCGCCTGCACGCCGAGGCGCTGCTGACCGTCCTGGACGGGAAACCCCGGCACGGCCGGTACGACGTGCTGACCGAGGTGTTGGGGCACGAGGCCCGCTACTGGCGGTTCGCGGCCCGGCGGGCGGGCCTGCTGGCCGCCGACGACCCGGCATCGGACGCGCTGCTGCGGCAGGTGGTCGGGGTGGCGGCGCTGCTCGGCGCGGACGGCCCGGCCGCCTCGCCCCCCGGGGCGGCCGGCTCGCCCGGCCCGGACGAGGTCGCCGGCCTGGTTCGGCGGGTTCCTGCGCTGGTGGACGCCGAACCGGACCGGGTGGCCCGGTACGCGGCGTGGCTGGCCGACCTGTACCCCGCCGCCGACGGTACCGCGCTCGGCGTGGTGCAGCCCGACCTGCTGGCGGAGACGCTCGCGGTGCGGGTGCTGCGGGACTACCCGGCCGCCGACCGGGCGCGGGTGTTCACCGGCCTGACGGTGGCGCAGGCGGTACGCGCGCTGACCGTGCTCGGTCGGGCGCGCACCCACCAGGCCGACGCGACGGCGCTGATCGAGGTGGCGTTGGCGGCGGACGTGCCCCGGATGGTCGAGGCGGTGCTCCAGGTCGGGGTGCAGTTCCCGGGGGTCTTCACGCCGGGTGCGGTGCGGCTGCTGGCGGACGCGGACATCGATCTCAGATGGGCGCAGGAGATCGCCGTCCGTGTGCCATACCCGTCGATGGAGTTGGGGCGGCTGGCGGTGGCGTTGACGAGCCGCATCGTCGCCGGTCCTATCCCGGACACCCCACCCGATGTGCAGGCATTATGGATCGACGAGCACGCAATACGACTGGCCGAAATCGGGCGACGACGCGAAGCCCTGATCATCGGCCGGGAAGCTGTCGACCTCCGACGCGAACTCGCGACCATTGACGGCGATACCTACCTCCCACAACTCGCCATGTCCCTCAACAACCACGCGATCCACCTCGCCAACGCCGGACAACACACCGAAGCCCTCACCACCAGCCACGAAGCCGTCAACCTCTACCGAGAACTCACCACCACCAACCGCAACGCCTACCTCCCCGACCTCGCCATGTCCCTCAACAACCACGCGATCCGACTCGCCAACGCCGAACAACACACCAAAGCCCTCACCACCAGCCACGAAGCCGTCAACCTCTACCGAGAACTCACCACCACCAACCGCAACGCCTACCTCCCCGACCTCGCCATGTCCCTCAACAACCACGCGATCCGACTCGCCAACGCCGAACAACACACCAAAGCCCTCACCACCAGCCACGAAGCCGTCAGCATTCGACGTGAACTCGCCACCACCAACCGCGATGCCTACCTCCCCGACCTCGCCATGTCCCTCAACAACCACGCGATCCGACTCGCCGAAGCCGGACAACATACCGAAGCCCTCACTACCAACCACGAAGCCGTCAGCCTCTACCGAGAACTCGCCACCAGCAACCGCGACGCCTACCTCCCCGACCTCGCTACTTCACTATGGAACGTCGGATACGTCGGGCTCATGATCGGCAGCGTGACCGAAGAGATCATTGCCTCAACCGCCGAAAGTGTCCGCTACCTCGACGAACTCGCGGCTGCCAATCCGGCGGCGCTCGAGGAACGCCGTCAAGCAGCCAGGCGCTTCCTTGACGAGTTGCGCCGTGCGGCTGGCGGAACCGAGGTGAACGAACCTCTCCGCGATGCGGAGGGATGATCACTGCAGCTTATCGACGGCTCCGAGTCACTGCGGGCGGGGCGGTCGGGTCGACGGGACGCGCCGGGAGGTGGCGGCGCGGGAGGCGGGGGCGGGCCGGCGGATCGGGGTGGCTTGCGGGGTGGGTTCGGGTGGCAGGAGTTCGGCAGGTTGGACGTAGATCAACCGGCGGGCCACCGCGTCGCCCTTGGCGTTGATCTGGTAGCCGTCGAGCCAGGCCCACCCGTCGTACGTGATCCACTCGGTGCGGACCCGGATCAGCCGGAACAGGATCGGCCTGACGAACTGCGGGCTCGCCGTGCGCGTCACCCGCACCAGCACCCCGGCCCGTAGCGCGATCATCGCGGCCCGTCCTGGCTCGGCCAGTGCCGCTGGTTGATCGGGATGCGGTGCCGGTAGCGGCAGGGCAGCTCGTTGCCGCACCGGCAGACGAACCGCCACCGCCGCCACGACCACGCCGGCCGGTGCCGCCGCGCCAACGTCATCGCCGTAGCCAGCAGATACTCGTGGTAGGACACCCGTCGTGACATACCGACACGGTCCCTGGTGGAGGTTTAGTCAGCTGGCAATAGCCGATCGGAAAGTCAGCGACGCATTACTGTCAGCCACATGAGTCGTGACCCGGTGACGCTGATGGGTCCGTACGAGATCGCCCAGCGGATGGGTGTCTCGCGGCAGCGGTTCCAGCAGCTCACCCGGCACCCCACCTTCCCGCGCCCCTACCAGGAGCTGCGCGGCATGAAGGTGTGGCTGGCCGTGGACGTCGAAGAGTGGATCACGAAGCACCGGCCGCCGCGCCCCACCGAGGACGACACCCCGGAGTAACCGGCCGCCCTGCTGGAGCGCCGCCAAGCTCCGAAGCGGTCCACAGACCTGTGCACCACGAACGCGGCGGCATAGCGGGCGAGGACGTCACGACGGCACGCGCCGACCGTGCCCACCGAGGCCGTAGCGCGGATCATGAATACGGCGAGTTCGCCTCGCCCGACGTGCGAGACGCACACGCTCGCCACACCCGGCGGTCGGCAGTCTGCATCGTGGGTGGGGTCGCCGGAGCCCGCACCGACAACCGGCCCAGGTTTGTGGAGACTTATTGCGCCCAGGGCGACAACAAATCTCCACAAAGGAGGTGGCGCCTGGCGCGGCGACGGCCGTGAGGATGGCTGGCCATTGCGAGCGTACGCGGTGGCGGCTCGTGGCACGGCGACGGCCGTGAGAGATGGCCGGCCGTTACGAGCGTGCGCGGTGGCGGATCTTGATGTCGTCGAGGTCGGTGGAGACCGACGTGAGATCCCGGTAACCGGCACCGAGGTCCGCGACGGCGGTGGCGGCCAGCGCTTCCGCCCGACCGATCACCACCGCTTCCGCCTCCTCCCGGGTTGCCGGGACCAGGCAGCGGAACGTGAACCCGAGCAGGGACCGCTCATAGGTCACGGTGCCTTCTTCGGTGAACTTCGCCTGGAACACATCGTGCTTGTCCGCCCTGGCGAGCAGCGCGGCGCGCTGATCGTCACTGAGCGGCGCGAACTTGCCGCGCACGATGACCTGATAGGTCTTTTCGGCCATGGTGGGAACCTCCGGCTCCTGCTGAGCACGACGACATCGAAAAGGCGAGCTGGCGGCGACCGGAAGGAAGGCGGGTCGCGGCTACCACAGGCCGACCACAAGGTGCGCCGGCGACCCTACCCGAAGGGTCACCGGAACACCCGGGCTTTTCCAGCAGTACGCCCCAGCGGGAATGGCACCCTGCAGTAACCGGCGCACCACTGCACACGCGCGAGCGTGGCTGATACGAGCGATGTGGCCGAAGCCGGTCGGACATACCGAGTGATGAGGGCTATGCGATGGCGGCAATGTCCCCGTCGTCGATGTAGATCGCCTGATGGAGGCGTCCGCCGAGCGCAGCGGCATAGCGGGCGAGGACGTCCTGTCCGGAGATCTTGCCCTGCTCGATCTGGGACACGCGCCCCTTGGTGACACCCATGCGGTCGGCGACCTGCTGTTGAGTCAGGCTGCGGGCACGACGTACCTCGGCGAGGCGGTGCCCGACCACCTCGGCGAGCAATTCCCGCTTGCCGGCCTCGACAACTTCTTCACCCCCGGCCCGTTCCACATGCTCGGCGCGAATGTCGTTCCATCGCACGTAGTTGCTGCTATACACGGTCAGTCTCCGTCGACCTGTGAGTTTGTCGCGCCGAGGGCTTCGGCGATGGCGGCGAACTCGCGTAGGGCCGCCTGGAGGTCCTCGACGATCTCCTGGGCGATCACCTCGGGTGGCAGCAGCGCGTCGGCGTCCTCCAGGGAGGCGTCCTTGAGCCAGGTGATGTCCAGGTTCACCTTGTCGCGGGCGATCAACTCGTCGTACGAGAAGGGGCGGAAACGTTCGGTCTCCACCCGCTCGGCGCGGTCCTTGCCGGGCAGGTAGCAGTCGACGAAGTCCTGGAGGTGTTCCCGGCGCAGCGGGTTCTGCTTGAGCGTGAAGTGCTGGTTGGTGCGGAAGTCGTACACCCAGAGGGTTTGGGTCCAGGGTTCCTCGCGGGCACGCTTGCGCTCGAAGAACAGCACGTTGGCCTTGACGCCACCGGCGTAGAAGATGCCGGTGGGCAGGCGCAGCATGGTGTGCAGGTCGTACTGCTTGAGCAGCCGGCGGCGGATGGTCTCCCCCGCACCGCCCTCGAACAGCACGTTGTCGGGCAGGACGACCGCCGCCCGGCCGTCGATCTCCAGCAGGGCGGCGATGTGTTGGACGAAGTTGAGCTGCTTGTTGGCGGTGGTGGCCCAGAAGTCGTTGCGCTCGATCTCGCGTTCCTCGCGGGAGGACCGGCCGCCGTCGGCAACCATCCGGATCGACGAGCTGCGCCCGAACGGCGGGTTGGCCAGCACCAGGCTGACCCGGCTCGCAGGCTCCTTGCCCAGGGCGTCCTTTACCGCGATCAGCGACGGGCCGTTGGGGGTGCCGATGCCGTGCAGCAGCATGTTCATCGCCGCCAGCCGGGCGGTGCCGTCGACCAGCTCGGTGCCGGTGATCGCGCCGTGGGCGAGGCGTCGCCGCTGGTCGGGGGTGAGGGCGCTGCCGTGGTGACGCTGGATGTGGTCATAGGCGGCCAGCAGGAACCCGCCGGTGCCGCAGGCCGGGTCGGTGATCGTGTCGTCGGGGGTGGGCAGCATGCAGTCGACCATCGCGGTGGTCAACGCACGCGGGGTGAAGTATTGCCCCGCGCCGGATTTCGCGTCCTCCGCACCCTTGGCCAGCAGCTCCTCGTAGGCGTCGCCCTTGACGTCGACCCCGGTGCCCGACCACTCCTGCTTGTCGATCAGGTCGACGATCAGCCGTTTGAGCTTCGCCGGGTCCTGGATCTTGTTCTGCGCCTTGCGGAAAATCGTGCCGAGGGTGCCATCCTCCCGAGCCAATCCGGTGAGAATCTTCCGGTACTGCACCTCCAGGTCGTCGCCCTCGGCGTCCAGCAAGGTCTGCCAGCTCAGCTCCTCGGGCACGATCTGCTCCGGCCGGAACGTCCGGTTGGCCCGCTCATCGGCCATCTTGAGGAACAGCAGAAAGGTCAACTGCTCCACATAATCGATCGTCGACACGCCGTCGTCGCGCAGCACGTCGCAGTAGTTCCACAGCTTCTGCACCAGACGGCGCGAATCCACAGTGCTCACAGTGGCAAGGTCTCCTGCTGGTAGTCGTCGCCGGTCACCCTGGTCGGCGGTGCCGCCAACTCCTTCGGGGTACGCCGGGCGCGCGTCCGCTGCTTCGGGATGGCGGTCGAGCGCTCGGCCCTGATCCGGGCGAGCAGTTCGGCAGCCGGCTCGTCGTTCGGGTCCTGCGGCACAAGCCGCCCGGCGAACGCCTCCGCCAGCAGCGAGGAGCGCAGGAGTCTGGCCTTGCGCAGCGATCGTTGACAGGTATCGGAGATACGATCAACTAGCGCCAAGAATTCACGAGAACGATCTACAATTGCAGCCTGTCGATCTCGACTCGGTAGCCGGAAAGAAAAATCCTGGACAACCTGCTGATCGATCTTCGGCATCGAGCCAGCCAAACCCTTAGCGCGCGAGCGGAAATAGTTCCGAGCTGCCGGCGTCTGAAGCATGAGAGCCACGAAGGCTGACAGTGCGGTTTCTTTCACTCGCACCCGAATGACGAGATCCGGAAAAATGGCCCAGTCATCAGGCCCCTCATAAATAGCCGCCGTTCCGACCAACTCCGGCGTATTGGACCGTTGGATCAGAATGTCACCCGACTTAAGCCACAGGTCACCGACCCGCAGCGGGTCAACTGCAGTCATCTTTGTAAAGTCATCCACGAATTTTGATCTCGTGACCGCAGTCAGGGTCAACGTCCGAACGGTCCCACCGACAGCAGCCGGGGCAGAGTGTCCGTTCCGCAGGGGAACAGCCAGAATGTCTCCGAGCCTTACAAGTTCGCCGCCCTGCGCATTGAGCCGCACATAATCCCACCCCGCGTCACGAAGCCGAACAGCCCGCGCGGCGGCACGATGGACCTGTTGACATGCAGCATCAAGACGAACAACCTGCTCTTCAATAACAGCAACGATGCGACACTGTTCGGCGAGCGGCGGAAGCGCAATTGCAATCTTCCGAAGTTGCTCCTGCGGCAGATGCTTAATTGTGCTTCCGGTCGCATATGCAGCCAATTTACCCGAAACACTTAGATGCTCCAAGAAGAGCCGCAGGTAGCGGGAATCAATTCCACCGAGCGGTCGAACACGATGCAGAGCCTTCTGAAATGCCATATAGCTACCATCATCGCGCCAGATGGCACAGCGGCCAATATCTCCGCCCTCACAGACGAGGAGATCACCTGAACGAATACGATAATGCTCCTGCTGCTCCGGAGGGATATCCATGCTGAGAATATCCAAAACGTCGATTCGCCCCCACTGCACATTGACGTTCCGCAGATAAGGGAGTAAATGCCGCCCCGTCCCCTTGCTCCGATCGAGCATCTTACCCAATGATGTTTCCGCAATCTCACCGAGAGTTGCATACTCCCAACCGGGGGGCAGGTCGGTCACGCGGACAGCTCCTGGTTGAGTTCGGTGAGGAGGGGTTCGGCGCGGTTGCCGAAGGCGCCTGCGTACCCGTCGATGCCGCCGCGTTCGGTGAAGGGTGCCCCTTCCAGGTCGTCGGGGGTGATCTCCACGCTGACCGCAATCACGTCCTTGATCCTCTCCAGCCACCACACCTGATCGGCAGTGAAGGTAGCGCCCGCCTGCTGTTGCCTCAGCAGCCACCCACGGAAACGCTCCTCTGTGACCGTACGGAATGGACGTAGTTCCTGGTCGAGGCCCAGTTCGTAGCGGATGAGGGCGACCAGGTCGGTCACCCCGCGCGGCCCGGCCTGCTCGGCGGTCCGGCCGAGCAGCACGTACGCCTTCCACAGCGACTCCGGCGTCCACGCCTGCGGGGGCCGGGCGATCCGGGCCGCGAGTTCCTTGAGCTGTTCGTAGCTGACCCGGCCCTTGCCCTCGTAGAACACCTGCAAGGCGGTGATCTCGTCGCGGTGCTGTTCCAGGTAGTCGTGCCAGCTCCGCACGGTCACCTGGGCGCGTTCGGCAGCGGGCACCCCGGCCGCCGACAGCAGCGTGTCGACGTTGACCTCGTCGATGGTGATGTCGTGGGCGCGGCGGATCTCCAGGATGCGGTCGCGGAGCTGCGGGTTCGCGGCCAGCGGGCGCAGCGCACCGGCCAGCAGGTCGCGGACGGCGTCCGGCCCGGCCTGGGTCGCCGGGTTGAGCTGCTCGGGGGCGACGGCGTCGACCAGACCCCGGACGATGCCGGTGAGCGGCTGCCCGCCCAGCTCCGCCAACTCGGCGCGCTCGTCGTCGGTGAGTTGCCGGTCGAGGCGCGACAACCGGGACGCGAGGGTGGCCACCTCGTTGGCGTCGGCGGTCAGCGTGCCGGCCTTGCGCAGCAGGTCACGCAGCGAGATCTGCTGTTCGGTGTGCCGTTGCAGCGGCACCGCCTCGTCCAGGTCGGCTTCGGTGACACCTACCGCGTCGACGATGACGAACCGGTCCTTGACCTGGGCGTCCGGGGTGACGGACTGGAAGTCGGCCGGGTCGATGGTGCGCGCCCCACGCCCCTTCATCTGCTCGAAGTAGGTGGCGCTGCGCACCGGCCTGAGGAAGAACACACACTCCAGCGGCCGGACGTCGGTGCCGGTGGCGATCATGTCGACGGTGACCGCGACCCGCATCTCCGGGCTGTTGCGGAACGCCTGGATGAGGGTGTCGGGGTTGTCGCCGTCCCGTCGGGAGGAATAGGTGATCTTCCGGGCGAACTCGTTGCCGCGCCCGAACACCTCCCGGACCATGGTGACGATCTCCTCGGCGTGGTTGTCGTCGCACGCGAAGATCAGCGTCTTGGGCACCGTGGAGCGGCCCGGGAAGATCTCGGTGAACAGCCGCTCGCGGAAGGTCTCCAGCACCAGCCTGAGCTGCCCCTTGGAGATCACCGACCGGCCGACCTGGCGGCCCGCGTACGTGAAGTCGTCCTCCAGCTCCTGGTAGCGCTCGGCGCGGGTGCGGCGGTCGCGCAGCGGCACGACGGTGCCGGCCTCGATCCTCTGCCCGCCCTCGGTGATCTCGGTCCGGATCCGGTAGACGTCGAAGTTGACGTTCACCCCGTCGGCGACCGCCTGCTCGTAGGTGTATTCCGACACCAGGTTCTGCTGGAAGAAGCCGAGGGTCTGCTTCACCGGGGTCGCGGTCAGCCCCACCACGAAGGCGTCGAAGTACTCGATGACCGCCCGCCACTTGCCGTAGATCGACCGGTGACACTCGTCCACCACGATCAGGTCGAACGTCTCCGGCGGTAGCTGCGGGTTGTAACCGACCTCGGCCGGCTCGTCGAGGTCGTAGCTGTCGAAGGCCCGGTCGTCGAGGTCGACGTCGGGCAGCTCGGTGCCGCGCAACGCCCCGTACAGGCGCTGGATCGTCGAGATCACCACGGTGGACGAGTCGAGCAGACCGGCACCGGAGAGCCGGTCCACCGTGTACAGCTCGGTGAACTTCCGCCCGTCGTCGGGGGTCTGATAGCCGGCGTACTCCCGCAGGGTCTGCTTGCCGAGATTGTTCCGGTCGACCAGGAACAGGATGCGGCGGGCGCGGGCGTGCTTGAGCAGCCGGTAGCTGCTGGTGACCGCCGTGAAGGTCTTCCCCGCCCCGGTGGCCATCTGGATCAACGCCCGGGGCCGGGCGTCGGCCAGCGAGCGTTCCAGACCCTCGACCGCGTCTATCTGCGCCGGGCGCAGGCCCAGCCGGTCCAGCGCCGGCATCCGGCGCAGCCGGGCGCGCAGCGTCGGCGCGGCCGGCTCGTCGTCCGCTTCCCGCATCCACCGGGCGAGCGTCTCCGGCCGGTGGAACGCGAACACCTCCCGGGTACGCGGAAACGGGTCGAGCCGGTTGACGAACGCGGTCTCGGTGCCGGTGGCCACGTACCCGAAGGGCAGCGCCGCCTCCCGCCGCCAGGCGCTGAGCCGCTGTTCGGCGGTCAACCCGTCGAGGTAGCGGTCGAGCTGCGCCTCCACCCCGCGCGGGGCGGTGCCCTCCCGCTTGGCCTCGATCACCCCGACCAGGCGTTGGTTGACGTAGAGCAGGTAGTCGGCCCGGCCGGTCGCCAGGGTCACCTCACGCACCGCGACGCCGCTGCCCGCGAAGAGGTTGAGCTGGCTCTCGTCCTGGACCTGCCACCCGGCGGCGGTGAGCTGACGGTCGATCTCGATCCGGGTCTGCGCCTCGTTCAGCGGCTCGTGGGAGGCGCGGCGGGCGCGGGCGATGAAGTCCTCCCGCTTGGCCGCGGACACCGCCACCGGCTGCGCACTGTCGAACGCCTGCTGCGCCGCCTCGGCCGCCGGTTCGAGACTGGCGACCAGCGCGGCGGCCTGCGGGCGTCGGGCGTCGGCGTCCCGCACCGCCCGCTCGGCGGCATCCGTCGCGGCGGCCTGGGCCAGCGCCAGCGACGGTTGCCCCTCCAGCAGCAGCTTGGTCTGGGCCAGCTCCTGCTTGTACCGCTCGATCTCGGCGCGCAGACCCTCGGCGATCGACACCGGGACCTGTGCCGCAGGCGGGGTGGGCGGCACGAAGCCGCGCGGTGAACGGTCGTCGGTCAACGCCCGGTGGTACCAGACCCCCAGGTCGAAGCAGGTCCGCAGCAGCACCAGCGCCTCACGGACCTCGCCGAGGTGGTCGTGGACCGCCCGGTTGCCGGTGTCCCGCAGACGGTCGAACGCGGCGTAGACCTTCGCGGTGAGGGCGCCCGAGGCGTGCAGCACCTGCACCTGGTGGAAGAATGTGTCCTTCGTCGGGGTGACCTGGGTGCGCCGGACCAGGTCCCGGGCGAGCACGTCGCCGAACGCGCGGGCCTTGAACATCGCCGACTGGGCGTCGACGTAGACGAGCAGTTCCGCTCCCGCGCCGTACCAGACCAGCAGCGGATGGTCCGCCAAGAATCCGAAGTTGGCAGACTGCTCCGCCAGGCGGCGTACCTGTCGATGATCCACGACTCTCCACGTCCATAAGCGACGGTGAACACGTCAGGATATGGACGCGAATCCCTCTGCGGGTAGCCGTGCGTTATCGGCTTTCCGACACCGTGCGGTTCCGTCGATCACGACCGTGCCGGGGCGCTCACCGCCCCGACACCGCGACCTGCGGGATCGACCCTCAGCCGGCGGTGACGACCGACTCCGCCACCACCCGTGCGGCGTCCGCGCCGAACCGCTCCACATCCACCAGTACGTCGACCGCCAGACCCGGCCCCACCAGCCAGAACGCCTCGCCGTCACCGACGAACCCGGCCCCCTGACCGTGGTCGAACCCGGTCAGCGGCCAGTCGGCGGGATCGCGCTCGTGGTATTCGGCCAGGTAGTCGCGCAGCTCCGCCAGGTCGGCCAGCCGGTCCCCGCGCAGCACGTGCACCCGCAGGTCCACCTGGTAACCGTCCTCGACCGCACGTTCCCAGACCCGGGTGGCGAAGGTGACGTCCTCCCACTCGGACGCGAAGTCCGACACCAGGTCGCCCGCCGCGGCCGGCACCCACCCGACGTGGAACCCGTCCAGCTCGCCACCGTCGCGCCCACCCGGGCCGGTCGTCGCCACCACGTCGTCGCCTCCACCCCGTCCGGCCGGCACCCGCCGACCCGGCACATCGCCGTCCACGATAGAGGGTCCGGCACCGCCGCCATCCGGGACCACCAGGTGGTGATCGGGACGCCGCCGAGTTCCCCCGTTCGCCCCACCTGGGGCGACGTGCTCGCCGCCCTGCTGCCGACGCGGCGAGCCTGCGGCCCGCCCGCAGCCGCAGGGGCGTTTCCCCCGGCTGCGGGCGGGCCGGTGCCGGTCAGTAGTCGTGCAGGGAGGAGACCCGGTTGTCCCAGGCGGAACCGAAGTTCTTGCCGCCGACGTACGGCTCCGAGTGCCGGACCTCGCCGGAGTAGCCGGGCAGGTCCCAGAAGTCCCAGTGGTGACCACTGTTGTTCCAGAAGCTCTCGATGTTGTTGTTCATGCCGGTGGGGCCGTTGCTGTCCCCCAGGTCACCGTCACCGACCGCGAAGGCCGCCATGGTGCCGGAGCCGTTGGGGCCGGTGAACACACACATCCTGAACTGCGGGCAACGGTTGTAGCCCGTCGCCGCCTGCGCGGGCACGGCGCTGACACCCACCAGCGCCGCCGCCATCGACGCGGCGGCGATCACTTTCCTCAAAGGCATGGGGCTCTCATCTCATCCCGGTGAACGCGGCGGGGGCACGTCGGTCGACGTGACCCCGGCCGTCCCTCCCCCTGGTCGTACGCCGGGCAGGCGTCCCTGCCGCGAGCGTCCGTCGTGGACGGAGGCCGACGCACGTCAGCATCGCAGATCCACTCCACCACCGCCGGGTGAGCGATCTTCGGCCCGGTCCACCCCGGGCCACGGCCGGCCGCCCGGTCAGCCCAGGAAGCCGACCAGCAGCAGGACTACGCAGTACGTCGATGGCAGCAGCAACGCGCAGATCACGAAGCCGAGCGGGGCGAACCGGGAAGCGTCGGCACCGGCCAGGGCCGGTCGTCCCCACCGCCCCAGCACCAGCCAACCGGTGACGAAGGAGATCAACGGCAGCCCGGCGCAGGTCAACGCGCCGAGGGTCACGCCGTCGACCAGGCCGGAGCCGTTGGCGACCACCAGCGCCAGCATGGCCAGCGCGCCGACGGCGGCACAGCCCACATAGACGGCGACCGCGCGGGCCGTCGGCGACCAGGTGGGCAGCAGTGCGGGCCGCCGGGCCAGCGCCTCGGCCTGCCCGCCCAGCCGGTCCGCCTCGTCGACCAGGCGGCGGGCCTGCGCCAGCGCGACCGCCGGATCACCGTCCACGTCGCCGTCCGCCCCAACGGTCGCGGCGACGTCCCTACCGGCGGCGGACGCCCCGGCGGTCGCGGCAATGTCCCTACCGGCGGCGGACGCCGGACCGGAGCCGGGGGCCCGGTCAGCGGCCGGGCCACGGTCGGCGGCGTCGACGACCGGGGACAGGCCGGCCGCCGCGCCGAGCTGGTCGAGGCGCTGCTCCTGGGCGGCCAGCCGCTGGCCCAGCTGGTCGACCCCGGCGCGCAGGGCTCGGCGGCGTTCCGCCTCGGCGGCGGCACCCGACCCGCCCTCCCGGATCCGCGTTGAGAGCTGCCGGACGGCCGCCGCGTACTCGTCGTAGTCGGCCACTCAGCGCTCCTCCCCGGGCTGGTGACCGGCGCGGGTGGACCCGGGCCGGCGCTGCCCGGGCAGCAGGTCGGCCGGGTGCCCGGCGGTCTCCCGGCGCACCTGCGCGCCCAGCCGGTCGGCCAGCGCCCGCACCGCCGAGGCGGGCGGGTCGTCGTCGAGCAGCACCGGTACGGCCAACCCGGTGCCGTCGTCGCTGAACGGCTGCCCCGGCGGGTCGCCGATGCGGGCGTAACGTTCGTCGAGGCGTACCTCGGTGGTGCCGCCCAGCGCGGGCGCGGCCTGGCCGGGCGTGGTCACCGCGCGCCCGGCGAACAGCACGCACACCCCGGCGGCCGGCCCGGCGTGGGTGAGCGCGGCGAGCCGGGCCAGCTCCTTCGGGCCGGGCGCGGACGCGGCCACCACCAGCAGCAGCTCCGCCGCCCGCCCACCGACCCCGCCGCCGGTCGCCGCCACACCGCCCGGTGCCGCGTCACCCGGTGCCGGGGCGGTCTGGCGGGCGGCGTGGGCGTGCGCCTCGACGGCGTCCAGCAGCGCGCCGATCTCCACTCCGCTGGTGGCGACGGTGCCGAGCACCCCGACGTCCCGCAACGGGCGCAGCGGGAGGAAGGTCGCCCCCCAGGCGGCCGGGTCGATGCCGACCACCCGCACGGTGCCCGGCGCCGCCGTGCTGAGCAACCGCAGCACCAGCACCCGCAGCAGCACCGCCACCCGGGGATCGCGGGCGTCACCGTCGACCGCCAGGTGCCGGCCCGCGCCCAACGGCAGCAGCAGCGGGAACCGGCCCTCCGCCGTGGACGCCTCCCCGATCCGCACCGGGGCCGGCGCACCGGACGCCGACGGGGCGGCCAGCACGTTGGCCAGCCGGGACAGCCGGGCGACCAGATCGGCGGTGGTTTCCGGGACGGGCCGCCGGGACAGCCGGGCCAGCGCCGCGCTGGCCGCCGTCCACCGCTGCCGGGCCTGCCGGTGCACGGTGACCGCCTGCCCGTACGCGGACGCGAGCCTGCCCACCCACTGCCCCCCACCGACGCGCGGACGAAACGAGGGAACCCTAACGCCCCGCCGGGTCACCACGCACGGCCCGCCGCCGGTCAGACCGGCCGGCAGCCCGGGTCCGGTCCGCCGTCGGCGGACCCGCAGCGGAACACCTCGACCGGTTCGGCGGCGACGTCCGGCACCCGGGCCACCCGCAGCAACGCCAGCCGCTTGGCGACCGGATCGCCCGAGTCGGGGGCGTACCGGATCACCCCGGCCACCCCCGGGTAGCCGGCGGCGGCGTTCTGGCGCAGCACCTCGGCGTGCACACCGACCGGGTTGACCGCGTGCGGATCCCACCGCCGGCCGGGGTCGGCGTGCCGCAGCCGGGCGGCCAGGCTCTCCACCGCCCGCACCATCATCATCGCCGCGTCGTAGGCGAGGCTGACCCGCTCGCCGACCGGTGCGCCGGCACCGTCGCGGCAACGCGGCGGGTCGAGCAGGTCGGGCGCGCCGATCCAGGTCAGGAAGCTGCCCCGGGCGTCGTCCCCGGCGGCCTGCGCGGCCCGCAGCGCGGCACAGGTGGCCAGCGTCGCCTTCGACACGTACGTCACCGGCAGGTTGCCCGGGGCGCTGACCCGCAGCCCCGGGTTGGCCATGTACCGGTTGACCGAGTCGTCGCCGACCAGGTGCCGGGGCGGGTTGCCGCCGCACTCCTTCAACGCCCGCAGGAAGCCGTCGAACTCCGACCAGCGCCCGGCGAACACCAGCACCCCCGGGTAGCCGCACTCGCTGGTCAACCGTTGCCCGACACTCCACTCGGCGAGCCGGGTCAGCCGGGTGCCGAACCGCTGGCGCAACCCGTCGACCAGGGTACCGACGTAGAGGTCCTCGGCCAGGGAGCTGCCCTCGCCGGTGGTGTAGTAGACGTGCGCCCCGGTCACCCGCAGCACCTGCCGGGCGTACACCTCGATCATCCGGGCCTGATCGGCGTTCGGCGCGGACACCTGGAGGTAGAGGCTGGAGTTCTCGGACATGCCGTCGGCCGACAGGGTGGGCGCGAGCACCGGCAGCCCGACCCGGTTGAGTTCCCGCAGCGCCGAGGCGGTGCTGGCCCGGCTCTCCACCAGGCCCACCACCCCGAGCACGGTCGGATCGTCGTCGGCCAGCTCCTCCAGCATGGCCACCGCCGGCCCGGCGTGGCGCATCTGCCGGCCCCCGTTGGCGACCACCACGTGCAGCAGGGCCGCGCCGTCGGCCGCCGCCGACTCCTTGAGCAGCGCGTACTGGGCGGTGGCCAGGCCCTCCAACTCCTCCCGCTCGGAGACGTACGACTCCTCGTCCGCCCGGGTCCGGTTTCCGGTGAGGGTGCCCAGGTAGACCACGGTGAGGTAGGGGCGGCGGTGGTCGCTGCGCCGCCACACCTCCTCGGCGGCCCGGTTCTGCGCGAAGATCCGCCGCTGCACCGCCCGCAGCCGCTCCTGGCCGGGTTCGCTGTTGAACACCTGCGCCGCGTGGTCGCTGTAGCCGACGCACTCCTTGGCGATCAACCGCACCCGCACCTGACCGGTCAGCGCCGGATGGCAGTCGGTCGTCCACCTGCTGTCCGCCCACACCCCGACCCCGGCCAGCAGGACCAGCACCACGGCGGCCGGCAGGAACCGGCGCGACCACCACGGCGGGTCGGGCGCGACCAGCGCGGGCGGGACCGCCCCGGGCGGCGGGGTGGCGTCGTCGGCGTCCGGGTGCAGCACCACCAGCCAGGCGGCGGGACGCCGCAACCGGCGGGTCTCGGACACCGCCTCGGCCCACTCGTCGTACGCCTCGTCCGCCTCCCGCAGCGGGCGGGTGGCGGGCAGCTCCGGTGGCGGTGCGGCGGCGAGCGCCACCACCAGCAGCGGATCGTTGCGCCCGGTCTCGTTGCGGACGTCGTTGAGCAGCCGGACCAGGGTGTGCCCCACGCCGCCCACGGTCACCCCGTCGAGCAGCAGCACCGGGTACGCGGTGCGCCGCCAGTCCCCGGGCCGCCAGACCCGCCGCCGGTACGCCTGCCGCAGGTCCTCCAGGAAGGCGTGCAGCAGCAGCTTGTCCACCTGGGCCGGTTGTTCGCCGCCGCGCCACCCGGCGGTGAGGCGTTCGGCGAACCCGAGGAAGGTCACCGACTGGCGTGGGGCCAGGTACTGCTGCCGCATGAACCAGCGGTACTGGCCCCCGACGACCGGCACCCGGCCGGAGACGGCGATCCGGAACACCACGCTCGGCACCGCCCGGCGCAGCAGCCAGAGCAGCACCTGGAGCGCCGTGCCGACCCCCGACTCCCCGCTGACCTGTGGCTCCTCCACGGCACGCTGACCACGCCGGTCACGCAACCGGCGGACCAGGTTGGCCCGCCCGCTGCCGGCGCCGTCGACGCCCACCTCGAGGGTCTGCTGCATCAGCCAGTCGGCCAGCGGATAGTGCCGGAACCGCAGCCGGGTCGCCCCGAACGCCTCCAACGACAACTGTCGGCGCAGCTCCCGCAGCAGGGCCGGGACGTCGGCGAGGTCGGGGCGGGCGGCCAGGTCCACCACGGCGTGCGGCACCTGGCGGCCCGCGCCCCGCCCGACGAACCGGCGCAGCAGGAGACCAGGGTCGCCGCCGGTGACCGCCCGGACCAGCCAGAGCACCGGCAGCCGGCGGTCGTCCCGGCGGGGCCGGCGCAGCAGCCGGGTGAGCAGGGCGAGCAGCTCCGTGCCGCCGACCGGGGGGCCGTCCGCAGTGGGCGGCCGGGGCAGCGGGTCGTCGGCGGCCGGCGGCCGGGGCGGTGGGTCGTCCGCGGCGGGCGGCCGGGGCGGCGGCGGGGTCACCGGTTCGCGCATCGGGCACCTCCACCGTCGTCCGGGAGACCACAGGCCTCCCATTGTCGACGACGTCGGCAACAGACCGTGCCCGGTGCGGTGCCGCCGGTGACCCCGGCCGCACCGGTCAGCGCAGCGCGGCGTCCAACGTGGGCAGGTAGCCGTACCGGTAACCGTCGGCGTTCGGGTGGTACGCCTCGATGACGCCGCTGACGTCGCGGATCCACGGGGCGGCGGCGCAGACGCCGTGCCCGGTGAAGAACGGGCGGGCGTCGGCGAAGGTGGCCCCGGCCGCCCCGGCCCGCGCGGCGGTGACCGTGGCGAGCACGTCGGCGGCCTCGTTGAGGATGGTCCGCTTGTAGCTGCTCATCGCCAGCACACCGCAGGAGCCGGTCTCGAAGAGCCGGGGGTAGCCGAGCACCACCAGCCGGGCGTTCGGTGCCCGGTCACGGATCGCGGCGTAGGTGGCGTCGAGCCGGCCGGGCAGCGTGGCGGTGGCGAAGCTCTTGGCCTTGTCGACCGCGCCGGTGCAGTTCGCCGTGCTGCCGAACCGGCAACTGGTGATCACGTCGGCGAAGCCGGCGTCGTTGCCGCCGATGGTGATGGTGACCAGCGTGGTGGTGGCGCTCAACGCGCCGAGCTGCTTGCTGATCACGTCGGCGGTGACCGCGCCGCCGCAGGCGGGGAAGGCGAAGCTGGTGACCGCGTTGGCGGCGGCCCACAGCGGGGCGTACGACTTCTGGCTGCGCAGGCAGGTGGACAGGTCGTACGGTCCGGCGCCGACGCCGGAGGAGTAGGAGTCACCGAGCGCCACGTAGTGGACGGTGGCGGCCTGGGCGGCGGTGGGGACGAGCACGACGCCGACGACGGTGGCGAGCAGGGCGGTCAGCGCGGTGACGGCACGGGCCAGGGCGCGGCGCGGTAGGGCGCGGTGGGGCATGACGATCCTCCAGGGGCAGGAACGGTGAAGCCTCTGGACCGCGCGCGTGGCCAAGGGGGTGAGGCGTTGTTACTAGTCGGTAATGCTAGCGAAACATCGACATAAAGAGAACAGCCGATCCCCACCCGTCCGGCGCGCATGGTTCCACCGGCGTCGATTAGGTTGTCGGTGCGAACACCCCGATGGAGGGAGTCCACCCCGTGCGACGTGTTTTCACGGCGGCCATCGCCGCCCTGACCGTCACCACCGCCGGCACCCTGGTGACCGGCACCCCCGGCCAGGCCGACGCCCGACCGGGCAAGAGCCGGTCGGTCGCGGTCTCGGCCGCCCCGAAACCCGGTAGCGCCGGGCTCGGCGACCCCTACTTCCCCGACTACGGCAACGGCGGCTACGACGTCGACCACTACGACGTCCGGCTCCGCTACGAACCGGCCAGCGACCGGCTCAGCGGCACCACCACCATCCTGGCCACCGCCACCCAGGACCTTTCCCGCTTCAACCTCGACTTCCTGCTCGACGTCGAGTCGGTGCGGGTCAACGGCTGGACCGCCCAGTTCGCCCGGGAGGGCGTCCACGAGCTGGTGGTCACCGCGCCGCGCGGCATCAGCACCGGCCAGGCGCTGACCATCGTGGTCACCTACTCCGGCGTCCCGTCGGAGACCCTGGTCGACGGCTACTCCGGCTGGACCCGCACCGCCGACGGCGCGCTCGCCGTCAACGAGCCCGAGTCGGCCTGGTGGTGGTTCCCGTCCAACGACCACCCGCTGGACAAGGCCACCTGGGACATCTCGGTCTCGGTGCCCAACGGCGTCGAGGTGATCAGCAACGGCGTCCAGCCCCGGCCCCCGCTGGCCGAGGCCGGCAACCGGATGCGGTGGGGCTGGCGCAGCACCAGGCCCGGGGCCACCTACCAGGCGTTCCTGGCGATCGGCCAGTACGACATCGTCACCGACACCGCCCCGAGCGGGCTGCCGGTGATCAACGCCTACAGCACCACGCTGGGCGACCGGGCTCCGGCCGCACGGGCCAGCATCGAGCGGACCGCCGAGATCGTCGACTGGGCCAGCGGCATCTTCGGGCCGTACCCGTTCGAGGCGCAGGGGGGTGTCGCCGGGCCGATCGACGGCATCAGCTTCGCGCTGGAGACGCAGACCCGCCCGGTGTACGGTCCCGGCTTCTGGCGACGTGGCAGCAACCCGTACGTAGTGGTGCACGAGAACGCCCACCAGTGGTTCGGCGACTCGGTCTCGGTGACCGACTGGAGCAACATCTGGTTGAACGAGGGCTTCGCCTCGTACGCCGAATGGCTCTGGTCGGAGGCGCAGGGTGAGGGCAGCGCGCAGGAGCTGTTCGACTTCACCTACGCCAGCTACCCGGCCGACGACGGGTTCTGGCAGGTCCCGCCGGGCAACCCGGGTGCCGGCGCGGTCTTCGACGACGCGGTCTACGACCGGGGCGCGATGGCCCTGCACCAGATCCGGCTGGCCGTCGGCGACGACGCGTTCTTCCGGATCCTGCCGGCCTGGACCGCCGCGCACCGGTACGGCAACGGCAGCATCGCCGACTTCCAGGCGCTCGCCGAGCAGATCTCCGGCGTCGACCTCGACCCGGTCTTCACCACCTGGCTGTTCACCCCCGGCCGCCCCACCCCGGCCACCGCCACCCGCACCGCGACCTCCCCGGCGCAGCCGACGTCGTGGTCACGGATCCGGTCGGCGCACCAGCTGCTGGCGCGCTGACCGACCCCGGTTCGGGCTGCCTGCCCCCGGCACCGGGGTGGGCAGCCCGGACCGGCCCGGAACTGTCGCCTCCGGCCCTGGGGTCGCCTTCGGCCCTCGGGTCACCCCCGGCCCTCGGGTCGCCTCCGGCCCTCGGGACGACTTCGGCCCGGGACGGCTTCGGCCCGGGACGGCTTCGGCCCGGGACGACTTCGGCCCGGGACGGCTTCGGCCCGGGACGGCTTCGGCCCGGGACGGCTGACATCGAGGTCAGGGCGGGGTCAGGTTCGGGCCGACCCTGGTCGGCATCGATCGGAGCGGCGTCGAGCCTGGCCGGAACAATGGTTCCGGAGAGCAGTATGCCTGACGGTCATAAAAATGCCTGCCAGGCATATCCCCTCCTGGAGTCACATGCTTCCGAAGGGCTGGCCGACGCCCCGCGACACCAGGAGTCCGGACAGGTCGTGCCAGCGGAAGCGGCTGCGAGCCGACCCAGCGCACCGGCGAACGGCGGCCGAGTCGACCCAGCGCACCGGCGAACGGCGGCGGAGCCGCAGGGGCGGACCGTCAGCCGACCTGCAGACCAGGTCGACTGACGGCCATCGATCGAACTGCCCGAAACGATGCAACAGCGGGCCGGCCCGACGGACCAGCGGGTCCGACGTACCAGCGCGCCAGCCGGAGCCGTCGGGGTCAGCGGGCGGGGGTCAGCGGGCCGCGAGCGGTTGCCGGGCCGGATCGACCGGAGCCGGCAGCGAACCGACCCCGCCCAGGTAGGAGTGGATCGCCGCGGCGGCGGCCCGGCCCTCGGCGATCGCCCAGACGATCAGCGACGCGCCCCGGTGCATGTCCCCGGCGACGAAGACGCCGTCGGCGTCGGTCTGCCAGTCCGGGCGGGCGTCGACCGCGCCCCGGGCGTTGCGGACCACCCCGAACTGGGCCAGCAGCGGCTGCTCCTCGGTGCCCTCGAAGCCGATGGCCAGCAGCACCAGGTCGGCCGGGAGTTCCCGCTCGGAGCCGGGCAGCGCGGTGACGATCCGGCGGCCGTCCCGCCGCTCCACCGTCACCTCGGCGATCCGGACGCCCTTGACCTGGCCGGTGCCGTCGTCCACGAACTCCTGCACCGCGACCGCGAAGACCCGCTCGCCGCCCTCCTCGTGTGCCGGGTAGTTGCGTAGCACCCACGGCCAGGTCGGCCACGGATCCCGCTCGGCGTCCCGGCCGTGCGGCGGCTCCGGGTAGAGGTCGAGCTGGTGGACCCCGGCCGCGCCCTGCCGGTGGGCCACGCCCAGGCAGTCGGCGGCGGTGTCGCCACCACCGATGATCACCACGTGCTTGCCGGCCGCGTCGATCGGCGTACCGTCGGGCAGCACCGCCTGCGCCGGCCGGCCGTCCCCGGCCGCGGCGACCACCCGGTTGGCGGCGACCAGGTGGGTCATCGCCTGGTGGACGCCGCGCAACTGCCGACCGGGCGTCTCCGGGGTGTCCCGACCCTGGAGCGCGCCGCAGGCCAGCAGCACCGCGTCGTGCCGGGACCGCAGCTCCTCGGCGGTCACGTCGACACCGACGTCCACCCCGGTGCGGAACTGCACACCCTCCGCGGCGAGCTGGGCCAGCCGCCGGTCGATGTGCTGCTTCTCCAGCTTGAAGTCGGGGATGCCGTACCGGAGCAGGCCACCGATCGCGTCGTCCCGCTCGTAGACGGTGACGGCGTGACCGGCGCGGGCGAGCTGCTGGGCGGCGGCGAGCCCGGCGGGACCGGAGCCGACCACGGCCACGGAACGACCGGTCGACGCCGGCACCGGGCGGGGGTTCAGCCCGCCCCGGGCCACCGCCGCGTCGGCGATCTCCACCTCGACCTGCTTGATGGTGACCGGCTGCTGACCACCCAGGCCCAGCACGCAGGCCGCCTCGCAGGGCGCCGGGCAGAGCCGACCGGTGAACTCGGGGAAGTTGTTGGTGGCGTGCAACGACTCCACCGCGGCGTCCCAGGTCCCGGTGCGGACCAGGTCGTTCCAGTCCGGGATGCGGTTGCCCAGCGGGCAGCCGTCGTGGCAGAACGGGATGCCGCAGTCCATGCAGCGGGTGGCCTGCTCGCGGATCAGCTCCTCACCGGCGGGCGGGTAGACCTCACGCCAGTCACTGATCCGCACCGCCACCGGACGACGGGCCGGCAGCCGCCGGTCATAGCGCAGGAAACCGTTCGGGTCAGGCACGAGCCACCTCCTGGGCGACCACCCGCGTGGCGGGCGGCACCGACGCGGTCAGCGCAGACATCACCGCGTCGTCGACGTCGCGGCCGGCGGCTTCGGCGGCCTTCATGATCTCCATAACCCGGCGGTAGTCCCGTGGGACCACGGCCGTGAACTCCCCGACCGCCTCCGGCCAACGCTTGAGCAGCTCCGCGCCGACCGCCGAGTCGGTCTCCGCGACGTGCCGCTGCACCAGGTCGTGCAGCAGCTCCCGCTCGGCGTCGCGCAGCGGGGCCAGGTCGACCAGCTCCGCGTTGACCCGGCCGGTGTCCAGCCGGTGCACGTACGCCGTACCGCCGGACATGCCGGCGGCGAAGTTGCGGCCGGTCTCGCCGAGCACCACCACCGTGCCACCGGTCATGTACTCGCAGCCGTGGTCGCCGACGCCCTCGACGACGGCCACCGCGCCCGAGTTGCGGACCGCGAAGCGCTCCCCCACCCGGCCCCGCAGGAACAGCTCACCGCCGGTGGCCCCGTACAGGATGGTGTTGCCGGCGATGATCTGGTCCTCGGCGCGCTGCCCGGCGGTGGCGTCGGGGTCGACGAACGGCGCGGCGGCGTCCGGGCGGACCACGATCCGGCCGCCGGAGAGCCCCTTGCCGACGTAGTCGTTGGCGTCGCCGTGCAGCCGCAGGGTCACCCCGCGCGGCAGGAACGCGCCGAAGGACTGCCCGGCGGTGCCCCGCAGCACGAACTCCACCGTGTCGTCCGGCAGGCCGGCACCGCCGTGCCGGCGGGTCACCTCGCCGCCGAGCATCGCGCCGACACTGCGGTGCTCGTTGCGCACCGCCACCTCCACCCGGACCGGGCTGCCGTCGCGCAGCGCCGGCTGGGCCAGCGCGATCAGCTCGTTGTCCAGCGCCTGCGCCAGGCCGTGGTCCTGGGCGCGGACCCCGCGCCGGGCCGCGCCCTCGGGCAGCTCCGGGGTGTGCAGCACCCGGGCCAGGTCGAGGCCGTGGCCCTTCCAGTGCTCGATCGCCGGTACGACGTCGAGCACCTCGGTCTGCCCGATCGCCTCTTCGATGCTGCGGAAGCCCAGCTCGGCCAGGTAGCCCCGGACCTCCTCGGCGAGGAAGAGGAAGAAGTTCTCCACGAACTCCGGTCGGCCGGTGAAGCGTTCCCGCAGCACCGGGTTCTGGGTGGCGATGCCCACCGGGCAGGTGTCCAGGTGGCAGACCCGCATCATCACGCAGCCCTCGACGATCAGCGGGGCGGTGGCGAAGCCGAACTCCTCCGCGCCGAGCAGCATCGCCACCACCACGTCCCGGCCGGTCTTGAGCTGGCCGTCGACCTGCACGGTGACCCGGTCGCGCAGCTTGTTGAGCAGCAGCGTCTGCTGCGCCTCGGCCAGGCCCAGCTCCCACGGGGTGCCGGCGTGCTTGAGCGAGTTGAGCGGGGACGCGCCGGTGCCGCCGTCGTGCCCGGAGATCAGGATGACGTCGGCCTTGAGCTTGGCGACCCCGGCCGCGACGGTGCCCACGCCGACCTCGCTGACCAGCTTGACGTGCACCCGGGCGGCCGGGTTGACGCACTTGAGGTCGTGCACGAGCTGCGCGAGGTCCTCGATGGAGTAGATGTCGTGGTGCGGCGGCGGGGAGATCAGGCCGACGCCCGGGGTGGCGTGCCGGGTCCGGGCGATCCACGGCCAGACCTTGTTGCCGGGCAGCTGCCCGCCCTCGCCGGGCTTCGCGCCCTGCGCCATCTTGATCTGGAGGTCGTCGGCGTTGACCAGGTACTCGCTGGTCACCCCGAAGCGCCCGCTGGCGATCTGCTTGACCGCCGAGCGGCGGGCCGGGTCGTGCAGCCGGTCGACGTCCTCACCGCCCTCGCCGGTGTTGGACTTGCCGCCGAGCCGGTTCATCGCGATGGCCAGCGTCTCGTGCGCCTCGGCCGAGATCGACCCGTACGACATGGCCCCGGTGGCGAACCGCTTGACGATCTCGGTGGCCGGCTCGACCTCCTCGATCGGCACCGCCGGGCGCAGCCCGGTCCGCAGGGTGAACAGCCCGCGCAGCGAACCGGCCTGGGCGGCCAGCTCGTCGACCTTGGCGGTGTACTGGCGGAACACGTCGTACTGGCGGCTGCGGGTGGCGTGCTGGAGCAGGAAGACCGTCTCCGGGTTGAACAGGTGCAGCTCGCCCTCGCGCCGCCACTGGTACTCGCCGCCCACCTCCAGGCGGGTGGAGCCGGCGGCGCCGGGGGTCGGCCAGGCCTGCCCGTGCCGGGCGGCGACCTCGGCGTGGATCCCGGCCAGCCCGATCCCGCCGATGGTGCTCGGGGTGCCCCGGAAGTAGCGGTCGACCAGGCGGGTGTCCAGGCCGACGGCCTCGAAGACCTGCGCCCCGCAGTACGACGACACCGTCGAGATGCCCATCTTGGACATGATCTTCAGGACGCCCTTGCCGAGCGCCTTGACGTAGTTGCGGACCGCCTTACCCGGCTCCACCCCGACCAGCGCGCCGGTGGCGATCATGTCCTCCACCGACTCGAAGGCCAGGTAGGGGTTGACCGCCGCCGCGCCGTACCCGATGAGCACCGCCGCGTGGTGCACCTCGCGGCAGTCACCGGACTCCACGATCAGCGCCACCTGGGTCCGGGTCTGCTCCCGCACCAGGTGCTGGTGCACCGCCGCGGTGAGCAGCAGCGACGGGATCGGCGCCAGGTCGGCGTTGGAGTCCCGGTCGGACAGCACCAGGATCCGTACGCCGTCCTCGATCGCCTCGGACACGTGCCGGCAGATCTCGGTCAGCCGGGCCTTGATGCCGGCCCCGCCGTCGCGGATCCGGTAGAGCCCGGAGACCCGGACCGCCTTGAAGCCGGGCAGGTCGCCGTCCTCGTCGACGTCGAGCAGCTTCGCCAGCTCGTCGTTGTCGATCACCGGGTAGGGCAGCACGATCTGCCGGCAGCTCGCCGCGCCCGGGTCCAGCAGGTTGCCCTCCGGGCCGATGGTCGACGCCAGGCTGGTCACCAGCTCCTCCCGGATGGCGTCCAGCGGCGGGTTGGTGACCTGGGCGAAGAGCTGGTGGAAGTAGTCGTAGAGCAGCCGGGGCCGGGTCGACAGCGGCGCGATCGGGGTGTCGGTGCCCATCGAGCCGAGCGGCTCCGCGCCGGTGCGGGCCATCGGGGCGAGCAGGATCTTCAGCTCCTCCTCGGTGTAGCCGAAGGTCTGCTGCCGGCGACGCACCGAGTCGTGGGTGTAGACCACGTGCTCGCGGGGCGGCAGGTCGTCCAGCTCGATCAGGCCGGCGTGCAGCCACTCGTCGTACGGCTGGGCGGCGGCCAGCTCGGTCTTGATCTCGTCGTCCGAGACGATCCGGCCGTTGACCGTGTCGACCAGGAACATCCGGCCCGGCTGGAGGCGGCCCTTGGCGACCACCGTGGCCGGGTCGAGGTCGAGCACACCCGCCTCGCTGCCCAGCACCACCAGCCCGTCGGCGGTATGCCACCAGCGCCCCGGCCGCAGACCGTTACGGTCGAGCACCGCGCCGACGATCTCGCCGTCGGTGAAGGCGACCGACGCCGGGCCGTCCCACGGCTCCATCAGGCTGGCGTGGAACCGGTAGAACGCGCGCTTGTCCGGGCGCATCGCCGGGTCGTTCTCCCAGGCCTCCGGGATCATCATCAGCACCGCGTGCGGCAGGCTCCGGCCGGCCAGGTGCAGCAGCTCCAGCACCTCGTCGAAGTTGGCCGAGTCGGAGGCCGCCGGGGTGCAGACCGGGAACACCCGACGGATGTTGCCCGGTAGGTGCGGGCTGCGCAGCAGCGCCTCGCGGGCCTGCATCCAGTTCCGGTTGCCCCGGATCGTGTTGATCTCGCCGTTGTGCGCGATGAACCGGTAGGGGTGGGCCAGCGGCCAGGACGGGAACGTGTTGGTGGAGAACCGGGAGTGCACCAGCGCGATCGCGCTGTCGACCCGCTCGTCGGTCAGCTCCGGGAAGTACTCCGGCAGCTGGTCGGGGGTGAGCATGCCCTTCCAGGTCATCGTCCGGGCCGACAGCGACGGGAAGTAGGCCGTCACCCCCCGCTCGGCGGTCTCCCGCTCGGCCTGCTTGCGCACGCAGAACGCCACCCGGTCCAGGTCGATGCCGGCCAGCGCGGAGCCGGCCGGACCGGCCGGGGTGTCGGTGAGCCGGTGCGCGGCCAGGAAGAGCTGCCGGATCCGGGGCATCGCCGCCAGCGCCGTCTCGCCCAGCCCGCTCGGGTCGGTCGGCACGTCGCGCCAGCCCAGCACCTCGGCCCCCTCGACCAGGGCGTACTTCTCCACCACCTGACGGGCGCGGGCCTCGCCGCCGTCGTCGTCGGGGAGGAAGACCAGGCCGGTGGCGTACTGGCCGGCGGGCGGCAGCGGGAAGTCCACCACCGCGCGCAGGAACGCGTCCGGAACCTGGATCATGATTCCTGCGCCGTCGCCGGTGTTCTGCTCGGCGCCCCGGGCGCCCCGGTGGTCAAGCCGGCAGAGCGCACCGAGGCCGTTCGCCACCACCGCATGGGAACGCCGTCCGTACAGGTCGGCCACGAAGGCCACCCCGCACGCGTCATGCTCGTGCGCCGGGTCGTACAGACCGGTCGCGGACGGGACCGGCTGCGGGGTGTGCGGGTACGGAAGGGCCACCGGGTCTCCTGTCGTCACTCAGGTTGTTTCATGGTCGGGACGACGTCGGCCCTTGGCAGTCTGTTGAGTCTACGTTAGGGCGACCCGGGCGGGGCCAGTGCGGATTGATCACACCGTCCAGACTCTGGGACGTGTAGTCTCGCGCGGTGGATCCTGCACACCGCGATCTGTTCGACCGGTTGGAACGCTTCTACGACGCGGTGCCCCGGGACGCCGCCCACCCCGAGGAACACGGCGCGCTGGTGCTCTTTGTCCGGGATGGCGAGGGTTGGCCGTTCTACGCCCGACCGCGCCTCGACACCACCACCGCACCCTCACTGGCCGACGTGCACGCCGTCCGCGAACGGCAACGGGAGCTGGGCCTGCCGGAGGCGTTCGAGTGGGTGCACGACACCACCCCGGACCTGCTCGCCACCGCCCGCGCCGCCGGGCTGAGCGTGCTGGAGGCACCGCTGATGGTGCTCGATCCGGCCGCCCTGCCCGACCCGGCGACGCTCACCGACGTACCCGTGCGGGTGCTCGACCCGGACGCACCCGGCTTCGCGCTCGACGTGGCGGCCCGGCGCGCGGTCGCCGCGGTGGGGTTCTCCGCCGCCGGCACCGCCCGCGGCGACGCCGGCCCCGAGCAGCGCGACGCCGCCATGACCGAACTCGACGTGGCCGCGCTGGACGAGGAGCGGCTCCGGATCGCCGACGGCCGGCGACTGTCGGTCGTCGCCGGCACCCCCGCCGACGGCGCGCTGGCCAGCGGCATGGCCATGCGGGTCGACGACGTCGCCGAGATCGCCGGGGTGGCCACCCTGCCCGCCGCCCGCCGTCGCGGGCTCGCCTCGGCGGTCACCGCCACCCTCGCCCACGCCCTCCGCGACGCCGGCACCGACCTGGTGTTCCTCTCCGCCGGCAGCGAGGAGATCGCCCGGGTCTACCTCCGCGTCGGCTTCCGCCGCATCGGTACCGCCTGCATAGCCGAACCCACCGCCCTCCTCTGACCCCCCACCCCCTCGTCCTCCCCCACCGTGCCCTCCACCCTTCGCCCCGCCGGCCGGCCCGGATTCGGGTGATCAAGAGCTTTACGTCACCCCGCCGCGCCACCCCGACCCAAACCTCTTGATCACCCCCGCACCCACCCGGCCTGAGCAGGTGATCAAGAGCTTTACGTCACGTGGGGGCGGCGGATTGACCCGAACCTCTTGATCACCCCCGCGTCCAGCCGGCTTGAGCGGGTGATCAAGAGGTTCGGGTCACCTGGGGCGGGTGGGGTGACGTAAAGCTCTTGATCACCGAGGCGGGCGGCACGGGGAAGGGGCGGCGGCGCGGGGAAGGGGCGGCGGCCCGGGGAGGATCAGGAGGAGGGTGGGGGGCGCCAGGCGGCGGCGGTGGTGGCGGCACCGGAGAGCAGGCGAGGGCTGAGGGTGCCGAGGGCCGCGTCCCGGGCGCGCAGGGCCAGCCGGCCCCGGGTCTGGAGCACCGCCGACATCCGGCGGGTCTGCCGGACCACGGTGGCCGCGCGGGGACGACGCAACCGGTCGTACGCCTGCACGGCGTCGGGGAGACGGGACTCCCGCAGCAGCGACGCCAGGGTGGCCGCGTCCTCGAAGGCCAGACAGGCGCCCTGTCCCAGGTGCGGCGGCATGGCGTGGGCGGCGTCGCCGAGCAGCACCACCCCGCCCGGCCCGGCCGGAAAGCCGTACGACCGGGGCAGCGGGCGCAGCTCGCGGATCTCCTGCTGGACCAGGTCGGCGGGTTCGGTCGCTGCCAACAGCTCGCCGATCGGCGCGGGCCAGCCGGCGAACCAGCGTTTCAGCAGGGCGAGCTGGGTCCGGGGCGGCTCAGGCCGGGGCGCTCCGGCGGCGGTGGCGACCCAGTAGACCCCGCCCCGACGAGACCCCCCGGAGGAACCCCGTTCGCCCAGCGACGCGGCCACGAACCGGTAGCCCGCGCCCAGCACCTCACCGCCGACCGGTTGGTCGCCCGGCAGGCTCGCCCGGTACCAGGGGATCACCGCCCGCCAGGCGGCACAGCCGGAGCTGACCACGGAGGCCTCCGGGGCCAGCTGGCGGCGCAGCACGCTGTCCGTGCCGTCGGCGGCGACCACCAGGTCCGCCTCGACGAACCGCCCGTTGCACCCCACCCCGGGCCGTTCCCCGGCATCCGCCCGGACGCTGTCCACCCCGACCCCGGTCCGCAGCTCGACCCGCTCACCGAGGCCGGCGATCAGGGCGTCGTGCAGATCCTCCCGGTGGACGACCACCGGCATCCGGTCGGCCGGGGTGGGCCGGGGCTGCACCAGCCAGTGGCCGTCGGGGCGACGGATGCCCCCGTCCGGCAGCGGGGTGGCGATGGCGTCCAGACCGGCCCCGAGGCCGAGCACCTGCAACGCGCGTACCCCGTTGGGCCAGAGCACCACGGCGGTGGGCTCCGGGCGCACCCGGTCGGCGCGTTCCAGCACGGTGACCTGCCACCCCGAGCGGGCCAGCGCACCGGCCACCGCCAGACCGCCGAGACCGGCCCCGACCACCACCGCGCTGCGCATGCCGCGCCCGCTCAGCTGTCCCGGTCGGTGGGGCGGTCGCCCCTGCCGCCGGCACCGGCAGAGCCGCTGCCGTCGCCCGCACCGGGCCGGTCGCCGGTCACGGCGGAACCGTCGCCGCCGACGGTGGGACGCTCGCCGGTCGCGGCGGGGCCGTCGCCGCCGGCGGTGGGGCCGTCATCGGTCGCGGCGGACGGGTCGGTCGTCGCGGCGGACGGGTCGGCGGCGTCCGCGGGGCGGTCGGTGGTCACCGAGGTCCGGGCCGCGTCGTCCGGGGCCGGCTCCGCGACCCCGTCGCCGGTCGCCGGCACGTCGTCCGCGCCGGGTTCGTCGGGCCGCACCCCGGTCTCCCGGTACGTGGTGAACTGCTCCTCGTCGACCACCTGGTACCCCACCGGGGCGACCGCCGCCGGGGAGCCCTTTCCGGTGCGGGACAGGTCGACCTGGGAGACGTCGGCACCGGTCGCCGCGACGGCGGGGGCGGGAGCCTCGATCGGGATCAGGAACTGGCGCGGACCCCGCACCCGCAGGAAGTAGATCAACGCGCCGACGAAGACCAGCCCGGCGGTCCACACGTTGAGCCGTACGCCGAGGATGCGGTTCGCCTCGTCGCTGCGCATCAGCTCGATCCAGAACCGGCCGGCGGTGTAGCCCATCACGTAGAGCGCGAAGGCCCGGCCGCGTCCCAGCTTGAACCGGCGGTCCACGGCGAACACCAGGCCGGCGACGCCGAGGTTCCACAGCGCCTCGTAGGCGAACGTCGGATGGTAGAGGCCGGGCTCCAGGATGGGCTGGTTGGCGTCGTCGCGCAGTGCGTGCCCGGGGTTGTCCGGGTCCATCCGGTGGATCTCCAGGCCCCACGGCAGGCTGGTCCGCCCGCCGTACAGCTCGTTGTTGAACCAGTTGCCGAGCCGGCCCACCGCCTGGGCCAGCGGCAGGCCCGGGGCCAGCGCGTCGGCCACCACCGTCAGTGGGATGCCGAGCTGCCGGGCGGCGATCCACGCGCCGACCGCGCCACCGGCGACCGCCCCCCAGATACCGAGGCCGCCCTCCCAGATGGCGAACGCCTTCCACGGGTCGCCCCCGGTGCCGAAGTACTTCTCGGGTGAGGTGATCACGTGGTAGATCCGGGCCCCGATGATGCCGGTCGGGACCGCCCACACCGCGATGTCGAGCACCGCGCCGGGGGCCACCCCGCGCCGGCGCAGCCGGTACTCGGTCACCAGACAGGCGACCACGATGCCGGCGACGATGCAGAGGGCGTACGCCCGCAGCGGGACCGGCCCGAGCTGCCACACGGCGGTCGTCGGGCTGGGCAGCGCCGCCAGGGGCGTCATCGAGACGAGGGTCACGGGTGCACAGGCTACCGCTGCGGCGCCCCGCCGTGGCACCCCGGTCCGGTCAGGCCGCCGACCCGACCGCCCGGACGCCCTCGGCGAGTTCGGCGGAGAGGGTACGCAGGGCGGTCAGCCCGGCGTCGAGATCCGGTGCGTCGAGCAGCCGGCGGATCAGCGCGCTGCCCACGATCACCCCGTCGGCGTACCCGGCGACGGTGGCCGCCTGCGCCCCCGTGCCGACACCGAGCCCCACCCCGACGGGCAGCTCGGTGACCTCCCGCAGCCGGGAGACCAGCACCGGTGCGGCGTCCGAGGTCTGCGACCGTGCCCCGGTCACCCCCATGATGGCGGTGGCGTAGACGAAGCCCCGGCAGTGTTCGACGGTCATCCGCAGCCGGGCGTCGGTCGACGACGGGGAGACCAGGAACGTCCGGTCCAGCCCGTACGCGTCCGAGGCGGCCAGCCACTCGTCGGCCTCCTCGGGGATCAGGTCGGGGGTGATCAGACCGGTGCCCCCGGCGGCGGCCAGGTCCCGGGCGAACGCGTCCACCCCGTACTGCTCGATCGGGTTCCAGTAGGTCATGGTGACCACCGGGGCGCCGGTGGCCGCGACCGCCTCGACGATGCGCAGCGTGTCGGCGGTGCGGACCCCACCGGCCAGCGCGATGTCGCTGGCCTTCTGGATCACCGGGCCGTCCATCACCGGGTCGGAGTAGGGGATCTCCACTTCGATGACGTCCACCCCGGCCTCGACCATCGCGGTCATCGCGGCGATGCTGCCCTCGACGGTGGGGAACCCGGCCGGCATGCAGCCGACCAGGACGGCCCGCCCGTCGGCACGGGCCTTGTCGAAGGCCACCCCGATCCGGCTCACGGTCTCACTGCTCCTTGTCGAGGATGCCGAAGTACTCACCGGCGGTGTGCACGTCCTTGTCGCCCCGGCCGGAGAGGTTGACCACGAGGACCGGCTCCCGGCCCAGCTCGGCGGCGAGCTGCGGGGCGACCTGCACCGCGCCGGCCAGCGCGTGCGCGCTCTCGATCGCCGGGATGATCCCCTCGGTACGGCAGAGCAGCTCGAACGCGGCCATCGCCTCCCGGTCGGTGACCGGCAGGTAGCGGGCCCGGCCGCTGTCGTGCAGCCAGGCGTGCTCCGGGCCGACGCCGGGGTAGTCCAGGCCGGCGGAGATCGAGTGCGACTCGATGGTCTGGCCGTCGGCGTTCTGGAGCACGTACGTGCGGGCGCCGTGCAGCACCCCCGGGGTGCCGCCGGTGATGCTGGCCGCGTGCCGGTCGGTGTCCACGCCCTCGCCGCCGGCCTCGAAGCCGTACAGCCGCACGTCGGTGTCGGGGACGAAGGCGTGGAAGATGCCCAGCGCGTTGGAGCCGCCACCGACACAGGCGAGGACCGCGTCCGGAAGCCCGCCGGTGAGGTCGAGGCACTGCCGGCGGGCCTCGTCGCCGATGCCGCGCACGAAGTCCCGGACCAGCTCCGGGAACGGGTGCGGGCCGGCGGCGGTGCCGATCAGGTAGTGGGTGTCGTCGACGTTGGCGACCCAGTCCCGCATCGCCTCGTTCATCGCGTCCTTGAGGGTGCGCGAGCCGGTGGTCACCGGGACGACGGTGGCGCCGAGCATCCGCATCCGGGCCACGTTGAGCGCCTGCCGCTCGGTGTCCACCTCGCCCATGTAGACCACGCAGTCGAGGTCGAACAGGGCGGCGGCGGTGGCGGTGGCCACCCCGTGCTGGCCGGCACCGGTCTCGGCGATCACCCGCCGCTTGCCCATCCGCCGGGTGAGCAGCGCCTGACCCAGCACGTTGCGCACCTTGTGCGCGCCGGTGTGGTTGAGGTCCTCCCGCTTGAGCAGCACCCGGGCGCCGACCTTGGCGGAGAACCGCTCGGCGGAGTACAGCAGCGAGGGGGTGCCGGCGTAGTCGCGCAGCAGGGCGTCGAACTCGGCGCGGAACTCCTCGTCGGTCATCGCCTTGCGGTATGCCGCGTCCAGCTCGTCGAGCGCCGCGACCAGCGCCTCGGGGACGAACCGGCCGCCGAACCGGCCGAAGTGGCCGGCGGAGTCGGGGAACTGCCCGGCCGGGGTCGACACGTCGGCGCTCATGCCGCCGCTCCCCGGCCGGTCGCGTGCCGACGCGCCGTCGTGTCGCCGGTGACGAATCGCTCACGCTCGCTCATCGCGATGTCCTCTCGCTGCGCGGATCTGCCCGTCGGGTCAGCGCGCCGGGCGGGGCGTGGCCGGGTGGTTCCCGGCGTTGACCAGCTCGGCGACCGCCTCACGGGGGCTCTTCTGGGTGACCAGCCCCTCGCCCACCAGGACGGCGTCGGCGCCGGCCGAGGCGTACCGGATCAGGTCGTGCGGACCCCGCACGCCGGACTCGGCGATCTTGACGACGCTGCTGGGCAGGCCGGGGGCGATCCGCTCGAACACGGACCGGTCGACCTCCAGGGTACGCAGGTTGCGGGCGTTGACCCCGATCACCTGCGCGCCGGCTTCCAGCGCCCGGTCGGCCTCCTCCTCGGTGTGCACCTCGACCAGCGCGCACATGCCGAGCGACTCGATCCGCTCCAGGAGCCCGACCAGGGCGTTCTGCTCCAGCGCGGCGACGATCAGCAGCACCAGGTCGGCCCCGTGCGCCCGGGCCTCGTGCACCTGGTAGCTGGAGACCACGAAGTCCTTGCGCAGGACCGGCACGTCGACGGCGGCACGGACCGCGGCCAGATCGTCGAGCGAGCCGCCGAACCACCGTCCCTCGGTCAGCACGCTGATCACCCGGGCACCGCCGGAGGCGTACTCCCCCGCCAGCTCGGCCGGGTCGGCGATCTCGGCCAGCCGGCCCCGGCTCGGTGAGGAGCGCTTCACCTCGGCGATCACGGCCACGCCGGGCTTGCGCAGGGCCGCGTACGCGTCCAGCGGCGGCGGCGCGGCGGCGGCCAGCTCGCGGATCCGCTCCAGCGGAACCTGCTCCTGCCGCCGCGCCACGTCCTCGCGGACGCCGGCCAGGATCTCGTCGAGCACACTTCCGGACGCCGCCGAACCGGCCCCGTCCCCCTCTGCGTGTGCATGATCAGCAGTCACCAACGGACTCCCCTCTCCGGGTGTCATGGGCCGATGCTAGGGCGCGCCACCTGGCGACATGTGCCGGGGGTATGGCGCTCCTCACGAGATGGGCTGTGGCATGATGCCCGACCTCCGGTGAACGGAATGTCACGCAGCGCCACCGTACCCGTCGGGCGGTGTCATCGACATCCGTCGTCCGGGGCACGCCGGACCATCGATCGATGCCCATACGCTATGAGATCACGATCCGCGCCGCCGCGCAGCTCGGGCCGGTCGCCGGCCTGTTGTGACCAAGGTCAAGAATGCCCGTCCGGCGCAGGTGGGGAGCGTTGACCGGGCCGTCACCCGGGCGAAACGTGAACCCGGCAGCATCGGCATCGGGCAGACTCGACGATGCGCCTGCCCACCATCGGATCTCATCGTGCGGGGTGACCTATGAGCACTGCGGGGCCGAACGCCGGCATCGGACTCACCACCATCTCCCGGACGGTCGCGTCGCTGGCCGTCGAGGTGGTGCACACCCTCGAACGCGTCGTGGCCGGTGAGGGCCGGGTGCGGACCGCCCGGGGCAACGCCTGGGAGGCGGTCTGCGCCGACCGCGCCCGCGCGGGTCAACGCGCCGAACTGGACCGCCTGGTCGCCGAGCTGGCCGCCGCCCGGGCCGGGCTGCCCACCACCCGGGCCACCGCCGGCGCCGAGCTGGCCGCCGCCCGGGCCACCGCCAGCGCCGAGCTGGTCGCGGCCCGGCGCGCGACCGGGGGCCGGGCCGCCGCCGGACAGCGGCCGACGACCCGCGCCCCGCAGCCGGTCAGCTGACCGTCGGGTCCTCACCCCGGTCGAGCGCGTCCCAGGCCTCCCGGGTGCCCCGGTCGGCGATCGGCCGCCCGTCGGAACGCGCCGGCCCACCGGTGCGCGCCGGCCGCTCGTAGCGGGCACCCATCGCCGGCCAGCGCCCGCCGCGCCGCGCGGTGAGCAGCCCACCACCGGCCGCCACCAACCCGCCGAGCAGGCAGAGCGCCGGCCACTGCGGGTGCACCTCGACGCCGAGGCCGGCGGTCAGCCCGTAGCCGGCACCGGCCGCCACCGCCAGGCCGAGCAGCGCGACCAGACCGCCCAGTGACCGCCGGACCCGCCCCCGGGTGGCCAGCACCGCGCCGCCGCCGGCCAACGCGACCAGCGCCAACGCGGGGAGCCAGGGCAGCAGGTCCGCCCCGGAACGGTCCTGCCGGGCCGCCGGCAGCGCACCCCGGGCGAGCACCTCCACCGCCCAGGTCCGGGTCGCCGCCCAGCTGGCCAGGCCCGCCCCCGCCAGGCAGAGCAGCAGCGCGTACGTCAGCTCGCGCCGCCCGCCCGACGTGCTGCCGGCGGCCGTCGTCGCGGCCGTCCCGGTGTCGCTCACCGCGCCGGTCGCAGGGTTTCGGCGGCGGCGATGGCGGCCAGCACGGCGGCGGCCTTGTTCCGGGTCTCCTGGTCCTCGGCGGCCGGATCGGAATCGGCCACCACCCCCGCCCCGGCCTGCACGTACGCCCGGCCGTCGCGGATCAGCGCGGTACGGATCGCGATCGCCATGTCGAGGTCGCCGCCGAACCCGAAGTAGCCCACGGTGCCGCCGTAGAGGCCCCGCCGGACCGGTTCCAGCTCCTCGATGATCTCCATGGCCCGGACCTTCGGCGCCCCGGACAGGGTGCCGGCCGGGAAGGTGGCGGCCAGCGCGTCGAAGGCCGTCCGGTCGTCGCGCAGGGTGCCCACCACCGTGGAGACGATGTGCATCACGTGGCTGTACCGCTCGATGGTGGCGAACTCCGGCACCTGCACGGTGCCCGGCCGGCACACCCGGCCCAGGTCGTTGCGGCCCAGGTCGACCAGCATCACGTGCTCGGCCCGTTCCTTCGGGTCGGCCAGCAGCTCGGTGGCGAGCCGGGCGTCGGCCGCCGGGGTGGCCCCGCGCGGCCGGGTGCCGGCGATCGGGTGCAGCATCGCCCGACGCTGCCCGTCGGCGTCGGCGTTGACCTTCAGGTGCGCCTCCGGGGACGAGCCGACGATGTCGAACCCGTCGAACCGCAGCAGGTACATGTACGGGCTCGGGTTGGTCGTCCGCAGCACCCGGTAGACGTCCAGCGGGTCGGCGTCGGTGGCCCGCTCGAACCGCTGGGCCAGCACGATCTGGAAGCACTCGCCGGCCCGGATCGCCTCCTTCGCCGCCTCGACCGCCTTCGGGTAGCCGCCCTCGGCGGTCCGGCTGACCACGTCGCCGGCCGGCGGCCGGTCCACCGTCGAGATCATGGGCGGAATCGGTCGGGACAACGCGGTGGTCATCGCGTCGAGCCGGCCGACCGCGTGGTGGTACGCGGCGGTGACCAGGGCCGCCCGGTCCGGGTCGTCCAGCGGGGGCAGCACCGCGTTGGCGACCAGGATCGCCGAGCCGTCGTAGTGGTCCAGCACCACCAGGTCGGTGGCCAGCATCATGCCCAGCTCCGGCACCCCGAGATCGTCCTCGGTGAACTCGGGCAGCCGCTCGAACCGGCGGATCAGGTCGTACCCCAGGTAGCCGACCATGCCGCCGGTCAGCGGGGGCAGGCCGGCGGCCGGATCCGGCGTGCCCCCGGCGAGCGCCGTGACGGTCTCCCGCAGCACGTGCACCGGATCCCCGGTGACCGGCACGCCGGCCGGCGGGGTGCCGGTCCAACTCGCCACGCCGTCCCGCTCGACCAGGGTGGCGCTGCTGCGCACCCCGATGAACGAGTACCGCGACCAGGCCATCCCGGCCGAGCCGACGCCCTGCTCGGCGGACTCCAGCAGGAAGGTGCCCGGCCCGCCGGCCAGCTTGCGGTAGACCCCGACCGGGGTCTCCGCGTCGGCCAGCAGCCGCCGGGTCACCGGCACCACCCGCCACCGGGCCGCCGCCTCGACGAACGTCGGCAGATCCGGGCTGAGCGCACCGTCGGTCATGAGATCGCCCCCTGGGTGGTGACCGGGAGTTCGGTGAAGAAGCAGGTGCGTTCGCCGGTGTGGCAGGCCGCGCCGACCTGGTCCACGCCGACCAGCACCGCGTCGCCGTCGCAGTCCAGCGCCACCGAGCGGACGTACTGGTGGTGGCCGGAGGTGGCGCCCTTGACCCAGTACTCCCGGCGGCTGCGCGACCAGTAGGTGGCCCGGCCGGTGGTGAGGGTGCGGTGCAGCGCCTCGTCGTCCATCCAGGCGACCATCAGCACCTCGCCGGTGTCGTGCTGGCGCACGACCGCGGCGACCAGGCCGTCCGGGGTGCGGCGCAGCCGGGCGGCGATGGCCGGGTCGAGACGGGACGGGCGGACCGCGCCGACGGGTCCACCGGCGCTGGGAGCGGAGTCAGGTACGGGCACAGTTACCGATTGTCCCGCACGCGGCGCGGGCACCTGCGCCCCGTCCCCGACCGCCCGGGAGAGCTGGGCGACATACCGGTCCAGCCGGCCGTCGCCCAGGGCCAGGGCGAGGTCCGGGCCGGCCGTCTCGGCGATCCGGTCGGCGTACGGGCGGACCAGCGGGAGCACCCCGGCCACCAGCCGGGCCGCGGCGGCGGCGACCTCGGCGACGCCGCCGGGGCGGATCCCCAGGCAGCGGAGCATGTCGTCGCGGTAGCCGGGCGGCGCGACCGGCAGGTCCAGGGCGGCGGCGAAGGCGACCCGCCGGGACGCCACCCGTACCCCCGGGTTGGCCAGCCGTAGCACGCACGGGCAGAGCCGGGCCAGGTCGGCGGCGGCCAGCCGGACGCCGAGCGGGTCGGCGGCGGCCCAGGCCCCCGCCACCTTGCCGAGGGTCGCGACGAACTCCTCCAGGCGGGGCTGGTCGGCGGGCTGGCAGAGCACCGGCAGGTCGATCCGGGGCCGCCAGGTCGGATCGGCCCAGAGCAGCCGGGCGGGGGTCGTCACCGGCAGCCCGAACGCCCACTCGGCCGGCTCGCCGAGCCGGTCGACCCAGGTGCGGACGTCCCGGGCGGCCACCGAGACGTGCACGATGCGCCCGTCGACCTCGGCCAGGTAGGCCCGCCGGGCGTCGTACGGCGGGGTGGGCGCGGCGGTCGCGGTGACCAGGACGTCGAGATCGACGTCGCTGTACGCGGTGGCGGCGCCCCGGGCATGGCTGCCGCGCAGCAGGATGCCGACCACGGGACGGTCGGCGGACGCCCGCAGCCGGTCGGTCCAGTCGGCCAGGAAGGCGGCCTCCGGCAACGGAGCGTGATCCACCGCGCCATCGTGCCGCACGTCCGATCAGCGCGCAATGCCCGAAGGCGGACCACCTGTCCGGTCGGAAGGCTAGCGCCCGATCCGAAGGCTGATGCCCTGGTCCGAAGGCTAGCGCCCGATCCTTCGGCCCGGCCCCGACCACCGCACCGGCGTGTCGGGTGCGGCCGACGGCGCACCCACCGGCGCACCGGCTACCGGGACCGGTCGGTGACAGGCCGTTGCGGAACGACGGGTAATTCATCTACCGTTGAGTTCAACAACCGATGAATTACAGAGGGAGGCGCGATGGACGACGCCATCGCCGTCCGCGACCTGGTCGTCGACCGGGGCCGGCGGCGGGTGCTGGACGGCATCGACTGCACGGTGCCGCAGGGCGCGGTCACCGGGCTGCTCGGCCCCAGCGGCAGCGGCAAGACCACCCTGATGCGGGCCGTGGTCGGGGTGCAGACCATCAGCTCGGGCACGGTCACCGTGCTGGGCCGTCCGGCCGGCGCGGCCGACCTGCGCCACCGGGTCGGCTACCTCACCCAGGCGCCCAGCGTCTACGCCGACCTGACCGTCCGGGAGAACGCCCGGTACTTCGCCGCCCTCCAGGGACGCGCCGCCGCCGACGCCGACCGGGCGGTCGCCGACGTCGGCCTGGCCGCCGCCGCCGGCCAACTGGTCGGCACCCTCTCCGGCGGGCAACGCAGCCGCGCCTCACTGGCCTGCGCGCTGGTCGGCGAACCGCAACTCATCGTCCTGGACGAACCCACGGTGGGGCAGGACCCGGTGCTGCGGGCCGACCTGTGGGCCCGGTTCCACGCCCTCGCCGCCACCGGCACCACCCTGCTGGTCTCCAGCCACGTGATGGACGAGGCGGCCCGCTGCGACCGGCTGCTGCTCATCCGCCACGGCCGACTGATCGCCGACGACACCCCGGACGCGGTGCGCGCCGCGACCGGGGTGGACGACCTGGAAGAGGCGTTCCTGCGGCTGATCCGGGCCGGCGAGACCGACCCGTCGACCACCGGGGAGGCGGCGTGAACCCGACGATCCTGGCCGCCACCACCGGGCGCATCCTGCGCCAGCTCCGGCACGACCGGCGCACCGTGGCGCTGCTGGTGGTGGTGCCGACGGTACTGCTCACCCTGGTCTACTACATGTACGCCGACCAGCCCGCCCCGCCCGGCCGGCCGGCCCCCTTCGACCGGGTCGCCCTGGTGATGCTGGGCTTCTTCCCGTTCATCATCATGTTCCTGGTGACCAGCATCGCGATGCTCCGCGAACGCACCAGCGGGACGCTGGAGCGACTGCTCACCACCCCGCTGGGCAAACTCGACCTGCTCTTCGGCTACGGCATCGCGTTCGGGCTGGCCGGAGTGGTCCAGTCGACCGTCGCCGCCGCCGCGGCGTACCAACTGCTCGGGCTCACCACAGCCGGCTCCGCCGGGCTGGTCGTCGGGATCGCCGCGGTGAACGCGGTGCTGGCCGTCGCGCTGGGGCTGCTGTGCAGCGCGTTCGCCCGGACGGAGTTCCAGGCGGTGCAGTTCATGCCGGTGGTGGTCGCCCCGCAACTGCTGCTGTGCGGGCTGTTCGTCCCCCGCGGGCAGATGGCCGGCTGGCTCCAGGCGGTCAGCGACGTGCTGCCCCTGTCGTACGCGGTGGAGGCCCTCCAGGAGGTCGGCGCGCACGCCGAACCCACCGGCCTGATGTGGCGGGACATGGCGATCGTGGCCGGCGCGGCACTGGCGGCCCTGGTACTCGCGGCGGCCACCCTGCGCCGGCGCAGCGGGTGACCCCGGTGACCCGACGCACCGGCCGCCGCCCCGGCAACCCGGACACCCGCGAGGCGATCCTCACCGCCGCCCGGTCGGCCTTCGCCGAACGCGGCTTCGACGCGACCCCGATCCGGCAGATCGCCACCGCCGCCGGGGTCGACCCGGCCCTGGTGCACCACTACTTCGGCAGCAAGGAGGAGCTGTTCCGGGCCACCATCGACATCCCGGTGGACCCGGCCGCGCTCCTACCCGCCGTCCTGGTCGGCGACCCGGACGGGACCGGTGAACGGCTGGTCCGCACGTTCCTCGGGGTGTGGGACTCGCCGGCCGGAGCGGCGGCGGTGGCCCTGCTCCGCTCGGCCGCCGACAACGAGTGGACCGCCCGGCTGATGCGCGAGTTCCTGGTCACCCAGGTGCTGCGCCGGGTGCTCGACCACCTCGACCTGCCCCCGGCGGAGCTGCCGATGCGCGGCGCGCTGGTGGCCACCCAGATGATCGGGCTGGCCATGATGCGCTACGTCATCCGCCTCGAACCGGTCGCCTCCGCCACCCCCGACACCCTGGCCGCCACCCTCGGCCCCACCATCCACCGCTACCTCACCGCCCCACTCCCACCCCCCACCCCGTGACCCCCTGCCCTGCCCGCCCTCGCCTCGCCCGCCCTCGCCCGCCCCGCCCGCGCCCCGCCCCCGCCCCGGTGATCAAGAGGTTTACGTCAATTTCGAGCGATCCGATGACACAAATCTCTTGATCGCCGGGCCTACCAGACGTGCACGCTGGTCAGACCGCGTGGTGGCTGATGACCAAGAGAATTGGGGTGGGGAACGTGCTTGCTGGTGACGCAAACCTCTTGATCACCGCGCCTACCAGCTGAGCAAGGGGATCAGACCGCGTTGGCGGCTGATGACCAAGAGGTTTGCGGTGGGGAACGCGCTTGCCGGTGACCTGAACCTCTTGATCACCGAGGCGAGGCGGGGTGACCGGGGCGAGGCGAGGCGGGATGAGCGGGAGGGAGGGAGGGGCGGGCGGGGAGGAGGGGCGGGGGCGGTCAGAGGTGGCGGTGGGTGGGGGTGGGGGTGTTGAGGAGGGGGTGGAGGAGGTTAGGGAGGTCTGCGCGGTCGGTCACCGGGTGGGGGAAGGGCAGGCGGGCCCGACGGCGGTCGCCGGGTCGGCCGTACGCCACGATCAGGCCGTAGCGGTCGAGGCGTACCACCCGGGGTTCGTCACCGGCCAGGTCGAGCTGACGCCGCAGGTACGCGACCACCTGGGGGCCGTGGCGGTCGGCGAGGTCGGCCAGCACGGTGGCCTCGTCGGCGTGCAGCGGATCCGGCTCGGCGGCGGCGTACTCACCGGGGTCGACCCGGTGCACGGTGCCGGCGGCCTCCAGGCGGGCCTCGGCGACCTCGAAGCGGTGCAACCGGAAGCGGCTGCCGACGTCGAGCAGGTCACCGGTCGGGTCCACGGCGGCGAAGTCGGCGGCGGCGCGACGGGCAGCTTCGCCGCACAGGGGCACCGCCCAGCCGGACACCCAGGCCCGGCCGGCCGAGGGTGCTCCGGCGGCCGGGGGCAGGTCGAGCACGTCGAGCACCACGGCGACGTCGCGGGCCGCGCCCGGGTCCAGCTCGGCGGCGAGGTCACTGAAGACCGGGACCAGCAGCAGCACCCGCCCCTCCGGGTCGGTGGCGTGCCGGACGTGGAACGGGCCGGGGCGGTGGGCGAGGTGCACCAGGCCGGGCAGCCGACCGGCCACCAGGGTACGGATCAGCTCAGCAGGGGTCGGGGCCACCGGGCACCTCCGATAAAGGTTAGCCTTACCTAACCCGCAGAGTAGAGCACCCGGGCGACCGCGTCCACCGACTCCCCGCCCTTCGACCGTGGTCGTCGGTCAGCGGGTCTGCTCCAGCCAGGAGGCGTAGAGCAGGCCGTAGACCGACTCGGGGTCACGGAGCAGCTCCTCGTGGGGGCCGCGCTGCACGATCCGGCCCCGGTCCACCACCACCACCTCGTCGGCGGCCTGGGCGGTGGAGAGCCGGTGCGCGATGGCCAACGTGGTCCGGCCCCGGGTGACCGCGTCCAGGGTGCGTTGCAGGCGCACCTCGGTCGCCGGGTCGACGGCGCTGGTCGCCTCGTCCAGGACGAGCAGGTCCGGATCCGCCACGTACGCCCGGGCCAGCGCGACCAGTTGCCGCTCCCCGACGCTCAGCGCCTCCCCCCGCTCGCCCACCGGGGTGTCCAGACCGGCCGGCAGACCGTCCAGCCAGTCGGCCAGGCCCAGCTCGGTGAAGGCGGCGGTCAGCTCGGTGTCGGTCAGCTCGGAACGGGCGAAGCGGACGTTCTCCCCGACCGTGGCGTCGAACAGGAACCCGTCCTGCGGCACCATCACCACCCGGGACCGCAGCGAGTCGAACCGCACCTCGTCCAGCGGCACCCCGGACAGCAGCACCCGCCCCTGCGTCGGATCCATCAGCCGGGTGAGCAGCTTGGCGAAGGTGGTCTTGCCGCTGCCGGTCTCGCCGACCACCGCCACCCGGCTCTTCGCCGCGATGTCCAGCGTGACGCCGTGCAGCACCGGCGGCCCACCCGGATAGGCGAACGTCACGTCGGCGAAGCGGATGTCCAGCGGCCCCACCGGCAGCTCCCGGCCCCGCTCCCCCGGATCGGCCACGTCCGGCGCGATGTCCAGCACGTCGAGCACCCGCCGCCAGCCGGCGATCGCGTTCTGCGCCTCGTTGAGCACCTCGGTGGCGATCTGCACCGGCTGGATGAAGAGGGTGACCAGGAACAGGAACGCGGTGAGCTGGCCGATGGACAACGTCCGGTCCGCCCCGAGCGACACCCCGACCACCACCACCCCGGCCAGCGCCACCCCGGCCGCCAGCTCCCCCACCGAGCTGCCCATGATGCTGATCCGGATGGCCCGCTGCTGGGCCACCCGCTGCCCCTCGATCGCCGCGTCCAACCGCCGGGCCGTCCGACCGGACACCCCGTACGCCCGGATCACCGGCGCACCCACCACGCTCTCGGCGATCGTGCCGAGCAGGGTGCCCATCCGCTGCCGGACCACCCCGTACGCCCCGGCCAGCCGGCGCTGCAACAGCCGGATCATCAGCACCGCCGGCGCGAACGCGACGAGCACCACCAGCGTCAACTGCCAGGAGTACGCCACCATCACGGCCGTCGTGACGGCGAGCTGACCCAGGTTGACGATGAGGATGACCCCGCCCCACTGGAGGAACTGGGTGATCTGGTCGACGTCGCTGGTCACCCGGGAGACCAGCGACCCGCGCCGCTCCGACTGCTGGTGCAGCATCGACAGGTCGTGCACGTGCCGGAAAGCCCTGGTCCGCACGTTGGCCAGCGCGGTCTCGCTGACCGTGAACAACCGCCGCATCATCAGGTAACCGCAGGCGGTGGTGAGCACCAGCACCGCCGCCGTGGCGGTGACCACGGTGACGATCACCCCCAGGTCCGGGCCGCCGGGCACGGCGATGCCCTGGTCGATGCCGCGCTGCACGGCGACCGGCACGGCCACCCGGCCGACCATGTAGACCAGCGCCAGGGCGATCGTGCCGGCCAGTCCGGTACGCAGCTCCGGCGAGAGCGCCAGCCCGCGCCGCAACGTCTGCCAGGTTCCCTCGGCCCGCTCGTCCGCACCGCCCGCACCCGCGCTCACCGCTGCCGCCCCCTCGCTCACCGCTGCCGCCGCTCCGCTCGCGACTGCGGGGCTCCGCTGCGCTGCACTCCTCGCGCTCACCGAACCAACCTTCCGCTCGCGACTGCGGGGCTCCGCTGCGCTGCACTCCTCGCGCTCACCGAACCAACCTTCCGCTCGCGACTGCGGGGCTCCGCTGCGCTGCACTCCTCGCGCTCACCGGTCCACCTCGATCTCCAGGCCCGACGGCAGCGGGGCGACCTCGTCGTACGTCCGGTTCTGCTCACGTTCCTGCTCGGCCTGCTCGTACGCGGTGACCAGGTCGACGTAGCCGGGTACGGTGGCCAGCAGTTCGGTGTGGGTGCCCCGGGCCAGCACCCGGCCCTGCTCCAGGTAGATCACCTCGTCGGCGAGCGCGATGGTGGCCCGCCGGTACGCCACCACCAGGATCGACGCGGCGGCCTGCTGCCCGGGTGCGGGGGAACGCAGTCCGGCCAGGATGGCGGCCTCGACCCGGGGGTCGACCGCGCTGGTGGCGTCGTCGAGCACCAGCAGCCGGGGCCGACCGGCCAACGCGCGGGCCAGGGTGAGCCGTTGCCGCTGCCCGCCGGAGAGCGAGGTGCCCCGCTCGCCGACCATGGTGTCCAGCCCGTCGGGGAGGGCGGCGACGAAACCGTCCGCCTCGGCCAGCCGCAGCGCCGCCCAGACGTCCGCGTCGTCGATGCCCGGCCGGTCCAGGCTGATGTTGGCCCGGACCGTGTCGTCGAAGACGAACGGCACCTGGGCGACCAGGGCGGCGGTCGAGGCGAGCGACCCGGCGGTGAGCCGCCGGACGTCCACCCCGTCCAGGCTGACCGTGCCGGCGTCCGGGTCGACCAGTCGGACCGCCAGCGAGGCGATGGTGGACTTGCCGGCGCCGGTCGGCCCGACCAGCGCCACCGTCCGCCCGGCGGGCACGGTGAAGGTGACCTCACCGAGCACCTGCGTGCCGGGCAGGTGCGCCTCGGCCGGCGCGTACCCGAAGTGGACGTCGGTGAAGGCCAGGGTGGCGGGCGTACCGTCGTCGGCGAGGGCGACGTCCCCGTAGGGCATCTCGCCGGTGGCGTCGAGCACCCGGCTGACCCGGTCCCAGCCGGCGACGCTGCGGGGCAGCTCGGCCAGCACCCAGCCGATGGCCCGCACCGGGAAGGCCAGCACGGTGAAGAGGAAGGCGACGCTGACCAGTTCGGTGACGCTGATCGCGCCCTGCCGCAGCCGGATCGTGCCGACCACGAGCACCGCCAGGGTGCCGAGGCTGGGCAGCGTCTCCAGCAGCGGGTCGAAGACCCCCCGCAGCCGACCGACCGAGATCAGCGCGTCCCGTAGCTGCCCGGCGCGACCGGCGAACCGGGCGGTCTCCTGGGCCTCCCGGCCCATGGTCTTGACCACCAGGGCGCCGTCGAAGCTCTCGTGGGCGATGCCGCTGACCTCGGCCCGCAACCGCTGCGCGCGGGCCTGCCGGGGCGCCATCCGGCGGGAGTAGACCACGTTGAGCGCGAACAGGGCGGGGAACACGGCCAGCCCGACCAGGGCGAGCGCCCAGTCGGTGGCGAAGAGCGAGCCGACCGCGCCGACCAGCATCACCAGCGTGCCGACCGCGAAGGGCAGCGGTGCGATCGGGTACCAGGCCGCCTCCACGTCGGAGTTGGCGTTGGACAGCAGCGTCCCGGTGGCGTTGCGGTGGTGCCAGGACAGCGGCAGCTCCAGGTAGCGGCGGGTGACCCGGCGGCGGTAGGCGGCCTGGAGGCGGAACTGCATGTAGCCCGCGCCGAGCCGCCGGCCGAAGATGCCGACCACCCGCAGCACGCTGATCCCGAACAGCGCCACCGCGGCCAGGGCCAGGGTGCCGGTGCCCACCTCACCGGACTCGACCGCCGGCACCACCACGTCTCCGACGACGGCGCCCACCACGTAGGCGCTGGCGATCACCAGCCCGCCGAAGAGCACGCTGCCGGCGACGGCCACCGCGAAGATGCGTGGTTGTTCCCGGATCGCCCGGCCGAGGATCGACAGCCCCCGCTGGATCACGTCCCGACTCGTCCCGCTCGTCACGCTCTCCCCCGCCGTAAGCCACCAGTATCTCCCTTATCCTTACCGGTCGCAGCCACCTCCGCCGCCCGGCGTGGTATGTCCACCGTCACGTCGCCGAGCGGTCACCGGCCGGCGCGGCGGACCGCTCGCCGCGCCGATGCCGGTGAGGCGACCTACGATCGCTGCATGCCGCGGTACGCCCGAGCGGAGCGCGAGGCGCTCGCCGACCTGATGCTGGAAGTGGGCCCGGACGCCCCGACGATCAACGAGGGGTGGACCGCCCGGGACCTCGCCGCCCATTTGGTGGTGCGGGAGCGCCGTCCGGACGCCGCCGGTGGCATCCTGCTGCCGCCACTACAGGGGTACGCCGAGCGGGTGCGCCTGCGGATCGCCGCCCGGCCCTGGTCGGAACTGGTCGCCCAGGTGCGCCGCCCACCGGTGTGGAGCCCGGTCAGCAACCCGCTGACCGACGAGGTGGCCAACACCATGGAGTTCTTCATCCACCACGAGGACATCCGGCGGGCCCGGTCGGGCTGGCAGCCCCGGGACCTCCCGGCCGGGCTGACCGCCCGGCTGTGGCGCCCGGTGGCCCTGCTGGTCCGGACCCGGGTCCGACGCTTCCCGGCGAGTCTGCTGGTGCAGGCCCCCGGCCACGGCGAGCTGACCGCCGGCCGGGGCGGGGAACGGGTCCGGCTGGTCGGGTCGTCCGGGGAGCTGGTGCTGTTCCTTTCCGGCCGGCAACGGGTGGCCCGGGTCCAGATCGACGGCCCGGCCGCGCTGGCCGAACGCCTGCGCACCGCTCCGCTCGGGCTCTGACCGGCGGCCCGCGCACCGGAGCGGGCCGCGCATGGGCACCGGACGACCGGGGCGGGTGGCACACCGGGGCAACGGGTGACCGGGGCGGGTGGCGCACGGGGGCACCGGGCGACCGGGGCGGGCGGTACTCAGCCGCCTCACAGGTTCGAGGGCTAGCCGATGCGCCGGTGCAGGCAATACCCTTCGGTAACCGCAGAGCGACGTGACCCCCGTCACGTCATCCACCCCCGAAGGCGGCTACCGCGATGGCTCTCGATGTCCCGTACCGCTCCATCCCCGACATGTTCCGCAAGCGGGTGGCCGCGACCCCCGACCGGCACGCCTTCGCCCACCCGGCGGCGGACGACTCCGGGCCGGTCTGGCTGACCTGGGCGCAGGTCGGCCGGCGGGCCGACGCGGTCGCCGCCGGCCTGCACGGGCTCGGGGTCGGGCTGGAGGACCCGGTGGCGATCCTGGCCAACACCCGGCTGGACTGGATCATCGCCGACTTCGGCATCATGTGCGCCGGTGGCGCGACCACCACCGTCTACCCCACCACCGAGCCGCAGGACGCGACGTACATCATCGCCGACTCCGGCTCCCGGGTGCTGTTCGCGGAGAACCCGGCCCAGGCCGCGAAGATCGCCGGTGCGCAGTTGCCCGCGCTGACCCACGTGGTGCTCTTCGACGGCACCCCCGACCCGGCCGCCGCGGTGCCCCAGCTCACCCTCGCCGAGCTGGAGGAGCGGGGCACCCAGGCCCTCGCCGCCGACCCGGGGCTGGTCGACCGGCTGATCGCCCCGGTCGGCCCGGAGCACCTGGCCACGCTGATCTACACCTCGGGCACCACCGGCCGGCCGAAGGGCGTCGAGCTGCTGCACGGCGGCTGGTGCTGGGAGGGGGTGGTACAGGCCGAGACGGGTCTGCTGCGCGACGACGACGTGCAGTACCTGTGGCTGCCGCTGTCCCACTCGTTCGGCAAGACGCTGCTCTGCGGATCGACGCACGTCGGCCTGCCCACCTATGTCGACGGCCGGGTGGACAAGCTGGTCGAGATGCTCGCGGTGATCCGTCCGACGCTGATGTGCGGAGCGCCCCGGGTCTACGAGAAGGTCTACAACAAGGCGGTCACCACCGCGCAGGACGCGGGCGGCGCGAAGGCGAAGATCTTCGCCTGGGGGGTCGAGGTCGGCAAGCGGAAGGTCGCCCTGGAGCAGGCCGGCCGCCCGGTCCCGGGCCTGCTGAAGGCCAAGTACGCGGTGGCCGAGAAGCTGGTGTTCAGCAAGCTCCAGGCCCGCCTCGGCGGCCGGATCCGGGTGCTCGTCTCCGGCGCGGCCCCGTTGAGCGCGGAGATCGCCACCTTCTTCGCCGCGGCCAACCTACCCATCTCCGAGGGGTACGGGTTGACCGAGACCAGCGCCGGCAACTTCGTCAACCCGCCCGACGGGCTGCGGATCGGCACGGTCGGCCGGGCGATGGGCGACCTGGAGTGCCGGATCGACACCGACGGCGAGATCCTGGTCCGGGGTCGACCGGTGATGCGCGGCTACCACAACCTGCCCGAGGAGACGGCCGCCGCGTTCACCGAGGACGGCTTCTTCCGCACCGGTGACATCGGCAGCCTCGACGGCGACGGTTACCTGCGGATCACCGACCGGAAGAAGGACCTGGTCAAGACCTCCGGCGGCAAGTACGTCGCGCCGTCGCACATCGAGGGCATGTTCAAGGCGATCTGCCCGTACACCTCACAGGCGATCGTGATCGGTCAGGCCCGCAACTACTGCACCATGCTGGTCAGCCTGGACCCGGACGCCATCCGGGGCTGGGCGGCGGGGGGTCCGCTCGAGGGACGCGACTACGCCGAGATCGTCGCCTCGCCCGAGGCCCGGGCCATGGTCGAGGAACACGTCGCCCAGCTCAACACCAAGCTCAACCGCTGGGAGACGATCAAGAGGGTCACCGTCCTGCCCCGCGACCTGACCATCGAGGACGGCGAGATGACCCCGTCCCTGAAGATCAAGCGCCGTGGGGTGGAGAGCAACTTCGCCGCCGAGATCGACAAGATGTACGCGGGCAGCCTGGCCGAGATCTGACCGTCGGTGACCGACCGGCGTCGGTGTCCCCCCGTCCCGGGACACCGCCGCCGGTCGGTCACAGGTGTTCGTGCCGCCACCGGCTCTGCTCGGCCTCGGCCGCCTCCTGCTCCTGGAGGGCCAACTGCCGCACCCGATGGCGACGGCGGCCCTGCCCCCGGGTCTCCACCGCGACCAGGGCGACGCAGACCAGCGCCAACAGCGCCAACGCGCCCACCTCGGGCACCCGGGCACCCACCGGGGCGAGCGCGCCCAGCGCCAGCACCGCCACCACCGGCGGCCAGCGCAGCACCCGGACCGCCCGCAGCCCGCAGGCGACGAGACTGAGCAGGTAGAGGCCGACCCCGCCGTAGAGCACCAGGATCCAGTACCCGCCGAGCGACTCCCCCCAGCGCGGGGTGTCCGGATCGGCCACCTCGACCAGCAGGTCCTTGAGCCCGAGCGCGAAGAAGATCACCCCGGCGACGATCGGCAGGTGCAGGTAGGTGTAGACGTCCCGGGCCAGCCGGGCCCGCGACGCCGGGTCGCGGCTGCGGTGCAGCGCCTGCTCCAGGGCGAGCGCCAGGGTGTCGAAGTAGGCCCACCACAGCACCGACGCCACGGCGATGCCGAGTACCGCGGCGATCACCACCGGCCAGGTCAACGGCAGACCGGTGACGAACTTCGGGCCTACCCCGAGCGCGATGATCGACTCGCCGAGCGCGATCAGCACCATCAGGGCGTGCCGTTCCGCCCAGTGCCCGGCGGAGAGCACCGTCCAGTAGGTCCCGCCCACCCGTACCCCGACCACGTACTCCAGCAGCAGGGCCGCCGCCCAGAGGGTGAGTTGCAGGGCGGTCGCGGCGCCGTCCCCGGCGATCCTCCCCGGCAGCGACGCGGAGACGACCAGCAGCCCGGTGGCGGCCACCGGCAGCAACGCCAGCCGGATCCACTGCCGCCACCGGGTCGGGTCGCCGCGGGCCAGCACGCCGAAGACGGCCAGCTGGGAGGCCCGGACCAGGAAGTAGCAGCCGGCGAAGACCAGCGGGCCGTTCAGCCCGCCCGGCTCGTCGACGAACGCCCCCGGCATGCTCAGCGCCAGCAGGAAGGTGGCGGTGCCGGTGAGGAAGCCGACCACCGGCAGCCACCCCTGGTCGGCCCGGACGGCGTTGCCGAGGCCCGCGAACCCGGTCCAGCACCACCACAGCAACCCCAGCACCAGCAGACAGCGCAGCAGGTTGCTGCCGGTCGGCTGCTGCGAGGTCAACGCGGTGACGTTGAAGAAGGCGAAGACGAAGACCAGGTCGTAGAAGAGTTCCAGGCGGGTGGTCCGCGAGCCGGGCGCGCCGGGCCGGACGCCACGCGACCACCCCGGGTTACCCACCCCGGCAGTCTCCCAGCCGGCACCGCCCGGCCAGGCCGGTTTCGGGTCAGGCGATGACGGCCGGCTCCCGCCAGCGCGGGCGACCGGCTCCCCGGTCGAGGTCGTACCGGATGGCCGCCAGCCGCCCGACCGCCTCCACCAGGTCGTCGGCGGGCAGGGTGAAGGGCAGCCGCAGGAAGCGTTCCAGGGTGCCGTCCAGGCCGAAGCGGGGGCCGGGGGCCAGCCGTACGCCCACCTCCTCGGCGGCACGGGCCAGTGCGCTGGAGATCGGGCCGTCCAGCTCGACCCAGAGGGTGACCCCGCCGTGCGGCACCCCGACCCGCCAGTCGGGCAGCCGCTCGGCGAGCACGTCGATCAGGGCGTCCCGCTGGGTGACGAGCTGCGCACGGCGGGCCGCGACGATCGCCGGCGCCTGGGCGAGCAGGTGCACCGCCACCAACTGGTCGAGCACCGGGCTGGCCATGTCCACCCCGACCCGGGCCGCGGCCAGCCGCTGCACCTGCGGGGCGGACGCCCGCACCCAGCCGATCCGCAGCCCACCCCAGTACGGCTTGCTCATCCCGCCGATGGAGATCACCCGGGAGTGCCGGTCGAAGACGGCGACCGGCGGGGGCAGCGGTGTGCCGTTCAGCGGCAGATCCACGAAGGACTCGTCGACCACCAGGTCGGTGCCGGCGGCGTGGGCGGTGGCCACCAGCCGCTCCCGCAGCTCGGCGGGCATCAGGTGGCCGGTCGGGTTCTGGAACTCGGGGATCAGGTACGCCAGTTTGGGCCTGGTCTGCCGGATGCTGCCCAGCAGCAGGTCGGCGTCCCAGCCGGCGTCGACGGCGAGGCCGTGGGTGCTGATCCGGGCCCGCCGGGCGGCCAGCGCGGCGAGCGCGTTCGGATAGGTGGGCGACTCCACCAGGACGTTCCCGCCGGGCGCGAGGGCCAGCCGGAGCACCAGGTCCAGGGCGTGCTGGGTGCCGCTGGTCACCATGATCTGCTCGGCGCTGGTCGGCAGGCCCCGCTCGGTGTACGTCCGGGCGACCGCCTCGCGCAGCTCGATGATGCCGGTCGGGTGGTAGCCCGCGCCGGACAGGTAACGCGGCAGGTCCTCCACCGCGGCCCGGGCGGCCGGCACCAGTTCGGGCGGGGCGGCCAGCGCGGCCACCCCGAGGTCGATCATGTCGCGGTCGTCCAGCGGGGTCCACAGGCCGGTGCTGGCGACCCGGTGGGTGCCGGGCAGCATGGTCCAGCTCCCCGCGCCGCGTCGGCTGGCCAGGTGACCGGTCTCCCGCAGCTGCCGGTAGGCGGCGGTGACCGTGGTACGGCTGATCCGCAGCGCCTCGGCCAGCTCCCGCTCGGCGGGTAGGCGTACCCCCAGGGGGAGCCGGCCGTCGGCGAGCAGGCCCCGGACCGCGGCGGCGAGCGCGGCGTAGTCGGGGCTGCGACGACGACCCGGCAACGCGTGCCACTGCCCGAGCAACCGGGCCAATTGGACCCCTCGCACCTGGCTGGTCACGACCACTCCCGTCGAATTGGCTCTTCTACGCTGAGCATTGGACCCTAGGGTGGCATGCATGGCTCTGCTTGGCAATCTCCGGCACCGTCCCGCCCGACGGCTCACCCAGCTCTTCGCCGGGCTGGTCCTCTACGGCGTCAGCATGGCCATGATGATCCGCTCCGGGCTCGGGTTGGACCCGTGGGACGTCTTCCACCAGGGGCTGTCCCGGCAGACCGGCCTGTCGTTCGGCACCGTGACCATCGCCGTCGGCGCGCTCGTGCTGTTGCTCTGGATCCCGCTGCGGCAACGCCCGGGGCTCGGCACGGTGAGCAACGTGGTGGTGATCGGGCTGGTGGTGGACGCCACGGTGGCCCTGCTGCCGGCCGGGCTGCCGCTGCCCGTCCGGGCCGGCCTGCTGCTCGGCGGCATCGTCGCCAACGGCGCGGCCACCGGCCTCTACCTCGGCGCCCGGCTCGGCCCCGGCCCCCGCGACGGCCTGATGACCGGCTACGTCGCCCGCCGGCCGGGCCGCTCGGTCCGGCTGGTCCGCACCGTCATCGAGGTCACCGTGCTGGCCCTGGGCTGGCTGCTCGGCGGCACGGTCGGGGTCGGCACCGTCGGGTACGCACTCGGCATCGGCCCGCTGACCCAGTTCTTCATTCCGCGCTTCGCCGTCCCGCCGGCACCGGTTCCCGCCGAGCCGCCCCGAGCGGCACCGGGTGCCACCGCACCAGGTGCCGGAATACCGGTTCCCACCGCACCGACCGAACCCGCGCCGCGCGTCGGGACACCGGTTCCCACCGATCCGACCGAACCCGCGCCGCGCGTCGGGACACCGGTTCCCACCGCGCCGACCCACCCCCCGCCGCGCGTCGGGACACCGGTTCCCACCGCGCCGACCCACCCCCCGCCGCGCGTCGGGACGCCGGGCGCCGAGCCGCCGCACGCTCCCGGAGCGGGTCGTCCCGGACCGGTCTCCGGCGCGACCGCGCTCCGGGGCTTCGGGGGTGATCCACGCTGAGCTGCGCTGACATGACAGGGGGAAAGTAGGTGTTTCCTCAGCGGACACCTACAGGCATCATTCGTGCATGGGGGATAACGCGTGGCGCTGGACGGACGCCTGGATCTTCGTGTCACTGGTGATCGCCAGCGGGGCCGGACGGCATCGGCGCGCGGCGGACTCCCGCCGCCCGGAAGGGGTTCGACTCACTGACGTGCTGTCCACCGCCGACCACCTCAACCACGCGATACCCGAACGGCACGACGTGGAGACAGCGGTCCAGCGACTGGTCGGCGCGGGACTGGTCACCGTCTCCGACGGCTGGTTCCGGATCACCCCGGACGGCGAGCAGCTCTGGCGCACCCGGCCCCGGGCCGGGGTCGGGGGCACCGTCGACAGTGTCCAGGGGGTGCTCGTCCGGCGACACGCCCCGGGCAGCGCCCCGTGGCACCTGCCCGAGGAGGACCATGCCGCCGCCGTGCAGGAGTACGTGGTCCGGTCGATTCCGGCCCCGCGCCGCTCCCCCGAGGGCCAGACCGGCCGCTGAGCCACCACGCCCACGCCCGCCCCACGTGGACCAGGATGCGCGCGGGGTGGGCGGCGGCGGGAAGCGTCAGCGCACCGGGTGCCCGGCGGCGCGCAGGGCGTCCTTGACCTCCCCGACGGTCAGCTCGCCGAAGTGGAAGACGCTGGCGGCGAGCACCGCGTCGGCGCCCGCGCCGATCGCGGGCGGGAAGTGTGCCACCCGGCCGGCACCGCCGCTGGCGATCACCGGCACGTCGACCACCGCACGGACCGCCTCGATCAGGGTGAGGTCGAAACCGGCCTTGGTGCCGTCGGCGTCCATCGAGTTGAGCAGGATCTCCCCCGCGCCCAGCTCGGCACCGCGCGCCGCCCACTCGACCGCATCGAGCCCGGTGCCCCGCCGGCCACCGTGGGTGGTCACCTCGAAACCGCTGGGGGTGGTGCCGGCGGATGCCCGCCGGACGTCCAACGAGAGCACCAGCACCTGCCGGCCGAACCGGTCGGCGATCTCGGCGATCAGCTCGGGGCGGGCGATGGCGGCGGTGTTCACCCCCACCTTGTCCGCCCCGGCGCGCAGCAGGGTGTCCACGTCGGCGACCTGCCGGACCCCGCCGCCGACGGTCAGCGGGATGAACACCGACTCGGCGGTACGGCGTACCACGTCGAGCATGGTGCCCCGGTCGCTGGAGGACGCGGTGACGTCCAGGAAGGTCAACTCGTCCGCGCCGGCCCGGTCGTACGCCGCCGCCAGCTCCACCGGATCACCGGCGTCGCGCAGGTCGAGGAAGTTGACCCCCTTGACCACCCGGCCGGCGTCCACGTCCAGACACGGGATCACCCGTACCGCCACCGTCATGCGCCGAGCCTATCCAACCCCGCCCCACCCACCCCCACCCCGTGCCCCCTCCTCGCCCACCCCGCACGCCACCCCCGGGGAACCCCACGGTGATCAAGAGGTTTACGGACGATGATCAAGAGGTTTACGCCAGTTCGATCTTCAAGAATGGCGCAGACCTCTTGATCAACGCTGTCGGGCGGGGCCGGGCAGGGGCGGGAGGCGTGGGGGCGGGGAGCGGGTGGGGGTGGGGGTGGGGGTGGGCTGGTTAGAGGCGGACGAGCATTTTGCCGAGGTTTTCGCCGCGGAGCAGGCCCAGGAACGCTTCGGGGGCGTTCTCGATGCCGTCGACGATCGTCTCGTCGTAGGAGAGCCGGCCCTCGCGCAGCCAGCCGCCGACCTCGGTGACGAACTGGTCGCGCAGGTCGCCGTGGTCGCCGACCAGGAAGCCGCGCAGGGTGAGCCGCTTGCCGATGACCAGCGCCAGGTTGCGCGGCGCGGCCGGCGGCTCGGCCGAGTTGTACTGCGCGATCATGCCGCAGATCGCGGCCCGGCCGTGCAGGTTCATCGCGCCGATCGCCGCTTCCAGGTGCTCGCCGCCGACGTTGTCGAAGTAGACGTCGATCCCGTCCGGGGCGGCGGCCTTCAGCGCGTCGCGTACCGGGCCGTCATGGTAGTCGAAGGCGGCATCGAAACCGAGCGCCGTCAACCGCTCCACCTTGGCCGGCGAGCCGGCGCTGCCGACCACCCGGCCAGCCCCCCTGAGCTTGGCGATCTGGCCGACCATGCTGCCCACCGCGCCGGCCGCGCCGGAGACGAACACCGTCTCCCCCGGCTGCATCGCCGCCACGTCGAGCAGCCCGGCGTACGCGGTCAGCCCGGTCATCCCGAGCACGCTCAGGTAGGCGCTGACCGGGGCGACGTCCGGATCGACCCGGCGGGCGGACCGGCCGTCGACCAGCGCGTACTCCCGCCAGCCGAGCCCGTGCAGCACGGTGTCGCCGACCCGGATCCCGTCGGCTTCGCCGGCCACCACCTCCCCGACCGCCCCACCGTCGAGCGGCGCGTCCAGGGCGAACGGCGGCACGTAGGACTTGACGTCGTTCATCCGGCCGCGCATGTACGGGTCGACCGACATGAACTGGTTGCGGACCACGATCTGCCCCGGCCCCGGGCTGGGCACCTCGGTGTCGACCAGGCGGAAGTTGTCTGCGGTCGGCCAGCCCTGCGGGCGGGACGCCAGGTGGATCTCACGGTTGCTGCTCATCGGTGTCGTCCTCTCGTACGCGATGGTGGTGGACCGGTGCGGTGCTCAGGCCGCGGCGGCCTCGCGCACGGTGAGGGTGACCTCGATGTTGCCCCGGGTGGCGTTCGAGTAGGGGCACACCTGGTGGGCGGCCTCGACCAGCTGCTGGGCGGCGGAGCGCTCGACGGCCGGCAGGTCCACCACCAGGGTGACGGCCAGGCCGAAGCCGCCGCTGCCGTTCGCGCCGATGCCGACCTCCGCCTCGACGACCGAACCGGTCACGTCGACCTTGTCGCGGCGGGCGACCGTGCGCAACGCGGAGTGGAAGCAGGCCGCGTAGCCGGCGGCGAAGAGCTGCTCGGGGTTGGCCGCGCCGCCCGCGCCGCCCATCTCCTTCGGGATGGTCAGGTCCAGGTCGAGGGTGGCGTCGGAGGTGCGGACGTGGCCGTTGCGGCCGTCGCCGGTGGCCGTCGCGGAGGCGGTGTAGAGCACCTGCATGGGAATCACTGCTCCTTCTGTCGGTGGATCGTCGCGGTCATCCGGGTGAGGGTGTCGTGCAGCGTGACGAGTTCGGCCTCGTCGAGGCCGGTGGCGCAGACCACCCGCGTCGGCACGTCGGTCATCCGCTGGCGCAGGGCCGCGCCGTCGGCGGTCAGCCCCACCTCGACCCGTCGCTCGTCACGTGCGGAGCGGGTGCGGACCACCAGGCCCGCCGCCGCCAACCGCTTGAGCAGCGGGGAGAGGGTGCCGGAGTCGAGCCGTAGCGCGGCTCCCAGCTCGGAGACGGTGGGTGGATCGTCACCCCGCTCCCAGAGCACCAGCAGCACCAGGTACTGCGGGTAGGTGAGCCCGAACTCGTCGAGGATGGGCCGGTAGACGTCGGTGAGCGCCCGGGACGCCGCGTAGAGCGCGAAGCACACCTGCCGGCCCAGCACCAGATCCTCAGTCACCCGGAAAACATAGCCCGCAATTTGATTGTGCACAACCGATCAGGCCGGAGGGTGACCCAGCTCTCCCGGCCCGGCACGGCCCGCCGCGGTGCGACCCGGGACACGCCGGGTCGGGCGGGAACGGGCCGGGATAGGCCGGGAGGGAACGGATCGGGCAGGCCGGGAGGGAACGGATCGGGCAGGCCGGGAGGGAACGGATCGGGCAGGCCGGGACGCACCGGCCCGGAACGGCCGGTGCGCGGGTCAGGACGGCGGCAGGTAGGCCTCCAGCTCGACCTCCACCAGGTGGTCCGGGTCGAGCAGGCCGGCGACGACGACCATGGTGGCGGCGGGCCGGACCGCGCCGAAGACGGCGTTGTGCGCCCGGCCCACCTCGTCGGCGAAGAGGCGGTCGGTCACGTACAGCCGGGTCCGCACCACGTCGGCGGCGCACGCGCCCACCTCGCCCAGGGCGGCCAGGCCGATCCGCAACGCCTGGGCGGTCTGGGCGGCGGCGTCACCGACGTGCGTCACCGTCCCGTCGACAGTCGACGTGCAGCCGGCCGTCCAGGCCGACCGGCCGGCCCGAACCACCCGGGAGTAGCCGTACACCGCCTCCCACGGGCCGCCCGAGCCGAGCCGGGTGACCGTCGCGTCGTCACCCGGCGGCAGCCCGGCGTCGGTCACCCGGCGGCCCGGAGCGTGGCCAGCGCCTCGGCCACCGTGAACGCGCCCGCATAGAGCGCCTTGCCGGCGATCACGCCCTCCACACCGGCCGACTCCAGGGTCGCCAGGGCGCGCAGGTCGTCCAGGGTCGAGACACCACCGGAGGCGATCACCGGGGCGGAGGTGCGGGCGCACACCTCGGCCAGCAGGTCCAGGTTCGGCCCGCGCATCGTGCCGTCCTTGGTGATGTCGGTCACCACGTACCGGGACGCGCCGGCGGCGTCCAGCCGGGCCAGCACCTCCCACAGGTCACCACCGTCCCGGGTCCACCCGCGCGCCGCGAGGGTACGGCCCCGCACGTCCAGGCCGATCGCCACCCGGTCGCCGTACTCGGCGCAGATCCGGTCGCACCACTGCGGGTCCTCCAGCGCGGCGGTGCCGATGTTCACCCGGGCCGCCCCGGTGGCCAGCGCGGCCCGCAGCGACGCGTCGTCCCGGATACCGCCCGACAGCTCCACCCGCACGTCCAGCTTCCCGACCAGCTCGGCGAGCAGGGCGGCATTGGAACCCCGGCCGAAGGCCGCGTCCAGGTCGACCAGGTGGATCCACTCCGCGCCGTCGTTCTGCCAGGCCAGCGCCGCGTCGAGCGGGTCGCCGTACGCGGTCTCGCTGCCGGCCGCGCCCTGCACGAGTCGGACGGCCTGGCCGTCGGCGACGTCCACGGCGGGCAAGAGGGTCAGGCTCACGTTCTACTCCTCGGTCAGATCCGACGGTCCAGGGCGATCACCACGATCGCCGGCAGGACCAGCAGCAACAGCACGACCAGCACCAACCGCAGCGCGAGATCGTCGACGAACACCCAGATCAGCGCCAGCGCCGCCGCGGTCAGCCCGACGATGGCGGCCCGCTCCCCCCGGCTGCGCCGGGCCAACCGGCCGGTCCGGCCCCGCCGCCACTGCGGGGTGACCCGGCGGACCAGGGCGCGACGACGCTGCCGCCGGGCCAGCTTGCGCTGGCGGACGACGCGGTCGCGGGCCGCCTCCGCCTCCCGGACGGCCCGTCGGCGGGCCCGCTCCTTGCTCACCGCGCACCCGGCCCGGTGCGGCCCGACGGCTCAGTCAACCGTGGCCAGCCAGTTACGCAGCAGCGCGGCACCGGTCTCGGCCGACTTCTCCGGGTGGAACTGGGCGGCCGACAGCGCCCCCCGCTCCACCGCGGCGACGAAGTCCGTGCCGTGGTGCGCGGTGGTGACCCGGGCCCCCGCTCCGGTCAGCGCCGGCCGGTCCAGCACCCCGTAGGAGTGCACGAAGTAGAACCGGCTGTCGGCGGGCAGCCCGGCGAAGAGCACCGAGCCGGCCGGCGGCGTCACCGTGTTCCAGCCCATGTGCGGCAACCGGTCGGCGGGCAGCCGGGTCACCCCGCCCGGCAGCAGCCCCAGCCCCTTGGTCACCACCCCGTGCTCGTCGCCGTGCTCGAAGAGCACCTGCATGCCCACGCAGATGCCGAGCACCGGCCGACCGGCGGCGACCCGCTCGGCGATCACCGGGCCGGCACCCGACGCCTCGATCCCGGCCATGCAGGCCGCGTACGCGCCGACACCCGGCACCACCAACCCGTCGGCCCCGGCGGCGGCGGCCAGGTCGGCGGTGACCGTGACGTCCGCCCCGGCGTGCGCCAGCGCCCGCTCGGCCGAACGCAGGTTGCCCGAGCCGTAGTCGAGCACCACGATCCGCCGGCCGCGCCTCCGCCCGCCGGTGTCGTCCCCGGCGACCCGCTCGCTCATCAGCCCTCCCCGGGTAGCAGCCAGAGCACCCCGCCGACGGTGGCCAGCACGGCGAGCAGCCCGGTGACCACGATCGCACCACGCGGCGCGTCCTGCCGGTACAACGACCAGGCCCCGCCGACGAGGAGGCCGGCGAGGATCAACAGCAGGGTCGGCAGCACCGGCCCCATCAGCGTCGCCCTCCGGCCCGGTCACCCCGGCGCGGGCCGGGCCGGGTCGTCCGGGCCGCGCCGGTCACAGCGCGCCCTTGGTGCTGGGCACCACGCCGGCGTTACGCGGGTCGAGTGCGGTGGCCTCCCGCAGCGCCCGGGAGACCGCCTTGAACTGGGCCTCCACCACGTGGTGCGCGTCCGGGTGGCCACCCGGCCGGGCCGAGCGCAGCACGTCCACGTGCAGGGTGACCCGGGCCGACTGGCCGAAGGACTCCCAGATGTGCCGGGTCATGCTGGTCGGGTAGACCGGCCCGATGTACGGCGACAGCGCCGGCTCGTCGTGCACCACGTACGGGCGGCCGGACAGGTCGACGGCGGCCCGGACGAGCACCTCGTCCATCGGGACGGTGGCCGAGCCGTACCGCCGGATGCCGGCCTTGTCCCCCAGCGCCTGGTCGAACGCGGCGCCCAGGGCCAGCGCGGTGTCCTCCATCGTGTGGTGGGCGTCGATCTCCAGGTCACCGACGGTGCGGACGGTCAGGTCGAAGCCGCCGTGCCGGGCGATCTGGTGGAGCATGTGGTCGTAGAAGCCGACCCCGGTGCTGATCTCGGCCTGGCCGGTGCCGTCGAGGTCGATCTCGACGAGGACCTTGGTCTCCTTGGTGATCCGCTCCACCCGGGCGGTGCGACTCATGACAGTTTCTCCATCGCGGTGAGGAAGGCGTCGGTCTCGGCGGGGGTGCCGGCGGTGACCCGCAGCCAGCCGGGCAGGCCGACGTCCCGGACCAGCACCCCGGCGTCGAGCAGGGCACGCCAGGCGGTGGCCTGGTCGTCGCCGACGGCGAAGAGCACGAAGTTGGCGTCGCTGTCGGCCACCCGATGGCCCCGCGACCGCAGCGTGTCGACGATCCGGTCGCGTTGCACCTTGATCGCCTCGACGTTGCCGAGCAGGGCGTCGCGGTGGGCCAGCGCCGCGCGGGCGGCGGCCTGGGTGAGCGTGGAGAGGTGGTAGGGCAACCGGACCAGCTGTACCGCGGCCACCACCGCCGGGTCGGCCGCCAGATAGCCCAACCGGCCACCGGCGAACCCGAACGCCTTGCTCATCGTCCGGCTCACCACCAGCCGGGGGTGGCCGGGCAGCAGCGTCAGGGCGTTGCCGGTGCCGGGGCGGGCGAACTCGGCGTACGCCTCGTCGACGACCACCATGCCGGGCGCGGCGTCGAGCACGGCGGTGACCACCGCCGGGTCGAGCGCGGTGCCGGTCGGGTTGTTCGGCGAGCAGAGGAAGACCACGTCGGGGCGGTGCGTCCGGACCTCGGCGACCGCCTCGGCGGCGGTCAGCCCGAAGTCGACCCCCCGCTGCACCGGCACCCACCGGGTGCCGGTGCCCAGGGCCAGCAGCGGGTGCATCGAGTACGCCGGCACGAAGCCGAGCGCGGTCCGCCCCGGCCCGCCGAAGGCCTGGAGCAGCTGCTGCTGGATCTCGTTGGAGCCGTTGGCCGCCCAGACCTGATCCGCGGTGATCCCGTGGCCCAGGTAGCCGGCCAGGTCGGCGCGGAGCGCCAGCGCCTCCCGGTCCGGGTAGCGGTTGAGGTCGCGCAGCGCGGCGGCGAGCGCCTTGGCGATCGCCTCCACCACCGGCTCCGGCACCGGGTAGGAGTTCTCGTTGGTGTTCAGCCGGACGGCCACGTCGAGCTGCGGCGCACCGTACGGCGACCGCCCCCGCAGGTCGTCGCGGATCGGCAGGTCGTCGAGGGTGGTCACGACGGCTCCCCGGCGAAGCGCACGGCGACCGCCTGACCGTGCGCCGGCAGGTCCTCCACGGTGGCCAGGGTCAGCACGTGCGGCGCGACGTCGCGCAGCGCCTCCCGGGTGTACTCCACCAGGTGCACCCCGCGCAGGAAGGACTGCACGGACAGCCCGGACGAGTGCCGGGCGCAGCCCCCGGTGGGCAGCACGTGGTTGGAGCCGGCGCAGTAGTCGCCGAGCGACACCGGCGCCCACGCCCCCACGAAGATCGCCCCGGCGTTGCGCACCCGCAGCGCCCAGTCGCGGGCGTCCCGGGTCTGGATCTCCAGGTGCTCGGCGGCGTACGCGTCGACCACCCGCAGCCCCGCGTCGAGGTCGTCGACCAGCACGACGCCGCTCTGCTCCCCGCCCAGCGCGGTGCCGACCCGGTCGGCGTGCTTGGTGGCCGGCACCTGCCGGGCCAGCTCCCGGTCCACCGCGTCGGCCAGCTCGACCGACGGGGTGACCAGCACACTGGCCGCCAGCGGGTCGTGCTCGGCCTGGCTGATCAGGTCGGCGGCGACGTGCGCCGGGTCGGCGGTGTCGTCGGCCAGCACCGCGATCTCGGTGGGGCCGGCCTCGGCGTCGATGCCGACCACGCCGCGCAGCAGCCGCTTGGCCGCGGTGACCCAGATGTTGCCCGGTCCGGTGATCATGTCGACCGGCTCGCAGCGCAGGGTGCCCTCGGCGTCGACCGCGGCGCCGTACGCCAGCATCGCCACCGCCTGGGCGCCGCCGACGGCGTACACCTCCTCGACGCCGAGCAGCGCGCAGGCGGCGAGCACCCGGGCGTCCGGCAGGCCCCCGTTGTCCTGCTGCGGCGGGCTGGTCACCACCAGCGAGCGGACCCCGGCCGCCTGGGCCGGGACCACGTTCATCACCACCGTCGACGGGTACATCGCCAGCCCGCCGGGGACGTACAGGCCGACCCGGTCGACCGGCAGCCAGCGCTCGGTGACGGTGCCCCCGGGCACGACCTGGGTGGTGTGGTCGGTGCGGCGCTGGTCGGCATGCACCCGACGGGTCCGCTCGATCGACTCCAGCAGGGCGGCCCGGACGTCGGGGTCGAGCGTCCCCTCCGCCTCGGCGATCGCCCCGGCCGGAACCCGCAGCACCGGCGGGCAGACCCCGTCGAACCGTTCGCTGGCCTCCCGGATCGCCGGGTACCCGTGGTCCCGGACCGCCTCGACGAGGGGGCGGATCCGCTCGACGGCCACGGAGACGTCGAGCTGGGCACGGGGCAGCAGGCGGCGCGGGTCGCGGAGCCCGCCGCGCAGGTCGATCCGATTCAACACGCCCCCGAGTCTAGGCGGCGGCCCGGAGGGCGACCCGCGCCGCCCGTACCGCGGGACGGTGAGCCGGGACACGCCGACCTCGCCGGATCGGGCTACGCTCGGACGTGTGACCGCACGGCTGCCGGTGTTCCCCCTCGCAACGGTGCTCTTTCCAGGTCTGGTGCTGCCGTTGCACATCTTCGAGGAGCGTTACCGCCACCTGGTGCGGGACCTGGTCGCCCGGCCCGAGGGGGTGCCCCGGGAGTTCGGTGTGGTGGCGATCCGCTCCGGCTGGGAGGTCGCCCCGGCCGCGGGTCGGGCCACCCCCGGCGGCGGCGAGGTGACCCTGCACGAGGTGGGCTGCACGGCCGAGCTGCGGCAGGTCACCGAGCTGGACGACGGCGGCTTCGACATCGTCACGGTGGGCCGGCGACGGTTCCGGGTCACCGGGACCGACCGGGACGCCGCCGGCTACCTGACCGCCGAGGTCGAGTGGCTGCCTGAGCCGACCGGCCCGGACGAGGCCGCGGAGCTGCTGGCGACCCGGGTGATCGCGGTGTTCCGGCAGTACCTGGGGCTGATCCGGGACGACCCGGAGGAGCTGTCCGAGCAGCTGCCGGAGGACCCGACGGTGCTGTCCCACCTGGTCGCGGCCACCGCCGTGCTGACCGTGGCCGACCGGCAACGGCTGCTCGCCATCGACGACACGGCGGCCCGGCTCCGCGCCGAGCTGCGGCTGCTCAACCGCGAGTCGACCCTGCTGCGCCAGGTGCGGGCGGTTCCGGTGCCGCTGTCGGAGCTGGCGTCCCCGCCGGCCCCCAACTGACCCCGTCGGCCGCCCCGGCGGCGGGCCACCCCGCCGCCGCGTCGGGCGCCGGCTCCGGGCGCAGTGCCGGCTCCGGCTCCGGGCGCAGTGCCGGCCAGCGCGACCAGCCGGCCAGCAGGGTGTACGTCACGGCGGCGGCGAACGCCGGCAGCAGCAGGTTGCCGTACGGCACGGGCAGCACGCCGAAGATCCGTTCGATGCCCCCGGCCCGCAGGTCGGCCGGTTTGTCGAACGGCGTGCCGGCGGGCGCGGTGGCGAGCAGCCGCTGGTAGCCGTCCAGCCCGATCCGCCGGCCGAGCTGCCAGGCGACCAGGGCGGCGCCGAGCGCGCCGACGGTCAGCGCGGCCAGGTCCACCGGCCCGCGGCGACGGCGCAGCAGCGTCCACACCGCGATCGCGGCGAGCACCCCGAAACCGAGCCCGAGCAGGCTGAACCAGCCGTCGGCGGCGATCGGCTGCTCCGGCTGGGGCTGGGCGTAGACGGCCCCCTCGGCGGTCTTGCGCACCGGGGTGTCCGGGGCCAGCGCCGCCCAGAGCAGCCCCAGCGGCCCACCGAGCGCAGCCACGCCCAGCACGAGCGCACCCGCCACCGCCAGCGTGCGCCCCGGCCGCCGGTCGGCCCGCTGCGGCGGCCCGGCGGCCGGCGGCCACGGCAGGTACGACCCGGCCGGGTCGTGGCCGGGCGCGGTAGGGCCGTAACCGGCCGGGTCGTGGCCGGGCACGATCGGGTCGTGGCCGGGCGTGGTAGGGCCGTCACCGGCCGGGTCGCGCCCCGGGGCGGTGGGGTCGTAGGCCGACGCGGTGGGGTGGTTCCCGGCCGGGTCGTGGCCGGGCGCGGTGGACGGCCCGCCGGCCGGTGGCCCGGTGGTGGCGGCGTCCGGGGTGGGCGCGGCACCCGCCGGGGCGTCGGCGGGGCGGTGGGGATCGGGGGTGTCCGTGCTCACCCGATGATCCTCTCAGGCGCAGCGGTACGGCGGGGCGGCGGAGGCGGGACTGCCCCTCAGCGGGCGAACGGCTCCAGCATCATCGAGGCGGCCCGCAGCCAGGCGGCCCGGGTCTCGGCCTGGAGGTGGTGGTACTCGATCGACGAGCCGGTCTCCAGCACCGGGTCGTACGGCACCACGGCGACGGCCCGGGTCCGGGTGGCGAAGTGCCGTTCCAGGTCGTCCTGCAGGGGTGACCGGCCCGGGGTCGGGCAGGAGATCAGGGTGACCGCGTTGTCGGCCAGCTCGCCCATCCCCTCCTCGTGCAGCAGGTCGAGCATCCAGTCGGCGCTGAACGCGGCGTCCTCCCGGGGCACGGTGGTCACCACGAGCTGGTCGGCGGCGTGCATGACGGTGCGCCAGTTGGGGCTCTCCACGTTGTTGCCGGTGTCCACGCAGACCACGTCGTGGGTGCGGCGCAGCAGCTCCAGCACCCGCTTGACGGTGAACTGGTCGAGCCGCTGGGCGAACCGGGGGCTCTCCTCCCCGGCCAGCACGTCGTACGAGCCGTCGGAGGCGTGCCGCAGGTAGTCGTCGAGGGACTCCAGCAGCTCGGCCCCGTCGCGGATCTCGATGTGCGCCAGGTCGCTGATCAGGTGCCGGATCGTCCGGGCGTGCCGGGCGCTGCCGGCGCGCAGCCCGAGGGTGCCGCGCAGCTCGTTGTCGTCCCAGGCGAGCACGCCCCGGCCCCGGACGCTGCCGACGGTCGCGGCGGCGAGCACGGTGGCGGTGGTCTTGTGCACGCCGCCCTTGGGGTTGGCGAACGCGAGCACCCGGGGCGTGCCCAGGTCACGCCGGAGGATGCCGGCGGCCCGTTCCTGCTCGTCCTGTGGACCCTGCTGACGCCACTCGATGCGGGCCGGCTCGATCCGGGCCGGATAGCTGCGGTCGGCGGTCACCGCGGGCGGGTAGGCCTGCTGCTCGGGCTGGTAGACCGGCGGCTCGGCCGGATAGCCGGGCTCCGGGTACGCCGGCTCCGGGTACGTCGGCTGGGGTGGCTGGTACGCCGGTTCGGGCGGCGCGTAACCGGGCGCGCGGTACCCGTTGTCCAGCAGGGCGTACCGGGACTCGGCGGCTGGTGGCTCAGCCCGGTAACCGCCGTCCAGCAGGGCGTAGCGGGACGGCACGACCGGCGGGTCCGGCGGGCGGGCCGGCTCCGGCAGGTAGCCGGGCTCGGCCGGATAACCGCCGGTGGACCGGTAACCGGGCTCGGCCGGGTAACCGGGATCGGCCGCGTAGCCGGGCTCGGCCGGGTAACCGGAGCCGGCCGGGTAGCCGGGATCGGCGCGGAGACCGGGCTCGGCCGGGTAGCCGGGGCCGGCGTGGTGGGCCGGGTCGACCCGGTAGCTCGCCCCGGCCCGGTAGCCCGGATCGACGGCGTAACCCGGCTCCGCGGGGTAGTTCGGGTCCGCCGGGTAGCCCGGGCTCGCGGGGTAGTTCGGATCGGCGGGGTAGCCCGGGCGCGCGGGGTAGCCCGGGTCGGCAGGTGGTGGCACGGTGGCCGATCCCCGCCCGGCCCAGCCGCCGCCGGGCGTACGGCCGGGCAACGGCTCCCGGGTCGGGTCCTCGCCCCGGCGGTCCGGCTCCGGCTGTTCGGCGGCGCGCCCGCCGAGGCGGGCGCGCTCGAAGAGCGCCCGCCATCGCGGTGCCGGTTCGGCCGACCGGCTCCAGCCGGTCTCGGTGCCGTCCAAGGCTCGCCCTCCCGCGCCGTCGATATCCACCTGACAGGCTACGAACGAAACCCTATTCGGACCACGGCGGTCTGCACACATCCCCCGGCAACAATACTCAGCGCGACCGGGCGGATGACCCGCTGCCACCGGAGTCCGGGGAGGTCGCAGCGGGGGTCGACGCCGGACGATCCGTACCCTCTCCGGTCGGTGACGGTGTCGGGGCGATCACGCCGGGTGCCCCTTCCGACGAATCGCCCATCACCGGCCCGCCCTGCCGGCGGGTGGTGGACCGGGCCGTACCGGTCAGTCGCGCAGGATCGTCAGCGCGCGGGCCAGGTCGTCCGGGTACTCGCTGACGAAGGTGACGTCGTCGCCGGTACGCGGATGGGCGAAGGTCAACGACCGGGCGTGCAGCCACTGCCGGCGCAGTTCGAGCCGCGCCGACAGGGTCGGGTCGGCGCCGTAGGTGAGGTCGCCGACGCAGGGATGCCGCAGGGTCGAGAAGTGCACCCGGATCTGGTGGGTACGCCCCGTCTCCAGCCGGACGTCGAGCAGGCTGGCCGACGGGAACGCCTCGATGGTGTCGTAGTGGGTGATGCTCGGCTTGCCGTCGGAGACCACCGCCCAGCGGTAGTCGTGGTGCGGGTGGCGGTCGATCGGGGCGTCGATGGTCCCCCGCGACGGGTCGGGATGCCCCTGGACCACCGCATGGTAGCGCTTCTCCACCTCGCGGTACTTGAACGCCCGCTTGAGCGCGGTGTACGCCTGCTCGCTCTTGGCCACCGCCATGATCCCGGTGGTGCCCACGTCGAGGCGGTGCACCACGCCCTGCCGCTCGGCGGCCCCGCTGGTGGAGATCCGGTGGCCGATCGCGGCGAGGCCGCCGATCACCGTCGGGCCGGTCCAGCCGGGGCTGGGATGGGCGGCCACCCCGACCGGCTTGTCCACCACCACGATGTCGTCGTCGGCGTAGACCACGGTCAGCCCGGGGACCGCCTGCGGCACCACGGTCGGCGGGGCGACCGGGGCAGGCAGCGTCACCTCCAGCCAGGAACCGGCCTTGACCTTGTGCGAGTTCTGCCGGGCCACCCCGTCGACCAGCGCGTCCCCGGCGTCGACCAGCGCGGCGGCGGCGGTGCGGGAGAGCCCGAAGAGGCGGGACACCGCCTGGTCCAGCCGCATCCCGTCGAGGCCGTCCGGGACAGGCAGCGAACGGTGGTCGCCACCGGCGACGAAGGTGTCGGTCATGCCCGCTCCCTCGGCTCGGCGTCGGCATGGGTCGGCCCGTCGGCCGGTGACCCGGTGGACACCGCGTCGCCCCGGCCGCCGACCCGCCGCCCGTCGCGCTGGCGGCCGGTCAGCTCCAGCAGCACGGCCAGCAGCACCCCGGAGACCAGGCAGCTGTCGGCCAGGTTGAACACCGGCCACACCTGGCCGTACGGGTCGAAGAGGCTGACCATGTCCACCACGTGACCGACGAAGTGGCCGGGTGCCCGGAAGATCCGGTCGGTGAGGTTGCCCAGCGCGCCCCCCAGCACCAGGCCGAGGGAGACCGCCCAGGGCAGCGAGCGCAGCCGCAGCGCCATCCAGGCAATCCAGCCGACCACCCCGATGGTGATCAGCGGGAACACCCAGGTGTGGTCCGCGCCGATGCTCCACGCCGCGCCGCTGTTGCGGGTCAGGGTGAGGTACACCGCCCCGCCCAGCAGCCGGACCGGGGCCCGGTCGTCGAGCAGTTGCAGGGCCAGGTGCTTGGTGAGCAGATCCGTCAGCAGCGCGAGTGAGGCGATGCCGACGAGGACCACGACCGCCCTGCGGCGGGGTGTGCCACCGCCCGGCTCGGTGGTGCCGGATCCGGCGGTCGGTGCTGTGGTCATCGACTCCCCATCGACTGTCCTGACGGCGTGGTTCCGCCGTCTCGCGAGGTCACCGGGGAGTGGACGTCAGCGCCGCTCCGCCAGCTGCTTGCAGGTCACGCAGAGGGTCGCCGACGGGAAGGCGGCGAGCCGCTCCACCGGGATCGGGTTCCCGCACCGCTCGCACCATCCGTAGCCACCCTCGTCGAGCCGCTCCAGGGCGCGCTCGACCTGCGTGATCCGTTCCCGGATGCTGTTGGCGAGGGAGATCTCCTGCTCGCGCTCGAACGTCTTGGTGCCGGTGTCGGCCTGGTCGTCCCCGGCCGAGTCGGTCAACCGGTCGCGCTGCAGCTCGGTGATCTCGCTCAGCGTCTGATCGTACTCGGCGCGCAGCTCGTCCCGTCGGGCCGCCAGGGCCGCCCGGATCTTCTCGGTCTCGGCCGCGCTGCGGGTGGCCTTCGCCGTCGGCTTGCTACCGGCGGTCCTGGTGTCGGCTGGCTTCGCCATCGTCAGCTCCCTCAGCCGCGGGACGCGGCGCTCGGCGGTGCCCGGACAGGGTCCGCCGACGTGGCGTCCCCGCGTAACAAAACGGGCGCACGGCAACGGTGGCCGCGCACTCCGGAGGTTGGCAAGAATACGGAACGTGCAGGCGTCCGACAACGTGCCGCACTGTCGCACCGCTATTCAGCCCCTAAAACCGCTAATTGGGGCAAAAAGGAGACTAGCAGGTCAACCGTCTCGATCCTCGCCGTACTCGCCGAACCACCTCGCCAGCCGACCGCGCCGGCTGACCGCCCGCAGCCGGCGCTCGGCCTCGTCGCGCACCCCGGCGGTCGCCACGATCAACAGACTGTCGCCGGTCTTGAGCCGGGTGTCCGTACCCGGCACGAAGCCCACCCCGTCCCGCAGCACCAGGGTCACCGACGCACCCACCGGCAACCGCAACTCGTCGACGTGCACCCCGGCCAGCCGGGAGCCCGTCGGCACCTCCAACTGGAGCAGGTCCGCCCGCATCCGCTCCAGCGGCGCGGTCTCCACCCGGATCTCCGCCAGCTCGGCCGGCGCGGTCACCCGCAGCCGGCGGGCGGCCGACGCGAGCGTGCCCGCCTGGAGCACCGTGAAGATCACCACCAGCACGAAGACCGCGTCGAACAGCCGGTCCGCCCCGGGCACCCGGGCCGAGAGCGGGATGGTGGCCAGCACGATAGGCACCGCCCCGCGCAGCCCGGCCCAGGACAGGAACGCCTGCTCACGCAGACCCACCCGGAACGGCAACGCGGAGACCAGCACCGACGCCGGCCGGGCCAGCAGCAGCAGGGCCAACCCGGTCACCACCGCCGGGAGCAGCGCGGTGTGCAGCCGCTCCGGCGTGGCCAACAGGCCGAGCAGCACGAACAGCCCGATCTGGGCCAGCCAGGCCAGCCCGTCGGCGAACCCCAGGATGGCCTGCCGGTGCGGCAGCCGGGCATTGCCCAGCAGCACCCCGGCCACGTAGACGGCGAGGAAGCCGGAGGCGTGCACCACCGCCCCGGCGGCGTATGCCAGCACGGTGAAGCCGACCGCGGCGATCGGGTACAACCCGGACGAGGGCAGCGCCGCCCGCCGCAACGCGAACCGACCGGCCAGCCCGACGGCCAACCCGACCGCCGCGCCCACTCCCAGCTCGTAGCCGACCAGGAAGACCTCGAACCACCACGGGTGCTCCACCGGGCCGCTGCGGGACAGCAGCACCACCAGGATCACCACCGGGGCGTCGTTCATGCCCGACTCGGCCTCCAGGGTGGCCACCAGCCGCGGCGGCAGCCGCAACCGGCGCAGGGTGGCGAAGACCGCCGCCGCGTCGGTGGAGGAGAGCACCGCGCCGTAGAGCAGCGCCAACCGCCAGTCCAGCCCGAGCAGCAGGTGCACCACCAGGCCGACCACGACGATGCTGACCAGCACCCCGACCGTGGACAACGCGCCGGCCAGGCCGAGCACCGGGCGCAGGGTGCTCCACCGCGCGGTCAGCCCGCCCTCTGCGATGATCACGATCAGCGCGCAGAAGCCGAGTACCCGGGTCAGCTCGGCGTCGTCGAACCGGATGCCCAGCCCCGCCTCGCCGATCGCCACCCCGAGCGCCAGATAGACCAGGAGACTCGGTACGCCCAGCCGGGTGGAGAACCGCACCGCACCGACCGCCACCAGCAACACGGCCGCTCCGAGGAGCAGGGCCAGGTCCAACCCCGGCGTCACGGGCGCCCCACCCCGGGCGCTGTCACCCGGCCGATCCGTCGCGTAGCCGCCGCAGCAGCTCGGTCAGGCCGGGCGGCGGACCGTCGACCAGGAAGAGCTTGTCCCGGCTGGCCGCTCCGGTCCGCAGCGCCACCGCCGCCGGCCGGACGCCCAGCGCGCCGGCCAGCGCCCGGCGGGCCGCCTCGGTGGCCCGCCCGTCCACCGCCGGGGCGGTCACCGCGATCACCAGGGCGGGACCGTGCGGGCCGGCGAAGCAGCCGCCGACCCTGGGCCGGGACGCGCCGGGCTTGACCCGTACGGCCACGGTCAGCGTGTCCATGGGCATCGACGCCGGCCTCAGCGGGGGTAGGTGTCGGCGAGCAGGGCGGTGTCCGGGTTGCACAGGCCGCACGGGGTGAAGCCGAGCGAGATCGCTTCGAACACCGGCAGCGGCTCGTGCTCCCGCTCGATCAGGTGGGCGCAGGAGAGCAGGTGGTAGCGGGGATGCCCGTCGACGACCCGGACCTCGTCGTCGAGCTGGGCCACCAGGGCGGCGTCGGCGGGCGGGACGCGCTGCAGCGGTGGTTCCCACGGCGACGAGGCGTCGGCCGGGTGCTCCCAGGGCGGCGCGGGGTCGTCCGGGCCGTCCACCTGACGGTCGGTGTGGGGGGCATCGACGGGAAGGTCGTCGTACCGGTCGGGGTCGGTGTCATCGGCGGCGTACCGGTCGGGGTCGGGGTCGTCGTACCGGTCGGGGTCGGGGTCGTCGTACCGGACGGGACCGGTCGCCGGGGGTCGACCGGTCGGCCCCGCCGGCTCGGGGACCACGACCGGATCCCAGGGGGCTTCCGCCTCGGGTTCCCAGGCCCCGGCGTCGGGGCGGGGGGAGAGGACGACGGGATCGTCGGCCACCGGCGGGCCGGGTGGTTGCCGCCACCCGACGCCACCGGCACCGATCGTCGTCGGAACGTACGTCGTCGGGACCTCCGACGGCACGGACGCGGCCGGCGGGGCGGTGGCGCGGGGCGCACCCGCGTGCTCACCCTGCTCGGCCCGCTCCGCCGCCCTCGCCCTGGTGGCGGCTGCCTGGCGGGCACCGGCCACCAGTGCGACGGCGGCCAGCAGACTGGCCGCGATGGAACTGGTCAACAGCGTGCTGGAGCCGTCGACGAGACCGAACACCAGCAGGGCGACCGCGACAAGGATGAGCAGCAGACTGGCGACTAGCACAGCTCACCCCCGCCGCGTCGTGGGTCGTGGCTAAGTCGGCGGCCGTCGGGGGACGGCCGCCGACGTGGATCAGCGGCCGGCTTCGAGGGCGCCGGAGCGGCTGCCGCCGTACGAGCCGGCGAGGCTCGCCGCGGCGAGCCCGTTGCCACCGACGGCACGGGTGCCCTCGGTGCGGGTCATCTCGGCCTCCAGGCCCTGACCCCGACCGTCGAGGTCGCGCAGCTGGCTCTCCAGGTAGGCCTTGAGCCGGGTGCGGTACTCGCGCTCGAACTGCTTGAGTTCCTCGATGTGCTTCTGCAACGCGGTCCGCTTGGCGTCCAGGCCGCCCATGGCCTCCTGGTGCCGCTGACGGGCGTCGCGTTCCAGCGCGTCGGCCTTGGCCCGCGCCTCCCGGGTGACCTCCTCGGCCTTCGAACGGGCCTCGGAGAGCAGCTGGTCGGCCTCGCGACGGGCGTCGGAGACGTGGTCGTCGGCGGTGCGCTGGGCCATCATGAGCACCCGCAGCGCCTGCTGCTCGCCGTCGCCGCCGACGGCCGGGCCACCGGTGGTGCGGACCTGCTCCAGCTCCGCCTGCATCGCACGGGCGGCCTGCTCGGCGGCGGCCTTGTCGCGCTGCACCCGGTCGAGCTGGGCCTTGACGTCGTTGAGCTCGGCGGCGAGCCGGGCGTCGCCGCCGGGGCCGGCAGGGGCCCCGCCACGACCGCCGCGCTCCACCTGGGCGCGCAGCTCGTTGTTCTCCTCGATCAGACGGGCAAGCTCCCGCTCGACCTCGTCCAGGAAGGCGTCGACCTCCTCCTCGTCGTACCCCCGCTTGCCGATCGGCGGCTTTTTGAAGGCGACGTTGTGCACGTCGGCCGGTGTCAGCGGCATCGAAACTCCTCGGGTCAGTTGCGGCCGCGAAAGCGCGCGCTGGTCAGGAGAAGTTCCTGATCAGCGGATCTAACACAAACCTCATCAGCACGAACAGGATAACCAGGAGCACAAGGGAGGCCAGGTCGATGCTCACGGTACCAATTCGCAGTGGGGGGATCACCCGCCTCAACGCCTTGAGAGGCGGATCCGTGACGCTCCACACGGACTCGAGTCCGGCGGACGCGCCACGCCCCGGTTGCCACCGACGACCGTACTGGAGGACCGCACTGAGAACGAATCGGGCCAACAGCACAATAAGGAAGAGGTACAAAATCAGGTACAAAAGTTGGAACATGATCGACAACACGGTAGGCGACGTCCCTCGTTCGGGTGGACTTAGCTCAGGGAGAAGAAGCCGCCCTCAGCGATCTTGGCCTTGTCCTCGGCGGTGACCTGGACGTTGGCCGGCGAGAGCAGGAACACCCGGTTGGTCACGCGCTCGATCGTACCGCGCAGCCCGAACGCCAGCCCGGCGGCGAAGTCCACCAGTCGGCGGGCGTCCGCCTCGTCCATCTCGGTAAGATTGATGATCACCGGAACCCCGTCGCGGAAGTGCTCGCCGATGGTCCGCGCCTCCCGGTAGGTGGTCGGGTGCAGCGTGGTGATCTGGTAGCGCTGCTCCTCCTCGGCCACCACCGGGCGCTCCCGGGGCGAGGCCTGCGGCGCCAGGGCGAGATTGTCCCGGGTGTGGTAGCTCAACGCGCCCGAGGTATCCGCACCGGTCGACCGGGTGATCGACCGGACGCTCGCCCGCTCGGCCCGCTCCGAACGTTCGGCCCGGTCGGCCCGCTCCGACCGCTCGGCCCGCTCGTCGTCGGCGCGGTCGGCCTCCACCGCCCGGCTGGACCGGTCGGCCAGCCGGCCCCGGTCACCCAGCCGGGGACGCGGCGCCGGCGGCTCCTCGGCGTCGTCCTCGTCGTCGTCGGCGAACTCCTCGGAGTACCGGCTCGACCGGTACCGCGACTCGCGGTAGCCGGGCTTGTCGTAGCCCTCGTCGTAGCCGCGCTCGTCGTCTTCCTCGACGAGCCCGAGCCAGACCCCCGCCTTGCGCAGTGCACCCATCCCGCGCCCTTCCGTCCGCCGTGCGGCACGCACCCCCGTGCCGTGTCGCCAGTGGACGTCCCTGCCCACCGGATCGGAGCGACGCTCCCCCGACGCGCGATTCGCGGCTCGCCCGTCGTGGCCCCCGACCTCGGGACGCCGCTCCTGAACAACACTGATGTAATTTGCTCCTACCGGGGTCAGGCTACCGCAGCGTGGAACGCATTCCGAGCAACGCGCTGCCGACGCGGACATGTGTCGCCCCGTACCCGATCGCCACCTCCAGGTCACCGCTCATCCCGGCGGAGAGCGCGGTGGCCGCCGGATGCCGCGCCCGGAACGCCGCCGCCACCTCGGCCAGCCGGGCGAACGCCCGCTCGGGTTCCCAGCCCAGCGGCGCCACCGCCATCAGCCCGGCCAACCGCAGCGCTCCCGCCCCGGCCAGCACCTCGGCCACCGGGTCGAGCCCCCGGTCGGGGTCGGTGGAGCCCGGCAGGGCACCACCCCGGGCCGGGTCACCGTCGATACTGACCTGCACCAGCGTCTCCAGCGGACGGTCCCGACCGGACTCGGCGGCGGTGGCCAGCGCCCGGGCCAACCGGGCACTGTCCACGGAGTGCACCACGTCGGCGTAGCGGACCACCGAACGGGCCTTGTTGCGTTGCAACTGGCCGATGAAGTGCCAACGGGCGGTCACCCCCGCCGCCGCCACCTCGGCCGCCTTCGGCGCGGCCTCCTGGTCCCGGTTCTCCCCCAGGTCGACGACCCCGAGCCCGGCCAGCGCGACCGCGTCACCGGCCGGGTAGGTCTTGGTCACCGCGATCATGGTCACCCCGGCCGGATCCCGGCCGGCGGCGGCGCACGCCCCGGTGATCCGGGTCCGTACCGCGGCCAGCCCGGCCGCCAGCTCGGCCCGGCGGTCCGGACCGGAGGGACCGGTCATCGGCCGGTCCGCCCGGTCGACGACGCGACGACGCGGCCCGCACGGGGACCGCCGGTCACCGGCGGGGCCGCGGGACCGGCCACGGAGCTGCTCGTCATCGGCGGCTCAGGAGCCGTTCTTGAGGAAGTCGGGCACGTCGACGTCGTCGAAGAGCACCCGGCGCGGCGTCTGCTGCGGCGGCGGCAGGGTGGCCGGCGCGGTGACCGTCGGGGTCTGCGTCGTCGGCTGGTTCTGGTTGCTCTTGCGCGGCGAGTCGACCGCCTTGTACGCGGGCGTCCCGCCGTCGAAGCCGGCGGCGATCACGGTGACCCGCACCTCGTCGCCGAGCGCGTCGTCGATGACCGCGCCGAAGATGATGTTGGCGTCCGGATGGGCCGCGTCGGTGACCAGCTGCGCCGCGTCGTTGATCTCGAACAGGCCCAGGTCGGAGCCGCCGGCGATGGAGAGCAGCACCCCCCGCGCGCCGTCCATGCTCTGCTCCAGCAGCGGGCTGGAGATGGCCGCCTCGGCCGCCTCGACCGCCCGGTTCTCGCCCCGGGCGCTACCGATGCCCATCAGCGCGCTGCCCGCCCCGCTCATCACGCTCTTGACGTCGGCGAAGTCGAGGTTGATCAGGCCCGGCGTGGTGATCAGGTCGGTGATGCCCTGGACGCCGGAGAGCAGCACCTGGTCGGCGGTGCGGAAGGCGTCCATCATGCTGATGCCGCGGTCACCCAGCGCCAGTAGCCGGTCGTTGGGGATGACGATCAGCGTGTCGCACTGGTTGCGCAGCTCGTCTATCCCCGACTCGGCCTGCACCTGGCGGCGCTTGCCCTCGAAGGAGAACGGACGGGTGACCACACCGATGGTCAGCGCACCGAGCTTGCGGGCGATGTTGGCCACCACCGGCGCCCCGCCGGTGCCGGTGCCGCCCCCCTCGCCACAGGTGACGAAGACCATGTCGGCGCCCTTGAGCACCTCTTCGATCTCGTCGCGGTGGTCCTCGGCGGCGTTCTTGCCGACGTCCGGGTTGGCGCCCGCGCCGAGCCCCCGGGTCAGCTCCCGGCCGACGTCGAGCTTGACGTCGGCGTCACTCATCAGCAACGCCTGCGCGTCGGTGTTGATCGCGATGAACTCGACGCCCTTGAGCCCAACCTCGATCATCCGGTTGACGGCGTTGACGCCGCCGCCGCCGATGCCGACGACCTTGATGACCGCCAGGTAGTTGTGCGGAGGTGTCATCTCCGGTCCTTTCCCTTCGAGATTGGCTCGCACTGCCCCGGTACGGCGTGGCCCGGACCGGTGGTCGAGGAGCTTTCACCAGCGAGGATCAGAGCTGAACCCTAACCCTCTACTAGAGGCTTAGAGTTATGTCAACCACTGATCCTCTTCGGGGCAACGTAAGCGCCCCCACGCCGAGAGCCAAGGACCCCACCGGCGTGTCGCCGCCGGGTGCGGGGCGACTCACGTCCACCACGGACCTCACCTGAGGGTCACCACGTCCGGCGCGCTCACGTCGATCGTGTCGGCCTTCCGACCCAGCAACGCCGTCGCCACCCGCGCCTTGTCCGCGCCCCGGGTCGCGTCGCCCCACACCACCGCCCGCCCGTCGCGCAGGGTCAGCCCGATCCGGGCCAGTCCCTCGACGGTCACCTCGACCAGGGCGGCCCGCAGCTGCGGGGTGAGCACGGCCAGCACCTGCAACGCCGCCCGGGTGCCCGGATCGTCCGGCCCCGGAGCCGCCAGCCGCACCACCGGCAGCCCGTCCGGCGGCCGGGCCAGCGTGCGGAACACCACCCCGGCCCGGTCGATCACCACGAACCGGTCGTCCCGGGGCACCACCGCCACCCCGGTCCGCTCCACCACCGTCACCACCAGGGCACCGGGCCAGTCCCGGCGGACCGTGGCGCGCTCCACCGGGGCCAGGCCACCGATCCGCCGGGCCGTCGCGGCCAGGTCCACCCGGGCCAGCGGCACCCCGTCCGGCACCCCCGCCGCGTCACGCACCTCGACCGGGGTGACCAGCCGCGCCCCCTCCACCCGGACCTCACGCACCCCGAACAGGCCGGATCCGAGCACCGCCCACGCCACCAGGCCGGCGAGGACCAGCACCCCGGCCACCACCGCCCAGGGCAGCGCGGCCCGCATCCGCCGCTGCCGGGCCCGCGCCATGAACCGCCGGGTCGACGGCGGGACCGCGTCGCTGCCCGCCCGGACGAGCTGCCAGCGCCGGACCGGACCCCGCCGGGCACCACCGCCGTCCGTGCCGGTGCCACGGCCCCGCGCCGGACCCGGACTCATCCGCTACCGGCGGTCGCGCCGTCCGGACCGGCCACCGGGCGCCCGACGGGCGGACCGGCGGCGCTCCCGGCCCGGACGCCGCGGTCCGGGCCGCGCCGGAGGAACCGCGCGATCATCGCGCGGTCAACGCGTCGAGCAGCTGATCGCCCAGCAGCGAGATCGGCGGAGCGCCCATCGTCACCACCACGTCGCCGGGGCGGGCCCGGCGGGCCACCTCCACCGGCGCGTCGTCGAGCGAGTCCACGAAGACCTTGTGCGCGTCGTCGAGCGGCACCGCCGCCAGCAACGCCGCCGACCCCTCACCCGGCTGGCGCAGCTCACCGGGGCCGAAGACCTCCAGCAGCACCAGCTCGTCGGCGATCGCCAGGGCGGCGGCGATCTCCGCCTGGAGGTCCCGGGTCCGGTACAGCCGGTAGGGCTGGAAGACCACGATCAGCCGGCCGTCGCCGGCCACCTCGCGCAGCGTCCGCAGGGCCAGCGTCATCGAGGTCGGGTGGTAGGCGTACTCGTCGTAGACCAGCACGCCGTCGGCGACGCCCTTGCGCTCGAAGCGCCGGCGCACGCCCGGGAAGGCGGCCAGGGCCGCCTCCGCCGCCGCCACCGGCAGGCCGAGCAGGTGGGCGGCGAGCACCGCCGAGGCGCTGTTGAGGCCCATGTGGCGTCCCGGCACCGGCAGCCGGATCTCCCCCAGCGAACGGCCGTCCAGGGCCGCCAGGTAGCGCACGCCCTGGGCGGACGAGGCCATCTCGGACAGCCGCAGGTCGGCGTCGGCCGCCTCGCCGTACGTCCAGACCCGCCGCCCCTCGGCGCGCAGCGTCTCGGCCAGCCGCCGCCCGCCCGGGTCGTCGGCGCAGGTGATGACGTACCCGGCCGGGTCGGTGAGCCGGGCGAACTCGGCGAAGGCCGCCTCCAGGGTCGCCAGGTCGCCGTAGGTGTTCAGGTGGTCGGCCTCGATGTTGGTGATGATCGACACGTACGGGCGGTAGATCAGGAACGACCTGTCACTCTCGTCCGCCTCGACCACGAAGTGCTCGCCGGTGCCATGGTGCGCCCCCGAGCCCACCTCGGAGATCTCCCCGCCGATCACGAAGGACGGGTCGACCCCGGCCTGCTGGAGCACCATGGTCACCATCGAGGTGGTGGTGGTCTTGCCGTGGGTGCCGGCCACCGCCACCGTCCGACGGCCGGTCATCGCCGCGGCGAGCGCCTCGGAGCGGTGCAGCACCCGCAGCCCGCGCCGGCGGGCCTCGACCATCTCCAGGTGGTCCTGCGGAATCGCCGAGGAGTAGACCACGGTGTCCACCCCGTCGAGGTTGGCCGCCTCGTGGCTCATGTGGATGGTGCCGCCCAGCGCCCGCATGCCGGCCAGCGACGGCCACTCGCGCAGCTCGCTGCCGGAGACCGGCAGGCCCCGGGTGAGGAAGAGCCGGGCCAGGCCGCTCATCCCGACCCCGCCCACCCCGATCAGGTGGATCCGGCCCAGGTCCTCCGCGGTGAGCGTGCCGGCCGGGGTGAACTGCGCGGTGTTCATGCCAGGTACCTTCCCGTCGCGGTGGACCGGCTCACCGGGCCACCGCCTCGTAGACGAAGTTGAGCAGTGCCACGTCGCCGTCGCGGCGGCCGTACCCGGCGGCGGCGGCACCCATCGCGTACAGCCGCTGCGGGTCGCGCAGCAGGGGCAGCACGGTGCGCTCCAGCCAGGCCGGGGTCAGCTCGGCGTCGTCGACGAGCAGCCCGCCGCCGGCCTCCACCACGGGCAGCGCGTTGCGCTTCTGCTCCTGGTTGGAGTGCGGGTACGGCACGTAGATGGTGGGCAGCCCGATGGCGGCCACCTCGGCGCAGGTCATCGCCCCGCCCCGGGCCAGCATCAGGTCGGCGGCGGCGTAGCCCAGCTCCATCTCGGACAGGTAGGGCAGCGCCACGTACGGCACCGGCAGGTCGGTCGGGATCGGCACCGGCTCGTTGCGGGCACCCATCACGTGCAGCACCTGCACCCCGTTGCGGGCCAGCTCCTTGGCCGCGCCGGAGACCGCCAGGTTGATCGACCGGGCCCCCTGCGAACCACCGGCGACGAAGAGGACCGGCAGGTCGGGGCGGAGTCCGAAGTGGGCGCGGGCGGCGGCGCGCATGGCGTTGCGGTCCAGCCCGGCGATGCCCCGGCGCAGCGGCACGCCGACCACCCGGGCGTCGCGCAGCACCTCGGACTGGGCCGGCTGGTGCGGGAAGCCGACCGCGAGGTTCTTGGTGAACTTCATGCCGAGCCGGTTGGCCACCCCCGGCGGGACGTTGACCTCGTGGATGACGATCGGCATCTCCCGCCGCCAGGCGGCCAGGTAGCCGGGCACCGAGACGTACCCGCCGAAGCCGACGACCACGTCGGCGGCGACCTCGTCGATCACCTTGCCGGCGGCGCGGGCCGCCTTCCACATCCGGTCCGGGGTGCGGACCAGGCCCATGTTGACCGAGCGGGGCAGCTGGTAGGCCGGGATCTGCCGCAGGTCGTAGCCGGCCGGCGGGATCAGCTCGTTCTCCAGCCCCTTCGGGGTGCCGAGGCAGGTGATCCGGACGCCCGGGTCGTGTCGGCGCAGGCAGTCGGCGAAGGCGAGCAGCGGGTAGATGTGCCCACCGGTGCCCCCTCCACAGAGCACCACCGAACGCAGCGGACCCATCAGCGTCTCCTCTCGCTCGCCGTCCCGCCCCGGGTCCGGTCCTGCCGGACGCCGCGCGGTACGGCCTGATCGTCGGGTCGCCGCCCGCGCGCCCGGGGCACGGACCCCGGGGCAGCCGACGGCGGTGCCGGTCGGCTCCGCGCGCCGGGAAGCGGCGGCAACGGGGCCCAGACTAGTCGGACCCATCGGGCGGGCGGACGGGCGTGCAGGGCGCGGGCCGCGTCGGGTTCGGCGCGGGCGAAGGAGGCGAGCATGCCGACCGCCGCCAGGGTCACGACCAGCGCGCTGCCGCCGTCGGAGATGAACGGCAGCGGCACCCCGGTCAGCGGCAGCAGCTTGGTCACCCCGCCGATGTTGATCACCGCCTGGCCGACCAGCCAGGCGGTGACGGCGGTGGCGGCGAGCCGGCGGAACGGGTCGGCGACCCGGCGGGCGATCCGCAGCCCGGTGTAGGCGAGCACGGCGAAGAGCACCAGGATGACGGTGCAGCCGACCACGCCCAGCTCCTCGGCGATGACGGCGAAGATGAAGTCGTTGTGGGCGGCCGGCAGCCAGCCGAACTTGACGCTGCTCTTGCCCAGCCCGACACCGAACCAGCCGCCGTGCTCGATGGCGTTGCGGGCCTGCACCATCTGCCAGCAGGCGTCCTCGACGCACTTGGCCGGGTCGGGCGTGTCGAGGAACGAGGTGAGCCGGGCCAGTCGGTAGTTCTCCTGGCCGCGCGCGCCGGATCCGGCCCCGAGCGAGGCCACCGCGACGAGCAGTCCGATCCCCGCCAGGCCGACCGCGGAGAGCGCGGCGAAGACCCGCAACCGCACCCCGGCGGCCCAGAGCAGGCCGACCACGATGGCCAGCAGGCAGAGCATGCTGCCCAGGTCGTTGTAGCCGACCAGGACGAAGAGCAGGCCGACCACCGGGAACAGCGGGGTGGCCAGCTCCTTCCACCAGCCGAGCGCGGCGCCCTTGCGGGCGATCACGTGCGCCCCCCACAGCACCAGCGCCAGCTTGGCCAGCTCGGCGGGCTGCACCTGGATCGGCCCGAGATAGAGCCAGAGCAGGTTGGCCCGCAGCGGCCCGAGGGAGGCCAGCCCGAACAGGGCGTCCAGGGCCACCAGCAGGTTGAGCACCAGCAGCAGCACCACCGCGGCCCCGAGCAGGGGTCGGCCCAGCGAACGGAAGGTGCTGGCCGGCAGGCGCTGGCAGGCCCAGAACGCGACGATGCCGATCACCGCGAAGATCGCCTGCTTGGTGACCGAGGCGGCCGCGTCACCGGCCTCGGCGTAGTCGCGCACGCTGGTGGCCGAGAAGACCATGGTCAGGCCGATCAGCAGCAGCAGGCCGGCGCTGGACAGCAGCAGGTAGTAGGAGGCCAGCGGGCGGGCCAGCAGGCCGCGCAGCGCCGCCAGGCCGCCGGCCGGCCCCAGCCCGGCCAGCGCTGCTGGCGGGTCGGTGGTACGCCCCGAGCCCGCGACCCGCCGCGGCTGGGTCTGGGTCGTCGTGCCGGTGCTGGTGCCTCGGTCCTCCCCCACCCGCCCATCATCGCCGCTACGGGCGGCTGGTTCCGGCCGTTCGTGCCGGTCGGCGTGTCGAAATGCGGATCGGGTGCCCCTCGGGTAGGGGGAACCCCGGCCGGGGGCCGGGGCGGTGACCCGTCGCGGGACCGCCCCGGTGCCCGGGGTCAGCCCATGCTGGCCAGGAAGTCGCTGTAGAACAGGCCCAGCGCGATGGCCACCCCGATGCCCGCGATGATCCAGAAGCGGACCACGATGTTGACCTCGCTCCAGCCGGCCAACTCGAAGTGGTGCTGCAGCGGGGACATCCGGAAGACCCGCTTGCCGGTGGTGCGGAAGGAGATGATCTGGATCACCACGGACATCGTGATGATCACGAAGAGCCCGCCCAGGATCGGCAGCAGCAGGACCGTCCGGGTGGACATCGCCATCCCGGCGATCAGGCCGCCGAGGCCCAGCGCACCGGTGTCGCCCATGAAGATCCGGGCGGGCGAGGTGTTCCACCACAGGAAGCCCACGCAGGCCCCGGCCGCCGCCCCGGCGATCAACGCGATCTCCAGCGGATCCCGGACGGCGTAGCAGTAGTTGTCCGGGTTGGCGGTGTACGTCGGGTCGGCGCACCAGTGCCGGTACTGCCAGAACGCGATCAGCGCGTACGCGGCCAGCACCATCACCGAGGCGCCGGTGGCCAGCCCGTCCAGGCCGTCGGTGAGGTTGACCCCGTTGGTCGCCGCCATCACCACCATGATGATCACGATCACCGAGGCGACCTTGCCGATCTCCAGCGCCGGGATGTCCCGGATGAAGCTCAGCGTGGTGCTGCCCACCGTCTCGGTGTTGGTCGTCGCCCCGCTGGCGTCGGTCATGCTGCTCGGGAAGTAGAGCGCGACGACCCCGAAGGCCGCCCCGACCAGGATCTGCCCGAACAGCTTGCCGCGCTTGTTGAGCCCGCCGCTGTGCCGCTTGCGCACCTTGAGGAAGTCGTCGATGAAGCCGACCGCGCCGGAGAAGACCATCAGCCCCAGCAGCACCAGGGCGGTGATGGTCGGCTCGACCTGGGCGATCTGCGCGTCCGGCAGGGTGGTCAGGGCGAGGTGACCGGCCACGTAGGCGATCACCGTGGCCAGGATGAACACCACGCCGCCCATCGTCGGCGTGCCCTTCTTGCCCTCGTTGCTGGCCAGCCCGAGGTTCGACCGGATCGGCTGACCGGCCTTGAGCCGGGCGAACACCTTGATCGCGAGCGGCGTGGCCAGCAGCGACACCAGGAACGCCACCCCGATGGCGACGATGACCGCCCTCACGCGGCACCCCCCGCGCCGGCCCCGGCACCCTCGCCGTCGGCACGCAGCGCGTCGGCCACCTCCCAGGTGCGGTACCGGGAGCCCTTCACCAGGACGACGTCACCCGGTCGTAGCTCGCTGCGCAGCACCTCGACGGCCGCCGCCTGATCGGTGAGCAGCACCGACCCTCCTCCCCAGTCACTTACCGCTGTCGCGCCCTCGTGGATCGGCGCGGCCGGCTCACCCACCACGAGCAGCCGGTCGACACCGAGCTCGGCCGCGAGCCGGCCGACCTCCCGGTGCCCCTCGTCCTCGTACTCGCCCAGCTCGGCCATGTAACCCAGGGCGGCGAACGTCCGCCCGCCCCGGTGCATCCCGGCCAGCGCCCGCAGCGCCACCGCCGTCGAGGCCGGGTTGGCGTTGTACGAGTCGTCGATCACGGTCACCCCGTCCGGCCGGGTGAAGACGTCCATCCGGCGGGTGGAGACCAGCCCCAGCTCGCCCAGGGCCGCCGCCAGCTCGGCCAGCGGCATGCCCAGCTCCCGGGCGACCGCCGCCGCGGCCAGCGAGTTGGAGACCTGGTGCCGGCCGGTCAGGCCGAGCCGCACCGGGGCGGTCCCCTCCGGGGTCAGCAGGGTGTACGCCGGCCGCCCCCGCCCGTCCAGGGTCACGTCCACCGCGCGCACGTCGGCGTCGGCCGACTCGCCGTAGCGGACCACCCGGGCGGCGGTGCGCGACGCCATCGCCGCCACCAGCCGGTCGTCGGCGTTGAGCACCGCCAGCCCGTCGGCCGGCAGCGCCTCCACCAGCTCCCCCTTGGCCAGGGCGATGTTCTCCACCGAGCCGAACTCGCCCAGGTGCGCCACCCCGACGTTGAGCACCACCGAGATCCGCGGCGGCACCACGTCACAGAGGTAACGGACGTGCCCGACGCCCCGGGCTCCCTTCTCCATCACCAGGTACCGGGTCTGCGCGGTGGCCTGCAGGGCGGTGTACGGGTGGCCCAGCTCGTTGTTGAACGACCCGGGCGGGGCCACCGTCGGACCGAGCCGCACGGCGAGCTGGGCGATCAGGTCCTTGGTGGTGGTCTTGCCCGACGATCCGGTCAGCCCGATCACGGTGAGCCCCGGCAGCCGGTCCACCACCGCCCGGGCCAGCCGACCCAGCGCGGCCAGCGCGTCGTCCACCAGCACCATCGGCACCCCGGGCAGCTCCCGGGTGCCGAGCACCGCCACCGCACCGGCGGCGACCGCACCGGCGGCGTAGTCGTGCCCGTCGACCCGCTCGCCGGGGAAGGCCACGAAGAGCGCCCCGGCGGCGACCTTGCGGGAGTCGAACTCGACCGGGCCGGTGACCCGGGTGTCCGGGTCGGCGGCGTGCAGCCGGCCGCCCACCGCCGCGGCCACCTCGGCCAGGCTCAGCGGGATCACCGTCGACCCGCCAGGTCGCCGAAGCGGACGCGCAGCGCCTCCGCCAGCTCGGTGCGGTCGTCGAACGGGTACACCTCGCCGGCGATCTCCTGACCGCGTTCGTGCCCCTTGCCGAGCAGCGCCACCACGTCCCCCGGCTCGGCCAGCCGGACCGCCTCGGCGATGGCCTCCCGCCGGCCCGGCACCTCGACGATCCGGGCACCGGCGTCCGCCCGGTACGCCCCGGCCAGCACCTCGGCCCGGATCGCCGCCGGGTCCTCGGTGCGCGGGTTGTCGTCGGTCACCAGCACCACGTCGGCCCCCCGGGCGGCGGCGGCGCCCATCACCGGGCGCTTGCCCCGGTCCCGGTCGCCACCGGCGCCGATGACGCAGATCAGCCGACCGGTGCCGGTGCCGCGCAGCGCGGCGAGGGCGGCCACCACGGCATCGGTCTTGTGCGCGTAGTCGACCACCCCGCGCACCGGGGCGTCCCCGCTGACCAGTTCCAGCCGGCCGGGCACCCCGCCGCAGGCGGCCACCCCGGCGACGGCGGTCGCCGGGTCCACCCCGGTGGCGACCAGGCTGGCCACCGCGAGCAGCGCGTTGGCCACGTTGTGCCGGCCGGGCAGCGCCACCCCGGCGGGCAGCTCCAGGCCGTCCGGGCCGTGCGCGGTGAACCGCTGGGCGTAGCCCTCGCCGCCGACCCGGTCGGCCCACCAGGTGGCGGTCGGGTCGCCGGCCGCCGAGTAGCTGACCGTGGCCGGCCGGAACAGCGGGCGCAGCGCCGGGTCGTCGTGGTTGAGCACCTCGACCCGGCAGCGCCCGTCGAAGAGCCTGGCCTTGGCGGCGAAGTAGTCCGCCGCGTCGGCGTGGAAGTCGAGGTGGTCGGAGCCGAATTTGGTGTAGCCGCCGACGGCGAACCGGACCCCGCCCACCCGGCCCATCGCCAGGGCGTGGCTGGACACCTCCATGACCACCGCGGTCACCCCGCGCTCGCGGGCGGCGGCGAGCAGGGCGTGCAGGTCGGTGGCCTCCGGAGTGGTCCGGACGCTGTCGATCACCAGGTCGCCGAGGCGGGTCTCCACGGTGCCGATCAGGCCGGTGACGTGACCGGCGGCGCGTAGCCCGGACTCGATCAGGTAGGCCGTCGAGGTCTTGCCGGCGGTGCCGGTCACCCCGATCACGGTGAGCCCGTCGGTCGGGTCGCCGTAGACCGCGGCGGCCAGCTCGCCCAGCACGGCCCGGGGATCGGGTGTCACCAGGACGGGCAGCCCGGTCGCGCCGGCCGCCGCCGCGCCGGCCGGGTCGGTCAGCACGGCCACCGCGCCGGCCGTGGCGGCCCCGGCGGCGAACTCCGCGCCGTGCCGACGGGCACCGGGCAGGGCGGCGTACAGGTCGCCGGGGCGGACCTCCTGGCTGGCGTGGGTCACCCCGGTCACGACCAGCTCGGCGGCGTCGGCCGGCGGCGCTACGGCGAGCCGGTCGGCGAGGTCGCCGAGCCGGACTCCGGGCACGGTACGGGGGCGTGGATTGCCGGGCACGGCGTCAGACCCTACCCGGTCGTCCGGTTCCGGCCGCACAGCCGCCCCGGTGGTTCGTCGGCACTCACCGATGATGTCCCGCCGTTCCCGGTCAGCGCGGAAAGACCTCGAAGTTGGGGGATTTCCCGCGCGACGGCGGAACCCGGTAGTGACGCAGCGTGAAGCCCATCATCTCGCGGAACGCCGGGGCGACGACCGCGCCGCCACCGCCCTCGGGGTTCCACACGAAGACCGCCACCACGTAGCGGGGCGCCTCGGCGGGGGCCATCCCGATGAACGAGCCCACCTCGCCCGGCTGCTGCTTGCCGTCGGCGTACCGCAGCCCGGTGCCGGTCTTGCCGGCGATCCGGTAGCCGGGCACCGCCGCGGCCACGCCGGTCGCGTCGTCGACGGTGGTGACCGCCTCCAGCAGGGTACGCAGCGCGGCGGCGTTGCTCGGGCTGAGCACCGACCGGGTGACCGGCGCGGCGGCCGGGGTGCGCCTGCCGTCCGCCCCGACCACCTCCTTGATCAGGTGCGGCTGGACGTAGGTGCCGTCGTTGGCGATGGTGGCGTACGCGGCGGCCATCTGCAGCGGGGTGGCGTCGACGCTGTGCCCGATCGGCACCGACCCGTACGACGAGTCGCTCCACTGCTCGGCCGGGAGCAGCCGGCCGGACGCCTCGCCGGGCATCCCCTCGCCGGTGGGCTGCCCCAGCCCGAAGCGCTTCTGGTAGTCGATCAGCCGGTCCCGGCCGAGCCGGTCGCCGATCTCGATGGTGCCGACGTTGGACGAGTACGCCAGCATCCCGGCCACGCTCAACTTCTTGCCCTCGGCCGGATGGGTGTCGCGGAAGGTCACCCCGCCCCGGGTGATGCTGTTCGCCACCGGCCAGGCGCTGTCCGGGGTGATGACGCCCTCCTGCAACGCCGCGCCGTAGGTGATCGCCTTGTGCACCGACCCCGGGTCGACCACGAAGCTGGAGGCGGCGTCCTCCCGGTCGGTGGGTCGGCTCTGCTCCGGCGAGGCCGCGTTGTAGGTCGGGTTGCTCGCCTGGGCCAGCACGTCGCCGGTCTTGACGTCGAGCACCACCGCCGCGCCGATCGCGCCCCGGGTCTGTGCCATCTGCCGGCTGAGGATCTGCTGCACCTGGAACTGGAGGTCCCGGTCGATGGTGAGCACCAGCGAGCTGCCCGGCTTGGGGGCGGTGGTCTGGCTGTAGCCGCCGGGGATGGGGGCGTTGAGGTCGCCCAGCCCCGCCTCGTACACCCGCCGGCCGTCCTGGCCGCGCAGCAGGTCGTCGTAGCGGGCCTCCAGGCCCTCCAGCCCGTCCATGTCCTGGCTGGTGAAGCCGACCAGGTTGGCGGCCAGGTCACCGCCGGGCACCTCGCGGCGTTCGTCGCGGTGGGTGCCGATGCCGGCGAGGTCGAGCGCCTCGATCTGCTTGGCCTGCGCGACGTCGACGCCCCGGGCCAGGTAGCGGAACTGGAGGTTGCCCCGACGCTTCATCTTGTCGGCCAGTTCGGAGACCGGGACGCCGAGCAGCGGGGAGAGCAGCTTCGCGGTCTCGGTGCGGTCCTTGACCATGGTGGGGTCGGCGAAGACGTACCGGGCCTCGACACTGCGGGCCAGCGGGGCGCCGGTGCGGTCCTGGATCGAGCCGCGCGGGGCCGGCAGGTCGATCCGGGTGAGCCGGTTGTCGACGCCGCCGCCGGCGTACGCCGGGGTGTCCACGGCCTGCAGCACGACCAGCCGGATGCCGATGACCGCGAAGATCGCCAGCACCAGCACGGTGCCCAGTCGCAGCCGGCGACGCGGCTCGGCGAGCTTCGGCGGGCGGCGTGGCTTGCGCACCGGCCGTCGCCCGGCCGGTCGGTCGGTACGCCGGGGCGTCTCGGTGCGGCGTGGGGCGCCGCGACCGGGCGGGTCACCCCGGCGCGGGACGCTGCGGCCGGGCCGGCGGCGCGGGGCGGGCGGCTCGGCGAACTCGTCGTCGTCGGGCGCGACGCGCGGCGGCACGGTCCGGATGACGCCGGTACGACCGGTCGGCGCGGCCTCCCGGCGGCCGCTCCGGTTGGCGGCGGCCCGACCGCCGTCGAGGACCTGGAGGGCGGGGCGGAACGGGTCGCCGGAGCGGCCGGCGCGCGGGGTGCGCCGCTGCCCGCCCCGGTCCTCGCTGCTCTCCCGGATGGTGCGGCCCCGGGGGGTGTACGCCCGCGCGTCGGAGATCCCGCCGGTGTCCCCGCCCCGGGACTCCCCCGGCCGTGGGTCGCCGGTGCGCGGCTCGCCGCCCCGGGGTTGCCCGGTCCGGGGTTCCCCGGTGCGGGGCTGCCCGGCTCGCGGCTCGCCGGCGCGGGGCTGCCCGGCTCGCGGCTCGCCGGCGCGGGCGGCCCCACCACGAACCGCACCGCGCCGGGAGCCCGTGGCGTCCCGGCGCGGTTCGTCCGATCTCGGCGGCACGGGTGCTACCCCCCGTTGCCCTGCTGGCTGGTGATCGCCGGCTGCCCGTCGGCCGGCTGCGGCACGCCGATCAGCCGACCGTCCGGCAGCCGGATGTACGCCGGCTCGCCGGCCTCCACCAGACCCAGCTTGCGGGCCCGGGCGGTCAGGTTGCCCGGCTCCTTGGCCTCCTCGATCTGCTTCTCCAACTGCTGCTGGTCGACGTCGAGCCGGGCCTGCTGCTGCTGGAGCTGCTGGAGCTTGAAGGCGTTCTCGTTGATCTTCGTGTTGACCGCGAGGATGCCCAGCACCCCGCCGACCACGAGCACCACGATCAGCGCGGCGAACGGTGCCCGGGGCACCCGGACCGGCGGCGGTGGCGCCACCCGCAGCCGGGGCGACCCGGTGCCGGTGGTGGTGGTCCGGGTGGCCGGCTGCTCGGCCGGTCGCAGCGCGGCGCTGCCCTGAGTGGGGAACGCGCGCGCCCCCCGGCGAGCCTCCCCCTGTCGACCAGCGAGGTCCGCCGGCATCGTGGTACGGGCCGTGCGCTGCGCCGTGGTCCGGCCCCCCGACCGCGGTGCGCGCTGCCCGACGACCGCGTCGCGGCCGTCGCGCTTGTTGACGTTCATGTCCCCTCCCCCTGTTCGTCCGTCCTGCCGTCCCCCGGCGCCCCCACCGGATCCACTGTGGAACCCGCTGTCGACCCCGTTCCCGGTTGGTGCATCGCCCTGACCCGTCGGCGGGACCGTTCGCGGTCGGTCCGCCCCGACGGCCCGGTGGCCGGGTCGAGTCGCTCCGCGGCCCGCAACCGCACCGACGCGGCCCGCGGGTTCGCGGTGACCTCCTCCTCCCCGGCGAGTTCGGCGCCCCGACTGAGCAGTCGGAACGTCGGACCCGACCCGGGCAGTTCCACCGGCAGGTCGACCGGGCCCTTGCTGCGGACCCGGTCGGCGAGCGCCTGCTTGGTGAGCCGGTCCTCCAGCGAGTGGTAGGACAGGACCACCATGCGACCGCCCACGCCGAGCGTGTCGAGGGCAGCCGGCAGCGCCTTCTCCAGCACCGCCAGTTCCCTGTTTACCTCGATCCGTAAAGCCTGAAACGTTCTCTTGGCCGGGTGTCCCCCGGTTCGTCGCGCTGGTGCCGGAATGCTCTCCCTGACCAGCTCCGCCAGCCGGGCCGAGGAGGTGATCCGCCCCTGCTCACGCTCCCGGAGGATCGCCGAGGCGATCCGGCCGGCGAACTTCTCCTCGCCGTAGACCCGCAGCACCCGGGCCAGATCCGGGTGGGAGTAGGTGTTGACCACCTCCTCGGCGGTCACCCCCCGGGTCTGGTCCATCCGCATGTCCAGCGGCGCGTCCTGGGCGTAGGCGAACCCGCGGTCGGGCGCGTCGAGCTGCAACGAGGAGACGCCCAGGTCGAACAGCACCCCGTCGATGACCGGATAGCCCAGCCGGGCCACCACCTCGGGCAACTCGTCGTAGACGGCGTGCTCCAGGTGGATCCGGTCGGCGAAGCGGGCCAGCCGGACCCGGGCGTGCGCCAGGGCCTCGGTGTCCCGGTCCAGGCCGATCAGCACCGTGTGCGGATGCCGTTCCAGCACCGCCTCGGCATGCCCGGCCAGGCCCAGCGTGGCATCGACGTGGACCGTCCGGCCGCCCCGGTCCAGCGCGGGGGCCAGCAGCTCGAGACACCGCTCGAGCAGCACCGGCACGTGCGTGCCGCGTAGCTCCCCCATGTCGACCCCCACTGTGGAATACCTGCTCTTACGTGTCGCGCTCTGCCGTCGGACGACGCCGTGCCGTCGTACCGCCAGATCCCCATCCGCTCCCGCTCCGGCTCCGGGTCGTCGACCCGGGAGGGAGATCGTGCCCCTGGCACCGGGGAAGGGGCGCCAGGAACTCGAAAGCGGCTGGAGATCTCGCAGTACGTCGGGCGTCGCCACGCCCTACAGACCGCTGGGCAGCACCCCCTCCTCGATGTCGGCGAAGTCGTCTTCGCTCTCGGCGAGGTAGCTCTCCCAGGCCGTCCGGTCCCAGATCTCCACCCGGGTGGACGCCCCGATCACCACCAGATCCCGGTCGAGCGCGGCATAGGACCGCAGGTGGGCCGGGATGGTGACCCGGCCCTGCTTGTCGGGGACCTCGTCGTGCGCGCTGGCGAAGAAGACCCGGCTGTAGGCCCGGGCCGCCTTGTTCGTCATGGGCTGCGCGCGCAACTGGTCGGCGATCCGCTGGAACTCGGACGTGGGGAAGACGTAGAGACAGCGATCCTGCCCTTTGGTGATCACGACACCCCCCGCCAGTTCGTCCCGGAACTTGGCCGGAAGGATCAACCGGCCCTTTTCGTCCAGGCGTGGGGTGTGCGTGCCGAGGAACATCGGCCCTACCCCCTCGCCCTGAGCGGCGTTCGCGGCGCCGCTGACCCCCCGGGCCGGTGGGCCCTCCCGGCCTCACCAATGCGCCCCACTCTACTCCACTTCCCTCCACCTGCAACCAGATTCGCCCGCGCGGCGCGTCGCTGTCGCGGGCAAAACCGCACGTCAGAGCCGGTGGAGCGAAGTGGAGGGGCGGAGCGCCGCCGGGCCGGGTCCGCTACCCGACATCGATCGACCCCGTCCGGTGGAGCCCGCGCCGACCGGACGCCCGGCCCACCCCGACCGAACGGTTCGCCGTCGGCGGCGATCTGGCGGGCGCGGGGGTCCGGTAACCTCGCTCGGGTGACGGACGCGAAGATGCCCCTGCGGGCGAAGGTGGCCAGCTCCGTGTCGAGGACCGCCGCGGCGCTGTCGCGCGCCGCCGGCCGGGGTGACGGCTCGGTGATCGGCGGATGGATCGGCCTGAAGATCGACCCGGACCTGCTGGCCCACCTCTCGGCCGGACGCGCCATCGCGCTGATCTCCGGCACCAACGGCAAGACCACCACCACCCGGCTCAGCGCCGCCGCCGTCGGCGTGCTCGGCCGGGTCGCCACCAACTCCTTCGGCGCCAACATGCCCACCGGGCACACCTCGGCGCTGGCCAAGGCCGGCAGCACGCCGTACGCGGTGCTGGAGGTCGACGAGCACTACCTCGCGCAGGTGCTGGAGGCCACCGAGCCGCACGTGGTGGCCCTGCTCAACCTCTCCCGCGACCAGCTCGACCGGGCCAAGGAGGTCGCCATGATGGCGCAGCTCTGGCGTTCCGCGCTGGTCCGGCACACCGACGTACGGGTGGTCGCCAACGCCGACGACCCGATGGTGGTCTGGGCCGCCACCCCGCCGGCCGACCCCGCACGGGGCGTCCGCCCGCCGCACGTCACCTGGTTCAGCGCCGGGCAACGCTGGCACGACGACTCCTGGGTCTGCCCGGAGTGCGGCTCCACCATCCAGCGCTCCGGTGAGCAGTGGTGGTGCTCCGGCTGCCCGCTGCGCCGCCCGGAAGCGCAGTGGACGGTGGAGGACGACGGCGTGCTCGACCCCACCGGGGCCTGGCACAAGGTGACCCTCCAGCTCCCCGGCAAGGTCAACCTCGGCAACGCGGCCACCGCCCTCGCCGTCGCCGCCGAGTTCGGGGTACGCCCCGTCGACGCGGTGTCCCGGCTGCACACGGTGACCTCGGTCGCCGGCCGGTACGCCCAGGTCGACCGGGACGGGCGCAACATCCGGCTGCTGCTGGCCAAGAACCCGGCCAGTTGGCTGGAGGCGTTCGACATGGCCGACGAGGCGCCCACCCTGCTCTCCATCAACGCCCGCGACCCCGACGGGCTGGACACCTCCTGGCTGTTCGACGTCGACTTCGCCCCGCTGCGCGGCCGGCAGGTGCTGATCACCGGCGACCGGGCGTACGACCTGGCGGTCCGGCTCGACGTCAACGGGGTGCCGTTCCAGCACGTCCGGGCGTTCGGCGAGGCGGTCCGGGCGGTCCCGCCGGGCCGGCTGGAGGTCATCGCGAACTACACCGCCTTCCAGGACATCCGAGCGGAGTTGGACCGTGTCAACTGAGAGCCTGCGTATCGTCTGGATCTACCCCGACCTGCTCTCCACCTACGGCGACCGGGGCAACCTGCTGATCCTGGCCCGCCGGGCGCAGCAGCGCGGGATGCCGGTCGAGGTGCTGGAGGTCCGCTCCGACCAGCGGCTGCCCGCCACCGCCGACATCTACCTGCTCGGCGGCGGCGAGGACGGCCCGCAGGCGCTCGGCGCGCAACGGCTGCTCGCCGACGGCGGCCTGCACCGGGCCGTCGCCCAGGGCTCGGTGGTCTTCGGCGTCTGCGCCGGCTACCAGCTCCTCGGCAGCTCCTTCTTCGCCAAGGGCACCCGCTGCGCCGGCCTGGAGCTGCTCGACCTCTCCTCCGACCGGGGTCCGACCCGGGCGGTCGGCGAGCTGGCCGGCGAGATCGACCCGAGGCTGGGGGTGCCGGCGCTCTCCGGCTTCGAGAACCACGGCGGTCGGACCCACCTCGGCCCCGGCGTGTCGCCGCTGGCCCGGGTCAGCGCCGGGGTCGGCAACGACGGCGTCACCGAGGGCGCCTGGCGGGGCAAGCTGCTGGGCACCTATTCGCACGGGCCGGCGCTGGCCCGTAACCCGGCCCTGGCCGATCTGCTGCTGCGCTGGGCCACCGGCGCGCACCAGCTCCCGCCGCTGGACGACACCTGGGCCGAACGGCTGCGCACCGAGCGCCGCGCCGCGGTGGCCGCCGCCGCCCGCCCGTGACGCCCGCCGCCCACCCGTGATCGCCGCCGTCCGGCGGCTGCTCGGTCAGCCGTCGGCACGTCGGTTCGTCCTGCTGCTGGTCATGCTGGCCGGGTTCGCGGTGCTGCTGCTGGTGGCGCCCCGGCCGGACGTCGGCGAGCTGCCCCGGCTGGCCGACGCCCTCGGCGGGTACGCGCCGGTCGCGGGGATCGTCGTCGGGGCGTTGCTGCTGGTGGCGCTGGTCCCGCGTACCTTCGTCACGTTCGTGGCGGGGGCCGTGTTCGGCCCGCTGGAGGGGGCGGCGTACGCGCTCGGCGCGGCGCTGCTGGCCGCCGCGCTCGGCTTCGCCGTCGGTCGGGTGCTGGGGCGGGAGTTCGTCGCCGAACGGGTACGCGGCCGGCTGGCCCGGCTCGACGGCTGGTTCGCCCGGCAGAGCGTGCTGGGCGTGATCACCGTACGGATGCTGCCGATCGCCGGATTCGGGCTGGTCAGCTACGGCTACGGCACCACCGGGGCGCGGGTGCTGCCGTTCCTGGTCGGCAGCGTGCTGGCCTCCGCCCCGACCGCCTTCGGCTACGCCGCCATCGGCGCGGCGGCCAGCTCCCCCGGCAGCATCAACTGGTACGCCGCCGCCCCGGCCGGCCTCGGGCTGATCGCCAGCGCGGTGCTGGCGTACCAGTGGTGGCGGGCGGAGCGCCGACGCCGGCTCGACCCGGGCTGACCCCGACCGGCGTCGGGGACCGGCGCCGACGCCGGACGGGCCGGCCGGTGGCGTGCCGTCGCCCCGGCGGGTCAGGAGCCGCGTTCCGCGTCACGGTCGTCACGGTGCGCGGGGTGGACCAGCCCGGCCTCGTAGGCGGCGATGACCAGGTGCACCCGGTCCCGTGCGCCGAGCTTGGTGAACAGCCGGGCCACGTGGGCCTTGGCGGTGGCCGCGCTGATGAACAGGTGCGCGGCGATCTCCGCGTTGGACAAGCCCCGACCGACCAGGGTCAGCACCTCGCGTTCCCGCTCGGTCACCCCGGGCAGGGGGCGCGGCTGGGCGGCCCGGTCGGGGCGGCGGGCAAACTCGGCGATCAGCCGGCGGGTCACCGCCGGAGCGATGAGGGCGTCACCGGCGGCGACCACCCGGACCGCGCCGAGGATGTCGTCCAGGGCCATGTCCTTGACCAGGAATCCGCTCGCCCCGGCACGCAGTGCGCCGTGCACGTGCGCGTCGTCGTCGAACGTGGTCAGCACCAGCACCCGGGTCGGGCCGCCGGCGGCGGTGATCGCCCGGGTGGCGGTGATGCCGTCGGTCCCGGGCATCCGCAGGTCCATCAGCACCACGTCGGGCAGCACGTCCCGGGCCAGCCGGACCGCCTCCGTGCCGGTGCCGGCCTCACCGACCACCTCGATGTCGGGTGCGTCGGCGATCAGCACCCGCAGACCCGCGCGGACCAGCGGCTGGTCGTCGACGAGCAGCACCCGGATGCTCACCCCTCGGCCCCGGCGCTCACCCGTCCGCCGTCGGCCGGCAGGCGGGCCGCGACCCGGAAGCCGCCCTCCGGGCGCGGCCCGGCGGCGAACCGGCCCCCGAGCAGCGTCACCCGTTCCCGCATGCCGAGGATGCCGTGCCCGGCGCCCACACCGCCGGGCGGAGTGCCCCGGCCCGCGTCGACCACCTCGACCCGGAGCCCGTCCGGCAGATAGTCGAGGGTGACCCGGCACCGGTCGACGCCCGCGTGCCGCACGACGTTCGTCAGGGCCTCCTGCACGATCCGGTAGGCGGCGAGGTCGACCTCCCCGGGCAGGGGTCGGGGCGGACCCTCCCGGCGTACCGCCACCCGGACCCCCGCGTCGGCGGCGACGTCGACCAGCCGGTCCAGGTCCGCCAGACCGGGCGGCGGGTCCAGCGACGCCTCCGCCTGCTGCGGGTGACGCAGCGCCCCGACGGTACGCCGCAGCCCGGCCAGCGTGTCCCGGCTGGTCTGCTCGATGGCGGCGAGCGCGGCCCGGGCCTGCCCCGGCTGGGTGTCGATGACCCGGGCGCCGACACCCGCCTGGATGGCGATGACACCGATGCTGTGCGCCACCATGTCGTGCACCTCCCGGGCGATCCGCAGCCGCTCCGCGGTGACCGCCTCGACGGCGGTGTGCGCGCGTGACTCCTCGGCGTGCCGACGGCGGGCCCGCGCCGCCCCGCCGGCCACCACGGCGGCGACCACCAGCAGCACCGAACTGGTGGCCCGGTCGACCGGGCCGGTAGCTGAGTTGACGAAACCCGCCGTGACCTGCAGCACGAGCACCACGGCGGCGGCGGGGACCGCGATCCGGCCCGGGAAGCGTGTCGCGACCAGCCCCACCATCGCATCGATGACGAGGAACTGCAGGTACCAGACGGCGGACAGGTAGCCGTTCTCCCAGGCGTTCGTCGCCACGGTCACCGTGCAGGCCCCGACGAGGGCCAGCCCCAGCGCGAGCAGCGGACGGCGTCCCAGCAGCGCGGCGGGCAGCAGCACCACCAGCATCGGCGCGAGGTAGCGCAGCGGAATCCCCGGCACGCTCCCGTCGGGGGTGGGGACCGGCAGGAGCGGACCACCCGTGCCGACGGTCGACGCGAACAGCACCACGACCGGGAACAGGCCCACCCCGGCCCAGACGAGGACCGTCCGCACCCGGTGGGCGACAGGGTACGGGCGGGCGGCGACGGCACGCATGGGCACACCGTAGCCAGCGGGCGGCCGGGTGGTCATCAGCCGGCGGGCGTACGCCCCGGGGCCTACCCCGCAGGGACCGAAGTGGCCGGCGGTACGACGCCCGGTCGGCCGCCGTCCGGCAACGTCGACGCCGTGATCGAGATACGTGACCTCACCAAGCGGTACGGCCGGACCACGGCCGTCGACCGGCTCACCCTCACCGTCCGGCCCGGGCACGTGACCGGGTTCCTCGGGCCCAACGGCGCCGGCAAGTCCACCACCCTCCGGTTGCTGCTCGGCCTGCACCGCCCGACCAGCGGCAGTGCCCTGGTGGACGGGCAGCCGTTCGCCGCGCGTCGGCGCGGGTTACGGCACGTCGGCGCGCTGCTCGACGCGGGCGACGTGCACGGCGGGCGGAGTGCCCGGTCACACCTGCGGGCGCTCGCCGCCAGCAACGCCATCGGCCGGTCCCGGGTCGACGAGGTGCTGGGCGAGGTGGGCCTGAGCGACGTCGCCGGACGCCGGATCGGTGGCTTCTCGCTCGGTATGAAGCAGCGGCTCGGTATCGCCGCCGCGCTGCTCGGCGATCCGCCGACGCTGCTGTTCGACGAGCCGTTCAACGGGCTCGACCCGGCCGGGGTGCGGTGGGTGCGTGAACTGTTCCAGCGGCTCGCCGCCGAGGGCCGGACCATCCTCGTCTCCAGCCATCTGATGAGCGAGATGGAGCAGACCGCCCAGCACCTGGTGGTGATCGGCCGGGGCGAGTTGATCGCCGACGAGAGTCTGGCCGAGTTCGCCGCCCGCAGCGTCCAGGCGCAGGTCGTGGTCCGTACGCCGGACCCGGCGGCGCTGACCGTCGCGGTGCGCGAGGCGGGCGCGGACGTCGGGACGGCCCCCGACGGGGCGCTCACGGTGACCGGCCTGAGCCCGACGGCGCTCGGCGACCTGGCCTTCACCCGGGGCATCCCGGTGCACGAATTGATCACCCGGTCCACCTCACTGGAGGAAGCGTTCATGAACCTCACCGCCGACCGCGTCGAATACCGGGCGGGAGAACACCGGTGACCGCCCCGACCGAGGCCACCCGGGGCGCCGGCCGCCGGGCCGTCGAGCCCGCCGCCCGCTTCCGTGACCTGCTCGCCGCCGAGTGGCTCAAGCTGTTCTCGCTGCGGTCCACCTACGGGTCGCTGGCGCTGATCGCGGTCTCGGCCATGCTGTTCAGCGTGCGGGCGGCGCTGGCCGACCACCACAACTGGCCGGGCTACTCGGCGGAGCGGCAGGCCGCGTTCGACCCGATCCACGACGCCTTCCCCGAGGAGGGCTGGCTGTTCGTCATCCTCGCCGCCGGGGCGGTCGGCGCGGTGGCGATCGCCGGTGAGTACGCCAGCGGCCAGATCCGTACCACGTTCGCCGCCGTACCGGCGCGGTCCGCGGTGGCCGCCGCCAAGGTGCTGGTGTTGGCGACGGTCATGCTGGTCGTCGGGGTGCTGACCGCAGCCGTGTCGTTCGGGCTGTCGCAGGCCATCCTCGCCGACCGGGGGGCCGGCGCGTCGCTCGGCGACCCCGGGGCGTTGCGGGCGGTCGTCGCCTCGGCGCTGCTGCTGCCGGTCTGCGCGCTCATCGGCCTGGGCTTCGGCGCGTTGCTGCGGCACACCGCCCCGGCGATCGTCGCGACCACGGGGCTGCTGCTCCTGCTGCCGCTGGCCTTCGACCTGGAGAACCGGTGGACGGCCGCGATCCACAACGCCCTGCCGGTGCCGGCCTGGGAACGGCTCGTCGCGAACCCGTACATCCAGTTCAACGAGCATCTCGCCACGATCCCGGGTTCCTGGGTGACCCTCGCCGTCTGGCCGGTCGTCGCCACCCTGGTGGCCGCGCTGGTCGTGCACCGCCGCGAACCCTGACCCGCCCCACGGTCCGCGGCGGCACGCCGGGCGGACCGGTGGGAAGAGCCCCTCGCGCCGCGTGAAGCGTCGACGAGGGGCTCTTCCCGACAGGTCAGGCGACGACCGAGACCAGCCGGCCCGGCACCACGATGACCTTGCGCGGCTCCTTGCCGGCCAGCGCGGACGCGACCGCCTCCAGGGCCGCCGCCCGGACGACCTCCTGCGCCGCGTCGGCGGGCACCTCGACCCGGCCCCGGACCTTGCCGTTGACCTGCACCGGGTAGGTGATCGTCTCGGCGACCAGCAGCGCCGGGTCGGCGGTCGGGAAGTCCGCGTACGCCAGGGAGGTGGCGTGACCCAGGGTGCGCCACAGCTCCTCGGCGACGTGCGGGGCGAACGGGGCCAGCATCAGCACCAGCGGTTCGGCCACCTCGCGCGGGGTGGCCGGCAGCCGGGTGAGCGCGTTGGTCAGCTCGATCAGCTTGGCGATCGCGGTGTTGAACCGGATGCCCTCCATGTCGGTCCGGACCCCGTCGACGATCCGGTGCAGCAGCCGGCGGGTCGCGGCGTCGGCGGGCTCGTCGGTGACCCGCGGCGCGCCGGTCTGCTCGTCGACCACGGCCCGCCAGACCCGTTGCAGGAACCGGTACGACCCGACCACCGCCCGGGTCTCCCACGGGCGGGACACCTCCAACGGACCCATCGACATCTCGTACACCCGGAAGGTGTCCGCGCCGTAGGCCGCGCACATGTCGTCCGGGGTGACCACGTTGCGCAGCGACTTGCCCATCTTGCCGTACTCGCGGGTCACCTCCTGCTCACCGTGGAACCAGCGGCCGTCGACCTCGACGACCTCCTCGGCGGGCACGTAGACGCCCCGCGGGTCGGTGAACGCGAACGCCTGGATCATGCCCTGGTTGAACAGCCTGCGGAACGGCTCGAACGACGACACGTGCCCCAGGTCGTACAGCACCTTGTGCCAGAACCGGGCGTACAGCAGGTGCAGCACGGCGTGCTCGGCCCCGCCGACGTACAGGTCGGTGCCCCCGCAGTCACCCTCGGCGCGCGGCCCCATCCAGTACCGCTCGTTCTCGGCGTCGACGAACCGGTCCGGGTTGGTGGGGTCCAGGTAGCGCAGCTCGTACCAGCAGGAGCCGGCCCACTGCGGCATCACGTTGGTCTCCCGGGTGTACCGCTGCGGCCCGTCGCCCAGGTCCAGCTCCACCTCGACCCAGTCGCGCCGCCGCGACAGTGGGGTCTCCGGGTTGCTGTCGGCGTCGTCCGGGTCGAACGTCTTCGGCGAGAAGTCGTCCACCTCGGGCAGCTCGACCGGCAGCATCGACTCGGGCAGCGGGATCGCCGCGCCGGTGGAGTCGTAGACGATCGGGAACGGCTCGCCCCAGTAGCGTTGCCGGGAGAACAGCCAGTCCCGCAGCCGCCAGGTGACCGCGCCGACCCCGTGGCCGTTGGCCTCCAGCCACTCGACGATCGCGGCCTTGGCCTCGGTCACCCCCAGCCCGTCCAGGTCCAGGCCGCGCTCGGGCGCGGCGCTGTTGATCGCCGGCCCGTCCCCGGTGTACGCCCGGCCGTCGAACCCCTCGGGGGGCTGCACGGTCCGCACGATCGGCAGCTCGAAGACCTCGGCGAAGTCCCAGTCCCGCTCGTCCTGGGCGGGCACCGCCATGATCGCGCCGGTGCCGTAGCCGGCCAGCACGTAGTCGGCGATGAAGATCGGAATCCGCCCGCCGGTGACCGGGTGGGTGGCGTAGGTGCCGACGAAGACGCCGGTCTTCTCCTTCGTGTCGGCCTGCCGCTCCACGTCGGTCTTGGCCGCCGCCGCCTTCCGGTACGCCTCGACGGCCGCCCGGGGGCTGGCGTGCCCGCCCGTCCAGGCGTCCCGCGTGCCGTCCGGCCAGGCGGCCGCCGTCAGCGCGTCGACCAGCTCGTGCTCGGGGGCCAGCACCAGGTAGGTGGCCCCGAAGAGGGTGTCCGGCCGGGTGGTGAACACCCTGATGCGGGCTTCGCCCGCCACACCGGAATCAGTGGTCCCGGTCGTGAAGTCGATGTGCGCGCCGGTGGAGCGGCCGATCCAGTTGCGCTGCTGCAGCTTGATCGACTCGGGCCAGTCCAGCGCGTCCAGGTCGTCCAGCAGCCGGTCGCCGTACGCGGTGATCCGCATCATCCACTGCTTCAGGTTGCGCTTGAAGACCGGGAAGTTGCCCCGGTCGGAGCGGCCGTCGGCGGTGACCTCCTCGTTGGCCAGCACGGTGCCCAGCCCCGGGCACCAGTTCACCGGCGCCTGCGAGACGTACGCCAGCCGGTGGTCGTCGACGATCCGCCGCTGTTCGGCGTCGGTCAGCTCGGCCCAGGCCCGGCCGTCCGGGGTCGGCCGGTCACCGGCGGCGAACGCCGCGACCAGCTCGGCGACCGGGCGGGCCTTGCGGGCGTCGGGGTCGTACCAGGAGTTGAAGATCTGCAGGAAGACCCACTGGGTCCACCGGTAGAAGTCGGTGTCGATGGTGGCCACCGAGCGCCGCTCGTCGTGGGCCAGCCCCAGCCGGCGCAGCTGCGCCTTGTACCGCTCGATGTTGGCCACCGTGGTCGTCCGGGGGTGGGTGCCGGTCTGCACCGCGTACTGCTCGGCGGGCAGCCCGAACGCGTCGAAACCCATCGCGTGCAGCACGTTGCGACCGGACATCCGCTGGTAGCGGGCGTAGCAGTCGGTGCCGATGTAGCCCAGCGGGTGGCCGACGTGCAGCCCGGCGCCGGACGGGTAGGGGAACATGTCCAGCACGTAGAGCTTCTCCGCGCCGGCCCGTGGGTGGTCCGGGTCGGCCAGCGGGCCGGTGGGGTTCGGGGCGTGGAAGGTGCCCTCCCGCGCCCAGGTGTCCTGCCACCGACGTTCGATCTCGTCGGCCAGGGCGGCGGTGTACCGGAACGGGGGGGTGTCGCCCGCCGGTGCGGCTGCCTCAGTCATGGCTTCTCCTTGGCGCGGTCAGGTCGGATCCGGGGCATCTGTTCAGGGCACGAAAAAGCCCCTCGCACAGGAGGGGCCGCCGTGCCGTCGCGCGTCAGCGCGTCAGCACGGCTCGGTAAGAAGCAGGATGGCTCCGGCCATGTTCCGCAGTGTACCCCCTGGCGCCCGCCGGCCGCGGGCCACGTCCGGCCCACCGGTCACCGTCCGTGATCGTCCGGCCGCGTCAGGTCCCCCGACCTGACGAATATCCGCTGGGTGACCGGCCGACTTCCGGCAGGGTTCGGCGATCACCGCAAACATGGTTAGCCTGAGAGACCAGTGCGATTCCTGCGGCAGACGAGGCTTCCCGTTGCGAACCGAACGACGGGTCCAGGTGCTCCTTAAAGAGCTGCCGTCGTGGCGACGAGGGGAAGGCCCGTGACACAACAGACCTGGGACGAGGTGGGCGGCGTGCTGCCGCACGACGAGTTCCATGCCGCCAGCGAGGCCGTCGTGGCCAACATCGAGCAGGTCATCGAGGGCAAGACAGCCACGGTGCGGCTCGCCCTGGCGGTCCTGCTGGCCGAGGGCCACCTGCTGATCGAGGACGTCCCGGGCGTCGGCAAGACCAAACTGGCCAAGGCGCTGGCCCGGTCCATCGACTGCTCGGTCCGCCGCATCCAGTTCACCCCGGACCTGCTGCCCAGCGACGTCACCGGGGTCAGCGTCTACAACCAGGAGACCCACGACTTCGAGTTCCGGCCCGGCGCGGTCTTCGCCAACCTGGTCGTCGGCGACGAGATCAACCGGGCCTCGCCGAAGACCCAGTCCGCGCTGCTGGAGTGCATGGAGGAGCGGCAGGTCACCGTCGACGGGGTCACCTACCAGCTCCAGACGCCGTTCATGGTGATCGCCACCCAGAACCCGATCGAGATGGAGGGGACGTACCCCCTGCCGGAGGCGCAGCGGGACCGGTTCACCGCCCGGATCGCGATGGGCTACCCCGGCCCGGAGGCCGAGCTGGCCATGCTCGACGGGCACGGCGCCGCCGACCCGCTCCAGGAGCTGCGCCCGGTCTCCGACGCCGACACGGTCCGTCGGCTGATCGCCACCGTCCGCAACGTGCACGTCGCCGACGCCGTCAAGCAGTACGCCGTCGACCTGGTCACCGCCACCCGGGAGGCCCCCGACCTGCGGCTGGGCGCGTCCCCCCGGGCCACCCTCCAGCTGCTGCGCACCGCCCGCGCGGTGGCCGCCCTGGAGGGGCGTGACTACGTGCTCCCCGACGACCTGCAGGCGCTGGCGGTGCCGGTGCTGGCCCACCGGGTCATCCCCACCGCCGACGCCCAGCTCGCCCGGCGCACCACCGACGCGATCGTCGCCGACCTGGTGCACCGGCTGGCCCTGCCGTCGGACCGCAAGCGCGCCACCGGGTACGACACGCCCCGGCCCGCCGCCGGCAACGGCCGCCCGCCGTTCGAGCCGCGGAGGCCGTGACGTGCGGGCCGGGCTGCGGGGCCTGACCACCCGGGGTCGTTCGTTCCTGGCGGCGGCGATCGCCGCGGCGATCTCCGCCGGCATCCTCGGCGAGCGGGACCTGCTGCGGGTGGCGGTGCTGCTCGCCGTCCTGCCGCTGCTCGCCGCGCTCTACGTCGGGCGGACCAGGTACAAGCTGGCCTGCAACCGCTCGCTCGACCCGCACCGGGTGCCGGTCGGGGCCAGCTCCCGGGTGGTGCTGCGGTTGCAGAACATGTCCCGGCTGCCCACCGGCACCCTGCTGCTGGAGGACCGGCTGCCGTACGCGCTGGGCAGCCGGCCCCGGGTGGTGCTGGAACGACTCGGCGCGCAGCAGGCCAGCTCGGTGGCGTACACCGTCCGGGCCGACGTGCGCGGCCGGTACGAGGTGGGGCCCCTGGTGGTCCGGATGACCGACCCGTTCGGGCTGTGCGAGCTGGCCCGGGCGTTCCCCAGCACCGAGCAGCTGACGGTGGTCCCCCAGGTCACCCCGCTGCCCTCGGTGCGCCTGCCCGGTGAGTACGCCGGCAGCGGCGACAGCCGGGCCCGGTCGGTCGCCGTGCACGGCGAGGACGACACCGCCACCCGGGAGTACCGGATGGGCGACGACCTGCGCCGGGTGCACTGGAAGTCGACCGCCCGCACCGGTGAGCTGATGGTGCGCCGGGAGGAACAGCCCTGGGAGAGCCGGGCCACGGTGCTGCTGGACACCCGGGCGCACGGCCACCGGGGCGACGGCCCGACGGCCAGCTTCGAGTGGTCGGTCTCCGCCGCCGCCAGCATCGCCACCCACCTCCGGCAGGCCGGCTACAAGCTGCGCCTGGTCACCGGGGACGGGGTGGACGTCGACGCCACCGAGGCCACCGGTGACGGCCTGCTCCTCGACCACCTCGCCGACGTCCGGCTCGACCAGCGCGGCGACGTCGCGGCCCTGGTGCAGCGGGTCCGGCAACGCGCCGACGGCGGCCTGATCATCGCGCTGTTCGGCTCGCTGACCACCGCCGAGGCGGAGCTGTTGAGCGGGCTGCGCGGCAGCGGCGCGACCTGCGTCGGTTTCCTGCTCAACAGCTCCACCTGGCTCAGCCTGCCGGAACGTGCCCGGTTCGAGGCCGAGCAGGTCCACGCCGCCGCCGCGCTCACCCTGTTGCAGGGCGGCTGGCGGATCATCGGGGTCGACCACGACGGTCAACTGCCGGCGCTCTGGCCGCAGGCCGGGCGCGGCTCGCAGGGCTTCGCGCTGCGCGCGGCCCTGGCCGAGACGGTTGCCGGGGCGGTGCGGTGACCCGTCCGACCACAGAGAGGGTGACGCCGTGATCGCGTCCCGGAACATCGGCTTCGTGGCCGCCGCGGCGACCCTGCTCGCCGCGGCCCCGCTGTCGTCGATCTTCCAGCAGTGGACCTGGCTGATCCAGTCGACCATCGCGGTCGCCGTGGTGGCCGGCGCGGCGGCGCTCACCCGGCTGGTCCGTGCCCCGCTCTGGGGTCAGGTGCTGGGCATGCTCGCCGGTCTGCTGCTCGCGCTGACCTGGCTCTTCCCGGGCGGCAGCGAGCTGATCGCGTTCCTGCCCACGCCGGGGACGCTGGCCCACTTCGGTGAGCTGGCCCAGGGCTCGCTACAGGACATGCGTACCTACGGGGTGAAGGTGCCGGACACCACCCCGCTGCTGTTCATCAGCGTGCTCGGGGTGGGCTCGGTGGCGGTCGTGGTCGACGTGCTCGCCGTCGGGCTGCGCCGACCGGCGCTGGCCGGGCTGCCCATGCTGGCCATCTACTCGGTCCCGGTGGCGGTCTACGTGGACAGTGTGCCGGCGATGCCGTTCGTGGTCGGCGCCGCCGGCTACCTCTGGCTGCTGGTCACCGACAACGTCGACCGGGTCCGCCGGTTCGGCCGCCGGTTCACCGGCGAGGGCCGCGACGTGGACGTCTGGGAGTCCTCCCCGCTGGCCGCCGCCGGCCGCCGGCTGGCGGTGGTCGGGGTGGTCCTGGCCGTGGTGCTGCCGCTGGCCGTGCCGGGGATGAGCGGTGGACTGCTGGACCAGTTCATCGGCGCCGGCAACGGCACCGGCACCGGACGCCCCGGCCAGGGCGGTGGCCCCGGGCGGATCGACCTCTTCGCGGCGCTCAGCGGGCAGCTCAACCAGTCCGAGGTGGCCGACATGGTGAAGGTCACCACCACCGAGAAGAACCCCTTCTACCTGCGGTTCGGCGTCGCGGACGAGCTGCGTCCGGACGGCTTCCGGGTACGCGCGCCCAACGGCCGACCGGTCAACCGGGAACTCCCCGACCCGGCGGACCGGGCCGGGCCGGGGGTGGAGCAGCAGACCTACCGGGCGACCGTGGAGGTCAGCCGGACACTGAACATGCCCTTCGTGCCGCTCTACACCGATCCGGTCGGCTTCGACGGGCTCAACGGCAACTGGTCGTACGACCAGAACCTCGGGGTGGTCTTCTCCAACCGGGACAACTCCCGGGGCAAGCGTTACTCGTTCGAGTACGTGCGCTCGACGTACGACCCGGCGGCGCTGCGCCGGGCCCGGCCGCTGCCCGCCGACCACCCGATCCGGCGGCAACAGACCCGGACCCCGGAGGCCCGGGAGGTCACCCTGCTGGTCAACCGGCTGGTGGAGGGGAAGTCCACCGACTACGACCGGGTCCGGGCGATCTACGACTACTTCTCCCAGGAGAACGGCTTCCGGTACTCGCTGAGCACCAAGGGCGGCACCAGCGGCCAGGAGATCGTGGACTTCCTCACCAACAAGGTCGGCTACTGCCAGCAGTACGCGGCGGCGCTGGCCTGGCTGGTGCGGGAGGCCGGCATCCCGGCCCGGGTGGCGTTCGGCTTCACCAACGGCAGCAACGTCGACGGGGACACCTACACGTTGACCAACCGGAACCTGCACTCCTGGACGGAGGTCTACTTCGACCGGCTGGGGTGGGTGCCGTTCGACGCCACCCCCGCGTACGGCGTCCAGGGGTCCACCCGGTCGGCGTGGGCGCCGGACACCGACGCGCCGGACCCGGAGCCGTCGGACACCGCCGCGCCGGCCGCCCCGGGTGACCCGGGCGCCACCGCCGGGCCGCAGGCCGACGACGAGACCGACCGGGAGGTCGACCAGGGCTTCGACTCGACCGTCAACGCCCCGGTCGAACGCGCCCCGACCTGGCCGTGGTGGACGGCCGCCGGGTTGCTCGCGCTGCTGGCGCTGCTGGCCGTGCCGGCGCTGCGTCGCCGTGCGCTGCGCCAGCGGCGGCACCGCCCGCCCGTCCCGGTGGCGGCCGGCGCGGCCGCCGACGGCGCGGTGGGTGGGAGCGTCCCGATGACGGTGCTGGGTGCGGAGGCCGACCGGGCCCGGTCGGACGCACACGCGGCCTGGGACGAGCTGCTCGACACCCTGATCGACTACCGGGTGCCGATCGACCGCACGGAGACGCCCCGGGCGACCGCCGAACGGCTGGCCCGCGAGGCGGTCGGCGCGGACGGCGACTCGGCCACGGCGGTACGGCTGCTCGGCCGGGCGGAGGAACGCGCCCGCTACGCCCGGAACCCGCTCACCGGTGAGCCGCTGTACCCGGCGTTACGGACGGTACGCGGCACCCTGGCCGCCAGGGCGGACCGGCGTACCCGGTTCCTCGCCGCCGTACTGCCCCCGTCGGTGCTGCTGCGCTGGCGCACCTCGCTCGGCGACGGCTCGGCACGGCTGGTGGCGGCCTCCGGCCGGCTCCGCCGGCTGCTGCTGCGCTGGAACCCCCGCCGGCTGCTGGCCGCCCGCCGCGCCTGACCCCGCAGCCCGCCCCGCCCCGCTCGCCCCGCTCGGCCTGCCCCGCCCCGCCCGGCCGCCCGCTCGCCCGCTCGCTCGTGGGGCGAGGTAGCGGTATCAGGACGGGCTGATACCGCTACCTCGCCCCACAGGAGTGGATCAAGGGCCGGCGGGAGCGTCAGTCGGGCGGGTGGCGCACGCTACCGGCCCGGCGGGCGACGCGGACATGGCGATACGAGGGACGCCGACATGGCGATACGAGGAGGTTGCCGGGTGACGCGGACATGGCGATACGACGGAGGTTGCCGGACGTCGTCCGGCACCCACCGTCGGCGGTGACGCCCGTCCATCCCGTGGGGCGGACAGGTCAGCGGTGTCCCTCCGGACGCTGCCGCCACCGATCTTCCATGCGGTCCAGCAGCGACGGCCGACGGCCACCCCGGCCACGCGGACGGCGACGACTCGTCGTGCCACCCACCACGTGCAGGTCCGGTGACTGCGCCCGCCGGTGCGACTGCACCGCGTAGCCCAGCGCGGCCAGCATGACGACGAACCCCGCCACTGCCAGCGGCGGCGTCTTGATCACCGCGCCGTAGACCAACAGGGCCAGACCGACGACCACCACGCCGGCAGCGACGAGCAGGCGACGTCGCGTATGGAAACGCGGGTCGCTGGCGCGCACGGCCGAGGCGAATTTGGGGTCCTCGGCAAGCGACCGCTCGATCTGCTCGAACAGCCGCTGCTCGTGCTCCGAGAGCGGCACGGCACTCCTCCCCGGTCACGTTGGTCGGCCCGGTCGGGCCGACAGACCGTGGCAGCCATCCGGCTGCTTGCCGCCAAGTCTACGAGGGGGCTCGCGCGTCGGAAAGCGGGACGACCTACGGCCGACTGCTATTTTCCCCGGGCCGGCGGTCACGTTTGCCGAGCAGACTGGCCGGACCTATGACGGACCGCCCGAAACGGGCAGCCGCCGCGTCCGCGGCGGTCTCCGCTTCCCGCCAGCCCCGCTCCGGTGCGCCGAGCGTGAGCTGTCTCGGCGTGTCGGCCACCCCGGCCAGACCCTCCACCCGGACGCCGACCAGCCGGACCGGCTCACCAGGGTCGAGAACCGTCCAGAGGCCCCACGAGGTGTCGAATATCTCGCGGGCCACGTCGGTCGCCCCGCCGAGGGTCCGGGACCGGTGCACGGTGCGGAAATCGGACAGTCGCACCTTGAGCGAGATCGTCCGGCCGACCTGACCGGCCCCACGCAGCCGGCTGCCCACCTTCTCGCTGAGGGCGAGCAGCGCCCGGCGGATCTCCTGCGGGTCGACGACGTCGACGTCGAAGGTCACCTCGGCCCCGATCGACTTCTCCACCTGCTCCGGGCTGACCGGCCGGGGGTCACGCCCCCGGGCCAGCTCGTGCAGGTGGGTCGCGGACGCCGCACCGAGCGCCTTGCGGAGCATCCCGACGGGCGCCTCGGCCAGGTCGCCGATGGTCCGCAGACCGAGCCGGCGCAGCGTCTCGGCTGACCGCTCGCCCACCCCCCACAGCGCGTCGACCGGCAGCGGGTGGAGGAACTCCAGCACCCGACCGGCCGGCACCACGAGCAGGCCGTCCGGCTTGGCCCGGGTGGAGCCGAGCTTCGCCACGAACTTGCTCGGCGCCACTCCGACCGAGCAGGTCAGCCCCTGCTCGGCCGTCACCCGGGCGCGGATCCGCCGGGCGATGGCCGCCGGCGGGCCGAACAACCGGCGGGCACCGGTCACGTCGAGGAACGCCTCGTCGAGGGAGAGCGGCTCGACCAGCGGGGTGACGTCCCGGAAGATCCGCATCACCGCGTCGGAGGCCGCCCGGTAGCGGGCGAAGTCAGGGGACAGGTAGACCGCGCCCGGGCAGAGCGCCCGCGCCCGCGCGGTGGGCATCGCGCTGCGCACGCCGTACCGGCGGGCCTCGTAACTGGCGGAACTGACCACGCCGCGCGGGCCGACCCCGCCGACCACCACCGGCCGACCGCGCAGCTCGGGCCGGTGGCGCACCTCCACGGCGGCGAAGAAGGCGTCCATGTCGACGTGCAGGATCGGGCTGGCCGAGTCGTCGGCGTCGGGGCCGAAACGCGGGTCACCACCCCGCGGCAACGACTGGCTCCGGCCCATCCCCGCAGGCTAGCCGCCCGGTACGACACCTGGCCCGGCAGCCGGGTCACGCGACGCCGCGCCACGCAGCCGGCGGCCGGGCGGGCCGACCGTCAGCCCCGCACCACCAGCAGCGGCACGGTCATCTCCGCCGCCGTGTCCGCCCCGTGGTACGCCACCAGCCGGGACGCCGCCGGCGGCTCGGAGCGGGTGGCCAGCACCGCGTACGTGCCCCGGCAGGTCACCACCACGTCGCCGACCCGGTGCAGGTGGTCCTCGTCGACCGGGCCGAACCAGCCCTCGGCCACCAGCTCCTCGCGGGTGGTCACCCGGGCCGCCGGGCCGAGCACCGCCGACCAGGTGGCCAGCACGTCGTCCACCGCACCCGGCTCGACGTGCAGGTACCGCACCCGGGGCTCACCGGCGACCACCCGTATCCCGGCCCGTAGCCGCAGGTCGGTGTCCAGGTCGAAACGGTGCTCCGCGGGCACGTCGAGCTGGCCGTGGTCGGCGGTGACCAGCAGCGCGGCATCCGGCGGCAGCCCGTCGACGAGCCGGGCCAGCAGGCCGTCCACCCCGGCGGCGGCGATCCGCCACGGTGCCGAGTCGACCCCGCTCAGGTGCCCGTGCCGGTCCAGGTCGGGGTGGTAGCCGGAGACCAGGGTGGGGCCGGTCCCGGCGGCCAGCGCCGCCAGCATCGTCCGGGCCAGGGCGTCCACCCCGGCGGCCCCCCGGTAGTCGCCGCCCCGGTTGGCGGCCAGGGTGAGCCCGCTGCCGGCGTACTCGGGGCGGCTCACCACGGTCACCGCGACCCCGGCGGCACGGGCGCGCTGCCACTGGGTCCGCACCGGCTGCCAGTGCAGCGGATCCGGGTCGCCGTTCCAGTCGATGTGGTTGAGCACCCGGTCGGTGCCGGGCACCCGGACGGTGAAGCCGAGCACGCCGTGCGCCCCGGGGGCCGCCCCCGCGCCCAGGGTGACCAGGCTGGTCGGGGTGGTGGAGGGGAACCCCGAGGTCAGCGGGCGGCCCACCGTCGCGGCCAGCCCGGTCAGGGTCGGGGCGTACCGGGCGGCGGTGGGGAGCTGGTACCACCCGAGGCCGTCGACCAGCAAGACCGCGATCCGCCGTACCCCGGCCAGGCCCGGCGCGAGCCCGAGCAGGTCGGCCGCGCCCGGCACACCGAGCACGGCCAACGCGCTGGGCAGCACGTCGGCCAGGCTGCCCCCGCCGTAGCGCGGCGGCACCACCGCCAGCGGATCGGCGGGAGGCGCGGGCAGGCCACTGCGGGGCACGCCGGTCATGCCGGCCGGCGGGCGAAGAGGTGCAGCTGGGCGGCGAGGTCCCGGTACGGCGGGCGCCCGGCCAGCGCCCGTTCCAGCTCCACCAGGGCACCCGGCTGGGCGTCGGCGACGCTGGCGGGCAGCAGGTCGGCCAGGACGCGTACCCCGTGGATCTCCTCCACGGTGAGGCCGGCGGCACTCAGCAGCGCGGCGGCCTCCCCGGCGTCGAACCGGCGGCGCAGGGTGTCCCGGGGGCCGGCGGCCCCGTCGGCGGCGGCGACCAGCGCGGCGGCGACCTCCATCTGGCCGTTCATCGCCCGGCCCAGCACGGCGGCCGCCCGCCCGGGGACCAGCACACTCGCCGCGCCCCCGGGGCGCAGCGCGCCGGCCAGCGCGGTCGCCACCGGACCCGGGTCGTCGACCACCTCCAGCACCGAATGGCACAGCACCAGGTCGACGGAGGCCGGTTCGACCAGGCCGGTCAGCGCGTCGCCGTCGCCCTGCACGGCGCGTACCCGGTCGGCGACCCCGGCCTCGGCGGCCCGGCGGGTGAGCGCGGCGAGCGCGTCAGGGCTGGCGTCGACCACGGTCACCCGGTGACCGGCCTGGGCCAGCGGCACGGCGAACCCGCCCGTGCCGCCACCCACGTCGAGCACGGACAGCTCGACGTCGGCCCGCCGGTCCAGTTCGGCGGCGAGCACCGACCAGACGACGGCGGTACGGGGGGTCAGCGGCGGCCCGGCGAACCGGCCTCGGGTGCTCTGCTCCACCCGGTCGAGCCTAGTCACCCGCGCCACCCGACCCCCCGCTGGCGGTGCCGACGCCGCCGGCTCAGATCTCCCCGCCGCCGGCCGGGTCCTCCTCGGCGCGGGACCGGCGGTCGTTGGCCACCGGACCCTCGGTCACCTGGTACTCCCGCGGCTCGGCGTCCTGGGCGGGCGTCCAACCGGCCCCCAGCCGGGTGCGCCGGGCGTTCGCCAGTCCACCGGTGTACGTACTGTCCATCGTCACTGGTCATCCCCCTTGCCACGCGCGGGCCGCTCTGCCGGCGCGTGCCGGAAGTCTCCCGTTTTCCGGGCCGGAAAACCGTAATGTGGATCACTCATCGGAAGTCGCGGGAGGCCGGCGCGACCGGCGGCGTGATCGGGTCCAGCCGGTCGGCGGTGAGGTTGGTGACCCCCTCGTGCCGCTGCAGCAGGCCACGGACCACGAGGGCGGCGCTGGTACGGGCGACCCGCCGGTAACGCTGCCACAGCCCCGGCGAACACGTGACGTTGAGCATCCCGGTCTCGTCCTCCAGGTTGAGGAAGGTGACCCCGCCGGCCGTCGCCGGCCGCTGCCGGTGGGTGACGATCCCGCCGACCCGGACCCGCCGACCCGACTCCACCCCACCCAGCCGGGCGATCGGCACCGCGCCCAGCGCGTCGAGCCGGTCCCGGAGGAACCGGGCCGGGTGGCTCTCCGGGGACAACCCAGTGGCCCACACGTCGGCGACCAGCCGGTCCACCGCCTCCATCCCGGGCAGGGTGGGGGCCGCCGCGCCGGTCACCGTGCCGGGCAGCCGGCCCGGCCGGTCCTGGGCCGCCGCGCCGGCCGCCCAGAGCGCCTGCCGCCGGGTCAGCCCGAAACAGGCGAAGGCGTCCGCGGTGGCCAGCGCCTCCAACTGACCCGCGGTGAGACCGACCCGCCGGGCCAGATCCGGCATGTCCCGGTACGTCCCGTGCGCCGTCCGCTCCGCCTCGATCCGCTCGGCCACCCCGTCCCCGAGGGTACGGACCCCGCCCAGCCCGAGCCGGACCGCCGGCCCGCCCAGCCCCCAGGCGTGCGGCGGCTCCCCCGGCACGCTCCCCCAGCGCGTTTCCGGCGTGGACTCCAGCACCGCCCCCGCCCCGCTGGCGTTGACGTCCGGCCGGCGGACCTCGACGCCGTGCCGCCGGGCGTCGTCGACCAGGGTCTGCGGCGCATAGAACCCCATCGGCTGGGCGTTGAGCAGGGCGGCCAGGAACGCCGCCGGATGATGGCGCTTGAGCCACGAGCTGGCGTACACCAGGTAGGCGAAGCTCATCGCGTGGCTCTCCGGGAAGCCGTAGCTGGCGAACGCGGTGAGCTTGCGGTAGACGTCGTCGGCCAGCTCGCCGGTGATCCCCCGCTCGGCCATCCCGGCGTAGAGCCGGTCGGCGAGCTGCGCCATCCGCTGTACCGACCGTTTCGCCCCCATCGCCCGGCGCAACTGGTCGGCTCCGGCGGCGTCGAAGCCGGCCAGGTCGATGGCGAGCTGCATGAGCTGCTCCTGGAACAGCGGCACGCCGAGGGTCTTCTCCAGCGCGTTGCGCATCAGCGGGTGCGGGTACGTCACCGGCTCCTGGCCGTTCTTGCGCCGGATGTACGGGTGCACCGAGCCGCCCTGGATCGGGCCGGGCCGGATCAGCGCCACCTCCACCACCAGGTCGTAGAACTCGCGCGGTTTCAACCGGGGCAGGGTGGCCATCTGGGCGCGGCTCTCCACCTGGAACACCCCCACCGAGTCGGCCCGGCAGAGCATCTCGTAGACCTCGGGGTCGTCCAGCGTCATGTCGCCCAGGTCGAGGCTCTGGCCGATCAGGTCGTACCCGTAGTGCAGGGCGGAGAGCATGCCCAGGCCGAGCAGGTCGAACTTGACCAGCCCGACGGCCGCGCAGTCGTCCTTGTCCCACTGGAGCACGCTGCGGCCGGGCATCCGCCCCCACTCCACCGGGCACACCTCGATCACCGGCCGGTCGCAGATCACCATGCCACCGGAGTGGATGCCCAGGTGCCGGGGGAACGTCTGCAACTCGTCGGCGTACGCCACCACCTGCTCGGGGATGCCCTCGACGTCCACCGCCGCGACCGAGCCCCAGCGGTCGATCTGTTTGCTCCAGGCGTCCTGCTGCCCGGGCGAGTAGCCGAACGCCTTCGCCACGTCCCGCACCGCCGACCGGGGCCGGTACGAGATGACGTTGGCGACCTGGGCGGTGTGCTCCCGGCCGTACCGGGCGTAGACGTGCTGGATCACCTCCTCCCGCCGGTCGGACTCGATGTCCACGTCGATGTCGGGTGGCCCGTCGCGTTCCGGGGCGAGGAACCGCTCGAACAGCAGCCGGTGCCGTACCGCGTCCACGTTGGTGATCCGCAGCGCGTAGCAGACCGCCGAGTTGGCCGCCGAACCCCGGCCCTGGCAGTAGATGTCCTGCGCGCGGCAGAACGCCACGATGTCGTAGACCACCAGGAAGTAGCCGGGGAAGCCCAGCTCGTCGATCATCCGCAGCTCGTGTTCCAGCTGCCCGTACGCCTCCGGGTGCGCCCCGGGCGGGCCGTAGCGCTCGTGTGCCCCGGCCATCGTGAGGTGACGCAGCCAGCTCATCTCGGTGTGCCCCGCCGGCACCGGGTACGCCGGCAGCCGGGGCGCGACCAGGTGCAGGTCGAAGGCGAGTTCCGCGCCGAACTCGGCGGCCCGGGACACCGCACCCGGGTACCCGGCGAACCGGGCCGCCATCTCCGCGCCGCTGCGCAGGTGGGCGGTGGCCGCGGCGGGCAGCCAGCCGTCGATCTCGTCCAGGCTGCGCCGGGCCCGTACGGCGGCCAGGGTGGTCGCCAGCCGTCGCCGCCCCGGGCTGGAGTAGTGCACGTTGTTGCTGGCCACGGTGGGTAGCCCGGTGGCGGCGGCCAGCTCGGCGAGGGCGTCGTTACGGTCGGCGTCGACCGGGTGCCCGTGGTCGGTCAGCTCCACCGCCACCGTCTCCGCGCCGAACAGCGCGGTGAGCCGGTCCAGCTCCCGGGCCGCCGCGTCGACCCCCTCGGTGAGCAGCGCCGCCGGCACGTGCCCCTTGCGGCAGCCGGTCAGCACCAGCACGTGGTCCCGCAGCTCGGCGGCGAGCTCCTCCAGGTCGCCGTAGACCGGGCGACCCTTCTCCCCGCCGCGTAGCTGGGCCCGCGAGATGACCGACGCGAGTCGGGCGTACCCCTCGTGGCCGTGGGCCAGCACCAGCAGGTGCCGGCCCAGCGGGTCCGGTTCGCCCTGCTGCGGGCCGGGCAGCCCCAGCGACAGCTCCGCGCCGAAGACCGTCGGCAGGCCTAGCGCACCGGCCGCCTCGGCGAACCGGACCACCCCGTAGAACCCGTCGTGGTCGGTCACGGCGAGCGCGGTCAACCCCAACCGGACGGCCTCCTCGGCCAGTTCCTCCGGATGACTCGCCCCGTCGAGGAAGCTGAAGTTGGTGTGCGCGTGCAACTCGGCGTAGGGCACCGCGCCGTCCGGTCGGGTCAGCCCGACAGGCGTGTACCGCTCGCGGTGCCGGCTCCAGGCCGGCGAGTCGCCACCGTCGGCGTCGGCGAGTGGATCCACCACGTGCAGGTGCCGGTCCGTCCGCCGCCGGCCATCCGGCCCGTCCTCCCGGGACCGCCCGCCCCGAGGCCCGCCGTTCTGGAACCGGCCGCCCCGAGGCCCACCGTCCTGGAACCGGTCACCCGGGGAACGCTCGCCGGGGGAACCTCCGTCCAGGAAACGGTCGCCCGCGCTGCCGTCGGCGGGGCGTCCGGACAGCACCCGCTCCAGCTCCGACCAGGGCAGCTTCGGATTATGGAAGCTCATCCGGCCGCCCCCGCCGTGCCCGCCGTCCCCGCGGCACAGGCCGCCCTCACGGCACAGGCCGCCCCCACGGTGCAGGCCACCCTGTCGGTGCAGGCCACCCTGTCGGTGCAGCCCGCCCCCGCCCCAACAGTGCACGCCGCCCTCACGGTGCACGCCGCCCTCACGGTGCACGCCGCCCTCACGGTGCGCGCCGCCCTCACGGTGCGCGCCGCCCTCACGGTGCGCGCCGCCCTGACGCGGCGGGTCGCTCCTGCGGCGCAGGGCGCGTGGCGCGGCAGGGTCACCGCCGACAGGAGTGGTTTCTCCGATGAGTGGTATGCCGCTGAGGCATAAATATGCCTCAGCGGCATACCACTCATCATGAGGAAACAACCCTGAGGCCCGGACCAACCCGACGCGCCCCGGCCCGGACCAACCCAACCCGACGCGGCCCGGTCCGGTCCGGACCAACCCAACCCGACGCGACACGATCCGACCCAGACCAACCCGACGCAGCCCGACGCGGACCAGACAACCGGTCAGTCATAGATCGCCTCCACCAGCCACCGGCCCGCCTGGACGGCCAGCAGGAGGGCGGCGCCGTCGGCCAGGCAGACCTGGAACCGGGCCCGGCGATGGGCCTCGGTGGGCACCCACCACCGTTCGTCCAGCGGCCACGGACCGGACCAGCCGACGATCTCCGCCGGGTCGCTACCGCCGACACAGAGTCGGGCGGGGGCGCCGCTGACCACCAGCCGTGCGCTGACCACCACCGGCTCCCCGGCGGCGTCGTGCACGGTCGCGGCGAGCGGAACGGACAGCACCACGGCCGGCGCGGGCGGCGGCAGCCGTCCCGGCCAGGGCGGCGCCGCAGGCAGCCCACCCGCCACCGCCCGTGAAGACAGGCCCGCCCGTGAAGACAGGCCCGGCAGCGGAGGCAGGCCCGGCCGTGAAGACAGGCCCGGCCGTGGAGACAGGCCCGGCCGTGAAGACAGGCCCGCCCTTGGCGACATGTCCACCCGTGGAGACAGGCCCGGCCGTGGAGACACGCCCGATCGTGAGGGCACGTCCGGCAGCGGGGACACACCCCGCCGTGGGGATACGTCCGGCAGCGGGAGTGTGTCCGGCAACGGGGGCGGGCCGGGGCGGGTGGGCAGTCGTTCGTCGCCCCACGGGACCAGACGGGTCTGGTCGGCCGGGGACCGGCCGCCGCCCAGCACGGCGGTGACCACCGCCTCCGGGCCGAGGATGCCCTGCACCCGGCTCAACGCCCGGTGCGCCCGGTCCCGTTCCGCACCGGCCTCCCCCCACAGGCCGGGTTGCAGCCCACCCCGGGCCAGCAGCCCGTCGGGGATCAGCCGCAGCCGGACGATTCCGGCGGTGGGTCGGGCCGGGCGGGCACCGGGTCGACCGGTGCTGCCGGAGAGCCAGCCGTCGAGCTGCCAGCGCACCCGGTCGGCGATGGCGGCGGCGGTGAGCAGCCCGTCGTGCCGCCACACCCGGTGCAGTTCCTGGCCGTGCGCGGTGACCGCCTCGATGCCGAGCCGGGTACAGGCCAGCCCGTGCCCCGCCAGCCGGTCGTGCAGCCGCTCGGCCAGCATCCGGGCCGCGAAGGCCGCCGCGTCGACCCGGTCGAGGGGCTCGTCGTGGTGGGCGGTGACCGTCAGGTCGGCGGGCGGCTGCCGGACGGCGAGCGGCCGGTGGTCGTACCCGGCGGCGAGCCGGTGGGCGAGCGCCCCGTCGAAGCCGAACCGGGCCAGCACGTCACCGGCGGGCAGCGCGGCGAAGTCGCCCAGGGTCCGTACGCCGAGCCGGCGCAGCAGGTCGGCCAGCGCCGGTCGGCCGACCGCCTCGACGGGCAGCCCGGCCAGGAATCCCGGCGTGCCGCCCGGGGGCACCACCTGCCCGGTCCGCGCGGCGAGACCGGCGGCGAAGACCCCGTCGGCGATGCCGATCTGGCTCTCCACCGCGCAGGCCTGGGCGACCTGTTCCACGATCCGTTCGGCGGCGGCCTCCTCACCGCCGAGGTGGCGGGCGGGTCCTCGGGCGGCGAACGCACAGACGCCGGGGCGGACCACCTCGACCGCGGCGACGACCTCCTCGACCGCGGCGACGACCGGTTCGAAGGCACGGGCGTCCCGACCGGGGTCGTGGTCCACGACGGTCAGCGAAGGGCAGCGCCCCTGCGCCTCCCGTCGGCGTAGGCCCCGGCGCACCCCGACGGCGCGGGCCGGCGCCGAACAGGCCACCACCCGGTTGGCGTGCAGCACGGCCACCGGGCCGGTGGCGGGTACCCCGTCGACGATCTCGACGGCGAGCACCGGCCAGTCCGGGCACCAGAGCAGCATGGTGCGTACCGGCGTACGGGTCACGGCCCGACCACGGCCAACCCGCCCGGCCGGGCCCCGGCGGTGGACCCGGACGGGCCGGTCGACCCGGCCCGCGGGATGATCCGGGTGGACCCGTCCCCGGGCAACCACATGGTGATCTCCTTCGGGCGGGCCGCCGCCCCGCGCCCGCGGGCCGACACGGTGACCTCCCGGCGGCGCAGCCGGCCCCGGCCCGGACCGAGCCCCGCCCAGACCCCCCGGACCACCTGGAGGGTGACGTCCGCACCGGCCCAGCGACCGTACGGCACGAGCACGCAGCCGCGTTGCCGTGCCCGCGCAGCCAACCGGTCGGCGACCGGGGCGGAGACGGCGTGCGGCACGGCGGTCACCACCACGTCGACCCCGTCGATCAGGGCGGCGACCACGGTGGGCCATTCCGGGCCGGGATGGGGCACCAGGGCCAGGCGGTCCAGGGCGATGCCGGCCTCGGCGGCGGCACCGGCACCGAAGGTGGGCACCCCGACGACCGCGCACCACGACCCGGCCCGGGACGCCTCGGCGAGCAACGCCAGCACCAGGGAGGTGCCACCACTGTGCCGGGGCTGACCGGTGGTGACGGCGACCGTGCTGCCCCGGCGTAGCCCCCGGTGCGGCAGCAGGCCGGTCAGCTCGGGTGCCACCGGGAGCACCCGGTGGCCGCCCGTCGGGTCCGGCGCGCTCGCCGGACGCACCAGAGCGGCCAGTGCGGCGGAACCGACCACCATGCGGCCCGCCATCGGACCAGCCCCCCGTCGTGTCGTTACTCGGATCAGGTTGTGCGTCGGACAGCGGGCCGGCGGGGACCGGGACGCGGCCGGGTCAGCTGTTTCCCCCGGGTGGCGAGCCGGCCGCGGCCCCGCCGACCCGACCGGCGAAGCGGGTCAGGCGGCGAGGCCGTCGAGGGCGGGCTGGTGGGTCAGGCCGAGGGCCTGCTCCACCACCGCCACGAACTGCTCGGCGGCCCGGAGCAGGTCGTCGGCCTCCCGGGCGTTCACCACCCGGGGTATGCCGGCCTCGGCGGCGGCCCGCTTGCCGGCGGCGGCGGCGAAGTGCCGGGACCACTCGTCCAGCTCGGGGGCGACGCTGGCGAGCAGCACCCAGACGCTGGTGATCCGGCGTCGCCGGCTGGGCGCGGGCCGGGCGCGGGCCGCCAGCAGGGCGGCGGCGGCGCGCAGCGCGGCCAGGTGGGCGGCGGCGTAACGCAACCCGTCGGGGCGGGTCTGGGCGGCCTCGGCCAGCCCTCGTCGGGCCACCGCGAGGAGTTGGGTCGGGGTGCGGTGCGGCAGCACGTGCGCGGGCACCGTCGGCGCCTGGGCCGGGTTGGTCGGCATGACTGTCTCCTCCGCGTGACCGGGTCGGGCGGAACGCACGGTGGAGGGACTCCACCGGCGCGACGCCCGGGGCGGGTGGTGCGGAGGAAGGCGCACCGATGGGGGCCGGCCGGGTGTGGACGCTTCCCCACACCACACCCGGCCGGCGAACCGGCGGGTTCGTCGCCCGCCGCCCGGGGGTCGTGGGCGGCGGGCGACGACCTGCCTTGACGGGACCGGGCTCGCGACTGCCCGGAACCCCGGTGCGGTCCGCGAAACCGCACCTGCCCGGGTCGGCGCCGCGAAACACCGCCCCCGGGGGCGTTGGAACGGGTGTGCGAGTGAATCGAACACTCGTTCTAACTGCTCTGACAGTACACCCTGCCCCCGACGAAAACGCAACGGTGGCGTACGGCGTGCCAGGTTGGAGCCCCGCCCGCACCCGGCAGCGGCGGAACCGGACCGTGCGGCGCGGGCGCACGGACCGGATAGCCCGGCATGGCGCGGTGCGGGACCGGCCGGCGCGGAACAGGAGCACCGGACTGCCCGCCGGTGGGGGTGCGGCCGGATGCGGGGCGCTCGACCGGGACCGGCTGCCGCAGCACCGACGGCACCGGGGAGAATGGCCCCATGCAGTCACACCCGAACGTGCAGGCGGTGCAGCGGGCGCTCGACGACGCGGGCGCGCGGGACGGGTCCGACTCCCCCAGCCGGGTCCGGTTGCTGCCCGAGGCGGTGCACACCGCCGCCGCGGCGGCCGCCGCGCTCGGCGTCCACGTCGGCGCGATCGCCAACTCGCTGGTCTTCGACGCCGACGGCACCCCGCTGCTGGTGCTCACCTCCGGCGCGCACCGGGTGGACACCGCCGGCCTGGCCGCCCACCTCGGGGTGACCCACCTGCGCCGGGCCACCCCCGAGTTCGTCCGGGAGCACACCGGGCAGGTGATCGGCGGGGTCGCCCCGGTCGGCCACCCCGGGCCGCTGCGCACCCTGGTCGACACCGCCCTGGCCGGCCACCCCGAGGTATGGGCCGCCGGTGGCGTACCGCAGGCCGTCTTCCCCACCACCTACCCGGAGCTGCTGCGGATCACCGGCGGCACTCCCGCCGAGGTGGCGTGAACACCACCCCGGAGCTCGTCACCCTGCACGTGTGGCGGGTGCCCCGGGCCGCCGTGGGCCGGGCGTTGACCCGGATGGCCCGGCATCCGTGGCGGCTGCGGCGCACCCCCGGCGTACGGTTCGGCAAGCTGCTCGGCACCGGGACCGGCACCGGCTTCGGCCCGGGGGACGCCGACCTGACCCGGTGGGCCGCGCTGGTGGTGTGGGACTCCCCCGCCGCGGCGGCCGGCTTCGACGCCTCCCCGGTGGGCCGCTCCTGGGCCCGGATCGCCCGCGCCTCGGCCCGGCTGGAGCTGCGCCCGGTGACCAGCCGGGGCGAGTGGTCGGGCCGGCGGCCGTTCGGCGAGCCGGCGGGCGGCCGGGTCGACGGGCCGGTGCTGGCGCTGACCCGGGCCCGGTTGCGTCCCCGCCGGGCGCTCACCTTCTGGCGGGCCGTCCCCCCGGTCGCCGCCGCGCTGCACGCCGCGCCGGGGCTGCTCGCCCGGTTCGGCGTCGGCGAGGCGCCGCTCGGCTGGCAGGGCACGGTCAGCGTGTGGCGCGACCCGACGGACCTCGTGGCGTTCGCGTACCGTCACCCGGAGCACCGGGCGGCGATCACCCGCACCCCCACCGAAGGGTGGTACGCGGAGGAGTTGTTCGCGCGCTTCGAGGTGCGCGCCGTGGTCGGCGACCGGTCGGTGCTGGGCTGGGTCGCCGAGGGTGACCCGCAACCGTGAGAGGACGCGCATGAGGTTGGTGCGGTGGACGCCGGAGGATCTCGTCCGGCGGCTCGACGACGTGGTCACGGTCTACGGGGAGGCGATGGGCTACCGCAGCGACCTGCTGGAGGCCCGGCGCGGCTACATCGCCACCCACGCCCGCCGGCCCGGGTTCCGCGCCGTCGCCAGCCTCACCACCGAGGGCCACCTGGCCGGCTTCGGCTACGGCTACCTCGGTGCGGGTGGACAGTGGTGGCACGACCAGGTCTTCCGGGCGCTGGACCCGGACGCCCGGCAGCGCTGGCTGACCCACTGCTTCGAGGTGGTCGAGCTGCACGTCCGGCCGGCCGCGCAGGGGCACGGCGTGGGCGCCCGGCAGCTCACCGCCCTGCTCAGCCTCGCTGAGGGCGGCACCACCCTGCTGTCCACCCCGGAGGCCGACGAGCGGACGTCGCGGGCCTGGCGGCTGTACCGGCGGTTCGGCTTCGTCGACGTGCTGCGGCACTTCCGGTTCCCCGGTGACGAACGGCCGTTCGGGGTGCTCGGCCGGGACCTGCCGCTGCCCCGCCCCGGCACGTCCGGCCCGGCCACACCATGACCCGCCGGCACGTCCCCTGGCTGCTGCTGGCCGTCCTGGTGCTGGCCCAGATCTGCTATCCGCTCACCACCGGCGGCACCCGGGCCCGGCTCACCGTGGCCACGGTCGTCCTCGGTTACCTGCTCTCGGTGGGGCACGCGCTGCTCACCCGGGGCGCCCGGGCGGCGGTGGCGCTGGTCGCGGTGGCCACCGGCGGCGGGTTCGCGATCGAGGCGCTCGGGGTGGCCACCGGCTTCCCGTTCGGCAGCTACGACTACTCCGGCGAGTTGGGGCCGAAGCTGGCCGGGGTGCCGTTGATCATCCCACTGGCCTGGACCTGGATGGCCTGGCCCGCCTGGCTGGCCGCCGTCCGGCTGACCACGCCCACCGGCAGGCTGACCACGCCCGCCGGCCGGGCACCCGCCGCCGGCACCGCGACGCCCCGGTGGGTGGGGCACGCCGGGCGGGTGGCGCTGGCCACCGTCGGACTGGCCGGCTGGGACCTCTTCCTCGACCCGCAGATGGTGGCCGAGGGCTACTGGGTGTGGCGCGACGCCACCCCGGCCCTGCCCGGCCTGCCCGGCATCCCGGTCAGCAACTACCTGGGCTGGCTGCTCTTCGCGGTGCTGCTGATGAGCGCGCTGCGCCCGCTGGCCGGGCCGTCCGCCGCGGTCACCGGCTCCCGCGACGACCCGATGTTCGCGCTCTACCTGTGGACGTACTTCTCCAGCGTGCTGGCGCACGCGGTCTTCCTCCGGCTGCCCGCCTCGGCGGTCTGGGGTGCGGTCGGCATGGCGGCCGTGGCGGTGCCGCTGGCGGTGACCCTGCTACGCGCCCGCCGACGGCCCGCCGACCGGCCGGTGCCGGACCGGCCCGGCGTCGACACCCCGGCATGAGCGGCACCCGGCCCGGCCGACCCGCCCCGCCACCGTGCTGGCACCCGACGCCGGGACGGCACCGACCGCACCCGGCCTGGTCGGTGAAGGGGCGGTGACCGTCGTCGCGCTCGTGCTGGCCGTCGCGGTGACCGCACTGACCACACACACCTGGGTCAACGCCCGGTACTGGCTGCGCCGGCCCGCCGACGGGCCGGTCGGGGTCGACGAGGCGGTGGCGGTGCTGCTCCCGCTGCGCGACGAGGCCGACCGGGTCACCCCGTGCCTGCGCGCGCTGCTCGCCCAGCAGGGGGTGCCCGACCTGCGGATCGTGGTGCTCGACGACGGCTCGACCGATGGCACCGCCGAGGTGGTCCGCGCGGTCGTCGGCGACGACCCCCGGGTCACCCTGCGCACCGGGGTCACCCCGCCACCGGGCTGGCTGGGCAAACCGCACGCCTGCCACCAGCTCGCCGGGCACGCCGACCCGACCGCCACCGTGTACGCCTTCGTCGACGCCGACGTGGTGCTCACCCCGTACGCGGTGGCGGCGGCGGTGACCGAGCTGCGGGCGGCGCGGGCGACGCTGCTGTCGGCGTACCCGAGGATTCTGGTGCGGACGGTCGGTGACCGGCTGGTGCAGCCGCTGTTGCAGTGGTTGTGGCTGACCTTCCTGCCGCTGCGCGCGATGGAACGCTCGGCGCGGCCGTCGCTGGCCGCGGCCGGGGGGCAGTTCCTGCTGGTGGACCGGGCCGGCTACGAGCGGGCCGGCGGGCACGCCGCCGTCGCCGACCGGGTGCTGGAGGACATCGAGCTGGCGCGGGCGGTGAAGCGCGCCGGCGGCCGGATCGCGCTGGCCGACGGCTCCCGGCTGGCCGCCTGCCGGATGTACGAGACCTGGCCGCAGCTGCGCGACGGCTACACCAAGTCGCTCTGGGCCACCTTCGGCCACCCGGCGGCCGCCGCGGCGGTGGTCGCCGCGCTGCTGCTGCTCTACACCGCGCCGCCGCTGCTGGCGGTGGCGGCGCTGGTGGCGGGTTCGCCGCCGGCCGCCGGGCTGGCCCTGACCGGGTACGCCGCCGGAGTCGCCGGCCGGGTGCGCAGCGCCCACGCCACCGGCGGCCGGGCCTGGCCCGACGCGCTGGCCCACCCCGTGTCGGTCGTGGTGCTCGGTTGGCTGACCCTGCGGTCGTACCATCTGCGGAAGCGGCGTCGCCTGTCCTGGCGGGGCCGCCCGGTCAGCTAGGAGGCGCGGCATGGCGCGGATCGTGGTCATCGGCGCCGGCGTGGGCGGGTTGGCCACCGCCGCCCGGCTGGCCGTCAGCGGGCACGAGGTGACCGTCTTCGAGCGGTCCGGCACCGTCGGCGGCAAGCTCGGCCGGTACGTCCGGCACACCCCGGCGGGCAGCTTCCACTTCGACACCGGGCCGAGCCTGCTCACCCTGCCGCAGGTCTTCCACGACCTGTTCGAGGCGACCGGGGCGAAGCTCGACGAGTACCTCGACCTGACCCCGCTGGACCCGATCGTGCGGCACGTCTTCCCCGGTGGCGGGCCGGTCCTCGACTCGTGCGCCGACCCGGACGAGTTCGCCGCCCGGATCGGCGTCGCCCTCGGCGACCGGTCCGCCGCCGACTGGCAACGGCTGTGGCGGCGGGCCGCCCGGGTGTGGACGGCCTCACACCGGGACATCCTGCGGCGTACCGTCGACTCGCCGCGGGACCTGGCCGCGCTGGCCTGGCGGCTGGGTGACCTGGCCGCGATCGGCCCCGGCCGCACCCTGCGCGGGCTGGGCCGCAGCCACCTGTCGGACCCCCGGCTGCGGATGCTGCTGGACCGCTACGCCACCTACACCGGCGCGGATCCGCGTCGCGCCCCGGCCGCGCTGGTGGCCGTCCCCTACGCCGAGCTGACCTTCGGCGGCTGGTACCTGCGCGGTGGGCTGGGCACCCTGGCCGACGCGCTGCTCTCCCGCTGCCTGGACCTGGGCGTGACGGTCCGCACCGGGGAGACGGTCACCCGGATCGACGCCGCCGGGGGCCGGGTGCACGGGGTACGCCTCGCCGGGGTCCACGCGCCCGTCCCCGCCGACGTGGTGGTCGCCAACGCCGACGCGCTCACCGTCTACCGGGACCTCCTGCCCCACCCGCGCCGGCTGGCCGCGCTGACCGACCGCAGCCTGGCCGGTTTCGTGCTGCTGCTCGGGGTACGCGGCGACTCCGGGCTCGCCCACCACACCGTCTTCTTCCCCGGCGACTACGACGCCGAGTTCGACGCCGTCTTCGGCGACCCGGGGCGGGGGATCCGGGCCCGGCCGGCGACCGACCCGACGGTCTTCGTCACCGTGGCCGACGACCCGATGGTCCGCCCGGCCGGGCACGAGGCGTGGTTCGTGCTGGTCAACGCCGCCCGCCACGGCACCGCCCCGGATGCGGTCGACTGGCGTCGGCCGGGGCTCGCCGACGCGTACGCCGACCGGATCCTCGACGTACTCGCCGAGCGGGGGGTCGACGTGCGGGACCGGCTGCTGTTCCGCGAGATCCGCACCCCGGCCGACCTGGACGCCGCGACCGCCGCGCCCGGCGGGTCGATCTACGGTACGGCGGGTGGGCTGCTCCGCCCCGCCAACCGGGGGCCGGTGCACGGGCTGTGGCTGGTCGGCGGCTCCAGCCACCCCGGCGGCGGCCTGCCGATGGTCACCCTGTCCGCCCAGATCGTCGCCGACGAGATCGGCCCCGCCTGGTAGAAATCCCCGCCCCATGGCCCGCCCGGGCCGCGCCCCGGGCGCGGGCGGGTCAGCCGGCGTCGAGCAGGGCGCGGCGGACGGTGGAGAGGAGCTGGCCGAGGCCGAAGCCGGCCAGCAGCAGCCAGACGGCGGTGGCCATGGTGATGGTGCCGGCGGACAGGTCCAGGTCGATCAGCCCGGTCAGCCCGGCCAGCAGCAGCCCGACCAGGGCGACGCAGACCCGGGTGGGCCGCTCCCCCACGGTGACCGCGCCGATCTCCCGCATCCCGGCGGCGACCGCGCGGGCCCGGACGTACTCGTGCAGCCAGGACAGCGCGCCGGCCGCGACCACCAGCGCCCCCGGCGCGCCGACCAGCCAGAACGCCACCAGCCAGGCGATCTCGCCGAGCCGGTCGGCGACCGAGTCGTAGACGTAGCCGAGCCGGGTGGTCCGGCCGGTGGCGACCGCCACCGCCCCGTCCACACTGTCGGCGACCGAGGCGAGCAACACGAACAGCGCCCCCACGATCGCCCCCTGGGCCGACCGGACGCTGAACAGCGGTACGCACAGGCAGAGCAGCACCCCGCCGACGGTCACCGCGGTCGGGGTGACCCGCAGCCGGCCCAGTACGTAACCGACGTGGTAGGCGAAGCGCAGCCAGGCACGGACCACCGGCGCGGCGGCCCGGGGGTCGAAACCGCCGTGCAACCGGGCCCAGGCGGTCGCGTACTCGTTCCAGTTCAGCTGTGTGCCCACCATCGGTCAACCGCCGCGGTGTGGTCGAGGTGTCGGGGTCAGCGCGTTCACACCCGGGCGTCGGCCCGCAGGCTGCGCCACACCTCCCGGGTCGCGGGTGAGCGGTTGAGGGTGATGAAGTGGATACCGGGCACCCCCTCGTCGAGCAGCCGGGCGCACATCTCGCTGGCCTGCTCGATGCCGAGCCGGCGGACCGCCTCCGGGTCGTCGGCGACCCGCGCGAACCGCTCGGCCAGCGCGGGCGGGAAGGGCGCCCCGGACAGCTGCACCGAGCGTTCGATGGTGCCGATCTGGGTCACCGGCATCACCCCGGCCAGGATCGGCGTGTCACAGCCGGCCGCCGCCACCCGGTCGCGCAGCCGCAGGTAGTCGTCGGCGTCGAAGAACATCTGGGTGATGGCGAACTCCGCGCCGGCCCGGCACTTGCGGACGAAGTGCGCGGTGTCGCTCTCGACGTCGACCGACCGGGGATGCTTGTAGGGGAAGGCGGCCACCCCGACGCTGAAGTCACCGGCGTCGCGGACCAGCCGGACCAGGTCCTCGGCGTAGTCGACGCCCTCGGGGTGGCGGATCCACTCCCCGCCCGGGTCGCCGGGCGGGTCACCACGCACGGCGAGCACGTTGCGGACCCCCACCCCGGCCAGTCGCCCGATCACGTTGCGCAGCTCGGCGACCGAGTGGTTGACGGCGGTCAGGTGCGCCATCGGCAGCAACGTGGTCTCGGTGGCGATCCGCTCGGTCACCGCGACGGTGGTGTCCCGGGTCGAACCGCCCGCGCCGTAGGTGATCGACACGAACGACGGGCGCAACGGCTCCAGCTCGCGGATGGTCTGCCAGAGCAGCTGCTCGCCCTGCGCCGTCTTGGGCGGGAAGAACTCGAACGAGAACGTCGGCTGGCGGTCGCGGATCAGCTCCCCGATCGCCGGCTGGGGATTGGGGAGGACGGAGGGAAGACCGAGCGCCACGTGTCGACTCTAGCGGGCGTTGCCGCCCGGCTTCACGTACTTCCCACCAGAACATCGACACTCGCCGAGCCGACCGACGTCCCACCCGCGCCCCGCAGTGACGCGCCGGGGTGGTGGTCACGCTAACCGCGCCTCGTCCTCTTGCCGGTGGCCCGGATCGGAACGGCGGGGCGAAGACCGTCCCTCCGCACGAAGATCTTCCGGCGCGACACAGCGTCCCCCCTCGCGTCCAGTTGATAGCCGTCGAGCCATACCCACCCGTCGTACGTAGGCCAGTCGAGCACGCGGATCAGCCGGAAACGGATGGGCTTGAGGAACTGGACACTCGCGGCCCTGGTCACGTCGAATGCGTCTCCGGCCCTCACCGGTTCTTCCTGTCCCGCCAGGCACGTAGCGTCTCGCCGGCCTGCGTCAGGCGCACGCAGGAGCCGTCGGGCCGACACCGAGAGCAGACGCTGCGATGGTGGAAGTCGACCACGTAGCCGGCCATGAGCACAGCGAACGGTGGCTCCGACCCCGCCTCAACCATGGCGGGTGGCCCAGCCCGGCGAGGCCGCCGGCCCCGGTCCCTCTCGGCTCGGCAGGCACCTGTCAGCCACGGGGCCAGGAGCCCCGGTTGGGCCGTACGCCGTTTCCGGCGCGTCGGCTGGGCGCATGATTCGTCGTCGACCGATCGCCCGCCGCCGGCCAGCACCGGACAGGGCCGCGCCGAGCGAAAACGACAGCTTCTCGCGTGGGTGCCGGCTTCTGGACGATGTCGACGGCTCTGGCCGGCCGGTGAAACCACTTCCAACGGGACACAAGACTTCTCCCCAGTGCTGACGGTTTGCGGATTGCCACCGAGGGTAGCCCAGCTCGTTCCACTCGTACAGGCCCGTACAGCACGCATTAGAACGAGCTGCACGGACAATGCTGTGCTGTACGTAGCTGGTCGAGATTGTCGTGTTCGTCGTTCCTAAGGTCCGACCATGAGCATCGATGAGATGTCGCCAGTGCCGTTCTACGTACAACTGGCTGACCTACTCGCCAAACAGATCGAAGACGGGACGCTCAAACCTCGGCAACCGATTCCGAGCGAGGCCTACCTGCAACAGACCTACGGCGTGTCGCGCGGAACGGTACGAGCGGCCGTCAAGCTGATGCGCGAACGCGGGCTGGTGTTGACGTTCGCCGGTCGCGGGACGTGGGTCGCCGAGCAGAAGTGACCCGACGGGCGTCCGCCCGCCGGGCCGACGCGCCGGGGCGCTGGTGCGGCGGCGACGGTGGCGACCGGCTAGCGTCGGGGCGTGACCCACGCCGCTCCCGTCTCCCCCGTCGACCGTGCCGGCCTGCGGCAGCGCGTCGACAAGGCCCTGACCGAGTTCCTGGCCGGCCGGCGCAGCTGGATGGCCGGCATCGACGAGGCCCTCACGCCGGTCGCCGAGGCGGTCGAGGGGTTCGTGCTCGGTGGCGGCAAACGGCTGCGCCCGGCGTTCGCGTACTGGGGGTTCCGGGGCGCCGGCGGGGTGGACGCCGACCAGGTGGTCACCGCCCTGGCCGCGCTGGAGTTCTTCCAGGCCAGCGCCCTGATCCACGACGACCTGATGGACCGCTCCGACACCCGGCGCGGCGAGCCGGCGGTGCACCGGCGGTTCGCCGCCCGGCACCGGGCGACCGGCTGGAACGGCAATCCGGACGGCTTCGGCGACGCGGCGGCGATCCTGCTCGGTGACCTCTGCCTGGTCTGGTCCGACGAGATGCTGCACTCCGCCGGGCTGGACCCGCGCACGGCGGCCCGCGCCCGGCCGGTCTTCGACGAGATGCGCGCCGAGGTCACCGTCGGGCAGTACCTGGACGTGCTGACCCAGGCGACCGGCGAGGTCTCGCTGGAGCGGGCCGGCAAGGTGGCCCGGTACAAGTCGGCCAAGTACACCGTGGAACGGCCGCTGCTGCTCGGTGGCGCGCTCGCCGACGCGTCCGCGGACGTGTGCACCGCCTACTCGGCGTACGGGTTGCCGCTCGGCGAGGCGTTCCAGCTCCGCGACGACGTGCTGGGGGTGTTCGGCGACCCGGCCCAGACCGGCAAACCGGCCGGCGACGACCTGCGCGAGGGCAAGCGCACCTACCTGGTGGCGGCGGCGGTGGAGGTCGCCGACCGGGCGGGGCGGGAGCTGCTGCTCGGCCGGCTCGGTGACCCGGCGCTGGACGAGGACGGGGTGACCCGGCTCCGCGAGCTGATCAGCGCCACCGGCGCGTTGGCCCGTACCGAGCAGCGCATCGTCACCCTGACCGACGCCGCCCTGGCCGCCCTGGCCGGCGTCGACCTCGACACCGAGGCCCGACAGGCCCTGGTCGACCTGGCCATCGCCGCCACCCGCCGCGCCGACTGACCCCGCCCCGTCCCCACTCCCCCGCGCGCCGCCCTACGCCGCCGCCCCGCCCTACGCCGCCGCCCCACTCCACCCCGCGCTGAACCTCGTTGATCAAGAGGTTCAGGTCACGAGATGAGCCGGCAGGTGACCTGAACCTCTTGATCGTGCTGTGGTCTCGTGACTTCAGGGGGCCGGCTCTGGGACGGGAGGGGAGGCGGGACGGGGGGGAGGGGAGGCGGGACGGCGGGAAGGGTCAGAAGCCGAGGGCCTGGGCGCGGCGCTTCACCTCGCGGGCGTGGTCGCCGCCGAGGGTGACCGCGCCGTTACCACCGGAGAGGGTGTCGTCGTGCTGGTAGAGCCAGCGCAACGCGGCCTCGTCGTCGTACCCGGCGTCGGCGAGCAGGTTGAGCACGCCGGGCAGGTGCTTGAGCACCGTCTTGTTGGCCACCAGGTCGGCGGGGATCCGGCGGACGCCGTCCCGGCGCACCGCGATCAGCTCGCGGTCCCGGATCATCTGGTGGACCTTGCTGATCGACAGGTCGAGCCGCTCGGCGACGTCGGGGAGGCTCAGCCAGTCGGCCGGGTCGCCGGGGCCGGCGAGTTCACTGCCGACGGACTGGTCGGCGGGTACGGAATCGGTCACCGGACCACCCTGCCACGTCCCCCGGCCGCAGCCGCAACGGCACCCCGCGTCGCACACCCCACACCACCCGGCCGCACCCACAACGGCACCCCGCGTCACACGCCCCACACCACCCGGCCGCACCCGCAACGGCATCCCGCGTCACACGGCCGTACTCCCGGCGGTGCCCCGGCCCAGGCACGCGCAGCGGCACCCGGCGGCACCCGCCCGACACGACCCGACCGCACGCCGGAGGCACGCGCGGCGGCGTCCCGTCGTGCCGGTGGGGTGCGGTCGGGCAGCGCGCTGCCGTGCCCGGATCAGTGCGGCGGGTCGGTCGGGTCGGAACCCGGCTGTAGCATCCTGTTCAACCTTCACCCTCAGGACACATAGACTCCCTGCCGATGGACATACAGGTCGCCGACACGTTGCTGGGCTCGCTGCTCGACGGGCGCTACCGCATTCGCGGTCGCGTGGCCCGTGGTGGCATGGCGACCGTGTACACCGCCACCGACGAGCGGCTGGAACGCACCGTCGCGGTGAAGATCATCCACCCGTCCCAGGCCACCGAGGCGCGGTCCCGACTGGCGGGATTCCCGGGCCGGTTCACCGACGAGGCCAAGGCCATCGCCCGGTTGACCCATCCCAACGTGGTCGCCGTCTACGACCAGGGCACCCACCAGGGGCTGCCCTACCTGGTGATGGAGTACGTCCGGGGCCGCACCCTGCGCGAGGTGCTGGCCGAACGCCGCCGGCTCAACCCCGATGAGGCATTGGCGATCATGGAGCAGATGCTCGCCGCGATCGCCGCCGCACACCGGGCCGGGCTGGTCCACCGGGACGTCAAGCCGGAGAACGTGCTGGTCGCCGAGGCGCCCACCGGCGGGGTGGCCAACCTGGTCGACAGCGTGGTCAAGGTCGCCGACTTCGGCCTGGCCCGCGCGGTGGAGGCCAGCGCCGAGGAGGGCGACGGCAACCAGCTGATGGCGACCGTCGCGTACGTGGCGCCGGAGCTGGTCACCGACGGGCAGGCCGACCCGCGGACCGACGTCTACTCGGCCGGCATCGTGCTGTTCGAGATGCTCACCGGTCGGGTTCCGTACGACGGGGACCGCCCGGTCGAGGTGGCCTGGCAGCATGTCGACCGGGACGTCCCGGCCCCGTCGATCCTGGTGCCCGGCCTGCCCCGGGTGCTCGACGAGCTGGTCGGCCGGGCGACCCGGCGGGATCCGGGCGCCCGCCCGGCCGACGCGGGCGCGCTGCTGGCCGAGGTGCAGGTGGCCCGGGACGAGCTGGGCAACCCGAACGCGCACACCGCCGTGCTGGGCCGGGTGGGCGAGGAGTTGCCGGCGGTGGCCCAGCCGACGATGGTGGTGGCCGCGGTCAGCCCGGTGAACCGGCCGACCTGGGCCCGGCTGCCCGAGCCGGTCGCCCCGCAGCGCCCGCACCGACGCCGGGCCGTCGAGGATGCCGCCCTGGGTTCCCGGTTCGCGCAGCTGCGTACCCGGGTGATGGGCACCCCGCGCGGCCGGTTGTCGGTGGCGGCGGCCGTGGTGGTGATCGGCCTGCTCGCCGCGATGGGGGGCTGGTGGGTCGGGGTGGGCCGCTACACGGTCGCCCCGCAGCTGGTGAACCTCAGCCGCGCCGACGCGCAGGCCCAGGCGGACCGGGCCGGGTTCCGGCTCTCCTTCGCCGAACCACGGTACGACGAGAAGATCCCCCGCGACGGCGTGGTCGCCCAGGACCCGGGCTCGGCTGCCAAGATCCTCAAGGGCGGCACCATCACGCTGACCCTCTCCCTGGGGCCCGAGCGGTTCCCGGTGCCGGACGTCGTCGGCAAGGAGTTCGACCTGGCCGAGGCCGATCTGACCGGCGCGAAGCTGGTGGTGGCCAAGGGCAGCCCCCGCTACGACGACAACCTGCCGGCCGGGGTGGTGGTGGACACCAACCCCAAGGTGGGCACCGAGGTGAAACCGGGCACCAAGGTGACCGTCATCCTGAGCCGGGGTCGGGCCCCCGTCACGGTGCCGGATCTGGTCGGCAAGAGCCTCGGCGACGCCCGCACCGCGCTGTCCCAGCTCGGGCTGGTGGCGGTGGAGACGTACAAGGAGTCCGACAAGCCGCGCGACGAGGTGCTCGGGCAGAGTCCGGCCGACGGCGCGGGCGTGGAGAAGGGCACCAAGGTCAAGCTGGACGTCAGCAAGGGTCCGCCGCAGGTGACCGTGCCCCGGGTGGTCGACCTGCCCTGCCAGCAGGCCAAGCAGCAGTTGGAGGGGGCCGGCTTCACGGTGAACGTCCAGTTCAACCCCAACGGCATCGTCCGGTTCCAGAACCCGGGCGAGAACTCCCAGGTGCCGCCCGGCACCCCGGTCACCCTGGGCTGCCTGTGAGTCGCCCCGGCGGGCTGCCGGTGAGCCCGCTCCGGCCGGTCGGTTCGCACACCCCCACCTCGGGCGGGCTGGCCAGGGCGGCCCTGCCGTACGTGGACGCGACCGGTTCCCGGGTGGTGCAGGTCTACGTCTCCAACTCGCGGGGTTGGGCGTTGCCGCCCGGTGACCCGGCCCAGGACGCGCTCTTCGCCGCGGGCTGCGCCGCCCGTGGGGTGCCCGTCTACATCCACGCCTCGCTGCTGGTCAACCTGGGCTCGCCCACCCCGGCGACGGTGGAGAAGTCCGCGCAGACGCTGGCGCACGCGCTGCGCCGGGGGCGGGCGATCGGGGCCCGGGGGGTGGTGTTCCACGCCGGCAGCGCGGTCGACGCCGGTTACGCCGAGACCGCCCTGCGGCAGGTACGCGAGTCGCTGTTGCCGCTGCTGGACGAGACCATGGCCGCCGGTGGTCCGCTGCTGCTGGTGGAGCCGAGTGCCGGTGGCGGCCGGTCACTGGCCTCCCGGGTGGAGCACCTCGGCCCCTACCTGGACGCGGTGGACCGGCACCCGGGGCTGGGCGTCTGCTTCGACACCTGCCACGCCTGGGCGGCCGGGCACGACCTGGCCGCCGAGGGTGGCATGACGGCGACCCTGGACGCCCTGGTCGCCACGGTCGGGGCGGACCGGCTGAAGCTGATCCACGCCAACGACTCCAAGGACCTGTGCGGCTCCACCCGGGACCGGCACGAGAACATCGGCAAGGGCGGCATCGGCGAACCGGCCTTCGCCGAGCTGATGGCCCACCCGGCCACCGCCGGCATCCCCGTCGTCGTGGAGACCCCCTCGGACAAACACGAGGGCCACGCCACCGACATCACCACCCTCAACCGCCTCCAAACCCCCTAAATCCACCCTTTCTCCCCGCAGCCTCCCCTGGCTCCCCCGTTGATCAAGAGATTCAGCGTTGATCAAGAGGTTCAGGTCAACGTGAAGATCGAAGTTGACGCAAACCTCTTGATCAACGCGGACAGGGCGACGCAAACCTCTTGATCAACGCGGACAGGGCGACGCAAACCTCTTGATCAACCCGCGCAGGGCGGTGGGCGGGAGGGGAAGAGCGAGGAGGGAGCGGGAGAGGGTCAGGGGGTCAGGAGGTGGGGGAGGATCTTGGCGGCGTGGTCGATGGCGGCGTCGTCGAGGTCGAGGTGGGTGACCAGGCGGGCGGTACGGGGGCCGAGGACCGACAGCAGCACCCCCTCGGCGCGGGCGGCGGTCGCCAGGGCACGGGCGTCGAGCCGGTGCCCGGTCAGGTCCAGCGGGACGATGTTGGTCCGCACCGGCCCGGCGAGCACCCCGGACCCGGCGAGCGCCTCGGCGAGCCGGGCCGCACGGGCGTGGTCGTCGGCGAGCCGGGCGAGGTGGTGGGTCAGGGCGTACCGGCCGGCGGCGGCGAGCACCCCGACCTGCCGCATGCCGCCACCCATCCGCTTGCGCAGGACCCGGGCCCGGGCGATCTGCGCGGCGCTGCCGACCACCAGCGAGCCGGCCGGTGCGCCGAGCCCCTTGGAGAGGCAGACCGACAGCGTGTCGAAGAGCGCGCCGTACTCCTGCAGGGGCACCCCGTCGGCGACGTGCGCGTGCCAGATCCGGGCGCCGTCGCAGTGCAGGGCGAGGCCGGCGGTGTCGGCGACCCGGCGCAGCTCCCGCAGGGTCGGCAACGGGATGACCCCGCCGCCGCCCCGGTTGTGGGTCTGCTCGACGGCGATCGCCCGGGTCGGCACCGCGAAGTAGCCGTCCGGCCGGATCATCGCCTCCACCACGCCCGGGTCGAGGTCCGCGCCCACCGCCGGCCAGGTCCGCGAGGAGATCGCGCCGTACGCCGCCGCCGCGCCGACCTCGTACGTCACCACGTGCGCGTCGGCGTCGCAGAGCAGTTCGTCGCCGGGCGGGACGACCAGTTGGAGGGCGATCTGGTTGGCCATCGAGCCGGTCGGGGCGAAGAGCGCCGCCTCGTGCCCGAAGAGCGCCGCGACCTCGGCCTCCAGCGCGTTGACCGCCGGGTCCTCGCCGTACACGTCGTCGCCGACCTCGGCGGCGGCCATCGCCGCCCGCATCCCGACGGTCGGTCGGGTCACCGTGTCGGACCGCAGGTCCACCAGCGGGGTGTCGCCGCCGGTCGGGTGGTCAGCCACGCAGCATCTCCGCCACCAGGAAGGCCAGCTCCAGCGACTGCTGGGTGTTCAGCCGGGGGTCACAGGCGGTCTCGTACCGGTCGGGCAGGTCGAGGTCCTCGATGCCCTGCGCGCCGCCGAGGCACTCGGTGACGTCCTCGCCGGTCAGCTCGACGTGAATGCCGCCGGGGTGGGTCTCCAGCCCCCGGTGCACCTCGAAGTAGCCGAGCACCTCGTCGACGATCCGGTCGAAGTGCCGGGTCTTGTAGCCGTTGGAGGACTCGTGGGTGTTGCCGTGCATCGGGTCGCACTGCCACACCACCTTGGCCCCGGCGGCGGTGACCTTGGCGACGATCGGCGGCAGCGCGTCGCGGACCTTGTGGTTGCCCATCCGGCTGATCAGGGTGAGCCGGCCGGGGATGTTCTCCGGGTTGAGCTTCTCGCACAGCTCGATCGCCTCGTCCGGGCTGGTGGTCGGGCCGAGCTTCACCCCGATCGGGTTGGCGATCCGGGAGATGTAGTCGATGTGCGCGCCGTCGAGCTGCCGGGTCCGCTCGCCGACCCAGAGGAAGTGCCCGGACAGCCCGTACGCCCGGCGGTCGGAGACCCGGGTCAGCGCCCGGTCGTACTCCAGCGCCAGCGCCTCGTGCGAGCAGTAGAGGGTGACGGTACGCAGCGCGTCGTCCTCGGTCATCCCGCAGGCCCGGATGAACGCGATGGCCCGGTCGATCTCCCGGGCGATCGCCTCGTAGCGCTCCCCCGCCGGGGAGTTCTTCACGAAGCCCTTGTTCCAGTCGTGCACCGCGTGCAGGTCGGCCAGCCCACCCGCCAGGTAGGCGCGGAGCATGTTCATCGCGGCGGCCGAGTTCGCGTACGCCCGGATCATGCGCTGCGGGTCGGCGACCCGGGCGGCCGGGTCGGCCTCCAGCGCGTTGATCATGTCGCCCCGGTAGGCGGGCAGGCCCCGGGCGTCGGTCGGCAGCGACCGGGGCTTGGTGTACTGGCCGGCGACCCGGGCCACCTTCACCACCGGCAGGGACGCGCCGTAGGTGAGCACGATCGCCATCTGGAGCAGGGTGCGGGCGTTGGCCAGCAGGTGGCTCTCGGTGTTGTCGGCGAAGGTCTCGGCGCAGTCGCCGCCCTGGAGCAGGAACGCCTTGCCCTCGCAGACCAGGGCGAGCTTGCGCCGGAGCTGGTCGACCTCGTAGGGCGCGACCACCGACGGCACGGTGTCGAGCACCTTGCACACCTCGGCGACCTGGGCCGGGTCGGACCACGGCGGGGTCTGCTGGCGGGGCAGCTCACGCCACCTGTCGAGGCCGAGGGCGGCGTCCTCGGCGGAGTCGACGGTGGGGCGGCTGGTCTGCAGCCCGGGGCTGCTCACGGCGGGGTAGCTCAGCTGATGCCACTCATGGCGCATGGGAGAAAGCGTACGGCGACGGTCCGGGCGGCCGGGCGGCGAGGGGCGCGGTTCCGGCAGTTGGGAGGTCAGGGGGTGACCGACGGCTCAGGGCTGTGTCCACCGGGCTCCTCGCCCGCGATGCACCAGTCCGCGCCGTCCCGGGTGACCGTGAACAGCAGCGGGCGGGTGGTCTTCCGCGTCCCCGCCGAAGCGGTCACGGTGGTGCTGACCTCCTGCCCCTGGGCACCGGTGCGGATGTCGGTGATGGTCGCCCGGGACACCTTGAAGTGGTCGGCGAAGTCGCCGTTCGGCCCGGTCGCGGCGGCGTCGAAACCCGCGTGCATCGTCGCGCAGAGCTGGCTGCGGCCGGCGGCCGGGTCCTTGGCGGTCATCGCGTCGAGGTACGCCTGGACCCGCTCGCGGGCCTTGCCGGACGCTTCCTGGGCGGGCACCCGCTCCGGCGTCCCCTCGGCCCCGTCGTCCCCGGTCGAGCCGCAGCCGAGCAGGGTGAACAGCGACAGGGCCAGCGGTACGACGCCCGCGGCGCGGAGTCTGGCGTCCATACGTCCTCCGGGATGCGACATGTCGACCGGTTGCCGAGCGGCGAGTCTGCCACACCGCACCGGTGGGGTGGCAACCCGTGACGACGCGGACACGCCGACGGGGAGGGACCGGATTGCTGGTCCCTCCCCGCCGGACGGGTGCGGTGTCGGTGCTCGGCTCAGCCGAGACCGCCCTTGATCGCGCCGATCAGCTCGCCGTTGCCGGTGTCACCGGAGAGTTCCCAGAAGAACGCGCCACCGAGGCCCTGGTTCTTCGCGTAGGTCATCTTGCCGCCGATGGTGGCCGGGGTGTCGTAGCTCCACCAGTTGCTGCCGCACTTGGCGTACGCCGTACCGGCGATCGTGCCGGTGGCCGGGCAGGTGTTCTTGAGCACCTTGTAGTCCTCGATGCCCGCCTCGTAGGTGCCGGGGGCCGCGCCGGTGGCGGTGCCGCCCGGGGCGGCCTGGGTCACCCCGGTCCAGCCGCGACCGTAGAAGCCGATGCCGAGCAGCAGCTTGCTGGCCGGGACGCCCTTGGACTTGAGCTTCTGGATCGCCGCGTCGGAGTTGAAGCCCTGCTGCGGAATCCCGGTGTACGAGGTGAGCGGCGAGTGCGGGGCGGTGGGGCCCTGCGCGTTGAACGCGCCGAAGTAGTCGTACGTCATCGGCATCAGCCAGTTGAGGTTGCCCACCGCACCGGCGTAGTCGGTGGCGTCGATCTTGCCGCCGTTGCTGCCGTCGGCGGTGATCGCCGCGGTGACCAGGGCCGACGAGCCGAACTTGGCCCGCAGCGCGGAGATCACGTTCTTGAACGCGTTCGGGCCGCTGCTGTCGCAGCTCAGACCACAGGCGTTGGGGTACTCCCAGTCGACGTCGATGCCGTCGAAGACGTCCGCCCAGCGCGGGTCCTCCACCAGGTTGTAGCAGCTGTCGGCGAACGCGGCCGGGTTCTGCGCGGCCTGGGTGAAGCCACCCGACCAGGTCCAGCCGCCGAAGGACCAGATCACCTTGAGGTGCGGGTACATCTTCTTCAGCTTGCGCAGCTGGTTGAAGCTGCCGCGCAGCGGCTGGTCCCAGGTGTCGGCGACGCCGTCCACGCTGTCCGCCGCGGTGTACGCCTTGTCGTAGTCGGCGTAGCTGTCCCCGATCGTGCACCGGCCGCCGGTGGTGTTGCCGAAGGCGTACAGGATGTGGGTGAGCTTGGCGGCGGAGCCGCTGGTGGCGATGTTCTTGACGTGGTAGTTGCGCCCGTAGACGCCCCACTCGGCGAAGTAGCCGACGACCTTCTTGTCCCCGCTGGGCGGCGGGGTGGTCGGCGGCGGGGTCGTCGGGGGCGGCGTGGTCGGCGGGGCGGTGGTGGGCGGGGCGGTCGTCGGCGGTTTCGTGGTGGTGGGCGGGGTGCCCCCGCCGCACGACGCGCCGTTGATCGTGCAGTTCAGCGGGGCCTTGTACGGCCCGGTGCCGTTGTAGCCCCAGCTGAAGCTGGCCCCCGGGGCGAGCGGCCCGGCCCAGCTCTTCTTCACCGCCACGTAGTGGTTGCCGCTGCTGGTGACGTCGGCGTCCCAGAAGCTGCTGATGGTGGTGCCGGCCGGCAGGTCGAACTCGATACGCCAGGTGCTGACGCTGGCGCTGGAGCCGTTGGCGACGGTGACCCGGCCCTCGTGGCCGGTCCCCCAGTCCTGCGCCGAGGCGAATGTCGCGGTAACGCTTCCGGCGCCGAACGCCGAGGTCACCGGTACCGCCGCCACGGTCAGCGCGACGACCGCGCCGGCCCACAGGGCGCGGCGGAGGGATCTCTTCATGGGGCGCCTCCTCAAACAGTTAGGAAACTTTCCAAATCGATGGGGAGACGCTACTCACACCGTCATCACTTCGTCAAGATGCGTATCCGTCGATTCGCCGGCCCGGTCGGGCGAGGTGGGGCGCACGGGCGCGTAGCCTCGCGGCATGACCGTCTTCGACATCGAGATCGACGCCCTGACCGGCGGACCCGTCGACCTGGCCGGCTACCGGGGGCGGGCGCTGCTGGTGGTGAACGTGGCCTCCCGCTGCGGGCTCACCCCGCAGTACGCCGGCCTCCAGGAGCTGTCCACCGAGTACGCCGACCGGGGGCTGGTGGTGCTCGGGGTGCCGTGCAACCAGTTCGCCGGGCAGGAACCCGGCACGGCGGCCGAGATCGGCGAGTTCTGCCAGGTCAACTACGGGGTCACCTTCCCGCTGACCGAGAAGGTCGACGTCAACGGCCCGGCCCGGCACCCGCTCTACGCGGCGCTGGTCGACACCCCCGACGCCGACGGACACACCGGGGACGTCCGGTGGAACTTCGAGAAGTTCCTGGTCGCCCCGGACGGCACGGTCGCCGCCCGGTTCGCGCCCACGGTCACCCCGGACTCGGCCGAGCTGCGCGCGGCGATCGACAAGGTCCTGCCCGCCGGCCGGTGAGGATGCGGTGGCAGCGCCGACGACCGGAAACACCAGCGGCCGGGCCGCCGGCGATCGATCCGCCGGCGGCCCGGCCGCTGGTGGTGGGTCAGCCCGCCGCGGAGCGGAAGACCGGGTAGTAGCCGCCGGACTGGCCGGCCGCCGTCGGGTGGTAGGAGACACCGAGGTTGACGAAGTTCAGCGCGTGCAGCCACTTCTCGCCGTAGCTGCACAGCTGGTGACCGACGAAGACGGACCGGACGTCGGCGAAGGTGAAGCCGGCCGAGGTGGCGGCGGTGCGGGTGAGGTCGTCCACCAGGTTGATGCCCTCGTTGATCTTCGCGCGGGAGGTCGCGGTGAGCCCCACGCAGACCGTGCCGAGCTGATAGAAGACCGGGTAGCCGACGACCACCACCCGGGCCGACGGCGCGCGGGACCGGATTCCCCGGTAGACGGTGGCCAGCTTGCTCGGCAGCTCCGCGCGGGCCTTGTTCTCGGCGGCCTGCACGGCCGCGACGCACTGGGACTCGCCCTGGAGCACGCAGGTGCTCATGATCGAGGTGAAGCCGACGTCGTTGCCGCCGATGGTGACGCTGACCAGGGTGGTGGTCGAGGTCAGTGCGGAGAGCTGGTTGTTGACCACGTCCGTGGTGGTCGCCCCGGAGCAGGCCACCGACTTGTACGAGGCGGGCTTGACGTTGGTGTTGTACAGCGCCGGGTAGGCGTTGGTGCTGCGCTGGCAGGCCCCGCTCTCGGAGGTGTAGCTGTCGGCGCCGACGCCGGAGGCGTACGAGTCGCCGAGGGCCACGTACCGGTCGGAGGGGGCCGCCTGGGCGGGCACCGCCACGCCGAGGGTCACGCCGATGGATGCCGCGAGACTCACGGCGAGGGACACGAGTCGGGATCTCCGCACGTCGCACTCCTGGGGGCTGGAAGTGGTGGTGTGAGATAGATATCACTCGATGCAGAGTTTGGGAAGGACATCGATGTGGAACAGGGGTCCGGCGACCCCGCACCGGCACCCCCGCAGACGACCGCCCGCGGCTACGCCGACGTCCGCGGCTACGCCGACGCCCGTGGGCCGCCCGTCGGCGACCACTGCCCCGCCAGCACCGCCCACACCTCGACGTCGACCCGACCCGCCGGACCCGGCACGGCCTCGCGCAGGGTGCCCTCGTGCCGCATCCCGAGCCGGCGGGCCACCGCCACGCTGCGGACGTTGCCGACGCTGGTCCGCCACTCGACCCGGTGGATGCCGCGCTCCCGGATCGCCCAGTCCACGATCCGGGTGGCCGCCCGGGTCACCAGACCCCGCCTCTCGGCGGCCGGCTCCAGCCAGCAGCCCGCCTCGGCCACCCCCGACACCGGGTCGAAGGACACGAACATCACCCCGCCGACCAGGGTGCCCCCGGCCCAGATCCCCCAGATGCCACCGGCGTCGGCCGCCCACTTCTCGGCGTACCGGCGCAGCACCCGGCGGGCCGACTCCAGGTCGGTGGCCACGAAGGACGCGCCGACCCAGGGGGCGATGTGCGTCCGGGCCCGATCCAGGTGGGCCAGGAACTCCTCCGCGTGCCACGGCGAGAGCGGGCGCAGCTCGGCGGCGTCGGTCAGCGGCGACGCGAACACCCGTCAGCCCCGCCCGGCCGGCACCGGCAGGCTCAACCGCAGCGTCGGCCCCGAGGTGGGCACGAATCCCAGGGACCGGTAGAGCGGTTCGCCCGGGACCGAGGCCCGCAGGTCGACCCTGCCCACCCCGCGTTGCCGGTACCAGTCCAGCAGCGCCTCCAGGCAGGCCCGGGAAAAACCGCGACGACGGTACGCCGGCTCGGTGACCACGTTGAAGACGTACCCGATCAGCCCGTCGGGGTTGTCGGGACCGCCCAGGCGCTGCTCGATGGTCCCGGTCGCGCAGGCCGCCAGGGCGCCCGGTCGGCGGGGGTCGTCGACGACGAAGACCGCCATCAGGTCGGCCGGTTCGGCGAGCCGGTGGTGGAGCACCTCCCGGGCGGCCTGCTGCCAGGGGCCCGGCGCGGGAGCCATCTGGTCCATGTCGGCCAGCATCACCCCACGCAGGCGGACGATCTCCCCGGCGTCGGCCACCACGGCCCGTCGAACGTTGATCACGAACGGACGGTACCGGATACTCCGCAGGGGTCACCGACCGAGACACGCTGATCGGAACCGGCGGGTTCCGCAGGTGTCCGGCTTGCCATCCAGTCCCGCTCACGGGACGCTGGAGGTCGGGACCGGACCGACACACCACTTCGGAGGCGAGATGCCCCAGCTCCGTACCGCGCCGCGCCGGCTGTTCGCCGCCGCCGGCACCCTCCTGCTCGGCGCGGCGGTGGCCGTGAGCGGTGCCGCACCGGCCGTCGCCGCGGCCGGGGACGTCGGTTACGTCCGGCTCGCCCACCTCTCCCCCGACACCCCGGCCGTGGACGTCTACCTCTCCGCCGCCGGCAACGGGACGCCGCAGGTCTTCCCCGCCGTCGGCTACGGCGTCGTCTCCCGCTACCTGCCCCTGGCCGCCGGCCGGTACGCGGTGGCGATGCGGCAGGCCGGCGCCCCGGCCAGCGAGCCGCCGGTGCTCACCACCGAGGTGGCCGTCGACGCCGGCCGGGCGTACACGGTGGCCGGGGTGGGCCGGTACGCCGACCTGGGCCTGCGGGTGCTCGCCGACGACCTCAGCGCCCCGGCGGCCGGGCAGGCGAAGGTACGGATCGTGCAGGCCTCGGTACGCGCCCCGGTGGTCGACGTGGCGGCCGACGACGGCCCGACCATCGCCGACGACGTCCGGTTCGCCACCACCACCGACTACCACCAGATGGAGCCGGGCCGCTGGCGGCTGCGCCTCGGCGGTGGCAGCGGCCCGACCACCGACGCCGAGGTGACCCTCGCCGGTGGGCGGGTCTACTCGCTACTGGTGCTCGACGGCAAGCGGGGCGGGCTCACCACCGAGCTGCGCGAGGACGCCCGCGACGGTGGGGTCGCCCCGGCCGGCGGGGTGCCGGCGGGGGCCGGCGGCCTGACCGTCGGCGGGCTCGGGACGTACCCGAAGGTGGCCGGCGGGCTGGCCGCGGGGGCCGTGCTGGTGGGCACGACGGTGCTGGTGCGGCGTCGGCGGCGACCGGTCTGGTGACCAGGCCCGGCTTCGCGATCCGGCGGCACCGCGCCCGGCCGGCACCGGCCACCGCCCTGGTCGCGTTCGGGGTGGCGCTCTGCCTCGCCGCCGGTACCGGTGTCGGCCTGGCCACCGACACCCGACTCGGCCCCGCCGACTCCGGCCCGGCCGCCGGCTCCGACCCCGCCGCCGACTCCGGCCCGGTGGACGGCAACGGCCCCGCCGCCGGCTCCGACCCGGCCGTCGGCTCCGACCCGATGGACGGCAGCGGCCCCGCCGCCGGGTCCGGAGAGTGGCGGCCCGGCTGCACCGGCGGTTGCGCCACCGGGGCCGGCGCCCTCCGCACCGCGCCCGCGCCACCCACCCGGGTACGGGTGGCGCGGATCGGCGTCGACTCCACGCTCACCGCGCTCGGCCTGGACCGGGCCGGCACCCTGGTCCCGCCGGCCGACTTCACCAGGGCCGGCTGGTACGGCGGCGGGCCGGCACCGGGCGACCCCGGACCGGCGGTGATCGCCGGCCACCTGGACTCGCGGCGCGGCCCGGCCGTCTTCGCCCGCCTCGGCGAACTGCGCCCCGGCGACCGGATCGAGGTGTGGCGCGGCGACCGCCGGGTGACGTTCCGGGTCACCGGCGCGCTGCGTACCCCCAAGGACGCCTTTCCCACCGCCACCGTGTACGGCCCGACGCCCGGCCCCGAGCTGCGGCTGATCACCTGCGGCGGCGACTTCGACCGGCGTGTGCGGCACTACCGGGACAACGTGGTGGTCTTCGCGGTCGCCGACCCGCCGGCCGATCCCCTCCCCCGCACCGCCGCCGACTGACCCTCTCCCTCGCCGCCGACTCACTCCTTTCCCGCTCCACCGCCCGCCGACCCCCTCCCCTGCTCCACCGCCAGCTGACTCCTTTCCCCGCCGCCGGCCGACTCCCTCCACCGCCGGCCGACGCACTTCCCCGCTCCGCCGCCGGCTGACCCCGGGCCGGTCGGCTAGGCTCCGGCAGTGCGACTGACCAGCGTGGATGACGTCCTGGCCGCCGAACACCGGCTCGCCGGACGGATCGTCCGGACCCCCCTGCTGCCCTGTCCACAGCTCAGCGACGAGTACGGGCTCGACATCGCGGTGAAGGCGGAGAACCTCCAGCACACCGGCAGCTTCAAGGTCCGGGGCGCGCTGAACGCGCTGCTCGCCCTGGCCGAGCGGCAGGCGGTCCCCGCCGGGCTGACCGCCTTCTCCGCCGGCAACCACGCCATGGCCGTGGCCTTCGCCGGTCGCAGCTTCGGTCTGCCCACCGTCGTCTGCATGCCCCCCAACGCGGTACCCACCAAGATCGAGGCGGTCCGCCGCTGGGGTGGCGAGGTGGTGCTCACCGACGACCTGCTCGCCACCTGCGAGCAGATCACCGCCGAACGCGGCTACCACCTGCTGCCGCCGTTCGACGACCCGGACGTCATCGCCGGTCAGGCCACCCTGGGACGGGAGCTGCTGGCCGACGGCCCGCCGCCGGGCCTGGTGCTGGTCCCGGTCGGCGGGGGCGGGCTGATCAGCGGGGTGGCCACCGCCGTCCGGGCGGCCGTCCCGACGGCCCGGATCGTCGGCGTCGAGCCGGCCACCGCCAACGTCGTCGGGTACGCGCTCCGCGGCGACGGCGCCACCCCGGCGACCCGACCGGTCTCGATGGCCGACGGACTGGCCGCCCCCTTCGCCGGCCGGCTCACCCTGGCCCACGTCCGGGAACTGGTGGACGATCTGGTCGAGGTTACCGAGGCCGACATCCGGTCCGCCTGGTGGGAGCTGATGGCGGCTACCCGGCTACTGCTCGAACCGGCGGCGGCGGTCACCCTCGCCGCGCTGCGTACCGGTCGGGTGACCGCTGCCCCGGGTACCCGGACGATCCTGGTACTCAGCGGCGGCAACGTCTCCCCCGCCCTGCTGTCCACCCTCCCCTGATCCCCTCTTCCACACCGCCCTCCCCCGCACCCCGCACCCCGCCCCCGGCTGGCTTCAGCGCGGCCCCGCCCTGACTCCGACGCACCCACCAGCCCAGCTCACACGCGGCCCGGAAGGCTCCGGCCCGACCCAGGGCGACCTGGCCTGACTACGGCGCCCTCCGACCCGACCCACCTCCGAGTGTGGCCCGACCAGCTCCGATACGGCCGCCCGGCTACCCCCGGCCCCGGCGCGGCCCGCCCTGAGTTCGAGCGTCACGCGCGATCTTGGAGTTCTGGTGCCAATTTCGCGAGGTTATGACCACTTTCGCGTCCCCCACAACTCCATGATCGACGCGGTGGGGTGGGTGGGTGGGTGGGGTGTGCGGGGTGGAGTGTGCGGGGTGAGGTGGAGTGTGCGGGGTGGGGTGCGCGGGGCGGGGCAGGGGTGGGGGTGGGGTGTGCAGGGCTGGGTGGGGTTAGCGGATGGGGCGGCGGCCGGCGAAGCCGCACTCGACCCGGTGGTACCAGCGCACGTCGGAGTCGCCCTCCAGCCAGCACCAGAGCACCGCCCGGCCCTCGCGTTCGCCGGGGAAGTCGAGCAGCACCGGGGCGATCCCCTTGACCTGGATGTCGTGCGAGTTCAGCTCCTCCAGCACCCCGTGTAACCGGGCCTCCAGCGCCTTGACCTCGGCCCGGCCGCCGAGCGCCGACATGCCGGGACCGGCCAGGTCGGCCCGGAGCTCAGCCAGGTCGGCCCGGATGCCGATCAGCTCGTCGATGCGGGGCTGCAGGGTGGCGACCAGGTACCGCGCCTGGGCGAGAGTGAACACCGGGCCAGTATGGAGCACCCGCGCCTTTCGTACCGACCCGTCGCCGGCTTCGGTCGACCCTGCGGGCCGGTGCCGGGCCGCCCGCCACGTGACCGGGTGACCGGGTGACCGGGTGACCGCATCACCGGGCCGGGTCTCATGCACCACCGCGTCACCGCCTCAACAGGCTGGGTCTCATGCACCACCGCGTCACCGCCTCAACAGGCCGGGTCTCATACACCGCCACGTCACCACCGCACCGGGCCGGGTGTCGTGCACCACCGTGTCACCGTGTCACCGGGGAGTCGGGTGGCCGTGTCGCTTTGTCGTCACCGGAGTTGCCCGCGTCGCTGTCGGTGTCGGCCGGCTGCGGGGCGCGACCGGCGGGCGGCCGGAGCCGACAGTCCACAAGGGTCATAGGGTGATCCGGCCGGCGGGTGTGGACGACGGGACCGGTGATCAAGGATCTTGGGGCGCGACCCCTCGCGTCCCACCCCCGGCACCCGTGTCCGTCGGGGGCATCCGCACGACCGAACCAGGAGTCCCATCGTGATCAACAAGTTCCCCGGTAGCTGTGGCACGTGCCGACGGCGGGTGGAGGCCGGGGCCGGGCAGGCGCTCAGGGTCGGTGCCGGCTGGACCACGTACCACGACGGTTGTGTGCCGGTGGAGGTGGCGCCGCCGCCGGGCACCCACCGCGGGTGGCACGACCTGCCGATGGTGGGCTTCGACATCGAGACCACCGGGGACGAGCCGCTGGACGCCCGCATCGTCTCCGCCGCCCTGGTGCACTCCGATGGCACGACCAGGCGGTGGCTCGTCAATCCCGGGGTGCCGATCCCGCCCCGCACCACCGAGATCCACGGCATCACCGACGAGATGGTGCGCAGCACCGGAAGGCCGGCCGGCGAGGCGCTGGCCGAGTTGGGCGCGGCCATCGGGAAGGTGATCGCCGAGGGCACGCCGCTGGTCGCCTTCTGCGCCCACTTCGACGTCACGACGTTGCACGCCGAGCTGGCCCGGCACGCCCTGCCGTCGCTGGACTGGGACCGTGCCGTCGTCATCGACCCCTCGATCCTGCACCAGGAGGTCGAACCCCACCGGTACGGCAGCCGGCAGCTCGGCGACCTGTGCCGGTACTACCAGGTGGACGCCGGCTCCGCGCACGAGGCCGCGAGCGACGCCCGCGCCGCCGTCGCGCTGGCCGCGGCGATCGCGGCCCGGCACGAACGCATCGCCCGGATGCTCCCCGACGACCTCCACCGCGCGCAGGTCACCTGGTACGCCGGGCAGAAGCGGAACCTCCAGGAGTACTTCGACCGGCAGGGCCGCGACGAGCGGGTCAGCCTGGAGTGGCCGCTGGAGACCCGGCGTCGCCGATAGGCCACCCCTTCTCAGCCGCCAGTCCGCACCGGATCGAAACAGGTCAGGGCCAACGACCTTCGGCGAGTTGGCGAGAGACCCGGTGCACGAACCGGATCGCCCGGCAACCGGCCAGACCGCTCAGGACGTCGTCCACACTGAGCTTCGGCCGTCCACCTCTCCCGGTGGCCTCCGCCTGCTGCACGACGATGTCCGCGATTCGTTCCGGGTCGTCGTCCAGCAGCAGGCAGAGGAAGTCGTCCGGGTGCAGCGCCTCGATGGCGTACGGTGCCAGCGCGTGGTCCGGGAAATCGCGAAGGTTGGCGGTGACGATCACTTCCGCGTCGGCGACGACGGCGGCGGCGAGCACGTGGCGATCCTTGGGATCGTTGGTCATCTCGGCGATGAGAGGTTCATACCCCGAGACCATCGCTGTCGGGAAGTGTTCTCGCATGACCTCGACCCTGCGTTCGGCCTTGGCACCGAGCACAGACGGCGGCAGGTTCCGGCGAACCTCGTCGAGGATCGTCCGCGTCCAGAGCGGGCGGTACAGCTCCTGCTCGGCGCAGCGCAGCGGGGTGTCGGCGAGGACGCTGGGCACGAGGACGCAGGCGTCCAGCACGGCGACGGTCATCAGCGGACGGTCACTCGTCCGGTTGGTCGGCTGGCTGCTGGCGACCGCGCCGGATCGCCTCGTCGTAGACGCCCATGTCGATCGCGTCGGCCGTCAACTCGTCCAGGGCCTCACGGCGCGCTCTCGACCGGCGCTCCTTGTAGGCCAGCACATCGTGCAACGCGACCCGGCGGCTGGAGTTGGGGCGGGTGTAGGGCAGCACGCCATCGTTCATCAGCTTGACCACCGTCGGACGGGTCACGCCCAGGATCGCGGCGGCCTCCCCGGTCGACAGCTCGACGTTCTCCGCCATCACCCGCACCGGCCGCCCGCGACCGAGGATCGACACGACTTCGGCGAGGGCCTCCCCCACCACGGACGGCACGTCGACCGGTTCTCCGCCATCGACGATCAGTTGCAGCCGCCGCCCCCGCAGCGACCGCCGGGCGAAGCGCCGCAACTCGTCACCGTTGGGCGCCGATCCGCCTGCTGGTACCACCGTCACAAGACCCTCCGGCGTCATCGATCCCGTCACCACGATACTCGCCAAAGCGAAAAAAACGATAGGGTTGGCCGACGGGCTCGGTCGGCAGGTGGATGTGTTCGGCCAGGACCCCTGCGGCGAGCAACCGCAGCCGCGAGCCGGCGGTCACGCGCCGGCCTCGTCGGCGAAGGCCCGCCGGGCCGCGTCCACCGCACCGGCCGGCACGTCGAGCGCCCGCAGCACCCGGCCAGGTAGTCGACCACCCGGCCGTGCTGCGCCTCGGCGCGGACCACTCAGACATCGAAGTCGGCTTACTCACCGAGACCGGCTTGGTCGGCCCGTCCACCATCCTCGCAACGACGGTCCATCCGTTGCAGGTCGTTGACGGGCCGCTCCCCGAGTCATCGCACGATTTCGGCCTCGATCTGATCATCACTCCGGATGAGGTGATCGAGTGCCGGCGACGGCAGCGTCCGAGGGGCATCTACTGGGAAAGCCTCAGCTCAGAGAAGATCGACGCCATCCCGGTTCTCAAGGCATCGGCGGCGGCCGGGTAGGCCGCGTCGCCCGGTCGGTGCGGGGCTTCACCGGCTGTTCGCTGTCGGTGTACTCGGCGAAGATCTCGTCGAGGATCCTCCGTGAGTTCGCCGCCACTTCGCTGTCGTCAGGCGCGTTGGCATAGGTGACAAGCGTCTTCCAGAGCGCCCAGCCACGGCCGCGCGCCCACGTCGCGTCCTCGACGGGCAGCCGCTCCCGGAACACCCGTCGGCCGTCGGTGGTCAGGAGTGTCCAAGCGACAGCCAGGTCACAGGAAGGATCGCCGACGCCGCAGGTGCCGAAGTCGATGATCCCTGCCAGGTGCCCATCATCGAGGAGAATGTTCTCCTGCGCGAGGTCACCGTGGAACCAGCGCTCCACACCGTTGGGACCCGCGTCCAGAGCGCATTCCCAGATCTCGTCGGCCAGGCCGGTGTCGATACGACCGCCGAGCGCCCTGAGTCCTCGGCTGGCCTGCTCATGGTAGGTACGCAGCGTGCCACCCCGGTACCAGTTGTGCCTGCCGGGGCGAGGGCCGCCAGCGGCGTCGATGTCCTGCAGTGCCGCGACGAACTCGGCCAGGTCGAGTGCGAACCGGACCGGGTCGGCGATGCGGTCCCTCCGCGCGGTCTGACCGTCGAGCCATCGGCAGACCGACCACGGGTACGGATAGCCCTCGCCGGGTTCGCCTTTCGCCAATGGCGTGGAGATGGGCAACGGGAGTTGAGAGGCGAGCACCGGAAGCCAGATGTGTTCCTTGTCGACCGCCTCGGCGTACTCCAGTGCGCTCGGCAGGCGTACCGACATCCCCGGACCGAGGTGGAAGGTCCAGTTGTCCCAGCCGCCGTTGGCGACTCGTTCGACCGGGAGGCCGGCCCATTGTGGGAACTGGGCGGCGACGAGCCGGCGCACCTGGTCCGCGTCGACCACTATGCGTTCGGGTGGTGGACCAAGATCGGGAATGTCGTTCGATCTCCCGTCCGACATCGGTCGGTGACCTCAGTCGGCCTGGGCGGCGAGTTCGCGGGCGCGGTCGCGGGCGGCTTCCAGCGCCGCCAGCAGCGCCGCGCGTACCCCGTGCTTCTCCAGCTCGCGGACGGCGGAGATGGTGGTGCCGGCCGGGGAGGTGACGGCCTCGCGGAGCTTGACCGGGTGTTCGCCGGAGTCGCGCAGCATCATGGCCGAGCCGATCGCGGTCTGCACGATCAGCTCGTGCGCCACCTGCCGGGGCAGGCCGAGCAGGATGCCAGCGTCGATCATGGCCTCGACCAGCAGGTAGAAGTAGGCCGGGCCGGAGCCGGAGAGCGCGGTGACCGCGTCCTGCTGCGACTCGGGCACCCGCAGGGTCGCGCCGAGCGGGGCGAACATCTCCTCGGCCAGGGCCAGGTGTTCGCCGGTGGCGTGCGCGCCGGCCGAGATGGCGCTCATCGCCTGGTCGACCAGGGCCGGGGTGTTGGTCATCACCCGGACCACCGGCGTGCCCTCGGGCAGCCGACGGCTGAAGAAGCTGGTGGGCAGCCCGGCGCAGAGCGAGACGACCAGCTTGTCGGCCGGCACCTTGGGGCCGATCTCGTCCAGCAGGACGCCCGCGTCCTGGGGCTTCACCGCGATCGCCAGCACCGCCGCCTCGTCGACGGCGGTCAGGTTGTCGACCACCCGTACGCCGTACCGGGTGGCCAGCTCCTCGGCCCGGACGGGACGGCGGGCGGTGGCCAGTAGCCGCTGTGCCGGCCAGCCGGACCGCAGCAGCCCGGAGAGCATCAGCTCGCCGATCTTTCCCGCCCCGATCACCGCGACAGTGTGCCTCGCCGACCCCATTGTCACCCTTCCGTCCCGTTCGTCCGGTCCCGTGCCCCTTCCCCTCCGACAGGGCGGAGGGGAAGGGGTGGGGTGCGCTCAGCTGCCGAAGAAGACCTCGGCCTCGTCGTAGCGCTCGATCGGGACGGTCTTCAGCTCGCGGGTGGCCTCGGCCAGCGGCACCCGGACGATGTCGGTGCTCTGCATCGCGACCATCTTGCCCCAGTCACCCTCGTGGGCGGCGTCGATGGCCTGCAGGCCGAGCCGGGTGGCGAGCACCCGGTCGAACGCGGTCGGGGTGCCACCGCGCTGGATGTGCCCGAGCACGACGGTGCGGGCCTCCTTGCCGGTCTTCGCCTCCAGCTGCTCGGCGAGCCACTGGCCGATGCCGCCGAGCCGGACGTGCCCGAAGGCGTCCAGCTCCTGGTTGTGCAGGACCATCTGGCCGTCGAGCGGCTGGGCGCCCTCGGCGACCACGACGATCGGGGCGTACTGGTGCTGGAAGCGCTTCTCGACGTACCCGGCGACCTGGTCGACGTCGAACTTGCGCTCGGGCAGCAGGATCACGTTGGCGCCACCGGCGAGGCCGGCGTGCAGGGCGATCCAGCCGGCGTGCCGGCCCATCACCTCGACGACCAGGGTGCGGTGGTGGCTCTCCGCGGTGGTGTGCAGCCGGTCGATCGCCTCCATGGCGATGTTGACGGCGGTGTCGAAGCCGAAGGTGTAGTCGGTGGCGCCCAGGTCGTTGTCGATCGTCTTCGGCACACCGACCACGTTGACGCCCAGCTCGTGCAGCTTGGTGGCGACACCCAGGGTGTCCTCGCCGCCGATCGCGATCAGCGCGTCCACGCCCTGCGCGGCGAGGTTCTCCTTGATCCGCTCCACGCCGTTCTCGATCTTGAAAGGGTTGGTGCGGGACGAGCCGAGGATGGTACCGCCGCGCGGCAGGATGCCCCGCACCTCAGGGATGCCGAGCGGCTTGGACAGGCCCTCAAGCGGACCCTTCCAGCCGTCCCGGAAACCCACGAACTCGTGACCGTAAGTAGCGACGCCCTTACGGACGACCGCCCGGATGACCGCGTTGAGACCTGGGCAGTCGCCGCCGCCGGTGAGCACGCCGATACGCATGATCTGCTCATCCTCCTGGAACGTCAGGTGAAGCCCGGATAAGCCCCAGGATATGTGTCAGCTCAGACCATCGGCACCGTTGCCGGCCCGGGGCGGGCCGTCACTGCGCACTGTAGTCGGCTCAGGTGTACGCCGACACCGCGCCCCGACCGGTCCCGGCCCGGCCCCGGCTACCGGTCAGTAGCTGACCTCGTGGTTCTCCCCCACCGCCGGCGGCTTCCCGGTCACCGCAGCCTTGGCGAACCCGAGCAGGTTGACCACCGTGCCACCCGGCGAGTCCCAGTACTCGGCCGAGCTGGCGTGCACCTTGATCAGGGTCAGCCCGGGGGTGTCCAGCCCGTCCGGGAACCACGCCTTGAGCACCGGGTTCCACAGCTGCTCGGCCCGGGACCGGTCGTACGCCTCCTGGGCGGTGCCGGAGACCGAGACCCAGGCGTGGTGCCGCTGGTCGGAGAAGGCGACGTTGACCTCCGGGTTGACCCGGAGCTGACGCACCTTGGCCGAGTCGGCGTAGGCGAAGAACCACAGGTCGCCGTCGAACTCGGCCGCCTGGAGCGCCATCGGCCGGCTGAGCAGCCGGCCGTCCACCCCGATCGTGGTCAACATGCAGATCCGGGCGTCCCGGATCAGCTCGGTCACCCGCCGCCGGGCTTCGGTGATGGTGGTCGCGTCGTCGGCCATGGCGCACTCCCTCGGATCGGCTCGCCGAACCGGTGCCCCGGGCAACGCGGGTCAAACCTGCCGGCTGTCACCGGCTGTCATCGCCTGCCAGCGGGCCAGGTTGTGCCGGGCGTCGACCAGCGCGTCGTGCCGGTCGGCCGCCGCGTCCGGCAGCCGGGGACGGCCCCGGTCGTCCCAGAGCTGCCGCAGCTCCTTGGTGAACCGGGGGATCTCCCGGGGCAGCGCCGGCATCGCCCCCCAGAGCTGGGCCAGCACCACGTGGTCGTAGGCGGCGTACCAGGCCCACAGCTCCAGCTGCTCGCCCGGCCGGTCCCGGACCGGCTCCAGCAGGAACTCGTACAGGTCGTCGCGGATCCGGCTCCGGGAGCGCCAGGCACGGTCCGCCGGCGAGGGGAGCTTGTCCAGCACGTTGCGGCGGACCCAGGGCACGGCGCGGGAGTCGTCGAACTCGGTGGAGACCGCGTAGAACTCGCGGCCGTACTCGTCGACGACACCGATCGACACGAGGTCGACGCTCCGGCCGTCCTCGATGAATTCGCAGTCGTAGAAGTAGCGGTAGACCATCGTCGTCCATCCTCGCCCACCGCCGGAGGCCGTCCCCGGGCGGGGGTGGCCGTCCCGGCCCCGCCGGTGCGGTCGGGCCGCGCGGGACGCCCGTCACCGCCCGCCGCCGCAGCTCGGGAGTGTCACGGAACGGTCTACGGGGGTGTACAGCAAGCGACTGGACCGTCATGATCTGATGTGTACCGCTACCGGACGCCGAACCGGTGTCAGTTCACCTCGACAGGGCCGTCAGGGTTCACCCGGTGAGCGAAGTTGTGGTCCGTGACCGGGGGAGGGGTGGGGCCGTGGAGATGCGCCTGCCGGAGCCGGGGGACGCCCTCACCGGAGTGGAGATGTTCGCGGGGCTGGAGCCGGAGGTCCGCCAGCGGGTGATCGCCGCGGCCGTGCCGCGCACCTACCGCAAGGGCCAACTCCTCTTCGTCGAGAACGATCCCGGCGAGTCGCTGATCGTGTTGCGCCGCGGGGCGGTGGCGGTGTTCCGTACCGCGCCGACCGGGGAACGCGCCGTGCTGTCGGTCATCCGACCACCCGATGTGCTGGGTGAGGTCTCCCTGCTGGACGCCTCCACCCGCTCGGCCTCGGCCGAGGCGATCGAGGACTGCGCCGCGCTCGCGCTGTCCCGTCCGGCCTTCATGGAGCTGGTGCACTCCAACCCGCGCATCCTGGACGCGGTGATGCGGTCGCTGGGCGCGCTGATCCGGCGGCTCACCGAGCAGAACGCCGACCACGTCTTCCTCGACCTGCCCGGTCGGGTGGCCAAGACGCTGGTCCGGCTGGCCGGCGAGAGCCAGGCCCCGATGATCACCATCGAGCTCAACCAGAGCCAGCTCGCCGAGATGGCCGGCGGTTCCCGGCAGAGCGTCAACCAGGCGATCGGCTCCTTCGCCAGCCGCGGCTGGCTGCGTACCGAGGGTCGCCGGATCGTGGTGACCGACGTGGCCGCGCTGCGCCGACGGGCCGGGATGACCGACCGCTGACCAGGCCGCCCCCGGGTGGCCCGTCCCAGACGACACGAACGGCGTGGCCGGCGGACCCTTCGGTCCGCCGGCCACGCCGTTCGCTCACTTACCGATGTCGTCCGCGGGCGGGGCAGTCGGCCCCGGCCCGATGTTCTCCGGGGGTGTGGTCGGCCCGGGACCGATCTTCTGCGGCTTGGACGTCGAGCCCGTGGTCGTGCCGGCGTCCGAGGTGGTCTGGCTGTCGGAATTGTCCACCATGCCCTGCTCCTCCATCCTCGCCAGGGTCACCGCGTCGACGTCGACCGTCTCCCCCGGGGACCGGACGGTGCCGTCCGGATCGGTCCAGTAGGCGGACAAGCGCACGTGCACGGCACTCTCCTGACAGTGAGTTTTCCTCGTGAGGAACACTAGTGGCGGCCGGCCAGCCGCAGGGTCCGCCCACAGGTCGGGTACCCGACTGGCCGTCGCGGCGGGATAATGGGATCTCCTCACGTACGGAGTTCGTCATCGACCTCAGGTGTGGACACTGCTCCCGGGCGGCGGGACCGGACGACCGCTTCTGCGGCGGCTGCGGACAGGCGCTGACGCTCGGCTGCGCCTCGTGCGGGCACGCCAACACCCCCGAGGCCAACTTCTGCACCGACTGCGGGCAGCCGCTGCACGACCACGCGGTCACCGTGCGGGAGGACCGCCGCCAGGTCAGTGTGCTCTTCATCGACATCGTCGACTTCACCACGTACGCCGAGCGGGCCGACCCGGAGCAGGCACGCAGTCTCCAGCAGGCGTACTTCGCCACCGTCCGCAAACTCGTCCACCAGTACGGCGGGGTGGTGGAGAAGTACATCGGGGACGCGGTGATGGCCCTCTTCGGTGCCCCGGTCGCCACCGACAACGACGCGCTGCGCTGCGTACGGGCCGGTCTGGAGCTGCAACGCAGCCTGGCCCGGCAGGCCGCCGGACCACAGCCGCCGCTGGGTTTCCGGGTCGGCGTGGCCACCGGTGAGGCGCTGGTGGACCTCTCCGCCACCCGCGACGGCGGGCAGGCCTTCGTCACCGGCGACGTGGTGAACACCGCCTCCCGGTTGCAGGGGCTCGCCCCGACCGGCGGGGTGGTCGTCGACGAGAGCACCTGGGCGGCCACCCGGCACGAGCTGGAGTACGTCGACCAGCCCTCGGTCACCCTGAAGGGACGCACGGCCGTCAGCCGGCTCTGGCTGGCCGTCCGGGCCCGGCCGCGCACCGACCCGCAGGCCGCCGAGCTGACCCCGATGGTCGACCGGGAACACGAGCGCGGCCTGCTGGTCAGCGCCCTGCACCGCACGGTCAACGAGCGCACCTCCCAGCTGGTGACCGTCTTCGGTCCGGCCGGGGTGGGCAAGAGCCGGCTGCTGCGCGAGCTGTCCCGGCACGCCGCCAACCTGCCCGGCCACCGGGTCACCTGGCTGGTCGGGCAGTGCCCGCCGTTCGGCGAGAACGTCACCTACGCCGCGCTGGCCGACATCGTCAAGGCCTGGCTGGGGGCACCGGACACCGACGACCCGGAGCCGCTGCGCGACCGGCTGCGCCAGCGCCTCGACCAGCTCGGCGATCCGCCCGACCTGCGGTTGGCCGACGCGCTCGGACCGCTGCTGGGGGTCTCCGCGGGGCGGCTCAACCCGGCCGAGACCGGGGCCGCCTGGCGACGCTTCCTGCTCGCCCTCGCCGGGCAGGGTCCGACCGTGCTGGTCTTCGAGGACATGCACTGGGCCGACCAGGCGATGCTCACCTTCGTCGAGCAGCTCGGCGCGGCGGCTCGGGGCGTACCCCTGCTGGTGGTGGCGACCGCGCGGCCGGAGCTGCGGGAGCGGCAGCCGGCCTGGACCGGCATGATCAGCGGCGCGATGTCCATCTCGGTGCCGCCGATGCACGACGCGGACATCGACACCCTGTACTCCCTGCTGCTCGGCCAGGCCGCGTTGCCGGCGGCGGCCCGCCCGCCGCTGATCGAGTTCGCCGACGGCAATCCGTTGTACGCCCAGGAGTACGCCCGGATGCTGATGGACGGCGGGCTGCTGGACCCGACCGCCCGGTTCGACCCGGCCGGCACCGCCGACATGCCGCGCACCGTCCAGGCGGTCATCGCCAACCGGCTCGACCTGCTCGATCCGGCCGACCGGGCGGTACTCCAGGCCGCCGCCGTGGTCGGGGTGCAGTTCTGGCCGGCGCCGGTGGCGACCGCCCTGGGCCGGACGGTCGAGTGGGTCAAGCGGGCGCTGGACCGGTTGCAGCGCCGGGACATGGTCTTCGAGCTGCCCGCGTCCACGATGGCCGGTCAGCCGGAGTACCGGTTCCGGCACATCCTGGTCCGCGACGTGTGTTACCAGCGGCTGCCCCGGGCGGAACGGGTGCTGCGGCACCAGCACACCGCCGACTGGCTGGCCCAGCGCGCCGACGCCGGGCAGCAGGACCTGGCCGAGACGCTGGCCAACCACCGCTGGGCCGCCCACGAGATCGCCCGGACCGTCGGGCTGGACCCGACCCCGTACGCGATGGCGGCCCGGACCGCGCTGCACCGGGCCGCCCGCCGGGCCAACGCGCTGCACGCCCTGGACAACGCGGCGACGCTGGTCGACCGGGCGCTCGCGATCGGCGGGGAGCCCGACCCGGGGCTGGAGCTGTTCGCCGCGCAGCTCGCCCTGTTCCGCGACGGGGACGCGTTCCTCGTCGACGGCGGCACGCAGACCCTGACCGGGCTGGTCGACCGGCTGGCCGCCGCCGGGGACCGCTCCGGCGCGGCCCGCGCCTGGACCCTGCTCGCCACGGCCGCCTGGAGCCGGGCCGACCGGTCCGAGACGCTGCGCTGCCTGGACCGGGCCAACGAGATCTACGCCGGGCTGCCGGAGTCCGAGGACAAGGCGGAGGCGCTGCTGGAGCTGGCCCGGGTCCGGATGCTCAACTTCGAGACCGAGCCGGCCTGTGCGGCGGCCCGCTCGGCGGCCGGGCTGGCCGAGCGGATGGCGCTTCCCGAGGTCCGGGCCAACGCCCGGATCACCCTGGCGGTGGCCCGCTACCTGGCCGGCGAGCAGCAGGCGTACGCGGAGCTGACCGAGGTGGCCGAACACTGCCGGGCCGACCGGCTGGCCTGTCGGCGGCGGGCGGTGCAGAACCTCGCCTGGGCGGCCCAGGAGGAGGGCGACCTGGCCCGGTCGGCCCGGCTGGTCGACGAACAGCGTGCGCTGGACCTGGCCGGTGGGCACGGCGTGGCGACCAGCTTCGCCGACCAGTGGACGCGGGCGTACTACGCCGGCGACTGGGTGGCGGCCCTGGAGATGGCGACCGAGTCGACCCGCCGGCCGACCGCCGAGTGGGACCTGCACATCGTGGCGGTCTCCGGGTGGATGCGTGCGCTGAGCGCCGGGGTCGAGCCGGCGGGTGGGGTGGCCGGACCCGCACCGGCCGGCGGGGGTCCGACCGGCGCAGGCCCGGCCGGCGCAGGCCCGACCGGCGCAGGCCCGGCCGGCGCAGGCCCGGCCGGCGGCGGGGCGGCCGGCGGCGGGGCGGGCGGCAGCGGGGCGGGCGGCAGCGGGGCGGGCGGCAGCGGGGCGGGCGGCAGCGGGGCGGAGGGGGACGGGGACGGGGCGGATGGTCCGGACATGGTGGCCAAGGCCCTGGTCGCCGCGCGACGCAGTGGTTTCCACCGGGTGCTGCGCTCGACGCTGGCGCACGCCGCGCTCTGCCGGGCCGTCGAGGGTCGGTCCGACGAGGCGATGCGGCTGCTGGTGGAGCTGGCCGAGGACTGGCGGCGGACCCGGATGATCCCGTTCGCCGAGTGGGTGCCGGCGGTGGGCCACGTCGCCGCCGTGCTCGGCCCGGACGCCGCCCGGCTGGTCCACGACCTGCTCGACCGGTCCGCCCGGATGACCCCCTGGGCGGTGGCCGCCGGACAGGTCGCCGGGGCCACCCTGGCGACGGCCGACGGCGACGCGCACCGGGCCGCCCGGCTGTTGCGGACGGCGGCGGACAGTTACGCCCGGATGACCGACACCACCGACCACGTGCTGACCACCGCGCTGTCGGTGCCGGCGCTGGCCGTCGCCGATCCGGCCGCGGCGGCGGTCGCCCTCGACCGGGTACGCGACTTCGCCGACCGCTTCGGCATGCCCGGCCTGCTCCGGCTGGCCGCCCCGACGACGGCCGCCCGACGCTGACCTTCCCTCCCCCGCCGACGGTCGGGGTGTCCGCAGGTGAAGTATTCCTGATTCACGTCGAATGTCACTTCTTGCGGACCCCGCTCGGCAATGGATCGGACGGCACCGCCGAAGCTCCCCGCCACCGGGGGCCAGCGACCCGCCGAGCGGCCGCAGGGACGTCCGGGCCGGCGGAGCGGGCGAGCACGCCCCGGGCGGCGGACCGCCGATCAGGTACGCCACCAGCCGCTACGGCGGCCGTTCCCGCGTGCTCGCCGGGCCGACGGCCCCGCGTCGCGCCGCCCCGACCGGGCGCGCGGGACGGCGACCGTGCCGCCCCGGGGCGGCCCGACGGGGGCGTCCGCCGAGTCGCGGAGCGACGAACCACGAGCGGCACGCCACAACGCACTCCCGGAACCGGGTGCCGACGTGTCACGATTCAGGGCACGGCGTACGGGGCGCCGACACGACCGCACCGCGAGGTGCGCGGAGGAGGATGTCCGGTGTCAGCGGGTGGCGCCCGCCGGGGACGGCGGGACAACGGGCTCGACGCGAGCGAGTACGCCGTCGCGGGCGACGTCGACCCGCGCGTCGGCGAGCACCTGCTCGACGTGCTCGCCGCGGGCGGGATCGCCGCCTACCTGCAGCCCTCCGCCGACCTGAACCCGATCACCCGGACGACCACCGTGCCGTCCCGGCCGGTCGACCGGCTCTACGTCGACCGCTCGCACCTGACCACCGCCCGCGACTACCTCACCCAGCTCGCCGACGAGTCGACCCCGGAGCCGGCCCGGCCCGAACCGGACGTCGACGCCGAGTGGGAACGGATCGTCGCCGCCTTCCACACCGCCCCGGCCGCCGGCAGCAACCCCTGGCCGGCCTCGGAGGACGTCGACGACGACGAGACCACCGATCCGGCCTCCCGGGCGGGTGGCCCGGTCACCCGCGCCGACGAGCCGACCGGCCCGACCGCCACCGACGTCCGACGGCTGCCGTACGCGGCCGACATCTCCGGCATCTCGGTGACCCCCCGGGGCCGGCAGGACGAGCCGTCGCTGCTGGACGGCCTGGACACCTTCGGGGCGGACCTGCCGGACGACCCGGAGGAGGGCTACACCCCGCCCCCTCCCCCGCCGCTGCCCCGGATCTCGAAGTACGCGGTGGTCGGCGTGCTGGGGATCGTGCTCGGCTTCGTCCTCTTCCTCAACCCGTCCTTGCTGCCGGTGGTGGACGCCTCGGTGGTCACCCTGCTCGGTTTCACCGGCATCCTCGCCGGTTTCGTCACGCTGATCTGGCGACTGCGTCCCGGCGACGAGGACGAGCACGATCCCGACGACGGCGCGGTCGTCTGACCATTCCCCCGTAGGCCCGACCGGATTCCCCAGCCCCCGTTCCCCGCCCCCGACCCCACCGCCGTCCCGCCCGCATGCCGGGACACCACCGGCCCCCCGCCCGGTGTAACAGCGGTGTAACTTACGGTCAGTAGGAATACCGTTGTAGGTCACTTCCCCCACCGACCGCCCGGTTGTTCCCCGCTCGCGTGGTCGGTCCACTGCCGATCGGAATGCCCGAGATGCGACAGAGATCACTGGTGGTGGTGGCCAACCGGCTCCCCATCGACGACAGCGTGGCGCCCGACGGCGCCTGCGAGTGGCGCCGCAGCCCCGGCGGGCTGGTCAGCGCCCTGCACCCCCTGCTCCGCCAGACCCCGGCCACCTGGGTCGGCTGGGCCGGTGGCACCGGGCCCGCGCCCGTGCTGCCCGACGTGGACGGTGTCCACATGGAGACCGTCCCGCTCACCGCCGACGACCTGCGCGACCACTACGAGGGTTTCGCCAACGCCACCCTCTGGCCGCTCTACCACGACGCGGTCGAGCAACCCGAATACCATCGCCGCTGGTGGGAGGCGTACCAGCGGGTCAACCAGCGGTTCGCCGAGGCGACCGCCGCGGTGGCCGACCCGGGCGCGGTGGTCTGGGTGCAGGACTACCACCTGCAACTGGTCCCCGGCCTGCTCCGCGAACTCCGCCCCGACCTGCGGATCGGCTTCTTCCTGCACGTGCCGTTCCCGCCGCCGGAGCTGTTCATGCAGCTCCCCCGCCGGTCGGAGCTGCTGCGCGGGATGCTCGGCGCCGACCTGATCGGTTTCCAGCGGGCCCAGGCGGCACACAACTTCGCCCAGCTCGCCACCAAGGTGCTCGGCCTGCCGGCCACCGACCGGCGGATCGGCGTGCAGGACCGGGTGGTGCGGATCGGGGCGTACCCGGTCTCGATCGACACCGCCGAGATGGCGGCGCTCGCCGGGCGGCCGGACGTCACCGCGCGGGCCCGCCGGCTCCGGCACGACCTGGGCGACCCCGAGCGGGTCATCCTCAGCCTCGACCGGATGGACTACACCAAGGGCATCGAGCAGCGGCTGAAGGCCTACAGCGAGCTGCTGGCCAGCGGTGACGTCAAGGTCCGGGACACGGTGCTGGTGCAGGTCGCCATGCCGAGCCGGGAGCGGGTCGGCCAGTACCAGATCCTGCGCGAACGGATCGAACGCGAGGTCGGCCGGATCAACGGCGAGTTCGGCCGGGTCGGCGAACCGGCCATCCACTACCTCAGCCAGCCCTTCGACCGCGCCGAGCTGGCGGCGCTCTACCGGGTCGCCGACGTCATGGCGGTCACCCCGCTGCGCGACGGCATGAACCTGGTGGCCAAGGAGTACGTGGCCGCCCGGGTCGACGACACCGGCGCGCTGCTGCTCAGCGAGTTCGCCGGGGCGGCGGCCGAGCTGGAGCAGGCGTACCTGGTCAACCCGCACGACCTGGAGGGGCTCAAGCAGGGGCTGTTGTCGGCGCTGCGGGCCGCGCCCGCCGACGCCGGTGACCGAATGCGGGCGATGCGCGACCACCTGCACCGGCACGACATCCACGCCTGGGCGCGCTCCTACCTCAGCGCCCTGGACGACACCGGCTCCCTGCTCACCCGGCTCAGCAGCACCGGCTGAGCCGGGCGGTCAGCCGCGGCCGGGCTCCTGAGCCGGGCGGTCAGCCGCGGCCGGGCTCCTTGACCAGCCAGTCGAGGAGCGCGTCCAGCGGCTCCTGCCAGCGGGTGTCGAGCATCAGGTCGTGCCCCATGCCCGGAAAGAGCAGCGGGGCCGCGCCGTACCGGCGGGCCGCCCGGGTCAGCGCGGCGGGCGGGACGACCCGGTCGTCGGGGCTGCCCAGCACCAGCACCGGCGGCCGGCCCACCGCCGGCTCGGCCTGCCGGCCGGCGAGCAGCTGCCACTGCGCCCGCCGGCTGGCCCGGCCCAGCCGGGCCAGGTGCCGCCGCGCGTCCGCGTCGGGCAGCTCCCGGCTGAACAACTGCCGGCGGTTCAGCCGCAGCGCCCCGCCGAACAGGGCGGGCAGCGTACCGACCGGGTTGCCGCGCGCCGCGGCCACGGCGGTCGCGACGCCGCCGAGCACCGGCGCGACCAGCACCGCCGCCCGCGCCGGGTACCGCGCCAACGCGTGTGTCACCACCAGCGCCCCCGCGCCGTGCCCCACCAGCACCGCCTGCCGGGGCAGGCCCGCCGCCACCTGGACCACGTCATGGGTGTACGCCCGCAGCGTCGCCTCCGCCGCCGGTTCGCTGCCGCTGTGCCCGCGCAGGCTCACCGCGTACGCGGGGAAGCCCCGGGACGCGGCGTGCTCCAGCCAGTGCTCGGCGAACGCCCACGCCCCGTGCCCGAACCCCGGCACGAACAGCAGCGGCGGACGCCCCTCCTCCAGGTCCGGGACGACGCTGAGCACCTCCCGCCGCACCGCGCGGACCGGACGTGCCCACTCCCGGCCCCGCAGGACGCGTACCCGCTCCCCGGTCGTGCCGCTCATCAGTCCTCCAGCTCGTCGAGGGCGCGCTGCACCGCGCGCAGGTAGTCGACGTGGCCCACCTCGAACCAGTGCCGGCTGCTGTCCTTGACCTTCCCCGTGTACCGCTGCCCCGCGCCGGCCGCCGCCCGGGAGGCGAACGCGGCGGCCCGCTGCGGCTGCTCCCGGCGCACCCGCAGCGACCGGGCGAAGAGCACCGTCTGCCAGTGCGCCAGGGTGAACAGCCCCGAGTCGGGCTGCAACAGCCCGGCCACCGCCAGGGTCGGGTGGCCCGGCGGGAAGGCGTGCAGCCAGAGCCGGGGCCGGCCGGACCCGTCGGCGTCGCCGAGGATCCCCGGGTCGAGGAACTCGAAGCGGGGCAGGTAGCCGGTGGCGAAGACGACCAGCTCCGGGTCGATCTCCCGGCCGTCGGTGAGGGTCACCCCGCCGGGGTGGAACCGGGCCACGTCCGGGACCGGGGTGATCTCGCCGTGGCCGACGTAGTAGACCAGTTGGCTGTTGGCGATCGGGTGTGTCTCGTAGACCCGGTGGTCCGGCTTCGGCAGCCCGAACCGGGTCAGGTCACCCACGGTCAGCCGCAGGGTCCGGTGGTAGAGCCACTGCCGCAGCCGCAGCGGCACCCGCCAGGACAGCAGCGTGTCGTTGACCTGGTCGGCGGGGCGGCCGAGGACGTACTTCGGGGCGTACCAGTAGCCGCGGCGGGTGGAGTGCCAGCACCGGGACGCCTGCTGGGCCGCCTCGACCGCCAGGTCACAGCCGGTGTTGCCGGCCCCGACGACGAGCACCCGCTTGCCGCGTAACTGGGCCGGGTCCTTGTAGGACGAGGAGTGCATGACCTCGCCCCGGAACTCCTCCAGCCCCTCGTAGCGGGGCAGCTTCGGTGACCAGTTGTGCCCGTTGGCGACGAGCACGGCGGCGTACCGGGAGGTGCGCTCCGGGCCGTACCCGCCGGTGCTGCGGGTGGTGACGTCCCACCGGTCGCCGTCGACCGGCTCCACCCGGACGACCTCGGTGCCGAACCAGATGTGCCGGCGCAGGTCGAAGTGGTCGGCGTACCGCTCGAAGTAGGACAGCAGCTCGCTGTGGTGCGGGTAGTCCGGCCAGGAGTCCGGCATCGGGAAGTCGGGGAACTGGGTGAACGGCCGCGACGAGATGAGGTGCGTGCTGGCGTACACCGGGCTGCGGTCGTGCCGCCAGTTCCAGCCGCCGCCGACGCCGGTCTCCCGTTCGTAGCAGTCGACGCCGAAGCCGTGCTCGGTGAGGTTCTTGACGGCGGTGAGGCCGCTCGCCCCGGCACCGATCACGCAGACCGTGTCGCCCCGGTCGGACACCGGGCGGCCGTCCCGGCTCGGGGCGAGCGTGGTGGTCTCCGGATCGGGCCGGCCGTGCTCGGTGGAGGGGGACACCCGGAAATCTCCTTATGTGCGGCCAGGTACGCCGGTTCGACGGGCATCCTCCCCGGACCCGCCGCCCGTTGTCCAGCCCGGCTCGCGGGGGTTTCGCGGCCGGGCCGCCGGGTCAGCCGGCGGCCGGCAGCAGCAGGTCGACCAGGACCGGGAAGTGGTCGCTGGCCCGGCGGGTGGTCGGGGTGTCCACCACGTCGTAGCCGACCACCTCGACCCGGGGGTCGACGAAGAGCGCGTCGATCCGCCGGCGCGGATTGGCGCACGAGTAGGTGTGCCGGTCGGCCGCGTCGGCGGCCACCGCCGCGTCGGTCAGCCCGGCCGCCACGGTGCCCCAGGCCGGGCCGTCCGGCCCCTCGTTGAGGTCGGCCCCGAAGACCACCGGCAGGTCGGCGGCGGACAGCTCCCGCTTGAGCAGGGCGGCCTGCCCGGGGCGTTCGGTGGGGTCGGTGGACAGGTGCGAGCCGGCCAGCAGGAACCGGGCCGGGCCCACCTGGCAGCGGGCGTACGCCGCGCCGCGCAGGTGCCGGCCCGGGGTCAGCGGGAACCGCTGGCAGTGCGTCCCGGTCACCCGGACCCGCAGGCTGGTCAGCAGCAGGTTGCCCAGCGAGGGCAGGCCACCGGCGGCCACCACCAGGCCGAACGAGTCGGCCAACGCGGCGGACTTCTGCCGCCACCGGAACCGGCGCGGCGCCTCCTGCACGATCACCACGTCCGGGGCGGCCTCCCGGACCACGCTGGCCAGCGCCGCCGTGTCGTCGCGCTGGCTGTGGATGTTGTAGGACACCACCCGCAGCGGCACCCGGTCGGCGGCGGGGTCGGTGGACCCGGCGCTCATCGGCGGCGGGCCAGGTCGGCGGCGCCGATGACGCCCGCGCTGTTGCCGAGTTCGGCGGGGCGGATCTCGGCCACCGGGAGCCGGCTGCGCTGGGCCAGCGCGTCGGTGAACGACCGCCGGGTCGGGCCGAGCAGCAGGTCACCGGCGTCCACCACGCCGCCGCCGACGACCAGCACCTGCGGGTCGAGGATCTGCGCCATGTCGGCGAGGCTGGTGCCGAGCCACCGGCCGATCTGGGCGAACGCCTCGGCCGAGATCGGGTCGCCGGCCTGGGCGGCGGTGGTGACCATCGGGCCGGTGATCGCCTCGGCGTCGCCGCCGGCCAGGTCGAGCAGGGCGGTGGCGCGCTGGGGCTCCTGCCGCGCGCCGGCCCGGGCGAACCGGACCAGGGCGCTGCCGCTGGCGTACTGCTCGATGCAGCCGAGCCGGCCGCAGCCGCACTGGTGGCCGTCGGGGACGGTGAGCATGTGGCCCAGCTCGGCGGCGATGCCGTGGGCGCCGCGGACCAGCTCACCGCCGAGCACGATGCCGCCGCCGACGCCGGTGCCGATGGTGAACATGACCATGGAGTCGTCGGCCTCGCGGGCCGCACCGTGCCGGAACTCGGCCCAGGCGGCCACGTTGCCGTCGTTCTCGACGATCACCGGCAGCCCGGTGGCGGTGCTGACGTAGTCGCGCAGCGGCTCGTCGCGCCAGGCCAGGTTCGGGGCGAAGAGCACGGTGGAGCGGGAGGCGTCGATCCAGCCGGCCGCGCCGATCCCCACCGCGTCGACCTGGTGGCCGGCGGCGAGCTGGGTGACCAGGTCGATGATGACGTCGCGGGTCTTGCCGACGTCGTCCGCGGGAGTGTCCCGCCGGGCCTGCACGAGCACCCTGCCGGTGTCGTCCACGACACCGCCGGCCACCTTCGTGCCACCGACGTCGACTCCGATGGTCAGCGTCACCGCGGCCACTCCCCTCTGCATGTGCGTCCCGGCATCGACCGAAGCGGCCGAGCACCGCCGGGATGTCCGGTGGTCAGGCCCCGTCGCCTGGTGCGTCCCCGCCCGCGCCGGACGGCGCCCGCGAGGCGGGCACCACGGGGCCGTCGGCCGTGGGCCGGACCTGCTGGGCCGACGCGGCCGGCCCGGCGTCGTCGACGGGCGGTGCGGCGGCGGTCGGTTCGGCCGCGTCCTCCGCCCGGGTGGCGGCGGACCAGATGTCCCGCTCCGGCGCCGACGCAGAATCATGCCCGGTACGGGTGGCCTCGCGCCACACATGATCGGCGTCGGAATCGGCGGGGCCGGCTCCGCCGGTCGTCGCACTGGCGTCACCGGGCGTCCCGTGGGATGCTTCCCCGCCTGCCGGCGTGCCGAACGCGCGCATCAGGCTGGCGATCCCCGCCGCCAGGTCGCCCGCGCCGGTGGCGAGCCGCTCGGCGAACTCGGGGCTCGGATCGCGCAACGCGGCGATAGCCCGACAGACGGGACAGATGCAGCACTCCGCCGATCCGGTGCCGAAAGCACCGGCCCGGTGCGCGCCCCCGGTCGGGCGGGCCGGGCCGGCACTGTGACCGAGGACACCCGACACGATCCCACCGAACGGACCCCACGGTCCCGCACCCGAGCCGGTGCCGTCGGATGCCAGCCGGGCCGTCGCGATCAGCGTGGCGACCAGCCGTTCGGCTTCCTCCCGGGCCGAGCCCGGCTCCGTTGCGCCCATGGTCGGCTCCTCCGTCGTGTCGCCGGCCGCCGCGTCGCTACGCCGCACCGGCTGCTTCTACCCGGCGCTTGAGCTGCTTCAACGCCGTATCCATGATCATTTTCTCGGCTTTCCGGCGAAACATGCCGATCATGCCCACCGACAGCTCGACCTCCAGGGTGTAGGTCACCGTGCAGGTGTCGTCCGGGTTGCCGACCAGGTCGTACGAGCCGCGCTGCGCCTTCTGCATCCGCGACGGCGCGACCAGGTGCCACTCGATCCGGGAGAGGTCCTCGGCGTACTCGTAGGCCAGCACGTACTCGTCGGCCATCACGCCGGCGTCGATGGTGAACCGCACCTGGCTGGCGTAGCCGTCCTCGTACTCCTCGACGACCTCGGTCCGGCGCACCGCCTCGGTCCACTCCGGGTAGCTCGCGAAGTCGCAGATGACCGCGGCCACCTGGTCAGGTGACGCGCCGATGATGATCGACTGGGTGGAGGAGTCCGCCATGGGGGGAGGCTACCCGCCGCGCCCGGCGGACGCCCCGCTCCACCCCCGGAGCCGGGTCCGGGCCGGTGGGGCGGGCTACCTGGCTGGGGCATCCGGCGCGGCGGCCGGGTAGGTTTCGACCATGCCGGCCCGTGGTCGGCCCGGCCAGTGCGAGCACGAGGGAGTGCAGGTGCGCGAGTTCTCCGTTCCGCCGATCGTCAGCATCGGCGACGCGGCAAACCTGACCGACCCGGTCTGGGACAACGCCGAGGCGGCACCGGACGCGGTGCAGTTCGTCCGGCCCGCCGTGGAGGGCCGCGCCGCGGTCGACGTCACCTGCCGGCAGTTCCGCGACGAGGTGGTGGCGGTCGCCCGGGGGCTGGCCGGCGCGGGGGTGGCCCCCGGCGACCGGGTCGCCCTGATGAGCCGCACCCGCTACGAGTGGACCCTGCTCGACTACGCCATCTGGGCGGCCGGCGCGGTCACCGTGCCGATCTACGAGACCTCCAGCGCCGAACAGGCCGCCTGGATCCTCGCCGACTCCGGTGCGGTCGCGGTGGTGGTGGAGACCAACAGCCACGCCACCCTGGTCGCCGGGGTCCGGGACCGGCTGCCCGAGCTGCGCGACGTGTGGCAGATCGAGCTGGGCGGGGTGGACGAGATCGTCGCCGCCGGCGCGGCGGTCGACCCGGAGGAGATCGAGCGCCGCCGCACCTCGGTCCGCGCCGCCGACGTCGCCACGATCATCTACACCAGCGGCACCACCGGCCGCCCCAAGGGCTGCGTGCTGACCCACCGCAACATGTACGCCGACATCGCCAACGCCGTCCCGGTGCTGCCGAACCTGTTCCGCCCGGGGGCCTCGACCCTGCTGTTCCTCCCGCTGGCGCACGCCTTCGCCCGGCTCATCCAGATCGGGGTGGTGCAGGCGCGGGCCACCATGGCGCACTGCGCCGACACCCGGGACCTGATCCCCCAGCTCCAGGAGTTCCGGCCGACCTTCGTGCTCTCCGTCCCCCGGGTCTTCGAGAAGGTCTACAACGGCGCCCGGCAGAAGGCCGAGGCCGACGGCAAGGGCGCGATCTTCGACCGGGCGGAGAAGGTCGCCATCGCCTGGAGCGAGGCGCAGGAGACCCCGGGCGGTCCCGGGTTCGCGCTGCGCGCCCAGCACGCCGTCTTCGACCGGCTGGTCTACCGCAAGCTGCGGGCCGCGCTCGGGGGCCGCTGCCGGGACGCGATCTCCGGTGGCGCTCCGCTCGGCGCCCGGCTCGGGCACTTCTTCCGTGGCATCGGGGTGACCATCTGCGAGGGGTACGGCCTCACCGAGACCTCGCCCGCCGCCGCGGCCAACCTGCCCACCGGCACGAAGATCGGCACCGTCGGCCGCCCGCTGCCCGGCGTGACCATCCGGATCGCCGACGACGGCGAGATCCTGATCGCCGGTGACCTGATCTTCCAGGGGTACTGGAAGAACGAGTCGGCCACCGCCGAGGCGCTCACCGACGGCTGGTTCCGCACCGGCGACCTGGGCCACCTCGACGACGACGGCTTCCTCAGCATCACCGGCCGCAAGAAGGAGATCATCGTGACGGCCGCCGGCAAGAACGTCGCACCGGCCGTGCTGGAGGACCAGGTCCGGTCGCATCCGCTGGTCAGCCAGTGCGTGGTGGTCGGCGACCGGCAGCCGTTCATCGCTGCTCTGGTCACCGTCGACGAGGAGGCGCTGCCGAAGTGGCTGGCCGCCCACGGGCTGGCCGAGGACACCCCGGTCGACCAGCTGCTGACGCACGACGGGCTGCGGGCCGAGATCCAGGGCGCGGTGGACACCGCCAACCTGGCCGTCTCCAAGGCCGAGGCGATCAAGGTGTTCCGCATCCTGCCCCGCGACTTCACCGAGGCGACCGGTGAGCTGACCCCCTCGCTCAAGGTCAAGCGGCAGGTCGTGCACAAGACGTACGCGGCCGAGATCGCGGAGATCTACCAAGGCTGACTACGATCCGTCACGTGTCCGCCTCCACAGCCGTCCGCCCCCAGACGCGCCCCGTCGCCGCCGCCGCCCGTGCGGTGATGCTCGCGCTGGTCGGCGTCCTGACCCTGATCGCCACCCGCGATCCCGCCCAGCTCTGGTGGATCGCCCTGCTGGCGGTCGCCGGAGCGCCCGCCCTGCTCGCCCCCGAGCACCGGTTGATCGGTCCGCTGAGCCGGCTCGCCGAGGCGGTGGTGATCGGGCTGGCCGCCAGCCAGGTCGCCGTCTCCGCCGTGCTCGGCTCGTCGGTCGGCGGGCTGGGCGCGTCGGCGGTGCTGCCCTACCTCGCGGTGCCGGTCACCGTCACCGCGCTGCGCCGGCAGTTCCGCGAGGGGGCGGTGCTGCTCGCGGTCACCGCGGTCACCCTGCTGATGGCCGGCGCGCTCACCGTGGTCGACGGCGGGCGGCAGCTCGGCCAGCCGGGCTACCTGGCGGTCTGCGCACAGTGGCTGATCCTCGCCGGGCTCGGGCTGTACGCCGCCGGCACCCTGCACCAGGTGATGCGGGTCCGCGCCGAGGGCAAGCCCCAGCCGTACGCCGAGGCGACCCGGCTGCTGACCCAGCTCCGGACGGTCGCCCGGCAGCTGCCCGGGGCCACCCTCGACCCGGGCGGCATCTCCGAGCACCTGCTGGAGGAGCTGCGCACCGTGGCCCCCGGCAACCGGGGCGCGGTGCTGTCGGCCAGCGGCGGCGGCCGGCTGGTGGTGCTCGCCCAGGTGGGCGTGGACCGGGTCGACTGGGAAACGACGCTGGACTCCGATTCGGCGATCGCCGACGCCTGGGCCAGCCAGCAGCCGCAGACCGCGGCCCGGTCGCAGGCCCGCTCGCACCCCGGCGGGGACGTCTCGTCGCTGATCGTGCCGCTGGTCGCCGGGGTCCGTACGGTCGGCCTGGTGGTGCTGGAGGCGGACGCCGCGCACGCCTACCCGCCGCCGGTGGTGTCCCGGGTGACCGGGCTGACCGGCCCGGCCGCGTTGCGGCTGGAGGCGGCGCTGCTCTTCGACGACGTGCGGTCGCTGGCCACCAACGAGGAGCGCCAGCGGCTGGCCCGGGAGATCCACGACGGGGTGGCGCAGGAGCTGGTGATGGTCGGCTACGGCATCGACAACGCCCTGGCCTACGTGGACGAGGACCCGAAGGAGACCGCCGAGGCGCTGCGCACCCTGCGCGGCGAGGTGACCCGGGTGATCACCGAGCTGAGGCTGAGCCTGTTCGAGCTGCGCAGCGAGGTGGACCGGCACGGCGGCCTGGCGGCGGCGATCGCCGAGTACGCCCGGACCGTGGGTTCGGCCGGCGGGCTGCGGGTGCACCTGTCGCTGGACGAGTCGACCGCCCGGTTGCCGGCCGCCACCGAGGCCGAGTTGCTGCGCATCGCGCAGGAGGCGGTGACCAACGCCCGCAAGCACGCCGGGGCGTCGAATCTCTGGGTCACCTGCGAGGTGGACCCCCCGTACGCGCAAATTGAAGTGTCGGATGACGGTCACGGCATCGGTGACCAGCGCACCGACGGTCACTACGGCCTTGCGATCATGGCGGAGAGGGCGGAACGTATCCGGGGCCGGTTGGAGATCAGTCCCCGGCAACCCAGCGGTACGACCGTGGCGGTGGTGGTGGGTTCGTCGCCCCGGCGCGATAACGTGCGTGGCAGCGCAGCAGCAGAAGTGGAGTAATTCGAGGATGACCACAAGCCCGACACCGGCCACCCGTACCAAGGTCCTCCTTGTCGACGATCACGACCTGATCCGCAAGGGGCTGCGGCACGCCTTCGAGCGTGACCGTCAGTTCGAGGTCGTCGGCGAGGCCGCGACGGCGGCGGAGGGCGTGCGCCAGGCCGGCGCGCTGCAACCGGACGTCGTGATCATGGATCTGCGACTTCCCGACGGCAGCGGCCTGGAGGCCACCCGGGCGCTGCGCAAGTCCAGCGCGTCGATGGGCATCGTGGTGCTCACCATGTACGCCGGTGACGACCAGCTCTTCGGCGCGTTGGAGGCGGGGGCCAGCGCGTTCGTGCCGAAGACCGCGCCGGCCGACGAGGTGGTCGCCGCCGCCCGGCACGCCGCCTCCTCGCCCAGCGCGTTCACCGCGGCCGACCTGGCCGAGGCGATGAAGCGTCGGCTGGCCCCGTCCGGTCCGCAGCTCTCCCCCCGCGAGGGTCAGGTGCTGCGGCTGCTCGCCGACGGCATGAGCGTGGCCGGCATCGCCAAGCAGCTCTTCGTCAGCGAGTCCACCGCCAAGACCCACATCTCCAAGCTCTACGAGAAGCTGGGCGCGGCCAACCGGGCGCAGGCGTTGATGACCGCCCTGCGGTTGGGCCTGCTCGAGGCGCCGGACGCACCGAAGTTCTGAGCGGGTCCTCACCCCGCGGGCCGGCAGGCCCGGATCCCTCGTCGGACCGGGCCTGCCGGGCGATCCACAGGTTTCGATTGCGCCCGGTAAGGGGATGATCGCGCACAGATCGCGGTCTTTGCACCCGGGCAGTGGGCGGGCACAATACCCGGGTGAACCGCGCAGGCGACGACCCACGCGGTGATACTCGACAAAGGGGTTGGGGATGCAGCGACCGGACTGGGCACCCGACGACATCGACATCGAACGCCCCAGCGTCGCCCGCATGTACGACTACTATCTCGGCGGCTCGCACAATTTCGCCGCCGACCGGGTCGCCGCCCGCGCGATGGTGGAGGCGGTGCCCGACGCGCCGCTGATGGCCCAGGCCAACCGGGCGTTCCTGCGCCGGGTGGTGCAATACCTGGTCGACTCCGGTATCCGTCAGTTCCTCGACATCGGCTCCGGCATCCCCACCGTCGGCAACGTGCACGAGATCGCCCAGCGGGCCGCCCCGGACGCCCGGGTGGTCTACGTCGACGTGGACCCGGTCGCCGTGGCGCACAGCCAGGAGATCCTCGCCGGCAACGGCAACGCCGTCGTCGTCCGGGAGGACCTGCGCCGGCCAGAGGCGATCCTGCGACATCCCGAGGTCACCCGCCTGATCGACTTCACCCAGCCGGTGGCGGTGATGGTCGTGGCGGTGCTGCACTTCATCCCGCACTCCGACCATCCCGAGGACATCCTGCGGACGCTGCGCTCGGCGCTGGCCCCGGGCAGTCACCTGGTCCTCTCCCAGGCCGGCGAGGACGGTCGCCGCAGGGCGGAGCAGGCCGAGGCGGAACGGGTCTACCGCCGCACCGACAACCCGCTGTGCATCCGCAGCCGGGCCGAGCTGGCCGCGTTCTTCGACGGTTTCACGCTGGTCGATCCCGGGGTGGTCTGGTTGCCGCAGTGGCGGCCCGAGACGCCGGAGAGCGCCGAGGACGCCGAGCGGGCCGGCTTCCTGGGCGGCGTCGGGCGTCTCGATGGGTGAGCCGGTGGCCACCGGCGCGTCCTGTCCGGGCATCTTCGCCCGCGCCTGGGCCAAGGCGGTCTCCGGCACCAGCTACCTGCCGATGACCCAGGCCCAGCTGGAGGCGCTGCTGCAACGCCTCACCGTACGGCTGGCCGCCGCGCTGCGGGCCGAGCCGTTCGACCCGCGCATCGGGCACCAGGTGGGTGCCGAACTGGTGGCCGCGCACATCGCCTCGGCCGAGGGGCTGGGCCGTACCGTCGAGGTGATCCAGCTCCGTCTGCTGCGCGACCTCGGTCTGGTCGGCGACGACGTCTCCGACCGGCTGGCCCGGCTGCTCGCCACCATCACCACCGGGTACGCCCGCGCGCTGCGCGACCGGACGCTCGACGAGCAGGAGTCGATCCGGCGGGCCGCGATGGTGGCCCGGGCGCAGGCCGAACGGGCGCTGCGCGACAGTGAGTCCCGGTTCCGCCACCAGGCCACCCACGACCCGCTCACCGACCTTCCCAACCGGACCCTGTTCACCGAACGGCTCGCCGCCGCCATCGCCCTGCCGGGGCGGGGTTCCGACCGGGTGGGGGTCTGCTTCCTCGACCTCGACCGGTTCAAGGTGGTCAACGACTCCCTCGGGCACCAGCTCGGCGACGCCCTGCTGGTGCAGGTGGCGCAGCGGCTGCGCCGGGCGCTCGGCGAGCATCTGGTGGCCCGGCTCGGTGGCGACGAGTTCGTCATCCTGGTCCAGCACACCCGCGGCACCGACGACGTGGTCACGGTGGCCGAGGCGGCGCTCGCGGCGGTCGCCGAGCCGGCCCTGGTCGACGGGCACGAGCTGACCGTCACGGCCAGCGTCGGCATCGTGGAACGGCCGGTGGTCGGCGCCACCCCGGGTGAGCTGATGCGGGCCGCCGACAGCACCCTGCACTGGGCCAAGGCGGCCGGCGGCGCCCGCTGGGCGCTGTTCGACCCGGCCCGGCACCGCACCGAGCTGGCCCGGTACGCCCTGTCGGCGGCCATCCCCGCCGCCCTCGACCGGGGTGAGTTCTTCCTCGACTACCAGCCGCTGACGTCCTTGCGCGACGGCACCCTGCTCGGGGTGGAGGCGCTGGTCCGCTGGCGGCACCCGGAGCTGGGGGTACTGGGTCCGGACAGCTTCATCGGCCTGGCCGAGGAGACCGGGCTGATCGTCCGGCTCGGCGGCTGGGTGCTCGCCGAGGCGTGCCGGGAGGCGGAGAGCTGGGCGGCGGGCGGCGGGCCGGCCCCGTTCGTCAGCGTCAACCTGGCCGTCCGGCAGGTCCACCGACCCGGCCTGGTGCAGGAGGTATGCGGGCTGCTGGCGCAGACCGGCCTGCCACCGCACCGGCTCCAGTTGGAGATCACCGAGAGCACCATGATGAGCACCGGCGCGGAGGACCCGGTCCGGGCGCTACGGATGCTCAACGAGCTGGGCGTCCGGATCGCCATCGACGACTTCGGCACCGGCTACAGCAACCTGGTCTATCTGCGGGACCTGCCGGTGACCGAGCTGAAGGTGGCCGGTGAGTTCGTGACCAGGCTGCGTACCCCGCAGGTCGACCCGGCCAGCCGCAACGACGAGCGGATCCTCGCCTCGCTGGTGTCGCTGGCCCACGCGCTGGACCTGACCGTCACCGCCGAGGGGGTGGAGACCGCCGACCAGGCCGACCGGCTCCGCGCCATCGGCTGCGACGCCGGCCAGGGCTGGCACTTCGGTCGGCCCGCCCCGGCCGCCCGCATCCTGGAGAAGATCCGCTGAGCCCCGGCCGGGCCACCGGGCACCGGCCGCCCTGGTGACACCCGCCGGGCCGCCCGGCACGGCACCGGCCGCCGAGGTGGCGCACCACGGGCCACCCGGCACGGCACCGGCCGCCGAAGTGAGGCACACCAGGCGGTCGGTCGCGGCTCAGCCGGGTGCGGTGGTGCCGGCGAGCAGGTCGGCCAGCCGGCGGGCCTGGGTCTCCCAGCGCCACTCCTTCTCCACCCAGGCCCGACCGGCCGCGCCGAGCTGGCGGGCCAGCTCCCGGTCGGCGAGCAGGGTGGCCACCCGGTCGGCGAGCACTGCGACGTCCCGACCCGGGACGACGTAGCCGGTCTCGCCCTCGCGGACCGCGTCGGGTGCGCCGCCGGAGTCGCCGGCCACCACCGGCAGCCCGGTCGCCGACGCCTCCAGGTAGACGATGCCCAGCCCTTCGACGTCCAGGCCCCGGTTACGGGTGCGGCAGGGCATCGCGTAGACGTCACCGGCGGCGTAGTGGGCCGGCAGCGCCTCCCACGGCACCGAACCGGTGAACACCACGTCCCGCGCCACGCCGGTGGACCGGGCCAGCTTCTCCAGCGTCGCCCGGTACGGCCCGCCCCCGACCACCAACAGCGCCGCGTCGGGCACCCGGCGACGGATCGCCGGCAGCGCCCGGATCAGCATGTCCTGGCCCTTGCGCGGGACCAGCCGGGACACACAGACCACCACCGGCCGGTCGGCCAGCCCGTGCCGGGCCCGGACCGGTGCGCCGTCCACCGCCGGATGGTAGGTGTCCACGTCGACCCCGGGGGCGAGCCGGTGCAGCTCGGTGACGCCGTGCAGGGCGCGTTCCAGCCGTACCCGGGTGTAGTCGCCGAGGTAGGTGACCACGTCGGTGTCCCGGCCGATCCGGCGCAGCGCGGCCCGGGCGCCGGGCAGGGTCGCCCAGCCGGCTTCGTGGCCGTGGGTCAACGCCACCGCGCGGCGGATGCCGGCGCGGCGGCGCAGCCCCCCGGCGAGCAGGCCGAGCGGTGCGGCGGCACCGAACCAGACGGTGTCGCAGCCGTGCTCGCGGGCCAGCCGGGCGGCCCGGCGGGCGACCCCGGGGGTGGGCAGCAGCACCCGGGTGGCGTCCCGGACCACCGGGAAGGGCTGCGCGGCGTCGAACTCGGCGGTGTCCCGCCAGCTGGAGGCGTAGACGACCACCGAGCCGGGCGGCTGGCGGACGGCGAGCTGGTGCACGAACGACTGGATGCCGCCGGGGCGGGGCGGGAAGTCGTTGGTGACCAGCAGGGTCCGGCTCACCGGCCGACCTGCCGGGCGTAGGCGCGGGCGGCGGCCATCCGTTCCACCGTGGACGGGTGCGACGCCGACCAGAGGTACTCCCAGCGGGGCGGGTCCGGGTCGCCCAGGTTGACCCCGGCCAGCCGGCGTTGCATCGCCTCGAAGGTGGCCGGGTCGCCGGTGAGCGCCAGCGCGTGCGCGTCGGCCCGGGCCTCGACCCGGCGGGACATCAACGCCTGCACCGGGGCGGCCACCAGCCCGACGACCGTCACCAGGGCGATGAGCAGCGCGAACGCCCGGGGCTCGGCGATCGAGTCGACGCCGGCCCGGCGCAGCAGCGGCGTCCAGGAGCCGAGCAGGTAGAGCGCGACGACCGCGGTGGCGGCACCGAGCGCGCCGGTCAGCGTGCCGGTCCAGACGTCCCGGTCCTTGGCGTGGCCCAGCTCGTGCGCGACGACGCTGGTCACCTCGGCGGGAGTGGCCTCGCGCAGCAGGGTGTCGTAGACCACTACCCGGCGGGTCGGCCCCAGGCCGGAGACGTAGGCGTTGACCGCCCGGGTGCGGCGGGAGGCGTCGGCGACCAGCACGTCCCGCACCGGTACGCCGTCCCGGGCAGCCAGCGCGGTCAGCTCGGTGCGCAGCGGCCCCGGCTCCATCGGGGTGAACCGGTTGAACACCGGCTCCACCAGCACCGGCAGCACGAAGGAGAGCAGCACCACCAACCCGGCCGCGCCGGCCGCCCCGAACGCCCACCACCAGCGCGGGGCGAGCCGGGTGACGGTGTAGAAGCCGAGCAGCACCACCGCGCCGACGACCGCGCTGACCGCGTACGACTTGAGCAGGTCGACCGTCCAGCCACCCCAGCCGTGGGTGCTCAGCCCGTAGCGGGTCAGCACCGACTGCCGCCAGGCGGCGAAGGGCAGGGTGAGCAGGTCGGCGACGAGCACCACGGCGATCCCGCCGAGCACCGCGCGGGCGATCCAGTGGTCGCCGAAGGGCCGCCCGGCCAGCTCGACCAGCCGGGCGCCGAGCGGGGTCAGCCCGAGCAGCAGGGCCACCAGCAGCCCGACGACCAGCCCGGTGTAGCGGCCGGGGCGCAGCGCCGCCTGGAACGCCCGCCCCCGGGCCACCTGGTCGGTGGGCAGGTCGCGCAGCGCGGCGAGCTGATCGGCCCGGGGTGCCGGGGGCCGGTGCCACGGGACCAGCAGGGCACCGACCACGACCAGGGCGAGCACCAGCGCCGCCAGGGTGAGCACCGCCCAGCCGCGCGGGGTCACCGGGACACCCCGGCAGCGGGTCTGCGGGTGTGGCGTCGTACCCGAGTCATGCCGCCGCTCCTCCCGCCGTGAGCGCCCATCCTATGGCCCGCCGACGCGGCAGCGGCGCGGTGTGCCCCGGACCCCGTTACGGCCCGCGTAGACCACCGGCCCACCGGCACCGGGCCGTGCCGCAGCGGACCGGCGGGCGTCAGGCGACCCGACGGCGGCGGGCCGGACGGGCGGTCTCGTGGGCCAGCACCTCCACCTCGAAGCCGGAGCGGGTCAGCACCTCGATCGCCCGGTGCTCGGCGGCACCCAGGCCGGCGGCCGGCGAGTCGGTGTCGAGCAGGGCCGTCACCAGGCAGCCGGCGCAGCCCGCACCACGGACCCGGCAACCGTCGCAGTCGATGAGCATCGTGCCTCCTGACGCAGTGCGGCGTCGGGCGGAAGACCCTCGTCACCACCCGAGCACCGTCGGTCAGGTCGGACACTAGCCATCGGGTACGACACAATCGGACAACAGTGATCAACCAGTGCCGGGCCGATCGCCGGACGGCGGCGTGATCGTCAGCCTGTCGAACCCGGATCGCGGACGAGGACGTCGAACAGGGGCGCGTCGGGCCAGCCGGGTCGAAGCCGGGTGACGGTCCGCCATCCCCAGGACCGGTACGCCGCCTGCGCGGGGCCGTTGTCCGGCCGGGCGAGAAGGGTCATCCGCTGCTCGTGTCGGCTCCGCACCAGATCGTCGTGCAGCGCCCGCGCAACCCCCTGCCGCCGCCACTGCGCGCGCACCAGCAGCTCGCAGATGGCGAAGGTCCGCTGCCCGTCCTCCTCGGTGAAGCCGACCGGCACGGGTTCCTCGATGCCGTCCCACCATCGGGTGTCCGGTGCCAACGGGAACCCGTAGACGTACCCGATCAACTCCTCATTCAGCGCAGCGGCTACCAGCACCCATCCAGGCCGCTGCCGGTGGGCGGACAGTTGGCGACGGTAACGGTCCTCACCGTAGAAATCCCCCTGCCCGGCATGGACGTCCAGGTAGAGGGCGATCAATTGCTCGGTGATCTCTTCGGCTTCGACCGAACTGTAGTGGCGGAAGGTCAGACTCCCGATCATCAGACGGCCACCCCGTCGAAGGCTTCGATGAAGTCTCGGACCGGGGCGGTCTGCCGAGGTAGCCGGCCCACTGTCGAACGGATGTCGGCCAGATGCCGGGTCACCCGGCCGGAGTTCATCTGCCGCACCTCAGGGAGCAGGTCAACCGCCATCCGGGCGGCCTCGCTGACGTCGCCCGCCCGGCAGGTCGCCTCGATCAGCCGTACCCGGTAGTAGACCTGGTTGCGCCGGTGGGTGGGGGATCCGTTGGCGATGGCGTCACGGAGCGCCTCCGCGGCACGCCCCGGCTGGTCGAGCGAGAGGAACGACAACGCCTCCAGACCCTGGACCTCCTGGGCGTTGACGAAGTGGACGAAGTCGGGATCCTCTTGGTGCGGACCCCGTTCCAGTTGCTGGCGTGCGTTGCGCATCTCGCGCTCGAAAGCGCCGTGGTCCTTCAGCACGGCGAACGCGCATGCCCGCCGAAGGTGTAGAAGTGTGCGCAGGCGTGGGGTCGCCCAGCCGGCGGAGATCCGGAACGCGGCGTCCGCGCAGTGCAGAGACTCGGTGGGCCGGAAGTTCCAGGTGTGAAGTGCGAGTTGCGTGAACGCGCGTGCCTCGACCTGGAGATCGTCGGCGAGCCGTGCCCGTGTGATCGCCTCGTGGAGATAGGGACGCACGGCTGCCCGGCGTTCGGCGTCGTGAGCCAGCCACGCCGTCTCTACGGCCAGGTCGGCGAGCGACGCCTGGAGGGCTTCACCGACATCTCGACTGTAGAGTGCCTCTGCCGCCCAGGAGGCCAGACGACCATGGACATGGATGGCGATGTCGCACAGCTGATTGGCACCGGTCGCCGCGTCGGCGTCCCGGAACTCCTTCACCAGGGAGCCGGCCCGGCGGACGTGTTCGAGGCCGATGGACGCAGACTGGTCCGCGAGCGTGGCGAAGAAGCCCACATTGCTCACGGAGCCGACTCCCGCCAACGCTGCCAGTGCGTGGAACTGCCGGCGGTCCGTGGTGACCACCCCCTTCGTCGATGGTTCGAGAGAAACTGGTGTCGTCTCAAGGTCCCCGTGGTCATGGCAGTCGCGCCCCGGTACCGGCCCGAAGTCCGTCGTTGAGCTGGGCCGCACGCCGGGCAGGCTGAACCACAACAGGACACCCGGTATCCCGAGGATCTTCGCCCAGTGCGCCAGCCGGTCCAGGTGCACTACCGGCGGTCCGTTCTCAATCCGGCTCAACTGCGCCTGAGTGATCCCCATCCACCCCGCCACCACGCTCTGCGGCAACGGGTGCCGCCCGTGGTAGGGATGGCACCGGTAGGCCCTAATCAACCGACCGAAATGACGAGACGCCAACGCCTGTCGTACCGGCTGGTGGTCCCAGAAGGAGGTCGGCACCTCGGGTGGCGCGCTCAGCCGGTCGCGTTCGGCAGCCTGGCAGGGGGCGCAGCGTCCGCTGTCGTTGTCACGGGCGAGTCGTCCGCCGCAGCGTGGGCAGTTCGCAGATGTCACCGGCAACCTCGCCAATCGCGGGCGGTCGAGTCCGACGTCGAGCGTAATCATTCAACCCGCTCCGTGCACGAGTGGTATACGCAGCGCGCATATCGAGGACGCCCACGCTCATGTCGTACCAGTCGGACGGACCGTTCCTGCCACGCCGCCCGGTCGAGCCAGGACACCGGGACCGGGGTGGCGATGAGGCACAGGCGGGCGGGTCCATCCGCGTAGTCGGTCGAATACGGTGCGCGCATGCCGCCCACGATCATCACCACATAACGGAACCCCTGGTCAGCGGCGATGGTCGACGGCATGGCCCGGGGCGGGTGCCGGGCTCCGGGGTGGTGTCGACTCCCACGACGCGACCTCGACCCCGCCCGCCCCGGTGCCGGTCCACCCTCCGCGACGCACAGGGGCGCAGACACGATGACCACCGCAGCAGACATCCCCGACGGGGACCGGCCGCCCCGCGACAGCCGGCCGGGGCAGGAGACCTGCGGCATGACCCCGGCCGAGATCGTCCGCCGCTGGTTGCGGCTGGTGGCGGCGGACGCGGAGCTGTCGCCGTACCTCGTCGGGGTGGATCTCGGCCGGCTGGCCGCGCACCTGACGGCGAGCGTGACCGCCGCGCTCGCCGGGGAGCCGGCGGACCCCTGGGGCGGGCTCGGCCTGTCCGAGGAGCAGCACCGGCGCGTCGGCGACTACCTGGTCGGGGTGTGCTGGGCGGCGGACCTGCCCGACGAACGGATCAGCCGGGTACGCCGGGCGGTGGCCCGATGAGCGCCGCCGACCAGCCGTCGGGGTGGCCGCTACCGCCCGACGGGACGGGCCGGTGCGACAGCGTGCCGGCCCGGGTGGTCGACCACGACCGGCCCTGCACTGCCACCGCCATCCTGACCCTCCGCCCCTGGTCGCGGCTGGCCCACCGCCCCGGCCAGGCCGTCCCCGTCCACACCGCGCGCCACCCCGGCCGGTGGCGCTGGTACTCCCCCGCGAACGCGCCACGCCCCGACGGCACCGTCGAGCTGCACGTCCGCGCCGTCCCCACCGGCACCGTCTCGGCCAGCCTCGTGCACCAGGTACGCCCCGGCGAGCTGCTCCACCTCGGCCCGCCCCGCGACACCGGCCTGCACCTGCGCGACGGCGACCTGCTGCTGGTGGCCGGCGGCACCGGCCTGGCCCCACTGCGCGCCCTGGTCGAACAGGTCGCCGCCGCCCCCGACGGCCGCCGGGTCATCCTGATCGCCGCCACCCGCACCTTCACCGGCCTGTACGACCCGATCGCCCTCGACAAGCTCCAGCAGGCCCACGACTGGCTCACCATCGTGCCCGCGTTCTCCGACGACCCGCAGGCCGCACCGGCCGAGCGGGGCGACGCGCTCACCGTCGCCCTGCGCCACCACCGACCTCACGACCAGGTGTACGTCTGCGGCCCACCCGCGATGCTCGACGACGCCCGCCGCCGGCTACCCCTGGCGGGAGTGCCCGAGGACCGCCTCCACCTGCCCGCCCCGATGGCCCCGGAGATCCCCGGCTGACACTGCGGCCAGCCCGCACCGGACGTTCGCCCGGTCCTGCTCACGGGGTAGTGCAGCGCGTCGCTCAGGAGCGGGACAGCCGGCGCAGCAGCGAGTCCGCGCCCAGCGGGTACGCCCCGTGCCGGCGTACCCCGTCGGCGACCTCGCGGTCGGAGGAGATCACCACCACCGGGCGGCCGGGCGGCTCGGCCCGGACCAGTCGGCGGATCAGCTCGTCGGCGGTCTCCCCCTTTCGGGAGAAGAGCACCCGCACCCCGCGCGGGGTGGGCGGCAGGCCGTGCATCCGCTCCGCCCCGTCGAAGACCACGGTCACCTCGTCGCCGGTCTGCGCGGCGATCCCCCCCAGCCCGGTGATCAACCGCTTGCGCTGCTGCTCCAGGGACATCTCGCCGAACCCGCGCTTGGTGACGTTGTAGCCGTCGACGACCAGGTGCGCCCGGGGCAGGGCGAGCAGTTGATCGAGTCGGGCCGGGTCGTCGGTGTCCCGGGCGCGGGCGGCCGGTCCGGCCTGGGCGGTCACCGGGGCGTCGGTGAAGGCGTCGGCCACGAAGTCGGCGGGGAGCTTGTCCACCGGGTCCAGAGCCAGTTCGCGGCGCAGCCCGACGGCGGCCTGACCGATCGTCTCCAGCAGCAGCCACAGCCGGGCGTCGTCGACCGAGCGAGCCTCCTTGGCGCTGGCCTTGGCCACCCCGGCCGCCGCCTCGGCCTCGGCCAGCCGGGCCCGCGCCCGGCGCAGCTCGGCGTCGCTGTCGGCGGCGGCCCGGGTGGCCCGGCCGCGTTCGGTGGCGAGCAGGTCGTTGGCCCGGCGTTCCCGGGCCTGGGTCTCCCGCAGGCTGCGCTGGAGCTGGCGGTTGTCCTCCCGGAGCTGACCCAGCTCCTCGCGGACCCGGGCCAGCTCGTCGCGGAGCTTGTCCGCCTCCACCCGGGCCACCGCCCGGTCGTGCTCGGCCCGGGTGGCCCGCTGTTCGGCCTCCCGGACCAGCTCGGCGACGACCGCGCTGTCCGCCTCGGCGCGGACCACGGCCCCGCTGGCGTCGATCAGCTCCCGCCAGCCCCGGGGGCGGACGAGGTAGGCCAGGGCGGCCACCTCGACCGGGTCGGCGGCGGCCGGCGCGGTCCCGTCGACCACTGCCGCACCCAGGTCACCGGCGTCGGCCAGGACCCGGGCGGTGACCCGCTGCCGGAACAGCGGATCGGCGGTGAGCTGCGCGGCGATGGCCGAGCCGCCCAGCCGCGCCCGGCGGTTCGGGGCGAACTTCGCCACCCGGCGCAGCGGCACCGGCACCTCGTCGCCGGGCAGGCCGGGCAGGACCGCGGCGGTGAGCGCCACGATCCGCTGCCGGACCGGCTCGGGCAGGCTGGGCTCCGGCTCGGGCGGCCCGGTCTCGGCGGATCCCGCCTCCGACGCTCCGCCCCCGGCGGATCCGGCCTCGGCCCCGGCGGATCCGGCCTCGCCCCCAGCGGATCCGGTCTCGGGCGGTCCGGTCTCAGTTTCGGGCGCCCCCGCACCCGGGTTCCCGCCGGCCCCGGGCACGGCGGCGGACGACCCCTCCTCCGGGAGGTGGTCGTCGTACGGCTCGGTGAGGGGCATGGGGCAAGTCTCCCACCGCGACCGGGCCCACCGCCGGATGAGTGAGCCGATCTCTCATCCTATGTCGTGGGGGGCTGCTGGGGCTGCGGTGACGGGAGTGTCGCACCTGACGATTAACCTGCCGGCCGTGGCACCTGGGGAGTTCGTCCAACAGACCCTGGCCGGGCTGGACCGGTCGGCCGGCGGCGTCGATCCGGCGCTGCCGCTCTACGCGACGACGTTCGTGGTGGTCGACCTGGAGACCACCGGCGGCTCACCCGACGGCGGCGGCATCACCGAGATCGGCGCGGTCAAGGTACGCGGCGGCGAGGAGCTGGGCGTACTCGCCACCCTGGTCAACCCGGGGGTGCCGATCCCGCCGTTCATCACCGTGCTGACCGGTATCACCCAGGCCATGCTGGTTCCCGCCCCGCCGATCGAGCAGGTGCTGCCGAGCTTCCTGGAGTTCATCGCCGACGCCGTGCTGGTGGCCCACAACGCGCCCTACGATGTCGGGTTCCTCAAGGCCGCCTGCGCGAAGCACGGCCACCGCTGGCCCAACCCCCGGGTGCTGGACACGGCGGCGCTGGCCCGCCGGGTGCTCAGCCGCGACGAGGTGCCCAACCGCAAGCTGGGCACCCTGGCCGCCTACTTCCGCACCGCCACCCAGCCCACCCACCGGGCGCTGGACGACGCCAAGGCGACGGTGGACGTGCTGCACGGGCTGATCGCCCGGCTCGGTGGGCACCGGGTCGACACGGTCGGCGAGGCGATCGAGTTCACCCGGGCGGTCACCCCCACCCAGCGACGCAAGCGGCACCTGGCCGAGGGGCTGCCGAAGGCCCCCGGGGTCTACATCTTCCGGGCGGCCGACGACCGGCCGCTCTACGTCGGCACCTCCGGCGACATCGCCACCCGGGTGCGCAGCTACTTCACCGCCGCCGAGAAACGGGCCCGGATGTCGGAGATGCTGGCCGCCGCCGAGCGGGTGGAGGCGGTCGAGTGCGCCCACCCGCTGGAGGCGGAGGTCCGCGAGCTGCGGTTGATCGCCGCGCACGCCCCGCCGTACAACCGCCGGTCGAAGTATCCGGAGCGGATGGTGTGGCTCAAGCTGACCGACGGGCCGTACCCCCGGCTGTCGGTGGTGCGCGGCCTGGCCCCCGGCGACACCGCCTACCTCGGCCCGTTCCGCTCCACCCGGGCCGCCGAGCTGGCCGCCGCCGGGTTCCACGACGCGGTGCCGCTGCGCCAGTGCACCCACCGGTTGTCACTGCGCACGGTCACGCCGGCCTGCGCCCTGGCCGAGCTGGGCCGCTGCCCGGCACCCTGCGAGCACCGGATCACCCCCGAGGAGTACGACCGGCGCGCCGTCACGCCGTTCCGCACCGCCACCACCAGCGACCCGCAGGTGGTGGTGGACGCCCTGCTGGCCCGGATCGAGGCGCTGGCGGCGTCCCGGCGCTACGAGGAGGCGGCGGTGGTGCGGTCCCGGCTGGCGGCGGTGCTGCGGGCCGCCGTCCGGATGCAGCGGCTGGCCGGGCTGACCCGGATCGACGAGCTGGCCGCCGCCCGGCCCGCCGCCGGGGGTGGTTGGGAGCTGGCGCTGGTGCGGCACGGGCGGCTCGCCGGCGCCGGGGTGTCCCCGCCGGGCGTCCACCCGCGACCGACGATCACCGCGATCCGGGCCACCGCCGAGACGGTGGAGCCGGGCGGGCACGGGCCGGTGCCCCGGGCCACCGCCGAGGAGACCGAGCGGATCCTGTCCTGGTTGGAGCGACCGGAGACCCGTCTGGTGGAGATGACCTCCGAATGGTCGTCCCCGGTGGCCGGCGCGGGGCGGTTCCGTGACCTGCTGGCGAAGGCCGAGGGCGGTGGGTCCGCCCAACTCTCGACCGAACGCCCATGAGCAAGTGACCGATCGGACTACCCCGCCTCGCTTAGGCTGTTAAGGGAGTGCAGTCCTGCCCGTTTCGTGGGCCTGCTTCCGGTTGCCGGGTACGGTGGACGGGAGTCGGGGTGAGGAGGTGTCCCTCGTGGACGTCGACGCCGGACACGGCGCCGCCCTGGGGGGTGCGCTCCCGGCCCAGCCGGGTGAGTTGCCCCTGGCCCGGCGGCTCCGGTCCTTGTTGAGCTGGCCGGCCAGCGACGGTGATCCGGTGACCCAGCTGGTCCGCACCCACCGCGGCATCCATTCCAGCGCGGACGCCTCCGTGCTGCGCAGGGCGTACACGATCGCCGAGAACATGCACCGCGGGCAGTTCCGCAAGAGCGGCGAGCCCTACATCACCCACCCGCTGGCGGTCGCCCAGATCTGCGCCGACCTCGGGATGGACACCACCACCCTGGTCGCGGCGCTGCTGCACGACACCGTGGAGGACACCCGCTACACCCTCCAGGCGCTCAGCGAGGACTTCGGCCACGAGGTGGCCCACCTGGTCGACGGGGTGACCAAGTTCGACAAGGCGTTCTACGGCAAGGCGGCCGAGGCCGAGACGATCCGCAAGATGATCATCGCGGCCGGCAAGGACGTCCGGGTGCTGATCATCAAGCTGGCCGACCGGCTGCACAACATGCGTACCCTCGGGGTCCGCTCGGCCGCCTCCCGCGAGCGGATCGCCCGCAAGACCCAGGAGGTGCTGGTCCCGCTCTGCGACCGGCTCGGCATCCAGACCCTCAAACGCGACCTCGACGACGTGGTGCTGCTGCACCTGGAGCCCGACGAGCACGCCCGGCTGGCCCGGTACGTGCACGACCGGCCCGGCTGGGACGTCTACCTCGACGACGTGGTGGCCCAGGCCAAGGTGGCGCTGCGGCGCAGCCGGGTGGACGCCGAGGTGAGCGTCCGCCCCCGGCACCTCTACTCGATCTGGAAGGACACCGTGGCCGGCGGGCACACCGCCCCGTACGACCTGCCCCGGATCGTGATCGTGGTGGACGGCCCGGCCACCGACTGTTACGCCGCCCTCGGCGCGGTGCACGGGCGCTGGCGGCCGGTCCCCGGCCGGTTCAAGGACTTCATCGCCTCCCCCAAGAACAACCTCTACCGCTCCCTGCACACCAGCGTCTGCGGCCCGCAGGAGCGCACCGTCGAGGTGCTGATCCGCACCCAGGAGATGCACCGCTGCGCCGAGTACGGCGTGGCCGCCGACTTCCGCTTCCCCCGCGCCTCCGGCGAGACCAGCAACACCGACCGGCTCTCCTGGCTGCGCCGGGTGCTCGACTGGGAGCAGGAGGCCCCCGACCCGGCCCAGTTCCTCCAGTCGCTGCGCTGCGACCTGGCCGAGGCGCAGATCCAGGTGGTCGCCGACGGCCGGCAGGTGGTGCTCCCGGCCGGGGCCACCCCGGTCGACCTGGCCTACGAGCTGGGCACCGAGCGGGGCGACCACTGTCTCGCCGCGCGGATCAACGGCCGGCTCGCCCCGCTGGCGTCCGAACTGGACGAGGGCGACGTGGTGGAGATCTACACCGAGAGCGACGCGGAGAGCGGCTTCGAGGCGACCTCCGCCCCCCGGGGGCCCCGCCGCGAGTGGCTCGACTTCGTCAAGTCGCCGCACGCGCAGATGCAGATCAGCCGCTGGTTCACCGACCACACCGAGCCCGGCATCTCGATCGCCGACAAGGTACGCCTGGGGCGGGCCACCATCGGGCTGGCGCTGCGCAAGCACGATCGGGGGCTGGCCAGCGACCTGCCGCTGCTGCGGCTGTCGGAGGAGCTCGGCTACCCCGACCTGGAGACCCTGCTGGTCGCGGTCTTCGACCGGGCGGTCGAACCGGACACCGTGGTCCGCCAGCTCATCGACCTGGTCGACCATCGACAGTGACCGGGGCGGGTCGACGCCTGCCCGGGTGACCGGTCGCCCCGCGCCCCACAGCGGCGCATCGACGGCCTAGCCTGGAGCCATGATCCTCCGCTCCCGCGCCACCGGCCGGGCCGTCGCGTACAAGGTCTTCTACCGGCTGCCGGTGTCGGTCCGCCGTCGCCTGGTCCGGCTCGCCGGGCCGAAGTACGTCGTCGGCGCGGTGACCCTGGTCCGGGACAGCGAGGCCGGTGGGGCCGGCCGGCTCCTGCTGCTGCGCCAGCCCCCCGGGCACAGCTGGACGCTCCCCGCCGGGCTGCTCCAGCGCGGCGAGGCGCCGGTCGTCGGCGCGGCCCGCGAGCTGCACGAGGAGTCCGGCGTCCGGCTGCCCCCCGACCGGCTCCGCCCGGCCGTGCCGAACGCCCTGGTGCACACCCGGGGCTGGGTGGACATGGTCTTCGAGGTCGAGGTGCCCGCCTCCACCACGACCCTGAAGGTGGACGGCGCGGAGGTCCTGGAGGCCGCCTGGCACCCGCTGGACGACCTGCCCCGGCTGAGCCGGGCCACCGCCAACCTGCTCGGCCACTACGGCATCGGGCCGCAGGCCGGCCAGCCGGCGACGTGAGCGCACCGGACGGCCTGTGCGCGGTGGTGCTCGCCGCCGGTGAGGGCACCCGGTTACGCCCGCTCACCGCCCGGGTGCCGAAGGCGCTCTGCCCGATCGGCAACGTGTCGCTGCTGGATCGGGCGCTGGCACGGCTCGCCGGCCTGGGCCTGACCGGGCCGGACCGGGTGGCGGTGAACGCCTGCTACCTGGCCGACCAGGTGGTGACGCACGTCGGCGACCGGGCACACCTGTCGGTGGAGCCGGGCGATCCGCTGGGCACCGCCGGCGGCCTGGGCAACCTGCGGGGCTGGATCGCCGGCCGGGGGGTGCTGGTCGGCAACGCCGACGCGTACCTGGCCGATCCGCACCGCGCTCCCGGGCCGGACGTCGCGGCGCTGCTCGCCGGTTGGGACTTCCGGTCCGTCCGGCTGCTCGGCCGCCCGGCCCCGGACCCGACCGCCCCCGGCACCTTCGACGGGCACGTCTTCACCGGCTTCTCGCTGCTGCCCTGGCACCGGGTGCGGGAGCTGCCGGCCCGCTTCGGTGACCTGGTCCGCACGGTGTGGCGGCCGGCGGAGGCGGCCGGTGAGCTGACCGTGGTGCCGTACCCGGGAACGTTCTTCGACACCGGCACGCCCGCCGACTACCTGGCGGCCAACCTGCACGCCGCCGGGGACGGTGGCCTGCTGGTCGCCCCGGACGCCACCGTCACCGGCCGGGCACGGCACGCGGTGGTCGGCGCGGGTGCGGTGGTACGCGGCGACGTGGAGCGCGTGGTGGTCTGGCCCGGCGCGACGGTCGGCCCGGACGAACGGCTCCGGGACGCCATCCGGGCCGGCGACGGCCTCACCGTGCCGGCCTCACCAGGCGGAAGTTGATCGTCGGTGCCAGAATCACCGGCATGCAGCCCTCCGTGCCCCGGATCCCCCTGTCGGTCGGCTACCGGTCGGGCCGGACAGGTCGGGTCGTCTCGTTGCTGGTGCTGGGTGCCATCCTGACGGTGACCTGCGGTTGTGTCGGTGCCTTCATCGGGACCGGCCTGAACGCGGCGACCGGCAACGACAGCTCGGGCAGCGCGACCGTGCCGGCACTCGTGGCGCTGCTGTCGGCCGGGCTGGTCATGCTCTTCATCGGCCTGCTGGTGACCAGCATCGTGCGGACGAGTGCCCGGCTGGAGGGCAGCCGGCTCACCGTGGTCGGCCTCACCACGAAGAGCGTCGACCTGCGGGCCGCCCGGTCGGTGTCGTTGCGGGCCGCGGCCGTCGCGCACACCGGGGTCTCCAGCGACGGCTCGCTGGTCGCCACCGGCGCGGTCACCCGGACCCCGGTGCTCACCGTCACCACCGACACCGGCACGGTCAAGCTGGGGCTGCGCAGCAAGGAGAGCCTGCTCATCCCGCCGCCGGAGATGTACGCCCTGGCCGCCGCGCTGGACACCGCCCGCTGCCCGGGGGCGGCGGAGGCGGCGGGGTGGCTGCGTGCCATGGCCGCCGACCCCCGCACCATGCTGCTCTGACCCCCGCCACCGGCGGCTCTCGTCCCGGCCACCCGCTCTGCCCTGCGCCACCGGCGGCCCTCGTCCGGCTGCTGGCGCTGGCGGGCGAGCGAGCACCACCGACACCATCCGGCACGACCGGCTACCGGCGCTGCGGGCAGGGGAGCCTTCACCACCGACACCATCCGGCACGACGACCGGCCACCGGCGCTGCGGACAGCCAAGCCTTCACCACCGACAACATCCGGCGCGACCGGCCACCGGCGCTGCGGGCAGGGGAGCCTTCACCACCGACACTATGCGGTGCGACGCGTATGCCTGGCTGGCATAAATATGCCAGCCAGGCATACGCCTTCCGTTCGATGTTCACGCCGACGGCAGTCGCGCTCGCACAGACCCCCGGGCACCGGCTCGCTCGCCGGCCGTGGCCCGAGGGCGGGGTTGAATCGGCGCACGGACCGGCTCGACGTACGGGCCACACCGGTTGGAAAGCGAAGCGGCGTAGGACCAACGGGCGGGAGCGACGATCCAGGGGTGAGGTTCAGGGGCCGACATGGCAGGGCGGCAGCGCAGGGCGACAGGGGCCAGCGGCGTGAACGGCAGGGTTGAGGGCGCGCGGGCCAGGGTCGGGGCGCGAGGGCCAGGGATGCGGGGCGGGGACAACCGGGAGGGGCGGGTGGGTACGGCACTAGCATGGTCGACGACACCAGGCCGGCGTCGCGCCGGGCACGACGAACGGAGAATCATCCAGTGATCACCGCGATCGTCCTGATCGACTGCGCCACCGACTCGATCCCCGAGGTGGCCGAGAACCTGGCCAACCTGCCCGGCGTCAGCGAGGTCTACTCGGTGGCCGGGCACGTCGACCTGATCGCCATCGTCCGGGTCCGGGAGTTCGAGCAGATCGCCCAGGTCATCGCCGGCAGTATCTCCAAGGTGCCCGGGGTGCTCGGCACCGAATCGCACATCGCCTTCCGCGCCTACTCCCAGCACGACCTGGAGGAGGCCTTCGCGATCGGCCTGGCCAGCGCCGACTGACCCGGCCCCGCCGACACCATCCCACCGCCGGCATCCGGCCGCCGCCACCCCCGGCCGCCGGCATCCGGCCGCCAACAGCACCGGCCGCCGGTAGCGGCGTGCGCGACGGTGGCACCGGCTGCTGGTGTCCGCGCGCACGATGGTGGCCGGCCCCTGGGGACCGGCCACCATCAGGTGGTACGAGGTGTCAGCTGTTGTCCGGAGCGGGTGTCTCGGTGCTGCCACCCGGCTCCGGCGACTCCGTGGTGCCGCCCGGGGCCGGGGACTCGGTCGGGCCACCGGGTGCCGGCGTGCCGCTGCCGTTCGGGCTCGCGGTGCCACTGGCACTGGTCTGCGGGACCGGGATGCCCAGCTCCTGGGCCAGGGCCACCAGCGCGTCGTAGTGCGCCTGCAACACCGGCAGGGCGTCCTGCGCCAACTGGACCACCGACTGTTCCGAGCCCTGCGAGATCTCGGTCTGGGTGGCCTGGATGGCCTGCACGTGACCGGCCAGCTCAGCGGTCACCCAGGCCTTGTCGAACGCCGCGCCGTTGAGCCCGTTGAGCTTGTCGATGACCTTCTGCTGGTCGGCCGTCGGCGCGCTCGGCAGCGACACGTTGAGCTGCTGCGCGGTGCTCTGCACCGTCTGGTCGAGCTGGGTGTGGTCCGTGACGAACTGCTGCCCCAGCTGCTTGACCTGCTCGTTCTGGCCCTTCTTCTGGGCCAGGTTGCCGGTGACGATCTCCGCCAGGTTCACCTGGTGCACCGCCTGCAGGTACTGGGTGTCCTGCGCCGACGGCTGCGCGGCGGCCTCTGCGGCGGCTGCGGGCGCCAGACCGACCACCGCCAGCGTGGCCAGTAGTCCCAGGCGTTTGATACCCAACATGTTGCCTCCCCGTTTCCGTTGGACCGCACGGATACCCGGCTGGCGGGGGTTATTCCTGGGCTTTCCACCCGTTGGTGGCCGGTCGCGTCGCCGCCGGACCTGCAACGGGTGCCTGCCCCGGTCGGGGACCAACCGGGCCACCAACGGGTGCCGGGCCGGTCGCCTCGCCGTCCGGCCCGGTCGCCACCGGAAACGGACGTCAGCTCACCCGGAACGCCCCGGAAACGGACGTCAGCTCGTCCGGAAACGGGGCTCGGTGCCCCGGAAACGGACGAGACGCCCGCCGGAGTACTCCGGCGGGCGTCTCGGTCGACAGGATCGGGAAGGTCAGCGGCGGGCGTCGCCGCTGCCGATCTGCTCCCGCTCCGGGCGGGGTTCCACCGGCGGGTGCCCCGGCGAAACCGGTGCCTCGACGGGCTTCTCGATCGGGTAGAAGAAGCCCCGGATCGCCGGGCCGAGCGCCCCGAGCCGGTTCATCTTCTTCGGCACCACCCAACCGACGTAGTCCAGCTCGGCGTGGCCGTGGCCGTCGGCTGCGCTGAGCGGCTGGTGGACCTCCTCGAACCGGCCGTCGGGCAGTCGACGGATGATGCCGGTCTCCACGCCGTGGGCCAGCACCTCCCGGTCGTGCTGCTGGAGCCCGAGGCAGATCCGGTACGTGACGTAGTACGCCAGCGGCGGGACCACCAGCAGGCCGATCCGGCCCGCCCAGGTCATCGCGTTCAGGCTGATGTGGAACTTGTCGGCGATCACGTCGTTGGCGCCGGAGAGCGTCAGCACGATGTAGAAGGCGACCGCCATCGCGCCCACCGCGGTGCGGGCCGGCACGTCCCGGGGCCGCTGCAGCAGGTTGTGGTGCCGGTAGTCCTTGAGCTGCCGCGCCTCCACGAACGGGTAGAGCGTGGAGAGGCCGACCAGGATGCCCGGCAGCACGACCGTCGGCCAGAACAGCGGCGGGATGACGTACCCGTCGCCGATCGGGATGTTGATCTCCCAGGCGGGCATCAGCCGGGTCGAGCCGTCGAGGAACATCACGTACCAGTCGGGCTGGCTGGCGGCCGAGACCACCCACGCCTCGTACGGGCCGAAATACCAGATCGGGTTGATCTGGAACAGACCGCCCATCAGCGCGATCACGCCGAAGACGACCATGAAGAAGCCGCCCTGCTTGAGCGCGTAACGCGGGAACATCCGCTCGCCGACCACGTTGTCGTTGGTCCGGCCGGGGCCGGGCCACTGGGTGTGCTTCTGCTTGAACACCAGGCCCAGGTGGGCGCTGATCAGCGCCACCAGCAGACCCGGGATCAGCAGCACGTGGGCGATGAAGAACCGGCTGATGATGATCTCGCCCGGGAACTCGCCCCCGAAGATGGACGAGGTGACCCAGGAGCCGATCACCGGGATCGACAGCATGATGCCCGAGGCGATCCGCAGGCCGGTGCCGGACAGGCCGTCGTCCGGCAGCGAGTAGCCGGTGAAGCCGGCCAGGAAGCCGACCCAGAAGAGCAGCGAACCGATGATCCAGTTGGTCTCCCGCGGCTTGCGGAACGCGCCGGTGAAGAAGATCCGCAGCATGTGCACCACGATCGCGGCCATGAACAGCAGCGCGGACCAGTGGTGCATCTGCCGCATGATCAGACCGCCCCGGACATCGAACGAGATGTCCAGGCTGGAGGCGTACGCGGCGGACATCGGCGTGCCCCGCAGCGGGGCGTAGCTGCCGTTGTAGACCACCTCGGTCATCGCCGGCTCGTAGAAGAAGGTCAGGAACACGCCGGTCAGCAGCAGCACGACGAACGAGAAGAGCGCGATCTCGCCGAGCAGGAACGACCAGTGGTCCGGGAAGACCTTGTTGAGCAGCTTGCGCAGCGGCGTGGCTACCTGGAAGCGGTCGTCCGCTCCCACTGCGGCCTTGCCCGGCACCGCTGCCACGTCAAACTTTCGGCGCTTCATGGCCGCTCCCAGAAGTCGGGGCCGACGGTTTCAGTGTAGTCGGACTTCGCCACGAAGAAACCTTCCTCGTCCACCTCGATCGGCAGCTGGGGAAGCCGCCGGCTCGCCGGGCCGAAGACCGGACGGGCGTTGTCGGTGATCAGGAACTGGCTCTGGTGACACGGGCAGAGCAGCCGGTTGGTCTGCTGCTCGTAGAGGCTCGCCGGGCAGCCGGCGTGCGTGCAGATCTTGGAGTACGCGGCGTAGTTGCCCCACATGTAGTCACCGTGGCCGACCCGCGAGTTGGCCTGCCGGGACTTCTCCGCGTCGCTCTCCCGCAGGTGGATCAGCAGGGTCGGCGAGTCGGCGTGCCGGTTGCTCACGCCGTGGTCGATGCCGGGGAAGACGGTGAGCTGGCCACCGGCGCTGACGTCGGCGGGACGGATCGGCCGGCCGTCCTCACGGACCAGCCGGATCTTCTTGCCGTCGGCCGGCGCGAAGCCGGTGGTGAACATCTGGTTGTTCTTGTGCGGGTTGGAGATCAGGCCGCCGACCAGCGGGGCCGCGGCGACCGCCCCGACCGGCAGCAGGCCGGCGACGAGCGAGACACCGAGCAGCGGACGCCGCCGCACCCCCATCTCGTCGGCCAGGTAGAGCATGGTCTCGCCGGTGATCTTCCGGTCCTCCGACGACCCGGGGCCGTCGTGCCGGTCCTGGATCGAGACCTCCTTGGGCAGCAGCTTCTTGCCCCAGGTGAGGATGCCGAAGCCGATGCCGAGCAGGGCGATGCCCAGGGTGACGCCGAGCAGCGGGGTGTACCACTTGTCGCCGCCCCGGCCCGGCTCGTACTCCCAGGGCCACCAGATGTAGACGACCAGGAACGCGGTCGCGGCCAGCCCGGTCAGCAGGAACATCGCCGCGACCGTACGGGTCAGCCGGCGCTCGGCCTTGCTGCCCGGGACGACCTGCTCCTCGTAGTGGACGATCTCGATGTCGTCCCGGCGGGCCCCCTCGGTGACGATGTCGAACCGGGAGAGCCGGGGGTCGTGGACGTCGAGCGGCTCCCGGTCCTGCGGGGCGTGCTGCTCGGTCTGGGTGCTCATGCCGTCACCTCGCTACGGGCGGTGCCGGCGGCCGGCACCACGGCAATGCTGTCGACGATCCGCCCGGTCACGACTTGCCCGCAATCCACAGGCTCGTGAAGACCAGCGCGACGATGCCCACCAGGAAGATGGCCAGCCCCTCGGTGGACGGCCCGTACCGACCGAGGTTGAAGCCGCCCTGGTCCTGGTCGGCCTTCAGGGACTCCTGGATGTAGGCGATGATGTCCGCCTTCTGCTCCGGGGTGATCTGGTTGTCGCCGAACACCGGCATGTTCTGCGGGCCGCTGAGCATCGCGGCGTAGATCTGCGCGTCGCTGGCCGGGGCCAGGCTCGGGGCGTACTTGCCGGAGGAGAGCGCGCCGCCGCCACCGCCGAAGGCGTGGCACTGCGAGCAGTTGATCCGGAACAGCTCGCCACCGGTGGCCAGGTTCGCGCCCTCGCGGAGGTTGCCCTGCGGGACCTGGGGGCCGCCGCCGAGCTCCTGGATGTACTGGCCGAGCTGGCGTACCTGCTCGTCGGTGAAGACCGGCGGCTTGCGCATGGCCTGCGCCTCCTGCCGGGCCATCGGCATCCGGCCGCTGCCGACCTGGAACTCCACCGAGGCGGAGCCGACACCGATCAGGCTCGGGCCACGACCCTCGACGCCCTGGGCGTTGGGGCCGTGACAGGTCACGCAGCTCACGTCGAACAGCGCCCGGCCCTCGGCCGCGGCGCCGGTCAGCGGCGGGTTTTCCTGCGCCTGCGCGCCCGGGGCGAAGACCGTGTAGGCACCGCCGGCCAGCGTCAGCGCGGCGATCAGCCGGAACGCCGCGCCCAGCCGGCGGCGGCCCCTGCTGCGCGCCGCGGGCCGCCCGCGCAGGCGCGCGAGCAGACCGCGTCGGCGGTCGTTGTCAGAAGTCATGACCTGTGTCCTTAACCGGTTGGACCTTGTCTCAGGGGACGGAGCAGCGGCGCGGAACGTGACGCGCCAAGATCACTGAAGCCAGTAGATCATGGCGTAGAGCCCGATCCACACGACGTCGACGAAGTGCCAGTAGTACGACACGACGATCGCCGACGTGGCCTGGGCAGGGGTGAACCGGCCCATGGTGGTGCGGATCATGAAGATGATGAAGGCGATGAGACCGCCGGTCACGTGCAGGCCGTGGAAGCCGGTGGTGAGGTAGAACATCGACCCGTAACCGTCTTCGTTGATCTTCACGCCCTCGTGGACCAGGGTCAGGTACTCGTTCGCCTGGCCGAGCACGAAGATCAGGCCCATCACGAAGGTGAGCGTGAACCAGCGCCGCAGGGCGTGCACGTCACCCTTCTCGGCCGCGAAGACACCGAGCTGGCAGGTAACCGAGGACAGCACCAGGATCACCGTGAAGGTGGTCGCGTAGGGGATGTTGAGGACCTCGGTGTGCTTCTCCCACTGCTCCGGCGCCGCCGCGCGGATCGAGAAGTACATCGCGAACAGCGCCGCGAAGAACATGAGTTCGCTGGAGAGCCACACGATCGTCCCGACGCTGACCATGTTGGGCCGCGTCAGAGAGTGGATCCGGCTCTTGTCAATGGCTGGGGCCGCAGTCACGCGGTCATTATTGCCCTTGACCGGGGCGGGCGATCAGCGGGGGGCCAAACCCGGGTCAGGGATGGCCCGATCGTGGCGGTCCGGTTCGCCTGGCCTAGCCTGAAAAGCGTGCTGCACGTCGATTCGATCTTCGCCGCCACCTCGACGGCCCCGTCCACCGTAGTGGCGGCGGCCGGCGTCGAGGTACCGCCGCCGTTCGACATCACCCGCGTCTTCACCGAGACCCGGCTGGACAGCTGGCTCGCCCTGGGCCTGGTCCTCGCCGCCGGCCTCTACCTCTACGGGGTGCACCGGCTGCGGCTGCGCGGGGACCACTGGCCGGTGCTCCGTACCGTGTGCTTCCTCGGACCGGGCCTGGGCGGCATCGCCGCGGTCACGGTCAGCGGCCTGCACGCCTACGACACCGCCCTGCTCTCGGTGCACATGGTGCAGCACATGGTGCTGTCGATGATCTCGCCGATCTTCCTCGCCCTGGGCGCACCGGTCACCCTCGCGCTGCGCACCCTGCCGGTCGGCCCGCGAAAGCGGCTGCTGGCCGTCGTGCACAGCCGGATCGCCCGGGTCTACAGCTTCCCGCTGGTGGCGTTCACCATCTTCGTGGTCAACCCGTTCGCGCTCTACTTCACCGACCTCTACCGCTACACCCTCGAACACGCCTGGGCGCACGAGCTGGTGCACGCGCACTTCATCATGACCGGCTGCGTGTTCTTCTGGCCGCTGCTCGGCCTCGACCCGCTGCCCGGCCGCTGGCCGTACCCGGCGCGGGCGCTGCTGATGCTGCTCTCGGTGCCGTTCCACACCGTGCTCGGGCTCACCATCATGCAGAGCACCACCCTGTTCGGCGGCGACTGGTACCCGTCACTCAACCTGGCCTGGTCCGACCCGTGGAACGACCAGGTGGTCGCCGGGGGGATCCTCTGGGCCGGCGGCGAGTTCGTCAGCGTGACGATGCTCGCGGTGCTGGTGGTGCAGTGGGTCAAGCAGTCCGAGCGGGAGGCCCGCCGGGTGGACCGCGAGCTGGACCGGCAGGAGGCCCGCGACCGCGCCGCCGAGGCCGGCACCGCCACCGCCGAGGCCGGGGCCGGGGCTGGGGCTGGGGCCTCAGCCGCGGGGGCCGGAGCCGCCGCCGGAGCCGGAACGAGCCCCGGAAACCCGCATTGAGCTGCCGCGAAACCCGGTCCGCCGGGAGCCGGCAGGCGGGATGTCGAGTACGCCACACCGCCCGGTAGGATCAGCGGCAGCAACGAGGAGTACAGCCCATGAGTGAGCGCAGCGAGCGAGTCATGCTCAGTGCGACGGTGCCTCATCACGGCACGGAGCGAAGCGGAGTGTCGGTATGAGCGATCGTCTCTGCACCGTCCTGCTCTACAGCGACGACCAGCAGGTCCGGGACCGGATGCGGCTGGCCGTGGGCACCCGTCCCGCGCCGGGCATCCAGATCGAGTTCGTCGAGGCGTCCGACTACTTCGGCTGCATCCGGCTGGTCGACGACTACGAGATCGACCTGATGCTGCTCGACGGTGAGGCCAGCCCCGGCGGCGGCATCGGCATCGCCCGCCAGATCAAGGACGACCGGGCGGACGCCCCGCCCACCTGCGTGGTCATCGCCCGCGCCGCCGACCGATGGCTCGCCTCGTACGCGCAGGTCGACGGCGTGCTGATGCACCCGCTCGACCCGGTGACCACCGGCACCACGGTCGCCGAGCTGCTGCGTACGCACGCCGCCGCCTGAGCCGGACGCGCTCGGCGGCGTCCCTGGCGCCCGGGTGACGGGCGCCTCCCGTCCATCACACCCCACGCCGCTCGGGAGGCCCAGCATGGGCGAACGGACCTGGCCGCACCTGCTCAACGCGCTGTTGCGCGGCAACGAGCTGTCCACCGCCGACACCGCCTGGGCGATGAACGAGATCATGGCCGGCGCCGCCACCCCGGCGCAGATCGCCGGTTTCGCGGTCGCGCTGCGCGCCAAGGGTGAGACCCCGGCCGAACTGGCCGGCCTGGTCGAGGCGATGTTCGACAACTCGGTCCGGGTCACCCTGCCGGAGGAGCTGCGCCGGACCGCGGTCGACGTGGTCGGCACCGGCGGTGACCTCGCCCACACGGTCAACATCTCGACGATGACCGCGCTGGTCGTGGCCGGCGCGGGCGTACGGGTGGTGAAGCACGGCAACCGTGCCGCCTCCTCGCTGTGCGGCACCGCCGACCTGCTGGAGCACTTCGGCGTACCGCTGGATCTCGGCCCGGAGCAGGTGGCCCGGTGCGTGGCCGAGGCCGGGATCGGCTTCTGCTTCGCGGCCCGGTTCCACCCCAGCATGCGGCACACCGGTCCGGTCCGACGGGAGATCGGCGTGCCGACCGCGTTCAACTTCCTCGGCCCGTTGACCAACCCGGCCCGGCCGCGGGCCGGGGCGGTCGGCTGCTTCGACGCCCGGATGGCCCCGGTGATGGCCGAGGTCTTCGCCCGCCGGGGCGACTCGGTGATCGTGATGCGCGGCGAGGACGGCCTGGACGAGTTCACCACCGCCGCGCCCACCCGGGTCTGGGTGGCCCAGGGGGGTGCCGTCCGGGAGGCCGTGCTGGACGCGGCCGACCTCGGGGTGCCCCGGGCCACCCTGGCCGACCTGCGGGGCGGTGACGCCGCGCACAACGCCGCCGTGGCCCGCCGGCTGCTGGCCGGCGAGACCGGTCCGGTACGCGACGCCGTCCTGGTCAACGCGGCCGTCGCGCTGGCCACCCAGACCTCGCTGGACGGTGACCTCACCCAGGCGGTACGCGCCGGTATGGCCCGCGCCGCGGAGTCCGTCGACTCGGGGGCGGCAGCGGCCACCCTGGAGCGGTGGATCGAGGTCGCCCGCTCCCTCTGAGCCGCAGCCGTCCCTCCCGCGCCCAACCACCCCCGGCCCTCGGACCGGCCAGCCCCGCCGGGATGCCGTGGCGGGCTGCCCGGATACCGGCGTGACCCGCAGGCCGCCACCCCACTGTCGCCCCGCCCTGCCCCGCCGGTCGCCCTGCCCCGCCGGTCGCCCTGCCCCGCCGGTCGCCCCGCCCCCGCCGGTCGCCCCGCCCCCGCCGGTCGCCCCGCCCCCGCCGGTCGCCCCGCCCCCGCCGGTCGCCCCGCCCCGGTGATCAAGAGCTTTCGGTCAGCAGACCGCGCCGACGTGACCAAAACCTCTTGATCACCGCCTGAACCGTGGGGCGACGGCGGTGACCAAGAGGTTTCGGCGGGGCGGCGGGGCGGCGGGGCGGCGGGGCGGCGGGGCGGCGGGGCGGCGGGGCGGCGGGGCGGCGGGGAATTGTCACCCGGGCGTGGGAAACTACATGAGAGTAGTTTTCTGTTTCCGGTGATGGCGGCACGGTCCATCGGCGGTTTCCGGAGCGAGAGGGGACGCCCGTGTCGGATCGCGAGTTCTACTGCGACACCTGCGAGAGCGTTCAGCTGTTCGAGGTGCCGCCGTGCCCCGACGGCCACGGCGCCGACTGCCCCGAGCTGGCCTGCACCGGCTGTGGTGCGGCGGTGCTGATCGCGACCTTCGCCTTCCAACCCACCCGACTGGCCGACCGCCGCCGCCGGCCGCCAGCCGGTCGTCACGCGGCCTGAATCCGACTGGGGCACCGCCGGCTCCCCCGGCTGAATACCGCCCCGGCCCTACCCGGAAGTCCGGCCCTACCCGGAGGTCCGACCGTGCCCCGGACTCCGACCTGCCCCGGACTCCGACCTGCCCCGAAGTCCGGCCGCTGAGCTGCGTGACAGGATCACCGGATGCTCCGACTCACGGATTTCATCATCGACTGCCCGGACACGATGACGCTGGCGGCCTTCTACTCCGCAGTGACGGATCGCCCGGTCAAGGAGGGCAGCAACGAGGACTGGGCCGGTATCCGGTTCGGCGAGATCGAGCTGGCCTTCATCAGGGTGTCGGAGTACCGCGCCCCGCAGTGGCCCGACGGCGAGCACCCCAAACAGTTCCACCTCGACTTCGAGGTCGATGACATCGAGGCCGAGCAGCGTCGTGTCCTGGCCCTCGGCGCGACCCTGAAGCATGACTTCGTCGGCCCCGACGGCTACGGGTGGCGGGTCTACACCGACCCGGTCGGTCACCCCTTCTGCCTGTGCCGCAACAAGGGTGTCACCTGGACCGACCAGGGACCTGTCTGGCCCGAGCCCGCCTGACCCACCACGCCCGCCTGACCCACCACGCCTCCCTGACCCACTCATCCACCACGCCTGCCTGATCCACTCAACTGAGCCGAAACAGCGGTATCAAGCGCCGGGAACACCGCTACTTCGGCCCTTTGGAGTCGATCATCCGCGACGACAGCAGCCGACGGCCGCACGGCAGACGGCAGACGGCACGCGGCAGACCGCAGCGGGACAGCGGGACAGCAGAGCAGCAGAGCAGCAGAGACAGCAGGACAGCAGGACAGCAGGACAGCAGGACAGCAGGACAGTAGCCGCGGCGGCGGAAGCGGGGCACTGACGGCAGCAGGCAACGACGACCGGCCCGCCTCCCGGGTGGGGAGGCGGGCCGGTCGGGTGATCGGGTCGGTGCCGGGCGCGGCGAGCAGGCTCGCAGCGGCCGGGCCGGTGGGTCAGTGCTCGGCGGTGCGCCGGGTACCGGAGTAGTACTCGAAGAGCAGGCCGCAGGCGGCGAGGATGACCAGCACCAGGCCCAGGCCGAGCAGCCAGAACTGCCAGAACACCAGGCCGAGGCCGGCGATCGCGGCGGCCAGCGCCAGGCCGAACGGCCAGTAGCTGCCGGGGCTGAAGAAGCCGATCTCGCCCGCGCCGTCGGCGATCTCGCCGTCCGGCCGGTCCTCGGGGCGCAGGTCGATGCGGCGGGAGACGAACCAGAAGAAGCCACCGCACATCGCGCAGAGCAGGAAGGACAGCAGCAGGGCCACCGTGCCGACCCACTCGACCTGGCCGCCGGAGTCGCCGTACGTCCAGGCACCGTAGAGGACCGTCGCGCCGAGCAGGAACGCGGCGATGATCAGGAAGATACGCCACTCGGTCTTCATGCCGGATACCTCAGTTTCCCGCGCTCGCGGACGCGTCGTCCGGGTTGAAGTTGTCCTTCGTCCGCCGGGTGTCGAACGGCTGGGTGGTCTTCGCGTACGGGTCCTGACCGATGGCGGTCAGCGCCTCCTGCGTCGACTTGCCGTCCCGCTTGGCCGCCAGGAACTGGTCGTACGCCTCCGGGGAGACCACCCGCAGCTCGAAGTTCATGAAGGCGTGGTAGCTGCCGCACAGCTCGGCGCAGCGGCCCACGAACGCGCCCTCGGTCTCCAGCTTGGAGACCTCGAAGACGTTACGGATCTTGCCGGGCATCACGTCGCGCTTGAACAGCAGCTCCGGCACCCAGAAGGAGTGGATGACGTCGCGGCTGGTCTCCTCGAACCGGATGGACCGTCCGGTCGGCAGCACCAGCACCGGGATGACCTCGCTGGTGCCCAGCACCGACGCCACGGTGTTGGCCTCGGGGCCCTGGCCGTCGCGGTAGTTGAACTGCCAGTTCCACTTGACGGCGACGACCTCGACGACGACGTCGGGGTTCTTCGTCGTACGCACCACGTCGGTCTGGACCACCGCCGTGTAGTAGAAGAGCACCGAGACGATCAGGATCGGCGCGATGGTGTAGAGGAACTCCATCGGCAGGTTGTAGCGGGTCTGCACCGGCAGCTCGTTGCCGCGCTTGCGGTAGCGCACCACACACCAGAAGATCAGGCCCCAGACGAAGACACCAACCGCCAGGGCGGCGATGCAGGAGGCGATCCACAGGTCGTACATCCGGTGCGCCTCGGGGGTGATGCCGCCCTGCGGCCAGCCGAAGCCGTCGACGGAGCGGCCGACGTCACACCCGGTGAGCAGAACCAGCAGCGCAGCTCCGCCGAGGCCGAGCCCGGCGAGCCGGCCAGCACCACGCCGCCGACGCTCACCGGCTCCGGGGGAAGCGCTGTGCCGTACGGCCGACGGCCGTACCTCCGAACTCCTTGCGACCACCTGGTCCTGCCTCCCTAGCACGCCGCGGTGGGGCTTTCCAACAGCACCGACGGCAAAGGCGTCACCGACGGTCGCAGATTACTCGACCATGGCGGGCGCGACCGTGTTGGGGTCGCTGTCCGACCCCATCGGGGGGATCTTGGCCATCCCGACGCGATAGCGTCATCTTTCGTGAGTGCCCACCCGGTCTACCTGGACGCCGCCACCGCCGCGCCACTGCATCCGGTCGCCCGGCAGGCGCTGCTGGCCGCCCTCGACGACGGCTGGGCCGACCCCGCCCGGCTCTACGGCCGAGCCCGCCGGGCGGCCCAGCTCCTCGACGCGGCGCGCGAGGCCACCGCCGCCATCCTCGGCGTCCGCCCCGACGAGCTCTCCTTCACCCCCAGCGGTACGCACGCCGCGCACTCCGCCGTGCTCGGTGGCCTCGCCGGCCGGCGGCGCAGCGGGGCGACGCTGGTGCACTCCGCGATCGAACACTCGGCGGTGCTGCACGCCGCCGAACGGCACGTCGCGGCCGGCGGCACCGCGACCTCCGTACCGGTGGACCGGCTCGGCCGGCTCGACAAGGCCGCCTGGTCGGCGGCGGTGCAGTCACCCGGGGTGGCGCTGGCGGCGCTGATCGGGGCCAGCCACGAGGTGGGCACCGCCCAGCCGGTCGCCGGGGCCGCCGCCGACTGTGCCGCCGCCGGGGTGCCGCTCTACGTGGACGCGGCCCAGCTGGTCGGCCGGGTTCCGGTGCCGTCCGGCTGGTCGGTGCTGACCGCCAGCGCGCACAAGTGGGGCGGCCCACCCGGCGTGGGGCTGCTGGTGGTCCGCAAGGGCACCCGCTGGGAGTCGCCGTGGCCGGCCGACGAGCGGGAGTTCGGGCGTACCCCCGGGGTGGTGAACCTGCCGGCGGTGGTGGCAGCGGCGGCGAGCCTGCGCGCGGCGGCGGCCGACGCGGCGACCGAGGCGGCCCGGCTGACCCCGCTGGTCGACCGGATCCGCACCCGGGTCGCCGCCGACGTGCCGGACGTGGAAGTGGTCGGCGACCCGGTCGACCGGCTCCCCCACCTGGTCACCTTCTCCTGCCTGTACGTCGACGGCGAGGTGCTGCTGCATGCGCTGGACCGGCGCGGCTTCGCCGTCTCCTCCGGCTCCTCCTGCACCTCCTCGACGCTGCGCCCGTCGCACGTGCTGGAGGCGATGGGGGTGCTCTCGCACGGCAACGTCCGGGTCTCGCTGCACCGGGACACCACCGACGCCGACGTCGAACGCTTCCTCACCGAGCTACCCGGGATCGTCGCCGACCTGCGCGCCGACGCCGGCGTGGTGGGCCTGTGACCACCCCGACCGGGCAGGACGGCCCGGGTGGTAGGCCTGCGACCACCCCGACCAGGCACGACGGCCCGGGTGGTAGGCCTGCGACCACCCCGACCAGGCACGACGGCCCGGGTGGTAGGCCTGCGACCACCCCGACCAGGCACGACGGCTCGCCGAGCAGGGCGGGCGACGATGGGGTTGCCCCCGTGGACCGCCCGCCCGGGGCCAGCGACGAGGGGGCCGCAGCGGTGGAGGTGCTGGACTGTCGGGGGCAGCGCTGCCCGCTGCCGGTGATCGCGCTGGCCCGCCGGCTGCCCGAGCTGCCCGTCGGCACGGTCCTCCGGGTACTCGCCGACGATCCGGCCGCCGCCGTCGACATCCCCGCCTGGTGCCGGATGCGCGCCCAGGAGTTCGTCGCCACCACCCCCGACGGCCCCGCCTACGACATCCGCCGCACCCACTGACCCCCCCCCCCCCACGCCCCTCCCCCCTCGCTCTCCCCCGACTTTCTCCCCAGCTCCGCTCCCCCGCCCCTCTCCCCAGCTCCGCGTCCTCCTGCCCGGCTCACCACCCCGCCCCGCTCCCCGTCCCACTGCCCGCCCGTCCCCGCTCCCCACCTCACCCCAACCCCGTCCCCGCCCCCTCCCGCCCCGCCCCCTCCCGCCCCCTCCCGCCCCGTCGATCATGGAGTTGTGGTGGTCGATATGCGGTATATCGACCGTTTCACAGGCACCATAACTCCATGATCGACAGGGGCGGGGGGACGGGGACAGGGACGGGGACGGGGACGGGGGAGCTGCGTTGGGTCACCCTCTTACCGGCCGAGTCGCGCGCTGATCAGGGAGTAGGTCGGTACGCCTGGAGGTCGTCCTACCTAAGCCGATCTGACCACCCCGCACCCCCACCCCCGCCTCCTCGCCTCCGCTCTCGCCCCACCACTGCGCCCCGGTGATCAAGAGGTTGACGTCAAAGTTGATCACTAACTTGACGTAAACCTCTTGATCACCGGGGCGGATGTGGGGGAAGGGCTGGGTGGGGAAAGGGGTGGGTGGGGTTAGGGGGTGGGGTGGTGGGTCAGGGCGGTGATGAGCCAGTTCAGGACGGGGGTCGGGGTGGGCGGTGGGGTCCATCCGTTGACCGCCGCCCGACGCGCTTCCCCGGTCAGGGCAGGCGACGCCTGACGCGCGGGGATCAGGCCAGGTAACGCAGGATGGCCGGGAGCGGGTCGATCGCGATGGTGGTGTCCACGACCAGGCGGGGGCCGACCAGCGGTTCGTACTCCGTGCCGCGCCGTCCGGTCTGCTCCCAGGTCGGGGCGAGCGGGTCCGCGGCGTGCCGGGCCTCCACCCGGCGACGCCACTCCGCCTCGTCGCCGCAGTACACCTCGATCAGCCGCAGCGGCACCCCGGCCCGCGCGGCCAGGTCGAACCAGAGCTCCCGGGCACCGGCCACCGGGTTGACCGCGTCGACCACCACGCTGGTGCCCAGCCCGAGCTGAACCCCGGCCAGCCCGGCCAGCGCGTCGTACCCGGCCAGGGCCGCCCCGTGACCGGTCAGCCCGTGCCGGGCCAGCGCCCGCTCGATCGGGTCGACCGGCAGCACCGGGGCGCCCAGCGAGACGCCGACCTGCCCGGCGAGGGTGCTCTTACCCACCCCCGGCAGGCCGGCGAACACGACCAGCGACTGCGTCATGGCACCAGGTGCGGCCGGACATCCTCGGCGGCGTCGTCCCCGTACGAGTCGGCCAGCCGCTTGACGAACACGTCGCGGCGCACGTCGTACTCCTGGGTGCCGACGGTCTCCAGGACCAGCGCGGCCAGCAGCGAACCGACCTGGGCGGCACGTTCCAGCCCGAGGCCCCAGGACAGGGCGGCGAAGAAACCGGCCCGGAAGCCGTCGCCGACCCCGGTCGGGTCGACGGCCCGCGCGTCCCGGACGATCGGCACCCGGAACGGCTCCCCGGCCCGGGTGGCGATCTCCACGCCGTCCTTGCCGAGGGTGGTGACCCGGACCTTCACCCGCTCCAGGAGCTGGGCGTCGGTCAGCCCGGCCTTGCTCTGCAGCAGCGACTTCTCGTAGTCGTTGGTCATCAGGTACTCGGCCCCGTCGATCAGCGCGACCACGTCCGCGCCGTCCATCCGGGCGAGCTGCTGCGACGGGTCGGCGACGAAGGCGTAGCCCCGATCCCGGCACTCGGCCGAGTGGCGGAGCATCGCCTCCGGGTCGTTCGCGCTGACCAGGACCAGGTCCAGGCCGCCGAGCCGGTCCGCGACGGGGGTCAGCTCGATGTTGCGGGCCTCGCTCATCGCCCCCGCGTAGAACGAGGCGATCTGGCACATGTCGGTGTCGGTGGTGCAGACGAAGCGGGCGGTGTGGGCCACCTCGCTGACGTGCACCGAGTCGCAGTCCACGCCGTGCCGCTCCAGCCAGGAACGGTAGTCGGCGAAGTCGGCGCCCACCGCGCCGAGCAGGATGGGGCTCAGCCCGAGCTGCCCCATGCCGAACGCGATGTTGGCGGCCACCCCGCCCCGGCGCAGCACCAGGTCGTCCACCAGGAAGGAGAGCGAGACCTTGTGCAACTGGTCGGCGATGAGCTGGTCGGCGAAGCGGCCGGGAAAGCTCATCAGATGGTCGGTCGCGATCGAACCGGTCACGGCGATCTTCATGTCAACCCTCGGGGTCGGGAGCACGGCGCGGGTCAGCCTACCGGTCACTCTCAAGCGACGGACGAGGGTCGGACGAGCACCGGCCACCACCTGGTCATCCGTTCGTCACCCGCCGGTCGGCCGCCGAGCCGGCCGGCCGCGACAGCCGGCCCGCACACGACAGACGGCCCGGCACCCGACGCCGACCCGGACGCGACAGCCGCCCACAGACAACAGCCGGCCCCGCACACGACAAGCCGACCCGGACGGGACAGCCGATCCACAGCTGACGAGCCGACCCGCACCCGACAGCCGGCGCGGACGCGACGACGGGGCCGTCCCGGGTCGGGACGGCCCCGTCGGGCGCGACGGGTCGCGACTCAGCTGAACGAGTCGCCGCAGGCGCAGGAGCTGCCCGCGTTGGGGTTGTCGATGGTGAAACCCTGGGCGTCGATCCGGTCGGCGAAGTCGATGGTCGCCCCGGCCAGGTAGGGGGCGCTCATCCGGTCGACCACGACGCCTACGCCGTCGAAGTCGGTGACGACGTCACCGTCGAGCGAACGCTCGTCGAAGAAGAGCTGGTACCGCAGGCCGGAGCAGCCACCCGGCTGCACCGCGACCCGGAGCCGCAGGTCGTCGCGGCCCTCCTGCTCGATCAGGGCCTTGACCTTCTGCGCCGCGACGTCGGTGAGGACGACGGAAGTAGGGGCCTGAGCCTCGGTCGAGTCGGTCTGCGCTGGCGTGGTCACGTGGAAATCTCCCTGCGCGGTATGGGTCCGGACACCCTGGCCAACAGCACGCGACGGCCAGTGATTCCCGGTGTGGTCCAGCTCCGATGGTACGCCGCCCCGGCCGGCACCACCCGGCTGGCGTGATCGCCGCCCCGGCCCGCCCCGCCGGCCACCCACCGGACGACTCCCGGCCACCGCCCGACGGCTCCCGGCCACCCCGCCCGGCCACCGCCGGACGGCTCCCGGCTACCCCGCCCGGCCACCGGCCGACGGCTCGCGGCCACCCCGCCCGGCCGCCCGGTCAGCGGCTCCACTGCCGGGCCAGGCGGGCACCGAGCGCCCGCAGCCCCTCGGCGGGCCGGTCCATCGCCGCCGCCACCCCGCCACGCTCCTCGCCGCCGAAGTGCTCCACCAGGCTGTACGCCTCGGTAACCCCGGCCGAGGCGGCCTCCCGCCGGCCGGTGCTCACCCGGCCCGCCAGCACCACGCACGGCACCCCCCGGTCGCGGGCCGCCCCGGCCACCCCGGCGACCACCTTGCCGCGCAGCGACTGGTGGTCGAACGACCCCTCCCCGGTGATCACCAGATCGCAGTCGTCCAGCGCGGCGTCCAGGCCGATCGCCCGGCCGACCAGGCCGATGCCGGATTCGCAGCGCCCGCCGAGGGCCAGCACCGCCGCCCCGAGGCCGCCGGCGGCACCCCCGCCGGGCAGCGTGCCCAGGCCGGGCGGGCAGCCCGGCAGGTCCCGCTCCAGCACCGTCGCCCAACGCTCCAGCGCGGCGTCGAGCAGCAGCACGTCGGCCCGGTCGGCACCCTTCTGCGGGCCGTAGACGCTGCTCGCGCCGTGCAGTCCGAGCAGCGGGTTGTCCACGTCGGTGGCGGCGACCAGGGCGGCCCCGCGCAGCCGGGGCACCCCGTCGAGGGCGGCGACGGCGGCCAGCGCCGCTCCGCCGTACGGCAGCGCCCGGCCGGCGTCGTCGAGCGGGGTCGCGCCGAGCGCCGCGAACAGACCGGCCCCGCCGTCGTTGGTGCCGGAGCCGCCCAGCCCGATCACCACCGTCCGGGCCCCGTGCTCGACGGCGGCGGTGACCAGCGCCCCGAGGCCGTACGAGGTGGTGGCCTTCGGGTCGCGCTCGGTAGCGGCCAGCAGGTGCAGCCCGCACGCCTGGGCGCTCTCCAGGTAGCCGGTGCCGTCGGCGGTGAGCAGGATCTCACCGGTGACGGGACGGCCCAGCGGGTCGACCGTCGGCACCGGGATCCGGTGGCCGTCGAGCGCACCGGCGAGCACCGTGACGAAACCCGGGCCGCCGTCGGCCAGGGGGCGGACGAGCAGCTCGTCCGTGCTGTGCACCGCCCGCCAGCCGGCGGCGACGGCAGCCGCCACCTCGGGGGCCTCCAGGGTGCCGGCGAACTTGTCCGGACAGAGCAGCACGCGCATGCCCAGAGTGTGGCAGGCCACATCGGCGCGGAGCAGTGTGGCAGCCCACACCGGCAGCGGTCGTGCGAACGGCCCGTTGTGGGACCATGAGGACGTGACTTCGACCTGGGTGGAACCCTCCAACACGGCGACCGCGCTGCTGCTCCTCGGCCGCGGCAGCGACCCTGCCACCGAGCGTGGCGTGGAGTGTCCGGGAGACCTGCCGGCGCCGAGCGACCCCGACCTGGTGGCCCGCGCGGCGGCGGCGAAGGCCGCGCTGGGCACGCGGGTGTTCGTTCTCGGTCACCACTACCAGCGCGACGAGGTGATCCAGTTCGCCGACGTCACCGGCGACTCGTTCAAGCTGGCCCGGGAGGCGGCGGCCCGCCCGGACGCCGAGTACATCGTCTTCTGCGGCGTGCACTTCATGGCCGAGAGCGCCGACATCCTCACCACCGACGCGCAGCGGGTGATCCTGCCCGATCTGGCGGCCGGTTGCTCGATGGCCGACATGGCGGTGCTGGGGCAGGTCGAACGGGCCTGGGAGGTGCTGACCGACCTGGGTGTCGCGGCGGACACCGTGCCGGTGACGTACATGAACTCCTCGGCGGACATCAAGGGCTTCGTCGGCCGCAACGGCGGCGTGGTCTGCACCTCGTCGAACGCGAAGCGGGCGCTGGACTGGGCCTACGCGCAGGGCTCCAAGGTGCTGTTCCTGCCCGACCAGCACCTGGGCCGCAACACGGCGGTGCTGGAGATGGGCTACTCGCTGGACGACTGCGTGCTCTACGACCCGCACAAGCCGAACGGCGGGCTCACCGCCGAGCAGGTCCGCGACGCGAAGATGATCCTGTGGCGGGGGCACTGTTCGGTGCACGGCCGGTTCACCCTGGACAGCGTGCACGACGTCCGGGCCCGGGTGCCCGGGGTCACCGTGCTGGTGCACCCGGAGTGCCGGCACGAGGTGGTCACCGCCGCCGACCAGGTCGGCTCGACGGAGTACATCATCAAGGCGATCGAGGCGGCCCCGGCCGGCTCGGCGTGGGCGGTCGGCACCGAGTTGAACCTGGTCCGCCGGCTGGCGCTGGCCCACCCGGACAAGCAGATCATGTTCCTGGACAAGGCGGTCTGCTACTGCTCCACGATGAACCGGATCGACCTGCCGCACCTGGTCTGGGCGCTGGAGGAGCTGGTCGCCGGCCGGGTGGTCAACCAGATCACCGTCGACGCGGACACCGCGCACCACGCCCGGGTGGCGCTGGACCAGATGCTCGCGCTGCCGGCCGCCGACACCCCGCCGCCCGCCGCCACCTGATCACGTACGGTCACCGACAAGGTACGGGAACGTACCAGATTCGCCGGTTCGTTCCCGCGTCGGTGCGGTGACCGATTCGCATCTCGTCACGGAGGGCTATGCTGCCGGGGCGACGTACCACGGGGGCCGTTTGCTGTCGGCCCCCCAGCGGGTAGCTGGACAGCCCGTACCGGGCGGCTGGACAGCATGCCCCATCATCGACTCACCTGGCACCACCCGACACGCGCTGGAGGTTGCGTTGACGGACGACGTCCTGGTCGTACACGGAGGTACTCCGCTCGAAGGGCGGATCCGCGTGCGCGGCGCGAAGAACCTGGTCTCCAAGGCGATGGTCGCGGCCCTGCTGGGCGACTCGCCCAGCCGGCTGTTCGACGTCCCCAAGATCCGTGACGTCGAGGTGGTCCGCGGGCTGCTCGGCCTGCACGGGGTGAAGGTCACCGACGGCACCGAGGACGGCGAGCTGGTCTTCGACCCGTCCAACGTCGAGAGCGCCAGCACCGACCAGATCAACGTGCACGCCGGATCCAGCCGGATCCCGATCCTGTTCTGCGGCCCGCTGCTGCACCGGCTCGGCCACGCCTTCATCCCCGACCTGGGCGGCTGCCACATCGGCCCCCGCCCGATCGACTTCCACCTCCAGGCGCTGCGCGAGTTCGGCGCGACGGTGGAGAAGAGCCCCGAGGGTCTGCACCTGTCGGCGCCGAACGGACTGCACGGCACCAAGTTCGCCCTGCCGTACCCGAGCGTCGGCGCGACCGAGCAGGTGCTGCTGACCGCGGTGATGGCCGAGGGCGTCACCGAGCTGCGCAACGCCGCCGTCGAGCCCGAGATCATCGACCTGATCTGCATCCTGCAGAAGATGGGCGCGATCATCAAGGTGCACACCGACCGGGTGATCGAGATCCAGGGCGTCAAGAAGCTGCACGGCTACACCCACCGGCCGATCCCGGACCGGATCGAGGCGGCGAGCTGGGCCGCGGCGGCGCTGGCCACCCGGGGCCACGTCGAGGTGCTCGGCGCGCAGCAGGCCGACATGATGACCTTCCTCAACATCTTCCGCTCCGTCGGCGGCGAGTACGAGGTCACCGACGCCCGCCCGCCGAAGCTCGGCGACCCGGGCCAGGAGGGCGGCATCCGGTTCTGGCACCCGGGCGGCGAGCTGAACGCGGTGGCGCTGGAGACCGACGTGCACCCCGGCTTCATGACCGACTGGCAGCAGCCCCTCGTGGTGGCGTTGACCCAGGCCCGGGGCCTGTCGATCGTCCACGAGACGGTCTACGAGCAGCGGCTGGGCTACACCGACGCGCTGAACACCATGGGCGCCAACATCCAGGTCTACCGGGACTGCCTCGGCGGCACCCCGTGCCGGTTCGGCCGCCGCAACTTCAAGCACTCCGCGGTGATCGCCGGGCCGAGCAAGCTGCACGCCGCCGACCTGGTCATCCCGGACCTGCGGGCCGGGTTCAGCCACCTGATCGCGGCGCTCGCCGCCGAGGGCACCTCCCGGGTGTACGGCGTCGACCTGATCAACCGGGGCTACGAGGACTTCGAGGCCAAGCTGGCCGACCTCGGCGCGCACACCGAACGCCCGTAACACCCCGTCCGGCCCGTACCGGCGGGCGGCCGTGACCCCGGTCCGGCCCGCTCCCGGCCACGGCCGTGACCCCGTCCCACCCGCCCGCCGAGCGCCCGGTGCACCCGTGATGTGCACCGGGCGACGGCGGGTGGCTACCCTTCACCTCGTGCCGTCGCTGTTTCGCCGCAAGTCCGCCGACTCCGACTCCTCCGCCACCGCCACGGTGGTGACCGAGGAGCCATCCGCCGCGCGCCCCCGGGGCTACACCCCGAGCAAGAAGGAACTGGGCGTCGAGACCCCGAAACGGCCGGTCGCCGGTCGCCGGCCCGCCGGCCCGACCCGGCCGCTGACCAAGGAGGAGGCCCGGGAGCAGCGCCGCAAGGCGCGCACCGAGGCCGCCGCCGAGTTCCGCCGCGAGGGCGGCCCCCGGGACCGGGGGCCGGAGCGGCTGCTGGCCCGCAACGTGGTCGACTCCCGCCGGACGATCGGCACCTGGTTCTTCGGTGGCGCGTTGATCGTGCTGATCGGCTCGAACGCCGCCATGCCGCCGGCGATCCGGCTCGCCTCCAACGTGGTGTGGGGCGCGCTCGCGCTCGGCGTGGTGATCGACTCGGTGCTGATCTCCCGCCGGATCAAGAAGCTGGTCCGGGAGCGCTTCCCGACCAGCGGCGAGCGGATGGGCTCGCTCTACCTGTACGCGATCATGCGGTCGATCACCTTCCGCCGGATGCGCGCCCCGGCCCCCCGGGTGCAGATCGGCGAACCGGTCTGACCAGTTCTCTCCCGACGGCCCCGCCCCCACCGGGGGCGGGGGGCGGGGTCCGGTAGAGCCGGGCCACCACGTCCTCGATGTCCGGCTCGACGATCGAGACGTCACGCAACGCGGCCAGCCCGGCCACCGCGGACACCACCTCCGCCACCCCCGCCGACTCCAGCGTGTAGACCAGCCGCCGGCCGTCGGCCTCGACCCGGAGCAGCGGCGCCCCCACCGGCTGCGGCGGCACCGCCAACGGGGCGTCCAGCTCGACGACGACCAACCGGCGGGAGCCGTACCGGGCGTGCAGGGCGGCGATCGACCCGTCGTGCACCACCCGGCCGTGGTCGACCACCACCAGCCGGGCGCACAACCGCTCGATGTCGGCCAGGTCGTGGGTGGTCAGCACCAGTGTGGTGTCACCGGCCCGGCCCAGCTCGGCGAGGAACTCCCGGACCGCCTGCCGGCTCACCACGTCCAGCCCGATGGTCGGCTCGTCGAGGAAGAGCACCTGCGGGCCGTGCAGCAGCGCGGCGGTCAACTCGCCGCGCATCCGCTGCCCCAGCGAGAGCTGCCGGACCGGGGTGTCCAGGAAGGCGTCCAGGTCGAGCAGGTCACGGCAGCGGCGCAGCCGGGCGGCGTGGTCGGCGGCGGGCACCCGGTAGAGGTGCCGCAGCAGGTCGAACGAGTCACCCAGCGGCAGGTCCCACCACAGTTGGGAGCGCTGCCCGAAGACCACCCCGATCCGCAGCGCCAGCCGGGTCCGGTCGGCGACCGGGCGCAGGCCGCAGACCCGGGCCTGCCCCGCCGACGGGCTCAGCACCCCGGTGAGCATCTTCAGGGTGGTCGACTTGCCCGCCCCGTTCGGGCCGATGTAGCCGAGCATCTCGCCCCGCTCCACCCGCAGGTCGATGCCGTCCACGGCGGTGACCGTGCGCTTCTCCCGGCGCAGCCGGCCCGCCCTCACCCGTACCGTGAACTCCTTGCGCAGCCCGTCCAGCTCGATGACGCTCATGACCCCGTACTCCGGTAGTGGCGGATGCCGGTGCGCCAGGCCGCCGCCGCCACCACGGCGGCGACCAACGCCACCACCGGCGCGGTCCAGCCGGCCCACGACGGCAGGCCGAGCGGGTCGGCGCGGCCCAGCAGCGCCAGCGCCGGCTGGTAACTGACGAAGGCGAAGCCCAGCCCGTAGGCGAAGGCGGCCCGGAACCACCCCTCGAAGACGGTCACCGGGTACGAGGTGAAGTCCCGCCCACCGTAGGTGACCGAGTTGGCCAGTTCGCCGGAGTCCACCCACCAGAACGACACGGTGGCGGTGGCCACGAAGAGCGACCCGAAGAAGACCACCCCGGCCAGCGGGGCGACCACCGCCAGCGCCACCCGGGCCGGGGTCCAGTCGATCCCGGCCGAGCCCAGCGCCACCACCAGCACGGCCACCCCGAACACACCCCGGGACACCTTGCGCAGCGGCAGGTTCATCAGCAGCAGCTGGGGCAGCGCGCCGAGCGGCCGGAGCAGCACCGCGTCGAACAGGCCGGTGCGGACGTGCGCCGGCAGCCGCTCGATGTTGCCGACCAGCAGGTCCGCCACGGCGAAGGCGCTGGCCGACAGCCCCACCATCACCAGCGTCTCGCGCAGCGTGAACCCGCCCAGCTCCCGGGTCACCCCGTAGATCACTAGGACGGTGACCACGTCGAAGACGGTGGCTCCCAGGTTGCCCAGCAGGTCCAGCAGGAACGACGCCCGGTACGCCGTCTGCGACCGGGCCTGCGCCCCGAGCAGCGCCCGGTACGCCCGCAACGTCCCACCTGGCCGGACCGCCTCGCCGGTGCACACCCCCGGCTCAACCACCCTGCACCACCAGCCGACGTTCGGCCCGCCGCTGCACCAGCCGGCAGGCGGCCAGCACCAGCACCGCCCAGCCGAGCTGGAGCGCGACCAGGCCGACCTGGACGGCCGGCGGATCCCGCTCCACCAGCACGTCGAGCGGGGTCTGCAGCAGGCTCGGGAACGGGGTGCCACACCACAGCACCAGTTGCAGCCACTCCGGCAGGAACCGCAGCGGGAAGTAGAGCCCGGCCAGCACCCCCGAGCCGAGGGTCCACAGCAGCAGCGGACCCCGCGCGTCCTGCCACCAGTACGCGGTGGCGTTGACCAGGAACCGGCAGCCGAAGCAGAGCACCACGGCGACCACCACGGAGACCACGAAGAGCCCGACGGTGGGCCACCGGGACGGCAGGTAGACGTCGAAGAAGAGCGGCCCGACCAGGACGGGCGGGAGCAGCCGGGCCAGCGCCGCGTACCCGGCCCGCCCCAGGTCGGTGGCGAGGTAGCTGGTCACCGGGTGCACCGGGCGGAGCAGGTCGGTGGCCACGTCACCGGTGCGGATCCGGTCGGCCAGGTCGCTCCAGCCCCAGAGCAGCACGACGGCGATCAGCCCCTGCCCCACCCAGACGAAGGTGGCGAGCTGTCTCCGGTCGTACCCGCCGACGGCTCCGGTCCCGGCGGCGGCCAGCAGCACCGAGCAGTGCAGGAAACCGAACACGGTGTTGGTCACCGCACCGGCCAGGGCGGCCTGTCGATAGGTGGCGTACCGGCGGAATCCGGCCCGGGATATGGCCCCGAATGTCCGGAACCATCGGGTAACGTTTGCGCTCGTGGGTAGTGCCACAGTGGCGGTGACCGAGCCCACGCCGCTACCCTCCTTCCGCAGCCCCGCCGTGCCGGACGGGGGACTCTACCGGCATCCCGGGGCGCCCGGCACCACAATTTGCAACGAGGTGACACCGCCGTGAGCGAGCGACGCGAGCCGGGCATCGGGCCGCGCCGCACGCGTGGACACGGAGGCCCCCGATGACGGGCGGGTGGCGCGACCGCTGGGACGCCCCGGCGGAACCGTCCTGGGTGATCGAGCCGACCAGCGAGTGGCACCCCCAGTTCCGCGGCCAGCGCTACCCCGGGGACATCGGCAACCGGTACGCCGACCCGCGGGGGCGGCCCGCCGCCTTCGGCCGCGCCGAGGTGCCCCCGCTCGCCCCGACCCGCCCCGACGGCACCTACCTCGGCCGGTCCTGGGCCGACCAGGAGGACGCGGCCACCCGCGAGGACGAGCCGGGCGACGAGCGGTACCCCGACCACGACGCGTACCGCCGGCCGGTCGACGAGGCGTACCGCCGGCCCCCGGACGAGCCGATCTGGCAGCGGGAACGCCGCCGGCCCGCGACGGACCGGCCCGCCGACCGGACCGAACCGGACCGGTACGACGGCCGCCCGGAAGCCGACCGGCACGCCGGCCGGACCAGATGGTCCGACCGGCGGCGGGATGCCGTCGACCCGGCCCCCACCGGGTGGCACCGCGACCGCGCCGCCCCCGACCGCGCCGCCCCCGACCGACACCGCGCCGACGGGTACGACACCCCACCCGGCCGGGAGCGCACCACTCCCGGGGTCACACCGGTGTCCCCCGGCCGGGCACCCGTCTCCCCCGCTCCCCGCCACGAACCGCCCCGCCACGAACCGCCCCGCGACAGCCGCTCCGACCGGTTCGTCGAACCGGGCTGGAGCGTCGAGCCCGACGGGCTCCCCCGCCGCAGGCGCACCACCAGCGAACGCCCCGGCGTCGACCACCGCACCCCCGACGACGGCGGGCTCACCCCCGACGCCATTGGCCAGGCCCGACGCACCCCGGACGACGGCGGGCACGATCGACGGCTCACCGACGAGAACCGCCACGACCGGCGGTTCACCGATGGTGCCCGCCACGACCCGTACCCGGGCACGCGGCGGCCCGCGCAGGATCTCCCGACGCGGTTCCGGGAGGACGAACCCCCCAGGTCGCCGGCACGGGAGTCCGTCGAACGACCCGCCGCCCGGGGCCACGACGACCTCCGCCGCCGTCCCTTCGACGACGACCGGACGCCGATCTCCCCCATTCCCGAGGACCGGTGGCAGCACCCACGCGTCCCCGCGGAGCGACCGCCACCGCGACCACGGGAGGCGGCGTCGCGTACGGAGGCGTTCCCCGACCTCCGTCCCCGCGAGTCCACGCCGCCGCCGGCCCCGTCGACCGGCGAGCCGTGGAGTCGTGCCGGCACCGACCGGACGGGCACCCGGCGACCCACGCACGACCCGGACCACACCCGCGACGGCCGGGAGCCGTACCCCGGGTCGGAGCGCCGCCCGGCGGAACCGCACCGGCCGGTCCCCCCGCCCGGCCGCTACGACGACCGTCCGGCGGCCCGGGTCACCCCGGACCCGATGCCGGAACGCCCCGGGGACCGTCGGGGCGGCGCGGCACCCCCGCCGACCCGCCCGGTCTCCGGCCCGCCGTACCCCGGCCCGCCTCCGACCCGCGCGGTCCCTGGTCCGTCCCCGGCCCGCCCGGTCTCCGGCCCGCCGGTCTCCGGCCCGCCGGTCTCTCCGGTTCCGGTCTCGCCGGCCCCGGGGCCGGCGGCCGACCTCGGTACGGCCGACGCCGCCCCGGTCTCCGCGCCACCAGCGGCCCGGCTGAACATCGAGTTCCGCCAGCCCCCGCAGAGCGACCGCCGGCCGGCTGCGCCGACACCGGCCGACCCACCCGCCGCTCCCCCGACCGGCCGACCCGGTGGTCTGGAGATCACCCCCGACCGACCCCGCCGGTACGTCCCACCGCCGCCGGAGCCCACCGCCGACGCACCGGACACCGCGCCCCGGACCCCGCCGAACAGCTCCGCCGCCTGGTTCCGGCCCGGCCGGTCGACGCCCACGCCACCCGCCACCGGCACCACCGACGCCGGTGGCAGGCCCGCACACGCCGGCACCGGTGGGCCGGTCACCGACGCCGGTGACCGAACCGCCCGCACCGACCCCGGCGACCGAACCGCCCGCACCGACGCCGGCGACCGGACCCCACCTGCCGTGGACCGATCCGCCGACACCGGCGACCGGACCGCCGGCACCGGGTTCGCGGTACCGCCGGCCCGGTCCGCCTCCCCGGCGGACGCCTCCGACGCCGCTCCCGTACACGACCCCCGGCCGGCGCCGGACCGGGACGGCACGGTCAGCGCCACCGACGGTCCCGGCAGGACCGGGTCTGCGCCGGCGGCGGAAGCCGCTACAGCCGCCGCCGACGTGGCGGTGCAGCCGCACCCGCCCGCCGCCAGCGTCCCGGAGCACCGCCTCGACACGGCGACCCCCGACACGGGAGCCGGCCCGGCAGGGGGTTCCGCCCCGGCCGACACCGCCGACGGTGGCCCGCTCCCGGCCGACGACCGCACCGACGCTCCCACCGAGCCGGCCGACGACCGCACCGGCCGTCCCACCGAGCCGGCCGGCACGGGCCCGCGCGCCACCCCCGCCGACAGCAGCCCGCAGGCCGACCCGGGTGCGGCGGTCGAGGCCGGACCGGCGACCACCACCAGCGCGGCCGGCACCCCGACACCGCCGGCCGGCACCCCGACACAGCCGACCGGCACCCCGACACCGCCGGCCGGGAGCACGGCGACACCGCCGACCGCCCTCCGGAGCGGCGCGCGGTCGGGGTCGACGGTGACCGTCCCGGGCGAACCGGACGAGCCCGACGCCCCGTCGGCCGTACCCCGGGACGATCCCGAGCAGGTGCTGGCCGGCTACCGGTGGCGGCTGGACCCGCAGACCCTGCGCGAGGTGGTCGACGACCCGGCGGAACTGCGGGTCCTCCGACGCCGGCTGACCGAGAAGCTCGCCTCGGCCCTGGACAACCGGGCCCGGGCCAGGCTGCTCAGCCTGCGGGCGGTGACCTCCCGGCTGGTCGACGACCTGGACGACGCGCTGGCCGACGGACGGCTCGCCCTGACCTACGCCGAGGCGACCGGTGAGCTGCGGCGGACCGCGCTGGCCCGGGCGCGGCTGGCCGAGGCGCTGCGTTGGAAGGGCGAGTTCGCCGAGGCCGACCGGCTGTTCACCGAGGCCAACTCCACCGAACTCCCCGACCGGCTGCGCTCGGCCCTGCACGAGCACGCCGGCCGCTGCTGCTACGACCAGGGTCGGCTGATCGAGGCGTGCGCCCATTTCGAGCGGGCACTGGACCTGCGTCGGGCCGACGACCCGGAGCTGACCGGGCGGATCGGGGTGGCGCTGGACGCGGTGCACAGCCGGGCGGCGGCGCGGGCGGGCTTCGGGCCGTACCCACGCAGCCGGGACGAGGTGCGGCACGGCCGCCGCGCGCCGCGGCCCACCCACGACGGCCGGGGCTGCTGGGGGTACGCGGACACCGCCGGTGACCTGGTCGTCGACTACCGGTACGCCGAGGCGCAGCCGTTCCACGAGCAGGTGGCCTGGGTACGCCGCCCCGACCACACCGGTTGGGAACTGATCGACGAGGCCGGCGGCACCCTGCTCGACGCCGGGTACACCCGGGTGCTGCCCTTCTCCGACGGCCTGGCCTGGGTGTCGCGGGGCGGCGACGCCGACTGGTCGGCGATCGAGCCCGACGGGACAGTGCTGGTGCCGGCGGGCTTCGAGGAGGTCCGCCCGTTCCGTGCCGGGGTGGCGGCCGTCCGCCGGGGCGGCTGGGGCGCGGTGGACCGGCACGGCCGGCTGGTCGTCCCGCCGCGCTACCACGGGATCACCACGACGCTGTCCGACGGTCGGCAGCTCGACGGCTTCACCGACGAGGGGCTGGCCGTGGTGGAACTCGCCGGTCGGCAGGGGGTGGTCGACCGCGCCGGCACGATGCTGGTCCGGCCGGTGCACCCGGCCCTGGTGATCCACCCGGTGGCGTTCCTGGTCGGTGACGGGATGGACCACTGGGGGGCGCTGGACCGGCGGGGCGAACCGCTGATCCGCCCGGTGCACCCCGACCGGGACGGGGTGCTGGCGGAGATCGACCGGCTGCTCGCCGACACCCACCCCGTGCTCTGACCACCGCGTCGACGGGTGCCCCGGACCGGGCGGGGCTAGGGTCGCAGCATGGAATTCCGTCACCTTGGCCGTTCGGGCCTCATGGTCAGCGAGATCTCGTACGGCAACTGGATCACCCACGGTTCCCAGGTGGAGGAGGACGCGGCGCTGGCGTGCGTGCGGGCCGCCCTGGACAGCGGCATCACCACCTTCGACACCGCCGACGCCTACGCCGGCACGCGCGCCGAGACGGTGCTCGGCAAGGCCCTCGCCGGGGAACGCCGGGAGGGGGTGGAGATCTTCACCAAGGTCTTCTGGCCGACCGGGCCCGGCCGCAACGACCGTGGCCTGTCCCGTAAGCACATCATGGCCTCGATCGACGGCTCGCTGCGCCGCCTCCAGACCGACCACGTGGACCTCTACCAGGCCCACCGGTACGACTACAGCACGCCGCTGGAAGAGACGATGGAGGCGTTCGCCGACGTCGTACGGGCGGGCAAGGCGCTCTACATCGGCGTCTCGGAGTGGAAGGCGTCGCAACTGCGCGAGGCGCACGCCCTCGCCCGGGAGCTGCACATCCCACTGGTCTCCAACCAGCCGCAGTACTCGATGCTGTGGCGGGTCATCGAGGCCGAGGTGGTGCCCGCCAGCGAGGAGCTGGGCATCTCCCAGATCGTCTGGTCGCCGATGGCGCAGGGTGTGCTGTCCGGCAAGTACCTGCCGGGTCAGCCGCCGCCGGCCGGTTCCCGGGCCACCGACGAGAAGTCGGGCGCGGACTTCATCGCGAAGTGGCTCGACGACGAGGTGCTGAACCGGGTGCAGCAGCTCAAGCCGCTCGCCGAGCAGGCCGGGCTGACCATGCCGCAGCTCGCCGTCGCCTGGGTGCTCCAGAACCCGAACGTCGCGTCGGCGATTATCGGGGCGTCCCGCCCCGACCAGGTCCACGACAACGTCAAGGCCGCCGGGGTGACCCTGGAGGCGGACCTGCTCAAGGCCATCGACGACATCGTCGCCCCGGTCACCGAACGCGACCCGGCCAAGACCGAGAGCCCGGCCAAGCGCCCCTGACCCGCCCGGCCGCACCCCGGACCCGCTCCGGGCCGGGGTGCGGTCAGGTCTGCCAGAACCGGATCAGGGACAGCGCGGTGCTGTAGAGCCACGGCGGCAGACCCAGCAGGTCGCTGAGCCAGAAGACGGCGGTGAAGAACCAGCCGCCGATGCGCGGGTTCCACAGCAGGGCGAAGAGCAGGATGAAGCCGAACGGCGCGAATAGGTCGTACATCCGTCGCCACTGCGGGTTGAGCCACGGCTGGATCATGTTGCCGCCGTCCAGGCCGGGCACCGGGAGCAGGTTCAGCACACTCGCGGTGAGCTGGAGGAACGCCAGCAGCGCCACCCCGGCCCAGAACTCCACCGGGCCGCCCGCCCCGATCCCCACCCGCAGCACCACCACCAGCAGCAGGGTGAACAGCACGTTGGTCGCCGGGCCGGCGAGACTGACCAGGGTGTGCCGCAGCCGCCCCGGGATGGCGTGCCGGTCCACCCAGACCGCCCCGCCGGGCAGGCCGATGCCGCCGAGCAGCACCACCACCACCGGCAACACGATCGACAGCAGCGGATGGGTGTACTTGAGCGGGTTCAACGTCAGGTAGCCCCGGTGGGCGATGTCCCGGTCACCGGCCCGGTAGGCGACCACCGCGTGGGCGTACTCGTGCAGGCAGAGCGAGACCAGCCAGCCGGAGACGACGAAGAGGAACACGTCGAACCGGACGTTGCCCACCCCGTTCCAGGTGAGCACGCCACTGGTCACGAAGAGCGCCACCAGGGCCAGGAAGACCGGGCTGGGCCGGAACGCCGCCCGGGGCACGCCGAGCACCAACGGCTCGCCCCCCGGGCGGTCGTGGGCCATCACTCCGCCGTCGGCAGCAGGCTCATCCGGTAGTCCACCCGGTCGTCCTCGACGAGCGTGACCGAGGTGACGCCGGACGCCGCGAGCTCCCGCCAGGTCTGGCCGATCCAGGACTCGGCGTCCGCCTGACTGCTGAACGTGTCCGCCGGTCCGTCGACCGACGCGCCGTCCGTGCCCTCGTACCGCCAGCTCCACGCCATGCCGCGTCTCCCCTCGCCGCTCCGCCGCCCCCGGGGGACGGACCCCCGCAAGCGTAGTCGGCCGGTGCCGGACCGCACCGGACGCGGGCCTCCGGGGCCGCACCGGTGACCCGCCGTCACCGCCGCCGGTCCGACCCGGCCCGACCGGCCAGGACGCCCCCCGGGACGCGGCCGGGCCGGCGGGCGCTGCCGGGCCGGGCGGCCTTAAGGTACGGGCATGTCCGTTGAGGGGTGGAACACGGTCCTGGTGCTCGGCGGTATCCGTTCGGGCAAGTCGGAGTTCGCCGAGTCCCTGGTGGCCGACGCACCCACCGTGCGGTACGTGGCGACCTCGGCCGTCGGCGACCCGGACGACACCGAGTGGGCCACCCGCCTGGCCGCCCACCGGGCCCGCCGGCCGGGGAGCTGGACCACCGAGGAGACCGCGGACGACCCGCGCCGGCTGGCCGACGTGCTCGCCTCGGCCGGGCCGAACGAGACGGTCCTCGTGGACGACCTCGGCGGCTGGGTGACGGTGCTGCTCGACCCGGCCCACCAGCCCGCCGACGACGTCGCCACCATCGCCGAACTGGCCGACGCGGTACGCGCCAGCGAGGCGCGGATCGTGCTGGTCAGCCCGGAGGTGGGCCTGTCGCTGGTGCCCACCACCCCGCTCGGCCGGGCGTTCACCGACGCGCTGGGCGCGGCCAACCGGGCCGTCGCGGACGCCTGCGACGCGGTGGCGCTGGTGGTCGCCGGCCAGCCGGCCTGGCTCAAAGCGTCCGCCCCGGCCCGGCCGGTCGGCGTACCCGCCCAGGCCGCCCCGGGCGGTGACGCGACCCCCACCACCGTCGGGCACCCGGCCCCCGCCGACCCGTCGCCGGCCCCGCTGCCGGAGGTGCTGACCCCGACCCTGCCGACGACGCCGGCCGCGCCGGCCGCCGACGACGGCACCGGCTGGGCCGCGCCGACCATGGCGCTGCCGGTGGTCGACACCGGGCTGGTCATCCAGCCCGGCATGGAACTGCCGATGCCCGACGAGTACGCCGGCCCGCAGGCGGTGCAGCGGCTCGGCACCCTGGACCTGCCGGGGGCCGGGCTGGGCGTGCTGGAGCGGGTGGTCGAGTTCGCCGCCGCCACCCAGGGCACCCCGACGCCCACGCCGTGGACCGACGTCCGGGTGCTGCTGCTGCACGGTGACCACGCCGGCGGCGCGGCGGCCGGGGCACTGCCCAACGAGTCGGCCCGGCTGGCCCGGCAGGCGCGGGCCGGGCGGGGGGCGCTCGCCCGTCTGGCCGCCGAGAACGGGGCCGGCCTCCAGGTGGTGGACACCCCGCCGTCCGCACCGATCGAACACGGGCCGGCGCTGGACGTCGAGGCCGTCGAGGCGGCCCTGCGCTACGGCTGGCGACTGGCCGAGGAGGCCGCCGACGCGGGCGTACGGCTGCTGGTGCTGGGGGCGTGCGGCGCGGGCACCGAGGCCGCCGCCGCCGCGGTGCTGGTCGCGACCGCGGGAGCGGAGGCCCCCACCGTGCTGGGCCGGGTGTACACGGCCGACGGCGAGATCGACGACGCCGCCTGGATGGTGCGGTGCGCGACGGTCCGGGACGCGCTGCACCGCACCCGCCGCTCCCCCCGGGACGCCAAGGACGTCCTGGCCGAGCTGGGCGGCGGTGACGTGGCGGTGGCGACCGGCGTGCTGCTCGGCGCGACCGCCCGCCGGGTGCCGGTGCTGCTCGACGGGCCGGTCGGCCTGGCCGCCGGGATGATCAGCCGGGACCTGGCCGGTCAGGCCCGGCACTGGTGCCTGCTGGTCGACCACGGTGGCCACCCGGCGGTCCGGCTCGCCGCCGACGTGCTCGGCCTGACCCCGCTGCTGGAGCTGCGGCTCGACCTCGGCGAGGGGGCGAACGCGCTGGCCGCGTTGCCGCTGCTGCGCTCGGTGCTGGCGCTGGCCGGGGCGTTGCCCGCCCACCCGCACCACGGCGGCGCCGACGACGACGGGCCGGACGCCACCCTGCCGGACGCCACCGACCCGGGCCTGACCCCCACCCCGCCGGAGCCCGACGAGCCGTCCCGGAGTTCCGCCGCCCCGGACGTCACCGATCCGGGCCTCAGCCGCGCCACCCCGGAGCCCACCGACCCGGAGCGCATCGGGGGCGACGTGCCCGACGTCACCCCCGAGTTCGCCGAGCCGCAGCCGGCCGGCCCCGGGCCGACCACCACCGGCCCGACCACCACCGGCCCGACCAACGCTCCCGACCCGGCCACCGTCACTCCCGACCCGACCGCCGCCGGGGCGCAGCCCGCCGGGGCGCACGACGCCGCGGAGTCCGCCGGAGCGGACGGCACCGGCCCGGAGCGCGGCGACACCGGGCCGGAGCGCGACCCGTCCGGTCGGCGTGCCGGCTGAGTCCGGGCGCGGCGACGGGCTCCGACTGGCACTGACCACCCTCACCATCGCCCCGGTCCGGACCGGACGGATCGACCGGACCACGGCGGGCACCGCGATGGCGCTCGCCCCGCTCGTCGGTGCGCTGCTCGGCGGGCTGCTCGGCGGGGTGCTGCTGCTGCTGGCCGCGCTGGCCCCGCCCCTGGTCGCCGCCGGGGTGACCGTCGGATCGGCGGCCCTGCTCACCCGGGGGCTGCACCTGGACGGGCTGGCCGACACCGTGGACGCGCTGGGGTCGTACCGGCGGGGCCCGGCGGCGCTGGAGATCATGAAGAAGCCGGACGTCGGGCCGTTCGGCGTGGTCGCCCTGGTGGTCGTCCTGCTGCTCCAGACGGCGACGCTCGCGGAGCTGGCCGGCCGGTCGTGGCCGGCGACGCTCGCGGCGGTGGTGGCCGGCACCGCCGCCGGTCGGCTCGGCGTCACCCTGGCCTGCCGGCGCGGGGTGCCGGCGGCCCGCCCGGACGGGCTCGGCGCGCTGGTCGCCGGCACGGTCGGGCCGGTCGGGCCGGTCGTCGGCGCGGTCGCCGTCGCGCTGGTGGCGGTGCCGGCCGTGCCGGGCCGCCCGTGGCAGGGGCCGGTGGCCGTGCTGGCCTCCCTCGCCGTCGTGACCGGCCTGCTCCGGCACCTGGTACGCCGGTTCGGCGGGATCACCGGCGACGTGCTCGGGGCCACCGTCGAGGTGGTGACCACGCTGGTCTACCTGGGCTTGGTGCTGTCCGGCTGAGGACGACGCGGCCCGGCGGGTAGCGTTTGCCCCGACAACACCGGCACGGCCTTCCGGGGGACGACTTGCTCATCACGGACGACTTCCTGCCCGTACCGGTCCCGGAGTCGCTCAGCGCGACCTACCTGGTGCCGATGGCGGGGTTGCCGCGGGTGAGCCCGAAGACCGCGGTACGGGCACTGGCCGGTCGGCTCGCCGACCCGGTGTACGGCCTCGCCACGCAGATGCTGGACAGTCCGCTGATGTCGGTGGACACCCGGTCGATCGACGAGTTCCCGCAGCTGCCGCCGGACCTGCTCACCGCCTTCGGTGCCACCGAGGCCCAACTGGGCCGGCTCGCCGCCGCCAGTCACCTGGTGGTGGTGCGGGCCGAGTACCGGCCGGGTTGGCCGCCGGCGCACGAGTGGGCGGCGCGGGCGGTGGCCGCCGCGGTGGCCGAGTCGGTCGACGGCGACGTGGTGGACGTGTTCGGGTTGCAGTTCCTCGACCCGGCGACGGCGCTCAGGTCGCTGCCGGACGCACAGGGCCGGATCCGGCTGGTCGACTGGGTGCTGGTCCCCTACTCGTCGGACACCGAGGGGCTGTGGTTCACCACCAAGGGGCTCCGCCGGTTCGGGATGCTGGAGTTGCAGACCCAGGGGGTGCCCGACCACCTGACCCGAGCCTGGGGGGCGGTGCTGACCGGGGCGGCCCGTCGGCTGCTGCGGGACTGGACCGACGGCCTCGCCGGCGAGGAGGTGCCGGCGTTCGTGCAGCTGCCGGTGCTGGCCACGGTGACCGGGCACGACATCGCGGTGGCGTACGGCAATCCGGAGCAGCACGGCGCGACGGCCCCGGTGCTGCTGCGCCTGGAGCTGGACCCGGCTACCGATCCGGAGGCCGACTCGTTCCTCAGCCTGCGCCCGCCCCCCGGTCATCCGGGGCCGGACGGCCGCTACTACGCGACGGCCTGCGCGACCCTGTTCTCCGGCATCGAGCCGGACGTCCGGTACGCCCGCTCGGGGGACGCGATGAGCCGGGCGATCGCCACCGCCCGCGCCGGGCTGGACGACATCCGCGCCCGGTTCCTCGCCGACGGGCTGCCCCCGGAGTCACAGCTGGTGGTCAAGTACGGCCTGCCCGGCGACGACGGCCCCGAGTACGTCTGGGCCGGGGTGAACTCGTGGGACTCCCCGGAGCGGATCGTCGGCGCGAGCGCCAGCGACGCCAACACCGACCCCACCGTGCGGATCGGCTCCCCGGTCGTGGTGCCGGTCGCCGAGGTCGTCGACTGGGCGGTCCTGGACGGCACCGGCGTCATCGAGGGCGGCTGGACCCAGGCCGTCCTGGACGCCGGCGAACGCCCCCACCCCACCCACTGACCCCTCCCCGCCCGACCCCACCCCACCCTCCGCGCCCCCGCGCTCGGCTCGCGCTCGCCCCGCGCCCGGCTCGCCCCGGTGATCAAGAGGTTTACGTCAGGATCTCGGCCGGACCTGACGTAAACCTCTTGATCACCGGGGGCCAGCGGGGGCGCAGCGGAGGGCGGGGGTGGGGTGGGGGGTGGGTCAGCGGACCGAGGGGGTGGTGAAGGGGGGACGGGTCACCCGCATCTGGGCGCGGCGTCCGCGGATGTCGACCTCGACGAGGGCGCCGTCGGCGAGTTTCGGGGCGGTGTCCAGCAGGGCCAGGGCGATGCCCTGCTTGCGGGTCGGGCTGAAGGTGCCGCTGGTGACCGTGCCCACCGGGGCGTCGCCGACGTACACGGTCATGCCGGCGCGCGGGATGGCCCGGTCGACGGCCTCCAGGCCGCGTAGCGTACGACGCGGGCCGGCGGCCTTCTCGGCGAGCAGCGCGTCACGGCCCCAGAAGGCCGGCTTGTCCCAGCCCACCGCCCAGCCGGACCGGCCCTGCACCGGGGTGATCTCCAGGGAGAGATCCTGCCCGTGCAACGGGTAACCCATCTCGGTGCGCAGGGTGTCCCGGGCGCCCAGCCCGCAGGGCCGCAGCCCGACACCGGTGCCGGCGGCGAACAGCGCGTCCCACACCGCGACCGCGTGGTCGGCCGGGACCACCAGCTCGTAGCCCAGCTCGCCGGTGTACCCGGTCCGGCAGACGGTCAGCCCGGCGTCGGCCAGCGTCGCCGGGGAGAAGCTCATGTAGTCGTGCCCGGTGGGCAGGCCCAGCGCGTCGAGCAGCTCGGCGGAGCGCGGACCCTGCACGGCCAGCACCGCGTACCGCTCGTGCTCGTCGGTGACCTCCACGCCGGCCGGTGCGGCGGCACGCAGCCGGCGGACCACCTCGGCGGTGTTCGCCGCGTTCGGGATGAGGAAGACGTGGTCGTCGGCGTACCGGTAGGCGATGATGTCGTCGACCACCCCGCCGGTGGCGTCGTCGCAGCAGAGCGTGTACTGCGCCCGGCCCGCCCCGATCCGGTCCAGGTCGTTGGTCAGGCAGGAGTTGACGAACCGGGCCGCGCCGGGGCCGCTCACCCGGGCCTTGCCCAGGTGCGAGACGTCGAAGACGCCGACCGCCGTCCGTACCGCCGTGTGCTCCTTGAGCACCCCGCCGCCGGCGTACTCCAGCGGCATCTCCCAGCCCCCGAAGGGGGCGAACTTGGCGCCGAGCGCGGCGTGTCGCGCGTGCAGCGGGGAACGGCGCAGCCGGGTCGCGGCGGCGTCGGAGGTCACGTCCGTCATGGGTGGCAACTTACCGGGGGGTGTGCCGCTGGTTAGCATCGGCGGGGCCCGTCGGCACGTCGGCGGGACACACCCGCGCTCCGGCGGGGTAGGTTGCCGCCGGAGACCATCACACCGCCGGTACGCGACGACGCGGCCGGCCCGGCCCGCCCGGAGTAGCTTCAGTGACATCGTCCAGCACCACCCTCAGCCTGGTCGACACCGACCCTGCCGAACTCGCGGTCGACGCGGTCGTGATCGGCGTGCACAGCCAGACCACCGGCCCGGACGCCACGAGCGGCCCGGCGGGTACCCTGCTGCTCGCCGACGGTGCGGAGAGCATCGCCGCCGCCTTCGACGGCAAACTGACCGAGACGCTCGCCCTGCTCGGCGCGACCGGCGGTCCCGGCGAGGTGATCAAGCTGGCCACGCTCGGCACCGTCACCGCGCCGCTGGTCGTGGCGGTCGGGCTGGGTCCGGAGCCGACCGGTGCCGCCCCCGGCCCGGAGACCCTGCGCCGGGCGGCCGGCGCGGCGGTCCGGGCCCTGGCCGGGGCGCCCCGGGTGGCGCTGAGCCTGCCGTTGCCGGACGACGCCGACGCCCCGGCCGCGCTCCGCGCGGTCGCCGAGGGCGCGCTGCTCGGCGGCTACCGGTTCGCCGGCTACAAGACCAAGCCGCAGCCGACCCGGCGGGAGCCGGTGGCCGAGGTGCTGATCGCCGTGCCGGACGCCGCCGACCAGGCCGCCCGCGCCGAGGTGGACCGGGCCGCCGTGGTGGCCGGGGCGGTGCGGACCACCCGGGACTGGGTGAACACCGCGCCGAACGAGCTGCGGCCCCCGGCCTTCGCCGAGGCCGTGGCCACCGCCGCGCGGGCCGCCGGGCTCGACGTCGAGGTGCTGGACGAGGCGGAGCTGCGGGCCGGCGGGTACGGCGGCATCACCGCCGTCGGTCAGGGATCCGAGGCCCCGCCGCGCCTGGTCAAGCTGACCTGGACCCCGGAGGGCGAGACCAACGGCAAGCGGGTGGCGCTGGTCGGCAAGGGCATCACCTTCGACACCGGCGGCATCTCGATCAAGTCGGCGCAGGGCATGTGGGAGATGAAGTCCGACATGGCCGGCGCGGCGGCCGTCGGCGCGACGATGCTGGCCATCGCCGCGCTCAAGCCGTCGGTGACGGTGACCGGGTACCTGCCGATGGCGGAGAACATGCCGTCGGGCACCAGCTACCGGCCGGGTGACGTGGTCACCATGTTCAACGGCAAGCGGGTCGAGGTGCTCAACACCGACGCCGAGGGCCGGATGATCCTGGGTGACGCGATGGCCCGGGCCTGCGCCGACGGCACCGACTACCTGTTCGAGACCTCCACCCTCACCGGTGGGCAGGTGGTCGCGCTGGGCAAGCGGATCGCCGGGGTGATGGGCACCCCCGAGCTGTGCGAGCGGGTACGGGAGGCCGGCGACGCGGTCGGCGAGCCGGCCTGGCCGATGCCGCTGCCGGACGACGTACGCAAGGGCATGGACTCGGACGTCGCGGACATCTCGCAGGTCAACGCGGGGATGGACCGGGCCGGCCACATGCTCCAGGGCGGGGTGTTCCTGCGCGAGTTCGTCACCGACGGGGTGGCCTGGGCGCACATCGACATCGCCGGGCCGAGCTACCACGTGGGCGAGCCGACCGGCTACTGGACCAAGGGCGGCACCGGCGTACCGGTCCGCACCCTGCTGCAGCTGGTCGAGGACGTCGCGGCCCACGGCTGACCTGCGCGACCCGCGGACGGGGTGCCCCCGACGGCATCCCGTCCGCGCCGGCCCGTACCGCGCGACGCCGGCCTACCCGGAGCGACGCCAACTCGGAGCTACGCCGGCCTACCCGGAGCGACGACCGCCCGAGGCGACGCCTCGCGGGACGGGCGCGACGCCGGGCGGGGGTCGCCAGTCAGAACAGTTCGGGCCGGCGCTTGCGGCGTTCGTTGTAGTCGCGCATCCGTTGCGGGTAGCCCATCAGCCGGACGTCGTAGATCGGGATGCCCAGGGCGTGCGCGAAGCGGCGGGCGCCGTCCGGGCCGTCGATCCGCCGCCGGGTCCACTCGCCGTCGTCGGCGATCATGATGACGGTCGTCTCGGTCATCGTGGTCCGGGGTTCGAGGTACGCCTCGACACCCCGCCGGGTGCGGACGAAGTCGGCCAGGTGATCCAGGTCGGCCCGCTCGGCCGGCCGGTCACGGTTGGCCGGAGTCGGCGGTTTGCGTCGCCGGAACAGCGCCACCGGGCTACTCCTCTCCCCCGTCCGTCGTCGCGGACGGTGACAAGAGTACGTGTCGGTGACGTGTCGTTGGGCACCTCGGTACGCGCTGCGGACGGGCAAGTGACAAGATGACCGAGGTGGGGTCTGCCCGTGCCGCCCCGCCGTGACCCCCGATGCAGCGAAGCGACCAGGGAGTTGGACGTGAGCGAGCCGAACGACGCAACCTTCGACATCGTCATTCTCGGAGGTGGCAGCGGCGGCTACGCGGCGGCGCTGCGTGCCGCCCAGCTTGGCCTCTCCGTCGCGCTCGTCGAGAAGGGCAAGCTCGGCGGCACCTGCCTGCACAACGGCTGCATCCCGACGAAGGCACTGCTGCACGCGGCCGAGATCGCCGACCAGACCCGTGAGTCGGCGCAGTTCGGCGTCCAGGCCGAGCTGGTCGGCATCGACATGGCCGGGGTCAACGCGTACAAGGACGGGGTGATCTCCCGGCTGTACAAGGGCCTGCAGGGGCTGGTGGGCGGCAACAAGAACATCACCTTCGTGGCGGGCGCCGGCAAGCTGGTCGGCAAGAACGTCGTCGAGGTCGACGGCAAGCGGTACACCGGCCGCAACGTGATCCTGGCCTCCGGTTCGTACGCCAAGAGCCTGCCCGGCCTGGAGGTCGACGGTGAGCGGATCATCACCAGCGACCACGCGCTGACCCTGGACCGGGTTCCGGCGTCGGTGATCGTGCTGGGCGGCGGCGTGATCGGCGTCGAGTTCGCCAGCGTGTGGAAGTCCTTCGGGGTGGACGTGACCATCGTCGAGGCGCTGCCCCGGCTGGTGGCCGCCGAGGACGAGGAGTCGTCCAAGGCGCTGGAGCGGGCGTTCCGCAAGCGGAAGATCAACTTCAAGGTCGGCAAGCCGTTCGAGAAGGTCGAGAAGACCGAGAAGGGCGTCAAGCTGACCATCGCCGGCGGCGAGACCGTCGAGGCCGAGCTGCTGCTGGTCGCCGTCGGCCGGGGGCCGAACACCGCCGACCTCGGCTACGAGCAGCAGGGCGTCAAGCTCGACCGGGGGTACGTGCTGACCGACGAGCGGCTGCGCACCGGCGTACCGAACGTCTACGCGGTCGGCGACATCGTGCCCGGCCTCCAGCTCGCCCACCGGGGCTTCGCCCAGGGCATCTTCGTCGCCGAGGAGATCGCCGGCCTGAACCCGGCCGTGATCGACGAGGCCGGCATCCCGCGCGTCACCTACTCCGACCCGGAGCTTGCGTCGGTGGGCCTGACCGAGGCGAAGGCCAAGGAGCAGTACGGCGACAAGGTCAGCACCTACAACTACAACCTGGGCGGCAACGGCAAGAGCCAGATCCTCAAGACCGCCGGTTTCGTGAAGCTGGTCCGGGTCGAGGACGGCCCGGTGGTCGGCGTGCACATGGTCGGAGCCCGGGTCGGTGAGCTGATCGGCGAGGCGCAGCTCATCTACAACTGGGAGGCCTACCCGGCCGAGGTGGCGCAGCTCGTGCACGCCCACCCGACCCAGAACGAGGCCCTGGGCGAGGCGCACCTGGCCCTGGCCGGCAAGCCGCTGCACGCGCACGCCTGACCCACACTCATTCCGCGACGCCGGCGGCAAGCGGGCGAGGATCGCACCAGGCCACGAAGGAGTTTCAGAACATGCCGGTATCGGTCACCATGCCTCGGCTCGGCGAGAGCGTCACCGAGGGCACCGTCACCCGCTGGCTCAAGCAGGAGGGCGAGACCGTCGAGGTCGACGAGCCGCTGCTGGAGGTGTCGACCGACAAGGTGGACACCGAGATCCCGTCCCCCGCGGCGGGGGTGCTGAGCCGGATCGTGGTCGCTGAGGACGAGACCGCCGAGGTCGGCAGCGAGCTGGCCGTCATCTCCGGCGAGGGCGAGTCGGCCGGCTCGGACGCCCCGCAGGACGACGAGGCCGCCGAGCCGGAGCAGGCCGAGCCGGCCACCGAACCGACGGCCGCCGCCGAGGGCACCGGCCCGGAGCCCGAGCAGAAGCAGGAGCAGCAGGCGGCGCAGGCCGCCCCGGCGTCCTCGGGCGAGGGCACCGCGGTGAAGATGCCGGCCCTGGGCGAGAGCGTCACCGAGGGCACCGTCACCCGCTGGCTCAAGCAGGTCGGCGAGACCGTCGAGGTCGACGAGCCGCTGCTGGAGGTGTCGACCGACAAGGTGGACACCGAGATCCCGTCGCCGGTCGCCGGCACCGTCCTGGAGATCAAGGTCCCCGAGGACGAGACCGCCGCGGTCGGCGCGGACCTGGCGGTCATCGGCACCGCCGGGGGCGCCGCCCCGGCCGAGTCGGCGCCGGAGCCGGAGCCCGCCTCGAAGGCGGCGGCCGAGCCGGCCCCGAAGGCCGAGTCGAAGCCGGAGCCCGAGGTCACCGAGCCCACCCCGGGCGCGGGATACAACGAGCCGGCCGCCGAGGCCGAGTCGGCGGCCCAGCCGGCGAAGGCCGAGCAGGCCGCTCAGCCGGCCGCTCCCGCGGCCCCGCCGGCCCGACCGTCGGCTGCCCTCGCCGCCGCCCAGGGCGGCGGCGAGGTCCCCGGTTACGTGACCCCGCTGGTGCGCAAGCTGGCCGGTGAGCACGGCGTCGACCTGGCGTCGGTCAACGGCACCGGCGTCGGTGGCCGGATCCGCAAGCAGGACGTGCTGGAGGCGGCGGAGAAGGCGAAGGCGGCCAAGGCCGCGCCCGCCCCCACCCCGCAGCCGTCCGCCCCGGCGGCACCGGCCGCGAAGCCGCAGCCGAGCGGCAAGCGGGGCAGCACCGAGAAGCTGACCCGGATCCGCAAAGCCATCGCCACCCGGTTGCAGGAGTCGCTGCACGAGATGGCGCAGCTCACCACGGTCATCGAGGTGGACGTCACCCGGATCGCCCGGCTGCGGACGCAGGCGAAGGACTCGTTCCAGCAGCGGCACGGTGTGAAGCTGTCGTTCCTGCCGTTCTTCGCGCTGGCCGCCATCGAGGCCCTGCAGACGTACCCGGTCGTGAACGCCCGGATGGACCTCGACGCGGGCACCATCACCTACCCGGAGGCCGAGAACCTCGGCATCGCGGTGGACACCGAGCGGGGCCTGCTGACGCCGGTCATCCACAACGCCGGTGACCTCAACCTGGGCGGCATCGCCAAGCGGGTCGCCGACCTGGCCGAGCGCACCCGGACCAACAAGATCAGCCCGGACGAGATCGCCGGGGCGACCTTCACGCTGACCAACACCGGCAGCCGGGGCGCGCTCTTCGACACCCCGATCGTGCCCTCGCCGCAGTCGGCGATGCTCGGCACGGGTGCCGTGGTGAAGCGTCCGGTCGTGGTGAACGACCCGGACCTGGGTGAGGTCGTGGCGATCCGGTCGATGGTCTACCTGGCCCTGTCCTACGACCACCGGCTGATCGACGGTGCCGACGCGGCCCGTTTCCTGGTCGCGGTCAAGGAGCGGCTGGAGGGCGGCAACTTCGAGGCCGAGCTGGGCCTGTAACGACCCGTCCACGAAGGCGCCCCGGTCGGTCGACCGGGGCGCCTTCGTCGTCACCACCCGGCGTGCCGAGCGGGGACCTTCGTCGTCACCGCCCTGGCCCGCCGCGCGGGGACCTTCGTCGTCACCGCGCTGGCGTGCCGAGCGGCGGGTCAGCCGCGCAGGGTCTGCTCGGAGACCGTCCAGAGCCGCTCGGCGGCGGCCGGGTCGAGGGCGTAGTCGGCGACTCCGGTACGGGTGCCCGGCTGGTGCGGGGCGGCCTGCTGGCAGTCCTCGAAGTACCGGCCGCCGATCCCGTCGAGCAGCGGCGAGGTGGCGACCAGCACCGAGGTGGCGGCGCCCTGTTCCACGGTCTTCCAGCTGGCCGCGCCGCCGCCGCTGGCGGCCCGCATCCGCTCCAGTTCCTCGGCGCTGACGTGCCGCTGGAGGTTGGTGTGGATCGCGCCGGGCATCAGCGCGTTGCTGAGGATGCCGTCGTCTGCCCAGCGCCGGCTCGCCTCGACCGCGAAGAGCACGTTCGCGGTCTTCGACTGCCCGTACGCCAGCCACGGGTCGTAGGGGCGCTGCCGGAAGTGGATGTCGTCGAAGACCACCTCCGACCGCAGGTGCGCCGCCGAGCTGACCGAGACGATCCGGGCGCCGTCGGCGGCGGCGAGGGCGCGGTGCAGTCCGGTGGCGAGGGCGAAGTGGCCGAGGTAATTGGTGGCGAACTGCAACTCCCAGCCCTCGGCGGTGCGCCGCTCGGGCGACGCCATGACGCCGGCGTTGTTCACCAGCAGGTGCAGCGGCCCGTCCCAGGTGGCCACGAAGGCGGCCACCGACGCCTGGTCGGCGAGGTCGAGCGGGGCGACCAGCAGCCGGTCGTTGCCGGTCGTGGCGGTGATGTCCCGGGCCGCCCGCTGGCCGGCGTCGAGGTCCCGCACGGCCAGGGTGACGTCGGCCCCGGCGGCGGCGAGCGCGCGGGCGGTCTCCACGCCGATGCCCGAGGCGCCGCCGGTCACCACGGCGCGGCGGCCGGTGAGGTCGACGTCCCGGACCACCTCCAGGGCGGTGCTGCTGGCGTCGAAGGGCGTGCGGACTGGTGTGTTGGTGGTCATGATCCGTCCTTGTCCGGCGCGGCGCGGGTCGAGCGGCCCGGCCGCTACGATGAGAAGCGGAGGCCCCTCCGTTACAGCTTCCGAGCCTAACCGGAGGTTCCTCCGTTTGCCAACCGGGCCGCGTCGCGCCTCGGGCCGTGTGACACCTCGGGCGGCGGCTCACGACCGGAGAAACCCCGCCCGCCGGGACGCCGACCGGCGGCCCGTGCCGTACCGGACCCCAGGAGACGACGTGCCGCAGAACCGCCCCGGAGGCGACGCGCCGCAGCCCGCCCCCCGCCCGCTGCGCGCCGATGCGCTGCGTAACCGGCAGCGGCTGCTCGACACCGCCGTCCGGGCGTTCTCCCGGCAGGGGCCGGAGGTGACCCTGGAGGCGATCGCCCGCGACGCGGGGGTCGGCATCGGCACCCTCTACCGGCACTTCCCCACCCGGGAGGCCCTGGTCGAGGCCGCCTACCGCAGCGAGCTGGCCAAGCTGTGCGCCGCCGCCGACGAGCTGCTGGCCCGGCTGCCCGCCGCCGAGGCGACCCGGGCCTGGATGGACCACTTCGTCGACTACCTGGCCACCAAGCGGGGTATGGCCGACGCCCTGCGCCTGGTGGTCGCCGCCGGCACCAACCCGTACGCGCAGAGCCGGGACCTGCTGGTCGCCGCGCTGACCCGGTTGCTGACGGCCGGCGTCACCGCCGGCACGATCCGCCCCGACGTGGATCCCGGCGACGTGCTGGCCGGGCTCAGCGGGATGTCCCTGGCCGCCCAGGGGCCGGACCAGCGGGACCTCGCCGGCCGGCTGCTCGACCTGCTGATGGCCGGGCTGCGCCGGCACCCGGCCGACTGAGCCTGATCCCGGGGCGTGCCCGCCGGGCGGGCCGGCCACGCACGGGCGCATGGGGCCGCCCCGGCGGTCCCGTCGGCACGAGGAGGCCCGATCAGCGGTCGGACGGCACGGCCGGGTGCGTCACCCTCGGGGTCGGACAGCGCGCCGGGCACGTCGTAGGATCGGTGCAGCGTCGCGGTGCACCCGGCAAGGAGACCGCCGAGGGCATGGAGGCGCGGGACAGCATGGGACACACGTGCACCCCGATTCCACCCCGACCGACCGCCTGACCGCGCTCGGCCACCAACTGGTAGAGATCCATCTCTGGCTGCTCGACGAGCTGGACCAGATCCGGGCCGCCCTCGACACCGACCCGTCGACCGACGCCGATCGCCCTCCCGGCACGGGTCGGCCCGCCGACGACGGGCCGCCGGCCGGGCCGGGTCGACGCACTGCCGGTCCCGGGGACGATCGGTCGCCTCCCGGCGGCCGGCTGCGCCACCTGCGTACCCACTGTCTCAGCTTCTGCGCCGCGCTGACCCGGCACCACACCGGCGAGGACGCGGGGGCGTTCCGGGTGCTCGCCGACGAGGCACCCGAGCTGCGGCCGGTGCTCGACAAGCTCAGCCGGGACCACCGCATGGTCGACTGGATCGTGCGGCGGATCGAGGCGCTGGTCGCCGATCCGCCGGTGGACGACCCGGCGGCCCTGGACCGGGTGCGCGTCGAGCTGGACGGCCTGTCCGCCATCCTCGGATCTCACTTCCGCTACGAGGAACGCACCCTCACCGCCGCCCTCGACGCGCTCGGCGACCGGGCCGGCGGCACCGAGGAGCTGCTCGGTGTGTCCCCGCCACCGGACTGGTGATCGCGTGGGTCGGCGGAAACCTGGGTGGACGGCCCGGATTCTCCGGTCGGCGGAATCCGCGCCTGCGCGATGGCCGGGGCGACCCGCGTCGGCGAAGCTGGGCCGGTGACCGTCGTCTCGCTCCAGGCGACCCCGACCGACGCGGCGGACTGGGTCGACCTCGCCCGGCGAGCCGAGGCGACCGGCTTCGATGCCCTGCTCGCCGCCGACCACCCGGGCGACGTGACGTCCCCGTTCGTCGCGCTCGCCGCCGCCGCGTCGGTGACCACCACGATCGGACTCGGCTCGTACGTGTCGAATCTGGGCGTGCGGGAACCGATCCTGCTCGCCGCCGACGTGGCCACCCTCGACCTGGTCTCCGGCGGGCGGGCCCGGCTCGGCGTCGGGGCCGGCCACGCCCCCGCCGAGTGGGCCGCCGTCGGCCGGGTACACCCCGACGTCGCCGGTCGGGTCCGCCGCTGCGTGGCCGTCGCCGAGGCGGTCCGCGCCCTGCTCGACGGCTCCCCGGTGACGGTCGACTCCAGGCCGAACGGATCGGACTGACCGTCGCCGAGCTGCTGGCCACCCCGTTCGTGTTGATCGGCACGGTGGACGAGATCGTCGCGGCGGTCGCGGCCCACCGGCGTCGCTGGGGCGTCACCCGCTTCGTGGTACGCCGGGACGCCCTCGAACCGCTCGTCCCGGTGCTGGCCCGGCTGCCCGGTGCCCCACCGGCCCAGGACGGGTCGGGGTCCACCCACCCGTGACCGGCGGGGTCGGGCGCTCAGGGGGCGGGGGTCGCCCCGGTGACGCCCTGGTAGAAGCGGATCTTCTCGCGCAGGTGGGCGTACTGGCGCTGGAGCAGCGTCATCTGCTCCTCGACCCGGGCGGCGTGTTGTTCCAACAGCTCCTGCCGCGCGACGACGGTGTGCTCGCCGGCGCGGGACAGCTCGGCGTAGCGGCACATCTCGGCGATCGGCATGCCGGTGTCGCGCAGGCACCGGAAGATCACCAGCCAGCTCAGGTCGTCGTCGGTGAAGACCCGACGGCCGCCGGAGGTGCGGCCGATGCCGCTGAGCAGGCCGATCTTCTCGTAGTAGCGGAGGGTGTCGAGGCTGAACCCGCTGCGCCGGGCGGCCTCCGAGGGCGAATACACGGGCCGCATGTTACCGCTTGACCTGGAGCGCACTCCAGGTTCAACACTGGTCGGCATGACGACGACACGGACTCTGGGTCGCAGCGGAATCGAGGTCGGCGCGGTCGGCATGGGGTGCTGGGCGATCGGCGGCCCGCTCTGGGGCGACGACGGTCAGCCATACGGCTGGGGCGAGGTGGACGACGACGAGTCGGTCGCCACCGTCCACCAGGCCCTCGACCTGGGGGTCACCCTCTTCGACACGGCCAGCAACTACGGTGCCGGCCACAGCGAGCGGGTGCTCGGCCGGGCGCTCGCCGGCCGGCGGGACCGGGCGGTGATCGTCACCAAGTTCGGCAACCGCAGCGACGAGGCGACCCGGCGGGCGCTGGGCGTCGACGCCGACCCGGCGTACGCGGTGGCCAGCCTGGAGGGGTCGCTGCGCCGGCTCGGCACCGACCACGTCGACCTCTACCTGCTACACCTCAACGACCTGGCGGCGTCCGCCGCGCTCGACCTGGTCGACACCCTGGAGGGCCTGGTCACCCAGGGCAAGATCCGGGGGTACGGCTGGAGCACCGACGACCCGGCGTCGGCGCGGGCGTTCGCCGAGGCGGGACCGCACTGCGTCGCCGTCGAACACGACGAGTCGGTGCTCAACGACAACCCGCAGGTGCTGGCGGTCTGCGACACGTTCGACCTGGCCAGCCTCAACCGGGGGCCGCTGGCGATGGGCCTGCTCACCGGGGCCACCCGCACGCCGGGGGCGGACGACGTACGGGTGCGGGCACCGCAGTGGCTGGTGTGGTTCCGCGACGGCCGCCCCAGCCCCGAGTGGTCGGCCCGGGTGGCGGCGGTCCGGGCGGCGTTGACCTCGGACGGCCGCACGCTCGCCCAGGGGGCGTTGGGCTGGCTGCTCGCCCGCAGCCCCCGGACGGTGCCGATCCCCGGCTGCCGGACGGTGGCGCAGGCCCGGGAGAACTTCGCCACCCTCACCCTCGGCCCGCTGCCGGCGGACGCGTTCGCCGAGGTGGAGCGGCTCCTCGCCGATCTGCGTCCGGTCTCGCCGAGCGCCTGATCTATCGACACCGTGCCGCTCAGCGGTGCCGAGACGGACACATCTCGTCCTCCCCGTACCCGTCCGGAGCTCGACCGCAGGGTCTCGCCCCTGCGGTCGAGCCGGTTCGCCGCCGCGCCGGCAGCCGAGGTGCCCCCGGTGAGAGGTTTCTCGACGACTAGGCTCGTGCCATGCTGACGCGGCTCGAGGTGCAGGGTTTCAAGAACCTGCTCGATATCGCGGTCGATTTTGGTCCGTTCACCTGCATCGCCGGCGCCAATGGCGTCGGCAAGTCGAACATCTTCGACGCCATCGAGTTCATGTCGTACCTCGCCAGCGACAGTCTTGTCGAGGCGTCGCAACGCGTCCGCGGTTCCTCCGGTGTGCGCGGGGGCGACCCCCGCGACCTGTTCTGGGACGGCTATCGGGACCACGAGCATCGCCTCAAGCTCGCCGCCGAAATGATCGTGCCGACCGAGGTGGAGGACGACCTCGGGACAGCCGCTGATGCCACCACGACCTTTCTTCGGTACGAAGTGACGCTCGGATTCGAGACCCCGACGCGTGAGGGCAGCATCGGCCGGCTGAGTCTGCTCGGTGAAGAGCTACGGCACATCCGGCGCGGTGAGGCCGGGCAACATCTCAGATTCCGTCACAACGTCGCACGTTTCCGAAACGGCGTGGTACGCGGTGAACGACGTGGCGGCCCTTTCCTCTCCACTGAGCAGCGAGACACCGGCACGGTGATCAACGTGCACGGCGACGGCGGGAGCAGAGGTAAGCCTCAACCGCGAGCAGCGGCGCGGGCCGGTCGTACCGTCCTGAGTACAGTCACCACCAATGACTACCCGACGATCCTGGCGGCGCGACGGGAGATGCAGAGCTGGCGCAGACTGGCGCTCGAACCCTCCGCCCTACGCGCCCCTGACGGTTTCGCCGATCCTCGCTCGCTCGCCCCCGACGGCCGCCACCTGGCCGCAGCGCTCTACCGAATTGCCAACGAACCCACCGGGGACCATTCTGAGGCCGACCCGGCTGCCCTCTATGCCCGCGTCGCCGGTCGCTTGTCTGATCTCATCGGGCTCGGCGTCAGAGGAATCACCGTGGAGTTGGACCAGGTCCGGGAGGTCTTCACGCTCTTCCTGCAGGAGAAGAGCAATCTCCGGCTGCCGGCTCGGGCACTATCGGAAGGCACCCTGCGGTTCCTGGCACTCTGCGTTCTGCTGGAGGATCCGGGCTTCACCGGACTGATCTGCATGGAGGAGCCGGAGAATGGCATCCACCCGGCCAACCTGCCTGCGATGGTGCAACTCGTTCAGGATCTCGCTGTTGATCCCACCGTGGCCCCTGCGGACACCAACCCGTTCCGACAGGTCATCGTGAACACGCACTCGCCGGGGGTGATGGCACTCTGCGCCCCGTCCGACCTTCTGTTGGCCGACGTCAGGCCCAGACTGGCACCGGACGGCACGGTCACCAGGGCATTGGCACTGTTGCCCTACCGCGACTCGTGGCGGGCCACGCCAGGGCAGCCGAGCTTCTCCGAGGCGGATGTCGTGGCCTACCTCGCCGCGCCTCCCGGGGCTCAACTGCGACTCCCGTTGGACATGGTGGGATGAGGCAACGCTCCTACTCCGGCTTGTTCGTGGCGGAGGGCAGTTCCGATGCTCCCCTCGCCGAGCTCATCGAATCCCTGTTCCTCGAGCGAGGCATCGAGGTACGACTGAGTCAACCGGACTTCTCTCTACTCGGAAAGGTCCACAAGGATGTGCGGTCCCGGGTGGCTGCCGGCCTACGGCTGGTCGGCGCGCCCGTCGATCTGGTCGTGGTGCACCGGGACGCGGACAATGCCGGCCACGATGCCAGGCTGAGAGAGATCACCGGTGCGATCGGATCACTCGACGTGGCGAGCGCACTCATCCCGGTGATCCCGGTGCGTATGACGGAGGCATGGCTACTGCTCGACGAGACGACCATCCGGCTGGTGGCCGGCAACCCGACGGGACGCATGGGCCTCACCCTGCCGAAAAGACATGAGGTGGAGGCGCTCGCCGATCCGAAGGAGATGCTCCGAACCTGTCTCCTGGCCGCATCGGGAGAGACCGGTCGCCGAAGGGAGGCCGTCCGCAAACGGTTCAACCAACATCGACGTCAGTTACTGCAACTACTCGATCCGTCAGGGCCGGTCGCTCGACTCGACAGCTGGAAGCGGCTACGTGAGGACATCGACAGGATCGCCGCGCGGTGGGAGCCACACCGGTAGCGCGACAGCGAGTAGTGCGGAGCAGATCCGCCGCTGCGACAGCCGAGTGACTCATGCCGCTCCACGCATCCGCATCCCCATCCGTAGCCGAAGATGGGAGTATGCGGATCCTGATGGGCGGCGCGTCCGGTTTTCTCGGCACCCGGTTGGTCGATCGTCTCACCGACGAGGGGCACCAGGTCATCCGGCTGGTCCGGCGGTCGCCGCGTACCCCGGACGAACGGCGGTGGGATCCGGCGGCCGGGCAGCTCGACCCGGCCGTGGTGGCCGGGGCCGACGCGGTGGTCAACCTGGCCGGGGCCGGGGTCGGCGACAAGCGATGGACCGACGACTACCGCAGGGTGATCCGGTCCAGCCGGGTGGACAGCACCACCACGCTGGCCGTCACGATCGCCGGGCTGCCGGCGGCGGACCGCCCCGGGGTGCTGCTGAACTCCTCCGCGGTCGGCTGGTACGGCGACACCGGCGACCGGGTGGTCGAGGAGGACGCCCCGGCGGGTGAGGGGTTCCTCGCCGACGTGTGCCGGGTCTGGGAGGCCGCGACCCGGCCCGCCGAGGACGCCGGGGTACGGGTGGTGCGGCTGCGGACCGGTCTGCCGCTGCACCGCGACGGGGGGCTGCTCAAGCCACAGTTGCTGCCGTTCAAGCTGGGCGTCGCCGGCCGGCTGGGCAGCGGGCGGCAGTGGCTGCCGTGGATCTCGATGCGGGACTGGCTGGACGCCGTGGTGTTCCTGCTGGACGCCGGGGACACCGCGGGCGCGGTGAACGTCGTCGGCCCGAACCCGGTCACCAACGCCGAGTTCACCCGGGAGTTCGCCCGCCAACTGCACCGGCCGGCGATCGTCCCGATCCCGGCGGTGGCCCTGAAGGTCGCCCTGGGCGGCTTCGCCCAGGAGGCGCTCGCCAGCACCCGGGTCCTGCCCGCCGCGCTCACCCGGGCCGGCTTCACCTGGACCCATCCCGAGCTGCCCGCCGCCCTGCACGCCGCCCTGACCGACTGAGCCGGGGGCGGTCGCCCGGCGAGCCGAGGACGTCCGCCCGGCGGCGGGTCCGCGGGTCCGGCCGGCGGGTCCGGTTGCGGTTGGTAACGTCCGCTCCGTGCCGACCTCCCCGACCCTGGCCGCCGACCAGCCGCCCACCGCCGCACCGGACGCCCGCCGGGGTCGACGGGCCGACCTGATCGTGGTGATCATCGCGGTGGTGCTGGCGGTCTGGGTCACCAGCGGACTGTGGCGCGACCCGGACCAGCGGGCGATCACCGTGAACTCCAGCGACCAGGCGTTGTTCGAGTGGCTGCTCGCCTTCGGCGGACACGCGGTCACCCACGGGGAGAACCCGCTCTTCACCCACCTGCTCAACGTGCCGGACGGGGTGAACCTCGCCGTCAACACCTCGATCACCGTGTACGCGGTGGTCTTCGCGCCGCTGACGTACCTGGTCGGACCACCGGCGACGTTCCTGGTGATCCTCACCCTCAACCTGGCCGCCACCGCGCTGGCCTGGTACTGGCTGCTCTCCCGGCGGCTCGTCGCCAGCCGGCTCGCGGCGGGCGTCGGGGCGCTGTCCATCGCCTTCTCCCCCGGCATGGTCGCGCACGCCAACGCGCACCTGAACTGGACCGCCGGCTGGCTGGTGCCGCTGCTGGTGGCGGCGGTGTTCGCGCTGGGTCGACCGGGGCACTGGCGGCGGGGCGGCCTGCTGCTCGGCCTGCTGGTCGCGGTGGCCTTCTCGATCGCCGCCGAGGGGCTGTTCTTCACCGCCCTGGCGATCGCCGTGTTCCTCGCCGTCTGGGCGCTGCACCCGGCCCGACGGACGCAGGCCCGCGCCGCGCTGCCGGACTTCCTGCGCGGGCTGGCGGTGACCGCGCTGGTCGCCGGGGTGCTGCTGGCGTACCCGCTGTGGCTGCACTTCGCCGGGCCGCAGCGCTTCCACGGCACCGGCTTCGACCCGGTCATCCACTCCGAGGACATCGCCGCGTTCGGGGCGTACCCGAGCCGGTCGCTGGCCGGGGCCGCCGGGCTGGACACCACGCTGGCGCCCAACCCGACCGAGGAGAACAGCTTCTTCGGGCTGCCGCTGCTGCTGCTCACGGTGGCCTGTCTCGGGTGGCTGTGGCGGCGCGCCAGCCCCGGCCGGCGGGCCACGCTGGCCGCGCTCGGGGTGACCGCCGTGGTCTTCGCGGTGCTCTCCTGGGGGCCGGTGGCGCAGTGGAACGGGCGGCGCACCGGGCAACTGCTGCCCTTCGGGGTGCTGGACGACCTGCCGGTGGTCAACGCCGCCCTGCCGTCCCGGCTGGCCCTGGTGGTCGCCCCGGTGATCGGGGTGCTGCTGGCATACACCATCGACCGGCTGCGGACGACGCCACCGGGCCGGACGGCGGCCTGGGCGTGGGGGGCGGGCTTCGCGGCGGCGTTGCTGCCGCTGCTGCCCACCCCGCTGCTGACCAGCGTCCGTCCGCCGGTGCCGGAGTTCGTCACCGCCGGCACCTGGCGGGAGTACGTCTCACCGGGCGGGGTGCTCACCCCGATCCCGCTGACCCTGGACGTCACCCCTGACGGCCAGCGCTGGCAGGCGTACGCCCTGGCCCATCGGCAGGGTGAGTTCCGGCTTCCCGCCGGCTTCTTCCTCGGCCCCGGCGGCCCCGACGGGCGGGGCCGGATCGGCCCTCCGCCGCGCACCTTCGACACCCTGATGGACCAGGCCGGCCGGACCGGGCTGGTGCCGATCGTCACCGAGGGCAGCATCCGGCTGTCCCGGGAGGACCTGCGGTACTGGGGGGTCGAGGCGGTCGTCCTCCCCGACGAGGTGCACGGCGCCAAGTACGACCTGGACGAGGACGCGCTGCGCCGCACCGCCACCGCGCTGCTCGGCGAGCCACGCCGGGTGGACGACGTCTGGCTCTGGACCGTCCCCACCTCCTGACCAGCCCGCCGGCCCGCTCCCCGGGAGGGTCGCCGGGGTCACCGAGGGTGGCGCGACGAGGCTCACGGGGCGGGGCACGGGTGGGCGGCGCTAGGCTCGCACGGTGAGCGTGACGACTTCCGGGGTGACCACCGTCCGGGCCGGGGTGGTCGACTACCCGACCGCGTGGCACGAGCAACGACGGCTGCACGCGGAGGTGGTGGCCGGCGAGCGGGGCGACACGGTGCTGCTGTTGGAGCACCCGAGCGTCTACACCGCGGGCAAGCGCACCGAGCCCTGGGACCGACCGATGGACGGCACCCCGGTGGTCGACGTCGACCGGGGCGGCAAGATCACCTGGCACGGGCCGGGGCAGCTCGTCGGCTACCCCATCGTCCGGCTACCCGACCCGGTCGACGTGGTCGCCTACGTCCGCCGCACCGAGCAGCTGCTGATCGACGTCTGCGCCGAGTTCGGGCTGACCGCCGGCCGGGTCGAGGGACGCAGCGGCGTCTGGGTGCCCGACGACGACCGGGGCCCGGCCCGCAAGGTGGCCGCCATCGGTATCCGGGTCGCCCGGGGTGTCACCCAGCACGGCTTCGCGATCAACTGCGACTGCGACCTGTCGTACTACGACCGGATCGTGCCGTGCGGCATCGCCGACGCCGGCACCACCTCGCTCACCGCCGAGCTGGGCCGCCCCGTGACGGTGGCCGAGGTGCTGCCCGTGGTGGAGCGGCACCTGCCCACCCTGCTCGGCTGAGCCGGTGCGGATCGACCTCGTCACCCTCGTCGTCGCCGACTACGACCCGGCCATCGCGTTCTTCACCGGGATTCTCGGCTTCGAGCTGGTCGAGGACGCGCCCTCGCTGACCAACGACGGCCGCCCGAAGCGGTGGGTGGTGGTCCGTCCGCCCGGCGCGCAGACCGGCATCCTGCTGGCCCGCGCCGACGGCGAGCGGCAGGACGCGGCGGTCGGTGCCCAGGTCGCCGGCCGGGTCGGCTTCTTCCTCCGGGTCGACGACTTCGACGCCGTCCACCGGCGGATGGTCGACGCCGGCGTGGAGTTCGTGACGCCTCCGCGCACCGAACCGTACGGTCGGGTGGCCGTGTTCCGGGACATCGCCGGCAACCGCTGGGACCTGCTCGGCCCGGCCTGACCCCGCCACCCCGCCGCTCCCGTTGCCCCGTCGGGCCGCCGCAGATCCACCGGCACCGTATCCACCACGCTACCGCCCAGCGCCGTCGGCCGCAGCACCTCCCAATACGCTACGCAGCGTAAGAAAAGCTACGGGTAACACCTACCCCTCTCCCCCACTTTGCTCTGCTGCCCTAAAGGCACCGCATGCGGAAAGTTACCGTCGCGTCGATGGCAGCAGAGCAAAGTGCGGAGGGGCAGGTGGGTAGGCCGGAGAGAGGCAGCGGCAAAACCCCTGTTCAGCGGGGCGCTGGCTGAGACGTGACAAAAATGGGCTTCGCTAACACCCCGCGCCGATCACGGAGAGCAATCAACGGTGACATCGGCGAGGCCACTACCCAGAGTGCACGCCCGGCGGGCGACCGCGGGCGGCCGGGCAGACCAGGCGGCCGGGCAGACCGGGCAGAGCGGGCAGACCAGGCGGCCGAGGCAGGCCAGCATCCTCGGCAGGGCCGCCCAGCCCGACCGGTCAGCCGACCGGCCTCGCGCAGACCGGCATGGGCCGGCCGGGCAGACCCTCGGCGGCTCAGGGGGTCAGCCGGTGCAGGTCGCGCGGGAAGGCGGTCACCTCCCGGACGTTGGCCGCGCCGACCAGCCGGGCCACGAAGCGCTCCAGGCCGACCGCGAAGCCGCCGTGCGGCGGCATCCCGTGCCGGAACGCGTCCAGGTACCCGGCGTACGGCTCGACCGGCTCGCCGCGCGCCGCGAGCGCTGCCAGGTAGTCCGGGTGGCGGTGCAGCCGCTGCCCGCCGGTGACCAGCTCCAGCCCCCGGAAGAGCAGGTCGAAACCGTTCGAGTACGCCGGCCGGGCCGGGGCGGGATGGGTGTAGAAGGGCCGCTTCGCCATCGGGTAGCCGGTGACGAAGAGGAAGTCCGAGCCGTGGGTGGTCCGGGCCCACTCACTCAGTGTCCGCTCGTGGGCGGGGGCCAGGTCCGGCTCGTCGGCGGGTGCGCCGGCGATCCGCAGCGCCTCGGTGAAGTGCACGGCCGGGATCTCGACCGGCACCCCGGGCAGGGTCAGCCCCAGGGTCGCCACCGCGCCGTCGGCCCGGCGCGCCACCTCGGCGAGCATCCCGGCGAGGGTGTCCCGCAGCACCGCCATCACGTCCCGGTGGTCGTCGACGAAGCCCAACTCGACGTCGAGCGAGGTGTACTGGGCCAGGTGCCGGACGGTGTCGTGCGGTTCGGCCCGGAACACCGGCCCCACCTCGTAGACCCGCTCGAAGACCCCCACCATGAGCTGCTTGTAGAACTGCGGCGACTGGGCCAGGTAGGCGGGCCGGCCGAACCAGTCGAGGGCGAAGACGTCCGCCCCGCTCTCGGTGGACGTGGCCACCACCTTCGGGGTGTGCACCTCCACGAAGTCGCGGACGTCCAGGGTGGCCCGGAAGCCGGCCACCGCCGCCGCCGCGATCCGCAGGGCCGCCGCGCGGCTCGGGTGCCGCAGCGCCACCGGGGCGTGGTCGAGCTGGGTGGGCAGGGTCGCGGTGAGCGCCGGCCGGTACAGGTCGAACGGGGGCGGCACGGCGGGTGGGCCGAGCGGTCGTACCGCCGGGCCGGTCAGCTCGACCCCGGCGGGCGCGGTGCCGTTCGCGGTGACCGTGCCGACCACCTCGACCACGGTCTCCTCGGGCAGCGCCGTCACGGCGGCCCGGACGGCCGGGTCGGTGACCACCACCTGGGTCAGGCCGGCGGCGTCCCGAACGATCAGGAAGGCCACCGACTTGAGCAGTCGGCGGCGGTGCACCCAGCCGGCGACCCGCACGGTCGCGCCGACACGGGTGGACAGGTGGGAAGACAGGATGCGTTGCACGGCGGTTACCTCCTCGATCGAATCGCAACGCGATCCCCGGGAGGTGTGGGCGAGCGGGAACCTCGCGGTGCCACCACACCTTCGCCCCCACCGTGGCGGGGGCCTCATTCGTCGCCTTTTCACCGGGGCCAGCCGGGCGGGCTCTACTGGGCGTGCGGACGCGCCGTTCTTCCCGCGGCTCGGGAGGGTCTTCGCGCCCCGGCGTCAGACCGCCTTCCAGCAACCGGCGGCTCTCTGCACTGGCGGATCGGGGCGGTACTCGGCTCCGTCACAGCTCTGCCGGCACGCTAGCACCCGACCGGGCGGCCTGTAACGGGCTTTTTCGGCCGGCCGGTGTCCGGTGTCACAAGGCCCGGGACGTGACGCCGGTCGCCCGACGTGTATCGATCGCCGCCGTCGGGCGTAGGCTCGTTTTCGTGACGATCGAGCACTCCGCGCCGACGACCCAGCAGGCAGCGCGCTCCGCGACGGTCGCCCCCGAGGGGCGACGGATGCTGCGGATCGAGGCGCGCAACGCCGAGACGCCGATCGAGCGCAAACCGCCGTGGATCAAGGTCAAGGCCAAGATGGGGCCGGAGTACACCGAGCTGCGCGGGCTGGTCTCGCGCGAGGGGTTGCACACCGTCTGCCAGGAGGCCGGCTGCCCCAACATCTACGAGTGCTGGGAGGACCGGGAGGCCACCTTCCTCATCGGCGGCGACCAGTGCACCCGGCGCTGCGACTTCTGCCAGATCGACACCGGCAAGCCGGCCGAGTTCGACGCCGACGAGCCCCGCCGGGTCGCCGAGTCGGTCGCCACCATGGGCCTGCGGTACGCCACCATCACCGGCGTGGCCCGTGACGACCTGCCCGACGGCGGCGCGTGGTTGTACGCCGAGACCGTCCGGCAGATCCACGCGCTGCGCTCCGGCTGCGGCGTCGAGCTGCTGATCCCCGACTTCAACGCGGTCCCCGAGCAGCTCGCCGAGGTGTTCGGCGCCCGGCCGGAGGTGCTGGCGCACAACGTCGAGACGGTGCCCCGGATCTTCAAGCGGATCCGTCCGGCGTTCCGCTACGAGCGCTCGCTCGACGTGATCCGGCAGGCCCGCGCCGACGGCCTGGTCACCAAGAGCAACCTGATCCTGGGCATGGGCGAGGAGCGGGCCGAGGTCTCCCAGGCGCTGCGTGACCTGCATGAGGCCGGCTGCGAGCTGATCACCATCACCCAGTACCTGCGGCCCACCCCCCGGCACCACCCGGTGACCCGCTGGGTCAAGCCGGAGGAGTTCGTGGAGCTGCGCGAGGAGGCCGAGGAGATCGGCTTCGCCGGGGTGATGAGCGGGCCGCTGGTGCGTTCGTCGTACCGCGCGGGGCGGCTCTACCAGCAGGCCCTGACCGCCCGCCAGGACGCCTCGGTCACCGTCGGCTGACGGCCCGCCGGAACGCCTCGATCGGCTTCGGCTGACGGTGCCTCGGTGCCGTCGGCCGGCCCGGGACGCCACCGGGGTACGCCCGCACGACTCCGTCGGCCACCGCGACGATCGCCGGGCATTCGGATATGTCGATCTTTCCAGACCTCGGCCACACCCGCAAGGGGTGCTGGGCGGCAGCTCGGCGACGATTCGACGACCCTCCCCGAGCAGGGCGAGATCGTGTTAGATTCCGCCAGCCCCGACCCCTAACTCATCGATGGTGGTGTCTTTGATGGCGCAGCCGCACACGGTTGTCATCGGCGCCGGCCCCGCCGGTCTCACCGCCGCGTACGAGTTGACCCGCAGACACGCCCCGGTCGAGGTGGTGGAGGCCGACGACGTGGTGGGCGGGATCAGCCGCACCGTCGAGCGGGAGGGCTGGCGCTTCGACATCGGCGGGCACCGGTTCTTCACCAAGGTGTCCCGGGTCGAGGCGTTCTGGCACGAGGTGCTCCCCGAGGACGACTTCCTGCTGCGCCCCCGGATGAGCCGGATCCACTACCAGGGCCGGCTGTTCGACTACCCGCTGCGGGCCGGCAACGCGCTGCGGAACCTCGGCGTGTGGGAGGCGTGCCGGTGCGTCGGGTCGTACCTGTGGGCGCGGGTCCGCCCGCCGGCCGACCAGAGCCACTTCGAGGGCTGGGTGTCCGCCCGGTTCGGTGCCCGGCTGTACCGGATGTTCTTCAAGACGTACACCGAGAAGGTCTGGGGCATCCCTGCGACGGAGCTGCAGGCGGACTGGGCGGCCCAGCGGATCCGCAACCTGTCCCTCGGCGCGGCGATCCGCGGCGCGCTGCTGCCCCAGCGCGGCGGCACCGAGGTGACCAGCCTGATCGAGGAGTTTCGCTACCCCCGGCTCGGCCCGGGGATGATGTGGGAGCGCTGCGCCGAGCTGGTGGTCAAGGGCGGTGGGACGGTCGAGTTGGAGACCGCGGTGCACACCGTGCACCGCGCGGACGGCCGGGCGGTCGCGGTGACCGTCGCCGGCCCGACCGGCGAACGGCGGATCGCCGCCGACCACGTGGTCTCCACCATGCCGATCTCGGCCCTGGTGCGGGCGATGGACCCGCCCGCCCCGGCGGAGGTGCGCGAGGCCGCCGACGCGCTGCTGCACCGGGACTTCCTGACCGTGGCCCTGGTGGTGCCGGCCGAGGCCGGTTTCCCCGACAACTGGATCTACGTGCACACCCCCGGGGTGCAGGTCGGCCGGATCCAGAACTACGGCGCCTGGTCGCCGGAGATGGTCCGCGACGGCGGCACCTGCCTCGGCCTGGAGTACTTCGTCAACGAGGGTGACGAGCTGTGGTCGACGCCCGACCCGGAGCTGGTCGCCTTCGGCACCGCCGAGCTGGAGCGGCTCGGCCTGGTCCGCCCCGGCTCGGTCACCACCGGCTACGTGGTGCGGATGCCGAAGGCCTACCCGGTCTACGACGAGGGGTACGCCGAGGCGGTCGAGGTGATCCGCCGCTGGCTCGCCGAGGCGGTGCCGAACGTGCACCCGGTGGGCCGCAACGGCATGCACCGGTACAACAACCAGGACCACTCGATGCTCACCGCGATGCTGGCCGCCGAGAACATCCTGGACGGCACCGACCACGACGTCTGGGCGGTCAACGTCGAGGAGGACTACCACGAGGAGGGCGGCGCCGACAGCGCCGGCCATGGCGGCACGGGGCAGGGCGGCACCGGTCGGGCCGCCCCGGTCGTGCCCCGCCCGCGCACCGCGCCGCCGGCCGGGGACCGCTCGCCCGCCAGCTGAACACCGGCGGAACCGGCCGGGTCCGTTCCGGCCCGGCCGGGGATCGACCCCGCTCGCGGTGGTCCCGCCACCCGGGACGCCCCGGCCCGCCGCCGACCGCCGGCCGGGGATCATCCGTCCTGGCGGGGACCACTAGACTCGCGGCATGGCAAAGCCCCAGGAGAAGGTCTCGTTCGGCCAGCGGCTGAAGCAGATCGGGATGGTGTTCCGGTTCACCGCCAAGCAGGACCGGTGGTTCGCGCCGCTGGCCGCCGGAGCGGTGCTGATCCCGCTCGCGCTCACCGTGGTCGCGGTGATCCTCTGGGGCTGGCTCTGGCTGCCGATCGGCATCCTGTTCACCCTGCTCGCCGTGCTGATCGTGCTCAACCTGCGGTCCAACAAGGCGATGATGAACGCCGCCGAGGGGCAGCCCGGGGCGGCGGCGCAGATCATGGAGAACATGCGCGGCGACTGGCGGGTCACCCCGGCGGTCAGCTCCACCACCCAGATGGACATGGTGCACCTGGTGATCGGGCGGCCCGGCGTGATCCTGCTCGCCGAGGGCAACCCGCAGCGGGTACGCGGCCTGCTGGGTCAGGAGAAGCGCCGGCTGGCCAAGGTGATCGGCTCCGCGCCGCTGCACGACTACGTGATCGGCCAGGGCGAGGGTGAGCTGCCGATCCGCAAGCTGCGGATGACCCTGATGCGGCTGCCGCGCACCCTGAACGGCAAGGACGTCAACTCGCTCGACAAGCGGCTCAAGGCCCTCACCGCCCGCCCGCAGATGCCCAAGGGCGCGATCCCGAAGAACATGCGCCCTCCGGGCCGCGCGTTCCGCCAGACGCGGGGCCGCTGACCCACTGCGTCGTCCGCCCTGCCACCTGCCACCTGCCACCTGCCACCTGCCACCTGCCACCTGCCAGCCGCAGCCGGCCTGCTGCCTGCCACCTGCCGCCGACGGCCCGCGCATCCGGCCCGCTCCGTCCCGCGCCTGCGCTCGACCCCCGCGCGGTCCTCTCCGCAGCGGGGGTCGACCGTTCATGATCATGCGGTGGCGGGAGCATGCGGGAGGCAGGGCGAGCATGCGGTGGGCGGGGGCGCCCATGCGGGAGGCGGGGGTGGTCAGCGGGTGGGGCGGGGTGCGTCGGCGATGACCGCGCCGGTGAGCCGGTCGTGCAGGCCACGGCGTTGCTCGTCCATGATCAGGGGCGGAACCACCAGGGCCAGGAGCAGGCCGCGCAGGAACGCCCGGGGTATCCCGATCCGTCCGCCGTCGGACCAGTCGAGGCAGCGCAGCCGGGTGATCCACATGCCGGGGGTCTGGGCGAAGAGGCCGAGGAAGAGGCCGTACTCGACGACGAGCACCGCCACCGGGGCCCAGCCGTCGCGGACCGGGTCGGCGAAGAAGTTCGACACCAGCAGGCAGAGCACCCAGTCGATCACCAGGGCACCGAACCGTCGGCCGAGGCTCGGCGGGGTGAAGGCGGGGTCGGTGGCGGGCGGCACCGGTGCCGCGGGCGGACTCGTCACGGTGGTCAAGGGTAGTCAGCACCGGCCCGGCGTCGGTCGGGGCGGTCAGCGGGTGCCGCTGCCGCCCGCCGGGCCGGTCACCAGGTGGACAGGCAGGCTGTTCTCGCAGTCTGTGCAACTTCGGTCTTATCACCGCGAATGGCGATACAGTGCTCCTGCCGGTATCGTCCGAACGGACAACCCGGCGGGTACTGAGCGGCGCAGATGACGCTCCGCGAGCGTCGTAACACGGCAGAAACATTGGAGACACGGGCGAGCAACCCCACGGTCATAGCGTCGCCAGAGCCCAGCCACCGGAGTGGACGTGCCAGGAGGACGTGTGTTTGCCAATCCCGAGGAACTCCTGCGATACCTCAAGAACGAGGACGTAAAGTTCGTCGACGTACGTTTTTGTGACCTGCCCGGCGTGATGCAGCACTTCAATCTGCCGGTGGAGTCCTTCGACGACAGCGTCTTCACCGACGGTCTCGCGTTCGACGGTTCGTCGATCCGCGGTTTCCAGGCGATCCACGAGTCGGACATGCTCCTGCTCCCGGACGTCGCGACCGCCTTCATCGACCCGTTCCGCGCGCAGAAGACCCTCGCGCTCAACTTCTTCATCCACGACCCGTTCACCCGTGAGGCCTACTCCCGGGACCCGCGCAACGTGGCCAAGAAGGCCGAGGCCTACCTCGCCGCCAGCGGCATCGCCGACACCGCGTACTTCGGTGCCGAGGCCGAGTTCTACATCTTCGACTCGATCCGCCACGAGACCTCCGCGCACCAGTCGTTCTACTACATCGACTCGATCGAGGGCGCGTGGAACAGCGGGCGCGAGGAGGCCGGCGGCAACCGCGGCTACAAGACCGCGTACAAGGGCGGCTACTTCCCGGTGCCGCCGGTGGACCACTACGCCGACCTGCGTGACTCGATCGTGCGTCGCCTGGTCGACGGCGGCTTCACCGTGGAGCGTTCGCACCACGAGGTCGGCACCGCCGGCCAGTCGGAGATCAACTACAAGTTCTCCACCCTGCTGCACGCCGGCGACCAGCTCCAGCTCTTCAAGTACATCGTGAAGAACGAGGCCTGGGCCAACGGCAAGACCGCCACCTTCATGCCCAAGCCGCTCTTCGGCGACAACGGCTCCGGCATGCACACCCACCAGAGCCTCTGGCTCAACGGTGAGCCGCTGTTCTACGACGAGACCGGCTACGCCGGCCTGTCGGACATGGCCCGCTGGTACATCGGTGGTCTGCTGCACCACGCGCCGTCGCTGCTGGCGTTCACCAACCCGACGGTCAACTCGTACCGCCGGCTGGTGCCCGGCTACGAGGCCCCGGTGAACCTGGTCTACTCGCAGCGCAACCGCTCCGCCTGCACCCGCATCCCGGTCACCGGCGCCAGCGCCAAGGCCAAGCGGGTCGAGTTCCGGGTGCCGGACCCGTCCAGCAACCCGTACCTCGCCTTCTCGGCGATGATGATGGCCGGCCTGGACGGCATCAAGAGCAAGATCGAGCCGCCGGCCCCGATCGACAAGGACCTCTACGACCTTCCGCCGGAGGAGTGGGGCGACGTCAAGCAGGTGCCGGGCTCGCTGCCGGAGGTGCTCGACGCCCTCGAGGCCGACCACGACTACCTGCTCGACGGCGGCGTCTTCACGCCCGACCTGATCTCCACCTGGGTCAGCTGGAAGCGGGCCAACGAGGTCGACCCGGTGCGCCTGCGCCCGACCCCGCACGAGTTCGCCATGTACTTCGACTGCTGAGGCCCACCTCGACGGTCACGTTCCACCGGCCGGGCCGGCGTCGCCTCCGCGACGCCGGCCCGTTCCGTTCGTCCAGCCGCCCCGCAACGCGCCGACCAGCACCGCCACCACCCCGCCCCGCAACGCGCCGACCAGCACCGCCACCACCAGGGCGGTCATCACGATCGCGCCGGGCGCCTTGCTGTACCGGGCGACAGTGGTGCCGTCGGGCAGGGTGAGGAACGCCGCCAGCGCCGCGGGCGGCACCAGCCAGGTCGTCCGGGTCGCCGACACCGCGAGCACCAGCAGCGGCCAGGTCACGTACCACGGGTGCAGGACCGGGGCGAGCAGCACCGTCGCCGCGAGCGCCAGCCCCGCCGCGAGCAGGGTGACCCGGGGCCGGGCTGCGGCCAGCCGGTGCACCCGCTGCCGGACGTCGTTGAGCCCGCGCAGCGCCGTCCACGCCCGCCACCAGAGCACCGCCAGCAGCACCAGCAGCACCAGCAGGCCCACCGCCCGGGTCACCGGCACCGCGCCCGGGTGCCGACCGGCCAGCTCGCCGACGTAGTCGACCACGAAACCCACCGCCGTCGGCGGCGACGTCCACTGCTGCGAGTCACCGCTGCGGGCCAGCCCGGCCACCCAGCCCAGCCCCAGCCCGGACAGCGCCGAGACCGCCGCCAGGGTGACCAGCACCGCCCCGGCCAGCCGTCCGCCGTCACGCAGCAGGCCCCGCCAGGTGTACCGGCCGTGCAGCGCCGTCAGGGCCGCGAAGGGCAGCACCACCACCGCGGTCGCCTTCACCGCCACCGCCAGCCCCAGCAGCACCCCGGCGACGAGCAGCGCCCGCCCCCGCCCGGGTGAGCGGACCAGCACCAGCAGGCCGAACAGCAGCAGGCCGAGCATCACCGCGTCGTTGTGCGCGCCGGCCACCAGGTGCACCCCGACCAGCGGGGAGGCCAGCGCCAGCCAGGCCGCCCGGCGGGTGGGCACCCCGGCGGCGCGGGCCAGGCCGGGCAGGCAGAGCGCCACCAGCAGCACCCCGGCCACCGCGTACAGCCGCAGCACGACCAGGGTGCCGACCAGGGTGCCGCCGAGCCCGGCGGCCAGCGCGGCCAGTAGCACGAAGGCCGGGCCGTACGGGGCCGGGGTGTCCCGCCAGATCGGCGCGACCGATTCCACCCACGGGCAGCCGGCCACCGCCACCCCCACCCGGTACGGGTCGTGGCCGGCCGCGTACGACCAGCCCTGGCAGGCGTACGAGTAGACGTCCCGGCTGGCCAGCGGCGGGGTGACCAGCAGCGGCAGCGACCAGAGCCCGGCGGTGGCGTACGCCCACCGGGTCGACGGGGCACCGGCGCGCAACGCCCACCAGGCGGCCACCATCAGCGCCGTCCCGACCAGCCAGCACGACACCGCCACGGGGCCGTGCGGCGCCCGCCACGGGCCGGTCGGCGGCACCGTGGGCAGCACCCCGCCCAGCCAGCCGGCCACCGCGAGCAGCACCGCTCCGGTCAACCCGAGGTAGCGCGCCACGCGTACCCCGCCCGGTCCGGTCACCGGCCATCTCCTCAGTCGGCGGTCGAAACGGCGGTGGCGGGCCGCCGGGCCGCCCGAGCCGACCGTACCAACCGGACGGCCACCACGATCACCAACAGCGTCATCAGCGGGGCTCCGGGCATCTTGGTGAACCGGGGCAGCCCGGTGCCGTCGGGCAGCACCAGGAACGCCGAGATCAACGCCACCAGCGCGAACCACCGGGTGGCGCGGTGGGTCGTCGCGGCGAGCACCGCCATCGGCCAGAGCCAGTACCAGGGGTGGAACAGCGGTGCGAGGGCCACCGTCGCGGCCAGGGCCAGGCCGGCGTGCCAGAGCGGATCCCGGGTGCGGGCCCGCCACCACAGCCAGACCAGCAGCACCGCCAGCACCACCATGCCGATCGTCCGGGTCACCGGCAGCGCGTCGACGTCCGCGCCGAACAGCGCCGCGACGTAGCCGACGGTCTGCCCGACCGCGGTCGGCGGCGACGTCCAGGCGATCACCAGGCCACCCTGTTCCAGGCCGGCGATCCAGCCGAGGTCCAGGCCAGCCGCCAGGGTCGCGCCGACCACCGCGACCAGCGCGCCGCCGGCGACCGGCAGGCCGTCGCGCCACAGCGCCCGGATCCGGTACGGCCCGACCAGCGCGGCCAGCACCGCGAACGGCACCACCACCAGGGCGGTCACCTTCACCGCGCCGGCCAGGCCGAGCAGCACCCCGCCGGCCAGCAGCGGCCAGCGCCGCCCCGGGTTGGCCGCCACCACGGCCAGCCCGGCGGCCAGCAGGCCGATCATCAGCGCGTCGTTGTGCGCCCCGGAGATCAGGTGCACACCGACCAGTGGGGAGGCCAGCGCCAGCCAGAGCGCCCGGCCCACCGGCACCCCGCAGCGCCGGGCCAGCACCGGCAGGCAGGCCGCGGCCGTCGCCACCCCGAGCACCGCGAGCACCCGGAACAGGGCGATGTTCACGGCCAGCGCGGTGTCGGTGTCGAGTGACCCGGTGGCCCGGACGATCGCCCCGGCGAGCAGCACGAAGAGCGGCCCGTACGGTGCCGGGGTGTCCCGCCAGATGTAGGAGATGGTGTCGATCCAGGGGCAGGGCAGCGCCGACACCCCCTGCTCGTACGGGTTGATCCCCGCCGCGTAGCTGGCCCCCTGACAGGCGTACGCGTACACGTCCCGGCTGCCCAGCGGCGGCGCGAACAGCAGCGGCAGCACCCAGAGCCCGGCGGTGACCAGTGCCCACCGGGCCGACGGCACCCGGTCGCGCAGGCTCCACCACGCCCAGGCGAGTAGCCCGGTGCCGACCAGCCAGAGGGCCAGGACGAGCGGCCCGTGCCGGCTCTGCCAGATGGTGACCGGGGTGGGGCGCAGCTCCGACCCCGGCAGCGCGCCCCCGAGGTACGCGGCGACGGCGAGCAGCACCGAACCGGACAGACCGAGCCAGCGGGACAGGTGGTGAGGCACGTCCGTCATGCTGCCAGTAGCGTGATCGCGGACCGGAGGTGGGCATGCGGGGCAACAGGGTGGTGGGGTCGGCCACCGGTTTCGCCGTCCTGCTCGCCGGGGTGTGGCTGGCGCTGCCCCGGCTGGGCTCGGACCTGTCCGCCCAGGTGGCCCGCGCCGACTTCTTCGCCGCGCACGGCTTCGCCCTGGTCGACCTGCGCTGGTACGCCGGCATCCAGCCGTTCGGCTACAGCCTGGTCTCGCCGCCGCTGATGGCGACTCTCGGGGTACGGCCGACGGGCGCGTTGGCACTGGTCGGCTCGGCCGCCGCGTTCGCCGCCCTGCTGGTGTGGACCGGGGTGCCCCGGCCGCTGCTCGGCAGCCTGGTCGGGGTGCTCACGATCACCGGCAACCTGGTCTCCGGCCGGGTCACCTACGCCCTCGGGGTGGCGTTCGGGCTGGTCGCCCTGCTCGCCCTGACCCTGCCGACGGCCGACGCCCCAGCCGGGACGCCGCCGGCCGACCGGAGCGCGCGTCGAACGCCCGATCCGGGTGGACGTCGGACCGCCGGTCCCGGGGGACCGCAGGCCGCCGATCCGGGCAGACGTCGGGCCGCCGGTCCCGGCGCAAGCCGGGTGGCCGGTCCGGGCTGGCGGCGGGTCAGGCCGGTCCTGGTGGTGCTCGGCGCGCTGGCCGCCTCGGCGACCAGCCCGGTGGCGGGGCTGTTCGTCGGCCTGGTCGGGGCGGCGTTGCTGGTCGACCGCCGGTACGCCGACGGCTTGCTGCTCGGCGGCGCGGCGGCGGTGCCGCTCGCGGTCACCGGGCTGCTGTTCGGCGAGGGCGGCTGGATGAACATCAGCCGCACCGACACCCTGCGGTCGGTCACCGTCAGCCTGCTGGTGGCGGCGCTGGTGGCGTACCGGCCGGTGCGGGTGGCGGCGGTGCTGGCGGCGGCCGGGGTGCTGGCGGCGGCGCTGGTGCACACCCCGGTCGGGCTGAACGCGACCCGGCTGGTGACGATGTTCGCGCTGCCGGTGCTGGCCGCCGCCGCCCGGCCACCCGGCTGGCTCACCGCCCGGCTGCCCCGCCGCGCGGGCCCCGGATCCGGCGACACCACCCCACCGGTCCCGCCGACCGGCGCGACCACCCCGACCGGCGCGACCGACCTGCCGCTCCCCCCGGCCACCCCGTCGGTCCCCTTGGCCACCCCGTCGGTCCCGCCGACCGACGCGGCGTCAGGGTCCGGGCAGGTCCCGGGGACCGGGCGGGCGGGACGCGCCCGGGGCTGGTGGACCGGCGCGGTGGCGTTGACCGCGCTGTTGGCGGTGGTGTGCTGGTGGCTGCCGCCGGTGGTCGCCGCCGACCTGCGCAGCGCCGACGATCCGACCGCCGACCGGAGCTACTTCGCCCCGCTCGCCGCCGAGCTGGGCCGGCGCGGGCTCACCGGTCGGGTGGAGGTGCCGCCGACCCGCAACTACTGGGAGGCCGCGCAGCTGGGCGAGGTGCCGCTGGCCCGGGGCTGGCTGCGGCAGGTCGACATCGGCCGCAACCCGCTCTTCTTCACCACCGTCCCGGGGGCGAGCGGTACCGGTGTGCCGCTGACCGCCGACAGCTACCGGGCCTGGCTGGACGAGTACGCCGTGCAGTACGTCGCCGTCCCCGACGCGCCGCTGTCCTGGGTGGGCCGGGCCGAGGCGGAGCTGGTCGGGGCGGGGTTGCCGTACCTGACCGAGGTCTGGTCGGACCGGCACTGGCGGTTGTACGCGGTGACCGACCCGACGCCCCTGGTCGCCCCGCCCGGGGTGCTGGTCCGCCAGGACGCCGCCACACTGACCCTCCGCACCACAGCCGCCGCCCAGGTCCTGATCCGCATCCGCCACACCCGCTGGCTGACCGCCTCACCCCCCGCCACGATCACCCCTGACGGCCCCTGGACCCTCCTCACGGTCCCCACCCCCGGCACCTGGACCCTCACCACCACCGCCGCATCGCCGCGTTGATCAAGAGGTTCAGGTCAGGGATCCGCAGCAGCACGACGCAAACCTCTTGATCAACGCGGCAGGGCGGGGGGTGAGGTGGGAGGTGGAGGGTGGGGTGGGGTGGGAGGTGGGGTAGCGGGTGGGGTGGCGGGGCGGGCGCGGACGTGGAGGCGCTCTCCCTGCGGCCCGAAGAGGCTGAGCAGCTCGGCGGGAGCGTCGAACGGGTTGCCGAACCAGTGCGGGGTACGGGTGTCGAACTCGGCCACCTCACCGGCGTCGAGGGTGAGGTCGTGACCGCCGAGCAGCAGCCGGACCCGGCCGGAGAGCACGTAGAGCCACTCGTAGCCCTCGTGCACCTGCTGGCTCGGCTCCCCCACCGGCACCCCGGGCGGATACATCATCTTGTACGCCTGCACACCGCCCGGACGTCGGCTCAACGGCACGATGGTGACCCCGTGCCGGAGCACCGGCCGGCGGTGCACCCGGGGATCCCCGATCTGCGGCGTGCCGACCAGGTCGTCCAGCGGCACCCGGTGGAAGCGGGCCAGGGCGAGCAGGAGTTCCAGGGTGGGCCGCCGGCCGCCCGACTCCAGCCGGGACAGCGTGCTGACCGAGATCCCGGTCCCCGCTCCGAGCTGACTCAGCGTCACGCCGCGCTGCTGGCGCAGCGCCCGCAGCCGCGGCCCCACGGCGGTCAGCACCTCCTCGGGGTCGGTGGCCTGCGTCCCGTCCGGGACGGTCCACCGTCCCGGCCCCGCCCCGGCACCCTGCTCCGGCCCGGCACCGCCACCCACCCGCGAGCCCTGGTCCGGCTCTGGTCCGCCACCCACCCGCGAGTCCCGGCCCGGCCCGGCTCCGCGACCCGCCCGCCGGTTCCGGTCCGGCCCGGAGCCGCCACCCACCCGCGAGGCCCGGTCCGGCCCGGGGCCATCGCCCGACCGTGAGCTGCCGGGTCCGGCCGCCGACCGGGGCTGGGCTTCCTGCTCGGTGCGCTCGTCGGTCACCGCACCAGTTTGCCATTCCGGCAACGATGTTTGGCAGTTCGGCGATCCCGGGGGACGATCCGGGGCGTCGGTGGGACGGACCCACCCGCGAGGAGGCAACGATCATGACGTACCCGGTGGTACACGACGTGGTGGTGATCGGCGGCGGCGCGGCCGGGCTCAGCGGCGCGCTCGCCCTGGGCCGGTTCCGCCGCGACGTCGTGGTGGTGGACGGCGGCGCACCGCGCAACGCCCCCGCCGATCGCGTGCACAATTTTCTGACCAACGAGGGCGTGCCGCCCGCCGAGCTGTACGCGACGGGCCGCGCCGAGGTGGCCCGCTACGGCGTCACCGTCCTCGACGGCACGGTCACCGCAGCCCACCCGGCCGACGCAGCCCACCCGGCCGACGCAGCCCACCCGGCTGACGCAGCCGACCCGGCCGACCCGAACGACGCAGCCGACCCGAACGACGCCCCGGACCGGGCCGGCGACGCCGGGCCGGCACGGTTCGCGGTCACCCTGGCCGACGGCCGTACGCTGCACGCCCGGCGGTTGCTGGTCACCACCGGCCTGGTCGACGAGCTGCCCGAGGTGCCGGGCCTGGCCGACCGGTGGGGGCGGGACGTGCTGCACTGCCCGTACTGCCACGGCTGGGAGGTCCGGGACCGGGCCGTCGGGGTGCTCGCCACCGGGCCGTTCGCCGCCCACCAGGCGCTGCTGTTCCGGCAACTCACCGACGACGTGGTGGTCTTCACGCACACCGCCGGCCCGCTGCCCGCCGACGACGCGGAGAAGCTCGCCGCCCGGGGTGTCGCCGTGGTCGACGGCGAGGTCGCGGCGGTGGAGGTCGATGCCGACCGGCTGACCGGCCTACGGCTGCACTCCGGCCGGGTGGTGCCCCGGGAGGCGCTGGTGGTGGCCCCCGCGTTCCACGCCCGGGCCGCCTTCCTCACCGGGCTCGGACTGACCTCCGAGGACTTCGGGCTCGGCGGGCACGTTCTCGGCAACCGGCTCGCCACCGACGCCAGCGGCGCGACCGGGGTGCCCGGGGTGTGGGCGGCCGGCAACGTCACCGACCCGCAGGCCACCGTGATCGCCGCCGCCGCGGCGGGCCTGAAGGCCGCCGCCGCGGTCAACGCCGACCTGATCGACGAGGACACCACCCGCGCGGTGGCCGCCCGCCGGGCGGCCACGGCCACCGGCCCGGCCACCGGCCCGGCCGCCGGGGTGCCGGCGGCCGACCCGGCTCCCGGGGCCGGGCTTCCGGCGGTCGTCCCGGTCGGGGCGGGTGCCGACGGCGACCCGGCGGTCGACGAGGCGACCGCCGGGCACTGGGACGAGCTGTACCAGGGCCGGGAGCGGCAGTGGAGCGGGCGGCCCAATCCGCACCTGGTCGACGTCGTCGGGGAGCTGCCCGCCGGAACCGCCCTCGACCTGGGCTGCGGAGAGGGCGGCGACGCGGTCTGGCTGGCCCGGCAGGGCTGGCGGGTGACCGCCGTCGACGTCTCCACCGCCGCCCTGGAGCGGTCGGCCGCCGCCGTGGCGGCCGCCGGGGTGACGGCCCGGGTCGAGTTCCGGCGACACGACCTGGCCCGGACCTTCCCGGCCGGCGTGTTCGACCTGGTCTCCGCGCAGTTCCTCCAGTCGCCCCTGGACTTCCCCCGGACCGAGGTGCTGCGGGCCGCGGCCCGGGCGGTGGCACCCGGCGGGCGGCTGCTCGTGGTCGAGCACGGCTCGGTGCCGCCCTGGGGCGACCCCGAGCACCGCCACCTGCGCTTCCCCACCCCGCAGGAGACCCTGGCCGACCTCGATCTCGACCCGGACGGATGGCACGTCGAACGGCTGGACGCGCCGCAGCGACAGGCCACCGGCCCGCAGGGCGAGACCGCCACCCTGGTCGACCACCTGGTGCTGCTCCGCCGCCGGTGACGGACCCGCACCGGCGGCGGGCTCAGCTCTCCAGGACCCGCTGCATCGCCGTCCGGGAGCGCCGGGCGGTGCGCAGGTAGTCGTCGAGGAACTCCCCCGGGTCGTCCGCGCCGAGCAACCGCACCACCCCGGCCAGCTCCACCCCGTGCCGGGGGAGCTGGTCGCCGGCCCGACCCCGGACCAGCATCAGCGCGTTGCGGACCTGCGCGGCGAGGGTCCACCCGGCGGCCATCGCGGCGGCGTCCGCGGGATCGACCAGCTCGGCGTCCCGCGCCGCCGCGAGCGCATCGAGGGTACGCGTCCCGCGCAGCTGCGGGTACGCCCCCGCGTGCCGGAGCTGGAGCAGCTGCACCGCCCACTCGACGTCGGCCAGACCACCCCGCCCCAGCTTGGTGTGGGTGGCCGGGTCGGCGCCCCGGGGCAGCCGCTCGTTCTCCACCCGGGCCTTGATCCGCCGGATCTCGACGATCTGCTCGCGGGTCAGCCCGTCGGCCGGATAGCGGACCGGGTCGACCATCGCCTCGAACTCGGCCCCCAGGTCGCTGTCGCCGCAGACGAACCGGGCGCGCAGCAGCGCCTGCGCCTCCCAGACCCGGGACCAGCGGGCGTAGTACTGGGCGTAGGCGGCGAGGCTGCGGACCAGTGGCCCCTGCCGTCCCTCCGGGCGCAGGTCGGCGTCGACCCCGAGCGCCGGGTCGGGGGCCGGGGCGCTCAGCAGCCGACGCAGCTCCTCGGCGATGGCGTGCGCGGTGGCGCTGGCCGTGCTCTCCGCCGTCCCGGCCGGCGCGTCGTAGACGAAGAGCACGTCGGCGTCGGACAGGTAGTTCGACTCGTACCCGCCGAGGCGACCCAGGCCGATCACCGCGAACCGCAGGCCGGGCAGCTTCGGCTGGGCGGCCCGGACGGCCCGCAGCGCGGCGGAGAGGGTGGCGTCGGTGACGTGGGACAGCCCGGTGCCGACCCGGGTCACGTCGGCCAGCGGGCCGGTCGGTGCGCCGCGCTCGGGGCGCGGGGCCAACCCACCGGCCCGGCTGAGCACGTCGGCGCAGGCGATCCGGACGAGTTCCCGGCGGCGCAGCGCGCGGACCGCCCGGGTCGCCTCGACCGGGTCGGCGTGCCGGGCGGCGGCGGCGGCGAACCCGTCGCCGAGCACCTCCCGGGACCGGGGTGCCAGCTCGTTCTCCTCGGCCAGCAGCCGCAGCGCCTCCGGTTCCCGGGCCAGCAGGTCGGCCGCGTACCGGGACGACGACAGTACCCGGGCCAGCCGGCGGGCCACCGGGCCGGAGTCGCGCAGCAGTCGGAGGTACCACGGGGTGCTGCCGAGCTTGTCGGAGACCTGACGGTAGTTGAGCAGCCCCCGGTCCGGTTCGGGCGCGTCGGCGAACTCGCTGAGCAGCACCGGCAGCAGGGTCCGCTGGATCGCGGCGGTCCGACTCACCCCGCCGGTGAGGGCCTGGAGGTGCCGCAGCGCACCGGCCGGGTCGGCGAAACCGAGGATCTCCAGCCGGTGCCGGGCCGCCTCCGGGGTGAGCCGCAGCCCGTCGGCGGGCACCCGGGCCACCGACTCCAGCAGTGGCCGGTAGAGCAGTTTCGCGTGCAGCCGGCGTACCTCGGTGGCGTGGGCGACCCAGTCGACACGGAAGCTCTCCACGGCGCTGCGGCCGGGGATGGCGGCGTAACCGAGCGCGGCGGCCAGCCAGCGCAGCGCGGCCGGTTCGGTCGGCACGGTGTGGGTGCGCCGCAGCGCCTGGAGCTGCAGCCGGTGCTCGACGCCGCGCAGGAAGCGGTACCCGCGCAGCAGCGCCTCGCCGTCGGCCCGCCCGACGTAGCCGCCGGTCACCAACGCGCGCAGCGCCGGCACGGTGCCCGGCACCCGCAGCGACTCGTCGCCCCGGCCGTGCACCAGTTGCAGCAGCTGGACGGCGAACTCGATGTCCCGCAGCCCGCCCGGACCCCGCTTGATCTCGCGGTCCAGCTCCTTCGGCGGGATGTTGTCGATGATCCGGCGGCGCATGGCGCGTACGTCGGAGACCGCCTCGGGCCGCTCGGACGCCCGCCAGACCAGCGGGGCGAGGGCGTCGACCCACTCGCCGGCCAACGCCAGGTCACCGGCGGCCGGCCGGGCCTTGAGCAGCGCCTGGAACTCCCAGGTGCGGGCCCACCGCTGGTAGTAGGCGAGGTGGCTGGCCAGGGTGCGGACCAGCGGCCCCCGGTTGCCCTCCGGACGCAGCGCGGCGTCCACCGGCCAGGCGACCAGGCCGCAGACATGGATCAACCGGGCCGCGACGGTGGTCGCGGCGGGCAGGTCCTCGTCGGTCGCGGCCACGAAGATCACGTCGACGTCGGAGACGTAGTTCAGCTCGCCGCCGCCGCACTTGCCCATCGCCACCACGGCCAGCCGCGGCCGGGGCGTCCCCGCCGGCAGCTCGCCCACCGCGATCTCGTACGCCGCCGCCAGGGTGGCGTCGGCCAGCGCGGAGAGCGCCGACATCACCTGCTCCAGGCCCCGCCCCCCGGTCAGGTCGGCCGCCGCGATCCGCAGCAACGCCAGCCGGTACGCCTGCCGCAGCACCGCCACCGGCGCGGTGGCGGTGGTCAGCCGCCCGGCGAGGGCCAGGCCGAGCCGGCCGTCGGCGGTGGGGGCCAGCCCGTCCGGGGCGGTGCCGAGCACCGTCCACTGGCCCGGGTTGGCGACCAGGTGGTCACCCAGGGCGGAGGACGCCCCGAGGACGGCGACCAGCCGACGCCGCAGGCCCGGGTCGGCGGCGAGCGCGGCCAGCACCCCCGACCCCGTCGCCGTGGCGGTCCGCCGCTCGGACTCCACCATCCGGTGCAGCTGGCGCAGTGCCAGATCCGGGTCGGCGGCCCGGGAGAGCGCGGCCAGCAGGTCGGCCGCCGCCCGGTCGGCGGGTTCCTGCTCGTCGGCCCGCCACAGCCCGAGCCCGTCCGAGCCGAGCAGGTCGGCGGCGCGCGGACCACCGTCGCCTTCGGCGAAGCCGTAACGGGCCAGCCGTCCCCTGGTGGGTCTGCTCATCTCAATGGCCGAGCAGGGGGAGGCTGCGGCGGGTGTCGTCGGCCAGCTCGCCGAGGGCGAGAGCGGCGAAGCGGACGGCGAACGGCTGCCACACCTCCTCGACGTCGGCCATCACCCGGTCGCAGGCGGCCACCACCAGGTCCTCGTCGTAGCCCAGCTCGGCGAGCAGCTCGGAGCCGTGCGCCCAGCCGGCGATCATCGCGGTGTCGCACTCGATGTGGAACTGGAGACCCCAGGCCCGGTCACCGAGCCGGAACGCCTGGTGCGGGTAGCGGGTCGAGGCGGCCAGCAGGGTGGCGGCCCGGGGCAGCTCGGTGATCTCGTCGGCGTGCCACTGGAGCACGTCCGGGATCAGCGGCACGTACCGGAACAGCAGGTCACTCTCGGCGGCGTCGCGCCGGCCGACCACCCCTGGACCCACCTCGGGGCCGGACGGGCTGCGCTCGACCAGGCCGGCGTGCGCGGTGGCCAGCAGTTGCGCGCCGAGGCAGACGCCGAGGGTCGGCACCCGGTGCCGGACGGCCTTGCGCAGCAACCCTTCGAGCTTCGGGAACCAGGGTGCGCCGGGGGTGCCGTCGGCCGACGGGTAGGCGTGCTGGTCGCCGCCGAGCACCACCAGCGCCACGTACCCGGTCAGGTCGTCGGGCAGCTCGTCGCCGGCGTGCGGGCGCAGCACCCGCAGTTCCAGGCCCCCCTCCACCAGCCAGTCCCCCAGCCGTCGGGGGTCGTCGGTCGGGTCGTTCTCGATCACCAGTGCGGTTCCCACGCCGTCGAGGCTATCGGGTACGTCGACAGCCGCCCGGGACGCCTCGCGTCGACCGCCGGCGCGACCGGAGCGGGCCGGGTCGCCGCGGGTCGGGTCGCCGCGCCGACGGCGGACCGTATAGGGCTGGGCCGACAGCGGGACCGCCCCGGGCGGGTCGATGCGCCGACAGCAGGTCCGGCCCGGGCCGGGTCGGTGGGCCGCGAACGGGGGTCCGGATCAGCGCGGTCCGGCCCGGCGGGGCGACTATGCTCGGCCGCTGTGATCGCCGACGACCCGTCCGTCCTGCGTCCGCCCGTGCTGCGCGAGGGCGACACGGTGATGCTGGTCTCGCCGTCCGGGCCGACCCGGCCGGAGCGGGTGGCGCGCGGCATCGAGCTGCTGACCGGCTGGGGGCTGCGGCCGGTGGTGGCACCCCACGCGTACGCCCGCCGGGGTTACCTCGCCGGGGACGACGCGCTGCGCGCCGCCGATCTGAACGCCGCCTTCGCCGACCCGCAGGTACGCGGGGTGATCTGCACCCGGGGCGGTTACGGCGCACAGCGGGTGGTCGACCTGATCGACATGGCCGCCGTCCGGCGGGATCCGAAGGTGGTGGCCGGTTTCTCCGACATCACCGCCCTGCAGTTCGCGCTCTGGCGGGGTGCCCGGCTGGCCGGCGTGCACGGTCCCGGGGCAGCCTGGGTCGACGAGCGCACGCCGCTGCGTTCGGCGCAGTCGCTGCACGCCGCGCTGATGACCACCGCCCCGGTGACCGTGGCCGCGGTGCCGGAGGAGACGACGTATCCGGTCCGGGTACCGGGGCGGGCGGCCGGTCGGCTGATCGGCGGGAACCTCTGCCTGATCACCGCCACCATCGGCACCCCGGACATGCCCGACCTGACCGGGGCGGTGCTGCTCGTCGAGGAGGTGCAGGAGCCCCCGTACAAGGTCGACCGGATGCTCACCCACCTGCGCCGCGCCGGCGCGCTGGACGGCCTGGCCGCCGTCGCGGTCGGCCAGTTCACCGACTGCGCCGACGGGTGGGACACCACCGTCGTGGACGTCCTCACCGACCGCCTCGGCGACCTGGGCGTGCCGGTCCTCGGTGGCCTGCCGATCGGCCACGGCCCCGGCCAGCTCACCGTCCCCGTCCACACCCGGGCCACCCTGGACACCACGACCGACACCCTCACCCTCACCCCCGCCGTCCAGTAATCCCTCCCCTCCCCTCCCCACCCCTCCCCCGCCCACCCACCTCGGTGATCAAGAGGTCCGGTGGCCGGACCCCGGTGATCAAGAGGTTTAGGCAGGCGGACCCCGGTGATCAAGAGGTTTGGGCGGACGGAAAGCGCATTCCCGTCTTAAACCTCTTGATCACCGGGCCGGAGGGGCGAATTGCCGGGCCGGAGGGCGGAATCAGCGGGCCGGTGGGTGGAGCCGGCGGGCCGGAGGGCGGAACTTTCAGCTGGGGGACAGGATCGGGACGGGGTTTTCTCAGATTCGATGGTCACTGTCGGTGACGTCAACGCATCACCACCGAGATACTGGAGGACTGATGTCCCGCACGATGTCGAAGAAGCAGCTGCTGGTCGGCCTCGCCGCCGCCGGCGTGCTCGGGGTGGGGATCGCCGCTCCCACGGTGGCCTTCGCCGAGGGTGGATCCACCCCGACGCCGAGTGTCAGCAGCGAGGCCGAGCAGGGCACCGACCGGCAGTCCGAACGCGCCGGCCGGCAGCACGAGTTCGCCGAGGCGCTGGCCAAGGAGCTGGGCGTGGACACCGACAAGGTGACCGCCGCGCTGGACAAGGTGCGCGAGCAGCACAAGGACCGGGTCAAGGGTGACCGGCCGGAACGGCCGTCGGCCGAGGACCGGCAGGCGAAGCTGACCGAGCGGCTGGCCCAGGCGGTCGAGGACGGCAAGCTCACCCAGGAGCAGGCCGACGCGATCACCAAGGCCGTCGAGTCCGGGGTGTTCCCGGGTCCGGGTGGCCCCGGCCACCGCGGCGGCCCGGACGGCCCGCCCGGCAAGTGACCCACCGCCGGCCACCCGGCCGGTGACCGACCAGCGTCGCCGCTAGCCACCCGGCCGGTGACCGACAGGCGTCGCAGCCGGCCGGTGACCGACAGGCGTCGCGGCGGGCCACCAGGCCGGTGACCGACGCGAGAAGGGCGGCGTCGCGGTGGCAGTCGGCCGGTGACCGACGTAGCGGGGGCGGTGTCGCGGTGGCCACCCGGCCGGTACCGCGACGCCGCCCCCGCTCGATCAGGTGGTCGCCGGCGGGGAGAAGACACCGAGCAGGTTGCCCGACGGGTCGCGCAGGCGGGCCCGGGTCAACCCGTTCGGCGTGGTCCCCGGCGGCGTCAGCACCGTACCGCCGGCCGCCTCGGCCCGCCGACACGTCTGCGCCACGTCGGTCACCTCGGCGTAGAGGATCGCGTACCCGGGTGCGCCCTCGGGGAGGAGCCGGATCCCTCCGCCGATGCCGGCCGGCTGCCCCGCGGTGGTCGTCTGGTAGGACCCACCGCCGGCCGGGTCCTCCACGGCGAAGCTCCAGCCGAACAACTCGGCGTAGAAGCCTCGTACCTCCTCCGGCCGGTCGGTGCCGATCTCGAACCAGGTGATGGGTGTGCTGGTCACGCGCTGCCTCCTGTCCCCCTGCCGGCCGGGCGGCCGGTGGGCTCGGCGGCCAGCCTGCCGAGCGTCCGCGACACCGTCCTGTCGGTGTTTGCGGAAAACTCCCGGGCGACGACCCGCCCCGGCCCCCACCTTTCCCGGACTCGCCGCCCCCGCATCCGCCGCTCCCGGACCCGCCGCGCCCCGGGTTCCCGGCCGGACCCGCCGCCCCCGGGACCAGCCTCACGCGAGGCTCAGCCGGTGCAACCGCTCGGGCGGGACGTCCACCTCGTCGGGGCGGAACTCCCGGGTCACCGGCTCCGGCAGCACCTCCACGCCGACGATCCGGTCGGTACGGAAGCAACGCGGCCCGCCGCGGAGCCGACACCAGGCGAACAGATACCAGTGCCGGCTGTTGCCCAGGTAGCCCAGCGGCTCGACCTCGCGCGACGAGGCCACGCCGCGCCGGTCGGCGTACCGCAGGCGGAGCACCCGGCGGGCGGCGACCGCGCCGGCGACGACGGCCGGGACGGAGGTGGCCGGCCCGACGCCGATCAGCAGCACCCGCCCGGCGAGCAGACGCGCGTCGGCGGCGTCGGCGGCCGGCAGCACCGCGAGCAGTTTGCGCAGCGCGGTGCCGCCCGCCTCGGCGAACGGGGTGCCGGCGAGGCGGTGCAGGGCCACCGCCATCGCCACCGCCTCGGCAGCGGTCAGGTTGACCGGTGGCAGGGTGTACGCACGGTCGACCACGTAACCGCCGGCACGGCCGGGCTCGGCCCAGATCGGCACGCCGGCCCCCTGCAGGGCGACGATGTCCCGTTCGACGGTGCGGGTGCTCACCTCGAAACGGCCGGCCAGCCAGCGGGCGCTGCGCGGCCTGGGCGCCACCGCCCGCAACTCTTCCACCAGGGCGTAGAGACGGTCCGTCCGGTTCATCTCCGCACGCTACGACGGGGGTACGACGAACCGCGCCGCCGCCGTCGACCGGACACGAACCGGGTCGGGCCGCGACCCGGCGAGACGGCAGCCCGGTCGGGCAACGGTCCGGCCGGACGGGCAGCCCGGTCGAGGCGGCGACCGGTCGGCCTGCAGCCCGGTCAGGCGATGCAGGCGCAGACGATCAGGGCCGCCCCGAAGTGGGTGGCGGCGCTGACCCGGGCCGCCGGGTGCGGCTCGTCGGAGCAGATGACCTCGCCGAGCTTGCCCGGCGTGAGCAGGTCGAGGACACCGAAGGCCAGCGCCATGACGGCCAGCCCGATCAGCCCGAAGATCACCGTCGAGGCGAGCCCCTTGGCGAAGTCGTCGTAGCTGGTCACGATCGCCGTGAAGACGATGCCGGCGACGCCGAGCTGGTTGGCGGCCAGCAGCAGCCCGGCGTTGCCGTTACGCCGAATCCAGATCAGCTCGCGCAACTTGCCCGGGGTGAGCACGTCGACCAGCACGAAGCCGGCCGCCATCAGCGCCACCCCGACGACACCGAACACGACGCTCTGCCATGCTCCGGTGAGCAGATCCTCCAGCACCGACGGCCTCCCGACCTCCTGCGCCCGGCGCGGGTGCCGGCACGGTGATCGAGACGATAGCGGCACCGCACCACCACCGACAGCCCCCGGACCGGCCGAGATGCGGACCGTCGGGCGACCGGGCCGCCGTCGGCCCCGTCGCGGACGACCCCGGCCGACGGTACGCGCTACAGCGACAGGTACCGCTGCCGCTCGTACGGGGTGACCTCGCGGCGGTACTGCTCCCACTCGGCCCGCTTGTTGCGCAGGAAGAAGTCGAAGACGTGCTCGCCCAGCACCTCGGCGACCAGTTCGGAGCCGGCCATCACGTCGATCGCCTCGGACAGGTTCTCCGGCAGCGCCTCGTAGCCCATCGCCCGCCGCTCGGCGCTGGTCAGCGACCAGACGTCGTCCTCCGCGCCCGGCGGCAGCTCGTAGCCCTCCTCGATGCCCTTCAGGCCCGCGCCGAGCATCACCGCGAACGCCAGGTAGGGGTTGGTCGCCGAGTCCAGCGAGCGGACCTCCACCCGGGCCGAGTTCGGCTTGCCGTACGCGGGGACGCGGACCAGCGCCGACCGGTTCAGGTGCCCCCAGCAGACGTACGCCGGGCTCTCGGTGATCCGGTCCGGCAACGCCTGCGGGAACAGCCGCTTGTACGAGTTGACCCACTGGTTGGTGACCGCGGTGTACTCCCGGGCGTGCATCAGCAGCCCGGCGATGAACGACTTCGCCACCTTCGACAGTTTCATCGGGTCACCGGAGTCGTGGAAGGCGTTGCGCTCCCCCTCGAACAGCGACAGGTGGGTGTGCATGCCGCTGCCCGGCTGGTCGGTGAAGGGCTTCGGCATGAAGCTGGCCTGCACGCCGGTGGAGAGCGCCACCTCCTTGACCACGTGCCGGAAGGTCATGATGTTGTCGGCGGTGGTCAGCGCGTCGGCGTACCGCAGGTCGATCTCCTGCTGGCCGGGGGCGACCTCGTGGTGGCTGAACTCCACCGAGATGCCGATCCGCTCCAGCGCCAGCACGGCCTGCCGGCGGAAGTCCCGCGCGACGGCGTGCGTGGTGTGCTCGAAGTAGCCGCCGGAGTCCACGGCGATGGGCACCGAGCCGTCCTGCGGGCCGTTCTCCAGCAGGAAGAACTCGATCTCGGGGTGGGTGTAGAAGGTGAAGCCCTTCTCGGCCGCCTTGGACAGCATCCGGCGCAGCACGTGCCGCGGGTCGGCCCAGGACGGGCCGCCGTCGGGCAGCAGGATGTCGCAGAACATCCGGGCGCTCTCGCCGCTCACCCCGCCCTCGAAGGGGAACACCTGGAAGGTGGTCGGATCCGGCATGGCGACCATGTCGGACTCGAAGACCCGGGCGAAGCCCTCGATGGCCGAGCCGTCGAACCCGATGCCCTCCTCAAAGGCCGCCTCCAGCTCCGCCGGAGCGACCGAGACGCTCTTGAGCGTGCCCAGCACGTCGGTGAACCACAGCCGGACGAACCGGATGTCCCGCTCTTCCAGCGTGCGGAGGACGAACTCCTGCTGACGGTCCACTTCCCCAACCCCTCGCCACGTTCGTCCGGCACCGGTCGGCCGGTCCGTCCTGACCGCCCAGTCTCCACCGGCCTGGTTAAGCAGACGTTACGCGACCTGCCGCCGCTCGTCCTGCGGTGTCCCGACCGCCGGATCAGCGGGCGCCCCGCCACCAGCACCGGGCCGGCCGGGTGTCGGCCGGAGGGTGTCCGTCGTCTCGTCGGAGCCACCGGATCGACCGGCCGCCACTGGGGCAAGATGAGTACATGACCACCCTGCGTCTGGCCCTGTGCCAGGTCAACCCGACCGTCGGCGACACGGCCGGCAACGCCGAGCTGATCCGCGCCTGGACCCGTCGGGCCGCCGACGCCGGCGCCCAGCTCGTCGCCTTCCCGGAGATGGTGCTCACCGGCTACCCGGTCGAGGACCTGGTCTTCCGCCGTTCCTTCGTCGCCGCCTCGCAGGCCGCGCTGCACCGGCTCGCCGCCGACCTGGCCACCGACGGCCTCGGTGACCTGCCGGTCGTGGTCGGCTACCTGGATGCCGACGGCCCACCCCAGGTCAGCGGGGACGCGCAGCCCGGTCGAGGGGCGCGCAACGCCGCCGCGCTGCTGCACCGGGGCGAGGTGGTGGCCCGCTACTTCAAGCACCACCTGCCCAACTACGGGGTGTTCGACGAGGACCGCTACTTCGTGCCCGGCGACACCCTGACCGTGGTCCGGGTCGCCGGGGTGGACGTGGCGCTGACCATCTGCGAGGACCTGTGGCAGGCCGGCGGCCCGTTCGCGGTGGCCCGGCAGGCCGGCGTCGGCCTGGTGGTCAACATCAACGGCTCGCCGTACGAGCTGAACAAGGACGACGTACGGCTGCCGCTGGTGCGTCGCCGGGCCGTCGAGGCCGGTGCCCCGATCGCGTACGTCAACATGGTCGGCGGCCAGGACGAGCTGGTCTTCGAGGGTGACTCGATGATCGTCACCGCCGACGGCGACCTGCTCACCCGCGCGCCGCAGTTCGTCGAGCACCTGCTCGTGCACGACGTGGAGCTGGCCGGGGCGGGCCCGCACGCCGCCGAGACCGAGGAACTCGCCGACGGGATGCGGGTGCTGCGGCGTACCGTCGAGGGGGTTCCGGCGGCCCCGACCGGGCCGGCGGCCGACGGCGGCCTGATGGCGCCGGTGGCCGACGAGGCCGAGGTGTGGCAGGCGCTGGTGCTGGGTCTGCGCGACTACGTCAACAAGAACCGGTTCCCCTCGGTGGTGCTGGGCCTGTCCGGCGGCATCGACTCGGCGGTGGTGGCCGCGCTCGCCGTCGACGCGCTCGGGCCGCAGCGGGTGGTCGGCGTCTCGCTGCCCAGCCAGCACTCCTCGGAGCACTCCCGGGCCGACGCGGAGGATCTCGCCAAACGGACCGGCCTGGACTACCGGGTCGAGCCGATCCAGCCGATGGTGGACACCTTCCTGGCCAACATCTCGCTGTCCGGGGTCGCGGTGGAGAACCTCCAGGCCCGGGTCCGCGGGGTCATCCTGATGGCACTGTCCAACCAGGAGGGCCACCTGGTCCTCACCACCGGCAACAAGAGCGAGCTGGCGGTCGGCTACTCGACCCTCTACGGCGACTCGGTCGGCGGGTTCAACCCGGTCAAGGACGTCTGGAAGACGCTGGTCTGGCGGCTGGCGAAGTGGCGCAACGCCGACGCGGCCCGCCGCGGCGAGACCCCGCCGATCCCGGAGAACTCCATCGGCAAGCCGCCGTCGGCCGAGCTGAGCCCGGGCCAGCTCGACAGCGACAGCCTGCCCGAGTACGACGTGCTGGATCCGATCCTGATCGGCTACGTCGACGGCGACCTGGGCCGGGCCGGGCTGGTCGAGTCCGGCCACGACCCGGCGGTGGTCGACCGGGTGCTGCGGCTGGTGGACACCGCCGAGTACAAGCGCCGGCAGTCCGCACCCGGCACGAAGATCTCGATGAAGGCGTTCGGCCGGGACCGTCGCCTGCCGATCACCAACCGCTGGCGCGAGGACGGCTGAGCACCGCGGCCGGCCGGTTCACCACCCACTCCGGCCGGCTCCGCACCGGTCGGCGTCCCGGCTGGTCGGCGTCCCGGCGGTCGGCGCTCCGGCGGCGCTGCGGTGCTGCGGCGGGCGGTCGGCTTCACCCCGGCGGAGTGAAATCCTGCACTGTTCCCTGCCGTCGACCGGTCGCGCGGTGCGACGATCGCGGCAGAGCCCGGGGACCGCGACAGCGGCCTCGAGGAAAGGAGACAGTCATGGTGGAGTCCACCCCGACCGAGGTGACCGCCCTGTACGGCGGGCCGGCCACCCGCCGGGTCCGCACCCGCGACCTGATCGCCGCCAAGGAGCGCGGCGACCGGTGGGCGATGCTCACCTCGTACGACCAGTACACCGCCGCGATCTTCGACCAGGCGGGGATCCCCGCGCTGCTGGTCGGCGACTCGGCGGCGAACAACGTGTTCGGCTACGAGACCACCCTGCCGGTGACCGTCGACGAGTTGTTGCCGCTGGTCCGCGCCGTGGTCCGGGCGACCCGGCAGAGCCTGGTCGTCGGCGACCTGCCGTTCGGCTCGTACGAGGAGGGGCCGACGCAGGCGCTGCGCACGGCGGTGCGGTTCATGAAGGAGGGTGGCTGCCACGCGGTGAAGCTGGAGGGTGGCCGGCGCTGCGCCGAGCAGATCGCGGCCATCACCGGCGCGGGCATCCCGGTGATGGCGCACATCGGGTTCACCCCGCAGAGCGAACACACCCTGGGCGGCTACCGGGTGCAGGGGCGCGGCGACACCGCCGACGAGGTGCTGGCCGACGCGCGGGCGGTGGCCGGGGCGGGCGCGTTCGCGGTGGTACTGGAGATGGTGCCGGGCGACGTCGCCAAGCGGGTCACCGCCGAACTGGCGATCCCCACCGTCGGCATCGGCGCCGGCCCGGACACCGACGCCCAGGTGCTGGTCTGGCAGGACATGGCCGGGCTACGCACCGGGAAGGCCCCCCGGTTCGTCAAGCGCTACGCCGACCTGGCCGGGGCGCTGACCGAGGCCACCCGCCGCTTCGCCGACGAGGTACGCGGCGGCGACTTCCCGGCCGCCGAGCACACGTTCTGAGCGTGACGGGGGCGGTGGCGGCGGTGGCGACCGCTGTCCACCGCCCCCGTCACGTCCACTCACCTCCACCACCCCTGGTCCACCTCCCCGTCGTGTCCACCACCCCTGTCGTGTCCCACCACCCCGTCGTGTCCTCCACCCCTGTCGTGTCCTCCACCCCCGCGGGGCGGCGCTCCCGGCGCGGGCGGCGTTCCGACGGGTGGGGTGCCGCAGGACGGGACGGGCGACCACGGGCCGGGGAAAGCCGCTAGGGTTCCGCCCGTGAAGCCTGCCCGCTTGTCAACTGTCGCCCTGACCTGTGTCTTCGTGTTCGCCCTCGCGGCGTGCAGCGAAGAGGAGACGCCGACGACGGCGGCACCGTCGGCCTCCGCCACCACTGCCGCGCCGTCCGCCTCCTCTTCCACGGCAGCCGGGGATCCCACCGCCGCCGACCCGACCGCGGCCGCCGACCCGACCGCCGACAAGAAGCTCTGCACGGCGGCGAAGAAGATCGCCGACGAGACGAAGGCCGAGGTCGTGAAGGCCGCCACGTCGGGTGGCGACCCGAATCCGGCGCTGAAGAAGGCCTACACGGAGATGGCGACCGGACTGGCCAAGGCCACCGCCGGCAGCCCTGCCAGCGAGGCAGCCACCGCGCTGGCCGCGTTCGGCGTCGCCGCCGGCAGGGTGGCGACCGCCCCGGACATGGAAGCCGCCGCCGACCGTCCGGAGTTCCAGAAGACCAGCGCGATGGCGAACACCGCCTGCAAGAAGGCCGGCGTCGACATCAACTTCTGACCGCCCGCCCTCCACCACGCCCACGCCACCGCACCCGCCTCCGCCCCCACGAGCTGGGGTGCGGCGCTGTACGCCGAGATCTTGGCGGTATTCGGCCCCCCTGGGGGCACTTTCCCTCCAAGATCTCGGTAACAAGGCGCGCGGGTGGGGCGGGCGGCGGATCAGAGGTCGGTGACCCGGATGCCGGCGTGCGCCTTGTAGCGCTTGTTGATGGCGATCAGGTTGGCGGTGAACGCCTCGATCTGGTGGGCGTTGCGCAACCGCCCGGCGTAGATGCCGCGCATGCCGGGGATCCGGGCGGCCAGCGCGCCGACGACGTCGACCAGTTCCCGTTCCTCGGTGCAGATCAGCACGTCGAGGTCGATCCGGTCGACCTCCGGGTCGGCCAGCAACGGTGCGCTGACGTGGTTGAACGCCGCACAGACCCGGGAGTCCGGCAGCAGGGCCGCCGCCTGCTGCACGGCGCTGCCCTCGGCGACCGGCAGGGCGTACGGACCCTGCTTGTCGAAGCCGAGCGGGTTGACGCAGTCGACGACGATCTTGCCGGCCAGCGGCCCGGCCAGCGCGGCGACGGTGGCCGCGTGCCCGTCCCACGGCACCGCGACGACCACCACGTCGCTGCGACGGGCCACCTCGTCGTTGCCGGCACCGGTTACGTCGACCCCGGCGGGCAGCCCGGGCAGCGCGGCGATCTCCGCCGCCGCCTCGGCGGCCCGCTCGGCGGAACGGGATCCGATCAGCACCTGCTGGCCGGCGCGGGCGAACCGGTAGGCCAGCCCCCGCCCCTGGTCGCCGGTGCCACCGATGATGCCGACGGTCAGCCCGGACACGTCGGGGAGGGTGCTCGCGTCGTATGCCATGACGCCATCCTCGCAAACCGCCCGCGCCACCACCGGCGCACGGCGCTGTGACACTGGCCGCCCCGACCAACGGCCACCCGCAACGGCCGGCCACCCGCGACCGTCGGCCGCCCCCAGGCCGTCGCCGCCCCCACCAGCCGGCCGTACCAGCCATCGGCCGCCCGCGACCGTCGGCCCCCGACCATCGGCCGGCAACGACCATCGGCCGCACCGGCCCGGTGACGTCGCCGGGCCGGGAACGTCGCCGGGGGTGTTCAGGAGCGCTCGAAGAGGACCTTGCGTTCGACCGGGTCGGCGGTGACCAGACGGACGGTGACCCGTTCACCCAGGGGCAGCTCCCCGGTGCAGCGGGCGCGTACCGGGGGATCGTCCAGCGCCACCGTCCCGCCGGGGATCCGGCCGGGCTTCGACTGGCCGTTCGGGGGCGCGTCCACGTCCAGCACCGCCGCCGAGAACGTCTCCCCCACCCGGTGCTCCAGCAGCACCGCCTCGGCCAGCTCGATCGCCCCCCGGGTGGCGGTGCCCGCCGTACGGTCGGTCGAGGCCATCACCTCAGGCAGCCGGGGCAGCGCCGCACGTGCCCACTGCGGTACCGGGCGGTCCTCGTGCAGGGCCAGGCAGACCTCGGTGGCGTACCGGTCGGCCAGCCGGCGCAGCGGGGCGGTGACGTGCGCGTACGCGGCGGCGACCCCGCCGTGTTCCGGCTGTCCGGGCAGTTCCCCGTCGAACGCCGTGTACGCGGCACCGCGCATCAGCTCGGCCGCCTGGTCGACGAAGGCGGCGGCCCGGGGCTGCGAGGCGTCCAACCCGGCCAGCACCTCGCCGACCCGTACCCCGTCCGGCCAGTGCACGCCCAGCGGGGCCGCCGCCGCCCGCAGCCGGGCCACCGCCTCCGGTTTCGGCGGCGGCATGGTACGCAGCAGACCGATCCGGCCGGCGAGCATGATGTCCGCCGCCGCCATCCCGGTGAGCAGGGAGATCTGGGCGTTGTGGTCCTCCATCGGGCCGGGGCCGCGCAGCACCAGCCGCCAGCCGTCCCCGTCGGGCTCGACGTCCTGCTCGGGCAGCGGCAGGTTGATCGCCCCCCGGCGCAGGCCACGAGCGGTGAGCAGGGCACCGATCTCGGGCAGCAGCGCGATCGGCTCGGGCAGCCGGTCGGTGTCGGCGGCCACCTGCACCCCGGCGTAGTCCAGTTTGGCGCGGCTACGCACCAGGGCGCGTTCCAGTTCCACGGCGACGGTGGCCCCGTCGGCGTCGAGGTCGATGGTCCAGAGCACCGCCGCCCGGTCGACGTCGGGCAGCAGACTGGCGGCCCCCTCGCTGAGCGTGTGCGGATGCAGCGGCACGTTCCCGTCGGGCAGGTAGACCGTCTGGCCGCGCCGCCAGGTCTCCTCCTCCAGCGGGCCGCCGGGACGCACGTGGGTGGCGACGTCGGCGATGGCGTACCGCACCCGGTAGCCGCCACCGGGGCGGCGGCCGAGGTGCATCGCCTGGTCCAGGTCGCGGGAGGCGGCCGGGTCGACCGTGACGAACGGGATGTCGGTACGGTCGGCCGCGGCGGGCAGCGGGGCGTGCGCCGCCTCGTCCGCCTCGCGCTGCGCCGCAGCCGGGAAGCCGTCAGGCAGTCCCAGCTCGCGGCGCAGCGCGCCGAAGTCGATGCGGGGCGCGAGCACACGTCGGATGACCACGGGTCAATCCTGGCAGCGTGCCGCGTGATCCGCTCTCCGGCGGGCGGCCGGTGGTCTCCGTACGGTCAGCCGGTGGCCTTACCTGCCCGGGACCGGGCACCGGCCGGTGCGCCGGCCCGCGCCGCCGCGGTCCGGGCGGGGGCCTTGCGGGCGCTGGCCTTCGTGGCGACCGTCTTCGTGGCGACCGTCTTCTTCGCCGCCGCCTTGCGGGTGGTCGTCGCGCTCGTCTTCCTGGCCGGGGCCGTCTTCGCGGTCGACTTCGACGCGGGCGCCGTCTTCGCCGTCGACTTCCGGGCCGGCGCCTTCTTGGCCGGTGCCTTCCTGACCGTGGCGGTCTTCTTGGCGGGCACGGCCTTCCCGCCCGCCGTGGTCTTCTTGGCCGCCGTGGTCTTCCTGGCCGCCGTCGTCTTCCCGGCCGCCGTGGTCTTGGCCGCCGTGGTCTTGGCCGCCGTGGTCTTGGCCGTCGTGGTCTTCCTGGCTGCCGTGGTCTTCCTGGCGGGCATGGTCTTCGCCGCCGTCGTGGCCTTCTTCGCCGCCGCGCTCTTCGCGGGCGTGGACTTCTTCGCGGGCGTGGACTTCTTCGCGGGCGTGGACTTCTTCGCGGCGGTGCGGGCGGTCGCCGCGGTCTTCCTCGCCGCGGCCGCCGTGGTCCTCTTCGCCGCCGTGGTCTTCTTGGCCGCCGCGCTCCGGGCGGTCGCCGTGGTCTTCCTCGCCGCTCCGGCGGTCTTCCGGGCGGCGACGGTGGTCTTGCCGACGGCCTTCTTCGCCGGGGCCTTCCTCGCGGTCGACGTCGACGCGGCTGCCGTCGTCGCCGTGCTCCTGGCGGCCGGGGCCTTCTTCGCCGCCGACGTCGAGGCGGGGGCCTTCTTGGCGGGACTCCTGGTGGCCGGGGCCTTCTTCGCCCCGCCGGCCCTACCGGCCGCCGCCCTCCGGGCGGTGGTCGTACCGGCGGCCGGGGTCCGGCCGGAGCCGGCGCCCGCGGCGCTCGCCGTCGCCCGGCCAGCCGACACCCTGCGGGCCGCAGCCGTGGTGGTGCTGGAACGTCGGGCCGCGGTACTCCGGGTCGCGCCAGCGGTCCGCTCCGCCGCGGCGGTCCTCGTCACGGCCGGGCGGGTGGTGGCCTCTGTTGCTTCGGCCATCTCGGTTCCCTCCTTGGGGACATGCTCCCGCGTGCCTCCCCACGGAGGCACGGAGTCCTCGACGCGGGCCGTCCCGCGCCGTTCAGTTGCCCTCCCCGGCCCAGCGGGCGTCTTCGGCCTCCCACGCCTCGTTGCGCTCCTGCACCTTCTGCAGGGCGTTCTGCGCGTCGGCTGCCGAGGGATACGGTCCGAGAACGTGCTTGGCAGGGCACACGTCGGCATCGGTCTCGACCCGGTGGTGTCGGGTGCACCAGTAGTAGGGCCCACCACTTCCGCTGTCGTTCATGAGATCACTGTGCACCGGGCGCAGCCCGACCGCCACCGGATCGCCGCAATCGGTCACGACCACTTCCACAGTAGACGTGCTCGGACTTCCCGGGGGCAGAACCGCGAAACCGGCCCCGACCTGCCCGAGAAGCAGCCGGACGGCAGCCCGCGACCCCCGACACCGCCGGCCCCGCAGCTCGACCACCGTCGGATCGGGGGCCTCCGCCGATGTCGCGCGGCGTGGACACCTGGTAACAGGCCGCCGCGGGACGAACCATCCTTCGGCCTGCCCCTCTTGACCGGACAGCCGGCCGACAGTGCCCGGCCGGACAGGCCGATGCGGCGACCCCGGATGCGAGCGGATCGAGGTGTGTGCGAGCCTCGTCAAACCTCTTGCGGCGCCACCCCCCGCCCACCACGTGGGCAGAAAGACGAAGGGGCCAACGGCGGCGCCGCCCTGTCGAACCGGGAGAACACCACCGTGGCTAGCCTGGACGTCGCCCTGAAAAACGCGATGAGCATCGATGGAGCGATCGGGGTGGCGCTCGTCGACTACAGCAGTGGCATGACCCTCGGCGTGGCCGGCGGCACCGGCGAGATCGACCTGACCGTCGCCGCCGCCGGCAACACCGACGTCGTCCGCGCCAAGATGCGTACCCTGGAGATGCTCAAGATCGAGGACGAGATCGAGGACATCCTGATCACGCTCGGCAGCCAGTACCACCTGATCCGACCGTTGACCGGACGTACCGGCAAGGGTCTCTTCCTCTATCTGATGGTGAGCAAGAGCCGGGCCAACCTGGCCATGGCCCGGCACCAGCTGCGCACCATCGAGGAGAGCCTGGAACTGTGAGCGCCGACAAGACCGAGACCGCCCTGCCCCGCCGCTCCGCACGCCGCGCCAAGCTGCCGGCCGCCCGGCCGCTCCCGCCGTCGCTCGCCGGGGACAGCTCGTTGCCGTACCCGGCGATCAGTCGGGAGCTGGCGGAACTACGGCATCAGATTCCGGGAGTGCACGGCTGCGTGTTGGGCGGCGTCGACGGCCTGCTCATCACGCACAACCTCCAGAACGAGGTGGACCCGAACGACCTGGCCGCACTCGCCGCGACCACCTTCGGCCTCGGCCGGCAGGTCGGGATGCGACTGGGCCAGGGCGAGTTCCAGCAGTCCACGGTACGCAACCAGGAGGGCTACCTGAGCGTCTACGCGGTCAGCGAGCAGGCCCTGCTCGCCGTCGTCGGCACGGACGCCGTCAACGTCGCCCGGCTGCACCTGCACGCCCCGGGAGTGGCCAGCCGCCTCGCGGTGCTGCTGACCCGCGTACCGACGGACGCCTGACCCGGACGGCGGGGGCGGCGACGGACCACGTCGTGGCCCCGGCCGCCCGGCCGCAGACATTCTTTAACGGGCGAATCCCGCACTTGTCCACACTCTGCCGCACCACCCGACCAGATATCCTCGACCTGGCTTTTCCGAAAATATCACCACCGCCTCCAAACAGTAATCACAGACAGGTCGAAAACGCGCGACACAGCAACGACAATTGACCGCTTCAGTAACTGCGTCGACACATATTTCTGATCAAGTCGACGGATGCCACTCTCTGTACTCGCATCATCGACGCGAGCCACACGTCGGCCGCTTCTCCTCCTGTCAGGGCTGATCGCCCTGAGCATTCCCCTGGTAGCCGCACCGGCCGAGGCCGAGCGTACCGCCGCCGGCACCACCATGCCGACCTGCGCCTGGTCGTCGAAGTACGGGGCGACGAGCCTGAACGCCTACTGGCCGGACACCGCCGCCACCTACTGGTCGACCATCTACCCGGTCACGCCGGGTCTGGAAATCACCATCTCCGGGGTCTTCCCCGACGCGCGATACGCCTCTTTCAACGTGTACGACGACAAGCCCACCTACTTTATGCGTAATGGCGTCAGCTCCAGCATGCCCGACTACCTGATCACACCGGATCCGGGCAGCCTGAACCCATGGAAGTCCCCCGCCGCGCCGGGTGGCCGGTTCACCCTCACCATCAGCCCCGAGGTGGCGTTGGGACAGACCAACCGTCTGCCACTGGCCCGGGAGGACGCCCTGCCCGGCGCGAAGGCGTCGGTCATCTTCCGGGTCTACCTACCGACCGGTGGTGATGCGACGGTGGTGCTGCCCACCATCACCCTCACCCTCGACGGGGTGTCACAGACCCTGCCCCCCTGCACGTCGGGCGGAAGCACCCCCACCACCCCGGCACCGACCCCGGCCCGGGAGACGGCGAGGTCTGCCGACGCCGAGCCCGGCGGCCCCGGACATCCTGGCGGCCCCGGACACCCGAGCGGACCTGGACCCGGTGGACCGGGACATCCCGGCGGGCCGGGAGGGCCGGGACATCCTGGCGGACCGGGTGGACCCGGTGACGGACCGGGGCATCCCGGCGGACCGGGCGGACCTGGTGGACCCGGTGGACCGGGCGGACCTGGTGGACCCGGCGGACCGGGTGGGCCAGGTGGGCCAGGTGGACCGGGCGGGCCTGGGCATCCCGGTGGACCGGGGTTGCCGGAGGAGACCGGCCAGAAGCTCTTCACCCGGACGTCCGAGGTGGAGAACCTCGCGCCGAACCCGGACAACGCGTACCTCGGTACCTGGGTGACCCCGCCGGCAGCGGACCAGGTCATGGTGATCCGGGGCCGGGCGCCCCGTACCGTCTCCGGCAACCATCCCGGCGTCTGGCCGCGCCGCCACACGGACCTGCGGTACTTCTCGATGTGCACCAACCTGGGCGGCCAGGTCAAACCCGTCGTGATCAACCGGTTCACCGACGCACCGGCGAGCCTCGGCTGCCGCTACGACGACGACACCCGCCTAGACCGGCACGGCTACTACACGTACGTGCTCGGGCGGGAACAGCAGCGGACGGCGATCGAGGGGATCGAGGGGGCCACCTTCCTGCCGTTCTCCGTCTCCTACCCGGCGGCCCCGCACATGGTCCTGCTGCGGAACCTGATGCCGGTGGCCGGCTTCCCGCACGCCACCCAGAACGTGCCGGTGGACAGTTCGGCCGAGACCGCCGCGACGGTCATGGGGCCGCACTACCCCCTGCTGAAGGTGTGTTCGCTGGCGCTCCTCACCACCGACGGGCCACACGACTGCACGGTGTGACCTGACGCGGGCTCGTCGGGTGTCGACGTCGACCACGGACGACGTCGACGCCCGGACAGCTCAGGCTCGGCTTCGGTGCCCTGCCGCTTCCCGGTGGTCGTCCGTGGAGGACCACCGGGAGAGCTGTCCTGCCGGCCCGGCAGGAGAGGCGGCGAGCCGACCGGGTACGGAAAGGTCATCGATATCCTGCCGATTCGCGCGAAGCTGGGTCAGCTGGAGCCGCTACCGGCGTGTCCCACCCGGCAGGGCGGGGAGAACCAGGATCCGCAGGACCCGACAGCGCCACCCCCGACCGGCCAGCCGTCAGACCCCGCCGGCCCGTCACCCTCCACCCGCTACTGACGACCGATCGCCGAGAGGACACCGCAACGGGTCAGCCGGCAGCACGTACCACCCGACCACCGCACCCGGGTCAGCCCGGCCTGAAGGTGTGAAGATCGGTGTTGCGTACCAGATCACCCAGGCTGCTGGCCGTGAAGACCTTGCCACGCGTCGCCGTGAGCAGGTCCTTCAGGTCCTGGCGGCGGACGCCGAAGCCGCGACCGTCGATGCAGGCCACGACCTGGAACCCACGGCGACCGTCGGCGATCCGCTGGTCTCTCATGCTGGCGAGGCGCAGAATCCGCGAGACCTTGTCCCGCGCCGTTCCGTCGTCACCGGTGATCTTGGCCTCGATGATGACCGACGGCGCCAGCTCGTCGGGGACGAAGAAGTCCGGCGCCTGGTCGAAGCCCGGTACCCGTTCGGCTCGCCTGGTCTTTCTGAACGGGATGCGTTGGGAGGTCAACTGCTCCTCGATGGCGCTTTCCATCACGTCGCCCACGAGTTCCGACACGGAATCGCGATGGCTGGCGAACGGTCGACCCAGGTAGCGCTCGTACAACAGGACGGCGTACGGAACGTGCTGCTGCGCGACGTAGCGAACGCTCTCCAGGCCTTCCCTGGTGTCGATCTTGTCCAGGCGGTGGATCAAACCTTCGGGCGTCTCCTCCGCCCCGCTCGACAGGGCGCTACAGGCACTCTGCAGAAGGAGCGTGGTCCGCTCGACGGTGAGCGCCGTCCTGCCGGTGGAGGAGGTGAAGAACGCGTGGTTCCGCTTGACTCTGCCGTCGAGCCCCCGCGCCCAGTTGCTGGGCAGCCGTACGCCGGTCTCTTCGAACGTCAGATCTTCCCATTCCGGCGGGGAGATGCCAAGAATGCAGCGAATCGCCACCAGGGCCAGGGCATTCCTGCGGAGCGCGTTCCACAACCGGTCGACGCTGACGCCGGCGAAGCCGCCGGTCGCCTGCCGGACCGCCTCATAGCCGGCCAGGAACTCCTCATAGGCGACGAAGGCGGAACCGCGCGGCAGCAACATGAACTGGCTGGTGAGGTCAGCGAAGGTGACCGAGACCATGGCGTCCAGGTGCTCCAGCAGCTGGGCGTCCGAGAGTTGGTAGGGGCGGACGTCAGTCATGGGGTGGTTGTGACCTGCTTCCCGTGCTGACAGCAAGGCTGGCCATGTGAGCGGTGACGATGGCGATCCGATCCGGGACGGGGACGGACAGGTCCCAGTCGTCGACGAGGTCCCGCACGGTCTGACCCGCGATGTGGCCGGCCTGCAGGCACGCCACGTCGCCCCGGGTGCACGCGTAGTCCGCCGCCAGCATCGCCGCCACGTCCCGGTCGACCGCGGCGCCCAGATCGTCGGTGCGGTCGGGCAGGAGGGCGGCGTTGTCGGCGACGAACCCCGCGGACCTGCAAACGAAGATCGAGTCGAGGATCGACGACCCGGTGCCCGCGATGTGCAGGGAGGCGGCCATCTCGGCCGGTGCCGGCAGGGTGGCGGTACACGTCAGGCCCGCGTCGAGCAACGCCACGACGAGCGGGGCGTAGGCGGCCGGCTGGTTGTGGTGGTAGGTGAACACCAGCGGAGCGCCTTCCCTGAGCCCGGCCCGCATGCGCTGGAAAACCGCGCTGATGCCCGTCGTGAACTCGACGAGGCCCCGGTTCAGGGTGTCGTTCCCGGTCAACTCGTGTTCGGTGCGGGTCGATGCTCGCCTGAACGCCGGGATGTCATCGCCGAGCAGCTTGCGCAGCCACACGAAGCAGAAGTCCATCAGCTCCGCGTACTGGACGTTGTCGAAGTACGGCGGATCGGTGAAGACGCCGTCGAGCGAGCGACGACCCAGCGGTACCTCCTGGGAGGGAGCACAGTCCAGCCAGGCCTCCCCCCGCCGGGGCAGGCCGGCGACCAGGGCCGCCTCGGCGCTCTCCCCGCGAATGGGGAGCACCCGCTTCCGCCCGCCGTCATGCGATATCTCGAACGGCTGCTGGGCGTACCTCTTCGCCTTGCGGAACTTCTCGACGAAATGGATGAACGAGCCGGATCCCACCCGGGGTGTGCCCGGCAGGTTGTTTTCGCACGCGATGAGCCCGACCGGAAATCCATGGACCGAGAAGATGTCCTGACACTTCAGCGCGTAGGTGTCGTAGCGGCACAGCAGGTTCTGGTACCGCAGGAAGTCGCTGAAGACGGTCGCCAGGGCGTAGCGTTGACGCTGGTCCGGGACTTCACGGATCAGCCGCAGGAGGGTACGCAGGCCGACCAACTGACGGTCGTTGAACATCGCCCGGTACCGCTGGTATCCCCACCGGAGGAGCCGGTTGGTCTCGTCCCCCTCGGGGATCGCGTCGTCAGGAATGTCCCCGCCGTCGGCACCCAGGCGGCGGCCCGCCGCCTCGACCCGCTGGTGGTCCTCGCTGTCCGGCGTCTTGAACTGTCGTCCCTTGACGTTCGGGTAGCAGGTGACGCACTGGTACTCGATAGCGAAGAGACGGTGCTCGGGAGGGGTAGCCAGATGGGGCGCGAAGGCAAAGGTCGTCTGGCAATCCAGGCAGGTGGCCTTGCCGCGACTCGCGTTCCCCTTCAGGCTGGTGGCGCACTCCGGGCACCGCGGGTCCTTCGTGGCCCCCATCTCCCGCAACCGGTCGCAACGCGGGCAGTGGTACACCTCGCGCGGATGCCGCACGGCCTCGGCGATCCGGTAGCCGGGGAACAGCGAAACAACCGATGCACAATGCGGGCACCGGCACGTCTTGACCCAGAGGAAGTACTTGACGGTCGCGTCGCCGTCGCAGTGTTCACACCGCGTCTTGTACAGCTCGCCGAGCTCGTCGAGCAACTGGAGCCAGATCTTCTCTCCGACCGCCGCGAACTCGTCGAGGTCGATCTTTTCGATGCCCTGCCGCACCAGCCAGTAAGCCATCGGGTTCACGTCCCGACCAACGACACCCGCACCCAACCTGAGGGCCTCGAACATCGTCGTGCCGCCGCCCATGAACGGGTCGGCGATGACCGCGTCGATATTGTGCGGCTGCCAGAACTCCTCACTCACCTTCCCGTCCCCGAACTCGCTCAGCAGCAGGTTCCGGAAAAGGGTGCCGGGACGTCGGGCGAACCACTTGTGAATGCTGATGATGGGCCGGTAGCTTTGCTGAACCTGCTTCTCGCGCAACGCCAGGCGGGCGGTGAACGCCGCATCGAACCGGGATTCGAGCGCGAAGGGCTGCCGTGGGGGAGCCTCGTTCCGTGGCAAGTGACGCTTCTTCCGTACAGGCATGGCTGGCTGGGCCACAGGCATGGCGGGTAGGCCCGAAGGCTACACGGGCGGTCCGACAGCAGCGACGACGCAGGTCGTGACTCGCCAGCTACCAGGCGCCGCCAGGCTACCGGCTGCTGCCGCTGTCCCGCCAGGGACCGGCTCGCCACCCGCGCATCCCGTCTCCAAGGCGTCGTAGGGGCGTCGAACGCCGGCCGGCGCTGGCCCTGGGTCGGCTAACTCCTGTCTCGCTTCTTGCGAAGGTACGTCGCCACCAGTTTGGTGATAACGGCCGAGGCGACAAGAGCGATACCAACTGCGGGGACGGCGGTCATTCCGGCCGCCACGGCTATCGAAGCGACTGCGCTGCCGACAGTCGCAGCCGCACCTGCGGCCGCAGCCACCTTCTCGGACTGGGAGTGACCTTCAGTACCGTCCGATTCGCTCCTATTGTCGGTCATAGACTGCCACCCCCGCCCAAACTGCGCTCAAAAGAACGAGCACTCCGGAGGCATTGGCCACCAGGACCCATCCGAGCCCCCACCAACCCCAGGATTTGATCTCGGCATCAGGCCCGTAGGCGAATATCCTCAGGAAGAAGGGGAGGACGCTACAGCCGAAGAATATTGCAGCAAAGCAGAGGAACAGTTGTAGTTGAGGAATCTGCTTGCCTTGACTCGACGACACGACTATGGATCCAGAGAGTGCAAGCGCTGCAGCAATCACCCAATCAGACCAGAAGAGGGCGTCATCCAGACTCAAGCCGTGATTCTTGCCCGCATGGTTGGTTCGACTCAGGCCTTTCATGACAAGCTGGAGCGCTGCGGTACCAAGTGCCATGACAACAGTGGTAATGACTTCTCTCAGTCGAATCACCCCCTCTTGATAGCTTCGCGGCATCCTCCGACAGTTGGATCCACCCCGGCAACCCAAGCCGAGATAGACAACCCGCCGCCTACCGACCCTTGCATCGATAGCGGGTGAGTCGCAACCTACGGACAACCAGACGGCGCATTTGTCAAAAACTTGACAACATCTCGTATCGCATCTCGCGGGCTGCAGATTGATCGCGGGAGCGACCCGGTAAGACTCTATGCTGTCTGGTCACGAGGGCCAGTAGAACTGGATTCAGAGGCAGGACCACAACGTTCGCCTGGTAGATGAACCTTCAAGATCGCAGAGAAAGCGATAACGGCTACTACTCGCCAGCGTTTCGTGGAGCACCATGGGGCGAGAATGGAGGAAAGGGGGCAGGCCCGGGTTCGCGGCGGCCAGGTCGTAGGGCATTTACATGAGCGAGACAGCAAGCCCGGCCGGTGGTAAGCCGCGGACAGGCGTCGGGACACCGCCCCGGTGCGGACCGCAGATCAGTCCAGGGCCAGTTCATCCGGGTGGCGCTCACGAAGCGCAGCGACCGCATGGCGCAGGCAGGCCCATCCAATCCGGGGATGGGACCACGAAGGCCGGTACGGAAGCCGTCGCCCCGGCCCCGTCGAGGTCGGAGCTTCCGCCTGCCGCGCCGATCCAACCCCGGGACCGGCTTGCCACCGGCTCATCCCGTCGCGGTACCCGGCTCCACGGCCAGGACGCACCCGGCCCTCCCCACAGCCGGCGGCCCTCCACCCGGAACCCCACCCGCCGGCCCCGCACAGGCCCACGACGATGCAGCACGACCGACCGGAGGCGAGGGGCAACTGAGTCAGCGCTCAGGGCGTCAAACGCCGGCCAACGTTGACCAAGAACGACCAGCGACGCCCGAACATAGAACCAGCTCAGAGCCATGATCACGGCTCTGAGCTGGTGGGCGACGGACGAGTCGACCTGTACGCCGGATTCTGTGCGCGGCGCGTACCCCTTACGAGGTCCGCACCGGCGGCGGCCATCCATCTCGGCCTGCCGTCGCCGACAGGCTCCTGCGGCCTACCCGCAGACATCGGGCGGGCAGCCCTCAAGCGTCTGCGCCGGGTCGTCAACTTGCGGTGACGCCCTTGCTTGGCCTTGCTCCGGGTGGGGTTTACCGAGCCACCCCGGTCACCCGGGGTGCTGGTGGGCTCTTACCCCACCGTTTCACCCTTACCGTCCCCGAGTGGGGTCGGCGGTCTGTTTTCTGTGGCACTGTCCCGCGGGTCGCCCCGGGTTGCTGTTAACAACCACCCTGCCCTGTGGAGTCCGGACGTTCCTCGGCGGCGGGCCGCAGCCCGCCGACGCGACCGCCCGGTCGACTCGTCCGTCGCGCTCCCATCCTAACGAGGTGCCGGCGGGACGCGTCGCAGCGGTGGCTACCGGTCGGCCTCGGCCGGGGCGGGCAGCTCGGCCGCGGCGGGGGTACCGATGCACTTCTCGATGTCGGTCGCGGACCCCCAGAGGCTTTCGAAGTAGAAGCGGAAACAGCGGTTCACCACGTCCTGGCTGCGGATACTGAAGGCGACGTGCCGGTGGGAGTCGGTGGAGTACGTGATGATGACCAGGTCGTCGTCGTAGATGCCGATGCTGAACGCCTCCGCCGCGTGCCGGGACTCGGTCAGCAGTTTGACCCCGTACCGGTGGCCCTTGACTTTGGCTGCCCGCACGGCCGCGAGTTCGGTGGCCAGGAATTCGGCCATGGCCTCCTCGTCGCTGTGCAGGATCACCCGGCGGAAGCGGTGGTGCGGCGAGCTGAGCGCCCACTCCCGGCATGCCTGGATGTGGCGGGCCGCCGCGCCCACCGGGTTCGGCCCATGGCTGCGCAGGTAGCTGACGCAGACCCGTTCGCGGGCGTTCTGCACGGCCTGCCGGGTGGCCTCGTAGACCTGGTCGTCCTCGTACACCTGCACGTCGACGGCTCGACCGGCCTGTTCGGCGAGCAGGGCCAGGCCCAGCTCGATCGAGGCCAGCGACTGGCGGTGCCGGTCCAGCACCGCCGTCTGCGCCACCACGAAGACGAGGATGAAGAAGAGCGTGGTGGCGAGGAACGGCACCTGGTACTTCTGCAGGGCGCCGAGCTCGCGCCAGAGGAACATACCCAGGACGTAGAGGCAGAGGCCCGCGATGAGGATGTAGAGCATGGCGTTCTTGACGACGGCGCCGGCCAACGCGATGAATCTCCCGAGCAAGGTTCCTCCGCAGCTGCTGTCCGGCCGGCGCGACCGCCCCGGGAGGCATCGACATTAGGCTCTGCCGACCGTCGGCACCACGAATTGCCTGATCCTTGACAGACGACCGCGCGGACCTGCGTCGGGTCTCACGGGGCGGTGTGCGGCGGTCCGCCTGATCCCGCCGTACGGCCGTGGTACTAGCCTCTGGGCACCATGGGGCTCTCGGACGTTCTTCTGCTGGTCATCGCCGGTCTCGCCGCGGGCATGGTGAACGCGGCGGCCGGCGGTGGTTCGCTGATCACGTTCCCGGCGATGATCGCGGTGGGCATTCCGCCCGTCGCGGCGAACGTCAGCAACTCGGTGTCGGTCTTCCCCGGCTACGCGGCGAGTGTGGCGGGCAGCCGGACGGACCTGCCGCCCCGGCGGACGCTGTGGCCGTTGCTGCCGACGGCGGTGCTCGGCACGGGGGTCGGTTGCCTGCTCCTGCTGGCCACCCCGGCGCGGGCGTTCGACCTGGTGGTGCCGTTCCTGGTGCTCGGGGCCACGGCGGTGCTGGCCTTCCAGGGGCCGCTGCGCCGGCTGGTCGGCCACCCGGCCGAGTTGGGCCCGCGCCGCCGTACCCTCACGGTGCAGGCGATGGTCGCGGTCGGCACGGTGTATGGCGGCTATTTCGGCGCGGCGCTCGGGGTGATGCTGGTCGCCGGCCTGGCCCTGGTGCTGGACGCGACGCTGGCCCGGGTGTCGGCGGTGAAGAACCTGCTCTCGGCCGTGGTGGGGTTGACCACGCTGGTGGTGTTCGCCCTGTTCGGGCCGGTCAACTGGGCGGCGGTCGCGGTGGTCGCGCCGGCCACCATGCTCGGCGGGTACGTGGGGGCCCGGGTGACCCGGCGGCTGCCACCGGTGGTGCTCCGGACGCTGATCGTCTGCTTCGGCACGACGATCGGCCTCTACCTGCTCTGGCGGGCGCTGGGCTGAACGGCGACGAGGCCGCTCAGTAGGCCTCCCCGACGGGTTCGTGCTCGGCCTGCCGGGCGGCCCGGTTCCAGCGGGACCAGCGCAGCCGTTCCCCGTAACCGGCGGCCATCAGGTGCGCGCAGGTCAGGTAGACCAGCAGGCCGACGGCGAGCACCCCGGCGCCGACCCAGAACGGCAGCGCCAGCCCGTGTTCGGCGAGCTTGCCGGCGAGGATCGGGGCGGGTGCGGCGGCTCCCCAGCGGACCAGGTTGAACGCGCCGGTGGCGACCCGACGGTCGGTGGAGCCGAGGCCGAGGGCCAGGTCGGTGAGGTTGGCGTTGGCCAGCCCCATGCACAGGCCGGCGACGACCAGCACCACCAGCGACTCGGCGGTGCCGGTCGAGGTGGCGAAGAGGACCATGCAGGCCAGCAGGCCGACCAGCGCCACCCCGACGGTCTGCACGGCGCCGATCCGGTGGGCCAGCCGGTGGCCGATGAGCAGGATGCCGGCGGCCAGGCCGAGACCCCAGCCGGTGAACGCGAGGCCGAGCGGGATGACGTCGAGGCCGAGGAAGAGCGGCGTGTAGCCGAGCACCACGAAGAAGACGAAGTTGTACGCGGCGGTGACCACGCAGAGAATGAGGAACGCCGGCCGGCGGTAGGTGGCGAAGATCTGCCCCAGCCGTACGGGCGGCTGCCGGTGGGTCGGCTCGCGGAGCTTGCGGGCGGCCACCAGCAGGGCGAGCACCATGAACATGCCGCAGACGAAGAAGGGCAGCCGCCAGCTCACCTGGCCGAGCAGGCCGCCGATCAGCGGGCCGACGGCGAAGCCGAGGCCGAGCGCGGTCTCGAAGAGGCCGACCACCCATTCCCGGTCGTTGGCGAGGTTGACCAGGACCACCATGGCGGTGGCGAAGAACATCGCGTTGCCCAGCCCCCAGACGCCGCGCAGCACCGACAGCTGCACGATGTCGTCGCTGAACGAGGCGGCGATGGCGGCCAGGCCGACCACCGAGACGCCGGTGACGAGCACCGGCTTGAAGCCGAACCGTCCGCTGGCCAGCGTCGCCGGGATCATCCCGACCGCCATCACCGCGATGTACGCGGTAAAGAGCAGTTCGACCTGCCAGGCGGTGACCCCGATCGCGGTGCCGATCGCGGGCAGGATGGGGTCTACCACGGCGATGCCGGCGATGGCGAGGAAGGCCACCAGCGTGGTGGCGTAGATGGCACTGCGGTGGGGCTCGGTATGCCGGTCCACTCCGCTCTCCCGTCCGGCCGAAGCCGCATATAACTGTATCATACAGGTAATTCTGTTGTATCATACAGCTATGAGTGACGACCAGGCGACGCGAACGGAGTCGGGCGAGGCCGCCCTCGGCCGGATCGAGACCGAGGTGGCCCTGCTCATGCGGCTGGGCGAGGCCACCCGCCGGGCCACCGGCAGCGCCGAGCACCGGGTCCTCGACCGTGCGGCGTACGTGATCCTGCGCCACCTCGACGCCACCGGCCCGCAGAACGTCTCGGCACTGGCCGCCCGGCTCAACCTGGACGGCTCCACGGTCACCCGGCAGTTGTCGGCGCTGCAACGCGACGGCCTGATCGCCCGCACCCCCGACCCGACGGACGGGCGGGGCACCGTGGTCTCCCCCACCGCCGCCGGCCTGCACCGGATGGCCGTCGTCCAGGCCGCCCGGACCCGGCTCTACGGCGACATCCTGGCCGACTGGACCCCCGCCGACCGGGACACCCTGGCCACCCTGCTGGGCCGCCTCAACCAGGCCCTCGACTCCCGCACCCGCCGCCCCTGACCCACCCACCCCGCGCGCCCCCGCCCCGCCGGCTGCCCCCGCCCCGCCGTCCGTCCCGCCCCCGCCCCCGCCCCGGTGATCAAGAGCTTTACGTCAGCTCCACCCCGAACGCTGGCCCAAACCTCTTGATCACCGGCCTCAGTCAGCCCGGAGGCGGACACGGCGGCCGAGTCGGTCACGTGGTCAAGAGGTTTGGGCCAGTTCTCGGCGGGATGTTGACGTAAAGCTCTTGATCACCGGGGCGGAGGGCGGGGGCAGGGGCGGAGGGCGGGGTGGAGGGCAGGAGGGCGGGGCGGGGGTTAGGCGATGGGTTCGGGGGATGGGGTGGGGGTTCGGGTGGGGGTGATGCGGGGGTCGCCCTCGTCGGCGAAGTAGTCGTCGGGGGTGGTGCCGTCGGTGCCCTCGGCCACCTTCGCCGCCCGCAGCGCCAGCGTGACCAGCGCCGCCACCACCAGGTTCACCAGCACGGCGACGATGCCCACGTAGATCGTCTTCTTGGTGTCGAAGCCGAAGTCGGACAGCGGGAACGCCGACCCGCCGAAGTGTGCGCGTTTCGACGCCGGGTTGGGGATCTGGTAGAGCATCCACATGCCCAGCCCCATGCCGGCCGCCCAACCGGCGATCAGCGCGCCCCGGTGGAACCAGCGGGTGTAGAGACCCAGCGCCACCGCCGGCAGCGTCTGCAGGATGATCACGCCGCCGATCAGCTGGAGGTCGATGGAGAACTGCGGGTCGAGGAAGACGATGCAGGCCACCGCGCCGACCTTCACCACCAGCGAGGTGACCTTCGATACGGTCGCCTCCTGGGCCGGGCTGGCGTCCCGCCTCAGGTACTCCTTGTAGATGTTGCGGGTGAACAGGTTCGCCGCCGCGATCGACATGATCGCCGCCGGCACCAACGCGCCGATGCCGATCGCCGCGTACGCCACCCCGGCGAACCAGTCCGGGAACTGCTGGTCGAACAGCACCGGCACCACCGTGTTGCTGTCGAGGGTGCCCTCCTTCGCCCCGGGCAGCGGCTTCACCCCGGCCGCGATGGCCATGAAGCCGAGCAGCGCGATCAGCCCGAGCAGCAGGCTGTACGCCGGCAACGCCGACATGTTCCGCTTGATCACGTCCCGGCTCCGGCTGGCCAGCACGCCGGTGATGCTGTGCGGATAGAGGAAGAGCGCCAGCGCCGAACCGAACGCCAGGGTGACGTACTGGAGCTGGTTGTCGGCGTTGAGCAGGATGCCGTCGTTCGGGTTGGGCGAGGCGGCGAACTTCGCGTCCGCGGCGTCGAAGATCGAACCCCAACCCCCCAGCTTGTACGGCAGGTAGATCACCGCCACCAGGATGACGACGTAGATCAGGCTGTCCTTGACGAACGCGATCAGCGCCGGGGCACGCAACCCGGACTGGTAGGTGTAGGCGGCCAGGATCGCGAACGCGATGATGATCGGCAGGTGCCGGGCCACCGCGTTGTCCCCGGTGACCCCCATCGTCTTGAGCACCGCCTCGATGCCCACCAGCTGCAACGCGATGTACGGCATGGTCGCCACGATGCCGGTGATCGCGATCAGCAGGGCCAGCACCGGCGAGTCGAACCGGCGGCGCACGAAGTCGGCCGGGGTGACGAAGCCGTGCCGGTGCGACACCGACCAGAGCCGGCAGAGCACCAGGAACACCAGCGGGTAGATGACGATCGTGTACGGCACCGCGAAGAACCCGGCCGCGCCCGCCCCGAACATCAGCGCCGGCACCGCCACGAAGGTGTACGCCGTGTAGAGGTCACCGCCGACCAGGAACCAGGTGATCCAGCCGCCGAAGCTGCGCCCGCCCAGACCCCACTCGTCGAGGTGCGCCATGTCCTTCGGCGCCCGCCACCGGGCCGCCACGAAGCCCATCGCGCTGACCAGCAGGAAGAGCACCGAGAAGACGATGATCTCGGTCAGATGATCACGCCACATCAGCGTTCCCCCTCCGTTCGCGACTGCGGGGCTCGCAAAACCGGCTCACTCCTCGCGCTCACCGAGCCACCTGCCGCTCGCGACTGCGGGGCTCGCAAAACCGGCTCACTCCTCGCGCTCACCGGTCCCCACCCCGCTTCCGGGTCATCCGGTAGACCAGCGTGGTGGTGGCCACCCCGAGCAGGATCCAGGCCAGTTGCAGCCAGTAGAAGCGCGGGAAGCCGAACAGCCGGGGCGAGTCCGCGTTGAACAGCACCGGGATCAGCGGCACCACGATCGGGACGAAGAGCAACCAGTTCCAGGGGCTGTGGTCCTTCGCCCTGGACGACGCCGCACGGGGTGTCTCCGGTTCGCCGACGGTCATCTGACCCACCTCCGGTAGTCGTGCCGACCGGTAACGGCCGGACGCTACGACCCGGTGGAGCGGTTCACCTTCCATCGGCGCGCGACGATGCGCTCAACGGCCGCCCGGCTGCGCCGAGCGGCGTACCCCAGGCCCGGCACATCGACCGACGACGAACGACGCAGCGACCCGCGGACCGGGCCATAACGAACCAGGCCACAGCGAACCAGGCCACGAACCGGGCCACGACGAACCAGGCCACAGCGGACCGGGCCACGACGAACCGGCCGGTCCGGGACGTCCGGACCGGCCGGTGGGCGACCGGGGCTCAGTCGGGCGGCAGGTGGGCGGTGTCGTTGACCGAGCGGACCGCGATCCCGCCGTCGGGCCACATGTCGAGCACCGAGATGCCCGCCGCGTCCAGGTAGAGCCGGTGCAGGAAGGCATCGCCGGCCGCGAGGGCGTCGCGCAACGCCAGCTTGATCGGCGAGACGTGTGAGACGACCACCACGGTCTCTCCGGGGTACGCCTCCCGCAGCGCCGCCATCGCCCGGTCGACCCGCTGCCCGACCTCGGTGAACGACTCACCGCCCGGCGGGGCGATCCGGGTGGAGGCGAGCCAGGCGTCCAACTCGCCGGGCCAGCGGTCCCGCACCTCGGCGAAGGTGTGGCCGTCCCAGTCGCCGAAGTCGCACTCGATCCAGTCGTCCTGCGGGCGTACCGGCAGACCGCCGAGTGCCCCGGCGATCGCCTCGGCGGTGGCCGTACACCGGGACAGCGGGGAGCTGAGCACGGCCGCGACGGACGGGGCCAGCGCGGCCACCCGGGCGGCGGTGGCCCGGGCCTGGGCCTGGCCGGACTCGGACAGCGGCACGTCGGCCCGGCCGGCGTAGCGGTGCTGCACGGTCCACTCGGTCGCACCGTGCCGGACCAGGATCAGCCGGGTGGCGGTGAAGGTCGGTCGCGGCTCCCAGGACGCCTTGGTGGTCGCCGGATCGGTGCCGGCGGTCCGGGTGGCCGCGCGGGCGGCCACCTCGCGGGCCTGCGCCCGGCCCGGCGAGTCGGCACCGGCCACCGGCCGGGACGGCTCGTCGCCGGACGACGAGGGCGTCGGCCGGGACGGCTGGCCGGCGGACGAGCCGGGCGCCGACCGGGACGGCTTGCCGGCGGCGGCGTCCATCGCCGCGTTGGCCAGGGCATCGGCGTGCCTGTTGCGGTCCCGGGGGATCCAGCTGAACCGGACGGTGTCGAAGCGGTCCACCAGCGCGGCGGCCTGGGCGGCGAGCGGGCGCAGCCCCGGGTGCTTGATCTGCCACCGGCCGCACATCTGCTCGACCACCAGCTTGGAGTCCATCCGGGCGTCGACCTCGACCGCGCCCAGCTCGGCGGCGGCCTCCAGCCCGGCGATCAGACCCCGGTACTCGGCGACGTTGTTGGTGGCCGTGCCGATCGCCTCGGCGCGTTCGAGCAGTACCTCGCCGGAGGCCGGATCCCGGACCACGGCACCGTACCCGGCCGGACCGGGGTTGCCCCGCGACCCGCCGTCGGCCTCGATGACGACCGCGCGTACCGCCACCGGGCTACAGCCCCGACTCGTTGGTACGCACCATGATCCGCCGGCAGTCCTCGCAGCGGACCACCTCGTCCGGGTCCGACCGGCGGATCCGGGCCAGGTCCGCCCCAGACAGCTCCAGCCGGCACCCACCGCAGCGGCCCGAGGTGAGCAGTGCCGCACCGAGGCCGGTGTCCTCGCGGATCTTGTCGTAGAGGCTCACCAGGTCGGCGGGGAGGTCCGCGGCGAGCGGCTTACGCGCGCCCTGCTTGAACTCCTCCTCCTTGGCGATGGCGGCCAGGCTCTCGTCGCGGCGCTGCTCGGCGGCGGCCCGCCGGTCCCGGGTTTCGGCGATCCGGGCCTCGATCCCGTCCAGGGTGGCCTGCGCCGTCTCGCGCTGCTCCATCAGCTCCAGCTCGGCGTCCTCCAGGTCGCTCTGACGCCGGTTGAGGGAGACCAGCTCGTGCTGGAGCGCCTCCAGCTCGCGGGCCGGCCCGCTGCCGCTGGCCAGCCGGGTCTCGTCCTTGCTCTTCCGGGCCCGTACCTGGTCGATGTCCTTCTCCAGCCGGGCGATGTCCCGGTCCAGGTCGTCCACGGCGACCTGGGCCCGGACCCGCTCGTCCTCCAACCCGGACAGCTCGCGGGCCAACCCCTCCAGCTCGGCCCGTTCGGGCAGCGACCGGCGTCGGTGGGCGAGCTGGGCGAGGGTGGTGTCGATCGCCTGAAGATCGAGCAGGCGGCGCTGGACCTGGGGTTCAGCCTTCACGGTCGGGGCTCCTTGTCGTCCATCGCGGGTGCGGCGGCGTGCACGGTCCACGGGTCGGTGTCCAGGTCGGACACCACGGTCTCGACGCCGAAGCCGGCCCGCAGGTGGGCGGCCACGTCGTCCAGCCAGGGTCGTTCGGTCGCCCAGTGCGCGGCCTCCAGCAGGGCGGGTCCACCGGCGGCGAGGTGCTCGCCGGCGGAGTGGTGCCGCAGGTCGGAGCTGAGGAACGCGTCCGCTCCGGCGGCGGTCGCGGCGGCCAGGAAACCCTCGCCCGAGCCGCCGCTGACCGCGAGGGTATGCACGATACGCGCGGGATCACCCCCGGCGCGAACCCCCCAGACCGTGGCCGGCAGGACGGCGGCGGCGTGCCGGGTCAGCTCGGCCAGGCTCATCGGGGCGGGCAGCTCGCCGATCCGGCCGATGCCCCGGCCACCACCGGCCGACGGGGAACCGGGGGCGGACGGCGCGAGGGGGCGCAGGTCGGTCAGCCCGAACCGGGCGGCCAGCGCGTCGGAGACGCCGGGTGCGGCGACGTCGGCGTTGGTGTGCGCCACGTACAGGGCGACACCGGCGCGGATCAGGTCGTGCACGATCCGCCCCTTCCAGGTGGTCGGGGCGACCGAGGAGACACCGCGCAGCAGCAGCGGATGGTGGGCGACGATCAGGTCGGCCCCGGCGGCGAGGGCCTCGGCGACCGTCTCGGGTACGACGTCCACCGTGCCGTAGATCCGGCGGACCGGGTCGGTGGGCTCGCCGAGCACCAGACCGACCCGGTCCCACTCCTCGGCCCAGGCGGGCGGGTAACGCCGATCCAGCTCGGTGACGACGTCGGCGACGGACGGCGGGGACGCGGTTGTGCTCACGGCCGGTCAGCTTACCGGCGCGCAGCGGCGACCACGCCCACCGCCCGTCGCCCGGGTCAGGCCGCCGAGGCGGCCCGGGACCGGTCCGGCAGGGCGGCCACCGCCGCCTCCCACGGGAAGGCGTGCAGGTGCCGTTCCCCCGTACCGGGCGGGTGCAACGGGTAGACGTGGTCGCCGAAGAGCACCGTGGCGCCCCACTCGCGGAGCCGTTGCAGGCCGGTCTGGAAGGCCGGGTGCCCGGCCATCGCCGCGTTGGTGAACGGCACCACCACCACCGGCACCCCCCGGCCCTGCCCCTCGACCAGCAGGCCCAGCGCCAGGGTGTCGGTGATCCCGGCCGCCCACTTGTTGACCGTGTTGACGGTGGCCGGGCAGACCACCATGGCGTCCGCCGGGGGCAGCAGGTCCGGGTCGCCCGGGTTCTTGTAGTGGGTCCGCACCGGGTGGCCGGTCTGCCGGGCCAGCGCGGACCGGTCCACGAACTTCGCCCCGTCCGGGGTGGTGACGACGCAGACCTCCCAGCCGTCGTCCTGGGCCAGGCCGACCAGGCGGTCGAGGTGACGGGCCAGCGGCGAACCGCAGGCGATGACGTAGAGCACCGTCCGGCGCTCGTCGTTCTGGTGCGGTCCGCCGCTCATCCGGCCACCGCCGCGTTCATACTCCGACTCCCATCTGCTCAGCCAACTCCGCCAGCGGCGCGGGCAACGCACCCCGTGTGCGACGCAGCACGTCGGACATCACCTCGTGGGCGATCGGCCGGCAGCGGATCTCCGACGGGGCGAGCCGGTCGCCGCGCAGCAGCATCTCCCCCGCCTTGGCCATGTCACCGACCTGGGTGTAGCCCCGGGCGATGTCGAGCAGGTGGTGGGCGCGGCGCTCGGGCAGCAACCCGTTGAAGCGCGGCTCGGGGATCCGCTGGTGGATCTCCACCGCCCGTCCGCCGTCGCCCATCTCCACCGCGGCGGCGGCCCGGTGCAGCTCCAGGTTCGTCGGGCCGAACGAGGTCCAGTAGTGGTTCTGGTCGCCGCCCAGCATGACGGCCGCCTCGTGGGCGCCGTGGAACAGGTCCTCGACGGTGTCCGAGTCACCGAACCGGGCGGCGGCCATCGCCCCCTGCAACAGCAGCATGCCGTAGACGGAGAGCCGGCCCGGCCCGCTGTCGTTCATGCCGCCGGGGGCGAGCCGGTTCGCGATGCTGACGTTCAGCTCCAGGGCGGGGCGGGCCCGGCCCATCGCCACCAGCGCGTTGCAGACCCGGGTGGTGGCGACCCCGGCCAGCAGCGGGTCGTCGGCACGCTGGGCGACCGCCATCGACCGGTCGGCGGCCAACCAGGCCAGGTCGCACTCGCCCAGCTTGCGCAGCACCGAGGAGGCGATCTGGTAGACCTGCCCGAGCAGGTTGGCGGCCTCCTTCGCCTGGTCCCCCTGGTGGCCGGCGTCGGCGGCCTGGGCGTCGCGCAGCAGCTTCGGCAGCGCCCGGGTGAGCATCGCGTAGCGGCCGTACTGGTAGGTGAGCCAGGCGTGGGTGACGGCCTTGCCCAGGTCGGGCAGGGGCGGCGGGTGCGACACCGCGTCGAAGTACGCGGTCATCGAGCTGTACTGCTCCAGGGCCGCCCGGATCTCCTGCACCTCGATCTGGTCGATGCAGGTCAGCGCGTCGCTGCGCCGTTCCGGGTCCTTGCCGAGCAGCAGTTGCACGTCGATCCGGAGGATGACGGCGATCTCGTACAGGACGGAGAACTTGTCCAGCCGGCGGACCCCGCGCTCGACCTTGTCGACCCAGCTCTTGGACTTGCCCAGCCGGTCGGCGAAGACCTGTTGCGACATCTTGCGCCGCCCGCGCCAGTAGGCCACCCGTCGCCCGATCGGCAGCTCGTCCATCTTCTCCCGTTCCTCCCCCTCGTCGGTTCGTCCGGCCGGTCTGCGGACGACCCCGGCGGGGTGCTTCCGATCCGTCCGTCCCTGCTGGTCGCACAGCGTGTGCGGCACCCATACAGGTGGTTCTCGTAACTTTTCGTGCAAGTTGCACGAGCTGTTCGTCAGGTCAACGATCCCGGGTCGGGACAGTGACGGCGCTCGACGTAGGGGGTGGCGCGGTGACCGGTCGGAGTGAGCGGAGAGCACGGGACATGTGGGGAAACGTCGGGCCGAGGGTCGCCCAGCTGTCACCGATCGAGCGGGTCCGGCTGCGCCGGATCGCCGTGCGGTACGCGGTGCACGGCTGGGAGGTGACCCCCGGTGCCTGCCTCGCGCGCAGCCGCTTCGTCTGCGGCCGGGCCGGCTGCCCCACCGTCGGCTGTCATCCCGCCCTGGAGAACTGGGAACGCGGGGCGAGCACCGACCCGGCCCGGGTGGCCACCTGGTGGCGCAGTCGTCCGCACGGGGTGCTGCTGCCCACCGGCCGCGCCTTCGACGTGCTGGAGGTCTCGGCGCAGCTGGGCCGGCGGCTGCTCGACGCGGTTCCCGGACACCCGGCCGGGTCGGGTGCCCAGGGGCCGGTGGTGGTGACCCCGACCGGGCGGTGGATGTTCCTGGTCCGCCCCGGCGACCCGCTCCGCCCCGAACTGGAACACTGCTTCCACGTGGTGCGCCACGGTGCCGGGTCGTGGATACCGGCCCCGCCCACCCGGCTGCCCGAGGGCACGGTGCGCTGGGCGGTCGCCCCGGAACAGGCCCGCTGGCAACTGCCCGACTCGTACCTGCTGCAGAACACCCTGATCGAGACGTTACGGGCCGACGGGGTGACGCTGACCCCGGAGCTGCTGCCCGGCCAGCTCCCGCTGCCCCGGCGCGGCCACTGACCACCGCACGGCGGCAATGGCCTGGTGCCGCGCGGCAGGGTCGGGTTCCGGCCAGCGTCCCGGCCGCCGCCGCGCTCGTTGCACACCACGACGGCGCGGGTGCGCCTGCGGAGCGGGGGTAGGAACATGGCCAGGGACGACGAGATGCGGCACACCGACGGCACCGAACCACCGCACCGGCGGCGACCCCGGCACTGGTCGGACAGCCGACCCGCCGGTTCCCAACCGGGGCGGCCCCGACCCACCGGCTCCCGCCCGGCCGGCACCCGGCGCACCGCCCGGTGACCCGCACCGCGGTCACCCGCTGCCGTCCGCCGGCCGGCACCGTCCACCGGCCCCACCGCGCCCCTGCACCCGTACCGCCCGGTCGTGCGGTCAGTCGACCAGCGGCAGGCTGGTGGAGCGCAGCAGCCGGCCGTCGTCGGTGACCACTGCGTGCCGGTGGCCGGGCAGCCGGTCGAGCCAGCCGACGCCGGCCACCCCCATCGCCACCGCCGCCGTGGCGTAGGCGTCGGCGACGCCCAGGTCGGAGCCGACCACGGTGACCGAGCGCAGGCCCCGCGCCGGCTCGCCCCGCCGGGGATCGAGGACGTGGTGCCCCCGCTCGTAGACGCCCGAGGTGGCGACCGCCAGGTCGGTACCGGTGAGCACCAGGCAGGTGGCGGACGCGTCCCAGGGGTGCCGGACGCCGATCCGCCACGGCCGCCCGGACGACGAGTGCCCGCGTACCCGGACGTCGCCACCGGCGTTCAGGCAGTGCTGGGCGGCCCCGGCGGCCACCAGCCGGTCCGAGGCGACCTGGACCGACCAGCCCTTCACGAAACCCGAGGGATCCAGCCGTCCGGTGGCGTACACGTCGAAGTAGCCGTCGGTGTCGCCCCACAGGTCGGCGCAGCGGGCCAGCACCGCGCGCAGGTCCGCCGACGCCCCGGACAGCGGCAGCTCGCCCCGGTCGACGCGGCGTACCTCGCTGTCGTCGCGGTAGGTGGTGAACCGGGCGTCGACCTCACGCAGCCAGCGGAAGGTGTCGTCGGCGAGCGTACGCAGGGTGGCGGCGGGCAGGTCGTCGGCGAGGTCCAGGCTGATCGCCGTACCCATCACCTGTTCGACCCGGCGCAGGCCGGGCCGGGTCCGTGGCACGGTCACCCGCGTGCCCGGTCGAGCGCGGCCTGCAACGACCGCCGGTAGCCGTCGCTGGTGGCGGTCGCCTGGGAGACGGTGTCCAGCAGGGCGCTCTGCTGACGCACCACCGCCCCGGAGGTGCCGCTGTAGGCGTCGTCGACCCGGGCGCTGCGCAGGTCGGACTGGCCGCCCTGGGGCAGCTCCACGGCCACCGCGTCGACGATCCTCGTCCCGGAGACGGTGATCCGCACCTGCACGTTGCCGTACTCCGTGGAGATCACCGGGCCGGTGACCCGGCGGGTGGTCGACGGCGGCGCGGCGGAGCCGGCCCTCGGGGCGGGCGGAGTGCCGCCGGGAGTACTCCGGGTGCCGCCGGGGGTGCGGCTCGGGGTGGCGCCGGGTCGGCCGGTCGGCCGGTTCGTCGCCGTGGGGCGCTGCGGGGTCGCCTCGGTGGTGACCGGGCCGGTGGTGACCGGGCCGCGCTCGGCCGGCGTGGCGGCCGGCAGACCCTGGGCGACCTGGCCGGTGCCCGGTCCGCCCTTGAGCACCACCAGCGCGGTGGTGCCGGCGGCCAGCCCGGTGATCGCGAGAAGCGCGCGACGCATGTCAGCCCTCCTACAGCTCGAACGGGGCGAGGTGGATCTGCCGGCGGGGCACCCCGGCCCGGCGCAGCGCCCGCACCGAGGAGTCGACCAGCCCCTGTGGTCCGCACAGGTACACGTCCCGGCGGGTCAGGTCGGGCACCAGCCGGCGCAACCCGTCCGGGCTCATCACCTGCCGGGGGCCGGCGTCGTCGCGGGAGCCGACGACGTACCAGACGGCGGTCTGCCGGGCCTGGGCCAGCCAGTCCAGCTCGTGCTGCAGCAGCACGTCGGCCGGGGTGCGGGCCCGGTAGATCAGGGCCGCGCCGGGCGGCAGCTCCTCCAGCATCGCCCGGAGCGGGCCGATGCCGCTGCCGCCGGCGATCAGCAAAGCCCGCTCCCGGGTCCGGTGCGCGGCGGTGCAGGTCCCGGACGGACCCTCCGCCCAGACCCGGGTGCCGGGTCGCAGGTCGCGCAGGTCGGCGGTGTGCCCGCCGACCACCTTGACGGTCAGCCGCAGCCAGCGGCCGTTCGCCGCGGCGGACGGCGAGAACGGGTGCGACTGCCACCAGCACCCCCGGGTCAGGAACCGCCAGCGCAGGTACTGCCCGCCGAGCAGGTCGAGCTGGAGGAGCCGGTGGCCGGTCAGGTAGATCGAGACGGTGTCCGGGCTCTCCGCCACCACGTCGGTCACCCGCAGCCGGTGCCGCAGGTTGAGCAGCAGCGGCGCGACCAGCCGACCCCAGGCCAGGGCGGCGGCCACCAGCAGGTAGCCGGCGATCCAGCCGGTGCGGACCGGGCCGGGCGGGAAGAGCTGCGCGCCGTTGCTGAACTGGTGGCCGAAGCCGAGCAGCAGCGCGAGATAGCTGGTCAGGTGCAGGTGGTACCAGAGTTCGTAGGGCACCGCCCGGCGGACGGCCCGGATGCCGGTGCCGCCGACCAGCACCAGGATGCCGGCCGCGACGAAGGCGGACACCAGGTCGTCGAAGTCGCGCAGCAGCACCCCCACCTGGGCGGTCACCGAGTTGTCCCGGGTCCGCGCGTAGCCGACCACCAGCAGCGACAGGTGGGCCAGCACCGCCACCAGCAGGGTCGCGCCCAGGTCCCGGTGCACCCGGGACAGCCGCTCGCCGCCGACCCCGCGTTCCAGCACGCCGAGGCGGCTCATCATCAGCACCTGCACGAGCAGCAGGTAGCCGGCGACCAGGCCGGTGACCCGCCCGGCCGCGGTGAGCAGGTCGGCGGTGCCGGCCAGCGAACCGGCCGGGGTGTCGAGCCACCACGGGAGCACCGCCGCGACCAGGCCCAGCCAGAACAGCGCGGACAGCACCCGCCGGCCGGTGGACCCCCGCCGGGGCAGGGCCGGCGGCGGGGGTACGGACGCAGCCGACCGGCCGCCGTGCCGGGACGGATCCCCGGTACGACGGCCGGCGGCGGGCAGGTCCCGACAGGTCACGCGTAGAGCTTCATCGGGGTGAACTTCCTTCTCGGGAAGATCCTGTCCACCTGGGCCGTGGTCAGCCCGAACCGGCCCTGCGCCACCGTGCCGTAGACGTCGAACATGTTGTTGTACTCGGGCACGTCGCCCGAGTCCAGGTCACCCAGGCCGTCCCAGGCGCCGAGCAGCGGGCCGGCGAGCCGGCGGCCGGACAGGACGGTGACCACCCCGCCGTGGCCGTGGTCGGTGCCGCCGCCGTTGGAGGCGACCCGGCGGCCGAACTCGCTGGACACCATGATGGTGACGTCGTCCGCCCGGTCGCCCAGGTCGGTGAGGAAGGCCGCCATCGCCTTCGCCAGCTCGCCCAGCCGCCGGTGGAGCTGGCCGCCGGCGCGGGTGCCCTGGTTCTCGTGGGTGTCGTAGCCGCCCATGCCGACCGTGGCGACCCGGACGTTCGCCCCACCCTTGATCAACTGGGCGAGCTGCTGGAAGGCGTACCCGATGCCCTCGTAGGTCACCCCCTCCGCCGGCCGGTACGGCTTCGCGGCGAGCTGCTGGGCGGTCGACAGCGCGCCCATCCCCTCGATCACCGCCTCCTCGACCGGATGGTGGATCCCGGTGAACAGCCCCCGGATCGCCTTCTCGGTGGCCGCCCGGTACCGCTCCTCGCCGTTGAGCCGCAACGAGCCGACGCTGTTGAGCGACAGCGCGCCGTTGGTGCCGACCAGCGAGCGGGGCAGCGTGCTGCCGATGCCGACGCTGCGGAACGCGGTGCCCTTGCCGAGCGAGTCGACCAGGCTGTCCAGCCAGCCCCGGCCGCCGGTCTCGCTGGGCAGGCCGCCCAGGTTGCAGGCGTCGGCGGCCTGGAAGTGGCTGCGGGACAACCGCTCGTCGGAGACTGCCGGGACGAAGCCGAGCCGCCCGTTGCGCAGCCACTTCTCCAGCGGGGCGAAGGCGCTGGTCAGCTTGAAGCCCCGGCCCAGGGCCAGCGAGTCGTCGCCGAGCAGCAGGTCGGGGCGGGCCTTGGCGAGCACCGGGTCGTCGGCCGGGGCGACCAGGCTCAGCCCGTCCAGCCCGCCGTAGAGGAAGACGTGGATCAGGGTGCCGGTCCTCGTCGCCGCGAACGACGCCGACGTGCTGACGAACTGGGCGGTGGCCAGCGTGGTGGCGGTGGCGGCGGCACCGGCGACGAAGGTCCGCCGGGTCACCCCGCGCCCGTCCTGCTGCGCCTCCTCCAGCTCCTCCAGCCGGCGGTAGCGGTCGGCCTCGGCGGCGTTCTCGGCGGCGACGACGTCGGCCTCGGCGCGCAGCAGCGCCTCGGCCGGGTTGTCGGCGAGCCGGCGCAGGTCGGGGCACTCGGGGTGCAGGGGGAACGCGGGCACGGTCTTCTCCCTCGGATGCGTCGCCGGCTTCTCCATCGACTGCCTCACCGCAGGTGGTGCTGGGGGGACGCGAGGATCGCCCGCGCGACGGCGGCGATCGCCCCGTCGAACGTGGCGTCGACCCTGGCGGTGGCGGACACCCCGGCCACCCCGAGGATCAGGTTCCGCTCCCGGGTGGACAGCTTCTGGTGCACCAGCCGCTGGGCCAGCGCGTCCACGTACGCCCCGGCGGTCGCCGGCGGCTTCGCCACCAGCTTCTCCGGCCGGGTGTACGTGAACGGGGTGCGGTTCCCGGCGATCAGCTCGGCCGCCTCGTTCCAGCCGTTGACCATCGTGCCGGCCGACGTCCAGGCGACGTAGACGTCCGGGTAGCCGTCGGGGGTGGGCTGGCCCATCGGGTGGTGGCCCAGCTCGCGCAGCTTGTCGTGGATCTGGCGCAGCCCCTGGGCGAACGCGGTGCGCCCGCTGTCGCCCTGGCGGAAACCCGGCCCGGCCTGCGGCCCGACGCCCAGCGTCCGGTAGGTGGCGACCAGGTACTCCATCGGCCGGCGCACCTTCTGGCCCACCGCCGCCCAGAACTCCGAGGAGCTGAACAGCGACATCAGCAGCGGCTTCACCGAGCCCCTGTTGACCGTGTAGATCCGGGCGAGCCGGTCCACCAGGGACTTCGGCGGGGTGTCCGAGACGAACCGGGTGGCCAGGGCACGCGCCACCGACCGGGCGGTCGACGGGTGCAGCGCGAGGTAGGTGAGGTACGCGTCGACGACCTGGTCGGCCTTCTTCGGGTCGGTCGAGTCGTTGGGGTGGCTGAAGCCGAGGATCCTGACCTTGCCCCGGTAGTGCCGGTCGTGGCGGAAGACGTACCGCCCGTCGTCGACACCCCGGCCGGTCTGGAGCAGGGCGGCCTGCCGGACGTCCTTCTCGGTGTAGCCGCCGTCGACCCCGACCGAGTACAGCTCCAGGTTCTCCCGGGCGAGGTTCTCGTTGACCGCGTCGGCCCGGGAGTCGTTCTGGTTGAGGTAGAGCAGCAGCGCCGGGTGCCGGTTGGCGGCCACCAGCATGTCCGGGTAGCTGCCCATGGCGTGCTCGCGGATCACGTCCCGGTCGAACGAGTTCCGGTACGCCTCACCGCCGTCGAAGTCCGCCGCGACGTGCAGGAAGTCGTTCCAGAAGTCGACCATCACCTCGTAGAGCTGCCGCTGCGACCAGATCTGCCGGGCCAGCGTGCCGTCGACCATCTCCTTCTCCGGCTGTGCCCCCCGCGCGGCGAGCTGTTCCCGCTGGTCGCGTAGCTGCTTGCTGGTCAGCGCGAGGGTGGGCAGCTCGGCGAGCTTCAGCTCGGCGGCGCTCGGGGCGATCTTCTCCGGGTCGAGCTGCTGACGCACCCAGGCGTCGATGCCCATCCGCCTGATGTCGGCGAGCACCTTGGGGGTGGCCCCGAAGGTGGCCCGGCTGGCCAGGTGCCGGACCGGGTCCTTGGCCAGCACGGTCTCGACCGTCACCGGGGTCCGCGCCGCCGCGTCGGCCGGGCCGGAGAAGGTACGGCCACCGCTGGGCGAGTTCCGCTTCAGCGCCGCACCGGCCCGGGAGCCCATGTAGCTCTCGTTCTGCTCGGTGTAGGTGCGTACCGTGCTCGGCTGCTGGCCGCTCGGGCGGGCCGGCGTGCCGTCGGTGGCGGTGACGCCGGTGGCGTCCCCGGCGGCGTCGTCGAACAGGCCCCGCGCCCGGGGGCTCATCGCCAGCGCCGCGCCACCGGCCACCACGGCGGCGGTGCCGCCCAGCGCGACCAGGGCACGTCGCCGGCCGACCCGGCTCCGATCGTCGTCACCGTCGTCGTCCAGAATGGGCAGTCCGCTGCCGGCCGGCTGGTGGAACGCCTGCCGACCCAGGCCCTCGGGGCCGACCCACTGCGGGCCGCGGGCGGCACCGTACCCCTGTTCGTCGCGCGGTCGCCGCGGTGGCACGTTCTGGTCGGCCATGCGCCAGTCCCGCTTTCTTCGATGCGCCGTACGCTGCGACCGGGCGGGGCGGCGGGTGCGGCGGCTGCCGGAGGAGTTGCCCCGGGAAGGTAGCCAAGCGGTGGGTGGCCTTCAAGGCCGCGCGCGACGGCCGGGCAGGGCACTTAAGGCGCAGCTCAGCAGCGCCGCCGACCGGGTGGTTGCGCCCCGGGCGGAGGCCGGCGTCCCCAGCAGGGACGACGTGTCCGGCCTCGACCCCGCCGCGACCGTTCGGTGGTACGTGCCGTGGAAGCACGACGTTCACCGGCACAGCGAAACTTAAGGCGCCGGTAAACCCGCGCTGAGGTCGTGCCCGCGCCCCGTGGTCCGGTTTCGGACGACCCGTCCCGTCGAAACGGACAGCCGCCCCGCCGCAGCGGACAGCCCGTTCCGCCGCCGGTCCGGGGAGGCGAAAGTAGCAGCAGCAGGAGGGCGTGACCCGCTGCCGGAGCGGGTAAGCCGCCGAACCGCTGAAGCCGTGAGGGGAAGGCACCGCCATGCTCAGCAAAGAGGATCAGCGCAGATTCGACCAGATCACCCGGCACCTCCGGGAGAGCGATCCGAGGTTCTTCGCCCGACTCGACCATCGGATTCGAGCCCGGCGCGGACGCTGGCTGTTGCTGTTGACCGTCGTCCTGTGGGCGGCCCTGCCCGCGATGACCGTCCTGGCCGGGCGGACCGCCGGTGCCATGTGTCTGATGGTCCTGACGGCCCACACCGGACTCATGTGGCACTTCCGGCACCGTTGGCGCTGGCGCTGACCCCGCCGCTCCGGCCGCCCCCGGACCGACCCACCGCCCGCACCGGGCCGAGGTCCGGTCGGGCGGTGGTCCGACGCTGGTCGGGAGGCCGGTCAGCCGGGGTCGAGGGCCTGGTAGGCCCGGCGCAGGCGTTCCAGCAGGCCCGGCCCGCCGATCTCCGGTGCGGGTGCGCCGAGTTGGCGCAGCAGCAGTTCCGGGCCGGTGGCCAGGACCGCCGGTCGGTCCGGCAACGGCACCGGTGGCAGCCAGAACCGGTCCACCGCCGCGCTCAGCGGCACGTCGGGCAGGTCGGCGAGCACCCGGGCCGCGCCCGCCGGAGCAGGATCCGGCCCGCCCGCGCCGCTCGCCGTACGGTCCACCATCGACGGTACGGGGTCCGCCGCCGACCCACCCGGTGCCCTGCCGCCGACATCGGGCGACCCGGCGGGTTCGGGTGACGCGACGGTGCCGGCAGGCCCGGTTGCTCCGGCGGTGCCGGCGGAACCCGACGGGCCGGCGGTGCCGGCGGAACCCGACGGGCCGGCGGTGCCGGCGCGAAGCGTACGGAGCCGGCCCAGCAGTTCGTCCCGGCTCCGGCCCCGCCAGTGCAGCAACGCGAACGGATCGGCGTCGAACGCCTCGGCGAGCAGGTAGAACGTCGCGGCGAGGTGCTTGCACGGCACCGCGAAGTCGGGGCAGCCGCAGTGCTGGGTCAGCTCCCCCACCGAGGCGGGGAACAGCGGCGCCCCGGCGGCGGCGAACACCTCCTCCAGCTCGGCCGGCAGGTCACCGGCGAGCAGCCGGGCGCTGAAGAACGCCTGCCCGGCCAGCTCCCGCTCGACCCGCGCCCAGAGCGGGTCGGGAAAGGGCGGCAGGGCGATGACCACCGGGTACGGCGCAGGGCGGGAACCCTGCACGCTCGCCTCGACCCGTCCGGGTGACACGACCAGCCGGCGGACCTGACCACGGCGGGCGTACGCCCGGCCCCGGGTGAGCCGGGTGCCGAGGGCGAACGACTCCAGCACCTCCAGGAACCGCCGGGACCACCAGGAGACCCCGATGGCTCCCCGGGTGCTGCGCGCCCGCAACCCGTCGTCGACCCGGCGCGGCGGGCCGAAGTCGGCGAACGCGCCCCCCGCCCCGGGACCGGCCGGGCCGGGGCGGCCGGCGGAAGGCCCGGCCCGTCGGGCGGTCATTCGACCACCGCCCCGGCGTCCAGCGCGAACAGCTCCCGCAGTTGGCCGGTGGACAGCTCGGTGACCCACTGTTCGCCGCTGCCCACCACGGACGCGGCCAGGCTCCGCTTGTCGGCGATCATCGCGGCCACCCGTTCCTCCACGGTGCCGGCGCAGACGAACTTGCGGACCTGCACCCGCCGTCGCTGGCCGATCCGGAACGCCCGGTCGGTGGCCTGGTCCTCGACCGCCGGATTCCACCACCGGTCGACGTGTACGACGTGGTTGGCGGCGGTCAGGGTGAGCCCGGTGCCACCGGCCTTGAGGGAGAGCACGAACAGGGCCGGGCCGTCCGGGGACTGGAACCGGGTCACCAGGTCGTCCCGGTCGGCCTTGCCGACCCCGCCGTGCAGGTAGAGCACCTCCCGGCCGAAGCGGGCCGACAGGTGCCCGCGCAGCAGCGCGCCGAACTCGGCGTACTGGGTGAACAGCAGGGCCTTCTCGTCGGCGGCGAGCACCTCGTCGACGATCTCCTCCAGCCGTTGCAGCTTGCCGGAGCGGCCGGCCAGCGGCGAGCCGTCCCGCAGCAGCTGGGCGGGGTGGTTGCAGACCTGTTTGAGCCGGGTCATGGTGGCCAGCACCAGGCCCCGGCGTTCCATCCCCGTGCTGGACTCGATCTTCGCCAGCATCTCGTCGACGACCGCCCGGTAGAGCGAGGCCTGCTCGGCGGTCAGGTTGCAGAGCACCTCCATCTCCAGCTTCTCCGGCAGGTCGGAGATGATCGAGGCGTCGGTCTTGAGTCGACGCAGCACGAACGGGCCGGTGATCCGGCGCAGCCGGGCGGCGGTCTCGGCGTCGCCGTGCCGCTCGATCGGCACCGCGTACGACTGCCGGAAACTGCTCGCCGGGCCGAGCAGACCGGGATTGGCGAACTGCATGATCGACCAGAGGTCGGCCAGCCGGTTCTCCACCGGGGTACCGGTGACCGCGACCCGGTGCCGGGCGGGCAACGCCCGGATCGCCTCGGCCTGCCGGGTGGCCGCGTTCTTGATCGCCTGGGCCTCGTCGACCACCACCCGGTGCCAACCGACCGAAGCCAGCGCGACGGCGTCCCGGGCGGCCACCGCGTAGGTGGTGAGCACCAGGTCGGCGGCGTGCACCGCCGCCTCGAACTCCGCGTCCCGTGCCCGGTCCACGCCGTGGTGCACGTGGACGCGCAGGTCAGGGGTGAACCGGGCCGCCTCGCGCTGCCAGTTGCCGACCAGCGACATCGGACAGACCAGCAGGGTCGGCCCGGAGTCCGGCCGGTCCCCGGCGAGCAGGGCGAGCAGCTGCACGGTCTTGCCCAACCCCATGTCGTCGGCGAGCACCCCGCCGAGCCCGAGCGACTGGAGGAAGGCGAGCCAGGCCAAACCGCGCCGCTGGTACGGCCGCAGGGTACCCCGGAAGGCGGGCGGCGGGTCCAGCGGGGCGAGCCGCCGTTCGGCCTGCCCGGCCAGCAGGTCACCGAGCGGGCCGTCGGCGTTCACCGCCAGCACCGGCAGGGCGTCCGGCCGGTCCGACCCGGCCAGCCCCATCTTGAGCAGGTCGGCCACGGTCAGCTCACCGGCGGAACGCAGCAGCCGCAGGCCGGCGGCCAACCGCTTCGGATCCAGCTCCACCCACCGGCCGCGCAGCCGCACCAGCGGGGTCTTCAACGCGGCCAGCGCGGCCAGCTCGTCGGCGTCGATCGTCTCGTCCCCGAGCGCCACCTCCCAGCGGTAGTCGACCAACGCGTCCAGCCCGAGCGCGGAGGCGGCGGCGACGGTGCCCGGGGCGGTCCGGCTGCGCGCCTGCAACCGGGTGCCGAGCCGCGCCGACGGCCGCTGCCACCAGGACGGCAGCAGCACCCCGAAGCCGGCGGCGTGCAGCACCGGTGCGCCGTCGCGCAGGAACCGGTGCGCCCCCTCGACGTCCAGGTCGAGCTGCTCCGGGGCGGGGGTACGCAGCGCCTCGTCCAGCTCCGGCCAGAGCCGCCCGGCCCGGCCCAGCTCGGCCAGCAGGGTCTCCTGTGGGTCGTCCCCCCGGCCGGCGAGCGCCGGCAGCCGCTCCGGCGTCCGCCAGACGTCCCCGGCGGCGACGTGCAGGCCCGGCTCGTCGGCGGCCTGGAGGCCGAACTCGACCCGCCACCGTCCCCCCTGACCGACGACGCCCGACGGGTCGGCCGGCACCACGGTCAGGGGGTCGACGATCTCGTCGTCGGCCGGCTCGACCAGCCGGAAACTGGCCCGGACCGGGCCGCCGACGGCGTCGCGCTGCCAGGCGTCCAGCTCGGTGCGGAGGGTGGCCAGGGCGGTCGTTCCGGCGGTGAACCGGCGGTGCGGGCCGGTCAGCGCCGCCAGCCACCCGGCCGTCACGCCGTCGCGCCGACCGCCTCCGACCAGGTCGGTGCCGGCCAGCGCCCGCCGGGCGGCGGCATCGGTGAGCAGGTCCAGCGCGTCGGCCACCAGCTCACCGGCCCCGGTACCCGGTACGACCCGAGCCGCCCCGCCCGCGCCCGGACCGGACGACACCCCGGCCGCACCGGGAACGGACGGCGTCCCGGCCGCCCGGCCCGTGCCGGGGCGGGGACGGGTGGTGGGCAGCGGGTCGTTGCTGGCGGCCCGGACCGCCGGGGGCAGGGCGAGGGCCAGCGACCGGACCCAGGCGGCGTCCGCGCCGGTAAGCAGGGGCCGCCACACCGCCCACCCGACCGCCTCCCCGGCGGAACGCGCCGCCCGGCCGGTCGCCGTCGGAGACGGGGGCGCCTCCCCCGGGGGAGGGTCGGCCACGCCGGGCAGCAGCCGGCCCCGGGCCACCAGGTCGACCGCGAGCTCGGCCACCCGGGCCAGGTGACGCAGGCCCGCCCCGACCACGGCGTCGAGCCCGTCGAGGTCACCCAGCAGGGCGAGCGCGGCGTCCGGGGCGTACCGGAGGGCGGGGGTCCGCCAACCGGCGAGGGTGACCGGGCCGCGGGCCGGTTCCCCGACGGCGGTCGGGACCAGCTCCGGGGAGTGCAGCGGCGCCCCGGCCCGGGTCGGCAGGGTGAGCAGCACGGTGCCGGCCGGGCGGTCGCCGAGCAGCGCGCCGAGCGCGGCCGGCCCGGCGGCGAAGGGGTGGGGGCGCTCGCGGGGTGCCCGGCCGGGGCGACGCGGCACCTGCGTCGGCCGGGTGGAATCCTCCGCCCAGATCGCCAGACCGGCCCCGACCAGCCACGATCCGTGGACGACCAGCACGCGCTTCCCCCTCGTCGTCGACGCCGGGGGCCAGGATAGGCGGCGACGACCGGTCAGCGCCGCACGCCATGGCGGACCGGCCCGGGATGACCGACGAATCGGGGTGGCCGACGGCCCGGGGGTGGTCAGGGTGGTCGACAACCCCGGACGGCCGACGACCGAGGGTGGGCGACGGCCCGGGATGGGCGGGTCGGGATGCGCGACGACCGAGGGTGCGCGACGACCGAGGGTGGGCGGGTCGGACCGACCGGAGCGGGGTGTCGGGTCAGATCGCGCCGGTGCTGCCGTCGGTCAGCTCACGGAGGATGTCGGCGTGCCCGGCGTGCCGGGCGGTCTCCTCGATCATGTGCACCATGATCCAGCGCAGCGACACCTCACCGAGCTGCGGATGGGCGACCACCCGGTCCAGCGGGAACCGGGCGGCCAGCTCGCGGGAGCGGACGCAGGCCCGTTCGTAGGCGTCGGCGAGCGCGTCGAGCGTCTCCCCCGGCGGCACGGTGAAGCTGGCCACCGCGTCCTCCTCGGAGGTCGGGAAGACGTCGTCGGGGGTCGGGGCGAGCAGGAACGGGAACCAGTTCCGTTCGACCAGGGTGAGGTGCCGCAGGAGGCCGGCCAGGGTGGTCGCCGACGGCACCAGCCGGCGGGACGCCTCGGCGTCGGTCAGCCCCCGCGCCTTGCGCAGCACCGTCGCGCGGTGGAAATCGAGAAACGCGTCGAGCACCGCCCGTTCGTCACCCGTGCGGGCGAGCACCGGACCCAGCGTCGGGTCGATCCGAATCTCCGCCATCACCGCACGATAGTCACGCCCGGGGCGGCCCGCTGTCCCGGCAAACCCTGCGGCCGGGCGGCCGGCTTGGCAGGATGGGCGCATGGCTTCGACGGTACGGATTCCCCTGGCGGACGGCCCGGCTGACGGCGAGGCGGTCGACGTCGAGCTGGACAGCAACCAGCGCCCCCCGCTGACCCACCACCACCTCGGCCCGCAGGGGCTGGTCGACGCCCAGATCTACGAACTCGAGTCGGCGGGCGACCAGTGGCGCTACCGGTGGCGCGGCCCGGCGGTCTGACCCGCCGCGCCACCGCCACCGGGCGCGTCCGCGCCGTCAGACGGCCGTCCGGGCCAGCGCGCAACGGGCGCGTCCGCGCCGCCCAGACCGGCCGGCGTTTCCGTGCCGTCAGACGGCCGTCCGGGCCAGCGAACGGGACCGCAGGCCGTCCAGTACGGCCCGGGTGACCTGCGAGGTGCCCCGGGCCTGTTCGCAGACCTCGGCGACCCGTTGGGCGGTGGCCTCGCGGCGGAAGTCCCGCTCGTCCCAGAGCCGGTCCACCTCCGCCAGCAGCGGACCCTCCACCTCGCGTTCCACCCCGCGCAGCGCCGGCACGCCGAGCCGCTGGGCCAGGTCGAAGACCTTTCCCGCGTACGGCAGCGGCAGGAACGGGGTGCCGACCATCGCCGCGAAGATCAGGAAGTGCAGCCGCATCCCGACGGCCAGGTCGAAGTGGCGCATCAGGCCGAGCACCTGCCGGGGCGAGTAGTCACCGTGCAGGATCCGCCCCCGGTCGGCGGCCACCATGTGCGACAGCACCCCGTGCGAGTGCCGGATGTCGTCCCGCTCCATCGGGACGAACAGCACGTGCGCGTCGATCCGCTGCACCAGGAAGTCGCCGATCTGGGCCAGCAACCGGTGGTACCCGTCGACGTCGAGCCGCTCGGCCGCCCGCCCCGGCTCACGGACGCTCAGCCCGACCAGGCGTCGACCGGCGGGCACCCCCTCCTCGCGCAGCAGCCGGGCCGGGAAGTCCTCCGGTTCCAGCAGGAACGCCGGGTCGGCGGTGACGGTGATCGGGTTGAGCAGCCCGGCCTCCTCCAGCACCATCCGGGACTCCTGGTCCCGGACGGTCACCTCGGTCGCCCCGGCCAGGGTCTCCCGGACCATGCCGGTGTCCACCCCGTCGTTGAGCGGCCCGACACCGACCGCGTACGTCAGCAGGGGCAGCCCCCGTTCCTGGGCGACCCGGACGACCCGTAGGTAACGGCGGGCCTCCCTGTCGTACAGGATGCCGCCGCCGCCGAGGATGAGCAGGTCGAGCTGGCCGAGCACCTCGGCCGAGTCGACCCGGCTGACGCCCTCCCAGGGCACCGCCTCCACGTCCGGATGGGCCAGCGCGGTGTGCGCCGGATTGCGGGAGAACACGATGATCCGGGCGTTCGGCTCCTGCTCGCGGAGATCGGCGAGGAGCCCGGTGAGGATCGCCTCGTCACCCAGGTTCCGACCGCCGTACGAGCCGAGCACACCGATGGTCAAGCCGGTGGGACCTCTCATCCGTCACTCCTCCCCAGGACCGTCCCGCCCGCATTCCCCCCCAACCCCAACCCATGCCCACCCCCTCCCCCACCCCGCCCGGCCGGCCCGGCCCCCGGCGCTTCAGCCCGTTGATCAAGAGGTTTACGTCAACCTGCTCAACTTCTCTGGCGTAAACCTCTTGATCAACGGCTTGTGCGCGCGATGCGCGGGGGCGGGAGCAGGGGCGGGGGTGGGGGAGGTAATCCGATTGTCTGGATTGCGGGGGGCGGCCAGGGTGGGGGGATGGATGGCACGGGCGGGGGCAGGATCGGGTGGGCCGAGTTGCCCCGGTCGGTCCAGCTGGCGGTGGAGCAGATCATCGGCGACCGGGTGGTCGAGGCGCGTTCCCAACCGGGCGGGTACTCCCCCGGCACCGCCGACCGGGTGAGAACGGCCGGCGGGCGGCGCGCGTTCGTCAAGGCGGTCAGCCCGGCGCAGAACCCGGAGACGCCCCGGATGCACCGGGCCGAGGCCAGGCACACCGCCGCCCTGCCCGGATCGGCGCCGACGCCCCGGCTGCTCGGCTGGCACGACGACGGCGAGTGGGTGGCGTTGGTGCTCACCGACGTCGAGGGCCGGCACCCGTACACGCCCTGGCGGGCCACCGAACTCGACTCGGTGCTCTGCGCGCTGGCCGCCCTGGCCGGTGCGCTCACCCCGAACCCGGTGCCGGACGTACCGACCGCCGCCGAGCGGCTGGCCCACGACTTCGCCGGCTGGCGGCGGATCGCCGCCGACCCACCGCCCCGGCTCGACCCGTGGGCCGCCGCGCACCTGACCGAGCTGTGCGCGGCAGCCGACCGGGGGTTGGCCGCGCTGACCGGCGACACCCTGTGTCACCTCGACGTCCGGGCCGACAACCTGCTGATCGGCCCGGACGGTTCGGTCACCGTGGTGGACTGGCCGTGGGCCTGCCGGGGCCCCGCCTGGTTGGACACCGCACTGCTGCTGGTCAACGTGCGGCTGCACGGTGGGCACGACACCGAGGCACTGGTACGTCGGCTGCCGCTCACCGCCGACGTCGACCCTGCCGTGCTGACCGGCTTCTATGCGGGCCTGGCCGGCTTCTTCACCGACAGTGCCCGCCGGCCGCCACCGCCGGGCATCCCCACCGTCCGCCGCTTCCAACAGGCCCAGGCCGACGCCCTCCTCCCCTGGCTAACCCACCGCCTCCCGCAGTAACACCACCTCAGCACTCCACCCCCGCCCCGCCCCGCCCTCACCCCCGGCTAGGCCCGGTGATCAAGAGGTTTACGTCACCCCGCCCGTCCCACCCTGACCCAAACCTCTTGATCACCAACCCACCCGGCCCGCCTGATCGAGTGATCAAGAGGTTTGGGTCATCTTCAGCGCCCAGCCTGACCTAAATCTCTTGATCACCGGGCCGAGGCGGGACGCGGCGGGGTGGGGACACGGGGCGGGGCGGGGGCGGGGTGGGGGCAGGGGCGGGGCAGGGGCGGGGCGGGGGCGGGGTGGGGGCAGGGGCGGGGCAGGGGCGGGGTGGGGGCGGGGTGGGGGCAGAGGGAGGGGAGGAGTCGGCGGGCGGGGGGTCAGTGGAGTTGGTGGGTCAGGAAGGGGAGGACCAGGTGGGGGAGGAGGGGGGTGGTGGGGATCTCCTGGTGGGTGAGGCCCGGGAGGATCGCCAGGCGGGAGAGGGGGCGGGCGGTGCCGTCCCCGCCCGGGGCGCGGCGGCCGCCGCCGAGCAGGCGGTAGAACTCGGCCATGTGGGCGACCGGGATCGCGTCGGCGTCGGCGAAGACCAACAGGACCGGTACGGCAAGGGCGGCCACCTCCGGCGACCAGTCGTACTCGCGGCGCAGCAGGTCACCGGTCCTGGCCCACAGCGTCGGCCAGTCCTGCGGCCGGGGGGCGATCCGTGCGTAGAGCTGGTGCGGGGGCGTGCCGCGCATCTGCTCGCCGGTCCGCTCGTCCTGGTCGGCCATCGCGGCCAGCACCTCGGGGTACCACCCCTGCCGCTTGCACGGGGTGGAGACCAGCACCAGTCGGCGCACCAGTTCCGGGTGCTGGATGGCGGCCCGCAGCGCCACCCCGCCGCCGAGGGAGTAGCCGAGCACCTCCGCGCCGGGCAGGTCGAGGTGCCGCAGCAGCGCGGCGACGTCGTCGGCCATCGACTCGTAGCGCAGCGGTCGGTCCACGTCGGCCGTCCGGCCGTGACCCTGGAGGTCCACCGCGATCACCCGGCGACGCCGCGCCAGGGCCGGCAGGATCGGGGCGAACGTCTCCACCGAGCCGTAGCCGCCGTGCAGCAGCACCAACGGCGGGCCGTCGCCGTGCTCCTCGTACCACAGGCGTAGTCCGTTGACGTCCGCGTAGCTCACCGGCGTCTCCCCCGACCTGCTGCGGCGGGCCGCGCGCGGACACCCCGACGGCGTACCCCCGGCCTCTGACGGCAACGACGGTGCTGCTCAAGGCGGCCAGCGGCGGCCTTCGGATCCGGTGCCGATGGTGTGGTGGGCGCGGCAGGTTTCGAACCTGCGACCCCTCGCTTGTAAGGCGAGTGCTCTCCCACTGAGCTACGCGCCCGGAACGCCCGTGCGAGCGGGCCGGAGGCTGGCAAGCCTACCTGCCGGCCCCCGACCCGTCGCAACGGTGTGCCCGGTGACCGGTCAGGCGGCGACCGTGTCGGCGAGGGCCTTGCGCCAGCCCTGCTGGTCGCGCGCCTCACCCGGCATGTTCATCTCGGCGAACCGGACGATGCCGTCCCTGTCGATGACGAAGGTGCCCCGGTTGGCGATGCCGGCGAGGTCGTTGAAGACGCCGTACGCCTGGGCGACCGCCCCGTGCGGCCAGAAGTCGGACAGCAGCGGGAACTGGTAGCTCTCCTTCTCGGCCCAGATCTTGTGGGCGTACACCGAGTCGACGCTGACGGTGAGCACCTGCACGTCGTCGTTGACGTAGTCGTTGAGGTTGTCCCGCACCTCGCACAGCTCACCCTGGCAGATGCCGGTGAACGCGAGCGGGTAGAAGACCAGCAGCACGGTGCGGTTGCCCCGGTAGTCCGAGAGCCGTACCTCCTGGTTGTTCTGGTCCTTCAGCAGGAAGTCGGGTGCCTCGGCACCAACCTCGATCGGCATGCGAACTCCTCGGGTCGAGTCTGGGGGGGTGGTTTCAGCCTGCCACACCCACGGGCGACACCCGGGGTGTGGGACCGCTCAGTCGGGTACGACCTACTTGCGGCCCTTGGACCCGCGGCGCAGCACCAGCCGGGCGCCGCTCCAGTCCTTGCCGGCGTTGAGGGTCGAGGTCTGCTGGAGGCCCGCGGTCTGCGCCGACTCGGCGACCTCACTCGGCTCGACGTGGCCGTCCCGTCCCGCCTTCGGCGTCAACAGCCACACGACTCCGGCGTCGGCCAGCGGGCCGAGGGCGTCGACGAGGAGCTCGAAGAGGTCACCGTCGCCGTCGCGGTACCAGACGAGCACCGCGTCGACCACCTCGTCGGTGTCCTCGTCGACCAGTTCTCCACAGCGGTCGGTCAGGGCGTCCCGGAGATCCTGGTCGACGTCCTCGTCGTACCCCATCTCCATGACGACCATCCCCGGTTCGATCCCGAACCGGTCCGCCAGGAGACGTACCCCGTCGGCGGCCTGACCAGCGGTCGCGCTCACTGTCGCGTGCCTCCTCATCTCGTCCCTGCTCGGTGGCGTCGCGGCGACGCCGTCAGGCAGAGTCCACACAGTTGTGGTCCGTCGCGCAAGTGGCGCACCGGGTGGAACGGAATTTACCGTGCCAGCAGCGTACGGGCACCCTGGGTAATGGCATCCTCGGAGACCAGCACCTGACGGGCAGCCGGACCTAATGGTACAAACGAGTCGACTGCCGCCACCCGCCGCGCCGCCCCCACGTATCCGGCGTCCACCAGCGTGGCGAGGATCCCCTCCCCGACCCCGCCGGAGCGCCGTGTCTCGTCGACCACCAGCACCCGGCCCGTGGCGGACGCCTCCCGGATCAGGTCCGCCACCGGCAGCGGGGCCAACCACCGCAGGTCCACCACCCGGCTGCCGATCCCCTCGTCGGCCAGCGTCGACGCCGCCCGCAACGACATCCGCACCCCGTTACCGAAGGTGACGATGGTGATGTCCTCGGCCGATCCGACGCCGTACACCCTGGCCCGGCCGATCGGCACGTGACCGGCCGCCCAGGCACCCGGCTCGGGGTACGGCCCCATCCACTCACCGTCACCCGGCTCGTACAGGTCCCGGGTGTGGTAGAGCGCGATCGGCTCCAGGAACACCGAGACCGTGCCGTCCACCACGGCGGCGGCCAGGCAGGTCCGCAGCAGCGGCGCGGCGTCGTCGGGCCGCGCCGGCACCGCGACCACCAGACCCGGCACGTCCCGCAGTACGGCCACCGAGTTGTCGTTGTGGAAGTGTCCGCCGAACCCCTCCTGGTACGCCAGCCCCGGCACCCGCACCACCATCGGATTGCGGAACGCCCCCTGCGAGAAGAACTGCATGGTGGCCGCCTCGCCCCGCAGCTGGTCCTCCGCGTTGTGCAGGTACGCCAGGTACTGGATCTCGGGCACCGGCAGCATCCCGGCCAGCCCGGCGCCCAGCCCCAGCCCCAGCACCGACGTCTCGTCGAGCAGGGTGTCGAAGACCCGGGCCGCGCCGAACCTCTCCCGCAGCCCCTTGGTCACCCCGTACACCCCGCCCTTGGCGGCGACGTCCTCCCCGAAGACGGCCAGCTGGGGATGACTGAGCATCCCGTCGGCGAGGGCGGCGTTGATGCTCTGCGCCAGGGTCAGCGGCCCGGCCAGCTCCGGCGGCCTGCCCCCGAACGCCTCCGCCCGGCTGGCCGCGTCCGGCCCGGCGGCCCGCTCCGCCGCCCGGGCCACCGCGGTGGCGACCCGCAGCGGCCGGCGGGGCGACAGCGGGGCCACCACCTCGGCCGGGGTGGCCAGCTTCGGCTCGTCGAGCACCTCCTCGGCGGTACGGCGTACCTGCCAGCCCTGCTCGTCGTAGCGGGCCAGCAGCTCCTCCCCGGTGGCCACCCCCGCCTCGACGAGCAGCCGGGCGGTGGCCAGCACCGGGTCGCGTGCCTCGTCGGCGGCGATCTCGGCGGTGCTGCGGTACGCCCGCTCGGCGTCCGCACCGGCGTGCCCGAGCAGCCGCACCGTGCGCAGGTGCAGCACCGCTGGCCGACGGTGCCGCCGCACCCAGCCGGCGGCCTCGGCGGCCATCGCGTACGCGGCCACCGGGTCGGTGCCGTCGACGGTGAAGTAGCGCACCCCCGGTCGGGCCCGCAGGGTGCGTTCCACCCAGCCGTCGGGCGACCGGACGCTGATGCCGAGGCCGTTGTCCTCGCAGACGAAGAGCACCGGGATCCGCAGGCCGGTGTGGTCGTACCAGCCGGCGGTGTTGAACGCGGCGGTGGCGCTGGCGTGGTTGACCGAGGCGTCGCCGAACGAGCAGACCACGATGGCGTCCCGGGGCCACGGCGAGCGCGGCGGACCGGCCGGATCGTCGCGCCGGCCGGCGGTGTCGATCCGGCGCAGCCGTTCCACGGCCAGCCCCAGCCCGACCGCCCGGGGCAGGTGCGAGGCGATGGTGGAGGTGGTCGGCACCACGGCCAGGTCGGCCCGGCCGAAGACCTTGTGCCGGCCGCCGGCGATCGGATCCCGGGCCGAGGCGACCATCCCGCTCAGCACGTCCCGGGCCGCTTCGGCGTACGCCTGCTCCCACTCGTCCCGGTCCCCCGGCGACCGCTCGGCCGGGCCGGTCGCCGACGCCGGCCGGTCAGCCGGCGCCGACGGCGTGCCGGCCACCGCCCCCCGGTCGGCGACACCGGCCGGGGTGACGTCCCCGGGGCCGGTGTGCCCGGTGCCGGTGTGCCCGGGGCCGGTCGAGGCGGGATCGGTGAGGGCGGGATCGGTGGAGGCGGGGTCGGTGGAGGCGGACGTGGGGTCGGTGGAGGCGGAGGGCTGGGCGGGGTCCGTCACGGCGGGCACCGGGCCGGCAGCGGTGGGCGTGGGCCGGTGGCGGGGTACCGGTTCGGCGGTGCCGTCGGCACCCACCCGGTAGGTGACCGGACCGGCCGGGGGCGGCGACACGGCCACGCCGTCGGGGGCGTCCGGCACGCCGGCCCGCACGGCACGCGGGTCGTCGGTGACGACGGGTTCCGGGTCGGCTCCCGGCGGCGGTCCGAGGGCATCGTCGCCGTCCCCGGCCGCCGCTGCACCGTCGGACGGCTGCCCGGCCGCCGCCACCCCGTCGGAGAAGTCCCCGGCTGCCGCCGCACCGTCGGAAAGGTGCCCGGCCGCCGCTACGCCGTCGGAGAAGTGCCCGGCCACCGGCACGCCGTCGGGATGCGGCGCGGTCGTCGCCGGGTCCGTGTCGGCGTCCCGGTCCGGGACGCCCTCGGCCGGGGTGCCGCCGCCGGGGAAGACGCCGGCCGCCTGGGCGGCGCGCAGGCAGTAGAACGCGCCGGAGCGGTAGTGCAGCAGGGCGGGGTCGGTGGGCCGCAGGGCGGCGGCGACCGCCGCGTTGGCCTCGTGCCCGGCCGAGCCGATGGTGTAGAAGCCCTCGTCGAAGCTCCGCAGCCAGCGGCCGGCCAGGTCGAGCTGCCGGCTGGTCACCTGGGCGTCGAAGAGGGCGAGCAGCTGTCGCCCGGTCAGTGCCGCGCCGGGCCGTACCGGTTGCGCCGGGTCACACCGCCGCTCGGGCTCGGGCAGTGCGCCCAGGGTCTCCCGGAACCGGTCGTCGAGATCTTGCGGGGTGGTCACGCGATCAGCATTACCGACGGAGGCCACGGTCGCCCACTCAGACACGACCGGGCGGGGCGACTCGGTCCGCGCGACCACCACCGCCGCCGGCCGCTGTTCGGCTGCCGGAGACGACGACGGCCTCCGACGGCCACCTGACGGTCACCGTGGGTCGCGACGCTGCCGGGGTCAGGAACGAAGCGGACCCTGGGAGGTTCCCGTGGCACTGTCCCGACGTACCGTCCTGCTCTCCGGTGCGGCCGTCGGCGCGGCCGGTGCGACCGCCGGCCTGCCGACACCCGCCGACGCCGCCGGTGGACGCCCGGCCCGCCCGGTGGGCACCGCCAGCCACCGGCCGCTGATCTGGCCGTTCACCCTGGGAGTGGCCTCCGGCGACCCCGACCACCAGGGGATGGTGCTGTGGACCCGGCTGGCTCCGGTGCCGCTGGCCGAGGACGGGTTGGGCGGCATGCCCGCCCGGACGGTCGAGGTGCAGTGGGAGGTGGCCGCCGACGAGCTGTTCCGGCACGTCGTCCAGCGGGGTACCCAGACCGCCCGGCCCGAGTCGGCGCACAGCGTGCACGTCGAGCTGACCGGGTTGCTGCCGGGACGGGAGTACTTCTACCGGTTCCGGGCCGAGGGTCACCTCTCGCCGACCGCGCGGACCCGTACCGCGCCCGATCCGGCCGCCCTGCCCGCCGCGCTGGCCATGGGTTTCGTCTCCTGTTCCCACTACGAGCAGGGGTACTTCACCGCGTACCGGCGGTTGGCCGAGAGCGAGCCGGAGCTGATCCTGCACCTCGGCGACTACCAGTACGAGTACGCCCGGGAGTACGGCCCCGACCGGCCGCGCGGGCACGAGGGGCCGGAGACCCGGACGCTGGCCAACTACCGGCAGCGGCACGCCCAGTACAAGACCGACCCGGATCTCCAGGCGGCGCACGCGGTGGCCCCCTGGGCGGTGGTCTTCGACGACCACGAGGTGGAGAACAACTGGGCCGGCGCGGTGCCGGAGGAGCCGGATCCGAACTTCCTGGCCCGGCGGGCCGCCGCCTTCCAGGCGTACCACGAGAACATGCCGTTGCGGCGGGGCTCGGTGCCGCGCGGTCCGGACATGGCGCTGTACCGGCGGCTGCGCTGGGGTCGGCTGGCCACCTTCCACCTGCTCGACACCCGGCAGTACCGGGACGACCAGGCGTGCGGGGACGGCTACCGGGACTGCCCGGCGGCGGCCGACCCGGGGCGCACCCTCACCGGCGCGGCGCAGGAGGCGTGGCTGCTGGACGGGTTCCGCCGGTCCGACTCCCGCTGGGACCTCCTCGCCCAGCAGGTGTTCTTCGCCGCCCGGGACCGCGACCCGGGGCCGACCAGGTTGACCAGCATGGACGCCTGGGACGGCTACCTGGCCTCCCGGGACCGGATCACCCGGGGCTGGGTGGCGGCCGGGGTGCGCAACCCGGTGGTGCTCACCGGCGACGTGCACGCGCACTGGGCCGCCGACCTGAAGCTGGACTACCTCGACCCGGCGGCGCGGACGGTCGGCACCGAGCTGGTCTGCTCCTCGGTCACCTCGGGCGGGGACGGGTTCGACTCGGCCAGCGGCTCGCACCCCTGGCTGCGCACCAACCCGCACCTGCGGTTCCAGAACGACCTGCGCGGTTTCGTCCGGACCACGATCACCCCGGCCCAGCTCAGCGCGGACTTCATGGTGTTGCCGTACGTGAGCCGGCCGGGCGCCCCGGCGTACCCCCGGGCGTCGTTCGTGGTCGAGGACCGGGTGCCCGGCCTGCACCAGACGTACGACCGGCCGCCGACCACGGCCCGCGCGCTGCCGTCGGGGGTGGACCGGGACCGGTACACCGTCGAGACGGAGACCGGGCTGCGCTGAACGGCCCGGCCGGGTCAGCCGGGAGCGCCCCGGCCGGGTCAGCCGGGAGCGGCCCGGCTGGCTCAGCCGGGAGCGGCCCGGCCGGGTCGACCAGGGAAGCGGCCCGGCCGGGTCAGCCGGGAAGGAAGGAGAAGCGGACCTGGCGGGTCGGGTTGTCGCCGTTCGGGTCGACCAGGCAGACCGACTGCCAGGTGCCGAGCTGGAGCCGGCCGCCGAGCACCGGCAGCGTCGCGTACGGCGGGACGAAGGCGGGCAGCACGTGGTCCCGGCCGTGGCCGGGTGAGCCGTGCCGGTGCCGCCAGCGGTCGTCGGTGGGCAGCAGGTCGTCGAGCGCCCGCAGCAGGTCGTCGTCGGAGCCGGCACCGGTCTCGATGACCGCCACCCCGGCGGTGGCGTGCGGCACGAAGACGTGCAGCAGCCCGTCGCCCTGCCCGGAGACGAACCGTTCGGCCTCGGCCGTGATGTCCGCGACGGTGGGACGGGAGCCGGTCCGGACGGTGATCACCTCACTGCGCATGGGCGCATTCTGCCGCACCGGCCCGACCGTCGCCCGGTAGGTCGACAGCGCCAAGTTACCGACGGGTACCTGTGTTCAGCGTCGCGTCTGGGGGAGCTACACGTGACGACGGGTGCCACCAGAGGGCAGGATGGCGCTAGAGACCTATCCCACACACAACCGAGGGAACGCCTGTGGCTACGGAACGCAAGCGCCCGGTGATCACCGCTGGTCTGCCGAGCCAGCTTCCGGACATCGACCCTGAAGAGACCGGCGAATGGGTCGAGTCGCTCGACGGTGTCATCGACGAGCGCGGAACCAAACGCGCCCGGTACGTCATGCTGAGCCTGCTGGAGCGGGCCCGTGAGCGGCAGGTCGGGGTTCCGTCCCTGACCACCACCGACTACATCAACACCATCGCCCCGGAGCAGGAACCCTGGTTCCCGGGTGACGAGCACATCGAGCGGCGGATCCGGGCGTACGTGCGGTGGAACGCGGCGATGCTGGTGCACCGGGCGCAGCGGCCGGAGATCGGCGTCGGCGGGCACATCTCCACCTTCGCCAGCTCCGCCTCCCTCTACGAGGTGGGCTTCAACCACTTCTTCCGGGGCAAGAACCACCCGGGTGGCGGCGACCACATCTTCTACCAGGGTCACGCCTCCCCCGGCATGTACGGGCGGGCGTTCCTGGAGGGCCGGCTCTCCGAGGACCAGCTCGACGGGTTCCGGCAGGAGCTGTCCCACCCGGGCGGCGGGCTGCCGTCGTACCCGCATCCGCGGCTGATGCCGGACTTCTGGGAGTTCCCCACGGTCTCCATGGGTCTGGGCCCGCTGAACGCGATCTACCAGGCCCGGTTCAACCGCTACCTGCAGCACCGGGGCATCAAGGACACCTCCCAGCAGCACGTCTGGGCGTTCCTCGGTGACGGCGAGATGGACGAGGTGGAGTCGCTCGGCGCGATCGGCGTGGCCGCCCGCGAGGAGCTGGACAACCTCACCTTCGTGATCAACTGCAACCTCCAGCGGCTGGACGGCCCGGTCCGCGGCAACGGCAAGGTGATGCAGGAGCTGGAGGCGTTCTTCCGGGGCGCCGGCTGGAACGTGATCAAGGTGGTCTGGGGCCGGGAGTGGGATCCGCTGCTCGCCGCGGACACCGACGGTGCGCTGGTCAACCTGATGAACACCACCCCCGACGGCGACTACCAGACCTACAAGGCGGAGTCCGGGGCGTACGTCCGGGAGCACTTCTTCGGCCGGGACCAGCGGACCCGCAAGATGGTCGAGCACCTGTCCGACGACGAGATCTGGAACCTCAAGCGGGGCGGGCACGACTACCGCAAGCTCTACGCGGCCTACAAGGCGGCCACCGAGCACACCGGGCAGCCGACCGTCATCCTGGCCAAGACCATCAAGGGCTGGACGCTGGGCTCGCACTTCGAGGGCCGCAACGCCACGCACCAGATGAAGAAGCTGACGCTGGACGACCTGAAGCTGTTCCGCGACCGGCTCTACCTGGACATCCCGGACAAGGCGCTGGAGGAGAACCCGTACCTGCCGCCGTACTACACCCCGGGCGAGTCCTCGGACGAGCTGGCGTACCTGCGGGAGCGGCGCGAGCAGCTCGGCGGTTACCTGCCGTCCCGGCGGACCAGCCACAAGAAGCTGGCCATTCCGGGGTCGGAGCGGTTCGCCGACGTCAAGCGCGGCTCGGGCAAGCAGAAGGTGGCCACCACGATGGCCTTCGTCCGCCTGCTCAAGGACATCATGAAGGACAAGGAGTTCGGCAAGCGCTGGGTGCCGATCATCCCGGACGAGGCCCGCACCTTCGGTCTGGACTCGATCTTCCCGACCGCGAAGATCTACTCCCCGCACGGCCAGCGGTACACCTCGGTCGACCGGGACCTCTTCCTGTCCTACAAGGAGTCGACCACCGGGCAGATCCTGCACGAGGGGATCAACGAGGCCGGTTCGGTCGCCTCGTTCACCGCCGCCGGCACCTCGTACGCCACCCACGACGAGCCGATGATCCCGATGTACATCTTCTACTCGATGTTCGGGTTCCAGCGCACCGGTGACGGTTTCTGGGCGGCGGCCGACCAGATGGCCCGGGGCTTCGTCCTCGGCGCGACCGCCGGCCGTACCACGCTCAACGGTGAGGGCCTCCAGCACGAGGACGGCCACTCGCTGCTGCTGGCCGCCACCAACCCGGCGGTGGTCGCCTACGACGCGGCGTTCGGGTTCGAGCTGGCGCACATCGTGGAGCGCGGCCTGCACCGGATGTACGGCGAGGACCAGGAGAACATCTTCTACTACCTCACCGTCTACAACGAGCCGATCCACCAGCCGGTGGAGCCGTCCGGGCTGGACGTCGAGGGGCTGCTCCGGGGCATCTACCGGTACGCCGAGGCCCCGCAGGTCGACGGGGACGCGCCGAAGGCGAACATCCTGGCCTCCGGCACCGGCATGCAGTGGGCGCTCAAGGCACAGCAGCTGCTCGCCCAGGACTGGGGGGTGGCCGCTGACGTCTGGTCGGTGACCTCCTGGACCGAGCTGCGCCGCGACGCGGTGCTCTGCGAGGAGCACAACCTGCTCAACCCGGGGGCGGAGCAGCGGGTGCCGTACATCCAGGAGAAGCTGGCCGACGCCGACGGGCCGAAGGTCGCGGTCAGCGACTGGATGCGCGCGGTACCGGACCTGATCTCCCGCTGGGTACCGGGCGACTACACCTCGCTCGGCACCGACGGTTTCGGCATGTCGGACACCCGGCACGCGCTGCGCCGGCACTTCCACGTCGACGCCGAGTCGGTGGCGGTGGCGACACTGCGCCAGCTCGCCCTGCGCGGCGCGGTGCCGGCCACCGTGCCGGCCGAGGCGGCCAAGAAGTACGCCATCGACGACGTCAACTCCGCCCCGGTCGGCGAGACCGGCGGCGACAGCTGACCGGCTGACCGCAGTGACGACGGTGGCCCGATCTCCCCGGTGGGAGGTCGGGCCACCGTCGTGAGGCGGCGCGTGGTACGGCGGTACGGCGGTGGCGGGACCGGCGGCCGGTTCGACCGGCGGCGGGCCGGTCAGCCCACCGCGGCCAGGTCGGTCAGGCGGGCCAGCGAGTCCTCCAGGTCGGCGCCGACCCGGCGTAGTCCGAGGCGCAGCAGGGCGCCCTTGACCGGGCCGGCCGGCCAGCGGACCACGATCAGCCGGACGATCGTGCCGCCCTCCTCCTCATCGGCGGTGAGCTGCACGTAGATCTCGGTGCGCGCCTCGGCGCGGGCACCGGCCCCCCGGGCGCGTTCCCGCCAGCCGATCAGGGTGGGCTCCTGGTAGGCGATCACCTCGGCCTCGTGCGCCGAGCCGCGCCCGGCCTGGACGAGCTGTCGGCGACCGAAGCCCTCCCCCGAGAGCACCTCGGCGGCCCGGACCCCGGCCAGCCAGGCGGGCAACTGCTCGGCCCGCTGGACGACTTCCCAGACCGCTTCCACCGGTGCCAGCACGTGTGCACTGCGTTCGACGAGGATCATTCTGTTCTTCCCCCACTGAGGACATCCGCGATATTACGCACTCTAAGCGTCAAATCGGACTTACCGGGATGTGTTCGGCAAAGACACGCCGAAATCCCCGGCACCCGCATTACCCCGCACCTATGGCGCTCCCGGGCTGCGCGCCCTAGAGTGCGAACACGTTTCGCGTTCTGGGAGGGTGGATGACGACCGCACCGATCCCCGGTTTCCCCGCCGGCTTCCGTTGGGGGGTGTCCACCTCCGCGTACCAGATCGAGGGGGGTGCCACCGCCGACGGCCGGGGACCGTCCATCTGGGACACCTTCGCCCACACCCCCGGCCGGATCCTCGACGGCAGCACCGGCGACGTGGCCTGCGACCACTACCACCGGTACCGGGAGGACGTCGCGCTGCTCGCCGGGCTCGGGGTCTCGGCCTACCGGTTCTCGATCGCCTGGCCCCGGGTACGCCCCGCCGGCACCGGCCCGGTCAACGCCGCCGGCCTGGACTTCTACGACCGGCTCGTCGACGACCTGCTGGCTGCCGGCATCGACCCGGTCGCCACCCTGTTCCACTGGGACCTGCCCCAGCCCCTGGAGGACGCCGGCGGCTGGCTGAACCGGGACACCGCCGCCCACTTCGCCGAGTACGCCGAGCTGACCGCCGCCCGCCTCGGCGACCGGGTGAAGCTCTGGATCACCCTCAACGAGCCGTTCATCCACCTGAGCCTCGGCCACGGCACCGGCGAGCACGCCCCCGGCCGGACCCTGCTCTTCGACTCCCTCCCGGCCGCCCACCACCAGCTGCTCGGGCACGGGCTGGCGGTCGCCGCGCTGCGCGCCCACAGCACCGCGCCGGTGGCCATCGCCAACAACTACTCACCGGTGGTCCGGCACGGCGACACCGACGCCGACCGGGCCGCCGCGGCGGCGTACGACGACCTGCACAACCACCTGTTCACCGACCCGCTGCTGGGCCGGGGCTACCCGGACGGCCTCGACCCGGGCGTGGTGCGCGACGGCGACCTCGCGGTGATCGCCGCGCCGCTGGACGTGCTCGGGGTCAACTACTACAACCCCACCGGGGTCCGCGCCCCCGAGGAGGGCTCGCCGGTGCCGTTCACGCTGGTCCCGCTGGAGGGCTACCCACGGACCGCGTTCGACTGGCCGGTGGTCCCGGACGGGCTGCGCGACCTGCTCGTCGGCCTGCGGGACCGGTACGGCGACGCACTGCCGACGATCCAGGTCACCGAGGGCGGCTGCGCCTGGGACGACGTCCCGGACGCCGACGGCCGGGTGCACGACCCCGACCGGATCGCCTACCTCGACGGGCACCTGCGGGCCGTCCGGGCGGCGATCGACGAGGGCGTCGACGTGACCGGGTACTTCGTCTGGTCGCTGCTGGACAACTGGGAGTGGGCCGAGGGCTTCACCAAGCGCTTCGGCCTGGTGCACGTGGACTTCCCCACCGGAACCCGGACGCCGAAGTCCTCGTACGCCTGGTACCGGTCCCAGGTCGGCCGGGGGTGACCACCGTCGACCCGACGCCGGCCTCGCTGCCGGCGGCGCTCGCCGACCCGGTGGTCCCGGTCCGGCGGAGCTGGATCGCGCTGGTCTTCGCGGCCAACCTCGGGGTGTGGATGGCCTTCTTCACCCCGATCCAGGTGCTGCTGCCCCAGCAGGTGGAGCGGATCTCGCCGGACCACAAGGAGGCGATGCTGGCCGTCGTCACCGGGCTGGGCGCGCTCGCGGCGGTGCTGGCCAACCCGCTCGCCGGGGCGCTGTCGGACCGCACCTGCCTGCGCATCGGCGGGCGGGAGTTCGGCCGCCGGCACGTCTGGACGGCCGGCGGCGCGGTGCTCGGCGCGCTGGCGCTGGTGCTGCTGGCCCGGCAGCAGACCATCGCCGGGGTGGCGCTGGGCTGGGTCGCCGCCCAGGTCTGCTTCAACGCGATGCTGGCCAGCCTCACCGCCGCCATCCCGGACCGGGTGCCGGTGGTGCAGCGCGGCGGCGTCTCCGGCTGGGTGGGCATCCCGCAGGCGCTCGGCCTGGTGCTCGGCGCGGTGCTGGTCACCGCCCTGGTCAGCGGCACGGTGCCCGGCTACACGGCGATGGCGCTGGCGGTGCTGCTGCTGGCGCTGCCGTTCGCCTTCCTCACCCCCGACGACCCGCTGCCCCGGCAGCACCGTCCGCCGCTGCGGCTGCGCGCGCTGGTCGCCTCGATGTGGATCGACCCGCGCCGGCACCCGGACTTCGCCTGGGCCTGGATCACCCGGTTCCTGGTGCAGATCGGCAACGCCCTGGGCACCCTCTACCTGCTGTACTTCCTCACCGACGGGGTGCGCTACCCCGACCCCGAGGGCGGGCTGCTGGTGCTGATCCTGCTCTACACCCTGGGCATGATGCTCACCGCCGTGGTCGCCGGGATGCTGTCCGACCGGTCCGGCCGGCGCAAGGTCTACGTGATCGTCTCCGGGGTGGTGATGGCGGTGGCCGCGCTGCTGCTGGCGGTCGCCCCGACCTGGCCGGCGGCGCTGGTCGCCGCGGTGCTGCTCGGTGCCGGCTACGGCGTCTACCTGTCGGTCGACGCGGCGTTGATCACCGAGGTGCTGCCCCGCGCCACCGACCGGGGCAAGGACCTCGGCGTGATCAACATCGCCAACTCCGCGCCCCAGGTGCTCGGCCCGGCGCTCTCCGCCCCGATCGTGGTCCACCTGGGCGGCTACCCGACGCTGTACGCGGTGACCGCGGTGGTCACCCTGCTCGGCAGCGCCCTGGTGCTTAAGATCCGGGGCGTCCGCTGAGCACCGGGCCGGGTGCCGGCCGGTCCCGCGGCCGGCGGTCCGGTCCGCCGCCGACCCGCGCGGGGCGGCGGCTGGTGCCGGAGGAGCCGGCGGACCGGGAGCCGCCGGCGACGCGCGCGGGGGCGGCGGCTCCCGGCCCCCTGGCGGAGCCTGGTCGAGCCCGGCCGTAGGCTGGGCGACGTGACGGTACGTGTGCGCTTCGCCCCCTCCCCGACCGGTATGTTCCACGTCGGCGGCGCCCGCTCGGCGCTGCAGAACTGGATCTACGCCAAGCAGCAGGGCGGGGTGTTCGTGCTGCGCGTCGAGGACACCGACGCCGCCCGCAACAGGCCCGAATGGACCGAGGGCATCCTGTCCGCGCTGGACTGGATCGGCATCGCCCGGGGCAGCTACGAAGGCCCCTACTTCCAGTCGTCGTACGCCGGTGAGCACCGCGCCGCCGCCCAGCGGCTGCGCGACGCCGGGCGGGCCTACTACTGCGACTGCACCCGGGAGGCGGTGCAGGCCCGCACCGGCTCGCAGTACCAGGGCTACGACGGCTTCTGCCGGGACCGGGGGCTGGCGGCGGGCGACGGACGGGCGCTGCGTTTCCGTACCCCGGACGAGGGCAGCACGGTGGTGGTCGACCTGATCCGGGGCGAGCCGACCTTCGAGAACAAGCTGATCGAGGACTTCGTCATCGCCCGGGGCGACGGCTCCCCGGTGTTCCTGCTCGCCAACGTCGTGGACGACATGACGATGGGGATCACCCACGTGATCCGGGCCGAGGAGCACCTGCCGAACACCCCCAAGCAGCAGCTCCTCTGGGAGGCGCTGGGGGTCGAGCCGCCGGTCTGGGCACACGTGCCGGTGGTGGTCAACGAGAAGCGGCAGAAGCTCTCCAAGCGCCGCGACAAGGTGGCCCTGGAGGCGTACCGGGACGAGGGCTACCTCGCCGCCGCGATGCGCAACTACCTGATGCTGCTCGGCTGGGCACCCTCCGGCGACCGGGAGATCGTGCCCTGGTCGGTGATCGAGGAGGAGTTCCGGTTGACCGAGGTCAACCCCTCCCCCGCCTTCTTCGACGAGAAGAAGCTGCGCGCGTTCAACGGCGAGTACATCCGGGCGCTGCCGGTCGACGAGTTCGTGGCCGCCTGCCAGCCGTGGCTGACCGGCACCGGCACCATCGCGCCGCCGCCGTGGCAGCCGGCGGAGTTCGACGCCGACGCGTTCGCCGCGGTGGCCCCGCTGGCGCAGACCCGGATCGCGGTGCTCAGCGAGATCGTGCCCAACGTCGACTTCCTCTTCCTCGCCGAGCCGTCGATCGACGAGGCGGCCTGGACGAAGGCGATGAAGGAGGGGGCGGCCGACCTGCTCGACGCGGCCGTCGCCGGCTACGCCGCCCTCGACTCCTGGGACGCGGAGTCACTGAAGTCGACGCTGGAGGCGGTCGGCGCGGAGCGTGGCCTGAAGCTCGGCAAGGCCCAGGCTCCCGTCCGGGTGGCGGTCACCGGCCGTACCGTCGGGCTGCCGCTGTTCGAGTCGCTGGAGGTGCTGGGCCGGGAGCGCACGCTGACCCGACTGCGGGCCGCCCGGCTCCGGCTGGTCTGAGCCCCGCGCCGCCGACCGGTCCGCACCGCCGCCCCGGCCCGCCGGTCAGGGACGGGCGGAACGGCGGCGCAGGAACAGCCCGGTGACGAGCGCGGCGAGCAGCGCCAGGCCGCCGGCCGCCCAGAGCCAGCCCCGGCCGGCGTCGTCGGTGCCGGCGGCAGGGACCGGGTCCGCCGACGACGCGGCGGGTGCCGGGCTGCTGCTCGGCGTCGGGGCGGCACTGGCCGACGGGGTGGCCGACGGGGACGGGGGCACGGCGGCGGTGCCGGTGGTGAGGGTGAACCGCACCTCGCCCTTGACCGGGTGCCCGTCGCTGGAGGGCAGTCGGTACTCGACGATGTAGAGGCCCGCCGCCCCGGGGGTGAACGGCACGCTGACCCGGCTGCCGGAGAAGGCCGGCGCACCACCGGCGGCCGGGATGTTGTCCGGTCCGGTCACTGTGATCTTCGTCCTGGCCGGGTCGAGCTTGGCCAGGAAGCGCAGCTCCACCGTGGTCGGCGCGGTGGCGATCCGGGCACCATTTGCCGGATTGCTGCCGGTCAGCGAGTTGTGCGCGTACGCCGGCGACGCGGACGACAGCGCGACCGCGAGCACCACGCCGACGAGCACTGGCACCGCCCGTACCAGCCGTGCGACCCTGCCCCCCATGAAGCCCTCCGCAAAGGTAAGATCCGCCCACTGATCACGTGGCTGTCTTGTGGTCGTTCGGGGATCGCAGATAGTTCCACTTATTGTTCCCAGAGCTGCATCCGCGCGATGTTCCATGGAGTCTATGAGGTGGGGCCGGCGCTGCCCGGTCGACCACCGTCGTCGACCGATCCGCACGTGACCCGCAGCACAGCCATCCATCGAACGGGGCGAGGAGGCGGCGATGGCCGAGAAGGTGAGGCGGCTGCTCGCAGTGGTCGCCATGGTGGTGACGGTGGTCCTGACCACCGGTCCGGCGGCACAGGCGGCCGACGCGCACCGGGCCGCGCCGAAGACGCCGCCCGCCGGGGTGGACATCACCGGCGTCGGGCTGAGCGCACCGTTGCGGCTGCGGGCGGACACCGCGCCGACCCAGGTGGTCGCGGTCATCGACCAGGTCAGCTGGTTCGGCCGCACCGGTGAGGCCAAGGGGCCCAAGCCGGCGGACCTCGGTCCGAAGTACACGGTCGTCGTGCTCGCCGGGGACGTTCCCAAGCAGACGTACGACCTCTATCCGCTGGCCAAGGGCGGCCCCCGGGCCTACCGCCCGGCCAAGCAGCCCGACCAGCGCAAGACCACCGCCGGGTGGTTCCTCGGGCGGCTCAACATGTCCGAGACGCTGCGGGCCGCCGGGGTGCCGTTGGAACGCCGACTCGACACGGTGACCGGTGGCGTCGGCGGCGGCGAACGGGTGCTCCCGGAGGACGCCCTGAACCCGGGCCGGGACATCGACGACGCGCTCGCCGAACTCCAGCGGCTGCTGCTGCTCAACGTCGGGGTGATGCTGGTGATCACCCTCGGCCTGGCCGGTATCGCCCTGCTGGTCCGCCGCCGCACCCGCTGATCCGTCAGCCGGCGCGGCAGCGGCCGGTCAGCACCAGCGCCGGGGCGGGCCGGTCAGCACCAGCGCTGCGGTGGGCGCTGGAGGCGCTGCGGACGCCGCACCGGACGCACCGGCCCGTGCCGGTGGGCACCGGCCCACCCGGCCAGGTCACTGCGGCAGGCCCGGGTCGGTGCGTCGGGCTGACCCACCGGACCGGGTTCCACCGCCGCCGGTCGGGACACCGGCCCGTCGGCCGGCTCGCTGCTGCGCTGGCGGGGCAGCGCCAGCTCGTCGTCGGCCCGCTCAGCCGCCCGACAGACCTGCTCCGTCGCCAGCCGGCGGTGCGGTCGCGCCGCCCCCGGCTGGTCGTGGTGGCCCGGCCGGCAGGGCTCGCCCTGGGCGCAGCCCTGTTCGGCCTCCCCGTGCGCCATCCCGGTCTCCTCACACTCGCGTCGCGCGCCGGGACGACATCCCGGCGCGGCAGTGCCACCGTACTGGCCGGCACCGACACGCCGTGCAGCGCGTACCCCGGTGTCAGGACTTCGGTCGGCGCGGGAAGATCGTCTCCCAGACCGGGAACGCGACCAGCCAGATCAGCAGCCCGACGGTGAGGTTGCGGATCCAGTTCGCCAGCTCCCGGGTGCGCTCGGCGTCGCCGACGACGACGATCGCGGTGGCCAGCAGGGCGCACGCGACGGCCCAGCCGAGCAGCGCCTTCCCCCACTCCCGCCACTCGTGCCGGGCCCGCGCCCAGCCGTAGCGGGGCGGCTTCACCGGCGGCGGCCCGCCCGCGAACCGGTGGGCGAAGCGCTGGTCCGCCCAGCGGATCAGGGAGTGCCCGAACGCCACCGAGAAGCCGAGGTAGATGGCGGCCAGCCCGTGGGTGGCGTCCGCGGTGGCCCCTCGCCGCAGGTCCACCGCCGCCGCGACCAGCAGCACCAGGTCGACCAGCGGGACGCAGACCAGCAGCGCCGCGCCCACCCGGGGCCGGCGCAGCGGGTACCGGGCGACCAGCCCGGCGACCAGCAGCACCCAGAACCCGACCTCGCAGCCGATGATGACCGCCAGCAGCATGTCCAACCTCCCCCTCGTGCTCTCCAGCGTGCCGGGGCGGGCCGGCCCCCACCTCACCGGCGGGGACGAGTTACGGGTCCATCGTTCGACGGACCGCCGGCCGGCGTACCTCCTTCGACGGACGGCCGGGCGGGCGGTGTCCTGCCCAGGTCGGAGGGGACCGGCCCCGGGGTGTGATGGGATCGGGACCATGCGGATGCCGGGCTGGGCCGGCTCCGGTCGGCCCGGGCGCGACCTGGCGCTGGCCGGAGCGTCCCTCGGCGGCGGCCTGGCGGTCTACGGCGTCGGCCTGCAACCCCAGTTCCCCTGGGCGCCGGACGTGCCGAGGGCGTGCTTCCTGCTGCCGCTGCTGGCGGTGAGCGTGGCCGTCGGGCTGCGCCGGGTGGCGACCCGCACCGGTCTGGCGGTGGGCACCGTGGCGGTGCTGGCCGACGCCGCACTCGGCGTCTCGGTGGGCAGCACCGTGATCTACACCCAGGTGTTGTACGACACCTGCGTGTACGGCCCGTCCCGGGTGCGGCGCTGGCTGCTGCGGGTCACCGTCGGGCTGACCGTCGGCAGCACCGCCCTCGGCCTGCTGGTCTGGGGCTGGCGGGGTGCCGGGTTCGGGGTGCCGTTCGCCCTGCTCGGGGTGCTGCCGGTGGTCACCGGGGTCAGCGTGCGGCAGTACCGCGACCAGGCGGCGGCCGAGCGGACCCGCGCCGAGCAGACCGCCCGGCTGGTCGAGCTGGACCGGCGGCAGGCGGTGCTGGCCGAGCGCGCCCGGATGGCCCGTGAGCTGCACGACGTGGTGGCGAACCACCTCAGCGCGGTGGCCCTGCACGCCACCGCCGTGCTCGCCGCACCCGGGCTGGACCGGCCCCGGGTCGAGGCGGCGCTACGGGTGATCCGGGAGAGCAGCGTGCAGGGGATGACGGAGATGCGGCAGCTCGTCGGGCTGCTGCGGGAGCCGTCCGCCGATCCGGTGCAGGAGGCCACCCGGGTCCGCCTGGCCGAGCTGGACCAGCTGCTGGCCCGGATGGCCGCGGCCGGTCTGCGGGTCCGGACGACGGTCGAGGGCCGACCCCGGCCGCTGCCGGTCGGGGTCGACCTGGCGGCGTACCGGATCGTGCAGGAGTCGTTGACCAACGCGCTGCGCCACGGCCGGGGCACGGCGGAGCTGACCGTGGCGTACCGGCCGACGGAGGTGGTGGTGACGGTGGAGAATCCGGTGCGGTCCGACCGGCCCGGTGCGGGGGGGACGGCCGGTGCGGGGCTGCCGGGCGGCGGCGCGGGGCTGATCGGGATGCGGGAGCGGGCCACCCTGCTCGACGGGGAGTTCACCGGCGGTCTCCGGGACGGGTGCTGGCGGGTCCGGGCGGCGCTGCCCACCGGGGCGTCGGCGTGACCGCCCCGGTGCGGGTGGTGCTGGCCGACGACCAGGACGCGGTGCGGGCCGGGCTGGCGCTGATCCTGGCCGGGGCGCCGGAGATCGAGGTGGTGGGTGAGGCGGCCGACGGGGTGGCGGCGGTCCGGCTCTGCCGGGAGCTGCTCCCCGACGTGGCGGTGCTGGACGTCCGGATGCCCCGGCTGGACGGGGTCTCCGCGACCCGGGAGATCGTCGCCGCCGGTACCGCCGAGGTGCTGGTGCTGACCACCTTCGACCTCGACGAGTACGTCTTCGGCGCGCTGCGGGCGGGGGCGGCCGGCTTCCTGCTCAAGGACACCGACGCGGCCGGGCTGGTGGCGGCGGTGCGCGCGGTGGCCCGGGGCGAGGGGGTGATCGCCCCGACCCTGACCCGGCGGCTGATCTCGGCCTTCGCGGCGACCGCGCCGGGCGTCGGCGACGCGGAGCGGGAGGCGGTGGCCGCGTTGACGCCCCGGGAGCGCGACGTGCTGGCCTGTCTGGGCGTCGGCCTGTCCAACCAGCAGATCGCGGACCGGTTGGCGGTGGCGGAGAGCACCGCCAAGACCCATGTCAGCCGGATTCTGGCCAAGCTGGCGCTGCGCAGCCGGGTGCAGGCGGCGATCCTCGCCCAGGAGTTGGCCCTGCCCGTCCCGGCACCGCGGTCCGATCTCCGTCAACATTGACGTAAATCTATTGACCGCCCTTTCGGCCGGTCGTAGGGTGCGGTGCGGAACGCAACCAGGCCGGCACCTGTCGTCCGACGCCGCCCGGCCGGAGATCCGCCGGATCGGAGGAATGGACATGATCGCTTCCAGGAGGTCCGTCCTGACGGCGTGCGGCATCGTCGCCGCCACCACCGTCGTGGCCCTCGGCATGACCACTGTCGCCGGGGGCGCACCCGCCACGGCCACCACGGTCGGCGGGTGCACCGCCACGGTCCGGGTCGACTCCCAGTGGGGCAGCGGGGCCAACGGCGGCCAGATCACCACCTTCACCGTCGTCAACACCGCGTCGGCGACCGCCCACCGGTGGACGGTCAGCTGGCCGCTCGCCGACGGCCAGCGGATCGTGTCGTCCTGGAACGCCTCGATCGCCGCGACCGGCGGCACCGCGACCGCGACCAACGCGTCGTACAACGGGGTGCTCGCCCCGGGCGCGTCGACCACCTTCGGGGTCCAGCTCGCCGGCCCCACCTCGACGCCGACGCCGAGCTGCACCAACGACGCCGCCCCACCGACCACCGTCAGCCCGCCGAGCGGCGCGGACGTCACCGTGCAGGAGGCCGACAACCAGCGCACCGTCACCCTGTTCGTCGGGCAGACGCTGGGCGTGGCCCTCGCCGCCGACTACCTGCCGCCCACGGTCACCGGCGGCGTGCTCTCCCCCCTCTCGAGCAGCGGCGGCTACCCGACCGGGCAGCCCCTGGCGGCGACGTTCCGCGCGGTGACCCCGGGCACCGCCGACCTGACCACCCGGACCGACCACGCCTGCCGGTACGCCACCCCGCCGTGCGCCCTGCCCGCCGTCCTGTGGACGCTGCACGTCTCGGTCATCGAGTTGCCACCGACCGGCACCGGACAGACCGTCGTGGTCACCGCCCCCGACAACCAGCGGGAGCTCACCCTGCGCGTCGGTGACACCCTGGTGGTGAGCCTGGCCAGCAACTACCTGCCGCCCACCGTCACCCCCGCCGGGGTGGTCGTGGCCCGCGAGGTGACCGGCGGGTACCCGACCGGCCAGCCGCTCGTCGCCAGCTACCTGGCGACCGCCCCGGGGCGGGTCGACGTCGCCACCATCACCGACAACGTCTGCCGGCACGCGCCCACGCCGTGCCCCTCCCCGCAGGTGCGCTGGGTCGTCCACCTCACCGTCACGGCCTGACCCCGCGCCCCGGCCGCCCCCGCTCGTCGCGCGGTGGGCGGCCCCGCGCTCCGGGCCGGCCCGACCGGCCCGGAGCGCAGCTCGTCGCCCGCGCGACCCGGTGCCCCGGGCCGGTTCGTGACCGGTGCACCGGAGCCGGCGTCGAGGCCCTGCTCAGGGCGTGTCAGGCTGGTGCGGTGAACGAACCGGGTGGGATGGAACTGACGGCCACCCTGCGCCGGATCGAACGGGCGGCGGGGGCGCTGGCCACCGCCAGCGTGGCCCGGATGGACGAGAGCCTGCCCTGGTTCCGTGAGCTGCCGGCCGACCAGCGCTCCTGGGTGATGCTGGTGGCACAGGCCGGCGCCCGGTCCCTGGTCGAGTGGCTGGGCTCCGGCGGCGGCACCACGGACAGCACCCAGGAGGTGTCCGACGAGGTGTTCGACGCCGCGCCGCTGGCCCTGGCCCGGTCGATCAGCCTCCAGCAGACGGTGGCGTTGATCAAGGTGACCATCGACGTGGTCGAGGAGCAGGTTTCCCACCTGGCCGCACCCGGCGAGGAGCAGCAGCTCCGCGAGGCGGTGCTGCGCTTCTCCCGGGAGATCGCCTTCGCCGCCGCCCGGGTCTACGCCCGCGCCGCCGAGTCCCGCGGCTCCTGGGACGCCCGGTTGCAGGCGCTGCTGGTCGACGCCCTGCTCCGCGGCGACTCCCCCGACGTGCTGGCCAGCCGGGCCGCTGCGCTGGGCTGGGCGGACGCGCCACCGGTGGCGGTCGCGGTGGGCCGGTCCCCCGGCGGGGAGGTGGCCGCCGTGCTGCACACCGTCTACCGGCACGCCCGCCGGATCGGGGTGGAGGTGATCGGGGGCGTGCACGGCGACCGGCTGGTCATCGTGCTCGGGGGCGCGACCGATCCGGTGACCGCCACCGAGAAGCTGCTTCCCGCGTTCGGTGAGGGGCCGGTGGTGGTCGGTCCGGCCGTACCCAGTCTGGACGAGGCGACGGACTCGGCGCGGGCCGCGCTGGCCGGATACCGGGCGGCCCCGGCCTGGCCCACCGCACCCCGCCCGGTGCCGGCGGCCGACCTGCTGCCCGAGCGGGCGCTGGCCGGGGACGCCGAGGCCCGCCGCCGGCTGCGGCACGACGTGTACGCCACCCTGCTGCGCGCCGGCGGGGAGCTGCTGGAGACGCTGGACGCCTTCTTCGCCGCCGGCGGGACGCTGGAGAGCGCGGCCCGGGCGCTGTTCGTGCATCCGAACACGGTCCGTTACCGTCTGCGACGAATCGCCGAAGTGACCGGCTTCTCCCCGCTGACGCCCCGGGACGCGTTCGCGCTCCAGGTGGCACTCACGGTGGGCCGGCTCGACCCGATCGTCCCGGCCGGCGTGACCGGCCCGGCCCCACGATGACGCCGGGTGACCGATGGACAAGCCCGATAGGAGACGATCCCCGCCGATTTTTGTAGGAAACCTCCAAGACTTCTAGTGTGGTTTGGTGTCAGGCCGCACAGCGCTACCCCGGGGTATCGGGGAGAGTCATAGACGTGCTCGCCGTCCTCTCTCCCGGCCAGGGTTCCCAGAAGCCCGGCTTCCTGACGCCCTGGCTCGACCTGCGCGGTGCCGAGTCACGGCTGCGCTGGTGGTCGGCGTCGGCCGGGGTGGACCTGGTACGGCTCGGCACCGAGGCGGACGCCGACGAGATCCGGGACACCGCCCGCACCCAGCCGCTGCTGGTGGCCTCGGCCCTGCTGGCCGCCGAACAGCTCCCCCTGCACGACGTCGACCTGGTCGCCGGGCACAGCGTCGGGGAGCTGGCCGCCGCCGCGCTGGCCGGGGTGCTCTCCGCCGAGACGGTGATCACCCTCGCCGGGGTACGCGGCCGAGCGATGGCCGACGCCTGTGCCCTGGAGCCGACCGGGATGGTCGCCGTGCTCGGCGGCGACCCGGACGAGGTGCTCGCCGCCCTGGCCACGCACGGCCTGCACCCGGCCAACCGCAACGGCGCCGGCCAGGTGGTCGCCGCCGGGGCGCTCGACGCCCTGGACAAGCTCGCCGCCGAGCCCCCGGCCAAGGCGAAGGTCGTCCGGCTCAAGGTCGCCGGGGCGTTCCACACCCCGTACATGGCGACCGCCGAGCAGGCCCTGGCCGCCGTCGCCGCCGGGATCACCCCGTCGGCCCCGGCCCGGCTGCTCCTGTCCGACCTCGACGGCGCGGTCGTCTCGCGGGGCAGGGAATTCGTCCACCGGCTGGTCCGACAGGTCACCGCACCGGTGCGGTGGGACCTGTGCATGCACACGCTGGCCGAGCTGGGCGTCACCGGCCTGCTCGAACTCCCCCCGGCCGGCACCCTCGCCGGGCTGGCCAAGCGGGAACTCAAGGCCACCGGTGTGCCGGAGATCGTCACCCTGAACACCCCCCGTGACCTGCCCGCCGCCCGCGACCTGATCGCCCGGCACAGCGGCCCGCCCGCCACCCGGCCGGCACCGGCACCGTCCCGCGTGGTCGTCGCCCCCGCCGTCGGCTCGTTCACCCCGGCCGAGGGCCTCGTCGAGGGCGCCCGGCTGAGCACCGGTCAGGTGCTCGGGCAGGTGGCCACCCGGCAGGGGCCGGTCGAGGTGACCGCGCACGACAGCGGCCCGCTCACCGAATGGCTCGCCCACCACGACGACCCGGTCGCGCCGGGCCGACCCATCGCCCGTATCGGAGGCCACGCATGAGCGGCAGTCGGATCGTCGCCCTCGGGCACTACCAGCCGTCCCGGGTGGTGACCAACGACGACATCGCCCAGTTCGTCGACACCAACGACGAGTGGATCAGGGACCGTGTCGGCATCGCCAGCCGGCGGATCGCCGACGGCGAGTCGGTGGCCGACATGGCCACCGCCGCGGCGGACAAGGCCCTGGCCAACTCGGGCCTCACCGCCGCCGACATCGACCTGGTGGTGGTCGCCACCTGCACCTCGATCGACCGCAGCCCCAACGTCGCCTGCCGGGTCGCCGCCAAGCTGGGCATCACCGCGCCCGGGGCGTTCGACCTGAACACCGCGTGCTCCGGCTTCGCCTACGCCCTGGGCACCGTCGACCACGCCATCCGGGCCGGCGCGTCGCGCAACGCGCTGGTCATCGGCGCCGAGAAGCTCTCCGACTTCACCGACTGGACCGACCGTTCCACCTGCATCATCTTCGCCGACGGCGCGGGCGCGGCGGTGGTCACCGCCACCGCCGACGACGAGCCGGCCGGGATCGGACCGGTGGTGTGGGGTTCCGCACCGGACAAGAGCGACGCGGTACGCATCGAGGGCTGGCGGCCGTACATCGCGCAGGAGGGTCAGTCGGTGTTCCGCTGGGCCACCACCGCGCTGGCCCCGCTGGCCCTCCAGGCCTGCGAGCGGGCCGGCGTCGACCCGTCGGAGCTCGCCGCGTTCGTGCCGCACCAGGCCAACTCGCGGATCATCGACGGCATCGCCAAGCGGCTGAACATCCCCCAGGCGATCATCGCCAAGGACATCGTCGAGTCCGGCAACACCTCGGCGGCGAGCGTGCCGCTGGCCCTGTCCAAGCTGGTCGAGCGGCGGGAGGTGCCCTCGGGCGCCCCGGTGCTGCTGTTCGGCTTCGGCGGCGGGCTGACCTACGCCGGCCAGGTCGTCCGCTGCCCCTGAAGACCCGCCCCGGTCGGCGACCGCGGCGCACCGCCATCCGGCGGAGAACAAACCCGATGAGAGGAACCCACCGCAATGACCCGTGACGAGATCACCTCCGGCCTCGCCGAGATCCTCGAAGAGGTCGCCGGGGTGAACCCGGACGACGTGGCCGAGGGGAAGTCCTTCACCGACGACCTCGATGTCGACTCGCTCTCCATGGTGGAGGTCGTGGTCGCCGCCGAGGAGAAGTTCGGCGTCAAGATCCCGGACAACGAGGTACAGAACCTGAAGACCGTCGGGGACGCCGTCAGCTTCATCGAGGCGCAGTCCTGAGATGAGTCACGTCGACGTCGTCGTCACCGGGCTCGGCGCGACCACCCCGCTGGGCGGGGACGTCGCGTCGACCTGGGACGCCATGCTCGCCGGCCGCTCCGGGGTGGGTCCGCTCACCCAGGAGTGGGCCGGCCAGCTCCCGGTCCGGATCGCCGCCCAGCTCGCGGTGGACCCGTCCGAGGTGCTGGACCGGGTCAAGCTACGCCGGCTGGACCGCTCCGAGGCGATCGCGCTGATCGCGGCGCAGCAGGCCTGGGCGGACTCCGGGCTCGCCGACTCCGGGCTGGACCCGGAGCGGCTGGGCGCCAGCGTCGGCTCCGGCATCGGCGGTGCCCTCACCCTGCTCGCCCAGGACGACATCCTGGAGGCGTCCGGCCCGCGCCGGGTCTCCCCGCACACCATTCCGATGCTGATGCCCAACGGCCCCGCCGCCTGGGTGGGGTTGGAGCTGGGCGCGCAGGCCGGGGTGCACTCGGTGGCGAGCGCCTGTGCGACGGGTGCGGAGGCGATCGCGCTCGGCCTGGACATGATCCGCGCCGGCCGGGCCGACGTGGTGGTGGCCGGCGGCACCGAGGCGGTGATCCACCCGCTGCCGATCGCCGGTTTCAGCTCCATGCGGGCCATGTCGACCCGCAACGACGAGCCCGAGCTGGCCTCCCGCCCCTGGGACAAGGGCCGGGACGGCTTCGTCCTCGGTGAGGGCGCCGGCATCCTGGTGCTGGAGCGGGCAGACCACGCCGCCGCCCGCGGCGCCCACGTGTACGCCCGGCTCGCCGGTGCGGGCATCACCTCGGACGGGTACGACATCGTCCAGCCGCACCCGGAGGGGGCCGGCGCGATCCGGGCCATCGCCAAGGCGATCGCCGACGCGGACGTGGCGAAGGCGGACATCGTGCACGTCAACGCGCACGCCACCTCCACCCCGGTGGGCGACCTCGCCGAGATCAAGGCGCTGCACCGGGCGCTCGGCGACCATCCGGTGCTGACCGCCACCAAGTCGATGACCGGGCACCTGCTCGGCGCGGCCGGCGCGCTGGAGTCGATCGCCACCATCCTGACCATCCGCGACGGCGTCATCCCGCCGACGATCAACCTGGACGACCCGGACGACGGTCTGGACATGGACGTGGCCGCGAACAAGGTCCGCCACCTGGACGTGCCCGCCGCGCTGAACAACTCCTTCGGCTTCGGCGGCCACAACGTCGCCCTGGTCTTCACCCGCCCCTGACCGACACCGCCAGCCCACCAGCCCTGCACCCGGACTGGTGGGCTGGCCGGCGTTAGCGCCCCAGGCATGCCTAGGGCCTCGGGCGGGGCACAGCCCTCAGGCGTGCCTCGGGTCCTAGGCGGGCACAAGCCCAGGCGGGGCACAAGCCCAGGCGGGGCACAGCCCTCAGTGGGGCACAGCCCTCGGGCGGGCCTCGGGTCCTAGGCGGGCCTCATGATCAGATTGCTGAAATTGGGACGACACGCCGGGGCGAGTGTTCAGAATCGCAATCTGATCATGGGCAACTCCACCACCCGACCCCATGAAACCGCCCTGGTCCGCTCGGCCACCCCCGCCAACATCGACACCGTGCTCATCGACGGCCGGACCGTGAAGCAGAACCGGACCCTGGTCAGCCACGACACCGCCAAGGTGGTCCGCAACGCAGCGGCGGCCCACGCCATCCATGCCCGGGCCGGGGCGGCGGCCCACGCCATCCGGACCCCGGCCGGTGGGGTGCTCACCCCGACCAGCCCCACCCCACCCACCTTCTGACCCGCCCCGCACCGCCTGTCCGGCCCGCACCGCCTGTCCGGCCCGCACCGCCTGTCCGGCCCGCACCGCGTGTCCGACCTGCATCGCGTGTCCGGCCCGCCCCCCTTTCGCGGGTCGGACACGCGGCCCGACCGGCCCGCCCCACGCGGCCCGACCGGCCCGCCCCACGCGGCCCGACCGGCCCGCCCCACCCGGCCCGACCGGCCCGCCCCACCCGGCCGGACCGGCCCGCCCCACCCGGCCCGACCGGCCCGCCCCACCCGGCCGGACCGGCCCGCCCCACCCGGCCGGACCGGTCCGCCCCACCCGGCCCGGAGGCCCGGGTGGGGCGGTCAGCGGGCTGCCGGCACCGCTTCCCGGGCCAGGGTGACTGCGCCGAGCAGCGCCGCGTCGTCGGCGAACCGGGACAGCACCACGTCGGGACGGTGCGGCAGCACCTCGGCCAGCCGGTCGACCAGCAGCCCCCGGATCAGCGTGCTGCCGGCCACCCCGCCGACCAGCACCACCCGCTGCGGATCCAGCAGCAGGCAGCAGGTGACCAGGTGCCGGGCCAGTTCGTCGACCCGGGCGGTGAGCGCGTCACGGGCCGCACCGGGCAGTTCGGCGGCGGCGGCCAGCCCGGCCGCCTGCCCGGCCACCCCCAGCTCGTCGGCCAACCGGTCCAGCGCCCGGCCGGAGAAGTCCAGCTCCAGCATGGTGCCCGGCCAGGGGCCGCCGGCCACCGCGTACCCGATCTCGCCGGCCGCCCCCCGGTGCCCGGCGAGGACCCGGCCGCCGACGGTGACCGCCGCCGCCACGCCGGTGCCGATCCCCACCACCAGGCCGGGGTCGGCGTCGCGCAGCGCGCCGAGCCGCAGCTCGGCCAGGGCGGCGGCGTTCAGGTCGTTGTCCACCGCCACCCGGGCCACCCCGAGGGCGTCGGACACCGCGTCGGCCAGCCGCAACCGCTCCCAGCCGGGCACGTTGGGGGCCAGGTCGATGCCGTCCGGACGCACCACGCCGGGCGAGGCGACGCCGGCCGCCACGAGCGGCCCACCGGCCCCGGCGACCAGTTCGGCGGCGAGCGCCAGAGCCCGGTCCAACGCCTGCGGGGCACCCCGCTCGGCGTGCGTGGCGATCCGCCGGTGGGCCAGCAACCGGCCGCTCCCGTCGGCCACCCCGACCGCCATCTTGGTGCCACCGAAGTCGATGCCGAGCAGCAGCCCGTCGGTGCGGGTGCCGGCGGCGACACCGGCCAGCCGTACGCTCACCTGCTCCACCGCCCCGTCACCGCCGTGCCCGCCGGTCGCGTCCACGACGCGGTTGCCCCCGGCCCGGCGGCCGGACCGGCACCGGGTCGTCTCCTCGACGCGCTCACCGGCCGGCCACCTCGGCGGCGACCGTGTCCAGCGCCGCGTCGGCGCGGGCCAGCCGGTCGCGGGTCGCGGCGAGGCGGTCGGCGACGCCGGTGAACGCGACCCGCAGGGTGGCGACCTGGGCGCGGACGGCGGCGGCTCCCGGCCCGTCCACCTGCGCCCGGTCCAGCACCAGGTCGGGGTGGACGGCGGCGGCGATCAGGTCGGCGACGGCGTCGTCGGTCAACCGGTCGGTGAGTCCCTCGGCGGCGGCCCGGACCCCGTCGGCGGTCCAGGTGTCCGGCGCACCGGCCCGGACCAGCCGGCCGACCACCGAGTGGGCGGCCCGGAACGGCACCCCGTGCCGGGTCAGCGCGTCGGCCGCGGCGGTGGTCGTGGCCCCGGACGCGACGATCTCCTCCCGGGTGGGCGGGTGCAGCGGTTCCAACTCGGCGAGGAAGCCGCCGACCAGGGCGAAGAACCGGTCCGCCCGGTCGTTGCTGTCCCAGAGCCGGACCTGCACGTCGGTGGTGGCGTTGTTGGAGTCCTCCCACCAGGCGGCCCCGACGTTGTTGAGCACCGAGGCGGCGTCGGCGGCGCTCGCGCCGGCCATCGACACCAGGTGTTCCAGCACCACCGGGTTGCGCTTCTGCGGCATGATGCTGCTGCCCTGGGTGAAGTCGCCGGGGGTGGCCACCCACTGCCAGGTCAGCCAGTCCATCAGGGTGCGGGCCAGCCGGGCGCCGGTGGCCAGGGCCTGCGCGTTGAGGGTGCCCACCCGGACCAGGTGGTCGGCTCCGGCGACCGCCTCGTACGAGTTGGTCACCAGGCCGTCGAAGCCGAGCAGCTCGGCCACCCGGGCCGGGGCGATGTCCAGGTCGGTGCCGGCGAACGCGCAGGACCCCAGCGGGGAGACGTTGAGCTGGTCGATCACGTCGGCGTACGCGGCGGCCTCACCGGCCAGCGCCTCGGCGTAGCCGGCCAGGGCGTGCCCGATGGTGGTGGGCTGGGCCGGCCGGCGGTGGGTGTACCCGGTGATCACCACGTCGGCGTACCGGTCGGCGACGTCCAGCGCGGTCGTTCCGGTGGTCAGCACCCTCTCCAGCACGTCGAGAAGCTGGTCGCGCAGGAGCATCCGGAACACCCCGGCGTCCAGGTCGTTGCGGCTGCGCGCCATCTGCACGTCCAGCTCGGACGCGGGCAGCCCGCACGCCTGCGCGAGGGTCTTCTCCAGCAGGTAGTAGGTGTCCTCGAAGCTGCCGTCGAACGCCGGCGGGGGGCTGCCGTCGGCGCGCAGCGCGGCCAGCCCGCGCAGCAGCCGGGCCCCCCGCTCGGCCGGGATGAGCCCCTGCTCGGTCAGCATCACCACGTGCGCCTGGCTGGCGCGCACCATCGCCGGGTAGAGGTGCCCGACGTGGTGGTCGTAGGTCGGGGCCAGGTGGTGCCGCTGGTAGGTTGTCAGCTCGCTCATGGCGGTTCCTTACTTCCTTCCGGGCCGGGACGCGGCACGGGGGCCGGTTCCCGGGTTCTCGGCTGGTCGGTCGGTCAGGCCCAGCAGCCGTTCGGCGTTACCGGCGAAGATCGCGCGGAGGTGGTCGTCGGGCATCCCCAGCTCGCGGCAGACCCGCAGCTGGTCGTCGAGGTAGCGGGTGACGTAGCCGCGCGGGAACCACGACGAGTCGCTGCCGTACACGATGCGCTGCGGGCCGATCGTCTCGTAGCAGCGGCGGAACAGGTCCTCCAACGTCAGCTTGTACGGCATCCAGCGCACCCACTGGTTGGAGCCGGAGGTGTCGACGTGGATGTTGGGGCAGCCCCAGGCGGCGAAGAGGAGGTCCTGCACGTGCTGGACGCCGAAGTGCGGCACCACCACGGTCAGCTCGGGGAAGCGGCGGGCCATCCGGGCCAGCTCGTCGGGGCCGCCGTACCGGCCGAAGGAGAGGCCCCCGGCGCTGCCGTAGTGGCCGATGTGGATCAGCACCGGCACGCCGAGGCGCTGCGCGGTGGCCCAGAGCGGGTCCAGGTCGGCGTGGTCCAGCGGGCCGCGCAGCAGCGGGGCGAACAGCTTCAACCCGCGCAGGCCCCGTTCGGTCACCGCACGTTCCAGCTCGGCGGCGGCCCCCGGCGAGTACGGGTCGTGGTGGGCGAAGCCGAGCAGCAGGTCCGGGTGCCGGTCGACCACGTCCGCGACGGTGTCGTTGCCGCCGCCGGTGACGAAGACGGCCCGGCGTACCCGTACCGCACGCAGCTCGTCGGCCCACCGGTCCGCCTCGTCCTGCCAGCGGGCGGCGGGTGGTTCGGGGTCGGGGAAGCTCCACGCCTGCCGCCACGCCTTCGCGTACGGGGCGGAGCCGGCGGCCCGGACGGCCCGCTCGTGCTCCCCGCCCGGGTGCATCCCGGCGGCGTCCTCGCAGGCGTGGATGGTCTCGTCGGTGCCGATCCGGAAGTGCAGGTGGAAGTCGACGATGTCGAGTCCCCGGTCCACGCTCACGCTCCTCCCCCGTCCGACACGTCGGCCGACGTGTCGGGTAGCGGGTCGGCGGTGGGTGGGGCGGGCGGCGGGGCGGCCACCCAGGCGGCGACGATCTCCCGCAGTCGCGCGCCGGCCGTGGCGCGGACCTGCCGACCGGCCGCATCGGAGGCCAGCGAGATGTGCCCGGACCAGCCCTGCCACGGGTCGGGCCGGGACTCGACCAGCACGTACGGGTGGCCGACCGGCAGCTTCGGCTTCGGCGGCAGGTCGGTCACCGCGTCGAGCCGGACCGCGCCGGGGTCGAACCCGAGCACCCCGGAGGTCTCGTACGCGCCCCCGTGCCCCCGGGCGGTCAGCGGCCCGTACAGCTCGGTGGTCTCCGCCGGGGTGACCAGCTGGAACCAGTTGACCAGCAGCAGGCTGGCGGTACGCCGGCCGGAGACCCACTCCATCGCGGCCCGCACGGTGGACATGTTGGCGTCGTGGCCGTTGACGATCAGCAGCCGGGGGAAACCGGCGGCGACGATCCCCTCGATCACGTCGGCGAGGTAGCCGACGGCGATCTCCGGCCGGATCGACACCGTCCCCGGCCAGGGCCGGGTCTGCCCCGGGCAGGCCGCGTACGGCACCGCCGGAAAGAGCACCCCCCGCGGCCCGACCGCGCCGGACCCGCCACCGGCCTCGGCGGCCGGAACGGACGCGCCGCCGGCCTCGGCGGCCGGAACGGACGCGCCGCCGGCCTCCGCGGCCGAACCACCTGCGCCACCGGCCTCGGCGGCCAGGCCACCTGCACCGCCGGCTTCGGCGGCGAAGCCCTCGGCGAGGATCAGGTCGGTGCCGAGCGGCAGGTGCGGGCCGTGCCACTCGACGGCGCCGACGGGCAGCACCGCGTAGTCGGCCGCCGCCGCGACGGCGGCCAGCTCGCCGCCGGGGATCCGGGTGGCGGGCAGCAGCCCGCCCCCGGTCGGCCAGGTCACGCCGTCCACTTCGCCGCCTCCCGGGTGGCCCGGCCGCCGTTCTGCAGACGACCGGAGAACACCATCACCATGAAGATCAACACCACCTGGAGCATGCCGTACGCGGCGGCGGTGCCGACCTCGAACGAGTACATCCGGTTGTTGATCTCGACCGAGATGGGTGCCGTCTCCGAGGTGTAGATCAGCACCGAGGCGACGAACTCGCCCACCCCGTTGACGAACGCGAGCAGCGCGCCGGCCAGCACACCGGGCAGCATCAGCCGCAGGGTGACCGTGCCGAACGCCCGCCACCAGGGGGCGCCGAGGTTACGGGCCGCCTCCTCCAGCGACGGGTCGATCTGGGCCAGCGTCGCCGAACTCGACCGGAACACCAGCGGCAGGAACCGCACGAAGTACGCCAGCGGCATGATCCAGAAGGTGCCGATCAGCACCTGGCCGAAGCTGAACGCGTTGCCGGTGCTGAACGCCGAGATCAGGTTGATCGCCACCACCGTGCCGGGCAGCGCCCAGGCCAGCATGACCGCCACGTCGAGCAGCCCCCGGCCGCGGAAGTCCAGCCGGCGCACCGCGTACGCGATCAGCACGCCGACCACCACGCAGCCGACCGTGGCGAGCAGGCTCATCTGCAACGAGTTGAGGATCGGACGGTACGCCCCCGGGTCCGAGAAGATCGTGACGAAGTTCTGCATCGTGTACTCCGCCGGGATCACCTCGGTGGTCCACGAGCCGTCCCGGGAGAAGGCCACCAGGGCGATCGTCGCCACCGGGGCGAGCAGCACCATGGTGGCCAGCACCGACGCGACCAGGGCCAACCACTTGCCGAACGGGTTGGTGATCTCCCGGCGGTGTGAGGCGACACCCTTGGACTGGGAGCGGTAGCTGCGCCGCCCCTCGTACCAGCGCATGCCGAGCAGGAACAGCACCGAGGACACCGCCAGCACCGACGCGTAGGTCGAGGCCATCGGCAGGTCGCCGTTGGTGCGGTTGATGTAGATCTGCATGGTCATCGTCCGGTCCACCCCGAACAGCAACGGCGCGGTGTACGACGCCAGCGACGTCATGAAGACCAGCAGCGACGCCGAGACCAGCGCCGGGGTGAGCATCGGCAGCAGCACGGTGCGCCACACCCGGACCCGGCTCGCGCCCAGGTTGTAGGCCGCCTCCTCCACCGACGGGTCCATCCCGACCAGGGCGGCGGACGCGGCGAGGTAGAAGAACGGGTACATGGTGAAGGTGTGCACCACCAGCACCCCGGCGATACCAGTGAACGGCAGCACCGGGTTCTCGGTGCCCAGCAGCTGTTGCAGCCCGCGCGGCAGGATGCCGGTCTCGCTGTAGAGCAGCTGGAACGAGATCGCCCCGATCAGCGGCGGCAGCGCCGCCGGCACCAGGATGATCGCCTCGATCAGCCGCCGCCCGGGGAACGAGAAGCGCTTGAGCAGGAACGCCATCGCCACCCCGACGATCCCGCAGAGCAGCACGCTGGCCGCCGAGATCATCAGCGAGGTGAGCAGCGCCGACCGGGCCACCCCGGTGCCGGTGACGAACTCGGTGTAGTTGGCCACCCCGTCCACCCCGACGCTCTCGGCGAAGGTGGCGAACATCGGCTGCACCACGTAGCCGAACAGGATCAGCGCCAGCGGAAAGACCAGCAGGTACGGGAACCAGGGCGAGTTGGCGTTGAGGCCGCGCCGGGGCCGGTCGGCCTTCGGCGGGGCGGGGTCCTGGGTGACCGGCGGCACGGTGGCCGGGCTCGGCGTAGCAGGAATGGTGCTCACGGCGTCACCTCGGTTCGCGACTGCGGGGCTCGCAACACCGCCTCACTCCTCGCGCTCACCAGTGTCACCTCGGTTCGCGACTGCGGGGCTCGCAACACCGGCTCACTCCTCGCGCTCACGGGCGCACCACCCACATCCGTTCCCGGTTCAGCCGCAGCCCTACCTGGTCGCCGATGGTGATCCCGGTCGGCACGTCGATGGCGGCGACCTGCACCGGCTCGCCGGCCACCTCGACGACCAGGTTGGTGGCCATCCCGGTGAACTCCAGCTCGGTCACCCGGCCGGTGAGCGCGCCGGGCTCGGTGACCGAGGTGAGGCCGAGGTGCTCGGGGCGTACCGAGACCAGGGCGGTGTCCCCGGCGCGCAGGCCGTGGTCGGCGGGGGCGGTGACGGCGGTCTCGCTGCCGTCGGGCAGCCCCACCGTGACCGTCTCGGCGGTGGCGGCGACCACCGGCAGGTCGAGCACGTTGCTGCGGCCGATGAACCGGGCCACGAAGGCGGTCGCCGGCCGGTGGTAGATCTCCTGCGGGGCGCCGATCTGCCGGACCCGGCCGGACTCCATGACGGCGATCCGGTCGGACATCGCCATCGCCTCGGCCTGGTCGTGGGTGACGTAGATGGCGGTGGTGCCGGCCTCCTGCTGGATCCGCCGGATCTCCACCCGGGTCTCCTCGCGCAGCTTGGCGTCGAGGTTGGACAGCGGCTCGTCGAGCAGCAGGGTCCGCGGCCGGATGACCAGGGCGCGGGCCAGCGCCACCCGCTGCTGCTGGCCGCCGGAGAGCTGGTCGATCCGGCGGTCGCCGTAGCCGGCGAGGTGCACCTGGCCGAGGGCCTCCTCGATCCGCCGGGCGGACTCGGCCCGCCCCACCTTGCGGATCTTCAGCCCGTACGCGACGTTCTGCGCGACGGACATGTGCGGGAAGAGGGCGTAGTTCTGGAACACCATGCCGGTGTCGCGCTTGTTCGGCGGCCGGTGGGTGACGTCCTCCGCGCCGAACCGGATCCGCCCCGAGGTGGGGAAGTAGAACCCGGCCACCATCCGCAGGGTGGTGGTCTTGCCGCAGCCGCTCGGGCCGAGCAGGGTGAAGAACTCCCCGGCAGCGATGCTGATGTCGACGTCGTCGACGGCAGCGGTGTCGCCGGCACGCGCGAAGCGCTTGCTCACCGACTCCAGCGTGACATCGATCATGATGTCCTCTCCTTCATGCGGTACCGGCCTGGCCGGGCGGGCGGTGGTACGGGGACGGACCGGTGGGGCACGGGGTACGGGTCGCGGGACGCCGTCGGACCGTCGCCGCAGGGACCGGGGCGGGTCGCGGTCGGGCCGCCGCGGCGTGGGCGGGCGGCGGTGCCGGGGACGCGCGTCGCGCCCCCGGCACCCGCGCCGTCAGCCCTTGTTCTTGATCTGGCTGTTCCAGTGGTTGATCCACTCGGTCTCGTTCTTGCCGATGATGTCCCAGTTGACGTCGAGCGGCTTGAGGTTGAGCTGGGCCAGCCACTCCGGCTGCTGGGCGATCTCCACGGCCGGGATCTGGTAGTAGTCCTTGGCCAGGTCGGCGCGGAGCGTGTCGTCGAAGAGGAACTCGATGAACTTCTGCGCGCCGGTGCTGTTGCCGCCCTTGACCGCGGCCAGCCCGTCGACCAGCACCGGGGCGCCGGAGGCCGGCATCACGTAGCCGAACGGCATGTTGGACTGGTTGGCCTGGAGCAGGATGTCCTGGAGGTTCCAGGCGCTCAGGGTGCCCTGCTGGCGGGAGAGCTTGAGGTAGAGGTCGGCCGGGTTGGCCGCGTACGCGCCGGTGTTGGCGTCGAGCTTCTTGAGCCAGTCGTAGCCGGGCTGCGGGTTGCTGCCGTCCGGCGACTGCCGCATGATCATCGCGGCGTAGATCGACCGCATGGTGCCCGAGGCGGCCACGTCCCGGATGACGATCTTGTCCTTCCACTCCGGCTTCAGCAGGTCGTCCCAGTCCTTCGGGGCCTGCTCCGGGGTGAGCGCCTTGTTGTTGTACATGATGACCTCGGGCAGCAGGATCTCTCCGAACCAGCGGCCCTCGGCGTCCTTGTACTTGGCGTCCATCTTGCCGGCGAACGCGGGCTGCCAGGCGGTGAGCAGGTCCTCGCCGGCACCGGCGGCCAGCCCCTGCTGGGTGCCGCCCCACCAGACGTCGGCCTGCGGGTTGGCCTTCTCGGCCCGGACCCGCTCCAGGATCTCCTGGGCGCCCAGGTTGAGGATCTCCACCTTCCCCTTGTACTCGGGGTACTTGGCGGTGAACTTGTCCACGACGAAGGTGGAGACCTTCTTGTCGCGGGCGGTGTAGATCGTCAGCTTCTCCGTCTCACCGGCGGCGGTGTCGTCCGAGCCGCCGCCGCAGGCGGTGCCGGCGGCGAGGACGGTGGCGAGCGCTCCGGCGAGCAGAAGTCGACGTCTCATGGGGTACCTCCGAGGGGTTGGGGAGAAGTGAGGCAGGGCAGGTCAGGGGGTCGGTAACAGGGTGGGCAGCCCGGCGGCGGCGGCCGAGAGGGCGTAGCTGATTGCGCCGTGCAGCACCGCGCGGTCGCCGAGCACGGCCCGGCGCACCTCGGTGGTGCTGGGCGCGGCGGCGGTGACCAGGCCCTGGAGCCGGTCGACGGCGGTGTCGTCGAGGTCGGCGGCGGCACCGCTGAGCAGCACCCGACCCGGGTCGATCACGCAGACGCAGGAGACGATCAGCCGGGACCAGGCGTGCAGCAGGTCGTCGAGGTAGCCGGCGGCGCGCGGATCGGCGGCGGCCAGCTCGACCAGCGCGCGTACCGGCGAGTCGGGACGGCGGCCGGGGGCCAGCGCGACCACCCGTTCGGCGATCGCGTTCTCCGACCAGCGCGCCTCGAACGGGCCGATCCCGTCGTGCCCCCGGTCGGCCGGGTCCAGCGGCAGGAAACCGACCTCGCCGGCCGCGCCCCGGGCGCCGCGGCGGACCTGACCGTCGAGCACCAGGCCCGCGCCGATGCCGTCGGCGACGTGGAGCAGCAGCAGGTCGGCGACGTCGGTGCCGGCACCCGCGGCGTGCTCGCCGGCCGCCATCAGGTTGACGTCGTTGTCCACCACCACCGGGACGCCCAGGGTCCGCTGGACCGACTCCCCTATCGGGCGGCCCTCGACCAGGCCGACCGAGGGGGCGAGCCGGACCGCGCCGCCGGAGATGACGCCGGGCGCGGCGATGGCCACCCCGCGCAGCGCGGGCAGCCCGTCGCCGGCCAGTTCGGGCACCGACCGGCAGATGGTGTCGACGATGTCGCCGGTCAGCCGGACCGCGCGGTGGGCGACCACCGCACCGTCGCTGTCGGCGATCTCGCAGCTGATCCGGGACGGCTCCAGCGAGACGGCGGCGACCAGTTCGGCCCGGGGGTTGAACTCCAGCATGGCCCGGGGCCGACCGGCCCGGGACGCGCCCGGCCCGCGCTCGATCAGGTAGCCCTCGGCGATCAGATCGCGTACCAGCGGGGTGAGGGTGGCGGGGCTCAGGCCGGTGAGCTCGGTCAACTCGGCCCGGGAGAGCACCCGGACCTGGCGGGCCATGGAGATCACGGAAAGCCGCTTGATCTCCTTGGACCGCTCCCGGCTCACCGGGCTCGTCGGTGGCGTCACCACGTCTGTCACACTTCCTTCCTACGGCGAACGAATTAAAGAGTCAAGTAACAAGTGCGTCTCGGGCCGCCCACCGTGAGGCACCGGAGCAGCAGGAACGTCACCAACAGCGGGCGGTGGGCCGGGACGGGGCGACCGCGGCGACACGGCACCGGACATCCCGGACGGCGGGTACTTTATTTCTTCTTAAAAGAAAGAAATACCTTCCAGGGGATTGACGTAGCACCGGGCCGGTCCCTAGCGTCACCGGACGAAGGCCTTCCAGTGTGTACGGAACCCGTACCGCTGCCCCACCCGGTGCACCGCGTCCGACGACGCCCACCGTTCCCCGTTCCCGCCGCCTCACCGTCCGTTGACGACCCCGCGTCCGACGCCCCGCGTCCGATGCGGACGGTCGCCGCCCGGACGCCGTGGTTCCGGAAGGATCTGCATGCGTATCAAGGGTTTCCTGCTACCCACCGCACTAGCCCTGGCCGTCGCCGGGGCACCCGCCACCGCCGTCGCCGCCCCTGCCGACACCCGCCCCGCCAAGGCCGTCGACCTGGACGTGCTCTTCGTCAGCGCCCACCCCGACGACGAGGCCGGCAGCCTCGCCACCCTCGGCCAGTGGAAGGAGAAGTACGGCGCCAAGGCCGGCGTCGTCACCATCACCCGGGGCGAGGGCGGCGGCAACGCCGTCGGTCTGGAGGAGGGGCCGCCGCTGGGCATCATCCGCGAACGCGAGGAACGCACCGCGATCGGCAAGGCCGGGGTGGAGAACCTCTACAACCTCGACCGGGTCGACTTCTGGTACACCGCGTCCGCCCCGCTGTCCGAGCAGATCTGGGGACACGACGACACCCTGGCCCAGATCGTCCGGGTCATCCGGACCACCCGGCCCGAGATCATCATGACGATGAACCCGTCGCCGACCCCGGGCAACCACGGCAACCACCAGCAGGCCGCCCGGTTCGCCGCCGAGGCGTTCACCGCCGCCGCCGACCCGAACGCCTTCCCGGAGCAGCTCAGCGCCGAGGGGCTCAGCCCGTTCCGGGCCGCGAAGTTCCTGCGCAGCGGCGGCACCGGCAGCTCCGCCGCCGGGCCGCAGTGCGCGACCAGCTTCACCCCCACCGTCCCCACCGACCAGGTCTTCGGCGTCTGGGAGGGCACTCCCAGCGCCAGCGGGAAGACCTGGGCCGAGATCGAGGTCGACGCCCGCCGGGAGTACGTCACCCAGGGCTGGGCCGGCACCGCCGCCGCCCCCACCGACCCGACGAAGATCCGGTGCGACTTCTACACCCTGATCGACAGCCGCGTCCCGTACGACCCGGCGGACACCTCGCCGGAGGCGATCCTGCGCGGCTCGGTGCTGCCGCCGGCGACCGGTGGCCTGCCCAAGGGCACCGAGCTGTACCTCACCACCGACCGGTTCGACCTGGCCCCCGGCGCGACCGTCGAGGTCACCGCGCACCTGCGCGCCCCGCAGAACCGCGCCCTGGTCAAGCCCCGGATCGACCTGCGGCTGCCGGCCGGCTGGAAGGCCAGGGGCTCCGGCGTGCTCAACAACGACGTACCGTCGGGCAAGGAGCGGACCCGTACGTTCACCGTCACCGTGCCGGCCGACGCCGACACCAACCAGCAGCAGCTCATCGGGGCCACTCTGACCACCCGCCAGGGCGTCGGGCGCACCGACCGGGCCGTCCGGGTGGTCGCCGACGTCCGGGGCACCCTGGAGCCACTGCCCGAGGTGGGCACGTTCCGCACCTGGGCCGGTGAGGGCGGATACCCCCAGCTGGACACCCTGATCAAGCCGGTGCTCACCATCGGCTCCGGCCAGCAGCGGTCGGTCCGGATCGACCTGCGCAACCACGGCCGGGTCAGCCGCAGCGGCACCGTCACCCTCGGCCTGCCGGCCGGCTTCACCGCCGACGCGGCCACCAAGAGCTACCCCGCGCTGGCCCCCGGTGCGTCCGGGGCGGTCACCTTCACCGTCACCAACACCGACGCCACCCTGCCGACCGCCAACGAGGGCGGCACGGACGGGGACTACGGCATCACCATCACCACCACCAGCGCCGCCGGCAGCACCGTGGAGACCGGCGCACTGGAGATCGTGCCGACCACCGAGGTCCCGCGGGCCGGCGACGGCACCGTCGACGGGGTGGCCTCGCCCGGCGAGTACCCCGGCCCGGAGCTGGACTTCTCCCGGATCTGGGAGGGGCAGGCCACGACTCCGCAGGACGCCTCGGCGACCGGTCGGATCGCCTGGACCGCCGACGGGCTGAAGGTGATCGTCCAGGTCACCGACGACGTGCTGGGCAAGAAGGTGGTCCCGCAGGACTGCAAGCGGCAGCGCCGCACCGACAGCGTGGAGATCATCGTCGACCCGAAGGGGAACTCGACGGACACCTCCACCGTGTTCAAGGCCGGCATCTTCCCGATCACGGACGACCCGGCCAACGGCAACCCGCCGTGCTGGCAGCGTGACGCCGACAACCGGCAGGGGCCGGGGGCGACCACCGCACCCGGGATGACAGTGGTCAGCAAGGTCAGCTCCCCGTACACCGGGTACACCATCGAGACGATGATCCCGTTCGCGGTGCTGCCCGACGCGGTGGACCCGGCCCGGATGGGCTTCAACGTGCTGGTCTACGACTCGGACACCCAGGACCTCAGCTCGCAGTCCCGGCTGGGCTGGTCCACCTTCACCGGCGTCCGGGCCGACCCGTACCGCTACGGCCTGACCACCCTGCCCGGCTACCAGCCGGCGGCCCGGCAGCCCAGCACGCCGGTGTTCCCGGACACCTCGGCGCGCAGCGTGCACAGCCCGCAGACCATCGCCCAGTCGGCCGTGGACGGGGTGGCTCCGGCCGCCGTGCCCCGGCTGAAGAACTCGGCGCTGCGGCTGACCTCGGCCCAGCGGGTCACCGACGGCGTGCGGGTCACCCTGCGTGCCGACCGGGCCGGCACCGCCTACCTGTACGCCTGGGACGGCGACACGGCCCGGGGTGAGCACACCGTCCGGCTGGCCGCCGGTGACCGGGTCACCGTGACGGTCCCGACCAGCGGGGGCAGCCCGACGTCGCTGCTGGCCGCCTTCGAGTCCGGCGGTGCCGCCGTGGCCCAGCAGGTCCCGCTGAACTGACCCACCACCGTACCGGCCGTGGCCGGTCGTCGACCTCCGTCGGCGGCCGGCCACACCGGTGTCAGGGGGTCAGCTCGCGCAACTCGTGGCGGGCAGCCCGGTCAGCGGCACCGGGGAACGCCCGGTCGGCTTCGCCTTGCCGGCCAGCACCGCGGCGAGCGCGGTCATCGACGCCCGGCTGGACGAGTAGGTGGCCAGCAGGGTCGGCGAGGTCGCCTTCTCCAGCACGTACGGGGTGTCCATCGCCACCGTCACCGCCGCGCCGGCCGCCAGGTCCTTCGGCCCGTCCCCGTAGCCGACCAGGTGGACCCGGGTGCCGCCCTTCGACACCACCCGTACGCCCGCGGCGGTCAACGCCGCGGTGAGCGCCGCCCGGGTCTTGTCCCGCCCGTCGGAGGTGGTGACGCTGACCGGGCCGGACACCGCCGCGCCGCACTTCCCGCGCAGCTGGGTGACCGCCGCGGCGGCCAGCTCGGCGGCGGCGGCGCGGTGCGGGGCGCTGTCGAGCGTGGACATGGCCGGCGTCGGCCGGTCGGCGAGCCGGAACTTCATGGTCAACACCCGGGTGACCGCCGTCACCAGCCGCTCCCGGGGCAGCGAGCCGTCGCGGAGCGCGGCCAGCAGCCCGTCGTACGCCTGGCCGACGTTCGGGGTCATCAGGATCAGGTCGTTGCCGGCGAGCAGGGCCTTCACCGCCGCCTCCCCCGGCGGGTACCGCTTGGCCGGCGGCATGTTCATCCCGTCGGTGATCACCACCCCCTGGAAGCCCAGCTCGCCCCGCAGCACGTCGGTGAGCAGCTTGCGGGAGAAGGTCGCCGGGGTGCCCGGGTCGACGGCGGTGACGTCGAGGTGCGCCGACATGACCGCCATCGCCCCGGCGTCGATCCCGGCCCGGAACGGCGGGAAGGCGACACTGTCCAACTCGGCCCGGGGCTGTGCCACCACCGGGACCTCCTGGTGCGAGTCGGCGGCGCTGAGCCCGTGCCCGGGGAAGTGCTTGACGCTGGCCGCCACCCCGGCGCTCTGCAGCCCCTGGACCGCGCCCGCGACCTGCGCGGCGGCCCGCTTCGGGTCGGCGCCGAAGGACCGCGAGCCGATCACCGTGCTGCGGGTGGCGAGGACGTCGGCGACCGGCGCGAAGTCCAGGTTCACCCCCATCGCGGCCAGCTCGGTGCCGGCGGCCTTCCAGGCTGCCTCGGTCCGGGCCGGGTCGTCGGCCGCCCCGGCGGCGAGCGCGCTGGGCAGCGCGGTCACCCCGTCGGTGATCCGGGTGACCACGCCGTACTCCTGGTCGGTGCCGACCAGGAACGGCGCCGGGCCGGCGGCCAGCTTGCCGGCGGCCTCGCGTAGCCCGGTGGTCAGCTTCTTCACCTGGGCCGGGTTGTCGACGTTGGTGGTGGACTGGTTGCCGGAGGTGGGGTCGTCGGCGCTGAAGCCGACCAGGATCAACCCGCCGAGCCGGTACTTCGCGATCATCTCGGCGGGGGTGTCGACCCCGGCGAGGGCCTGGTTGCCGGCGGCCGAGCCGGGCGTCACCGTGGTCGCCGAGCTGCCGTAGGCGTACGGCATCAGCACCTGGCCGACCAGGTCCTCGTCGCCGAGCGCGCCGGCCAGTGCGGCGGCCCGACCGGCCGGGTCGTCGGCGGTGGGCGCGGCGACGGTCGGGCTGGCTGTCGGGGCGGCCCCGGACAGGGCCGGCGCGGGAACCTGCCCCTCCCCCGCACATCCGGAGGCGAGCAGCGCGGTCAGGGCGGCGACGGCGACGCCGGCACGTCGCGGGGAGATCGGCACCCGGCCCATCCAACCCCCGCCGAAGATCAGCGGCAACCCGGCCAGGTCAGGCGGTGGGGGCGGCGGGCCCGTCCCCGACCGGGTGTCCGGCTCCCCGGCGTGCCCCGGGCAGGACGCGGCCGGGCAGGGTGAGCGGATTCACCCGGACTGCCGCTCGGTCGGCGGCCACCCTCACCCGGGTCGGTGGTCCAGGGTGCCCACCTCGAGTGCGGCCGCTCGTGCGACGGACATGCCCCGCCCACCCGGAACACGGTCACCCGGCCATTCCACGTCGGCGTCGCCCCGGCCGCCGCCTCGGCGTCGGTGCCGCCCACCCGGAACACGGTCACCGGGCCGCTCCACCGGCCGTGCGCGCTCGGGGGTACGACTTCCTGGAGAGCGTTATGCCTGTCCGTCATAAATATGACGGACAGGCATAACGCTCTCCGCGGAGACATTGCGCCCAGGGCGGAGCAGCCGGCACGGAACCCAGCCGTCGGCGCGGTCGGCCGGATCGTCATCGGCACAGGTGCCAGCGGGGTGAGACCGGCGGGGGTGAGACCGGCGGGGGTGACACCGGCGGGGGTGAGACCGGCGGGGGTGAGACCGGTGGGCCTGCGGTCAGCCGACCCGGGTGAGCAGGGTCACCGGCGCGCCGTCCCCGGCGTAGCGGTAGGGCTCCAGCTCGGCGTCCCAGGCGGTGCCCATCGCCTTGTCGAGAGCGTGCGCCAGCGCCTCGGGGCGGACCGAGGCCATGATGCTGCGCAGCCGGTCCTCGCCGAGCTGGATGTCCCCGGCCACGCCCACCGTGGCCCGGAACAGACCCCGGCCGGGCACGTGCATGAAGCGCTCGCCGTCCGCGCCCGCGCTGGGTTCCTCGGTCACCTCGAAACGGATCATGGGCCACTGCCTCAGGGCAGCAGCCAGCTCGGCACCCGTCCCCGGGCGACCGGTCCATCCGCACTCGGCCCGGCGGGCGCCGGGATCGACGGGCTGGGCCGTCCAGTGCAGGTTGACCGGCGCGGCGAGAACGCGCGCGATCGCCCACTCGACGTGTGAGCACACGGCGAGCGGGGTCGAGTGGACGTATACGACGCCACGCGTTGGCACGGTGACCTCCCGGAGAGCGAGGTGCGTCTTCCCCTACGACCTCGACCACCCGAGTGGCTGTTGCCACACATGATGACTGCTGTGACGGATGGTGCGCCAGGGAATCGGAAAATTCGCCGCCGGGAAATACCCGGACCGGTGACTCCGGTTGTGCTCTCCGACGGGCACGATGAGCTGCCAGGCATCGTGGTCGTGTATATTTCTCTGGGCGGTTCTGCGCCGTCGCACCACTTCGCGGGGCCGAGGCCCGACCCGGGCGTCGCCCGCTACAGCCCCCGGACGTTTCCGTCCTCCCGTACGTCTTGCAAGGAGCATCTCCGTGGCGAGCAACACCTCTAAGACCGCGCGCGCGTCAGTCCGGGCCGGCCAGGCTGGCCAGGGTGGCGCCCTCAGCGTGCTGGGCGAGTTCAAGTACCTCATCCCGCTCAACGGCGGCAAGCACGCCTACGTGCGGAACCTGACCAACGGCAAGACCGCGCACCTGCGTACCGACTCCGACGCCTTCGTCGAGGAGATCCGGGTGCTGGCCGGCGCCGGTCACGCCGCCAAGATCCGTGCCGAGATCAACAACCTCGCCGCCGCCCACCCGGGCGACGGCTGGGACAAGACCGAGAAGCGTCTCGTCGAGGCCGGCGTCTTCGAGGGCTGAGTCCCTCCCCGAGCAACACCTGGAACCGCCCGTCGGGTCAACCCGACGGGCGGTTCCCGCTTTCCCGCGGCCGGCAGGTGGGGTGGTCACCCGTCAGCGCCCGGTCGGGGGGGGTCGCCGCCGGGCACAGTCGGGGGTTGGTCGCCGTCAGTGCCCGGCCGAGGGGTGGTCACCGCCGGGCGCAGTCGGGGGGTGGTCGCCGTCAGTGCCCGGCCGAGGGGTGGTCACCGCCGGGCTCCAGCAGGGTGACCTCGCCGGTGTCCAGGTCGTAGAGAGCGCCGACGACGTCGAGCTTTCCCGCCGCGACCGGGCCGGCCAGCAGCTCGTCCGCGCGCAGCGCCCGCACCGTGCGGCACACGTGCCGGCGGACCGCCAGGGGGTGCACGGCCGGATGGTACGGACCCACGTCGGTCACCGCCGGGGTGATCCGGTCGACCACGTACCCCAGGTCGCCGTCCGGCCGCCGCCCGGTGCGCAGGCTCTCCACGGTCGAGGCGACCGCCCCGCACCGCTCGTGCCCGAGCACCATCACCAGGGTCACCCCGAGCTGCTCCACCACGAACTCGATCGATCCCCGCACGGCCCGGTCCAGCACGTGCGCCCCGGTGCGGATCACACAGATCGACCCGAAGGTCTGGTCGAAGATCGCCTCCAGCGGCACCCGCGAGTCGATACAGCCGAGCAGCACCGCGTACGGCTGCTGGTCGCCCGAGGCGACCGCCGCGGCAGCGGTGACGTCGTGCCCGTGGACGGGACGGCCACTGACGAAACGACGGTTGCCGGTGAGCAGCTCGGCCAGCGCCGTCCGGGGCGTCCGGGCAGGTCGGGCGGGTGAACGGGGCATGCCCCCAGCCTGGTCGCCGCGCCGGCCGCGCGCAGCCGGGTCGGGAATCTTCGCACCGGCACGGTTGGCGCGCACTCCGGGCGGGTAGCCGGGTCATGCCGGTCGATGGGTTCCGGGTGCCTGAGGAGGTGGCGATGCCGGATCAACGGGAGCTGCGGCTGCCCGACGGGGTACGCCTGCACGTCGAGGTGAGCGGCCCGGCCGACGCGGAGGCCACCGTGATCCTGCTGCACGGCTGGACGCTGGACGGTCGGGCCTGGCACCGGCAGCGCGCCGACCTGCTTGACCGGTTCGGCGACCGGGTCCGGGTGGTCAGCTACGACGCCCGTGGGCACGGCCGGTCGAGCTGCATGGCGCTGCGGACGGCGACCCTGGCCCAGCTCGGCGACGACCTCGCGGCGGTGGTCGACGAGGTGGCCCCGACCGGGCCGGTGGTGCTCGTCGGGCACTCGATGGGCGGGATGACGGTGATGGAGTACGCCCACCGGCACCCGGCCGACTTCGCCGCCCGTACGGCCGGTCTGGTGTTCGTCTCCACCACCGCCGAGGGGCACACGCACACCGCGTACGGCCTGTCGCCCCGGATCGCCCGGCTGATCCGGGTCGCCGAGACCACCGGGGCCGGGGTGCTGGCCCGGTGCGGCTCCTGGCGGCCACCCCGCCCGTTGCTGCGCGCCCTGGCCCCGAGCATCCGGTGGATGCTCTTCGGCGACCACTGCTCCGGCTCCGACATCCGCCTGGTCACCTCGGCGGTGGCCCGCGCCTCACTGCGTTCGATCGGCGGTTTCCGCGCCTCCATCGGCGCCCAGCACCGGCTCGACACCCTCGCCGCACTGGCGCACCTGCCGGCGGCGGCGCTGGTCGGCGACCGGGACCGACTCACCCCGCCGCCGTGCGCCGAGTCGATCGCGGCGGTGCTGCCGGCCACCGAGCTGACCGTCTGCCCGGGGGCCGGGCACATGCTGATGATGGAACGTCCGGACGAGGTGAACGCCGCCCTCGCCGGGGTGCTCGACCGGGTGCTGACCGCCGTCCCCGCCGGTCGGGCGTCCGCCCGCCGCCCCGCCGACGCCCCGGGCCACCGCACGGCCGCCGCCTGAGCCACCCGGCGGGCACCGCACAACCCCCGTCCCGCGCCGGTCCACGCCCGGCCGTCGGCACCGCGCACCCGTGGGCGGGGGTTCGGCTCGGACCATGGTCGAGCTGGTTAAGCTGTCGGCTCCGCGCACGCGTGGGCGGGGGCAGGGGCGGACGACTGGTCCGCCATCTGGAATGACCCGAAGTCGGCACCGCGCACCCGTGGGCGGGGCCGGTGCCGGCGTCGCCGGAGGTGGCGGAGGTCGCCGGACGGGTATCGGCCCGACGCGGGGTGGGCGGCTGCCCGTACCCTCATTCCGCCTGGCATGCACCCGTGCCCGGCGTCGCCGTCGCACAGGAGCCGGTACGTTGACCGACCAGACCACCCTGGAACAGGAGATCGCCGCCGAACAACGGCATCTCGACCGGGTGTACGCCCGGCTCGCCGAACTGCGCCGGGCGGCCGTCCGCGCCGAGCGGGACGGTTACCGGCTGGCGCGGGTCGGCAACTTCGGCGCGCTGGTGGAGCGGGACGCCATGGTCTTCCACGCCGCCCAGCGTCGGCACCTGCTGGACGCCGAGCACGAGGGGCTGGTCTTCGGCCGGCTCGATCTGCGTGACCGTCAGGTGCTGCACGTCGGCCGGCTCGGGATCCGCGGCGAGAACGCCGAGACGCTGGTGGTCGACTGGCGGGCCCCGGCCGCCGCCGCCTTCTACCGGGGCACCCCGGCGGAGCCGCTGGGGGTGGTACGGCGACGCACCATCAGCTCGTCGGGCGAGAAGGTCACCCGGATCGAGGACGAGCTGCTCGACCCGGCGTCGGCGCCGCCGGACATGCCGGTGGTCGGCGACGGCGCGTTGCTGGCGACCCTGTCCAGGGCGACCGGGCGGGGGATGCGGGACATCATCGCCACCATCCAGCGGGAGCAGGACGAGGTGATCCGCTCCCCCGGCACGGGAGTCACGATCGTCTCCGGCGGGCCGGGCACCGGGAAGACGGCGGTGGCCCTGCACCGGGCGGCGTACCTGCTCTATGCCGACCGCAGCCGGTACGCCGGCGGCGGCATCCTGGTGGTGGGTCCGTCGGCGGTCTTCGTCGAGTACATCGCGTCGGTGCTGCCGTCGCTGGGCGAGGAGACCGCCACCCTGCACTCGCTGGGCTCGCTCTTCCCCGGCCTGTCGGCGACCCGCACCGACGGCCCCGAGGTGGCGGCGGTGAAGGGGTCGCTGCGGATGCGGCGGGTGCTGGAACGGGCGGCCCGGGACGCGGTGCCGGACGGTCCACGGGAGCTGCGGCTGCTCTACCGGGGGACGCTGCTGCGGCTGGAGCGGCGCGAGTTGGACCGGATCCGGGACCGGGCGTTGCACCGGGGTGCCCGCCGCAACGAGGTCCGCCGGGTCGGCTTCGACGGGGTGCTCGCCGCGCTGTACACACAGGCCCGCCGGCTGGCCGTCACCGGGCTGCCCGAGCAGCCCGCCTTCGAGGACGAGATCATCGACCGGCCGGAGTTCCGGGAGTTCCTCAAGGCCTGGTGGCCCCGGCTGCACCCCCGGCATGTGCTGGGCTGGCTGGCCCGACCGGAGCGGCTGCACCGGTACGCGGCCGGCATCCTCTCCCGGGCGGAGACCGCGCTGCTGGCCGGGGCGTACCGGTCGTTGGACACCGAGGGGCTGACGGTGGCCGACATCGCCCTGCTCGACGAGCTGGACGCGCTGCTGGGCAAGCCGGTACGCCCGAAGAGGGCGAGCCGGGATCCGTTCCAGCTCGCCGGTGGGGTCCGGGAGCTGAGCACGTTCGGTGACCGGGAGCGCGCGGCCCGTGCCGCGGCCCGGGAGCGGCCGGAGGACTACCGGGACTACGCGCACGTGGTGGTGGACGAGTCGCAGGACGTCTCGCCGATGCAGTGGCGGATGATCGGTCGCCGTGGCCGGATCGCCTCCTGGACGGTGGTGGGCGACCCGGCGCAGACCGCCTGGACCGGCGACCAGGAGGAGCTGGACCGGGCCCGGGACCAGGCGCTGGGCCGACGACGGCGGCACCGGTTCACGCTCACCACCAACTACCGCAATCCGGCCGAGATCTTCGCGGTGGCGGCAGCCGAGATCCGCCGGATCCACCCCGACCTGGAGCTACCCAGCGCGGTGCGGTCCACCGGGGTGGACCCGGTGGCGCTGACCGTGCCGGCGGCGGAGCTGGCCCCGGCGACGGTGGACGCGGTGGACACGGTGCTCGCCGAGGTGGCGGGGACGGTTGGCGTGATCACGCCGGTGCCCCGCCGGGACGAGGTCGCCGGTTGGCTGGGCGACCGGGGCGGGGCGCGACTCCAGGTGGTGGACAGCCTCCAGGCCAAGGGCATGGAGTACGACGGGGTGGTGCTGGTCTGTCCGGGCGAGATCCGGGCCGAGCCGGGCTCCGGGGTGCGGACGCTCTACGTGGCGCTGTCCCGGGCCACCCAGCGCCTGACCACCGTCGATCCCGTCGACTGAACCACCGGCCCCGAGCGGCCCGAGCCGGCCGGAGGTCCGACCATCACTTGCATACATAGCGATGTGAGCATACATTGGACCGGGTTCGCGGCGGCGACGGAGGGTGTGCAGGTGGGCGCAGGTCATGACCACAGCGCGACGATCAGCAACGCCGCGCACCGGCACCGCAGTCGGCTCTGGGCGGCGTTCGGGCTGCTCACCGTGTTCATGCTGGTCGAGGCGGTGGCCGCGTTCGGCACCGGCTCGCTGGCCCTGCTCTCCGACGCCGGGCACATGTTCACCGACGTGCTCGGCATCGGGATGGCGCTGGCCGCGATCACCGCGACCCGACGGGCCGCGCAGGACCCGCAGCGCACCTTCGGCCTCTACCGGCTGGAGGTGCTCGCCGCACTGGCCAACGCCGTGCTGCTCAGCGGGGTCGCAGTCTACGTGCTGATCGAGGCGGTCCGCCGGTTCGGCGAGCCACCCGAGGTGCTGGCCACCCCGATGCTGGTGGTGGCGGTGCTCGGCCTGCTCGCCAACCTGGTCGCGTTCGCGCTGCTGCGCGAGGGCGCGAAGGAGAGCATCAACCTGCGCGGGGCGTACCTGGAGGTGGTCGGCGACCTGCTCGGCTCCCTCGGCGTGATCGTGGCCGCACTGCTGATCGCCGGCACCGGCTGGTGGTGGGCCGACCCGGTGGTGGCCGTGGCGATCGGCGTGTTCATCCTGCCCCGCACCTGGCGACTCGGGCGGGCGGCGGTGCGGATCCTGGTACAGGCCGCCCCGGAGCACCTCCAGGTGACCGCCGTACACGACCGGCTGACCGCCGTGCCCGGCGTCACCGAGGTGCACGACCTGCACGTCTGGACGCTCACCTCGGGCATGGACGTCGCCTCCGCGCACCTCACCCTGGCCACCGGGGCCGAGGTCGGCACGGTGCTGGCCGCCGCCCGCAGCGCCCTGCGGGACGACTTCCACATCGAGCACGCCACCCTCCAGATCGAGCCGGGCAGCGCCCCCGGCGCCTGCGGCCCGACGCACTGGTGACCGCGGAGGCCAACCGCCCCGCGGGCGGGCGCGATACCACCGGAGCGTCACGGAAGCTCCGCGAGCGCGGCGATCACGCTAGCTTTTGTCCCGTTTACCCCATAAGGGGGTATTCACTCCCGTACCCTCAGTCACGAGGTGGACGGGCGTCCCACCCGTACCGGTAGGCTCGGCTCCGGCCTCCGCCAGGCGGCGCCCACCGGCGCCGGCGGTGGCCGCCGCCTAATCGCCCACCAGGGCGAACCGGGGAACCATGTTCCTGGGGTGCATCCGCGTCAGCGGTAGGGATCTTCCGTCCCGAACCCGTCAGCTAACCCGGTCGGCGGCTGACGGAAGGACTCTGTATGCGGGTAGGAACCACCACGCGGCTGTTGGCCGCAGTCGTCACGACCCTCGCGCTCGGCGTGTCGTCCGCGCCGTTCACCCCGGCCGTCGCCGCGCCCGTCACCCGGTTCGCCGCTCCCGGCGACGACGACGAGGGCGGCACACCGGCGCTCCGCGAGCAGCTCGACGCGGCCAGCAAGGGTTGGGTCGAGGCGAAGGCCGCCCTGGAGCGCTCCACCAAGCGCCAGCAGGAACTCGACGGCCAGCTCAAGAGCATCGAGGCCCAACTGGTCGTGCAGACCGGAAAGGTCGGCCAGATCGCCGGAGCGGCCTACCGCACCGGCCGCCTCGGACCGATGTCCGCCCTGCTCAACAGCAACAGCCCGGGCGGCTTCCTGGACCGCGCGGCGGCGCTGGAGACGGTCGCGGCCCGGGAGGACCAGGAACTGCGCACGATGATCGAGACCCGGGACCAGGCCACCCGGACCCGGGCGGCGGTCAGCCGCGAGATCACCGAGCAGCGCAAGCAGGTCGCCACCATGGGCAAGCGCAAGGATCAGGCCGAACGCGCGTTGGCGGTGGCCGCCGCCGACAAGCCGGCCCCCACCTCCCGGGACTCCGGCAGCTCGGACGGCACGTCCAGCAGCAACGCCAAGGGAGCGCCCCGCAACTCCGACGGCTCCTGGCCGTCCGAGTCGTGCAGCGTCAACGACCCGACGCCGGCCAACGGCTGCATCACCCCGCGCACCCTCAACGCCCTGAACCAGGCCAAGGCCGCCGGCTTCACCCGGTACGTCTCCTGCCACCGGCCCAGCGGGTCCGGCGAGCACCCCAAGGGGCGGGCGTGCGACTTCGCCGCCCAGAAGAACGGCTTCGGCGGGGTGGCCAGTGGCGGCGACCGGACGTACGGCAACAACCTGGCCGCGTACTTCATTCGCAACGCCGACCGGCTCGGTGTGCTCTACGTGATCTGGTTCAAGCGGATCTGGCTGCCGAGCAGCGGCTGGAAGTCGTACAGCGGGGGCAACGGCGACCCGTCCAGCGACCACACCAACCACGTTCACCTGTCGATGATCTGAGCACCAGCTCGGGTGGCCCGTGCACGGCGGGCGGGCCACCCCCACCACCCCGCCGACGGTCAGGCAGCAGCCGGAGCGTCGCCGCCGGACCGGCCGTCCAGCACCGCGCCGAGCCGGCTGGCCAGCCCCAGGTGAGCGGCACGGGCCTGCCGGAAGGCGTAGCCGAACAACGGTGCCGGCGCGGCGAGGGTGATCTCCACGTCGATCCGCAGCAGGTCACCCTCCATCCGGAGCCGGGTGTGGTTGCGGACCGTGGTGGCGGGCTGCTGCCGGGCCACCGTCACGATCTCGTCCTGCCCGACCAGCAGGACGTCGGCCTGGTAGGTGACGGGGAACCGCAGCGGCCCCAACTCCAGCCGGTCGGTGATCGCATAGCTGGCCGCGGCGCCCGGTCGGGCCGGCAACCGGCGCACCCGGACGATCAGGGGATGCAGCTCCTCCTGCCGGGACAGATCGCTCAGCAGCGCCACCGCGTCCGCCCGTGAGCAGTGCGCCTGCACCGTGTAGCTGAAGCTCTCCCGCCGGACCACCACCGGGCCTCCTGACCTGTCGTCGGTCGCCCGATCGTGCCGTACCGGAGACCGGCTGGCAACGTTCCAGCCGGACAGCGACGACACCGACGGTGACAGGAGGTGTTCACACCGGCCCCGCCGGTACCCGAGGTCTTCACACCGGCCCCGCCGGTACCCGGCCGGCAGTGTGCCCGCGGCCTGGCTCAGACCGGCGGCGGGCCCGCGGCCCGGCTCAGGCCCCCGGCAGCACCTCGGGGGTGGCGGCACCGGCGAAGTACGGCTCCGGGGCACCGAAGAGGCCGAGCAGGCCGGTGACCCAGAGCTGCCGGTGCACGAACCGGCTCGGCTCGGTGACGATCAGCTTGACCCCGCTGACCTCGGCCGTCTGGAAGCCGGCGACCATCGCGCTGATGCCGACGGAGTCGATGAAGGTGACCAGCCGCATGTTCAGCTCGATCCGCGCCGGCCGCCCCTTGGCCAGCACCTCGGCGATCGCCTCACGCACCTCGTATGCGGTGTCGACGTCGATCTCGCCACGGGGGGCGATCTCGATGACACCGGCCGGCAGGACCGACTTCACGATCGACAGGCTCACGCGAGCACCTCCACTCGCCCGTCTCCGGGCGCCTCATCAGTACGCGGGCCGCGACCGAGAGTATTCCTCCGATGGCCTCGGTCGCCACCCCTCGGGATGAGCAATTCGCGGATCCGGACGGACCGGACCGTCCCTCTCCGCACCGTTGCTGGTCCTGTTCTCTTCGACTTCCCTTGGACGGCCCGTACGCCCCGGCCGTTCCAACCGTCCCAGAGTAGCGGCCCGGGTCCACCACGACCCGAATCCCGCAGGTCGGGCGAGCCCTGCCGGACGTGGCGGCGCTGGTTGTGCCAGGTACCTAACGTGGGCGAGAGATGGGTCACCACGACGGAGGAGACGATCGATGATCAGGAGACTACTCGGTCTGGCCGGGGTCGGCGCGCTGCTCGCTCTCGTGCTCGCCTGCGGCTTCGGCGGTGGAGACGACGACGATGACGACGACGGGGACGATTTCGCCCGCGCCACGTCCGTGGTCACGGTCCGCTAGCGGCACCGGGGTTTGCGCTCCGGCCGGTCGGGGCACTGGGTCGGTGACCGGCCGGAGCACCGGCCGGCGAGCGAACCGCCACGCGCCGCAGAGACGTCGAAGTCCGAAGTGGCCGCAGACTTCGGCACCCGAGGAGGTAACCACGATGTTCGGCAGCAACCTTCTGGAGCGCCGCAGCAGGCCCGAGCGCATCGCCGACCAGGCCTGGCACCAGCTGCTCTCCGCGGTCGACTCGGCCGGTGACAGCGTCCGGGACGCCGCCCGGTCGGTCCGGGATTCCGGGCTGACCGATGCCGGCGACCTGGTCGGCTCGACCGCCGACGAGGCACGTCGGCGGGCGACCCTCGCCTTCGACGCGCTCGCCGGTCGTCGTCCGGCCCTGCCCTGGGCGTTGCTGATCAGCGCCGCGCTGGTCGGCGCGGCGATCGGCTGGGCCGCCGGCACCGCCGCGCGGGCCGCCGGCAGCCAGAGCGACCGGGCCGCCGACGACATCGAGTTCGTCGACGTGGACCGGCCGAACTCCCCGGTCGGCCTGGACGACTGACCCGGCCCGGCCCTGTTGCACGGCAGGCCCCGGTCGCGCCCCTCGGCGTCGACCGGGGCCTGCACCGTTCCACCACCCCGACCCGACGTCACCCCGACCGGCTGCGCCCCCGCCGCCGACTCCCCTCTCGGACAAGCGCATGATCCACTCCATTGGGCCGAGGTAGCGGCATCACCACGAGCTATGCCGCTACCTCGCCACCAACGAGTCGATCAAGGCCGACGGCGCGGGCCGGACAGGCCGCCGGCTCCCCCGGGTGGACCGGGGGAGCCGGCGGGTGTCGGACAGTCGTCAGCGACTGGTGCAGGTGACCGCCGGGACGGCGTTGCTGCCGGTGACGTTGGCGGTGAAGCCGATGCTGGTGGTGGCACCGGCGCCGAGCGCACCGTTCCACCCGGCGTCACGCACCGAGACGGTCGCCCCGGTCTGGGTGTACGTGCCACCCCAGAGCGAATTGATCGTCTGGCCGTTCGCGAACGTCCAGCCCAGCGTCCAGCCGGCGATCGCGCTGGTACCGGCGTTGCGCACCGTCACCTCGCCCTGGAAACCACCGGGCCACGATCCGGTCACCTTGTACGTCGCCGCGCAACCGCCGGTCGGCGGAGGCGTGGTCGGGGGCGGCGTGGTCGGCGGGGGCGTGGTGGGCGGAGGCGTGGTGGGCGGAGGCGTCGTCGGCGGGGGCGTGGTCGGCGGAGGCGTCGTCGGCGGAGGCGTGGTGGGCGGGGGCGTCGTCGGCGGAGGCGTGCCACCGAGCCGGTCGGCGACCAGGATGCCCCGGCCGTTGGTGCCCAGGTAGACCCGACCGTAGACCCTCGGGTCACCGGTCAGCGCCTCGCCCGCGTTGCCGTACTGGTGCTGGTCGTCGTTGATCCGCACCCACGCCGCGCCGGCGTTGTCGGAGCGGTAGACACCGCTCTTGCCGTCGACGGTGCCGAAGGTGAACACCGCCGGGTACGTCTGCCCGGGGGCGGCCTTGCCGAAGCCGACGTTCACCGCCGCCGACACCCCGGCCAGCTTGGTGAAGCTCGCCCCGGAGTCGGTGGAGCGCCACAGCCCGCCCTCACCGGCCAGCCAGATGTCGCCCTCCTTGCCGGGCACCGCCTTGAACTTGACGTTGCCGGTGGCGGGCAGGCCGGTGGCGGCGGAGGCGGTGAAGCTGGCCCCACCGTTGCTGCTGACGTAGAACTTGCCGGCGCTGAAGCCGTAGAACTTGTTCTTGTTGACCCGGTCGGACTCGACCACGGCGTTGGCCGGGATGCCGGTGGCCGCGGTCCACGAGTTGCCGAACCCGACCGAGCGGATCACCTGCTGCCCGGGGTCACCCGGGGCCCAGACGAACTGGCTGCCGTCGGCGGCGGCGGCGACCGTGCCGCCGTTGTTGACCCCGCCGGGCTCGCTGCCCTGGAACCAGTTCGCCCCGCCGTCGGTGGAGAACGCGACGTGGCTGTCGTTGGGGCGGTCGGCGTCGGTGAAGTTGCCGGCCCGGACCATCGTCGCCGGGTTCGCCTCGGCGTAGTCGAGGCTGGTGGTGGTGGTGAAGACCGGCTGGGTGAACAGCATCGGCGGCACCGCGTCGAGGTCGGTGTGCCGGAAGCCGCCGATGTCACCGAGCCCGCTGATCAGCGGCGCCCCGGTGGGCGGGCTGATCAGGTCCTGTACGGCGGTCTCCTCCAGGCCCTTGACCATCGGTTTGATGGTGAGCTTGCCGCCGGTGTCCCACTTGGTGAGGTCGTTGCTGCCGTAGATGGTCGCGCCGGTGCCGTACATGAAGCGGTTGGAGTCGAACGGGTCGATCTCCACCGACTCGTTCATCCAGCCCAGCTTCGGGGACTCCTCCGGCGGGGCCGGGTTGGCCCCGAAGGTCAGCCACGGCACCGAGCTGATGTCCATCGTGAACTTCTTGGTGCGCTCCGGGTAGCTGCCGAACTCCCAGATCCGGCTCCAGGTCGCGCCGCCGTCGGTGCTGCGCCAGAAGATCGCGTCCGGCCACCAGGAGATCTGGGTGGCGACCATCAGGGTGTTCGGCTTCTGCCGGTCGATGGTCAGCCCCGAGTAGCCGAAGTAGGCGTCGCTGCTGGACGACGGGATCGGGCTGATCTGCGTCCACGCGCCGGTGGCCCGGTTGAACTTCCAGACGTCACCCTTGCCGCCGTCGTACGGGCCGCCGGTGTCGCTGGTGGCGATGTAGAGGAAGCCGCCGACCGGGTCGACCACGCCCTTGTGGGCCAGGTAGCCGGTGGGCTGGCCGGCGATCCGCTCCCAGCTCGTGCCACCGTTCGTCGAGCGGTACACCGGGTTCGCCTTGTCGGCCACCCCGACGTAGATGGTCTGGGTGGCGTTACCGGCCGTACCGGTGCTCTTGTCGAAGGTGACCCAGGTCAGACCCTGGTTCTGGCTCTGGTAGCCGGTGGTGTCGTTGGGGTCGGCCCGGTAGTTGCCGACGTTCGGGAAGTTCGCCACCTTGGCCCAGGTGGCCCCGTAGTCGGTGCTGCGCCACAGGCCGTTGCCGCCCTCCGCGCCGTAGTAGAGCACGCTGTTCTTGTTGGGGTCGACGGCGAGCCGCTCCCCCATGCCCCGGCCGGGCATGTTGCCGCCGTTCTTGAACGGCAGCGCGGTGGCCTGCCAGGTGGCGCCCTTGTCCGAGGAGCGCAGGATCGCGCCGTTGTTCGGATCCCAGTCGTTGGTGTACATGCCGACGGCCGCGTACACCCGGTTGGTCTGCACCGGGTCGGTGGCCAGGCTGACCACCCCGTTGTAGCCCCACTTGTCCGCGCCGACCCAGTCGAGCAGCGGCGTCCAGGACTGGCTGGACTGCTCCCAGCGGTACGCGCCGCCGATGTCGGTGCGCGCGTAGATCAGGTTCTTCTCGGTCTGGTTGAAGATGATGCCGGGGACGAAGCCGCCGCCGTCGATCCGGACGTTCTTCCAGGTGTACGGTTCCGCCGCCGCCGCGGCGGCCTCGGTGGACGGTGCGATGGTGAACTGTACGGCCACGACGGCCGTCGCGGCGGCCAGCACGGTGGTGACCGCGCCGACGAGACTTCTCCGCATCTGCGGTTCCTCTCGGGATGCCAGGGTGAGGTGCGACGGCCCGACGAGGGACGTCGACAGGTGCGAAGAGCTGCCCTGGCTCCCCGCCGGCACGCTTGGCTCCCGCTGCCGAAGAAGAAGTCAACAGTAACCGGTACGCCGCCGAATTAGGAAGCGCTCCCAACTAACTCGGCCATCAGAGCCGGTAGATGACGTCCTCGCCGACCATCTCGCGACTGATACCCAGCCCGTCCACCGGCCGGGCGGCCACGTCCGCCCACGGGGTGCCCGGTGCCCAGCCGGGCAGCAGCACCACCGTGCGCAGCCCGACCTGCCGCAGGTACGCCACCGAGGTGGCGTCCGGGAAGGTCATGCTCGCCGCCCGGATCCGCTCCTGGGACTGCGGGGTGAACGACGCGAGCCCGTTGACCACCTTGGGGAACCCGTCGGTGGACCAGAGCATCACGTGCAGTTCCCGGATACCGTCGCTGGGCAGCACCAACGCCGGACCGGTCAACCCGCGCAGCACGGCCGGCTGCTCCGGTGCCGGCACGTGCGGGGTGCGGTTGACCCCCTCCAGCAGGACCAGCACCAGCGGCAGCAGCAGCGCCAGCCGGGCCAGCCGCCACCGCGGCCCGCCCTGCTTCCGGGCCGGCTCCGGGGCGACCTCCTGCGTCGCCGCTGCGGACCAGGCCGCCGGCCGCAGCACCGGCCGCGCCCCGGGCTCCGCGTCCGCCCACGCCGCCGGCCGCAGCGCCGACCGCGCCCCCACCGGTTCGGGCACCTGTTCCTCGGCCGGTCGCGCCCCCGACGCCGGCTCCGGCCCCGGCTCCGGCCCCGGCTCCGTCGACCCTGGCTCCGGCTCCTGCTCCCCGGCCGGTCGCGCCCCCGACGCCGGCACCTGCTCACCGGCCGGCTCCGTCCCCGATGCCGGTTCCGGCAGCGGGTCACGGGCCGGAGCGGACGCCGGCTCGCGCACCGTCAACACCCCTGCGGCGAGCAGGCCGAGCAGCAGGGTCGTCCACAGCACCAGCCGGCCCGGGGTGCGTACCCCGTCCCAGCCGGGGGCGTGCTCGACCAGCGTCACGTAGCCCGGGTCGCCGTCGCCCCCGAACGTGGTGCCCGCCGCCAGCGCCACACTGACCAGCGCCGCACCGGCCAGCATCAGCCGGTGCCGCAGCCGCCACGCGGAGAAGAAGATCCCGGCCATCGCCACCGACAGCAGCACCACCCCGGGCAGCAGCGTCATCTCACCGGGAAAACCGAGCGTGGCCCGGGCCGCCTCGTGCCGCTCCCCCCACAGCCAGGACTCCGGCGGGGCGGTGACGAACCCGCGCCACGACGGGGAGAACATCTCGATCTGCGCCACCGTCCGCCGGCCGGACGGGTTGCGGGCCACCACCTCGAAGTACGGCGCGGCCATCGCCAGGGTCACCCCGGCGAACCCGATCCCGCCGGCCAGGTCGGCCAGGAGCAGGCGACGCGGCACCGCCGGACGGGACCGGCGACGCCACCACACCACGCCGTACGTCACCGCGACGCCGAGGCAGATCAGCCCCAGCACGTACGCGAAGGGCAGGCCGATGCCGAAGCCGAGGGTGACCTGCCAGGCGGCGGTCGCCCAGCCGGCGACCACCCAACCGGGGCGGATCCGGTCGGGGCGGTGACCGTGCCGCAGCGACCAGCCGTGCCCCCGGGCCAGCATGGCCAGTGCGAGGGCGATCCCGCCGATGCTGAGCACGTGCAGGTGACCGGCCTGGGCGAGCTTCCACGGGGCGTAGGCGAAGGACACCCCGGCCACCGCCGAACCGGCCAGACCGGCCCCCAACTGCCGGGCCAGCGCGTACGCGCCGAACAGGGCCAGCGCGTGGGTCAGCATGTAGAGCAGGTTGTAGCGCACCACGGCGGCCACCGGACCGTCCCCGATCATGCCGAACGGGGCGTAGCCGAGCAGCGTGTCGGAGTAGGCGTAGGTGTACGGCTCGGGATAGAACGTGTTCGAGTGCCAGACCTGAAACGGGTTGGTCAGCAGCGCGTGCCCGCCCCAGGCCACCTGCCAGGCCTGGAGCGTCGGATCCCCGGTGTCCTGCGGGATGGTGCTCGCCGGATCGCGCAGGGTCGGCCAGGTCAGCACCACCGCCAGCACCAGCGCGGCGACCGCCGCCAGCGTCCACTCGTGCCGGGCCACCCGCCACGACACACCCGCCAGCCGGCGGCCGACAATCCGCATCCGATCGACGTCCATCTCTCCACCCCGCCCTTCGCCGTCCGTCAGACTGCCCGAGTCCGATCCGGTTGTCGACACCGCGACCCGCCCGAATTTCGACGCCGGGTCCGCTCCGTCGGTCCGAATCCGATCTGACCGGGCGGCCGGGCGGCCGTCGGGGCGGCCCGGACACCGGAGGATGCCCGCCACGGACCACCCGGCGGTGACGGCCGGAAAGGGCGCGGCTGGCACCCGCCCTGACCGCCCGGAAGGCACGGCCGACGGCCTGCCGAGGACCACCCGGCCCGGGTGAGCCGGCCTCACCCGGGCCGGCGGAGGGTGGGAGGCATGACTGGATCCGACGGACTGATCCGACCCGGAGCTCCGGCCCCCGCGTTCACCCTGCCGGCCACCCCGGACGGGCGACAGACCGGACCCGGGCAGTTCCGTGGCCGACCGGTGGTGCTCGCCTTCTACCCCGCCGACTGGTCCCCGGTCTGCGCCGACCAGATGGCGCTGTACCAGGCCGCGATGCCCGAGTTCGAGCGGTACGGCGCGGCCGTGCTGGGCATCTCCGTGGACAGCATCTGGTCACACCGGGCCTTCGCGGCGGCCAAGGGCATCCGGTTTCCGCTGCTTGCCGACTTCGAACCCAAGGGCGAGGTGAGCCGCAGCTACGGGGCGTACACCCCGCAGGGGCAGGCCACCCGGGCCCTGGTGGTGGTCGACCCGGCCGGCACGGTGGCCTGGAGCTACCTCTCCCCGGCCGAGGTGAACCCCGGGGCCGACGGCATCCTCGACGCGCTGGACCGGCTCGGTGCCGAACGGCAGGTGACGGCCCGATGAGTACCCCGTTGCAGGTCACCGCCCGACTCCGGACACCGGTGACCGAATCCGACCACATCCGCGGCCCGGTGGACGCCCCGGTCACCCTGGTCCAGTACGGCGACTTCCAGTGCCCGTACTGCGGGGCGGCGTATCCGAACCTGGCGGAGCTGCTGCGGCAGCGCCGGGACACGGTCCGGCTGGTCTACCGGCACTTCCCGATCACCAACCTCCACCCGTACGCCGAACGGGCCGCCGAGGTGGCCGAGGCGGCGGGGCGGCGGGACCGGTTCTGGGAGATGCACGACTGGCTCTACGAACACCAGGACCAACTCGACCCGGTGCACCTGGCGCTCGGCGTGGAGCAGGTGGGGCTGCCGCCGGACGAGATCGGCGCGGAGGTCGACCGGAGCGCCTACGGCGACCGGGTGCGGCACGACTTCACCGGGGGCATCCGCAGCGGGGTGAACGGCACTCCCACCCTGTTCATCGACGGCCACCGCCACGAGGGCGGCTTCGACCTACCCGCCCTGTTGACCGCAGTGGACACCACCACCCCGTAACCAACCCGCCCACCCCACCACCCGCGCCCCACCCCACCCCACGCCCGCGCCCCACGCCCGCCCCGCGCCCCGCCCTCGCCCGCCCCGCCCCGGCCCCGGCCCCAGCCCCAGTGATCAAGAGGTTTACGCCATCTTGAAGATCAAAGTTGACGCAGACCTCTTGATCACGTGACGCAAACCTCTTGATCACCGGGGGCGGGCGGGCACGGAGGGTGGGGCGAGGAGGATGGGCACGGAGGGCGGGGCGAGGAGGGCTGGGTGGGATGGGCACGGTGGGGAGGGGTTGGTTAGAGGAGGTGGAGGGCTCGGGCTCGGTGGACGGCTTCGCGGCGGCGGGTGGCGTCGAGTTTGCGGTAGATGTTGCGTACGTGCGTCTTGACGGTGTTGACCGACAGGGACAGTTCACTGGCGATCTCCACGTTGGACAGGATGCTCTGCAGGTAGCGCAGGATGGTCAGTTCCCGCTCGGTGAGCGGCTCCCCCAGCGCCGGCACCGTCTCGCCGGCGCCCCGGTGCGGGCCGCCCGCTCCCTGCCCTGCCGGTGTCTCGGCATCGCGCACCAGCTCGCTGACCTGCGGCCAGTACGCCGTGCCCGAGTCCAGGTGAGCGGCGAGCACATCCCGAACCTCCGGTTCGGCCCGGGTGAACACCCGCCGGTGGCCGTGTCGACCGGCCAGGTCGAGCACCCGCTCCAACCGCCGGCCGGCCCGCCGTCCGTCACCCGCCCGCCGGGACAGCACCGCGTCCAGCACACCGGCGGCCAGCCGTACCGACAGCGGCCAGTCGGCGGCGTCCGGGGCATCCCAGTCGGGTAGCGCGCCGGTGGCGGCCCGGACGTCACCGGCCCGCAGTTCCACCCGGGCCAGCGCCAGGGCCAGCACGGGCGTCGGGTCCGGTTGCCGGGTGGCCCGCTCGGCCAGCAGCCGACGGGCGGTGTCCAGATCGCCCTGCTCGCCACGGACGTCGACCTCCACGGCCAGCAGCCGGTCGGCCAGCTCCCCGCCCCCGGCCGCTTCCCTGACGTCGGACAGCGCGTTCCGGGCGCGTAGCGCCACCTCGATGGCCGCTGCCGGTTCACCGGAGTCGCGCAACAATGCCGCCCGGCACAGCGCCGCCACCGCACCGACGACCGCCACCGCCGGGTCGGTGTCGACCACGCCACCGGCCGCACCGGCCGCCGCCAGCTCGACGGTCGCCACCGCCGGGTCGGTGCCGACCGTGCCGAGGGCCGCACCGGCCGCCGCCAGTTCGGCGGTCGCCTCCGCCGGCTGGTCCCGGTACAGGGCCACCAGGGCCAGCGCCAGGTGCGCGTACCCGCAGTCGATCCGGCTCGACCAGCCCTGGCAGGGTGGCATGGCCAGGGCCGCCCGGGCGGTCTCCTCGGCCGGCGACAGCTCGCCGGCGAGGGCGAGCAGCAGGGCCGTCCGGGTCGCGCCGACCAGCTCGGTCCGGGGCCGACCGGACCGCCGGGCCGCCGCCAGCGCCCCGGCGAACCGGGTCCTGGCCGCCACCAGGTTCCCCTCGGCCAGGTCGGTCAGCCCCAGCGCGGTGCCCGCCACCGCCCCCACGTCCGCGTCCTCCCCGGTCCGGGGGTCGTCGTCCGTCGGCGCTCCCGCCACGCCGGCATCCGCCACCCCGGGGGGAACGGGTGGACCGTCCCGCATCGGCGCTCCCGCCGTGCCGGCATCCGCCATGCCGGAGGGAGCGGGTGGACCGTCCCGCATCGGCGCTCTCGCCATGCCGGCATCAGCCGTACCGACGGCAAGCAGCCGGACGGCTCTGCGGCGTACCTCCGGATGGTCGCCGGCCAGTCGGGCCAGGGTGAGTTCCAGTGCCCCGGCCAGCCGGCGGAACCGGTCCCGGCGGGGGACCGGCAGCGTGCGGGCCGCCGCCACCGCGTCCCGCAGCCGGGAGGTCGCCATCTCGGTGTCCCCCGCGTACGCCCGTTCGGTGCCGGCCGCCAACGCCAGCTCCGGATCCCGCCGGACCGCCTCGGCCGGCGGTGGCGGTGGCGGTGGCACCTGCGACGTCTGGTAGGGCACCAGCTCCGGCCAGTGGGTCAGCAGCAGCTCGGTGGCCCGGTCCCACTGCCCGGCGGTGAGCGCGTGGCGCAGCGCGTCGGCCGGTCGGTCGTGGTCGGCGTGCCAGTCGGCGGCCCGGCGGTGCAGCTCGCCGCGTTCCCGCTCGTCGAGGGCGGCAAGTTCCTGCCGGAGCAGGTCGCCCAGCATGGGGTGCGGCCGGTACCAGGGCGGGTCGCTGTCGTCGCGGTGCAGGAATCCGCCCTCGCGGACCAGCCCGGCCAGCACCTGACCGGAGTCGGTCCGCCCGGTCAGCGTGTCGGCCAGGTCGGCACGGACCGCGCCACCGACGGCACAGCGCCGCAGCAGTTCCCGGGCCGGCGGCGGCAGCTGGGTGAGCACCTCGGCGCGCAGGTACGCCGCCACGTCCGGATGGTCGCCGCCGAACCGCTGCACCCACCGGGCCGGATCGGGCTGCTGCCGGGCGGCCAGCACGGCGAACCGCAGGCCGGCCGGCCACCCGCCGGTGCGTTCCCGCAGTCGTCCGACCGCCGCCGCCGGCAGCGGCACCCCGTGCGCCACCATCAGGTCGGCCACCTCGTCGACGGTGAAGGCCAGGTCGTCGGGCCCCAGCTCGGTCAGGTCGCCGGCCAGTCGTAGCCGGTGCAGGGCCGGCGGGAGGTCGGCCCGCGCGGCGGCGACGAGACGTAGCCGCCCGTCCGCGTGCCGGAGCAGGAACTCCAGCCCGGTGAGCACGGCCGGATCGGTGACCCGGTGCAGATCGTCGAGGACCAGCCGGACCGGACGTTCCCGGGTCGCCAGCTCCGCGGCGAGCGACTCCACCTGCTCGGGACGGGGCGGGGTGACCGTCGACGACGCGGTCGGCCCGGCCCGGCCCGCCTCGCGCAGGGCCGCCGCGAGGTAGGCCCACAGCCGTTCCCCGCTGTCTCCCGCCTCGACCTGCACCCAGGCCGGTGGCTCCTGCTGCCGGCCCTGGTCTCGGTCCGACCCGCGCGCCCAGGCGGTGAGCAGCGTCGTCTTGCCCCAGCCGGCGGGTGCCCGGACCAGGGTGAGGCTGCCGGCGACCCCGTCGTCGAGCAGGCCGAGCAGCCGGGGTCGCCAGAGCATCGGCTCTGGCAGGGCGGGCGGGGCGAGCCGGGACGCCAGCAGTGGCGGGCCGCCGGACGTCTCGCCGCCCCCGGTGCTGGTGCGCTGCTGCGGCATCCGTCCCACCCCCGTCCGCACGGCCTCCCCCGGTCGGCGGCGGTTACCCGACGCGGCCCGGTTCACCCCTTCGGGACGAGTGCGGTTCACCCGGCCGCCGCCGACCATGGCCGGACCGGACGACCGACCGGACGGGACGGGCCGCGCGGAACAGACCGCTCCGACGGGAGAGGCGGGTGGTACGGATGGGACGGCTGGGCGTACCCCGGTGGTGGCATCGCCGACCGGCGGCCGGAGCCGGCGCGGGATCGGGTCGTTGGCAGGTGGTGACCGTCGGCGTACCGGCGGTCGAGCTGCTGCCCGAGGGGCGGTGGCCGGAGCCGCTGCGGTCGCTCGCCGACGCGGTGGAGGTCGACCTGCGGCCGGCACCCGGCGGTCGGGGCACCGAGTTGGCGGTCCGTCCGCTCGACGGCGTCGCCGCCCTGCCCGGGATGGCCGCCCACCTGGTCGGCGACGATCCCGACGGCTACCTGCGGCAGGTGCTGCGCGCGGTCCGGCAGCTCGTCGAGACCGGCGAGGAGCTGCGCGCCGACCGGCCCGTCGCCGAGCGGCCGGCGCACCACCGGCCGGTCGCCGTCCGCCCGGTGGTGCCCGGGTGAGGGCGCTGTGCTGGGAGGGCGCCGACCAGCTCGCGGTACGCGAGGTGCCCGACCCGGAGCTGCGCAACGCCCACGACATGATCGTCCGGGTCCGGCGCAGCGCCACCTGCGGGGCCGACCTGCCGCTGCTCGCCGGCCGGGTGCCGGGGCTCGCCGCCGGGGACGTGCTCGGGCACGAGTTCCTCGGCGAGGTGGCCGAGGTCGGACCGGCGGTACGCCGGCACCGCGTCGGCGACCGGGTGGTGGTCTGCGCCGCCGTGGCCTGCGGAAACTGCTGGTACTGCCGGCAGCGGCTCTACTCCTGTTGCGACAACGGCACCACCACCGGGACGGCCACCGAAGCGGCCTGGGGCCAGCCCACCGGCGGCTGCTACGGCCACCCCCGGGCGGCGGGCGGGTTCGCCGGCGGCCACGCCGAGTACGTCCGGGTGCCGTACGCCGACGTCGGGGCGTTCGCGGTGCCCGACCCGATCAGCGACGACCGGGCGGTCTTCGCCTCGGACGCCGCCCCCGCCGGGTGGATGGGGGCCGAGCTGGGTGCGGTCCGCCCCGGTGACGTGGTCGCGGTCTGGGGGGCGGGGGCGGTGGGGCAGCTCACCGCGCAGGCGGCGACGGCGCTCGGCGCGGACCGGGTGATCGTGATCGACCGGTATCCGGACCGGCTGCTGATGGCCGAGCGGCACGCCGGTGCCGAGACGTTGCACTACGAGCACACCGACGTCCCCGCCGAACTGCGGGAACGCAGTGGCGGCCGGGGTCCTGACGTCTGTGTGGAGGCGGCCGGGGTGGCCGACGGCGGTGGCCGTCCGATCTCGCTCGCCGACCGGTTCACCGGCCGGGGTGGCCCGGTCGAGGATCCGCTGGCGGTCCGGGAGGCGGTGCACGCCTGCCGCAAGGGCGGCACCGTCTTCGTCTCGGGCAGCTTCAGCGGCTTCGTGGACTCCTTTCCGCTGGGCGCGGTGATGCACAAGGGGCTCACCCTGCGCAGCGCCCGGCAGCACGGTCAGCGGTGGATTCCGATGCTGCTGGAGCGGATGGCCCGCGACGAGCTGCGGACCGAGCACCTGGCGACGCACCGGTTCGGGCTGGACCAGGGCCAGGCCGGTTACGCGTTGTTCCGGGACCGGGCCGACGGCTGCGTCCGGGCGGTCTTCACACCGCACGGGTGACGGCCGCCCGGTCGGGCCGCCCACCAGCGGACGGCCGGGCGGTCGGGTCGCCCACCAGGTGACGGCCGGGCGCGGGTGGCACACTCGGCGGATGCCCCACGACCGCCCGTACGACATCGTCCTGTTCGGCGCGACCGGCTTCACCGGCGGGCTGACCGCCGGGTACCTGGCCCGCAACGCCCCGGCCGGGTTGCGCTGGGCGCTGGCCGGACGGGATCCGGCGAAGCTGGCCGCGGTCCGGGACCGGCTCACCGGCATCGACCCGGCCCTGGCCGCGCTGCCGCTGCTCACCGCCGACGTCACCGACGCCGCGTCGCTGCGCGCGGTGGCCGAGGGCACCCGGGTGCTCGCCACCACCGTCGGGCCGTACGTGCACCACGGGGAGCCGCTGGTCGCCGCCTGTGCCGCCGCCGGCACCGACTATCTCGACATCACCGGTGAGCCGGAGTTCGTGGACCTGATGTACGTGCGGCACCACGCCGAGGCGGTACGCACCGGTGCCCGGCTGGTGCACGCCTGCGGTTTCGACTCGGTCCCGCACGACCTGGGCGTCTGGTACACGGTCCGGCACCTGCCGGCGGACGGGCCGATCGCCGTGGACGGGTTCGTCCGGGCCGGGGGGCAGTTCTCCGCAGGGACGTACCACTCGGCGCTCACCGCGTTCGCGCGTACCGGGGAGGCGAAGCGTGCGGCGCTGGCCCGCCGGGCGGTCGAGCCCCGACCGGACGGTCGCCGGGTCCGGGCGGTGCCCGGCAGGGTGGGCCGCTCGGCGGCGACCGGCATGTGGGCGGTGCCGCTGCCCACCATCGACCCGCAGGTGGTCCGCCGGTCGGCCGCCGCCCTGCCGGAGTACGGCCCGGACTTCCGGTACCGGCACTTCGCCGCCGTCCGGCGGCTGCCGACGGTGCTGCTGGCCGGGGTGGGGATGGCCGGTCTCGTCGGGCTGGTGCGGCTGCCGCCGACCCGGCGCTGGCTGCTCGGCCGACGGGCCTCCGGGCAGGGGCCGAGCGCGGAGCAGCGGGCCAGGTCGTGGTTCCGGGTGCGGTTCGTCGGCACGGGCGGCGGCCGCACGGTCCGCACCGAGGTCTCCGGCGGCGATCCGGGCTACGACGAGACGGCCAAGATGCTCGCCGAGTCGGCGCTCTGCCTGGCGTACGACGACCTGCCGGCCACGGCCGGGCAGCTGACCCCGGTGGCCGCGATGGGTGACGCGCTGCTGGACCGGTTGGTGCAGGCCGGGATGACGTTCCGGGTGCTGCCGGCGCGGGCTTGACCCTCGACCTGGTTGAGGCGACAGCATCATGGGCGTGGAGAGCGAGTTGCGGAGTATCGGCGAGCTGGCCCGGACCAGCGGCCTGACGGTCAGCGCGCTGCGGTTCTACGACCGGTCCGGGGTGCTGACCCCGTCGCTGGTCGACCCGGTGAACGGTTACCGCTGGTACACCGACGCGCAGGTGACGCCGGCCCAGCTGGTGGCCGGTCTGCGACGGGTCGGCATGCCGCTGGCCGAGATCGCCGCCGTGCTGCGGCTGCGGGACGACGAACCGGCGCGGGCCGGCCGGTTGCTCGACGCGCACCTGCGCCGGCTGGAGAACGGTCTCGCCGACGCCCGCCGCGAACTCTCCCGGGTCCGTGCCCTGATCGATCCCGAGGAGTCTCCGATGACCACCCGAATCGTGCTGCCCCCCGCCGCCCTGGCCGCCGCCGTCGACGCCGTCCGGTTCGCCGTCGGCGACGACCCCGAACTGCCGGTGCTCGCCGGTGTGCTGCTGGACGTGGAGTCCGACGGCGTACGGCTGGTCGCGACCGACCGGTACCGGATGGCGCTGGGCCGGGCCGCCGGTCGGGTGGACGGCCCGCCGGTCCGGGCGCTGCTCCCGGTGCCGGCCGTCGACGAGTTCCGGGCGCTGCTGGCCGCCACCGGCGCGTCGGAGGCGTGCCTGACGATCGCCGGGGAGCGGGTCGACATCGCCGTCGGCGACGCGGGGGCCGGCGCGCCGGTCCTGCCGTACGAGTTCGCCGACTACCGGCGGCTGCTGCACCGACCGGCTGGCGTGCCGACCCGGCGGATCCCGGTCGACACGGCGACCCTGCGCGCCGCGCTGCGGGCGGGCACCCCCACGGTCACCCGGGAACACGAGGGGGTGCCGCTGCCGGTGACGGTGCTCGGGATCGACGACCGCGACGGGCTGCGCCTGGTCGACGCGACCGAACTGGCCGGACCGCGGCGGGCCGACCTGCTGGTCGGGGTGAACGGGGACTTCCTGCTCGACGCGCTGGACGCCGCCGACGGCCCGCAGCTGGTGCTGGAGCTCGACGGCCCGATCACCCCGCTGGCCGTCCGCCGCCCGGACGACGAGGACACCTTCTCGATCCTGATGCCGATCCGCCTCTGACGGTGCCGCCCGCCGGCCAGGCCTCCACCCCGCCGGCGGTCACCGGTTCCCCGCGCCGTACCGAATGGTCCCCACGTCGGGCCACCCCGCGAACCACCACCGGACCACCAACACTCGTCACACGACCACGCACCGTGACTTCCCTCCTCCTCCACCCTCTCCCCTCCGCCCACTTTGCTCTGCTGCCTCGTAGGCGACGGTGACCTCAAGTGACCGTCGCGCCGAGGGCGGCAGAGCAAAGTGGGCGAGGGAGGGAAGTGGGGGGCGATGAAGCCACTGAGCCAATCCCCTGGTCAAGGGGATGAGGCGGTGAGCGGGTTGGCAGAATGCCGTGGGGCGGCGACCAGCGCGATCACTGAGCGTGAAGACGGAGACCGGAACCGCTGACAACACCGTGGGTAACGGAAGGTCTGGTGGTCGGCTCCCGTGGGGCCGGACGCAGGTCCCCGTGCCGGCACGCACGCCGACATCGGCACGCACAATCGGCACCGCGTGCCCAACCGGTGCCGCGTGCCCAACCGGTGCCGGCGTGCGCTTGAGCGGCGGGGGTGCGGGGAACTCCGGGCGGGGCCGGGGGCCGGGGGGCGCGACGGTAGCATCGTGAGGTCCCACCTGACCGCCTGGACGGAGCGTACGGAGCAGCATGCTCGACATGGAGTTGATCCGGAAGGATCGCGAGACGGTGGCGACCGCGCTGGCGAAGCGACTGGATCCCGCCGAGGTCAACCGGGTCCTGGACGACATCCAGCGACTCGACCAGGAGCGTCGCGCCCTGATCACCGAGATCGACGCCGAGCGGCAGCGCCGCAAGGCCGAGGCACGGGCGTACGCGCAGGCCAAGCGGGCCGGCACCGCGCCGGAGCCCGCCGCGCCGGAGGCCGAGCGCAAGCAGCTCGCCGAGCTGGAGTCCCAGCTGGACGAGGTGCGGTCCCGGTTGCACGGCACGATGAGCGAGCTGCCCAACCTGCCCGCCGACGACGTGGTGCCCGGCGGCAAGGAGGCCAACCGGGTGGTGAAGACCTTCGGTGAGCCACCGGTCATCGAGAAGGTCCGCGACCACGTGGAGTTGAGCCGCGCGCTGGGCCTGGTCGACCACGAGCGGGGCGTCAAGCTCGGCGGCTCCGGCTTCTGGATGTACACCGGCCTGGGCGCCCGGCTGGAGTGGGCGCTGATCAACTGGTTCATCGACGAGCACGTACGGGCCGGGTACGAGTTCCTGCTCCCGCCGCACCTGCTGCTGGACACCGCCGGTTTCGCCGCCGGCCAGTTCCCGAAGTTCTACGACGACGTCTACCACCTGGACCGGGAGTCCGCCCCGCGCGGGCAGTTCCTGCTGCCCACCTCGGAGACGGCCATCCTCGGGGCCTACCAGGACGAGATCCTGGAGACCTCGAAGCTGCCGCTGAAGGCGTTCGCCTACACCCCCTGCTACCGGCGGGAGGCGGCCGGTTCGCACTCCGACGAGCGCGGCACCGTGCGCGGTCACCAGTTCAACAAGGTGGAGATCTTCCAGTTCACCCTGCCGGAGCAGGCCGACGCGGCGCTGGAGGAGATGCTCGCCCACGCGGAGAGCCTGGTGGAGGGGCTGGGCCTGCACTACCAGCGCAGCCTGCTGTCGGCCGGTGACGCCAGCGCGTCGATGAAGAAGACCCTCGACATCGAGGTGTGGATGCCGAGCACCGGCAAGTACAAGGAGGTGTCGTCGGTCTCCTGGGCCGGCGACTACCAGGCCCGCCGGGCGGCCATCCGCTACCGCGAGCCGGGCGGCAAGCAGACCAGGTTCGTGCACACCCTCAACGGGTCGGCGCTGGCCACCAGCCGCCTCTTCCCGGCCATCCTGGAGCAGTTCCAGCAGCCCGACGGCTCGGTGCTGGTGCCCGAGGTGCTCCGCGACCGGCTGGGCACCGACCGGCTCACCCCGCTGCGCTGAGGTTCCGGGTGGGCGGCCGACCGGGACTCCCGACCGGACGGCCGCACCTCAGGTCCGTTCGGCGTCGCCTGCCCGGGTGCGGTGGCGGTGCAGCAGCGCCGCCACCGCGAGCAGCCCGACCAGCGTCGCGGCCAGCACCGCCGGGCCGGCCGTGTCGAGCGCCGTCACCAGGGTCCGCTGGACCCGGGCCGCACCGACGACCACCGGGTCGCCGAAGGCGTCGTGCCGGCCCTGGGCCAGCCGGACCTCGTACCAGCCGTACCAGGCGACGTAGCCGCCGGCGAGGAGCAGCACCAGGCCACTGAGCCGGGGCACCCAGGCACCGGCCCCGCGCAGCCCGCTCACCACCCGGCCGCGCAGCAGCGCCACACCGAGCGCCGCCACCGCCACCACCAGACCCATCCCAATCGCGTACGCGACGAAGAGCGCCAGCCCGCGCAGGGTCGAGCCGGCCTGGAGGCTGGTCACCACGATCGCCAGGAACGGCGCGATCGAGCAGCTCAGCGACGCCAGCGCGTACGCCATGCCGAACAGCGCCATGGACGGCAGCGACCGGGTCAGCCGGGGCGCGCGGGCCGACGGGCGCGGGGTGGGCAGCCGACGGCCGGCGAGCAGCCACACCCCGAGCGCCAGCAGGCCCAGCCCCAGCGTCACGGTCAGCCAGGGCAGCCGGGGGCGCAGCCAGTCGGCCAGCGGTGCCACGGCCAGCCCGAAGGCCCCGAACACCACCACGTACCCGCAGGTCAGGCCGGCCGCCGCGGTGAGTGCCCGGCCGATCGCGCCCCGGCCGTCCGCCGGCCCGGCCACCAGCAGCGACAGGTACGCCGGCAGCATCGCGAAGCCGCACGGGTTGACCGCGCCGAGCATCCCGGCGGTCAGCGCGAGCAGCAGCGGGCCAGTCATCAGCCGGCCAGCGCGGCGACCCGGCGGGTCAGGTCCTCACCGTCGAGGAAGCCCTGGTGGACGACCTTCCCCTCCCGATCGATGATCAGGAAGGTGCTCTGTTCGACGATCTCGAAGCGCCGCCACAGCGCGCCGGCCCGGTCGTCGATCTGGGTGGTGCCGCCGAGCTCGAACTCGGTGACGAAGCTGCGCATCGCCTTCTGCTCGCCGAGCCCGGCCACCCCGACGATCGGCACGGTGTCCCGGTACTTCGGGGCGATCTCGGCCACCGTCCAGGCCTGGCTGGCGCAGGTGGCGCACCAGGGTGCCCAGAACCAGAGCACCACCGGGCGGCCGGCCAGGGCGGCGGCGGAGAACGCCGTACCGTCGAGGGTCCTGGCGGTGAAGCGCAGCGCGTCGGGCACCACGGCGGGTGCGCCGGTCGGAGTGGGCGCAGCGGTCGGGGTGGGCACGGCGGACGACGCGGTGGCGAGCGGGACGGCGACCTCGGCGGCCGGCTGCGCCGTGGTCGGCCCGACGGCGCACGCCGAGGCGGCCAGCAGGGTGCCGGCCAGGGCGGCGGCGGCGACGGCGAGCCGGGCGGCCGGGCGCCCCTCCGGCCCGTTGCTGGGGTACGACGACGACCGCATCCGGTGCTCCTCTCGGTGGTGCTACTTGACCTCGACCAGCCGCAGCGCGAGTTCGGGGCAGACCTTGACCGCCTTCATCGCCCCCTCCTTCAGCCAGGTCGGCACGGGGGTGGACGGGAAGGCGGGGTAGCCGTTGCCGTCGAGTCGGATGAAGTCCGGCACGACGTGGGCGCAGAGCCCGTGCCCGTCGCAGCGGGACCAGTCCAGGGTGAGCATGCGCGGGTCGGCGTCGGGTGCACCGGGCAGCCCCATCACGCCCTTGACCCGTTTGCCGCACCCCTCGCCGGTGGTGTGCTGCCGCAGGTCGTCGGCGAACACCTCCATCGCGGAGAGCGCGAAACGGGACGTACCGTCGGGGTGGCTGCACGCGCCCCGGCCCTTGACGTCACCGGCGGCGGCCCGGACGACCTCCACCGGCGCGCTGCCGGAGACCGCCAGGTCGACGGCGCGGGCCAGGTCGGGCAGGCCGCGCTTGCACGGCCCGCACTGCCCGGCGGACTCCCCGGCCAGGTAACGGACCACCTGGGCGGCCTCGCCGAGCGGGCAGGTGTCCCGACCGAGCGGGATGATGATGCCCGCGCCGAGGGTGCCGCCGACGCTGGTGAGGCTCCTGCGGGTGATCTCGGCCCGCTGCGCCGCCTCCCAGGTGATCCACCGGCCGTGGTAGCCGCCCATCAGGATGCCCGGCCCCTCCGGCACCTCGCAGAGTTCGAGGATGTCCCGCAGCGGGGTGCCGGCGGCGCACTCCACCACGGCGGGGCGTTTGGCCTGGCCGGTGACGGTGAGCAGCACCGTGCCCGGCTCGTCGTCGGTGCCGAGGGCGGCGTACTCGTACGGGCCGAGCCGGGCGGCGATGGCCACCTGGGCGTACGTCTCGGCGTTGGACAGCAGGGTCGGCAGGTTACGCACGCCCGAGTCGCTGGACCGCTTCTTGGTGCCCGGTGGGATGTGCGGCAGCCCGTTGATCCCGTTGACCAGTGCGCCGCCCTCGCCGGAGATGAACCGGTGCGGCACGGTGACGATGCTGGTGGGCACCGGCATCCGGCGCTCGGCAAGGGCTTCGGTGAGCGAGTCCCGGCCGATCAGGTCGTCGGCGACGCAGAGCACGATCTCCTCGGCGTCCAGCGCGTACGCGGACAGCGCGGCACCGTCGAGAATCAGGTGCGGGGCCCGGGTGAGCAGCACCTTGTCCTTCCAGCTCGCCGGCTCCCCCTCGGTGGCGTTGACCACCACCACGGCAGGCAGGTCCTGCCGTTCGCAGGACTCCAGCACCGCCTTGAACTTGCGGTAGAACGGGAAGCCCGCCCCGCCCTTGCCCTTGAGCTGGATGGCCTCGGCCAGCCGGAGCAGGTTGGCCGGTTCCATCGGACCGATCGGGCCGTGCACCGTCTCGTGCGCCATCAGGTCGAGCCGGCCGAACTCGGCGAAGCCGGCGGTCAGCCGGGGCTCGCCGACGCAGGCGACCGGGGGGACCTTGGTCCGCATCACTTGGCCTCACCGCGCAGCCCCGCCCAGTACGCCCCGTCCACGGCGTCCGCGTTGGCCTTGCCCTTGCGTCGGCCCCGGCCGTCGCCGGTGGCCTTGCGCGCCCGCCGGGAGGCCAGGTCGACCAGGGTCGGGGTGTCGTCGACGGGGACGTCGTCGGCGACGTAGCGGGCCGGCGGACGCCAGTAGTCCGGCTCCTCCGGCACGTCCGGTTCGACGCTGTGCCGGCCGGAGCCGCTACGCGGGGCGGCGGAGATCGGCTCGGCCGAGACGGGCCGGTTGGACCCCTCCCAACGGCTCGGGCTGTCCCACGGTTCTTCGGGTGCGTCGGTGCGCCGCCGGGGCGGGGCGGAGTAGCGGGCGGCCACGTCGTCGTCGCGCCGGGAACGACGGCTGCCGGAGACCGGGGCGTCCTCCTCCTCATAGCGGGAACGACGGCTGCCCGACACCGGAGCCACGTCCTCCTCATAGCGCGCACGACGGCCACCGGAGACCGGGGCGACGTCCTCCTCGTACCGGGAACGACGGCCACCCGACACCGGAGCCACGTCCTCCTCGTAACGCGCACGACGACCGCCGGAGACCGGGGCGACGTCCTCCTCATAGCGGGAGCGACGGCCACCCGACACCGGCGCCACGTCCTCCTCGTACCGGGAACGACGACCGCCGGAGACCGGGGCGTCCTCCTCCTCGTACCGGGAACGACGGCTGCCCGACACCGGAGCCACGTCCTCGTCGCGGCGGCGGGGCCGCTCGGCGCGCTCGTCGCGCTCGACGGTCCGGCGGCGGGCCGCCGGCTCCAGGTCGCGCTCGCGGCGCGGGGTGGGCTCCGCCTCCCGGGTGCTGCGACCGCCGCGCACCGGCTCGCGCAGGGTGCCCGGCTCGGGCACCACCGGCACGGTGAACCGCTCGGGGTCGCGTCGCCGGGCGGTGCCGGTCGGCGCGTTCCAGGACGGGGCCAGGGCGGTCTCGGCCCAACTGGTCCGGCTGTCCCTGGTCTCCTCCTCCTTCTTGCGGCCGAGCCCGCTGAGCAGCGTCCGGCCCTTGCCCTCGTCGGCCGCCTTGGCGGTCATCGCCTTGTTCAGGGCGGCGGCCTGCTGCTGCTCGCGGGTGCGCTTGCCGAGGTAGACCGACAGCCGCACCATCAGCGCCACCACCACCAGCAGCACGCACGCCAGGTAGCTGAGCACCACCCAGGACTTCGCGGCGCGACCGGCGTTGAGCCCGTGGAACAGGGCGAACGGCCAGGAGAGGTAGGCCAGGGAGTGCAGGCTGCGCCAGAACCACTTGGGGCCGACGCCGGCGAACCGGACCCGGACGATGCCGGTCCAGAAGACGCTCACCATGAGGAACGCGGCCACCGTGCCGAGGCCGACGTAGAGCCCGCTGCCGCCGATGAACGGCACCACGGCGTCGGTGGGACCGGCCCGGCCGATCGCGATCTTGGTGATGACGTGGAACACCAGGCCGGCGACGCCGAGGACACCGGTGGCGCGGTGCGCGGACTGGAGCAGCACCCGGTGCCGGATCATGAGGACCAGCCGGTCGGTGGCGAGCAGGCCCATCATCACGGTGAGGCTGAGCGCCACCAGGGCGACCACCCCGGCGAAGAACTCGGTGAAGAAGAAGCCGTACGCGTACATCGCCGTGCCGTTGCCGGTCATCTCGACGCCGGCCCAGAACAGGCCCAGGGCGGACGCCACCATCAACGCCATCGTGGATTTCGACACGGTCCGGACACCACGGCTGCTGGTGGCGGTCCGGACGGTCGCGGCCTGCTCGTTCTGCTTTGCCCGGGCCATCTGCTCCTCGATCGTCTAACGGCGGCGCCACCACCGGCCGACCTTGCTCCCACCTCCAGTACGGACCTCCGGCGCGTACGGATCACCACCGGTGCCGAAAATTCTCGGCGGATCTTCGAACCGGCCCGGCCCGGGACGCGTGTAGCCCCCGGCGCACCGCCCCGGCGGCTCCCGACGACGCGGGGCTCCCGTCCGGACGATTCGCCACCGGCGGGAGCCTCGTACCCGTTAGAGTGTATTTGTGCTGTTTGACCGGATGATCGAGCGCTGGGGGCGGGGTCCGCTCGCCGCTGTCGTCGGCGTACCGATGCTGCTGGCACTGGCCCTGCTGGTCGGCGCGGCGCTACGGGCCGACACGCCCCTTCCCGGCCAACGGGCCGCCCCACCGTCGCCCACCGTGGCCGCCCCGGGCGAGGACGAGACGGTGCCGCCCGCCGCACCGCCCCCCGCCGGGCTGCCGGTGGTCGACTACGACCCGGCCCCCGCCGGCTTCCCGGCCGACCCCCGCCCGCTCGACGTCACCCCGCTGACCGAGGGGCTCACCCCCACCCGGAAGATCGCCGCGTACGACGCACCCGGCGGACGCCCGCGCGCCCTGCTCGCGCCCACCATCAGCGGGGTCGAGCTGACCATGCCGGTGGTGGAGCGCCGCACCGGCTGGACGGCGGTCCTGCTGCCCTCGGCGAGCCGCCGGGTGGCCTGGTTGCCCCAGGGTGGCTGGACCCCGGTCGCCCTGCGGGACCAGATCGTGGTGCAGCGACGGACCCACCAGCTCACCTGGAACCGGCACGGCAAGCCGGTACGCAGCTGGCCGGTCAGCCTCGGCCTGCCCGGCCAGGAGACCCCGCTCGGCCGGACCTTCATCCTCGGCACCACGCCCCCACCCGAACCGGTCTACGGCGGGGTGGACATCTTCGCGCTCGGCGCCGTCCCGGACGACCCGGACGCGGTCCCCAGCGGCCTCAAGGGCGCGCACATCGGCCTGCACACCTGGCAGGACGACGACACCCTCGGCCAGGACGTCACGAACGGCTGCATCCGCCTGACCCGCACCGCCCAGCAGACCCTCCTCGCCGAGATACGCCCCGGCACCGAACTGGTCGTCGTCGACGCCCTCCCCACCTCCTGACCCCCACCCGACCCCGGCCCGGCTCACCCCGGGTGCCTCGCTCGCCCCGGCCCGGCCCCGGCCCGGCTCAGGCTCGGCTCCGGCCCGGCTCCGGCTCCGGCTCGGCTCGGCCCGGCCCGGCCCCGGCCCGGCTCAGCCCGGCCCGGCCCGGTGATCAAGAGGTTTAGGTCAGGGATCCCGCCGGCGCATGACGCAAATCTCTTGATCACGGGGCGGCATGACGCAAACCTCTTGATCAACGGGGTGGCGGCGGGAGCCTGGGGAAGCTCGGGGGCAAGGGGCAAGGGGCAAGGGGCGGCGGCGGTAGGACGGCGGGGCACGGGGGCGGAGGCGGGAACGGGTGAGGTCGGGGGCATCGGGGGGTGGGAGGTGGGTATGCGGGCCGGGTCGGGGCGGGGTGGGTGAGGTGGGGAGGACGACATGGGGAGCACGTCGGGCGGGCCGGTCGACACGGTGGTGTTCGTGCACGGGCTGTGGATGACACCGCGCAGCTGGGAGGGGTGGGCCGAGCGGTACGCGGCACGCGGGTTCCGGGTGCTCGCGCCGGCCTGGCCGGGCTTCGACCGGGAGGTGACCGCGCTGCGCGCCGACCCGGGTACGGTCGCCGGTACCACCCTGCGGCAGGTGATCGACCACTACGCGGCGGTGATCCGTGAGCTGCCGAGCGCACCGATCGTGATCGGCCACTCGTTCGGCGGACTGGTCGCCCAGGTGCTGGCCGACCGGCAGCTCGGCGCGGCCGTCGTGGCGGTGGCGTCCGCCCCGGTCAAGGGGGTGCTCCGGCTGCCGATCAGCACGCTGCGGGCGTCGTACCCGGTGCTGCACAGCCCGGTGAACCGGCACCGGGGGGTCCAGATCAGCCCGGACGAGTTCCGGTACGCCTTCGGCAACACCCTCCAGCCCGACGACTCCGACCGGGCCTGGCGGCGCTACGCCGTCCCGGCCGCCGGGCACGTCCTCTTCGAGGGGGCATTCGCCAACCTCGACCCGGACTCGGCCGCAGCGGTCGACACCGGCCGCGACGACCGGCCGCCGCTGCTGCTGATCGCCGGCGGCGAGGACCACGTCGCCCCGCCCTCGCTGGTCAAGGCGAACGCCGGGCTCTACCAGAAGTCGCGGGCGGTGACCGCGTACCACGAGTTCCCCGGCCGCTCGCACTTCACGGTGGGTGAGCCGGGCTGGGAGGCGGTCGCCGACCACGCCCTGGACTGGGCGACCCGGATAACGCAGGCCCCGGTGGCGGCGGGCGACGCACCCCGGCGCTGAGCACGGCGACCCTCCGGCGTCACGGTGACGCCCGGCGGGGAGCGGGACGGCACCCCCGACGTCACGGTGACGCCCGGCGGGGAGCGGGACAGCACCCCCGACGTCACGGTGACGCCCGGCGGGGAGCGGGACAGCACCCCCGGCGTCCCGATCACTCCCGGCGCTGAGCAGGGCGGCGTCACGGTGACCGGGTGTTCGGTCAGGAGCGCGGTACCGGTCGTCCGCTCACCGCCACCCGCGCCGCCGGGAGCAGCCGCCTTCGTGGTCCGGCCGGAGCAGGCAGCGCAGGCCGCTGGAGAGCAGCCGGTCGCAGAACACCCAGTGGTGGACGCTCTGGTCGTCCTCGACGGAGACGGTGGTGCCGCCCGGGTCGGTCTGCGGCAGGACGTGCGTCCAGTGCGCCACCACCCGGGCCAACCGCTGCGCGGAGAGCAGGTCGCTGGCGACGACCGGCAGGTGGATGACGAACCGCCCGGTCACCGGCCCCGCTCCCGCCCGCTGCGACGGTCCGTCCGCCCGGCCTGCCGCCCGGACGCCGACCGAGGGGGTACGGGCGACGAGTGCCCGATCGACACCGGCCCCGGCCGCCGGCCCTGCGGAACCCGGTGGAAGAAGTCACGCATGGTGGAACCTGCCTCTCCTTGAGGTCGACCCGTGGAGGGGTGGGTCCACCGGCCCGCCGCGCACCGGCGGACCCACCCCGGCACCCGCCGTCGCAGCCTCGACCGGCCGTACGACAGCGGGGCTCACCTGGCCACTGAGCAGCGAGAACTCCCCGGTGACCGCCGAAGCAGTCAAGCACCGGCGACCACTGATTGCAACAGCTCAATTGCCCTGCGCGACCTGGCCCCTGGCCATAGATGAGCACCCTGTGTAATGTGTCCATTACTGCTTGACCATTCGGCCGTCAAAATTGGACGGGAGGGTGTGCAGGCCAGCCAAGCCGGGAGGACGATGGTGTCACAATCCGTGAGCGGGACGACGATGCTCCGCCGTCAGATCGGGCGGAAGTTCGAGTCGTTGCGCCGGGCGGCCGGGCTCACGATGGAGCAGGCCGCCGAACAGTTGGACCGGGCGCGGGCCACCCTGCACCGGATCGAGAACGGCGCCGAACACGTCCGCTACCGGCAGGCCGACGTGCAGCAGATGCTCGACCTCTACGGCGCCTCCGTCGAGGACGGCGAACTGCTCCTCGCCATGACGGCGGCCACCCGAGAGAACAAGAACTGGTGGCACGACTACATCGGCTCCGGCCTCCCCCGCTGGTTCCAGCTCTACATCGGACTGGAATCGGCCGCCTCACGCATCCGTCAGTACGAGTCGGAGCTGGTCCCCGGCCTCCTCCAGACCCGCGCCTACGCGGAGCAGGTCTTCCGGATGCCCGGCGGTGCCGTCGACACCACAGCCACGGACGAGCAGCAGCGAGCCGTCCAACTCCGTGTCGAACGGCAGGCACTTCTCACCCGGTTCGCCGCTCCGCAACTCAGCGTGATAATCAACGAGGCGGTATTGCGCCGCCCGGTCGGTAGCGCCACGATCATGACCGATCAACTACACCAGATTCTGAAGGCCGCAGAGCTACCGAACGTAACCGTGCAGGTGCTTACTTTTTCTGCCGGATTGCATGCCGGGGCGATGGCCGGAGCCTTCTCGATCCTGGAGTTCCCCGAGGACGGAAGCACCAGGGAGTCGGAGCCGCCGGTGGCCTATCTGGAGGCGGCCACCGGAGCGATCTATCTCGACAAGCCGCACGAGACGGCGGCCTACCGCGCTATCTGGGCCGACATGGCAGGTCGCGCCCTGAACGATTCCCGATCGAAAAGCCTGATCCAGGATGTCGCAGAGGAGTACGCCCGTGCCTGACCTGACCGGTGCCGTCTGGCGCAAGCCCACCCGCAGCAACAACGGCGGCAACTGCGTCGAGGTCGCGGACAACCTCCCCGGCGTCGTCGGGCTCCGCGACAGCAAGGACCCCACCGGCCCAGTCCTCACCTTCGCACCCCGAACGTGGACGCGTTTTCTGGCGAGCCTCAAGCAGCAGCCGCCCCGGTACTGAAAGGGCTGCCCCGCCCTCGATCCGGTGCCGGTGCGCGACGCGGATGGCGTCAGCTTTGCGACACCCACCTCGACACGCCAGACCGAACGGCACACAATCGGCCGCCCCGACCTGAACAGGTGGGGGCCACGTCGAATTCGCCGCCCGGAAGGTGCACTGTGTCACGCTACTTCGGCTGGGTGAAGGATCATCAGAAGCTGGCTCTCGCCGGAGTCGTCATCGGCGCGGCGAGCCTCCTGGTGGCGACACTCGGCTTTGGGCGTGATCTGTTCGGCATCGAATTCCCGCAGGCCAACCATCCCGCACCGACCTCGGCGGCCGGGCCGAGTCCTTCCGCGTACCTGCCGCCGCCGGCTTCCGAGGACCCGACCTCCGACATCGCGGAGAGCCCGAGCGATGAGGCGCGTCCCACACCCACCGAGACGGTCGACCCAACACCCACCCCGGAGGACAGCCCTGAGGAAGCCTCGGTCCGCCACCTCGACGAACTCGACGCGGAGGACCGTAACGGGGGTTACGTCAAGGGGCTGGTGACCATGGGCAACAAGCCCTACGACCGGAGCGTCGAACTCAGCTGCAACGGCACCAACACCTACTTCGTCTTTCCCGTCGCAGGGATGCGGACCCTCGACTTCTGGCTGGGCATCGACGACAACACCCCGGGTGCCTCCGGGCTGGTGGCCGACGTGGCCTTCTACCGGGACAGCGGAGGGCAACTCGACAGCAACAAGGTGGCCAAGCTGGGGCCCGCCACCCATGTCAAGGTCGATATCACCGGCACCACCCAGTTGAAGATCCGCTGCACCGGACGGAATGCCAACTCGGGCCGTCAGGCCAACGTGGCCCACGTCGCCTTCGGCAAGGCGGTGCTCACCGCCGCCCCGCGCTGACCGGTACCGTCAGTCCCAGGTCTCGCTGATGTCGAGGAGCTCCATTCCCGGGGGCAGCGCCGGCGTCAGGGCCTTCGGATCCCGAGTGACCAGATGGCAGCGGTAGAGCACGGCGGTGGTGACGGCCTGCGCGGCATCCAACGACACCTGTGTACGCGCCGCCAGCCGCGCCACCCGCCGGCTCGTGGCGGCGTCGTAGACGGCCACCTGAATGTCACGGTCCTCGGTGAACAGCAGGTCGAGGAGGGCGGCGGAGGCGGTACCCGCCAGTTCGAGCTGCGCCTGCCCGAGGCAGAGCGCGGGCACCCACAGCTGCTGCTCCGGGTCCTCCTCGGCGAGAGTGATCATGGAACCGGGCTCGACACTGGTTCCCGAGGCGTAAGCGAGCAGCGCAGAGGTGTCGAGGACCAGGCCGTTCACGCGGCGGCGCTGCCGTCCTCGTCGAACTGGCGAAGCCATTCGAGATTCCGGGCATGCTGCTCGTCACTGATCGGGGGAAGAGCTGCCAGACGACTCCTCGTCGAATCCACGTCGTCATCGGTGACGACGTAACCGAGCTGCGCCCAGCGCGCCCGGAGGCCGTCCGCCCGCATCTTCCGCCGGAGGACTCCCGCGATGAAACCGGACGTGTTGCCCTGGGTGCGTTCGACGTAGGCGGCCACGTCGTCGGGCAAGCTGATCGTGATACGGCGAGTCATACTCTCAGCATAGCCGCTGCATACTGACGATTGGCCATCACGTCATGACGCGCCGTCACCGTCGGGGGTGCTGCTGTGCGGACAGGTCCAGGTGCACCCCGCCGGAGATGTCGCGCGCCTGCACCACCGGGCCGGTGACCTGACCCGACACCGTGTTGGTCACCGCGTCAGCCCGTACGGTCGTCTGGTGGAAGGTCGCCCAGCGGCGGCGTAGCTCCTGGTCGAAGTCCGGATCATGGTCGGCGGCGTCGGCCAGTGCCCGGCGCACCGCGACGGCCCGGTCGTCGCCCCCGCCGGACGCGGGCTCGGCGGCGAGCGCGGTCCGCAGCGCGCGGTGCTCCGCCGCCTTGCGACGGACGAGGCGCATCACCGACGCCAGGGCTTCCCGTGCCGCGTCGGTGAGGCCTTCGACGGCGCGGGTCGACAGTGCCACGGCGACCGCCGTGATGATCGGGTCATCCATCCTGCTCCCCCTGCTGGTCCGGAGTGGTGGTGTCGTGGTCGAGGGCGGCCAGGCGTCGGCGCACGTCCGCCGCGAGGGGGTCGTCGAGTTCCAGCAGGGTCAGCAGCGCGTCGGCGAGCGCTTCGCGGGCGGCGTGCGGCTGATGGAGCCGGAGCTGGGCGTCGCCCTCGTACGAGCGGGCCAGGGCGGCGTGCCGGCGGTCGCCGAGTTCGCGGAACAGCGCGCCGGCCGAGGTGACCGCCGCCAACGCCGGGGCGGGCTCACCGGCGTGCAGCAGCGTCTGCCCCCGGTGGAGAGCGACGAGCCCCTGACTCCACCGGTTCCGCAGCCGCTCGAAGACCGTCATCGCGTCGTCGTACGAGGCGAGGGCCTCGGCGTGGCGGCCGGCGCCGCGTAGCGCGTTGCCGAGGCTCATCAGGGCCAGGCCGGTGCCGCGTTCCTCGCCCGACTGCCGGAAGGTCAGCAGCGCCTCCCGGGCGTAGCGGGTCGCCTCGGCGAAGTCTCCCCGGTCCTCCTCGACCAGGCCGCATCCGCGTAGGGCGTACCCGGTGGTCCACGCGTCGGCGACGTCCCGTGCCGCGTCCAGTGAGCCGGCGTAGCAGCGTCCGGCCTCGTCGAGGTCGCCCCGGTCCCACCAGGCGTCGCCGAGGCTGAGCAGCAGCCACCCCTCGGCCCGGCGGTCGCCCAGGTGCCGGGCGCAGTCCAGGCCCGCCAGGTGACTGTCGATCCACGCCTTCCAGTAGGACCTGCGCTCGAAGAAGGCCATGCTGGCGAGCGCGATCTGCCACCCGAGCCGGTGGTGGCCCCACCCGGGGGCGGCGCGGACGACGTCGAGCAGGTTGAGCCGTTCGTGCTCGCACCACCGCAGCGCGTCGTCGAGCGTGGCGTCGGGTGGGACGTCGACGCCGGGCAGCGGCCGGCCCTGCGGAAGGATCGCCCGGTAGGCCGCGTAGGTGTGGTGCAGGTACCACCGCAGCAGTCGCTCCCGGGCGGCGTGGACGGCCTCCGGGCTCTCGTCGAGGGTCGCTCGTTCCATCGCGTACAGCCTCAGCAGGTCGTGCAGCCGGAACCGGTGGGGTCCGCTGCGGGTGAGCAGGTGCAGTCCGACGAGCGATTCGAGGTGCCGGCGCGCGACCGACGGGGCGCAGCCGGCGAGGCGGGCCGCCGCGTCGAGCGCGATGTCGGCTCCGGGGTGCAGGCCGACCAGCCGGAACATCCGCGCCGTCTCGGCCCGCAGGGCCTGGTAGGACCAGGAGAAGACCGTGCGTACGGCCGACAGGTCGTCGTCCTCGACGGCCAGCGCGTCGAGGCGGCTCTCCTCGGCGGCCAACTCCTCGACCAGCTCCCCGAGCGGTCGCTCCTCGTCGAGCCGGGCGCGGTCGGCGACGATCCGCAGGGCGAGCGGCAGGTGTGAGCAGAGCGCGATCAGCCGCGCCGTCGCCTCGGGTTGCCGGTCCACCCGTTCGGCCCCGATGGTCACCCTGAGCAGCCGGGTCGCGTCCTGGCGCGACAGCACGTCGAGCACCGCCCGGATGGCACCGTCGCGGACGGCCAGCCCGGAGAGCCGGCTGCGGCTCGTGATGAGCACCATGCAGCTCGGTGCGGCGGGGAGCAGTGGCCGCACCTGCTCGGCGGTGGCGGCGTTGTCGAGCAGGATCAGCATCCGCCGGCCGGTGGTCAGCGACCGGTAGAGCGCGGTGCGGTCGTGCAGGTCCCGGGGGACCTTCTCGGCGGGCACGTCCATCGCCCGGAGGAACCCGTCGAGGGCCTCGTGCGGGGTCAGCGGCGGCACGGCGTCGTAGCCGCGCAGGTTGATGTAGAGGTCACCGTCGGGGAAGCGTTCCCGCACCCGGTGCGCCCAGTGCACGGCCAGTGCCGTCTTCCCCACCCCGGCGCTGCCCGAGATGGTGGAGATGGTGACGACGGGCAACCGGGCCTTGTCGGTGATCAGTTCCACCTCGTCGAGCAGCGAGTCGAGTTGCTGGATGTGCACCTCGCGGTCGATGAAACCCTTGGTCGCGGGCGGCAACTGCCGTGGTGACGGCAACGGCGTCTCGGTGACCGTCCGCAGGTGCACGTCGCCCTGGATGAGCCCGGCCTGGACCACCGCCGCGCTGCGGCCGGAAAAGTCGTTGTCCGCCCGGTTCCGGTCGTCACCCATGACACTGGCCACGCGATGGTCCGCGATCAGGCCGCTGCCGCGACGGGGGCGGGCGGCGCCGAGAAGGGAGTGGCCCGCGTCCAGGCCCGGTCGCGGGACTGGCAGTGCCGCAACACCTCGGCCGGGTCCTCGGTGGTGCTGAAGCCCACGAACCGGTCGTCCTCGGTGAAGTGCAGGAAGGCGACGAGCTGCGAGTCGAACAGCCAGAAGTCGTAGTGCGGCAGCGCCAGCTCGGTCGCCCGGCGGCGGTCGAGGTAGCGGATGTCCTCGCCCGCCGCGATGTTGTGGGGCGTCACCGACATCTCGAACCGCAGGTAGTCGCTCGGCGGCTCGTCGACGACCCGGACCCGCTCCACCCGCTTGCCCCGCGCCGTCTCGGCCCGCATCAGGTCGAGCCACGGCCGCAGCCAGTCGACGCCCGGGTCCGCCCCGGTGAGAAAGACCCGGAACGGCTCGTCCTCGGCGGGCACGCCGTACGACCGGCGGACCTCCAGCTTGAAGGCGGCGTGCTGGAAACTCTCGAAAAGGCGTCGGAAAGCGGCGGGGTCGGTGACGAGCGACCCCATCTCAGTCCTTCTGCTCGAACCAGGACATCAGTTCCCGGGGCACCACGACGAATGTCTCGTCGGGCAACACGTCCCGCAGTTGGCCGAGCGCCTCCGGGTCGGTCAACCGGTAGCCCTGCACCACGATGTCACCGTTGTCGGTCTCGTACAGGCTCGGACACGATCCAGAGTTGCTGGACGTGGCGAGAAAACGAAGCCTCATGGCCCCTCCCCGAAGTCGGCAACTACAGATAGTAGTCATTTGCACACGCCGACTTCAAGGAACTACGGTATCGAGTCACGTCACCGACAAATGAATAGAGTGAATACGCATTCACGTCCACTCTGGAATTCCCGTTACCGCCGATGTCGGGGACCGTTATTCCCGGGAGATATCGCGGTGCACCCCGCACGAACCCGATCAACGGCCACCCAACCGCCGCCACAGAAAGCGGAACGTCAACGCCGACAGGAAAGCCCGCTGTTCGTTGTTGCTCGCCGCGCCGTGCCCGCCCTCGACGTTCTCGTAGTACGACACGTCGTAGCCGTGCTCGCCCAGCAGCGCGGCCATCTTGCGGGCGTGCCCCGGGTGCACCCGGTCGTCCCGGGTCGAGGTGACCAGCAGGACCGGCGGGTACCGCACCCCGGGCCGCACGTTGTGGTACGGCGAGTAGCCCCGCAGGAACGCCCAGTCGGCGGGCAGGTCCGGGTCGCCGTACTCGGCCATCCAGGAGGCCCCGGCGAGCAGCCGGTGGAAGCGCCGCATGTCCAGCAGCGGCACGTTCGCCACCACCGCGCCGACCAGCGTCGGGTAGCGGGTCAGCATCGCCCCCATCAGCAGCCCGCCGTTGCTGCCGCCCTCGATGCCGAGCTTCTCCGGGGTGGTGATCCCCCGCGCCACCAGGTCTTCGGCGACCGCGGCGAAGTCCTCGTACGCCCGGGGGCGGTTCTCGCGCAGCGCCGCCCGGTGCCACCGCGGGCCGTACTCCCCGCCACCGCGGATGTTCGCCACCACGTAGCTGCCGCCCCGGGCCAGCCAGCACCGGCCGACCACCCCGTCGTAGTGGGCGGTCAGCGACACCTCGAACCCGCCGTACCCGGTGAGCAGCGTCGGCCCGGCGACCGCCGTCGGGTCGCCCACCACGGAGTACGGCACCCGGGTTCCGTCGGCGGAGGTGGCGAAGAACTGGCGCACGGTCAGGCCGGTGGCGTCGAAGAACGTCGGTTCCCGCTTGAGGACCTCGACCGGGCCGCCGATCCGCCCCAGCCCCAGCGTCGCCGGCCGCAGGTAGCCGGTCGAGGCGATCAGGTAGTCGTCGCCGAGATCCGGATCGGTGTCCACGATCCAGCTGTCGTCGTCCTCCGCCGCCCCGGCCAACGGCTCCCGCCGCCACCACCCGCCACCACCCGCCGCCGGCCGGTCGGGAGCCGCCGACCCGTCGGCCGGCTGCGGGGCGTCGGCCGGTTCCGGGCCGTCGGGGGTCAGCACGGCCAACCGCCGTCGTACGTCGACCAGGGTGGCCAGGATCAGGTGGTGCCGGGTCCAGACGTGGTAGCTGAGCGCGGTCCGCTCGTCGGGCTCGAACAGCACCGTCAGCTCACGGTCACCGGCGAGGAAGTCGTCGAACCGGGCCGCCAGCAGCGCCCCGGCCGGATGGGTGACCCCGGCGACCTCCCACGGCGAGCGCGTCCGGACCAGCAGCCACTCGCGGTGCACGTCCCACTGGGCGTCGTCGGGGACCGGGACCGGGAGCTGCCTCCCGTCGGGGGTCAGCAGCAGGCTCCGGGTCCGGTAGAAGTCCAGGCTGCGGCCCACGAAGTCGCGCTCGTACCCGGGCGTCGGGTCGTGCGAGGCGTACACGGACACGTCGTCGACCTGTCCCTCGTACACGATCTCGGCCTCGGTCAGCGGGGTGCCCCGCCGCCACCGGCGGATCACCCTCGGGTAGCCGGAGGCGGTCAGCGAGCCGGGGCCGAGATCGGTGCCGACGTAGATCCGGTCGACGTCGATCCAGGTGACGTCGCTCTTGGCCTCGGCGAGGCTGAACCCGTCGGCGACGAAGGTGCGGGTGTCCAGGTCGTACTCGCGGACCACCACCGCGTCCTTGCCGCCCCGGGACAGGCTGACCAGGCAGCGCCGGTGGCCGGGTTTGAGCACCGCCACCCCGCCCCAGACCCAGTTCTCGTCCTCGGCGGCGGCCAGCGCGTCCAGGTCGAGCAGCACGTCCCAGGCCGGTTCGGGCCGCCGGTACTCCGCCAACGTGGTACGCCGCCACAACCCCCGGGGGTGCGCCGCGTCCCGCCAGTAGTCGTAGTAGTGCCCGTCGCCGCGCCAGCCCGGGTACGGGATGCGGTCGTCGGCGTCGAGCACCTGGCGGATCTCGGCCTGCGCCGCGACGAACGCGTCGTCGCCGGTCAGCGCCGCGACGGTCGCCGCGTTGCGGTCGCGGACCCAGCCGGCGGCGTCCGCCCCCTCCAGGTCCTCCAACCAGCGGTACGGATCGTCACCCTCATCGATCAGCGTCACCCCTGCCACTATTCCCGAACCGGTCAACCGCGCCGACCGGGTTCGGCCGACCCGACGGGGCTGCCCGGTCGGCGACCGGGGCGTCGGGAAGCTGACGCCCGGGCATGGGAGCGGCGTCGCCGGGTATGCCGCAGGCATGAGGGCGACCTTCCGGCTCGGCCGGATCGCGGGGGTGCCCGTCGGGGTCAACTGGAGTGTCCTGGTCATCTTCGCGCTGATCGGGTGGCTGCTCTCGGCCGACCAGTTCCCCCGCTCGTACCCCGACCGGCCCGGTTGGGCGTACCTGTCGGCCGGGCTGGCGGCGGCGGTTGTCTTCTTCCTCGGGCTGCTGGCCCACGAGGTGTCCCACGCGGTGGTGGCGAAACGGCACGGTATCGAGGTGGCGGGGATCACGCTGTGGCTCTTCGGTGGCGTCGCCGAGCTACGCGGCGAGGCCCCCGACCCGGGCGCGGAGCTGCGCATCGCCGGGGTCGGCCCGCTGGTCAGCCTGTTCCTCGGGGTCTTCTTCGGGGCGATCGCGGTGCTGCTGGCCCTGGCCGGGCAGGACGGGCTGCTGCTCGGCTCGGTGTCCTGGCTGGCCGGGATCAACGTGCTGCTGGCGGTCTTCAACATCCTGCCCGCCGCTCCGCTGGACGGCGGCCGGCTGCTCAGCGCCGCCGTCTGGAAGGCCACCGGCGACCGGGCCAGGGCGTCGGTGGTGGCCGCCCGCGCCGGCTGGGTGCTCGGCGTGCTGCTGATCGGCCTGGGCCTCTGGCAGTTCCTGGCCGGCTACGGGGTGGGCGGGATCTGGCTGGCGCTGATCGGCTGGTTCCTGATCGGCGCGGCCGGGGTGGAGGAACGCCAGGCCCGGCTGGGCAGCGCGCTGTCCGGTGTCCGGGTCGGCGAGGTGATGACCCCGCAACCGCAGACCGCCTCGGCGGAGCTGACCGTCGCCGACTTCGTCGACCACTACCTCTTCGCCTACCGGCACACGGCGTTGCCGCTCACCGAGGACGGCCGGCCGGTCGGCCTGGTCACCCTGGACCGGGTCCGGGGCACCCCGGCCGACCGGCGGGCCGCCACCACGCTGGGCGAGGTGTCCTGCCGGGCCGACGACCTGGTGCTGGCCCGGCCGGAGGAGCAGCTCACCGACCTGCTCCCCCGGCTCACCGGATGTGCCGACGGACGGGCGCTGGTGGTGACCGGTGACCAGCTCGTGGGCATCGTCTCCCCCAGCGACATCAGCCGCGCCGTCCAGCGGGCCAGCCTGCGCGACCAGCCCGCCGGACACCGCTAGCCGGCGTCCCGCTCCACCGGGATCCACAGCTCGGCGTCGGCGTGGCTGCCGTCGGCCGAGATGCGGGTGCTGGAGATCTCCGGCCCCGGCCGGCTGCGGTACGGGTTGGACGGGAACCACTGGGTGAACACGTCCCGCCACAGGTTCTGCACGGCCGCCGGGAACTCGCCCGAGGTGTCGAAGACCGCCCAGGTCCCCGCCGGGACGTCGAGCGCCTCCAGGTCGTCCGGCACGTCCGCGCCGGTCACCGCGCCGTACCAGTAGTCCAGCTCGACGCCCTCGGAGCGGTCCTCGCCGAGCAGGTCGCTGACGTTGACGATGCCCGCCGGCTCCTGGTCGGACAGGGCCTCGATCCGGGCCTTCGTCTCCGCCGGCATGCCCTTGACGAAGGCCACGATCGCCGGGTTCATCCCCTGGTGCACCAGGGGCACCCGGGCCCGCTTACCCACCAGCCGGAACGCCGGCTTCTCCACCACTCGGTACCGCATGCTGCCACTCCCCTCGACGACCAGCCGGAAGGACAACCGCTGCTGGGAGCGCAGCGCGGCCCCCGTGCGCCGTGCTTCGCCCGGCCCGACACCGTGCATCGCGCGGAACGCCCGGGTGAACGCCTCGGTCGAGCCGTACCCGTGACGGGTGGCGACGTCGAGCAACGTCCGGTCCCCGGCCAGCACCTCGGCCGCCGCGACGGTGAGCCGCCGCCGACGGACGTACTCCGACAGGGGCATCCCGGCCAGCGCCGAGAACATCCGCCGGAAGTGGTACTCCGAGGTGAGCGTGATCCGCGCCAGGTCGGCCACCTCGATCGGTTCGTCGAGGTGCCGCTCCACATGCGCCAGCGCCTCGTTCAGCCGGTCCAGCAACCTGGTCTCCTTCCCCTTGCGTGATCCACGCTAGGCGGTCGGGTAGGGCTGGACCCGACTTCCGGTGCCCGCTGCGGTCGGGGTGCCCAGGCCGGCAGGAAGCAGCGGTCGGGGTGCTCAGGCCCGGGGGAAGTGGCGGTCGAGCAGGTCGGTGCGGAACACCCCGGCCGGGTCCAGCTCGGTGAGCAGGGCGGCGAAGTCGGCGTACCGGGGATAGGTGGCGGCGACCAGGGCCGGGTCGAGGGTGAACACCTTGCCCCAGTGCGGGCGGGGCGCGAACGGGGCCAGCCGGGCCTCGACCTCGGCCAGCACCGGCAGCACCGCCGCCGTGTCGGCGACCCAGGTGAAGTGCACGGCCAGCGTGTCGCGCCCCTGGTTGGGGCTGAGCCACAGCTCGTCGGCGGCGACCGTCCGCAGCTCACAGATCTGCAGCACGGGGACGATCCGGTCCCGCATCCCGTCCAGCGCGGCCAGCGCCGCGGCCCCGGCCGACCGGGGCAGGTGGTACTCGGACTGGAGTTCGTCGCCGCTGCTCGGCATGAAACCGAGCCGGAAGTGCGGCAGCCGCTCGTGCCACGGGCCGGGCTCGCCGAACTGCGGGGTGCAGCTCACCGGGTCCATCCCGGGCACCGGGTGCGCCGGCTGCCCGGCGGGGGTGGTGCCGAGCCAGTCCGGCTCCGGCGGCGGGGCGTCGGCGAGCTGCTTGCGCCAGACCTGGTCGATGTCCGTCGAGCGCCAGGTGGTGAACCCGCTGACGCTGTACGCCGAGGCGAACGCCGCGTCCAGCGACCCGACCGGCAGGCCCTCGTGCACGTACTGACGGACGGTGAAGGTGGGCAGCACGTCCAGGGTGACCCGGGTGACGACGCCGAGCGCGCCGAGCGCGACCACCATGCCGGCGAACCGGTCGCCGGCCGACCGGTCGACGGTGAGCACCTCCCCGTCGGCGGTGACGAGTTCCAGCCCGGCCACGGCGGCGGCCAGGTTGCGGTTGCCGTCGCCGGAGCCGTGGGTGCCGGTGGCGACCGCACCGGCCACCGAGATGTGCGGCAGCGAGGCGAGGTTGGCCAGGGCCAACCCCTGCTCGTGCAGCCGGGTCGCCACGTCCCCGTAGCGCAGCCCGGCGGCGACGGTGACCGTGCCGTGCTCCCGGTCGATCTCGACGGTGGGCGGCAGCCCGGCCAGCGAGACCAGGTCGCCGGTGGTGTCGCCGATCCGGTTGAACGAGTGGCCGCTGCCGACCGCCCGGAGCCGGTCGCTGCCGGCGACCAGCCGGCGCAGCTCGTCCAGCGTCGTCGGCTGGTGGAAGGCACGGGCGGCGTAGTGGACGTTGCCGGCCCAGTTGCGCCGTGCGACGCCGCTCACGCCGCACCGCCCCCGGGCCGGGCCACGCTGCGGCGGCCGGCACCGGCGGCCCGGCGTCGCGCCGGGTCGGATGCCGCCTGGACGTGTCCCACCGGTGTGTCGATCACGTCGGAACTGTACCCGCGCGCAGCGGTGGCGAAGCCCGGCCGCCGCTGGGCGGTGCGCGGCCGGACCGGATCCGGCACGGTTGTCGGTGCCGTCGACGGGGAACCATGGCGCGATGAGCAGCTATCCCGACCCCATCCTGCACGGTGACGTCTACCCGTCGGAGGAGGAGATCGACCCGACCGGGACCGGCCCGCAGCCGACCGGCGCCCCGCCCACGGCGTACCCGGCCCGGACCGCGCCGGCACCCGAGCCGCCGCCCGCGCCCGCGCCCCGGCCGGTGGAGACCGGGGCGCACTCGATCGTCACCCACCACCTGGACGGGTCGACGCAGGTGGTGACGGACCTGGACGGCGACGGCATCGCCGACGTGGTCCAGTTCGACCTGGACGGGGACGGCGTACCGGACATCACCTACCTGGACAGCGACCGGGACGGTCGGCTGGACACGGTGCTGCGCGAACCGGGCGGGGTCACCCGTCGCCGCTGACCGCGCCGGCCGGGGTCACACCTGCGGCATCACCTCGGCGGCGACCAGCTCCAGGTGGTCCAGGTCGGCCAGGTCGAGCACCTGGAGGTAGATCCGCTCGCTGCCGGCCGCCGCGTACCGGCCGATCTTGTCGACCACCTCGGCGGGGGTGCCGGCGAGGCCGTTCTCCCGCAGCTCGGCCGGCTCCCGGCCGAGGACGGCGGCCCGGCGGGCCACCTCGGCGTCGTCCCGGCCGCAGCAGAGCACCAGCGCGTTGGACCAGCGCAGGGTGCCCGGGTCGCGGCCCACCTCGGCGCAGGCCGCGCGGACCCGGCCGAACTGGGCCACCGTCTCGTCGAGCGAGACGAAGGGCAGGTTGAACTCGTCGGCGTAGCGGGCGGCCAGTCGCGGGGTGCGCTTCGGTCCCTTGCCGCCGAGCAGGATCGGCGGGCGGGGCTGCTGCACCGGCTTGGGCAGCGCCGGGGAGTCGGCGACCGGGTAGTACGTCCCGGCGAAGTCGAACGTCTCGCCGGCCGGGGTCGCCCACAGCCCGGTGATCACGGCGAGCTGCTCCTCCAGCCGGTCGAAGCGCTCCCCCACCGACGGGAACGGGATGCCGTACGCGGTGTGCTCGTCGGCGAACCAGCCGGCCCCGATGCCCAGCTCGACCCGGCCGCCGCTCATCTGGTCGACCTGGGCGACGGTGATGGCGAGCGGACCGGGCAGCCGGAAGGTGGCCGCCGTCACCAGCGTGCCGAGCCGGATCCGGGAGGTGTCCCGGGCCAGCCCGGCCAGGGTGGTCCAGGCGTCGGTCGGGCCGGGTTCGCCGCTGGCCGACCCCATCGCCAGGTAGTGGTCGGAGCGGAAGAACGCGCCGTAGCCGGCGTCCTCGGCGGCGCGGGCCACCGTGAGCAGTTGGTCGTAGCTGGCGCCCTGCTGGGGCTCGGTGAAGATCCGCAGTTCCATGCCCCGAGCATAGGGAGCCGGGCGCGCACCCGCTCAGGCCCCGCCGGACCCGCATATGCCTTGACAGGAATATGCCGACGGAGGCATATTGCCTGCGTGTCCGTTGACGCCTTCGCCGTCCTGGCCGAGCCGAGCCGCCGCCGCATCCTCGACACGCTCCGGCAGGCCGAGTGCAGCGTCGGCGAGCTGGTCGACACCCTGGAGCTGAGCCAGCCGGCCGTCTCCAAGCACCTGCGGGTGCTCCGCGAGGCCGGTTTCGTCTCCTGCCGGACGGTCGCCCAGCACCGCATCTACCGGCTCGACCTGCGTCAACTGCGAGCGGTGGACGGCTGGCTGGCCCCGTACCGGCGGATGTGGGAGACCCACCTCGACGCCCTGGAGCGTCACCTCGACAAGGAGTGACCATGGACCCTGCCCCGCTGCGCCCCGGCCCACCGGCCGAGGTCACCGCGACCCCCGCCGACGACCGGTGGACCCTGCGCTTCGTCCGCGAACTGCGGCACCCGCCGCAGCGGGTCTGGGCGGCGCTGACCGACCCGGCCCAACTGGGCGAGTGGGCGCCGTTCCTGGCCGACCGCGACCTCGGCACCCCCGGCGACGTGGTGCTCACCCTGGTCGACGGCGACACGACCGACGCGCAGCCGGCTACCGTACGCCGGGCCGAGGCGCCGCGCCTGCTGGAACACACCTGGGGCGGGGACCTGCTCCGCTGGGAGCTGACCGCGACCGCCGACGGCACCCGCCTCACCCTGTGGCACACCGTCGCCGACCGGGGGACGCTGCCGATGGTGGCCGCCGGCTGGCACCTCTGCGTCGACGTCGCCGACCGGCTGCTCGCCGGCGACCCGGTCGGCCCGGTCCGGGGCCGCGCCGCCCTCGCCCACGGCTGGGCGCAGCTACGCGACACGTACGCCCGCGAGCTCGGCGACGGCTGACCCGCGCGCCGGCCACTCACGATCACCGTCACACCACCCTTCGCAGCCGCAACCGCCCTGGTCGGGGGCCGTGTGGCGCGGGTTGACGCGATCAGCGAGACTCGGTCCGACCACCCCCGGGGGAGTCTCCCCGGACCCGTCGGACGGTTGGAGCCCATGGCACACCCCTACCTGTTCTGGCTGGCCGGCGCGGTGCTGCTGGTGGCCGCGGGCGTGGTGACCACCCTGCTGCCCCACCACCGGGCCCGGACGGAGCAGCGCCGCACCGCCTGGTCGACCGCCCGCGCGGCGATCGACAGCGCGGCCGTCAGCCGGGACGCCGCCCCGGGCCGGGTGCCCGAGGCGGAACGGTTGTTCGCCCGTGCCGAGTCGCTCGCGGGCGCCCGCGGCGGGCCGGACGCGGCGCGGGAGGCGGCCGAGCACGCCCGCCGGGCCGACCGGCTGTGGCGGGAGCCCCGGTGACCGCCCGGGGGTACCGCCGCTGGGCGGAGCCGGTGCGCTGGACGCTGCTCGGGGTCGCCGTGCTCGTGCTGGTGGTCTTCCTGCTCGCCCAGCGGCAACAGGGCATCGACGTCAGCTACGGACGGTCGCCGTCGTCGACGGCGGGGGTCGACACCGACACCGCCGGCACCACCGAGCGGGCCACCGTGCCGTCGGTGGACGAGATGACCGCCCTGGTCGCCGCCGCGCCGGTGGTACGCCTCCCCGGCTCGGTGGCGTACTGGAACGAGCAGCGGGTCCGGGAGGTGGCCGGCGACACCCGGATCCTGGTCGCCCCGCCCGGCCTCGACTCCGATGAACGCGAGCGGGTCCGGGACGTGGAGAACGCCACCATCCGGGTGATCGGCACCGAGGTCAGCGGCGGTTTCTACCAGGCCAGCTCCGACACGTTGCCGGCCTGGCGGGCGCAGTTCGCCACCGGGGACGTGACCGACCTGCTGATCGCCCTGATCACCGCGCTGCGCAAGGAGTCCACCCCGGCCGACCGGGACGAGCTGCGCTGGCGCGAGCCGAGCGGGCCGGAGCTGACCGCCGTGCTGACCGATCTGCGGGCCACCGGTCGGCACGTCGCCCCCGGCGCGACCCTGACCGACGTCCCCGAGGCCGCCGCCCGCAACGCCTTCCCGGACGGCGCGTGGTACGTCGCGCTGCCCGTGCAGCGGTACGGCGAACCGCTGCCCCGGTACGGCCCCGCGCTGAGCGCCCGCTTCCCCGACCAGCCGATCGTGGTGATGTACGGGCTGTGGGTCGAGTACCACGGCCCCGGCGCGGCGGACTTCGCGGAGCTGGCCGGGGCGAGCTTCTACGGCCAGTTCGCCAGCGTGCTCAGCCGCTCCGACTACCCGCAGCGCAACGTGCTGGGGGTCTACCTCAACCGGGTCACCGACATCCGCTACGCCGGCCTGTTCGAGCGGCCCCTGCCGTACCGGCCGGCCGATCCGCTGCGGGTGGCGCTGCCGGCGCTGCCGTGGCTCTTCGCCGGCTGCGTGGCGGCGTTCCTGGTCCTGTCGGCCCGGTCGCTGCGCAGCCCCGGGCGGGGGCCGGGCCGCCGACGCGACGCCGCCCCGGTCCGGCTGGCCGGGTTGACCGCGCTGGCTGTCGAGGTGTCCCTGCTGACCGACGCCCGCAGCAATCCGGCGCTGACCCGGAGCATCGTCGCGCTCCAGGCGGCCCGGTCGGCGTGGGAGGAGAAGCTGCCCGCCCGGCACGTACGCGCACTGCTCGACGAGGCGGCGGCCGAGTTGGACGACACCGCCCGCCAGGTCGGCATCGCCAGCTACCGCCCGGACAACTACCTGCGAGGCCGGCTGTCATGACCCGTTCCGACTCCCGGCGGACCGGTGCCGGTCGTTCCCGACGGCAGCCCGCCGACCGCTCCCGGCGGACCGGCACCGCCCCCTCCCCGCGGCAGCCCGCCGACCGCTCCCGGCGGACCGGTGCCGGCACCTCCCCACGGCAGCCCGCCGACCGCTCCCGGCGGACCGGTGCCGGCACCTCCCCGCGGCAGCGTGTCGTGGGCCTGCTCGGTACCCCGTTCGGCCTGGCCGTCCTGGCCTGTCTGGCGCTGGCTGGCTGGGCGGTGTGGAGCGGTGGGGCGCTGGACGGGCCGATCGCCCGGCACGTACGCACCTCGTCGTTCTACGCCGACCCGGGGCTCGACGTCGACCGGGCGGCGGCGGAACGGATCATCGGCAACCGCCGGCTAGTGGTGGTGCTGCGCTCCCCCGACGCCGACCTGCGGGACACCTGCAAGCAGGTGTCCCGGGCCGCCGACGGGACCGTCGTGCTGGTGCTCAGCCGCGACGGCGACGACTACGACACCTACGGCTGCGCGCTGGTGCCCGGCTACGAGAAGAAGAACCTGGGCAAGGCCGCCGCCGCCGAAATGATCATCGGCCGGGGCATCGACACCTTCGCCGACCGCCCGCTGGAGGCGGTGAAGGTCATCGCCGTCAACTACGACCGGCTGGTCAAGGCGGGCACCGTGCCCGACGGCTCCCGGACGATCAGCCCGTCGCTGCCCCGCTTCCTGCTCGCCGCCGCCGCCGTGCTGGGCGTCGTCGCCGCCGCGACCGCGCTCTACCTCGGCGGCCGGCGGGCGGGCCGGCTGGCGGCGGCCCGCCGGATCCGCCGCGACGAGCTGACCGACAGCCGCAGCGCGCTCAGCGCCGCCACCGCCGGGCTCGCCCAGCAGATCATCGACCTCGATCCGCAGTACGCCCTGCTGAACGCCCGTCGGGACGGCGACGACAGCAGCTTCGTCCGCCGCTACCGGCAGCTGACCTCGGACCACGCCGCCCTGCTCGACCAGTTGGCGACCCTGGACGGCACCGACGACGCGGCCGTCCAGGCGCTGACCACCCGGGTCGAGTCGCTCAGCCGGCAGGCCCAGTCCCTCGCCGACAGGACATCCACCCCGACCTCCCCGTAGCGGCCGGACGACCCGACCCCTGCGTCGTGTTCGGTGACGTGGCGAGGTGTCCGAAGCACGACTGACCGTCGGCGGCTATGGCGTCGGCGTCGAGCCACTTCGTAGGGTGTTCGGGTTCGTCCGATGGCACACGGGAGGATGAGGACCGCTGAGCTACGCCCGATCCGATCTCCCCCGGAGGAAGGCGATTACGGTCCGCCCCGGTGACCTGCCGTGAGTCTCGCCCGCGAACTCGCCGCGGTGCCGGTGGACCGCGTCGTCCAGCTCGCCGGGGTGCCTACCGACACGATCGCGGCGATCGCCACCGGGGAACCCGCCGGCCCGGCCGTCGTCGTCGCGCACCCCGGTCCGGCCCGTACCCCCGGGGCCGTCGTCCGCACCGTCCTGGACGAGCTGGAACAGGTGGCGGTGGCGCTGCTGCCCGGGTGGCTTCCCGAGGCGGCGGACGTCCCCCGGGCCGATCCGTTCGGCCTGGCGGCCGTCCGGGCCGCGGCGGTCCGGCGGTCCCGGGGCTCCCCGCACCACGCGCCATTCCTGGCGCACCTCGCCACCGTGGCGGTGTCCGGCCGGCGACCGCCGGTCGACCCGTTCTCCCCCCGGGTCCGCTGCCCGGGGCTGGCCCGGGTGGTGGCGGAGGGCTTCGGCCGCGCCCGGGTCAACCTGCTGATCGAGGTGCCCGCCGGTCTCGACCCGGCCGGGGAACAGGCCGTCGTGGCGGGCGCGGAGTGGCTGTGCCACCACGGCCGGGTCGGCGTGTGGCTGGTCGGCGCACCGTTACGGCACGCCGACCGGGTGGCCTGCGTCCGGCTCGCCCGGCCGGCGGACGACCGGCCCCGGGAGGTGCCGCCGGCCCCGGAGGCGCTGGGACGACCGCATCCCGGCAGCGCGACCGAGGCGGCGCTGGAGGCCGCCCTGGCCGCCGAGAGCTGGGCGGCGGGACGGATCTGGAACCGTTACCACCAGTCCCACCCGCTCGCGCCCCCGGTCTGCCCCGACCTGCTCTGGCCCGACGCCCGGTGCGTCGTCGAGATCGACGGGCCGGAGCACTGCCGACCGGCCCGGTTCGAAGCGGACCGGCAGCGCGACGTGCAGTTGCAGTTGGACGGGTACGCCGTCCTGCGCTTCACCAATGCCCGAATCAACCACGACGTCGGCGCGGTGGTGCACCAGATCGGCACCCTGGTCCGGGACCGGCGTCGTGCCCTGGCGGAAGGAACACCCCATGTCCGGCGATGACCTCACCCCCTCCGAGGGCGCGATCCTGCTCGTGTTGATGGCAGAGGCCCGGGAGGTGTCCAACACCGAGCTGAAGAAGCGGTACGGCGTCGACATCCGCAAGCCCTACCGGGACAAGCTCAACCGGCTCGGTTACGTGGACAGCCGCCGGGAGGGCAACACCTTCCTGCACCAGCTCGCCGACAAGGGCTGGATCCGGGTGCAGGAGAACCTGAACTTCCAGTCGTCGGTCGGCCGTACGCTCGGCGGGGCGCTGGCCGCGTTGCAGGTGAACCTGCGCGACCGGGTGATGGGGCGCAGCGACTACCAGTCGTTCGGTGAGATGTTCGCGCTGACCGACGTGCGGGCCGCCGCGCCCCGGGCGGACGGGCGCGAGGTCCTGCGTACCCGGATCCGGCAGGCGTACGGCGCGTTGGCCGCCGAGCCGGGGGCCTGGGTCAGCCTCACCCGGCTGCGCCCCTTCTTCGCCGACGTCGACCCCGCCGACCTCGACGAGGCGCTCCGGGACCTGGAACGCGAACCGGACGTCGACATCGTCCCGGAGTCCAACCAGAAGCAGTTGACCCCGGACGACGTGGCGGCGGCCCTGCGGCTCGGTGGTCAGGACAAGCACCTGCTGGCGATGGGGGTGGGATGACCGAGGCGGAACAGGCCGCCCTGGCGGCGCTCAGGTTCGACTGGGCGCCGGTGCCCGACGACGTCTGGCGGCCCTCGCCGTTCCATGTGGAGGGCCTGCACCGCGCCGTGGTCCGCGACGTGCTGCGGGGTGTCGCCGACGCCCGGGACAGCGCCGACGCCAGCCCGATCGGGCTGGTGTTGCAGGGGCAACGCGGCTCGGGCAAGACCCACCTGCTGGGCTGGGTCCGCCAGCAGGTCCAGCAGCAGGGCGGCTACTTCTTCCTGGTCGGCCTGCTCGACGCGCACGGTTTCTGGGACAGCGTGCTCGCCGCTCTGGTCGACGGGCTGTCCCGACCGGTGCCGGGCAGCGAGAGCCAGCTCCGGCTGCTGCTGCGCCGGCTCTCCTCGCTGGTCGGGGCGCCCCGGTCGGCCCGCCGGGCGGTGATGGGTGACACCACGCTGACCCGGGCCGCCCTGGACGCGTTCATCGAGGGACTGGCCGGGCACGACCCGTACGTGGCGCGTACCTGCCGGGAGACGGCCCGGGCGCTCGCGCTGAGCGCTTCGGAGGAGTTCACCCACCGGGACATCGCGGAGAACTACTTCGCCTCCGGCGAGGAGGGGGAGCCGGGGGAACGCGCCGCCTGGGGTATGCGGCGCACCCCGCGCGGCGCACAGCAGATCGTCCAGGAACTCTCCTGGCTCCTGGCGCTGACCGGCCCCTCGGTGGTGGCCGTCGACCAGATCGACACCCTGATCGCGCAGTCCGTGGCCGCCGGTGACGTCCTGCACGCCCGGTCGGGTGCACCGGACGACCCCGAGCAGGCCGCCGTGCACGCCCGGATCGCCGACGGCCTGATGTCGCTGCGCCAGGTGACCCGCCGCACGCTCACCCTGGTGGCCTGCCTGCCGACCTCGTGGACGATCATCGGGAGCCGGACGGTCGACACGGTGACCGACCGGTTCCGCACCCCGCCCCGGCTCAGCACCATCCACGACGCCGCCCTGGCCCGGGAACTCGTCGAACGCCGGCTCGCCGCCCGGTTCGCCGATCTCGGCTTCGTCCCGCCGTATCCCTCGTGGCCGGTGCGGCCCGAGGCCTTCGCGCAGGCCGAGGGGATGACCCCCCGACAGTTGCTGATCGACATCGACCGGCACATCCGGGCCTGTCTCGACGCGGGCGAGGTCCGCGAACTGACCCGGCTCGGTGACCCGGCGGCCCCGCGACCGCCCGGCGCGCGTACCGCCCCCGAGGCCGACCTGGACCGGTTCGACGCGAGGTTTGCCCAGCTCAAGGGCGAGGTGGACGTGTCCGGCCCGCTGACCCGGGACAGCGAGGATAGCCTGGTCCCCGGGTTGCTCGCCGCAGGCCTGACCGCCTGGGTGATGGAACGCGGTGAGGGTGGCCCGGCGTTCAGTGTGGACCCGCCCCCGAGCGCCCAGCCGCCGCTGCACGCCCGGCTCCGGCTCACCCTCGACGAGACCACGGAGGACCAGGCCCACTGGTGTTTCCGGGCGATCAGCGCGGAACACCACGCCGTCGCGGCGCTGGCCCGGCTGCGCAAGGCCTGCACGGTGGCGGGGCTCGACGCCCGGATCACCAGACGCCGGCTCTTCCTGCTCCGTAACGGGGACTGGTCCAGCGGGATCAAGACCCGCCAGGCGGTCACCGCCTTCACCCGGGCCGGCGGGACGGTCCTCCCGCTGGACGCCGAGGATCTCCGCATCCTCGGCGCCCTCCAGGTCCTGCTGGCGGAGGCCCCGGTCGACGTCCGGGGGTGGCTGACCGCCCGCCGGCCCACCCGGGATCTCACCGTGCTGCGGCTGGCCCTCGCCTCGGTCGCCGACTGGCTTCCGGACACCCCCGGCGAGGTCCCGGCCACCACCGCGACGCTGCCGGAGCCGCCGGCACCGGTCGGCACGGGACCGGTCGACGCCACACCCGTCCACGCCGGGCCGGTCGAAGCCAGGCCGGGAGAAGCGGGGCCGGTCGAAGCCAGGCCGGGAGAAGCGGGGCCGGTCGACGATGGGGGGTCCGGTCCGCACCTCACCGTGGGGTACGACCACCGCACCGGCGATCCCGTGCCGCTCTCCCTAGAAGCCCTCCGTAAGCACACCACCATCTTCGCCGGCTCCGGCTCCGGCAAGACCGTGTTGATCCGGCGGATCCTGGAGGAGTGCGCCCTCGCCGGGGTCTCGGCCATCGTCCTCGATCCCAACAACGACCTGGCCCGGCTCGGTGACGAGTGGCCGGAGCCCCCCTCGGACTGGCGGGCCGGGGACGCGGAGAAGGCCCGGGACTACCTGACCGGGACCGACGTCCGGGTGTGGACGCCGCGCCGGTCGTCGGGTCGGCCACTGAGCTTCCAGCCGCTACCGGACTTCCGCAGCGTGCTCGACGACCCCGACGAGTTCCACGAGGCGGTGGAGGCGGCTGTCGCGTCGTTGGCACCCCGCGCGCAGCTCACCGGCCGGACCAGCAAGGTCCACCTGGGGCTCGCCGTGCTGCGCAAGGCCGTCGAGCACTACGGCCGAAGAGGCGGCAGCCGGGTGCAGGGGTTGATCGACACTCTCGCCGACCTGCCGGACGGCCTACTGGACATCGACGGGGCGGACAAGATCGGGGTGTGGATCGCCCAGTCGCTGGCGGCGGCGATGGTCAACGATCCGCTGTTCGGTGGCGAGGGCAGCCCGGTGGATCCCGGGCTGCTGCTCACCCCCGAGCCGGGCCGGCGGGCCCGGATCTCCGTCGTCAGCCTCGTCGGCCTGCAGTCCGACGAGGCCCGGCAGGGCTTCGTCAACCAGTTGCAGATGGCGCTCTTCGCCTGGATCAAGCGGCACCCGGCGAACGACCGGCCGCTGCTCGGGCTGCTGGTGATGGACGAGGCGCAGACGTTCGCCCCGTCCGGTGCGATGACCGCGTGCACCCAGAGCACGCTGGCGCTGGCGGCCCAGGCCCGCAAGTACGGCCTGGGCCTGATCTTCGCCACCCAGTCGCCGAAAGGGCTGCACAACCGGATCCCGGGCAACGCGGCGACCCAGCTCTACGGGCGGCTCAACAGCCCGATCCAGCTGGAGGCCGCCCGGGAGATGGCGAAGGCCAAGGGTGGTGACGTCGCGGACATCTCCCGGCTCAGCACCGGCGAGTTCTACCTCGCCGCCGAGGGGGCCGCACCGGTGAAGATCCGTACCCCGCTGTCGCTGAGCCACCATCCACGCAGCCCGCTCACCGCCGAGGAGGTGCTGGACCGGGCCCGCCGCCGGTGAGCCGGGACGGGCGGTCCCCGCACCCGATCCGGCCCGGTCCCAGCCGGCCGGGAACGGCGCGCGGGTGCCCGCCCGGTGGCCAGGTTTGCTGCTGACGCCTAGCGTGGAAGGCGCCTGTCCACCGGCAGTAAGGGATCATCGATGTTGCGGAAGCACCTGGTCGAGGTGATTGTCGGCGTCGTCGTCGCGGTGCTCGGCGCCGCCGTGCTGGCCTGGCTGAAGTTCGGCGGGCCGGAGCCAGCTTCCACGGACCCGGACCTCGGGTCATCCGTCGCGGACGCCCTCTCCGACTCCGCGCCGCCGGCCTCCGGGAGCCCTGCCCCGACGACCGGCGGGGCCGACCCCGCCGCGGAGGGGAGCACGGCCGCCCCGCAGTCGGCGGGCACCGGCCTCCGGCCGACGAGTCGCCTCCTCTACGACGACGGAGCGAACAGAGCGACCGTCACCGGCCTGGAGGTGACCACGGAGGGAAAGCTGCGGGTACGACTGCGCTACCAGAGCAGTGCGGCCAACGGATGGTCGCTGAGCTGCCCGGAACCGGCGGCGGATCTCCGGTCGTCGCATCTCACGCTGGCCGGTGCAAAGCAGGTCTACCCGGTCGACACGTACTGCACCTCGCAGCGGCCCGGTGAGGACTTCACCCTGCTCACCGGCGCGGTCCTGGAGAGCTGGGCCGTGTTCCCGGTCGTCCCGCCCTCCGGCAGCGAGTTCTCCCTCACCTGGTACGACCTGGGCACCGTCGAGGGGCTGAAGCTCTAGAGCGGGGCCGGGTCAGTACGACGGGGACGACTCGGCCAGGTCGGTGGCCGCGGGCGCGGCACCCCGGGGTTCGGTGGCGGAGAGGCCGGCGAGGAGGTCGGCGGTGGTGTGCGCCCGGACGTCGGCGTGCGTACCGTCGGCGAACCGCGCCACGACGGCCCGGACGTGCCGCTCGGCGGTGTCGGCGAGCCCGTCGTAGACGGCGGCGAAGGTCTCCCGGGCCGGGCCGCGCAGCCAGCCGGCGGGCAGCAGTCGCAGGGGTAGCTGCGGGTCGAGGGTGGGGAACCGGCGGAAGGTGTCCATCACCTCGGTCCGCGCCCGGACCGCCTCCGCGCCGTCGACCTGGCCGGCGGCGATCCGGGGCAGGAGCGGTCGCCACCGCCGCAGGAAGCTCTCGTACTGCTCGGCGACCGCCGCGACGTCCCAGGCGTCGAGCGGGTCACGGCCGGCGACCGCGTCGAGGTCGACCCGGCGGCCCCGGAACACGGTGACCGCGCCGAGGTGGAGCTGGGTGAGCTGGGCCCGCGCCTTGGGCGTCAACTCGTGCGGCGAGATCCACAGCCCGTCGTACAGCGGCGCGTAGCCAAGCCAGCGGAGCTGCCCGCGCAGCGCCCGCCGCTGCGCGCTGCGCTCCTGGGGCAGCGAGAACGCGACGAGTGTCCAGCACTCGTCCCATGCCTGGGTCGTGGTGGTGGCGGCCATCACCCAGCTCCCGCCGACCGAGAGGCTGACGGCGGCGGACCGGCTGAGCCGGTACGAGCTGCGCCGTCCCTGCCGGCTGCCCTCCAGGACGCCCCGGCGGGCCAGCCGGCTGATCACGGTCCGCGCCCCGGCGAGGCTGACGTGCGACTCGGCGAGCAGCGCGACGATGGCGGCGGACGGCAGCCAGGCCCGGGTCCGCAGCGTGTAGTCGGCCAGCAGGGTCACCGCGACACCCTGCGGCGAGTTGCCGGCCTGCCGGCGGGGCAGCCGTACCGGGTGGTCCCCGTCGTCGGGAAAGATCTCCTCGATGTCGAACGGGTGTGGCACGGGGACGCTCCGGGCTCGGCTCGGTGACGGTGGCACCGACTGTAGACGGCACCGCCGGGCACGCCTACCGGGACGCGGGTCCAGGGTGGATCCGGGGCGACCTCGACGACCGCCCAGTGTATCGAGGTCATTCGATTGACACTTGTCGGGCCGAGGAGAACACTAAGTGCCATGCAATGCCACCTGGGCCGGGGCAGGGCATGCCAGCGGTAACAGGCCGGCGCGAACGACACGGGCAACCGGGCGCACCCGTGCCGCAGGGAAGCACGGCCGATCTCGACCTGTGAGGGAGTCACGCCCATGAAGATCAGACGGAAAATGCTGCTCGCCCTGGCGGCGCCACTGGTGGCGACGCTGGCGGCGGCGGCCCTGGTGATACCGACGCTCCAACCGGCGTACGCCGCGTCGTTGGTCGAGGTGACCAACTTCGGCGACAACCCCGGCCGGATGCGGATGCACATCTACGTGCCGGACACCCGCCCGGCCAACCCGGCGGTCGTGGTGGCCATGCACGGCTGCGGCGGCACCGGGCCGGGCTTCTACTCCAGCAGCGAGTTCGCCTCGCTGGCCGACCGGTACGGATACATCGTGATCTACCCGTCCGCGATGCAGCAGGCCGGCTTCGGCAACTGCTTCGACACCTGGTCGGACGCCGCGAAGCGGCGCGGCGGCGGCAGCGACCCGGTGTCGATCGTCTCGATGATCAACTATGCCCAGCGGCAGTACGGCGGCGACCCCCGTCGGGTGTACGCCACCGGCAGCTCGTCCGGCGGCATGATGACCAACCACATGCTGGCGCTCTACCCTGACGTGTTCGCCGCCGGCGCCGCGTTCATGGGGGTTCCCTACAACTGCTTCGCCAACGCGGCCGACTACCCGCCCGGCGCCAGCAAGTGCACCAACGGCACCATGAACCGCACCCCGCAGCAGTGGGGTGACGCGGTCCGGCAGCAGGCGTACCCCGGCTACTCCGGCCCGCGCCCGAAGGTGCAGCTCTGGCACGGCACCGCCGACACCCTGGTGCCGTACTCCCTGCTCCAGGAGACCATCGAGCAGTGGACCAACGTGTTCGGGCTGAGCCAGACCCCCACCTCCACCGACACCCCGCAGGCCAACTGGAACCGCCGCCGGTACGCCGACGCCAGCGGTAACGTCCTGGTCGAGGCGTACAGCGTCCAGGGGGCGGGGCACAGCCTGCCCTCGGGCGGGATGGCCGCCGTCGCCCTCCAGTTCTTCGGCCTGACCAACCCGACGCCCACCACGCCGCCGGTGACCACCCCGCCGGTGCCGACCACGCCCCCGGTCACCACGCCGCCGCCGACCACGCCGCCGGTCACCACCCCGCCGCCGACCACGCCGCCGGTGCCGACCACGCCGCCGGCCTCCGGGGCCTGCCGGGTCACCGCGACCGTCAACGCCTGGAACTCCGGGCTGACCGAGAGCATCACCATCACCAACACCGGTGCCAGCGCCGTCAGCGGCTGGTCCCTGGTCTTCACCCTGCCCGGCGGGCAGACCATCACCTCCGGCTGGAACGCCTCCTACGCGCCCTCGTCCGGGCAGGTGACGGCAAGGAACGCCAGCTACAACGCCGCCATCCCGGCCGGCGGGTCGGTCGACATCGGATTCCAGGCCAACCACACCGGCAACACCGCCAAGCCCACCTCGTTCACCCTCAACGGCGCGGCCTGCACGGTCGCCTGACCGGCGCGACCCACCTCCGGAGGTGGACCGTCACCTCCGGAGGTGGACCGTCACCTCCGGAGGAGGACCGTCACCTCCGGAGGAGGACCGTCACCTCCGGAGGTGGACCGTCATCCGGCCCGGCCCCGGACCGCGATCCCGCCCGACCCGGGGCCGCGATCCCGCCCGACCCCGGGCCACAGCCCAGCCCGATCCCGGTCAGGCCCCGGGCCGGGCGACGGATCAGCCCCGGCCCGGTTGGGCGATCTGCTGTTCGGCGTGGTGGCGCTGGACGTCGGCGTCGCTGAACTCGCCCTGGTAGACGTCGAGGTCGCTGACCAGCCCGTACAACCAGCCCTCCGGCCCCGCCGGGGAGGTCGACCGACCCACCAGCAGGGAACCGGTCGCCTGGTGGGGCTGCCAGGCGGGGTTCATCCCCACCGTGCCAGCCGGCACTCCGTCGACGTACAGCCGCACCTGCCGGTGCCGGGCAGCGAGGACCACGACGAGCTGGTGCCACTGGTCGGCACCGGTCGCCGGGGCGGACACCGTGGTGGTCGCGGAGTCGTCGGCTCCGGCGGCCAGCCGGAACACCCACCGCCCACCGTCGGCCGGTTCGTACCCCAGCCGGAACGCGCTGCGCTCCCCGTCGTCCTGGGAAAGGACGGCCTGCGCACCCCGCGCCGGGTCGAGCCGTACCCAGGTCGAGACCGTGAACGACTGGTCGGTACGGAGCACCGGCGCGTCCTGCCAGACCGGGTACCTCGGGTCACCGACATTGACCTGGGTACGCCCGTACTCCCGGGTCGCCTCACCGAAGTGCGGATCGGACGGATCGTCGATCCAGTGCCGGTCGTCGAGTTCGAGCGCCATGCCCCGCGCCGAGTCGGTGATGAAACTGCCCTTGGTCAGGGCGAGCTGCCGCCCGAAGGAGCTGTCGTCCCCGACGGAGCAGAGGGTCGGATCGAGGCCCTCCTCGTAGCAGGGGATACCGCCCCCGAAATACCACGACCCGGCCAGCGGAGCCTGCAGCAGGCCCGGTTCCGCGAAGCCGCCGGAGGCCGGGTCGGAGGCGAGCCAGCCGGTGAAGTCCGCGTCGACCAGCGCCCGGTCGTACACCCGGGTGCCGGCCAGGTTGCCCTGCCACCAGGTGGTGTCGCCACGGCCCAACCGGAACTCCCCGCCCGGGTCGTCGACACCGGTCACGTTGCCCGTCACCGCCTCGGCCACGCCGTCCACCCGCAGGGTGAGGGTGCGCGCGGTGGCGTCGTACACCACCGCCAGGTGGGTCCAGAGCCCGACCGCCGGGGTCGACGTCGAGCGGGCGACGGCCGACCCGCCGTGTCTGCCGCCCGTCGAGGGCATCCGCACCTGCCACCGGTTGCTCGCCCTGTCGTAGCCGACCGAGAGGGTGGCCCGGTGGGTGCCGGCCTTGCTGGCGAAGACCCGGCTGACCGAGGTGTCGGTGAGCCGGACCCAGCTGGCGAGGGAGAACGTGCCGGCGGTGTCCAGGGTCGACGGCGACGCGGACAGCGCGGACGACGTGCCGTCGAAGCCGACCGTCTGGATGCCGAGCATCCGGGTGTCGTCCTGCCAGTCGATGGTCGTCCCGGTCAGCGGGGTGTCGCCGCGCAACGCCGGCTGGCGGTCGGCGAGGCCCTGCTCCCGGGGCATCCCGGCGAACGCCTCCAGCCCCCAGATCGCCGTCGCCGGGGACGGCCGGTCGAGGGTGGTGACGTGCGGGGCGGCGGACGCCCCGGTGGCCGCGCCGAGCGGCAGCAACGTGACGGCGGCGATCGTGGCCAGGCTCAGGGCGGCCCGGCCCACCGGGCCGCGGACAGGGCGGAACACCGTGGTGTCGTCGTCGATCATCGAACCCCCGTGAAAGAACGTCGGTACGCCCCGAAGATCGAGGCGCGTCTCGTCGACACAGTGTCACAGGATCAGTTACGGACCGCTGCCCCGTCGTGTTCGGCCAAGCTCGACCGACCGGGGTTCTCGCTGGTGGGGCGGGCGGGGTTCGAACCCGCGACCGAGGGATTATGAGTCCCCTGCTCTAACCCGCTGAGCTACCGCCCCCGATGCCGGGCCGGATCGTAACCCGCCCGGCGGACCACCGGCCACCACCGAACCGGTACGCCCGGCGACACCTGACGGCACGATGGGCTACGCGAGAATAACAGTCAGCAGTCACCCCGGCGGCACCCGAATCAGCCCGCCGCGCGGAGTTCCGCGAGCACCACCCCGGCCGTCCGCCAGCCGCTGGCCAGTGCCCCCTGGATGGACGGGCTGTCCCGGTGGTCGCCGGCCACGAAGAGCCCGTCGCCGAGCGCCACGGGCTTGCGCAGCCGGCCCTGCGGCGGTGGCGCGGCGGGCAGGGCGTCCGGGATCGACACGGTGCTCAGGTGTTCCCAGTCGGCAGTGGAGCATCCGTACAGGCGCTCCAGTTCGCCCCGGACCACCGGCTCGGCCGGGGCGGACGGGCCGACCACCGAGGTCGCCACCAGGTGCCGGCCGGGCGGGGCGTACGACGGTACGGCCCGGCTGACGACCACCGTGTTGGCGACGAGTTCCCGCCGGTCGCCGTCGACCAGCAGGATCGGCTCGCCCAACGGCGCTTCCGGGGTGCTGTGGTAGTAGGTGGTGTAGCTGTGGGTGCGTACCCGGGGCAGGGTCGGCAGCAGCGTGCCCACCGCCGCCGGGTCGACCGCGACCACCACGGCGCGGCACCGGATCTCACCGGTCGGGGTGCGGACCCGGCCGGGGGCGACGCCGGTGACCGGCGCGGCGCAGGTGATCAGGTCGGCGGGCAGCGGGGCGGCCACGGCCTGCGGCAGCGCGGCCATCCCCCGGGCGGGCAGGCCGATCCGGCCCCGGGCGAAGGAACGCAGGATCATCGCCAGCACGTGGCTGGAGGTCTCCAGCTCCCGGTCGATGAGCACGCCGGACAGGAACGGCCGGATCAGCTCCTCGATGATGGTGTCGGAGAGCCCGGCCCGGCGCAGGGCCGTCTCGCTGGTGGTCTCCGGCGCGGTGAGCAGTCGGTGCGCCGGCAGGGTGGCGCAGCCGGTGGCGAGGGCGGCGAAGCGCAGCCGGTCGACCAGCGAACCGATGCCGGCGAGCGCGGTGGCCGGTGTGCCGCCGGGTTCGCGTACCGGGTGGACCAGCCGGTGGAGGCGGTCGCTCCGGCGGACCAGCACCCCGGAGGTGAACCAGCCCAGGTCGAGGGTGCCCAGGTCGAGCAGGGTGCCGAGCCTCGGGTAGGCGGTGTTGAGCACCTGGAAACCCCGGTCGAGCAGGTACCCGTCGACCAGGTCGGTGGCGACCCGGCCGCCGAGCCGGTCGCCGGCCTCCAGCAGCCGCCAGGGCACGCCGGCCCGGTGCAGCCGGCGGGCGACCGCCAGCCCGGCCAGGCCACCGCCGACGATCACCACGTCCGTCTCACCGGGCACGTTCCACCTCCGTGTCGTCGCGCGCCGACCGGGACAACCGGCTCGGCCACCAGATCTTCGGCCCGATGTCGTACGCCAGCGCGGGCACCAGCAGCGAGCGGACCACGATGGTGTCCAGCAGGACGCCGACCGCGACCGCCACGCCCAGCTCCACCAGCACCACCAGCGGCAGCACGGCCAGCGCGGAGAAGGTGGCGGCGAGCACGATGCCGGCCGAGGTGATCACCCCGCCGGTGACGGTCAGCCCGGCCAGCACCCCGGCCCGGGTACCCCGGCGGACCGACTCCTCGCGGACCCGGCTCATCAGGAAGATGTTGTAGTCGATGCCCAGGGCGACCAGGAAGACGAAGGCGAACAGCGGGAAGGACGCGTCGACCCCGGGGAAGTCCAGCAGGTACCGGAAGATCACCGCGCACAGCCCGAGGGTGGCCAGGAACGACAGCACCACCGTCGCGATCAGCAGCAGCGGCGCGACCAGCGCCCGCAGCAGCAGCGCCAGGATCACCGCGATCACCGCCAGCACGACCGGGATGATCACGTTGCGGTCCCGGGTGGACGCGTCGGAGGTGTCCACGTCGATCGCGGTGAACCCGCCCACCACGGCGTCGGCGGCCGGCACCCGGTGCACCGCCTCGCGGAGGTCCCGGACGGTCCGCTCGGCTGCGTCGCTGTCCGGCGGGTCGGTCAGGGTCGCCTCCAGCTGCACCTGCCCGTCGACGACCAGGGGTGGGGCGTCCGGGTCCGGTGGGCCGGTCTGGTCCCGCCCGGTGACCGGGCGGACGGCGGCCACCCCGGCGACGTCCTGCGCGACCTGGGCGACCTGGGCGGCGGTCTGCTGCCGGGTGAAGATGGTCGCCGGGCTGCCGGTGCCGGCCGGGTAGTGCCGGGCGATCACCTCCTGCCCGGCGACCGAGTCGGTGCGGTCGGTGAACAGCTCGGACTGGCCGAGGGTGGTCGCGCCGAGCTGGGTGAGGCCGAGGACGAGCAGGGCCAGCACCCCGGCCGTGGTCAGCCAGACCACCCGGGCCCGCCGGGCGACGAAGCGGGCGATCCGGGACCACAGCCCGTGTTCGGCCTGCGGGTCCGCCCGGTCCACCCCGGGGGTACGCGGCCAGAACGCCCACCGGCCGCCGAGCACCAGCAGGGCGGGCAGGAAGGTCAGCATCACCAGCAGGGTCGCGGCGATGCCGATGGCCGCCACCGGACCGAGCGCCCGGTTGGAGTTCAGGCTGGACAGCAGCAGGCAGAGCAGGCTGACGATGACGGTCGCGCCGGAGGCGGCGATGGCCGGGGCGGCACCCCGCCAGGCGGCGCGCATGGCGTCCCAGGGCCGCTGGTGCCGGTGCAACTCCTCCCGGTAGCGGGCGATCAGCAGCAGCGCGTAGTCGGTTCCGGCGCCGAAGACGAGCACGGTGAGGATGCCCTGCGCCTGCCCGTTCAGCTTGATCACGTCGTTCTTGGCCAGCTGGTAGACGAAGACCGACGCCAGCGCGTACGACATCCCGGCCGCCAGCAGCGGGAAGATCCAGAGCACCGGGCTGCGGTAGACGATCAGCAGGATGACCAGCACCACCACCAGGGTGACCAGCAGCAGCGGCCCGTCGATGGCGGAGAAGACCTCGATCAGGTCGGCGAGCAGCCCGGCCGGGCCGGCGACGTCCACGGTGAGCCCGTCACGGTCGCCTCCCGCGATGGTCCGCAGTTCGTCGACCACCTGGCCGATCCGTTCCCCCTCCGAGTCGTCGATCGGCACCACCACCTGGAGGGCCTGCCCGTCCTGGCTGGGGATCGGTGGGGGAAGTGGCCCGACCACCCCGTCGACCCGGGCGAACCGGGCGCTGTCGGCGACCGCCCGCTGCGTGTCGGCGGGGGTGATGCCGGTGCTGCGCGCGTACACCACCAGGGCCGGGGTGGTCGGCTCCGCGACGAAGCCGGCGGCCAGTTCCTGCGCCCGGGTCGCCTCGGCGTCGGCGGGCAGGAAGGCGGCGTTGTCGTTGGTCGCGACCTCACCCAGCTTTCCCGCGTACGGCCCGGCGACCAAGCCGACGAGCAGCCAGGCCAGGACGACCGCCACGGCGGTCAGCGTGGCCATGCTCCGGCCCCGTCCACCGGCCATCCTCCGGCCCACCCCTCGATTCGACGCACCAATCGACGCAGCGGGAGTCTAAGTCGACAGTTGTCATCCTGCCGCCCGAATACCCCGTTCGGAGCCGAAACCGCCCATCCGACCCCGCTCCCGGAGCACCGGTGACCCGATCGGCGGATCCGGCCGGCGGTGGAGCGGGCGGGCACCGGACACAAGGGAACGCCCGCCGGCAGGGCCGACGGGCGAGAGTGGGAGGCTGTGCTCCCCCGTTTGGACTCGAACCAAAAACCTGCCGGTTAACAGCCGGCTGCTCTGCCAATTGAGCTACGGGGGACTGCTGCGCCGCGTCGTACCGGATCTCTCCGGCGCTCGGCGACGGCACAAGAGTACAGGACTTCGGGGGGGTTCGGTCCAGGGGGTTGCCGCATTCGGCCCTCCGTCACGGGCCGGAATCCTCGACACTAACAAGACGGACAAATCGTCATCCTGGCACAACCAGGCATGAGCGCGGAGCAGGATGGGTACTGAGCTGTAGACCGAGAAAAACGTGGGGCGCGAAGATGGTCGGTCCCGGCCGGGAATCACCGGCGGGGAACGACGGGAGCGTCAGGTACGGAAGGAGCCGCCATGCGCGGAAAGATCATGTTTCTTGGCGGGCTGGCTGCGGGCTTCGTCCTGGGCGCCCGTGCCGGCCGGGAGAAGTACGAGGAGCTGGTCGTGCGGGGCCGCAAGGTGCTCGACCACCCGACCGTCCAGGAGGCGGCCGGGGTCGCCCAGGCCCAGGCCACCCGCCTGTACAGCGAGGGCAAGGACAAGCTCGGCCAGTCCAAGCTCGGCGAGAAGCTGCACACCGGCACCACCGGCAAGCCGGAGCTGACCCCGGCGGACGACGTCTTCGCGGGCACCCCGGCCGGTGTCGGCGCCACGTCGGGCGTCACCCCGGCCAGCTCGTCGACGACCACCCCGAAGCCCAAGGCCCCGGGCACCGGCGCCAACGGCAGCACGCTCTGATCATCCGTACGTCGTCGGGCCGGTCGCCACTCGGCGACCGGCCCGACGTGCGTCTCAGTCCTTGCCGCTGCTGAACGCCGCGTCGAACGCCGCCGTCGGGGCGTCGAAGGCGAGCCGACGGACGAACTCCAGCGCCTCCGGTGCGCCGACCAGCCGGTCCATCCCGGCGTCCTCCCACTCCACCGAGATGGGGCCGGTGTAGCCGATCGCGTTCAACGCCCGGAAGCAGTCCTCCCACGGGACGTCCCCGTGGCCGGTGGAGACGAAGTCCCAGCCGCGCCGCAGGTCCGCCCAGGGCAGGTGGGAGGCGAGCCGGCCGCGCCGGCCGTCCCCGGTCCGCACCTTCGCGTCCTTGCAGTCGACGTGGTAGATCCGGTCGGCGAAGTCGAAGATGAAGTTCACCGGGTCGAGCTCCTGCCACACGAAGTGCGACGGATCCCAGTTGAGCCCGAACGCGGGCCGGTGGCCGATCGCCTCCAGGGTCCGCTTGGTCGTGTAGTAGTCGTACGCGATCTCGCTGGGGTGCACCTCGTGGGCGAACCGCACCCCCACCTCGTCGAAGACGTCGAGGATCGGGTTCCACCGGTCGGCGAAGTCCTGGTAGCCGCGCTCGATCATCGCGGGCGGCACCGGCGGGAACATCGCCAGG